>JAJCZA010000031.1 GCA_029262635.1 Vampirovibrionales bacterium | reverse complement strand
CGTTGACGGCGGAACCATTGTCATTAAAGGCAATAATGGGGCTATTAATATTTTGTCCACAGGCCAGCTAAAAGCCAGTGGCGGTGTGAGTGGTGGAACAGGGGGTACGGTTAACCTGAATAACACAGGTGCTTCCGCCATTACCGTAAATGGATTAGTGAATGCAGGTGGGACTAAAGGACTTAACGGCGGTTTAATTTCCATTACCGCGGCGGGTGCTGGCGGTGACATTGCCGTGGCAGGCGGCGGTCGGCTCGCGGCTAACAGCGGTTCCAGTGGAGTCAACTCAGGTAACGGCGGAACCGTCAACTTAACCGCTAACGATAACATCACTGTTCAAGGCATTAACTCGGGAACCGTCATTAATGTCAGTGCCGCTGAGGCGCCTTCAAGCACAGGCGGCAACGGATCCGGGGGCAGTGTCGTCATGTCGGCTGGAAACAATGTATCTATCTCCGCGACAACCGGTGGGGGCAACAGCAAAGCCGTTATTGAAGCCAACGGCGCGGGCGGTGGCTCAGGCGCCGGGGGACTGGTTCAGGTGAAGCAAGGCAATAGTGTCTCAATTTCCAGCACCAGCATGCGGCCCATGATTTACGCCAATGGCGGAACAGGAGCCAGTGCCGGGGTTTCCGGTAACGGCGGTCAGATCTTCCTCGGCGCGGGCGTCGGTGCCAGCCAGTTAAGCGGCAATATTGACATCACGAATGCCATTCTATACACCACTGCAGGTAAGGTAGAAAGTGCTTCGACGGGTGATGCGGGTAGTATTGCCTTTAACCTGGCGGGTAATTACAACGGTACCAATGCCTCGGTGCAATCCATCGCAGGCGGTAACGGAGGCGGCGGCGCTATTTCAGTTTCATCTTCGGGTGGGGACATTACCCTGAATGACATGAACAGTTATTTTCATAACTGGACAGACAACACGGGAACCGTGACCCTGACGGCCAACAATATTACCAATAATGGAACCATTGCCAGCCGAGCGGCACGCGTGGCCCATGCGACACCCAGTCCAAACGCCAACAGTGGTGGAACCGTCAACATCACCGCCTCAGGAACCCTCACCAACAACGGCGACATCAACGCCTCAGCATGGACACCTCGACTAGATTATATTCCTGGTAATGCGGAAGCCACCGGTGATGGTGGTAATATCATTCTTAACTCGAATTCCTTAACCAATACCGGTAGCATTCATGCCTATGGGGGACTGAACACCCAAGGAGCAAACCAAGGTCGAGGGGGGAATATTGATATTAATGCGACCAATGCTTTTACGCTTAGCAGCTCAGGGTCGGTTGATAGTCGAGGTGAACCTTTTAACACGATAAATCCATCAGGAGATAATCGTATTGATATTGATGCGGGTTCAATGGTTATTGATGGCATTATTAATGCATCAGGCTTTTATGCGAATGATGCAGGGGGTCGTATAGAAATGACCTCGTCACAAGCCGGGGGGATTCTTATTAACAATAGTGGATTAGTCAGTGCCAGCGGCGGCATTGGCGATATCTTTAACAACGCTGGAGCCGGTGGAAGTATTCTCGTGGAATCAAACAATGGTGGGGACATCGACGTTATCGGTGACGTTCATGCTATTGGACGGTTGGGTTATAACGGCGGAAATATCACCCTGACGGCCAACGGAACTGGAGCGGTTAATTTACATAATACGGGTCGAATTGATGCCTCCAGTGGTAACGGTGTCACTACTGGTAACGGGGGAACCATCAATATTAATTCTTCGGCACTAAACTGGAATCTGGCAGCGGGTAATGTTTCCTTCCTCAATGTTGCCGGTAATACGAATACCGCATTAGGCCAAGCAGGAGATGGTGGAACGATCAATATTACTTCGGCCGGAAATCTCAACATTGCGAGTACGAACAATGGAACAAGTGTTCCGATGCTAGAAGCTCGAGGGGGTGCCAGTGGAACCGGAGGTGATGGGGGTGTTATCAACCTCACATCCACCGGGGGTAACGTAAACATTACCAACACAAGCACAGGTACCCGTTTGTTGGCCGCGGTTGATACTCGAAGCGCTGATGGTTCTGCCGGACTCATCAGTGTTACCGCAAATGGTTCTTATGCCGGGACCAATATGTCCATGGTCGCTCGTGGCCAGGGTGGGGCAGGCTCCAGTGGCGGCGATATTTCTATTGTTTCTAACAACGGCATTACTCGTACTAACAATGATTTAGATGCCCGAGGTAATGACAGTTGGGGTGGAAATATAACCGTGGACGGTGGAACGGGACTTGTATCAGTCGACGCCGGATCCACTAATATTACTCAAGGATGGGGTAATGCAACCAATAATAGTATTACCATCCGAGGCGGGTCCCTCCAACTAAATTCATTACTGGATGCCGACGGTGATCAATCGACCGGCAGTGCGGGCGGGGATGTTACTTTAGAAGCTCGTACAGGCAATATTGCCATGAATGCGGCTATTAATAATCGTGGTTATGTGGATACCGGCGGAGACGTTTCTATCAGTGCTGCCGGTAGTTATACCGGGACTAATGCCAATATTGTGTCTGACGGTATTGGTGTCGGATCCTTAGGTGGAAATATTGATATTACAGCTGGTACGGGTGTTACACTTGTAAACAGTGATGCGCTCGGGAGAGGAAGCGATTCCTGGGGCGGAACAGTTAATATTGATGGGGGTGCTGGCGCTGTCAATGTAGATTCGGCATCCACACTCAACACATCAGGTTGGGGGGATGCTTCTAACAATAATATAACGGTCCGAGGCACTTCGCTTACTCTGGATTCAGCCATTACTGCCAATGGTGATTCGTCTACCGGAAGCAATGGCGGTAATGTGATCCTTCAATCCACCACTGGAGATATAACCTTAAACAACCGTGTTCAAACCATTGGCTATAACGCTGGCAACACTTCTGGAGATATTACCATTACCTCAGCAGGTGTTTTTACCGCAACCAATGCCAACCTTCAGGCAAATGGTGGAAATACAGCAGCCGGCGGAAACATTGCAGTGACCTCCACAGGGAATCAGACTTATGTGAATAGCGATCTTGTTTCCGGTGCTGACGATAACTGGGGCGGCACCGTTAGCGTGGATGCTGGAAATTCAACGGTCTCTGTTGATATTCAATCCGCAATTACCACCAATGGATGGAGCGATGCTTCCAATAATAATGTTACAGTCCGTGGCGGAAGTGTTACCATTGACTCTTACATTAATTCAAACGGCGATTCTTCCACCGGCAGTAATGGTGGTAACGTGGTTCTGGAATCTAGAACCGGTAATCTGGCTCTCAATCGGCGCATCCGTGCCCGTGGGTATGGTGCTGGTAACTCCGGTGGTACGGTCAATCTTACCTCTGCTGGTACCTATACGGCTACGGCATCCAATATTGAAGTTAACGGTGGAAACACAGGCGCTGCCGGTGGCGATGTTTCCATTACATCTGTCGGAAATATGAATCTCATCAATAGTGACATCATTGCCACAGGTAACGATAGCTGGGGAGGCACCATCACGCTGGATAGCGGGAATAGTACCATGACCATTGATTCTGGATCTCCACTTTCAACCACCGGATGGGGGAATGGCTCAAACAATATTATTACCCTTCGAGGCGGTATTCTGGATTTAAACTCACGCCTCACGGTGAGTGGGGATAGTTCAACAGGTAGCGCTGCCGGAGCCGTTAATCTGCTTTCCAGAACGGGCGATATCACGGTCAATAATGACATTTATGCGGACGGTCAGGTACGAAGCGCAACACAAAATGGCAATGGCGGTGATGTAACCATTACAGCTTTTGGAAGCTATTTTCAGAATGCCGATGATCAGATTAGAACTTACAGTCGACGTCGAGCCAATGTACAAGCCCTGGATGGTGGTCATGGCGGTAATGTAACCATTACAGCCACTAATGGCTCTATCAATATGACTCGAGGAACGGGTTCACTTATTTATACTGAAGGTGTTGATTACGGCGCAACCACGACAAGCCACCTTACCGGCGGCAATGGCGGTAATATTACCCTTAATGCGAATACCGGTATTAATTTGAACGGGGGTTCCGGGAATGCCACTTATCTTGACGCCAGAGGAGGCAACGGTCGAAATGATGGGAACGGTGGTAATGGTGGCATTATTAACTTGACGACAGGAAACAGTATTCTTAACATTAATGCCCCCGGTACCAATAATTTCCGAGTTACGGGTGGAACCCATCAGGGCACTGGCACGGGTGTTAATGGAAATTTAGGCCAGGTCTGGATAGACGGAGTTCAGCAATAGAGCATGAGCGTGGTTTGACGTCGGTCTTATTTAAGGTTTTTTGGCCGCTCATTCCCTGTTTTCTCTTTCTTTTCAACCGTTTCACACTTGCCTGCATAAACGTACTCATGATAGAACAGCATCAATTTAAATTTAATTTTCCACTGGCGTATTACTTGAATGGTGGGTCCACCCATACCGCCATGCTCTTCCTCTCCACGCACAGCGTCATCGCCAAATTCGAATGGACGGCCTGTTAAGGTCTCATAGCCCTCTCGTCCAAAATCTCTTTTACGAACAACCTCTTCTGAAGGGGCCCAGAAAGTGAGGACACCCTCAGGGGTTTTTGAATCGATGTATTTGAAGGTTTGAATGGGTTGATCATAAGGAGGCTGTTGGACACAGTAGCAGGAGGGTTCAATTTTGTATTCGACTTCCCAGTCAGGTTCACCTTCTCCAAGGTATAAAGGGTCTTCCCATATCGTGAAAGGTTTTTGAGGTTTTCCTTTGCCTTCACAACCCTCTCTTTTTTCAGGCTGGTTTCCCATGCCATGATTGTTAACCCATTGGGCAAGCTCTGAAACAATCGCATTGTTAATGCCATCAGGTACGTGAATGCCAGAAAGCTCTTTTTTCCCGTCGCCAGAAATGGCTTTGGGCTTAGTTATACCAACCCGCCAGTCAGCCATAATGCGTGATCTGATTTTACAGGGGCCGTTACAACCTTCAATTTCTTCTCCGTAAACTTCGGGTTCAAACGCATCACGAGGATCATCGCCTTCATCCTCACCGCTTTCGCTGCCACCCTCTTCGCCAGTACCCGTTCCAGTACCCGGCTCGCTATTAGGAGCTTCACCAGGAGTACTTGAGGGTTTATCCTCTGGGTTACCAATTGGATTATCACTGGGCTTAGAAAAAACGGGTTTAGCCACTTTTTTGAAAGAGACAGGCTCTTTTTTTTCTTTTTTCCATTTAATAAAGCTGGTCACTAAATCATAAAGAATGAGTCCGGAGATACCTGAAAACAAAGAAATACCCGTAACCGTACTGGAACGATTGGTGCCATCACCCTCGCCAATCCTTCCTCCTGCACTAGGGTAGATCGCTAAAGCGGTTAATCCAGAAACATTGCTCCAACAAAAAATAGTAATTAAAAGGCCACAAAGCAGCCACTTTTTCATCTGAACCATTATCATCGTCAATCCACATTAAATTATCTGGCAATTATCCTAGCAAAAACCAGTGTAAAGGGGCAGGTTCTTTATTTGTCTTGCAGTCTTCAAGCCTGTCAGTTATGTTATCGCGTCTAGCTTCCGGCGCTTAGTTGGAGTTTGCCGTTTTTCTGGATGAGTCGTTTGGCTTTTCGGATACCTTGGGAGTTAACAGGAACCGTCGGGTGGTTAACGAGGTTTTGAAGAGTGGGTGAAGGGGGTTTACTCGCTGTTGGAGGGGGCGAAAAAATAGGACCTGAACGGTCTACTAAACCCGGAGTAATGTAAGGCTTAAGTATAAAGTCTGTGGTCCCCTGTCCGGCGGATGAATTATAGAAGTTTAAAAGCTCGCTATTTAGAATGGCATGGCCCAATAGTTCGCCATTGGGATTTAACCCGGCATTGATCAGTCCTTCATAGTAACCTAGTTCAAAGTTGTCTGAATTCCCCGCGCCGATATAGTTGATTTGGCTAGCAACACCATCAAATACGGGAGTGAGGGTTGAGGGGTAAAGGTTAAGAAGGGGGGTATTCAGTTCAATGGGATCGGCGATGGAACCCACATTACCACCCGCGTTAATGGTGATGCCATTACCACTGGCAACCGTAATGTTATTAGCGGCACCGTTGGCATCCACCACGTTGCCCTGGGTTTGCAGAGCGAGACTCAGGGTTTGTCCGCTGAGGTCGACGGTACCGAGATTAATATCTCCGGTATGGGAAGAATCACCTAAAGTTAGTGTTCCATTTTGGATAAGATCCAGCTCAGAGGCTAATAAGTTTAGGGTGCCTGCGCCCCCGCCCAAGCCAATGTCATTGGTTGGGGTGGTTGGTGCAAATGTCAGGGTACCTGTACTCCCTAAATCAATGGTTGGTCCGGGATTGCCAACACCGGCGATAGTTATACGATCTGTATGCAGGGTCATATTCCCCCCACCCGTACCAATGTCCGTACGTTCGTAGGTTGTTCCGGTATTGTAGTTGAAAAAGAGGGTCGCAGTCGGGTCGGTGAGCGTAATGTCAATATTCCCACCGCCTGTTTTTAGGTCGGAAGAAAACTGAACCGAGTTAGGGGCAATAGCCGTAAAGTGACCTCCTTGGGTTCGAATTTGGGAGTTCGAGTAATGAATAATAGTGCCAGAAACCCCACTGGCTGTTAATGACATAGCCCCGCCACCGGAATCGACTAGTGTGCCAGCAGACTCAAAGTTAATAGCGCGCTTATGGCCATTGAGTATAAGAGGCCCGGCATTGGATGTGCCGTTCAAGGTGATGTTGCCCCCACCGGAAAGAACCTGTGCCCCGGCTACAATTCGTATGCCTTCTTGCTCCGCTGAGCTTCCAGTCATTGTGATATCTCCACCGCCTGAAATAACATTGCCCGGTTGCATCACAATACCGCTGACCTGGTTGATACTACCCGCAAAAGCCCCTGTATTTGTTCCGGTTATAGTAATATCCCCGCCGTTGCTATTCAGGTTGCCCGGTTGGACGGCGGGAGAGTTAGAGATATTGTTGTTCCCTTGAAGGATAATATTTCCACCTGTGGAGGAAATGGTACTGTTATTTCGAAGGAAACCGGCCCCACTGTTATCGGCGTCACCGAGGAGGGTGATATTCCCACCACTGGTAATGGGATTAATAACGATTAAACCATTATCTGCGGAAACGTTAAGGTCACCGCCCACATTTGACGTATCCAGACTAGCACTGCTTCCTTCGTGGACATAGGCACTGCCTGTCGTGTTAAGGAGAAGTTCTCCCCAAACATCAACTTCCAGAGGGGAAGCGACAGTTCCAATATCCCCACTACCAGAGGTCATGCTGATAATTCCGGTTTGCCCGGCTCCCCCAGCCCCAAGCGTACCGAAACCCCAAGAAATAGTACCTGAACCGTCTGCGGTGAGATAAATCTCATTCCCCAAAATGGAGTTGTTATAGGTAATGTTTCCATTGCTCCCTGCCGTGGTTGTCAGGGTGACAATTCCAGCATTTACATCGGCCGTTGTGATAAAAGCGTTTACATCAATCTGAGCACCTTGAATGGTGATATCGCCACTGTTCGACGTGATTGTATTATTATTGGTAAATGTGCCGACCCCACTGCTATCCGCGTCAGCGAGGAGGGTGATAGTGGCGTTGTTGGTGGTGAGGGGGGCGTTGATGGTGATATTGTTGTTGGCTTCCAGCGTCAGGCTCACGTTGGGATTGCCAGTGGCGAGGGAGGTATCAAAGGCGGAATTCACGGTGATGTCGTTGGTGGCCTGCAAATGGATATCGCCGAATCCGTTAAAACTTCCACCGGCTTGGGGATCGAAGGTCATGGTCAGGCCCGCGTCCTCGGCGAAGGCTTCATCCGGCGTTCCTCCCGAATCGCCGCCTGTGACGGCATCGACGCCGGCGTTGTCAATGACGATATTTAATGGGTCAATCAAAATGCTACCGGCTTTCCCATCCACGCTTCCGCCGTAGGCTTGACCTTGGAAATACACGGTTTCGTAACCGCTGACTTCCACAAACCCACCATCGCCGGATATATCACCGCCACTCACGTCAATGGTTGCCCCGTTTTCAAACATCGTGGTCTTGTCCGACCAGATAATCATCTTACCAGCATTCCCCGTGCCGATTCCACCACTCGCCGATGTCACACTACCACTAGCTAATAGGGTTTTCTCGGTGGAAGAGATCAAGACACTCCCGCCGGTGCCGCCGTCGTAGGCATCGGCGGTAATCACGCCCGACTGAAGGACTTTGTCGCCGACCAGTTCCAACGTCCCGCCGTCAAAGGCCAGTTCCGTCCCGCTCACGTCGATGATGCCGCCGTTCTTGAGCAAAGCCTGCTGATCCTCGCTAAAGGCGTACACGCGAATAGACTTCCCCAGACTGCTGGCGGTGGTGGCCCGGAGAATCCCGGTGTTGTTGATGGTCTCGGCGTAAAACGATTCCAGCAAGTCCGCCTGAAGGAGAATACGACGGGCGTCAATGACGCCTAAATTTTGAATCGCCGACTGATAGGTGTTGACCTGTTCCATGAGAGCCTGATTCACGGTCACATCCACCACCGTGTTATCGCCTAAGGCCACCCGGATTTCATCGCCGACAGCCAGATGTACGGTGCCTTCGGGGGCAAAGATGTTTCCCGTGTTCATGACCGCGCCACCGGCCAACACCACGAACCCACCGGTATTGGTGCTGATATTTCCCTCGTTGATAATGCCGGCTGGACTCACGCCGTCGGGTCGGGTAAAGACCCAGTTGTCGTTCAGGTAATTGGTGTTAGAAAGATTCAGGGTGGAGGCAATAAAGCCACCGGTGTTAATATTCGCTGAAGCGCCAATATTGATGCCCGCCGTGTTGGAGAGCAAGACCGTCCCGTTACTATTGATGTTGCCGAAGATATTCGATACGTTACCGCCCAAAACCCGATTCAGCAGAGACGACGTATTGGTGGGCAACAGAAAGTTCACCGTCTGCCCCGCATTCACATTAAAACTCTGCCACTGAACAACAGCCTGCGCGGAATTAGACGTAATGTTATACACATTGCCCGACTGATGCAAGGTGACATCGCCTGAAACCACTTCAAACCCAGTCAAGGCAAATGAGGCCGGTGCGATAACCACCTGCCCAAGTAGCGCCAGAAGGAAGCCTAAAGCCTTAAGTCGTCGTATCATTCCTTGTCATCCAGGGTCTTACTAATCAGTTCAGCTTGCTATTATTAAAGGTATCGGCACCCCCAACCAAAAACTGAAGGATAGAACAGAAAATGCTGCTTTAGTGATACGGTGAATAGCTTTTGAGGCTTTTACTCAATAAATACACCAGCCTCATACCAGGAGGTGAGAATTACTTGACTTTAAACCCTTATTTTAGTACTTTCACATCTATTGTGAGATTCGTTAATAAAAGGGGTTTTGTTAGTAATTATGAAGAAACAATTGTTTTTATTACTTTTTACAGCACTTGTATTTATTTCAGGTGCGCTTGTTTTCCAAGCACAAGCACAATCGAGAAATCCGGCTTCTTGGTATGTCTTTGTTAACTCATCCGTAGTACCTGCTCAGATTGGTGTTGCACAAGGAAGCTATAGTGTTCCCGGTTGGGGGGTTTTAGCTGGCCCTTATTCAGGTTGTTATGCAGCTTGGAAATCGGCTATTAGATTTAATAAAATGAAAGCGTACACATCCCCCACGATACAACAAGGTGCGGATCCTCTTTGTGGGGCACGCTTTAGATAAAACAACACAACAAAGGAACAAAGGATGATTCGAGTCATTATTATTGTTCTGGGCTTTAGTTTAGCTTTTTTTCTGTTTCGTAGCTATGTTCATCAGAATATGAATCGAGTGTCTATTGAGCGTGGCGTTAACGCAACACAAGGCTTAAAACAAAAACTTCATGTACCGATAAGACCCAACCAAAATAAAAAGCGAACTCGAAAATAGCATCATTATTTATCCTGTTATTACTGGGATTAGTGGTATGTCTTTTGGTAAGTAAAGGGGATGTCATCGGTAGTTCACCTTTAAAAGTGATTTTATAGTTGTATACCTTTTTTCCTCTCGAAGAAAACCCGATTTTTGGATCCACAAATACGATTCATTCGGCTCAAACATCTTCGGAAATTGATACTGAACCTTATTGAGCTCGAACGCTCCTCGATTTGCCTTACTTGGGCAAAAGAAGGATGGTTCGACCGATCGAATAAAGGCCAAAGCTTGGATTATTTCTTGATCCAATTTTGTTTTAATATTACCTTAATTAAATTAAAGAAGTTTTTAATAAGAAATTGATAAAAAAGGAACTGGATTTAGACATGGGTATCAACTTTTATCCGGGCTATCCTGTGAACAGTCACAAGCTTAAAAAGCAAAACACCGTCTCAACACTAGGACAACCTCAATTTTCTGGTCTAGTCCCTAACAAAAAAAAATCGTCCTTAACCCTACCAGCACTTTTTTTAAGCATTTTGCCTCTGATTTCCCCAAGTCTCCATGCCGCTAAAAACGTACAATCTCTCCCCGGATCCGATAAAGAAGTGATTTATATCGATCCCAACACTTCGATTGATGATGCCGAACAACTGGCCCCTGTTTTTCAAAACAGCACAGGAGCATCTTTCACACAGCGTATTATCGATTTAAAAGTGCCAGAAAACCTTTTAACCGATGGAGCACGTCAACGTATCTACCAAGCCATTAAGGATTGCCAAATCATCAATGCGAAAAATGGCAGTTGTGCTCAATTTTTTCTTTCCATTGTTGGAGAATCCGGCTACCAAAGTGCTGATCGATTAGCAACCGATATTGGCGGTTTGGCTAGCTTAGGACGACAAAAGACATCCGGTGTTAAATTTGACGAAATCATTAATGATGGCTTTTCAATCGCAGTGATCAAGGACCGATTGGTTGTTAACGGCCCTGAAAAACTCGGTTTTTCAGAAGGAAACGGAATTTCTGGCGTATGGAGAAAGGCTCGGCAACGAGTAGCGGATGCCATTATCCCTGAAATTGAAACAGGAGCCGCATTAAAAGATACCAACCCACGACAGGCACAAATTCACTTCTCAAACGCAATAGAATCCGCTGTAAAGATTCTGATCGAAGAGGCAAAACAGTATAAAGCTCGGGAAATGCGGGAAGCCCGAGAATCCTATGTCTCACCGGAAGAACAAGCTCGTCGTGATGCGGCATTTCGTGAAAACTTAACCCATACTGTGATGGCTCTTTTTCTCACCCTCAGCTTGGGAGGAGCTGGTTTTACATATCATCAATGGCGTCGGCGACGACAGAACGCTGTAGACCTTGTTGCTCCAGCCCTTGAAAAAATGGGATCCAGTTATGAAGTCACCCGAAACAACGTATTTTCTTTAAACACCGTTGAAGCTTTGCTCGAAAATAACCCTCAATCCGCAGAGTTGCCGGATGCGGCAGAAATACTTAATCCCCTGAAACTTATTGTTAATGAACTTTGGCCGCATACCAATAAACCCGGCCAAACGTTCGAAGCCAAACTGCCGGAGCAAATGACGACGAAAGAACAAGCCCAGGTCGGCCAATTGAGTGAAATTTTAATTGAGAAAGGCCTAGAGCACCCGTTGGCTTCAGTCCGTCTGGCCGCTGTTAAAACCCTGTTAACGGATGGGTTTCAAGAGGCTGAATATACGGCTTTTGTTAATTTACTTGGAACAGAACAAGATTACCGGGTCATCGATGCGTTGGTCAAACCGGTTACCGAGCATACAACCGTGGATCAAGTCGCCTTCTTTAAAACCAGACTTAATCAAAATGAGCCTGCAGGGACTCGAGCTCTGAGTTTATCCATACTGGAAAAGTTTTCAGATGAAAATACATTGGGCGATTTTTATGCCGCGTTGACCCTGGAAAAAGAAACGGGCTTGATCGAAAAAATGCAGGATGCCATTGCCCGTGTTGCTAAAAAATACCCAACTCATCCAAACACAAAAACCCTTCTGGATGAAAATTTGACCCTTCAATCCAAGGTTAAGAATCGGGCGGCTTCGTTGAAAGCTTATAGTGCTTTGGGTTCTTCCAAACATTTTCAATCCGTTTACGCTCATTTTCTTGAGAACACCCAACGACGTGAACTCAATCTCTTATTCAAAAAAGCATTGACCAACAGTCTGGATGAAAGTCATTTTCCAACGGTTTACAGTGGGCTCGAAAGTCAGGATGAACGCATAGAAGATATGTCACTTCGCCTACTTACGGAACACCCCAATACCAATCATGTAAACCCCTTACTCAAGTATCTCGGAACAGAGGGGATTGCTTATCCTGCAGAGGCCAAAGCGACTCTGGTAAAATCTACCGGAGAAACAAACCGAAAGACCTTACTTCAGATTGTAGAAGATTATAAAATCGGGGCTGGTAACCGTGAGCCCATGCTAGCCGCTCTTGCTGGCCTGGAAAAACTTCAGGTTGATGGCGGGCTCTCTCTAATCATTTCGCGTTTTACCGATATTCAAGCTGACGATGTAAAAGACGCCATGTATCAGGTGATGGAAAAAGCTGTCCACTCAGACGAAAACTTTAGGCAATTACAAGGCACATTAGCAACATCTCCCGATAAGCGGCTCCGAATTGCGGCGGCGTTGGTTTTGGACAATTATGGGGCAAAGGCCCTAATGCCTTTGTTTACCGCATTGCTCAAAGCGGCAGGTCTTTCTCAAGGCAGAGACGAAGTAGGAGCTTTGGAAGAAGCCATTGCTAAAGCCGGGGAAGAAGCAGAGGCTTTCCCCATCTTTCTGGAATTCGCCAATCACCTTAACCCCATCGTTAAAAACACAGCGACCGAAGGGGCATTAACCCATTTGGAAGGATGGGAACGTCAATATGATTATAATGATAACAAGGTCATGAAAGCCCTTAAAAAATTAAAAAAGAATGAAAATCCAAAGATTGCTCATAAAGCCAAGAGCATTATCCATGGATTCATTGATGACAAGGCCCAAAAAGTTAGAAACCTGGGTTCTGGCAGTTTCCGCCGTTATGGTAGTAATTATCAAAATGCGGAAAAATATGCCAACGGTGGCTATGAGGATAAAATCAAACGGGCTGCCCAACGCGCTCTGGATGAACTTGACTCTCGACGACATGCTCACGAAGCCGCCGAGCGTGCCCGAGAAGAAGCCGCAAGAGCAGCCGCAAGGTCAGCCTCTTCGAGTAATAGCGGATTTGGCGGGTTTGGCGGCGGTAGCATGGGCGGCGGCGGTAGCCTGTAAAAGGATTTTACTTACCATCATGAATACGAATACACTAGATATTGTAACCAAATCCCCGATAAAGCCTTCCCTTTATTTTGGTGAAAAAACGGAAGCCCAACGTCTGTATAGCGCATTAAAAAAAATGGGGCAACAAACCGATAGTGCCACATTCGTTTCTCCCAATGCTTTTGAACGGAAAAAAAACCAAAGCCCTATTGGCAAAGCGCAAAGTAAAATTAAAAGTGGCATGTCATGGGCTATTTTAACTCTTGTGGCCCTTACGGTAGGGATGGGTGGAGCTTTAATAACGGCTGGAAAACGTGCTTCTCTTTCTGAAAGCGTGGCTTACCACGAGGCCATGCAAGGAGATTACCAGGCATTTGAAGCGACATTGCGTTCCGCTTTGGGAGGAACCAAAAGAGATGAAGGGAAACTCCCTAAACTGTTTCATACCCTGATGCTTCGAACAGCAATGACCATGGGCGATCATGCCACAGATACCTTGGATGGGAAAACTCATAAGGCACTCGCCAAAACAATTAAAGCCTTTGAAGGCATCCGCCCTCAGCTTCGAGGTTCTGAAATCGCATTAGATTTTGTCAACTGGCTTGTTAGCGACGCTAAATTACCTCAAAACCCTTCTCAACGCCAAATTAACCAAGCCTTTCAATCGTTTGAACCGGATTTTTTAACCGGATTTGGCGAATTGAGTCACTTATCGACATCTAAGCGCAGCGAATTAACACAAGCGCTAAAAACTCAGGTCAAAGAATTGGGAGGAAAAAAGCCGCAATACAATAAGGATTTGTTTCAACCCATTTTTACGGCTTATCTTGGCAATAAACTGAATTTCACCTTAAAAGACTACGAAAAAGGACTTACAGCGGATGGCATGGTGGAGTTATTCCAAGCTTACATGAAAGATTCCACAAACCTTCCTGATCTTATCGGAGCACAACGAAAGACCTACACCGAAGTAGGCAGTGAAATTCTTTCCTCTGTCAAATACGAAACCACCCCCGGTACCTATACAATGCTTACACTGCTTCTTTTAGGAATGGGCATTGGAGGAGCGGCTGTGGGTTTTGTCAAACGCAGAGAGATTTTAGGCCTTCCGGCCGCAAAAGCGGAGCTTGCCTCAGCATTAAAAATTCCCCACCTTTTTATCACGAATGCTGACACCGGCGATATAAAAACCCAAGCACGTCTGGAACAGTTTAACCGAGAATCAAACGAAAAAGCCCAGCTCCTTAGTGAAACCCTTCGCCAGGTTTATGATGATTCAACCTATCCCGAAGTCCAGAAGTTTTTAAATGAGGTCTTTAAGAATCGCGATGCGCTGCCCGATGCTAAATGGTTTAAACAACAGTTTATGTACAAGGCGGTTGAATCTTTATTGGCAGAACAAAGCGAGCCAGATCGGCGAGAACAAAAACCGGTGAATCAGGTGGATCTCATCCGACCTTATTATCATGAAATGATGAAAGCCTCAGAAACAGGCCAGTTTTTTATCAGCGATGTGGCAGAGCAACAACAAGCTCTCGAGCAATATACAACGAATGCCAGTCACGGTATCTCTAACGAAATGCATCGGGTTGACAGGCTTTATACTGAAGTCATGAAGCTTTATACCAATCGGGTTTTTGGCTTGACCTTAGCTGGGAAAGCTTTTGAGAAGGCGGAAAAACTTTATAACGAGGCCAATCAGAATTTACTCACCGCAGGGGCTACAAGTGAAGCGGAGCCAACGAACGGGATTAAAAAACGGCAATTGACCCAGGCCTCGGAACAGTCCGAAAAAGCGGAATTAGAAAAAAATTCCGCCTCTAAACGTCTTGATGATGCCATTCGTCTTTTTGACGTGGCAAACAAGATGCTGGATGAAGAAATTCGGCCTTTACTCACTTATCGGCGCCAATTAGGTGAAGCTTTCCAGGACTCAGCAATGGTGGATGATTATGAACAAATTCAACGAATTCGCCGGGAAGCCGATGGAAAGCTCGCAGATACCCTAGAGCAAAAACGCCTGGAACTTTTTATAGAGACAGAAACCCAAAAGGATACCCAGCGACTGAACACACTAACCAAGAACTACTCTTCAACCTAGTTTTTACACCTGATTTTAAAGAAAGAACCAATCGCATTAATACATTAGAAGGAGTCATCAAGAATGAATACCATTAACTTTCAAGGTCGTCCCACAACATTTTATGATCGAGCCCAAGAAATTCAAAGTCAACAACTTCCAGCAAAAACTCGCCCAACAACCCCTTCGGTTCAATTTAGTGGCCGTTTTACCGACGGATTCGGAAAATTAAAAAAGGCGGCTGCCGCCTTTGTAGACCAATTAGGAACAGAAGCTGAAGACGCGGTCAGGGAGCAGAAAAAAGAAAATCCAATTCCTCACCTTCGAGAAGAAATGATACGCCTTAAAGGGATTGGAGAACGTCGAAGAAAGCATTTTAATACCATTATTGGCCGATATAATGTCGCGAAAGAAGATTTGGATGCCTTAATTAAACTGGAACACAAAGAAACCACAGAAGCCATTGCCGCCGCTGAAGCGCTGGATGCCCATTTAGAAAAACATCCCGAATCAAGCCAACCAGAGCATGCAGAACATGAGATGTACTTAGCCTACACCGCTGATGCAAATCAACAAGCTATTGAGATGGAAGAAATGACTCAAAAGCGTAAGCAACAAGGTCAACTCGTCGGAACCCTCAAACTCGCCGCAGAAGAAGCAAAACAAGCGAAAGTAGATCTGGCAGCGGAAATTAAGGAACTGCAACGGCAGTTAACCGAGGCCATTACGGTTTGGCAGAATGCTGAAACGCAAAAAGAAATACAAACGGCCAAAAAAATGATGAACGACTTAACGGAAGACAATATCGCTTTACCGGGCAGTATCGCTGAATTAATAAAACATGCTCGACAAGAAGCTGCGTCTGTACGTGCTGAAGATGGGGATTCCATGACTGTGGCACAACGTCGTGCAGAATTAACAAGAAGGCAATCAGTCAAAATAGACCAGGCCAATGCTCGATTGGCTCGAGTTCGTTCGATGGCCGCTAAACAAAAAAGAAAAAAATCCGCTGAATAATCTCTGCCAAATAGCCAGCTAATCGTTATTTCCATAGAACACCCGAAAAACACCTTGGTAACAATACGAACCAAGGTGTTTTTCATGGATGTTATCTTAATCGCTACTCAATAGCGAAAGATATTGTGTTTGAAATAGCCGAAAAGCAAATTTGATGTAAGACGATTCTACTTGAGCACCAAAGCAACTTGGTCGATTTTGAGAAAGATAGCCACCCTTATTAAATCAGAGAAAAGCGTGCTCTGCCCTTAACAAAGGCATAAGTACTCGTATTCGTCATTATTTATCCACAGAGTTCTAGCTCCTTAGAACGTAACAGTGTGGGCATTTTGCTATTCCAAATCAAAACAAATGGTCATTATAAGCCTAGCCGCTTTTTGCATTAAAGCTCTCAAACCGTTAGCAATGCCCGTTTTCTTTTTAGGGACTCCCGTCTGATAAGTCAGAAGCCAACCGCTCAAAGCGGTGAATCACCTCAAACAGCTGGGGATGATTATCTGGTGTAACAAAAGTCGCCCGATCTGACGCCGCCGCAAAATCAGCCATTAACCGACGAATTTGTTCGGACGAACCGCAATCCAGATGACTGGTACTTAATCGCAGACACAAGTTTTTTGGATCATCACCAAAAGCACGGCCTGCGAGTCCGGCAATGTGAAGATGCTCCAGAAGATAGGCTTCCAAGGCTTCACTCGTGTGAACATTCTGTTTATTCAATCCAGCCCGAAACGGCGAGAAATCCGGATACACATAAAAACCGCCGGAAGGCTCCGGCACCCGAAACCCGACTCGAATCAGCGCCTCATACAGTAAACGGGTCCGAAATCCATGAAATTCGCTGGTTGTTTGAATGTATTCTTGAATCTCCGGCGGATTAGACAAAGCGTAAACCGCCGCATATTGCATGGGCGAGGGCGCACTAGACCATATCTCGCTACCCAGACCATTGAGCGCTCGAACCAGTTCTTTCCCCGCCTCTGAATCCGGAATAATCCCCCAACCCAAACGCCAGCCCCCAACGCCCACATCTTTACTCAGCCCACCAATGAGAATGGTCCCTTCGGGATAATCCTGAGCAATACTGTGGAAATTTTTTCCCGGATGCATGATGCGCCGATACAGTTCGTCTGATAAAACCGTCAGTCCCAACTCACGGCAGAGCACCCCGATTTCCTTTGCATTTTCAGGCTCTAAAGCGGCTCCTGTCGGATTATTGGGACTATTCAAAACCAAAATACGAGGATCGCCGCCTGCCTGCCGAGCCTGCTCTATGGTTTTCAGAAGCGCTTGTCGGGTTGGCATGTAGTGATGCTCAAAGTCTGTATCGATCCAAAAAACCCGCTTACCCGAATAAAGCGCCTGCGGCTGATAACTGACCCAACTCGGACGGGGCAACAGGACATCGCCACACAACTGATTAATACACGCATAGAGCAGGGCTTTACTGCCGGGGGCCACAATCACTTGTGCCGGATCCGCTTGATAGCCTAATTCTCGGGCGTAGGTTTCCACAATATTTTGGCGCAAGGTATCAATACCCTGCACTTTTTCGTATTCCACCCGCGCCGCATTTTTCGCCAGCGCCTGAACCAGCCCATCGGGCGGAGGAAACTGGCTTTCGCCAAACCCCATGTGAATCACCGGATGTCCCTGAGCAATCAGGGCTTTGGCTTTTTCATTCACTCGCAATGTGGGTGAAATCTGTCGTTGGCGCGTCTGTGGCTTTAGTGGTATCGGTTTTTCCGTCGCCAAACCAGCGGCTTTTCCCATTTTTCCTTCAGTCATCGAATCCTGCAAAACAACGCTCCTTCATCCATCACCACCTTAAATACACCCACCATCTTACACGAAATCCCTGCCCCCGAAAAGCCCCTAAAGCCTGAAGTCGTTTTCAACTCACTAAAAGTAGCTTTGAGGGATATGAAACGACTTTTGACTCCATAGAAGAATATAATTTTAAAAAATAGCACCAAATTTGCTTGAGATGGTTTTAGTCAGTAGAATCTTAAATAATTAATAATCTTAAAAAGGAGCGCCTTCATGTCTCTAATTAAAAGGATTACCACAGCAACACTTAGAAAACCTAATAACAGGCTAGTTACAAACTTTAATCTTCCTTATTTTATAAAAACACAAAAAAATCAGCCTCTAGTAGATTCATTCGCAAAACTTATTTATAAAAATGACCTTGAAGCTCAAGAAATATTAAAACGAGACCTTATACCCGAGTTAAAAAATCTAGGATCTCAGATTTTAAAAACACCCATTCGACTTATGAAAAAACTTATAACAAAGGCTTAGATGAATCCGCTAAGCCATAGACTTCTCAAGATGTCACGACCTCCCTCCGGGCTGTGGTATGATCCCCTTGGTTTACTTTTCTGGGTAAACCAACCCGTTAAATTTTTATCTTAATTAAGATGAGTAAGGATGATTTAAAAAATGAACCGACTATTTATTGGAGTTGCACTGATATCTGTTTTTCTACTTACTAATGTTCTACTCTTTGGCGAAGCAAACCGAAGAAGTCATGAGACCCGAATATCAGGGTGTTCTTGGGGTGTTTCGGACAGCAGTACCGGTGCCAATGCCTATACTAAGATAAAATGCCACAAAGGTCCGCAGGCAGGAAAATTTTATACATTTTCAGTAATGAAAGACCGTAGCTATTTTCATAATGGTATTAACTTCCCAGATCTTAAATCAGGCGGTAATGTCCTCTGCGGGTGTGCTAGCTTCCGGCCTTCTGGTGTGTAACAAAGCTAAAATAGTTTAGGCATTAACTAGTGCCTAAACTAACTCCACCGATCCAGCCTCTGGAGAAAGCTGACCCGAAACGGGTTTGATTAGCTCGATGGTGGCAAGGTTGACGTGGGCATAGGGGAGGCGATCGGATTCGGAGAGGCCCGTTTTTCGATCTGTCACTTTCACGTCAGTCAGGGCGATAAACCGCTTATCCCCATTCAACAAATTAGTCAGGCGACGGCTTTCTTTCATCGAACGAGACAGGTACACGTTACCCTCCATCTCGTAATGGGGTGTGGCCACCATCACTCGGGTGGATTCGGTATGGGCTCCCACAAATTTATGAAACGGTTCTTGCACGCTCAAGGCTCCCTTTTCCTGACATCTTCCCTTATTATAAATCATGATGCCTATTCATGATCGATTACAACATTTTGATATTCAAGACGCCCTCGCCCGCTTGCCCGAAAAACCCGGGGTCTATCGCATGTATGCCCGGATTGAGGGAAAAAAAGATCAAACTCGGGAAAAACTGCTGTATATTGGTAAAGCTAAAAACCTGAAAAGCCGGGTACGAAGCTACTTCCAGAAAAACGCCCAACACAGCGCCAAAAACCAGCTCATGATCGACCAGATCCACCACTTCGATTTTATCGTCACCGAGAGCGAAATAGAAGCCCTGATTCTGGAATCTAACCTGATTAAACAGAATCGTCCGCCGTACAACGTTCTCTTAAAAGATGACAAACGATTCCCCTGGGTCTGCATTACCGCAGAACCTTACCCCCGCCTACTCATCACCCGTCAAACCCATAAAAAATTCAAAGCCCGCTATTTTGGCCCCTACAGTAACGCCGGTGCCATGTACCAGACGCTTAAAACCCTGAAAAAACACTTCCCCCTGCGCCAACGGAAAAAGCCTCTGTTTAAAGACCGTCCATGTATGAATTACCATATTGGCACCTGTCCCGGACCGTGTCAGAAAAAGATCACTCCGGACGAGTATGCAAAAACCGTAGAACAGGTCGTGCTTTTTTTGAAAGGCCGCACCGATGAACTACTCCAGCGAATTGAAAGCGACATGCAAGAAGCCAGTAAGGCTCTAAACTACGAATGGGCCGGAAAGCTCCGGGATCGCTATCAGGCGGTCCAACAAGTGATGGCCCACCAACAGAGCATCCACCTCGACAACCCGGCCCTTAGTATGGATGTTATTGGGCTAGCACAGGATGATCTGCGGTGTCATCTCATGGTGTTAAAAGTCCGACAGGGGAAACTCATTGCCAGTCAATCACATGAAATCCCATTGCGTTACGGCACCACAGCGGAAGAAGCTTACGAAGCGTTTCTTAATCAGTACTATACCGAGGTCGAAGCAGACGATCTTCCTGATGAACTAATTCTTCAGCTCATTCCCTCATCAGGCAACTTACTAGCTCAATGGCTGGATCAGCGCAAGCAGGCACATCGCCCGAAAAAGTCCAAAAAAACCATCATCACTCACCCCCAACTGGGCACAAAAAAAGAACTGCTGACCATGGCCGTAGAAAACGCTCGAATTGCCGTGGAGCAATCCCGCCTACAGGACGCCAGTCAACTCAGAAGCGACCCGGCCAAGGCTCTCATCGAATTACAAGAAGCGCTTGGCCTTCCTGATTACCCCAGCCGGATGGAGTGTTACGACATCTCGCATATTCAAGGCGCCTACACCGTCGCGTCCATGGTGGTATTTATCGATGGTCAGCCGGATAAAAGCGAGTACAAGCGGTTTAAAATTCAGTCCGCTGAAGGCAAGCCCGATGATTTTAAAAGCATGAACGAAGTAATTCTACGCCGGTTTAGACACACCGACGATTGGAATACACCAAATTTGCTGGTAATCGACGGGGGAAAAGGACAACTTAGCTCGGCGATTAAGGCATTAAAAGCATCTGGTGCGGAGAATCAACCCATTATCTCGCTAGCCAAACGACTAGAAGAAGTGTTTCTACCCGGTGAGTCTCGCCCAAAGCTATTGCCCCGAGATTCCGCCGCCCTGTATCTACTCCAACAAATTCGAGACGAAGCCCATCGCTTCGCCATTACCTACCACCGAAAGCTTCGAGGCCAAGGCGCAAAAAAATCCATATTAGACGGCATTCCCGGCATCGGCGCCAAACGAAAACAATTGCTTCTAAGCCACTTTGGCTCTCTCTCCAAAATTAAAAGCGCCTCACTCAACGCCCTTATCCAGGCCGGACTGCCTGCAAAAACCGCTGAAACTCTTTATTCCACTCTGCACCCCTAAAACAGATGTTTCCATTTTGAAACATTTTTAAAGTTCTGTTGTAAACCGTCGATACTATCCCTGTAAGAAGTAAGTGAGCGGTTTGTCTAACTTTTTAAAAACGACATCCGGTTAATAATAGAGGGAACCAGACGAGATGGGTCTAGCGGCCAGCCAAGCCAGATTTCTCACCCTGACCGCGCGTAAGAGTGATTTAGAATTAACGGGACAACAGATTAACCAGTCCCGGCTTCAGCTCGCTAATATTACGGGACAACTTTTCACCATTGCCAGCAATCTGGATCCAGACTCTGACGAAGCCATCCAGATTCAGCTCCGAATTAATTCTCTTCAAGCTCTGGATCAAGCACTTGAACTTCAGCTTCGGCGGGTAGACACCCAACAACAAGCAGTGCAAACCGAAATTGAAGCCGTTCAAAAAGTCGTCGATAAAAACATTGATATCACATTCAAAACATTCGCCTAACATTTAGTTTTCTGGGAAAAGATGGATAATAGGATAAATAGAAGGATTTTCTAATGCTGAGAAATGAAGGAAAGTCATTAACAGAGTACTTGCTCGTTTTAGGGCTCGTCGCTATTGTTGCTATTCCTGCGACTGCTTATATGGGAGTCGTATTGGAAAACAGTTATCGAAAAACCACAAAGAAAACCCAAGCCGAAGAATTATTTAGCCTGATCGATGTTAATAAGAAAAACAATCCCTCACCCAATAATCCCAGTACCATCGCCATAACAACAGCAACAGTAACAACAACGATACCCGCCACCCCAGAAGGGCCTTTTTCTTTTTATAACGGCCCCATTGAGTTAATCAGCCTAGGTACCACAACCACCAGTGCCAAAGGCAATTTAGCTGAATTAATAGGCAATAGCAGTAGTGGAGGCACTATTTACGCTTTAAGCGACGCCCTCGAACAAATGGCAAAATCTCCAGACCTAGACCCCGCTTCAGTAAAACATATAAAAGCATTAGCTAACATCGGCTTTCAAAATGCCGTCGCCGCTAAAGCCGTAGAAAGCGCGTTCCTCAAAGGGGAAAACATGGATACCATTCAAAAGCTCAGCAAAGAACTCGGGTTTGTCGGCTACTCCACAATTGATAGTAATGGCAACGCCTCTTTTGCTTTAGAGGATGCCGCTAGTAGAACAGACTGGGTCCGAAAAGATGTCAGCTGGGTTCCAGCAAAAGACCACGGTCCCAATGGAAAAACAAAAGAGCTACTCGATTACTATCAGACCCATGTCAAAGACACGATTTCAGATCAGACCACTGCTTTAGTTGTTCATAACCTAGTGGATCAAATTGCTCATGCCGCAGGTACCGCTCAGGATTTGGCCACACGTATTAATAGTAATTCGCATCCACTGGGCAGTCAATTTTCAACATTAGATAGAACGGACATTTACAAGCAGTTTATGTCAACTGAAAGTAAGGCGTTTCAGGAAGCAGCTAAAACGGCCAATAGCGCCTCCACGGATATCTGCGCCACCGGCGAAGGAACCTTAGCCGATGGCCGTTGCAGTTAATTTATTTTTACTGACCGGCTTTATCTTCTGACGGTGTGGACTCTGTTTTTTCAGATTCTTCACCCTCGGACTGAGGTACGCCTTGATACGCCTTAAGCTGCTTCTCCAGATACTCCATATGTTTGGTCAGCTCGGTTTTTTCAGCTTCCAGAAAACCGATATTTCGTTCAATTTCGCCTTTTCGCATGTTCAGCCCTTCAATCCGCCTCATGGTTTCCTGAAACTTCATGTCCCGAAGCACGCTGATCTGGCGTTGAAGCTGTTCATTTTCCGCTTTTAGCTCGTCGTAATCTCCAGCCAGTGGTTCTTCAGAAACAGGGGGTTGCACAGAAGGCGTTTCTGCCGAAGGCGATTCCGCTTCAGAAGTAGGGGTTTCTGCCGGTGGTGGTGTTGACGGTGATTTTCCTTGCAATGCCTCGTTTAAAATCCCTCTTAGCAAGCCATCCCATTTTCCACTAGCTGGCGTTGTCGATTCTGCCCCCGCAAGCGGAAGACTCATAAGACCCAAGGTCATGGCTAAAACCAGTGTGTTGGCAACAATTTGTCGACTTTTCATAAGCAATTACTTCCTATCCGATTATTTTACTCATTGT
>JAJCZA010000030.1 GCA_029262635.1 Vampirovibrionales bacterium | reverse complement strand
GCCAACAAAGGCCGACCTCTCCCCATGCTACAAATCGCCTGCGGTCACAGCGACATCACCACCACCCGCTCCTACTGCATGACCACCGAAGACGAGACCATCGAAGCCATGAACAATTGGGACTAAAGAGGACATTAATTTTAATAATCATATATAGAAATAAGATAAAACTTATAGTTTATTAGTTGTAGGCTCGAATCTTATTAGGTCCACACAATGAGATCACAATCGAACCATCCAGTTCGCGATATTGAATGGTAAAACCAGATGATACTGCGAATAGCAGGGTATGCCTGTAGTCACACGCCCTTTGGCAAGGGAGACGCTGCGATCTCCTTTGCATCCCTCTTGCCGGTGGCGCGACGATGTTCCCCAAACTCTGGAGGATCATCTTGAGGGCATCGAACCCTCACGCACCACTAAACCGTATCACCGGTTTATCACTCACAACGTCTGACCGTTGTATCATCAATCAGGGAAATATTGCTCCCCGATACCCTATCAAACAGAATTTAGAGATAATAGATTTAAAATTTTACTTACTATTTTAAATCTAAAGGGAAAAATCCATAACGACCAATATTGCTTTTTGTGAAGTGTGCTATTTGCTTACCTGACATGTATTTATCTGGAATAGATTTTTTGTTTTCAAAAATAATAACCTGTCTCGTCTTCCAAGCTGCAAGGTTATCCAAAAATTGAATATTTACATCTGTTCCCCTGAGATCATCAGCCTCATTTTCAGGCTCTTCATAGGCAAGTAATGGTGAATCCAGCACGGTAAATCCTAAATGAGGCATATCATTTTTTTCTGTATACTTCATAAGACCTAATGTGGCTGCTGCGTGTGTAATTGCACGATGCCCTTTCCCATTACTAATACGATGTTTCCCATTAATCACAAAATCACATGTTTCCTTATCAAAATAAACATCCTCAGAGCTTGGGAAATTCCATTTTTGCAAAAGCTCTTTCACAGAAGCCGATAAGTTAAATAATGCTTTTGTTGGTAAGGTTGTTTCGTTCTCAGCGGGCTTTGCTTTTTCAGGAATCTCATCTTCAAGCTTTTCTTTCTTCTTTTGAAGAATCTCTAGCTGAGCAAGCATTTCAATAGATTTTTCAACTTGAGTTTTTACTGACAATAATTCAGTATATTTATTACGTTGTGAAATAAGCTCTGGATTTAATTTAGATAGTTTTTGATTCACGGAAGAAATTTCATCAGATATTTTTGGTATTTGAATTTCTATTGTTTTCGTCTCAAGTTCCAGTTGCTTCATTGTAACAACTAAATCTGTAGATAAGATTTCTAACTTTTGTTTCTCTGATGTGGCTGCGGAAACAACTTCAGAAAGATTGCCATCACATTCTGCGTGGATAGCTATTTCAGAAATATTACTGCCACATAAAGGGCATTCATCAGAAGGTAAAGCCACAATTAGGGATCCGGCTTCACTAATATTATCTAGTCGTAATATATCCGATTGATATTGAGTTTTAAGCAATTTAAAGCGACTAAGCATTTCTGTAATTTCAGAAAAACGCTCGTTGTTTTCTTCCAACTTATTACGAAAGCCCGTCCTGTTTGATATAAATAGATTATATTGTTCTTCTGATGCTTCTAACAAAGAACGTTCTTTTTGAATCGTTGCAATAATTCTCTCTTTTTGTTCATTTAATTCACTAATAGTTTCATTGTCAGACATATTTTTTGATATATGCTCTTGTATCAATTCGTCAAGCATATCAATTTTCGCAGTACGGGATAATCTCTTTTTTTCGACCTCGGCAGGTAAGAGAGCACTATCATCAACACCGGTCAGTAACAACTTTAATCGAGACTTATGCTCTGTTTTTTCTGAGTATTGCTGGCTTATATATGGAGAAGCCTCTTTTTGTATACTTGTTTCAGAGATCATTGCGATAGGCAGAAAATTACGCAAGGTCAATTTAACAATTGCATTCTCAGCACTCTTTTTTAATTTCTTTTCACTCAGATTAAGCCTCTTTAAAATGAAATCAGTAATTGTCTGATATTTCTTTGTACTCCTTTTAGGCCGTAGAATTGTACCTTTTTGATTTTCAGGTTTTTCTCGATGTAATCCATTAAAACACTCAAAATCACCACCATTGATATTTCGTATAAAAGTAAACTTACTTCCATTAGAAAATTCGATCCCCAGCAGAACTCGGTCATAACCTTCGTGTTCTGGAATCTCTTTTAATTTTCTCTCACGGCCAAGCATAAAGTCGATGGCATCTAATACTGATGATTTGCCTGTATTTGATGGGCCAAAGATTAAATTCAAACCAGAATAAAACTCCAATACCGCTTTCTCTTTTTTAGGGCCACTAAACACAATAAACCTGATTTCCATACTAAGTGCTGTCATTTCGAATACCCCATAGATATTTCAGCTAGCTGAAATTCGTTTGTCCATCTATCAAATGCTGTATTAAAAATTTCCACAAAAAAACAATCGCCAGAATCTTTGTATTTTTTAACAGCCCAACAAGACCGCTTGTATAATTCAGAATTATAGTCGTTTGTAAGGCTTTCGATGAAAACTATTGCCAATTCGGTAGTTGAGTAATAGAAACCGTCAATAGATACAATTTTTTTAACTAATTTTTTGCTTTCCATTAAAAGAAGACCACGTTCCACCAACGACCTTCTGACAAGCAACTCACCATTACGTTTATGAACATTAGGATGTAAACTCGGTGGAGCATCATTAATGTCGCCTGTGTGAACTACCAAGTGGTCAAAAGCAATTAATTGTTGAAGATCATACTTCATAGAATTGTCAGCTGCCAGAATACAGACCGAGCGCAAGCCTGTCTCCAGTGCACTATTAAAGATATGGTCTACCTTTGTTGTCTTAATCATTATTAGTTTTTACCCATATTAGCTTGTCTTCGTTTGCTAGTTGGTGGCATATCCCGTATCGGTCATTAACTCTAATCACCTGAAAAAGCCCGTTCGCATCAAGCGGTACTAATTTAGATTCTTTTATGACTTCTTTTAATTTTTTCAATCCGCTTTCATGGTTATCTTCCGCAATATCAATAACTCCATTAAGCATGTCATTCTGCAATGCTCGGAATGTCCCTGGCGGCACAGAGTCTCTTGAAAAAGCTCGAAGAGACTCAGCAGAATAGAAAGCTTCTCGTTGTCTACCAAAATGTTTTTCAAGTTTGGGATGATTACTTAAATTAAAAGTTGTTGTAGAGAGGCTTTGATGATCTGCATAGGCTTCGTTTAATTGCTCAACATATCTTGCTTCTTTATCATCAATATCTTCGGGTGGAATGGTAGGTTCGGGCCTGTTTTTTAACCCACCCCCAAAACGAACTGAAAAATAAGGTGTTTTTCGATGTTCTTCGATAACGTCAAGCACTGGTTTGTACTGAAAAATATTAAAATCGAATTGGTTAACAAAATCGAGAAACGCTCCCTCAAGTAAGACCGTTTGAGTTGAAGTGATTGAGTTTTTACACCAGTCATTCCATTTGTCAAAAACCTTCTGTTTGAGCTTGGTAGAATTCAATAATAATTTTTTAAGTGCATCACCGCAGTCTTTTGGGGCAAAGAAATAATAGGCTTTTGGTGCAGTAATATTCTTATTGTAAATGTGCCATAATATTTTTCCAATTTCAGGTATGGCTGTTCCGGGAGCAAGTGGATTGTCCTTATAATATTTGCATTGAAAATTATCCCAATCCCCTTGAAAGCATTTATCAGTATAAAAACAGGCAATATCAATACCGTAGTCGTTTGCCCCTCCAAGTCCAGTCACAAGATGATATTCCTTTTTTTGAAAATGCCCCCATTCTTCAAGAAAGTCTTCCCAATCGTTAGCAGAAATAAGTAACAAATGCTGCTTTGGTGTTATTAGTTTTCCATTCAAAACGTTTTGGGTTGAGGGATGGTTTTCTTTAGGGTTTGGCAATGGTAATTTAAATTTTGAAAGTTCATCTTTATTCATCATAAATAATACCCCAGCTCTTGAATCTTATATTCTGAATGAAGGCAGTTCTCTTGATTCCTATGGGGCACAGCGTATTGTTTTCTTTAATCAACATGTCAAATTCTAAATTAGGTGGGCTATTTGCAGGAATGTCCATTATGCCTTCCCTCTTACGTAATACGTCCCACGTCCTGTACCCTTAACTTCAATGAGTTCTAAATCCAGCAATTGTTCGAAATTTTGCTTACGGGCGGCAAGGCTGCGCGGGGATATATCGCCATATTCCCGTTGCGTAATGCTACCATGTTTGACGATGTAATCCAAAATTTTCTTGTGGTGAGGCTCTAGCCTTGGAGCTGGAGACATCTTACTTGGCAGCGATTTACCCACCCGTGTTAATTCATCCAGAATACCGTCTGCGAAATCTTCCAGCCAATGCGTGAAATCAATGCTCTCTTTGAGTTGATAATAATCGCCTTCTAGCCCTACAGCCTTAAAATATCGGGTTATATTTTGGTTGTAATAATTCTCAAAACTAAAGATTCCGAACAGATCAAGCTCTGCTTTTCCTAGGATTGCTGTTGTTATAAGGTGCGTGGTACGGCCATTTCCATCCATAAAAGGATGGGTAATGACACATTGACGATGAAACAGCCCTGCCAGAATGATAGGATCAATTTTTCCAATTTGTTCATTGATAAATTTTAGAAATTCTTCCGGTAAGAGTCTTCATATCTTTAGCGTCTGGCGGAATAAAAACAATTTCATTTACTTTGCGAGGATTGCGGATAATGACAGGTGCTTGCCGAATATGACCGTAATCAATTTCGTTTTCCATCAAGCCAGCAACCACACTTCCTTAGAATATCTTCAAGTGTTTTAAGCGCCTGATTATAATTGAGAACTTCTCGCTCCGTATCGCGAATATGCTCTTTCTGAAGTCATCTGCGAACAAGGACGCATTGGCAGGGATGCTCCTCGGCCACTTTTTCGGTTAGCTGGAAGAGGCCGAAGCCGTTATAGAAAACCACGCTAGCGAATACCAGAATTTAGGAGAATTTGCCGAAGAAATCACCGAGGAAACAACCCAAATCCCAGAAAATCTCACCTACTATAACCGCATGGGCCGTGACATGGAAATCAACGGCGATATCTTCACCCTCGAAACCAGCTTTGAAGAAATCCATGTTTTATGGAGTGGCTAAACGCCACATCCCTTTCCAGAAGATATTATCCATTCCGCAGAGCGCCTATAAAGGCAAGCCCTAGCGGGGACCTCCTGCGTCAGTCAACCTTGACAGCCTCTCCGCTCCATAGTTTTTGCCTTCAGGAAAAGGATGGGGAGGTGTGGTTGTTCAATAGCTGAAAATAAAAGGTTCTTTGTTTCCACAATCACCATTATCACTAAAACTCAAAGCTAGTCAGCCATGACTTTTTGACCTATAATCTGTTTTATAAAAGCAAATAGGAAAATTGCGACATGGCAAGATGCACAGCACCAGTAAATGGACATCGCACATCGAGCGGTGCAGCAGCCTGCCCTGCATGTCGTGGCGGTCACAGTCGCTATGGTGGATATAGCAGCTACGGATCGAGTTCGTACACTTCCTATCCCTCTTACTCCCCGTCGAGGAGCAGTAGCGGATCTAGCCGAAGCACAAGGCCGAGATGGTCACGAGCTGGTTCGTCCGTGGTTTATACACCTGCCGAAGTGCGGACACTCACACCAGTCCGCGAAAACATCGAGAAGGGAGCTACCCTGCCTGACCCTCGGGACATTTTTCTCTGTCATGCTTGGGACGACCGAGGAGGAGCCGCCAAGGAGCTGCACGATCTGCTTGAGTCAAGCGGTGTATCGGTTTGGTTCAGTGAGAAGGACGTCGCCCTCGGCACGTCGTTGCTCCGCGAAATCGACAAAGGACTGGCAAAATCGCGGGTCGGGATAGTGCTGGTGACCCCTGCGCTGTTGCGCCGCGTTCAAGGAGAGGGTATCGCCGATAAAGAGCTTTCGGCACTTCTAGCGCGTGACCTGCTTGTTCCTATCGTGCACAACACAACTTACGAAGCTCTCCGAGAAGTCAGCCCCCTGCTCGGCTCGCGAAGCGGCCTGAGCACTGCAGAAGATCCGATGGCAGACGTTGCGACCAAGATCGCCGAACTAGTCGCCCTCTAGGGGTTGGAATGACGTCCTTATCTAGTAGTGCTTCTTTACTTTGAAACACTATAGGTAATTCTGTTTCATTTTCCTGGGCTGACCTAGCTATCTGAGTACCGATAGTCCCGAAAAACCTTTTCAAGAGGGCGGGTTTTTGAAACACTTCTTAATATATTCTGTTTGATTTTTGAGTTTATAATGACGTTTCAACGCTCCAGCCCACGGCTTGCCTGAATAAATGCATCACGTAATGCGGGGAAATCCTTATTTCGCATCGCCTTAAGCCCTGTGATATCTCTGTTGATTTCCCGCCGTTGGTCATGGACGGGTTGCCTTATGGCGATGGCGTGGTGTCGGAGCATTTGGCGGTGCGCCAGTTGTTTGGCTATTAACTGATTCTTTTCCGTTCGGTCACGCTTAAGGGAATGCTGGTAGTGATGCTCATTTTCTTGCCGGATAGGCTTGTGTTTCCCGCGCAGGCGATCCCATAGACCCTTGTAACCCGTGCGAAATCTGGACTGCCGTGTTACAGCTTCCTGTTTTTGACGCTCGGCCTGTTTCTGTTTGAAAGCCTGTCGTTCGGTTCGTTGCCGTGCGACTAGATTGTGGAGCTTGGCTTTAGCGCTATCGTTCTGGCTTCTTTCCTGTGCTTTCAATTCACCCTTAAAACGTTGCATTACAGGCAGCATATCGTTTGATATTTTATGCTTGGCTTCTTCAAAACTTGGCAGGTTGATATGCCCTCAACTCCTAGGAACACTTAAAGATAGAGGTTTCTGTGTAGCCCTATTTACGGAAATATCTTACGTCCGAGGTCTTAATTTCGAGAATCGGATGAGAATACTTGACTTCCAGGCGATTGAGAGCGTGTATGTACACTGTTCATGTGAAATAGGAGGATAGCAGAATGAAACTAAAAGCATTAACGGAGCAGTATCTGGAAGCCTTAAAAACTGACGGAAAATCAGAACGGACACTTTACACCTACGGCAAGGATTTGGAGCAGATATTGACCTTTTTTGGCGGCGAGCGCGAAGTAGATTCGATTAACAAGCCCGAAGTGGGGAAGTTTTTGAAGTCTGACGAACTGTTACGATTACCCAACGGCAAAGACCGCGCTCCGCAGACGGTGAAGAAGACGCAGCGGGTTCTCCGCATGCTTCTTGTATACGCCGTAAATCACGGGCTACTGAATGAAGCTCCTCTGCCAAAGGCTCTTGTACCTACATCGGAATCGATTGCCCCGGATGGCAAATAACACGACCACCTCGACGACGCAGTTGATACCAGGCCCCATGAAGTGCATCAGGGCCGTCGTCATAGCTGGTGGGAAACATGGTCATTTGATCCATAAAACGCTTGGGCAGGGTGCTCGAAAACAATAAATGCCCTCGCACAATGTCGGGTTCCATCATAGAAATGCGCTTGTACTTGTTTTCGTGGGATGTGACGCAGCTCACCGACATATTTTTACCCGGACGTTGTTCCTGATATTCCCGGTACACATTATTCAACAGTTTTTGGAAATTGTTGGATTCAAGGTACAACGTACCAAAGCCCCAGCGGTCAAAAAGTTTAAAGGCTTTTCTAATTTGCCCATCGGGTGTGGCTCGTTCGACCCAAGTATCTAGAACATAGATATGTCCCTCGTAGTCCTTCGCACAAACCACAATAGCGGCATAGTCGGATTCCTTTTTTTCCGCCATTGCCGGATCATGAAACGCCACCACTTTTTCAAACTGATCCAGCATTACCACTTTCTCAGAGCCACCTAACCAGCGGAGTCCTAGCAATCGATTATTTTCAATAATAAACTCAAATTGCTTGGCTTCAGTCATTTTAAAAATCTGACGATCCGGATCATACGGTTCATTTTGTTTTTCTGAGCGAAAACTGGCCTCACCTTCGTCAATACGCATGCGCATGAGTTGCTCATACGGGTCGCCTTCAGGCCACAGAACTTCTGTATCCGCTAACATGGCTGACTGATTGACCCTAAAATAGGCTTGGGCGTCTTTTACCCGGGTTGGGTTAGATAGGTTGGTGTAAATGACCGTATACTCTTTCCAATGCTCTTTAGCATCTGAAAACCGAGTTACGGCCTGATATTTCCGCCCGTTCCATCCCGGTGTTTCTAATAGATTCATCAACAGTGATTCAGGATGCAGGCAGGTACCGATGACCGTAATATTGGTGCTTCCGTCTGTCTGGCCCGCTTTCATCAAATCTTTCATGAACCAGTCATAGGTTTTGTGTCGCTGCTCATATGTCATCACCCCTTCTAACGACTCAATGTCATCACAAATCATTAAACTCGGTCGATTAGCCCCGTAACGAATACCTCGCAATTGTTCACCTCGGGATTTTCCCATCACCCGAACCCCGTTTTGTGTGACAAAACGTTTTTTACCCCAACGGGCTTTCGTGTGAGTTTGCCCCCGTACCGGAGCTAAGGGCCCATAGACTTCCTGTAAGAGTTTATTGTGGCAAAGTTCTTGAAGTACTGTTTCAACTTTCTCTTCTGCTTCCGGTGTGCTGTGAGCCACGATCAGAATAAAAGGCTCGTAATCATAGACAATGGCGTGAATCACTTTAAACAATGCCTTAAATGTCGTTTTAGCATGGCCACGAGGAGCCGCAATCACATCACGCCGCGCACGGAGCATGGGCTTGACTTCGTCCTCAAAGAAATCCTGATGCATCCGTGAAAAGGGCTTTTGACAATAATGCGGAAAAAAGCTACGGACAAAAAACTCGAAGTCTTGGTAGCCACGAAGGTAAATAAAATCCAGAGTCTCATTCGGAGTGAGCTGCCGATTGTTCTTGGTTAATTTCTTCCATAAGGTTTGCCACGGCAAATGAGAGCTCATGTTTCGGAGCTTGATTCGGTTCATGGGGGTTTCCTCCTATTGGATTTACTTTTGTGGATAACGCCACTGCTTTCATCTGTTCAGACATGACTTTTAAGATTAATTCCATATTCTCAAGGGGATTGCTCTGGGCGTTAAGTTTGAATAAATAATTCTGTAGCTGCGATAAAATAGCTCCCAGTGTTTCTTGACTCGCCTCTAGGTTAGTTAACGCCTTGAGCTGGTTTTGCGCATCAACAGAGTAGCGTTCGGCCTGACGACGACTAATGCCAAATTGTTTAATTAGAGCTTCTAAGACCTGTTGTCGTGTGGCACCGACTCCCAATAACTGAACAGCACACTGAACTCGCTGGGCTTTTTCCTGTTTTCCAGCGCGTTGACGTTGCTCCTTTTTTTTAGGTCGACGTTTTGTCATTCACTGGCTCCAATACGTAACGGCACAGAGCGACTAACGCCTGTCCCCGATCTTTTTTCTCTTTTAGTTGAGTGGCCATTTTTGTTAACGCTTCATCCACCACCGGGGCATCCTCCGGTGAAATCAAAAAGGTATAGGGTACGGGAAAGGCAGCCAGCTCAGCCTCTTGTTGTGCCCAAATTTGCTGAGCGAGATTGTCCGTATCCAAAGTCAATAAGGACAATAAATCATCGACTTCCGTCTGGGACTCTGGAAGCAGAGCACTTAAATCCGGAAGCTCTATTTGCTGAAGCAAACGATCGATTAATTCAGCCCGTTTTCGGGGTTGATCTTCACCTCGAAGTCGATTTAACGTGGCCAGTAACAGGGCCGCCTCAAGCTCATCCACATCCGCAACCTGACACATCACTTTTTTCCATCCCAGCTCACGGATGACTTTAACGCGATGGTGACCATCAACAATGATGTAACGCTTCTTTTTCTTAGGGGATGGGCGGACAATTAGCGTTGGACAGAAGCTGTTTCGCTTGATGTTTTCACGTAATTTATTCAATGTTTCGGGCGAACACACATTGGGGTTTCTAGGATCATCGTCTAGTAATTTAATAACTATCTCTTGAATGGTCATGGGGACTTCTCCTTACTTAATGGCAATAATTAACAGTTCTTCGTTGGTCGTGTCTTTAGAAACATGAGCAAGGTGACGATACTTTTGGGCCACAGCGATGATTTTTCGATTCGGAGCATGGCGCATCACCACCTCTTTCAAACTCGCCAAATCAACCACCTTGTTGCCGTAGCTTAAAACCCACACGGCATAGTCTTTAGCCAAGTCGAAAAGATGTTCCAACGCCTCAGTTCCGTTTGAAAACGGAGAAACGGTCCCACCACCGCTCATCTCCAAGTGCCCCGTGAGAACCGCATCCAGCACCTTGTTGGTAGATTCATATCCCGCCGTTTGTGGATAAGGCGGATCCATAAATAAAATGTCTCCGTCAGTTTTGTCTTGTAAAAAATGAAAGGCGTCTTTCTGAAAGGCTGTAACCGGACTGCCCCCCATAACACCACGGTTTAAAGCTCGACATTTCGCTCTAATAACGGTACCGGTGGGCTTGAGCAGGCGAGGAAAACTACCATCTGCAAAACGTTTTGGATTGAGTTCCTGCCAATCCCGAATCCGATCCAAGGCTTCGGCATAAGGTCGATTGCTGGTGCCGATACTGGTGCTAAAACAGACAAACTCACTAACCAGATGCCAGGCTAATAATTTGAATAATGCGTTTTTCGTCACACATGGGGTTTGTTTCGCATGGAACAATACCCGATCCAACACATCTGCGTGGCGTTTTGAAAATACGGACGGGTTAAACGTTTGAACCACAAAGCCAGCTTCATCTTCAGGCAAGAGCTGCTGAATCTTTAACAAGTCCAGCTCACTCAGTCTAATATGCGTGTTCGTAAGAAGTCCTTTCGCAATGAAAGCCGAACGTTCCGAAAGGTCATTGGCAATGACTCCTTTAAACCCCTGCGCCTTGGCATACAAGCTGATCGAGCCGCCACCCAGAAAAAGATCGGTAAACGTCAGCGTCACCCACTGCTCGACCGGCAACTCTTTCGCCAGAGTCCCGAAGATCCAGCGCAAGAGTCGACGTTTTCCACCGTAATAAGGGGGTAGTGACTGCATTCGATTAGACATGGGGATTTTCATCTTTCTCTCCTTTTCCTTTTTTATCTTTTTTTCTGTTCATTGATATCGATTATCCAGGGCCTTTTTAGTTCTAAAAAAACGGCTCTAAAAAGCACAGTAACACGCGATTTTGTTTTCAAAATAAAGTAAGAAAACCCCGTGCCCTACCAGGATTTAGAGGAGTTTACCATACGTTTTGAGAACCACAATCCATCGGAAAAACATTGAGATATATATTGGATATTGGTGTATTCATTAGCATGCTTGTAGTAAATTAAAAGTCTTCATGTGGCATTTCTGTTCGGTAATGGCTCATTGATATAAAGGGAACGGCGTTACGCTTCTTTATAACGTCAATCGGTATTTTTGGATGAACAAAACTCAAACTATTTTTATCAGCTTGTTAAGCTTGTTGTGCTTAACCTTAAACACAACAGGCGCTGAAACACTCAGTTTTCAGACGGTTTTAGACCAGGCCATTGCCCACTCTTACGATCTTCGGATTGCTGAAACAGATATTGGCATTAGTCGAACGGGGATATTAGAAGCCCGATCTGAGTATTTTCCGCAGATCCGGGGGCGGCTCAACAGTGAATATCAACGAGATCTAACGGGGGGAAGTTCTGCCGTTACCACCATTGGGGATACGATTTTACCTTCAGGAACTCAATTTCAGAATTCGGCCAATCTACAGGCGACATTAACGCTGTTTAATTTTGGCATTCGACGCAAACGGGTAAAAATCGCCAAAGACGATGTAAGCGCTAAAAGTGCGTTGTATCGTCAACGCTTGCGCGACTTAAAACTTCAGATTTTGGAGCACTATACAAACGCCTTACAGACCTACCAGACCCTTCAGGCCAACCAAAACAACCTTCCGATTCGGCAAAGTATTTATCAAATGATGGAACGACTCAATGAAGCGGGCGAAGCGTCTAAAGTCCTAGTGGCGGAAGAAGCCATTCAAGTGGCTAAATCCCTGAGTGAACAAAATAACCTGAAAGCTCAATTTCAAAAACAGCTCAAAGATTTGTCGTATTACACCCAAGAAGCGTATGAGCTGGATATCCTGGATATGGCCCCCTTAACGGCGTCGGTTCCGTCTTCTGCCATGGAAATGGTTGAAGAGAACCTGCCTGAACTGGCGTTTTACAATCTGGAAATTAATAAAAAACGAAACGAATTGGCCATTAAGCGCCGAGAACGCTTACCTCAACTTACCACCTACACTTACTATAATCTGTTTGGGGCCGATGTCGATCAGTGGTCTCGTTCGGTTAAAGCGTTACAAAACCGGTCCTTGTCCATGGGCGTGTCGCTCAATATTCCTGTTTTTGACGGATTTAAAAACCGAGCCCAAATTAAACGCGCTCAATTAGAAATTAAACGACTTAAAATTGAAAAAGATAAAAAACTCGCTGAATTACGCAGGGACTACGAAGCCACCCATCTCATTGCGGTTTCCTATCAAGAAGTATTAACCCATCAAGCGGAAGCGACCATTCAAAGTGCTGAAAAATTCATGATGGAAGAACGTCTTTCCCTACAAGCGTTGCTCGACCGGGTCACCGTACTCAAGCAACAGGTTGCCATGAACGAAGATGAACAGGCCTTAAAACACGCAAAAGCTCAGAAAAACTCAGCCTTGATTAAACTCCTCATTATGACAAGTACGGGAGATTAATGACGAATGCAGACCGGACTCATTGCCATTGAGCTGATTTCCAAAATCAATCAAGTCCCTATTGATATACGTTCTGTTATTCGAGAATATGCATTGGGCGAAGCAGAGTTAAAGCCCGAAGAACTCGTTCGCGTCTTAAAAAATTTAGACTACAAAGTCAAAAAGAAACGCATTTCATTCACCGATGCCATTGGCAAATACCCTTTGCCTTCCATTCTAATTTTAGACGATCAAAGTTTTTGCGTGCTCTTAAAAGTGGATGTCAAAGAACAGAAAGCATTGATTTTTGAAGCCTCTGAAGCCGACCAATCCAAGCAAACTCGGGTGCTCACCTTTGAAGAACTGGCGGGTATCAGCACCGGTGACATGATTGTTCTGAGTCATAAAATGATGACGGCTCAGGTTAAATTTGGATTTAAATGGTTTTACAGCGAAATTATTAAGTACAAACGCGTGCTTACTGAAGTCTTACTCGGTTCATTTGTGGTTCAACTCTTTGGCTTGGTGATTCCTTTGTTTACACAGGTTATTCTGGATAAAGTCATTACCCACCGGAGCATGACCACCCTGGATGTTCTGGCAGTGGCCTTTATCGCCATCATGTTGTTTGAGTTTTGCTTGAACCTGACTCGAAACTATATCTTTACTCATACGGCCAACAAGATTGATGCCAAACTCGGCGCTAAATTATTCCGACACTTGTTTGCACTCCCCTTCTCCTATTTTGAATCTCGACGGGTGGGAAACATCGTCGCCCGAGTCCGAGAATTGGATACCATTCGTGAGTTCATCACCAACAAATCCGTCTCCGTGATTATTGATTTAATTTTCTCGGTGGTTTTCTTGGGCATGATGCTCTTGTATAGCGTCAAGTTAACGCTGGTTGTGGTGGCCTTTATCATCGCGATCGCCATTCTCTATTTGTTGATTACCCCTTCGTTACGCGAGCGTTTAGAAACCAAATTTCAGATGGGGGCCCAATCCAATTCGTATCTCGTCGAATCCACCACCGGCATTCAGACGGTGAAATCAATGGCCATTGAAGGGAGCATGCAAAAACGTTGGGAAGATCATCTGGGTAATTATCTGAAATCAGGCTTTGAACTGGCCAAGCTCAATCATGTGGCCAGTGCACTTTCCACCATGTTGCAAAAGGGGATGACCATTACTATTCTCTATCTTGGGGTAAAACTCGTGATTGAGAATCAATTGACCATTGGTCAGTTGATTGCTTTTCAAATGTTTGCGGGACAGTTAACTCAACCTATTTTGAGACTCGTCAATCTCTGGAATGAATTTCAACAAACCTTACTCGCTGTGGATCGCCTGAGTGATATCTTGCATCACCCCACCGAAATTCAATCCAGTCAAGCCATTACCTTACCTAAAATTGACGGGGCGATTCAGTTTGATAATATTTCTTTTCGCTATTCGCCGGAAGCGCCGTATGTACTCAGTAATCTCTCTTTAGATGTGAAACCGGGGATGAGCATTGGCTTGGTGGGGCGAAGTGGGAGTGGGAAAAGTACCATTACCAAGCTCATTCAACGACTCTATATTCCACAAGAGGGCCATATTTCCCTCGATGGGATTGATACACGGCATTTAAATGCCTATTGGTTACGGCATCACATTGGGGTGGTTTTGCAAGAGAGCTATCTCTTTAGTGGCACTATCCGAGAAAACATCGCCATGCCTAAACCCGATGCCTCCATTGAGTTGATTATTCAAGCGGCCCAAGTGGCCGGTGCCCACGAATTTATCACCCAACTCTCCGAAGGCTACGATACCCAAGTGGGTGAACGAGGCTCTGCGCTTTCCGGTGGACAAAAACAACGCATTGCCATTGCCCGAGCCCTCATCACCAACCCTCGGATTTTAATTTTTGATGAAGCCACTTCGGCCTTAGACGCCGAGTCGGAACGCATTATTCAAGATAACTTAAATCAAATTCGAGAAGGGCGAACCTTATTCATTATTTCTCATCGCTTAAGCAACGTCATCGATTGTGACCAAATCCTCGTGATGGAACAAGGTCAAATTATCGAATCCGGCACCCATACGGAACTCCTCCGCGCTAAAGGCCCTTACTACTCCCTCTACACCCAACAAGACAACCGCAACCTGAAAACAGACTCTAGAGGCTTAACGCATGTTTAATTTGAACCCATTTAAGCTGAGTCCAAATAAGTTTTATACTTCATTAAGTTTCTCGTATCAGGTCTTTCCTACTTAATTCAAAAACCGAAGACAATACTCAAAGCCTCTTTAATGGATGATAGATACTTTTCCTCTAAAGTTCCTTGTTGATTATCCACTCGTGACACATCAACGGATCGGAGTTGCTTTAAATTGATATGCCGATCTTTATCCAATCGATTCTTTTTCGTTGAAACCAGATTAACGGCAAAAGGCCAAGACTTATGTCCTGGTAATAAAGGGGCGACAATAAGGGTTCGAGAACTGCGATTGACTAAATCCGATTGCAAGATAACACAAGGTCTTTTTTTCTGTGTCTCAGCTCCTCGTGTGGGCTCAAGATCAACCCACCATATTTCTAATTGGCCATATATTGTTTTACTTTGACTCATGAATAGGTGTTCCTAACCCATCGAGCAATGTTGAATCCCATTCGGAAAGTTCGACTTGATAGGCTGTATCTTCGGCCTCTTCCTTATTGGCCTTTAAGACAGCATCCTCTAAGATTTTACGCTTTTCTCTCTTAAGCAAACGATTGATATAAGCACTCCGGTTATCACCACCATGAGTGGTAAGGAAATGATACGCCTCATCGTCTAGTGTAAAAGTTGAACGGTTTGACATAGTAAGCCTCCTTATATGCTTATATTATCATACTTAATAGTATGACACAAGATATGATTGGAATCTGCAAGCTGATTCTAGAAGCTTAACGCTTGTTTAAGCTGATAAATATTTTTCTAGAGCGTCAATGACCACACCATTTAAGTTGAGACCATACCGTTCAGCATATAGGGCTGCTTTTCGGTGGAGATCGGGCTTAACACGGACGTTAAAACTGCCTTTAAATGGTTTTTCAGGTGTTTTTCCTTCCGATTGACACAGGTCTAAATAATCTTCAACCGCTTCTTCAAAAGCCGCTCTCAAAGAATCGACGTCTCGCCCTTCATAGCTGACCAAATCACGAATAAACATGAGCTTTCCGTAGAAAATTCGATCCGTATCGTTATAGTGAACCGAACCCAAATAGTTTTTATATTCCATTAAGTCTTTCATATCAGGCCTTCCTGTTGCAGTAATTCAATCAGTTGGTTAATTTGATAACGTTTCAAGACATTCTCAGGATGTGGTTTATGCAGTGTTATGGTGGCTAATTCAGGGTGAATAAATCGTCTTCGGGAGCCACCTGTTTTCCCTTGTTTTACCAGAACATACCCTAGGTCCGTGAGTAGGCGTTGTAACTCGTCCCAACTAAAATCTTTAGGGCGTGAGCACAACCGGTTGAAAAGCTTATTTTTTTTACTCATGATTTTATGATCATTAAATAGAGGGTTCCACGTTAATTTTTAGTAGTATGACATATTTCTGGAGCAATTGCAACTAAAATCAGTTACAATTCAAACCCTTTCCACTTTGTAGTAAACTAAAGACTAATGCTCATGGATATGGTGAATTAGAAGGGCTTTAGAAAGGTCTTGCGCATGTTTAATTTGAACCCATTTAAATTTTTGAAGCGACTGATTCGAAAAGAAGACAGCCATGAATTTAAGCCTATTTTGGCAGAGATTGAAGAGAGTCCGGCCAGTCCATTAGCGTTGACCACTTTCTGGATTGTCTTATCCGTATTCGTCTTTGCGGTGCTCTGGATGTTTATGGGTGAAGTGGATGTGGTGATTACCGGACGAGGAAAAGTCATCCCCAAAGGCAAGGTGAAAATCCTTCAGCCTTTAGAAACCGGCGTTGTGAAAAAAATAATAGTGGAGCCCGGTGATCATGTTGAAAAAGGGCAACTCTTAATTAGCATTGATACGGCTATGTCTGAGCCCGAGCTAGAATCCGCTGAGAGTAATCTCAGCCATCTAGAAATGGAACAGACTCGAATTCAGGCCAATCTATCAAAAACACCGTTTAACGTTAATTTAAAATCCAAAGAATCTCATTCTGAAAACGAACAAGACGCATTAAAAACACAACAACAACTCTACCGTTCAGCTCAAGAGAGCTTACAAGCTCAACTGGCAGCCAAACAAGCCTCTCTCGATAGTATTGAACAACAATTACAACAGACCGAAGTCGAAATCGCTCAGAATGAATCCATACTGACCATGGGCGAAGCAAAAGAACGTCGCCTCAAAGCCGTGTTGGATATTATTGCGAAAAAAGACTATGAAGAAGTTCAGCAAGAAATAATCACATCTCAAAAAAATATAGAACGACTAACGCATCGTCTTGACGAACTGACCTATCGTCAACGTGAAATTGGGCAAGAGATGAGTAGCATTCGTCAATCTCACCGAAAAGAACTCCTCACAGAACTTTCGGACAAGCAAAAACAAATTAGCCAATTAAAAGCTCGACGAGAAGGCTCTGCTTTTACCCATGCTCGCCATCAAATCACTTCGCCTGTTACTGGCTATGTCAATGAGCTCTTTATTCATACCGTGGGTGGTGTGGTTACACCGGCTGAAAAATTAATCTCTATTGTTCCCGAAACAGCCGATTTAATCATTCAAGCCCGTATCAGTAATCAGGATATTGGCTTTGTGAAAGATGGCATGCCCGTTGCCATTAAAGTGGATACCTTCAGTTTTCAAAAATATGGCATGCTTGATGGTCAAGTCATTCAAATTGCCAAAGACAGTAAAATCAGCGAAAATGACCCTAGCCGCCAAGAAGAAATTTATGAAGTCATGATTAATCCGCTAGAAAAACAACTCATGGTAGAAGGCGTGGAACAAAACATCAAAACCGGTATGACTGTTAGCGCTGACATTAAAGTCGGCAAACGCAAAATAATAGAGTTCTTCGTCTACCCCCTCGTCAAATACCTCAACGAGGGCATTAGCGTCCGGTAGATCCACTAAGGCCAGCGTCGACCTTGATGTAATACGGATAGAATATCGACCGTAGTTTCCTCTATTCGATAAACAACAAAATAGGACGTTCCAAGAATAATAAGTTCACGTGTTCCTTCTACTCGCCCTTGTCGACCAAGCTGAGGATAAACTAACAAGTTATGTGTTAGTTTTCTAATGGTTTTAATGACCTGCCAAGCAGCAGCGAGATTCTCTTGAGCAATATATTGGTGTACTTGCTTAAGGTGCTCTGTAGCTAGGGGTGTCCACCGAAGCTTCATTGATTTTCAAGCCGATCAAAAAGAGTGTTTACTTCTTTTTCAGAAATAAATTCACCTCTATTGGCTTGTTCAAGTCCTTTTTCAATCTGCTCTGTTTGCCAATGATAAAGATCAAGATAATACGTAATGGCTTCATTAAGAATTTGACTACGATCCTGATTCAAGGAGTCGGCAAGGCCGTCTAATGCTTCCCGTTTTTCACGAAGCGTTCTAAATGTAATTGAAACACTTTCAGGCTCTGATGTTGCCATGGTAAAACAAATCTCCCAAAATACCTTTATACTACATATCTTACACTGTAAGACAAAATAATACAAGTCTTTGTTAAACTAAGGGGTTCTCTGCGCTGTTGGGGTTCAAGCATTTTTAATGATGTGATGAGCTTGCAAAAAGGGTTTAAAAAGTTAAGAAGCCTGACGAAGAGGATGGATTTTTTTGTGGGATTGCTGAGCTTCCCATAAGTTAACTTTTTTCTGGGCATTGAGCCAAAAATCAGGGGTCGTATTAAATACGTCAGCCAAAACTAATGCTGTCTCTGGTGTAAAACTACGTTTCCCTTGACAAAGTTGATTAACACGAGGCAGTGGCCAGTTTACATATTCAGCAAACTTTCGTTGTGAGAGTTCTAGTTCCTCTAAATAAGCTCTCAAAAAGACACTTGGATGTGTCGGCTTTCTGTTTTTTGGCATTTTCATCGTCGGTCTCCTAATGGTAATCTATAATTTGTACATCTTCTGCCATATTGTGCTGCCACTTAAACAGAATCCGCCACTGATCATTGATTCGGATTGAAAAATAATCTTTTAATGAGCCTTTTTTCTTTTCCAAACGTGTACCTGGATAATTCTTGATATCTAATAAGCTTTCTGCCGAAGCCATGACATCTAGAAGTTCAATGCTTCGATGATGTAAGTCTTTTGGGAATTTAGTCACTGCCTTGGAGCTTGTCCCGTCAAAAAGGTGCTCAGTGAGTTTATTACCAAAAGATTCAATCATGTGTCTATGTTACCACATACCGATAACACCTTCAACCCTAAGACGTTTGAAAACGGTTTAAACGCCTACGCCGCTGGATTCCAAGCGGTGGTGATGATGTTCATGAGACCGGCGTCAGACTTCACATCAGCAAGGCTGGTGAAATCGACGCTGTTGGCTGTGGCATAGGTGGCCATGTCTTGGATAACTTGGTTCACATCGGCTGCTGTTAAGAATTCACCGGAATCGAGTTCGAGACGATCAATTTCTTTCCCTGCGATGTTTTGGTCCGTGATGGTGATGAGATCGGTATTACTGGTGATATCATAGCCAATTTCCAGATTATCGCCGTTCATATAGAAGGCGACTTCCGTATTATCCAGCGTACTGCCAAAGAGAACCTTATCACTGGTTCCAGCACTGTCTTCAATGCTATCTATTCCACCGCCTTCAGCTAAATTGTAGATATCGTCACCCGAGCCGCCTTTGAAGATATTGGTATTGGTATTTCCCGTCAGAGTATCATTAGCAAGACCCCCCACAATATTTTCTATGGCGTTGAGTCCCCAAGTGACTGTATTACCCGTGCTTTCAACAAAGCTTGTATCCGTTGAAAGATCAATATTAATACTGCTCGTAAAAGTGCTAAAATCCAAGGTATCCAGTCCAGCGCTATCAGAAACCGTATCGATTCCAAAGCCGTTGGCAAAACGGTAGCTATCATCTCCAGCGCCTCCCGTTAAGCTGTCGTTGCCCGCGGCTCCCGTTAAAATATTGTCGTTGGTATTTCCAGTGAGAGTATCATTGCCGGTACCACCTAATATATTGTCCATGGCGTTCGTATTCCACTCAATCCCATCCGTACTCCAAGGATCGCTTAAGGGCGTAAAGTTTGCGGTGTGCAAAACTTCCGTATTGGTGAAATATACATCGGCCACATCCCCACTGGAGGAATCGGTCCCCGCATACCCCATGCCAAAACGAAGGCCATTGGAATCATACATTTTCGTGGTGGATGACAAAGAGGCTTCCAACGTACCATTGAGATACAACTTGTACCCATCCGTGGTGGAGAACGTCACTTCCATGTCATACCAGGTGTTGGTACTCACCGCCGTGGTTCCAGTGGCCGTTCCAATATCCCAGCTGGCATTGTTGGAGGACGCA
>JAJCZA010000029.1 GCA_029262635.1 Vampirovibrionales bacterium | reverse complement strand
TAGAAGGAATGAATTCTCGTATCCGTCACTATTTAGCAAGATTTCGACGGAAAACATTTTGCTATTCAAAATCAAAATCAATGGTCGTCGCAAGCCTTAAATTACTTTTTGCATTAAAACTCTCAAATAGTTAGCAACACCTTCTGCTACACACCATCTCTTTATAGTGCGTGGTGATATTCCAAACACGTTGGCAAACTCGGACACTGACATCATTTGTCCAAGTTGTGTCCAAGTTTGTTGATTAATCGCTTCTATTTCTGAAGAATATAATAAAGCCCCAGAGGGCTGAAACGCTTTATCTGGAGCTTTAAAAGAGTGGTACCCCGTAGGGGAGTCGAACCCCTGCCGCCTCCGTGAAAGCTCGACATCGCTGCCACAAGATCCTTTTCTATAGTGGTTCTTAGACTTCACTCGATATTCCTCCTTCTCGTATAGTTTGGCCAAGAGATTGACCTGTATTATATTTAACAGGATATCCGATGTTGAGAAAAATTGATAGCCCTCAGATTGTTTATATTGTCATAAAAATGTCACAAATCATGACTATAGTTATTAAAGTAATTAAGGATAGCGTTAGACTCAATATAGGGGATTTTTCATGAGCTACTTGAACTCGTTGCGCAGCACGTTATATGACTCAAATTTAGTAGAACAGGTTTGGAACAAAGCCTCGGTAATTTCGTATAGGATGGAGATATTGGGCTATAGAAAGGACTTGTACGGGAATATAATTTCAAGGATAGCCTATGGTAATAGAAGCCACCAGTATGGTTGGGAAATTGATCATATATTTCCGGTTTCTAGAGGTGGAAGCGATCATATATCTAACCTACAACCACTTCACTGGCAAGCAAATTTACAAAAAAGTAATAAGCCATTTATCTAAAACCATTCCGGTGATAGCATGTCTGAAGGTAATATGTGAGGAACCTTCCGGTGTCATTACTGCATATAAAATTTGATGAACTTAATGCTGAGTCTATTAACTCTCTGATCTCTGACGGCATTCCAGAAAGCCGCTATATTGAATATAAGCAGGATATCGGATCAGGCGATTCAGCGAAAGGAAAATATTTAAAAGGCATCACTGGAATGTGTAATGCTGATGGAGGCGATTTTATTCTAGGCATTGCAGCCAAGGATGGGCTTCCAAAAGAAATTAGCGGAATAAAGGAAGAATCTGACGATTATATTTTAAAACTCGAAGGCTGGATAAAAGGCCAAATAGACCCTCAACTGGCCCCTTCACGATATCAGATAAAATCTATCGATGCCGATAAAGGCACTGTAATTATTACCAGAGTTGGTTCAAGCCACGTTAAACCGCATAGAGTTAAGACGAATAAAGAGTATTATAAACGAGGATCCGCAGGTACTAGCCCAATGGACGCAATGGAACTGAGGCAAGAGATTTTACTGTCGGGCTCCCTTCCTGAAAAGGCAAGACGTTTCGTAAAACAGAGAATAGACTATTACTTGGATAGCAATAATAAGAATGTAGGGACAAGTTTGGCATTTAACAGAGGAAATTTAAAAGGGGTGATTCTTTTCCATTTAATTCCTTTAGTCACTTTTGAAGAAACTCGCTTTAATTCAGATGTTTTTAATAAACATAGTAGCGGTCAATATTTCCCAATATCGGGTGGCTATGAGCAAAGATTTTTTAATCTTGATGGCTATGTTTTTGGAAATAGGCCAAGTACTTCACAAATTTCCTATATTCAACTGTTTCGCTCAGGAGCACTTGAAGCATTTGATACGCATATATTGAGCCTAGCAAATCGCGAGAAATCAGTTATCCAGCCAGAGCGGTTTATTAAACATCTTGGAGCGGCGATACATAAGTATATTAATCGCTTTATTGATCTCGGAGTTCCAGGCCCTTATATTCTATTTCTAAATTTTCTTGGAGCTTTTGGCACTGAAATGGAACAAGTGACTGGCGTTTTAAACAAGCAAGTTTTTGACCGAGACTTAGTTTATTTACCAGATATAATTATTGAACCTAGTACATACCACTACACACAGACTAAACCGTTATTCGACCTTGTCTGGCAAGCCTTCGATCAAGAATCGTGCGATATTTATGAAGATTGCATGATAAGCCAATTTGACTCGTTGAAAGAAGAATTAAATGTCTGAACCTCAACTATATATTAAATATACAAGGAAAGAAGTTCAGAAGATATTTGAGCCTGAGTATAAATTCATCCCACAAACTGGGACTTGGGAATTATATAAAACAAACTGAAGGTAATGAATTCGATCCAACCGATATTGTTGATGCTCGGAAGAAAGTAGCACAACAGATTAATGCTCGAAGAGGTCAGAAGAAATTCCGCAAAGAGCTACTCGAAATATTTGGTGGCAGGTGTCTTATAACAAGCTGCGATGCTGTAGATGTGCTAGAGGCTTGCCATATAGTTCAATACAAAGGCGACAAGACTAACAATCCAGCTAATGGACTTCTTCTTCGCTCGGATATTCATACACTGTTTGATCTCGGCTTACTGCTCATCGATTCCCACACTTCAAAAGTAAGGCTTTCTTCTAAACTTCTAAACACTCAATATGTCCAGTATGATGGGCGAAAAGTTGAACTCCCTTCTGTTATTTCGACAGCGGCATTAGACATGAGAGAGCTAGTATAATTTGCTACATACCGCTTTACCTTGAATGCCATGACATCTATAGAGCTACTACGACAGCTTAATTCGGCTCGCTAGACTCTGTGACACCTCCCTGTTGAGGAGGCGGCATAGACTGTTATATAGGAGAGTTGGTGAGTTTATGTTTCGGAGTGGGTTCCTTAGAGCTATCAGGCTCTTCGGCTCATTAATCAAGCGGAATCAACGGCTATTCAAGGGGCAAAACAACACACTCTGAAACAACATTGGCCGCACTCAATACAGTATAAAGGCCCGTAACACCCCCTACCCCATACCCCCCATTACTGGTCAGAATAGGTAAAAGAGCCCGACACCCCTACTTAGAAAATTTTTGAATTTTTTCTGAAACTACTTTTGCTTATTTATGACGAGGGAAAAAGGTATAATATAGGTAGGAATTATTAAATAAGACACAAGGAGAAACCAGTGACTAGTCATGAAGAGAAAGAGAAGATATTGAGTCGATTAGAAGAAATTTTGGAAATCTCAGGCGGGAATAATCCTACCCTGAAGAGAGAGGTTCAAACCCTTACAACAAAACTTAAAGACAGTGAAACGCTTTATAAACGTAGATATAAACTATCTGAGATGCAAAGCGTTTTTAATCGGCTTCTTTCAAATAAAGAGCTCGACAATCATAATAATATTCGTGGGTTTGTACGGGGAGATATCTCGGTCTATCGCTCCTTGTTGAAAGAGAGCTAATGCATAGTTGATGTCCAAGAAACTAAAGAAGAAAGTTACTAAAAATCTTGTTTATAGGACTCAAGAGCTGGCTGATGCAATCTGCATAATTAATGACTCCCTTAAACTCGTAAAAGAAGGGAAAAATCACCAGTTCATTCCTATGTATGGCCAGTTGAGGGCCATTCTTCATGAAAGTGGTAGTAACAAACCACTATTACTAGAATTGGCAGAACTTCTGAAAGAACCTCTTGAAATATATGCTATGGGACCGGTTGATTCTCCCGATCACCCCGGGGCAGATATGGACTTCATGATAGATATTGGCTCCTTTGGACTTGAACAGGCCTTTCCTAATCAACAGAAGAAGCCTTTAAAAGATTATCTGGAACAGGCTGTGTTAAAACACAATGGAAAGCCTCACACTGCTATCGATTTAATTAGAGGTTTCGCTGATCGAGCTGGAGGAGCTCATTACGACACAACATTTCCAGAAGATTTTGCACAATTGATAGGCCAGTTCGACCCGCAAATAAAACTCTATCTCGTAAATCTTGCTAGTGTCTGTCGATATTTAGCGTTGAGAGTATTGCGAAAGATTAGTGATATCGAAATTGTTTGTAATATCTATATCCCTGAACAACCTCTAGATGGGGATGGTTATATATTTGACTATGTATATCCTAATATGGGAATGAGAATGTCTCTTTTGTTTAGGGATTCGGAGTTGTTTGTGTTTGAGCTCTGGGATCTTGATGGAAAGTACTATAAAGTAGAAGCAAGGGTAAAGAAACCGTTTGAGAGAATGATATATATTGCTGTGAGTGCGGAGCTTAATGAAGATCTCACTACCAAGCTCCAGCTTCTCATAAACGATGAGGTTTGTGAGAGCATTACTATCGATCTTCCATTAAAAATTCGGCACCAGATGCTTCACTATGAGATGTACTATTCCGCTTCATTTCAGAAAGATCAAGCACTCTGCTTTGGTATAACATTGCATGGGGTGAGACACGGTGTATTTGATGAGAATGCGAGGCAAAATACCAATGAATGGGCCATCACATCAAATAAAAATCCTGAAAGAGATAAAAAGCTTGTTTGGTATCTGATGGACTCTTACGGACTTTCTACTACAGCTAAACCTTCAATAAAAATGACCGGCACCGTTAAACTTCTGAGCATTGCTGAATTCCAAAAAACTTACCCTTCTAAAAAGAATTGGTGGGAGTCGTTACTGGCATGGATTAAAGTTAAAATCCCAAAAACACTCTGATACCAGTATTTAACAGCTCTAACAACCAATCTATACATCCAATTAGAGAGGGCTAGGAGGCCCTACAGCACGCGAAAAGCCCTGTTTAGGTATCAATACCTCAATCGGGAAATTAAGGGGCCTTAAATCGACCTGTAAGATTTGGGTGATTCAGTCAGTGAAGGAGCTATAGGGGTATTTGGATTTGGGGAGGGATCGGGGTTTGATGAGCTGTATTATCGGAGTGTTTGATGGACCAGCCATCGTAATATCATAAACTCTATGAGCTTATCCGACGAAGAAAAACAAAAAATATATGAAGCTGAGCAAGTGGTATTTCAGGCCCGAACCGATAGAGTTAATAGGCGTATGCTAACCTGCATGGGAGTAGTCGCTATAATGACAGTGGCCCCTCTGGTCATGTGGGGAGTTGTAGAAATCTTAAAGCTTCTCTTTGGTAATTTGTAAATAATTGTAACAATATAAAGACAACTACTTACTTTTTACCCTTTCCCATTCCAGTGTATATGAGACCTAAATTTCTGGATCTGAGTTTTTTGGTCTTAAACAAACTCCGATAATTAAGCTCGAAAAGTTAAAAGAACTCTAAAAGCTTAAATAAGCTTGACTAGATAAGCTACTCTGAATATCAAGCTTGACAAGCTAAAAGAGCCTATAAAAGCCCTTATAGCTTATAAGCTTATATAACTAGGCATAGTTACCAAAAGTAACCGGGAGGTAAGATTATGGCTCGTGACAGGGCAAAATCAGCCACTCCAGAACCCTTTAAAACCTCTCATACAGCAATTTAGCAAGAAACCAAGTGCCACAACAGAGGCTAAAACGCCCTCAGAGGGCCTTACTAAGCTCTACACGGGGTCTTTTGGTGATTTAGGTGTATAGCCCTACCCCTAGAGAGTTTAGGGGCCTTAAAAGGCGTTGTAAGGTTTTTAAATTTAGAAGAAAGGAGTTAGATATGGCTGGAGGAGCTTTTAAGGTTTTTGTGGCCTTACACGTCGTGGACTATGCCTCACGGCATCTTATGCACTTTTCCAACTTAGCCACCGCTGCCGGGCGCAACACGGCTAAGATCAATAAACAACTCAAAATCATGGGAGGTCTCGCCACTATGATGGTCGGTGGGGCTGCCGTTGGTGCTATGCTTAAGCTAGCTTCTTCCTCGACACAGGCTTCTCGTCGTGTAGCCCAGCTTCGTCTAGAGATGGAAGGCTTAGGACTCTCCACTAGGCAAGTTAAGATGGCCGAAGAACAGTCTTTTCGCTTGGGGGTTAGACACCCTAACATGACTACTGAGAGCGGGATGCACCTCTTTAAGGACACCTACTCCGTACTGGGGGATTATGGAGAAACTCGGCATATGATGCCCTTTATGACTAAGTTCCAATTGGGGATGCGGGGGCTCTATGGAAATAAGGGGGACGACTACGCTTGGGACGCTGTTAGAGCCGCCGAGCTACAGATGGGACAAAACTTTTCTGGCACTTCTCTAAAGAAGTATTTGGATGTTTATACCCATATGGCTTACGGATCTGGAGGGAAAATCAACCCAGCCGAGATCCACGCTTTTATGAAAAACACCCCTTATGGTCGGATGAGCCAAACCCCAGAAGCCCTTTATAAGCAAATGATGCTTATGATGGAAATGGGGGGTGGCCGAGCCGGTACAGGCTTGCAGGCCATGGATAGATTCCTAATTGCTAAGCAGGCAAGGCACGGAGTTTCGCGAGAGAAGCGAGAACTTTGGCAGCAGTATGGGCTCATCGAAAATGTTCAGCGTAACAAGCGAGGAAGCATTGTCGGGTTCGACGCTGTACAACAAGACTTGTATATGAAAGACAAAGTGAAGTGGATGTACGATGTCTTTATTCCTGCTATGCAAAAATATAAAATTGATTCTAATAGCCCGGCCAGCATTCCTAAGATCGCTGAGCTATTCAGTTCCCAAACAGCTGCTGGTGCTCTAATTACCACCTTGCTCCAACAAAAGCGAAACTTGAAAGAAGTTAAAATCGCTGAGGGAGCTTTCGGTGTTTCTAAGGCGTGGCAGGCTTATACGAATAGTCCTGTAGGAATTAACGCAGCCTTCTTTTCTTCGTTAGAGGAGCTACTAAAAGTAACAGGGGATGCTTTGTTACCTTTAATCATAACTCTGCAAAAAGGAGCGATTCCGATTATTAAATGGTTAACCGTTTTGGTCAAAGAGAATCCTAAAATAGTGCAGGGGCTGGTCATGTTTATCACAGCTCTCGGAGCTGCGGCTCTAGCGATTGGAGGTATTGTGACTATAGTAGCCCTATGGTCTGTGGAACTCCCGATGGCTGTGGCGGCTATAGTTGCTGCAATAGTAGGTGCAGTAGCGGGACTCGGTGCCGCCCTCTTTCTTTACGTGACGGATATTCCGAAGATGGTCTCAACCACGTTCGAAGGAATCTATAAATCAATAGCTTATTGGCTATACAAAATAACAGCAGTCCAGCAATTAGTTTTAGGCAATATGCTTAATAACGATGCCATGAAAAGTAGGGCTGCCATGTACGACTGGGACGCAGATTATATTGCAGGCAATAAAACACTATCCTATAGCGACGCTCGAAATACGGCAATTAACGTAGCTTCTGGAGTTCTAGGGGCTATGGGACAGAAACAAACCGGCCCAGATAATAGTGTCACGATTAATGGAGTTACGATTCAAGGTAGAGATGCAGATATTCTTGGCGAAGTGTTTCATCGGATTGTCGATGGAGGCCAAGGTATTACCCGCTCAACCTCAACAGGCGCTCCTAATGCACATACCCGTTAGGGTGTAGCACATAAGTTTGATAGCTGAGAGAGTTTGGGTTTCAGAGTGTTGGGGCTCTGGCTCTACTCAGCTATATGAGCAACTCAATAATAGAAGGGATTTACCGATGTTAAAAGATGAACTTATAAATTTGTTGGTTCAAAAACTAGAGAGTGAAAAGCAAAGACTCGAAGAGTTGTACAGTTCAGAGAGTGTAGAATTTACCTCTCCACCAACTAATTCTGATTATGCTTTTCGAGTTATCTATTCTCTAGAAGTAATTGAAACCCTCCAAACTATCTATGGTTTAAGGAGGCTAAGGGCTCTTATAGAAAGAGGTCTAATAAAGGTTATAGAGTTAGATGAGATTGATAAACTTGTTAGGGCGCATGGCCCAGATAAAAAAGAACTTACTGGCGGCTTAGTTGAATGGAGCTATCACCAACACTCCGACATGAGCTTCGAGACTTGGTACAGCTCATTTAAAGAAGGACTTATAAACGGATCTGATCGTTATGACATGATACTAAACGGAGAGAATATCAGTATCAAGGGTAAAAATAAGACTGCCAAAACTTTCAATTATAAGAAAGGCGAAGATGCTGATACTATATTCTGGGGCGAAGTAGATTATCGAAAAGGGTATGTTTCGGTACTTTTAGGAGCTTGGTCAGTCCCAGATATGCTGGTGAAGAAGGGCAGGCCTCGTGAGATTAATTATCCCGGAAAGCCTTGCGTCTATCCTCCAGACTCAACAGATCCTAACAGAATGCAAAATCAGGGCAAGACCGATACTAGTGGCTATTATCACTGGCTCCGCCCTGGTAAAAATTCAAAGGTCCCAATAAGGTAAATCCCATCAACTATTCCCTCAGTCCTGAGCTTTTTAAGCTTAAGGGCTGGGGGATTTTTTATTGCCTTTTTGGTATGATCGGTCTGGTTTTAAGAGAAATGTGAGATTCAGGATTTATGGGAAGCAGAGCCACAGCAACAAGTAATGACAGAAGCTCTAAGAAAGATTATCTGGGGTTCAAACCCTATGTGGAAGCTTTGGCCGAGTTCATTACTGACACTTACACGAAGCCTCCAATAACTATTTCGGTTGAAGGGCTATGGGGGAGTGGTAAATCCTCATTCCTTAAACAGCTTGAAGAAAGAGTGAAAGAATTAAACCCCAAAGCGAAAGTAGTTAAGTTTAACCCTTGGAGATACAGTGGGGAAGAGGCTCTTTGGGCTTCTTTTGCTATCGAGTTAGAGGCCGAGCTTCAAGACTGCAAAGGTTGGTGGAAATTAGTCTTTTTAAGAATGGGCTGGTCAAGGCTGAAAAGAGATTGCGGCTGGCTCTTATTATTTGGTCTATTTTCCCTAATCCTTCATTCGTTCGGTTTTAATCCTAAATTAAGTTTAAATCTTCTTGGTGGCAATATAGTAGAGCTACTACTAAGTTTAGTTGCTGGAGCAATTTATTATTCCCCCTTACTTCCTTTTATCGGAGTTGTTTTAGAGTTGAAGAGAGTTTTGAGTTCTGCTGTCATTAAGTTTGATCTGAGACAATACTTGAAAGAACGCCCTGACTATCAAGGGAAAGTTCCGTTTTTAAAGAAATTTCATTCTGACATTGAGTTGATAGTCAAGGCCTACTCTGAAAAAGAGCCCATCTACGTTTTTATTGATGATCTTGATCGGTGCAGTCCTGATAAGGCAATAGAACTTCTTAAGGCAATTAACCTTCTTATGGATATAGAGGGTGAGAGCAACAGTCTAAACTTATATTTTATCCTTGCCTTAGACAGGGAGAAGGTAGCAGCTGGTTATGGCGTGAAACATAAAGAGTTTTATGAGGCACTGGCTGAGGGTAAAGCTACAAAGAGTATTGGTTATGAATATATCGATAAGTTTATTCAGCTACCTTTTAGAGTGCCTACTCCAGAAGTTCAAAGGATTGAAGAATATGTTGATAATCTAATACGGCCAAATGAAACAACCGAAGTTAAGGAAGAGAAGGTTCAAGGGGCAATAAGTGTTGTGCATGTTCCAGTCTCTTCTAGAGCTCTTCCAGAATCGGATAATCAAGTATTAAAAGAAACACCCCCCAAAGGGCCTATAGCAAAAGAAATTAAGTTTGACGAATCTATTGACGATATTAAAGAAATCATGTCTTATGTTTCGCCAATATTAGGTAATAATCCTCGTAAGATTAAGAAGTTTTTGAACCAGTTGAGGCTTAGTATTTATCTTGGAAATAGAACAGCACTCTTCGGCATTGTAGGTAAAAGCTCTGATGGGGATATCAATTCGGTTCAGATTAGTAAGCCTGGGGAGCATCGTTCTGAGTATATAAACCTTGCCCAACTCGCTAGTTATATTGCGCTCTCTTACGCATGGCCGGAATTTATATCGGAGTGGTTGAAAAACGACAGGCTCTTGTGGGATGTTCATCAGATAGGGCAACCCCTATGGCTAAGCCAACAAAGTTCTACTGAAAAACTTAAGCTTTCAGAAGAGGCTTACAAAAGAGTGGAATCTAATCAGAGTTTTATTGATGCTTCTGAAAGTAAAGCCTATAAAAACCAGATACAAAAATGGCTTAATCAAGAAGGCCTTTTTGAGTTTATCCACCAAGGCTTTATCAGTGGCTCCGCTCTATGGGGATTTCCTTTAAAAAAACTTATGACTGTTTCTCCTGTTTATATTATTGAATCAGAAGCTCCTGAAATTAAAATAGAGGGAATAATACCTGACTCCGAAGAACCAAACGATATCGAAGGGTTTAAAGATGTTAGTCAATTAGCAGAATCGACAGAGCAATTTTATAAAAGAAGAGGAGAGAAAATACCAGAAGAGCTTATTGAACAGATACTAGCTTATGGCGATACCAAGAGAGTTTTTGGTGAGTTTCAAAACGAAATTAATAACTATGCACATAGGTTAAATTCTTTATTAATGAGTAGTGAAGTGAGATCCGAGAGACAAACTATTAATTACTTAAGAGATAAACTTGTGGAAATAATCGAAGGTCTAGCAGGCTCGGAAGAAGCTATGAAATACAAGAGAATGGTTGATGAGGGTGTTAATTATAGGGTTTCGTATTTGAATAAGGCAGAAAAAACAAGACATCAACATATTTCTAGCTTAATGCCGTTTCATCCCCCATTTCAAAAGAGCGTATTAGTTGAATATTTACACAGAGGCGGTTGGGGATTAGATATTATCGAAGCTATTCAATCAAAATACGATCCTAAAAACCTTGGCAATAACCCCGCTTATGAAGAAATAAAGGATGTTCTAAGCTCAGCTCCAATAACGGTTCTTTTTCCATTCGATGATTCAACAGCCGATATTTGGTACGTTCCTGTTCTTGGAGGCAAAACAAAAAGCGAAGTGGCAAGCAACATTAATAAGTATGAGCGACTTAAGCTACTGCCCTCTCTGGAAAATGACGACCCAAAGAATTGGACATTGGAATGAAATAAAGCAAGAGATAGACAAGTTGCGGAAAAACCTAAAGGCCCCGCCTAACTCTTAAAACTAGGCAGGGCTCATCATTTTCTAAGCCACTCTCGCCTTATCCATATCCAACAAAGCAACCGACACTCTGAAATAAAGCCAATCAGTCACTTGATTCTCATCAGCTCCCACAACTTCGGAATCATAAACTCCTTGAGTTCAACAGTCCTGAATCCCTCAGAAAAAATGACTAGGCCCCCACCCAACAACTCAGGCAGGGGCTTCTAAATCAAGCAGCCACTTCAAGCTCTACCCTAGCCAGCAGCACTCTGGTATAAACCCAGTCCGTTAAGCTATCGCTATAAAAAGCCTTCCCGTCTGAGCCTGTCTTTCCTTCCAGCCGAGGTACTTGCTCCAGAACATACTGCAAAGCTTGTAACTCATTACTCTTCGGCGGAATCGGAAAAGCCTTGAGATGGAAGCGAATCCCATCTTCCTCTACCTCAGCCGCACTGCCAAGAAGCAAAGGCCCTTCATAGCCAATAAGTTTGGCGTAGCCGCTATAACACGAACTCCGATTTTCATCTCTACGAAGTTCGACCTCAATTTGATCAGTTACAATAATCAATTCATTAAACATAATTTAGCTCCTTCTTGTTAATAAACTAGTTCCAATCTTTCATTGCATCAATTACTTCCTGCTCAGAAGTCATGCAGTAGTTACGGGTTGTAGTGATATCTGAATGCCCGCAAGCCATCTGTAGCATTTGAAGTGGCCTGCCTTTATTAGCATTGATAGTGACAAAAGCTCGACGAAGCGCATGGGGTGATACGTGGATCCCAGTCTTGCGGCTAAGCTTTCTAATCTCGTTGTACAGAGTGTTGCGGTTAAAGGGTCTCTTATAAGGATCAAGAAATAATGAGCTCAAAGAACTCTTGGGTCTCTCCAGTTCAATGTACCGATAGAGCAATTCAACACACTTTGGACTCAGCCCAACTCTTCGCCTCTTGCCTCCCTTACCGCACTCAACCGTTAGGATGCCCTCTTCTAAATCAACATCAGATAGCCTAAGATCTGAAGCCTCTGAGGCCCTTAAACCAGCCGAGCTTAGCAATACCACCAAAGCCTCTTGTAACAGGCCTTCAGCAGCGTTGTAAAGGGCTCTGAGTTCCTGTTCTGACACGGTGATACGCTTGGGAGGCAAGTGTCTCTTGGGTCTAAAGGTTTTGATTTCAATTAGGAAGGCAGGGTCTAGTTCCTTCTTCGAGATTAGGAACTTGCCGAGACAGATGCACATCTTATAAATCTTGTCTCTCTTAGAATATTGTTCTGCGGGTATCTTCGAGAGGCAATGTTTCAGAGTGTCTGTAGTTAGAGAGTCATATGAATCGAGGAACTTCGATGAATAAGCTCTATAATCTTGAATAGTTCTAGGACTAAATGACTTCCCATTGAAGGTGCCTGACTTCAGAGAAGCGAGCCAAGGTTTCAAATAACTCTGGTGGGGCTTCGGGCCTTTCGATCTCTCGTCAAGCTTTTGCTTGGCCTCTCCTTGTTGTAAGAGAAGCTCTACAGTATCGCTAAGTATGAGGTATTGAGACTTACCGCCCTTCTCTTGTAAGATTGCAGGAACTTTGCCTGACTTGCAATATCTCCTAAAAGTCCTAGGTGGGATTCCCAAGATTTCTGCCGCCTCCTGAGTTGATAGGATGCGGTGTTTGTATTGGCCTATGTTTGGCCGCAGAGGGGCAGTTTGGCCTGAAATTAGATGAGCCTGCTCAGTTTCAGAAGAAACGAAAAAAGACCCTTCATTAGCCTGAAAAGCTTGAGGGGTCTTTAAAATAGAGTGGTACCCCGTAGGGGAGTCGAACCCCTGCCGCCTCCGTGAAAGGGAGGTGTCCTAGACCACTAGACGAACGGCTACCACTGTCTTTTGCCATGCTTAATTCTCCTGACCTTTGCTGAAATGTTTAACTTTTTGTTGAACTGAGGGACTTTGCAATTAATTTCATCTTATTGAACGCATCGGTTAAATGCAATATGATGAGGAAAATTGACCTTTGCAATTAATTCCGCCTGCCGTTTGTTGCAGGCTTTTTTATTAAGTAGGCGTTTTCCGATGTCTAGCAGCTACGAGAAGATGTCTATTTTCGTTTTTAGATGTCGGAGGTTCTCATCGATTTTGACATGTTCAGCTTTTGGGTAGGACAACAAATAAATGATTGAAATATGTCAACTAGGGTTTACAATAACAGTATGACAGCCAAGCCGATTACGCTTGAATATTACAAGGCAATTACTGGGAAATCTCCTTTTACCCAGTGGTTTCAAAAACTGCGTGATTCACAGGCAAAAGCCCGAATCCTGACCCGTCTCGACAGAGTAAAGGAAGGGAATTTGGGTGATTGTGAGCCGGTTGGTGAGGGTGTCATTGAGTTAAAAATCGATTATGGCCCAGGTTACAGAATCTATTGCCTGAAAGATGGTGATTCCATGATTATTCTGATTTGTGGTGGCACAAAAAAAGGCCAACAGAAAGACATTGAAAAGGCCAAACAGTATGCAAAAGACTATAGGAGCCAATAGCCATGCCTAAAAAATCCGCATCCTATGATGACTTCCTTTCCCAACAGCTACGGGAAGATCCTGAGCTTGCCATGGCTTACCTGAATGAGGCGTATGAAAGCAAAGACCCTCATGCGCTGTTTGTTGCTATTCGCAACGTGATTAACGCCCATGACGGTATGACTCAAATGGAGCAGGATACCGGCATTAAACGGCAGAGCCTTTATAAAATGCTCTCTAATGAAGGGAATCCGGGTTGGATTAGCATGTGCACCGTGCTGGACAAGTTGGGATTTTCCATCGAGTTTAAGATTAACCGGAAAACCGGCAAGACCAGGGCTAAAAAGTCTAAAACAGCTCAGCCCCAAAAGGCCGTAGTCAAAAAGAGAACGGCGCAAAAGCCATCCGTTGCCAAAAAGCGCGGGTAGAATTCCAAGAGCGAACGACCGCTATGACAGGCTGGCATGTTGACCGCTATGTAATGATTTTGGTTTAATTAAGGTATTGCAATGGTTGGGAAGGGGTATTCGGCACAAGCAAAGGTCAGAAACCCGCCACCATGCGGATATAACAACCGAATATAAGGATCAAGCGATGACAATTGACATTAGTGAACCGGCTCAAGGTGACTTTAAGCTGGATCTCTATGTTAGCAAGGCGATGGTTTGGGACTGTAAGCAAGCATTATGGGAGGCTTTTTCGCACGTTCCTCTGTTCCCGGCAGGCATTATGTCGAGGGAACAGCAGATTCAAAGTATCCAGCTTCATGAGCGAGAATACCCGAATCTTCTTGATGACGTCCTACAAACTTTAAAAAAGATAACAGACATGCCTGTCCTACTGGAAACAGCGAAGGAAAAGGCTTTGAAGACACTGCGACACATTGCCGAACAAAGAAAAATCACACCCGGTTATGAGTCTGCAACATTCAGGAAAATACTAGAAAAATGCGCTATAGGCCTACCAGATCCGTTGAAAATAGCAGCAGATTCCGGTATCAGCCCGGAAATATGGATGAGGAGCCTTTATTTGTCCATACAGGAAAAGGTGGTTGATGAGGATTTGGCCAAACAGATTACATTTTTACACGTAGGAACACCTTACCGTGTAAGCACTTTAGCCTGCTACTTATTGAGCTGTTTTCATGAGATTGAGCCATTGCTGCCTGCTGCTGACTGGCTTATTTCTCCTCGACCTATTGCCAATATTTATCAACAGTATGGTAATGACGGAATCATTAAAGGGTTGGCTGAACTCCGTTGGGAATCAGAACTCAGAAATTCTCTAGCAGAAGAAAAATGGAATGTATTTATGGAACAAGCTGTTTATGAAGCACGAGATAACCGGAAGTCCGAAGCCTTCAAAAGAGCAACGCAATGGGTGCAGGCAAGACGTCAAGAAATAGAAGATCAAATTACCGACTCCTCTGGTTTGTCGTTGGTTGATAGGCCCGGCTCACCCGCACGGTGGGCTTTTGAGATATACCCGGATGATGACTGCGCAGTTGCTGGGGAAGGTGTGCCAATTGAGACGGCTTATCGTGCTTTAATTGCCGACTTGAAGGCGAATCCCTTGGTATTCCAGCATGTGCAGCATGCTCCTCTAAAAGTAGAGACGCAAAATGACTGCAATGAACAAGAACCGCCAAGCTTTAATGAAACAGAAAGGGCAGTCTTAACTGTTCTGCCTTATAAATGGACGTGCCCCAAAGACCTCAAAGATCCACTTTGGGAGGAGATTAAGAAGGATATTGCGGAGAGCACAATTAAACGATACCTACAAAACCTAGCCGAGCATGGGCTTTGCGAGAATGATGGAAAACGTGGACGAAATGGGACACTCTGGAGAAAAACTTAACAAAAATTAAACTCGGATTAAACTCGGAAACTCGGATTTTACTAATATGACTGGATTAGAGCCTTAACTCAGATATCCGAATTTAGGGCTTATTCGGCTGATATGGTGGTAATTACCAGCCTCCGGGGCTGATGTCGCCAAGCTTAACAACCTGATTTAACGGTCTTTGCTTGGCGGCAAAGTAAATCCCCGGTCTATGGCTGGGGATTTAGCTTTTAAAAAGGAGTTAATTTAAACATGGCCACCGAAAAAACCCAACAAATGCGGATATTCAGCCAACCACCGGCGGAAACACCAGCAAGACCTATTATCCAATCGGTTGAGGCGCTGGATGATATTGCCGATGCCTTGCCCGGCCTGATGCAATCCATAGAACTGCAAAGCCTGTCTGGCAAGCCATCTGGACGGATCCCGGTGAGCGCCATCATCCCTGCGATGGCCCGCCACCAGACGAAACGGTTTAAATCAAGCCAGCGGGTGCGCTCTGACGCGGACTTAATCTGGCTCTCAGGCCGTTTTTTTATGGCAAAGCTTCTGGATGAGGAGCCGGACAAGGTTTTTAGGCATTGGCAGGGTGGTTTAAGGCGGGGAAATGCTGGCGTGGTGTGGGAATCAGCACCGGAACGCATCGGCCTGCGGACAACCGCCACAACATCAGGCGTTTACAGGCTTCCAAGCCTAAATACCAATAAGCGGAGCAGTTCCGGGCCGTCTTGCATGGTTTTCGTTCGTGTGGAGCGACAGCACACCGGCGACACCTGGTGTGAATTTCAGGGCTTGGCGTTTAGGCAGGCCATGACCCCTTTCATCAAATGGCAAGACGAGAGCCGCCGCACTGTCTCGGTTCACACACTCGCCAGCAACGGCGTTTTACGAGACTTTTCAGACCTTAAACAATTGATGGGAGATGCAAGATGAGACAAATCCTAGAACAAAGCCCCCTGCGTCAATCTGACCCCATCATATACCCGATTCAGTTGGATCGCAACCAGGTAGCCAGCATGATCTACCGGCTGATTAAGGCTGATCGTCAAGCCCGCCGATATCTTGCGGATTTGATTGCCGAACTGGACGCAAAGGAGGGGAAGCACCATGAGTAAAAATGGTTACATCCTTCTCCATCGGCGCATACAAAGCCATTGGCTTTGGCCGGTGGATCGTCCCTATACCGAGGCCGAGGCATGGCTTTGGTTGCTGTTTAAAGCGGCTTATAGCCCCCACAAACAACTATCGGATGGCAACCTGATTTTCATCAATACCGGCGAAATGCTTTATTCCATCAGGGGGTTGGAACGGACATGGATGTGGGGACGCAAGCGGGTAGTGCATTATCTGGATTTACTCCAGAAAGATGGCATGATCGGAACCACTAAATGCACACGATACGACTCACGTCTAAAAATCAATAATTACAAGGCTTTTCAGGTTAAAAAAGATGCGTCTGGAGCCAATGACGATACCACTGATGATGCCAATGGTGATACCAATGACGACTCACCTAAGGAACCAATGCCATCGCCACAACCCGCAGAGGGAGAGGGAAAAGAACCCCCTAAAAATAAGAGTAATAAAAAGGAATTAAAAGAATTATTTACCGCACCCGATAAATCGGATGCAGGGAAAAAATCTTCTTCACCATCAAGGGAAGTGAGAGAGGTTGTGAACCATCTATCTGATGTTTTGAAGGTTAATGGATCGCGTGAGGGTCAGTTTGATGGCCGATGGTTTTTTGCAGGATGTAAGGTTGCTGAGCGGCTGTTAAACACCCATACCGTGGAAGAACTAAAACAGGCCATTGATTTTCTGGTGCCTTACAAATACTGCAAAGCCATCTGTTCCATGACGGATGTTGCCAATACGCTCCCCGTCTGGCAGCAGCAGGGGCAGGGGCAAACGACGGCAGCGGGGCATAAACCGTGGCTGAATGAATATCAATGCGATTGCCGGGACTGTTTGGCAAAGCGTCAGCAGGCCATGACGGAACTGAAAACGATGGGGAGGGTCGGTTGATGGATATCCGGGAACTATCGGAAAAACTGGCGCAACAGGCGGAAGCTGTCGCCTCGTATCTGCTCCCCCAGGGCAAGCGGGAACGTCATGAATGGGTATGCGGGTCTGTTGCCGGTGAGCCGGGGCAATCCCTCAAAGTGCATCTGACGGGCGGCAAGGCTGGAATCTGGAAGGATTTTCAGGCAGGCCATGGCGGAGATCTAATCGATTTATGGAAGCAGGTGCGGGGAGTCAGCCTGCCGGATACCCTGCAAGAGATCAGGGGCTATCTGGGCATCCGGGAAACCACGTTTCACCCGATGCCACGCAAACAATACACTCGACCAGAGAAACCCCAAAACATACCGTCTGATGTGGTGGTGAAATACCTGACGAAAGACCGTTGCTTGACCGTGGACACGCTCAAAACCTTTGGGGTGGAATCTGACAAGCGAGGCTATTTTCTTCCGTCTTATCGAGGCAGTGAACTGGTCTGTTGGAAGAAGATCGGCATCGATCTTGATGAAAAAGGAAAAAAAATAATTCATACCAGCGGTAAAACGGAGAAAATACTTTTTGGCTGGCAAGCGTTAGACTCTGATACACGGTGGGTTGTAATTACTGAGGGGGAATTGGATGCAATGACATTGCATCAATACGGCATCCCGGCGCTATCGGTGCCCTTTGGCGCAAAAAACCATCAATGGGTGGATTCAGAATACCCACACCTTGACCGTTTTGATACCATCTATCTGTGTTTTGATTCGGACGAAGCCGGGCAAGCTGGTGCAGTGGAACTGGTGCAACGCTTGGGGAGTCATCGGGTAAAGCTAATAGATTTGCCCGGGGTAAAAGACCCTAACGAAGCGCATCAAAAAGGGGTCAGCCGGTCATATTTTGATTGTGCTCTGGAGGACTCCCGGAGCATCGACCCGGAAGAATTACGATCTGCCGGGGATTATTTCCCGGATGCCATGCACGATATGTTCTACCCCAAGCCCGGAACACCCCAAGGGTTTGCCCTGCCGTGGATGGAAGCCCATGACCGTATCCGTATCCGGCACAATGAATTGTCTATCTGGACGGGCATTAACGGACATGGCAAGTCTCAAGTGTTGGGACATCTGATGTTGCACCTGATGAATCAGGGGGAGCGTGTCTGTATTGCCTCAATGGAGATTAAACCGGAGCGGATGCTTTACCGGCTGGTGCGTCAGGCATCGACCATGCGGCAACCTTCCCCGCAATATCTGGACGCCATCGGGGAATGGTTTTCGGACAAGTTATGGGTGTTTGACGTGGTGGGCACGGCAAAATGGGAGCATATCCTTACCGTGTTTGAGTATGCCCGAAAGCGTTACGGCATCACACAGTTTGTCATTGACTCCATGATGAAATGCGGCATTGCAGAAGATGACTACCGCACCCAAAAACAGTTTGTAGAAGTCCTGACGGATTTTAAAAACGCCACCGGCGCACACGTTCACCTTGTGGCGCACAGTCGGAAAGGGGACGATGAAAGCAAACCACCGGGCAAGCTCGACGTGAAGGGAACCGGGGCGATTACTGACCTTGCAGATAACACGTTTTCTGTCTGGCGGAACAAAAAGAAAGAGATTGCCCTTGAAAACGGCGGGGATATTATGGACTTGCAGGGCGCACCCGATGGACGCCTGACCTGTGATAAGCAGCGAAACGGGGAATGGGAAGGGAACCTGTTGTTATGGTTTGACCGGGATTCTTTCCAGTATCTGGATAGCTTTGCCAACAAACCCCGACGTTATGTTCCCTTTGAGGCCCATACTGTAGAACTGATTGGAGGATAACATGCCGAAACCCAAAAAGACCGACCCTGAAAAGGTTTTGACGCCTGCCCAGAAGGAAGGCGCACAGCGGTTGCTTGAACGCAAACAAGGCAGGAACTGGTTGAAGCTTGATAAGGGAGACGGTGACAGGGACTATCGACCCGCAGAATCGGACGCGGGCTTGGCAATGGTGCAGGCGATGGAAGCCACCGGCATGCCGGATTTGGATGCTGCCAGCAAGTTGATTGCCCAAACCGTGAATGCAACAGCAGACGCGCATAATCTGAAAAACGCCAATGCCGCAATTTCCATGCTACAGGGGATAGGCCCGCAGGATGGACTGGAGGGGATGCTGGCGTGTCAGATGGTGGCCGTTCATAACATGGCGGCTGAGTGTGCCCGCCGGGCAATGATAACCGAGCGCACGGAAGCGGCTGATCGTTATATCCAGCAGTCTACCAAGCTGATGAACGTTTTTACCCGGCAGATAGAAGCATTGCAGAAATACCGCACCAAGGGACAGCAAAAGATCACTGTGCAACATGTCAATGTAGGCCATGGCGGGCAGGCCATTGTGGGTAACGTCCATCAGGGGGTGGGGGAGGGTGAGAAAAAATAATGGCTGATCAACCCCATATCCAGCGGGAACCCCTAACAAAACCTAACAACGGATGGCTGAAAAATGGAAACCCACCGGGCGATCTCTCCAAAGTGGCACGGTGCGGGGCACGATCAAAACGTCACGGCAGGCCATGCCAGCAACCGGCCATGGCCAACGGGCGCTGTCGGTTTCATGGGGGCAAGTCCACCGGCCCCAAAACCCCGGAAGGGTTGGAACGATCACGCAAGGCCCGATGGAAGCACGGGGACTACAGCGCAGAGGCGATGGCTGAAAAGCGATACTTCACTGAGTTGTGCCGTGAATACCTCAGAATTGTAAAGCTGATGGGGGAGAGATCGTTTTTGTAAAGCGAATACAAAGGGCAGAAACTTGCTGGGCAAGAGTTGAAGGGTCAATTATTTAGCGGTTGCGATAAAAGTGTATCGGAAGTTATAATGCTAATAATGTAGCAATGATTATTGTGATAAGTTTAACTAACAAGCACACAGATGGAGCGCGAATACATAGTTATGGCTAGTAAGGATGTTGCGAATTATCTTTTATACCTCAGCAAACCTGAGGACGGGGATATTATTTCGCATTTAAAGCTTCAAAAACTCTTGTATTATTGCCAAGGATTTGCACTCGCGCTCCATGGTGCTCCTCTGTTTGATGATACGATTCAAGCTTGGGGGCATGGGCCCGTTGTTCCAGATTTATATAAGGAATATGTCCAGCACGGCGACCAGCCCATACCTCCGGAACCCGCTTTCGATCCTGATGCATTAAGTCCACCTCAAAGAGATTTGATCGACGAGGTATATGAGGTGTATGGACAATTTTCTGCCTGGAAGCTTCGAAACTTAACTCATCAAGAGCCACCTTGGATAGAGGCCTATGCTAAAGGACAAAACTCTGAGATAACACAGGAGTCGATGCAGCGTTATTTTTTAACCCAGTTGGTTTAAGGCGTGGCAAAAAAACGAGGGAAAATTAAGAATCAACATGCCTCCGGAAGCCGCAATATCAAAGGGCCATCGGATGAGGAGCATAATACCAACAAGCTCAAACCGCACGTTTCGTTTGAATTTATAGAGAAGGGATCTGACATTATCTCTTGCGAGAGGCAGGATCAGGCTTCGCTTGCATGTCAATTGCAGCAAATAGGTTCAAGAACGTGGTCTGAACTGATAGCAGCACCTCGACAGGGTTTAGGTTATGAGATGATTAAGGAAGAGCATATTCAGGGGTTAAACGATAGCATAAGGCAAGAGCATAAGAAACTGATGGTGTTCCGATTTGGCGGAAAGCAGCGACTAATAGGGTTTCGTGTTAGTAGAACGTATTGTATCGTTCAAGTTGATCCAAACCACGCTGCTTACGACAGTTGATTGCCACCTTGTGATCGCCTCAATGGCTTCCTATAATATACTTTTTCGGGTGTTTTGTTTATCATGGGCGTGTTGCAAAGGTGAACACATTGGAGACAGTGGAAATCAAGCTAGTGTAATTGGATAAGCAGTTGAAGGAGTCTGGAATCTGAATAGCACACAGAAAGTTGTTTTGTCCGTGTTTGTCCCGGCAATGGTATTTTTAATTGCTGTATGCGTTGCTGATTTCGCACCTCTTTCATCGTGTGAAAACAAAACAAAATATAGATATTCCTCATTATTGGACGATCAGGATTTTGTAAAAGCGCCAAAAAAGGAGAAGGTTCAGTTTTTTGTCGAGGTTATTATTCCAAAAGATCATGGGGATACTTCTTGGACTGAACCGCTCAAACAAACACATGCTGAGAATTTAGTGCACCAGCTAACCGAAGAGCCTTATACTTACAGCTGTGATAACCAAGAAAGCTTTGATTATCCCAACACAATCCCAATATGGTTGTTGTTTTTGTTTGCCTGTGGAGCATTTCTTTATTGGCTATGGGGAGAAAAACGGCAAAATGTTAGCCTTTGACGCCCCATCCATAGCCCCAGCGGTAATTAACGTTACGGAGGATAAATAATGAAGCACTTAATGGTCATTGCCCTGTTGCTACTTTGTGCGCCCGCGTGGGGACAACCAGTCCCGCCTAGATGGGAAGATTTTTGTCCGAAGAAATATTGCAACGCTGAACTACAGGAAGAACCAGAACTGAACAGGGCAACCCATGCCGTGTCCGCTGTCTTAACTGGTGGCCTCAGTGCTTTTTACTCGCTGCCAAAAATAAAGAAGGCCCGAAAAATTCAAGAACAGAACTATTGGGCTACACGCAGGACAGCTTTCCATAATAGTCTAGCGTTGTGTGACCAGACACAAACCGATAAAGCACTATGCTACCTGCAAGTCACACAGATTGAAAATCAAAAAACACAGGCGCACAGGAATGAACAAGAGCTGGAAAGGATTCGGCGTCAAATTCGCTAGCCTTTAAAGCAAAAAGCCCCGGCTGTTACACTGGGGCTTTTTGCTGGGAAATGAGATAGGAGCCTGATATACTTTGCTGGGCGTTTTGTTTATTATGGGGGGACGTTGTAAAGGTGAACACATTGGAGACAGTGGAAATGAAGCGGTTATTGGAACACTTACGCTTTTTCTTGGGCCAGCAAAGATTTTTTTTGCAAGGTCAATCTGGTTATATGTTTAAGATAGATGGGTTCACTGGGGACACGTGGTATTGCTATTGTCCTAAGGGGGAGTTTTATACTCCAAAAAACATTGAGTGGTATAAGGTCAAACATCGGATTAAAAGGCCATGAGATTTTTTCTTGCTATTTTGTGCCTGTTTTTGATTACACAAAGCATTGCATTGTTTGTTTTACTGGCAAAAGTAGACCGAATAGAGCATAAGCTTTTTCCAAAGCACATCTTGCCCCAACTGCCCGAGCTGCCTCGATGATGATATCACTTGATGCCATCCTAACCTAGCTCGGCAAAGTCTTCTTCATCCTCGGCCCACTGTTTCTGGCGTTTTGGCCTTTTCGTCGCAAGATTGCCTAGTCGATTCTATTGGTTTCAAAAGCAATCGCCCCGGCTGTTACACCGGGGCTTTTTGCTGCTATTGGTAAGATGACAGTTACTGCCATTGCTTCATTGCTTCAATCACCTCTTGCTCGCTCGTCATGCAATAGCCCATGGTGGTTTTTATGTTGGTATGGCCGCAGGAGCGTTGCAGTAATACCAATGATCGGCCTTTGTTGGCATTGATGGTTACGAATGCCCGCCGTAACCCGTGGGGTGTTACTTTCACGCCAGCATCCCGGCCAATGCGTGTCAACCGCCGGTGCAGGCCATGGCGATCCATTGGCTGGCTATCACGATTCAAGAAAAGGTTTGTTTGCCCTTCAGGCAACGCGGCCATGTATTCTTGCAGGACGGTTGTTACCTGTTCCGGCAGTCCCAGCTTGCGAGACTTGCCGCCTTTGCCGTTTCGGATTTGAAGGGTGCGCTCCCTGAAATCAATATCCTTCAGGGTCAGGGCACAGGCTTCCGAAGCCCGGATACCGGTAGAGGCTAACAGGATGACAATAACCCTGTCCATAATCCCTTTGCAGTAATCTAAAGCCTTTAGAAGTTCCTCCTCATTCACAGTAGGGCGCACTGGCTCTTTGTGGCGCTTTGGCCGTAATGCCTTGGCCTCATCCAAAAAGGATGCGTCAATGATTTCATGCTTAATCAGGCATTTTGCAAAACAGACCATGGCTTTATAGAGCTTGTCACGCTTTGCATACTGGTGAGCCGGGACGCGCATTAACTCTTGCGTCAGTGTGTTAATGGTCAGCCGCTTGTGCCGGGTAAAGAACTTGTTCGCATAGTCCTTGTAATCGGCAACTGTGCGCGGGCTGAACACTTTGCCCGCCAGTGTGCCCCGTTCCATCGACTTTATCCATTTTCCGATATAGTCCTGATGGGGCTTGGCTTGCCGTCTCTCTTGTTGCTTCTCTGTTTGTTCCTTTGCCTGTTTCGCCTTGAATAACTCAACAGCTTGGATGCTCACCAGATAGGTTGTTTTCTTGCCATAGGGTTTGGCAATGGCCGGTAATTTTCCAGACTCGCACCACCGGGTAACGGTCATCACAGTCACCCCCAAGGCTTGTGCGGCTTCGGAAATCTTCAGAAAACCACTTCCAAATGTTGAACTTTTTGTTGAACTTTGGGCAATTTTGTTGAACTTTTTTCCAGTTTGCCCAGATACTAAAAAAGCCTCAGATGTGTCCGAAGACGGTTCTGAGACTTTAGAAGATGGAATTACCCCGTAGGGGAGTCGAACCCCTGCCGCCTCCGTGAAAGGGAGGTGTCCTAGGCCACTAGACGAACGGGGCGTAGAGTAGAAACAAATTACTCGAAGCGAGGCGGGCGGTCAAGCCTCATAGCCTAAAAAAGTTGAATTTTAATAAGAAACTTATATAAAGAAACAAAAAGCAGTGTGTTTACGCAATTATATCGTCTATTAACAAGGTGACATTACCGGCTTCTCGGCTTTTTACTTCGATTTCGACTTTATATTCGCCCACAGGCAACTTTAATCCGCTAACTAGACAAGTCACTTCCTGATTCATCAGAACATGCAGTGGACTAGAGGCTGTAACCTCTGTAGCAGGTTGAGTTTTCCCTTCATGAATAATAAGCACTTGTTCTACCGGGCATTCAACATCGCCAAGTTTGAGAGAGGCTAGCCCGGTTAGCATACCGGGTCCCAGCACATTTTTCAGGTTAAAAGCGATACCCTCATCCAGCTGACGAAGACTGCCAGCCATGTAAAGACGTTTTAACAAAAATTGAGGAACAACGGTCATATGATTACTAGTCTATCTTATAGAATGGATTTGGTAAACACACCGTATGGTTTGAGATAAACTTGTTCTGGTCGAGGAACACACGACTTAAGGTCAATCATCGGATTAAAATGCATTAGAATCAGTTCCAGAGTGTTTTTCCGCCCTCGTTCCTGATAGAGAATTCCGTCTGGTAAATAATATAGAGACTGTGCTTCACACCGCTTCCAGTGACGGCCGATGAGCTTGTCATTCAGATAAATATTAATTCGCTCGTATTCAAGAGAACCTAATTCCAACCCAAGTGGACAGTGAATAGACGAAGCAATATCTAGTGAGAATTCGGTTTTAATACTGACAATGGGTGCCTGTTTAGGTGGGTGCTCATTGGGTGGATAGGCGGAAAAACCCACGGAATAATAACAGTGGTGACGAATGTCCTGTCCGTTGGCTTCAAGGGTTAGTAGGCCCTGAGGAAGCTGGGCATCATCGTGGAATCCCTTGGGGTGGCCTAGTCCGTCTACAAAAATGACTAATTCGTTAGATTGGTTCTTTTGTATGAGTTTTGAAGGGATTTCGATAACAGATGGCTGAACCGGAGTTTCAACCTCACCGAGCGTCAGATGAACACCTTGAGCAATGAATTGGCCATTGAGGTAAGCGGCCCAGATATGGCGAGCGTCAATGGTAAGGGTTGTTACCGAGGGCTCCAAAACACATCGATACCAGGCACTGCCTTCGTAAAAACCGTTTGCGTCAAAGTCCGCACCTTTGGAAGAGATTTCAAAAAACTGAAACGATTGAGTTAAGGCGGATGATCGGTTATCAGCCTCCCACTCTTCAAGGATGGGCAAGGTCGGGATTTCGATCATGTGGGGGTTTTCGTGGTGTGTGATATTTCCACCTGGCTCTATAACGCATGTAGGAACAAGCGGATTCGAAATACCATAGAGGGTCTCATCGAGACGCATAGCAGGCCCCAGAATAAGTCGTTCTCCTTGAATCCAGCATTGATCGATATAAATTTGTCCCAGAATATAAACTGTAAGATCGCCAATCGTAATAGCGGACATCGTATCGGCGGCCAGTTCGTCGAAGCAGACTGTGACAACGGTGTTAGAAGTGCTATTATCCAGCTCTAGGCTCACATGGCCGTTAATAAATTGAATAACCTCTTCGGTGATTTGTGTGGTAAGCCTCAGAGTGAGCTGTCCGATCCGATTGCCTTTAATAACCAATCGGCTTTCGTCTTGATAAAGCAGTTCCGTTGTTGCGTTTAAAATAACCGCTCCATTTTGGGTCGGAACTTCCCAAGGCAGAATCAGGCATTCGTGGGCTTTTATCTGGACAGGCAAAGTGTTTAGCACACATTCAGTAGGGTCACCTTCTAGATTACGCAAAAAGATCCACTGATGTTTCAAGTCGCTTTTCTGGCTGTGATGTCGAACGGCATAAAGGTATTCTGGCGATGAAATCGAAACTGTCGATGGATCGCTTCGATCGGTTCGGGTTAAGTCAAAACAAGTCAAAAACAGATTAACAGCCTTAGTTTCATAAAGGCTTTCCTTATTAATACCCGACTCGGAGATAGGAGCGGCGAAATCATACGAGGTATATGTTGCTGTACTTCCAGTAAAGCCCCAATTAGTTCCGCCAATCGCCTTGTAATGATTAAACAGGGTTAGCCCTTGCCCAATCAGGCTTTTGGTACTAACCGAAATATGCTCCCGCCCAAGGTGTTCCACGATTTTTTCGTATTTCTCGCCTTGCCATTTGCCATACCACCCGGCCTGAAGTTCCGCTACAAAGAGAGGTCGATTCTGACAAAAAGGTCGGAAGTTTTCTTCTACATGATCCAGCACTGAAAAAACACCGCTCAGCTCTCGCCAGTTAGTGTCAAACGAGGTAACCGAATAGTTATCAAAAGCGTAAATATCCACAATATCTTCATAAAGTCCGGCTGCATACAGATCGTTATGGAACAAGGGAACCTTGACTCCAAGACGACGCGTTATGTCATATAAGGTCTGGATGTATTCCGGCTTCATCTCCAGTGTGGCGTATTCGTTTTCAATTTGCATTAGGATAAGATTAGGGCAAGTGTTGATAATCGGGACAATTTGTTCCCACCATTCTTCAACATACTTCATATAGGTATCACACCATTGAAGTTTGCCCTCTTTATTCCTATTTCGTAGGATCACATCATCCATGGCTAACAGCCAGCCAGGAAGCCCACCCCCGGTGTACTCCGCATTAATGTAAGGGCCGGGTCGGGCAATGAGATAAAGGCCTATTTCTTCGACCAGCTTTAGAAGTTGTCGAACGTCTTTATGGGCTTCAAAATCGTATTGTCCGGGTTCCGAACTGTGATAATCCCAACAAAAATAGAGATCTACCGTGTTATAGCCAGCGGATTTTAGCTTAATCAAGCGATCACGCCAAAGTTCGACCGAAGGAAGGCGAAAATAATGCATGGCGCCGCTTCGAATAAACTCGGGTTTTCCATTAATCATCAGGGAGTGTCGGTCGTAAGTAATGTTCATGAGACAGGCGTTTTTCTTTCTATAATAGAAATTATACGAATGATGCATCTTGCAGGGTGACTTTTTACTTGCTAAGACCCATGCGCTTTCTCTATGATAAAGCGTAAGCTGATGGCTGTATATGTGAATCTTTAGGGAGGCCCGTCAATGCGCCAAACCATAAAAAGGGGAAAGCATAGTCCCATATCCCTCTCCACAGGTCGAGTCCGTCTCTGGGTTTTGGCTCTTTTGGCATTTTTTTTGTTAGCCGGGGTTCAAACCGCCGGTTTTACGGAGTGTTCTAAAACCTTTATTCGTCCTTCTGAGGTGTCCGCCCAGAAAAAAGCGGTTGACATCTCAGAGTTAAAAGTTTTTCCTTCTGCCATTGATCCAGCCGATATCAAGCTGGAAGAAACCATGACCGCTTCATTTAGACAGCGCTTTAAGGCTGTTCTTATGGACGCTCAGAACTACCTGAAAACCAGCTATTTAGACCAAAACCCAGAGTCTCACGGCGCTGTGGTATTCGATTTAGATGAAACCGTTCTGGATAATCGAGCCTATTTTATTATCCACAAACGTTACGACCCCACCCTATGGAATCAATGGATGACACGAGGGGAGGCGCCTATTCTACCCGAATCGCTGGAATTTATTCATTGGGTTCAGAAGCAGGGACTTCGAGTTTATTTTGTGACGGGTCGCCCAGAACGTTTCCGAGATGTAACGGTTCAAAATTTGAATCGGGTCGGGATCTCTTGTTTTGATGGCCTTTATATGAAACCCGATGTCTATGGTCATCAATCAGCCCGTCATTTTAAGATTGAGGCACGGGCGGATATTGAAAATAAAGGCTATCCCGTCTGGATCATTCTGGGAGATCAGGAGTCCGACCTCAGGGGCGGCCATGGTGTCGGGTTTAAACTTCCCAACCCCATTTATTTTATCCCATAGCTCTTGAAAGTCTTTGAAAATCATTGTACTATATAATGTATAGGAATATATTAGAGCTTAAAATAAAAGGCACCCAAGGAGACATTGAAGCGTGTTCACGTTTATCCTTTATTGGTTTCAAGATGATTCTAGCCGAGTCAGCGAAGCCAAGGAACCGAATCCGGTTCCTGAGGATCAGTTTGGCCGATTAACGGAAGACGTCTCTTTCTCATGGTCGCTTAACGAGGATGACCATGAAGTTCTGGATATGCTCTTTCCCGTGCAAGAACTTAAGCAACATGAGAAACTTTGGAAGTTACTTTAAAACACGATCTATTTTGAACCAACCCATTATCTAAAGTCCTGAATGAGTGAGTTAACAGGTGAATTGTGGAATAATGGAAAAATGAGATTTGGGTGTTTATTTTTAAGTTTACGATGGCCGCTCCTGCTAGTGCTGATCCTTTTCGTAGGGTTCGGCGGTTTATGGGGGTGTGGGCTCTACTCGGACAAGGCAACACGAGGTTATGACCATGATAAAGCACCTCGAATATTCCGAATGAATCTGGGTACAGAACCGCCGGAACTGGATCCGATTAAGATGGTGGATCTCACCTCATTTACGGTGGTTCAAAATCTAATGCGGGGCTTAACAGAAATTGGTCAGGGACAACAGGTCAATCCTTCGGTCGCCAAGCGCTGGACCCTTAGTGAGGATGGGCTAACTTACACCTTTTATCTGAGAGAAGACGCTTATTGGTCTGACGGAAAACCAATCACGGCAAAGGATTTTATTTACGGCTGGCAAAGGGCATTGGACCCCAAGAATGGCGCGGACTACGCTTTTTTCCTGTTTGAGATAAAGAACGGAAAAGCCTTTTACGAAGGGAAAATCACCGACTTTTCACACGTTGGCGCTCAGGCACTCAATGACAGAACGCTACAGGTGGTCCTCGAACGCCCGCTGGCCTTTTTTACGGGACTCATGGCGGCACCCGTTGCTTTACCTATGCGGCAAGATATAATCGAAAAATACGGCAACACCTTTACCGAAGCCGGTCACTTTGTCACCAATGGTCCCTATGTCCTGGATCGCTGGCGTCATGAGGAAAAAATCGTCCTCAAGCCGGACCCCCTGTTTTTTGGTTCTCACAGCGGCCAAAAGCCTAAGGTGGATGCCGTTGAAATGGTTATGGTCACTGATCCCAACACCAGCGTGGTGATGTACGAAAACGACGAGCTGGATTTTATTGAAACCACCACCAGTATTCCATCATTTGATGTACGGCGACTGAGAGACAGCCCAGAATGCCAAACCAGCCCGCTTCACCGGATTAATTACTTCGGCTTCAATACAAAAAAACCGCCATTTGATAACCCAAAAGTGCGTCAGGCTTTTGCCCTGGCACTGGATCGATCGTACTACCCCAAACTCATGCAAAGCGGGCAAGAGCCTATTGCATCCTGGATTTCTCCGGGGTTAGCCGGGTATAACCCAAAAAGAGGTTTGAACTATGAGCCGGTACGAGCTCGGCAGTTATTGGCTGAAGCAGGTTACCCGAACGGGAAAGGGTTTCCTGCGATAACAGCAGGCTATCGTACCATGTATGACACGCAAAAAGAGATGGAAATTGCCCAGTTTCTTTGGAAGCAAACTTTAAATGTCGATGTCAAACTGGAAAACATGGAGTGGAAAGTTTTTTTATCTCGTCTAAAAAACGATGCTCCCCATATTTATCGCTTAGGCTGGTTTGTGGATTATCCGGACGCAGACAGCTTTATGGCTATGATGACCGGCGACAGTGGTAATAATTTTACGGGCTGGCAAGATGATACCTATGATGAGTTGGTCAAACAGGCCGCCACAACCCTAGATACTCAGCAACGACAGAACCTTTATAATCAGGCACAAAGAATACTGTTAGAAGAAGCTGCGGCTATAGTGCCTATTTATCTGGCGGAGAAAACGTATCTTTTAAAACCCCGTGTCAAACACTTCAAAATCAACGAGATTAACCTCATCAATCTGGATTCACTGACAATTGAGAACTAAGTTTTTGTTATAGAGACAAACACATTGTTGTCCTTGTGAAGTTGAGAGTCAGAGGGTACAAAAACGATCTTCCCCGTTTTAATGATTTCTTTTAAGAGTTCAAAATTTTCATCAAATTTTTCTTTAAATACTTTTTTAAATTCAGCACCCTCCTCTCCTTTAAGAAGCGGAGAAAAATCTAATGTATCCCTCTCTAAAACATTGAGTAAGGTACTCTTGATTCTATCAGGAGGCATGCTTCCTTCATTAGCCTCCAAAGCTTCTGATAGAGTTCGGATCTGCTTATCTTTAAGGATCGGTACAGAGTTAAAATCCAAAACATCCATGCTATCGGGTAGTGGGTTCTGTGAGCCTCGGATAAAAATGCTGGGAGGCTGGGTTTTATTCATGTGGATAACACTGATCCCTTTAAACCTTGGGTGTAGCTCCATATTCATCCCTTTTCTTTAATTAGTGCTTCTCACATTAAATGATAGATAAAAAGTTTATATATTCCAAATAGCTATCTCCTATTCAGCAAAAGCCCCGATTCATCGGAATCGGGGCTTTTGAGTTGATTTTTGAAGGCTTCTAGTAACCGCTGTTCTGGTTCTGGAAACATTCTCTGCAATAAACCGGCTTTGTTCCGTTCGGCTGGAAAGGAACTTGTGTGGTGATTCCACAGCTAGCGCATACCGCATCGTACATTTGACGAGAACGGCCACCGCCGCCACCGTAGCCACCGCCACCACGAGACTGCTTTGCGGCATCTCGGCAGGGCTTACATTTTTTTGGGGGTTGGAACCCTTTTGACTCATAAAATTCTTGTTCTTCATCTGTAAATGGGAATGGACCCCCACAGGCGGTACATACGATTTCTGTTGTTGGCATAGACTTAAGACCTCTAAAAAATTATCAATAGAATTAATTTATAAACGATTTTTAGATGAGGTACGTTATTTTATTTAAATAGAAAAACAAACCAGAACCTTAAAAATCAATTTCCCATAGTATCACCTGTTTTACTTCAAAAAGCAACTTTTTTATTGCAAAATACGCCCCCTATTTTTCTAGCCTAAAGCAGTTAGGCTCATTTATTTACAAAAATTAATATTTGACCAATCGATTCATCGATCCGTCAAAATAAATTGATTTTATATTATGGTCGTAGTTATATAGGGTAGCATCGTGTAACACAGAAGATAATATTTAAAATTAACAAGTGGAGTTGATAAAATGGAACAAGCTTTTTTGCAGCAGTCTATAGTAAAGGCCGTCGGAGCAAAACTTCAACCGGATTCGGCACCCGCCGTTCGTTTTGGATGGATCTTTCATGATAATTTCGGCATCGATGACCAATTGAAGCTCTCTCCGCAAAATGGATTGACCTCTAACCTGAGAAAGGTATTAGCACCCGGCTTTAGGTCTAAGGGTAAGAAAATTGACTTTTCTCGAAAAACGCTGTTCCCGCTTATGAATAATTTAACTCAATTGGCCAAAACTGATTTTGATGGGGCTTACAGTGTTTGGCGGTTTTTGGAGGCCGTTCGTGAACACTATGCAGAAGAACCCAAAACGTTAAGAGTAAGCTCATTTCGAAGTGAAGATGAATTTAACGAAAGCCTGAACCACCATAAAAAATACATGAAAAAAGTATTTAAAGTTCTCGGTGCACTGGAATCCATCAGTCACTCTGAGACAAAAGAAAAGATACTGGGCATTATTAAAGAGCTTGCCCCTGATGGGAAAAGTGGACCCCCTTTCTGGACAATCCTATTTAACGAATATCAAATCCTTCACCCGACTTCAGCTGAAGCGTTAGAGAGTACCTTATGGCAGGTGGCTCATAGCTATAGTGAATATAATGACACCTTTATTTTTCAATCTGCCTATCATACCTTGGCGATTCTTGAAGGCCGGTTACAAGGTGAGGTTTATGATTCTCTAATAAAAGACCATGGAAAAGCACTTCAAGACTTGGCTGAACATTTTTTAATCGAGACGGATAAATGGATTTCGGTGTTTGCCATTCCTTTGCTACGTACATTTGAGACGCCCCCATTGATGGATCCGGATCGACAGACGAACATTGAAAACGCGCTTCGACTGTCTGACGATCCGGATATTACCCGAACGCTGGCCAAATGGAAGAAAAAAAATCAACGGACAGTAGAGTATACCGTTGATTACAATAGCTCAACCGGATGGGCTTCTCAGCTTATCCATTTTTTAACCGGCAAAAAGCAGCCCTCTAAAGAAAGATTTAATCAACTTTTACTCGAAAACAAATCAGAATAATTAACGGGCTTATGGGCTTCACGATTTGAAGTCCAATTGACCAAAGGGAGGTGTAGCCGACTGGCCCAGTGGTTGATTCGTGCTTCGAATCAGATTAACAAAACTGGAAACCGTCATACCGCCAATTTTTGAACCTTTTTGATCTTTTTCTTTGGCTACCGATTGTTGCGCTACCGGGTTTAAATTTGACGCACGCTTGTTATTCGTTCCTTTATTTAGCCCAATATTCATTGGCAAATAGCCTCCTCTTCCTTAATAGATCCCCATGGTGATTCCCGGCTTTTCTTCCTTCGTCTCGTTTAATCTAAAAACCTAACCATCTACTTTTTATATATTAATGCATATCAATCAAGAATAGTATTAATAAAATCTAAAATTTCACACTGTTGCAACACAGTGCTGTTCAAGCGTTCACCTGTTCAACTTATGTTTGTGTTAAGGTGACAGACATTCGCATTTTGTCAATCCATTGCGATTATTTCATCATATATAAATTAGAGGAGAGTATCACCGTGAGTGGCGAAAAGATTTCAATTAACCCGGATTTATCGTTAAACGTACCGAATAACCCGATTATTCCTTATATTGAGGGAGATGGCATTGGTGTGGATATTTGGCCCGCCACGCAACACGTATTGGACTCCGCTGTCGACGCGGCATACAACGGCCAAAAGAAAATTGAGTGGAAAGAAATTCTCGCTGGCGAAAAGGCGTTTGAAGCGACAGGTGAATGGCTACCGAAGGCCACTACAGAAGCTATTACCGAACATAAAGTGGCCATTAAAGGCCCGTTAACCACGCCTGTCGGTGGTGGTATCCGTAGCCTGAATGTGACTCTAAGAAAAGTGCTGGATCTATACGCCTGTATTCGTCCTGTGCGGTATTTTGAAGGTGTTCCCTCGCCGATGAAAGACCCCGGTAAGCTGGATGTGGTTCTTTTTCGAGAAAACACTGAAGACGTTTATGCTGGTATTGAATGGGAGCAAGGCTCCGACGACATGAAGAAATTTATTAAACTCATGAAAGAACAGATGGGTGTTGATATTGTGGATGATGCCGGTGTTGGCATTAAACCCATGAGCATTAAAAAAACCGAACGGCTAGTACGCCGAGCCATTCAGTACGCTATTGATAATCATCTGCCTAGTGTGACTCTGGTTCATAAGGGCAATATCATGAAGTTTACCGAAGGGGCGTTTAAAGACTGGGGTTACGCTCTGGCAAAACGGGAGTTTTCAGACCAAACGATTACAGAAAGTGAGCTTTGGGATAAATACAATGGCACCATGCCAGCAGGCAAAGTCCTAATCAAAGATAGAATCGCTGATGCTATGTTTCAGCAACTACTTTTACGTCCTGACGAGTATAGTGTAATTGCTTGCCCGAACCTGAACGGCGATTACCTTTCGGACGCCTGCGCCGCTCAGGTAGGCGGACTGGGCATGGCACCGGGGGCCAACATTGGGGACAGTGCCGCTTTGTTCGAAGCTACCCACGGCACCGCTCCGAAATACGCCGGGCAGGATAAAGTAAACCCGGGTTCGCTGGTTCTATCTGGCGTCATGATGCTGATTCATTTGGGCTGGACCGAGGCCGCCGATTTGGTTGTCCGCTCGTTGGAAAAAACCATCGATAGTAAACAGGTCACCTACGATTTAGAACGGCAAATGCCGGGGGCTAAGCTGGTTAGTTGCTCCGGTTTTGGTCAGGCCATCGTTGATAATATGAAGTTGGTTGCCGTTTAACCAATTTATCGATTTTCATCAAGCACACAAAACGCCCTGTTCAGTCCGAAACAGGGCGTTTCTACTCGTCGCTAACTTTATAAGAAAGAGAGCTAACCATACGTATGCTACGCATATCAATCCGATCTCTGGGAGCAGTTATATTTGGCTAATGGGCCAATAGAAGGCGTCGCTCTAATCCAAAAACTCAGCCAATAGAGCATTGCTAACTGGAATGGCCGATAAATTAAGACGAAGGTACCCGTCTTTCAGATGAAAGCAGTTTTCGGCCTCATACTTTTTCAGGATATGGCCGTAGCGTTCGTGAAAATTGATTTGATGACGCATTTCCAGCTCAGTGATATGAACACCTTTCCGTTTTCTTAACCCAAAGATCAAGGCATTTTCCAACTGCTCTTTTGGAGAGCATTTATGACGGGTTCCTGCCAAGGGATTTGTTTTCCAACCTGCCAGATCACGAACGGTTTCATATCGAACCTCATTCATATAACCATGAGCAGAAGGACCAAGGGCCAGGAATTCGCCATTGTCCCAGTAATTAAGGTTATGCCTTGAAACACAGCCGGATCGAGCAAAGTTACTAAACTCATAATGCTCAAAGCCAGCGGATTTCAACATGGTGATCCCCTCAAAATACATGGCCACATGGGTTTCTTCATTAGGCATTGGGTAGGCACCCATAGCAACCAACCGCTCCAGCGGTGTGCCCTCTTCCACTTTTAAACCATACATGGAAACATGAGACACATCGAGCTTTAGTGTTTGCTCTAGTGTTTGCCGCCAGCTATCCAGCGTCTGATCAGGCAGGCCATACATCAAATCAATGGAAATATTCTCAAACCCAGCCGTTTTCAGGTTTTTAATGAATACAACCGCATCCTCAGCCCGATGAATCCGGCTCAACCGTCGAAGCTCTGTATTGTTAAAACTTTGAACACCCACACTAACCCGGTTAAAACCAATGTCCAGATAACGTTCAGGGGAGTCTTTCATAGCCCCCGGATTGGCTTCAAGAGTTAATTCGGACAACGCTGTCAACTCTGTATACTTTAGGACGGCTTGAATCAGCCTCCTTAGTTCCGATGCTTGTAGTAGTGAGGGGGTCCCTCCACCTACATAGAGAGAATCCAACGCGTGATGGCCCTCAGCTGGAATAACTTGTTGCATTTTAAGCCGTTGGGTGAACTCATTAAGCAAGCTGTCCATAAAGCCGGTTTTTCCACCATATTTTTCAAGTTGGACATAAAAATCACAATAAATACAGTGAGACAAGCAAAAGGGAACATGGGTATAAATAAACACGGGGTACCTCAATCATTGGAAGACACAAGTCTGTGCTTCCGCTTTGCTTGTGGACGTTCTGACTGTTGAAGCTCTTCCATCCGATTCACAACAATTTGCTCAGGGTGGCTTTTAAACGTCGCATCCCGATAAGGAAGGGATGATCGTGTATTCAGGTATGTCTCCTCCTCAGAGGAGATAGGAACAAAGTAAGACTCGTGACCAGAATCCAATGACGGAAGAACCAGTTTTTGAGTACTCGCTAACGTCCCACCTGTTTTTTTACCCAGTGCCGCTGTCCGATAAAGAAAAAATCCGGCTTCTCGAAGCCCCCCTCGTACAGCTCCTGCTGTACTATATGTCAGCAATCGGCCTTGACGAACCTTTAAAAGATTAAAATAGACGTTAAAAAGATCAACGGTCCAGAGATGAGGGACTTTTACAGGCGAAAAGGGATCATGAAAAATCAAATCAAAAGGAGTATCCAAAATTGGGACCACTTGCCTCAGATCATCGAGGGTCAATTTAAGAATAATAACTTGATTTTCACCTACATTGATAGTAATTTCTCTGACCTTTGTCTGAGTCTGATAATATATATTATGTTCCAACAGGGCTGGGAATTTTTTTAGGTAGCAAAGCTTGGGATCCTTCAAAACCTCAGGGATCATTTGAAGAATTTTAGGGTCTTTTTCAATGCCATGGATAGTAATGGTAAAAGGATGTTGAGGTAGATTTTTCAACAAAGCCTCCAAGAAAACCCAGCTGTTATAACCCAGGCCAAAACACACGTCAAGCAATTGAAGTGACTGGGTTTGACTAAGCTTGTCCAGGAAGTGAGAAGGTTTAACATAGTTTACAAGGGCTTCCGTGTAAGCACCAGCACGATTGTGGTAAAGCTCCCCTGTTTCTTCATTAAAGCAGGTCATGGAACCATCGTCGGTCAAAATGAGACTGGGCTTATTTAAGGGCATTAACGACCTCTGTGGATTACAAACTTTATTCCACTGCATTGTCCCTTATAAGCCGTTGCGCTTCAATCCCAAAGCCTTACCCTCCAATTCAATGATTCGTCCTCAAGTTACGGTGCAAGCCGTCGATAGCACTAATAATAGAGAAGTTTTTAAAGGATGGGGACCATGCATAAAGACTGGCAAAACTGGAATGCCCTTATTATCTCGGTTCTAGGGAGTGTGTTTTTTGTAATAATCGTTGGGTTTATTTATATTTCAACCCTTCCGCAGGATCTTTATGAATCGGTTCATTCACCAGAGTGGGAGACACTGAATGTTCATCAAATGACATTTAGCAACGTCGAAGATTTTCACCGTGCTGAAGTTCAATTAAAAAAACGGATCGAATTAGACGAAACGCCGATTGCCCATTTCCTTTTGGGTACCCTCTATGAAACACAGGGGCTTCTACCTGAAGCCATGAGAGAGTTTGATAAAACCATTGCACAAGTTAATAAAACTCAGTGGAACCGTCAACTTTATCAGCACTTTGGAGAAAATGCTCATGCCGAACTCGCATTGGCAAATTACTATATTGGTAATTATAAAAAGGCCTATCAGGAGCTGGAACAGGCTAACATCTCACCTTACTACATGAGCCCTAGCTTGCTTCAGGCATTGCAAAATACATTGGAAGACCCTGAGCGAGGAGATTATCATCTCGCTTTGGGAATTGAATTACGTAAGATTCTCCAGCTGGAGCATGCCCGATACGAGTTTGAGCAGGCGCAGCGCCTATCTCTGGATCCAGTGTTGCAGAGTACTGCCGTTCAATATCTCAAAATCAAACTGCCTCAAAGTAAACAAGCTCTTGAGCCAATGACCCGATATTACATGCTGGCAGGAGCTTTCTATGAAACCCTCTATCAGAACCCAGAAATGGCGGCAAAGCACTATAGTCAAGCGGTTCTAGCGAATCCTAAATTTGAGTGGGCCTACAGCCAGTTAGGTATCGTCAGTCATCAAAGCCTGGACTATGACAAAGCAATGGGGAACGCCAAACAAGCGATCGCCATCAACCCGAAAGCACTATCTCCGTATATTACAATGGGCGATGTGGCTATGGATTTGGAAGATTACCCAAACGCAATTGAGTACTATGCTCAAGCCCTTTCTATTGGTCAGAGATTCTTATCGACCGAAGACCCAGAGTTGTTAGCTAATATTGAAAATCAGCTAGGTTTTGCATATGAGCAACTGGGACAACCTAAAAAAGCGGGAAATCATTATCAAATTGCCTATAAGGCGGCTCCTGAATACTCAACCGACTATCAATACGCTGAGCAAGCTTTAACTCGTGTTCAGTAATCAATCATTTTAATTAACGCAAAAGTTAAGCCAATATCAAAAAGCATAACACTTAACTACTAACGGTTAAGTGTTATGCTTTTACTTAATTGCATTATAAAAGCTTTAAAAATTATCCCCTAGGAAGTTCTTCCATAACTTTGTTTAAACGACGTTTCGCTCCCTCTAGTTCGTCGCCATAATTGCGATTATCCAAATAAAGTGAGGCTTGAATCAACAAGTTCTCAACCTCTTTCTGCACATTAGAATCCTCTTTAAAACTATCCAGTAGCAGGTCTTTATTGGATTCCTCGACCAAATTTCTGAGGATATCTAACATTTCAAAGAAAGAAAAATCTGCTTCCTTTTCTAATTTTAGATTGACAACTTTTAAGAGAAGCTCAACCCTTTGAACCAAGGCAAAATCAGAGTCAGCGATTAGAGTTGTGGCAACTAGTTTTTTCGCAATATCCTTATCCTCTTTAATGGATTCGCCCAGATGGTTTAGGAGAAACTGAAACTTACTCTCAGCTAATTCGTACTGAGGCTTCATGGATTGCTCTGCTTGATCATAAAGCGTTTTTTTGGAATCTTCCAACGCTTGTTGCTGACCTTCTCTATGAGCTTTTAATGATAATTTAATCTGGTGGAAAGAAGCCCAAATAATTCCACTCACAACAAGAGCATATCCACCATAAATAAGGTTTCCAAATTGGACTTGAGGTGTTTGAGTTGACGGGTTGGTATATTTCCGGCCTTCTTGGGGAGAAGTCGTTTGGGGAAAACCTCTAGATGGAGGAGGGGTAAAAGTTGTTGTCGGGTAAGCGATTGTGTTCATTCTCAAACCTTTCATTGTGGGCGATTGCAAAATTAAGACAAATTTTAACACAAACAACAATCAGTCACTACAAAGGTAATCAAACGTTACTCAGCTTGGAATAAACCTCTTTTTTGCCAACGGGTGAAACTTAAACAAATGTGGCGTAAACATAGTATAATTTTAAGTACTTAACTAGTATTTACTGCAGTTAAATTACTTAACTAAAATAAAAAAACGTAAAGCATTAATTAATGTATAATAGAATCCTGTAATTGATTCAGTTTAAGAGTAGGAAAATTTAGATGACGACAAAACTTAATAAAAAGAAAAGAAGCAAGGCTGAAAGCACAAAAAAACAAACTAGTATTGCCAGTATTAGCCGCTTAGATACCATGTATCAGGAAACTGAGAGTGAATTAGATAAACTAAAACCTCAGATTGAAAAGCTCGAAAAACAGGCTGAAAAACTGCGAGCTTTAAAGCTGACAAAACAAAAGTTAATTACGTTAAAACTAAGTTTAAAATCCATTATTGATAACTTCACAGAAGATAATGCTTTATCTCAACCGGCCGAAATAACATCCCAAAATTTTAGTGCGATGATGAGAGGAAAAGTTTTAAGTAACCAGTTAAGCACTTCAGATTCTGCATCAACACTTTTTTTGCCTGATGTGGCGTTCAACGAAGTCAATGCTATTCTTCGTAAACGAACCTCATTAAACTACGAGATTTTTCGAGCCATTGTATTCAATGGTGGACGTGCTACCACGGAGCAAATTAAGCAATACCTCGTTGATAACGGGATTACCCAACCCACAAGCAACGAGGGTTTTGAAAATATGGGGCTAACCGATATTTCCTCCCGTGCAAATTACCTGGTGCGTAAAGGGGTCGTAGCGCCGGATGGCCGGGGTGTTTTTCGTTCAAACATCGGCTGGGTTGAACAAGATATTTAGTTTATTTCACCAGATCGGTTGGCGGCGGGAATTTCCGTCTTTTTTAGAGGCGTAATCTTTTTCATACAGACCTTAAAGGGTTCATTATTATCGCTCAACCAGCGAAAAGAGTCGATACGAAAGCCAACGCCTTCATCGACAAGCACATAACGCTCGGTTACCGCCTCATGTTTTCGATAGACCTCAAGAGTCAAGAGATCTTCCATCCGGTTGTTTTTATTTTCTCTTTTAAAATCAACTTTTGCCACATTATGACCCAAAACCTCACCCATATGAGTCTCTACACAGTGAGTTAACTTGAGAAATCTTCGCTCTGAGACCCGTTGTTTATAGCCACGACTGGCATAATCACTATAGAGAGCAGTGTAATCTTTCTTTTTTTCCAGATCAATAATATTGTCTGCCATAATCCTAAGGAGCGCGACTTCTTCCTCACGATAAGCATCCCCTGCTGTCTGAAAGCCTGAAATGCACCCCGTCAACAAAACAAGCAAAAGAAACAAAACCGTAAAACGAGCTTCTCTAAGCTTCTTCAGTCGTTTAACCGTTAAAAACAGACTCATCGCAACGGACTTAGTCGATTTTTTGAAACATATATCCAATGCCGCGTGCCGTTAAAATCAGTTCCGGATTACTGATGTCATTCTCCAGTTTAGCGCGTAGCCGACTGATGTGAACATCAACAACCCGTGTATCAATACGGTGATCCGGTGGGTAAGACCAGACATGCTGCAGGATTTCACTTCGGGAGAAGGGTCTGCCCGAATTGCTAACCAATAGCTCGAGTAAACTAAATTCCATCCCCGTTAAACGAACCCGCTCATTCTTCTTGAACACCTGCCGCTTGCTCTTATCAATTTTTAGGTTGCCCACGACGATCAGGTTGTTGTTTTCCTTATTACTTCCACCGCCGTTCTTATTATAGGTCCGCTTAAGGATAGCCTTAACCCGAGCCTCTAGCTCTTTAGGGCTAAACGGTTTGACCACGTAATCATCCGCTCCCAGCTCCAGTCCGGTAATTCGTTCTGCCACGTCTCCCAGTGCCGTCAGGATAATAATAGGAACTTCATTCTGCTTTCGGATTTCTTTGGTAACCCCATAGCCATCCATTTTGGGCATCATGATATCGAGGATAACAATATCAGGCGAAAACTTGCCAAAGATATCCAAGGCTTCATCACCATCCGCCGCTGTCGCAATATCATAGCCCAACATCTTAAAACGCGTTTCGAGAATACGGCGAATGCTGGCTTCATCGTCGACAATAAGGACTTTCTCCCCGCGCCCGGAGGACGCTTGAGCTTTTGATTGTTCCATTTCGGATGATTGTGTATTAGGTGTCAATTCCCTAAACCCTCTTCATACTAAAATCAATTATTATAAGGTTTTATCCATTTTTTCTCATATAAATCCGGTACCCACCGGATGGACGCTAATCATACTAAAGACTTACCGTCTCGTAAAGGACTCTTTTCATGATGATTATATCCGTTACGGCCTCTTGCCTGCATCGGTCAATAGAGTGAGTTCTTTAGTGAAGACGTGAATTGCAACTAAAAAAGACACCGGAATAACCGATGTCTCTTCTTTTTAAAGGATAGATCGAAGAAGGAAAGTTATGCGGTTTTAATAACCACCGAACCCGCAAAGTAGTTGGCTGCAATGTCTGACTTTTGGAGCGGCGTCAACCCTGGAAACTCATTATCAAGGTGCGCTTCAAACCGAGCAAAGGACTCAGGAGAAGGAAAGCCGCTTAGTGAGCCAGAAATACGACTCTCTGCAATTTTATCCTGCTGGCTAAGCCCTTTTGCTTGCAAAGCCGAAAAGATATTGTCAGGGGTCGCTTTCTCATAAGCAACTGGTGCTGGTTCAGCCTGAGGTTTACCTTCAGCTGAGCTTTGGTCACCATCTTTCTTACTTCCGTCCCCAATCGATGGCGGATTACTGTGGTTGATGTGTGGGCGGTTTAAATTATTAAAATCGGTCATTTCTTCCTTCTCCCTCTCATATTATTCCTGATTCTGAGTGGTGAATCTGCTTCTGAGCTTGTTTAATTACTCGGCATCGCACGCAAAACCTTTAATAATCTGAGAAATTAAATGCTTTTTATATATTTTATGCATAATAAAGAATTCTTCCATTAATCTATATTAATTCTGGAAGCCGTCCCCCGTAAAATTGGATCTAGTAGCCATTATAAAGGATCTTACCAATTCTGCCCACCCAAAGGGCTGTAAATTGGGCTAAAAAAAGGACAGATTCCAACAAAATTAACATTTCTTTATACTTTATAATAAATAAAACGATTTACCCTTGATCAGAGCGACTTAAAGGCAATTTAGCGGATTGAAATGTTTTTATTCTAATGTAAAGAGTATAGAGATAATTTATATAGAGAGAAGAAGAAATACATTACGGATGCTTTGCACCGTAATAAATACTCTGTTCGTGAAAAGAGGAAGCTTAAGAGATGAAGTTCCCAGAAAAAGAAGTAAAATCTCTTTGGAACACAAAAAAAGAGTTAAAAAACCGCCTCGGGGCGTTACTAGGTGTGAGGGTAACAACTGAAAACCGGGATAATTTCTTAGAAGAGCTTTTTATGATTAAAAAAGATCTGGAACGTTGTTATGAAAACCTCCATACGAGCCCATCAGGCTCTGAAACCGAGAGGCAATATATCGCTCGGATTGCTGTATTAGAAGACGCCCGGTTTGAAATACTCAATCGACTAAACGGCCAGCGCATCGAAGATTACGGCCACTACCCTGTAGATATTAGATCATAAGAACACAGACGAGAAGGGTTCACGGTTCCATAACTCCACCACTTTGACCAGATTCATGAGAAATTAACCAATGAAACAGAATAGGTTCGTATAATAGAGCCATATGGCTAATCTGTTTGAAAAAGAGTTGAATATCCCAAAACCCAAATGCTGCAGTACCGGGGATTGCTGTAAAGGGGTTTCTCCCAGTACACCATACTGGGCATTGCTGGAACGAGCGGCGAAAGGCGATGAATTTGCCCGCAATTTTTTTTCAATTATGATCCCCTATGCCTCTCACGAAGAAGCTCGAACGATTGTTCCCGGTGTGGTGGAAAAGACACTGAAAGCTGCTGAAAAGTTGGATGATTTTCCTAACAACGCCGATGATGTCGTTTTTTATCGATGTCGTTATCTTCAGGGAGACAATCGCTGCGGCGTTCATGAGGATCGCCCTCAATTTTGCCGAGACTATCCAGACACGCCTTTTGTGGTGATGGCACCCAATTGTGCCTATATTCCTTGGGGAAAGGCGTGTAAAAAAAGATACTTTCAAATGAAACAAGACATTACCCAGTTGGCAAGGCTCCGGCAGGAAGTGCAGGACTTAAAAAGTGGACACATTAGCGCAAGCTACATTGACGCCGACCTTTTCAGCAGTGATAATAAATCTGTTGATATAAACGGGCTAAGCTTGGTTCTTTCTTTGACCAACGTGTATATCGGATCCCCAGGCTACTCCTTCCTGTTACATTCACTTTAAATCATTGATTAGGGCGGGAATATATAATGAACAATTTTGACTTCATTCGCGAAAAAAATCATGAAGCCGTGGTTTTCTGTTCAGATAAGGAAACCGGTTTAAAAGGCATTATCGCCATACACGATACATCCCTTGGACCTGCCTTGGGCGGGTGTCGGATGAAAAGTTATCCCAGTGAAGAAGCGGCTCTTCAGGATGTTCTCAAGCTTTCACGCGCCATGACCTACAAAGCTTCCGCCGCCGGGCTGAATCTGGGTGGGGGGAAGAGTGTTGTTATTCTGGAAGAAGGACAGAAAAAGACACCGGAACTTCTAAAGTGCTTCGCTGAAAGAATAGCCCTCTTTGGCGGAAACTATATCGGTGCAGGTGACGTCGGATCTGACACCAAGGATCTCAAAATCATGCATGACCACTGTCAGCATATTGTCGGCTTAGCAGAAGAAGACGGCGGACTCGGCGATTCAGCTATTTTAACCTCGTTGGGCGTTTTCCAGGGGGTTCGGGCCGCTGTCAAAGAACGCTTGGGCCGTGAAGATCTTCAGGGGCTGAGAATTGCCGTACAGGGCGCGGGGAAAGTGGGTTTCATGCTTATTGATTACCTATTGGATTCTGGGTGTAACGTGGTGATTTCTGATCCCAACGCTGATGCGATCTCTCGAATTAAAGAGCATTATCCGGCTGTTCAAGTCTGCGATTCCAGCGAAATCTATTTTCAGGACGTCGACGTCTTTTCGCCCAATGCCATTGGAGGCTTACTAACGGATGAAATCGCCCAAAAAATGACCGCAAAAGTTATCGCCGGTGGTGCCAATAACCCGTTTGCTACGGAAAGTGCTGGTAAAATTCTTTACGACCGTGACATCCTCTACGCTCCCGACTTTGTTATTAACGCCGGTGGCTTAATCATGGTGGCATGTGAAATTGAAAAACTATCGTTTGATCAGGCCAAAGGCCGGGTAGAAGGTATTTACGACCGTACATTGCGGGTTTTCCACTACGCGAAGGAAAAAAATCTCAGCCCTTGGGAAGCGGCACGTCAACTGGCTGTTGAACGAATCCATCAAAGCCGAACCCAGCAACGAAAAGACTGGGACAAAACCCATGTCATTACCGCTACACCCGTACCAAACACAACTCTATAGACATTAAGCGAAGCGGTAAGTAATCGTAAGAACTGGTGGTTAATCTTAAATATTAAATTTTGTAACGACTCCCTAAGTTTACAACAATCTTTTTCCTTGCCCGGCATTTGTTTCCACAGCTCTTTTTATAGCAAAGTCTAAAAGGATAACCTCATGCCGTTAACAACAATTTCCCCTTCCCTGCAGCGATTTCAAGGGATTTCAGAGAATGTGAGAACTCCCCAGCAAGGTGCTTCTCAGCTAGCCATTCAACCCGAATCGTCGGTTCTTTTTGGGCAAAACAGTAAAACAAGACAACTGACCCTTGCCGCTTTAATGGCTTTAGCCCTTTATACACCTAGCCTATCGGCCCAATCACTGAGCCCGCCTGAACCGGACCCACCGACGCATCGTGACTATAAAGAAGGGTGGGCAGGGATAGCCGAAGGATGGGAACGGGGACAGCCTGAGCCGGACCCACCGGTTCATCGTGATTATAAAGAAGGGTGGGCAGGGATAACCGAAGGATGGGAACGGGGACAGCCTGAACCGGACCCACCGACGCATCGTGACTATAAAGATTCAGAAAGACTAACGGAAGAGGACTACAATGAAGTAAAAAGCTTGATCAAAAGGAGACAAGAAGAAGCCCCTCATCTATCGGTACGGGAAATAGTAGAAGATGCCATTAAAACACTGACTTTTCTTCTTAACCATCCGACTAGCGAGGGAAAAAAGCTTGATAAAAAAGAGCTAATAGCTATTAGCGACAGAACAAAAAGGTTCGCCTTAAATGGTGGAATAGAACGCTTTGAATCAGAATCAGAGGTGAAATCGAAGGAGGAAGCTGAAAACTCAACCCTCCCCCATTTACTCCATTTACTCCTTTATCGGTACGGAAAATAGTAGAAGATGCCATTAAAATACTGACTTTTATTCTTAACCATCCGACTAGCGAGGGAAAAAAGCTTGATAAAAAAGAGCTAATAGCTATTAGCGACAGAACAGAAAGGTTCGCCTCAAAAAGAATAATGGCTTTTGCAGGTTGGATTAATAGCTTGAGCTAATATATAAAGCACGCAGGGCAGGGTGAACGTCATCCAGTGAAGCGACTGTCAGTTCCTTGTTCGTCACACGACCATCTCGCCTAATCGTAAAGTAAACAGCATCTCCAGGGATATCTGAAATTTCCTGATCGACTTGCCACATGGTTTTCCCCATGGTTGTGTCTCCGTTAATGGCCAGAATCAAATCACCGGGACGGACACCGGCCATATGAGCCGGCGAATAACGATACACATCCCTAACAACGGGAAAGGCGCCGGGACGAATAACCATATCTAATCCGACGATGCCTGGAGATTGACTGGTTTGAACCGCTTCCGTCTGCTGAACGGACATATCAATGCTACCACTCAGTGTTACCTCAGCGGATGCCTTGTCCAGAGTGCTTCCTGTGCTTATAAAAAAAATAAATAAAAGGGTGGATAAAACTCGATTCAGCAATGTAAACCTCTTTCGCTCGTTAATCATCGGTATTACAATGATGTCCATATTCTTTGAATTGGCAATAAATCCGTTTTTAAAAAGGGAAGGATGTCATTCCATCATCATGCACTGGTTTGACGGGTTTATTCCTCATTATTAGATCCTTTCGGCAGGAACACGTCCTTTCTTTAATGTAGGCTTGTAAAAAATGATGAACACGATTCACCCGAATTCAAAAATCGTTCGACATATTTTTATTTCCGGCCTCGTTCAAGGGGTCGGATTCCGGTATAATCTAAAGTATCAGGCTGTTACCCATCAGGTAACCGGCTGGTGCCGCAACCGACAGGATGGCCGGGTCGAGGCGATACTGTATGGAATCCCTGATAATCTGGAACTGGTTTTAGACTGGTGTCATTCAGGTCCAACGGATGGCCGGGTAGACCAAGTCTTTATTCAGCCCCTTGAAAACCCAGCGGAAATCATAAAAATAATGGATGAGAACCCTTCTTTTGAAATCAAACCCACTCACTAAGTATATTTTAAAACAACCGGCAGGTATTGGCCGCCCATTACTAGTTGCAGGGTTCGCTTGCCTGCTTGCCTTTTCAGGACCACCATCCATTGTGGCGGGGCAGACTCTGGAAGCGGATCCAGCCGTCTCACTCACTCCGCTTCAATCTCTCCCTGAACCTTCTAAACAATTTAAGCCCTATTTGCCTCAGACCCCGCAACCCATTCAGACGAACCCTTCTGAATCATCGAAACCCTTTGAGTTGAGCGTTACCCAAACCCGTTTTCTCCCAGATGCCATGTATGGTCGGTGGAGCGTGACAGCCAAATTAACGAAAACCGACATTCCCGGCGGGATCCCTGAGTTGAGCTACAATAACTGGGAACTAGCGCAGATGGGTGGAAGTGTCTATATTTCAAACATTGATAACGGTGCCCGGGCCAGCATTGACGTCGATGAAGTTAAAAACCGGACGGCTACCTTTCATCATAAAGTACTCCTCCCTGAACGAAATCCACTCCGTATCCTGTTTGGACGAGAAAACAGCGAGCGGGATTTTATGGTCGAGCAACCGACAGTTACCGTTGATGGGGATAGAATGGTTGGCAAGACGATTCAACGGTTTTATCACGTTAAAAATGGCGATGTTGCCCGCGTTTACACGGCGGAATTCCTTTTGCATGCTGAACGACTAACCGATGGACGAGTCAGAATGGGAGAAAAAGCCTCTGAACTCGACTTTGAGATTGAGGAAATTCAACAAGAATCTGAACTGGACGCCGAAAAAAACCCAGCCACCATCGACTCCGCTTTATATGCCCGGTAAATACTCTTAACTTAAGGACAAGATACCCCGGTATCTTCTGCTCCATCGCCCTCATTACAAATCAGTTCGGAATCATAATGCGTTGTTTCAGAAACCATGGTTGAATTAAATTCACTCAGCGGTTTTTCCTCTCGGCCAACAAGTGCCGAAGCATGTTCGGTCAGCTCGGTGAGATAAGCGATTTCACCCGAAAGCCCTGTAACAATATCCATAACAGCCGGATCGTCCAATGCGCCTGAGGCAAGAACTGACTCGTAAAGAGCAATAAACGTAGCGGTTTCAGGGCTTGCTCCAGTGGCATTTAAGGAATTGGAAGCGATATTCTCTGGCGTGGCGGAACCATTGGCACTCCAGCCCAGCAACGCCTCTAGCTCAAATGTTTTATAGGTTTGACCATCAAAGGGAATATCAACAGAATTATAGTCAAACACGCTACTTGCTTGCTGAGCGGCCGTTTCAATCAATCCTTCAATTTCAGCAAGCCGATGACCTTGATTGGCCAGATCTCTGAGCAAATTAGCTTGAGTAGCATCAACTTCACCGGCTGATTCCAGTTCCTGAGCAATATTCATAAGACTTGAATACAGGCTGAGTGTTGTTCCATTTGCTCCCGTGGTTTCAATAGACTCGGAAAATAATGGAGAGTAACCTTCTAGGTTAATCGTTGTGCCGTTCGCTGTTACTATTTGAACATTACCCGTTGAAGAAGGGGTTGTTTCTGATGAGGTGTCCGGGTTTGTTGCCGTCGTGCTCTTATCTTTTACATCCAGTAGTTTATACAAACCTTTTGCATTCGTAATTTGATTGGCAGTATCCTCATGCGCATTGGATAAATCATTACCCAGCAAGGTAAGTCCACCAATGGCAGTAACGCCTATTAGTGAATAGAGCAAAAAAGACTCAGTCGCCACCTGTCCAAAAGAATGTCTCATACCCTGCGTTCCCGAATTTTGCCTAAAAAATAATGTGCTTCCCTTCGTCTGGTATCGACGAGGAAACCCCTTTCTTTAGTTTTAGTTAAGTTTTTTTAAGGCTTTTTCGGTCTCAATATTTTTTCCATGGTTTGAATAAAAGCTTTTGGATCCAGCGGATGATCCAGCCCTAACTCTTTGGCAAAAACCTGAACCGGTGGGACTCCTTTCGCCCAAAGGGTCTTTAAATAAGCACCCGCTTCCGGGTTTTCGTACCAGTCTTCCCCATCATGTTCTGGGGAACCAAACTGATCTTTCAAATTTTGTTCCAATTGGGCTGAGAGGGTATGGGCCATCAAATAGCCCAAATTTAGACACCAGAAATCTAAATGAATATTCCAGTCATTAGCCCAGCCGATCAGCCCAGTGTTGCCTCTTAACGACGCTTTAAACACTTTAGACTTATTGCCAACCGGTGTATCATCTTTCAGCGACAATTGAAAGTCTAGAGTGGTGATCAATCTTCTAAAATCGTATAAATTTTCCAGTGCTATTTGACTAACTTCCACCCGGGCTTCATCCAATGATAAACCCACTCGATTCATGAGCCAGTGACTATTCCTTCTCAAATTCCCAAAAAGATAAGCGTGAGTTTCTGTGACAGCATTATTCATTGAATACAAACGAGAAAAGCGAGCTTCGGGGAGGCTGTAAACAGTATGAAACGCATGACCCAATTCATGAAAAAAGACACGACATTTTTCTAAAAAGCTCTCGCCACACTCGGGTACTGTGAATATGGCGCGATGGCCTTTGTCCAGAGGAGTTTGACGGGCTCGCCGATCCTCCCCTGTTTTAGGGCTTAAATCATAGAATATGCGTTTAGCAGGATCCAAATTATTTGTAAATTGTCCTGTACCAGGCTGGGTTTTAATATATAAAGGGGTGCTTAGTTCGCTGAAATTTAGGTTCAATCCTTTGCCTTGACCGTTTTGATCCACTGTTTCTCTCACCTTATTCACCAGATCGCTAACGGAATGTTTTTGTACCAGATTATTCCCTTCGTCAAAAATAATGTTATAAATACTTAATGGGTATAATAACCCGCTTGTTGGTAATCCCTGTTCAGCTAAGCTATCTTTAATCGTTTGCCAATAGAGTTTACCGGTTAACCCAAGCAAATTGGGTAAGGTCTCCGACTTCAAAATGGCCATATCAAGGCCAATGAGTTCCGATTTAAAACTCTCAAGCCCCAACGCTTTTAATTCCGATTGTTCTCTTGGGATTAATTTGCTGAGACGCCGCCGGTGTTGAATCGTTTTTAATGTTCTTTTTATCAACCCCTGATTTTCTTCGAGAATATTCGCCTTTTGTTGGTTTAAGTTTTTAAAAGAATCTTGGAGGGGTTCACTAAAACTCGCCATTACAAATCGATTAAGATTTCGTTGATAAAGCACCTGAATATCGGCGTTTTCCGGGTGCTTTTTAGCAAGGTTTTTTAAGCGATCCACTTTGTTTTTTAGTTCGGGGATATTAACAGAGCGAAGTTCTTCATAAAAAGCTTCAAGACCGCTATTTATCTCTTTTTCACCAAAAACATGGGTATGCGTTTTTAAGTAGCGCTCTAATGTCAAATTACTATCATCGAGCGCCTCGCTCTTGAGTGTCTCAATCCACTGTTTATCTTCGGCTGAAAGTTGTTCACCACCAAAATAAAGCCGAACAAAGCTATCCAAATGGTTTTCCGGACGCTTAACTTGTTTGGAAAACCAATCAAAAGACTTTTGATTAGCTGGAACCACTTGAGCAAGCCGTTGAGCATGAGAGGAAAAGGACATCACGAGAGTATTTCTCCAACGAAATCAGAATGGATCTGGTTAGAAAAAACGTCTCAAGGACTTCAATTTCCTATAAAACTCTTAATATTAATAATTCTTATTGTTAGTTCGAGCTGGTTTCAAGCTTAAAGGGCTTGGGGGAAAGCAGGTAATCCTTAAAAACCCGCTGATTGCTTTTGGTTTTGTAAAGGGCAGGTTTTAAAAATTCACGTAAGCTCAGTTCATTTTCCAACGTATCAAGAGCATCTTGATTCAAAGGTTTTTCCGCCTGTTCATCAATCACGACGTTTAAAATCTTAGGAGATGAGCCAAAGGATTTCATCCTGAACGACCTACCGAATAAACACTACAATCTTAATAAGAATCGTCTCTCACAGACTTCTGGCACTACATGTATCACACTCCAAGGGTGACGGAAAGTAAACATTTTAAATCAAAAATTAGGATCATTCTAATGCCTTGCCCACACAGTCGATCCCCCTTTTAATCAGGCTGGCAGGTTCAAGTTTATCGACATATTGCCAAGACATCGATGGATTACGCTTAAACCAGGTCATCTGGCGGCGGGAATACTGATGAATGTTAATCTGTATTTGCTCCAACGCGTCTTCATAGGTTCGATCGCCTTGTAGATATTGCACCCACTCTGGATAACCGTGGGAAACTTTTAAGGCTTCAGCATCAGGCCCATATTTTTTAAGCAAAAGCTCGACCTCTTTTAGCCAGCCCATTTCCAACATGGCCTGGATCCGCTCATTAATCCGCGCTCGATGTCGATCCCGGTCGACATAAGTTAGCCCGATCCAGATGACATCAAAAGGCTTGAGCTTGGCTTCAGAGGCTTTGGGAACGGTTTGGCCGGTCTGATGAATAATTTCTAAGGCACGAATGACCCGGAATGTATCATTGGGGTGAAGGGCCTCGGCCCGCTCCGGGTCTTTTTCCTGCAACAACTGATACAAATACTCCGCTCCCTTGGTTGCAGATTGTCGGCTCATTTCCTGGCGAAACGCTTCATCAGGAGGAACATCGGGAACAAAATGGGACTCTAACAAGGCCCGAATATAAAAGCCGGTTCCACCAACCACAACCGGCGTTTTCCCTTCTGTCAAAAGGCGCTCCAAAATGACTGTCGCCTCTTTTTCATAGCGAGCCACACTGTAAGTTTCCACCGGATCCACCCGATTGATCATGTGGTGTGGAATGCCCTCCATTTCCTCTTCAGTAGGCTTAGCTGTCCCGATGTTAAGCTCTCGATAAACAACCTGAGAATCTGCCGAAATAACTTCTGAATTTAGGTATTGGGCTAGCGAAACACCCATAGCGGTTTTTCCGGTCGCGGTGGGTCCTACCACGGCAATAATTTTGGGAGGAAGGGCCATGAGATTTAATGCCTCTCCTCTTCTCCCGAAGAATCCTTATGAAGAGCGATTCCACCCCGTTCTTTATCGTCAACATCAAAGACATAAAGAAACAGGAAAATCCCAATGGTAATGCCCATAAAAATCATAAGAAACAGACAAACGATACCTAAAAGAGGATTCAGCAAGGCCAAAAACATCAGGGAAAAAAAGGAGCCGCCGTAAGCCAGACCAAGCAAGGCCAAGCGAATTGGATCCCGAAAAAAGAAACGGAGGCTTTGCCCATAAGCCGAAAAAACATTGACTCGACGGATCATTAAGATCGGAATCCAGAACATGGTGAGGAAGACAAAAACCAATGAGCCAAAGACACCCAACAGTTGTTTTTCTAGAAAGAGTGATAACCGTTCTTGATCCGTCAATGACATGGTATTAATATACGTCTGCATCTCCTCTTGCCCTTCAGGGCCTTCCGCAAGAAGCTCAGAGAGTCGCTCAAAAATAGCATGAGGATACCCGATGGTGTTTTGCACGTCCTGCTGAATCAACCAGAAAATCAGAAAGACGACTCCGGTTGTGAGTAATATGCCCAGCGCCATAGGTAAAAAGTAATCCCCAACCCCCGGAAAAAAAGATTTTAGCAAACCAAACGAATCGTTCATGGCATCTGGGAAGGCACTGCTCGATGATGAGGTATCGGTTATCCTTTGAAAGGAATCCCCTTCCCCTTGTTTTCTTTGAGAGCGGGATTGAGCAGTGACTTCGTACACCATATTAAACCAGCCAGCCGCAAAAGCGGCCTTCAACAGCAAGAGGATCCCTAAAACCAGAAACCAGCGCCAGTCTACGGCTGATACAAACATCACACGAGAACGAATCACATCGACGACCAGTAAAAAGACCACCACCGGAAAAAGTAGGACTGATAAGCGACCCCAAAGTAGGGAAAAGCTTTCTCTCATTAATTTTAACGGCTGACTCATAAGCCATAACATAGCAAAAAACAAGAAAAATTTGAATGTTTTGTTCCGTATTCGTTTAAATAGAAAAGAGGCCCAAGCAGGAAACCGATACGCAATTTTCGAACGCTCAGGCCGGGTTATCTTGCAGTCCACCCAGACTATTCACACCACTAGTGACTCTGCACGAGATAATAATTGATTCCATTGCCTGATTCGAAGCGAAACAATCCCCAATGTGTGCTGGTCATATAACCAACGCACTGCTTGAGCCTATATTTCTTCACTTGATGAATCACAAATATAAAAATTTAAAAAATTTGACCTGAATCCAAATACCTCATGTTACCTAACTCTCTAGTCTTTTGTTCTCCATGTTTTTCGACAAAATTCAGCAGAACTTTAAGAGAATCGGCTAAATGTAAAGAAAGCATTACACTCTAGGTCAGAGACCCTAAACAAACCCTTCTATTGAGACTGCTTTTCCCGATCGATTTCTATAAGCTCGGCTAGAGCAAGGATTGCGAATCGACATCAAGAATAATGCGCATACCTTCCGGCGTTTTCAACGATTGATAAAAATCCGTGATCAGTCGGTGTCCGGTTGCACCAGCATTATTTTTAATAAGGCAGTGATAGCGGAACTGCCCCTGAATCCGAGAAATAACACAGGGAGCAGGCCCCAAAAGCAACATGGACTGATCAAGGGTTTTCTCCCCCTTTTCAAGGGTCTCGATGCTTTCAGAGGCTTGGGAAATGCGGTGTTTCAAGTGTTCTACCAGTGCTTGTACGTACTGATGGGCCACAATATCATCCAGTCCCATCACAATAATCCGAAACAGCTGACAAAAAGGAGGAAATAACATGTTTTGCCGAGAAAGCGTCTCATACTCAAAAAAAGAGTCATAATTTTGCTCCTTTGAAAAGCGCATCACCGGGTGGGCCGGATCCATGCTTTGAAAAACCACCCGACCACTTTTTTCTCCTCGACCCGCCCGACCCGCAACCTGAGTCAGCAACTGGAAGCCTCGTTCACTTGAGCGGTAATCCGGCAAATAAAAACTGCTATCAGCATTAATGACCCCCACGAGGGTCACATTAGCAATATCCAGCCCCTTGGCCACCATTTGTGTTCCCACCAGAATATCGGCTTCACCGGCGGAGAATCCATCGAGAATCTGGCGAAAGGCGTCTTTTTTCATGGATACATCACTGTCCAGCCGTAAAAGACGTGCCTCAGGAAAATATTTTTTAATCTCTTCCTCCACCCTCTGAGTCCCTGTTCCGGTTTGAATAATCTGACTACTAGCGCATTGATTGCAAAATTGGGGCGTGACTGTCGTATAGCCACAATGATGGCATCGAACCTGATTTTCATGCCGATGATAGGTTAGTGATACATCGCAGGAAGGACAATGACACACAGTGTTACAGTCCTGACACTGGATTAAGGTATGAAACCCTCGTCGGTTAATCAAGACCAGAGACTGCTCTCCGGCCTTCAGGTTATGAGCCAGTGCCTCTTGTAACTCTTGCGATAAAATACCCGATTTCCCACGATTTCGCTCACGTTTCATATCCACAACCTGCACATGAGCCAATGATCGCCCGCCAAAACGTTCGGTCAACCGAAGAACACGCCCTTCTTTCCGGGCCCCATAATAATCCGCCACATCCGGAGTGGCACTCCCCATAACCAGTCTTGCCCCAAATCGTTTTGCGCGTTCCTCGGCCAGCGTTCGGGCATGATAGCGGGGAGCCGGCGATTCCTGCTTAAAACTGGCATCATGCTGCTCGTCCATGATAATTAGACCCAGATTTTTTAAAGGAGCGAATACGGCGGATCGAGCGCCAATGATAATCTTCAGGTCACCTCGAGCTAATCGTCGCCAAGTATCCGCTCGTTCACCTTCAGATAGATTACTGTGCCACAGGGCAATGTTTTCCTGCCCGAACCGTTCTGTAAATCGACGGGCAATTTGAGATGTCAGCGCAATTTCAGGCACCATAATCAAAACCGATTTCCCTTGGGTCAGTGTTTCTTCCGTGAGGCTCATATACACTTCCGTTTTTCCGGAGCCCGTTACGCCGTGAAGCAAAAGGGGTTGGCTTATTTCATTTGGCTCGTTCCGGGCCATCACCGCATCAACGACCTGACGCTGATTTTTGGAAAGCGTATACTCTCTAATTTTTCCAACAGACGCCAGATAGGCCAGAGGATCCCGAATCACTTCCGATTCTTCAATCACAATGGCTCGTTGTTCAACCAGTTTTTTCAACATGCCGCTGGAAGCTTTTATATCCTTTTGGAAGGCAATTCCTCCTTGGTCTTCGAGCAAACTCAGCAATTGACGCTGTTTAGGCGTTTCAGCCTCTGGTTTTAGGAGACGGATCCGTTTGAGTCGTTTAGGGGCAGGAGCTTGACTAACATTGGAATGAACTCGGATCATCCCCAGATTTCTTAAACGAATCACCGACTGATTGAATTTTTTAAGAGGCACTTTTAATTGCCCAGCAAGGTATTTAGGGGTAAAAGCTCGTTTTTTTGATAGTAGATAGCTAATGATCCGTCGCTCAAAAGGATCGAGCGTTTCCAGTACCAAAGGGTTAATAGCATGTTCTTCCAGAGCAATTTCTTTACGGATTTTCTGGAGGATATGGGAAGGCAAAGCGCAATGAAGCACTTGATAGAGCGAGGCCGCATAATAATCGGCTACCCATTTTAAAAAACCCAGATAACCGGCGTCGAAAATCGGCGTATTATCCAGCACATCGGTTATGTCGCGTACAGAGAAAGTACCACCCGGATCCTCAGAAAATCCCACAATATAACCTAGCAAGGCCGGTTGTCGTCCAAAAGGCACCATGACCGGTGTGCCGATCGCTGTTTCGGAGCGGAGTTCCTCAGGAATTTTATAGGTAAACGTCCGTCCCTCAAGAGCCGTTGTATTTACATCCAGCATCACCTGCCCAAAAGCCGGTGAAATTGGACTGCTTTTCACTTCATCTATTTCATTCAAACCATCGACTTTCACCATGCCCTTATCATCCCACTTCTTTAGAGGAGAGTCTATTGTTGATGAACAGGTTTTAAGCGCTAAAACAATTCAATCTTTTATAACCGTTCTTCACTACTGTGGCCAGGAATTAAAAGGCTAAGCTGAGATGGATCCAGCTGTTGAGAAGCCTTGCCCAAAATCTGCTTCAGAATAAAAGGCGAAGAAGTCGCCGTAGCAAAGATCAAGAGAATAAGCACAGCAAACCATTCTGGAGAGAGAAGTCCCTGACTGAGACCCATGTTAGCAAAAATCAGAACCACTTCCCCTCGAGGCACCATGGATACACCGATAATAGCATGACGAATCCCTTCGCCTCGACACATAAAACCGCTGGCAAACTTGGTAAAAAAGCCGATAAATGAAAGCCCCAAGGCAATCAACAGAATAGAATGATTGTCCGCATCAAACGGGTTTAATAGTTGAATATTAAGGGACGCGCCAATGGTTACAAAGAAAATAGGGGTAAACAAGTCAGCAATAGGTTTCAACTGAGTTTCAATCTCGTTGGAGCGGTGGGTACGTGCCAGAATAAGCCCGGCGGCAAACGCGCCAATAATAGGTGAACTACCAATTAACTTGGCAACATAGGCAAAGCTAAAGGCCATAACCAGCGAAATGATGACTGTAGCACCTCGAACCGTCATACGGTCCACCCAAGTGATTAGCGGCTTGGCTAACCAGGAACCAATCAAAACAGCTACCATTGGGAACAGTAATGTTATGACCAATCCGAGAATGTCCAGCGAAACCTCCCCGCCCTTTCCCATGGAACTGGCCAAGGTGGTGATAATAGCCAAAATAAGCAGGCCCACCACGTCATCAATCAGAGCGGCGCCCAAGACCACTTGTCCTTCAACACTCTTACTCTCGCCTAGTTCGGCTAAAGCTCGAATAGAAATACCAATGCTTGTAGCACTCAAGGCGCCACCAATAAGCAATGCAGGTAGGGTCTCCAACCCCATCGTCTGAGCAAAAAAGAAGCCTCCCCCAAAAGGAAGAACAATACCCGCTAGCGCCACCATCATGGAACGCGGCCCTAACTTGATCAGAGTATCCAAATCGGTTTCTAGACCGATTTCAAACAAGAGAATAATCAGGCCAATTTGAGCCAGTAATTCGGTCAATTCATAATGCTGAATCAGACCCAGTCCGTAGACACCAAACAGGGCGCCACCCAGAAGTTCTCCCAGAACAAACGGCTGTCCCAGTCGATGCATAATCTGACCAAAAACCTTGGCAATAACCAGAATAATGATGAGCTGGAATAAAAAAGTTTCAAGAGACAATCAACAAGTTTCCGATTTTAAAGATAACTCGATCCATTATATGCCACGAAGCAAGTAATCGGAATTAATAGAGAATTAATCAACCAACGATTTTAGTTAATTGATGAGTTGGCATGTTAACCCATGGGATTATACTATTTATGTAGAAATAGACCCATGGGCTAAGGTTGCTTGCTCGAAGGGAAGGGAATAATACGGGTAAGCAACAAGAGAATCATTTTAATAACAAGAATCAGAAAAACGGGGTAAAAAGAGCGAGATGACAATAATAAAAAAAGAGAGTAAACACAGATTAATGCAGACTGAAGGGTATACTAAAAGACAAAAGTCTTATCCCTTTCAAACCCAACAAGAAGCTTGGCAATTTGTACGGCAAATTTACCAATTCTGTGGACAAAGCAACCAACTACGCAGGTTAGGTGGGCATCATGTGTCCCACTGTGAAGGGTGTGGCATCGTTTTTGAAGCAACAGCCAATCCTTTTTGTGACCCATGCCTTGCCGAAGAAGAGAATATCTTTAAACGTTTTTGTGAGGGGGTTTATCATCGAACCGGTTCGTCTCAGGAAGCCCTGAGTCGATTAGCTGGGATGATTAAAGAGAAGAAAACGGGAGAGGAGAAGGCCATCCAGAAAGCTCATCATCAGAAGGTGATGAATCAGGCCATTCAACACAATCGCTATGGGGAAAGATCGACCTTCCGGGTATCCAGCGATTATAACCACAATGAAAACCGTTACCGGTAAACGATCTAAAACTCTAGTACATTTCGCTCCACCCTCCTGCGTGCTCACAGGAGGGATTTTTCTTTTATTGCCTTACTGTTGAGGTTCTAACTCCTCCCGAAGGGTATCGCCCAGAATATTTAAAATCACCATGGTTGTAAATATCAGTAGCCCCGGAAAGAGGATCATGTGCGGTGCCACCCGAACCAGTTGCCAACCCTCGCTGGCCAATGACCCCCAACTGCTTTGTGGTGGCTCCACTCCCAGACCAATAAAACTTAAAGTTGATTCGGTCAAAATTGCACGGGGAACTGTCATAGCAGTCGTTAAAATAATCATTCCCATTAAATTGGGGAGAAAATGTTGCCATGCTAGTCGAAAAGCATCGCCACCCAGACTGTGATATGCCTCAATAAATTCTTCTCGCTTCAACGAAAGCACTTGCCCCCGAACAATCCGAGCCGTATCTGGCCAGCTAAAAAGTGCCAGTGCGAGAACCAGACTGATGACACTGCGTCCAAAAAAGACGCTGAATAAGATCACAATCATCAGCCCTGGTAAACTATAAATTACATCAATGATTCGCATCATTAGCGTGTCCACCTGACCTTCAAAATAAGCGGAAAACGTTCCGTAAAGGGTACCCAGAACCACGGCCACCAACGCTGTTGCAAAGCCAATTAACAAGGATATCTGGGCACCGACCGCCAGCCGAGCAAAGAGGTCTCGTCCTAGGTCATCAGTCCCAAACCAATAGCCACCAGAACCCGGCGGTAATAAGGACTGTTCGGGATGAATATACACGGGGTCAAGCCCTAGTAGGGGCTCAGAAAAAGCCATTGCCAAAATAAGAAGTAAGAAACCAAGGCAAAGCTTCATTTTTAGAGTCAATTTAAAGCGGTTATTCGTTCGGATCATAAACTTGCTAATCCCCTTCCCCTCTTGCAGACTCCCGAAGCCGAGGATCTAGTACACCATATAAAACATCTGTCAGCGTATTGAACAAGATCAAAATAACACTAAAGACCAGTGTAATGCCCATAACAAGGGTATAGTCCCGATTACCCACAGCAGTAATGAAATGTTTTCCCAGACCCGGAATAGCAAATATAAACTCGACGGCAAAAGAGCCAGTAACAATAGCGGCAGCCAGTGGCCCCATAATAGAAAGCAGGGGCAGAAGGGAGTTTCTCAAAATATGACTCATCACCACCGTGGTTTCATTGATGCCAAAACTTCGCTTGATCATAACAAATCCTTTTCGGCGGGTCTCCAGCACACTGGTTCGAACCAACAGGAAAGCATAGGCAAAAGGAACCAAGGCTAGAGAGCAAACGGGCAACAAGTAATGCAAAGGGGTTTCCAACCGAGCCGCCGGAAGCCACTTCAGCTTTAAGGCAAACAATAGGACCAGCATGCCGCCAAAAATAAAGGAAGGCATGGAAAGCGAGGAAATGCCAAAAAGCGAAAGAAGCCCATCCAGAAAGCGATTTTGAGTGGTTCCAGCCAGTGTGCCCAGTAGAATCCCTGCCAAAGTGCCAAGAATTAATGCACTAAGCCCGATTTTAAATGAGTTCCAGAAAGATTCCGCTACAATATCATTGACCCGACGGGATTGATACTTATAGGAAGGCCCTAAGTCCCCATGGAAAATATCGTTCAAATACAAGCCATACTGAACGTATAAGGGTTCGTTCAGATGATAGCGTGCTTCGAGGTTTGCTTGAATCGCCGGTGGAATTTGTCGCTCCCGATCAAAGGGGCCTCCTGGCAGAAAGCGCATCAAAAAAAACGTCAGGCTAATCACCACAAACAGTGTAGAAAAACCAACAAGTAAACGCCTGAATACCAATTGAAGCATGACGTAGACATCAAGCCCATAAACTAACAATACCTTCTTATCATACCACCGGCTGGCCGTGGCTCTCTGTGAAAAATCCGGAAATTGAAGAATTTATCCGTTTTCTGACTCATTAACCCGAATGAGTAATCGATATGTCTGAATAGCCAGTCCTTTTTTTCTCTTGTTCATAGGAACCAGTTTAAAATTTGTTTGGACAACAAAACGTTCATCGGTTTCCGCATCTTTGTATTGGGTTCCTGGCGAGATTCTAAGTGAGGATAAATCGAGCTGGTAATTTTTAACGGTGGGTTGGGCAGCCTCAATTTCACTATAGATTCCTGCTTCTCCCAACAAGTTTTGCCTTAGGTTGTTTTGAGGCTTTCCGGTATTAATCAACATAACGGCCTGATTCTTTCCGTCATCTCGAATAATCGGCAGAACCGTGTCATTTTTGTGGATTATTGGAGAAAATAAATGGCCCTGAGACAATGCAGGATACTTTTTTCTAAAACGCAACAGTTTTGAAATTTTATCAAACGATTCACGGGCCATTGGATGAGGCATCCTATCTTTAAGAAAAGCTTTAATTTCCCCGGTTCGCCCCACTCGATTCCTTAGCCAGGTCGAGCCAGTTTGAGCAAATAAATCAGGAATATCCAGAAGCAGGTTTCCAGGGAGAGCGGCTTCAAGGGCTACCATACGGAGTACCTTATCTTCAACCTCACTCATTGTCTGATGGAATAACGAGTTTTTTAGTTTCTCCAAAAACGGTTTGAAGCGGCTTAATTCAAAAGGTTCAACAGATTTTTCTTTTAGCTCTTTTATCAACTCTTTGTAAAAAACAGGATCATCAAAGACCATTGCCAATACGGACTCAATGGATTTCTTTCCAAAGCGGGAACGTTGCTCTTCAATTATTTTATTTAGACTCTGATAAAATGCTTTTTCAACGGCTTCCTGATAAATGGGCTGTTTCTCCTTAGGTAAATTCGAAACAAGTCCCCCAAGTAAGTTATCCCACTGTTCTAAAGGGAGTTTTTCGAACTGATTCACCAGAACGGCTCGCATGGCACGATCCGTAGCCGGCTCTGCCATTCTATCGAGGAGCGCTTTTTTTAAGATAAACAGCATTTTTTTCTCTTGCCCTTTATCCTCAATACCCTGAGAATTTTTATCTAATTCCTCTTCTGAACCGAGAGTAAATAAATTCAAAAACTCGTCCACAAAATTCTTTTTTATTTCTAGCGGGATTGCACCTTTTAAGGAACCCGTTTCATTCTCTCCTCCTAGATAAATTAGCGTATGAGGTGAGAAACCTTCCTTCAACTCGTCAACACTATCGAGTGATTCGATGATGTTATCCAATAGGGTTGAAACATCTTCAACTCCTAACATTTTTAATTCTTCCCGTTGCGCCTTAAAACATTTTTTAAGCTTAAACTCCTGAACCGCTTCCCTAAAGTAATCGGGTAATCCCCAGTTCTTAGCTTTATCCATATGAGCGATAGCTGGATTGAACAATAAATTATGAGCCAAGGTACTTTTTAAATCTGTTTGAAGGGTATTTAAGTGATGCTTAAAAAGAGCTGAAGATACGGTTTGACTCATGGGGTGAAGAACATCGTCGAGATACTTATCTGGTGTACTCTGTTGATAGCCAATACTATCGAAAGAAGGTACTCCATGAAATAGGGAAGCAGGATTTTTTACACCATTGGACGGGGTTGAAACACTCGTAAAAATATTATTTTTAAGCAGTCCTTCTTTTACTCTCTGAAACGTCGCCCAATCACACAGGGTTTCATCATAGTTTAAATTAGTAATCAGCATGGCCTTTGGTGAAACTTTATGAATTCTATCTTTAATTTCTTTCCAAAAAGGAACGGCTAAGCTCTCAATAGCCGAAAGGTAAGCTTTATTTCGCTCATCTTGGGTTTCCTTTGCTCGAATTTGATCCAGATCGATCACATCGGCAAAATCATTCATTTGCCAATGAATCCCCAATTCTTTCTTATCAACAAGAAAGCAAGCCAGTGAAAGCGCTTGGCTATCAAAAGAAGCCAGCTTTTCCTCAATCATTTTTACAAGCGCTTCAGTAGGCATGTCTTTGAGGCGACTTTTCATTTCATCAATAAGGGGACGAACACCGAATACCGGATCAGATACCAATACATGGTCGCTTAGCGTTTCATACAAACCAATTTCAACGTTTTTGGCATCAATTTTTTCTTGTCCTGTCAATAAATGAAGATAAAAAAACTGGCTTAACTCCTCTGCCATAATGCCTGAGAAATCTGGATTATTCAGTTTTTCTTTTGCCTCTTTTGAAAGCCCATTCATGACTTCTGTTAATTTATCTTTTAAATGAATATGAAAAGGCACGGATGTAAATAGCGAGCTCTGTTCTAACCCGTTAAAAAATCGATCAACAACCGGGATTTTTCTGAACAGCGAGATAATAGGCTTAAATATCTGCATAAAAAACTGAGGCCAGAAACTTTTAGGCTCCTCCATCAGATATTTCTGAAAGTTGGGTGCCGTTAAAATCTGTTTAAAATGTGTGGGAAAAGGAAGCGTAAACACCGGATAATCTTGAATAATCGCAGTCGCCAACGTTGAAACCGTTTCTTCCGGCTTTACAGATGTTTTTTCTGATTTTAAAAATTCGGAGAAAAGCTCCTTCTCTGTATAGCCAGGAACCTCATAGCCCAATTGTTTTATTAATAAAGGCCAATTCACTTTTTTATCGTTTTTTGCCGCTTCTGAAAGAGTCCGAGCCATGTGATCGGCATAAATATTTTGAGCCCGGTGAGTCCAGTGAAGAAACCCTTGAGTAATATGGTCAACGACCTCTGGATTTTTAATATTTAGCTTGGCGACCATCGGATTGGTTCGCCACTTCTCAGCGGATTTATCGTAATAAGGCGTTACGATTTTAAAACGCTTCCATTCCAGAAAAACCGCTTTTCGCTCCATAGGAGTAGCCGGACGCCCCATCTCTTTTTCTATTTCCAAAAGTTCACTTCGATGAGCTGCAAGTTCTTCAGGGGATATTTCCATTCGCCACTTGAAATCAAACAGCTTTTTCCCTTGTTTTTCATATTCCTCCTCAACCCCTTCCTTCCCGATCAAAGGATTGTAAAACTCAACATAAACCGGCTTCTTAAACCCTTTTATCTCTTCAGGCTCATCCGTTGGATCGTTAATAATCTGATAATCAAACTGTTCAAAATCGCTTGTATTCTGAAACGGTAAAAACCCCAACGCCATTTTGGCTTTCTCAGCCTCATCAGGGTAAGCGTAAGGCCCTTCCTTACTTTTTGCTCTCCGCGATTCAGGAAAGAGGAACCAGTTCCAAAAAGGAGAGCGGTATTGGTGTTTAATATTTGCTTGGTACTGAACCCCAGCTATCCCTTGGTTTGTAAAGATCCCTGAGGCGAAAAATCGGGTATTATCCTTAATGCTCGAAACCAGCAGTTCTTTTAACGCCCCTTCTTTAGCCAGAAGAGGGTTTAACACATACGGATCATCGACCAGAAAGCGACTCATTTCTCCTGAATGACTCTCGCTAAATGGGCTTAAAGCAATACCGGAAACACCTGATGTTTTTAGCCCTTCAATCACTTCAAAAAGAGTGGGAAGCTTTTCAGAGCCTTCTTCCAGAGATTTTTGAGGGAGTTTTAAAACCGTTAAGCTTTTATCCCATCGGTCTAAGGGTAATTTAGCAATAATATCAACTTGTGATGGGGCAGAAGCCTCTAAAGATGATATTTGATTAAAAGATTCACCTGTTTCTTTATCAACAACCGTTTCCACATGATCAAGTACGGGTATCTGAACTTTTTTTTGATTTTCAGGGTTCAACCACTCCACCATGAATTGATAGGCATCACCAGGAGAAAATCGATCTTTGGCTTTGGTAATCCAGTAATCTCCCTTTCTGACCAGATTAAACACATCCCCTGCCCTGTTTTTAACGGTTACCTGATACTCGGACTTAGCCTCTTTATTATAAAAACCCGGCAAAAATAGCGAAGCTTTCCCATCAGGCTGAAGTCTGTAACCCGAAAAAAGGGGTTGACCAAAACCTTTAGCAGGAGGATGTGAAGGAAGCGAAGTCATTAAAGCGGTTGGCCTTTCCCAAAACTATTGCTTTAAAAAGAGGTAAATATGGATTCAAAAATTTGTTTTATCACGAAACAAACAAAATATTGAGGATCTACCTAAATAAACCCGCTCATCCTGAAAATGTGCTTCTTGCGTTTTTAGGTGACAAGACTAGACACCTCCAGTCCGTGTATAGATTTTAGGCAAGCGAACCCGAAGCGCACACATCAGTTCATATTCAACGGTACCTAATATTCCTGCCCACTCAGAGAGTGATATACATTCCCCACTGTCTTTGCCAATAACGGTCATGGTCTCACCGACAGAAAGATCTGGAACATCCGTTACGTCAAACATCATTTGATCCATGGTGATATAGCCTACCTGCCGTACTCGATGCCCCTGAACCAGTGCTTCCATTTGATTAGAAAGGGCTCGAAAAATCCCGTCAGCGTAACCAATAGGTAAAACAGCCAGCTTCTTGGAAGAGTCTCCGGTATTTTTATAGCTCTGATCATAGCTAACCCCTTCACCGGGCTGAAGGTCGTAGAGGTGAACAATTCGTCCTTTCAAACTAAGGGCAGGAGTTAGGTTCAGAGCTTTTGGTACCCCATAGCCCAGAAAAGCAATTCCTAAGCGTACCAAATTATAATGTGTCTCAGGAAATGTAAGTGCACCTGCTGAATTAGCCAAGTGAATGTGGGGAGGAAGGGTGTCCAAGCCCTCTAAAACTTGCTGAAATCGCTGACGCTGAGTGTGGGTAAAAGTTACATCATTAGCGGAAGCCAAATGACTGAAAACCCCTTCAATTTGAATAAAGGGCAGGCTTTCGCAAGCCTTGATAAATGCCTCGGCCTCCTGCCAATGAATACCAATACGGTGCATCCCTGTATCTACTTTAATATGAACTTTGGCCGGCTTTTGAGTCAATTCATAGACTTTTTTTAAACTATCCAAATGGTTAGGAGCAAATACCGTCAACTGAATATCTTGTTCTATTGCCATCTGAACCGCCCAATCGGGTACAGCGCCAATAACAAGAATGGGAATTTCCAGCCCAGCTTGCCGGATCTGGATGGCTTCATCAATGGCCGCTACACCAACTATTGAAACACCAGAAGCTTCCAGTGTTGGAATAATCATGACAGCCCCATGCCCATATGCATCAGCCTTGATAACCGCCATTAAATCAACTGAGCGTGGAATGGTCTTCCGTATAACACATGCGTTATGCTCAATCGCATCCAAATCCACTTCAACCCAAGCGTCCCGGCGGGTTTGTGTAGGAAGATTACGTAAAAATTTCACAGTAAGACCTTTTAATCAGTGAAAGAGAGGGTCTGTTAACTATTTTTACAACCGCTTTTACAAAGCGTTTGTGATAGTCTACAAAGAAGTAAAATAAGATGGTTTGATTGATTTTCCCATAAAAACCTTTAAAACGCTTGGATGACTTGCCCCATGACTCGCTCCACGGATTCCCCTTTAAACAGCCTGCTGACCAAACGCCCGACAAGCCCAAAGGTGGCTGTGGTCGGCTGTGGGCGATGGGGAAGAAACTTGATCCGAAATTTCCACAATTTGAACTTTCTTTACGGTATCTGTGATCTTAATCAAGAGCAATTGAAGGAAATAGGAAAGCAATATCAGCCTGATATTTCAATGACCAGTGACTACAGTAAACTTTTGACATCCCCGGATGTTGACGCCATTGTCATTGCCACTCCAAGCCACACCCATTTCCACTTGGCCAAGCTAGCATTGGAGTCTGGAAAACATGTTTACGTTGAAAAACCAATGGCAACTCGTGTTGAAGACTGCCAGGTCCTTTTCAATATGGCTGAAAATCTGGATTTAACGCTCATGGTAGGTCATCTTTTGCTTTATCACCCAGCGGTTAACCGATTAAAGCAATTAATATCAGAAGGTTACCTAGGAAAAGTAAAGTACATTCAGAGTGACCGTCTTAACTTCAACCCTTTTCGCCCTGATACCAGTGTTCTTTGGGATTTAGCCCCTCATGATCTTTCCATGCTTTGTTACTTGCTGGATATGGAACCCAAGGGCATTGTTTCTGCGAGTGGACATCGAACCAGTGATGATGGGTTGGTGGATGTAGCTCATATTGAGCTGACCTTCCCCGGAGACATCGCCGGACACGTACATACAAGCTGGATTGACCCCAATAAACAGGTGAAATTAATTGTTCGAGGCAGTGAGCGGACAGCTATTCTGGATGATACCCTGGGTGAAGGAAAGCTCCAAGTCTTTAAAAAAGAGGATGAAAGCCAGCCTATTAAGGAATTCCCTGAGTATCTGGCCATTGAACCACTTAAGTTGGAATGCCAGCACTTTATTAATTGCATTAAATCTGGACAAACACCGAGAACCAATGGTTATAACGGGTATTCTGTCGTTAAAATACTAGAATTGTCCGAAAAAATGCTAAAAGAAGTCCCGTATAAAGATAGTCAACCGACCCAGTAAAAAATACCGACCCCAATCAGGATTAAAATAACAAGAAAAATCCAGAGCCCTCCAGTTAACTCGCTTTGCTCGCATGCGGGATAAGCCCCTGGATTCGATCCAATATGCCAATCAATCGCTTCTTTTGCTTCTTTCAGCCCAACACCTTGTGTTTCCCGGACGATTTTAATGGCTTCAATTTTTCGACCGCTTTTTAAGGCCGCAACGGCCTGATCAGGTAAATCATTTTTCATTAAACAACGAACCTCCTTAGGCGAAAGTAATGAAGCTTTACATTTTTTAAAAGTTTAACATCAATTCTCATTGAACACACTTTGACCCCTTAACAAAGCCAGTTTAACGGGGGGTTAGCCCAATGTCTATTACATCCGCTTCATTTCACTCAATTGCAGGATACTCTGCTCAATCATCATCCCGCTTTTCTCCAAAACCAATGATTCGCTTTGGAGAACCTTTCCCTGAGCGATTGCAAACAAACTCGGATTGTGTCCCAACACCGCCTCAGATCGTAGAAAAACTTATTGAAGCGGCAGATATTAAGCCAGGCATGAGTGTTCTTGAGCCTCATGCCGGCACCGGTAATATTGCTGGGCTTTTAAAGGATATTCCAAATATTAAATTGTTCATTGGTGAGTATGATCCAGGACTCCGGAGCCAGTTGATCAAAAAAGGATACCATCTTGTCAGTACTGATTTCTTTGAACATCAAGGTCAATACGACCGCATCATCATGAATCCACCTTACAGTAACAAACAAGCCGCATTTCATGTAAAACATGCCTATAATCAATTAAAGCCTGGGGGTAAACTTCTAGCGATTATTCCAAAAGGTATATTTACAAACCCCCACGTAAGCACCAATCATTTTGAAAACTGGCTTAAAAAAACACCTGAAAAGTTTGAGTGGGAGGATTTGCACAAAAAGGTATTTAAAAATGAAGAGTCTCGGGTTGTTTTTAAAACAGGCATTCTTAGCATTACAAAACCTAAAATCCCTTGCCATGACAGTGGTCTCGCGAATCAACCTTGTTCCTACGGATTATTTCTAGAGGAAAAACCTAATGTCCAGATACTCCAATCAATCTAAATAATCTAAAAATCCCCCTAAAAAAGCCTCTTGCATTTCCAAGAGAGTTCACAGTAGAATGTCAGCCAACGGATAAGCGGGAGTAATTCAGTGGTAGAATGCTTCCTTGCCAAGGAAGATGTCGCGAGTTCGAATCTCGTCTCCCGCTCCATCTGTTTTATTTTTTATTAGCAGGATGTTCACATGGTCACAGTCAAAGCAGAAGTCGATAAGCAAGAACAAAGTCTTGCCAAAATCAATATCGAAATCCCCTCCGAGCAAGCCACCCAGGAATACAATAAAGCTTGCCGACGAATCAGCCAACGGATTAATGTTCCCGGTTTTCGACGGGGTAAAGCCCCTCGGGGCGTCATTGAAAAGCAGGTTGGTATTGAACGGATTAAACAGGAAGCTCTCGATCGTCTTCTGCCCCCTGCCTTTGCTGATGTTATTAGCGAACATCAACTAGACATTGTGGCGCCACCTCAAATTGAACAGTTTAATTTTGATCTTAAAGAAGGCATTACCGTCACCGCACAAGTCGAACTTCGACCAGAATGCACACTGCCAGATTTAACCCATCTTAAAATTGAGGTTCCTTCTTTTAAGCCCAATGAAGATGCCGAAGAAAAAGAGCTCCAAGCACTTATTGAGCGGATGACAACGTTAGAAACCGTGATCGATCGTCCGGCCAACGGTACCGACATTGTCAATATCGACTTTGAAGGAAGTGTCGAAGGCGAAGCCATTAAAGGGGGTTCGGCCAAGAATTACCGGTTGGATCTTGGAAGCAATACCTTTATTGAAGGCTTCTCCGAACAGCTCATCGATCATAAAATTGCTGAAGAGTTCACAATTCAAGTCACTTTCCCGAAAGAGTATCACGATAAGACACTGGCAGGTAAAGACGCTGAGTTTAAGGTGAAAATAAACGAAATTAAGGAAAAGATAGTCCCTGAGCTAGATGATGAATTGGCCAAAAAGATGGGACCCTATGAAAATGTTGAAGCGCTGAAAGACCAAGTTAGAAAACAAATTGAAGAAGGTATTGAGCGCGAAAACGTTTTTCGAAAGCAAAAATACCTGATTGAAGAAGTGGTCAAACAAGCAGAAGTCAACCTCCCTGACAGTATGATTAATCGAGAAGCCAAACTACTCATGGACGAAGTGAAAGGGCGGCTTCAAGGACAAGGCCACTCATGGGAGCAATTTGTTGAATTGCAAGGCCAGGAAAATGTCTGGAATAATCTTCTGGTAGAAGCAGGTCAACGAATTAAAACCAGTCTTGTCTTTGGTGCTATCGCTAAAAAAGAAAACCTGACCGTCACCGAAGATGAGTTCGCCGAACAGGTTAAGGAACTCGGTAAGATGGCCAATGCCGATGAAAAAACCGTTATGCGACAACTCGCCAATAATCCTGGCGCAGCCCAGTCGATGAACGATCAGATTCTCAGCCAGAAGATTGTCCAGCTTCTTAGCGAAAAATCCGAATTTACGTTCGTTGAGGAAAAAGAAGACTCTTCTGATAAAGGCAAGGAAGAAATGGCCGTTGCTTCTGTCCTCGAAGGCGAGGAATTTGAAGTCCTTGAGGAGTAAATAAAATAAGCCTGTTTTAATCAATAAATTAGTACGATAGATAATGAGCGTTGGAGAACAAACATGATTAGCATGAGTCAGCAAGATAGTATTATTAGCCAGTATCAAAGCCCCACCTCTTTTGTGCCTGTTGTTATCGAGCAATCTAGCCGCGGTGAGCGCTCTTTTGATATTTTTTCCCGTCTCCTTCGCGAACGGATTATCTTTTTAGGGACAGGCATCGATGATAATGTTGCCAACTCGATTGTTGCCCAATTGCTTCTGCTCGATTCGGACAACCCCGAAAAAGACATTAGTCTTTATATTAATAGCCCTGGAGGTAGTGTAACCGCAGGTTTTGCTATTTATGACACCATTCAGCATATTCGGGCTGATGTCAACACCATCTGCCTCGGTCAAGCCGCTAGCATGGGTGCCTTTCTATTATCCGCCGGAACCAAAGGCAAACGGATGGCACTACCTCATTCCCGCATCCTGATCCACCAGCCTCTTGGTGGTGCGCAGGGTCAAGCAACCGATATTGAAATTCAGGCGGCTGAAATCAATCGGATGAAGAAAATTTTGAATGAAATATTGGCCAACAACACGGGTCAGACCTTGAAGAAAATTGAAAAAGACACCGATCGGGATTATATTATGGACGCCGAAGCCGGTGTTGCCTACGGTATGGTAGATCGTGTGATCACAAAGGTTGAAGAGGTGAAGAAGGAAGAGTAGAATAAAGAATACATGATTCCATCTTCTCAAAAAACCTTGAAATACTTGTAATTTTACTTAGAAACACACCGGAGGACCGCTGATAGTGGCAAAACAGGAAGATAGCCGTTTAAGATGCTCATTCTGCGGAAAGAGTCAGGATCAGGTTAAAAAATTGATTGCTGGCCCGGAAGTTTACATTTGCGACGAATGTGTTGAACTGTGCAACGAAATTCTGGATGAAGAATTTTTTGAAGGAGAAGAAGGGGAAAAAGCCGTTGCTCCTCCAGAGATGAGTAACGTTCCCAAACCTCAGGAAATTAAAAAATTTCTAGACCAGCACATTGTCGGTCAGGAAGATGCCAAAGTCATTCTTTCGGTTGCGGTATATAACCACTATAAGCGTATCAATCACAATATTGCCCATGCCGAAAAATCCGATATCGAAATTCAAAAAAGCAATATTCTTCTCATTGGCCCTACCGGCAGCGGGAAAACCTTAATGGCGCAGACATTAGCCAAGATGCTGGATGTTCCCTTTGCTGTTGCCGATGCCACCACCCTGACCGAGGCGGGCTATGTCGGTGATGATGTCGAGAATATTCTACTCCGGCTTTATCAAGCCGCCGATTTTGATGCCGCCAAAGCCGAACGGGGCATTGTTTATATCGATGAGATAGACAAGATTGCCCGGAAATCTGAAAACCCAAGCATTACCCGTGATGTTTCCGGCGAAGGGGTTCAACAAGCGCTTCTCAAAATGATTGAAGGAACCATTGCCAATGTGCCGCCTCAGGGTGGACGGAAACACCCACATCAGGAATTCATTCAGATTAACACAGGTAATATCCTTTTTGTCTGTGGTGGTGCATTTGTTGGACTGGATAAAATCGTGGAAAGTCGTGTTGTTACGGGAAAATCCCTTGGTTTTGGTAACACCATGCCCAAGTCATCACTTGAACGAGAGCTTCAGACCGCTAAACTCTTAAAAGAACTCCAGCCGGATGATCTTCTAAAATTTGGCCTAATCCCTGAATTCATTGGTCGAATCCCGGTCAATGCCGTTCTTGATCCGCTGGATGAGGAAGCATTGGTTATGATTTTAACTGAGCCCAAAAATGCAGTTTTCAAGCAATATAAAGAACTTCTGGCAATGGATGATGTGGCGCTTACCTTTGACGAAGGTGCCGCAGAAGCGATTGCTAAAGAAGCCATTAAACGAAAAACAGGGGCACGGGCCCTCCGCTCGATTGTCGAAGAAGTTATGCTGGAAATTATGTACGAAGTCCCTTCACGAGAAGATATTACTTCGATTCTCATTACAAAAGAGATGATTGAAAAGAAAAAGCCGTTAGCAGAGATTATCCCTTTATCTGACAAAACGCCTAAAACCGAATCGGCCTAAGAGAGTTAAAGGCTACTCTCTAGGATTGACCCAACATCCTTAAGAGGGAGATGATGAGTTAGCTCGGTTCCGATGATAATCCTCTAACCATTTTTTAATGGCCAAAAAAGGTATTTCGGATTGAAGTTCCTTCAAGTCCTCTGGAAATCGTTCGATCTGCCGTAGTTCCAGTATCTTTTGGGCGGGCTTAACCGCCAGCTCAGGACGATCACTGACTGAATAAATTTTGAAAAGGATAGAGAGACTAAGTAGCGTAAACGCATCATCAGGCTGATTGAGTCGCCGTTGCATCGCCAGTGACTGCCGAGCCATAGAAGGCGCCGGTAAATACTCCTCTTTTAAAAAATAGACCATGGCAAGCTTGGTCAGAACGGGAATCTGTTTCTTCTCTTCCTGTTCATTGATAGAATGATGGGAGTAGACCGTCAAAGCTTCCAGATAGCTTTTCTCGGCCTCATCAAATCTTTCCTGGTGGAGATACAAACCTCCCAGAGCCTCCAAGGTTTCCCCAACACGGAGAAAGTAACGTCCATTCAGAGCCTTATCCGTTTCAATCCAAGCCTTTAGAAGGGGTTCCAAACGAGTCCAGAAGTGTTCCGGGTTGGTCTTAATTTCTTCGGCCAAGTATTGAGAAATTCCTTGAATAGCAATGAGTTTTGCCGGAGAGGGATTTGCTGGCAATGACTCTATCGCCGCATCAATCGCTTGAATCGCTTTTTTCGGTTTTTCTTCCTCACTATATTTTCCCGCAATTTCAGTATACAAAATGGCATCGATTGCTGGCATAAAAACACCACAGCCATCGCAAGATTCTGAAAAAACCTCTTGTTTACGAGCCTCGAAACGCTTTTTAAGGCTTTCTCCCCAAGATACGCCCAGCGAAACAGTTAAAACAAGTAGAAGCGACAAGATTGTAAGTTTTCTCATATTAAGGCCAACCGTCCTCATCGATTAGAATCTGATTCTATAAAGCTTATCACAGTTTCTCACTTGAACTCCGGGAATGCTCCCGGTAGAATAGACTGTATCTAGGTCTGTATCGAATGATTAGGAAAGGGAGAGCAACGCACATGGCGAATCAATCTGATATTTTTGAAATGGTGAAAAAAGTATACCAAGGGCTGGAAGAACGCCATGCCCAAATTCGCCTGATTTTAGGGCGAAATGCTCTGACCATGGCCGAGAAAGTTCTATTCGCTCATATTATTCCTAGTGAGATGCCAAAAACCATCGTACGAGGCGAAACCATGATTGCTCTCCAACCGGATCGGGTGGCGATGCAGGATGCCACAGCTCAGATGGCTATTCTCCAGTTCATGCAAGCCAATCGACCTGATGTCGCTGTCCCTTCAACCGTCCATTGTGACCACCTAATTCGAGCGCAAGAAGGAGCGGAAGTCGATAATGAACGGGCCGCGCGCGATAATAAAGAAGTGTATGAGTTCCTACGTTCCGCCGCCGCTAAATACGGCATGGGCTTCTGGAAACCGGGAAGCGGCATCATTCATCAAGTGGTGCTGGAAAAATACGCTTTCCCTGGCGGCCTGATGATTGGAACAGACAGTCACACGCCCAACGCTGGTGGTGCTGGCATGATTGCTATTGGCGTCGGTGGTGCTGACGCGGCAGATGTGATGGCCGGGCTCCCTTGGGTGGTGCGCACTCCTAAATTGATTGGGGTTCATCTGAAAGGTAAGCTCAATGGCTGGGCATCACCCAAAGACGTCATTTTACACTTGTGCGGTAAACTAACCACCAAGGGCGGCACCAACAAAATTGTCGAGTATTTTGGTGAAGGCGTCGCTAGCATCAGCGGAACCGGGAAAGGCACCATCACGAACATGGGGGCCGAACTCGGGGCTACCACGTCGATTTTCCCTTTTGATGAACGAATTGCCAGCTACTTAAAAGCGACTGAACGAACCGACGTAGCCGAACTGGCAGAACAATATAAATCCTTTTTAACACCAGATGCCGAGGTGCTGGCTGATCCTAAAAAATACTATGATGAAGTGGTAGAAATTGATCTCTCCACACTCGAGCCTCATATTGTTGGCCCGCATTCGCCGGATCGAGCCCGAACCCTATCCTCATTCGCGGCAGAAGTGAGAAAAGAAAATTTCCCCGAAGATCTGAGCGCCGGACTCATTGGCAGTTGCACTAACTCCTCTTATGAGGATCTGGAACGAGCCGCCCACGTTGCCCGGCAAGCTTCTGCAAAAGGACTCACCTGCAAAGCCAGTCTGCTGGTTACGCCGGGTTCCGAGCAAGTACGTAAAACCATCGAGCGAGACGGTCAGTTAGCCGACTTTAATAAAGTAGGTGCCATGGTGCTGGCCAACGCTTGTGGCCCTTGCATCGGCAACTGGGATCGTTCAGGTTTCAAGCCCGGCGAACCCAATGCAATTATTACCTCCTTCAACCGAAATTTTCCGAAGCGGAACGATGGTAACGCCGGCACCCTGTCATTTATCGGAAGTCCAGAGCTCGTTATGGCAATGACCTTGGCCGGAAAAACTACGTTTAACCCCATGAAGGATACCATTGATGGGGTCAAGCTCGAAGCCCCTGTCGCTCCAGAGTTGCCGGAAAAAGGGTTTGAAATTAGCTACGACGGCTACCTGAAACCTCCTGTCAATCGTTCCAGTCTGGAGGTGGAAGTCTCCCCTCATAGTCAACGGTTAGAGCTGTTAGCTCCCTTTCAAACATGGGATGGACAGGATTTTGTTGATGTCCCGGTTCTTCTCAAGACACAAGGTCAAACCACGACAGATCATATTTCGCCTGCGGGAAAAGACTGGCTCCCCTTACGAGGTCACCTTTCCGGTATCAGCCATAACATGTTACTAGGTGCCGTGGATGCGACCACCGGTAAAGTCGCGGACCCAATAATGATGGATGTCTGTGGTGTGCAACGAGGCGCTTCCACATGGGCATTACAGGCAATGGAATTCAAAAAAATCGGTCAAGGCTTTATTATTGTCGGCGATGAAAATTACGGCGAAGGCAGTAGTCGAGAACATGCTGCTATGTCGCCTCGATTACTGGGAGCCAAGGCCGTTATTGCCCGAAGCTTTGCTCGAATTCATGAAACCAATCTCAAAAAACAAGGCGTGCTTCCCTTGCATTTTATGAACAAAGCTGATTACGAGAAAATTAATAAAGGCGATAAAGTGGCCATTCAGGGACTCTTGGGATTAGCGCCCGGTAAGCCGGTGAAAGTAACCGTTACTCAGACCGATGGCACGACCATCTCCTTTGAAGTAAGTCATACATTGAGTGAAGAGCAAATCGGATGGTTCAAAGCCGGTTCCGCCATGAACACCCTAAACTCGCCTGCCAGTGTATGAAATAATCAGTTCACTTCAAGCATTAAATAACCTAAAGCACAGGGCTGTGATATCCATCTCACACCCTGTGCTTTTTTAACACCATCACCCAAAAATAACTATTGCGAAGAATTCTCAATTATGGTTTATTGATACTTGTGAGAATTATTCGCAATAAGGGCGCTTTTTATTATGACCACAACAAAATTTAGAGAACACAAAACCAACATTTTATTTAAAAAAATAACAATATTTACCCTTGTGTTCTCACTATCGGCTTTAATTTTTCCAGCTTTTTCAGAAAATAAATCATCCGTAACACCTATCAAGAGCGAAAAAATCACGCCACTCATTCTGGATCCCAATGCGCCGGTTATTCCCCTGATGGTCGATCGGCCATTAACACTTGAAAAAGACCTATCCGCTGAAGACGCTAACGCTTATCTACAAAACCTGCTGGAGGCTCAGGCCAAACTGATTCACCATGTCAAGGTTCTACAGGCCCGAATTGAGCGGACAGAGGCCCGCTCTGCTGCCAATACCAACAAAATTAAAGGAAATATTCAAGAAAACAGAGTTCAAAACGCGACGTTAAACTCAATTGCACAGCGGACGACGGTATCGGGTTACGCAGAAATGGGCGGACGTGTTTTTTCCAATGCACCACTTACAGGCGAATTTTTGGGAGCAAAGGGGGATGGAAATCTCTTTGACTTACGTCGGGTAAACCTCCGAACCAATGTTCAGTTTACAAAGAAAGCCAGTTGGTACGCAGAAGTAGAATATGAGGACGCCGGGGCTGATTTTGTCGGACTTGAAGAATCGGCATTTACCTACGCACACCGTCCATGGCTCAATGTACGTAGTGGGCTAATGCTTCCGAACCTAACCTGGACTAACGTGAATCATGACGGACCTTCCCGCTTACTCGTAGATCGGCCACTTGTCGATCAACTGGTGATTCCTTCCACTTATCGTGATTTGGGCGTGGGCATTTACGGGACTTTGCCGATTTCTAAGAAACGCCCCATTAAGTATGATTTGATGGTCTTAAATGGGTTTACAGATCTGATCAGCTCAGGGCAGAGAACCGGCATGCCAGTAGCTTCCAGCCCTAGTTTTAAGGGCCTGAGAAATTTACGCCCCCACCGAACAGCTAATAATAAACACCTTCGAGATAATAATGATAACAAAGCCATATTCGGACGAATTGATGTTCAGCCGATAAAGAACATGAATATCGGTATTGCCTCTCTGTTTCAAAAGTATGATGTTCGGAGCAGTAAGGATTTATGGCTTCTTTCGGGCGATTTCCGATATAAAGTCAAACGATTCTCTTTGCTCGCTGAATTTGCCAATGCCAATTTTGAACGAGGGAAAGGCATGAATAGCCAGGGTATTCGCTTTACCCAATTTCCATCTAATGTTCGCGGATATTATGTTCAGGCGGCCTATGACCTAAGCAAGAAGATGAAGGGTATCCTCGCTTACAATGCCGTTAACCTCGACTCATCTCTGGCCGGAACCACCTACCGCCGCATGTCGGCCGGGGTTCGGTATAATTTGTACAAACAAGTGTTTCTTAAAGGTGAATACCAGGCAACCCTTTCCCCCTCTCGCTTTAAAGATAAGCATATGAGTAATGCCTTATTGACTCAACTGACGTTTAGTTTTTAAATAATTAAGACAGATGAAAAAAGAATTATTTATTTTTATACTGCTTTTAAGCCTAGGAATAATCGGTTGGTTTCTTCCAACCGTATGGTCCGAAAACCTTAAACTTGAAACGAATGAACCAGAACCTGAAAACATGACAGAAGCGGAAGTTTTTTTGGAGCAATTACCATCACCAAACGCTTCATTGGATTTGCTCGAAAATATAACGCCTGAAAAGCAAGAAGAATATAATCTGCTGTTTGAAGAGACCTTACCCGAAACCAACCCGACAAAAGGTGAGGTCTTTTTTGATGAGGACGAGGATACTAGTAAGGAAAGCCTGTTTTCAGAACACTTACTGGACCCTAAAACTTTTTATCAGGCACAAGAACTCTATAATACAAACTGCACCGGATGCCATGCTCGGATAGAGCCTCAAAAATATACCTTAGAGCAATGGCCCGCTTTTATTGCCCGCATGGGACCAGAAGCCAGCTTGAATCAGGAACAGTTGGATCTAATCTATGCGTATATTATGACGGCTCAACTCTCACCAGAACTGGAAACCCCTAATAATTAATTTTTTTATTTGGATCAGGCAAAAGAGATAAGAACATCGTCCCGAATGGGTTGTGTAACAGGTTGGTTGTTAAGCATTTGGTTCACGTGATAATACACGCTTTCAAAGCTTTGGGTTGCCATGCAGGCGTTAATTTCAGGCAGTTGGTGCATTTTTTTAGGAAGCTCATGATGGGGATAGGGGACAGTGTAAGGGCAGGCTCGCTGGTTATTATTATTGCCCGGACCAGAGTACTCCCGATAACAAGGTTGGCAGTTCAGGGCTGGGCCAAACGTTCCCATCTCCGCTTGCCATACGACACCATTCACTAAATTAATGTTTTGGCTATAACCGTGGCCTTGCGGGTGAGTGCTACCCCATAAGATGATGGCAGGTTTTTTTAACGCCTGCGCCGCATGATTAAACACACTGTCTAATCCGATAAACAATCGGCAAAACTTAAGTGCCGCAATCGCGTGTCGAATCGACGGACTTTGGATTTTCTCAACACCATCAATCGCTTCATCTTTTGGACCTCCAATTTGCCGGATCTCAATATCATGATTTTTTTTAATTTTTTGGATCAGTTTCTGCCAGCGATCCGATGGCCAATTTTTGTAAGGCGACCATAAAGTCGCTGTATGAATCAGCAACATCTCTTTGTATTGCTCACCCCAGACTAATTCATCGTCTGTCAATTCCACGTGAAGCTGATCACTGCGAGGAACACCGACAGCATCGCAAAAATACGATGTGATATGCATAGGAATCGGATGCTCAGGGAGATCTCGCTTGGCGTAAAACGGGTAGCGCAGGTAAATCGCTTTTTCCGCCTTTTCCAAATGCTCTGTAGCTTTTAAAACCGCTTCCCGATTGGCTGTTCTAGTAACAATCAGCTCATCAATCAGGGGATTATTATCAATCACATTGGCATAATTGGGATGAACCACCATCCGAATCCGGTACCCCTGGGCCTTAAGCCCCGGAAAGGTAGCCGTCGTCATCAAGACATCACCCGAAGCGCCCGGACGCATGAGTTGAATAATAGGGGAAGAGGTGGAAGAATCGCTCAACATTAGGAAAAAAGAGGCCTTTATTTGTTACATTTCAATTTAATGGTTTTATTTTATGACAAAAGTCGATGATACGAAACTTCACAATCAAAGGGTAAAAAGCAAATTCAGGGATTGAGGGTATTTAAGAAAATCATACGATCCAGTTTTTTAAATTTTAGAATTAGAGTTAAATAAAATGGTCGGACTGATTTTAATGAAACCCGATTCTCCAAATTATATTTTAGGCATCTCCGCTTATTACCACGACAGTGCAGCCGCACTTGTTTGTGACGGAAAAATTATCGCCGCGGCGCAAGAAGAACGATTCACCCGAAAAAAACAGGACCCGGACTTTCCGACGCAATCCATTACATACTGTTTAAATGAAGCAGGCATTTCGCTTCTGGATTTGAATGCCGTGGTTTTTTACGACAAACCGCTGATTAAATTTGAACGGCTTTTGGAAACCTACCTCAGTTTTGTCCCCAAAGGAATCCAGTCCTTTGTCGCCGCCATGCCCGTCTGGCTAAAAGAAAAATTATTTTTAAAAAGTACGTTAAAAAAAGAACTGGCACAATTAGCAGATTGTGATGAAAAAGCATTACCCAAACTGCTCTTTACCGAACATCATCATTCCCATGCGGCTTCCGCCTTTTATCCCAGTCCGTTTGAAAGTGCGGCGGTACTATGTCTCGATGGGGTGGGCGAATGGAGTACAACAACAGCTTGGGTAGGTCATGGAAAAGAATTAACCCCGCTATGGGAGATAGATTTTCCCCATTCATTGGGCTTACTCTATTCCGCATTCACTTATTTTACCGGCTTTAAAGTCAATTCAGGCGAATATAAACTTATGGGGCTTGCACCTTATGGCAAACCCATTTACAAACAGAAAATTCTGGATCACTTAATGGATCTTAAACCCGACGGTACGTTTCGGCTGAATATGGATTATTTTAACTACGCCACAGGCTTAACCATGACCAACACAAAGTTTAATACGCTTTTCGATGGCCCTCCCCGCACGTCGGAGTCCGAAGTGACCCAGCGCGAAATGGACATTGCCCGATCCATTCAGGAAGTCACTGAAGAGGTTGTGTTGCGTCTGGCCCGAACCATGCATGCGGAAACCGGGCAGGAATACTTATGTCTGGCAGGCGGTGTCGCTTTAAACTGTGTGGCCAATGGTCGAATTTTACGGGAAGGACCGTTTAAAGATATCTGGATTCAGCCCGCTTCCGGTGACGCAGGCGGCTCCCTAGGAGCGGCACTGGCCGTCTGGCACGAATATTATGATCAGCCTCGTCATGTTTCTGAAGGACAGGACGCCATGCAGGGTGCTTATCTGGGTCCTAAATTTGATGACGACCAAATTAAAGCCTATCTTGATTCGGTTGGTGCATCCTATGAAAAACTGGATGATCTTGAACTGTTTCCAAAACTAGCCACTATTTTGGCCGATGAGCATGTGGTGGGTTGGTATCAGGGACGAATGGAATTTGGCCCTCGTGCTCTGGGCGGACGCTCGATCATTGGGGATCCTCGCAGTCAAAAAATGCAATCCATCATGAATCTAAAGATTAAATACCGGGAATCGTTCCGACCTTTTGCTCCATCTGTTTTAAAAGAACGAGTCTCCGATTATTTTGAATTAGACCGCCAAAGCCCTTACATGTTGCTCGTCGCACCTGTCAAAAAGTCTATCCGAATTGAAATGACCGATGTCCAAAAACAGTTATTTGGTATTAAGCAACTTAATGTCCCTCGTTCCAAAATTCCGTCGGTAACGCATGTAGATTATTCGGCCAGAGTGCAGTCCGTGGACTCGGCAACCAACCCTCGCTACCACCGATTAATTCAATCCTTTGAGGATAAAACCGGATGCGGGCTCGTGGTCAACACCTCATTCAATGTTCGGGGCGAACCGATTGTCTGCTCCCCAGAAGATGCTTATCGATGTTTTATGCGAACTGAAATGGATTATCTGGTACTAGAGAACTATTTACTGGTAAAGACAAGCCAGCCAAAGATAGCCAATGACAACGCATGGCAAGAGGAGTTTGAACTCGACTAATGACAACAACATTCATCAATCACACGAAATCAACCCAACCGACCCGTAAGGTTTTACGAGAATTTGGCCTGATTTTTGGCACCGGAATTCTTATTATTTTTGGGATGGCCCGACCCTGGCTTTCATCAGAAACATTCCCTGTTTGGCCCTGGATTGTGTTTGGTGTTTTTGCTGTTCTGGGGCTGTTTCTTCCTCAGGCCTTGTCGCCTGTTTTTAAAGGCTGGATGAAATTTGGCACCGTCATGGGGGCCATTAACTCTCGAATTATTTTGAGCATCATGTTCTACGCCGTGGTATGGCCCATGGGTGCTATCATGCAAATAGCAGGCCGGGACCCCATGATGCGAACCATCGATCCAACCCTAACAACATACCGGATACCCAGCAAAAAATTACCCCTAAAACGAATGGAGAAACCCTACTAATGGCCGAATTACTTTTAGATTTAAAAGATTTTATTCAGGAACGGAAAAAGTTTTGGCTCACCCCCATGATTGCCATGCTACTTTTACTCGGTGCGTTAATTGTTCTAGCACAAGGATCAGCCGTCGCTCCATTTATTTATACCCTGTTTTAATTTGAAAATAGTATTGCTGATGATGTCGGCCTTTGTGGGATTATTTATTTAAAAAGTCGCCTTGATTTTTCCCCCACTTTCTCTAATAGGGTTTTTAATCGGGCAGGCAATTTGTACTGATCCCCTTGAGGCGGTTCGCCAAACCGTCTTTTGTAAATATCCCGCCAGCGTTTTTCACCATGAATGAATCGCCAATCACTTTCGATAAAAGGCCGCATGGCATAAAAAGGAACCGGCGACTGGAGCGGAAAAATAGTTTCGTCCCACGTGGCGGGGAAGGGAGAATCCTTAAAGAACTCGCCAATCATAATATCGTTTTCCATCAATGACGTTTTAATATCTGAGTTTTTCAGGGCTACAGCATCCAGGATAAGTTCATGGGGCGTGTCAGGAAAAACCAGTATGATGCTTCGGAGAAGGTTTTCTGAAGCATCCTTAGGCTTAATTTCCTTGTAAATTGCCATATGATACCGAATTTCTTCCGCAATAGCCTCTTTTGAACATGGATCCGAAGGCTTACCTACCGAATAAAACAACAAGCGAGCATCCATAGCGGGTCTAGCAAAGGGGCAAACAGCTTCTTTTAACCCCTTTTTCTTTTCCACCACTTTAAAAATATGTTTTTCGACCCATTGGTGCGTCTGTCGAAGAACAGCAATTTCCGCCTCAGCCAAAGGGGAACCCATTGCCTCAGAAGCGCCTATCATTTGAGGTGTACAGAGGAACCGCCGGGTTCGTTCATACACCTCAAACACATCAAGACTAAAAGTTTCTCTTTCGGGAGTCGTCATGGGGTCCATATCCTTTTATTCGGCATTTTTTATTTTGACGGGTTTTTAATGAAGTAGATTACTCCATCCGTAAAGCAAATCATGAATCTATTATAAAAGATCTGTCCAGGAGAATGGTGATCTGTTTGAATGATTTAGACAAACAGGCCATTCCATTAAGCAAAGTGAGAACCCACCGATGACACGCCAAAAAGAAAACCGTTTTAGTAAACTAGCCAGCACCTTAGGGATCTTAACCTCTAATATCGGTACAGTCGTCGTGTTTTTAATATTAGGACACTTTTTATTGGGTGGCTTTTCAGATGTCAAACAATGGTTAACCGGTGAGACGCACTATGACCCTCGCGTAGAACTGCCTGTTTATGATGGATTTAAGGATAAATACCAGTACGGAAAAGAATTTTCCAAAGCTCAGAGCCTTCGGGAGTTTCGTCCTCATTACCTGTGGCGTTCTCTACCGGTTTCAGGGAAGTTCGTCAATGTTGACGAGAATGGACTTCGTCGAACCGTTAAGCCAATAAAAAGTAAATCTGGACAGCCGCCTAAAAAAATCTACATGTTAGGCGGCTCCACCATGTGGGGAGAAGGAAGTCCAGACGTGGATACGATCCCTTCCCAACTTCAGGCGATTTTGGGTGATGAGTACGATGTCTATAATCTCGGCGAAATCGGCTACATGAGTACTCAAGAGTATAACTATCTGCTGGAACGACTAACCCTGGGAGAGCGGCCCGATATCGTTATTTTTTACGATGGCGCTAATGATGGGTACACATCGGTTTATTCACCCGGCGAACCTAGAGGAATTCATCATATTGAGGAATTATTGGACATTCGGGTTAAATCACCTTCAATGACCGAGAGTTTGCTGGATGCGTTTAAAAAGTCCAATTACCAAAAAGTGTTGAAGCGCTTTTTAAACCCGCCAGAGACCAAAATATGGGATCAGAAAATTGAACCCAAAATTGAAACGAATATTGTTCTAACACTGGATTATTACGATGAGTTAATTAGGCAAGTTCACGCACTTGAACCAGTTTATGGGTTTGATACCTATTTCTTCTGGCAGCCAATCCTGTTTTCGGGCACACGATCGATTGACAATTTCCCCCATGAGCAGGCGATTATCAATGAAGCGTCGCCAGTCTGGATAAAATCACAGAAACAATTATTTCATTCGGCCAAGCAACGATTCAGCGGACGAGAGGATGAGCACGTGTATTTTTTAGGCCATACGCTCGATAACGTAAACAAACCAATTTATATTGACTGGTGTCATGTAGGGCCTCAGGGAAATCAGGTGATTGCTGAAGCCATAGCTCAGCGGATTTTAAGCGATTAACTACCGGATTGGGATGCTGGAGATTCTTGACATTACAGGCTGATTATAGGAAGTTATCCATATGATAATGCTCGTTATTAGTAACTTTGGGGGTTGTTAGGATAATGACTATGACTGCAGAAAAACATAACATCAGCGATCAGGCGAATCAGTTCCTGAATCGGACACATAAACTTTTTATTGGTGGCCAATGGGTAGAGGCTCAATCGGGCCAGACCTTTGATGTGGTAAACCCAGCTACAGGGCAGGTAATTAGCAAGGTCGCTCGTGGTGGCAGTGGTGATGTAGATCTGGCCGTCAAAGCCGCTCGTAAAGCTTTTGAAGGCCCTTGGTCCAAGATGACCTCCTCTGAACGAGGTAAGCTCATCTGGAAGCTCGGGGATCTCTTAGAACAACACCTGACCGAGTTCGCCGAACTGGAAACCATGGACAACGGAAAGCCCTTAGCTGTGGCCAAATTTGCTGATGTGCCGCTGGCCGTGGACATGTTCCGCTATATGGCTGGCTGGACCACCAAAATTGAAGGCAGTACCATTCCGGTTTCAGTCCCCACCGCACCGGGTGGCGAGTTTCTTTCCTACACTCACCGGGAGCCTGTTGGGGTTGTAGGGCAGATTATTCCCTGGAACTTTCCTCTATTGATGGCGGCCTGGAAACTAGCACCCGCTCTGGCCGCCGGCTGTACTGTGATACTTAAGCCAGCGGAAGAAACACCTGTTACAGCACTCCGTTTAGCCGAGCTGGTTCAAGAAGCAGGCTTCCCGGAAGGCGTCGTGAATATTATCACCGGTTTTGGCGAAGAAACCGGCGCCCCATTGGCCGCCCATATGGACGTGGATAAAATTGCCTTTACGGGCTCTACGGAAGTGGGTCGATTGATTGTTCAAGCCGCAGGCACCAGCAACCTGAAAAAACTGACGCTGGAACTGGGTGGCAAATCACCGAATATTATTTTCCCGGACGCAAATCTAAAAGCCGCCATTGCAGGTGCGGCCAGCGGAATTTTCTTTAATCAAGGTCAATGCTGTTGCGCCGGTTCTCGCCTCTATGTGCATCAGGACATTTTTGATGAAGTCATTGAGGGCGTCTCCGCCCGGGCGAAAAAGATTCGAGTTGGCCACGGACTAGATCCACAAGCGCAAATGGGTCCGTTGGTTTCTCATGATCAACTAGCACGTGTCTGTAACTTCCTTGAAGAAGGAGCGAAAGAAGGTGCTGTGGCTAAAGCCGGCGGTAAGCGCATCGGTGATAGCGGATATTTCGTTGAACCCACAGTGTTGGTGGATACGAAAGCAAATATGAAAGTCGTTCAGGAAGAAATCTTTGGACCTGTCGTTGTGGCTATGCCGTTTACGGATGTCGATGAAATTGCGGCCACCGCTAACGACAGTATTTACGGCTTAGCCGCTGGTATCTGGACTCAAAATATTAGCATGGCACATAAGTTGGCTCGACGCATTCGTGCTGGCAGCGTTTGGGTAAACTGCTATAACGTCTTTGATGCCTCATTGCCGTTTGGTGGTTATAAACAGTCCGGTTGGGGACGAGAGATGGGCAAAGAGGTGCTGAATAATTACCTTGAAGTCAAAGCCGTTACCACGCAACTTTAGTTCTTGTCCCGAAAACAAGAGTCGTTATTAAAATGGATTGTCATTTCTGACAATCCATTTTAGCTTTTAGATTAAATAAAATCAGCTGTACAAGTTATCATTATCGATTATTGGGTCGTTAACGGCTGAGTTTGTTCAGCCATTTTTTTCCGAAGTCTCGATATTTTAGATTCAATCCGGTCTCGTTTCTTCGGCTCTAGCTCTGGAAGTAAGTTGAGGTAAGACTCGTATTCGAAAATAGCTTTACCATAGTTGTCTTCCCGATTATAGATTTTGGCTAGCTCCAGTCGGGCTTCCGGCTGGCGAGGGTAGATACTAACCGACTCCAAGTAGAAATCCTTGGCGGTTTTTTGTTTCTTCTTTGAGAGTCGGCTATTTAAGGCGTTAGCCAGGTTAATTTGCTTCCCTGCCTCTTCCTTTAACCGGTGAACCCGCTGAACACCCCGCTGAGCCTTTAAGTTCTCAGGTTGACGGCTAAGAATATTCTGGTAGGTTTCTGTTGCCATGTCCAGATCTCCATTGATCTTCATCGTATCAGCCAGTATAAGCTGTTTGTTCAGATCTTTTTCGGTATAGGACAATAATTTCCGGTAAGACTCATCGGATTCCTGATAACGCCCCAGCATGAAAAAGGCTTCGGCCTGCGCCAAGTGCTCCGCTTCATTGCGAGGCGGATGCTGAGTAATATATTCTAGATGTTTTTGTGCCATGGTTGGCTTGCCAGAGAGTTGGTTGATTTGAAGCATGGCCAGATGAAGGGAGATGTCGTTAGGATTGGCTTGCAGGGCTCGCTGAATAGCGATTTCCGCATCCACATATTTATCCGACCCGCCGAGAACGCCTTGACCCGCCGATTGTTCTGCAGTAGACATATAAGTGGTGGCTAAGCCTTTCAAAGCAACCGGGTGGGATGGATTCTGGCTGAGAACTTCCTGATAATAGCGTAGAGCCTGATCATGTTTCTCCGAAGCAAGAGCCAGACGACCTAAATCCAGCTTAAGATCAGTCAGGTGCGGGTTCGCATTAAGGGCACTTTTAAGTTCCGCCATTGCGAATTCCCCATCACCCCGATTATCAAACAGATGTGCCAGATGCTGATAGGCAGGAACATACTCTGGTTTAACACGAATCGCTTCTCGGTACTTGGAAATAGCGGCAGATTCGTTCCCTTGCCGCTCCAGAACATCGCCCATCTTTGTATAGACGATTTCACTGTTTCTGTTCTGGTATAGCGCTGTGTTTAAAGCATTATAAGCCTCGTGATACTGACCTTTGTCGGCAAGAGCTTCGCCAAGGAGGTAATGGGCCTTATAGTTTTTGGAATTATGCTTGATAGCCTCTTTATAGAGGGCGATAGCTTCATCCACCGTGCCCGTCGCTTTAACGATCGTTCCTTTGTTAGAAATGGCTTCGGAGAACTTGGGGTCTAGTTCAATGGCTTTAGTAAATGCCTCGTCAGCCTCCTGAATACGGCCCTGCATACGGTAAATTTCGCCAAGCCGATTGTAGGCGTCCGGGTTATTGGGATCATATTTTAAAGCGGTCTTGAATTCATTAATTGCTTTTTGAAGCAATTCACCACGCTGATTACGCCATGTCATATCGGATGAGGCTGTCCGATTTCGGTAAGCAATACCTTGGGCAATATGGGCGTATGGGTTTTTAGGGTTGATTTTCAACGCGCGCTGAGCGCTTTTCTCCGAAGCACCCAGTTTAAAGAGTTCAGCCTGAACAATACCGAGATTGGCCCAGTTCAAGCTATTATTTGGATAGCGCTTGACCGATTGCGTGTAAATCTTTTCAGCTTCTTCCCACTTTCCAAGCTGATATTGTCGATTCGCTCGATTCATGGTTCGGGTCACGTTGCCTCGTAGGCGGACCTGAGCGGAAGCCGGCTGTTCCAACACATTAGGAATGGCGCTACTAAGCAGGACAAGGCAAATCGATGTGGCCAGCCATTGTTGACGGCGATTCTTCGTGTGGCAAGGATTCATAATATAAAATACTCCAGCAAATAAAATAAGATGATTGGGTTTATTTTAGCCTTTCAAGAAAAACATGACCACTTTCACAAATTTTCTTGTCATTCATCATCATAACACTCACTCCCTCGTAATCATTCAACCTCTTTGTTACCTTCTCTGTTCCTTAAAAAAAGTACCTGTTGCAAGAGCAACAGGTATTACGCACATGAAAGGGTTATCGCTTAAAACAGACCTTAAAAGCGACTTTGGGATTAATTTTATATTTTATAGAACCGGGCACTTATATTATAAGTACTAAAAGCAATTTGCCTGGGTTCTGTTAATCTAAAATTAAGAATAGGAGACGAGACGGATCCTTACAGCCCTGAAAGATCCTGCAATACAAGAACAACTCCGCTTACCGGCAGAATGTCATCGAGAAGCTAAACCGGTCGAATATCTTTTAGTGTTCAGCCGGGTTTTTATAAATTTTTGTTATGATCCCTTCCTATCGAAATTTTAGCATTGTAGTATTTCTATGACTCTCTAGCATTTTAGATGTATTCAACCTCTCATAAAAAAGGAGTACCAGATGACTACAGTAACGCCCTCGGTTTTGTTTCACAAAGCTTCTGTAATCAATCATCATCCTGTTTCTCAGGATATGCAGAGTCCTCGTTTTTCAGGCGATGCCTTTGAGATCCACCATAGATTAAAGCAAAAAGCTGAGGCGGCTGAGGCGGCTAAAGCAGAGGTAGCTGAGCAAAAGCGAAAAGATGATGCGTTTAAAGAAATTTGTAACCCGGTGGTTTGGCAACAGGGGAATGATACCTTGACCGTGGGAGAGATGGTTGCCTTTCTGTGTCGAAAACGGCCTGATGAAAATTATCCGGGATATGGCACTGCGGCAACGTTGGCCAAGGATTTTCCGGGAATGAATATTGAGGCGTTAAGCAAAGGCTTTGAGCAGCTTCATAACAACGCTAGTAATCCTTGCTATCTCGGCAGCGATGACAAAGAAAAATCATATTGGTTAAGACCCATTGGGGAAGGAATGATAGAAAAATTATATCCAGATATCACTCTTCCTCCTAAAAAGGAGCGTTTCACCAATCTTTCCCATATTAAAACCTTTTTATAAGATATAACTCTTCCTCCCAAAGAGGAGCGTTTCACCATCCAGCCACTTTTTAAATCAAAACCCGTTTGACCGCATTAAGCCAGTCTTGATAATTTTGCTCTCTTTCCCTCTCAGAGAGTCGGGGATGAAACTTTTCGGTTTTGTCAGGCAAAGAAAGGATCTCCTCCGGCGATGCCCAAAACCCTGTCGCCAATCCTGCCAAATAACCCGTCCCTTTAGCCGTAATATCGGCATCATCCGTGCGCAGAACCGGAATCCCCAGTTGATCCGCCAAACACTGCATCAGACAATCACTTCGAGTCACCCCACCATCCACCCGAAGCGAACTGAGCTGAAGATTGGCGTCTTTCTGCATGATATCAATCACTTCTCTTGTCTGGTAAGCCATTGCCTCATAAGCGGCTCGGGCAATGTGGGCTTTACTACTGCCTTGAGTTAACCCAAAAATCATTCCTCGTGCATCGGCTTGCCAATAAGGAGCCGCCAGCCCAACAAAAGCCGGAACCAAATAGACACCCTCACTACTGGAAATACTTAAAGCCAGTTCATTGGCCTGTTGGGGAGAGTCTATTAATCCAAGACTTTTAATCAACCACTCGATGGTGGCTCCAGCCATAAAAATAGCTCCTTCCATCGCATAGGAGGGCTCACCGGAAGTGTCACAAGCAAGCGTGGTTAAAAGCCCTTTAGCAGAAGTAGTTGGCGTTTCACCCAGATTCATCACAATAAAAGCCCCGGTCCCGTAAGTGCTTTTGGCCGTGCCCGCCTCCCAGCATTTTTGCCCGTACAGGGCGGCCTGCTGATCGCCAATAACCCCGGCAATGGGAATAGAGCACCCACCCGTAAGCACAGGATCCGTCATTCCGTAAATTACGTTAGACGGCTTAACTTCGGGCAGGATAGATTGGGATACATCGAATAAGGACAACAGTTCCTCATCCCATTGACGAGTATGGATATTATAGAGCAGAGTTCGAGAGGCATTAGAGGTGTCGGTAACGTGAAGGGCTCGCCCGCTTAGATTCCAGATGATCCAGCTATCCACAGTACCAAATTTCAACCGACCTGCCTCCAACAGAGGCTGGGCTTCCGGGACGTTTTTTAACAGCCAGCGGACTTTGCTACCGGAAAAATAGGGATCCGTGACCAGTCCCGTTTTTCCCCGGATAAGAGCCTCTTTCCCTTCGGTCCGAAGGCGGTCCGTGAAGTCACTGGTCCTACGACATTGCCAGACAATAGCATTATGCACCGGCCGACCCGATTGAGCGTCCCACAGGATAGTAGTTTCCCGTTGATTGGTAATGCCAATGGCCTGAACATCCTGCCAACTGGCACCGGCTTCTTTAAGCGCCTCTTCGGCAACCGGAAGCGATTTTTCCCACAACGTATTGGCATCATGCTCAACCCAACCGGGCTGGGGATAAATCTGTTCGAATTGGGTATAGCCTCGGGCCTTTATTTGCCCTTGTTTATCCAATAAAACAGCTTTAATGCCCGTTGTACCGTGATCAAAAACCAAAATATAACGCATGAGTCTAATTATCCTCGATTTCGCTTATGCCTCAAACGGTTCGGTAACAATTTCGCCGTCTTTCTGGAGGGATTTGATTAGCACCTCCACCTTACCCCGAGATTGGGTCAGGCCAGTTTGGCAGATTTTTAATTGACTGACACCAGTTTCGAACAGTTGAATCGATTCTTCCAATGAAAGATTCCCAGATTTAAATTTCTCTAGAATTTCATCCAACGCTTTAGAGGCTTCGGAAAATTTGGGGGTTTCAGCTTCTGTATTCGCCATCATCAGGCTCCTTCTTTTGTTTTTTCGTAATCTGTTCGATACGGGTCTCAATCACACCATCCGTTACTTGGACACGTAACACCTCACCAAGCGTAGCACCCTTGATGGAACAAATGATTTTGCCGGTCGTATCCGAAGCAACAGCATACCCTCGCGCCAGAGTTTCCAGTGGACTAAAGGCGTTCAGTTCTCCTGCTTGCCTAACCGTATTTTGCTCGTGGGTGTGGAGATGTTTTTCGATACCGGACAACAGACGCTCCCGGCGTTCGCTAAGCTGGCTTTCAGCCTGTTCCAGAGTACGTTGGAACCGATCCACCAGTTGGGTCGCCTGTTGATCGAGCGTTTGTTCGAAGAACAACAGCCAATCTTGCATGCCCTCCAGTAAATCTTCCCGCTGTCGGTAAAATTCGTCAATAAGCTTTTCATAGTCAGGAACAGCGTACTCGGCGGCGGCGGTCGGGGTTGAAGCCGAGTGATCCGCTGCCGCATCGCATAGGGCAAAATCCGGTTCATGGCCAATACCCGTAACAACAGGTAGCCGGGAATCAAACACCGCCCGGACAGACACTTCCTCGCTAAAGCAAAATAAATCTTCCAGCGAGCCGCCGCCTCGGCCCACAATGAGTAGATCCAGATTGTACTCCGGGTGGTTTAGCTCCTCAATGGCCTTGGCAATACTCTGAGCCGCTCCTTCGCCCTGAACAATAACCGGACTGAGGAGCACATCCACCATGGGGTTTTTCCGCCGAAGGACCCGAAGCATGTCGTGAATCACGGCACCGGTGGCCGAGGTGACAATCCCAATACGACGAGGAAATTCCGGAATATCTTGCTTATGTTCCAGATTGAAGAGACCTTCTTTCTCTAATTTTTCCTTGATTTGCAAATACGCAAGCTGGATAGCGCCAATCCCAACCGGCTCAATGGATTTCGTCACAATGGAATACGTACCGTAGGGTGCATAAACATCGATAGAGCCTGTCACAAAAACCTCTAGCCCGTCTTCCATATCAAAGCTCAACTTGTTCGCTACACCCGCCCAAATAACGCCTTTCATGCTGGCTTCATCGTCTTTCAGGCTAAAATACACATGACCCCGAGCCGACCGGCTGACGTTGGAAAGCTCTCCCCGGATAACAACGGTGCCGCCTAAAACCGGATCGTCGGCCAGCACGTCTTTCAAGTGCTGGGTCACTTCGCCCACGGAGTAATACTCTCTCTCCAAAGCTTTTGTTTCCGTGGATTCTAATGTTTCCTGTTCTGATTCATCTGAGGGATCTATTTCGGACAAACCGCTCTCTCCACCACTCAGCTCGTTCAGACTTGCCGCATGTTTTTCCCGGGCTCGGGCTGTAAATTGTTCAAATAAACTTTTCTGTTCCGCCATGAATCCGGTTTACTCTCTCTCGCATTATTTCTTTATCAAAGCGGGCTTATTATCCCATAACCCTGACCCCGAATAAAAGTCAGATGTGCTGGTCTGGATTCCCGCCTTCGCGGGAATGCCCCGAAAAATGATAGTATTTACGAATCCAACCCTAAATGTACTAGCGGCTAAACAGCGGCACCCGAGGCGCAGGCGTCCAGGATAATATAAACAGCATCGGCTTCGCCCAAATGTCGGCGAACCAATGCCCTAAAAGCGGTTTCAGACATGTTTGAAAACCAAAACTCGGCATCACCTTCCGCTTTAAATAAATCTAATTTAGTATCGTCGCTCACCTTAGTATCGTAGCCTATCAATGATTCTGCACCTCCATGGCCCGAATAATACAAAATCACTTCCGACTTTTTTCCCTCAGCCCGATTTCTTTTGATTTGCCGTTCAAATTCTTCAAGCTCCGCCTGAATGGTCTTATAATCCTCACCAGTAGAAACCGTTTTATCCACCTTAAATTCGCGGGTCAATGTTTCTTTCATGATGTCTATAGTTTGCTTAAACCCCAGCTCACTTTGGTCATACATTCCTAGTAACAAACGATTAATTGGGGTTGAATCATTTTTCTTCCAGCCACCTAAAGATTCGGGCCGGGAAATCGCTTTTTGTTTTAAATTGAGCTTAGAGGAGTACCCTTGATTCACCAGTTGATTTTGAGCCTCATCGAGTGAATTTGAGCTTTTTATAGCGCTCATTAAAGCTTGACTATAGCGGTTCCCATAACTAAGAACAAATTGACTGGAGGAGGCGAGTACTTTTGTGTTTTTAGGCCATGGGTTTTTGGATTGAATTAAACCCGGATTAAATTTTACGGCAGCAACCTCTGGACCAAATATGAGTCCCAACGTTAAGATCCAAGGGACTAATAAAAGTGAAGCGAAGAGCATAACATTAGAAGACAGCAAAGAGAGAAGTAACCCGTTACTGGCAGTCAACCATTGTATTAAAGCCGCTTCTCCTGCTAAAACTAAAAGCACTCCTCCTTTATCATCTAAAAACAAACGCAATTTTCCCTTTTTTATTTTATCTTTCATCAAAAAGTGTTTAATGGGCTGTTGTTGAAGAGGGGAGACAAGGGGCGGACTCGGAACAAGGTTTTTCGTTTGGTTCTTTTTATTCGAAGTTCTTCGGTTTTTTTTTTGACCAAAATAAATCTCATCACGTTTATGCGATGGATTTAAAATGGGTAAAAAGCCATTGTGCAAGGAAAGATTCATCATCGGGACTCTGTTATTTCAACCCTCATGTATAGGGTTATTCAATAACTCAACAAACCTTCTAAAGATCAATTATTGCTCGGATTCGTCGTCAATGCGAAATTTATGGAAATCCGAAGGTTTTAGCTCTTTGATAAACTCTTTAAAGGCTTGGGTCTCTTCTTCGTCTCGCACCTGATCCGTCGAAATCGTCCCTTCCGAAACCACATTGGCCGTGGCGAAAATCTGCGCATTATTACGCAAGGCTAAAGCAATGGCATCCGAAGGACGGGCATCTATCACATGCTCCTGACCGTCTTTATCCTTAAGGTATAAGCTGGCATAATACGTGTCCGATGTCAGATCGTTAATTTCAATCCGGGTTAACCCGTAGCCCGTATGATTTAGAATACTGTCAATTAAGTCATGAGTCATGGGGCGAGCGGTTTTAATTTGCTCTAACTGCCGAATAATAGCGCTCGCCTCAGCCGTGCCAATCCAAATCGGCAGGGCACGACGGTTTTCCTTGTCATTTAGAACAACAATGGGTGTACCCGTTCTGGAATCCAGTGCAATCCCCATCACGTAGAGCTCAATCAGCGGCGACAATCTTTGGCTACTTCCTTTTTCAATCAGTTAATTCCATTGGAGAAAACTAAATACAAATTCACTCCCTGATATTATACGCCATTATCACCTTTATTAAAAAGGGGGTTAGCGGGTATTTCCACTTGGCAGAGGAAACTGTTTTTTTCGGGATGAAAAGGTAAATTTCTTTAATCCAGAAGACCGATGCGCTGAACGGGCAAAATTCGTAGAAACGCCCGCCCTACAACGCGTTCTTTGGGTTCAAACCCGAAGAACCGGCCATCTTCACTGTTGTTTCGGTTATCTCCCATCATCAGGTAGTAGCCCTCTGGAATTTTAGTCGGTTGGCAAAACATGCCGCATTTATAACCTGTTTCCAATGTATAGTCATCTTCATCAAGAAGCAGGCCATTAACATACACGCCCACACCGGGAACCACTTCAACGGTTTCACCCGGCAAGCCGATCACTCGCTTGATATAGGCTTTATCAACCGGATCATCGGAAGTGTTATGCAGAAGGCTAGAAAATCCTGTCGCCCGCATAAAAAGGCTAAAGGGGTCCTTATGAAGCACCGATCGGGGAGGAGGCGGATAAAAAACAAGAATATCCTCTCGCTGATAAGGTCGCCACCAACGGGTAACCTTCTCAACTACCAATCGATCACCAATCTGTAAGCCGGGAAGCATGGACTCAGATGGAATTAGCCGAAGCTCGCCAAAGCCTTCTTTAATAATAATAAGAAAAACAATGACAGTAAACACAATTTCAACAGTCTCTCGCAAGAGGTAAAGCCCGCTGAGCAGAGTCAACCTTGAAAAGGGCAGGTGATCTGCCTTTTTGAGTAAGCTTTCTCGTGCCTGGGTGATGGTATTAGCCGTCAGACTAAAATTATCGAAAACGGTTTGAACCACCGAATCCTCTGACTGACAGAGTGCGTAAAGCAGATGCTCCACATTAAGTCGTTGGCTGGCCGCCGTACTCTCTGCATTCTCTTCTAAAACAAGCTGTTCAGCTCGCTTGATAAGAGAGCGCTCTGGGAACCCCTTATCAATCGAGTATTCTGAAGCAGTTAGGCATTCTTCCAGCTTTTTCTGCAGTGCCTTGGGCTTAACGTCCATAGCGTTGAGAAGACAGTCCAAACGGGAAAACACTCGGTTGGATTGAAGTAAGCCTGCCAGACACTCTCGATCTAAAATCATTTCATCTGGCTTAAAATCCTTCCGTTTCTTGGACAAATAGCGGGCCTGATGAAGTGCTTCTTTTACGTCTTCGGTGTAATAAATGTCAGGAGGTGCTTTGGTGATGGTGCCCATACAGCCTGTTTGCTCATTTCGTATTGATAGACAAGAAATATAGAGGATTAAAACTTATTTTATACGCAATATCATAAGAAGGCAAAACATTGGCTGGTTCACTCAAATGAAATAAAGCGGGATTATATTGATGAATCAGTATTATTTTACACCCTACTCTGTCTAGAGGAGTTTAAAAACCGCTCAGCCTTGATAATTCCCATCTTACTAGCTGATGGCAGACACACGCATCCACAAATATTGATTCAATTTTTTAAAAAACTGTCCGATAACCTCGATAGCATCAATACCCTGCCCGGTTCCTACAAATAAGGGACGTGCATAGAGAGTCATCACCGTTATAGTATTGAGTAAGTATTTTTTATTTAAACAGTCGTGGTAAATTAAAAATTTAATGGCTAAAATGTCAAACGAACTACATGTTGATCCCTACGACGACGAGAAACGTTATGACTCCATTGGCGGAGTCGTTCCAAGGAAAGACGTTGAAGATCAGACGGATCTAACCCAAGACCCTGACGCACTGTACGACAAGGGCCTGCTTTTAAATTTTAAAAAAGACTACGATGGCGCCATTACCTGTCTGGAGAAAGCACAGACCGTTTACCAGAACCAACGGAACTTTCTGGGGAGTATTCGTTGCTTAATTGAATTGGCGTGGCTAAAATACAATGAAAATTCTGATGAAGGAACCTCCCGAGCCAGCCGGACCTTTGCCGAAGCACAAGAAATGGTAGACATCCACATGGGTGCAAAAGGAATCAATGAGGTTCGGGCAAGATTATTACACTACAAAGGACTGGTTAAGTATCGAAGTGGCCAATACGGAGAAGGGGTTCGCTTCTTTCGTCAGGCAAAAACTTTTTGCTGGCAGGATGGGCTGGAAGCGGCAAAAATAAACGACTCCTTGGGCATCCATTACGAACGAACCGGTGATTTTCATCTGGCCGTCAAATGCCTAGAATCCTCCGTCCGAATCAAAGAACAACTGGATCTTCCTTGGGAAGAAGCGGTTACGGCTCAGATTTTAGGACGGCTTCATCTCATTAAAGAGGATTACATTCATGCCTACGGTTGCTTAAACCGTTCTCTCACCCTATCTGAATCGTTGGGAGACTCTAAGCGAGTGACTAGCCTGAAAAATGAACTGATCAAGCTAGCCATTCATCAAGGTGAGTTAACCGAAGCCAAACGACTGATTCAAGGACTTGCCGAAGAGCATCACGACCAGAAAAAAATAAGCAAAGAATTTGGAGTGACCCTGCTTTTTAAAGCATTCATCCATTTTATTGACCGAGAATTTAATGAGTCTCATGCTCTTCTTACCGAACAGGTCATTCCTATTTTTAAGAAAAAGCAGGCAAAAAAGGGGCTCGGTAAGTCCTATCGATTATTAGCCCGTTTGCAAGCGGAGTTCGGCGACACTCAAAAAGCACTGGAAACCATGGGCGAAGCCTTGGCTATTTTTAAACAGCTCAATCTAGTGGATGAACAGGCCAAAACCTACTTTGAATTTGGCAAAGTCTTTATGGAAATGAACGACAAAAAGTTGGCATTAGAAAGCCTGATGGAAGCCTTAAAAGTAGCGGAACAGAACGGGCTTCGCTTTTTGGCCAGTTATATTGAAGATGAACTCTATCGAACCGATACCGAACAGTGGCAATCGATTGTGGACAAACGTGCCAATCATGAAAAAATTTTCCAGAACGAACGCGGTCTACTAGAAGCTTTAAATGCTCTAAGTGAAGTCAGTTCAGACAGCCCGGAAACCTCCACTACTGACCCGAACGAAATAACCCTTAAGACGGAAGAACCTCCGAAAAACATCAGCTCACAAGCAAAATCCGTCGTTTCTCTACTCCGAGTCGGCCAGGCTATGTTTGCCGAGCGAGACATCGAAAAACTATTGAAACTTATCATGGATGAAACGCGCCTGGCCTTAACTTGTGATCGCTGTACGGTATTCCTTTATGATCGGGAGCAGAACGAGCTTTGGTCCAAGGTTGGAACCGGACTAGAAGAAAGCCATGAAATTCGTTTTCCAGCCCACTTGGGTCTGGCAGGGTATGTCTGTAAAACAGGCGAAATTCTAAATATTACAGACGCTTATGACGATCCGAGATTTAATAAAGACGTCGATAAAAAAACAGGCTACAAGACAGATAACCTTTTATGTATGCCCATGAGAAACCGGCACAACGAAATTATCGGGGTTTTTCAGGTATTAAACAAGACAAAGGGCCATTTCGAGCGGGTCGACGAAGATTTGCTAATGGCCATTGCCTCACAAGCCGGCGTTGCGATTGAAAACGCTCAACTGGTTGAAGAGCAACGGGTGGCCTTTTCAAGTTTTGTTAAAGCCCTTTCAAGTACGATCGACTCTCGGGATCCGATCACAGCAGGGCATTCGGAACGAGTGGCCCAATACTCTAAAGTAGTTGGCAAACAAATGCACCTGCAGGAAGAGGAATTAGAAACCCTAAATTATTCTGCCCTGCTTCATGATATTGGAAAAATTGGGGTTCCCGAAAATATTCTGACAAAAGACGGACGATTAACAGATCTGGAATACCGAAAGATTCAAGAACACGCTCAAAACACCTACGATATCCTATCTAACATCCGTTTTGAAAAACATTTAAGACGTGTGCCCGAAATTGCGGCCTCACACCATGAAAAAATGAATGGTACCGGTTACCCCAAACAACTAAAAGGTCCAGAAATCCCTCTGTTGGGTCGAGTTATTGCTCTCAGCGATGTTTTTGACGCCATTACCTCTCGACGACACTATCGGGACCGAATGCCCTTTGATCGGGTGCTAAAGATTCTACGCAAGGATTCGGGCACCCATTTTGATCCAGACTGTGTAGGGGCATTTTTTGATACGCCGCTGATTGAGGTTGGTAAAATCCTCATGGTGGAAAAGCGAGTTATTTTATCTTCGGCAGGGATAACCATTATTGAACAATTTGATCCCTCAATTACCATTGAAGAGTACTATGGCATAACCTTAAAAAGTAAGTTAACCAAAGGTGAAGTGGATCTGATGCGCCAGTTCAGGGAAATCTACCACCGCGGCGAACTCGACGATCTCTCCTAGGCCAGTTCTGTTTGATCCGGTTCCTGTTGACTCATCTCAAGGGGATCCAGCAGGCGTAACTTTCGTTCAAACTTCTCGTAAAACCCACAGTTTCGAACCGTAATATCACTCTGAAGTTCGACCACTTCCATAGCCAGAGCTTCCAGTAAAGGGCAGGACACCCCTTTAAGATAGTGTTTACAGGAAAAACACTGGTCATCTTCTTCAATATGGATGGCTCCGTCACGATACATAAGGGGTCAAAATTCCTTTGTCTTTTTAAATCAAGGAGGAATCAACCGAAGCTTTGCCCTTTTCAAGCACTATTTACGCAAAAGAGGGGAGGGTTGATGTCACCTTAAACAGATAATACTTTATATTATATATTAACTATTCCACTGCTTATTCATATTATAGCTTTTGACGAACAGAAAAAAAAGGTGTCCTCTATTTTTGACAAAATCCCACCTCATTTGAAAACCTCAAAATTCCTTCCCATTACAGATGTAGAGTTTTCGCCTCAGCTATTATAAAACGTTACAAAATGTCGTAATATTACAAAAATACTTTTTTTATCGACTGTCAGACAAACTGTAACCCCAGTCGCCAGACCCCATTTTTTCTTAAAATCCTGATTATAAGCTTCATAGACCTTTTCTGAAAAGACCCTTGCTTGGGGCTAGCCTGTGTTCGTAAAATGTCAAGAGAGAAATTATTGTTGTAAGCTCTTTTAAAGAAAAATAATGAAGGATTTCGCAAAGATGGCCAAACGTGTTTCTCTGTTCCTCACTTTTTTGCTGATAACAAGCTTGCTCTTCTTTATGTTGGAACAAGGAGGCTACCTAAATAAGATTTTAAAGCGGCAAGACCAACCCTCTCAATTTGAACCGACTAAAGCCACAGAGATATCAACCTCGTTGATCCCAACAAGAGCCGACGCCCCTTACCGACTCCATAACTCATTTGACGTATTGGGATACAAGGTGATTCAACTGGAGCACACACAAGAGAATCAGGGATTTTTTCTGTTGGAAGGGACCAGCCAAGCCATGATTGCCTCGGTTTTCAATAAAAATGCAGAAAATACGGAAAAGACAATGGCTGGCCTGGTTGAACCCATTGCAAACAGCCTACTGCTCATTAAAAACCCGAAAAATCCCGACCATTTTTATCTGGATACCTTTGAATTTCAGGAATCAGGAGAATTGCACATCGAAGGACAATCCATCCCTTTTCGCCGAATTAAACTGGCGATGCATACCCAAAAGCGAAAAACACCCAAGCTATTAGAGCTGTTTCTCGGTACTTTCCATAAAACCCATAAGCCATTAATCGCTATTTCCTATAGTGGCGAAGGACAACTACGCCCTGAATTGTTTAAAGCCTTTCTAAAGGAGGTTTTAATAACACCATGAAAGTCTTTGTCACGGGTAGTACTGGTTTTGTAGGACGAAACCTCGTTGAGTTCCTTCTCAAACAGGAGCAAGTCGAACTGACGTGTCTGGTTCGAAATTTGGAGAAGGCTTCCTCTATGCAAGACAAAGGAATCCAGATCATTCACGGCGATTTACTCGATCCAAGCACCTATGAAAAAGCCTTAGGAGAAGCGGAATGGGTGTTTCACGTGGCCGCTTTGGTCGGGCTGAAAAACGGGCCTGAATTTTATACCGCAAACCGGGATGGAACCGCCTGCCTGCTTCATGCGCTTAAGTCATCCCAAACCTTGAAGCGGCTGGTTTTTCTCAGTAGTATCGCCGCCGTCGACCGTTCCTGGGATCATGACTGGACCCGATTTTTTGATTCACCTCTGGATGAGGAGTCGCCTATTTGCCCCACTACCGATTACGGCAAGTCCAAGCGACAAGCAGAAGAGCTCATCATCGAAAGCGGCTTTCCCTACAGTATATTACGTCCGGCTTATATTTACGGGCCTCATCCACGAAGCAATTCCAGTATGGACAAAATCGTTTATCATGTCCGGGATAGGATCCCATATACTCGTTTTCCCTTTCCGGGTGTTGCCAGCGAGATTTTTGTTGAGGATCTGGCAGAAGCCTTATGGCATGTGGCTCATCACGAAAAAGCACTGAATCAGGACTTTTTTGTGGCTAATCCCAAGCCGCAAAGTATTTCTAATTTTTTTCAAAAACTCGCCCAGTGTCTTGAGGCTCCTTATTCCCCTCAAAAAGTATCGGAAAAAGTGATGGCCCGATTCATGCGATACCAGTTTGCCATGCGTCCAACTGATCCACTGGTTCGAATCCTCTATACCAATTATTTTCATTGTTCAGCCGAAAAACTAAAGCAATACACAGGTTATGTTCCACAAATCGGGTTTAATAAAGGCTTGGCGGAGACCATTGAGTGGTATCAGCAAGAAGGAAAATTGTAATATTTCTTTATTTTTAAAAGACTTTGGCTCTTTTTCCGCACAAAGTAGTTTTGAGCGACGTTATAAAAGCGTATTCTTATTTAATTTAAGAGTTCTCATTCATTGTCTTACTCTTTCGATAATATAGCCGGTAATCTAACCGCCCCTTCCCGTTCACCCCTCTTCGGATCCAGTGAGCGGGCGCCCAGCTTGACAGGGAAACAGGCAATCTCCATTCCCCTGGCTAAGTTAGAAGATCCGGTGGACGTTTACTTTGGAAACAGCAATAAAAAGTCGGCCTCTACAGCCAAAAAAAGAAGACAGAGAAAGAAGCCGGTCCCCTTAAAGGGAGAAGACATAAAGCCAGAGCCCAAACCGGACGTTAATCAGAATCCGACAGATAAAGCCGCCGGCACAGGAAATTTTGGAGATTCTGGAGATTCTTTAAGCCCTGCGACTGAGGCTTCAGATCAAGCCAAGGCTTCGAGCAACGCACCAGAAAGCGCTTCAGCCACACCAAAAGCTGAAACTGAGCCCTCTTCAGCGGAAAAACCGGCTGAGGCAAAGCAAACAGAAAACCCTAACGAAACGAACCAAACAGAGCCGACAGAAGAAACAAAAGAATCCAAAAAAACCGACAAACCCAAGAAAAAAACAAGCTTTTGGAGCGCGGTTAAAAGCCTGGTTGTCACCGGATTAGGAATTGGGTTGGTTGCTTTACCCATTGTGATATTTCCGATTGCCGCAACCGCTGGGGTATTTGCGCTGGTTAAAGCACTGATCGCCTCAATCCCTTTTATTATTGCCAAAGATTATCTGGATGATTACGTAAGTAAGAATCACGATGACGTCACCAATTTGTCGGATGTCAAGAAAGTTCGAGAAATTTTAGATGAAAAAATGGCAGGCTTCGTCGAAAAAACTATGAAAAAAGTCCCTTGGATAGAAACTGAAACGAAAGCCAACTGGTCAAAAAAAATCATGGGAATCTACGAAACCCATATTTCCAAAATTTTGGAAGCCTGGGAAGGGGATATGCATTTCTCCAGCCTGTTCAAGGATGTACCCCACAAATTAAAAAATGCCGATGGCATGTTAGGTAAAGCCGAGATTTTAGTAACAACTGTTGGCATGATACTCAAGCTCGCATTCCTCACCGCAGGACGCCAACGACTGATCAAAGGTGCGGCCAGAGGCGGGGTTTGGGGAGCTCTCCTTGGCGGCGTTCTGGTCATCTACAACTACTTCTTTAAAGATCAAGCGGATCGATTTGAAGCTGAATTAAAAACAAAATCTCCCAATAACACCTCTTCTTCTAACGAAAACCCTTCTGATAAAAATCAAACTACGACAGCTAGCGCTGCCGCTTAATTTTTGATTCAAACTAGCATCAAAATCCAGTTAAATGTTTTTATACTAGAAAGGGGTAAAATTCAGGTCTAATCCAGACCTTTCTTGGGGAGACTTTCATGACACCACAGTACAATCATTCCAGCGTAAACGACGCTCAGAGTAATCCAATCCTGGATACTTTCAAGCTGGTGGCTGAAACACAACAGCAGATTGAACAGGTCACGAAACAAGCCCGAGAAGCCGTAAAAACGCATTATCACTCACCGGAAGAGCTGGTTACATTCATTGAAGAGCAAGGAACCCCGGTTTATCTTGTCACTGGATGGAAAGGGTTACTCTTGCGTCTCGTTATGATGGGGCTGAGCTACGATTCTGGATTCATTGCGCCACCATCACCTAAAAGCAATCCTCAGGCACTTAAACGCTATATTAACCTATGCAAAAGCATTGTTTTTCTGTTTGGAACAAAACAAACATTCTCCTTTAAAAAGGGCGTTTTTATTCTGCCTAAACCGTTATACACCGTCGGGTTTATTGCCCATCAGCTACATCACTGGCTTGCCTTTCTGGCGGGTTTACCCGGTTATAATGAGTTGGAGCAGGAAGAATTTCGGCTTTTTATGGGAGAACGCAATGGCGTTGTCGGCTCTGAGGTCTATCAGATGAATGAAAAGCAAATTGAAGGGCTCCGCAATGCCATTCATCGAGAGATTGAGGCCCTTAAGTTCATTAAAGCCATTACCAATGAAATTTTTCGTCCGGCGCGCCAGGCCAAATATCTCTCAGACGGTATGACAAACGCTTAATCCATTTTTTCCGCAAAGTAAAAGCACACTAAAGTTTTCAGCTTATCGGGCGATAAGAGTTAAAGAGAAATTAAAGACAGGATGAAAAGACCGTACGTAGCATATGAATAAATAATCATTGCTATGTTCCAGATTTAAAGCGATATTGAGTTTTAGGCATGAACCCTTCTAACAATGAATTTAACCCAAACAGCCCAAGTGCGCCCAAAATTTCAGGCGTCACACGGGCTTTTATTGAGCTAGAAAAAGTAAAGCCTCAATACCAACAGCTTATCGGCCAAATCATGCTCAAAATCGCTGAAAGCGTCAAACAAAAAAGAAAAAATGAAATTCAAAAAAGCGAAAAAACAAAAGGCTTAAGAGAATTGGGAGCCGATAAGGTGGTTGGCCTAATGAAATCCCAAAGCCGCCGCCGCTGGTATGATCGGGATAAGATTCTGCATAAGGTTTATCAGGATTTATTTATTTTAGAGCAAGTGGGTCGACCGTTTCTATCCGATGGAATGCTTCGCGCCATTGAACACTTAAACCAGTATATCCAGGATTGCAAAACCAATCGTCGTTTTGAAGATCCGGCCGAAGCCGTAAAAATTATCGAACTGGCGCTATTTAATGATGGAAATGAAGCAGAAGTCTATGTTACAACCCTTCGGGAACGGTATAAAGCATCGGTCTGAGCCAGCACGGCTGGCTTTATTTAGGGCTGGATTCGTAAACACCGAATGAAGTTTCTTTAAGTAATCTATCCTGATTCAACAATCAAGGGGTGGGTTTTACCTTTATTGCCTTGTCACACACCCTCTCTTGATAAAGATAGAAATAAGGCAAACTCTCCTCTATGTCTGTCCTATTAACCCGTCCAATCATTCAACCCCTTTCCCATTCGCGCTTGACTTTTTCTGGCTCGAATCCAAAGCCTGTTTTGCCTGATATTGACCCCGAATCCCTTCCTAAAAGAGATCCAAAACCTGATGGCAACGGTGCTTTAATCGGTGTTGGGCTTATCTGTTTATTTTTGAGTCTTGCCGCCCCCTTCATAGGAGAGATTACTAAGCTGGGCAAATCTCTAGAACAAACTGTACCAGCTGAATTTAAACCTGTTTTGGCAGAACCTCCAAAAACAGAAGAGTCCCAAAGTGAAGATGTTATCAGAGTTAAGGGGGAAAGCGAGCCAGCGCCTGAAAAGTCAAAGCCTCTTAGCCAAGCAGTTATTCAAAAACTATTAACTATCTGGCTTGGGATTAACGGGGCTCTTTTAAGTTTTATTCCCATTAGGCTTTTCCTGTCAAAAATAAAGCCGGAAGATTTCTGGAGAGAACTACACCAACATGGGGTTCAGGGGAATGGCATGACTATTACGTTTATTGATTCAGGTTTACGACCCACCAAGCATCTCAAATCTGAAAGATTCCAAGTGTTCACAATAGAAAACCAAAACCCTGCTTATACTCTTCAAAAAAAAGGTGTTGTAGACAAAAATTGGGCTCCTTCAATAAGCGCTAGGGCCACTCAACCTAAAGATCCTGTTGGCCATGGCACTCAAGTGGCTAGCGTGGCAGGCAGAAGCTTACCTCAAGCTCAGTTTAATATGTTTTTTTCAGTAGGAGTATGCTCTACCAACCCCAAAAAAGCCGCACAAGATGCCTATGAGAACTTTCAATCGTTTATCGACCACCCAGAAACCTTAACATTAGAAGCTTTGATTGATCAAGGAACTGATTTAACAAAGAAGGCTGAAGAAATTCAGATGGCTTTAAAGCAAAACCCGGATGTTATTAGCATCTCTCTCGCTGCGACTCTGAGCCATCTTATCCATAAACTTGGCAGCGCCCTTAACGTAAGCCATGGGGACAAACCAGACCAGTACAATACCCTTGCTCGCCAATGGGAGCAAACATTGGCTCCACAAATGAACTTAAAAGATCTTGAACAAATTCTCAAGCCCCGATTAACCCCACTGAAAGAGGCATTAGATCAAGCCGCCCAACAAGGCGTCCCCGTGGTCATCAGTACGGCAAATAAAGGGATGACGCCCCCCAATTGTCCAGAAGGGTATGGGTATAATTTTTTCACCTTTTTTAATCACCCAGCCTTACTGCCCGTCGCTTCAGCCAAAAGCAACGGTCAGGTGGGCACATTCACCTCGGAAGGTACAGATCAGAACCCGCCCGGAATTGCCGGGTATGGAAACGGCGAAGTACTCTTACCTTCCACGCCCTTCAAAGAGCTTTACCAAAGCTTGGGAGCTAAAAAAGGGCTGGCTTCCATTTTTCCCGGAGCTTTAGCGCTCGGAAAGGCCACTTCGAAGCTCAATGGGGGTACCTCAATTGCTGCACCGGATATTGCGGCAACCCTGGCGATGATGAAGCAGGTCGATCCAGACATTTTTGAACCCGGCAAGCCTTTGGAAAAAGCGTTGGCTATTTTAAGTAAAACCGCCACTCCCTGTCACTTGAGCCCAGAAGATCTAAAACGGCTTCAAGCCCGCTACCCGGATCAGGAATTGACCGATGACATCATTCAACAACACATCCGCCGCCGGGTTGGGGCGGGGTTAGTCAACCACAACCAAGCCATCGCCGAAACCCTGAGACGCCGACCAGCATAGCTGGCTTTATTTAGGGCCCGTTTCGTAAACATGATAATTGAAAGAATTTTTCTTCCTATTTTTTAGCTTTTTCTGACTTTTCTTCAACTCGAGGGAATATTCCAATCATCGTCATACAGATAAGTATTATCAGTAAACTACCATACACCCCTTCATACTTACTGTTTTGTAATAGCTTATCAAAAGTGAGGTCAAGAAATAATTCATGAGAAGCCCTTCTGATAAGTTCAACATTCTCCTTAGCTTCGGGGCTATCTGCAGCAGGGATCAAAAGCTCTTGAATCATTCCATCCACAAGGTTTTTAAAAATTTCTGGCTCTTTCATATTTTGGGCCAATTGAGTCAGTTTTAGGTATTTCTCAACTTTTTCCCATGAATCCTTGGGAAGGGCGGCTTCAACTTCTTTCGCCATGCTTTTAAAGGCTTCTTCAGGGGAAGTATATGTCTGCAGTTCCTTTTCATAAGCCGCCCATAATTGGGCTAGATAGGCCTTAACATGAGGGGCTCGGTCAGAATCAGACTGTAGCTTTTCGGCTTCGTATGTGAAACCGTTCACTGAATCTAAAGCCGATCCGGATTCAGGAATACTCTGATTTAGTGACACAATTCCAATGGTTCCAGCCATTGAGGCAAACAAAGTTAACATAAAACTGGATAAATCAAATAGAGAGCTAGAGTTTCTCTCCTTTCCTTTTCTCGTAGGAGGCAAAAAGTCCTGACCAAAACGGGCAGGGGCTTCGTGAAAGAGTTTCGGTTTGAGTAACCCAACCCCTGAATTGCTTTGCCCAGGATAATAAGGGGTCTGAATGCTAGCCGGTGTGATCAAAACATATATTCCTTTAAGTAAAGATAACCTTAATTGATGGCATTGAAACTTGAAGAAATATACTACAAAAGAAACAGATTTTCATTCCTTCAACCCTCTCGAATTCTGGCGGCTTTTTAAATGCTTCTGGTTTATGTTTCCGGCATAATGAGGGGTGTCATAACATCATGGAGAACCCACCCAATGGAAGCCTTGACCCTAAGCCGTCCTTTATCTGAAAAAGCATTTGAAGAAGCCTGTGAGCGAATGCCCGGTGGCGTGAACAGTCCGGTGCGCGCGTTTAAATCCGTTGGCGGAAATCCGGTTTTTATTCAAAAAGCATCAGGAGCCTATTTATGGGATGTGGATGGGAATCGTTATATCGATTATGTCGGCTCATGGGGACCAGCTATTCTGGGACACGCCCAACCAGACGTCATTCACCGAATGCAAGAAATGGCCGAACTCGGCACTAGCTTTGGCGCTCCTACACAGATTGAGAACGAATTGGCTCAGTTGGTTATCGATTGGGTGCCATCTATTGAGAAAGTTCGCTTTGTTAATTCGGGAACCGAAGCCTGCATGAGCGCAGCTCGATTGGCGCGTGCTTACACCGGACGAGAGAAAATTATTAAGTTTGCCGGTTGCTACCATGGCCACGCCGACTATTTTCTGGTTAAAGCCGGTTCGGGTGCCATGACACTCGGCGTTCCTGACAGTCCGGGAGTTCCCGAAAGCACAGCCAGCCAAACCCTTACAGCCAATTTCAATGATTTGGATTCGGTTCAACGCTTATTAGAAGGTCATGATGGCCAAATTGCAGCCATTTTTGTTGAACCGGTTGCGGGTAATATGGGCTGTATCCCTCCTAATGAAGGTTTTCTACAGGGACTTCGAAAACTAGCTGATATTCATGGCACTGTACTAATTTTTGACGAGGTTATGACCGGCTTCCGAGTCGCCCGGGGCGGGGCACAAGAGCGCTATGGTGTACTGCCGGATCTGACAACCTTAGGCAAAATTATTGGCGGCGGACTGCCGGTCGGTGCCTATGGCGGGAAAAAAGAAATCATGGCTTACGTGGCACCGGAAGGCCCCATGTATCAAGCGGGCACCTTATCTGGAAACCCCTTAGCCATGGCCGCCGGACTGGAAACCTTGAGACGCCTCAATGAAGATGGCTTTTATGAGTCGCTGGAAGAGCAAACCCAACACCTGGCCGAAGGACTCCTAACCCTTTGTCGTCAAGCCAATATTCCAGCTTTTGGTACGCAAGTGGGTTCGATGTTATCGTTATTCTTTACCGATAAGCCAGTTATCGATTACTCGTCTGCGACACATTGCGATACGAATCGCTTTAATCGCTACTTCTGGGGCATGATGGATCGAGGTATTTACTTAGCGCCTTCCCAATTTGAAGCCGGCTTTGTTTCCATTGCTCATAGCGGTAAAGACATTGAAGCCACAATACAGGCCGCCAGCGAGGTACTCGTTTAACCACGCTATTCTTGTATTCTATCTGGTTTTTGTCGTAAACATTTTGACAAAAGCCAGATACATCAGGTAAAATAAACCCTACTAACTTAAGTAGTGACGATTTGTCAGGACAGAATTTTTACTTAAATTTGTATCATGATAGCAATTGGGGTAACGAGATACGATGACTTTAACCATAGATGTTTCTCAGGATAAATGGGGTTTAAATGAACAACAACGGATGATTCGGGACATGGTTCAGGATTTTGCCGTTCGCAATGTAGAGCCCCGATCCGCCGAAGTAGACCGCAACAGTCGCTTTCCAGAGGAAACATTTAAGGAAATGGCTGAAATGGGTATCATGGGATTACCCATACCAGAGCAGTACGGCGGCGGCGGCGCGGATTACCTAAGTTACGCCATTGCTGTCGAAGAGTTAGCTCGAGTCTGTGGCTCTACGGCATTAAGCTACGCCGCTCACACCTCGCTGATTTGTATCCCGCTTTATATGTTCGGGAGCGAAGAACAAAAAATGAAATACCTACCGGATCTGGCTTCCGGAAAAGTTTTGGGCGCTTACGGACTAACCGAACCGAATGCGGGCAGTGACGCTGGCGGAACAGAAACCAACGCAATTCTGGATGGCAAAGACTGGGTATTAAACGGCACCAAGATTTTTATCACCAATGCCAACTATGCCAAAACATTTATCGCAACAGCCGTAACAGAAAAAGATAAGGGCACAGCAGGCATTAGCGCATTTATCTTTGATAAAGAAACCCCTGGCTTCTCTCTGGGTTCCAAAGACGAAAAGATGGGCACCCGAGGGTCAGATTGGGGCACCCTGCAATTTGATAACATGAAAGTATCGCCGGAAAATATGCTGGGCGAACGCGGTCAGGGCTTTAAATATTTTATGCAAACTCTGGACAGCGGACGAATTTCCATTGGTGCCATGGCATTGGGAATCGCTCAGGGCGCTCTGGATAAAGCCATTCAATATGCCAAGGAGCGAAAGCAATTTGGCCGATCCATCTCCGAATTTCAGGCCATTCAGTTTATGCTAGCGGATATGGGAACAGAAATCGAGGCCGCTCGCCATTTGGTGTACAATGCCGCCCGCTTAAAAATGGCCGGGCAGTCTTTTGGTAAAGAAGCGGCCATGGCTAAACTTTACGCCTCCGAAGCGGCCATGCGAGCCACGAATAAAGCGGTTCAAATCCATGGGGGCTACGGCTACACCAAAGACTTCCCCGTGGAGCGCTATCTCCGAGATGCCAAACTCTGCGAAATCGGCGAAGGTACCTCTGAAATTCAGCGAGTGGTTATCTCTCGCCATATTTTAAAATAAACCCGCGAAGCAGGCCGACCTTAGGGCTTTGTGCGTCATTATAAAAACCCGCTGATTCTGAAGCTTAAAGTAAACTATTTTAAAATCCATTGATTTGTTACATAGCATTATGGCTTCATTTTTATTTTCTTAAAACCCCCTTAAGCCAATGGGTTCTCTCGGAATTTCACTCGCATCTCTTAAGGTTTTATTTACTTTGCTATCACAAAAATTCAATACTCTGTTTTTATGCTGATGTGAGGGAATATTACGCACCTCAAAGGGGACAAAAAGAGAGCAAAAGAAAAATAGAGCATCACACCAAAATCATGGTTTTTTGAAGAGAGATCGAATAAAAGATCAAGAGGTCAGTATCTTTATGGGCTAACCACCTGCCGCCCATCACCATAAAATGATCTCAATTTGGCACCTGTAACAAGGTTCCATCTTGTTTAAACTTACCCTGACAAATACCCATAACCCTGTATACCGTTGAAACTTGTTCAGAGACGCTTACCCCGTCTCTTTTTTTTTACCTGGAATTTTTTAGGACAGTGCTTTTTGGCGGATCCAAACCACAAGAACCCACTTTTCACCTTCAACAACGGAGGCTCCACGATGATTTAAATAAGACTCAAACAAAAGAGCATGACGTGGAGGCAATTGAATATTTAATGACTTGCCCTGATTGATCTGATCATCTTTAAACTCCGTAGAACCTCCTTTCTTTAATTTTGAATCAAGAGAAGCAACCAACGAAAGAACACGTTGATTTTTTATCGCTTTTCCGCCCTGTTTTTTAGACGGTTTTAGCTCATCCGAATGGTACGCCATTTCATCGCTTTCTTGATAACACAAAACCTGTACCATGGGTTCCATATTCCGAGCAGAAATGCCCAAGGTATTACCCAGTCCATTTAATATAGAGTCGATTTTAGCTCCACTCATTCGAGCGCGAGCCAATTGACTGCTTCGACTCTTAATCACTCGTCCTTCAGAGGTTTGTAAAAGCCCTGAAGGTATTCGATCAGATTCAATGAGCTGACGAGCAAGCTCTATGAGTTCTTTAGAATTTTTTTCTGAAAGCACTTCTGGGAGTAGGGCTATCATTGGCGATAAATGTTGAACGCTCGTACCATTCCGTTCGGCTAATCTGGACAAAACAGTCTGAGATTCAAGCTTTGAATGGTTTTGACCCAGAAACATCACGGTTCCCATGGCCGGAAAAGCAAGCCTTTTCACAGGGCTCGCTTTTAGAAACGTTATTTTCTCCGATTGGAAATTTCCTACTTGAGACGTTAAGCCCCCTAAAGAAGGGGTCGAAGAGAGAACGGCTCTATGGAATGAAAGCGAATTAACCATTGAACATATCCCCGGATATTAATTAGGATAATAAGATAAAAAGCGCTCCTCCCATTTAATTGCTTTTTATAAAAAAATCAGGCGTTATTTTTATCGGACGGGGGCTTGAGAATATTTTGGGTAGACATGTGGAATTTGCCCATTTGCTCTAAAATATCATGATGCTCAAGAAGAATTTCCGGCTTTTCCCGGTATTTCTTTTCCTCCTTGGAAGAGCTACTTTGAGGTTTTGCTTTGGACGTGCCCCCTAACATGGCGTCAATCACATCGTGAATCGTAAAACCGGGAGGTAAATTATACTTTTGTCCGGCCATTTGATAATTGAAGCCCACCGGAAGTTTATAAAGCCACCGGAGGGTTTCCACGTCTCGTTTGGAAAGACCCGTAACCCCATATTGATGGGGGACATACATAATATCCGTCGAGCCCTTACTATGACCGATGAGGCCCAACGCATGACCTAACTCGTGAAGAATCGTATGCTCGACCTCGCTAAAATCGTTATATTGCGCATGAATCAGTCCATCGGAAATTCCGATTTTAATTTCGCAAGAATACATGGCCGAGTCTGGGCTAATCAGATATTCGCAATGACCCAGCGATTTTCGATCGACCCGCCGCCAGCTAATATCAATCTGAGACTGACTCACAGCCTGAACCAACTGAAATTTAATGCTCCCATTGGAAATATTAGACCAGAGATTTAAGGCTTCCAGCACCATTTTATTGTAAGCGTACGATTCCTGCTGTTTGGATTTTTCATACCACTTAAAGGGCGCCACATAAACCTTAATGGGCATAGCGCTGTCCGGCCAACGCACGGTCAGATCATCTTTTAAGCATTGATCCAGATAGGTTTGGGTCATGACAGGTTCTTACTCCTGTTTCTTATTTTACCTGATTTTTAAAGCTTTGGCATTCGCTAGCACGCCAACCATTTATAAGCAGTAGGCTCAAGCCGCTTTTTCATCTATGATAGAGAAAGAGCCTTTTTACAGGAGTCATAAAAACAAAATGAGTTCATTTAAACCAATGCCTCTCCCCAAAGACTTCCATCCGGAAAATAGCCTGACAGAAAACAGTCTGACAGTTCTGGCACACCGTTATTTGTTACGGGACGACAAAGGTCAGGTATCGGAAACGCCCAATGAGCTATTCTGGCGCGTAGCCTGCCACATTGCGCGAGGAGAGGCGGCCTGCGGAAAGACCAAAGTTGAGGTTGAACAATGGGCCCGTACGTTTTACGAACTTTTGACCAGCCTGCGCTTTATGCCTAACAGCCCCACCCTTATGAATGCCGGACAACCCCTTGGGCAATTATCCGCCTGCTTTGTTCTCCCCATTCAGGATTCACTGGAATCCATTTTTGATACCCTGAAGCATGCGGCACTAATCCATCAAAGCGGCGGCGGTACCGGATTTTCTTTTTCAAATCTTCGTCCTCAGGGGGATCGAGTTAACTCGACCATGGGGGTGTCCTCCGGTCCCGTATCCTTTATGAAGGTTTATAATGCCGCCACCGAAGCCGTCAAGCAAGGAGGTACTCGTCGAGGTGCCAATATGGGTATTTTACGGATAGACCATCCAGACATTGAAGCCTTTATCCACTGCAAGCGGGATTTAGACCAAATTACCAATTTCAATATTTCTATCGCCATTACAGATGCCTTTATGCACGCTGTAGAAACGGATTCGGATTTCCCATTGATTCATCCAGGGAGCAGGCTAACGGTAAAAAACATACCGGCCCGAAAATTGTTCGATCAAATTGTTAAAAACGCCTGGCTTTCGGGCGAACCCGGACTGGTCTTTATTGATCGCATTAACCAGGATAACCCGACACCTGCCATCGGACTCATTGAATCCACCAATCCCTGCGGCGAAGTACCTCTGCTACCCTACGAAGCCTGCAATCTGGGTTCTATTCATCTGGGACGTTTTCTAAAAGAAACAGACAGTCAGACAGTTATCAACTGGGAATCACTGGCAGAAACTGTCACGCTGGCCGTAAGGTTTTTGGATAACGTGATTACCCAGAACCAGTACCCACTACCCAAGATTGAGGAACAAGTATTAGGGAACCGAAAAATTGGACTGGGCGTCATGGGCTGGGCCGATTTATTACTGGCTCTCGGAATTCCCTATGATACTGAAGAAGCCACAACATTAGCCCGAGAAGTGGCCAGCTGGATAGACTACCATAGCAAACAGGCATCCGTGGCTCTCGCGAAAGAACGAGGCTCGTTTCCAAACTTTCCAAAAAGCCCGTATGCCATAAGGCATTGGCTTACAGAAAAACATGGCCGTCACCCAACCCAACTCCTTCAGCAAAGTCATTGGGAGGCACTGGACAGAGCTATTCATCAGGAAGGGCTTCGAAACGCGACAACCACCTGTATAGCCCCCACTGGAACTATCAGCATCATCGCAGGGGCTTCTGGGGGTATTGAACCCCTGTTTTCCGTTGCTTTTAATCGCCATGTACTAGATGGTGAAGAGCTGACAGAGGCCCACCCCCTTTTTCTCAAATGGTTGGCAACCACGCCGATAGACAAACAGAAAACCCTGCTAAAAATTACACAAGCCGGAACATTGGCTCATTTAGAAGAAGTTCCTGAATCCATGAAACGCCTTTTTGTCACCGCACATGATATTTCCCCCCACTGGCATATCCTTATGCAAGAAGCTTTTCAAGAGTTTACAGACAACGCCGTGTCCAAAACCATTAACTTTCCTGAAGACGCAAAGCAGAAAGACATTGCTGAAGCCTATTGGCAAGGTTTTCGTTCCAGAACAATCAAAGGGCTAACGGTGTACCGTGATAACAGTCGCCAAAATCAACCCATGTCTCTGGAAGGACACCCAGACACGTTCGGTTCTTCGACTTGCCTGGAGTGCGATTGACATAATTGTTAAGCGGACATTTGCCCGATCAGAGAGTTTCTGGTACAATGGTTTCTGAACACAGCATTTAGGAGGGAATCTATGCAGAAAGTTGGATCTTTTCAGGGGAATCAGCCAGCATTTTTGAATCATGTCAAAAGTCATCTTACGGAAGGCCTTATGAAACATACAAAAAAGGCACCCGTCACTTTTTCAGGTACTCAGTTTGGTGATAATACAGGCGTTTTGATGCCTCGCTTCTCCGGTGGAATGTCATTGGCTGGAAAAAACTTGAATGTCATAGCTTAAGTACTTACTTACTCATATTCTTATATTCGTTATTGATAACCGGGACTGTCATCCCGGTTTTTTGGTATTAGAAAATAGCTCAACTCTACTGGTTTATAATAAAATAAATTTTGCCTTAAAATCATGCTCCTGCTATGATTACACCGTTATTAACCAATCTGGATTTCTATCTTATGTCATTAGAAGCCCTCCGATTTCAAGGTTCCGGTATGAATCCGGTTAAACCGACTGCTAGTGTTTCAAGCACAAAGCAAGCTCAAACCGCTTTTTCGGGAACCACTTTGCCAAAGTTAGACGGACTGGACTTATTTGGCGTTAAAGGGACTAGCGCACTGAATAACACCCAGCAAGATTTAGTCGCTCTGACTGGGAAAATTGGAACACGATTGAATCTCTTGGGCTAGCTAACAGCAATAAGAGGGAATATATCAAGGGTATGATTAAGTTTAAGGGTATTTCAGTCAGTTCGGCTAAGCACTATGATCAAGATGGGCGTAACCAAACCTCCATGAGTGTCCGGTTAACGAAAGAGGATCAGGCCTTGGCACCAGTGCCAGCCTTTAAGGATGATTTTTTTGAGTTACGGGCCAATCATGCCGAACAGGGATTGCTCGTCCAAGGAGAATTGCCTTTGCTTGGAAACAGCTTACAGAGAATCACTGTACCCATCCAAACAAAACATGCTCTCCTCTTGCTCAATAAAATATTGGAAAATCGAACACTAAACGCTCAAGCCCTGTTAGCGACACTTAAAAAAGAAAAGGGAATCGAAAATAAAGTGTACTTAAATGCGCTGACGAAAACCTATCCGAATGTGACCCTTGAAAACGTGAATGGAGCCCATTATTATCAAGATTTTCACCATGTTATGCAGATTTTTGAACAGTTTATAGAAAAAGATCCACCCGCTTCGTAAAATACGATCACGACTGAGGATAAAGCAATAAAATAAGGAACGTTCGGTTATCATGGCAATCACATTTGGGAGTATTCAGATTTTATCAGCAAACATGTCAACAAATGAAGCCTTGCTGACTGCTCACCTGACTGGAAAAGATAGGCAACTTGCACCCCTCTCTTCTTTTGGAAATGACTCTTTTCAATTAGCCCTCAATCTTGATGATGAAACCATAAGAGTCAATAATATAGGACCCATTAAACCAGAAAACACGCAAGTTCTTCATAATAAAAATTCTATCTATCCTCTTCTAAAGAAGATACTTGAACGAGAAAACTTTGCTCAGCAGCATAATCTGGAAAATCTTAAAAAGATAGGCCAAGAAGAGAGTCAGAGTTATCTAGAAACACTTTCTAAAAGCTATCCCAACATTACGCTCTCGGGTATTTGCAATGGAAATACCAGCTGTAAAGAATTTCACCATGTGATGAACCGCTTCAAAGCACTATTTCCACACCTTTTTAAAATACTTCAACCCAAAGAAAACTAAAGGTCTTGGAGCCGTTCGCTCTTATTTTCATTCCTACGAAGGACAAACTCGTTGGTACAAAAGGCGATCGACGGGATCGTCGTTTAGTCGGAAAGGTTTCCAGTGAGGCGTTGAGGTCTGGAGTCGGTAAATTTCTTTTTGATACCCATCATAATGAACCGTTCGGGTAATGGCATACTGTTTTTGTGGGCAGTGCGCCAACAGGTTTAACTGAATTTTCCGGATGGGTACAGCACGGTCCACCACTGGAACCTGCTTTAGAATGCCGGGAAATTTGGGTTTGGGAGCAATGTACGGAGGGGCCGGTCGATTATAATCGATTAACAGATTGAATTCGACTGTATTGGCTGAATCCGGCCGCAAACTGGCTAAGTCCAAGTACGTGGTTGGGCCACCAAACGTTTCATCCAATAAAATAAGGCGCTCGTTTGCAAAACCCGAACAAAACACGATAGAAAAGCAGACCAAATTCATTAAAAACAGAATGCTATAGTACTTAAAATATTTCATCAATGGCGTTTTCAACTATTATAGGATTTAGTGAAGTGACTCTGATTCCATTGTAACCGATGATTTTTGGAAAAGCTCGCTTAGGGTTCGAATCATCCATAACACACCACCGGAGAAGAACAATAAGATAAACGGAATGATCTGGAAAGAATAGCGCTCACTCGCCACAGCAAACAGGTAATGAAATACACCCCAAATAAGAAGAAAGCCCAGGATAAAAACCCACCCTTCTTGATGAGTCTCTTGTACGGTGTCTGACCGTTTTTGATAAAAGCGAGGACGATAAGTAAATAGCCCTAACAAAGAGGTGCACAGAATAATCTGCCAAAGAATCGTAGAGACATTGGCCAGCTTGTTGATGTATTTTTGAGGCCAGCGATCCATCAACCCAGAACCCACTTGACTCCCCCGGTGGCTCCAACGAATGCCAGTCTGAGAGGTCCAAACAATATACCGCATTCGGGTAACACCATTGGCCAAGTATTTAAACGGATCAGCGAGGACTACTTTCATGGACTCCTCTCCAATGATTTCATAAGCTTTAATTAAATTACCCGCTTCGTAATAGGGTTTAATTTTTTCGTAAAACCCCATGTCTTTGGGATCCGTATAGCGTCCACCACGTTCGTACTGAATCGCACACCCCAACCAGAGTTCCGCGCCCCAAAACATTTTTGGGCTGCCACCAATAACGTTTTGGTGGGCAATCCATGTAGAAAGCAGCAAGGCCGTGGTCACGGCCAAGACTGCAAATTGCTTGAGAACCGTTTGCCAATAGTCTCGGCGAAACAGAAAAAACAGCACAGGAATCAATCCCAAAAAGATCATGGCACTGGAGCGAAGAAGAATAGTGGCATAAAGCAGAACCCCCAAAGCAATCCAGTAACCGAGGGTCTGCCCGACGGGATGGTTCCGGCTGTACAGTACCGCCCAAAGCACCATCAAAAAGCAGGCAATGGCAGGGGTTTCCGAAGCAAACAGTGCTGTATAGGTTATTAACTGGGGTAAAAACGCCGTCAACCCCAAAGCCAGCAACCCGGCTCTTCGGCCAAAAATATCAGTACCTAACGCATACATCAACACCATCATGAGCGCCGAAAAAAGCATGTTCATGGCCCAACCTGTAGCCAGCGACGTGCCAAACAGATTAAAAAACCATGAATATAAGACAATAATCCCCGGATGCCGGCTCAACTCCGCGTAAGTATAACCTCCTTGAGCAAAAGCGCTGGCGTATTGCCAATAAATAAGAAAATCACTAATGGGTTCCGGTTGGGTGGCTATAATCCAGCCCAACCGTAAAAGCAACCCAACACCCAACAAGATCACTGGCCAACGGAACGGATGGAATTCTGGCTTCCCCTGTTTCAGAGTGTTTCCATCCCGCCAGAGGGATCGGATTAAGAGTACTGTAAACCCACCCAAAACCATCATGGACCCTAACATTAGCCAGCGGGTCATAAAAATAGATTCAAACAGATCAGGCATGAACAAAGAGTGCTCCTATCGCTTGGTTCCAATAAACAGGAGAACCGAGGCGATGCGTATGGCTTCTGGATGGGCAGAAAGAACAAAGTCCAACAGCTTTAATGGCGATAATAAGACCATAAAAAACAGACTGAGAAAGCGATACAGGGTGCTACTACCAAATGAAAAGACCATGGCCAACCATTCGATCAACACGCAGGTCAGTGCAGACGTGGGCCCTGCAATAACCTTAAGCTGATCTTTTTTAAATCCTCGCATCCGATGTTCTAATCCCCGGTGGGTAAACCGATGAAAATCATTGGGAGCAGCGTGAAAATTAAAAATAAACGGCATCATCACGTAGATTTTACCACCAGGCCGCAATACCCGCCGCATTTCGTTAATAACCCGGGCAGGTTCGGGCACATGTTCCAACAAGGTCTCACAAACCACAGCATCAAAGGAGTTGTCAGAAAAAGGCAGATGATGTGCGTCACCAACAACTTCTAAATGAGGGTAAGGTTCATAATCCAGATGGGTGACGTTACCTTTCAGGCGCATCACACCCGAACCAATGTTCAACACCCGGTCATGTGGACTCAATTGGTTAACAAAGGTTTGAGAGGTTGGACCAAGGAGAAGCGCCGGGCCGATGACATAGACCAAGAAGCGGTACAGACCCGGAAATTTTCGCAGGATCATTTTAATACGGTTCTGAAAGCTTTCGGTTTTATCCAGCCGTTTAGAATAGACCCCGCCATCAATCCGAAAATCCGGCTGACGTTTGCCACGAGGAAACCGGGAAGAGTAATTAGCTCGACAATCAAAACAGGTATAGCTTTCACCCATATCGTTAGACAGTTTGCCCCGACAAAAGGGGCATTGATAACTCAACGGTTCAATCACCGCCAGCGAATGGCTAACACCCTCAGCTGACGAATGCTGAGGTGGGGTTGTGTTTTCGTTGTGGGTGGCCGTGCTCACAATTAATGATGTCCCTTTAAACAGGGGCTATTCGGCTTTTGAACCAGATAGTAAACGCCCATGGTAACGACTTCTCTCAAGAAAGGAATACGTCCCATAATAGCGCAAGGAAGGGCTGGAATCCCGTATCGAATTTTAAACTCGGGCCGTAAGAGAAAGTAATCCTGCGCCACAGGGAGAAGGCCTATTGCTTGAAAAGCTTTTTCGGTTTTACCTAATGTTAAGCGAGTGCGACGAACGGAAGTCATGTCACCTTTAGAGTCCTCAGCCGACATGTAGCTGTTATCGACTAGCGATACGAGCTGAAACAGCAGAGATTCCGGAAGATAATGCAAATAAGGCACCAGCTTGGCCCAATTAGCGGCCAGTTGTTGATGCCCACCAAATGGGGAGTAATATGGCGGGAAAGAGATAAACAAATACCCACCCGGTTTTAAACAGGCTTGCGCCTTTCTAAGCACGTTTTCGTAATCTGGAATGTGTTCCAACACATCTCGAATGAGAATAAGATCAAACGAGTTCACCGTCGGATCCAGCGTTAGCACGTCGCCAACTTCCAGCTGAAAGTTAGCGTCACGGACAAAGGGGCTAGTACGAATGCTGTCTTCGTTCAAGTCATAGCCTGTCCCGGAACTAATCGTGCCATGTTCTCGAAAAGCTTGAAGAATACCTCCCTGATGACAACCAAAATCCCCAACAGATAGATTATTAAGGTAAATATGTTTTTTTAGCCAAGGGATCACAATGGCTTCGGCGACCTGATATTCGTAATCAAAGTAAGACAGCCCGCCAGAGAGGGTGGTGTTATCCAATAAATGGGTTAGTTGCGCCATAAAAGAGGTAAAGTCTCCGAGAGTTGTCAGGGCTTACTTATTTCTCGTTTTTTTGAATCTGAATAACCATGTTCCAGCACAGAGGCTTGAGTAAGGGCAGGGCAGGTAAAATAACGTCATCCAGTTTTTTTAGAAAGCTGAACATAGCTTTGTACTTATCCGCTTCATAAAGAATTTTTTTCCAATACCGTTCCGACGTACTGGCCCGTTCAATCAGGAAAAAATACAGAAAAACCCCCAACGTAAAAAACCAAAAGTATTCTACATGGGTTTTGGGAAAGCGTTTACGGATAGTACCGATATCGGTAAAGGTCAGAGGTTTCTCGTCCGGCGTGCGAACCTCTTTAGCAATCCAACGATAGATATTAATCACCGGATTATAGGGCAAAGGCTCGACGAAAAATCCTTTCCCCCTTGGCTTAAGTACCCGACGAATCTCTTCCATGGCTAGCGGGATGTCCACGTGGTGTAAAACGCCGTTGGCAAACACAATATCAAACGAGTCATCCGGATAGGGAAGAGTTTCCGCCGGACAGACAACCGTGTCCAGCGACACACTGTGATGGTTCGCCAACTGTTTTGCCACTTCAATAAACTGAGGGGAAATATCACAGGCCGAAACCTCAGCACCCTGCTTGGCAAAGTACACGCCCGATTCACCACTGCCACAGCCCAGATCCAAAATACGCTTACCAGCTAGTTCATCTATTTGCGACAAGACATACTGACACTCAATGGCCGTTGGCGCCTCAAAAGTGATTTCCGGATCAATTTCCGTAAAATTGATGGATTTGGCCCATTCGTCATGAAAACGAGCTTCAGTAATCTGACGCTCCGTCAGGGTATTCTCAGTGGCTAAGGACGGGGTTGGATTGTCCGGTAAAGGCGTGTGGGATTTCTCTGGAGTTTGAGTGGTCATGAATCATCATCTCACGGAGTTGGGGTGGGTACGTTTTTGTCGTTTGGGACAAAGTTTGGGAATCTATTTTGCTAATTAGATACAGGGGGCGGTTGCGCACTTCATCAAAAATTCGACCGACGTATTCGCCGATCATGCCCATGCACACCAATTGGATGCCACCTATCATCAGAATACCGACCATGAGAGAACTCCAGCCGGGCAGAGCAATTTGCATAACAAGTGATACGTAGAAAACGCCAACAATGGCAAGGAAGCTAATGGCGGAAATGATAAAGCCCAACGTCGTAATCCACTGCAAAGGGACGGTGGAAAAGGATAACAAACCATCCACAGCAAAACGAATCATTTTGAGCAGAGTATACTTAGTTTCGCCATGGGTTCGTTTATCTCGCTCATAGTAAAGGGCTGTTTGAGAAAACCCAACCCAACTAACCATGCCTCGGATAAAGCGGTTTCTCTCCCGCATCATGGAAAAAGCGTTAACCACAGGACGACTCATAAGGCGAAAATCACCCGTATCCAACGGAATATCCACATCTGATAGGCCTTTAAGAAGGCGGTAAAAGAGCTTGGCCGTAAACAGTTTGAACGGTGTCTCGCCTTCTCGATGCTTTCTTGTGGCATAAACCACATCATAGCCCGATTGCCAACGCTCAATCATCTGCGGTAACAGTTCCGGCGGATCCTGAAGATCACCATCCATCACGATAACCGCCTCACCTCGGGCAAAATCAAGCCCAGCACTAATGGCTGTCTGGTGACCAAAATTTCTAGACAGGTGCAGAACGCTTGCCCAAAGGTAACGAGCACTTAAATCCGAAAGCAGTTGAGTTGAGCCGTCTGAACTGCCATCGTTAATAAAAATGACTTCCCACCCATAAGCCGAGTACTCTTGAATCAACTCATCCAGCCGGCTAACCAGTTCCGGCAAGGTTTCAAATTCGTTATAAATAGGAATAACGACTGAAATAAGCGGTAAATTGGTGGGGCTACCAGAGCGTGAAGATATTGTCAAAACCCTTTTCCTGCATTATAATCGACCTTTATCAAATTAACACAAAACACGGGAGAAATTGCCCTTTCTTGAGTAACATTAAGGGGCCTCCGGTCAGCGGCTAACCATTCAAGAATCGTGAGTAGGTTCGGTGATTTCGACTCAGGGGGGAGTAGCCTGAACTATTGGGGTAGAAGCCTCTATTTTTCCCTTGAGAAGGTTGAAATCGAGGTGTTTTGTAGTCCGTTCCTGCCATACCCGTTAGCATCCCCGAAATCCCATAAAGAACATTGATAAATGACTCTACAGAATGAACCCCAGCAATATAAAGGGCTGTAGGCCAATCATCGAGATGGAGAATAGCATCCCACCAATGGATCCCCCTTTCTCCGACGGTCCCTTCCATCCAGCCCTTGCCTTGATCGTGTCCACTGAACAGGCCATTCACCTCATGGCCTTCAGGTAAGTTCAAAACATCAGTGAGTCCTTTATTAATGGCATTAGAGGCAAAGGCTCCACCAATAATCCCGGTAAATAGGCCGGCAACAATCCCGATACGCTCACCAAAAATAGCAAACCGTTCCTTGGCAATATCAAAGAGGTGTCGCTTTTCTTGGGTCACTGTTTTTAAATCGGCCTGAATCTGACGGGTATAAAATTCACGAAACACCCGTGTGGCTTCTTTTTTATTACCCGATTCAAATAACTTGCCCAAAGTCGGAAGCAGCTCAGTGCTTATTTCGTTTAAAAGAACGTTCCCTTGTCTTCCAGCGAGCCGCTCACCAAACTCATCATTAAGGTAGCGTAAGAGCCCTTCCTGAAATAATCGAGTATCTGGCGAATATTTTATAGGGGTTGTTTTCATCTGATCCAGCAAGCGAGTTAAGGCTTTCGGATTCTCGTGGCCTTGATGTTTCGCATGATCGGCCAAATGATGAAATTCGTGTCGAAGAGTCCTCTGATCTTTGGTCGCCATCAACCAATAAGTTTCAAAGGATTCACTCGCCGAGCCTGGCAAGGTATTCAAATCGCCCACTTCTTTTTCCATAAGGTTTTTCAAATGTTTTTCCGTTTTTTCTTTAAATACTTCAAGGGTTTTCATCCCCTTTTTTAGGATAGATTCCGCGTACTTTTCCGCCCAATACCTGCCCAACTTACCAATGGCCAAAATAGACACGGTGCAAAAGGTGATGTTCCCAATGTATTGAAATAAGCCTTCTTTTAATTTAAAGCCAGCCATTCGCCTCAGGTCTTCTCCATTGATGCGATCCGCTAATAATCCGCCTAATCCGCCCCCTAAAATACCGCCAAAAGCCATCGACTGAAGTCGAACCACACCTTCACCAGCGTGATCGCATTTCGGTGATTTAAACAGGGCTGTAATTCGCTCATGCGAAGTTTTCAAGATTTTTTTCGCCGTGTTTGCCGCTTTTTCGGCGTGTTCATGAGCAATTCCTGGCAAATGCAGATGGTTGGAAACACCGTAGTGCCATCTTAAAGCTCTGCTCGCCGCTATCAGCCCAACAATAATCCCCCCCATTGCCAGCAGGTCCCGAATCAATACTTTTTTTTGGGTTTTCCGATCCGGCGCGTTTTTTAAGTCAATCGCCAACTGAGTACTTGCCAGCGCTGCCGCAATACTTGGCGCAATAACACGGGCCAAAGGGCGGGCATGGGGAACGATTTCCCCGGCATCCAACCGGGCGAAAAAATGATTGAATTGAGGAAGGAGCTGGTTCAACATGAAGTGATCATTATCATTATTACTTTTAATTTTTCAGATAGAAAAAATAAGCCGCTTTTTTGAGTATGATGGCTGTATGATTTAAAGACACCTGAAGGAACAAGATTGCGTTAGGCTATATTAATGCAACAAAATTGCAATAACAACCCGTTTATTCAGTGGTTCACTGAAAAAGATCGCCCATTTCTACTCATGGTGCTTGCTCTCTCTACTGTTCTTTTCGGATTAATGCTCAACCCTTATTTAACCGTAGTCAATCACGATAGCGCGATTTTCTGCCTGATTGGGCAGGCATTGGCCTCAGGAAAAGGCTATTTACTAGAATATGGGCCAGAAGCTCAGCCCTATTTTACATTTCCCCCATTGCTCCCCCTATTAATTGCTGGTTGGCTTAAGTTATCAGGAACGCCTGATCTGGAGTCCGCCCAATGGGTATTAAAAGGCGGAATTCACCTCCTCTTTCTAGCATCCATTCCCCTGTTTTATTATTGGCTTCGGGACCATTTCTCCCTTTGGCACACCCGTATACTGACCCTCTTTCTGGCGATCAATCCATTAATATTTAAATACAGCAGTGATGTCTTGTCTGATGTGCCTTACTGGGCTTTGTCCATGGCAGCATTATTCTTTTTATCTCACTGGCAGAAAAGTAAAATCCTCGAAAAAAACCAGGAAATCGCTTCCTCAAAAGGGTTCTCCTCCCATTTAGCTTGGGGGATTATCTTCATCGCCCTGTCTTTTTGGATGCGGCAAGTGGGTGTCTCACTTTTACTCGGGTTTTTAGCCTACCTCCTGCTCAAAAAAGAATGGAAAACTCTAACAGTTTCCGCCGTTATTTTGCTTTTAGCCGCTGGACTTTGGCCCGGCTATGAACATTACTACCGAAGTACACACACCGTCACGGGGGAGACCCTGAACCAAGCCGGAGTAAGCAGCCTCCTCGATAAATCACCCATTAAACTGGAGTTTATCAAACATTTTCTGGTGCAAAGTCCTGTAGCACAAGACAACGCTCATATGGCCAAGGGACTGGAAGATTATGCCGAAATTATTGGCGCACGGGTCACAGGCTATAGCAAAATCGTAACCGATCAGCTCTTGCCCCCTATTCGAGTAAAAACGGAAGATGGAAGTAAAATCAATATTATTTATTACGCCACCCCGTTTTTGGCACTTCTTTTCCTGGTGGGAGTTTCCTCTATTTTTAGGGCTTACCCCCTTATGTCCTTGTATTTAATTATTTATTTAGGGGTGTTTGCGATTTATCCTTACATCTCACCTCGATTTATTCTGCCTGTTTTTCCCTTTATTTTGATTATTCTCTACCAAGGAATCCTGAGTAGCCTTGAGTTATTGCAACCTCACTTCCCATTACCTTTCTTTAGAAAGGTTTCCATAAACTTCTTATCTCTGTTTGTCGGCGTAGCACTTCTGGGTGGACACCTGCCAGATACCCTGCGGTGGGTTAATGCCGGGTATAAACTTAAAATAGCTCAGGTTGGCCCCTCACGTCGCCCTGATAATCGGGCCTATTATGAAACCTTACTCTGGATCAAAGAGAATACGCCTACTAATAGCCTGATTATAACCCGAAAGCCTCCAGTGGCGTATTATTATAGTGACAGAAAATCGCTTGCCTTCCCATTCACCGCTGATACAGAAGCATTTTACAGTTACCTTCAAGAAAAGCAACAGCGTTATGGATCAGTTTATATCCTTGAAGACACGGCATTTGGAGAGTCTGACCGGTATTTAAAACCTGTTTTACAGGTCTATCATCGCTCTTTTTCAGACGTTTTCAGGCACCCGGTTCAAAATGATGCCGCCCTCTGGCAAATGAAGTAAAGTAATACTTACGGGGCGTCAGTCGGTTTGGTTTTCATGCTTATTTGTGGTCTTATTTTGCTGATTTAAATAGTTTAAGGACTTTCGTAATGAGTTTTCTGCAAGAATTTAAAGAGTTCGCCATGAAAGGTAATGTCGTGGATATGGCTGTTGGCGTCATTATTGGTGGAGCTTTTGGCAAAATAATCGCTTCATTGGTCGCCAACATCATTATGCCGCCGGTTGGTTTGCTCATGGGTGGGGTCAGTTTTTCAGAGCTGAGATATGTACTGGCTCATGCCACACTGGATAGCCAAGGCGCTATCGTGGCAGATGAAATTGCCATCCAATATGGCCTGTTTTTGCAAGTAACCCTTGATTTTATTATCGTCGCATTGTGTGTTTTTCTTTTAATTAAAGGGATCAATCAATTGAAACGGAAAGAAAAGGAGGCCACGGAAGCAAAACCCCCTAAACCATCTGCCGAAGAGACACTCTTAACCGAAATTCGTGACTTACTCAAGAAATAACCGAGCCTGCTTCGTCCCGACCACAACATTTTTAAACTCTAATTAAAAGCCCGCCTAACGGCCGGATAGCCCTGGGGCCTGCCAGACCAGATGTTCTTTCAGATAGGTTGCCACACCTTCAGGCACGAAATCTTTGATGTCTTTTCCTTGAAAGAATGCTTCCCGAATAGCCGTCGACGACCTTTGATCTTCCGGCATATTGATAATACGAGTATCCAATGGAATCAACATTTGATTCAGTTCTAAAATTTTTACCGGCGGAAAGCCTTGTCGAGGAGCCTGTAAGAAGGTGACCTCATTAATAATTTCAATGGGACGGTGCCAAAGGTGCAAATCACTTAGCGCATCTGAGCCAATAATAAAGGGAATTTTACTCTTTCCTAAGTCATAGTTTTTACGAAGCGCCTTCAGGGTATCAATAGTATAAGAAATGCCTTCTCTATTGATTTCCATTTGATCCACAGCCCAGGTGGGTTCGTTCATAATCGCCAACTTTACCATTGCCAGACGAATCTCAGCATTCGCCAGCTCTGGATCCTCATCCTTAAAAGGCGGATGCCCTGCCGGAATAAATACCAATCTGTCCAGTTTAAACTGACTTTGAGCCTGTCGGGCAATGGCCAAATGCCCCCAATGAATCGGGTTAAAGGTTCCAAAATAAAAGCCGATTTTCGTTTGAAGCCGATTGGACATATCCCACTCCTTTGCTGTGCCGATCACCATCTCTCAACCTATTACAAAAATAAGGGGATGGATAGGTTACCGTTTCTAATCCTCTAAACCGGTCATGCTGTAATCGCTTTCGTCAAGATAGCCTTGTTCTTTTAGCCAGATACGACGGTTGTTCTCATCCTCCGCCTGCTGTTTTACCCGATTGTCATATTCTTTCAAGGTACAGATTTCTTCAAAATCAACAACATAACGCTTTTCCTTATCGGAAAACCGGGTTTCGGCGCCAATCAGATGAATAATGCTACCCAACTCTAAAACAGCGACTTTATCCTCAATTTCTGGCACTTTGGTGAAACAAAACACCTCTTGTCGGCCGTCTGACACGATAAAATATTGCAATTGTTTACGAAAATGAACGATTTCCTTAACAACAACAGGCCATACTTCAGGAAGGGGATGTTTGCTTTGAACAATAGAGAGGTCAGGAGGTTCTGGCAGTTGAGAGGTGAGGAGGTTATACAGTGTAAAGTCCAATGGATTCTCCATAAAATGGTTGATTGCCACCAAATATCATAAAGAATTTACCGTAAGCGCCGATATTGAACAAGAGGAAATGTTATTTTTACCTGATTCTATCCTCAATCTGGAAATAATGAGATGACTTTATGAGCTTTGACGGCATTCCTAAACCGTCGCAATTGCATGCGTACGCTGACCCTTTAAGCCCCTACATTGGGGCTAATCAAGCGAACGAAGCCGCACGACATCAACCCAGAGTTAAGAAAAACCGGGAAGCCTACGACGCAGAAAAAGTGAACAAAGAACTCGAACAATACTACGATCCGGAAGACGAACCTCAAGAAGGGCTTAACGAGGAAGAGCGCGAGCAAATTCTGGTTTTTGCCAAGCTCCGGGGGCTCATGAATTTTTCCCTTGAACAAGGCGTTCTCTACCGCTTTCAGGTTAATGAAAGCTCTGAGTTAGTTGATCTGATTGACTCACGAAATGGTCAAGTAATGCTAACCCTGACCGGCGACGAGTTACTACAGGTATCTGAAAAAATCCAGCGCTATGCAGGCATCATCACGGATCGAGAAGCCTAGCGTCAAACTAAAATCAGGCTCAAAAAATACTGTATATAGCCCTGCCTTGTTTGTTATCCATTGCTATAATGGTGAGCATGAGTACGATTTATATTTTGGACGAACCCAATATTACAGAGTTAAAACAGATTCAGGACGTCTTAAATCCACATTACAAACTCTTGCCCCTTTCAGGACTCGATGCCTTGAACGAAGAACTGAAGGGTCAAAGTTACGCTGTTGTTTTGATGCCCTTTTCTCCGGGTAAACCTTTAGTCGCCCAAGTAAAGTCGACCTTGCCGACAGCCACATGCATTGAAATATGCGCTGAACAAGAGGCCGAAAAAATATCAGGGCACTCCTTTGAAACTGATTTTTTAATCTCGCCCATGACCTCGCTGGATATTTTAAGTCGGGTTTCAACCGCCTTGCGTCAAAGTGAGCTTTTAGCCAACGTGGAAGCCTCGGCCCAACAGGATGAAATCACTCAACTCTACAACCGGCGTTACTTTCTGCAACGCCTGAATGAAGAAATTTCACTGTCCAAGCGACATATGTCCCCCTTGGCCTGCGTTATTATTGGTGTGGATTTCTTTCAACTTCACCTGGATAGCTACGGCTATGATTTTGTAAACAATATTGTCTGTAAAATGGCCGATGTAATTCAGACTCACAAACGAAACGAAGATATTATCGCTCGCATCGGCGATGACGAAATTGGCCTGCTCCTGCCTCGCAGTACGGAAAAAGGCGCAAAAATACTGGCCAACCGAATTGTTCAATCCATTCAGGGTGTCGAATTTCATTCGGGAAAAGACATAGAAACCCTGTCCATTCACTCTGGAATAGCCGGGTTCCCCCTATCCGATCCCGATGAAGTGGCCGACGCTGACGCATTGGTTCGTTATGCTCGTCATGCTTTGCATAACGCCCGATGTACAAAAAAAGAACGGGTGACTATCTTTAGCCAAATAAAACCTCAGATTTAGATAAAAACCCGAACCTCCTATTGTTTACATTTTAATCCTCATGTATACTAAAAAGTATAACAATTTGTATACATTTAAAAACACTTAAAGAGAAAAGCCTAAAGTTTTTTCGCCTTTTCGTCGATAATAGATTTAAGTGTAGGCAATCGGGATTATAGATTAGGGTCTTGCTTTTTATGGAACTGGTATACGACAAGCGACTTGTTCACTATCTGGGTAGTGATGAAATACAGGCGGATGGAAAACATCTGCTTGATTTTACATTCCGTGACGGGTCGGGTGAGAAATTCAATATTCGAGTAGAGCAGGAAAAAATACCACCTACTTTCTTTGGTGGGAATAAGGTGCTGTTAGAGAAAACGTTACAAACTATTTTAGATCAGCACGCCGGGTTTTCATCCTTCTAAAGCCTCTTGCATTTCCTGTTTTTTTAAACTGGAGTAGGCGGACACTGCTGAATTTTCGGGTACTCTTCAGGCTATAACTCTGGTTCATCCAGGCTTCAATGGCTTGTTGAAGCGAGCGAGGACGGATATGCGTTTCAACCAGCCAGACGTTGGACTTATTCTGAGTCAACCCACTTAAATGTTGAGCCAGTTTACTGGGTAGCCATACTGTACCCTCATTTCGCCGACTAATACCTGCCATCGTTATAACATCTGGTAAATAAAAGGCCATTCCTGCCGCGTGAACACCCGAATGAGAAATCAAAACGAGATCACCCGGTTGGTGTTCCGCTTGAATCACTAATCCAGCACTTCGATAATCCTCTTTACGTAAAAATTTCTCTCCGCTTAGCACCTGAACGCAGTTTTGAGCCATTAAGCCCACAAAACCGCAAAAAAGAAGGCCAACAATGACTCTTTGCTTTGGAAAGCTGGTAAAAAGAGCGTAAAGCCCGTAAGCAAGCAGTAAAACTATTGCCGGTGAGGCTAAAATCAGGTAACGCTTGGACATAATCCGATGGGTTTCACTGATAAGATCCACACTAACCAGCCCACCAACCAGGATAAGTAACCAGAGGCCGGCAAAGAGCAGTGGAGGCGCTGGTAATTTTTTTCGAAGGCCCTGAACAACACCTCCAATAATAAGCATAAAAACAACAATTTTTGTCGGAGTATCCTTGGGACTAATCATAGAAAGCAGATTACTCCACAAGCGTTCCATCAGGTTTAACGGTTCCCATAATCCATTGAGGTTGCCATGCCCGATTGTTTTAATAAACTGGAGTTGATTGAAAAGAAGCCACAAGCCGGGCAGGCTAAAAAAGCCAATCATTAAACCTGTTATCAGCAAAGGTTTTCTAAGTTCAGAAGACTTGACACTCTGCAATACAGCCCAAGCGCCATGAAAAATCAGGATAAACCCGTAAAAGTAGTGACTGTAAGCCCCCAATAAGCTTAACACCGCAAAAAGCAAGCAGAGGAGGCTTTTTTTCCTTTGAGGCAACCGAGTTAGCCGAATAAGCACCCATGAAGAGAGTAAGGTAATCAGGGTGAGCAAGGCGTAAACCCGAGCCGTTTGGCTATAAATCAACTGAAAGCCGGATAAAGTAAAGATGCCTGCCATAAGAAGTCCAAGCCGGTTATCCATAAGCTCTCGTCCTAAAAAAAACGCCGAGGGAATGGCCAATACCCCGGCTAGAATCGATAACATCCGCAGGTGAATCGGGGAATCAGTCAAAAACGTGACCCAATGACGAATAACAAAGGGATAGAAGGGCATCTGGATATTGTGCTGAAGCCCAGCCACAAAATCATCCCATGACTGGAGAGCATTGGCTTTTTTTCGATAATATTCAGGCGCTTGAGGGGTTGACGGATCCGGTTCAAAATTATCGGGCAACAAGGTTGATTCAAACAGGGGATTTCCCGTGGCAAGAGAAACCGTAAAGACTTCATCCTGCCATAGACTTCGTTCGTCCCACTGAAACAATCGGAGAGCCGACCCAAAAAGAATCAGCAAAATCAGCAAAATCCAAAGTCCTCGGCTCATCTGTGTGGAGTCAAGATTCAGCTTTGCAAAAAGTTTTGTTCTAAACATGCTATCCATTGTACACATACGCGCTGGGTTGAGGTATCTTAATATTACAAAAGTTGCTTTTGAATTGTATATGAGGACACCTTATCTAATGAATCATCAAACGTGGAAGTGGATATCTCGTTCTATTTTCTTCTGGGTCGTGTGCCTTTTGCTCATGGGCAGTTTTTTCGCCGACGCCTATACGCTCAAAGTCGATCAGGTGGGCTATCATCCCAACGCAACTAAACATGCCATTCTAGAAGATGTGCCCAAGGGCACCGAGGTTAAACTGGAAATTTTTGATCCAACCTATAAACACGCTATTCCCTTTAAAATCGGCAAAGTACTTTACAAGCTAGAAAGCGTTAAGCGCTTTGTCGACGACAAAATGCAAGGCCCCGGTGCGGAACGTTGGATTGTTGATTTTTCTGATTTTAAACAGCCCGGTGATTTTCAGCTCCGGATTAAGGGCACGGATATTAGTGTGCCGATTCATATTTCCGAATTCTTGTACTGGGATGCTATGATCCCTTCGGTTCGTTCGTTTTATCTACAGCGAAGCGGACAAGAGCTTGTCGGAAAAAATAACCGGATTCTTCGCGAGGCAACTCACCTGGAAGATGGTTACGTGGAAGATCGGGACACGGGCGATATTTTTTTTAAAGACGCCGGCGGTGGTTGGTATAACAGTAATAATTACGCCAAATTTGTAACCACCACAGGTCTGTCCGTTGCTAAAATGCTAGCCGTAAACGAAGTCGATCCTAAAAACATGCGCTATCTCAAGCTGGATTATCCGATGGCAGAGCCGGGATTGGGTGATGTAGCGGACTACCTGCATGAAATTAAATTCGGATTAGACTGGTTGTTGGCCATGCAACGAAACGACGGAGTGTTTTACAGAAAAGTGGCTGGTAAATCTTTTCCTACGACAAAATCACCGGAATACGATACGCAACGTCGCTATGTGTTTGGTGTCACATCGCAAGATACGGCCATTGGAGCGGCCGTTATGGCCATTGCTTCTAGGAATTATAAAAAAGCTGATTTTGGCTATGCCGTCAAAAATTTAATTGCCGCTGAACGGGCCTGGAAATACCTGGAAACCCACCCGGAAAATCTCCTTGACGTCGATTTAGATGACGATGCCGGTTCACGAGAGTACATTAACGCCGCAGGTGATAGAAACTACCGACTGTGGGCGGCCATCGAGCTGTATCTTGCCACAGGAAAAGCTAAATACGCCCACTATATTGAAAAAAACTACAAATCGGTCAAGATAGAACCTTATTCCTGGAAAAATCCGGTGATTCTGGGCATGGAGAACTATGTTCTATACACCCAGAGTGATAAACGGGATAAAACCATCGTTAACTATTTTCGACGTCAAATTGTACACTCAGCCGATATGCTGGTAAAGCGAGTGAACAACAATTCATACCACGTAAGCGTATTGCAATACACGCGTGGCTCTAACCATCAAATTCTGGAACACGCCTCAATCCTGCTTTCGGCTTACCGAATGACCCATGGGAATAAATACCGGGAAGCAGCAGCCAATATGGTGCACTATTTCTTTGGCATGAACCCGGTGGATATCACCTATGTCACGGGCATCTCTCCCAATTCAGTCAAACACCCCTACCATCGATTCGTTCAGCGAGGCGGCCAAGTGATTCCCGGCTTGCTGGTCGCTGGTCCCAACAACTATCCCAACGATGGCAAAACGCCCAAAGGTATGCAAGCTATGAGCTACGTGGATGATGAAAAAGCGTTTTCCGTTAACGAGACGCAAATCCTCTACAACGCCAGCCTGATTAATGTCCTGGGCTTACTCAACAGCGCCTATAACCAAATCAAGTAGACCCCCTTAACCGTTTTTTATAAAATTTCATGCTGAAGGATTCTCTGTTTTGTTACTTTACGGGGGTGGGGTTCGATGCGACAATAGGGAAAACTAAGAAAAGAGAGATTGAGAGAAGAGAGATGATGAAAGGATAAAAGGCGCCACGATGACGGAAACGGGCGATACAAAAAGCATTGGGAAGATTGAAGACATTGAGGGAAAGTCAGAAACCGGCTTTGTCCCATTGAACATCCATACCCATTACAGCCTGCTGGAAGCCACAACCAAGATCCCCGAATTAATCAAGGTCGGCAAAGAGAAAAAATTTTCAGCCATGGGGATTACCGATAGCGGGGTCATGTACGGTGCCGTGGAGTTTTATAACAAAGCCAAAGATGCGGGCATTAAGCCTATCGTCGGGTGTGAAGTCTTTCTGGTGGATGGCGACCATCAGGATCGCAGTACCAAGCAGCAATGGTACTATCTGCCCCTCCTCTGCAAAAATCTGACCGGCTATCAAAATCTTGTCAAACTGGTGAGCCTGGCACAGATTGAAGGATTTTATTATAAACCCCGGATTAACTGGAAGCTTCTGGAACAACATTCAGAAGGCCTTATAGCCCTGAGCGGTGATCTGGCCGGAGTGATTGGGCGTCCCTTTTTACGAGGAAATACAGAGGAAGCTTACGCCAATGCCCAACGACTCCACGCTATTTTTGGCGATGATTTTTACATTGAACTGCAAGACCACGATAAAGAAGGCGAGTATCGTCTAAGTACCGAATCAATTAAAATCGCCGATGAACTGAACGTGGAACTGGTTGCCACCAACAGCAGTCGATTTACCCGAGCCGGTGAACATGAAGTTCATAGCATCTTGCTCTGCATGCAGGAAGGCAAAACGGTTCATGAATCCAATCGAGGTTCGTTCTACGGACCAGAATACTATATTAAATCTGGCGAAGAGCTGGCTCTCAAGTTCAACCATCTGGACTCGGCCATTGTAAAGCGAGCTATCGACAACACCGGCAAGGTTGCCGATAAATGCAATCTGGAACTCCAGCAAGGAGTCTCTATTTTACCGGAATACCCGCTCCCCAAAGGTACCAGTGAAGCGGAAGAGCTAGAGCGGGTGGTTTATGAACATGCCCGAAAGCGCTATGGCGAAGTGAACCCTGATGACACCGTAGACAAGCGCCTGAAATATGAACTGGGGATCATCAACCAGATGGGTTTTCCGGCTTATTTCCTCATTACGTGGGAGTTCATCCATTGGGCGAGGGAACTGAACATTCCTGTTGGCCCTGGTCGAGGCTCCGCGGCAGGAAGCCTTGTGGCTTATGTGCTGGGGATTACAAATTTAGATCCACTGGAGCATAACCTCCTGTTTGAAAGGTTTCTAAACCCGGAACGGGTCTCTATGCCTGATATTGATATCGACTTCTGCATTGAACGTCGAGAAGAGGTGATTCAACACGTTCGGGATTTATATGGCAAGGAAAAAGTCTGCCAGATTGCCACATTTGGTACACTGGCCGCCCGTGCCGCACTAAAAGCCGTCGCCCGAGTTATGGATATTCCCTTTGCTGAAAGCGATCGACTGGCCAAAATGATTCCCGCCACACCAGGCACCAAGCTCAAAGACGCCCTCGAAAAGGGCATGGAACTAGCCATCGAATACGAAGCCAAAACTGAAGTCAAAGAGTTGGTGGATCTGGCCCTGAAGCTAGAAGGAACGGCTTGCAACGTGGGCACTCATGCGGCAGGTGTGGTAATTTCTAAGGATCCACTGATGGACATTGTGCCCATTCAGAAATCCAAAGACGGTCAGGTGATTTCCCAATACACCATGGGTGATTTAGAACGGCTAGGACTACTTAAAATGGATTTCCTAGGCCTTCGAAACCTGACTATCATTGATAATACTGTTCGTTGGGTGAAAGACAAAAAAGGTGTGGCCCTAGAAATTGACAGCATCCCACTAGATGATGAAAAAGTCTACGCCATGCTATCACTGGGTGATACAGACGGGGTTTTTCAGCTAGAATCCAGTGGAATGAAGCAACTGGAAAAAGACCTAAAACCCTCCACGTTTGAAGATATTAACGCGCTAGTCGCCTTGTTTCGCCCCGGCCCACTTAATTCCGGCATGGCCAAACAGTTTGTGGATCGAAAACACGGGCGCTCGGAAATTGTCTTCCCCCACCCGGACTTAGAGCCTATTTTGGAAAGTACCTACGGCACCGTCGTCTATCAAGAGCAGATCATGCAAATTGCTCAGATTTTGGCGGGTTATTCATTAGGACGCGCAGATTTACTCCGGCGGGCCATGGGCAAGAAAAAGGCCGACGTCATGGCCAAGGAGCGAGACGGCTTTGTGGAAGGCTGTAACGAAAACAGTGTCCCGGAAAGCCTTTCTAACGAGCTATTTGACATGATGAGCGAGTTTGCAGCCTATTGTTTTAACCGGTCTCACTCGGCGGCCTATGCTTTTGTCGCTTACCAAACCGCCTATTTAAAAGTCCATTACCCGGTTGAATATCTCTCAGCTCTACTCTCAAGCGTGCGGAACGATTTAGACAAAATCCAGTACTACATGCTCACCGCCCGCCGAATGGGAATCAAAATTCTAGCACCGGACGTCATGACCTCTGGAGCCGAATTCACCCCAGACGGCGAAGCCATCCGCTTTGGGTTAGCCTCGGTAAAAAACGTGGGCATGGGCGTGGTGGAAGAAATCGTCAAAGCTCGGGACGAAAAGCTCTTCGACTCACTCGAAGACTTTCTTCGCCGGGTAGATACCCGAGTATTGAACCGAAAAACCATGGAATCCCTGATTCGCTGCGGTGCGTTCTCCGAATTTGGCGAATCCCGCAAGCGTTTACTGGAAAATGTGGAAACCCTGATTCAGTTTGGCAACCGGATTCAAGAACAAAAAGCCACGGGACAATCTAGCCTGTTTGACCTCATGACGGATCAGGGCATGGAAACCAGCGGTTTAATGTTAAGCGGCGACCCTTCAGAGTACGATAACGAGACCATTCAACAAGCCGAAAAAGAACTGTTGGGCTTTTACGTCTCCAGCCATCCGTTGGACAGTCTGATTGATCAACTGCCCATGATGGTCACCCATCAGGCCAACGAGCTGAAGTCTATGGACGATGGCACTAAAGTCATTCTGGGTGGCCTACTATCCAAAGTGCAAAAACGCATCACTCGAAAAGGCACGCCCATGATGATTGCCACACTGGAGGATTTGACCGCCCCGGTAGAAATCGTAGCCTTTAGTAGCGTACTGGAAAAAGCGGAGCCGTTCATCGTGGACGGACAAAAGGTTATCGTGGAAGGCAAACTCTCCTTTCGAGGCGATGATAAGGAAAATTACAGCATTATTATCGATGAGGTTCGTCCCATTGATGAGGTTAAGCCTTTGAATTTATTTTTCGAACAGATACCTCGATACGAGGACATCGCCCTACTTGGGAACCTCTTGGCCAAAGCTCGGGGGTCAAACCCGGTCATTCTTAACATCAAAAATGAATGCCGCATCAAGACTGGTGCCCAATTTTGGGTGAGCAACGAACGAGAACAATTAGAGACAACGCTCAAAAACCATTTTGGCCCCTCTCTTTGTATTGTCTAAATGTTATTTTCTTAGCCCAATAGGCAATTTAAAATTTGTTACCCGTTTGTTATCGTAACAACTCCTTGATATAACCATTTCACACTTTGAAAAGGATTTTCTCTCATGACACCATTATCCAATACCCATTTTTCCCAGCCCGCTTTTGGTAGCCTGTTTTTTATTCGAACCTCTGACTTTAGACCCATTTCAAGTCAGCTTAATGGTGCCAAAGTGGCGTTTAAGACCTCTCCAACAAGCCATTGCGGTGTGGGGATTGATGTACCCGATCAAAACGATATTTTTACACGAATAACAGCTAATTATACTCAAAGTACTGTTCTAGTTGCCGAAGCACCTCATAATGAGTCAAATCCTTTAGCGAAGTGGTCAGAAAGAATGAATAAGCGATCTTTTGGGATCACTGACTGAGAAAATTTTTTCTCTAATTTATTTCGCTAAACTAGAATTAGAAACAAAAACGCCCCGATCATAAAGAATAATCGGAAGCGAAGGAAAGAGCATTTGCTGAGTAGTTGAGGAAGACAGCCTATGGTCGTTAGTTTTGGGTTGTAAGTCCGGCTTAACCCTACATTTGTAATATATACTATCGGCGCTACGATTCCCATCATCTAAACAGATGAATTATTATTTTTGTAGCAACAGTGAGATTAGTCTTCTTGAAACAGTCCCGGTCGTGCCAAAAGCGAAAAGGGCCTACACGGAAAGAAACCGTTAGACGTTACTCAAACATCTGACTAACGGATTCATCGTCATGAATCCGACGAATAGCCTCACCTAAGAGTGGAGCGATGGAAAGTTGTATAATCTTCTCGCACGCTTCCGCCTCTGGCGAGAGGGGAATGCTGTTACTAACAATAACCTCAGTGAAAACTGATTCTTCCAAACGCTTAACTGCCGGGCCAGAAAAAACCGCATGAGCGGCAAGTGCTGATACGCTTTTAGCACCTTCTTTTAAAACCAGTTCAGCTCCGGCGCAAATGGTACCACCGGTGTCGATCATGTCATCAATAATAATAGCGTTTTTGTCCTTCACTTCCCCAATAATGTGGTAGACCTGTGCTTTATTATGCTCGCTTCGCCGTTTATCAATAATCGCAATGGGGGCGCCCAGTTTTTTTGCATAAACCCGAGCACGCTCAACCCCTCCCGCATCGGGCGATACAATCACCAGATCGTCCAGATTTTTCTCTTTCAGGTAAGCCATAAACGCCGGGGTAGCGAACAGATGATCCGTTAAAATATTAAAAAAGCCTTGAAGCTGTCCGGTATGAAGCTCCATTGCCACAACCCGATGCGCACCTGCCGTTGAAATCATATCGGCAACCAGTTTAGCGGAAATCGCTTCTCGCCCCACGGTTTTTCGATCTTGTCGAGCATAACCAAAATAAGGAATTACCGCTGTAATGGTGTTGGCACTAGAACGTTTGAGAGCATCAATCATCAGGAGCAGTTCCATCAGATTTTCATTTACCGGATTGCAAGTCGGCTGAATAACAAAAACGTCATGGCCTCGGACACTTTCCTCAACCCTGACGTAAGTTTCTCCATCACTAAAATTTTTAACATTAATCTCGCTTAACTCAGTCCCAAGGTATTTAGCGATTTCCGCAGCAAGAACGGGGTTGGCACGACCGGTGAAGATCTTAACCTGATTTGTATCAGATGGCTTACGCTCTTGCTCCAACTCAGGTACCCTCATTTCGATTGCGGTCACGGGAAAAACCCTCCAGTCTGCTTGCTATCGGTCATATTCTACAGGTTTAAAATAGCAAAAAAGCAAAAAAGATGCAGAATTTACATAAAAATGGGCTTTTTATGTAAATAGATATTACCAAAGGGTCTATTTATCACCGCTGTAACCCGCCCTAAAGTAGGTTGGTTGTGTACTGCTGACCCTCAGGACTTAAGGCATACTCAGTTACATTCATAGTCCCTGTTAAATCAGGGACCATTGATAAAAAGCCTTTAGAAAGTGCAACTTCCAAGACACTGTGATTTACCGGGGTTAAACCCGATTTCACCATTGCGGAGTTTAGTTGCTTAAGAGAAAAATTCTCAACCGCTTCAAAATAGGTCAAATAATAAGCCGTAAACAACATAAAATCTTCGGACGTACTGGCATTCCCCTTTTTACACAGTTCACTCAAAGAGGTAATGGTTTCGTCAGCTTCTTCTTGAAATGGCGTCGCATCACTTTCGCCTAAATCCTCCATGAGCGTATCCATAACCCGCTCAAAATCGCCTTCTCCCTCTTCTGTTTGTTCCACAAGAGCAGCAGGTAATGGCGCTTCCAAACCCGGTGCTTCTTGAGGCAAAGAAACCTCCTCCGGTTCTGGCAGATAATATTCCGGCCCGCTTCCAGGAGGAGTTGAAGCCATGGGGTGAGGGACCGACTCCGTCTGTGGCAACGGGGCCGCCGGCTGAGCCGAAGGGTTAATTTGTTGCTGTACCTGAGCTGTTGAAGGTGACATACGTTGGGAAATAGCTGGAGAAGGCCGCATGGGCTGCATTGAACTCGGCGGAGCGGTATGAGCGGCCGGTATCGGTGTAGGAGTTGAGTTCTCTACAGGGGGTAACATAGGCTGAACAGCTTGATTCTGTTGAGGTTGATTATAATTTTGAACAGGCTGGGGATAGTTTTCTACAGGGGGCGGAGCAGGCATGACAGAGGGCTGAACCCCAGGATGAGACTGAACAGGTTGAGTATACGCTTGTTGAGAATATTGCTGTGAAGGCATTTCATGGGGCAAGTGAACCTGACTCATGTCGTTAGCTGACATAATCGGCTGTTGGGTCGGCTGAGGTTGCTCTGGTGGAAGAGAAGGTGGTTGAGGAGAACGTTCTTCTTCCTGAGCAGGAGGAGCTGGCAATGCTTGAGGTGGGGTGGGTATACTGACAGGAACATAGCTATCATCCAACAGGATTTTGAACCATTTATCCATCTGCTTGGAAATAAAGTAAACATCATCTGACGACAGCTCAATCAGAAGTTCGTCTTTATTAATTACAATTTCGTAGGTATGTCCTTGCCCATCCATCGGTCAAATTCCTGTCTCTTTAGCCATTGGTCCTGACTCTAATCTTTTTTATCATCTTCCTGAGTAATGAGCATGTTTCGCCAATTATCCATCTGGGTTTCAATGAACTTCGAGTCATCACTTTTTAACTCAAGCTCCAAATCCCCTTTTTTTAATTTAAAAACGTATTCACTCACAATGGCCTATCCTTCTACTTTATTGAGTCCTATTCGTTTATTCCTGTGCCGCATGTCACTAGAACTATTATTATATCGAATTATCTCATTTTCGTGTGGGAGTTCCTTTAAGTAGAGGAGGGATTTAGCATCTAAAACAGGTCCCATGACAGTTTTTCTCTTTTATCAAAGGAAAGCTGGCCGCCTGTTCCCCTAAAAAAATCGCGTAAAAGTTTAGCACACGGGCCTTCCAACACCCCTCCTGTGATCCGAGTCTTGGCACGGGCATCATTAAACAAATGATACTTGCTCCCGCAAGCTCCCATAAGCGGATCATAAGCACCAAACACCACCTGAGCTACCCGAGCTTGTAAAATAGCTGAAGCACACATCGGACAAGGCTCAAGAGTAACAACCAGCGTTGTATTTGTCAGTCGCCAACGCCCCAGTTTTTTCGACGCCTCTTGCAGAACTGAGATCTCCGCATGACCCACCGGATTTTGATCCCTTTCCCGCCAATTACAAGCTTGAGCAATTATTTCACCCTCATACAAAAGTATTGCGCCCACCGGGACATCTTCTGGAAGGGCGTTTTCGGCTAGCCCCAGACATATTTCCATCCAACGATGATGAGCAGAGGAAGAGCTTCGCGTGTGGGATTCCTTCATATGGCGTAAGTTTTCCTGTTTTTATCGGCTTTTCGGGCACTTTATTGTAATCTGGATTAAAATGATTATTATCTGGAAGGTCACCCACCCCAAAGAATTTTCACGACCCGAAAATAAGAGGGGTGTTCGAAAAAACGAACAAAAAACACCGGTGGGGCTAAGAAGTCGGAAACTGTGAGGAAATCTATGGTATGGCGAATAACATGAAATTTATCACATCCAATCCAAGTTTTTCTAATCATGACACAATCGCATTTCAAGAGGAATTGCGCCCACACCAAAGCCTTTTCTCAATGATTGGCGAGGCCTTGGAAGATTTGATTTTTGAAGAAGAAGAACGCCCCATTGGAATGACTCAGTTAGTTCATGGCACCTTCGCTCCAACACCTCAGACGGCTTATTCAGCCAAAGAAGTCTTTTTCAAACACGCCCCCACTTTTCAGGACTATCAGTTTTTAAGAGGAATGGAGACTCAATCTTATGGACAAGCGGTTCGGCGATCTTGATGGTGACGGCAAAGTCGACCAAAACGATCTGGCTATTTTACGAAACTTAGTGCAAAACAAGGCACTCTTTAATCAGCTTTCACCGGACGAAAAAAAGCGGCTTGACCTCAACAACGACGGCTCACTCAACTACGATGACATTATCGAGATGATTAAGGCCATTAAAGCCCACGTCGATGCCGAAGGGCAGATTCGTCCTGGCGAGGAAACCCAATGTTTAACCAGCCTTCGTGAACGATTACGTAAAAATTAAGCTCTTGAGCTCTAAAAATTAATCGTTAGAAAAACAGGTACTTCTGCCACCGTTCATCCGTTCTTAAAGCCCGGTTACGATGCTTTGACAACTCAAAATGCATAAAATACTGGGGACGAACCGGCTTATTTTTTAACGTGAGTCCCGCCTCTTTCACACTCTTGCTTCCTTTACCCACATTGCACTTTAGGCAGGCTACCACCACGTTATCCCATCGATCCTGCCCGCCTTTAGAACGTGGAATCACATGATCAATGGTCAAATCCGATTTTTTTCCGCAATATTGGCACATATAATGGTCCCGATGCATAACATTGCGCCGGGTCAATGGAATATCCTTATGGGGAATCTTCACGTAATAAAGCAGGCGAATCACCAAAGGTAGATTAATGCCACTGCCTAAATTCTGCTGTTGCTCCACTTCCAAGGCCACGGCCTTGCCTTTGACCATCAGGACAACGGCACGCCTCCACGAACAGACATTCAGGGGCTCGTAAGATGAATTTAGCAAAAGAACCTGACGCAAGGGTTCCCTCTCATTCAGGTTTGTTAATACAAAGCACGAAAGATTTTGCCAAGATCTCTCTAGAATGGTGATTACAAGGAATTATACCAATATAATTTTAACACATAATAAACAAAAAGTCCATAAAACCCCATCTCAAAGGCCTTGCTTTCTTGTTTATTAATTTTTGTAACGTCATGATACGGCCAAGGCACTTTATAAAATTTAGAGGCTTCATTCTAATAGGATCCGTTATCCATGTCATAATCAACGGGATAAAACCAACCGAAAGTCATCTATTTCACATGAAAACAATGACCGGAATAAAGGGGCATAACCCTCAATATAACAATTCACTTGTACGCAAGGCCTCTCTGAAGGTTCCTCTATTCTCCCATCAGAGGTCTTCTAGCGATGTTTTCTTTTCGGGGAAAACCCCACCCGCCTCTTTATCTTCAGAAGAGAAACGAGCAATACAACAATTTTTTAAGCGGCTTGGCCTTAACCCCGCTAGTGGAAGGTTCGGTCTATTTCTTGATTTTATTGAAAGAACCCCTAAAAAGAACCGAGATTCTGTGGTTACCCTTTTTACGCAATGGCTTGAAGAGAACAGTCAGCCCGATGAATTAGAGACGGGCGGCACCATCGTAATGCGCGTGGATTCAAAGACCGGCACCCGGGTAACAGACAAAGCCCCCAACATGGGTACCGGCATTGTTCGTACACTTCGCACCGGTACAATCCCAATAAAGCGAATTGTTGTCTATCCTGAGATTCCAACACTGGATAGTTCAAACCAAACTCCAAAAACCCAGGCCACTTTTTTAGACACTCTGGGAAAAGCGGTCATCAGAGATCTTAAAGCCATTAAAGAGAAAAGAATCATATTAGGTACACCCGGAAACTATATTCCCGCAGAAGAGATCTCTATCTACTATGACTTTCCCCACCCGAGTGGTCCAGGGCTCTATGCTTCCCATGGAACCGATACCCTGGACGAAGACGCTTCCCTTTCCGCTTACCTGATGCTGCCCAAAGTCATGGGAATAACAGGCTCTTACGCCACGGAAGAAGAACCCGGCACAGACGCCGTTACCAACAAGAAAAATGCGGAAGAACTGGCTAAAAACGTGTCGGTCCCCATTGGAACCTATGTGATTATTGGCAGAGAGATCCATTTAGCCACCCGAGTGAAAAAAATAAATACAAAGCCCTGGAAGCCGGATGGTGAAACCCCCTACAGCTCAAAGAAACCCTGGCGAAAACCAGGCCCTGCCTCCTATTTTGCCAGCATAGATGACCGCCCAGTCGGCTATTTTGATGAACAAGGAAAAATCTTTTTCGACACCGCCTTTTTAGACGAGTGGGAAAAGATTCTGGCAAAAAGAAGCCAGGATATTCACGTCAATGATTTTTTCCCGTCTTATGGCTTTAAACCCACGTATGTGGAACACATCAACATCGACAAAAGCACACCCAAAAATGTATTTAATAATTTGGTGAAGCGACTGGAAAGCAAAGGAAAAGGTTCTGGCGCAGTTATTGAAGGAAATCTATACGCCCACCGGTATTATAAAGCGTTTAAACAGGAAATCGAAGAGCTCGCCTCAAAAGGGATTTTTATTATTGAAACCGAGCAAAAGAAACCCATGAAAGACGCGTCTGAGGGGTGTGACTTTATTTTACCCTCACAACTGCGCATCAAGCTATCGGCTCTTTTAGCACGAGATAAGGGAAGAGATTTATTTACACGCACTGATCTCTGGGAAAATTACGCCGGCGAGGTTATGGATCGGGAACTTATTCAACAGAATACCCTACATATTCCTAAAGCGTTTTACGAAACCGGTGAGTTTATTACCATTTTTCCAGGTATTGAGCCGGATGTGCTGACCGATGCAACACAAAGACTACGAAACAAAAAGATTCCTCAAGGAAAGCAACCGGTTTTATTATTGAATGGTTATGGTGATGGCCATTTACCCATTGGGGTTATGACCATGGAAGAACGGCTACGAAAAGGGTTTGAGGCATTCGACCCGAAGCTGGGAGAACAACTCCTGCAAGCAATCCAAACCTCCAAGACCCCATCCTATACAATCGACAGCCTATTGACTCAATTAACAAAAATATTAAATAACAACCGAGAAAGTGCCCAAACTCAGCTCAGAAAAGCATTAACCAACAGCGATGAAATGTTAAAAGCATTGAGCAACGCGTCTGACGAAGGGATTCGAGTCTTAATAGGAAGTAAGGCTGAATACGCCGTCCCGGATCCGAACGCCTACGAAATTGGCACCATCCTAGCGCTGATTGGCGTTAAAACACTAAAAAAACCTACAAGAGTCTATTTAAACGAGTTGACCCCATAGCGAAAGCCCGGTATACTCTTGCTTATCAATAATTTTGAGTGGGAGTTTTTAAATTTTGTGGAAAAACACCCTATCTCCCGATGGCCGCATTCTATTAATCACACTAAACGTTTTATGCCTTGGGCTCATGCTTGGTATTGTCGGGTATTCCTGGCTGGTTTTTCAACCCGTTATACTGGGGGCTTTTCCTCATAATCACATGGGAATCCCTTTACTACCGGAAACCTGTCTGTTTAAACACATAACAAGTTACCCCTGTGCTGGATGTGGGATGACTCGTGCCATGGTCCTTATTACTCACGGTGAATTCAGCGAGGCATTCCGATTCCACCCCCTAAGCATCCCTTTATTTTGGGGTGTACTCAGCTTTATGACCATTAGCCTGATTTGGCCTCGAAAAGTCTTGAGGGGACTTCACCTTATCGGAGTGAGCAGGATTCTTTTGCTGATAGTACTCGCAATGCTCATCGCCTGGGCATTTAAACTAGCTGGCCCCTCGCTGTATTGGTAGCTTGCCCTCTGTCCGTTGTCGTGGAGTTACCCAAAAATAAATGGAGCGTAACGCGATTGGAATAAATCCAAACAGGCCCTTGCTATTATCACTTGATTCGTTACAATGTTCGTCTGTTTTACTGCACACCTCACCAACAAGGATTTAAGCCCATGGTCACTGATATTATTAAAGACATTGAACAAGAGTACCTAAAATCGGATATTCCCGAACTGTCTCCCGGAGACACGGTGAAAGTCGGGGTTCTCATCCGAGAAGGAAAAAAAGAACGAGTTCAGAACTACGAAGGGGTTGTGATTCGCATCGCCGGCCACGGCACCAGTAAAACGGTTACTGTTCGACGGGTATTCCAAGGCGTTGGCGTTGAGCGAATTTTCTTGCTTCACTCACCTAAGGTCGCTAGCATTAAAGTGCTTCGTCGGGGTGATGTTCGTCAAGCCCGCCTCTACTATATGCGTGGGCGCTCTGGTAAGGCCGCTCGGATTCGTGAAAAAGTAGGCGCGACTCTCCCGACTGAACCTTCAAAAAAGAAAAAAGGCACTCAAGCTCAAAAGCCTGAAGCACCCGCTGAACCTAAGGTTCCATCAGCTTCAACAGAAACACCATCAGAGCAACCTGCCGAAGCCACCAACGAATAGTACAGGTTTTTAAACTATCTAAAAGCGTTTGAGTCCTTTAGTGTTCAAACGCTTTTTTAGTGGTTTTATCCTTGATAATTCATTTGCCGCAGGTAAGTTGGGATATACCGGTCTCGCTGAGGACCCGTTGCCGGCTTGGCTTGATAGGGAAAAAAGTATTTCCCCAGCCATTCCCCGCTTGTGAATCCTTGAGCGCCAACCAAACCGCCCGCTAGATATCGAAGCCCTTTTTGAATATTGGAAACCCTAGCGAAAAAAGTACGATGAGCAACCCAAAGCCCTAACGAAAAACTACCCCAAAAAATCAGGTGATGGGTTAGCATCCGTTTTTTTGCCTGTTCCGTTTCTTCCCAGTCCATATGTTTTTTAATCACATACCCCACCGGTAAACTCGCCGTCACAATGCCGCCAATCAGACGTGGGTTAAGGCCTTCAAACTGAATTTGGGACGAGCTCATCACCATGAGAAAGCTCCAATTCGTATATTATCGCTATTAAAAAGAGAGTAAAACTCATTATACATACCCTTGTAAAGCGATTCAAATTTATGAGCCCCTAAAAAATAAAAGCAGTAACCTTGTTTCAGGTAAAATGAACATTATGCCAAAAATCCAATGGTATCCAGGACACATTGCCAAGATGGAACGCAAGTTGGGCGAATCGCTCAAGCTCGTGGACGTGGTCATTGAAGTTGTGGATGCCCGTCTGCCCATTTCAACCCTCAATCCCCGACTTCGTAAACGGTATACTCATCGACCAACCCTGTTGCTATTAAACAAAACTGATTTGGCGGATCCTGAGCAGAATAAGCGTTGGCGAGAGTGCTTAAAAGGCAGCACCGACGGAATAATGCTATATGAGTCTCTAAGGGGAGGAAAACGGAAAAACTTAATCAACACCTTGATTCATTTAGGTGAAATCGCCATGAAAAAACGAGAGGCTAAAGGACTCAAGCGCCGCCCGATTCGGGTACTCGTTGTAGGAATGCCGAATGTAGGAAAATCAACCGTGATTAACAGCATCGTGGCCCGTAAAAAAACAAAAACCGGTCACAAAGCGGGTGTTACTCGTGCGACTCAATGGGTTCGTATCCATGAACAAGTGGAATTACTCGACACGCCCGGTGTCATTCCACCCTCGTTGGATTCCGAAGAGTCCGGTGCATTACTTGCCTGTGTAAGTTCTGTCGGTGAGGCCGCCTATGATGAAGAGGAAGTAGCACTTTTCCTTCTCAATCACCTAGAGGCAAATTATCCCGGTATTTGCCACCAACACTATCAACTGTCACCAGAGACACCCTTAGCTCTGCTTTCCATTGCCGAAAGCAGAAACTACAAAATGGCCGGCAACGAATGCGACAAAACCAGAGCCGCCCGTGCCGTTCTCAGCGATTTTCGTCAAGGACGTTTAGGAAGGATAACACTGGAACATGCCAACGAAAACAAAGTCGAGAGTGAAAGAGAAAAGAAAAACACGGAAACAAACCAGTAAACTGCCCGAATTACTTGCTTTTGACCAGAGCATTCTAACAGATTTCCCGGCAGACACCCGGCTTATCGGAATCGACGAAGTGGGCCGAGGCAGTTGTGTCGGCCCAATCTATGCGGCGGCGGTCTGTTTTCCCAAGATACTAGAGACCATTTTTCTCGAATTATTAACAGAACTCAACGATTCCAAGCAAGTCTCAGCAGCAGCTCGAAAACAATTGTGCAGCACCCTGCAAACACATTGTGTCTATGGTGTGGGCATTGCCCAGAAAGAAGAGGTCGATGAGCATAATGTCTACCATGCCTCTCTATTGGCCTCTTACCGAGCTTACCAAAACGTTCTCAACACACTAAAGCAGCCCGACGGTAATGGAACCCTTCTCTTATTAGATGGAAAAGCCTTACTTCCCGGTGTAGAGCTTAACAAACAAAAAGCCATCATCAAGGGGGATGGCCGTTCAGCGGTCATTGCAGGGGCCTCAATCATCGCCAAACACCTGAGAGATCAACAAATAATTGCCTGGGCGAAAGACTATCCTGGCTATTCCTGGGAAACCAACATGGGTTACCCGACACCGACACATAAACGAGCTATTTTAGAGCTTGGACCAACCCCTCTTCACCGGATCCATTATAAAGCTGTCCGGGAAGCGCAAATAGCTTTATTCTAGAGAAGCGCCTATTCCAGGATATCGCTGATAAAACTGGATACGCAGAGGGGAAAACGGCGGAGAATAGGGAAAGCGCTCTGAATACGAACCACTCGCTCCGCTTTACGTCGATATCGCCGCCAAATGGGGAAAAGTTTAACACGGGTCACCCCATTACGGACATACATCTCTTGCCGCCTTGTGTGATGCGCTAACTCCTTTTTAGAACAAAGTTGACGCGAAAGCTTGTCAAGAGTGGCTTCCCAGTCTTCTGTTTCCAAAGAGTAGGCCTGTTTATTCCAGGACGGATGAAGTAAACTCACTCGAATGGCTTTCCTTTTCTCATTCTCCGTATCAGATTAGAGGTAATTTTAACGTAATGCCATCCCTCTGACGATACTTTGTAAAAGCTCCTCAACAAAAAGATTTGTTAAGCCAACGGAGCCAGCCTGACTCACTCGAACAAGTTGTATCATGATTTAATTTTATATATAAATAATATATTATTTGGATGTAAAATTTTGCAACATTTCTTTTAAAATAACAAACTTTTTTCTCATTACTGGTTTTTATTTAAATAGTAGTAGAGTAATTCACCCAATCCCAACCCCACGAGCCAAGGATGAATGACTAATGGACTTCATTGATTTTGATAAGAAAAAGCCATCGTCTGAATTTATTCAGGAGTCGCTCCGGCAGTCGCTCCGAAGAAAAGAAAAATCCTTAAAAAGCCTATCTAAACTGAAAAATTTTGTTCTTGGCCCAAGTCAACAGCCTTTTTTAGAAGAACTTTTCATCTAAAAAAAAGAAAATACTCTAAAGAGAGTTGGTTCAAACTTGTGTATTCAGTGTAGAATTGATCCCGTAATGGTTTTATAAGGTTTCAAAGTGGTAATATTTACCTGAAACAAGTTTATGTCAACAAAAAAGACATCGAGTTCAAGCGATAAAAAACCCCAAAAGACTGTCAACGATTATGTTGACCTCATTGAGACAGTCGCTCGGGTTGAATATAGTCGACTCCCCAATCACTTGATTGATTATAGCGAGTTGGTCAATATTGGCGCCATCGCCATCCACGTTTTACTGACCTCAAATCCAGGCACGGAATATAATGTAACCTATCTCTCTACCGCCATCAAGTGGGCCATTCGAAACGAATTACGTTATCGGTACAAATGGTATTCACTCAAAACCAAAAAAGAAGAAGATACGGACGAAGAGTTCGAAGGTGAGAAAGGGAAAGCTCGAGAAGCCGTTTACGAAACAATTCTCTCTGTCGATAGCATGATGGATGCGGAAAACCCGCATGAAATCAAAGACGACTCTCACACGCCTGAAGAAGATACGGAGATGAAAGAAATGGCTCGCATCGTCCGGGAAGCGATTTCTAAACTACCCGAACGCGAGCGGCTGATCATTGAAGCGCGTTTTTATAAAAACAAAAAGATGCGCGAAATCGGCGAGCAATTCAACATCTCCCCGTCACGAATCTCACGAATTGTTCAATCGGGTCTCGACAAGATTAAAGTCGAGCTTAAACGTAAGGGTTACGCTCAGTAAAGCTTTTTAGAGGCTTACTTCGGGTAGAACAAGTCGTGCTGTTCTTCTCGATTAAAAACCTTCATAAACTGAAGAGCAGCAAGGCCAGCAAACGAAGCGAGCGCTAAGCCGGGTGCGGTAAACAATTTTTGAATGACTTTTTTGGTCCAAGAGCCATTGAAGAATGTACGACTATTCCAAATTTTTGCACCCAATGTCTGGAAAACGTTCGTATCTTTAACCAGATTGTAGGCACCGACAACCCACTTGTGTGGCTTAAGCCCGGCAAAATAGAGGCCACCAACCGCAAATGCTGTAAAAGGACTTTTTACCACATCGTCGACAAAGCCGCCAACGGTATTACTCCACTCCCGAAAAGTTTTAAACAAGCCAAAAGGACCGTAATGCTTAAACTTAACCCATCCAGCCACCTGAGGCTCAAGGCCGGTTCCACTCCAAATCTCATGACCAACCATCGCAAAGTTATGTTCAAAATTACGCTCAAATGAGTCACTTTTCAGGTCCCACAGCTCCGAACGACTTGTTCGGCCGTTCAAAAACCAGAGAGAGGCAGCCGATATGGCTAACCCTGCAATGACTCTAGCGGCGGATATGGGTGCTGACATAATTGAAAATCCTTTGTTTCGTTATCTAAATCGTTTGAGGACTGGTAATATCCAGATTGGCACCTGATGAGCCTCCATTAGAGTCGCTCTTGGGGCCAAAATCGTTTCCCGGACTGCTGGTATCGAACATACTGCCCCCTGTCATCGATTCGGCTCGACGACGAGTCCGTTCACCAACACCTTGAGCATTGGGAGTATTACCTCTCGACGAAGGAGCTTCTCCTCCGGTATAGCGTACGGGCGGTTCATATTTCCCGGATGCAATACCGGCCAAAATACTTTTCGCGGTCTGAGGTTCTAAATGATGGAGCCCCGAACCTCGCGTCAGATCTTTTAATTTCTGAATAACCTCGGCCGTTGGCGTGTAAAAATAGCCCATCTCAAAAGCTAACATCCCAGGTTGCCGAACAACGGCATTGGGATCCCGCAGAATTTTAACCATAAACGCATTAACGATATTCCGATACGGCGACGTGGATCGCGATAAATCGGGATTGGCTTCCATAATTTTATAGAATTCCATAGCGCCCTGACTTCGAACATCCTCATTGGCACTATTCAACCGTTCATTGAGCATCGTAATGGTTGAATTATCCAAACTAGCGAGTCCTGCCGGAAGCGGTTTTTCTGGTGGCAATACAGGCTGTTCCTGTGGCGGTTGCGGTGCTTCTGGAGGCAAGGGTGGCTTTTGTGCGGGTACTTTTTGCTCTTCCCGGTTTAACGGATTTGCCCCTGGAATCGATGGCTGTTGAGGCGCTGGCGGATAATACGGATTTGGCATAGGCGTGTAGGGATAGGGTTGCGGTGCTGGCCTGTTCATCGGCGGATAGTACGGTCGCGGATTAAACAAGTGGGGCGCCACAAGGTGAGGCGGTGGAATATCCGCTAAAGGTGCCATTGGTGACATCGGAATACTACTGGCATAATTCACTCCGGCCACACTTGGATTAGGTTGAAGCACCGATGGTGGAACCCCTTGAGTTGTCCTTGGTTTAATATAAACCGGCGGACGCGGCATATGAGCCATCCTCGGATCTGCCTTGGGAACCATGATATCCACAGGACCGTTAATGGCCATCCCTTGATTGGGAACCCCATAACCACCAACACCTGGATAACCTGCGGTGTTGGGATTAATGAATCCAGTTGGCGTATATGTCCCCATATGACTGGTATAACCCCTCAAGCTGTTTGTTCTTTAAGCCTGTCAAGAAACATCTCAATAGATATTCCTGTATCTGTATAAAACCCAATTTCAGGATTTTGTTGCTACTACAATATAAAAAGCTCGACTGATAACCAAAAATCAGGCTAGAATCAGGCCAAATAGACGAAAAACCCCGAATAGCTTGCTCCATGTTCTAAAGACACGAAAACCCATATAAAACTAATCAAAATCAGGACGAAGAGATTTCGCTTGATTCAAGTAAAGAGGGCGGGGGCAAGGTTCATCGGCTAACGCATAATATTGAAAAAGAACTCGAACACAAAAGGGAGGGAGCCCTATAACATCAGGCTCTAAAGAGCACATCATAGGGGTTTTTACCCAGTCAAAATAATGTCGTACAATGCGTGCCGGGTTGGCCGAATGCAGATCTGGAGTGACGGTGAAAAAAATATTTAAAATGTCTGATTCTTTAAACCCGTTCAAGCGCACTAACTCTTGAACCAGTTGAATGACTTCTTGTTCATAAATTTCTGGACCGTCAGAAGATAGGGTTGTTGCTCCTCTAACGGCAACCAAAATCTTTTCAGAGAAGGGAGAGTGAGACATAAAGCTCTAACCGTAACAAAACGTTAACCCTTTTTACTTACCCAGAGTATAGAATAAAGAAAGTCAGAGAACGAGTCCTCAGTTTGTAGTAAAATCAGGTCGGCGTGTTACGATAAAATAATAAGCAAAAGAAAAAGGTACAGGCTTTATATGGTAGATATTCTTGTTATTGATGACGATCCAGAAATTACCGATTTGCTGAAAGTCGATCTAGAGCTGATGCGGTTTAATGTAGATACGGCCAACGATGGGCTAAACGGCCTAAAAAAAGCGGAAGCTAAAACCTACGATCTGATTATTCTGGACGTGATGATGCCCAAAATGGATGGGTTTGAGTCCTGCAAGCGGATTCGCGCCACACGTACCTGCGCCGAGGTTCCGGTTATTATGCTAACAGCCAAAGGAACACTTGGCGATAAAGTCCGGGGCTTTAATGCCGGTGCCGACGACTACCTGGTTAAACCCTTCGAATTTCAAGAGTTAATGGTTCGCATGCGGGCCCTCTTTCGACGAACCGGCGCTTTAACCAAAACGCAGCCGAAAGCTAAAAAAGAAGAGATTTTAGCCTCAGGCGATATTCGACTTATTCCCGCCTCACTGGAGGCGATGATCAGTGACCAACTTATTAAGTTGACCCCCACCGAGTTCGAGATTCTCTACTGTCTAATGCAACATGTTGGCGAACCCGTAACACTCGCCGTTATTCTTCAGGAAGTTTGGGGCTACGATGCGGACGAGGACGTACGCATGCTTCGAGTTCATATTGGCGGCCTTCGCCAAAAGCTGGAGGGAGATCCCAAGTCACCCAAGTACCTTGAAACCATTACCAACATAGGTTATCGTCTGAATTCAACCCTAGCTCAGCTGGAAGCTCAGGGAGTTCCTCACTAGCGATCACCTTCAAGCCAATCATGGAACGATCATGACGCCCCACATGACATCTAAAAAACGTAAGTTAAAGCTTCCTAAAATTAGGCTTTTCAAGAAAAAATTGCCTAAACTTAAGCTCTACCAGCAGATTATCATCTATTTTATTCTGATCGTTTTTATTCCTCTCATGGGCGCAAGTTTTATCATTCACAGCACCAACCAAAAAGCCCTGAAAAAAGAGCTAATCAAATTTACGGAGCATACCTCGGAAAATATTTTTCGAGAACTTCAAAACCAGATGGTTTGGAACAAAGAACAAACCCACCTGCTCGGCAATGTACTAGTAAACGAGTATGCCCGGAATGACGATTTACCCGCAGCAGCCCAACGGCTTTTTTCTCTGTCAGAAGCTTACGAATCGGTGGCTTTGTATGATAAAAATGGAAAAGTTCTTGACCGGGTCTATAAAAATTTCTCTCAAACCAGTCCAGAGCGCCGCTTACCGGAACAGTTGGTTCCTAACTCATTTATAAAGCGAGAGCAGTTCCAAGTCGTCTACTCCGGAACTGGAAACCCTGAAGATATTACCTATTACCTGAGAACCACCGTTCCTACATTTCAAGAGCCTGTGGCTTATTACGTCCTCCAGAAACGCTTCGATTATTTACAAAACCTGATCCACTCTAACAATAAAGACATTTACAACGGCTTTTTCATTATTAACGAGGATGGCCGAGTCATTGCCGGGCCCACGGACATGGTAGAAAGCCAGCAAAACATCCGGGAGGAGGATTTAACATTTTTTAAATCGTTAATGCCAGGTGTGACCAAAGAATTTTCGACCCCCATGCCCACACTGGCCCTTGATTTTGATGAAGACGAACTGGATCAGGAAAAAATGCTCCCCCTCCAAAAAGTATTCGTTAAAATGCCAGAACTGGGCTGGGGCATCATTATTGAATCCCCTTACGAAGTACGCCAGAAGTATATCAATCGAGCGCAACAGCAAACTCTCCTCCTTCTAATTGGCTGTTTTATCCTGATCACCGCTTTTATGGTGTTTTACGTCTTGGCTCTCAACCGAAACTTTCGGCAATTAATCAAGGGAATTAAAGCAATGGCCGAAGGTCAGCATGCCCGACAAATTCGCTTGATTACCAATTGGTTTACTCCACACGAAATCGTTTATCTTACAGGTGAATTTAATAGGATGGGACGCAAACACGGCGAGGCATGGAGCAAAAGTCAGGCGTTAACCGATGAGCTTCGGTCCGTCAATAAAAAACTATCCAAGCTCGACGAAATGAAATCGAACCTCATTGATACGGTCAGCCATGAACTACGCACGCCACTCACCAGTATTAAAGGCTATTCGTCCCGTCTTATTCGCTATGAAGGAACTATTGATTCCGAAACTCGCATCAAAAATTTAAAAACCATTAAACGTCAAGCCGACCGCCTAAACCGTTTAGTAGACGACCTTCTGGTTATTCCAGAATTGGAAAATGAGCGGCTTCGAGTGTTTCCTGATGAGGTGGATTTGGCTGAACTTATCGAACGCTCCGTGCAATTTATTCAGGAAAAAGAGCACCGAGATATTGCGATTCACCTGCCCGACAACGTCATTAACGATGAAAAACGCCTTAAAGTTCTAGCCGATCGGGATCGATTAGAACAAATTTTACTAAACCTGCTGGATAACGCCGTCAAGTATTCTTTACCCGAAACCTCATTTAATGTGACAGCGGACTGGACCATTACGGAAGCCGACAAGCACTTTATAAAGATTACGGTTGAGAACGCCTGCGACCCTATTGCTCAGGAAGAACTAGATTCTCTGTTTGAAAAATTCAAACGTCTGGACGAAAGCATGACGCGGACCACCCGAGGTAGTGGCTTGGGGCTATTTATCACCAAAGGGCTGGTAGAGACCATGGGGGGTGAGATTACACTGCAATCCAGCGACAATCGTTTTGCTGTTATCTTTACCTTGCCCGTTTACAAAGATCAGGAAGCCATTGAAAAAGCACCTCTTTCGGTTCTTACTGAATAATAGGCTTGTCAGAAGAAGAGAAATCAGGGGATAAAGTTGAAACGATGCGCTGAATCGCTTGATCAACCCGTTTCGGTGAAATATTCAGATATTGAGGTAAAGCAGCATTAGGTTCAGATTGCTGTAAGGGAATAAAATAGTTATCTTCAGGCAGAAGACGAGCGGGATCCAACTCGCCAAAAAGAGCAATGACCGGTGTATCCATTCCCACCGCAATATGCATCGGGGCTGAATCCACCGAAAGCAATAAATCCGTTTGAGAAATTAAAGCAGCTAACTGACTTAAGTTACAGGTTTTTCCGTAGAGATTATGGAAGTGAGGAAGCTCTTTAGGGAGTTCGGCCAAAATCTGTTCGATGGTAATCCGGTCATCTGGTCCACCCACTAGAAAGACTTCAAGCTGTCTTTCTTTGGCAAGTAATATTTGAACTAAATTTGCCCAGTCTTGAGGTGGCCAGCTTTTAACAATACCTTTTTCAACGCTGACCTGACTCACCCCTGGATGAATTAACAATGTAAGTCGACCCCTGGATTTTTTCAACTGCTGATCCGCCCAGGCCAGCAGGTCGGAATCCGGTTTGACCAAAACAGGTAAAACCTTTTCGGGTGGCAAATAGGGCGCACTCAATAAATAATCCAACGTTGTTTTCGCTAAGGAAAAATACATGTTTCCCGCATAACCTATTAAATTAAGAGGAGCCCCTTTCGTCAAAAAAAGTTGAGACGTTTTTGACTGAAAGCCAAACCGGAGCGGAATACCACTTAGCCAAAGCAAGGGAGCAATAAAGGGAGAACTGCCACTAGAAACAACCAGATCAAATTTGTCAGCTTTTAACCGTTTTTGCAAATGGAAGAATAACTCAATTCGCGACATTTCCTGCACAGGCACATCATAAAAAGCATCTATGCCAGGAAGCAAAGCTTCTACCGATCGGCTTCGGTCTTCCAAAAAGAGGGTCATATGCGCATTGGGTAAGTAATGACGCAATTCCTGAATCACGGGCGAAAATAAAACTTCATCGCCAATACCGCCAAAATTAAGTAAGGCTATTTTTTTAATCTGACTCATTGTCAACGTGTTTAATGAAGCCGTCATACTACTTCCCTGTTATAGCAGAGGTTTTATGGGGTAAACCCAGCATCATCTCTGTTTTTTGAGCCAAGCCAGCAACCAAAAACCAGAACAATAAATTGACAGCCGGTCGGTACCAAATAGTATCAAACGCTCCATACGTTACTGAACCAACCACGCCCATAAAAAGCCCAACGACTAAAACCTTGTCTGAAAGCCGAACCGAAGAGTCCATATATAGAACCACCCTAATCGTCAGTAGCGCCAAAAGTAAAAGGAAGAAAAACAAACCAATAACGCCCTGCTCAACAGCAATTTCCAACGGCACGCTGTAAGCACCCAATGCATTATAGCCGGGCACCATGTACAATCCATACACCTGCCTGAATGTCTCATTACCGGGCCCAATTCCAACAAGCCAGTTATCCTTAAACATTTCTACGGCGCTCTGGTAAACGTTCATTCGATAAGCAATGCTGGAATCTTCTCGCAGGGTAAACATGGAAGCGACCCGATTCTGAAGTTTTTCCGAAGTGGAAAAAGTATAAACCCCACCTAAGAGTACCAACGTTAAAAGAATTAACCAGCCTGCTTTTAACCATCGTTTTGTTTTTAGTTCAACTTGATTAAAAATCAGGTGACCGCTCATCAAGAACACCAACCCAAGCATAGCAACAATGGCTAAATAACCACCACGAGAACCTGTCATGACGAGCGTTGCTAAAATACTGACAAAAGCCAAGCCACAAAATCCGGTGGCAACCATCCAACGACTCCCTTTTTCCAGGTAGTGTAGCATCAGTCCACACGAAGCGGCAACGCAAGGAATTAAAAATCCAGCCAACAGGTTGGGATTCGAAGGCTTTAACGAACCAAAAACCCGAGTGATTCTCAGCTCCGGGTTCATATCCGGATCCTGCCAGGTGGCTAAAGGCTGAAGTTCCGTTGTAGATTGTAAATAACCAATAACCGATTCAGCCAAACCTAAAAACATTAACACCCATAATAAGCCAATTAATCGGTTCGACTGGCGATTAAAAAATGAACGAAACACACCGTAACCGACCAAAAAGGTCAGCATTTTCATTAAGCCTTGTACGCTGGTCATCTCATACGAAGAAAATGCCGTAGACAAACCCACTGACATAAAGAAGAGTAAAACCACTAAATCCACACTCGTTAGTGCGCTCGTTTTACTTTTTGAGAAAAAAATAAAACCAAGAAAAACCAATCCAAAGAGCCCCCAGGTCGTCAGGCCAATCACCTGAGTCCCTAGAAAAGCTGACAGCACAAACAGAAGAGCTATCCCCAGAAATAAGACATTAGGGTGAAAGAAGAAGTTGAAAACAGGATGAATTAAAGCCCTATTCAACCACTGATTCATACTGAAGTAACAGGGTGTTATTTTTTGTCCTAGGGTTGACTGAGTCCAGTAACTTTGAATAGAATCCCTGTCTAATCGCGCCAGACGGATCAGTGGCCCAAGCAAAAAAGAATCATTCAGTGCCGTTTGAAATAAGGTCATTGACTACTGAGCCTTCTCATCCGAAGCAGACATGGGCGGAGAGGTTTCTTGCTTCGCATGATTACCCGTGGTTTCAGGGCTTATTTTTCGAACATCCGAGATAATGCCAGGCAAACGGAAGTTAAACCCTTCCAGTGTTAGCTTCATGCCTGTCTTAACTTTTACTCCGTTCGTGACATAGCTATCTTTCGTAACGACAGCATGATCTTTTAGTTTCAGAAGAAAATCATAACTGTTCGGGCTTGTCGGATCCGCAAGAATCTGAAATTTCCCTTTATCCGTCGGTAAAATAATTTGCTCCGGCTTGTAAAGAACTTCCAATAATTCGACCTTACCCCGGGGGCGGTTTCGAATAGAAATCGAAATTTTCTCGCCTACTTTAAACAGCTCCTGAGGGGCAATGGCTTGAACATGGCGAAGATAGACCACGTATTGAATGTCCGTCTCATCTTCAATAATTTGACCGGATGTTTGATGCAGGCTCGATTGAACTGCAATGATTCCCAAAGCAATGAGAACAAGAAAAAAGACCAAAGAAAAATCAATAACGTTAATCTTCCCAAACAGTTTCCCTGAGCTATCCAGCATAATTTAAAAATCCTCTCTCATTTTTTAATTCAATGAATTTAGGCTCGGGCACTTTCGAGCAATACGTGCCAATTTATCTTCATCCACTTCAATCAATGCGTCTTTCAATTCTATCGGGTTTGTCGTTGAGGCCCCAAATCGGCGTACCACAATACTGGCCGCCAAATTACCCAGAACAGAGGCTTCTAAAATGTCAATACCATTTGCGATGGCTAACGTCAGGGTACCAATAACCGTGTCACCGGCGCCCGTTACGTCAAATACTTCGCTCTTATTAAACACGGGAATTTCAGCGTAACTTCCTTCATTGTGTTCTTCTTTCCCTCGCTCAAACAACACCATACCTTCGCCCCCGCGAGTAATTAACACGTTTTCCACTTCGGTTTTTTCCTGAAGATCTCTTCCCCCTCGCAATATTTCTTCCAGCGTGTTCAACGAATAACCAACGTTGTTCTCTGCTTCCGGCTGATTTGGGGTAATAACGTTTGCCCCTCTAAATAGAGCCAAATCCCGATGGGAGTCGGCGGTAATAATTAAGTCATGTTTTTTAGCAACGGTTAGGCAATGCTCTATAACGGTATCGGTCAAGACTCCCAATGCATAATCTGATAGCAGTAGAGCGTCAAATTCAGGTGCCAAACAGGATATCTGATCCAGTATCTGATTTTCCACTTTTCTACTTAAAGGCTGAGTAGACTCTCGGTCGACACGAACAATCTGTTGGGTTACAGAGTGATTAGCAATCCCTGAAATACGGGTTTTGGTTGTCGTTGGCCGATGGCCATCCTGAACCAGCCCGGTGGTATCCACTTGATCCCTTTGCATTGCTTCCAAAAGCAAACTACAGTGATAATCTTTTCCGGTTACAGCCACAATTCCAGCCCGCTTTGCGCCCAAAGAGGCGATATTATGAGCGGCATTGCCAGCGGCACCCAAAATAATATCCGTATGCTCATGATGCAAAATAATGACCGGAGCTTCCCGCGAAAGGCGAGACGTACTACCATACGTCATCTCGTCAATGGCTAAATCTCCAACAACCAGCACGCTGGCTTGAGCAAGTTTTTGAATGGCTTGGTTTAATTGCTTTCTCATCTTATAGTAAATATCTCAATTATTGCTTCTATTTTTTAATCATTAAAAAAGAGTAATTTTTTCTAGGTGACCTTCTTTCAAAGACATAAGGGTTTCTTCAATAGCTTTAAGTTGTTGTTCAACTTCCTCAAAATTTCGGGCATCCTCCACCTGACCTTTTTTAAAACGAGACTGCATAATTCGATAGGCTTTTTCTGCCCGTTCATAATAATTAATACTTTCATCAATCAAAGCATTTCGAACCTCTATTTCTTTCTCCGAATCAGCCTTAATCGCTTCCTTAGCCAATTTATCGGCTTTTCCCTCTAATACAATCGCTAATGAAAAAACAGCGTCATTTATTTTTGGATCGTTTTCAAACATTTGAATAAATTGTTCAAAGGCTTGGATGGACTTATCGAGCTGGTCATTTTTTTGGTAGGCAACGGCAAGATTAAAGAGGATAGAGCTTTCTTTTGGCATGAGATCATGAGCCGACTCCAACCGGCCAACCGCACCTGCGTAATCGCCTTTTTCCATTAACTCAGCGGCTTTCTGGTTAAGTTCGGAAACCGATCGTTGATAAACAAAACTCTCATTGGCACACCCCCCAAAGGCCATAGAGAAGATTAACATTGAAAGAGTGAACAGGGCAGAAAGTGTTTTTTTCATTGAACCGTAACCCCTTTAGGTTGATTGAGTAATGCCGCGGCAACTCTACTGATGATTTCCGGGTAGAGACTATGTTCTTGAGCGAGTACCTTTTCAGCCAGCCTTTCCGATGTATCATCCGGTTGAACAGGAACATATCGCTGACCTAAAATAGGCCCTGCATCGACGTCCTCGGTCACAACATGCACCGTACAGCCAGATTCTTTCTCGCCTGCGGCAATCACGGCCTCATGAACAGCCATTCCCAACATGCCTTTGCCACCATAGGCAGGAAGCAGGCTTGGGTGAATGTTCAAAATCCGTTGAGGAAAAGCTTGAATCAACACCGGGGTGATAATTCGGCTATAGCCAGCCAAAATCACCAAGTCAATACCCTGTTGTTTTAAGTAATCTAACAAAGCTTGATCGTAGGCTTCTCGGTGAGGGAAGAGCTTAGGGCGGAACACCGTCGTATTAAGCCCCTTCTCTTCAGCATAAAGCAGACCTTGAGCCGAAGGTCGATTACTAATAACCGTCGCAATTTCCACCTGAGACAATTCTCCAGATTCAATTGCCTGAAAGATTGCTTTTAAGTTACTACCTCGACCGGACACAAGAATACCGAGCCGAATTTTTTTAAGCGGTGGGGTCTGATTCAAACTCATCACTGGAAGACAACCTCTCGCCGACCTGGCGTGGCTTTAATATGGCCAATTATGTTCGGATACCATTCCGAGGCGTTGCCGTCCAGGTAATTCAGTATATCTTGTTCAGCGTTTTTCTCAACCATTAAAATAAAACCAATGCCACAATTGAAAGTATTCCACATGGTTTCATCATCCAGCGCCCCTAACTTCTGGAGCAAAGGGAAAATAGCGGGTTGTTGCCATTGCTTTGGATTGAGTACGGCAGAAAAGCCATCAGGCAAAACCCGTGGAATATTCCCTTGGAAACCGCCACCCGTAACATGAACCATCGCTTTTACCTGTTTCGGGAAAGCGTTTAAGACATGAAGTACCGCCTGGACATAAATGGTCGTAGGCCGAAGCAATTCATCGATTAAGGGGTAATTTAAGCCTTCCGGTGTTTCTAATGGGTTCAGGTGATGATCCTCAAACAGAATTTTTCGAGCCAAACTATAGCCATTACTATGCAAGCCAGAGCTAGCCAGCCCAATTAAGACATCTCCATCTTCCAGAGCAGAAAGTCGAGGGTACATCCGTTCTTTTTCCACCACACCCACACAAAAGCCTGCTAAGTCGTACTCACCCGATGGATAAAATCCAGGCATTTCAGCCGTTTCACCACCCGTCAAAGCACACCCGGCCTGCCGACATCCTTCAGCAATGCCATTAATCAGGGAATCAAACTGAGCCGTATCAATTTCCCCGGTAGAAATATAATCTAAAAACACCAATGGCTCGCCGCCACTAGCCAAAATATCATTGACATTCATGGCCACCAAATCAATCCCCACCGTCTCGTGACGGCCACTTTCAAAGGCCAGTTTCAGTTTGGTGCCAACCCCGTCACAGGCGGTTAGTAGCACGGGCTTTTTATAACCTTCGGGCAATTCAAACCCACCGCTAAACCCACCAATATCCCCCGTAATCGCTCGACTCGAAGTCGTTTTTGCGGCCGCCTTAGCCAAGTCAACGACAAGGTCAGCTTTTTTGAGATCAACCCCGGCCTGACGATAGGCTTCATCTGAAGAATAGGGTGAAGAGGAAGGCGTAGAAAGGTTCATTGTGTGTCCATCCAAAATAACCTGCAATGCGGTTACAGCTTACCTAAAACATCCCGTTGAGTCATTAAAACAATGTATTTCTTTACGCAAAAAATGAATAACAAACTAAAAACGCATCAAATTACCGTTTTTAGTTTTCATGCCATCACAGGGGATTATCAGACACAAGAACAGGGGATCAACGTGAACATACCAGGGCTTGATTTTTTAAGCAGCAGTGACGGCGATAATCTGATTAACAACCCATCCATGGACAGTCGGTTAAACTATTACCGATCTCTTGTGGCCAAAACACCCGGGATTGAGGATACAGTCAGTTTTTCCGATGAGGCCGTACAAAAAAACTCAGAAGCCCAAAAGGCACAACAAACAACAACAGAAACAGCCCAACCCCCTTCTCTCTGGAAACGCTTTATAAACTGGCTTTTCTAATGAGAAATGTCCCCAAAAAAATATCAACAGGGCGGGTTGGCGTCCAGGACTTTGACCTGAATGACAGACTGATCCTCTTCGAGCAAGCTCGCTGAGTTATGAGTTGTCATTGTTCCAGACTTTCACTGGATCCTGTTTCTATTGTTCCCGAAAGAACCATAAAAACCGCCTCGGAGGATTCACTTGAACTTTTGATTCATTACCACTGCTGATAATGCTTCTCCAGATAAGCCAGATGTATCCACTGGAACAACACGCTGAAACAAGTTCATCATGATGCTTCCCACATCAGATTCCTCTAGATTTAAAAGCTGTCATTAAAATCGTTCGATTTTTAAGAGGGAGCCTTTATTCCAAAGCACTCATTCTTTCTACCTCTCGAAAGAGAGAAAAGAAGCGGACTGCTTCGAAGCACCAACCCGTCAAGTTGATGGGTGTATCATAGGCCATAGATTCTGCGTTGAATATAGTAGATAAACGAATGTTTAGTAACAAAATATTGAGTTCTTGGTTTGACTTAAAAACATCATCTTATCAACCTGATTTTCTGCCACTTACATTTATATTCATTCATATTTTCTGTTGTAAAACACTGAGTTAATGAGTTAAAGTCATAAAAGCAAATTGTAATTTTTATAAAATAAATAAAACAAATATTAAATACAATTAAAAATCAGAAGAGGGAGTAATCATGCGTATTTTTTCAACACCGCCAACCCCAGCTCGTTTTGGTTCACTGGCTCACTTAGAAGTCTACCGGGCGGAACCCGTAAAATATAATGAGGCAGAAGCCTTACTAAAAAAGGGGTTCTTTGACACTCAAATCCTATCAAAAAATGGTTCAAGCCCATTAAGCTATAAACACCTCCTCGATGCGATCCAAGAAAATCTAGAGAACCCCAAGAACTATACCTATACTTCTATGAGTGATCTATTCTTCAGTGATTTAAGGAAGCCAGATCCTGAAATCCTAGGGTCTCTCAATCTCGACCACTATATAGCCAGTCTTACCGACAACAGCAAAGTAAAAAATTCGGCGCAATCCATGAGAGAAGCCATTCTTGCTTTTGAAGAGAAAAAGCTGATCTCTTTAACAAATAAAGGAAAAGGCACTGAGGCTATTCATTTAACTGATTTTGGAAGACTGGTTAGTAATCTCCTAAAAATCCAATAAGCAACCCGCTTCATGCTTTGATTGACACCAGCCTGTTTGAATTGTAGGATAAACAGGCTGGTGTAAGCATCTTGTTCACTGCTCAAAACTGACTTACACGGCCTAAATATAAATTGGAAATTCAGAGTGAACTAAGGGGACCGAAGGATAGTGACGAGACAAGGAAATACGGCTGTGTTGAACGGGATTTTGAATAAAGACGGAACAGTCCAAACGGTCGAAAACTATATTCAGGGTCAGTGGGTTCACTCGTTAGCCACAGAGACCGTGGATGTCATGAATCCCGCAACCGGGCAGGTGATTGCCCGAACACCGCTAGGAACTGCGGAGGATGTGAATCGAGCCGTTCAGTCAGCAAAATCAGCATTTAAGCCGTGGCGAGATACACCCGTCATTGATCGGGTTCAGGTGTTGTTTCGCCTGAAAACTCTGCTGGAAGAAAATATTGATGATCTAGCCCAACTCTGCACCGTAGAAAATGGAAAAACTCTGGCGGAATCCAAAGGGGATATGCGGCGGGCTATTCAGATGATAGAAACCGCATGCGGCATGCCTACCCTCTTGATGGGGAAATATCTGGAAGAAATCGCTTCCGGCATTGACTGTCAGGCCGCTCGCCAACCCATGGGCGTTTTTTCGGCCATTACACCGTTTAACTTCCCTCCCATGGTTCCCATGTGGTTTTGGCCTTTTGCTATTGCCAGCGGAAATACCTTTGTTCTCAAGCCTAGTGAACGAGTACCCCTCACTCAAATTGAATTTTTCAAGTTAGCCGAAAAAGCCGGGCTCCCTAAAGGAGTACTTAACATGGTTCATGGCGGTAAGGCGACAGTTGAGGCCATTTGCCAACACCCGGATATTCAAGGCGTTTCTTTTGTCGGCTCAACACCGGTGGCCAAATTAGTGTACGAAAAAGCGACAGCAACGGGCAAAAGGGCGCAAGCCTTGGGCGGGGCCAAAAATTTTATGATTACCCTACCTGACGCTAATATGGATTTAACGGTGAAGACTATTGTAGAATCCTGTACAGGATGTGCCGGACAGCGATGTCTGGCCGGGTCGGTCGTGTTGGGCGTGGGCGAGTCAACTTATCAACGCATAACTCAGCAGATTTTAGATTTTTCGAAAAACATTATCGTGGGCGATGGGTTGGACCCCAAATCGCAAGTGGGACCCGTGATTTCGAAGGCGGCTCAAGAGCGTGTTAAAGAGCTGATTCAATCGGCAGAAGACGAAGGCGCAACCATCTTACTCGACGGTCGGAAAACCGCTCATACAACAGGGTTTTTTATCAACCCAACCGTAATTTCCGGTGTAACCCCCGATATGCGAATCGCCAAAGAAGAGGTGTTTGGGCCGGTAATTTGTCTAGGAAAAGTGAGTTCACTGGATGAAGCCATTGACTGGCTGAACACGTCTCAATATGCTAACACCGCTTCTCTGTTTACTTCCTCAGGCGCGGCGGCGCGTCAGTTTTCATATGGTGCCTCACCCGGCATGCTGGGTATTAATATCGGGGTTCCCGCACCCATGGCCTTTTTCTCTTTTGGCGGCGCAAAGGATTCCTTCTTTGGTGATATTAAAGCCCACGGCCAAGCCTCCGCAGATTTTTATACCGACACGAAAGTCACCATTTCCCGCTGGGTCAAAGATTCCAATATTTGGGCAACGAGTTAATTTGAATGATGACACATTCGGTATTGATTAAAAATGGCACCATCGTAACGGCAGCAGACTCCTATCAAGCGGATGTCTATATTAAGGGCGAAGCCGTCCATACCATTGGCAAAAACCTAAACGCTTTACCTCCATTTAATCAGGCCAATAAAATTATTGACGCGACAGGTTGTTACCTTTTTCCTGGTGGGATTGATCCTCACACCCATATGGAACTGCCGTTTATGGGGACTTATTCTAGTGACAGCTTTGAAAGCGGGACATTGGCCGGACTGTATGGCGGCACCACCACGATTATTGATTTTGCCATTCAGGCTCAGGGGAAATCGTTAAATGCCGGATTAGACGAATGGCACCGAAAAGCCGACGGGCAAGCGGTGGGCGACTACGCCTTTCACCTAGCCGTAACTGACTTTAATGAGCAGACTCAGGCGGAAGTTCAGGAAGTTATCCAAAAACGGGGCGTATCGTCATTCAAAATTTTTATGGCTTACAAAGGCGCCCTCATGGTGGATGACCTACAGATTGCCCGCTTGATGGCGGAAACCGCCCGATTTGGCGGCATGGTTATTGCCCACACGGAAAACGGCGATATGGTAGCCAATAACGTGGCCCAATTATTAACTGAAGGACATACCGGAGTAAAATACCATGGGCTGAGCCGTCCACCCATTTGCGAAGCAGAGGCCGCGGGGCGGTTTATGGACTTGGCGCATCATGGTGAACATGAATGTTATATTGTACACCTGACTTGTGAAGAATCGCTGAATCGAGTACGCAAAGCAACTCAACGAAATCAGCGGGTATTTGTGGAAACCTGCATCCAATATTTAATGTTCAATGATTCTCAATACGAATTACCAGGATTCGAAGGAGCCAAGTGGATTTTTAGTCCACCATTAAGGAAAGCAAAAGATCAGGAAGCCTTATGGCATGGGATGAATCAAAATCTAATTCATACGGTAGCTACCGATCACTGCCCATTTTGCCTAGACCAAAAACGGATGGGCGAACAGGACTTTTCAAAAATCCCCAATGGTGCACCGGGCATTGAAAACCGCTTTGAATTAATGTATTCAGAGGGTGTTGAAAAAGGCCGAATTTCTTTAAACAAATTTGTGGATGTGACATCAACCGCCGCCGCCAAAATTTTTGGCATGTTTCCCCGTAAAGGGACTATTGCGGTAGGGTCAGATGCGGACATCGTTATTTTTGACCCCACGGTAGAACACACATATTCCGTTGAAAATCAACACATGAATTGTGATTATTCCGCCTACGAAGGTTGGCGAGTAAAAGGAAAATGTCGCACGGTTCTGCTTCGGGGAACCGTTGCCATTGATGAAGGTAAGACACTTATTAATAAAGGTTTTGGTAAATATATTCATCGAGCGCCAGTGATGGAACCTTTATTATCAGAAAGTCAAAAAACAGGAGACACTCCATGCCAAATCGGGTAAAAGCCGCGGTAATTCAATTAGCAAACCAATTGCCTACAGAGGCATCCTGCGAAGAACACCGGGAAGCGATGATCCAAGCCCACATTCCCTATATTGAAATGGCGGGCAAGCAGGGCGTTCAAATGTTATGTTTCCAAGAATTATTTACCGGCCCCTATTTCTGCCCTTCCCAGGATAGTAAATGGTACCAGATGGCCGAGCCTGTTCCCAATGGCCCTACGACGAAACTAATGCAAGAATACGCAAAAAAATATAATATGGTCATTGTGGTTCCGATTTATGAAGAGCACATGACAGGCGTGTATTACAACACGGCGGCAGTAATTGACGCGGACGGCACCTATTTAGGAAAATACCGTAAAAATCACTTGCCTCAGGTAAAAGGGTTTTGGGAAAAGTTTTTCTTTAAGCCGGGTAATTTAGGCTACCCAGTATTTAAGACCGCCTATGGAAACGTAGGCGTGTATATTTGTTATGACCGCCATTTCCCAGACGGGGCTCGTTGTTTAGGGTTAAATGGTGCAGACATTGTGTTTAATCCTTCAGCCACCGTCGCTGGCTTATCAGAATATTTATGGAAAATTGAACAGCCCGCTCACGCTGTGGCAAACGGTTATTTTGTAGCGGCCATTAACCGGGTAGGGAATGAGGCACCATGGAATATTGGCGAATTTTACGGTTCGTCTTATTTTGTCGGTCCTAAAGGAGAATTTATCGCACAGGCTTCTCGAAATCAGGACGAATTGCTAGTCGCTGATCTGGATTTTGATGAAATTCGAGAGGTCCGAGATTTATGGCAGTTTTTCCGGGATCGCCGACCCGAAACCTATCAGGAACTGGTGGCACTTTAGTAAATAGTCTAAGAGAGAGACACGACACCATGGCCGAACTAAAAACCGATCAACCCATGACAAACGAAGACATTCAGGCATTACGAAACGCTCATTTCATTCCTACAGCAACGCATTATTACACGGAAGCCCTCCAGTTGGTTCGGGCCCAAGGATGTTACGTGTACGATGAGACCGATAAAGAATACCTGGACTGTATCGGTGGGATTGTGTGCCTTTCTGTTGGTCATAACCATCCGAAAATCAAAAGCCGTATCCGCAAAATGCTGGACAGAGACGAACCTCAGCATACTTCTTTACTTTACTTAAACCCGAACCCAGCAAAATTAGCGGAAAAATTGACCTCTCAAACACCAGAAAAACTCAATCGGGTAGCGTTTACTAATTCGGGTTCTGAAGCCAATGAGTTGGCTTTCATGGCGGCTCGCCACGCAACAGGCGAATCATTTATTCTTAGCTTGCGTCACGGATATCACGGTGGAACATCAGCGGCGTTGGCCAGTTGCGGTCATGGAAACTGGCGGTTTCAATCGCAACCCGTAACGGCAGTGACAACAGCAGAAGCACCTTATTGCTACCGATGCCCTTTCGGCCAGAAAAAGGGTAGTTGTGCGCTGGAGTGCGCTCAGCATGTGGAACAGACCATTCAAACCACTACCCATGGTAAAATCGCCGCCATGATTGTCGAACCCGTAATGGGCGTGGGTGGATTTATTGATCCCCCAAAAGAGTATTTTGAAACTGTTGTGGACATTGTCCATCGTTATGGCGGTCAGTATATTAGCGACGAAGTACAGACCGGTGCCGGACGATGTGGTGGTGAGTTCCTACTAACAAAGGAATTAGGCATTGACGCCGACATAATTACAATGGCCAAAGGGTTTGGCAATGGCGCAGCTATTGGTGCAGTCGTGATGAAAGATGAAATCGCTAACCCCCTAGCCGGAAGACTCTATTTTAATACGTTCGGGGGTGACCCTTATCAGACTATGCAAGCCCTTTCCACCATGGAAATTATTGAGGAAGAAAATCTAATTAAAAACGCGCATGATATGGGCAACTATTTGCGTGAAGGCTTAGAGTCACTAAAAACTCGTCATGAACTTATTGGTGATGTTCGAGGGCGTGGACTCCTTTTGGGACTTGAATTAGTAAAAAATCGCCAAACCAAAGAACACGCCTCCAAAGAATGCAATCAGCTCATGGAAGAAACCCGAAAACGAGGCCTATTAATTGGAAAAGGCGGGCTATTTGGCAATGTCGTACGTCTGGCACCTCCTTTGTCTATTACTCGGGCACAGGTTGATTTTGTTATTCATGTGTTAGACGAATCTCTATCGATAATAAAATAAAGGATCTTTTCTTGTCATCGTCTCAAATCACAAATTATGATGCCCGGCTATTTAACGAAGATCTGGCCCCAGTCTCACAAGAGCATCGAACGTGGTCCATGGTTAATTATGTCGCTCTCTGGGTTGGGATGTGTGTTTGCATTCCAGCTTATATGATTGCCTCCTCATTGATTGATGGTGGGATGAATTTAACTCAGGCCGTGTTAACGGTTTTTCTTGGAAATCTAATCGTACTCGTTCCCATGGTCTTGAATGGTCATGTGGGAGTGCAATATGGAATTCCCTTTCCTGTGTATGCTCGCCTTAGTTTTGGAGTAAAAGGAGCGAACATTCCAGCAATTTTACGAGCGGTGGTGGCGTGTGGCTGGTTTGGGATTCAGTGCTGGATTGGCGGCGGCGCAATTTTAACGATGCTGACCGTTTTATGGCCGGACATCGCTCATTTTCCCATAATTTTACCGGAATTTTTAGGAGTTGGATTAGTTCCCTTTCTCTGTTTTCTCTTATTTTGGGCTATTAATGTAATCCTCATTTTTAAAGGGGTAGAATCCATTAAAACTTTAGAAACCGTAGCCGCCCCGTTCTTAATTTTAAGTGGATTAGCTCTGCTTTATTGGGCTTATAATGAGGCCAACGGCTTTGGCGGTATATTTAGCACCCCAGATCAGTTTGAGACAGCCAATGAATTTTGGGCCTTCTTTTTTCCAGCGCTTACAGCCATGGTCGGTTTTTGGGCCACGCTGAGTTTAAATATACCCGACTTTACCCGCTATGCAAAAAGTCAAAAAGATCAAATCCTAGGACAAGCATTAGGCCTTCCGCCGACCATGACTCTAATCGCTTTTATTGGTGTGGCGGTAACCAGTGCTAGTTTTGTTATTTATGGAGAACGAATTTGGGACCCTCTAATATTGATTGGCCGGTTTGAAAATCCGTGGCTAATTTTTATCGCTATGTCCGCGATTTGCCTGGCAACGCTAGCCATGAACGTAGCCGCCAATGTGGTGGCACCTGCCAATGACTTTGCAAATTTAATGCCAGAAAAAATTGATTTTAAACGAGGTGGTCTCATAACAGCAATCATCGGCATTTTGATTATGCCGTGGAAATTATTGGAAGACTCAACAGGCTACATTTTTACTTGGCTTATTGGCTATTCGGCTTTACTTGGGCCTGTAGCGGGCATTCTACTGGTGGATTATTTTATAATCCGAAATCGACAAATTAGAACCGCAGATTTATATCAAATGGATGGCCTTTATTCGTATCAACATGGTTATAATGTCCGAGCGATTATTGCTTTACTTTGCGGGGTTCTACCCAATTTACCAGGATTCTTGGTTCAGTTGAAAGCCGTTAGCCCCATAGTTTTCCCGGCAGGTTTGGTGTCTTTATATGATTATGCCTGGTTTATAGGCCTGTCTATTTCCGGTGTGGTTTATTATAGTCTCATGAAAAATCAAACCCATTCGTTAGTGGAGGGGCCCCATGTCTAACCCAATGCTCAATGATGCCGAGTTGAACGCAAATTTTGCTAAAATAAAGCCAAAAATGACTCAGAGTGAGGCACGAATTGAATCATCCCGATGCCTATTTTGTCATGACGCACCGTGCACAATAGCCTGTCCTACCGAGATTGATATTCCCATGTTTATTCGCCAAATTATGAGTGGAAACGAAAAAGGAGCGGCTAGAACTATTTTTTCCAGAAACATTTTGGGATATTCGTGTGCGTCTGTCTGTCCAACAGAAGTACTATGCGAAGGTTCCTGCGTCTATCTGGATCTGAACGAAAGACCCATTGATATTGGGCGCCTACAAGCCCATGCAACGGAATATGCAATTAGGAAAACCCTACCCTTTTTTGAAAAAGCGAAATCCACGGGTAAAAAAGTCGTGGTGATTGGAGCAGGACCTGCAGGATTGGCTTGCGCCCACGAGTTGACTCGAAAAGGTCATGAGGTGGTTGTTTATGAAGCAAATCCGAAAGCAGGCGGCCTGAACATGTACGGGGTCGCACCGTATAAACTCTCGAATCAGGAAGCTGAGAATGAGATTGCTTATGTGCAGTCTATTGGATTTAAAATTAAGACAAACTATCGAGTAGTGACTGAATCCTGCCTTGCTCCAAAAGGATACAACGGAAAAACAGTTTTACTTAAAACGTTGTTATCTGATTGTGACGCCCTGTTTTTAGGACTGGGGTTAGGATCCTCTCGCCGTCCAGGGATTCCAGGAGAGGAGAAACAAAATGTTATAGGCGCAACAGAATTTATTTATAACTTACGAGAAAAAGAACAGAAAATAACGGTTGGAAAAAAAGTAGTGGTGATCGGCGCCGGTAATACAGCCATTGATGCTTGTGTTGAGTCCGCCAAATTTGGCGCTGATGTAACATTGCTTTATCGCCGCTCAGAAGCGGAACAAAGCGCTTATCATTTCGAAGTAGATTTTGCTCGACTAGAAGGCGTTCAATTTCATTATCTAACATCGCCTATTGAAATTTTCGGAAAAAATGCCGTTGAAGGAGTGCGGTGTGTTCGCAATAAATTAACGGCCATCGATAAATCAGGTAAGCCGGGGATTCAACCGATTCCAGATACGGACTTTCTATTACCATGTGATCAAGTAATTCTGGCAACAGGGCAGAAAAAACAAACTTCTTTTTTTGAGTCTATCCCCGACTTGGCTCTTGAGGGAGGAAACATAAAAATCAATAATGACTACCAAACCACTTGCGAATCCATTTTTGCCGGAGGCGATTGCGTTAATGGAGGCAAAGAAGTGGTCAATGCGGTGGCTCACGGACGCGATGCGGCACAAGGCATCCACCGCTATTTGATGAAAGAGGAGCTAGATTAATGGCTGATTTGAGTATTGATTTTGCTGGAATAAAAGCTCCTAATCCATTTTGGTTGGCTTCGGCCCCACCAACTAACACCGGGTATCAAATCATGAATGCCTTTCATGCCGGGTGGGGCGGGGCAGTCTGGAAAACATTAGGCCATCCCATTGTTAATGTATCTAGCCGTTACAGTGCGGTAAATTACCGCGGGCGCCGAATGATGGGCTTAAATAATATCGAACTAATTACAGATCGCTCTCTGCAAGAGAATTTGACAGAAATGAAAGAAGTAAAAGAAAAATTTCCAGCACATGCCCTAATTGCTTCAATGATGTTTGAAACCAAAGCCGAGTGGCATGAGTGCATTGCCCGATGCGAAGATGTAGGTATCGATGGCTTCGAGCTAAATTATGGGTGTCCTCATGGAATGTGTGAACGTGGCATGGGTTCTGCTGTTGGACAAAACCCGGAAGTCGCTGAACGCATTACGTCCTGGGTAATGGAAAAGGCAACAAAGCCTGTGATTGTAAAGTTAACACCCAACATTACAAATATTACCGCCGCTGGCTTAGCGGCACAGCGGGGTGGCGCTCAGGCGGTCTCCCTGATTAATACCATTAACTCGGTAACAGGAATTAACCTGGATACCATGGTGCCTAATCCCTCTGTTGACGGATACTCAACCCATGGTGGATATTGCGGGCCTGCGGTAAAGCCCATTGCACTGAACATGGTATCGGAGCTGTATAATCACCCCAAATTTAACTTACCTATTTCTGGCATTGGTGGCATTGAAACCTGGGCAGACGCGGTGGAGTTTTTCCTCATGGGCGCTTCTTCAGTTCAGGTCTGTACGGCCGTAATGCACTATGGCCACCGAATCGTAACCGACATGCACGACGGGTTCTCAGACTATCTGGATACGCATAACCTAGGCACCCCAACAGCGCTGACAGGTATTACGGCTCAAAAACTGCGAAACTGGGAAAATTTAAATTTAAATCATAAAGTCATCGCTCAAATTAATCCCGAAAAATGCATTTCCTGCCAGTTATGTTATATCGCCTGCGAAGATGGGGCACACCAGTCTATTCGCTTGCCCGAAGACTCTCGAATTCCTGAAATCATTCAGGAAACGTGTGTTGGATGTAATTTGTGTAGTCTGGTATGCCCAGTGGACGAATGCATTTCTATGGTTCAAGTCCCCACTACAGACCAAGTGATTACCTGGAAAGAACATCCGGCAAATCCACATAGTGTCGGCTCGTAAGTAGCACTCCTCAAAAGGTGACGGGCTAACAGATTATATAAATAGCTCTTTTAGCTTGTCGATTTATGACGGAGTTCACCCGAAAAAACAGAAGATGTCTAATGCCTAGCCGTAACGAAAATTTCTAGAGCAGGCATGAACACAATGAGGAGATAACTCAAATGACTCACACTAATTTACCCAAAGAGAGTACAGTATTAATTGTTGATGATCAGGAAGTTTTACGATTTGGCCTACGTGTTCAATTAAGCTATTCGTCAGCCTATAAGGTTATTGGCGAAGCCACTGACGGGTATGAGGCATTAAAAATTACAAGTAAAATGAAACCTGATTTGGTATTAATGGATATACAAATGCCCAATATGAACGGAATTGAAGCGACACGTCAAATTAGAGAAAAGTACCCTCAATGTAAAGTCATTATGTTTACTGGTGATGAAGAATTGGGTTCTGTCCAGACCTGCTTAAATGTTGGCGCGAATGGCTATTGCACAAAAACGATTAAACGGCAGGATTTATTCCAAGCAATGGAAAGCGTCGTTAACGGAAAAACTTGGATTGATTCCAAAGTGGCGGATGAACTCCTGAAAAAAAGGCAATAGTTAGCCGTTTAATTTTTTAACCTTTTACCGTAATTTTTTGAACTAGTTCATTTAAAACACGATCTGCTTTTTCATTTTCCACTTGGCAGGTTCCGGCGTTTTGATGACCACCCCCCCCATACTTAAGCATCAGTTCTCCAATATTAATGTCAGAAGCCCGGTTCACAATCGATTTCCCCGTAGCGAAGACTGTGTTTTGTTTTTTCAATCCCCAAAGCTTATGGATAGAAATATTACAATCTGGGAACAGGGCGTAAATCATAAAACGGTTACCCGCGAAAATAATCTCTTCACCCGTCAAATCCAACACAACCAAATTATCATGAACGGTAGTACAACGTTTGATCTGATCTTTAAACTTGGGTTCCTGGTCAAAATAAAGCTCTACTCGTTCCTTGACATCAGGGATTTCCAGAATTTCCTCAATTGTATGGTCTTTACAGTAATCAATTAAGTTCATCATCAGGTTATAATTAGAAATTTTGAAGTTTCGGAATCGCCCAAGTCCCGTACGGGCATCCATCAGATAGTTCAATAGAACCCAACCTTTGGGGTATAAAATTTCATCAATGGTAAATTGAGCTGAATCGGCTTTATCCACCGCCTTCATCATATCATCCCATGCTTCAGGAAACACCTCTTTCCCGTTATAGTGATCATAAACCACTCGAGCGGCGGAGGGTGCCTTCGGATCGATAATATGATTGGACTTTTTCCCAACAATTCGAACTGTTTCACTTTCATGATGATCGAAAGCCAAGTGGACATTATCCACATAAGGCAGGTTCGTTGTAATGTCCTGAGACGTTGTATCAATTTTGCCGTCCTGCATGTCCTTAGGATGGACAAATTTAATGTCATCAATTAAGCCCAAATGCTTAAGCAAAATGGCACAGACAAGGCCATCAAAATCACTTCGGGTTACAAGCCGGTATTTTTCAGTCGTCACAGTCATCAGTACGATTGCTCTTTCTCTATTATCCTGTCACTCAAACAGGTATCAATTAGACCAGACACCTATCACCCCTCACGTTACCATAGATTAAATATCTTGAACAACATCAATTGGAGGATATCTGGCAAAGCCTGAAATGAAAGAAGTACTCTGCCCTGTGTTCTGGTATACAATTTGTTAAAGGGTAAAAACGCAAATAAGCCTATAAAGTATTGGTACTATAGAGTATGTTGTGTTGGCTTATTTCTGTCATAAACTGTTCAAACAAATATTGACTATCATGAGGTCCTGGACTAGCTTCTGGATGAAATTGCACGCTACAGACAGGTTTCGTCAGATGGCGAATACCCGCAATAGTCTGGTCGTTCAAATTTAAGTGAGTAATTTTTAAATCACTTGAGGGAAAGCTTTCTTTCTGGATTGCATACCCATGGTTCTGGCTAGTGATATTGATTTTGCCACTTTCCAAATCTTTGACCGGATGATTCGCCCCATGATGCCCAAACGGCATTTTACTTACCTTGGCGCCACAGGCTAAAGCAAGAATTTGATGCCCAAGACAGATACCGAATAGGGGAATATTGGCTTTTATGAGATCGGAAGCCAACTGAATAGAAGAATGTAGGGTGGACGGATCGCCAGGGCCGTTAGAAAGTAGGACACCCTCGGGCTGAAAACTGAGAATCGTTTCCAAATCCGTGCTGTACGGAACAAGAATGATTTCGTTAACCAGTTCCTGCAGATAGGTTAAAATACTCTTCTTAATACCAAAATCAATGACAACGAGCTTCTTAAGAATAGGGTTCGTCGGAGTTTGCTTTAGATGAAAAATTTGGGTTGTCGTGACCTGTTCAACCAGATTTTGTTGGTTCAGAGTCGGTTGAGCAAGAACTTGTGCCAGAAATTCGGGTACAGAAAGATGATTTGTGGTAATGCCAGCCTTCATCACCCCAGCAGAACGGATACGGCGAGTAAGGGCACGCGTGTCGATACCCTCGATACCGGTGACCCCGTTTTTACTTAAAAAATCCTGAAGTGAACTGTTGGCTCGCCAAGAGCTGGTTGTGGGGCTGAGCCGTCGAGTGACAAAGCCAGCACTGTGGATCTGGGAAGATTCAAAATCCTCCGTATTGACGCCATAATTACCTATTTCTGGATAGGTCATCAGAACAATCTGGCCCCGATAGCTAGGATCCGTCAGTATTTCCTGATACCCTGTGGCGGCCGTGTTAAAGACAATCTCACCAAACGTTGTTCCAGGAACTCCGATAGCCGTTCCATCAAAGACGGTGCCGTCTTCAAGCAGAAGTCGGGCGGGCATTTTTTCAGACGAAGGTAAAAGAGCCATGGTTTGAAAAGAGTCTCCAGAAGGTTGATTATTCCTATAACGATGTATAAAGCGAAAAAATATTGCGATTGGTAAACGCTTGCGCTTAATTTTATCTCGATATCCCCACGGTTGCGATAGGATTGACACAATATGTTGCACTTAAAGGTAGAGTATTCGCCTTAACCCCCCTTTTTTTATTACGACAAAGGAAGAAAAGTCAATGAAACGAACAGATATTCAACGCATTCTTATTATCGGCGCAGGCCCCATTGTTATTGGTCAAGCGTGTGAATTTGACTATTCGGGATCTCAGGCATGTCGTGCTTTAATCGAAGAAGGATACGAGGTGGTGCTGATTAACTCCAACCCAGCGACCATTATGACAGATCCGGATTTAGCAACACGAACCTACATTGAACCCATTACACCGGAAATCGTAACAAAAATCATTCAAAAAGAACGTCCGAATGCTTTGCTTCCGACCATGGGAGGTCAAACAGCATTAAATGTAGCTCATGAGCTTTATAAAGCCGGCGTGCTTGATGAATACAATGTAGAACTCATTGGCGCTAATTTTAATGCCATTAATACGGCCGAGGACCGGGAAGCGTTTAAACAGGTGGTTGAATCGCTTGGACTGGAATCACTCTATTCCGAAACGGTCAACACACTGGACGAAGCTCATAGGGCGATTGAAAACACTGGATTTCCTGTAATCATTCGACCAGCCTTTACCTTGGGCGGATCTGGTGGTTCCATTGTACATCACCCAGAAGAATTCGAAGCAGCCATTCAGCACGGAATCTCCCTTTCACCAATCGATCAAATTCTCATGGAAGAAAGTGCCTTGGGCTGGAAGGAGTACGAATTTGAAGTCATGCGAGACGCCCGTGATAACGTGGTGATCGTTTGCAGTGTCGAGAATGTAGACCCCATGGGGGTGCATACGGGAGATAGCATTACCGTCGCACCCGCTCAAACCCTTTCCGATCGAGAATATCATATGTTGAGAAACGCCTCGCTGGATATTATTCGAAAGGTAGGCGTTGATGCCGGCGGATGCAATATTCAATTTGCGATCCACCCAAAAACAGGGCGCTGTGTGGTTATTGAAATGAACCCCCGTGTATCTCGAAGTTCAGCACTAGTCAGCAAAGCCACCGGGGTACCTATTGCCAAAATTTCAGCTAAATTATCCGTAGGAATGACCCTAGATGAAATTCAGAATGATATTACGAAAACCACACCTGCTTGCTTTGAACCAGCTATCGATTACGTGGTTACAAAAATTCCTCGGTTCGCGTTTGAAAAATTCCCTGGCAGTAAGCCCGAACTCTCGCCCCAAATGAAGTCTGTAGGTGAAGTCATGGCTATTGGCACCACATTCCAGGAATCCTTTCAAAAGGCATTACGGGGTTTAGAAACCGGATTAACCGGCTTTCATTTTAATCGGGAACCTGTGGATCGAGAGACACTACTGGCTAAATTAAAAGAGCCCTCAGTAAAACGTTTCCATTGGATTTATCAGGCGTTACACGAGGATGTTTCAATCCATGAGATCGCCGAAATAACCGGAGTGGACCCATGGTTTCTAGAAAATTTTCGGGAAATTACCAACCAAGAAAAAAAGCTGGCCACTCAAACACTGACCTCTCTTTCCGAAGCCGATTTGCACCAGGCAAAAATCAAGGGGTTTAGTGATGAACAAATCTGTCGACTCATTGGCGCTGAGAATCAAAAAGAGATTGCCAATCTTCGAAAAAAGTATTCTATCGCGCCTGTCTATAAAGCGGTGGATACTTGTGCCGGTGAGTTTAAAGCAGAAACGCCTTATTTTTATTCCACCTATGATGGCATTGAAAATGAAGCGATAGACACTTTTGGTCACAAGAAAAAAATAGCGATCATCGGTGGCGGTCCAAACCGAATTGGGCAAGGGATTGAGTTTGACTACTGCTGTGTTCATGCCGCTTTTGCTTTGGAAGAAATGGGTTATGCGCCCATTATGATTAATTCAAATCCAGAAACAGTGTCCACCGATTATGACATTAGTGATCGCCTTTATTTTGAACCGCTAACACCGGAAGATCTCCTCAACCTTTTTGAAGAAGAACAAGTGGATGGAGTTATTACCCAATTAGGTGGTCAAACACCTTTAAATCTAGTAGAAACCCTGCGTTATGAGCCGGTGAATTTGCTAGGGACTTCTGCCGAGAGTATCGATCGAGCCGAAAATCGGGATAAATTCTCTCAAGTGTTAAAAAAACTAGAACTTAAATCGCCAGAATCCGGTATTGGCCGAACCGAAGAAGAGGTATTGGCTATCGCAAAAGAAATGGGCTTCCCGTTGATTGTTCGCCCCAGCTATGTTTTGGGGGGGCGCGCCATGAAAATTTCCTATAGCGAGGAAAGCCTGAAAAGCTATTTACAAGAAGTCGTTCAAGTGGAACCAGAACGTCCGGTATTAGTGGAACGTTTTCTGGAAGTCGCTCAAGAGGTGGATGTGGATGCTGTCTGTGATGGGAAAGACGTGTTCATTGGTGCCATTCTTGAGCATATCGAGCATGCAGGTGTTCATAGTGGTGACAGCACGTGTGTTTATCCAACCCAGTCTATTTCAGCGAAAATGATTAAAAAAATTGAAAATGCCACCCGACAATTGGCACTTGAAATTGAGATTAAGGGGTTGCTAAATATTCAGTTCGCCATTAAAGGCGACGAATTGTACGTACTGGAAGTCAATCCCCGAGCCAGCAGGACGGTTCCCTTTGTTTGTAAAGCAACCAATGTACCACTGGTCAAAATAGCAACCCGCATTATGCTCGGTGAAACACTGGCAGAAATCCAACCAAAGTCGTGTGAAAAAACGCATGTGGCGGTGAAGGCACCGGTATTTCCGTTTTTAAAGTTTAAAGATACGGATCCAGTGCTTGGTCCGGAAATGCGGAGCACGGGTGAAGTAATGGGTCTGGATAATGACTTTGAGATGGCCTATGCCAAAGCTATCCTTGCCTCAGGCATAAAGTTTCCGACCCATGGCCAAGTGTTTGTCAGTGTGAAAGATCAGGACAAACCGGAAGCAGTTGAACTTTCCAGGATATTGACTGAAAAAGGCTTTTCATTGGTCGCAACCGGTGGAACCGCCCAATACTTAAAAACACATGGACTGCTGGTCAAAACCATTAATAAAAAACATGAAGGCGGTATTCATGCGGAAGCCTTAATTATCGAAGGGAAAGTACAATTAATTATTAACACGCCCATTGGTGAAGAAGCCATTACAGACGACTCTTACATTCGAAAAGCCGCCTTATTACATAATGTTCCTATTACAACCACTCTATCCGGCGCTCGAGCTTTTGTTCAAGCCATTGACTCTCAAAAAGAACAAACTCTTTCGGTGAAAAGCCTCCAAGAAATTTTCCCGGAAAATATATCCCGACAGCAGGTTAACGCTTAAGCTCCCCTCAATTTTATTCTGTTATTTTCCTCCTTGAGCAGGCCGTTTTTAGTACTTTAACAATAGATTTTTCTTAGGTTATTTTCTGGTACCTGGGTTCTCCCATGTTGCTCCTTCAGCAGCCTCATTAATAAGCAAGCAATTATTTCTTATTTTAATTGCCATTAAGAGGAGCGAGTTATTCTGTCTAATTTACTAACCCGCTATTCACGGCTAGTCGAGGTTTTCGTCGGAGTGTGCTTAATATAACTTAATATGACTCGCTGTTTTGGGTTCAGCTTTAGGGTATTTGGTCGAAACTTATCATAGAGATAGTCTAAAAGGGTCCTAAAACAGACTTAAAGCACCAGAGGGCTGGGTATAAAAGAAACAGATG
>JAJCZA010000028.1 GCA_029262635.1 Vampirovibrionales bacterium | reverse complement strand
GCTTTAGTCAATTTTCGTTTCGGCAAAAGTACACAAGAAATGCACAAAAATCTAAAAATGGCTTTTGGCAGAAACCCTTGAAACCCTTGAATAGAGTGGTGGCTCCTCCCAGATTTGAACTGGGGACACAAGGATTTTCAGTCCTCTGCTCTACCAACTGAGCTAAGGAGCCATATTATGGAACATTAACTCTTAAAGGATACCATCTGTCAATTGTTTCTAGAAGGCGATATTTTAGCCTGTTGTACAGATTAAGTAGCTTCTGACACTGGGAAAGCATCTGTTTTTTGTTTTTTTTTCAAAACGTTAGGTCATAAAAGCTTGCATTTTTCCTAGGAAACCGGCTCTTTGCTTTGGTGAGCACCCAGAAGATTTGGGCCACAAGCTCGTTTTTGCGATTAAATATGATCGTCCGCAAAAGGCATTCCTCTTGATCCATAGAAAGGCTGATGTGAATGTGAAAAACCACCGGCAGGACACCCCATAGAAGCAATGAAGAAATTACTTCCTACTGAATAGCGCCGTTGTACAGTAGATCAGCGTCTGTGCCTGGAGTGCCCTTATTTCCGGTTGCTCCCCCGGTTCGAAGAAAGCTTCCCGTGGGAGACGTATCTTCTCCTTCAATGAGAAGCGTCGTATTATAGTTGAATCGGACATTACCACCATCACCACTAACACCGAATCTTCCTGTATCACCGCCACGAGTATCAAAATAGTTTCCGGTTCCGCTGGCGTCGTTTAAGTCAATAAATGAGCTTGTGGAGGTTAGGGTTAGCTGTCCGCCATTACCACCGGTTCGTCGGTTTTTACTAAACGAGGCACCCCGTGAACTGATTGAAACACCAGAAGCTGCCGTGTTAATTGTCAACCCGCCTACAGAACGAATATCGACAAAGCCGCCGTTGGCATTGGGTGTATTCACATCACTGGTCATGACACTATCCACACTAATGGTTCCTGTCTCATTCATGGTGAATGAGCCATGAGTATCCATATTAACGGTTCCGCCATTTCCTGTTAGTGCTGTTGTATTCATAATCCCTTCACCGTTAATGGCTCCGTTAATGGTAATATCACCGACGGCGTTAACCGTTAATGTTCCACCGGAACCACCGCTAGCAGATCCACCAAAGTTAATACCGCTGTCTACGATGACATTATCCGCTGCGGTAATGGTAATATTTCCCCCATTGCTTGAGGCGGCCAACCCGGTGGTTGTTAATGAGCTATTCACATCAATGGTCGAGGTCGCTCCATTGCTCACTAGGTCAATTTCATAGCCCCGCACTGTGTTATTTACATTCAAATCGCCGGTTGCTGACTCAAGAATCCATTGGGTTTGCGTGTCGTTTAACGCTATGTCATTGGTCAGAGTATCAGCCGTTAAGTGAATGATACCACCTGAGGCTGTGCCTGACACATCATAATTGCCAATATTGAAAGCCGATGTACTTGCGGTACCATTGATGGATGCGTTAATGGTACCGCCCTGCCCCACGCTAGAAGAGGCTGTTAAAGCGCCTAAAATGGATAAACTGTTTCCATTAATGCTGATTACATTGTATCCACTTCCCGTTGAGGAGCCACTCGTATCTAAAATGCCTGTACCTGAAACTAACAGCAACCCAGCTGCCGTGGCATCAATATTTCCACCCAAGAGCCCTGCTTGCCCGATAGCCGTCACATTTCCCGCAATCGTCATGTTGTTTGCTGAATTAAGAACAATCTGACCGCCTGCGCCCTGATTATTAAACACATCACCAATACCACCACTGGCGCTGACCAGACTACCACTGTTGACATTCAAATCCCCACTGGTGGTTATGAGTTCAACATAACCGCCGGGATCGTTCGCATAAAAGCCTGACGCATTGACACGGCCATTAACATTTATATTGCCAGCGCTAATAGAAACTCGGTTGTCGCCATTGGTTGCCGATGCGTTGACCGGGTTGCCTCGGCTATCGATTTTACTAAAGGCATTGTCAGAAAAAGCGCCAGTCACATCAATATCGATGTTACCGCCATTGCCTTGCGTGGCTCCTTGCGTGTTTAGGCCGCCATGGGCGTAAATCCGTCCGGCTTTCTCCACCCCCGAGGAGCCATTGTTGATCATGGCTCCGGCAATGATTTTGATATTCCCGCCGTGACCCGTCGATTCATCATTGGTACTAATCCACTCCAAACTGGGTGACCAGGCTGAAGCGTTAATATCACCATTGTTGGTCAGGGTTCCTGCGGCCGTAATATTAACAGATCCTCCGCTATTCGCATTGGGGCTTGGGGTCGCATGGGCCACACGAGCAGCCCGGCTGGAAATGGTTCCATTATTGGTAATATTATTAGCGATCACATTAACCACACCGGTTCCATTGCTCCAGTTTCTAAAAGCGGAAGCCGTGTCAGTCAAAGTAATATCGCCACCACTGGTCGAGGTTACCGTAACATTCCCTCCCCCTCCATTTCCGGCGGAAAACGAATGTAGAACAGCTTTATTTCCTGTATAGTTGCCTGCAAAAGAGAGTAGAATCGTTCCTGCATCACCGGTTGCTACGGTTTCTGCTTGCCCAGCATTAGCCTCTACTAAAGCGTTTGACATATTCACGTTACCTGCCAGGACACTGGAACCAGAACCAGCCCCTAAAAAGATCTGGCCGCCATTACCCGATGCAACATTTGCTGTTCCGGTTCCGCCATTGGCTTTCATCATAAAGCGAGGGGACGTGCCACTAACGGGTTAGGGTATTTCCTTGCTGGATCTGAATCAAACCACCCGAACCTGTTCCAGAGCGAGCTCCATTGGCTTCAATCACGCTACGGCTACCTGCTGTCGTGGCGGTAATATCAATATCGCCAGCAGCGTTCATGATCACACTACCACCCGTGCCATTGCCGTCAATGACTGTCGGGCCGTCGGAACCGTTCACATTAATCACATAATTTCCATCTACTGAGTTAATTGAGATTCTATCGTTCGAATTTAGTGTGATACTACCTCCATTGCCCGCATTAGAACCGCCCGAAGCACTGGCTGCAACTAATCGGCCACCGCTATCTACAATGACATCACCACCCGCACCTGTTGTTCGGATTGATATTAGACCGCCATTTTTCCCCTTGGTTCCAGCCGCCAGAATATTATTAGCCACATCCACATGACCATTAACGCCAGTGGCCAATAGTTTGACGCTACCACCTGAAGAACCTGAACCTGACAGAGTGCCGTTCGCATTTAAAATGCCATTCACATTTACCCCGGTTCCGGTAATAGAAATTAAGTTATGAGTTGCGTCTGACTGACCAGTGGTGTTCAGCCTAAACCCGTTATCGACTGTAATCGCCCCGGTCGAATTATTCAGGGTTACGTTTCCTCCCAACCCATAGGGGCTGTTTGCGTAAATAACCCCCGTACTCGGTAAGTTGAAAGAAGAACCGTTTAGCGTGATGATCCCCCCCCGACCTGTTCCCAGTCCCTGGGCCAGAATAACACCTGAAATATCGATATTTCCTGAAGGTCCTGTCAGGTTAACGGTCAAATCTCCTGAGCGACCGCCATTATAAAGGCCATTGAGATTAAGAAACCCGCCACTTTGGATTTGGAACAGTCCACCATCGGGTAAATTAATGATTAGATCGCCGCCATCCAGCGCATTGCCATTTAAAATTCGAAGTGTAACTCCAGGATTAATGATCAGGCTGTCATTTAAGGACGAGGGGTCAATCCAGGTGGTATCAGTACTGATCACCAGCGCTTTAGCGTCAAGAGATAGCCCTGTAAAGGCAAACACGACAAGTAATGATAAACACGATGCCATTATCCGTTTGAATAAACCCATTGGATCCACCTCAAAATAGTATATATAAGAACCACTTGTATTACTTTACACCTGTTCTACCATCGTTTTATCCTACCAGAACGGTAGTTTTTTGTATATACATGGTATATTTCGACTATTTTTTAAATACCTTTAGATTTTGCCTTAAAGCCTCTATATATAATGGTTATATGGGGCAAGAAGGTGCTAACCCAAGAGATTTCTTGGCTTAGCCCGCTGTCAAGGTGATTTTATGAAGCTCTCTATAAGTATATTAAGACCTAAACTAATGATTCTTCCTACCCATTTAACCGTTGAAACACTTATCTCTTTTATTCTGCACATCGTTTTTTAGGGGTAAAATGTTTGAGAAATCCCTTTTTATAAAAAAATCTCAATGGTAAAATAAAATAAGCATCAGAATTGCTCTGATAATATACGCTTTAAAGATAGATTTAGAAAAGGTATCCACTCATTATGAGTCTTGAAGTACTGACAGATCCACGTGTGCGTTCGGTTAAGTGGCAGGATCTGGTTGCTCAGAGCAAGATTGAGATTGTTTCAGAACTTTTTATCTGGGTCCCATGGACCCTAATGTCATGGTATTTTGCCCATATTGAGTTGTATCCTCTGGCGTTGTTTTGCTCCTTTATGCTCTTTTTAACCGGGCTTCGCCTGGTTCATAATGCGTACCATTATGCTGTTGGCTTATCTCGAACGGGTACCGAATGGGTTATTTGGTCGATGAGCGCTTTGATGCTCTTCTCAATGCATGCCGTTCAGTTTAATCATCTTCGACATCATCGGCACTGCATGAATGATGAGGATGTTGAGGCCATGAGCGCTCGGGTGCCCTGGTGGAAAGCTATTGGAATGGGGCCTTATTTTCCATTTATGATGCACGTTACCGCCTGGAAGCTGGGCTCGCCTCGCATTCGTCGCTGGATGCTTTTTGAGCTCTTGACAACGGTGGCACTCTTATATTTTGGCTTTTTCGTCTTGGATATTCACTTTTTAAAATACCATTTATTGGTTATGGTGACAGGCCAATGTTTTACCGCATTTTTCGCGGTCTGGACCGTACACCATGGCTGTGATCGCTCTCACTGGATTGCCCGCACCTTGCGTAATAAATTCAAAAATTTTATTTCCTATAATATGTTTTATCATATGGAACACCATTTGTACCCCATGGTACCGACATGTCATTTACCTGAACTGGCAAAACGGCTGGATGTCGCCGCGCCAGAACTGGCGGATAAAAAGGTTTTTTAGTGTTAGAGCCCAGCTTACAAAAAAACCGCTGGGCTATTGGGCTGTTCAGCCTTTTTTTTCTCGTCTGCATCGCGATGGGTGTCTGGATTGATCATTGTCAAACCTTAACTCAGGCCCATTTGTACTGGGGGATTCATTTAATCGGGGGGTCAGCCATCCTACTTGTTTCCTGCTTTCTCTTTCCGCGGCTGAATAATGGATGGTTAAAGCTTTTCTATGGGGTTGGCCTGTTCATTGCCTGGCGGATTTCTTATTTCCCTTTTATGGTTTTTTCGGGTCATGGTGCCAGCATCGTTGAATGGGTTTCGGTTCACTTATCTGAATCGCTCTATTTTCCGGTCATGATTTATCCGCCGTATTTTTTATTGATTGCTCTATTGAATGGGTTTTTAGCTTGGGTTGTTTGGTACCTTCTTAAGTTCGGTCGTTGGTGGGCTTATGGTGCCGCACTGCCCATGATTCTTATGGCAACGCTGATTTCTTTCACAACATGGTCCGATGTGTCTCATCTGCTACCCGATAAACTGTGGGACCATCAGCCAACATACCCGCCCGTTAGTTTGCCAACCCATAATCCTTATTTATCCCGGCTATCGGAACCCGGCTACACATTTCCTCAGCGTGTTCTATTTTTTGCGGCGGGAAATACTTACGCCACAATTCCAGAGTCCCCTTGGGCTCGAGTGGTTAAAGGAGTGTTAGAATCTCAAACCGATGCCAACCCCTATGCTTCTTCAGAAGATCGGGTGTACGAACACCATCTGGGCTATTTGGTGGCACACCCCTTTGTGGGATGCCGTTATAAAGATACACGCTCTCGGTGTCAACAGAGGTCGTCACAAATGACGACGGGCGAGCATTCACCATGAAAACCCTGTTGATTATCGGGGCCAGTGGATTAATGGGCCAACGTGTGCTGGCGCTGGCAAAAAAATGGATGCCGGAAGTTCGAATTATAACGGGCTCTCGTTCAGGAGGAAGGCAGGAACCAACGGATCTAAAAGTGGATATTTTGGATGAAACCTCGGTCACAGAAGCCTTAGTCGGCGTGGATGGGGTGATTAATGTGGTGGGTCCGTATGATTATAGTCCAACCGTGTTAATTAAAGGTTGCTTTGCGGCGGAGTGTCATTATGTCGATTTGGCGGAAGTACCTGAATTTATCCAATCAGTTTATGAACAGGTTTATAAAGAAAAAAAAGACGCCTCAAAAACCGTAACGGTTATTTCAGGTTGTTCAACAATTCCAGGAATGATTGATACCATGTCTGCTTCGTGGCAAGAGGATGAGAGTGTTGTTCGGTTGAGATCGTTTTTATCCATGGGTTCGAAGAATCCGACAAGTGCCACCCTAATTTATAGTTTGCTACTGCCGTTTTGCGACATAAAACGGAATAACTTTGAGTACCTGACGACAAAGATCTTAAGGTTTGGACAAAAACGGCTGTATGGAAATCATGCTTCACCTTATGACGCATCGGGAATGTCATGGCGAGGGGGCTCAATTCCTGCCGAATTCTGGATCAGTTTTGATCGACGCTTGTACAGCTATTTGTTGAAACTGTCTTCCTATGTTCTACCTGTATTTCCCTTACCATGGGTCAAACTAATTTGTCGTATGGCCCAGTTCTTTTCCCCGCTGATTAATCAATTGGGCACGACCCAAGGCTCCTTAATTATTGAGGCCTTGGATAAAGAGGGGCAGGTCATTCATCAAATTAGCATCTATGCCGAGGAAAACGGGCTCAACATCCCAGCTTTACCGTCGGTGCTTGCCATAAAAAAAAGTTTTGAGGCTCAGGATAGTCAGAGCTGTGAAAATTTATCCCAACTATTGACACCAGAAGCCTTTAAAGTCGCATTGACGGCTGAAGGCTATCAGGTGGAAATGGAATAGTTTATTAAGGGAGGATGCAAATCGATTTTCATGTCCGATAAGATACAAGAAAAGCCACGTCGCACTAAAATAAGAAACGTTGTGGAATCGCGTCAACAAGGTGTTGTGGTTATAGAAAACGTCCATGATCCACATAATGCCGCCGCGATTTTCCGTAATTGTGACGCCTTCGGTTTTCAGCGAGTATGCCTTATTTTTGAAAATGAAAAACCCTTTAACCCCAAAAAGCTGGGGCGCTCTACCTCGTCTTCTGCCAATAAATGGCTGAATTTTGAAATCTATAACTCCACTGAAGCTTGTCTAAAGCAGTTAAAATCCGAAGGGTATGAAATAATTGCGACGGTTCTTGAAGAGGATTCAGAATCCCTTCTGACAGCTCAATTACCCTGCCCCAAAATAGCCCTTTTACTGGGGAACGAACATCGAGGGCTTTCTCAAAAAGCGATTTCCATGGCGGACCGTAAAATAATGTTACCCATGGCCGGAATGGTTCAGAGCCTGAATCTTTCCGTAACCGCTGGTATCTTTCTCTATGAGGTCCTTCGCCAACGAAGGCTTTCAGAAGAGTGCTCATACGGGCTTCCTGAGCAAGAAAAAACGGATTTAATGACCCATTTTTTATCCTTGGGAAAAGACTGGTTTGAAGAGGAGTCCAAAGAAGGTTCTCTCATTCAGAATGACGTGTAAATAGGTTTATTTTGATATAACTTATATATCTTTTAGTGTGCTAATCCTGCTCATTTGTAATTAATATTAAATGGACTCAAAGAGCACTGTGTAAAGGTATTTCATAACAAAATCTTAATTTTTATTGGCATTAAGGCGCAATTTCTTCCTTAAGAATGTTTTTATATTTTTATGAGGTTTGAATTATTTGAAAAGCTGTAATGAATGAAACAGGGTTCATTATTTTGAGCCCTAGTGATTTGAGAGAAGAGTAAGAGAAGTAGAGAAGTGTAGATATTTAAAACGGTTTCAACGTAAAACCCTTTGGCAAGATGTCATTTAAAGAGGCATTGCCAATCTGTTGAACATTAACCATAGCGAGTAAGAGTAGCTTTAAAGAGATAAGAGTAAGAGTAAGAGTTTGAGGAGAAATTAAAATATGGCAGTTTATGGAGTCAATTCAGTAAGAAATAACCCTGCGCAAGCTGCTGGTGCTCCAGCTCAAGCAGCAAAACAGAGACAGACAAATGCCCAGGATAGTCAAATTTATATTGATGCGGTCGATCAAGATGGAAACATCGATAACGATACAATTACGCAGGGTGGCGTTGGCGAAGCCGGTGGTCGAACTCGAGTCGTTGAGAACTATGCCGGTGAATTCTATGCGGGTGGTCGAGTTGAGAACGGAGCCGTTTTAAGTCAAAATGTAGATGCTGTTTACGCAGACTTAAATTCCGCTGATCCCAACGCACAGTCAGCCGCAACCTTCGCACTGGTCGCTTCTCGTTATAAGAATGCTGGCGAAAACTATAATAACGGCGATTTGAAGCAAGTTCTTGAAGCCACTGGAAACGGCGATTTAGCGAATCAGGGCGGCGTTGGTGACACCGACGTTGAAACGCTCGGTGCTGTAACGTCGGCTTTAAGACGAGGCACATTAAGCCTATCAGATGTTTACGGCCCGAATGGTCAGGATATCAATGGCAACAATTCCGTTGAAAATGCAGGTGCGTATGATCAAGCGATTGCGGTCATTGGGCAAGGAGACCTTGGGTCTAACCTCAATGGTGGCGGAAACGATGCAGGTAATGCCGGAAACGCAGGTAATGCCGGAAACGCAGGTAATGCTGGAAACGCAGGTAATGCCGGAAACGCAGGCAATGCTGGAAACGCAGGCAATGCTGGAAACGCAGGTAATGCTGGAAACGCAGGTAATGCTGGAGCGGGAGCTGCCGCACTCGCTCAGCAAAATGCCGCAGCCTTAGGAGGCGGAGGCGGCCTGCAGGGCATGATTCAAATGATTATGCAAATGCTGATGGAGTATATGCAAGGAGGAGCAACCCCTCCTGCAAACCCACTTACAGGCGCTTTAGGAGTTGCAGGTAATGCTGGAAACGCAGGCAATGCTGGAAACGCAGGTAATGCTGGAAACGCAGGCAATGCTGGAAACGCAGGTAATGCTGGAAACGCAGGTAATGCTGGAAACGCAGGCAATGCTGGAAACGCAGGCAATGCTGGAAACGCAGGTAATGCGGGTAACGCAGGTAATGCTGGAAACGCAGGTAATGCGGGTAACGCAGGCAATGCGGGTAACGCAGGCAATGCTGGTAACGCAGGCAATGCGGGTAACGCAGGTAATGCTGGAAACGCAGGCAATGCGGGTAACGCTGGTAACGCAGGCAATGCTGGAGCAGCCAAGGCAGCCGGTGGCGCCTATTAATAAGCCCCAATAGTTTTTAAAAGGTATTTCCTAAAAGCTGATGAAAGTCAGACCGAGTAGGATAAAAGCCTCTTTCTAAAAACCATCATTTATTAGACAAGTTTTTTTAAAAAACTTGTCTTTTCTTTTTACTCAATAGCCTAATCTATAGATGACTGAGCTTCCTCCCAAACTTGGAAGATCGCATCGATTTCTCGCTGGTGTTTTCTCTTCTCCTCTTCTTTAAGAAAAGAGGCTGTAAAACTGTTTTTAGCAAGTTGAACGATTTGTTCGGCAGACAAATCAAGCGCCTTAGAGGTTTCAAGAAAGTTCTGATTCATATACCCACCAAAGTAGGCTGGATCATCAGAATTGAGCGTAATGCAAAGCCCCTCTTCAAGCAGAGTCTTAAGGTTGTGCTGGCTAAGATTCTCAAAGACTCGGAGTTTTACGTTGGATAGAGGGCAGACGGTTAGGGGGATGTTATGTTGAGCCAAATGACGAATGAGTTTAGGGTCTTCATCACATCGAACGCCGTGATCAATACGGGACACCTTAAGTTGTTCTAAAGCTTGCCAGATGTATTCTGGAGGCCCTTCCTCGCCGGCATGAGCAACCGTAAGGAAGCCCGCCAACCGAGCGGCGTCAAAAACAGCTTTGAACTGTTCAGGTGGATTTCCCTTTTCCGACGAGTCCAGCCCAACAGCGGTTATTTTGTCTTTAAAGGGGAGGGCTTTTTGAAGGGTTTCCATGGCCTGTTCTACACTGAGGTGACGCAGAAAACACAGAATCATCCGTGAGGTGATACCCAACTCAACTTCGGCTTGTTTAAGTGCCCGATAGATCCCCTCAATCACATCGAGAAGAGGGACTCCCCGGTCTGTATGGGTCTGCGGGTCAAAAAACAGCTCAACATGACGAACATTGTCCTGGGCAACCCGAGTCAGGTAAGCCCAAGTTAGGTCATAGAAATCAGGTTCTTTTAAAAGAACCTGAGCTCCCGCATAATAAATATCCAGAAAGGATTGAAGATCTGAAAAGTGATATGCCTGCTCAATAGCCTTAACATCCGGGTAAGGAAGCTTAATGCCGTTGCGTTGGGCAATAACAAACATCAATTCGGGCTCAAAGGAGCCTTCAATATGAATGTGTAGTTCAGCCTTGGGCAATGCCTGAATGAGTGTCTCCAAAGAGGAGAAGGGCAGGGTTGACATGGAAAGAAGGGCTCCGTTCGTTTATTTTTAAATTTTTGTGATTTGAGCAGGGTCGTGATAGCCTTAGCCCATTATTATAATGGAGAATGATGGATATGATTACAGACGATAAAGTGGTTTCATTTAACTATACCCTTAAAGATGAGATGGGTGGCGAGCTTGAACGTTCAGGGAATGAACCGCTTCAGTATCTGCATGGGCATCAAAACATTATTCCAGGACTAGAAAAAGCGTTGGCCGGGCTTGCAGTTAGCGATAAAAAAAGCGTTACAGTCACACCCGAAGAAGGTTACGGCGAGTACAACCCTGAATTGAAATTTAGCGCTGAGGTAGAAAAATTTGGAGAGAAAGTTCCTCCCGTCGGTGCTATGGTTCAAATTCATGCTCAGGACGAACAGGTGGTGTTGGCTCAAGTGGTTGAGCTGAAAGACAAAGAAGTGGTTCTCGATGCAAATCCTCCTCTTGCTGGAAAAACCCTCTGTTTTGATGTGGAAATTGTTGAAATACGAGATGCATCAGAAGAAGAGTTGGCTCACCACCATCCTCATGGGCCTGATGGCCACCACCACTAGGGCTTCCTGTTCAAAATAGCGAACCCACCTCTTTACTAATAGTAGAAGAGGGCGTTCATAGTGTAATACAAGTTAAGGTGTTCTATGGCTGGAAAAAGCCATGCTGGTGAAGCATTAAAACAGGTTGCCATTGGCAGTTGTACTCAGCGAGCTACGGAAGCGGGTGAGCGGATTGTAGCCATGGGAGGTAATGCCTTTGATGCGGCTGTGGCCACCGGGTTTCATCTGATGATCTCTAATCCGCTGATGTGTAGTCTCTCCGGAGGTGGGTTCGCTACCATTAAAACTCGGGGAGAAATGCCTGTTGTTCTTGACTTTTTTAACGCAATGCCCGGAAAAGGCTTGCCTAAAAGCAGGCTTGGAGGAAACGCACGAACCATTAGCTTGCCTTATGGGCCCGGAATTGATGTTATTTCTGGCCACTCATCTATTGGAGTTCCCGGAACTGCCAAAGGGCTTGATTATTTATCCAGACATTACGGCGCATTGCCTTTAAAAGAGGTCCTTCAGCCCACCATTGAAGATGCTCGAAAAGGTCTTCCTCTAAACAAGACGGCGGCCAAGTGGATTCGAATATCTGCGGAAAAACTACACTGGTATACTGATTATTCCAAAAGTCTGTTGTCGACCCCAGGTGGAAATGTTCCCAAGGCAGGCGATGTGTTAAAAAACCCAGACTTAGCCGACACACTGGAATACATGGGCGATCAGGGTATCGATACCCTTTATCTGGGTGAAATTGCTCAACGAATGGTAGAAACAGTTCAAGCGGACGGGGGTATTGTGACGGCCAGCGATTTGGCTGAGTATGACATTATTCTGCGTCAACCCCTTCAGGCGGAAATGGATCGTTTTCTTGTCTATTCCAACCCACCACCGTCTGTAGGCGGGTGCAGCATCATTCATATTTTAAGAGCCATGGCACACCTGGACATCACCACCCTGACACCGGAACTCTATTCAAAAATCGGGATCATTTTGCACGGCGCATTGTCGGATCGCTTTTCAGCCTTTGAGGGTAAAAAGGCGGATTTAGAAAAACTCTATGGCATTACGTTGGATGATTATATTTTGGAAAAGTACCGACATATTCTTCCGAGTCCGAATACGACCCAACTCAGTACGGTGGATAACTTGGGAAATATTTGTAGTCTCACTATGAGCATGGGTTATGGCTCTGGAGTCGCTATTCCTGGAACAGGGATCTTTATGGATAATTCGTTGGGCGAACTGGAACTCAACCCGTTGGGATTTCATGCGTTGGAGCCGGGCGAGCGTCTAGTAAGTAATATGTCCCCCACCATCGCTCAATCTGCTGATGAATTGCTGGCCATGGGGTCACCAGGGGCATCCCGAATTTCCACGGCGTTGGCTCAAGTACTGTTTAACATCATTCACTTAAAGATGCCTCTTGAGCAAGCCCTTGCGACTCCCCGAATTCACTGGGAAGATGAAAAAATTCTGTTTGAAAAAGGGATTCAGGTCGAGCGCTCCCTCTTTCCGGAAACGTGGGAAGTGGTTGAGTTTAGCGAAATGGACATGTATTTTGGTGGTGTTCAGGCGGTGGCTCTCCATAAGGGAAAGGTCGAAGCGTTTTCTGACCCCCGCCGATCCGGTTGCGCTAAAGTAATCACCCTTAAATAAAATAAATGGTTATTGTAGGTTTTAAGCTATTTTTCGCATTAAAACCCTCAAAGAATTAGCAATGTCTTTTTTCTTTGTTCTTGTGCTTACGTATTAATCGAATAATCTGGTATCAGAGGCATACTTCATCCGTAATGTTCGCATGGCTCACAAACGGCTGTAGCATCTTCTGTAAATCGACTCTTTTTCATGTGAGGACTCCTTTTCGTCTATGTTAATTGGAAATCCTCTACTTTTAAATGGCACCCATTATTGGGGGCACGTCAGATCCAGGTATAAAAACGCTTGGTAATTTTGAATCTTGGGCTTCCGTTATTGGCGGTATTCTTACTTTTTCAGGTGTATCTGGTTTCCTTAGTAATACTCAAGATTTTTACAGCAAAGCTGATGAGGATCTTGAAACGTGGCGAACCTTCGTCCGACAGTGGCGAAAAAGGTATAAAAATAAGCCTGTTTCAGTGACTTCTTTGTTTGAGCTAGCCCAAGAAAAGGAGCTTTTATCAGAGTTGTTACAGAGCTACCATACACAGGAGCATGGCCAGAAGACATCAATGGGTCAGAAACTCTCATCTATGGTTGATAGAAATATAGGTGGATACTTCCTTCGCAGCAAGGGTAAGAATCGTGGTGGAAGCAAGCTCTATCATCTGGAAAAACACAAAAGCCGTAAAGGATAAGGACCACAGACCCTACAGAGGGTCGCAGGGCTTTCCAGAGTATTGGTATAAACGTTATACGCCTTAAAAAAATATAGATCAAGGGCGAAAACGATATGTCCGAGACCCTCTGCAAGGCCCTGCGCCCTCAGCATATTCTCTCAAAGCTATTCGTGTGTTTTAATAATTGTAAGTGCTATTTGAAAGGTGATTTAAAAGATGAAAGCGATAATATATGCGAGGGTTTCCAGTCGGGAACAAGAGGAAGGGTATTCCCTTTCTGCACAGGTTCGATTACTCAAAGAATACGCCGGTAAACACGGCTTTGAAGTTATTAAAGAATACACCGATGTGGAAACCGCCAAACGGATTGGTCGAACCAGCTTTCAGTTGACGCTAGAGGACATTCAAGCGGGTAAAGCCAGCGTTCTACTGGTAGAAAAGACAGACCGCATGACACGCAACTTCAAGGATTATGTGGCCGTTGATGACTTAATTCATACCCAAGGTCTTGAAGTTCACTTGGTTAAAGAAGGTGAAATACTGGGTCCAGAATCAAGAAGCCAAACCAAGTTTATTCATGGTATTCGAGTTTTGATGGCAAAGAATTATACAGATAACCTTTCGGAAGAAGTTAAAAAGGGAATGCACGAAAAGGCTCAGCAAGGGCATTATCCAACATGTGCCCCCTATGGGTATCGGAATAACCCAGAGACTCGACTGATTGATATCAATGAGGATGAAGCTCCTTTTGTTCGACAAGCTTTTGAACTTTATGCGACGGGAAAATATTCTTTACGCCAAGTGTGCTTAAAGCTCGCTGAAGATGGTTATATTTTTAAAGCGAATCGCCCTAAAATATCTAAAGGCAGCTTGGAAGCGATGCTTAAACGGCTGATTTACACTGGGGACTTTATGTTCTGTGGAAAATTTCATGAAGGCAAACATGAGCCGATTGTTTCTATTCCTTTATTCGAGAAGGCCCAACAAGCGTTCAAACGGGCGAACAAGCCTAAATACACCAAGCATAAGTTTGCCTTTGCGGGATTGATGACCTGCGGTCACTGTGGATGCTCTATTACAACGGAACTCAAGAAAGGTAAGTACATCTATTATCGTTGTACTAATGGCCGAGGAAAATGCCCTAATCTCTATGTGCGTGAGGAAAAAATCTCTAAACTCTTTGCTGAAACCCTTCTCCCGCTCCGAATCAGTAAGAAACAACTGGATTGGGTTACTGAGCAGTTAAGGGGGCACCATCAAGACGAAATCATGTTTCACAAACAACGAACAGAGTCCCTCCAGAGACGGCAGGCGACCCTTACAAAGCGCGTTGATACTATTTATGAGGATAAGCTCGACGGAAAGATTACAGACGACTTATGGCAACGCAAGCATAATGAGTATAAGCTGGAGCTAACGCGGATTGAGGAAAGCCTCAGGCAGCACAGTAAAGGGAATCTAAATTACACTGAGAACGGTGTTCGGATTTTAGAACTCTCGAAAAATGCCCACTCACTTTATCTTGAGCAATCCCCCCTCGAACAACGCCGCATTCTAACTGCTGTACTTTCGAACTCAATACTGAAAGACCGAAAGTTAAGCGTGACGTACCGCGAACCCTTTTCAGAGATTGCAGAATGTCAACAGAGTCAAGAGTGGTCGGGATGACAGGATTTGAACCTGCGACCCCCACGTCCCGAACGTGGTGCGCTACCAAGCTGCGCTACATCCCGACACAGTTTTTATAGAAATATTATTATATATAATTTTATTAGGAAATAGTTGTACCAATGGGTTGACCTTCCAAAATACGTTGTAACGCCTTGGGTTCGTTAAAGTCAAATACTCGAATAGGAAGTTTGGTTTCCTTGCACAGTGAGACGGCGGTTTGGTCCATCACTCGAAGATCCTTAATTAAGAGATCATCGTAGGTGAGTGTTTCAAATACTTTCGCTTCGGGAAATTGTTTAGGATCTTTATCATAGACCCCGTCAACGCCATTTTTAGCCATCAAGATGGCATCAGCTTTTATCTCTGCGGCACGTAATGCGGCAGTTGTATCTGTTGTAAAGAAAGGGTTTCCCGTTCCTCCACCAAAAATAACGACTCGATTTTTTTCTAAATGTCGGATTGCTCGCAGTCGAATGTAAGGTTCTGCCACCCGGTTAATATCAATGGCACTCATCATTCGGGTATCAATGCCTGCCGATTTAAGGACACCCTGAAGTACAAGCGCATTCATAATGGTTGCTATCATACCAACGTAATCAGCGGCGGTTCGCTCCATTCCTAAATTAGTGCTGTTTTGCAAGCCTCGAAAAATGTTACCGCCACCCACGACAATAGCAACTTGAACACCTTTAGCCACCGTTCCAGCAATTTCTTGGGCAACTGTACTAATCACATCAGGATTAATACCAAACCCTTGGTTCCCCATCAACGCTTCTCCACTGATTTTCAGCAAAATACGTTGATAAATAGGCTTTGAAGCTTTAGTGGATTGATTCACGAGATTACTTGTCTGTATTTCTGGCATTAGAATAAAGCATCAACAAGGAAGGTTACTTCAGTTGTGCCATGACCTCTTCCGCGAAATTTTCTTCTTTTTTTTCAATGCCTTCACCGAGGACATAGCGCTGGAATTGGGAAACTGTAAACGTATCGCCCAAGGAAGCGGACAATTCTTCAAGCAATGTGCCAATAGTTTTTCCCGGATCCTTAATAAAGGCTTGCTCTACGAGGACACGTTGGGCCATCAGTTTTTGGACACGTCCATCAACGATTTTTGCTCGGATCTCTTCTGGTTTGTTCTGGAGATCGTCTTTGCCCATTTCAATTCGTTTTTCCGCTTCAACCACGCTGGCGGGGATGTCGCCTATTTTCACAAATTCTGCCGCAACGCTGGCAATTTGCATGCAAAGGTCTTTGGCCAATTGTTGTACTTCTGGCTTGCTACCCATGGTTGCATTGGTAAAGCTTAATTCAAGGAGTACACCAATTTTTCCGCCCGTATGAATGTAAGAGTGAACCAGTCCAGTTCCAGCTACAGTGTAATGACTTAAGCGACGGATGGACATGTTTTCCTTGATCGTGCCGATTTGTTCCGTCATGTAATCGCTGACGGTTTTACCAGGGAGGCACTCAGAAGGTTGGGTGAGAAAATCGCTTACATCTGTTGGCTTTTTGGTCAGTGCTTGTTGGGTCAGGTTGTTAACCAGCGCTAAAAAATCATCGCCTTTGGCTACGAAGTCTGTTTCACAGTTAACTTCAATGAGGATGCCCGATTGTCCGTCAGAAGAAAGTGCTGCGTGAACTAGCCCTTCGGCGGTTTGGCGTCCGCTTTTCTTTGCGGCGGTTGATAGCCCTTTCTGTCGAAGGAGTTCGGTTGCTTTTCCCATATCACCATCGGCTTCGACAAGGGCGTTTTTTACGTCCATCATCCCGGCGCCGGTTTTATCACGAAGTTCTTTTACTTGAGAAGCCGTATAGTTCATGTTTATTGCTCCTCCCCGGATGGGTTTTCTGCTTTACTGCTTTCTCCCGCCGTCTCAGAAGATGAAGAAACGCCCACGGCGGCGGCCTCTTTTTTAGGTTCCATTGCTTTTGGTTCCGTCGCTGGCTTTGGCTTTTCCTCTGTGTTTTTTGAAGCGATTGTCGCTAAACGTGCTTCCCGTTCGGCTTGCCCTGCAAGAATCGCATCGGCGATTTTAGAGGTGAGAAGGCGAATGGCACGAATGGCGTCATCGTTGCCCGGAATCGGAATCGTGGCATTTTTGGGGTCACAGTTGGTATCGGCGATACTAATAATAGGGACATTGGCTTTCTGAGCTTCTTTAATTGCGATGGATTCGTGCTTTTGGTCGACAACAAAAAGGATATCCGGCATGCCACGCATTAGCTTGATTCCACCCAGACTTCGGTCCAGCTTGCTTAACTGGCGAGTCAAGACAGCTACTTCTTTTTTAGGCAGACGCTCAAAATGGCCATTATCCCGCATGTCTTCCAGTTCAATCAGCCGTTTGATTCGGGTTCGAATGATTTCGAAATTAGTTAAGGTCCCACCTAACCAGCGGCGGTTAATGTAAAACGAATTGGCTCGCTCCGCTTCTTCTTTTACGATTTCAGAGGCTTGTTTCTTAGTCCCCACAAAAACAACTTTTTTTCCTTTTGAAGAAGCATCTTTAATGTATTCAAAGGCTTCATCCAGTTGTTGGGTGGTTTGGGTCAAATCGATAATGTAAATACCGTTTCGTTCGCCCCAGATATAGGGTTTCATTTGGGGATTCCAACGGTTAGTCTGGTGACCGAAGTGGACACCGGCTTCCATTAATTCTTCGAGTGAAGCAACGGGCATAGGGTTTTCCTTCTTTAATTCTCCGTTTTATCTGGCCGTAAGGCTAATAGTCAAACAATAGTACACGCTGAGAGATAATACACAAGACATATTTTGATTTCAATAGAAAGGTGTTGCTCTATTTAAAAAATAAGGGAGTCTATTTGAGCGAAACCTCGGATAAGCTTTCCTCTGAAGGAATTGTCGGGTTTTTGGCCGTTGGGATTAAATTTCGGGTCTTAAACCGTTGAATCAGGAGAGCAAGACCGAGAATAACCCTGCGAAGGTCTTCACTCCAATTAAGAGTGACGTATTTAATGCTGTCAAAGACGCTAACCGAATAACCTTTCTTAATAAGCCGCTGTTGAATGAAAATGAGACGAATTAAATCGTATGCAAAGCTACAAAGCAGAAATATAAAGAACGATCGCCCGGTGGAAAAGAAAAACAGAGGCGAGACGAAGAAAAGTAAACGAATACCCATATGCCAAAATCCACTGGAAAACATACGGCTTAGGTGATTCTGAACATCTCTAGAGTCGCGGTGTTGCTTCATGAGGTAGGTCATTTTATGAATGGTTTGGGTGAGGGTCGGGATCTTAAAATAGGTCGGCGGGGTATAAATGGGGGTATGAGAACAAGCCCACTGAGGCGCGTATTTGAGTTGAGCACCGTGACGGCGAGCACGATTGACCAGATCCCACCCTTCGGACCAATGGGAAAGGTTAGGGTCAAATCCGCCAAGCTCTTGAAATAAACGACTGCGAAAAGCGATGTTGGTGCTGCGATAGGGACAGTCTTTGAGTTCAATGGTTTGGATAAAGGGTTCGTAGGTATGTATTTTGGATTCGACCGGCCCATAATAAATATCCGCCGAAGCGTTTAGCATTTCGTTCTGAAGGAAAGAAAGCCAGTGGGGTGATACCTCGCAGTCGTCATCCAGAAAAATTAGAAACTCTCCCCGAGCTTCCTGAGCACCAACGTTTCTGGCATTACCCGGCCCTTCTTCGGCACATGCCAGATAGGTGACCGGAATCGCGCCGGGCTCCATTTCTTCAATATAAGCCTTTAGACTGGTTAACGAACTGTCATCAATGACAATCACTTCACTTTCGCTAGCGTTTCGTTGATTTCGAACTTGTTCGATAAGGCGTAATACTGAATTAGGGCGGTGAAACGTTGGGATAATAATGGAAAAACGGCAGGAAGTGTTCATATGAGAAAAATGCTTTTCAGGAGCTAACAATACAGACTGAACGTGTCGAGGTGAAACAAATCAACAGGACTTGTCCTTTATTTTAGTCCAAAAAAGAAGCCGAATGACAATCTAATTTATTATCGAAACGTAATGCATTCTCTATATTCTTCCTAACCTTGATTTTATAGTCGTTGTTATTGACCAAAATGTTGAGCTTGTGTTACACATGGGCTTCAGTTCTTTTTCAGGGGTATGTAATGCTTAAATAGAGCATCAAAAAACAAGGAAGGGTACGGTATCATCAATGCGTATGACAGGCTTAAATTCTTTTCAGGGACAAGTAAATGGGGTTGGAACAAGTGGGAACGTTCAGAAAAAAACGCCTTCCTTTGAGGGTGCCTCTCGTACGAGTCAGGTAAATTCTAAACAGATACAGGCCCTTAAAAACCAGGTTATGTTTGGCTATAGTACCTATCCCAAGCTTAGTTACGAACATACTCGAACCATTGAAGACCCTATTTTAGGTAGCATTGAGGTATACAAGTATTCTAACGGACAAGAGCTTTATGCTTTAAAAGATGATTCGATTCCGTTGGTTTCTTTTGGCATTTTGGCCAAAACCGGCTCGGCCAATGAAAAAGCTCATATGAATGGGGTTTCTCACTTTTTAGAGCATCTGGTGTTTAAAGGGACGGACAAACTAGGGCCGGAGGTGGCAGATAAACTATTAGAAAACTTGGGAGCAGGTGTTAATGCACATACGGGAGAAGATATGACGTTTTTCTTTCTCTATGATGTTCCCAAGGAGAGTTTAGCAGAGGCGATTCGGATTCAGTCCGAGTTGGTGCAAAACCCTAAAGTTCCTCAGATCGAGCTGGATCGAGAACGAGGCGCCGTCGTTGAAGAAATTCAGATGTATGCAGGCAATAAAGAATTACAAACTCTTTTGGCTATGCAAGCGCAAGTTCAGGCGGATAACCCCTATCGGCGAACGGTTTTAGGGCCAGCAGAGCATATTGGGGATTACATGCGTTCGGTTGTTACGGGTGAGGCCGAAAAGAATTCGGAGGTTCGGGAGCAGTGGCAAAATCGGCTAGAACTTTTGGAACAACAGCCCTCAGGAAAAATTTTAAAAGACCACTCAGGCCAACCCCTTTCGGAACGAGAGCAAAGCATTTTGAAACGGCTGAAGCAAGAGTTGAGCAATCGAGAGCTCACCCCAAGCAAGCTTTTAGATATGTATCCGTTTAATGAATCCGCGCCAAAGTTGGATGACGCTGGGTTGCGTCGTGAATTAAAGGTGAAGGATCTAAGCCGGAAACAGATTCTGGAATATTACAATCAGCATTACGGGCCAGATAACCGGGCTATTTTGGTAGTCGGTGATTTTGATACCCAAATGGTGTTGGATAATTTTGCCGAACAGTTGAACAAGCCTTTTGAGCCTTCCAAAGCAACTCCCAATCGTAAAAAATTAAAGCCGGTGGGCCGTCAGGCAGAAACGGTGATTCAAGAAGAAAATATGGATGTCGTGCTGACCACTCTGGGGTTCCAGGGTCCAAAACCCAATGCGGAAGGGGTGGATAAAGAGTTGGCTGCTTTAAATGCTTTATCGGTTCTCTTGGGAGGAGGAGAAAGCTCACGTTTGCATCAGGACTTGTTTGAGAAAAAACATTGGGTCAATAGTGTTGGTATGGGTTTTGAGGAAAACGTGGGAGCATCCACGCTTTACCTTTCTGCTCAAAGTCAACCGGAACACTTAAAATCGGTTCAGGATGCTTTTAAAGATCATATTCGAAGTGTTATTGAAGAGGGTGTGACGGAGTCGGAATTGGAACGGGTAAAAACTCAGCTAGAGCTTTATATTGCGGAAAGTATGGAAACCCAGATGAACAAGCTAAACGCACTGGAGTATGCGGTGCTAAATAATCGGTTTGAACGAGATTTGGGCCGTCGTCTAGAGTTGATTCACCGCCTGACCCCTGCTGATTTGCAAACAGTGGCGAGAAAATACATGAGCGGTACAGGGTATGCTGTATCGCGTGTACCCCGTGTTGCCCAAGATGAAGAAGAGAAAAAGACCAAAGCCTCCTCTTCAAAAAAACAGAAGAAGGTGCCCCGGTTTTCCGGGATGTTAAGTTCTCGAGATGAAAGCCGCCTTCTGTCATCGGGGAGTGAACTCTTGGTGCAGAATCGTCCGGGTGATTTATTTACATCGGTAACTATTCAGGTGAATGGCGGAAATCAGACGGACAAAATACCTGGAGAAGCGGACTTGCTCGGGCTTATAATTGACCGTGGAACTGAAAGACGGGACGCACGAACCTTGAAGCAGGAGTTGGCTGAATCTGGAATCACCTTATCGACTCATACCTCGTTAACCGGTGTTGAAATTACATTGAAGGGATTATCCCGCAAGAAAGAAAAAATGTTTGAGGTGGTTCAAGATCTGCTTAGTAATGGCCCGGCCATTCGCCCTGAGGAGGTTGAGGTGGTTAAAGACAGGTTAAACCAAGAACATCAAGCAAGGATGGGGATGAATCCAGATGCCGTAGTTGATATGGCCTTAACCGAAGCCCTGTTTCCAAATGATCATCCGGCAGGAACCTTGCCCTCACGAATTGTGAAAAATATGGGTAAAATAACGCCTGAAACGTTAAAAGAGACTCATCAGCGTTTATTTAAACCCTCGAATATGACCCTTTCCATGGTGGGCGATGTGACGATAGAGGAAGGGTTTAAACAGGCAGAACAATGGATGGCCAGTTTGGATACGACATTGGTGGCTATACCTCCCAAGGTGGCCACCCCTAAATTAACGGAGAACCGGTTGATAACCCAAAGTTACAAAGGGTTGGATCAGTCTAGAATTATGCGGGGCTGGCATGCTCCAGGGCTGAAAGATGTCGATCGGGCAGCCATGACGGTTCTGACAAACCTGCTGAGTGGCGGTGCGTCGGCGCGTTTCTTTCAGACGTTTCGGGTTAAACCGGAAAAAGCGTTGGCTTATACCGCACGAGCACGTTATGCGTCTTCTGACGGCACGATGAAATTCTTTATTGGAACGGATCATGAGAATGTTAAGACGGTGATGCCCCTGTTTCAGAAGGAAGTGGATCGGCTCATCAACGAACCCACATCGGAGGACGAGTTAAACAAGGTAAAATTGTTGATAAAATCCCGCACGATTTCGTTGAGTCAGAGAGTTGACAATGAAAGCAGTTATCTAGCGAGTCACCGCCGTCTGGGTTCAGACTCGAAGGAAGATCAATTGCCCAAGATTGAGGCGGTCACTCCAGCGGATATTCAGCGTGTGGCTCAAAAGTATCTGGGCCAGCCCTCCATTGCCATGGTACTTGCTCCAGAAGAGGTTTTGAACCATTATGCCCTTCCCGTGGATGGCGAAAGCACGTTTGACTTTGACGCCTCTGGCAAGTTAGTGACAGGGTAGTTTTCTATATAGATAAAACTTATTTATGGCTATAATGCTTGGCCAGCTCGGTTTTCATGCGTTTTTTAGCGGTCTTCTTATCCACAGCCATTTTTTCCGTAATGGCGATTTTGGCAATGGGCTCGCGAGTATAGCGTTTGTAAAAAACCAAGTGGTGCTGGAGCATCGGATTGTCCACGCTAAAGCTTAGATTGCCAACCATTCGGGAGTTGGGCTTGAATTTTTGGAACCACATGCCGGTATCACCAAAAGGCGAAGCAAAAAACACGGTACCGTTCTCGTCTTCTAATGCCATATCAAAAAAAGTAAAAGTGTGCTCGGTTTGATTGGTCATGCTGAGGCTCAGGGTGATCTCGTTGGATTCACCAAAGGGATCCTTACCCACATTCATGGCAATAACACTTAAGTCGAGTCCTTCTGGTGCGTAGTTCGAGTCGGCAATGTTGGGTATATTCATGGAAGGCAAGACAATGGGCTCGGTGAGTTTGATACTAAGCTCCGCCCCGGGTTGAATCAGGGTGTGTTTGCCTTTTTTAATAAGTGCTGTGGCGATGCCAGCGGTCGCTCCAATAGCGGCCCCACCGGCAAGAGCGTAGCCTTCAGAGGCCGCAACGGCGGCAAGACCGCCGTATTTCCACACCATAAGCGCACCAGCAATGCCACCAACGGCACCATAGCCGGTGGTTTTACCCAAGATTTTTGCGGCGGATTTCAGTTTGCCGTCTTTGTTGGAAAACTTGCCTTCAATGGGAATTTCCCGGCCATCCGGGGTAATCATATAGTCAAACATTGTGGAAATATACGCTTTTCGTCCGGCTCGACGAGGGCCTTCAGCTTCCACGACGCTAGCGTGCATCAAGGTGCCTCGGGGGATAACCACTTGACCATCCACGGTGTAGTCTTTCGTGATTTTAGCGAAAAACTCGTCTCCCTCAACGGTAGCGGAGGTGCTCAGAGCCGTGGAAACTGTCATTTGTAGGTCGGTGCCTTTTTCGATGGTTTTCAGGTCGTCCGAGTTGATTGAAGGGTTTTTAATTTCATCCGTTTTAAGTACGGACCCTTGTAGCGTAGCTTGTTCTGCCCATACGGGCGACAGAGTAACACTCAGCAGGGTTAAGGCCATAAAAAAACCTAAAAGGGTCGACAAGTATGTTTTTTTAAGAGGGATAGGTTCAAGTTTCAGTGATTTCAAGGGGAGGATCCTCGTGAGGGTTTTTAGCGTTTCATTTTAATAATAGAGAATAATCACATTATACAGAATACAGAAAGCGGGAGTGACTTCTATTATATTACACTGCTTTCTATACTATAAACCCAGACACGAAACATTTTTGCGTGATCCCACAAGTTTTCCTGACGAATGATTATCCTCTAGTCTTATTATAGCTTGGATTGGCCATAGGAAATCATCTGCCCGATGGATTATTGTGGCCATTAATATAAGGGAGACCTCACGAACGGAGTCCGGCTTTAAAATTTATAAAATAATTTGACCTAAAAAGCCATTGCTAGGAGCATTTTTCACCGGTATCTTTTTGTTTTCCTGTAGTACAAATGCCGGTAGCGTGGATATCCGTGGCATCTGAGGCAAGAGAATTGTTATAGGAGTCCGGCTTTAGGGTGTTATCGGTAGCGTACTGCCATACCTTATGGCCTACGGACTCAGCTAAATAGCCAATCTGATTTGCATGATTGGTTACAATATCGTTGATCTGAGGGTTATCCAGGGCACCAACACTTTGAGCCTGTTTGTAAGTGGTTTGAAACTGGTTTAGACTATCTCCGGCTCCGGGGGCGGTAACAGGGCTATGGGTCTCGAATGGCGTCCCGTCACCGTAAAAATCAAGAAAGCCAGCAAGCTCTGCCACGGTATAGTCTTGTCCTTTGTATTTTACGGGTGCATAGGCAAATTCCGATGGGGCAGTTGCGGTGTTAGCGGCAGCTTCTATTGTTCGTTGAATAGCCGCAATATCATGGGCCTGATTGGCCAAATCTCGTAAAACCCTTTGTTGTTCTGGATTTAGATTTTGACTTAAAATAATTAAATCCAGATCATTGGCCAATGCCTCGGAGAGGGCACCGATGCCTTCGTTATTAAGCCGATCTGCCAGATCCGTAAACCCTTGACCACTGGTGGTTACGCTACCTTGAGACATTAATATATCTAGCGAGTTCTGGCTGGATACCTGATCAGAAATTAAAATATCATTGAGAAGAGGTGAGGAAGGCTCCTCTCCCCTATCACTCGTGTCTAACAGGCTATAAAGCTTGCTGATTTCACTTTTAACCTCGGTATCGGGGCTGATTAAATTAGAAATGTCAGTCCCTAGGCTGGATAATGCGGTAATAGAAACAACCGTAACGATTCCAAATAATAAAACATATTCGGAAATACTATGACCTGTTGTATCTTGTTTTAAGGAAGTCAATATACAAATCCCTCTCTATGTAACCCTGATGTATTTTCCATAGGCTGTAATAACCGTCTCTTCTCTATCGCGATCCTGTCCTAGATCTTATAAAATCCCTTTAATACGGGATTTCGGCTGACTTTAAGTAAACTTGAAGAAAAGCGCGGTTATTTAACGGATTGTAAACTTGTTTACGGGTCTGTCGATTTTTCTAGTTTAAACGAACCCACTACTATTTTGTTTTGGCTTTTGACCCGGTCTTTTCTTTTACGTAAAATGCCTTAACTCAAATATAGAAGTCAGGTGATGTAGTCAGAATAAGTAGAAGGACACTCGGGTTATGCAACTTTTTGTCGATACGGCCAATTTGGATGAAATTAGGGAAGCCGCTGAAATGGGCGTGATTTCTGGGGTAACCACCAACCCGACGTTGCTTGCGAAAAATGGATCAGGCGATGTGGAATCGGTGATTAAGGAAATTTGTCAGTTGGTGCCCGGCTCAGTAAGCATGGAATGTGTGAGCGAAGACGCCAAAGGCATGGTGACGGAAGGACGAAAGTTCGCTCAATGGGGCGAAAATGTTTATGTCAAAGTCCCTTTTACAGTGGAAGGGGTAAAAGCCACCCGGGTTTTTACGGATGAAGGCATCCGAACCAACGTAACCCTCGTATTTTCCGCCAATCAAGCTTTATTGGCCGCCAATGCGGGCGCGACATACATTAGTTCCTTTGTGGGCCGGGTGGATGATATTGGCTACGATGGCATTAACATTATTGAGCAGATCGTTTCCTTGCGAGATATGCACGACTTTGACAGCCATGTTCTTGCCGCTAGCATTCGTCATCCGCTCCATGTGGTGCAATCGGCGGAGGCGGGTGCTGATATTGCAACCATCCCCTTCAAGGTGTTGAAGCAGATGTATTACCATCCTTTAACGGAAAAAGGCGTTGCGGCTTTTAAAGCGGATTGGGAAAAACTTCAGGGTTCTTGCGCAACAACGGTCTAACGATTAATAATTGATTTGAACGCTTTGCGTTCCCCTAGCAAAAGGTTGGTTCCATTCGGCTAATACTAAGGGGGATTGCTAGTACTCGATTGTAAAGCATTGAAAGTAAGAGTGTTTTGTAAAAAGGTGACTGGATGTTACAAGATCGTTTCTGAATGTAAAAAAAATGATCCTGAAAAGTCATCCATTTATATAATAGTAACTAAATCTTATTAAGCTTAAAATGTTATAGATATAGTAACTCTGCGTTGTTTTTAAAAAATAGTCGGACAGTTGAATTGTGGGTTCAATGGAAAATCGAACCCAAAGAAATAAAAAATAAGAAAGAATAGGTGTGTTCGAACAATGACGAAGCGTCTGCGTGATGGTGAGAGTACCGAAAATTTTCGAGTCGTTGCCGAAATTCGTTTGCTGAATAAATATGTAAAGCGCGCGAAAAAAGTGGCGATTAGTGCAATTAATCCCATCTTAATGGATAGTGAGAGGGCGGGTAACCCGGTTCGTGCATTGAACATCTGGGTAGAGGGGCCACCTCACCATATTCGTTATTTTAACCGTTTGATTGATGAAGCCAACCTGAAAATTAGCTAAAGGGGTGCTTATATTTCGAGAGGCTCCCTAAACGAATGTTCTCTAGCGTTGTACTGTAAACTTTGGTTAAAAATAACAAAAAGGTAATTTGCTATATTAAAAGAGACAATGTTTTAATGATCCTTATAATTTAAGGAAAGTAAATATGCGTCTTCAAGATCCATCGATATTGGCCAAATTACCTCAATTTTCTGGTACTTGGGAGATCAATAAAAATCTCATTAGAACCTATGGTGTAGAGTATTCAAAAGCGGCACGCCAGATTTTTGAGACGCTTGATAGAGAAATCAAAACGCTACCTGATTCTGTTCAGTTGTCATATGGTGAAAATCTCTCTGGTGGGCAAGAAATAACAATAAGAATGAGCGGTGAGTCTGCAGATATCCCAATTGTTGAATATATTCAGCCCAAGCGTTCTGGTTTTCTCTGGCTTAAATTAGAATCTTTAGAATCATTTATTACTGGAGCTGTCCGAGTGGCAACAGCCGTCGCAGAAGAATACAAGGCAAAATAACACCAGCGGGCGATTATTTATTTCGACAAGGTATTCATATGTGTCCGAATTTTTTCGGCCTGAGCACCCTTGGGGATAATAGCGAGATAGTGTCTAAACTGACTCAAAGCGGACGGCTGATTGTTTAGCGCTTGATATGTGTATCCCATGGCACGATAAACCTGGGCCTTTTCAAGCTGGGTCGGATAATTTTTGAGGGCACGCTGGAAGCTTATAATGGCGTCGTTATACATGCCCATTCGATGCATGATTCGTCCCTGGTTAAAAAAATCATCGGGTGTTTTGGCTGTGCCATGGAGTGCTTGACTGTATTCAGCAAGCGCCCGATCTCGATCTGGGATGCCGCTGTAGGCTTGGCCCAGATTATAACGATAAAGTATCTTATGTGGGTCGAGTTCGATGGCTTTTTTCAGGGCCTCAATGGCATCGGGAAAAAGCCCGGCACGGGTATAAGCAACGCCGAGGGCGCTATAACGCGCTGGGTTTAAGGGATCTCGTTCAGTGGCTCGAAACAAGAGTAGGATCGCCTTTTTCGGTTCGCCATTTCGCATATAAGCGTTCCCTAAATTCACGAGTGTGGCCATATCATCCTTATTAACTGTCAAGGCACGGCGGTAGTAGGGAATGGCCTGAGCAAAATCGTCCATTTGTGTGTAAACCGTGCCCGTTTGGTAAAGCACAAAGGCGTCTTTTGGCTTGAGTTTGACGGCGTTCAGGAAATACGGTTCGGCCTGAGTGAGTTTTTCGTCTTCAAGATAAATTTTCCCCAAGGCCAGATTGGGCTTAAGCAAGGTTCTATCTTGGGATACAGCGGTGCCCAAGTGTTTTTTTGCTAAGTCTCGTTTTTTTTGTTGGTAGTAGATGAGCCCGGCCTGCTGATGGGCATCTGTATAGCTGTTATTCAGGGTAATGGTGCTTAAGAAATCGGTTAGCGCCTTATCTGTTTCCCCTGTTTTCTGGTAGGCTTTACCTCGAAAATAAGGGTAGTCTGCGCTTTCTGGGTTTAGTGTTCGAGCGCGGCTAAACAGTTCAACAGCATGGTTGCTGTTGCTACGTTCTAGTTCAATGAGACCATAGGTATATAGGGCGTTTTCATTTTCTGGATCCACATCGAGAATCTTTTGGAGGACGTTGGCCAGCCCGGATTGATCTTGCTGGTTGGCGTAGACTGCCCGAAGGGCGTTCAGGTAATCCAAGTTTCGAGGAGCCAGGGAAACCACGTGTTCTAACCGTCGGCGATAAATCTCTTCATTGTTATCTTGGGTATAACGGAGTTTGCTGATGTAATACAAGGCTTCGGCGTTGTCAGGAACCTGCTGAGTAAATTGGGTTAGACGACTTAATGCGATGGCCTCTCGTCCGTTTTGATAGTCCTGATAGCCAGTTTCAAACAGGGCTTCCACGCTATTGGGGTCGTTTTTCAGTAGGGCTTCGTAGTAATGATAGGCATCTTCGTTTCGGCCAAGAGCTTTGGATAGACGGGCAATACGTAGGAGAAGCTCTGGATTACTTTTATTAAATGTCAGATAGCGTTGATACAGAATGAGAGCTTTTTCCGGCTTTTTCTGATGACCATAAATATCTGCCAGTCGAATGAGTGATTGTTTATGGGAGGTGTTTTTTTGCAAAACTTTTTCGTACGCTCGTGCGGCAGAGTCAAATTTTTTCGCCTGAAAATGGGTATTCCCAATAATGGCTTGTGCTTGCCACTGGTCTTGTTGGCTGTCTGAGCGTTTTATGACTTTTCGTGCATATCGATAGGCTTGTCGATGATTTTCAAGAGAGTCGTAAGCCTTGGCTTTGATGAGGTTAATCGTCTGTGACTGCTTTCGGCGAAACTTTTTATTTTCGATCTTATCCAGAAGCGTCAGGGCCGCTTTCGGATTTTGGGCTTGCAGATGCAGATTAGACAGTTTTAAAAGTAAATCAGGGTCTGTTTTTTTGCTTTGGGCTTGCTTGGTGTAGGTTACAAGATAGGTTCGAAGGCGCGCCGTGTCCCCTGAAACCTGAAGGATTTCAAGATACTCCTTTTGAATCCCCCTGTTGGTCGGGTCATAGCGAAGCGCTTGTTCATAATGATCAAGTGAGGATTTTAAATTTCCTTTTAAGTAATAGCCGTAAGCAATAGTGGCGTAGTCTCTAGCCAGTTCTTGCGCGTTGGCTGAGGTTTGGCCGGATAGGGGCTTTTTGGACCTCGATGTGTTGTTTGGTTTTCCATCAGCTAACGCGATGCCTGAGAAAATCTGAACAGAAAGAAGTCCAAGGGTAAGGGCGATGGCGGTTTTTTCAAGATGGAGTGCTTTGGCCATGGGGTACTCATGTTCTTTCCATTAAAACAGTAAGAGTATGGGTGAGGAGGGTTTATACTCGTTCCTTTGATCTTATACTGAGCCTCTTCCTTCCTACTCTATTTTAACGTAGTTTTACAGTTTCATGGGGTGGGCTATCATTCAAATCAAGCAGGCAAGCAAACAAGTCAGGAATTTTGTTAAACCCGTTGGAAATAGTCTATAATCAAGGCAAGCAAGGATAACATTGATGCTCCAGACTGAAACTTTTGGCCTAAACTTAAATCGCCTTGAGGGACTGAATATCACAACCATTGCGATTCCCGTTCGTCCTGCCAAAGCGTGTACGGATGCTCAGGAACTTTTATTGCTGTTATCGCAATATCATCTTCTGCCAGTGGTGAATGATGATAACCGGCTGATTAACGTGATTAGAGACGTGGACTTATTGCGCTTTGGCCCGGAAGTGCTGCTAAGGCATCAGGACGAGCAGCCGGCCCTGATTGCATTGGATAAGAACGCTTCGGTGGAAGCGGCCCGAACTCTGTTTGCTTCAGATGAGGCTTTGGATAGCCTGATTCCCATCATTGATGAAGAGGGCGTGTATAGTGGCTATTGTGCTTGTCGACGAGAATTGCTCCGGTTACTCCACAGTGGCGTTGTTATGCCGCCTCGCATGGGCGGGCTGGCCACCCCATTAGGTGTTTACATTACGTCGGGTGTGTATTCTGGTGGGCCGGGGTGGCATGGGCTGGCATTGACGGGCGTGGTATTTGCCCTGATGGTTTTTGTAGCGCGCTGGTCGTATTTTATTTCTAGTAGTTGGCTGTTGGCTTTATTTCCGCCAATGGTCCCTTTGACGAATGCTCATGAAGGGATTTCTATGCTTTTACTGGAATACGCCTTCACTATGGGAACAATTTTAGTTTTATTACGCATTACCCCGATAGCCGGCTACCATGCGGCAGAGCATATGACCATTAACACCACCGAAAGGGGAATGGCTTTAACACCAGAACGGGTGAGGGTAAACTCCAGAGTTCATAACCGGTGTGGCACTAATATTATGGCTCTTCTTGGAAGCATTCAGTTGGGGATGCTTTCGCTGGAAGTGATGCGTCCCTATCTGAATTTTGGGGGCGAACTGTTATACATGTTCTTGTGTGTCATTCTAATTGCTCGTTATTGGCGGCGAATGGGAGCGTGGCTTCAGAGGAATTTTACAACCAAACCACCGACAGAAAAACAATTAGCCAGTGGTATTGCTGCCGGAAAAGAGGTACTTAGACAGTTTTCGAAAGCACCTCATGCCGATCCGGGCTTTTTAAGGCGTCTTTGGAAAAGTGGTCTGCCGCAAATTATTGTCGGCTTTCTGGTTACAATAAGCCTTCTTGAATTTCTATCAGAGAGAGGGTTTTACTATCTGAACTTAAACTAATTTTAAAAAATGGATAGTAACCGAGCCAAATATCCGGTAAAATCAAGAGATTAGACTCGATATCCATTATTTTGTCTGGTTTTTCTGATTTTTAATATCTCATTGGAGGTTCCGCTTTGTCCGTTATTTTAATGCTCGTCCTGATTAGTATTTTGATTATTGCCCATGAATTCGGCCATTTCTGGGTGGCTCGAAAGTGTGGTATCCGAGTAGAGAAATTTGGATTTGGTTTACCGTTTGGTCCGGCGCTATGGTCTAAAAAAGTGGGTGAGACCGAGTATTGCATTTATCCGGCATTGTTTGGCGGATTCGTTTCTTTTCCGGACGACGATCCCGATAGCGAGATTCCGGCGGATTCACCGGAACGGCTGGAGAATAAAACGGTTTTGCAACGCTTTGCGGTCATGATCGCTGGTGTAACGGTTAACGCCTTTTTGGGCTGGGCGATTATGACGGCTGTGATTATGGTATGGGGATTGCCCAATGCGCAGGGCGTGGATATAACCATTCAGGTTATGGGTGAGCGCACTGGTGCGGCTATTGCAGGCTTGAAGAATGATGATCAAATTGTAGCCATTGACGGGGAAAGGGTTAATGACTTTGAGCGAGAGCGTGCAAGCCGTGTGGCTAAAGCTAAGGCGTTAATCGCCGAAAGCACGGACGGGCAAGTGGCCTTAACGGTAATGAAAAACATCACAACCCCAATGCAGGAAAAGCAAGGCGAAGCGTCACTATCGACCCCGCCACAAATTTATGAAACGGAACACGTACAAGCGGTTCTGGATGGAAAAGGCGAGTTGGGCGTCACATTTGATATACCGGAAGATCAGGTGGGCGTCGTGGTGACCTCACTTGAAGAAACCTCACCGGCCTCAAAAGCGGGGCTGACTCCAATGGATAAAGTAACTGAAGTCAATCACGTTCCTTTGAGTGGAGATATTCGTCTGGTGATGGAACGGTTGGACTTTGTTCAGGATATGATCAGTCGTCACAAGGGGGAAGCTTTCCCGGTTGTGGTTAAGCGAGGCGATTCCGAGCCCTTTGAAGTAATGCTGAAGACCAATGAAGAAGGGAAAATTGGTGTTCAGCTGGTACCGGGACGAGTTATTTATGAGAAGGACTCAAACCCCCTGTCGGCTTCGGCAAAATCCGCCGAATATTTATCCCGGTTTATTGTGTTGAACTTTGAAATGATGGGTAAAATCTTTACAGGACAGGCCGATACCAAGATGCTATCCGGGCCGATTGGCATTGTCGCCGAGGGCGGAAAAATGATTGACCAGCGGGGATTTCAGCAGGGACTTGTCCTCATGGCTATTATTAGTATCATTTTGGCGGTTATGAATCTGTTACCTATTCCCGCATTGGATGGTGGGCATATTTTCTTTTTAATTATAGAAGCACTTAAAGGCTCACCTGTTAAAAAAGAGATTCAGGAAACGGCGGTTCAGTTCGGTTTTATTGGTCTATTGGCGCTCATGGGGTTTGTGGTGTTCAACGATGTGAACAATTATTTTATTAACCCGAAGGATGCTCAATATTCCTTATCCGATGAAGAAATTCAGGCGGACACTAAAAAAGCAGTTCAATCAACACCCGAACCAACGCCAGAATCATCAAGCTAAGGAAAAGCCCTTTGAGAAGTTGAGCGGAGAACCGGTTGGTCAGTCGTGCGCCGGTTACGCCTCCGATAAAAGCACCGGCCGTGACAAGGAGAGATGCCTCCAACGGAATAAACCCTTGTTGAAGCTTGCCGGAGAATGAGGCTAACGCAATGAGGAAAACGGTTCCTGTACCGGTTCCAATGGTGTTTTTGGTGGGGATAAGCAAGAGAGTGTACATCATTGGAATAAGAAAAATAGAGCCGCCGATACCTAGTAAGCCGGAGAGGTATCCTACACCAATGGAAAGAAAGGCAGAAAGACCGATGTGACGGCGTGTGATGGTTTCTTTTAGGCTGAGTGAGAGTTTCTTCTCTTCATCACCATGGCTTTTCCTTTTGAGGTAGAGAAAAATGACGCTTCCCAAAGCGAGGATTAGGATCGTTTTTAGGGCTATATCCGGAAAATATCCGGTGCTTAGCCCTCCTAGATAACCACCAAGCATAGCACTTCCGCCAAGAACAAGCACCAGAGGCAGAAGCATGTTTCTCCTATGATAATGCACCCACGAAGCAGAGAGACTACTGGCTAAGGCTTGGGCAGAAGCAACTCCGGTAGCCGTTTTAATGCCAAGTGTTGGCAGATCAAATACGGGTGGAATATAGAGCAAAGCAGGAATCATAAGGATGCCTCCGCCAATACCCAACATACCAGCGAGTGTGCCGATAATTAGACCAATGAAGAAAAGGAGGGGAGCGTCGGGAATCACGGTGATGCTTGCTTTCGTTTGTTGATGTATAAAAAAGGAAGTAAAAGCACTTGTTAAGTAATATATATAAACTGTGTAAACAGGTAGGTGTAGCTTGTAAGGCGTTAAATTCAGGAGGCGTAAGGGTTACCTGTGAGGCAAAGGGGTTGGGAGCGTGGCTTGACATGTGTAATATTTACATCTCTCTTGATTCCCTTATAATATCATCATAGGGACTGAAGCTATTTTAATGATTTGGGGAGCCAAGCGGTTGTTTACCTTAGAAACTGTTTTAGATCGTTTAGAACAATTTGATATTGACCAGAAGACTCTGGAATCCTGGCAACAGGAGTTGGGTTTGATGATTCCGGTTAATAGGGAAGGGCAGAAACAATACAGCCCACATCATGTGAACCTTTTTAAAAATATCCGGAAGCATTTAGCTTTAGGTCGGACACTGGCGGAAATTCGAGATTTAATTCAACTCCCCGCCGAGCAATCCTCACGCCCGCAAGCGTCCTTGAAACCCGTAACCCGGGTCAGCGAATCTTCTGTAAAGACTTATGCTACGGTACCGAAGGCTTCGACCTTGCTTAAGGGTCAAGTTTCCAGTGCGTCAAATAGCATGCTTGGCATGATTGAAACCCTGAATACGGAAAAAGAACAACTGCACCGTAAGCTGATGGAAACGGAAAAGCTGAACTCCCATCTCTACAATGCCAATAACCTGTTTCACAAAAAGGTAAAAACCCTGACGGATACAGTAGACGCTTTACGAGAAGAACTCAAAGAGAATAAAAATTTCCAACTGTTGGACGAAAAAGCTCAACTTCAGAAGCAGTTGATTGCTTCGGAGAAAATGCGTCAAGAGGCTCAAAAAGATATTGCGAGCCTGAGCATTGGTCTGGAAAAATCAAAAGAAAATTATCATGAAATGGAGATGATTCTCGATTGTCGAATCCGAGAACTTCAGCAAACGTTGGAAAAGTCATCCCAAATAACTTTGGAAGCCACCTCAAAATTTAATGTACGTCGCTTCTGTGGCGACTGGGAGGAAGAGTCGAAACTGCTGGATGTTGAATACGATAATTTTGGGATTAACATTGAACCAAGCCGACAACGGGTGTTTCGAGTGTCTGAAGTGCCGGTTCAATCGTTTGGCAACACAGCGGTCATTACGACGCGTTACGAGTATGAGACCAACGCCCTGTGGAAGCGTATTGAAACCCTGATTGTCTCTTGCATGCCCAACGACCAGCTGAATGGTCAGTTAATTATGGAATATGTGATTGACGGGGTCCCGGTGGCGAAAGCTATTTATGGTGTGGTTTGTAAACGGGTTTTAAATGACTAAGAGTTGTTTTTAGTTCCCATTGACCAATCGAAGCTTGGCAATACTTCCACCATTCATCATGTTCGGGTCAACAGAACAATTACTAGAGCAGGTGGTTGACGTGAAGTAACCCTCAATATAGCGTCCACTGGCTGGGCCGTTGGCTTTGTAATCGGTGATAACAAAGCCCGCAAAGCTGGAAACATCCACATTCGTATTCGAGCCACCGCCGTTAAAACCATCAATAATCGGGATAGTAATAATAGTTTCATCGGCAATTAAAGTGTCTAGTTCACCACTAATGGCACTGATAAAATTCCCTGGTGATGTACTGTAACATTCGCCTGTAGAGACTTCACCGGGATAACCATCCCGAAACCAGTCACGCATATTGGATGTACCTGGCGAGCCTGGGCTACAGTCTCTTAAATCCGCAAACCCCCAGTTTCCGGGTCCAGGAACCGGGCAGGTTAGGGGGTCGCCATTGAGTCGGAATTCATCGCCATAAATTTGAACCACATCATTGGTCAAATCACCATCCGAACCAGCCAAATCCCACTGAGTTTGGCAGCCGTAGATGGGTCTCAGGCCGCTCATTCCGCCAATTCGATTATCTAAAGCCGCTGTGGCCGTCGCCGCAGTGTCAAACTCCTGAATACCAAATAGGTTTGCAAAGATAGTGGGGACAGGCCCAGCGGTGGGGTTGTCTGTGTGTTCACTATCGGCCCAAACTGTAACCGATATGGCGTTATACCCGCCAGTTGATTCATACCCTGTTAGAGAGGGGGTGGCGCTAAAACCTGTATCATTAATAAAATCGTTGTAGCCAAAGGTAATGTCTTCTGCTTGTAAGTTGGTTCCAAAATTAAGTTCGGCATAATCGGTTGCCTGATCATCGGCATCGGACATTTTATCCTCGGGCGTGTTTCCCGGGCTGTTATAAAGCTCATAACCACCGGCGAGAGCGGCGGCTTCAGCGGCCGATTGGAGTTGGTTTTGGATAGAAAAATAAAATGGGATATCAACCGCTAATGCTGCCATCATTAAAGATGTGAAAATGACACCCATGGTCAAGAGGATACCGTTACCAGAGCCGGTACTGCACATATATTTTCGAGTTTTAGTTTTGACTCGATGGCCTCGTTTCCGCATATTTTAAAAGATACTCCTCGTTTGGAAACTGTAAAAAGTTCCTCTTTATAAACCGACCACTACTATTTCTTCTACCCCTTTTTTCTCAAATATAAACGAGGAGAAAAGTAAATAAATATTAACAAAGTCGACAAAAGCGTTTACAAAAAAAAAATAGGGGAATGATAGCTTTGAGGAAATGTAATTAATTAACGTTGTTGAAGAAGTTAGCTCTTATATTTGCTGGATGTAATTATTCTGGTAAGTCTTGTCGGTTCATCCGGTGTGTTTTGAGGCGCATGTTTGAGGTGTTGTCTGTATGGATAATATGAAATATTTGAAACGCCAAAAAGGGATTGGTGCCAATCAGGTGCTTTTCGTTGGCGTTTTCTTGGTCGGGTTAATGCTGTCGTCATTAGCGGCGGTTGATATACCGGTGTATCTAGCGGCACAGAATCAGCTTCAAACCGCCGTGGATGCAGCGGCGTTGGCGGGCGCGGCCAAACTGCCTATTGGACAGGTGGAAGCCGAAATAGAGGCTCTGGACTATGCCCTGGAAAACTCGGTTCTTGGGCAGGAAATGGATTCGAGTAATTTCGAATTTAATTATAATGGGAGCGCCTTCGAGGTTTCGGGTGAGGTTGAAATCCCAACACTTATGTCAAAACTCACATGCGGACTCAGTCTGGCCTCTGGCGGAGATTATTGGATTCAAGACGGTGAAGAGCCGTCTGAAGAGGGAGCAGCCCCCTCAACGTGTACATCCATGACACTTCATGCGCGATCGAAAGCAATACCAGCGGCAAGGGATGTTATTTTGGTTATTGATACATCCGGTTCGATGAATAACTTAGGTAACGGTCAGCCCTTTAATGATGTAAAAGACGCAGCTTTGGCTTATGTGGATCAGGTGATTGATCTGGACAGTGAATCCATTGACCGAATTGGGGTGGTAACCTTTGATTTTAACTCGACCAATGAAATCGAGTTGACCTCAACCTATGATTCAAATAACTTTCAAGCCGTTAAGGACACCATTGATCAGTTGGATTTATATAATGGCAGTCAATGGTGGAATACGAATTATCACTCGGGCCTGCAAGAAGCCTTAGATGAGCTGGAAACCAATGGTAGGCAAAACGCGTCAAAAACGATTGTCTTTTTAACAGACGGTTATCCGAATGTACCTGATGGCCCGGATTGGTATTATAAAGACTGCATTAATGCCTATAGCAAGGGAAACACCTATACCAGCTACGCAAATTACTATTACAGTCGAGGGTATACCAGCTATGGCGACTACTATAGCAATAAAGCGGATGAAAAATATGATTATTCACTGGACTGCACAACAGGGTATACGGACTACATGGTCGAGGTGACTCTGGCGGAAGCCGATCGGGCGGCCGACATGGACGTTGCGGTTCATACGATTCAAATTGGCCCCCCACCTTCTCAAAGTGGTAGCTTGAGCACGATTCGAGCCATGTTGCAAAACGATGACTGGGATGCTTTGTTGCTGGACCAAATCGCAGACATCACAGATGGCGAGCAATATACGGCAGAAACCAATGATGGTGATGGCATTATGGCTATTTATAATGCCATTGCTGAGGATGTTCATATGAGGCTGGCACTGTAAAAGAAGAGTGCCCGCTGTTTTTATATTTGATAAGTTACTGTTTTTAGGAGTTTTAAAATGAAAAAATTAATGACAAGTCGGGATGTTTGTATGGGACTACTTCTGCTGTTTTTATTGGGAAGCTGTGCTTGCATGCCTTATCAAGCTTCTGCCGAAGCGGTTGAGATACAGGGGTTTGAGAATAAAACCGTCTTAATCGCAATGGGTGATGATTATTCTGAAGATGAGGATGAGGAATCTTGTTCGATTGAAGATGATGACAATGCGGTTCCGCCACCACCCGGTATGGAAGATGACAACGTGTGTGAGGAAGAGGAAGCTTCCGAGTAGCTTTTTTAAAACATTCTAAAATAACTCTGGACCCACTTAATCATCGTACTTGTCTTGTTCTCACAAGATGCAAATACTTTAATGCCAACTCTCCGACCCGGTATGATATTTATACCGGGTCTTTTACTTTGCTGTTTAAGAGGTGATGCCAAATCAAACGTTAAATCATGTAAATAGCTTGTCTCTTGATTCGGTTTATTTTAATATTTAAAATTGAATGCGACGCTTTTTACGGTAAGAGCGTGGTGCGTATTTTCTTATTAGAGACAGAAGATTAGGGGACTTTTTAAATGACAATCAATGAGGTTGGGATTAAACCATTAAACTCTGGCAACTTGAACATGAAACCGGTGTTACCGGCAAGCGGACAACCCTTAACGCCCATCAAGCTGACTCCGAGTCGCCCGGATGCGGTTTACTTTGGCAAAGCCGAGTTTGATGATAAAGATTTGAAAGAAATGGGAGGCGAACGCTTACCCGGTGTGCTTCAGCAAATTCCTCGAGGCGCCCTGCATTTTGACACAATGGCGGAAGCTATTGAGGCTACGTCATTATCAGCTGCGAAAAAAGAGAGTTTGGATGCGTTTGGCGCGCTGATTCGTATTGGATTGCGAGACAAGAAAAATATCAGTGCCAAACAGAACTACGACCTTAAACAACAGCTCCTTCATCCGACCGATGCCATGGTTTACTGGATGCTTCAGCTGGGCATTGAAGTAGAAGATCTTGTCAAGCCTGTGGTTGATATTGATCAAATCGATCGAGAAGCTTACACGCCCACTGAAGTATTTGAGCGTATGAACAAACTGGGATTGTTTGCCTTAAAAGCCCCGGAAACGTTAGAGCTGAAAGATGGGCTGAGTTTTGCGGTGGGTGGTGTTCACTTAAATAATACGGAATACCATTATCTGGTTTCAAACCACCTAGCTCGGCTTAACATGGGTTCGTTGCTGGTACCCGTTAGCGCCAATAACTCCATTGGAAACAACCCGCTGGCTTTATATGGCAGCGAAGCACAGCAAAAGAAATATTTCCCCAAACTGGCCAAAAGTGAGTATTTAGCAGCCTTTGGACTAACCGAACCCGGAGCGGGAACGGATACCAAGCGGGTAGAAACACGGGCTCAACTGTCGCCCGATGGAAAAAAATGGGTGATTAATGGCTCTAAACTCTTTATTACCAACACCCAACGAGCTGGGGTGTTGTTCCTGGTCGCTAAGACCAGTAAACCTCATGAAAAAGACCAATACACCACGTTCCTGGTGGATCTGCCGTTCCGGTTAACAGATCAACCGAAAGACTTTAAAGCCAAGCAAAAAGCCTTGATGCAGCCTGAGGGAAGCGGCTATCATACAGGCGGGCAACTGCATATTTCAGATCCGCTGGAAATGGGCGTGATTCGAGGCAGTAATCAGGCGTATATTGCTTTGAAAGACTTTGAAATTTCCGTGGAAAATGTGTTGGGCGGTTCCGGTAAACTGGCGGAATTACCCTTAGATGAGTTACAGGAAGCAACCCCCGATAAACCGATCGATCAAATAATTAAAGACACCTATTTTAAAGCATTTGCCCGAAACTATCAGGGTGATGGTGACGTTAAAAAAGCGTTTGCGGAAACGTACCTGGGACAGGTTGGATCCGGACGGAAAATCCCGTTTGACGCACTGGCATTGGGTCGAAACGGGTTTGGCTCAGCCGGTTACGGGGCGGCCATGGAACGCCTTAATCAGGCCGCTCATCGGGCATTGGAAAGAGAAGCACCCAACGATTTTGTTCCCCGAGTGAAGAACGCGGAAGGGAAATCCGTACCGTTGGATCGAGAAGGTCAATTGGGCGATCTGCCGGATGTTCAACGAATGCTTTCAGAATCGATGATTACAGCAGTAGGCATTAATGCGGTTACAGAATTGTCCTCAGCACTGATTGATTACCATGCGCCTAATAATGGCTGGGGAAATGCCGAGTTGGATCTGGCAGCTGAAGCGGTTGCGGCCAAGGTATTTGGTGCGGATGGGGCTTGGAACGTGGGTGTGGATACCCAACAGATTTTCGGTGGACAAGGGCTGTTTCAGGAGGGCGGCTACTTTAGAACGTTTCGGGATCTTTGGGTGAACCGAATTGTGGAAGGCGTCCATGCGGCGCTGGAGCAATGGGTTACCCTGAAGTCTTTGGCCCCTTACGTAAAAATAAAAGAACGCATTGAGAAGGCTTCGGGCTGGGATAAGCAGATCGCCAGAAAAGATGCGGCGATTGAAGTCAAGAACATGAAGTTCAGTGATTTGGGCGATCAAGGAGGTGGCCTTCCGGCTAAAGATGTGCGCTGGCTTCGTAGTCGAACCCGAGAATTAAACGCTCGCTCTCTCTATGCAGGGTTTAAGTTAGGGAAGAAAATGCAGACGGCCCAGTTAATCAACATGCGGGTAGCCAAAGCGGGAATGGGTATTTTCGCCATCACCGCCGCATCACTCAAACTGGAAAGAGAAGGCGGCTTACTGCCTAGATCAGAGCGTCTTGCCTTAGAAGCCTTTGTTGAACGAACCAAGGTGGAAGTAGATACGGCCCTGAAAGGGATTAGCCCTTCAGCACTGGAAAAAGATCTGAAAGATACCGCCATTGCCCGTCACCTGATAGCAGAAGTGGCAGAAAGAGAACCGGATGGCGATCCGAAAACAAAAACCTTCTGGCTAAAACAAATTGCTACGGGGGAAAGAACTCTATTTAATGAGCCTCGGGACAAATAAAATATTCTACAGTAAGCAGAGCCTAGATTAGAGGTTTTACTAAACCTATTCTTAATAGAATAGGTTTAGATTTGGCTGATTTGAGGAATGTAATCATTAGCCCCAAATTGCAGTGAGATTTTACGGGCTATGAAAAGGAGCATGATAGAGGATGAGCATGGTTCCGCCCCCGAGCAATCAATTTGAAGCCGCTGAGTCACAAGAGCCGTTTCTAGTGTCCGATCGTTTGCCCCCCTTTAAACCGGCGGTGCCAAAAGCGTTGGAAGACACGAAGTTGAATAACATTTTAATTGAGGACCTCATTTATAAGGTCTTGCTCAGCCGTGGCGTGATGACGGGGCGGGAAGTCTCAGCGGAACTCTGTTTGCCGTTTTCGATTTTGGCTCCTATATTAACGGATTTGAAAAACCGGATGTTTATTGGTCATAAAAACGCCGCTAGCATGGGGGATTACGAGTATATTCTGGCGGATCCGGGCCGAGAAAAAGCCTTGTCTGCTATTGAGTATTCGGCGTATATGGGTTCCGCACCGGTTTTATATGAAGACTATCTGGAAAGTGTTTTACAGCAATCGATTCGGTTAGAACAACCCGATGAAGAAACGGTTGATAAAGCCTTTCGTGATTTAGTTCTGGATCCTGAGCTGTTTAAGATTATTGGCCCGGCGGTGAACTCGGGGAGAGGATTGTTTTTATATGGCGCGCCAGGAAACGGGAAAACATCGATTGCTGAACGAATTTGTCGATGTTTTAAAAACGACATTTACATTCCACGTACCCTCTTGATTGATGGTCAGCTGGTCAAGCTCTTTGATCCGCAGTGTCATGAAGAAGTGTCTGGGGATCCCAACGATCTACTTCCGCAGTACGATGCCCGATGGGTTAAAATTAAGCGCCCGGTGGTGATGGTGGGTGGCGAATTGACCATGGAATCCCTCGAAATCAAATTTAACGAATTGCTCCGAGTGTCAGAAGCGCCGCTTCAGCTTAAAGCCAACTGCGGCGTTTTTCTGATTGATGACTTCGGTCGACAGCGGGTGCACCACGAAGAGTTGTTAAACCGATGGATTGTCCCTTTAGAAAAGCGGATTGATTACTTGACACTCCCTAATGGAAAAAAAATCGAAGTGCCGTTTGATGAACTGATTCTGTTTTCCACCAATCTGGATCCGAAGGACTTGGTGGATGATGCCTTTTTGCGACGGATTCCCTATAAAATCCATGTGTGCGATCCGGATGAGGCAACCTTTAAGCGGCTAATGGCTTTTATAGCACCCCGATATGGCATTAAATTTGACGAAAGTAAATTTGAATATTTGATGAGTACACATTACCGAGGAAAACGGCCTTTTCGGGCGTGTCAGGCACGGGATATTCTGGAGCAGGTGTATAATGCCTGCAATTACCATCGCCGTCAACCGGAAATGACCGAAGCGTTTCTCGATGCGGCGTGCCATAACTATTTTGCGGCCATGGGTAATAAAACCGACCTATAGGTAACCGGGGCTTGCCGCTCGGTTATTCTTCGATATGAATACTACAGGTTTCAGCCATTTGATCCAGAACGTTGGAAGGCAATGGGTTATTTTTTTCTAGAAAATTATTTAAATCCTGGGTTGAAAACTGTCGGTTAAATTCATCCACAAAGCACGTACAATAATTTTCGGCCTTTGTTTCAACTTCGTCGGGCGGGTGGCTCGCCATTCGTCTTAGAAACGTGGGATCGTGCTTGATGGTCAGGCAATCTTTTCGGAGACTCTCTAAAAAAGCCTGGTGAGAAGGTTTGGGTAAAACCAGAGGCTCTCCCGAAGGGGTTCCGTTAATCGGCGGTGTTTCGACCGATTTATTTCCACCACAGCCAAAGGCAAGCAGAGTCACCAAGGCCAGCAATGGTAAGGTTAAAAATAACGTCTGTTTTGGTATGATCATGTTAATCTTTTTTGAACCTTTTTAAATTTTTTTCTAAAAAACCACTTTTAGCATACCATAGGTATATACTCTTTTAAAAATTGAAAAGGCGAAAACATGGTACACAGACAATCTCAAAACCGATCTCAGCCAGGAAGCCCTTTGGACAAAGCGTTTAAAGATAGCTTGCTTGAAAAAATCCATTCGATCCCAGGCGTTTCGGCATTTAACCTTCAAGTGGAATCCTTGACTTTAGGTGAATGCGTCGCTACGGCTCCTCGAGATCCGCAATGTGATGGTATTTTTGAGTGTTTTCACGGCGGGGTTCTCATGACCATTGCCGATATGGCCGCTTGTTTCGCGATTATGACTTATTCTGGCCCCCATCAGATCCTTTCAACAACGGATATGAATATTCGATTTTTAGCACCTTGCATGACGTTGGTTCGGGCTAAAGCACGAGTTATCAAGCCTGGCCGACTGCTTTGTCCGGCGACGGTGGAGCTGTTTGACGAAAACAACAGGCTTGTTGCTGTGGCGCAAGTTACCTATGTTCAGTTGGACAAAATGCCGACCCGTTAAAGTTGTTTTGAGAACGGCTTCTCAATTGAAGCCACCTGAAACCGCTTAATCCAGTCTGACTTTGTACTCAAGGTCATGGGATGGTTCACCCGACTATAGCGAATGATATGAGAAGCGGTTTTGCCTCGCATGTACTTTTGAATTTCCGTATATTGGGGGGTGCCACTCCCCTGCTGAATTCCCCATTCAAAAATAATATAGTTTTCACCCTGAATAATGGGACGAGAATAGAAATGGGGCGATTGTTTCTGGTAAGTGGCGATTAATTGGTCATAGTACTGCTGAGGGTCAATCAGTAACCCGACTGTTCGCTGGTAACGAAATAACTCATTGTCTAAGGAATTTTCATCTTCGGCGATTTCAGGCTGGTAGGTCACGCGGCTAAAGTTTCCCTGTGCGATGGTATCCACCTGCTTCCATTTTCGGTTGTCAAATTTAAAACGGAGCTTTTCCGTTGTCTCTAAGGTTTTAGTTTCGGTTTTAGCCGAATCCTGTAGGGATTGCCCATAGACTATGGGTATGGAACTTAGCTGGGTTTTAAGTATAAAAATCAGTACGATGGAGAGCCAAATCTTCATGGGGTTTGTATTTTTTGTCATTGTTATCATCTTGCCTGAGTCCTCTCCTGTTTTTATCTCATGTCTTAGGCAGAATAGAGGATGAGGCTTTTGCGCCGACCTGCCATGTATATTTTACGTTAAAGTGTTCAAAGCTATTGGAACAGTCAATAATCTTGGCCCTCACGATGCAACCTTGTCGATTTCCCAAGTTGGCTGTACTCAAGGTGTAATGAGAGCCTGAAGGAATAGCATTATTCGTCACAAAATCGGAAAAAGATTGGGGTCTCTTACCCGTTAGCAACATGTATTGCTGGCTCGCTGCTGAAAGGTCATTTGTAAATGTGGCGGCCATCAATTTTTCGGCCGAGGCAATGGTTTTTCGCTTTTCATCAAAGCCTTGTTCAAAACCCCCCTTTCGAGTGGCGGGGGCGTCTGCTTTTTTATCGTTACCGCAGGCGAAGAATAGGCAAAGCGCCATGCTGGTTGATAATAATAAAAAGGTTGTCAGAATCATTTTTTTTCGATGCGTTGTTTGATCAGGCATTATTGGGATTGAACCTCATAACCACTCACGGCAGGATTATAACGGAATAATAGTTTTTCACGCGGCGTTATTTCAAGGGCGATATCGGACCAGCCAGCGGTGGTGGTGGGTAACACGCTGATGCGCTGACCTCGGCCATAGAAAACTTCCCGTTGCCCTTCTAACACTGAAATATCCAACAGACCATCCCGGGCCGTTTGGTTGATTAAAACCGATTCTGTTACTCCGTCTCGATTTAAGTCAGAACGGTTTTTATCGGGCTTGCTTATTTTTGCCGGACTTTCCTGCGGTTCTGGAATCGGATCGGCTAAAGCAATCGATTTTTTTCGTCCTGATTCTTCAGTCTCTTCAATCAATGTGAAGGCAAAAGGACCTTTGTTTTCTGTCTCCGTTTGTTCGCCAAATGTGCCAACCAGTCGGCTAAAAAGCTCTACTTGCTCGCCGGGACGAATAATATGGGTTTGTCCGGTTAGGTTATCCCGCTCATAAACAATTTTTACTTGTTGGGGGTCGATCCAATGTTCGAAGCGAAAAAATAATTGGTACACCGCACCCATTAAAATCATCAACGCCAAAAATAGTGGCATAGCTCCCGACTCCTGTTTCTTTTTTCTATTAGACGATTATCCTCAGGATATATCTAACTTATCATCAATCAACTTTTTCTATTTTATACCTAAATGCCAAAAGGAGGAACAGGCTGATACATGGGGTGTGGATCGGTTATTTGTTGGCGTTAATGCTAAAATTAAAGGGTTTTCTGGATAATAGAAAGAGGTTTTCATGCGATTCTGGATGGTCACTTTGGCGGCAAGCCTGTTCCTTTTTTCAGGGTGTGGTAGCGAAATGAAAGCACCAGTTTCCGTCGCGGATATGCCAGCGGGCGAAAAGCTGTTTCGTCTGAATTGTTCCAGTTGTCATGCGATGGGGAAGGTTGGATTTCGAAGTATTGACGGCCTGCTTCAGCAAACCACCGCCATCCAGGATGAAGCTGTTTTTCTGGGATTCCTTCGGGATCCAAAACGTGTTGGCCAATATAACATGCCTGGATTTCGTCCCAGTGAGATTTCAGATGAAGAGGGGAAAACCCTTTACCATTGGTTAAAAACAACCTATGGGTCAGACAAAGATTCAACTGGAAAAGTGCAAACAGGAGTTCAAGCGAAGCTATTTTCGGTGATTTTACTGGAGTCAGGAGAAAATTCTGTGGCAGTGATTAAAGCCATCCGAACAGTTACCGGCTTGGGTTTAGCAGATGCAAAAATGTTGACTGACTCGCCATCGAGTTTAATCAAAGCTAACCTGACGGAGGAAGAGGCTGTCGAAGTAAAAACCTTGCTGGAAGCTACTGGAGCCGTCATTGAATTGAAAGAAGTAAAGGCCGAATAACTTAAATTACAAGCGTTTAGAGGATCGGTTTCGAATCAGGCCGATTAACATAGCTAAATCCAGTTTGGCCAGCCAACCCTTCCCTCCAAATACTCGGAGAATAGCTTTTGAAAAGGCCAAATCCTGTGGTGCGCCTGAATGATTAAACAGCCACGGCGGTTTTTTCAATGGCGCAAAGCCGTACATTAGATTTTTGGTGAGTGTCTGGGTGTTCGTTGTGTCCAACAATGCTTGAGGGCTATGACTAACACCGGGGCCACTGTCTTTTCGACCACCCCAAGGCAAACTGGCAAAGCCGTAATTGGTCATTCCTACCCCGTTAATGGCTATAATCCCGGTATCCAATTTTCGAGCAATCGCTTCGGCCTCTTTTTCTTCGCCAAACACACATCCGGTTAAGCCGTAAGGCGTATTATTCGCCATCTCAATGACTTCTTCAATGGTGTCGTAGGGCACCACGGGTAGAACCGGGCCGAAGGTCTCTTCGGTTAAAACCGGCGAGTCTAGAGGAACATGACTTAATAGCGTGGGCGGGTAATACCAACCCGGTCGCTCAGGTACAGAGCCTCCGGTTTCCGCCTGAGCCCCTTTTGCCAGTGTCTCCACCACCTGCCGGGCGATTAAATCTCGTTGGGTTTCATTAATTAATGGCCCCAGGTGAGTGAGTGGATCGTCTGGCAAGCCTTGATTGAGCTGGTTGATTTTTTCCCTTAACAACGAAACAACAATATTATAACGACTGGACGGGACATACAGGCGTTTAACTGCCGCACAAGCCTGCCCTGTATTTACAAAACGACTCCAGACAGCGTAGCTTGTGGCGGCATCAAGGTCTGGTTCGCTTTCCAAAATAATCATGGGACAGCTTCCGCCTAGCTCCAAACTGGATTCAATACCTCGCTGAGCCAGTTGTGTTTGGATTTTTCTTCCGGTCGGAGCGCTCCCTGTAAAAACACAATAGTTAATCCGCCCATCAATCAGGTTTTGACCGGTTGAACCCTCTCCCGTTAGTACCTGAAAGATGTTTTCCGGGAGGTTAAACTGTTTTAGAACAGAGCGAATCAGTTCGCCGATGCGTTCACCACAACCGGGGGTTAGTTCACTGGGCTTAAGAATAACAGTATTTCCACTCATGAGAGCCGCCGCTATTCCGCTCATTGGAATCGCTAATGGAAAGTTCCAAGGGGAAATGATCGCCACAACACCTTTAGGCACACGTCGTTCATAATGAACCAGTCCCAGCAGAAAGCTTTGATCTAGTTGATAACGTTTTTCTTTTAAAAGCTTGGGGCCTATCTGACTGTAATAATTTAAAACAGAAACCGCCAGCGTCATATCGGTTTCAATAGCGTCTTTTAAAGGTTTTCCGGTTTCAGCGCTGATTAACTGTGCCCAAGCATCGACCTCCGTCATTAGGGCCTTGGCGGTTGACTGAAGGAACGATTTTCGAGTCGAGAGTGAAACGTTTTTCCAGATTTTCTGTGCCTTGTGGGCTTGTTCAATTGCCTCATTAACTTGCTCTGATGAGGCAATCGAGTACATGCCAAGAGGCTCACCAGTTGCCGGGTTGTTTTTGGTAAATGTTGTCTGTGGCTCAGGGGGCATTATAAAAAATTCCTGTTTCGTCTATTCAAATGGGCCAAAGCTCTTCGTAAGCGGTTATAATAGTTATCATAAAATAGTAACTGCATTTTGGGTTGAATATCCAGCGAATTGTACAGAAAATAGGTAAAATGATGAAAGTAGGCGATTTTATGAACATGTCATCTATCCGACAGGGGGTCATTGCTCTAGGGCTTCTAGCATCTATCTTGACGAGCAGTCACTTCTTATCAGTGAGTGCCCAATCGCCAAGCCTTTCGGATGTTAACGGATTTGAGATGGAACCCTTTCATCGCCCTTTCTCGTTAGAAAAAAAACATGTCTTGCCTGAACTATTTGCTCATGTGCAAGCCGCTTTGGAGCAAGAAACTCGTTTAAAGGTCCAGTCCCCCGCTGATGGACAGGTTTATCTGTCATGTGATGGCCCAGCTTGCCGGGAGGTCGAACTAACGGTTCGCCTTAACGGCCCTACCGGGCCTTTAGTCTATAGTGATGATACCTCGATGTATGGTCTATTTTTAGGCTCCCGTTTTTTTTCCGTTCAACGAAAAAGCCAAAACATGGCAAAAAGCCTGGTTAAACGCCTTGCCGATGCCTACGAAGAAGCCAAGGCTGGGCAATAAATTAATAGAAATAAGTTTTTAATTAACTTTTCTATTTGTTTCAAATGAGCTGAATACTTATCCCAACCAGCTGGATACCAGCCAAAACACCAAAAAGCCAAGGGCTATACCGATAAAAATCAGGCGAATGGTGCGCCGGTTAAAGCGATTTTTCTTAAAGGGGTTGGAGCCCATCGGATTTATACACTCGCCAATGTTTTAAGAATAGAGGTGTAGAGGGAGTCAAACAACGGGCGACCTTCGCCCGTCCATTGAGTTTGCTTCCACAGGTTTCGTTCCGGGTGAGGCATCATTCCCAACACGTTGCCCGCCTTATTGCAGATACCCGCAATACGATTTATTGAACCATTCACGTCTTCCGCATACCGAAAAACCACCTGATGGTTATCTTCAAGTTGTTTAATGGTATCTGGTTGAGCGAAATAATTACCTTCCGCATGGGCAATAGGCAGGGTAATCGTTTGCCCTTGAGTGTATTGATGGGTGTACAGAGTCTTCGTGTTTTCTACGGTGAGTGCTACTTGCCGACACAGGAACTGAAGTGACGTGTTCCGGGTCAGTGCGCCGGGTAAGAGATGGGACTCTGTCAAGACCTGAAAGCCGTTGCAAATGCCAAGAACCGGTCGACCCTGCTCAGCAAACGTTCTAACCGAGTTCAGCATGGGTGAAAATCGGGCTAATGCACCGGAACGCAAGTAGTCTCCATAGCTGAAACCGCCAGGTAAAATCACAGCGTCTACACCTTGCAAGTCTGTGTCCTGATGCCAGAGGTAAACGGCTTCCTCGTTCAATGCGCGAACAGCGGCATCGAAGCTGTCCCGTTCACAGTTAGAGCCGGGGAATACGACGATGCCAAATTTCATGATACCCCTCCAGAAAGTCCGAGTTCTAGCTCAAAGTCTTCAATCACGGGGTTGGATAATACGTCCTCGGCAATTTTCAGTAGTTGTCGTTCCGCCGCCATCATGGTGTTGGCCTCAATCTGAACTTCAAACCGTTTTCCGGCCTGTAAGCCGTTGACACTGGTGAATCCAACATTATGAAGCGAGGTTAAAATGGCTTTGCTCTCCGGATTTAGGATGTTTTTTCTACTTTTGACAAAAACCTGCGCCCAATAGGTTCGGGGTTGATCCAGTGCCAGTTTTGTCGGTGCTTCCATCCGCTTAAGGAGGGTTTGGTAGGTTTCGATCAAATCTGCTAAGTCCAGTCGAAATACATCTTTATCCAATACCTGAGCGGTTTTAACATCCCGAAGGCGAAAGTTATCCGGGCTCAGTTCATCGCCGAGCATCAACACGCCTTGTGCATCCACGCCAAACTCTAGTTTAAAATCCGCACACCGGATGCCTCGTGCTTCGAAAAAGGCCACAAAAATTTCGTTAATTTGCAACGCCCGCCGTTCTAACAAGCTTAAGGAAATGCTTGCCGGGAGAGAGCCCCGCTCCTGAATCATGGATTCCGTAATTTGCGGATCGTTGGCGGCATCGTTCTTTAAAAAGTATTCGACCAGCGGTTGTTTAAATGCCATACCTTGCTCGAACCCAAACCGTTTGCATACGCTACCGTAAGCGTGGTTCCGTACCACTACTTCCAGCGGGATCATGGTCAGGTTGTTATAAACCAGCTCATTTGCCGATTCACCCAAAGCCACAAAGCAGGTGGGAATGTGATGTTCTTCCAGTAGTTGAAAAAGCATTCCCGAAATTTTAGCGTTCAGCTCGCCTTTGCCGGGGATTTCCGAAAATTTTTCGCCATTAAACGCCGTTGCGCAATCTTTAAAGATTACCCGTACCTGATGGGCCGTGGTATCTTGCCGAACAATCTTGGCCTTACCTTCAATTAAAACATCCGATGCCGTGGTGGTCATAATCGCTGATTCCTCTGTACGCAAACAAACAAGCACATATTGAACATCTAAATCCTACTATAGACCCAAGCTAAATGACATATAAATATTGCTTTTTGTATGAAGACCAACATTTTGAGCCGAATTTGAATTCATGATATAAATGATCTTGTTGATTAACCTCAGGGAAAGGAATGGAAAATGAACATACTGTTTGGAGGCTCTCGTATTTTCTCCTTATTTATCGATAAATCTGAACTCGAGGGTAAAGACTTATCAATTTCGACTCTTCAGGAAAATGGGTTATCCTCAGATAGTTTTGTCTTTGTTAATGAAAACCCAACAGTCCTTCCCGTTGCTGATTCTTTGGATAAAACTAGTCAGAATGCTGAAAAACTGGAGAAAAACGCTTTTTCTATCGTACAACTTGCAACCAACCACCCGGAAGATCATATCGCTTCGGATGTGAAGGACTTGCTCTCAGTGGCGAAAACGATCAACCCTGAGATGGAAAAAGGTCTATCAAACCTCCTTGCTACAGTGGAAACGCTCCCCACTCGGTTTGATCTGTTGCAAGACGATCTCTAAAAGAAGAAAACAGGGTAAGAATCTTAAAATACCCTTGTTTTTTCGGAACATTGAAAGCCAACTATTAAAAATATTACGATTTTTAAGAAAAACGCTCAAGTTTCTTCAAAATCGGCCGATAAGTTATTCATAAGGTCAGCCAGAACGGTTGGCTTTATTTTTTTGTCGTTTTTTCTACACCCTAAATAAAGCCGGCTGTGCCGGTTAGCGGGGATCAGTGGTTCCTTGGTTGACAGGCTCTTTCACCATGATGCCCTCGCCACCCAGAAGATCCAACTGCTTGCCTTCAATGTCGATGAATACGGGGATGGCCTTCTCTACCGAGCGAATGGTGCCGTTTAACTGCTTCATGCGTTGTTGCATGCTGTGGGAACCGCCACCGGAAATAAATTGCCGGGATAAATTCACTCGAAGCTCGTTCGGTGCTTGCGTGACTTCAATGAGCTGAGTGCCTTTGGGGATTTCGCTGAAGTAGCCCTGAGACTCTTCCTTTTCGTCCGGGCCTTCTAACAGTTCTTCTAACGCATAGTTAATGGATAAAGCATCAAACTCTTTGGGTATTTGACGCACTACCCCTTCAGTCACACTCTCTGAACCTTTGTTTTTGGAGAAAAATACCATGACTTCGGTGGTTTCCTGATCACCACCTGTGCCCGTTGATGTGGGGTCGGGCGGAATGGATGGCGGATTATGCCCGCCCACAAAAAACAGGGTTAGGCCGTACAGAGTTGCCACGACCAGAAGCACTAGAATGGTTGAAACAAAGGCTTTTTTTATATTCATGAGGCGAGTCATCCTAAAGCTCATCCAGCCAATCGGCTGATTTTCAGCTAATTTAAAACGTTGTCTTTTAGATTTTACCAGAGGTCTAGGTCGAATAGCTATGGCTACTTCATTAAATTCTTAAGACCTTAAGAATTCACAAAAATAGAAAAACCCTTTAACCGCAGAGGTTTTACCTGTTTTTATGAAGAAACGTAACTAAAAAAAGGGGGGTAGCGCAATCGCTCCTTTTAAACTGTTTTTATAATTGTATCGAAAATTAAATTATTTAAAGTCACGCACACAGTCTACATACAGACTAAGTATCTCTCATTTTGTTGGATAGAAAATAAGCCAACATTAAAGTCACTTACAGAGAAAAGAGGAATCGCGGATTTATCTTTGACGGCTTGTCCAGTCGAGGTTTGTTCGGGAGGAGGATCGGAGAAAGATGATGCAATTTGGATTACAAAATCACAATCAGACTAATAATAATGTCACAGGAAACAGCTTTTTAAATCCGGGTACTCTACATACCGGAAGCAACATGACCTCACTGGGCAGTAATTTCACCAACTCACCTGCGGTCCAAACCTTTGGCAATGTTGGTGCGGGTAGTTCATATGGGGTGACTCAGAATATTAATTACTCTCAGCCAAACGCCAGTATTGGTGCTCCCTTGGGAACGCCCGCCGGATTGAGTGGTTTCCCTCAAACGCCTGTCGCAGCACCTGCTCCTGCGCCGGTTCCTGCAACTGGTCCTTTAAGTCAGCCGAGCGGTGGATTTTTCCAGGCAGCACAGAGTTTACCGACTCAGTATCCGCCGCAAAATTATTATTATGCGCCCCAGCCTCAACAAGCAGGTGGTAGTAGCAATAATAGCGAAGCCGGACTTATTCAGGCGATTCTCGCACCGGTGATGCAGATGATGACCTTAATGATCACCACGTTGATGCAAAATGGTTCATTTGTTGGCCCTCAGTTCAAAGGCGATATTGACTTTAAAGGAGAAAATGGAGTCGATGAAGCCGCTGAAACAGCTGTTGATGAAGTCCCCTTTGAAGAGGAAATCATTGAAGAAGAAATCGTAGTTGATAAAGGAAAAGTTTGGGGTGATCCGCATTTTGTCGGCGCCGAAGGCGGTAAATACGATGTGATGGGAAGCCCCGGAAAAATTTATAACATCCTGAGCGATCAGTCGATTCAGTTCAATGCTAAATTTGATAAGTATAAAGGTCAGGATGACGCGACGATTATGTCTCAAGCGGGTCTGACGATTGGCAATGACCAAATTGAGTACGGTATTGATGGCAAATTGCTTATCAATGGTGAAGAAATGAAAGACGGCAGTTACCTTGAAGGTAAAATCGTTAAAAAAGGTGCCAATGTCACTATCAATACAAGTGAATGGACGGTTGTACTAAAAGATAACGGCGACCACTTAAACTATGACTTCACGAGTGGAAACGCCGTAGCTGATGGGGTACGACCTCACGGACTCTTTGGTCAAAGCGCCGATGGCGATGGTAAAGTTCGAAACGGTGACGAGGGCAAAGGTGCCCAGGGTGGTGGCGCCATTGAGAAAACCGACGGCACCATTACCGAAAAAGGTGATAAGGAAACATACAAAGCATATGAAGTCAGCGATCTCTTTGACACCGACTTTGAAAACTTTAACAAATTCCATCACCAGGCCAATCCCAATGCGCCAAAAGCGAAGGCCAAAGTTAAAGTCGACGCCCAAGGCGGCGGAGACCCAAAGTAAAATTAAAACCATTTAGAAAACAAAACAGTAGAGACTATGACGAAGAAGTCGATCAGCGATGATCGGCTTCTTCTCTATAGATTGGATTCCCTGATGTGTTTAGCCTACACTCGGTAGCGATTCAATCGTTTATGATTCGAGCTAACTATCAAAGACAGGAGTTTCTGGCTATGGCGCACCCCAAGGATCTTCGGCAGTTTATTCAGCAGTTAAAAGGGAAAAACGAGCTGGTTGAAGTGAATACTTCTGTCTCGGCGGACCTGGAAATCACGGAAATCGCTGATCGTGTCAGTAAACTGGCTTACAAGGGTGATGGTCGAGATAACAAGGCCCTCTTGTTTAACCGGGTAGAGGGTTATGATATGCCCGTGCTGATTAATTCGCTGGGATCCCATGAGCGGATGAAAATGGCGCTGGGGGTGGAAGCGTATGAGGATATCCAGAAACGCATCGAATTCTTCATTAAACCGGATATTCCCAGTAATCTTTGGCAGAAAATCCTAATGCTTCCCAAACTCGCCGAACTGAACAACTTTATCCCCCGCATGTTTAAGGGGGATGTGGCTCCGTGTCAGGAAGTGGTCATTACGGATCCAAATTCTCCCATGCTGGACAAGCTTCCCATTCTTACTTGCTGGCCGGATGACGGTGGGCCGTTTATTACCATGGGCACCATCTTCGTGAAAGACCCGGAAACCGGCGAACGCAACGTGGGCATGTATCGCCTGCAAAAATACGACAACACTACCACGGGCATGCACTGGCAGAAACACCACGATGGCGCACGTCTTTACGAAAACGCTCGCCGTATGGGTCTGGATCGGCTGGAAGTAGCCGTGGCCATCGGGTGCGCTCCGCATATTGTCTACAGTGCCACGGCACCCCTCCCGCCGGGTATTGACGAGCTTATTCTGGCGGGCTTCCTTCATAACGACCCGGTAAAAGTTGTGCCGTGTAAAACCATTGATAATGAGGTGCCCGCTGATTCAGAAATCGTGCTGGAGGGCTATGTGTTGCTCAACGAACTCAAGCGAGAAGGTCCATTTGGCGATCACACAGGCTATTACTCGGAAGCCGATGATTATCCGGTGTTTCACGTGACCGCTGTTACTCACCGGAAAGATCCGGTCTACATGACCACCATCGTGGGCAAACCGCCACAAGAAGATTGCTACATGGGCAAGGCCACCGAGCGAATTTTTCTGCCGCTGGTGAAGCTCTTTGTTTCCGAGATTATTGATATGAACTTGCCGTGGGAAGGCGTGTTCCACAACTGCCTAATCATCAGTATCGATAAACGGTTCCCCGGCCATGCCCGCAAGGTGATGAGCAGTATCTGGGGCTTTGGCCAGATGATGTTCAGCAAATATGTCATCGTGGTGGATAAAGAGGTGGATGTGCAGGACCTTTCGCAAGTTGCCTGGCATGTGTTTAACGATACGGATCCCAAGCGAGACATGATGTTCAGCGAAGGCCCGCTGGATATCCTCGATCATGCCACCCCTCGATGGGCTTACGGCAGTAAGGTCGGCATCGACGCCACCCGTAAATGGGCCGAAGAAGGCTTTGAGCGCCAGTGGCCCGAGGAAATCAACATGGACGCCCCCACCAAAACCCTTGTCGACGAAAAGTGGCAGGAATATTTCACCACAACCCCCGCTCCCGCCAAAACCCCGGTATCTGTGTAATTAAGAGTTTTCCTTGAAGTAATAGCTCTATTTAATAGATTCGGCTCGTTGCAGCATTCAAGTATATTTTATTTTGGAGGGTGATCCCTCCACAGTAAGTAAAATACACCGGTTTATCTTTTTCTTGCATTGACTTAATCCATCCTCCCATCTCTTCAAAGTCAGAAGAGGTGCACTGGTTATTCTCTATAAGGCTTTCTGTGGCTTTCAAAAAGGCATCTTTGTATTGTATAAAATCGTCAGAACCTCTAACTAATGAGTAATTGGCTGACACATTCTTTGCCGGATCTTCCGGTCTCACACTGCTCAAGTATTTTTTATGAACCCACTCAGCAAATTCCCCTTCATCAATACCGTTTTGAATCGTACAATTTTTATTCCCACTATCTATATAAGTGCTAACACCATTACCGCAGGAAGCATCATAATATCTTGTAATTCTAACCCAGCCATCCTTCTCCTCATATATTGAAGTTCCTTCTCTAAAAAACAATTGCCCGACAGAACCACATTGAGTATTTGGACAAGTCCTACGATTTAACCTCTGTGAGGTTACCCACTGTTTAGACAGAACGGGAGATGCTGTTACTTCTTCCGTTTTAATAATATTCTGACTACAAGCCATAAATATGCTCATTAGACCGAGCCCAGCAGTATTAAATAACCATTGCTTAGACATAGGGTAACCTCCTTATAAGTCAGGTACAGAGTTACAAGAATAATAAAACTTGTCAATCCCAAATACTTACCACTTTTGTCTAGATCCATTTCATAATTATCGTACCAATTAAAATTGGCTCTCTTTCATTTAAGAACCCTTATGGGTTACGTAACCCGCCCAAACAGCGGAGATACCTTAGACCGCCAACAGGATTCTATAAAACGGCGATGGTACAAGCCTTTTAAAGGGCGTTTAATGGAGTAAACTCCTCACACTTCTGCCATAAATAATCAATAAAGTGTTTGGGATTAAGTGACTTGCTCGTAACCCGCTGGGCTTACGGCAGCAAGGTCGGCATCGACGCCACCCGCAAGTGGGCCGAAGAAGGTTTCGAGCGTGAGTGGCCTGAGGAAATCAACATGGACGAACTCACCAAAACCCTCGTCGACCAAAAATGGCAGGACTATTTCGCCAAAACCCCAATTCTCACTAAAACTCCGGTATCCGTGTAGCTAAATACAGTTGAGATTATATTCTGTACTGATTTCAGACATATGATTATTTTGACTTGAGAAATACACGGTAAGCTTTTCCAGACAAAAGAGAACTTCTGCAAAAGCAGGCTTTTTCACCAAGTCGCAGTAATAATAATCTTCCTGAGTTGATTCTTCGTGCGGGCCTGAGCATTTAAAATAATTATTCTCTAAAATACGAATGGCCTCCCCAGTAGAAGTACCCATCGGAATACCGTTTTTTATAATTTGGGCCAGCCCAATTGCCGTTTCTGGGCTCTTTAAAACCTTTATCTCCTGAGGACGACTGTCAAGATAGGCATGCAACTTCATGGATAAGGGCGCCCCCGTTTATACCCCCCTCGTTAAATAACAGAGGCCGGACGATGCCGACCTCTGTTAATGTTGGTCTGAATATAAGGGCTTAAACTGTTTATGCCACTAGCCCTAAATAAGGCCAGCTTTGCTGGCTAGAAGCCCATGGCGTGGAAGCCGGAATCGACGTGAATAACTTCGCCGGTGACGCCTCGGGAGAGGTGGCTGGCAAGGTACAAAGCTGTATCGCCCACTTCGGCGGCTTCGACGTTTCGTTTCAGCGGGGTGCGGGCCTTCATCTCATCCAGAATACTAGAGAATCCAGAAATGCCCCGAGCTGCTAGCGTTTTAATCGGGCCAGCGGAAATGGCGTTGACTCGAATATTTTGGGCACCCAAGTCGTTGGCCAGATAACGTACGCTCATTTCTAACGACGCTTTAGCCACGCCCATCACGTTGTAGTTCTGAACCACTCGTTCGCCACCAAGATATGACATGGTGATGATACTACCGCCACCGGCTTTTTCGAACAGTGGCACAGCTCGTTTAGCCATGGCGGTGAGGGAGTAAGCGCTGATGTCCTGTGCCATCAGGAAACCATCCCGAGAGGTATCCACGAAGCCGCCAGCAAGATCTTCTCGTTTAGCGAAAGCTACACTGTGAACCAGCGTATCCAGTCGGCCAAACTCGTCGCCAATGGCGTTAAATACGGCGTCTAATTGGGCGTCGTCGGTGACATCGCAAGGGAGAATCAGTGAGCCTTCCAGTGTTTCTGCTAGTTCTCGGACGTTTTTCTCTAGTCGATCGCCCTGATAGGTAAAGGCAAGACGCATGCCCGCCTGACTCAGTGAACGGGCCACAGCCCAAGCGATACTGGACTTGTGAGCGACGCCAAAAATTACGCCGGTTTGTCCTGCCAAGAGGCCGTTTAATGCTTTTTGTTGGGTTTCCTGTGTTTCAGGTGGGTTTGTCATTGTTGTGGTTACCATCTTCCAATATCCTCGACGATTAACAGCTCCCTGCCTAAACGCAAGGAATACCCTTATATTAGTCGGAACCCACGGATATTTCAATCGCCAGCACAGCTGACTTTACATAGGGCTGGATTCGTAAACACCTACCTTCGTTCTCCTTGCAAGTTGGAGTCGTTAAAAGAGAATCAGAGGGATAAGCGAGAGGATGAATGACACCAGCGCATATAAACCGCTACCTATGAAAAACAGAATTTTGTTTTTCTTTTGCCAGTTAGATTTCCAGCATAAAATCCACGAAATAATGACAAGACAGGGCATGAAAATAGCAATGCCCCAGATGGCAATATTCAAGACCTTTTCTTTTTTCTGTTGCGCCTCGGTTTTGAGTGGCGGTAATGCCTCAGCCTCTTCGGACACGGGTTCGTCCGAGTCTGGGGGGTTCGAAAGTTCAGGAGCTGCCTGTGGAGCTTCAGGCGGACTTATGGGAGGCTCTGGAAATGAGGAAGGTTCGTCGGGTTTAGGTGGATCTGGTTGAATGCTGGGCTGATTCATTATGGGTGTTACTTCGGGAGATGTTTTGTCTGGAGCGGCATCTGGAATAGCCATCTCCTCATTAGGTGGGGGTGGTTGAGGCTCGCCTTTTAGAGGTCGAGGACTCTCAACCCGCGAACTTTCGTCCGTGAGCAACATACCGCAACTATCACAGATGATTTGCGCTCTTCCAACCTCATTGCCACATTTGGCACACTTCATGGTAAACGCTCTCCTGTTTTCCAACGCTTTTTAGGGTCAACCTAATAACAGATCCAAGCTCTATTATAGCGAATGGAAATCACCATCGGAGAGTCTGTTATTAAAAAGATGGAAAAATCATTCAGCTAGTATAGAGGCCAGTCGGTCTTTCGCTAACTTTTTACCTAAGCCGGTTTGTGTTGAAAAGGTAATAATGTTTTCAGGCGCTAAATCAAACAACCTGGCGGTGTTGGCCACCTGCTGGTTTAGTTCTCGTGCCTTGATTTTATCCGCTTTGGTGAGAACCACCAACTGGGGCCGATCCTGATAAATCAGCCATTCCCGCATCTGCAAATCCGATTCTTTGGGGCCATGGCGGGCATCAATCAGCTGAATCACTGTTTTAATGGCTTCTCGTTTCTTTAAATAGGTTTCCAGATTGGCTTTCCATTTCTGCTGTTCTGTTTTAGAGACCTTGGCGTAGCCGTATCCAGGCAAATCCACAAAAACCCAGGTGTCATCAATATTAAAAAAATTAATCAGCCGAGTCTTTCCGGGGGTGTTGGATGTTTTTGCCAGATTTTTTCGGTTGAGAACCACGTTAATAAACGACGATTTGCCCACGTTAGAACGTCCCACCAGCACAATCTCTGGCAATCCGCCTAAATCTGGCGCGTCTTTGAGCGAAGGGGCGCTTTTCACAAACACCGGATTCAAAATGGTTAAGCTCGACATAATGGGCATAGCATAACGAAAACACGGGGTTCATACTATGGCCCTCTAATCAGGCGATGACTTTATAACGGCTATCAGGCATAATAGAAGGACGTTCAATAAAAAACAGGGACACTTTGGGGATTCTTGCTTATGTTGGTAACACTGCGCCGTTTTTTTAATCGACACTTACTCATTATTTTTAGCATTCTATTAGCCGGAATACTATTCGGGGGGCTTTTGTCACCTTCCGCTTACGCCTTGCGCTTTGGTTATGCGCCAGAGCAATACGAAAACAGGCTGACCTATGGTATTGGGGTGTATTTTGCTCCTAATGATACCCTGATTTATGCCACTCCTGACGAGAACACGGAACCGGTTGAGCATTTTCAATGGTCGCCCAATGGCCGCCATAATAGTCTTTTTTCTCAAGTTCGTCAAAGCCATGTTCCAGTCTCTTCTATTTTTGTGTGTTACTTTCCCAAAATGGATGTGGCGGCCATGAGTGTGGTGTCCGATAATGGTGAAGGCTGGGCGGAAGTTGTTTATGATCAGCGCCGGGGAAAAACCGGGTGGGTTAAACTTCGAACCGCCATGGCGGAAGACGAAATCCAGGGCTGGCCGATGCATTTGGGGCAATTTCAAACGTGGTTGGATTTTATGAAATTTAATGGAAAAGCGGCTGGCATTTACTGGCTTACCGGGGTTTCCGAGTATCATCGCTCCCCCCGGATGTCACCCGATAACAAGGCAAAGTTGCTGAATCTTCAGATGATCCGTAAGCTGAAGGTCATGCACGTTCGGGGTAACTGGTTGCTGGTGGAAGTCATGGATTTTGATCGCAGTATGCCCATGGGCTGGATCCGCTGGCGCGATAAAGAAGGCCGCCTCATGGTCTTTCCAAATTTGGCCGGAAAAAAGACCCCGCATGTTCTGGGGGTCTTTTAGGCTGGCACAGCTGGCTTTATTTTAGGGGCTTTTTTATGTCACTTCCTGTAGTTAGCTCTGTCAAGTCAAACTCTCTTAAAAAATTGCTCTCAGCAGTGTTATATTTAATTTTTTCTTGCTTCAAACCGGAGTAATCCACATCCTTGCCAAAGTACTCTTGAAGCTTCGTGATCAGGGCTTCAGGAACTGGGCCGGTTAGTTCTTTCCCTTGAACAAGCCCTAAAACCACTTGGTTATCCTTATTTACTGAGGCCGTAAAGTGACTGCCATTTGATGTTTCAATCGAAATATTTAAAGAGGGAACGTTGTCTTCTTGAGGTAATTCTGTTTGAAGAGGCTCGGCTTTTATTGGCCGAGATGGTAAATTCATGGCGTCATGCATATAAAAGGTAAGGGGTTCCATTGCTTCAAGTTTTGAAAGGATTCTTTTTAAACTGTTTACTCCTTCACCAATGTACTCACCCTCTATTTTTTCAAATTCCCCTTGCTCGTTCAATTTATAGTCATTGTCAGGACCCTCAACAATAATTTAAGCCTCTTGCCAGCTTGTTGCGTTTCGGTTTGGGGCCGGATAATTTATATCAAACGAATCGACCATTAGTTGTTTTGCTAATGTCCCTATTCTTGTTTCAAGCATAGGCGGATTATTGATCATCACTTCTGAAGATCCGCCTAATGCTTTCGTAAGCCGTGTTTTACCTGTTCTCGGTTTTTGCGATAGGGTTGGTAATTTATCGGCTAAGGCTTTCGCTAACAACGCTTTACCCTTTCCAGGTTCTCCGTCAAGCTGTAATGGATGGTCTTTAGGTTTTTTGTCCTTGTTTCCAAAGCGAATTGGGGCTTGAAACGCGTTAGCTGGGGATATATTCATGGGTTAAACTCCTTTTGTTGTCACTTGACTGAAGAAAAGATATGTCATGAGCCTAAAAGAAGCAAGAAACCTGAACCGCCCGAATTGCGCTTAATCCTTGTTCTTTTACAAAAAGTTACTTTAAAAGTGTTTTTTATTTTTGTTGGAAAAAGCCCCCATAGCGATAAAATGAGACTAAAATAGAAGAGACAAAGAAAGAATCGCGAAATAAATGGATAAGGACATCGATACTATGGCAGAAAAAACAGCAAAAAAAACGGCGGGAAAAACCGCTAAAACAACTAAAACAAAAGCCCTACCCCCTGCGTCCTCTAAGGCTGTTAAAAAAGCGAGCACCCTTCTTCAGAAAGGGGTCCTCATTGGCTTGGGCGCCACCATTAAAACCACAGAGCATTTGAAAGACATGATGAATAATCTGGTCGAGCAAGGCGAGCTGAGCCCAAAAGAAGCCAACACGTTTGGCAAGGATATTAAAAAGTTGATAACGGATGAGAAGAAGATCGTTGAAAAACGAGTTCAGGAAACCGTTGACGCCACGGTTGCTAAAGTGATTAAGTCCATGAAACTTGTCACTCAGACTGAACTAAAAAAAGAGACAGCTGTCCTGAAAAAAGAAATCGCCACCCTGAAAAAAACAGGGACAGTCTCTAAGAAAACAACAAGACCTGCGGCAAGAAAAAAGACGGCGAAAAAAACGGTCAAACCATCGGCAAAGACAAAAAAATAAACCGGATTTAAACTCAGTACAGATTGTTTTTTATGAAATCAGTCCTAATGCAGTGGCGACGGCATTCTCACCATCATGAGAAATGCTGACTCGCCATTGTTTGATTTGTTGCTCGTTTGCGTAGGCCAACGCTTTTCCTGTTAACACCAATTTTGGCGGCTTTTGCGAGACAGACACTAACTCCATGGACGTCCAGGGTACCCCTGCTGAATAACCTAACCCGGTTACGCCAACTCCCAGTGCTTTTGCAACCGCTTCTTTCAAAGCTATTCTCCCCGCTACTCGTTTAAAAAAGACTTCCCTTTCCTGCTCTGTCGTGTTTTCTGAAGGCACTGTTTTTTTTCCCACGCATTGACAGTAGGCTAATTCCTCTTCGGTTAAAAACCGTTGGAAAAACGGAAGTCCGAAGCGCTTAAACCCTCTTCGAAGGCGGGCAATACTGACAATATCGGTACCAAGTTGAATGTCTGTAAGTATCATGAGGATTGGGGAACTCTTTGAACATGTTTTTGGTGGAGGCTACCAATAAAATTATTAAAATCCTGCTCTTGACCTGTTTGAGTCATATGGAACGGACTTTGGCTTTGGGAAAGGCTAGCCGACGGCTTACCCTTATTAAACCAGCTATTCATGGCATTGACAACTCGGTCGGAGTGATCCATTGTGAATCGCTCCAGATAGTAGCCAGACAGGATAACCGAAGGAATTGAACCGGCAATCAAGGGAAACCATTTATGAAATTTCTCGATCTTCTGAGGCGTTGGCGCTTGCGTGTCGTTATGAGAGAAAAGCTCGATTAAGGCTTTTTTCCAGCCGGTGTATTTTTGGGAGTCATATTGTAAAAAAGTTTCTTCCAGAGCTTCTACGGGCCCTCGTTTTGCTTTTAGTGGGCGAATCGTACCATTGCGCCAGGCTTTGAATTGTTGACCCGCTTTTTCAAAGTACTGAATCAGTATGTCTTTTCCTTTTTTCCCAAGCCCTAAAAAGCCTTCACTACGAATGTAATTTCGGAGTTGACGTTCAAAAAAGCGAAGGGCAACATAACTAAAGGTCCATCCACCGATTTCCCGAATACTGGTTCGGATAAATTCCTGTCGTCGATACTGTTCTTCCGGTGTTTCCTTAGCTTTTTGAGCGGATCCATAGGAAATGCCAATTCGAGATAAACTCAGGATTAGTGTCGAAAAAATAAGGGCGTTTACCTTTAACATGTCATGATCTTGAATAACCACGTGACCGTAGTCACCAGCCAAGGTCTTTAGATTTTTTCCCAACACCTTTAAACCCTCGGAGGCCGTGTTTCCGACGATTTGTTTTATAGGACGTGAGACGGGGCTAATCAAACCTGGAATGTCCTTTCTTGTTCCGACAGGTTTCCACCACTGCCGGATGATAGGGTATAAGCGTCGTAGCTGGCGAAGGGGTTATTTTGATAGGAAAATTGTTGTGGTTTGTTACTGATTCCCAATATTTTATTAATAAATGGAACCATGTAGGGTGAGAAGACTCGGTCGTTGACCCATTGAATGACGACACCACCAAAGACCGCACCCAGTAAAATACCAACACCGATAGTCTTAGCGCACTTTAGGTTAACATCCGTAATAAAGTGCTCCAGTGTTCCAGGTTTTTTCATGCTTCCCATGATTCGATCAAGAATGGCGGTGTTTCGTATATCAACCCCTGTCTTTTCCAGTTGGGTTAGCAGGTTTTTTCGTGTTGCTCTTAGGGCTGGAGAGGGGCCAAAAAGAGCACGGTCGATGATCCCCTTTCCTGTTGGCGATTCGCCGTAAATTTTCTTGATGGCCTGATTGGCTTTTTCCAGTACTTTAATGGATTCTTCCTGAGTCATTCCAGCAAATGCTTTGACCTTTTCTTTCGTGGTGTCAAAAAGAGGGCGTTTTATGTTGCGTTCAAAATAATGGGCCATGGCATCCATGCCGGCATGCATGGTCATCATGTAGCCGGCTGTTCCGATCGGTTCGATAAAAGTCCGTTCCCATAATGAGCTGTATTTATCCACCCGGTTATATTCCGGGTTTTTATTTTTTTCAGGCTGGTTTTCCCATACCCGGATCCCGGCGACTGCAAATCTTGTGATTACTGCGCTTGAGGCTAGATAAAGCCAATTTCTACTCTCGAGCGGATTTAGTCGAGGTAATATTCTAAAAAAAGCTCGATTTGCCGGAATCAAGGCAAGTCCCCTATCATATTTTGTACTAAAGTAAGGTTTTTGGGTGAATGCTGGAACAGAAATAAACGAGGAGAAAAAGGATTTCCTTCTATTCACAGGCAGGAGGTGTTGTCCTAGTTTTAGTAAAACCTATCAATCTATTTTGTTGCTAGCTGATTTCCTAATGATAGATAAGGTTTTAACCGGATATTTATGTTTGAGTCTGTTTTGATGCGTCCGATTTGACCTGAAAGAGATAAAGCCTATTCTATTTTATCAAAACAGACTATAAAATATTAAAACATTAATTTTTTTTTAGTGTCAATTCATATTCCAAAAATAAGTCAATTAAAATATCAGCATAAAATCGGGGTAAAATAAAACGGGTATTTGGCAATACCTTTTTCTTTTACTGGGAGGGCGAGTACAATAAGAAGTATGAACTACCTTCTCAAAATAATTTGTGTTTTAGGGTTCGTAGGCAGTATGGCTTTGCTGTTGCCCTCTCTCACTCTTGCCCAGCCTATGGATACGAAAGAGGCAAGTGATCCAGATGAATTGAAAGCGCAAGCGGTCGCACCAAATTCTGTGCTAATTGAGGACATTCAGTTCTTTTACAAGCTGGATGCTGACACTCGCTTTCTTGAAAAGCGGGCGAAATGGGAGGCTGAAACCAAGGGACGGGTTAAAATTGATCTGGGGCATTTGGAGCAAATGGCCTATGCGGCCTATTTTGAAGCTGATGTAGAGAAGCCTTTCAGTATTTGGCGAGAGCAAGGGGGGCCTAACCCTCTGGTGTTTCGTCCTAAAATTCATCTGAGAAACAATACGGATCAGGCTTGGCTTAACGTGACCCTGCAAGTCATTTGGCGAGCCAAAATTGGTGACCTGCTGGCGGATCCTGAATTATTATTGACAGATTACGATAACCTTTCTGAAACCGCTCGGTGGGAAAACCTCTTTGTTGAAGAGATTAAGGTTGATGTGCTTTCTCCTGGAGAAGACAAGCGGGTGGAACTATCTCCTTTTCAGCTTTTCTATTTTCTATCCCTTTACAAGAACAAATGGCCGGAATACTTGGAGTTAGAAGCCCGTTTGCTGCAGTCGGAGGGTCAGACCTTTGGCACCTTGCCGGAGCATCACTATGTTCAGGCACTTCCCATGATTCCGGATCATTTTGTAGTGCCGATTCACAATAAACGTCGACTGACCCAGTAACCTTCGTTTTTATATCTAATAGCCTCTCTTTTTGCATTGTTTTTTAGCTGTGTTTTCAGGATACTACGTGTATTAGCGATGGTTAGAAAATGGTAATGGAGGGTATTCCCATGACGGCAGAAATGACAGAGCAACCGGTAAGTTCAGAGAAATTAGAGAACCCTACAGGGCTTTTGGGGATTGAGTTTATTGAATTTACGGGCCCTAACCCTGAGTATTTTGATCGTATTTTTAAAGGACTGGGCTTTTCAAAGTTAAAAAGCCACCCTGAAAGAAAGATTGTGTTATATCAGCAAAACAAAATTAACTTTTTGCTGAATCAGGAATCCGCCGGTTTTGCCTCAGATTTTGCCAGCAAACATGGTCAATCAGTGAGTGCTTTGGGATTTCGAGTTAAAGATGCGAAAACTGCTTTTGACGAGGCGGTTCGTCGAGGTGCGACACCCTATAGTAATGAATATGGCGAAAAACCTTACGGATGGTATGCTATTTTTGGTGTGGGTGACAGCTTAATCTATTTTGTTGATCAGGAAAATATAGAAAACCAGAGGTTTGTAGATTTAGAAACTCCGGAACAAGTTGCAGATAAAGGGTTTCTTTGCATTGATCATTTAACAAATAATGTGTTTAAAGGTACCATGGGCCAATGGAGTGCCTTTTATAAAGATATTTTTGGATTCCGGGAAATCCGCTATTTTGATATTAAAGGCGAAAAAACGGGGCTTACCTCTTTCGCCCTGAAGTCACCTTGTGATACGTTTGCGATTCCTATTAACGAGGGCAACGAAGACAAGTCTCAGATTGAAGAATATTTGAGGGAGTATAAGGGCGCTGGTGTTCAGCATATTGCTCTGTTGACGGGCGATTTGTTGGGATCGCTGGATCAGATGGCACAGGATGCTGATCAGGCTATTCAAACGCTGGACATTTCGGACGATTATTACGAGGAAGTTTTTCAGCGAGTACCTAACGTGGTCGAGGACCCGAAGCGGATTCAGCAACATCAGGTGTTGGTAGATGGCGATGAAAAAGGTTATCTGCTTCAAATATTCACCCGGAATCTGTTTGGACCGGTTTTCTTTGAAATGATTCAGCGTAAAAACCACCAATCTTTTGGCGAGGGAAATTTTGGTGCCCTGTTTAAGTCCATTGAACGGGATCAGGAGCGCCGTGGTGTTCTCTAATGTACAACCTGATAAGCCCTTCCGCTGAAATAGAGATTAAATCAAAAAATAGGACAACTCTCTATATAAACGATATAATGAGTGGGTCGGGATGCTGAATGCTTTGTTTTGCGAACCCGGCTAGGACGAGAAATAGGAATACAATCGAAAGATGCCCGACCTGGAAAATAGGGAGCCTTTGAAACGAGAGTCGTTTCAATTTAAAGAAGACAGAAGTAAACGATCTCGCTGGGAATGGCTTGCTTTAGCCATTGTGGCTATTGGGCTGATTGCTATGGGCGCATTGACCTTTCACCCTTGGTTGACACTGCAAAATTCAGATGGAGCCACGTTTTATATTCTGGCAGCGGCTTTAAAACAAGGGCTGGGTTACAAACTTATTTCCTTACCTTATCCTGAGCAGGTGTTTAATTTCACGCCGCTCTGGCCGCTCGTGCTTAGCGGGCTGATGATTGTCATGAATACGATGAATCCGCTGGTGATTGTTCCGGCGGCTAAATGGCTTTTATTGGGAATCTTTATGTTGACGTTGGCGCTGTTTAACCATGCCCTTCGTGTGCCATTGGGGCGATCCATGGCGTTGGTACTGACTCTGCTTTTAGCGGTTAGCGGGACGGTTCACCAGTATTTAGGTGATTTATTGTCGGATTTGCCTTACCTGTTGTTTTCATTAGTGAGCGTGGGCTTTTTTATTAAGCGGGATCATGTGGAAGAGGGTAAGAAAAAAGGTTATTGGATTGCGGCGCTAACGTTTTTAGCCATGAGTATTCTGGCTCGGCCCATCGGTCTGGCGTTGGGGATTGCAGTGATTGGAGTAGAGCTTTTGCGGAAACAGTGGAAACCGGCTTTGGCGGTTTTACTGACGTGTGGCATTGTTTTTGGCTCCTGGTCGTTGATGGAGCATCAGTATCGCTCGACACAAGTGGTTGGCGATGCGGCCTTGCAAGAATTTATCAAGGATGCTCCGGTGAAACTGGCGTTTGTTAAATATTTTGCAGTAGCGAAGCCCTCAGATGAAGAGCGAGACGTCCAATCTCAAACCCTGGGCGATGTTTTAAGTGAAGCCATTCACCGGGTTGAGCAATACGGTATGATGATGGCTAAAACGTTTTGGCCCATTACCCTGATGAAAGAGGTCATGACAGAAGACACGCTGGGGGCAAAACAGTGGGAAAAAATCCCCGGCATTAGCAAGTGGCTATTTTTTGCGTTGACCTTGGGTTTTCTGGCTTTAGGCTGGCGAGCGGTCGACGAACGGTATCGGCTGGTGGCTTTTTATCCGGTGGTTTATATGGGTATTTTGCTGGTGTATCCTTATGTCAGTGGGCGTTATTTATTGCCGATTTTGCCGTTTTTGGTGGTGTTATTTTTTGTGGGTCTGGAATGGATGTTGGCTCGGCTTCAGTTTTTAGCGACGAAAGCGCCTGCCCTGACCTTACGGCGCCGGGCAGCAGCTATTACCGCTGTGGTTGCACTGCTTTCATTAGTGGTTCAGCTACAAAGTGCGTCGGTCTGGTGGGCGCGTAATGCTCATATGGCGGTTTCCGTTCAAGGGCCTCAAACCAGCGTGAGTTATACGGCCTTGTATCAAACGCTGGTTTTTCTGCATGCCTTGCGAGAAGAGCAGGAGCAGAAGGGGGAGCCTGCATTCGTGTTAATCTCCCGAAAGCCCGAACTGGCTTATTACTATAGTGGTGTAAAGTCGCTTCGCTATCCGTTTTATTCCGATGAGAAACGCTTGTTTGATTGGTTAAAAGAGCAAAAAACCAAATACAAAAAGGATTTTCCCGGTGGGCTTTATATTTTGGAAGATCAGGCGTTTAAAGAGTCTCACCAATGCCTGAGTCCGGTCTTTTTGCAATATCAGGAGCAATTTGAGCGGGTTTATCAAGACCCTGACCTCGACCTGCAAGCCACATCCGCAACACGGGTTTGGCGGATGAAATAGTCATTTTATATTGGCTTGATTGGTAGGATGGAGCTTGCTAGAGTAACAGTCTGTATTTTAGAAGAATGACAAAGGAGCCGACGCGTGTTACCGACAGCCACTCGATTGGATGAAGTGCTTTCCATGTTGGCAAGCAAACATACGGCCGTTCCAGAGTTAATTGTGGTGTTACCTGCTTATAATGAAAGCGAGGCCCTGGTTTCAACGGCTTGGGAGCTGGAACAGGTTCTTTCAGAATACACGTTTCGGATTTTGGTGGTGGATGATGGCAGTACGGATGAGTCCATGGAACTTCTGGAACGGGCTAGCCTACCTCATGTGGAAGTAATCCACCATCCACAAAACCGAGGATTGGGTGAGGCCATTGAGACGGGCCTTAAGGCAGCGGCAGAAATGGCTCGTCAGGATGGGGATATTGTCATTGTCATGGATTCTGATTTTACCCATACGCCGTATCTCATTGATCGCATGGTGCGAACCGTTCGGGCAGGTAATGATATCGTTATTGCATCCCGTTACCGCTATGGGGCGCAGGTCATTGGGCTGGAATGGCACCGGGAATTTTTGAGCAACGGGGCGAGCTGGCTGTTTCGTATGCTGGTTCCCATTAAAAACGTTAAAGATTACACCTGCGGTTATCGGGCTTATCGTGTGTCGCTCTTGAGAAAAGCCTTCGCGAAATACGGGGATGAGCTGATTACCGAAACCGGCTTTGCCTGCATGGCGGAATTGCTGATTAAACTGGCTCGCTTCGGGGCGATTATCTGCGAAGTTCCCATGGTCTTGCGCTATGACAAAAAACGCTCTACCTCTAAAATGAACATTCTCCGCACCATCACCAAATCCCTACGCATGCTCACCAAATTCATGCTTATTCGTTAATCAGCCCAATTTTTGCTTGTGTGTTCTCTTGGCGGTATACTGAGTCGTACTGTATAGACCCTGTGTTATCGTGCAGAGATTTATAGAGAAATTGAGAGAATTATCAGGAATTGCTAAGGAGCGATTCGGAAAAAGAGTAAAGAGTATAGATATATATGAACTCTGTACAAACAGATACGTTAAAGACGCTGAAACACCCGTCTGAATGGATGCTTAGTGACATCCAATTAATGATTGATACGCAGCGTGAGGAAGCTCTTACGCTTGAATATAAAGCTAGTGCATCACTCCAAGGTAATAAAGAGGCTAATAAAGAGATGGCAAAAGATGTTTCTGCGTTTGCAAATTCAGGCGGTGGAACCATTGTCTACGGTGTGGTTGAAGAAAGCCATAAGCCTATTAGAATAGATGAAGGAGTCAACCCAACCCTAAAAACGCGTGAATCAATTGAGAATACTCTTATCGATAGAATCAGGCCTAAGATTTCTGGCTTAAAAATTCACCCGATTGATTTGGAAACCGGTTATCAAATATTTGTAATAGAAGTACCTCAAAGTAAAAACGCTCCACATATGGCACAACATAAATATTATAAGCGTCACAATTTTCAATCTGTTCCTATGGAAGATTATGAAGTGTGCGATGTGATGAACCGACAAGTAGGACCAGATTTACAATTAGAAATATCTGTTAGTGACATTAATAACAAGATAAATACAAGCTCTTGTTCTATGAAGGTGTCATTCGACATAGCACTTAGAAACCATGGAAAGCATCCTGCACGTGATGTAATCGTTACATTGTGGATTGATACAAGATTTAATTCGGGTATTAATTTTATTGAAGAAAGTACACTCCAGCTTCCTGATGGAAAAACCTTTGATTCAAGAAAATATATCTACTGTTACTCATCGAAAGTTACAGCTATTTATGGCCAACATAGTTTTGGATTTATTAATCCCGCTAATCCCCATTTTAAGAGGCACGATATGAGTTTTGATTTAAAGAATGTTAAAAAAATTACAGAGTTAGAGGCCTTTATAAAGTGGCAAATTGAAGCCCCGAACATGACTACACGTACTGGAATTGAAAAAGTATACACAAGCTCAACTTTAGATATAGATAGCAATGCCGATATTCTGATCGAAAATATTAGTTGTTAGCTAGTCTTCAAGTTTCTCCATCGCCGCTTAAACATGATTTACGTTTTGGTGACTGGAGCGTTCTGTCATCTGCAACGATGGAGGGGTGATAAAACTTAATATTTGGCTTTACTTTTAACAGTAATAAGACGACTTCAGCGGATAAAACGACTTCTTTTTTTGCGCCCGGTATATACCCGTTTTTTAAAATTCTCTGCTTTTGAGACGCTATCTCTAACCTGATTTCAGGGGATAGTGTCGAAGGGGATTTGAAGGGTCACGTTTATTTTCAGATTACTTTATGATACAGTTGCACCCGTTGTTTCCACGTTGTATTAATTAGTGAGGTCTGATGGATACCAGCCCTTTCAGGAGGGTTTATCGGAAAGTTCACGTCAGGGAAACCGTTTACGGATAGCAGTTTGAGAGATTGACGACATTAAATTTTCAGAAAGTTTCGTCGAATGGATTAAGACTGTTGATAAACAAGCCCGGCAAGTTACATGAGTAGACGATAAGCGCACCTTTCGGGGATTATTTTTATCAGCTTTGTGAAACGCAATGTAGAAACAGCACCAAAGTGTTTGTTATTCGTTATTAATGAGTAGTGGAGAATTAATCCATATGAATAATCTCTTTCAAAAAGGTATCACGCTGGCTTTAACCCTCGGGGTTTCCGTGAGCATGGTATTGCCTGCAAGTGCAGCGACCTACAGCGATGTTGACTGGCATTGGGCCAAAAAAGACATCAATAAAATGACCGATTTAAATGTGTTTGAAGGCTACGGCGATACTACTTTTCGACCCAACCGGTACATTACCCGGGCTGAATTTGTTCAGGTTCTGATGAAAGCACTGGGCATGGGGCGAGGCGGTCGAGCTTCTGCCAACTTTAACGATGTTCCTCAGAATCATTGGGCCGCTCCCCTGATTGGGATGGCCGACGCCAAAAATCTGGTTGAAGGATACCCGGATAATGATTTTCGTCCTTCAGCAAATATTACCCGTGCGGAAGCTTTGGCGATTTTGTCTAAAGTAACGATGGGTCAGGATCCTGGAAACTCAAAAGTTGAGCAAATCCTGAAAAACTACCGGGATGGCTACCGCATTCCCGAGTGGGATCGAACCCAGGTTGCCAAAACCATTCATTACGATGTGTTCAAGAGCGCATTCAAGCAATCCAATGCGGTTCTGCCTTACCAGAAAGTGACCCGTGGCGAAGCCGCTTACTTGCTAAGCAACCTCCTTCGACACAACGAACTGGCTCGTCAGGATGAAATTGAAATTCATCACAAGTGGGCTAAAGTGGTTCCAGAACAGTCTATCCGTTTTCCACAGGGGATTGATCGACGCCGAACCAAATCCACTTACACGGTAACCGTCGCGACTCCGATTTCTTCTGAGTTCACCACGGAAGGTGACATGATAACGGTTGTCTTGAACGAAAAACTAGTGACCTCCAATGGTATTACTATTGAGCCTGGAAGCAAGATGTTTGGAAAAGTCCGTGAAGCTCGTCAGGCGAGCTGGGGCGAGAATGGCATGGTCGCTTTTGAGTTCGATCGAGTCATGACACCAGACGGAAAAGAATACGATCTAAAAGGAACCCTTGCGACGTCGGATAGTTCGCTTCGTGGCGATTCTAACCCCGCCGTTCAAGCTCCTGGCAGCTCTTATGATGCGTTGAAAGCCCAGATTAAATCTGAAGCAGGCGCTCATAGCCGTCACCAGAAAGAAGATGTTTTCTATAAAAATATTTATAAAGTAGAAACATCGGCAAACGGCATTGTTGACAAGAATCAAGACAGCTTTGTCTTGGTTGGCGTTGGCGATAAGCTGGAAGTAAACTTCACCGGCCCAGCCAAGTTGATCCGCTAGGCCTGCGAAACTGGCTTTACTTATAGGGCTGGTTTCGTTATAAATTTTTAACCCTCGGTTGATTTTATTTCAGCCGAGGGTTAATTTTATCTTATTTAAGATACCAATAATGAGCCTTGAAGTCCTTAGCAATGTATTACTGTTTTTTTGTGATAGAGTGATTTTAAATAAACATAAAATGTATTATGGAGGAAGTGAATGATGGCTGTCTTCTCAAGGTTATCGATTAAATTTGTTTTAATTGCAATTTGTATCGGAGCAGTAGTACCCGTAATCGTATCAGCTGCTACAGGTAGTGATGGATGGCAACTTTGGGCCATAATGAAGGCTGGTGAGGCTGACTGTACAGTTATGTCTTCTCCAACCCCTCCTTCGGCTGACTGGATGAGAAATCACATATATAGTGCTCAAAAAAGTGGGTATGCGGTACAGTATTATGTATGCGGTAAAAATGCCTCGGCTTGCGGAGAAAATAAACGTAATGCCATTCATCGATATTGTAGAATGCAGAAAAGAATTCCACCTGCCACTTTTAATATTAATAATTAAGAATATATTCTATAGCTTGATTGAATCACCCTAAACCTTGTCCGCGACGACTGGTGGGAGGGTGAGTTTGTTGCCATCTCGCAAGGAGGCATAGAGTGGCGAAAGAATTTCAATACCTGCTTGATTAAACGCGTCAAGAATATGCTTGTGAAGCTCTGAATAAATAACGGACATAGTTGAAGGAGAGTTGGTGTAGGCGTTAATCTCGTAACAAACCGAGTAATCGTCCAGACTTTTTTGCAGAACAAAAGGTGCTGGAGTTTCTAGTAAATTATCCGTTTTATTGGCAGCATTAATCAGGAGTTGGTGGACTTGTCGCCAGTCCACATCATACCCAATGGTTACTTGAGTATGAAGGATTAAACCCTGTTTTTTTCGGGCGGCGGTACTAAAATTGGTGATTGAATCACTGAGAACGGTTGCATTGGGGATGGTAATCTCTTCGTTCTTTGGGGTGCGAATTCGGGTAACCAAAAGAGATGTTTCGCTGATGTGGCCTTGAATTTGGTGGATTTTAACGTAATCGCCAATTTTAAAAGGACGCATATAGACCAAAACAACCCCCGCAACCGTATTGGCGATGGCCGAAGATGAACCCAGAGAAAAAAGAACGCCCAGAAATAGCCCGACCGCTTTAAATGCGGGCGAATCAAATCCCGGCAGGTAGGGGAAAATCATAATTAGGGCGAAAACAATAATAAAGAATCGAAGAATTTTAAACGTTGGTATAATCCATTCCTGATGGAATCCTTGAATTTTCAAGCGTTCAGCAACTAATTGAATGGTCAAAAAGTGGATGAACTTTAAAAGGTAATGACTAACCAGAACAATAATAATGATCGATAGAACATTGGGAATAAAAGAAACGCCGGACATAAAAATAAATTCGAGTACCTGAGCAATATAATGAACCAGCACTTGAGCAATGTTGCGGGTGGCGGGGAAAAAACTGAAGGCCAGTGTCGCGTACCAATAAAATAAAAACAGGCCGATGAGTAGGTGGAGTCCTTTGAGAAAGGTGCCTAAAACTTGCCCCAATTGAGATGAGGAAAATAGCAGAATGGTTTTGAACTGGAATCCATCAGGTAAATAAGTTGCAATTCGAGATTGAAGCATTTTCTGAAGCAGAGTAAAGAGCCGGTTTAATTTATGGAGGAGGAAAATAAAGACCACGGTGGCCAATAGGGCGAGGAAAATTTCTGTAAGCTTAAAATGAGTTAAAAATTGATAGATTTCCTGATCCAGAATTTTGACCATGGCCTCCGATGATTGGCTAGTAGCCGGGTCTTCAGTATGCAATGAAGTCGGTGTGGTAACAGGTATGTTGTCGGATAAGGGGGGCAGAGAAGGCGGCTCCGTTTTTTGCTGAGGTGTTGGAGAATCAGAGGGAAGCGATATTTGGACGGGCTGATCGTTCTTGTTCGTGGGTTTAGGGTTTTCTTCAAGTGGGTTTTCCTGAAGCATTTGCCAAATGACATTGGGTTGTATGTTTAAGGGTGCAGGCGTTTCATCCGGGGACGCCTTTTCTTCTGTGGCTTCCATCGTTACCGTTTGTGTCGGTGTTTCGGCAGGCTTATTTTTAGGCGACTGTTGAGCCCATGAAAGAGAGGCCGGACTGAGGCTTAAAAAGAGAAAAAGACTTAGAAAAAGAAAAAAACGAAAAGCCAGTTGCATCATGATATGGCGTCCTATGTATTGGTCTTGGAGGCGATCTCAAACGGAACGCCATGGGAACGTGCGCCAGGCTTGCCTTCCGTGGCATTGTAATAAAGCCGTTGAGACGGGTAGGCGAAATCAATGTCATCACATTGGGAAAATTCTTCCAGAATTTCTTCCCAGATCTTCTGCTCCATGCCACGGCGTCTACGAGGCTCACACAAACAGCGAATGGTTAAAAGGACACCGCTGTCTCGAACGCTGGTATAAACAACGGGAGTGAGTTTATTATAAAAAATCATGATTTTCCGGGCGGCGGCCTTGACCTTTTTTTCAGCCGAGCCAGAAAGGTGGGCGGCGTGTTTGTCGGCAATATCTGATAAAATGGTTTTTGCTTTTTTCCAGTCACTTTCAAAGGTGATGAGAACCGCTATTTCAATCCAGATGTATTCAAAGCCTTTGTAGTAGTTAGCGACAGGCTGCATAAATACCAATCCGTTGGGAATCATGATAATGCGTCCTGTACTCTGCTCTGCACCGATCCATTCCCCAATTTCAAGCAGGGTCAGGGTAAATAATCGTTGATCAATAATATCCCCTCGAGACGTCCCAATTTGGATTCGGTCACCGACTTCAAACGGACGCCGAACCAGAATAAAGGCCCAGCCTGCCAAATTAACCAATGGATCTCTTAAAGCAATGGCGATACCAGCACTAAGAAGACCAAGAAACGTTGCAATGGCCCCCATGCCAACAAACCATATTTTACCAACCAGAAAGATACCGATGCAAAAGGCAGTGTAAGAGATAAATTTGTGCAATTGGTAGATGATTTTGGGATCATTGGCTTTTCGGATAAAAAATAATTTTATGAGACGCTGAGTGATCCAGAGTGTCAGGATTACAGCAAGGGAACTTAGGGCTTTACTCTGCCAAGCGGAGTCTAGTCCGGTTAGTTGTTCGATTATTTGGGCGAAGTCACTAAAATTCATGACGTTGTATCCATTTAAAACAGACAATGCCCCGACAAAAGCCGGGACACTATCATGGTATCAAAAAATTCAGGATTGGGGGTGGGGGTTTCCCGTGGGATTCTAAAGATTGTCGATTAGTGTTTCATTTCAAAGGTTGCGTTGACGACGGCAGTGACTTTTTTCTCTTTGGAGGAGGTGTCGTTAATGCCGTAATCTGAGACATCGGTAGAATGTTCTGACGTAATCTGAAACACACCCATTTGCGCGGTTCGCAACTGACCAATATCTCGCTGGGTGCTTTTAGCCATACTTTTAGCCCGGCTGTAAGCATTTTTAGTTGCTTCTCCAAGCATCTCAACCTTTAGATCGTCCAGTTTTGTATAGAAAAATTCAGGTGCGTCGGAGGTAAATCCGATGCCCCGACTGATTAAATCTGTTGAGCTTCGGGACACTCGCTGGATCTTATCCACGTCTTTGGATTTGACAATAATGTCTTGAGAGAGTTTGTAACCGGAAACCTGATCTGTCGAATAGCCTTTTTCGTTTCGATGGTAGAGGGTTTGGGTCTGGGTTTGAGTGATAGCTATTTCGGTTTCAGAGATACCAACGGACTTTAAATAGGCAGTGACCACTTTGGTGTCTCCCTTTAGGGCATTATAGGCGGCGGCCATGGTATTAGCCCGTCGGGCGAAACGACAACGCCAGGAAGCCATATCGGATGTGATGGGTTTACTGGCGGCACCGGTGACACTCACCACTTCATTGGGGTAACGCTTAACCTGAAGAAAGGTGTTGGAAAGGATGAAGGATGAAATAACAAGTCCCATCATGAGACAAAGCCCAAGGACGCCCAACTGATTATCTTTAATAAAGTTCATGAAAATCTCCTTACAACCGGGTACCACACTATTGTACCTCTAACAACAAAAGATGTAGACGGAAGAAAGTCTAAAAGTTCCAAGCCGTGTTTATGATTTGGGTTATTTTTGGTCTGTTTTTATTGGATGGCTTGTAACAGTTTGAACAGAAAACGTTTAATTTGTGTCGTAAAAGCCGATATAAAAGTAAGTGCAGGTGAGTTAAAATGTTGTTGCGGGGTTTTTGTATGGGTACAGGGGCGATTGCTTTGCAGCAATCTGGTCGTACTAAAACGCAAAACGATTTTCAAAAATGTCCTTGGACAAAAAAACAATGGCATCAATTAAACCGGATGAATCTGACTCATTTGGAATATCTTCGGTTGGAAAATCGACGTGTTGCCTTTAACTTTTTGGTAAAAACGCAGAAAAACCCTCAATACCTTGTGCCTTTATGTGAGCTTAACCGGCAGGGGCAAAGGGGCTCCCATAAAACGTTAGAAAAAACACTGTTAAGTGAGTTGTACAAAGCAGTTTTTAAAATTCGGAAAACTTATATAGGGAAGAGTCGCGGGATTCAATTGGGTTTACTCATTGAAAATCTCATTTACCTAATGGAACGAGCGGAACATTATACCCCCTCAGAGGAAATGGTTATTGAGGTTCTTCGGTTGATTCCGCCTGACGTTCGTCTTGAAGCTCGGTTAAAAGCTTGACCTTGCCATTTTAAGGGTCACTGGTGTGATTGCTTTTTTCGTCTCCTGGTGATGGCCGTACTTTAAATAGGTCATGGAAACTTGAATAATAAAGGCCAGAACAGCGGCCAAAAAGAACAACAAACTTTTAGAAGGGCGTAATGAGACATATTTTAGGGGAATTGTGACAACAACAAGCAGGAGCCATACAAAACCACAGGAAATAAAGGAGCCGAAAAATCCGCCTATAGCCATAGCCAGACTTACGGCTGAAAGCTTTAACGTAAAAATAATCGCCGCGGAAAACGTCAGAACACCCAGCGAGATGAAATCAAGCAAGCCAAGGTTAATCCGCTTTGAGGGGCTGGTTTTATTCCGCTCTGGGTGAGGGGGTGTTGTACTTTTTTCAGTCATTATTAGATAAAACGAATTCTCTTCCGGTTTTTCCAATCTAACGGTTGTAGTTTGGTTATATTTAAAGAATTTTAAACTTTCATAAGCTTTCATTATAACGTTTTAGAAGTGATTCCGTATCGATTAGGAAGAGTGATTTTCCGATTATTTTATTTTTTATCATTTGTGTTGCTTCATATTCTCTTGACGTAAGTCATGCCCTCCGTATACTTACTAGACGGGCGGTTTGCCTTTACTCATATGTAAAAGAGCGTTTTTCAGGCTAACTGTTACCCAGTCGGGTAATAAGCTGATTTAATAGAGAGAAAAGCCTCTGGTTTTATGCCCTTTAACAGAAGTGATGCCCCTAGAAATCAATAGGGTACAGGAGAGCAGATAATAATTATGGAAATGTCAACGCAAGGCTGGCTGGGGATTGCAATTTTATGTAGTCTCGGCGCCATTATTTACGGACTCGTAACCCGGAACTGGATTTTAAAACTCAGCCCAGGTAACGAAAAGATGCAAGAAATTTCAAACGCCATTCAGGAAGGCGCCAAAGCCTATATGGATCGTCAGTATAAAACTGTTACGATTGCGGCCATTGTGATTGGGATTATTCTTCTCGGTGTTTTCACTGCAGAGAAAGGTTCTGCTCTGTTTGGCATTTATATGGCGGGTGGATTTTTATTGGGAGCTTTTTTAAGCGGTTTGGCTGGTTATATTGGCATGTTTGTCTCTGTTAAAGCTAATGTCCGTACCGCTGAGGCCGCTAAAGAAGGTATGAAATCCGCTATGGACGTTGCCTTTAAGGGTGGGTCAGTTACAGGGATTTTGGTTGTTGGCTTGGCCCTATTAGGCGTTACCGGGTTTTACTGGTTGACGATTGTGGGCGCTCAGGGGATGGAAGATAAAATGTTCCTTTTCCCTTCTATTGTAGGGCTGGCTTTTGGCTCTAGTTTGATTAGTGTTTTTGCTCGGTTGGGTGGTGGTATCTTTACCAAGGCCGCTGATGTGGGTGCGGATCTCGTCGGTAAAGTGGAAGCCGGTATCCCAGAAGACGATCCAAGAAACCCAGCGGTTATCGCGGATAACGTAGGTGATAACGTAGGCGACTGTGCTGGTATGGCGGCTGACTTGTTTGAAACATATGCTGTTACTTCTGTTGCAGCCATGTTTTTGGGCGATCTTTTGTTTCATAGTGCGGAAGCTATTCTGTACCCGCTGGTTATTGGTAGTTTGTCCATCATTGCTTCGATTGCGGCCACGTTCTTTGTTAAAATTGGTTCGGATAATAATCCAATGAAAGCACTGTACAAAGGGCTTTACGCGGCTATTATCATTTCAACCATTATGATTGTGGCGACGACCTGGAAGTTTTTCCCGGAAGGCTTCGGTAGTCTGACTTCCGCTCAACTGTTTCTCTCGGCCTTTGTCGGCATTGCGGTGACTATGGCCTTGTTCTGGATTACAGATTACTATACATCGACTGAATATAGCCCGGTAAGAACTATTGCCCGTGCTTCAGAGACCGGTCATGGTACGAACGTGATTGCTGGCTTGGCAATTAGCATGAAGTCCACAGCGCTTCCTGTTTTGGTCATTTGTGCCGGTATTCTGGTGGCCTTTATGCTCGGAAATATTTACGGTATTGCCATTGCGGCGGTGGCTATGTTGTCGCTGTCTGGCATTGTCATCGCGTTGGATGCTTATGGCCCGATTACGGATAACGCCGGTGGAATTGCCGAAATGGCTGAAATGGGTGATGAGGTCCGTAGTGTGACAGATCCGCTGGATGCCATCGGAAACACGACTAAGGCAGTGACAAAGGGTTATGCCATTGGCTCAGCTGGGTTGGCCGCTGTGGTACTCTTCTCCTCTTATGTGCAAGACCTGAATGCCGCCGCAATCATAAAAGACAGCACGAGTGTGTTGGCCGATATGACTCAGCTAAAAGCTCTGTTCTCTTTAAGCGATCCTTACATTATTGTGGGCTTGTTTATCGGCGGGCTGATCCCTTACCTCTTTGGCGCTATGGCCATGGAAGCGGTTGGCAAAACCGGCGGTAAAGTGGTTGAGGAAGTTCGGGCGCAATTTAAAGAAAAGCCCGGTATTATGAAAGGAACTGAAAAGCCGGATTATGCGCGATGTGTTGATATTGTGACTCAGGCGGCTTTAAAAGAGATGTTAATTCCCGCCATTTTGCCGGTAATTGCCCCGGTAATCCTTTTGCTCTTGGGGCAATTAGCTCCCGAAAGCTCTTTCGCTGGCGTGAAAATGATTGGTGGACTGCTGGTCGGCAGTATTGTAACGGGTATCTTTGTCGCTATTTCCATGACCTCCGGTGGAGGAGCCTGGGATAACGCTAAGAAGTATATCGAAGACGGTAATTGTGGCGGCAAGGGCTCCTTCGCCCATGAAGCGGCAATTACAGGTGATACGGTCGGTGATCCCTACAAGGATACGGCGGGTCCGGCCATTAACCCGGTTATTAAAATTCTGAATATTGTGGCTTTGCTTCTGGTTTCTTTCCTGATTTAAAAGAAGCGCTTAATAATCAGACATTATTTTTTTCTCTCAGGGATCATGCTTTTACGGGCATGATCCCTATTTCTCTATCTTGTTTTATGTCGATAAGATAGGAAATATCTTGAATTTAGACCGAAGTTGTTCTAGCATTCTGATATACAAACTCATGGTAAATGGCCTGAGGAGGATGTGTTTATGGCTCGAGTTCTAATTTCAATGAAAGATGAATTTTTAAAGCGGATTGATGAGGTCGCAGAACAAGAACAGCGTTCACGAAGTGAATTGATTCGCGAGGCGTTACGTTTTTATATCCGTCGAAACGCGACAATTCCCAACGCAAAAACGGAAAACGACGCTAAAACGCTTGCGTTACTTTTGGATAACTAGTTGTTGTTAGTATCATTGGCGATCCGTGAATTTTAATCAGTATTTTACGATTAACATGAAGCTAATGGTTAGCGTCTGGTTAAACGATGATGACGATGCCCAGCTTTTTGAAAGCCATATTAAGGAGTTGGATCAAGACAGCCGTCGTATTCTAATTGACCCTCCTCCCTTGGCTCAAGAAGATCTTAGAGAGGGAATGGCCTCAGGAACCGTTATTGCATTGGATTGTTTCACTCAATCCGGTCATTTAATTGTTTACCCGACGATTCATAGCATTCAACATACGGGTTTAAAGGGCTATTGGCTTTCTGTGCCGAAAGATGTTGAATATACGATTGAGCAATTGCGCTCTTATGTTCGTGTGCCTTTTCATCAGCCGATTAAGGTTCAACTGATGGATCCGAAGACGGGGAACTTTCTTCAGTCTTTGGACTGTGTTGCTCAGAACTTAAGCGGTGGTGGGCTTCAGTTTGCGGGTCTGAGAAATCTTCAGGCAGGGTGCGAGGCAATTGTCTATCTGGAGCTTTCGGATGGTACGATGAGCAGTCGTATTCAGATTCTAAAAACTTGGGAAAATGAGAGTGAGTTCGTCGATAAGACTCTTCGGTATATTTCAACGGCTCATTTTCAGGATTTGAGTCGTGAGGATGAAACCCGGATTATCAATGAATGCTTTCGTTTGGAATTGGAGAGAGGGGCTCGGGAAAAGAATAGGTGAGCCACTACCGTCAAATAGGGTTTCAAGGCAATCAAGGTCTTTTATGTTAAGATAATGGGACTTTATATGACCTTTATTATAAGGACGGCTTTGTGACTGGACAGTCCGCAATGACCAAAGAAAACTTGCGTTCACTGACGATGGAAGAACTCGTGGTCTTGGCGCAGCAAGAGTCAAAAGGCTCTAAAGAATCCATGCGAGCATTGGAAGAGCTGGTTCGTCGGAATCAGAAAAACGTGTACATTACGCTCTACCATTTAGCACCTCAGCGGAATGATTTGGCGGATATGACTCAGGATGTTCTGCTTCGTATGTGCCGGTCTATCCATTCGTTGCGAAATCCTAAAACATTTAAATACTGGATTAACCGGATTATTACGAATCGCTTTTATGATGAACTTCGGAAAAAGCCCCGCCAGCTTAACACGGTTTCCATGGACGTTTCTTATTCCGGTAATGGTGATGAGGGGAAGACTTCAAGCCGGGACATCCCGGACCAATCGGAAGAGCCTGAACAACTGATTCTGAATTCAGAACTGGATCAAGAGGTTCAGGCCGCGATTAAAAATTTACCGGAACATTTTCGAACCATTGTCGTCTTACGAGAAATACAGGGTCTTAGCTATGAAGAAATCGCTAACCTGACAAATTCGAATCTGGGTACGGTGAAGTCTAGGCTCGCCCGAGCTCGCACGAAACTTCAGGAGGCCCTCCAGCCCTATATTAAAGGAAATGAGAATTAATGGCGGATCAGGAACATAGTCCAGACCAGACGCTGAAGGGGCTTCTTTCGGATTATAACCAGGGGCTTAACGAAGCGGCTGTTCCCAATATGCCAGACTTTACGTCCTTATGGAGTGATATTGAATCGGAACTTCAACATGATATTGAAGTGGGCCATGGGTCTGAGCATGAATTTGATGAGGTTTTCTTATCCGCTTATACGGACGGGGAGCTTTTACCGGATGATCCTGAAGTTAAAACGTTTGAACAGGGATTGATTCACCGTTCCGATGTGTCAAAACAAATGGGTGAGCTTAACGCTTTATCTGATTTATTACGGGGTTATACCTATCGAGCGGAAGCTTCGTGTACTTTGGATGTTGTGAAAGAGGTCATAACAACCTTTCAGGCTGACTTTTCTAATCAGCCATCCGTCATTCCGATTCATAAGCATTCTAAAAGAAAGGCTTGGGTTGCGATTCCTCTTGCGACAGCGGCAGCGGTTTTATTTCTTCTATTAGCGGGAACACCTTTTTCTCCCGGTGGAACTTCTTTTGAACCCCAAACTTTGGCGTTTGAGCCGGAGGCGGGACGATCTGAAGAAATGGCGGGGAGAAAAGAGGCCTTTTTACAAGAGTCGGCAGAAACGGAGCGGGGAGATGGAGAACGGTTCCGGAATTTTGATTTGGGTGAGAAACCCGTCGTTTCGCCTTCACCTTCAGTTAGCGAAGGAGACGATTACAGTCATCCATCTGCTCTTCAATTTTTAGATGTCGATAAAGAAGGAATAAGCCCAGTGGCACCTTCTGCTCATTCGTCTAAAGTGGCTGCAGAAAAAAGAAAACAGCTTTATAACTACCCCATTACGTTAGCATCCGCAGAGGAATCACTGGATTCATCCGAAGAGTCTATTCGCTACTTAGCCAAGGCGGACCTGGGGCAACGATACTCGTTAACAGCGGAAGAACGATTATCTGAAGAAGAAGACAGACGTTCAGCTTCTGAAGTAATGGTGAACGCTCGTAAAACTGCATCAGCTCATTCTACTAAAGTGGCTAAAGCAAGAAGGGGAATCCCAACGGCAGAGGCTTATGTCATGATGTATTGTAATGATTCTTTGCCGACTTCAGAAATAGACTCAACCAGCTTTATGGAAACATGTTTGACCGGAATTTAACTTTTTTAGAGTAAGGTATTTTCTATGAAAACCCAGTTCTTAAATAAATATGATAGACATCAAAATTTGAAATGCCCCCTTCTTGCTGGCATTGTCCTGTTTATTTTTTCGATTGTGATTCAAGGGCAGCTGATGACGGGATGGGCAGAAGTGGATTTTAATGCCTTAAGCCTGACACCAGCGCAACAAACTGTGATTAACCAGTATGAAAACGAGTGGCGCCAGACTTATAGTCAGCTTTACCCTCAAGTAAAAAGTGATCGGCAGACCCTTCGAAAACTCATTAATGATCCCAACGCCAACGAGGGTCAGGTCATGATGATTCAGTCTCGCCTGCAACAGAACGAAGATAAACTTCGCAGTGAAGCGACTTCCATTTTTATGAAGAAGAAAAAGCAGCTGAACCCAGAACAAAGACAAAATCTGCAAAAAATGATGGGCCGTTAAATCTCCTACTGAGCTTATTGAGCTGGAGTGGGTTCTTTTTTCTCCGATTCTTTGATATTCCATTTCATGTGGAGTTCTGCCAATTGTTCGTCGCTGGGGGCAGAAGGGGCTTCTGTTAGAGGGCAAACAGCATGGTTCGTTTTAGGGAAGGCGATAACATCCCGAATACTTTCTGTTTTTGTTAACAGGGCCACAATACGATCAAAGCCAAGGGCTAACCCACCATGGGGCGGGGTGCCATATTCAAAGGCTTTCAGTAAAAAACCGAATTTTTGTTGCACTTCTTCGGGAGAGAGTCCTAAAATGTCGAAAATTTTGGCTTGTAGTTCTTTCTGGTGAATCCGGATGGAGCCGCCACCAATTTCATGACCGTTATAAACCAAGTCATACCCTAGGGCGTGAGCATTTCCCGGGTCTGTATCCAGTAAAGGGATGTCTTCTGGACAGGGCGAAGTAAAGGGGTGATGATTGGGGGATAACCCACCATTATCGCTTACATCAAACATGGGGAAATCAACGACCCAAAGCACTTCATGGCGAGATTCATCAATTAGGTTATGACGCCGGGCAAAGTGTTCTCGGAATCGTCCTAATACGGTGCAGGCTTTTACAAATCCATCAGCCATGAAAAATACGACATCCCCGGTTTTTGCGCCTGTCTTTTCCACGATAGCCTGTTTCTCAGCTTCACTGAAAAATTTAAGAATAGGAGATTTAGGGCCTTCTTCTGAATAGACGACATAAGCCAATCCTTTGGCGCCATACCGTTTTGCTTCAATCTGAAGATCATCTAGCTCTTTTCGAGCATATGACGCCGCCCCTTCCACCCGAATGGCTTTGACGACTCCGCCAGACTCGATGGGTCCTTTAAAGGCGGTAAACTCACTGGTGGCAAACACATCGGTTAAATCCACAAATTCCAACCCGTAGCGACGATCGGGTTTGTCGGATCCATACCGATTCATGGCGTCTTTCCAGGAAAGTTTCGGAAAGGGAGCTTTTATTTCAACCCCCGCCACCTTAAAGACATCTTCAATCAGGCCTTCTACGAGTTTCAACACGTCGTCCTGACTAACAAAGGCCATCTCAATATCCACCTGCGTGAATTCAGGCTGACGATCTGCCCGTAAGTCTTCGTCGCGGAAACAGCGGGCAATCTGGTAATAGCGCTCCATACCGGAAACCATGAAGAGCTGTTTAAAAATTTGTGGCGATTGGGGCAGGGCAAAACATTCGCCTGGATGAACCCGGCTGGGAACAAGATAATCCCTTGCGCCTTCCGGCGTGGCTTTGACAAGAATTGGTGTTTCTAATTCAAGAAAACCGGCTTGATTGAGGTAGTGACGAACCGTTTGAGCGATTTCGTGGCGTTTTTTCATCAGATTGAACATTTTGGGGCGGCGTAAATCCAGGTAACGGTGCTTCAACCGAAGGCCCTCGTCCACCCGATCCGCATCATCGTCATCGTTAATCTGGAAAGGCAGTACCGTCGAGCGACTAAGGATGTCGACCTGTGTTGGGTACATTTCAATTTCACCGGTCACATGGTCCGTGTTTAGTGTGTCCTCCGGTCGGTGAGTAATAGGACCGGTAACGCTAATCACATCTTCTGAACGAAGGGTGTTAAAGACAGCGTGAATCTCCGGATTTTTGGAAGGATCCGCCACCAATTGGAGCAGCCCGGTACGATCCCGGACTTCAATGAAGACAATACCGCCCAAATCCCGGCTCACATGTACCCAGCCATTAGCCGTTATGGTTTCGCCAATCTGTTTTGGGGTTAAATCGCCGCAAAAGTGGCTCCGTTTTGCAAAAAAGGTATCCGAGGACGCATGTGTCTGGCTCATGGTGGTTGTCTAATTCCTGTTTTCAATACTGACTCAATAATCCACTCATTATCCCCGTCCCGCCTCACAAAATCAACCGGCGAGGCTGGTTTTATTTATGGGATTTAGTATTATCCGGCAAAGTTTGTTTTGATAGGGGACAGGTCTAATAAAGTGATATTATTGCCTAAAAGCTTTATTTCAAAGGGTCAGCTGACAACGTTTTTCTCTGAGAGACGGGGATGATGACGCTCATGGTGGTGCCTTGGCCGACGGTGCTTTTTACTTCAATACGTCCGTGGTGTTTTTCCACGATTTTAAAGCAAAGCGCCAATCCCAAGCCCGTCCCCACGCCTACGCCTTTGGTGGTAAAGCCAGGATCGAAAATGCGGGCTAAATCGCTTTCGGGGATGCCCTTACCTTTGTCTGTAATGGAAACGCGCAACTGCTTTTCTTCTGGATTAAAAACGCTTTCAATCACAATGGACCCTTTGTCCACCCCTTCCTGGGCATGCATGGCGTTGACCAGCATGTTCATAAACACCTGATTCAGCAGTCCCGGAAAGCATTCAATCCTGGGGGTCTCTTCAGGAATTCGTTTTTCCACGGTAATGCCCTGGGTGAGCAATGCATTTTTTAATAGTAATAAGGTGCTGTCAATATTTTCAGCTAGATCAACGCTCTTCAGTTCGGATTCATCCAAACGGGCAAAATTTCGGAGGTTTTGCACGATATCCTTGATCCGGCTTGAGGCCAATCGGTTGATGTCCAGTAGGCTTTCCATGGTTTTCAACCATTTGGGATCGGCTTGTTCTCCTTTCGCTTCAGCTTCATTTAGTTTTTTAACACAGCTTTGCAGGGTTTCGTTATTGCTGGCCATGGCACCGAGTGGGGTGTTCACTTCGTGAGCGATTCCAGCGACAAACTGACCAAGCATGGCCATTTTTTCTGACTGAATTAGGTGGACCTGCGCCTGTTGAAGCTCCTGAAGGGTTTTTTCCAACGTGGTTTTCTGTTGTTCCAGTTCCAAAAAAAGCTTGGCTTGATGTAGTGCGACTCCAAGGTGTTCCGCAATTGCTTTCAGGAGTTCAATATCTTCCATTACCCAAACCCGGAAAGCATCGCACTGATGTAGGGTGATGGTACCCACCATTTTTTCTCGGATTAAAATAGGGAAAACGGCAAGGGAACGGACACTGTGGATGCTTAAAAAGGATTCGGCCTCTAAAAAGGAAGGACAGTCCCGAATATCATTGAGAACAAAGGGGTTATATACCCGCTGCCAATCATCTTCTGAAATATCAGACTTTTCTTTACCCTGCAAGGCCTTTTGCCTTTGACTAAACACTTTTTTTTCAAACGACAGGGCGAATAACTGGTCATCTGAAATAAGATTAATCCCCGGCAGGACATACTCGAACACCTGAGGTGCATCCTCGGCAGGTTTATCCGGAAAATAATGAATATAACATCGGCTAATTCCCATTACCTTACCCAGCTCCTGAACGGCCGTACTAAGGATGGCATTAATATCCAGCGATTGCCGGATGGCTCGAGTCAGCTGGTTAATTAAAAATTCTCGCCCTGCTTGCGCTTGAGTTTGCCAGTAGAGTTTTGCGTTTTCTACAGCAACGGCAACGGGTTCGACAATCTCGGAGAGTAAGGTCTGATGATAGGGTTGAAACAGGTTTTCCGTGCCTGAAGCCATGGCCACCAAGCCAATAACAAGCCCTTTGCTGATAAGCGGAATAACAAGAGCTGAGGCGGTTTCTGGCAAGAAGGCGGCGGAATCCGGTAATTCGTTGGGGTGATAAAAGGCCGGTTGAGGATCGTTGAGTAGGCGATGAATCAGGGCGTCGTTTCCGGCAAAGGCGTTGTTTTCACCGGATATTTCCAGGGTGCCGTCCTCTTGCATGCGTACTAAAATCTTAATGCCGTTCTGACTGTCATCGAGAATGACGATGGTCGCTTCCCGGTAAGGAATATAGCGATGTAAAACATCGCCCAGGGCTTCAAACATGTCTTCCAAAATCAGAGAGGAATTGACCGCTTCACCGACTTCTCGTAGCACCTGTAGTTCTTCGTGCCAGGTTAATGGGAGCCATTCGACCAGCGTCTCATTTTTAGAGAGAGGGGAGAAGCGTACCCGTTCATGCCCAACTTCTAATGAGGTGGAGCAAAGGGGCTGAAGGAAATCGTCGAATAGGAAAGCCGTTTTTTTATAGGTACGTAAGTGAAGCGCCTCTATTTTGTCCTTCAGTGTTTTAATGTGCCTTTTTCCTTCGGTGTTGCCCCATAGAATTTTTCCAAAGGCATCCAGAACAACAACCGGCGTTTCCAGTGATTGGAGCAGGATGTCCTGGGAATTTAGCTCGGGGGGCATTGAGGGACGTGACATGAGTCTAAAATTTTCTCTGATATAAACAGATTTCTTACAATTTCTCTCATTTTAGCAGGGTTCCTTTCCCTGTACATCACCTTTTTGGAGGCGCCGCTTTATAAGCGGTAGATGTGTATTCGAAAAAAGAGAGGATATTGTTGCGAATTGTTAAATTGTGAGAGGACGCTCATGCCCATAAGCGCACAAGTTTTCTTTGAGGGTTTTTGCTATAATTGCCTACAGGCATATTTATAATGGCACCTCTTTATTCGACTCACTGGAGAAAATCTGTGTCCGTAACGCCATCACAATCTAATATTACCTACAACCATTTGGTGAGTAGTTTGCAGGGGCCGTCTGTTCATGCGGCCCGGTCATTCCGACCCGAGCATTTTAAAAATACCCATGTACGCCCGACAATGTCGCTATTGCCTTCTACCGGTCTCCCTCAAGTGGATAGTTTTATGGGAAAAACCGATGCGGCCGTGGATATTACCTTGAATAGCCTGACAGATCTCCCTGAGGCGGCTCTTAAGGGGGGAATGACCGGAGGAATGGGTGGCGTGACTGCTGGGGCGATTGCCTGGGCTTACACACGCTCGCGTTGGGGGGGCGTATTATTTGCGGGAATTACTTTGGCAGGGGCTGTTCTAGGTAGTTTTGTTACCACGTCTAGAGAAATGCTCCATAAAATTGGGCAAATGAAAAACGTGGTTATGGCCTGATGGAGACAAAAATAAACCCTCAGGCATCTGAGTCGATTCTCATCGTATAAAGCGATGTTTTTTTTTGCTAAAATGGCGTAGAAATTTGGGCTGTGGTTTGAGCCATTAATAAGATTCAGGGGAGAGTTTACTGATATGAGTTTTTCAGAGGCCTTTATTCGAGCGGCTCGTTCGGTTTTACCGATGCCTTTTACCATTGCGGTTTTACTAACGTTTTTATCCATGATCCTAGCCTTTGTACTCACTTCACCGGCTGAGATGACTGAAAAACCTTACTGGATACAAATTGGTGAGTTTTGGGAAACCGGTTTTTGGGACCTATTAAAATTTTCCATGCAGATGATGTTGATTTTGGTTTTGGGCCACGTGTTGGCACTAACTAAACCGGCGGATGCCTTAATTCGGAAGGTGATCAAATATTGCTCGACTACGGCGAGGGCCGCTGGTATTGTAACCCTGCTGACGGTTTTTGTGGGTTTACTAAACTGGGGATTGGGACTTGTGTTTGGTGCGATTTTTGCCCGGAAAGTCGGCGAACATGCCGAACAAAACGGGTATGCCATTAACTATCCTTTAATTGGAGCGGCGGGTTATTCGGGCATGATGGTTTGGCATGGCGGCCTATCAGGATCCGCACCGCTTAAAGTTGCAGAAGCCGGGCATTTTCTATCGGATTCCATTGGTATGATTCCCCTTTCCGAAACCTTGTTTTCTTCGATGAACCTCACTGTTTCCCTTGCGTTATTAGTGGTTCTCCCCTTGGCTATGGCTTGGCTGGGTACTCGGTTGAAACCGACGAATGTAGATCACCTAAATGTGTCACAGCCCTATGAGCATACGGATGAACCCATTGGTGCGGAGCGGCTGGATCGCTCACCCATGTTGGCTTATCTTTTTGGGGGGACGATTCTGTTTTTTGCTTTAAATAATGCCTTGTTTGGTTCCTCCAGTGGGGTGTCCGGTTTGTCACTATCGTTTTTAACGCCAAATTATATTAGCTTTGTTCTTTTGGGGTTGGGGATTGTTTTGTTTGGTGATTTGAGTAAATACGTGATAGCGGTAGAAGAGGCCATTGGTGGTGCTACCGGGATTTTAATCCAGTTTCCGCTTTATGCCGGCATTGCCGGGATTATTAAATATTCTGGGTTAATTACGATCTTGTCGGATTTCATGGTTGCATTCTCTAATGAGATGACTTTCCCCCTTTTGACCTTGGTTAGCGCAGGGATCGTTAACGTGTTTGTTCCGAGTGGCGGTGGGCAGTTGGCGGTTCAGGGGCCGATTATTGTAGATGCCGCTGGCCCAGCAGGTGTTTCGTTTGCCAAAAGCTTGATGGCTATGTCGTATGGCGATCAGCTGACCAATATGATGCAACCCTTTTGGGCTTTGCCTCTTTTAGGCATTACCCGGTTACGAGCGCAGGAAATCTTACCCTTCACCCTCTATTTAATGGGTATTGGGGGCAGTATTTTTATTTTGGGCTTGCTGTTGTTTTAAATGATTGTTTTAAGAGAGTGATTAATCGATGGAATACCGTGCCTTAGGGCAGACGAATATTAAGATAAGTGTGATTGGGCTGGGTACCATGACGTGGGGACAGCAAAACACAGAGGCAGAGGCTCATGAGCAATTGGATTATGCTTTGGCCCAAGGCGTCAATTTTATTGATGCTGCAGAAATGTACCCGGTCCCTGCTCGGGCGGAAACCAGCGGGTTAACGGAAACCTATATTGGCACCTGGCTTGCTAGTCGGAAAAATCGAGAGCAAGTGGTACTGGCCACTAAGGTGGTGGGTGAAACACAAATGAACTGGATCCGAAAGGGGCAATGCCAGTTGGACCGTAAAAATATTCTGGCCGCTGTTGAGGAGAGCCTGAAACGGCTTCAAACCGATTATATCGACTTATACCAGCTCCACTGGCCGGATCGCACTACCAATTATTTTGGTGCGTTGGGTTATACTCATGTGCCGGGCGAATCTTTTGTACCGCTGGAGGAAACCTTGTCCGTTTTGGCGGATCTGGTTCAATCCGGTAAGGTTCGGCATGTGGGACTTTCTAATGAAACTCCGTGGGGAACCATGCGGTTTTTAAATTGGGCGGATTCAGGTAAAGGGCCTCGTATGGTGAGTGTACAGAATCCGTATAGCTTATTAAACCGTTCGTATGAAGTGGGTATGGCTGAAATTTCTATTCGGGAGCAATGTGGTTTGTTGGCTTACTCGCCTCTGGCCTTTGGGCTGCTTAGCGGAAAATACATGAATGGGGCGTCCCCAGAGGATGCTCGTTTAACGCTTTTCGAAAATTTTGATCGCTATTCCAATCCGCAAGCCTTGTCCGCAACCGAGCGTTATGTGAATCTGGCGAGAGCGTCCGGGTTGAGTCCGGCAAAAATGGCGTTAGCCTTTGTGAATAGTCGTGATTTTGTGACAAGTAATATTATGGGTGCCACAACGATGGGACAGTTAAAGGAAAACATTGAAAGTATCCAATTAAACTTATCCCAGGATATACTTGATGGTATTGATGAAATTCACCGTTGTTATTCTAACCCTGCGCCATGATAAACATTCTGGATCCGTCGGGATCACAGGATCATTAATTAATCCTTAAAGCCGGGTGGATTCCTATTGAACCTTCGTATAATAAGATAGATGGTTTTACGGTGTTCGAGCTTATTTTTATTAACCTTATACCCCTGAACGCTTAAGCGTTTATTAACCACTTTCTATTGACGATTCCCCCTGAAAAGTCAATACGGCACGGGTCTATTCCCGTGCTTTTTCATTGCTTTTATTAATCAGTCTTAAAATATTAAAAATCTAAAGCAGGTTAATCACATTTTTTGCTTTTAATCGCTTTAAAATCAATCACTTGATGGCTAGTCGAGGTTTCTGCTGGGATGTGCTTAATATAACTTAATATGACTCGCTGTTTTGGGTTCAGCTTTAGGGTATTTGGTCGAAACTTATCATAGAGATAGTCTAAAAGGGTCCTAAAACAGACTTAAAGCACCAGAGGGCTGGGTATAAAAGAAACAGATG
>JAJCZA010000027.1 GCA_029262635.1 Vampirovibrionales bacterium | reverse complement strand
TGCCGCCTGCTTCCAGTTCTTGCAGGGTTCTGACTATTTGTTCTTCGGTAAATCGTTTGGGTTTCATTCGAGATCTCCTTTGACTCTATTTTACGGAAATCTCTAACAACCCCTGGTAACAATTTTGGGGAGCACGTCACTCAGTAGCCAACAAATTAGCCAAGCCATTGAAGATGGCGACACAGGGAAGTTGACCTCGCTAATATGGAGTACAGGACTCCGAACATTCGGGGCAGTGATTGATATTCCTACGACGTTACTCAACGGGGCCGATGAATTTTTTCTCAACTTGAATGGTCGGGGCATGCTATATTCAGAACTCAGTGAACAAGGACTCTCCCAAGGATTGGCTCCTGGAAGCAAAGAGCTGAGTCAATTTATCGAATCCGGGTTTCAGAAATATTTCAGTCAGAATGGAGCCTTGCTTCGAGAAGACGAGATTGGCCGTCGGGTCTTTGCATACGCCACCGACGCCAATTTCTCCAAGAAGATGACGCAGGATACGATTTTTGGGAGGGTGGGACTGTTGCTCAAAAAGGGTTCCGAATCCGGCGGCGGTTTTGGTTTTGCCATGCAGAATATTTCTCCCTTTATCCGAACGCCTGTGAATCTCATTGAAGATGTTTTGAACCATGTGCCCGGTGTGAACGTTATTTTGAGTCAAGCGGTTCGAGATGACTTAAGAGCGGGTGGACTCCGGCAATCTCGACGCATTGGCGAGATGGTGACGGGCTCTATGTTTTTAGCGACAGCAGCGGGGCTGGTATCCCAAGGGACGATTACGGGTTCGGGGCCGACCAATCCGCAACTCCGAAACCAGCTCAAGAAAGCCGGTTGGAAACCCTATTCCATTCGCATCCCGGATGAAAATTCACCCGGTGGCTATCGTTTTTTTGAGCTGGCTCGATTTGAGCCCTATTCAACGTATTTCACGGTCATTGCCGATTTCATGGAAGCCCAAAAGGCAGGCAAACGAGGAGATACCCAAGAGTTTTATGCCAAGCTAGTCGGCAGTATTACCAGCAATCTAACCAGTCGAAAGTACTTAACGGGCTTGATTGATACGATGGATCTTATTGGTGGGATGGCGTATGGCGATTTGGGTTCCGTGGAGAGATTCGCCAATGATTTGTCGGGCAGTTTTGTGCCGTCGGTGTCCAAGGCAGTGCGGCAGATGCAGGATCCGCTCTATCGAGATGCTCGGACGGCTGTGGATGCTATGCGGAATCGAACGCCATTTTTATCCGAGAACGTGCCGGTGCAATATGACTTTCGAGGCAAGCCGACATTAACACCGATTCTCAGTCTCTATACTCGTTCGGATATGGATGAAGTAGACGTAGAAGTCTTAAAGCTCTCTCAACAGGGCGGACAAGTCGATACGGTGTCTAATCGAGATCGACAACTCCTCAGTCAGTTCAGAAACAAAGACGGAAAGACCGCATATGAGCGACTCAACAAACTCATTGGCGAGGTGGGCTTATTACATTTTCGAGAAGACATGGAAGGAAAAACCCTCACCGATATGCTCAAGGAAGTCATTCAGTCTGAAGACTATCAAACAGCTTCGGATCCGTTCACGTCTCATGAGTTTCAAGGTCAAGGTGGTAAGGTTTTCATGCTCCGTAATGAAGTGGCCCGATACCGGGATGCCGCCATGGAACAGTTATTGTTGGAAGGATTCAAAAATGGCAATGATGAAGGGCTTGCCAGAGTTTTAGAAATCAAGAAGATCATCCCTAAAGTCCAAAGTCAGGATGATCTGCAAGAGCTTCTGCAAGGTGACACGGGGTCTTCTGATAACACCCTTAATCCAGATACTTACGCCCCTATCTTTGAATTTGGCCAATAGGGCTTGCGAGACGTGGTGTAATATGATAAAATACAAAGTATTACACTATAATAAAAGGCATTTGATTCATGGCTAAATCTGAAAAAGAAGTCATCACATTCCGACTCGAAAGTCAGATGAAAGATGCTTTGGATGAGATTGCGTCGTCTATCCAGCGGGATCGGAGCTTTGTGCTGTCCGAAGCCATCACCTTATATTTAGATGTGCATCGCTGGCAATTAGAAGATATTCAAAAGGCAATTGCTGAAGCCGATGCCGGAGAGTTTGCGTCGGACAAACAAGTCGCAGATACCTTTGCCAAGTGGTTGCCTGATGCAAATTCGATGGCTTAAAGGCGTACTACGAAACCTGGAACAGGCGGTTGAATACATTGCCCAAGAGGACCCCAGGGCCGCCCAGTCGGTTGCACGGGCGATTTATGAAACGGTTCAAAGCCTGAAGAAATACCCTCAATTAGGAAAACCTTGGCGAATAGAAGGGGTTCATACCATTGTGGTGCCAAGAACGCCTTATTCTATCCGCTATCGGGTTATTTCAGAAGCGGTTGAGATATTGAGGATTCACCATCAAGCTCAACGTTGGCCAGACGAATAAAGTAAAATAAATTTGTAACGAACAAGCCTCGACTTAAACTAGCCGAGGCTTTTAATATGGAGGGGTTGTTCGACCCTTTAATTAGGGCTGGGTTCGTTAAACACTCACAATAATGGAGAAATAATATGCCCTTATCCTTCGTGCAATATGTCGGGGATGGGGCAACGGATACGTTTAATATTCCGTTTGCGTATCTGAGTCAGAGTCATATCGAGGTGAAAGTGGACGGGGTAATTGATTCCAGTGTTAGCTTTCCCACGTCGGCCACGGTGAAAACTTCAAGCATTCCCGCCAACGGAGCCGTTGTGGAAGTCCGTCGCAAGACACCGACGGACAGTCGGATTGTGGACTTTCAGGATGGATCGTTACTGGGTGAAAGCGACCTCGATACCTCGGCGCTTCAGAATTTCTACATCATGCAGGAAACCTATGACGATCTGGTGAATAAGCTGGGCTTAGGGTCTACCGGAAAGTGGGATGCCAACAACAAGGTGATTCAGAATTTATCGGATGGTGTGGATACCAACGATGCAGCCACTTTGGGTCAAACGCTTGGGTTGATTATCAGCGGGCAGAATATAAATTTTCCGCCATTGACGGGGGATGCCTTGAAATTCTTTCAGGTGCGTTCTGATGAGACCGGGTATCAACACACGTTTTTAGGTGCTTTAGCTTTACTCAATAGTATTTCCAATGCGAACATTGATGCTGATGCGATTGATGGCAGCAAGATTGCGGATAACGCCATTGACTCAGAACACTATGTAGATAGCTCTATTGATACGGTACATCTGGCCAATGATGCCGTGACCACGAGTAAAATTCTCGATGCATCTGTGACTTCGGCCAAGCTGGATAGTTCGGTGTCGCTCATTAAGACGGGCTATCGCCAAACGGTATTGGAAGGTCCGGTGGATAGCGAGGGTAAGGCAGACTTTATTACCACGGGCACCGGACTTCAGCCCCTGCTAACTGGTAGTGGTGTTCCTATTCGGATGACCTTTACCGATGGCTATAATGATAATGGGGCCAGTGATTATATGGCGAAGATCAACTATGACAGTTCTTTTGGACTGTTACCCGCCAGTAATTTGAGCTATCTCTACGGGGAACTCAGTATTGGATCCGGCTTTGTCTCTTTGGGGAGTACGCTGGTTCCGCCGCAATACGGGGTTAGCTTTGATGCTCGAAAACATGCCCTGCTTCACTTTGAAGGAACGAATGGGAGTACTACGTTTGCCGATGAATTTGGAAACATCTGGGAAGCTTTTGGTGATGCTCAAATTTCTACTTCTGATTTTAAATTTGGCTCATCTTGTTTAAGCTTGGATGGGGTCGGGGATTATATTCGTTGCACCAACATGGAAGTTCTGGGTGAGCGATGGACGTTAGAGACCTTTATTCAATTCAACAACACAACGATTGCCACGATCTTCAATGCGGAAACGGCCAACACGCTTCAGTTGAATTTTGATACCGGCAAGCTTCGACTCTGGCTGGGAGACGGCAGTAGTTTTAGCATTGCCAGTGCACTTTTTGGAACGACGGTTTTAAATACGGGCCAATGGTATCACTTGGTGATTGAGTACGACGGCACCACATATCGCGTTTATATAGATGGGGCCGAAGAAATCACGGTGGCCAGCACGACACGGATTGCCAATACGCAAGGGCTTTACGTGGGGTCAACTAATGTAGGGGGTAGCCCGATTAACGCTAAGTTTGACGAATTGCGGGTTTCCGTGGATACGGCTCGATATGGTGGAGCCTTTACGCCACCAACATCAAGTTTTACTCCAGATGTTCACTGGTTTAATTTAACCACTTTCAAGATGCACTATGGTGCACCGAGTGCTTGGCAAATTAAGCAACGCTTGTTTTTGGGAGAAGCAGAAACAGATGCGACCAGTGTGATTGATGTTCGTTCCTACGCTTACCGTGGAACCTATCAAGGCGAACAAAAGACGTTATCTTCGGCATTGAAGACGGTGAAGGATCATAATATCGGCACGCATTTGCTGGACGTCACGCTTTACTATGAGTGCTTGATGCCTGATTTTGGCTATCAGCCGGGCGAACGACTCTATATTCCTCTTAAAGGGCACGCTTCCGTCAGTTATGGCGACACGCTTGTCATTAATAATCACCGCACCATGACCCACACCCTGGGTAATTACACGGCTTTGGGAATGGCGATTAATCAGGATACGGGGGTGGCTTCCGGTTTAGCCTTTGCTCGTTGGAAGGCGGGCTATCTTTTACGGAGGAATTTCTAATGTGGATTGACAAAAACGGTACTGTCTATGCCGGAGACCGGCAGGGCAATGATCCAGTTGCGCCCGTGAGGCCAGCGAATACGCTCTGGGACAGAGAGTCTCAAACCTGGCAGCCACTCATTAATCAAGAAACCGATCTCGATGTTATTCGACAAGCCGCACAATTTATACTCGACAATCTTTCCGTAATACCTGCTAAGCAAACGGAATTGGATCAGCTCAAGATAAAACTCAATGCCAAGCGGAGGATTTGATGATGAATAAAGAGATTGAACAAACAGTGCTTCTCCATCTGGGACGAGTCGAAGGTAAGCTCGACGCTATTCTGGCGCATCAGGATCGGATCATTAATCAACTCGATGATCATGGCAAGCGACTCAACAAGCTAGAGATGTATCGCTCTTGGCAACTCGGAGCCTCAGCCGTCATTGCCAGTTTGGTGGCGTGGTTCATGGGCAGTTTTAAAGGAGGTCATTGATGTCAAAATCTGAAAAAATGGATGCCCTCTATGAGCTCTTTCTGGAAGATTTACTCCTCCTTGTCAAATCAGGAAAAGTCAAAGCCAGCGACCGGGCGGTGATTCGTCAATTCTTGCGGGATCACGATATGGCAACGAAACGTCCCAAGCCCAGTACCTTGGAAGCACTGGTGGATCGATTGCCGCATTTTGGGGATGAAGAGACGAACAGTATTTAGTTTTTTCCGTCCCATTCTTTTTTTAAGGTCCAGTGAATTGCCAGTGCCGGTGTGAGCAACACAAAGACCAAGAAAAACCGGATATCCACAAAAAACTTTAGTACCATCGGCGTTAATGTTGCCGTGTCGGTATGGAACAAGCGAGTGGCCAGAGCAGTCCATGGTACCCAAAAGCTTATGGTTAATACCATCATCACCGCAGTGAGGGCTAGTCCGACTACAAAGCTTCTGAACAGGATGTTGCGAGCCAAGCGTAGAGCGTCATTGTTCATTTTTCATCTCTTATTGCGTATGTACAAAGCGAACAAGCAGGAGGGTTTTTGAGTGCTACGTCCGATACTCAATATCATATATCTAAACTCAAGAACCGACCATAATGAAGAATACTAGAGATCCCTTATTAGATTTTCGGGTCTTTTTGTTTGTGGTCTGGAAATTTCTCGGACTGCCTGAGCCAACGCCCATTCAATATGATATGGCGGATTGGCTGCAACAAATTTTTAAGAAGCGTGGCCCGCGTCGGGCGATTATCGAAGCCTTTCGAGGGGTGGGGAAAAGCTGGATTACGGTGGCGTTTGTGTGTTGGGCGTTGTATCGGAATCCACAACTCAAGATTCTGGTGGTCTCGGCGAGTAAATTCCATGCCGATAACTTCACGACCTTTGCCATGCGCCTTATTATGGACATGCAAGAACTCGAACACCTCAAGCCCAGCGGCGATCAACGCAATTCTAAAATTAGTTTTGATGTGGGACCAGCCACGGCGGATCTAGCACCCTCGGTAAAATCCGTAGGGATTACGGGACAATTGGCGGGCTCTCGTGCGGATTTGATTGTGGTGGATGACGTAGAGGTGCCCAATAACTCGGCACTTCCTTTTAATTCTGACGGTTATACCAATTAACAAACTCCGCTCTAATTTCAGGATTCTGGTGGGTTTGCAGGCGGGTATTCTGAGGAGACCTTAAGAAAGCTGGCTGAAGTCGCCAAGCGGCAACAGGTCAACCGGGTCTTGATTGAATCCAACTTTGGCGATGGGATGTTCATGCAGTTGTTAAAGCCTGTCATGGCCAAGGTTCACCCAGTGACAATGGAGGAAATTCACCACCACAAGCAGAAAGAACAACGTCTCATCGATACTTTAGAACCTGTTTTGAACCAACACCGTTTGATTGTAGACCGAAAGCTCGTCGAACAAGATTACCAATCCACCCAGGCACTCGCCTCGGAACAATCCTTGAAATACCAACTCTTTTACCAAATGACCCGTATCACCAAAGAGCGGGGCGCATTGGCCGAGTATGACCGTCTCGATGTTCTAGCAATGGCCGTCGCCTACTGGACCGAACAAATGGCCCGTGACGTAGACCAATCCATCGCCGATGAAAGAGACCGACGCCTAGACAGCGCCCTCAAAGACTTCATGGGGCATGTCATCGGCCACCAACCCAAGCATGATACATGGATGTGAAACTGAGGAGTCCTTAAAAACGACAAAAGCCCCGTGGTTAGAGGCTTTTATCGTTTTTTGGGGTTCAAAGTGAGGAATTGCTTCGTGCTTCACTTTGTATAGAAATGGAGCGGGCGACGCGATTCGAACGCGCGACAGTCTGCTTGGAAGGCAGATACTCTACCAGCTGAGTTACACCCGCATGTAAACTTTGAAAATTTTCCAACTGAGGAGAAACTGAGGAATGTCTCAGTTGACAAATGCTGAAATGACTCTATCATGAACATGTTTATATTAGTGGAAA
>JAJCZA010000026.1 GCA_029262635.1 Vampirovibrionales bacterium | reverse complement strand
GTCTGTTGCTCCAGTGGTGGTGAGAGTGAGGTCTCCGGAGAGAGAGATGTCTCCGGCTGTTTGTGTAATGCTGCTTTGAGTTCCTGTGGCCGTGATGTTTGCGTCGACAGCGTTAATGCCACCGGTCAAACTAATGTCACTATCCGTACCAAGTGTTGATGCAATAACATTGCCCGCTGTAGAGGTTAAATTGCCATTAACCGTAATATTGGATGAGTTGTCCTGGGTTTGAATATCAATATTTGTATCCGTTGTTACACTGTTTCCAACGGTGATGGATGTCGCCGCTCCTTTAGAGAGGTAGGTCAGGCTTTCCAGTGTGAGGGGCGCCGTGTAATCGATTTTGTCGAAAACATTACCCGTACCCGTGGTGACGGTTACATTTTTATCGGCGCTTGATGCAATGTTTACATTCCCTGTAACATTAAAGGTGCTATCCGAATCATTAATACCGGCTTGAATATTGACATCGTCGCCCAAACCAGCGGCACTATTCGAAGTAATGTTGCCACCAATGGCGATATTGCCTGCATCCGTTGTTAGTGTCAAGAAACCCGCTGTTGCAGTGACATTGCCGGTAATGGTTAAATCACCGCTGCCCACGCCTTGTACTTGAGCATTCACACGATTACCAGCAGTCACATTGCCTGTAATAAGCGCATTAGCAGCTCCGGTGCCATCTGGGTCAATCGTAATATTGGTTGTGGCGTTTAAATCACCTGTAACCGTGACATCGGCGCTTGTGGTTTCTAATATAATGTTGTTACCCGTTATACCGCCACTCTGACTAACCGTGCTTAGTACGTCACCGGTTGTCTCCAGGGTAATGTTTCCGGTTCCTGTAACGGCACCGGTTTGGCTAACGGCCGCACTATCTCCGGTGGTTCTCAGAGTCAACGTTGTTCCTACGGCAACCCCGCCGCCGCTATCGTTTAAGGTAATTGTTGCGTTATCGCCGGTGGTATTGGCTGTCATGGTTGTTACATTGACAGCGCCCGTCTGGCTAATTGCTGAACTGGCTCCGGTGGTGTCTATATCAGCTGTCGCTGCGGTGAGGGCACCTGTTTGGGTTACAGCACTGTTATCACCTATGGTATCAATGTCCAGTGTGTTGGTAATCGCCAGTCCACCGACCCCATTGGCTAAAACAATGCCACTGGTCGTTCCAGCCGTTGCAATGGTTGCGTTAGAAGCTGAAATCCCTCCGGTTATATTAATATCACTAGCTGTGGCACCAGCGGTTGTGACGTTTAAATCGCCTGTCAATGTGATGTCGCCTGTAACGGCAACATTCATCGTATCGGCCAATGTGGCATAGGTTGCATCGACGGCCGTGGTGTTCCCGGTTTGACTCAGAGTACCGACATTTGCTGTCACACTCATATTACCGTCAACATTCATGGTGCCAAGGTTGATGTTACTCGTGGTATCAACCAGCGTAAAATCACCGGTTGTCGTGGTGGCCGTAATCACGGCTTCATTAAAGTTACCGCTTAGGTTCACCGGATCGTCGACAGTGAAAACAATATTTTTCGCTCGAATGTCCGTACCGGTTCCGAGTACATCAGCCCCGGTGGTGGTTATGATATTTACATCGCCGCTGAATCCACCGCCACTGGCCAACTCATTAACCGTTCCATTATTACCAGCACCGGAAGGGACATCATTTAAGAAGGTAATGGAGCCATCGCTACCACTGGCAAGAAGCGTGACGTTGGTGAGATCGAGGTCCGTGGTGTCGTAATTAATATTAATTTCGCCATCGCCACCGCCTTTAGACTGAACGGTTCCCACGCTGGCAAAGTCGCCGTCAAATACAATGACCCCACCATCACTGCCGGCAGTATAAGTATTGCCTGGAACGATAGGAGTGACGGTTTCATCAAAATTTAAAGTGGTACCTCCGCCATTATCATCACCTGTTGCTTCAACCAAGGTGGCGGCATTAATAATGTTAATGTTATCCCCGGTCACCGTTATGTCTCGTGCCCGGTGGGTCCTAGCCACACCATCGCTATCAAGATCAACCGCACCAATAGTTGCTGTCATGGTTAAATTGCCTGCTGTGCTGGTTTGAATATTACCTGTTGCGTCAATACCTGTTGCACCAACTAACGTAATATGACCATCGCCACCGGTCAGAATCCCTGAAGTGGCCATCGTTCCAGAATGAGTCATGGTTACATCATTGCCACCTGTTCCAGTCACCTGAACATCACCCGTCGCAATATTTAATGTGGATGTTCCGCCAATAGCTCCTGTTGACGCTAAGGTTAATCCGCCGGTGGTGACGATGTTGTCGCCGACGTCGTCGATGTCGTTGAGTGTGGTGCCGGCGTTGAGGGTGACAGCGCCGGATCCGGTGGTAATGGTATCGACGGTGAAAGCGGCAGAGTCTGTGATATCGATGGTTGACGCACCAGCGGTTGTGGCTGTGACGTCTCCGGTATTAATGTTGAGTGTGGAGGCATCACCAATATGGCTGGTTGCTGTGAGGTCGAGTGTGCCGGTGGTGACGATGTTGTCGCCAACGTCGTCGATGTCGTTGAGTGTGGTGCCGGCGTTGAGGGTGACGGCGCCTGCACCACCTGTTGCAATACTATCAATCGTTAAGGCACCTGAGTCGGTGATGTCAATGTCATTCCCACCCGTGGAGGTGACGATAATGTTGCCGGTGTTGATATCCAAACCTTGAGCATTAGCTCCACCGATAGCGCCTGAACTGGTTAAGGTGAGTGTACCTGTCGTGGTGATGTTGTCGCCGACGTCGTCATTATCATCGATGGTTGTGCCTGCACTAAGAGCCATATTTCCACCACCGGTAGAAGCAATAGTATCGAAGGTAATGGAGCCTGTATTGGATGTTAGATTAACGTCGGTGCCTGCGCTGACGGTAGAAATAACCAGATTATTGGCGGAGGAGTCAGCAATGGAAAATGCGCCAGTCGTGGTTGTGGCTTGAACGGTTGCTCCGCCAAAATCGCTGGCTGTCAGGTTAACCAGGTCATCCACGTTGAAGACAATATTATTTGCCACAGCGGTAAAGTTGTTCCCAATCACATCAAATCCGTTAGTGGTATTGATGGTAATGGTTCCGGTGCCACCACCGCCTCCGACTTGTTCATCAATAGTGCCGTCATCCAAGGCGTTGGTGTCAGTCACCAATGTAATGACACCGTCACCGCCGCCTAGATTCGCGGTCACGTTGGTAAGATCTAAATTGCTGGCGTCGTAATCAATGGTGATATCGCCATCGTTGCCGCCGTTAGCGGTTAATGTTCCTACACTGTGGAGTTCGCCTGTAATAGTAATGGTTCCGCCTGAATCGCCAGCATTAATTGTATCGCCTGGGGTAATAGGAGGTGCTCCGGGAGTTCCTGCGTTGTCGTCATAGCTTGTTGCACCACCAAATAGATCACCGGTTGCTGTGACAGTGGTTCCCGCATCCACAATATTAATATTGACGGCGTTCATGGTCACATCTGTTGCGGAATGGGCTCGTGTCGTTGCCCCGGCATCCAGGTTAATATCGCTCAAAGTGGCGGTGAGGTTAATATCGCCAACCGAAGAGGTTAAATTGCCTGCGCTGGTATCGATATCACTGGAAACAGCTGAAGTAGATAACGTAATATCGTTGGTTGTTGCAATAGCTCCGGTGGTAATGGCACTGCCGGTTGTCCCGGTGGTATCTAATGTGGCGCTACCGGCTGTCAGGGTGCCAATTTGAGTAATTCCGCTGTTGTCACCGGTTGTTGTCGCATTCAGGCTGGTTGTAATGTTATGGGTTCCGTTGGTGGTAATGGCACTAGAATTACCAGTAGTGGATAGGGTAGCGTTGTTGGCGGTGATGTTACCATCCTGTTGCAGGATATGGCTTAACCCACCTGCTGTGGAAAGGGCTAAAGTGGATGGGGCAACCGTGTTTCCAATATTTCCGTAGATTTCAATATCAGAATCCGCCGCCGCACCCACGTTGGTGGTGGTCAGGGAAAGGTTTCCACTTAGGTTAATATTAGCAAATGGTCCGCCTGAGGTGCCGACAATAATGTCGCTGTCGGTTCCGGCGGTGGAGGCGGTTAAGTTAGCGCCTGCCACCGATTGGGCGATATTCTTCTTTAAGTTGATATTGGATGTATTGCCGGTGGTGGTGAAGGTGCCGCTGGTGCCGAACGTTAGGGAATTATCTACTTGTATATAGGAACCGGTATTCGCGGTGGATACATTTAACGTGGTGCCAATAGCTGTTGTCGGCGGGGCGCCAAAACCATCTAATCGAACATAGGCATTGGTTCCGGTGGTTGAAATGGATGTGTCCGCTACTGATTGCAAATCGTTGGTCCAAATAAAAGAGCTATTACCGGTGGTATCTATCTGGATGGAATTACCCGAAACGCCCCAAATATCAATGTCACTAGCATTTCCACTGGTATCTATATCAACGGTTCCAATGGCGGCAATCCCTACATTTGAAGCAAAACCCATATCAATAAAGCTGTTATCGCCAACCGTTGATATGGTAGCATTACCGCCGGCTGTAATCGTATTAACAATATTCTGGCTAAATTCAATCTCACTATCTGTTCCGGTTGTGGAAACGGTGAGGTTACCGCCCGTATCCAGATCTTTTTTAAGGTCAATATGGGAGTCGGTTGGTCCGATGGTGGTGAAGGTGGCCACATCGTCAACGGCGATATCGCCGTTAATACTAATGAAACTATCATCGCCGGTGGTGGAAACCGTTAAATCATCGCCGACATTGGTATTGGCATTAATATCGCCTGTGGTATTAATGGTCGAGGCGAGTCCTGCGGTTGATAGGGTAGTAGCGCCGCCGGTTAAGGTGTTTCCGGTTAAGATGTCACTGCCATCGCCTAAGGTTTGAATGGTTAAGGTGGTGGTTCCGGCAATGGTTCCGGTGGATGAGATATCGCTCGCATCCCCATTGGTGACGATTGACGTGGTTTCACCAGTTAAATTGCCGTTGATGGCGATATTACCCAATTCGGTCGAAATGTCGACGGTTTTGGTTGCCGTGAGAGCCCCGCTGACGGTGATATGGTTTCCAGCGGTAACGGCGTCCGTTGTTTCAATGGTTACATTTTCTCCGGTGATATTGCCGGTGGTAATAGTAGAGCTATCTGCGGTACTGATGGTAATGGTGGCATCACCCGGACCGGTGTTTGCGGTGATGGTTCCGCCGGAATGTAAAATATCGCTATTGGATCCTGCTGTGGTGATGTTTAAGCCCAGCGGGTTTGCGAGAGAATCACTATTAACGGCTGTTACATCGCCGGTCAGGGTGATTCCCGAATTGTTTCCCGTGGTTGTAATGTCAATGACATTATCATTCTGAATCTGATCGGTTCCTGTTAACGTAATATCCGTGAGAATGGAGATGGCGCTGTTATCCCCGGTGGTGGTAATTTCATTTTCAGGACTTGTCGGAGTCGTTCCGGTATAGGTTAAGGTCGTTGCCCCATCAACGCTGATACCACTCGTGTTCGCTGTGGTCGACAGGGTCATACCGGTATAAGAGATGTTGGAATTTTGTATGTCGATGGTGGCCCCGACTTGATTGGTCCAGATCTCCAAATCGTCGGCTAAGGTCAGGGTGGCGCCATCAATCACCACAGCCCCTTTGGTTACAGAACTCAGGTTGATATCTAAATCCCGACCCGATGTAACGGCTCCGTTAATGGTGGTGGTTCCGCCGTTGGCTTCGAGTTGAATATCACAGGTTCCACAGACCTGATTGGAAATAAGCGACCCGGTGGCGCCAATGGTAATATCACCGCCGCCGGTGGTGAATGTTGGTTTAGCGCCATCTACGGTGGTAATGTCCAAGGTTCCATTCAGGATAATATCGCCGGTGGTGGTGATTAAATCAACCGCTAAACCGTTAGTGGCCGCAGTAGTGGTGGTTGACCCCACACCAAAGGTGATGTTTCCGCCTGAATTATTGGTGACTTGAATGTCATCTACAGCGGTGCTTCCGACCCCATTGAAGGTCACATTATTGGTGGCGCCATTAATGGTGATAGTGGCATCGTCGCCAAGGGTTAAGACGCCAAAATTGATGTCATTGCTTAGGGTGGCTGTCAGATCTCTGCCAGCGGTGACGTTAACATCTCCGGCTCCGGCAGTCACAACCGATCCGGCGGCGAACGTTACGTCTTCATCAACGCCTGCCCCGTTTGCAGTCATTGTAATATCCGCGCCCGCCGAAGTGATCGATCCCGTCGCGTCAACCAGGATATCATCGGCTGAGGTTAAATCAATCAGCCCGGCTCCTGAGCTTAACGTACTTGAAACCGTTATATCTTCACCGGCAAGGGTGATATCGCCGCCGGTGGTGGTAATACTTCCAGCAGCGTTAACATTGACATTACCCGCTCCGCTTGCGTCCGAATCGGCGGTTAAAGAGATGTCGCCTGTTGCCGTGGTGGAGGTGATCGCCGCATTGATATTCACATCATCGGCAAAGGTACCGGTAATGGTTCCTGCGCCCGAATTGATGGTGTTGTTGGCATTTAGATCCGTGCCCCCAATTAAATTAATGTTTCCGCCGGCCGAGTCAATCACCCCCGTATTTTGAATACGTAGCCCACCGGTTAGGTTAATGTCTCCACCGTTTGAAGAGATGGCATTAATATCCAGGTTATTTGCTCCGCCTTCTTCAAGAAAAATATCGGCATTATTGGTGGTGATGGTAAAGAGTCCACCCTGTAGGGCAATATCCATGTCGGCTACCCCGGCTCCACCCACCTGACCGGCGCCGGTGCCACCCCCCCCAATAATGGTTAGGTTATTGGATTGGTTCGTGAAGAGGTTTTCCCCGACCCCTTCACCGGCGCTGACATCGGTAAGGGCTCCCGTGGTATTCAGGGTAATATCATACGTTTCGCCAGCCAGATTCAGGGTATCAAAAGCAAATGTACCCGTTGTGGTATTACTTCCGATGATGAGATCACTGGCTGCGACGTTAGCGAGTTCGGCTTGAGATAACTGAAGCCCACCCGCGGCCCCACCCAAACCAATGGTCGCACCCAGTTGCGAAGAGATGAGTTGCACATCGCCTGCTCCAGCATTAACGGTTGAGGTGATGATCATGTCCGAAGCCTGTAAGGTGATATCGCCGCCACCCGAAGCTACCGCCGCACTAATCGTTAGATCCCCGGTTCCGTTTGCGTCGGAATCGGCGGTTAAATTAATGTTATCGTTGGTGGTGGTGAGCGTGCCGCTGATATCAATATCCGTAACGCTTGTCGCACTAAAATCTCCGCCGGTGCTAATATTGCCAAAGGTCAGGTCGCTAGCCGTATCAACCAGAGTGAAGTTACCCGTGTTCGTGGTGACGGTTTGAGTGGCGTCATTGAGATTACCACTCACATTCACCAAATCATCCACGTTCCAAATGATATTGGTTGCTGTCGAGGTAAAGTTGGTCCCTGTTACATCAAATCCGTTGGTGGTATTGATGGTTAGGGTTCCGCCGCCACCGCCTCCGACTTGTTCGTCAATAGTACCGTCATCCAAGGCGTTGGTGTCAGTCACCAATGTAATGACACCATCACCGCCAGCTAGATTCACGGTCACGTTGGTGAGATCTAAATTGCTGGCGTCGTAATCAATGGTGACATTGCTACCATTACCGCCATTAGCGGTTAGGGTTCCCACACTGTGGAGCTCACCTGTAATGGTAATGGTTCCACCTGAATCGCCCCCATTAATGGTGTCGCCCGGGGTAATGGGCGGTGCCGCGGGTGTTCCTGCGTTATCATCATAATTAGTTACACCACCACCGAGGTCACCGGTTGCTGTTACAGTGGTTCCCGCATCCACAATATTAATATTGACGCCGTTCATGGTTACGTCCGTTGCAGAATGGGTCCGTGTCGTTGCCCCGGAATCCAGGTTAATATCATTTAAAGTGGTGGTGAGGTTAATATCACCTGTACTAGCGGTGAGATTTCCGTCGATGTTTATGTCGCCAGCTCCACTTGAATCCGAATCTGCTGTGAAAATAATGTCTCCGCCTGTAGAGGTGATGGCCGCATTGACATTAATGTCATCGTCAAAGGTAGCGGTAATGGTTCCGGCACCGGAACTGATGGTGTTGTTGGCATTCAAGTCGGTCGTACCAATTAAATTAATATCTCCGCCGCCAGAATCAATGGCCCCCGTGTTTTGAATACGCAATCCAGCGGTCAGATTAATATCTCCGCCGTTTGAGGAGATGGTATTAATGTCTAGGTTATTCACACCGCTTTCTTCAAGAAAGATATCGGCATTATTGGTGATAATATCAAAAAGGCCACCCTGCAGGGCGACGTCCAGATCGGCAACCCCTGCCCCACCAATTTGACCGGAGCCGGTACCGCCGCCCCCAGTGATAGTCATATTAATTGAATTGTCCGTAACCAGATTCCACCCTTCCCCGGCGCTGACATCGGTAATGGCTCCTGTGGTATTCAGGGTGAGATTGTAGGTTTCTCCTGTAATGTTCAGAGAATCAAAGGCAATGGTACCGGTGGTGGTATCACTCCCCAGAATCAGGTCACTGGCCGCAACATTCTTTAGTTCCGCCTGAGACAAATTAAGTCCGCCAGCCGCGCCACCCAAACCAATGGTCGCTCCCAACTGTGAAGAGATGAGCTGAACATCGCCTGCTCCGGCGTTAATAGCCGAGGTTAGGCTCATGTCCGCCGCTTGCAGCGTAATATCGCCGCCACCCGAAGCCATCGCCGCACTGAGATTTATATCGCCGGAACCATTCGCATCTGAATCGGCGGTGAAACTAATATTTCCGCTTGTGGAGGTGACGCTACGGCTGATATCAATATCCCGGGCGAACGTACCGGTAATACTGCCCGCTCCAGAATTAACCGATGCGACGTTATAAATATCAAGTTTGTCGCCTGTAAGCGTAATGTTTCCGCCGCTGGAGTCAACCGTGTTCTCAATATCAAGAAATCCGTTGACCGCCGTACTGGCTGTGAGGTTGATATTACCGCCACCGGATAATAAAGTCCCAGCCATATAGGTTTCATCTGAAGAAGTGGATTGGATTAAACCGCCGCCACTATTAACGGTTTTTCCTGAGTCTAAAGTAATAAATACGCCCGATAAAGTGATGTCTCCACCGGTAGACGAAAGGCTATTAGAAATATTTAAGTTGCCTCCCCCACTACTATCCGAATCCGCAGTTAAGGTAATATCGCCGTTGGTGGTGGTTACATTGCCGTTGACATTAATTGTGTTACTGGCCGTACCTGTAAAACTTCCGCTGGAACCGGTGATGGTATTAAAAGAAACATTCCCGGTTCGGCCTTCCAGGGTAAGGTTCCCGGTTCCGTCGGTTATGTTACCGGCACTCACACTGCCGCCGACGGATTTTGTGGAGAGGTTGTAGGCACTGATGTTCCAATTGTTGCCAATGGTGACGGCGCCGGTTCCTGCGGTTTCATTACCAAAAATGACTTGGGTGGGCGTCACGGTGGCGGTGTTAATCGTATCTAAAAAGGTGTTATCAAATTGTACGGTTCCGGCTCCGCCGTTAATGCCAATACTATTCGTGGCGGTTTCAGGGGCAAAGACCATGGTTCCTGCGGTTTCTAGGACCAGTCCGCCCAAGCTCCAGGTGTCGCTATACAGCTGAATATCCCCGGTGGTTAAGCTATCTCCAATGGTGTTAGCGCCAATAATGGTAATGCCTGCTGCGGCATTGCTTCCCTTTGTTCCATGGAAAATAATATCTCCTGAGCGGCTAGTGACATTATTGGCATTTCCGAAATTACTTATCGCAATACCCTGATGACCGTTACTGCTTCCGCCGGTACCGCCGGTGCCGGTCATATTGAGGCCGCCAGTCCCAAGTGCTTCAACCGAACCGCCATTGTTAACAACGATCCCTATGTTATTTTGCGTACCACCCGTGCCACCGACGCCGATTATATTGATTGTGCCGAATCCGGTTGATTTGACGTCGGCAAAACTATTGACTATCACCCCAAGGTTATCCTCGGTACTTCCACTCCCGCCGGTGCCGTCGATGGTCATGGTGCCATTGACGGTACTGACTTCGGTGTTTGGGTTATTAATATGAACCCCATCATTACTAAAGGTGCCCGTTCCCCCGGCACCGGTCAGGTTTAGTGCGCCAAATCCTGTGGTTTTAACCACAGCGCCATTATTGATGTCAATACCACTGTTTTCTTCTTGAGAGCCGTTACCCCCGGTGCCTGTAATATCTAGCGTTCCATTCACTGTGCTGATTACGCCTGTATCATCAACACCAACACCAAAATTAAAGCTTGTGCCGTTACCGCCGGTGCCGTCTAAGGTGACATTTCCTGTTCCGGTCGAGCGAACGACACCTAACGTATCGACCTTAATACCTTGATTATCATTGCCGCTTCCGTTACCGCCCGTACCCGTAATATTGAGTGTGCTGTTGATGGTACTAATTTCCCCTCCGGTACCGGGCCACCCAACATAAATCCCATAGTTACGTACTGTTCCATTGTGGGATCCGGTGCCGTCTACGGTGACACTTCCAAATCCTGTCGAGCGAATTTTCCCGCCATCAATAACCTGAATCCCACTGTTGTCACGGGTCGTTCCATTGGCTGTTCCGGTGACATCCAGATCCCCAATCACGGTACTCAGTTCAGCGCCCGTAGCCACAACAACGCCATGGTTCCACTTCTGTCCATTGCCGCCAGTACCAATGATGGTTACATCCCCAAATCCTGTTGAACGGATGGCACCGTCACTCACATGAATCCCATAGTTCTTATCAACCGTCCCATCCCCGGTGCCGGTCACATTAAGCGCACCATGCTCGGTGCTAATTTCACTGCCCACATCATCAACCAGAACGCCCCGGTTATCTGTGGTTCCTCCTATACCGCTGTTGGCGGTGATATCTATCGTCCCTGATCCAGTCGCCGTAATGGTTCCGGCATTGGTGACAGAAAGCCCTCGGTTATCTGTGGTGCTTCCACTCCCTCCGGTGGCCGTAATGTTTAGCGCACTACCACTGCCTACACTAATAGCGCTTCCAGCATCATGAACATTAACCCCATAATTACTGTAGCTTCCATTGGCTCCGGTGCCATCAATGGTGACATTACCGAATCCGGTGGATCTGATTTTTGCGCCACCACTAACATTAATGCCCTCGTTCCCATAAGTTGTTCCTCCGGCTGTTCCTGTGACATCCAGATCCCCATGCACGGTGCTAATTTCACTGCCCGCGCCATAAACAACAACACCATAGTTCCATCTCGTTCCAGCATTGTTTCCAGTACCATCGATGGTTACATCCCCAAATCCTGTTGAACGAACGATACCACCACCCGAAACCTGTATGCCATAGCCTTGTTCGGTCGTGCCTGAACCGCTTCCCGTGATATCAAGGGTCCCGTTCACGGTGCTGACTTCACCACCACTTGCTCCATCAACATAAACACCATAGTTCCATCCTGTTCCATTACCGCCGGTGCCGGTAATATCAACCGTTCCCACTCCAGTAGCACGGACGATACCATCAGTATAAACACCATAGTTATCTGTGCCACTTGCTCCGCCGGTTCCCGTGATCGTAATAGCCCCATTCGTCGTATGCAGGTCACTGCTCCCATCAATAGAAACGCCGTAGCCCCCGGTTGTGTGGCCTTGCCCTCGGAGAGAAATGTTGCCGGTTCCGCTCGTAATGGTACTGCCATTGAGTGATATTCCGGTTCCAAGAGCAGATGTGGCGACCGCTGCGGTTGTAGCGGGATTAAGCCCACCACCAAAGGTGACATTGCCGTTGTTGGTTGTAATATCCGTGTTGGTGAGTAGAATACCCCCGACGCCACTGTTATCAAAATCCGCATTGAGAATCAGATCCAGCGTGCTGCTTGAAGAAGAGATGGTAATGCCGGTACCAGCCCCATTGAATAAAATAGATTCATGGGCATTCATACGAAGCGTCGCTGCTCCGCCGCCGGTTTTGTTAATGGTGACCCCATCCAGCACGGTGATATCACCACTGGCCCCACCGGCAGCGGCGGTTTGGATGGTGACATTGGTTCCGGTGTTGAGGGTGGTTTGAATATTATTGGCGTAGACATTCGATGCGGTATCAGCTCCTGCACCGGCATTAACGGTCATGTCCGTGGGATCCATAAGCCACAATCCGCCGTTGCCATTGGGCGCCGATGCGTTGACGTAGGAAGAGCCTTCGACAAAAAGCGTGAGTTTGCCCGAGGTTTCAATGAATCCGCCGTCGCCACCTAATGCGCCCGCTTTGGCTTCAATGCTTCCATCAAAATAGGTGTCCTCATCAGACCAAACAACGATGTTTCCGCCGTCACCCGAGGTTTCACCCCCGTTGGCGTTGATAATACTGGTATTCGTGAGGGTTGTTTGTTTCGTGGAACTGACTCGAATATTTCCGCCTCGTGCCATGTCACCGGCATTGGCTAAAATATCACCGGCCTGGATCATTAAGTCGCCGTCAATATTTACGGTTCCGCCGTCGGTCATTAATTGACCACCACTGACGTCAATGAGCCCGCCATTTACAATTAAGGCGGTTTGATCTTCAGAGTGGGCTACAATCTCAATTTGTCCATTTCGATACGCGAACCCGATGGCTTTAATCTGGCCGTCATTATTAATGGCCCGTTCGTAGACACTATTTTTTAGGTCAGCTTGCAGCTTGATTAGTCCACCGCTGGCATCCAGAACCCCAGTGTTGTCAATAGCGGTTTGGTAATTTTCAACCTGATCCGACAGGGCTTTATCCACGACGACGTCAACCAAAACCCCTTCGGTATCGGTTAACATGGTCACCTGATCGCCGACCGCAAAATGAATTTGTCCGTTGGGTGAGGTAATGGAACCACTGTTCTCAATAGCGCTCCCCATGAGTACGGCATGACCGCCATCGGCGGTAAGAATCAGTCCTTGATTGATAATAGAGGCCGGGTTCGAACCGGGCGCACGCGCGAAGACTAAATTGCCGCTCAGGAAATTGGCATTGGTAATATCCATTGTCGAAACGGTGAGTGCGCCCACATTAACTTGGGCTCCCGCACCGAAAATTACCCCGCTGGGGTTAATAAGATAAACCTGTCCGTTGGAGTTCATTCGCCCTAAAATAGAAGACGGCGATCCGCCGGTCACCCGGTTTAAAATGGCTGAATTACTCCCTGGCAAAAGAAAATTAACCGTTTCATTTTGCCAGATGTCAAAGGTGTTCCAGTTGACAATAGAACGATTGGATCCTGACGTGACGTTCATGGTTGTACTATCGGGTTGAGAGATAGTTACATCACCGGTAACAACGTCTCCGCCTGTTGGAAGTGCGTAAACCGCAGCCGAATAGGTAATAAAACTACCCACCATCGCCAGTGCAATACTGCGTTTAACCAGCCCCCGCAAGAAAATCCGATTTTTTGTGTTTCCCAACCCTTTCATAAAATCCGATGTGAGAACAGCATTCAATCGCTGGTCAATTGAAGAAACCAGCGATTGAATGCTGTTGTAAATCTGTCTAAGGGCAATCATGCTCAACCACGAATACCTTTTTTATCTAATAATTTATTAAATCGGATTTGGAAAAAGAAAATTCTCTATACTCCTCTATCGACCACTTTAGACATTTCTATAGGTAAAAACTATATTTTTGTTACAAAGATCGGCTAATCAACGTAAGAGTAAGTAAATAGCTTTTTCATTTGTAAATTATCCATGGCTTGCTTCTATAAAAATCAATCTCTTTAGCCCCTCTATAAAAGGGGTCTTTTTAGGTATTAAAATGGCTAAACCCTTCTATGTAGACATTGAAAAGCAGACGGTTATCTTTTCCTCTTCTCCCTTTTTTAAAGGAGGGAAAATCATGTGAAATAAGGAGGCAACGAGAAAGCTTCCTCTACTGTTCAGGAATGACCGGCTTATAGTTACGGGAAAGGTTCAAGAAAAATGGATGACATAAAGCAAAAGCTTGACCGAGGCAATGGCGAGCACAACCGCTAAGATCCGTTTCAAAACCTGATTTGAAACTCGGTGAGCCCCCCAATAAGAGCCGATTAACCCGCCCAAAAAACCGGCGATTAGGTAGGCTCCTAAATCGCCAAAAATCAATCCATCTCTAAAAAAGCGTCCGAATAATCCCGAAGCGGCATTAACGAAAATAAATACCGCCGAAACAGCGGCAGTTTGCTTTGCGCTAGCCCATTTCATTAAAATCATCAGCGGACTAAGAAAAATGCCGCCGCCCACGCCGATTAAACCGGAAACGAGGCCAATTCCCGTACCACTGGCAAAGGCCCATGACTTCCTAATGCTGAATGTTGTTTCCTCCTCTTTGTTCAGCATGCCAAACCCCATACGAACAGCTGCAAAGAGAAGAACAAGGGCTAAAATAATATAATAGATCGTTTTAGGCAGATCAATTAATCCACCAATAAATGCTGCGGGAATGGATGTCACAATAAAGGGCCAAGTTAAAGACCATGAAAAGTGACCGGCTCGCCAAAAAGAGAAAAAGGCAATGGAGGAAACCAGAATATTTAAACACAGGGCGGTTGTGGCCATTTCGTCGGGTAAAAAATTAAAAAAGGATAAAACCGCCAGGTATCCCGATGCCCCACCGTGGCCCACCGAGGAATAGAGTATGGCCATGATGAAAATCAGTAGAGGAATGAAAAATTCAGGTGGTTCCATTGGTGTCCTTTACCTTGCCTTTGTAAAGTAAAAAGGTTTGACTTAAGTCATTTAAACCCTTTTAGGGGTAGGATACACTAGAATCTAGTTTTTTAAAAAGCAAGCAAGTTGGAGGTATCCTGAGCATGACTTTAACCCATTTACCCAATAGTGACAAAACGGTAGGCGAGCTGGTCGCAGAGCGTCCTATGCGGGCTCGATTCTTTGAAAAGCGAAACATCGATTATTGTTGTGGTGGTCGAAAGCTTTTGTCTCAGGTTTGTCAGGAGACAGATGCCGATCTGCAAACGCTTCTGAAGGCGTTAGAACAGTTTGATAAAGAGAATGCGGAAAAAACAGATGAGTCCAATTGGCTTGATGCTTCGATTAAGGAGCTTATTGATCACATTGTCTCCCGTCACCATGAATTCCTAAAACAAGAACTTCCGCGAGCTCAGCACTTGGCGGAAAAAGTGGCTCGGGTTCATGGAAAAGATCACCCTGAACTCATTCGGGTTCATGAGGCGGTTGGCGCTTTATCGAAAGATTTGGAGAATCATCTGGAAAAAGAAGAAACGGTTCTTTTCCCCTACTGCATCACATTGGATAATGCTGATACTTTGCCTGAAATCCATTGTGGCCATGTGAGTAACCCTATTGCGGTTATGCTCCGAGAACATGAGGATGCGGGTGACCTGCTCAAAGAGATCCGAACGCTGACTCAGGATTTTTCACTCCCAGAAGGTGCCTGCAATAGTTACCGCGCCTTATTTGAAACCCTGGAAACCCTTGAGCAAGACATTCACGAACACGTTCACAAAGAAAATAATATCCTGTTTCCCAATGTGTTGAAACAAGTGGAAAAACTGTCGGCTTAGTGATAGTGTAGCCTTAAGCATTTAACATAGGGACATTCTGATGACTCTAAAGCACCAAAATACGGTACAGGAACGCACTTTGCCCCATGAGGTTTTAGACGGCGTCTGGATGTGGTCTGTTTTTTCTGAGGAAAAAGGGGTTTATTTTAACGGCTTCGCTCTTGTTACACCCAAGGGACTGCTTATTGTGGATCCCCCCAGTGCCAGTGCAGAAATATTCGAAGCCCTCCTGCAGATTGCGCCTCCTTTCATGATCTTTATTACCAACCGGGATCATGAAAGGGAGTCGAGTGCTTTTCGTCATCGATTTCAGGTTCCTACCATGGTGCATGCACTGGACGGCCCCTTATTAGAAACGTCGCCCGATATTGTTTACAATGACGGTGACCGACTGCCCGGCGAGTTTAAAGTCATTCATCTTCCCAGTCAAAAATCACCTGGTGAGTCGGCTCTTTATCAGAAAGAGCGAGGTCTTCTGCTGGTTGGTGATGCGCTGATTTCTCATCCGGCCAACGAACTGTCTATGTTGCCCGATGACAAATATAAAAGCTCTGAAGAAGCCTATGAGCGTCTGAAAATCCTTGCGGATCTTCACCCCGGCATGGAAGCCATTCTAGCAGGCGATGGAGAACCGATTTTAAGCGGTGCCCAGGACCTTCTGGAAGCTTTTTTTCTTAAATACGCGCCTAATGGGTAGATAAAAGCGTTTAATAACGAAGCTGGGGGCGTGGGTCTGTTTGTACAGGCAAGGGGTGGCTCTGGTATCTTTTTTTTCCTTGGGTGAAAGTAATTAAGGCTTTTGTACCTTGCTCAATCAGGCTGGCTTGAACGGATTCCAAAGGGGGGGCGTCCTCGTCTAGCGTTTCTACAGGTTCTGCCGCACGTTTTTCAATGGAAAATAATGGGATTTGTGCTAAAAGCTTTCGTCCGTGGTACAGGTACATCATCTGGCTTTGGTTGGCTGTTTTTTGGTACCGGGCCAGATAAAATCCGGGGGGCAATACTTGAAGCTTAGCGCCATCATTGGGAGTTTTCACCATGAGAGGTTGAGAAAGGCGAAGTAAAGGCCCTGGTGTAATAGGGTATTCCCGAGGACCTACATTAATAATGGTTTCTTCATCAACCGGCGGTTCCTTCTTTTTAAATGGACGCTTCCACCATTTTATTTTAGGAACGGTCGGTGGGGGTGGAGCCATGCGTTCTGTGGTCACCTGATCTGGCGCATAGACATCTGAGGGGAGCATATTGTTTTCGGCTTGCGCATAGGCGGACACCCACGCAAATCCGCTAAAATCGGTTATGATAAAGACAATTAAACAGCCTTGAAAAATTAAGCGACGGGCTTGTGATATGAAAAATTGAGGCTGAACCATTTTGAAAGTTTCCATATGTCATTTAAAAAACTGAATAGTTATACGAAAGAAGATTTTATTTTAATCGGCACCAAGGCCGTGTCTTATGTGCTTAACACCCTTTTGATAGGGGTTCTGATTGCTCTGGTTATCGGGGGCGTTCTATTGTTGATTAACGCTATTTTAACCCCGCCAGCCAAAAAACGACACCGGGCTGATCTCCAGCATACTTCGACCATGACGGTGTCGGTATCCGCTGAACAATCGATTATTGGCGGAAATCTATTTATCCAGAATGATTCTCGAGTATAATAGCAGGGCGGTTCGTTCTGACCTGTTTACAGGATAATCTGTTTTCTGGCGATAACAACCGAAGAGAATGACCCAACCCATCAAACAAAAACGAGAGCTTTTTAATGCTGGATATTAAACAAATACGTGACTGCCCAGATGAATTAAATAAGAGACTAAAAAAAAGGGATTCATCCCTGTCTGTCGATGAGATTTTAGAACGGGATAAGCAACGTCGGGTTTTATTGACTGAAGAGGAACAGTTGCGAAGCGAGCGGAACGAAACCTCCCGAAAAATTGGTGAGGCGAAACGGGCGGGTCAAGATACCAATGAAGTACAAGCTCGGGCTAAGACTATTGCTGACCGTATCAAAACTATCGAGAGTGAAAAAGAGATCCTTGCGGCTCAGCAAAATGCGCTAATTATGATGATCCCCAATTTACCTCTGGATGATGTGCCTGTTGGCGTCGATGAATCCGACAATGTGGTGATTCGAGAATGGGGAGAATCGTTTAAATCCCGTCCGCCTGCCAATGCTCTGAATCACTGGGATATTGGCGAGAATCTGGGAATTATTGACTTTGAGCGAGGCGTGAAAATCGCCCAGTCTCGATTTTCTTTGCTTCGTAATCAGGGCGCCCAACTCTCTCGAGCTCTAAAAGATTTTATGCTGGATCTCCATACAGGAAACGGCTACGAGGAAATCTTACCGCCTTTTCTGGTTAACGAAAGCGCCATGACCGGTACAGGGCAATTACCCAAATTTGAGAGCGACATGTTCCGGTGTCAGGATGATCCCTTGTTTCTTATTCCCACAGCGGAAGTCCCACTTACCAATTTATATCGGGGAGAAGAGATTCCAGAAGCCCGATTGCCGATGAATTTAACGGCATATACCCCTTGCTTCCGCCGTGAAGCGGGCAGTGCTGGAAAAGATACCCGAGGGCTTATTCGGCAACACCAGTTTGATAAGGTCGAGCTGGTTAAAATCGTTCATCCTGATCGCTCCCAAGAAGAGCACGAAAAATTGGTTGCGGATGCTGAGCGAGTGCTTCAGTTATTGGAACTTCCCTACCGGGTAATGGAGCTGTGTACCGGAGATTTAGGATTTTCTGCGTCTCGCTGTTACGATATTGAGGTTTGGCTTCCAGGACAAGGTGAGTATCGAGAAATTTCAAGTTGCAGTAACTGCTTTGACTTTCAGGCACGCCGAGCCGGACTCAAATATCGTCCGTCTGATGGAGGTAAGCTGGCCTTTGCTCATACCCTGAATGGCTCTGCCCTCGCGATTGGCCGGACACTAATCGCCATTCTGGAAAACTATCAAATCAACGAAGAAGAGGTTATGATTCCCAAGGTACTTCAGCCATACTTTAGAAATCAGGCCACTTCTATTAAAAAGGCCAAGGGAACCCCATCGTGTCGAGTATAAACCCGCCAGAATCTCAGAATCTAAAACAACCGCCTCCAGCACCCGTTCCAGTGGCAGGAAGTGGAGTGCCGCCTTCGCCGTCTCGGAATAAAACAGCCATGGATATTGCGACGGAACTAGAAACTTTTTTGAGAATGGCGGTTGCCCAAGGTATTTCAGATATTCACCTCCGGGTGGGCTATCCACCCATCTTACGGAAAGATGGCCTGATGATGCCTACCAAACTACCCCCCATGGATGAAGAATCCATGGTGGCTTTCGCCCGTCGGATTATTCCGCCTAAAGTCCTAAACAAAGCCCGTAATCGACGGGATTTTGATTTTGGGTTCGACTTGGATGGTCTGGCCCGCTTTCGGGTGAATATTTTCTATGAGCTAAACCGTCCCGGCCTTGTCCTTCGGGTTATTTCAGCTAAAATCCCTCGAATTGAAGACTTAGGGCTTCCTTTGTCTCTTGATCGCTTCACAGAGCATAACAAAGGACTGGTTTTGGTAACGGGACCCACGGGCGCTGGAAAAAGTACCACACTGGCCGCCATGCTTAACCACATTAACGCCACTCGGCAAAAACATATTATTACGGTAGAAGACCCGGTGGAATATGTCTATACCAATCAAAAATCGGTGGTTACCCAGCGAGAAATTGGGGTGGATACCGACTCGTTTCCGTCGGGTTTAAAATATGCCTTGCGTCAGGACCCCGATGTGATCTTGATTGGGGAAATGCGCGATCGAGAAACCATCTCCTCGGCCCTTCATGCAGCAGAAACCGGTCATCTGGTCTTCTCCACTCTTCACACGACTGATGCGGTTCAGACCATTAACCGGATTATCAATATCTATGAACCCCATGAGCGTGAGCCTGTTCGAACCCAATTGGCGGATGTTTTGGTGGGAACCCTGTCTCAACGGCTGGTTCGACGAAAAGAAGGCAAGGGCCGGGTGGCCGTGGCGGAGATCATGAATGTTTCTCCTGCCATTCGAGATTATATTAAGCGGGAAGAAATGGGCGAAATTTATCAGATGCTGGCCATGGCCGAGTTTGATGACTTGACGAACCTGAACTCAGCCTTGCACAAGGCCGTTAAAAACGAGTTGATTAGCCAGGAAGAGGCACTCCTCACTTCGGATAACCCGTCTGAGTTGCACCAGATGTTCCGAGGCGCATTCCATGGCACGGCTTAAAAATTCAGAAAACCAGGTTTTAACCCATTACCCCTTTTTCTTTCTTGAAAAAATCGGTACACTAGAGAGGGAACCCATGAGGTTGGGGGCTTTAAGATTTAGAAAGTAGTCCTCTAAACCAGTTGCAGCTAAAGGTTTCACTTTTTTTACCGATAAGATTACCGGTGAAAGCCTGATAAGAAAAGCGATACCAGATAACGATTCCCTGACAAAAGCCAGTTGGTAAGAAAGAGAGACCTTGACTGATATGATACGCTCCTCATTTCGATATACGTTGACGGCCCTGTTTCTTGTGTTGAGTATTTTGCTGTCTGGAGCTTTTACCATCACCGAGGCGGCTTCAGATGACATCAATCATTTGTATGCCATTGAGATGAACCCGCTCCAAAACACGCTGTCTGTTTCAGGGAGCCGCCCGCTTACGACATTTAACGAATACTCGGTTCTTAAACTCATGAACCCTAGTCGCTTGGTTATTGATCTGCCGGATTCTGATATGGCGCTTCCTGTAGATACGGTTCCTGTGGATCACCCAGATATTCTCCGGGTTGAGGTTACGCAAAAACGGGGGATGTTTTACAAAGCGGTTCGAATTACGGTTTATGCTAAAAATGATACAGTTCTTCAGCGATTAAAGACTTCTGTGAGTGGTAACGCGCTTCAAATTCATCTGGAAGACATCCAGGCTGAAGCGACCTTGCCTTCTAAGGAATTGGGGCAGGCCAGCTCTCAAGCAAACAAGCCACTCGCTCAAGGAGCTCTGGCCAATCCGTCCATTTTACCTCTCCAAACGGGGGCTGCAACAGCAATACCCGATTTTCTGACCCCTTCTCTTCGAAAATGGGATAACCCGTTGGCCATTCCCAAAGGTCGAAATGTAATAAACGATATTTATTACCGGGATCAACAGCTCGTTATTTTCGCTGACCCGGATCATGCTGACGCCATTCGGGTGGCCAACCGGTTTGTTCTCCGTTCCCCCACTCGACTGGTTATTGATCTGGATAACGCCATGGTTGCCAGCAAAGCGCTTCAGGGAAGTATTGGTGTGAATGACGATCCCCGCATCCGACAAATTCGAATCGGCCAGTTTGATGAAACGACAGTTCGGATCGTCATCGAAACACCGACACCGGAACGATTTAATGTCTATTATCCATCAACCCATAAAAAGCTCATGGCCATCAGTTCTTCCGCTGATGTGAACATTACTCACTTACCTCGGGACGTTCAGTTGGGTACTCTGGAACAAATTTCGCTGGACAAAGAGAGTGGAGTCACTCGTCTTCGTCTGACCGCCTCAGCACCGGTGATTCATCGCCTGTTTAAGCGAGCGGGTAAAGTTCAGATTGAGCTCCTAAATATCGCGGCCCGGCCGGGCTGGGTAGGGTTTGATCAGAAAAACTTCCCTCAGATTAAGGCCATGAATGTGGAAACCCTAGCCGTGGGACAACCCAACAGCAAATTTATTATTGATCTGGAAAACCCTTATTGGGCGGTGGATTCTAAAGTTGGTTCCGATGGACGAACTCTGGATATCTTGCTTCAGGAACGCAACGCTACCACCTTGACCAAAGTACCTTTTAAGGCCCGTGTGGTAGTGGATGCTGGTCATGGTGGCAAGGATCAGGGAGCCAGCCGAGAAGGTATTCTGGAAAAAGATTTAAATCTGAAGCTGGCTCTCAAGTTGAAAAAAGCATTGGAGGCTCGAGGTATTACGGTTTATATGACTCGCACTACCGATAAATACCTAACCTTAAAGCAGATTACTCAAGTCAATAACTACCATCATCCCGACGCGTTTGTCAGTATTCACCACAATGCCAGTAAAAATCCAGCCATCTCCGGGGTGGAAACCTATTACTATACCCCACAAAGCAAGCCCCTTGCCCAGAAAGTTCATCGAAGCATGGTCAGCACACTGGGTGTGAAGCATCGAGGTACTCGTCGGGCCATGTTCTATGTCATTCATCACACCCGAGTTCCGGCTATTTTGTGTGAAGTCGGTTATCTTTCCAATGCGCAAGAGCGGCGCGAACTGGTTTCCGAACGCCGCCAGAATGCGCAGATCAACGCCATTGCCGAAGGTGTTGTAGAATATCTAAAATCTCGCTTGTCGGCACAAGCCCGGTAGACGGAAGGTCAATTGCTTCCCTAATTCATATCGAACCTATTAAAAGAAAGTCCTGTTTTGTCCTCTAGAAAACTACCTTCTCAACCTATTGGCGTTTTTGATTCCGGTGTTGGTGGTCTGGCGGCGTTGGATGTTCTCAGGAAAAAATTCCCTGGCGAAGACTTTGTCTATTTCGGAGATACGGCCAACATGCCTTATGGTAATCGTTCCGCTGCCGAACTTTATGAGCCAATTCATCAGGCCTTTAACTGGCTTTTTAACGTCAAGCGCGTTAAGTTTATTGTTGTGGCCTGCAACACGGCTCGATCCGCTTTGGCCCAATGGGGGGAACTGGATGATATTCTTAAACCCCACAAGAAACCGGACATGATTGGACCCGTTGGACCGGTGTGTTGTTGGATAAGTCAGTCCAGTTTTCGACGAGTGGGTGTTCTCGCAACGACCCGAACGGTCGCTTCAAATATCTACCCGCACACCATGGCTCGTTTTAGTCATGAGGTGACCTTGATTCAACAGGCGTCCAAAAACTTGGCACAACAAATTGAGCAAAACGTCTCTTTTGAGGATCCGGTTGTGCTGGAATCCTTGAAAAACGACTTGGCACCCTTGTTATCACAGAATATTGAAGCGCTGGTGTTAGGGTGTACCCATTATTCCCATATTGAATCGGTTCTTCGTTCGCTTATTCCAGACGCTATCGTGTTGTTGGATCCGGCTAATCATATCGCCGATGCACTCTGGACGCATCTGGATGTTCAGGAGTTGTTAAACTTGAGAGAGACTGATGGAAGCCTTTCATACTATGTTAGTGGTGATCCGGATGCTTTCCTCGCTACCGCTCAACATCTGCCATTAAAATCTCTCCAGATCACTCGCGTTTCTTGTTGGAAATAAAGGGGCACTCTTTAGAGAATCACCCCAAGACCATAGGTTTCACCCATGTCATTGACTTGAGAGCGAACACTTTGAGCCTGGTTTAATAGCACAGAGGCTTGAAATCTTTTCTGCATCTGCTTTCGAAGCTTGCTAGAGAGCAAGCTGATTTCGCCTTCGTGTTGTTGCAATAAATCCACAAGGCGCATGGTGATGGTGTCGGATAAGTCGGAACTCAGACGGCATCCGACTGTAATTAAATATGCTTCGTCATCTGATAGAGGCTCTAGGGCTTTAGCTTGTTGGGCCATAATATCAAACAGTTCGATTCGACCTAACAGCAATTGAGCCTCATCCAGTGACAGGGTCTCCAGATATGTTTTGTTTAGGTACCGGTCAAATTCCTTAACACAAGCGTGAAAGGAAAAAGGGGGATCGATGGAAGAAGGGTTCAAGGCATCCATATCAGTTGAGAATTCCTTTTTTGGGCGTGGGGTGTGGCTTACTCCTTGTTGTCGGCAGAGTAGGAGAAAACTGGAGCCGGTTGCCCTAAGAAAGGTGGAAAATAGGAATGGAATCCTTCGGGTAATGGAGCGTGCGCCTTTTGTTTATTCTTCGTCCTCGTTACTTTCATCACTCTCTTCGTCTTCATCATCGGGATAGGTGATTGGTGCGGGTGTAGGAGGAAATGTGATGACGAGCCATTGAACGATTTCTTTTTGTAATTCAGGGAAAAACCGGATCATATCTGTACCATGGCCGATATTTTTATAGAGTTTAACGGATTTTATCCCTGTATGAAGCCGGTTGAGCATCTGGGTTGATTCAAATGCGTATTTATCATTCTGGCTGGCAATCATCATGAGTGGGCTTTTATAGCGATAAATAGGCTTTGTGGCATTCAGTCCCTTGTATTCCATCCCGGTAGATAAGACAATCATCGCCTTGATTCGGTCTTCTGTGGCATTATCTCGAGCACCGGCAATTAAAGCCACATTGGCACCTAAACTGGCTCCAACCAAGCCAACTCGGTTTGAATCCACCTGCGGATAATCTTCTGAACCATCGAAAAAAGTGATCATTCGAAGTACGTCATCGGGCAACCGTTTCCATTGCTCGTCTTGAAAACTTCGCCAGGTTTGCCCTCGAAGTGCACTTTTTCCATGGCCCCGTTGATCCACCACAAGAACCGCATAACCTGCTTTTACCAACCGGGCGGGAAGCTGTTCCCAGTCTCGATAACGACCATTCAACGTATGCAGTAGAATCACCAGCGGATATTTTTCCGTCGGATTCGCCTCTTCTTCCTCTGACTCCTCGTCCTCGTCGTCACTTTCTGGTTTTTGGAAGGGGTCATACAATCGTCCATATAAGGTTTGACTGCCCATGACCGGAAGCTCTAATTCTTCATAAGGTAGTTGCTGGATAGGGATAAGGCCGGGCTCATGACTGCTGGGAGGCAAAGACAGCTCCTCTACATCCGAGTCCATTGCGATCGAATGGGCCGTAAAACCTATAGCGGCTGATTTTTTAGGGGTGGACGCCTCAGTTTCTTCGGCTGGGGGAGGGTTATCACACCCCATGAGCAAAAAGATCCCAAAACAGGCGACTAAGAGCCCATAAACTCCTTTTTGTATTGATTTGATTTCTATTTTTGTCATGAACCCTCTTACCCTTGTGTGGTTATTGCTTTGACGTCTTTCGGTAAAACCAGCGCAAAGGTACTGCCTTTAGTTCTTGGTCGTTCTTTGGTGGGAGTATTAAGTAATTCAACACTGCCCCCATGGGCTTGTAAAATCTTTCGACTATGGGCGAGCCCTAGACCAGTACCGTTTTTCTTTGTTGAAAAATAAGGGGTAAATAGCTTTTTCCGGGCTTTTTGCTCCACGCCGGGCCCCTGATCCGTGACTTTAATATAAACCCGGTCATCGTTTTTACGACTGGCAATAACCACGGTGACCTGATCCTTTGCCTTGGAAACCTCCAACGCGTTTTTGAGTAAATTAATTAATGCCTGTTGAATTCGTCCCCGATCCAGATTTAAAATCAATGTGTTGTCTAGATTCGGCGTAATCACCTGTAAATCAACCGCTTTTTCGTCATAAGAAGGTCGGTAAAAATCGCAAATATCTGTCACCATGTCGATAACCGATACCGGCTTTAGGGTAAGCGTCAGCGGACGAGAATAGCTGGTCAGTTCGGACAAAATACTTTCCAGACTCTCAATGGATTGACGAATCAGGCGAATATTTTTATACAGAGCGTCTGTTTTCTCCTCCTGTCCCTCCAGTAACTCCAATTGTTCGGTCTGTGCTTCAATGAGTTTGGCATATAAATCAATCAACCCCAGTGGATTCCGAATCTCATGGGCGACTACCGAACACAGTTGACCAATGGCCGCCAGTCGTTCTTGCTCTACTCGCTGTTGATTCAAATCTTTGACTTGCTGGAGGGCCATGGCCAGATCCCGGCTCTGGTTTTCCAGCCCGTTTACTAATGATGTTACCAGTGTATTGAGCTTATCATCATAGCGCCGATCTACCGGGGTTTCGTCTAGCCGTTTTTGGAGGGCGTCGCTTCCCGTGTGGTGGGTTAGGTGACCAATGAGGTGCGAGGCAATGGTTTTTGTGTCCGAGGGGTGAAATGTCCATCCGCCCCGATACATTTGGAACGACTTCCGGGCATCGACGTTCCAGGAAATAACGGCGCATTGGCGATCTGTTAGCACAATTAAAAAACCTGTTGCAGGTGAAATTCCCGCTGATTCTGGTAAACTGTCGGATTCGTCCAACCGGTAGAGCTCCAAGTCCGGGCGACCTTCCAGTGAGGTGGCCAACGACTCAAAATCCTCATCGCCCAGGGTTCGGGTCATGACAAACCCCGGCAGGCGATGATCCCGTACCATACGAGTAATACACCCGTAAAGGCTCAAAAAGGTCTCTTTGGAATATAACCCCGAAGAAGAGCTAAGATGGCCCAGTAGGCCATCCAGCTTTGCCAACCGTGTTGGCGTATTTTGTTGTTTGGGTTGCGTCGTCGGGTCAGTTTTTTTCATCACAGCTACATCCTTTGAGCGTTTTTAGAAAAACGGATTATCTCAACTCATTATAGCGTGCTTATTGACCTTTTTGTCTTCGGCTTACCGTTTTTATACGGCTTGCTGAAGCGGCGCACCGGGTTCAACCAATCCATGACGAATGGCATAAAGCACCGCTTGGGTTCGGTCGTTTACCTGTAACTTTTGGAAGATATTGTTCACGTGAGTTTTTACGGTGGTTTCACTAATGACCAATTTATCGGCCACCCCTTTATAGGTGATGCCATCGGTCAGAAGACGAAGCACTTCTTTCTCGCGAGAGGTCAGGTAATTAAGCAATGCCTGTTTCTGGGGATCCGGTCGGCTTTGCTTGGCGATTTTTACATGGAACTCGTCAAAGAACTTTGTTGCCAATGCAGGCGGTAGATAGACTTTTCCTGCAATCACTTCTTCAATGGCACTGGTTAATTGAGAGGTCACCATGGTTTTTAAAATATACCCTTTGGCACCGGATTTCATCGCCCGGAAAATCAAGTCGGGGTCGTCATAACCGGTTAGTGCCAAGATATTGACATTCTCATTTTTGGCCACGATTTGCTGAATGGCGGAAACACCGTCCACTTCCGGCATGTTCATGTCCATTAGGATAATATCAACGTCCAAACCTTCCAGTCGTTTAACAGCATCTTCGCCGTTGGTAGAGATGCCCACCACGTTATAGCCGGATTGCAATTCAAGCAATTGCTTAATGCCGGTACTGTGATTGGCGTTATCATCAACAATAAAGATACGAAGTTCTGATGAATTAATTCGTCTCATAAGCTGGCTAAATGCCTCCTAAACTCCACTTATCACCTTGGTAATTCTTCAATTTCTCTCTTAAATTAGAATCACACGCTGTTCCAGAAGATAAAATAAAAGTATCGACTGGTATCCTTATCATAACGTACAGCGTCAGGTGGACTCATCATCTGATCGTTTGATATTTTTGCCAAATTCATAGACCAATGGATCAATGTTTTTTTGCCTTCTTCTTTTGCGGAACCGTAAAAAAGCCTTTAAAAACAGTTTAAACACTTTCTTAATCGTGTTGATCGCAAAGGGACGCTTCTCTCCTTCAACCAACCTCCCCCGAACAACGGAGCTGTCCTATAATAACTGTAAATCGATTAACAATAAGGGCGGACATCCACTGATGAGTAAAAGAACAAAAGTCGAAACGCATCCGAAAACCATTTTCAATGTCACGAAAAACAAGGTGGTGGTCGAAAATCTTCAAATGGCCACGAATCCGTGGACCCGCTTTTGGGGCTTAATGGGCAAGCCCGGTATGCCGGAGGGTGTGGATGGGCTCTGGATTGAACCGTGCGCTGATATTCATTCCTTCTTTTTGCGTTTTGAGTTTGATGCTGTTTTTCTTAATAAAGAAGGAGAAGTTTTGCATTTGATGGAACGCATGAAACCGTGGCGCATTTCCAAATTCGTCAAAGGTGGCCGGGTGGTACTGGAAATGGACGGCGGCCAAATCGCCCGCCTTGGCATTCAACTGGGCGACATACTGCAAATCCAGCATTGACTTGGACCAGAGGGTCGAACGCTACAGCCACCAAAATGGCGAGCATATTCAGGGGGCAGATCACACAACTACTTAAAAACAATATTCAGCTGAAAATTATTTAATTTTGAATCATAAGGCAAAGGAATGAAAGGAGACATTTCCTCTATTTCCTTTGCTATTTTTTCTTTATCCATAATTATGCTAGAACCTATACTAGGTTTGACCAGTACATTAGAAAGTTCTCCATTTCTATTTATAATTAGGCTGATTTTAGAACTTTTTAGCCTATTCTTATACTCTTTCCATAAAGTGTTACCAATTCTCTTTTTTAAATACCCCACATAAATATCCATTGAATAGGCAAATTTCAACTCCGTTAATACATGGTGGCATTTCTTATTTATTGTTTCAAAAACACCTACGTCTTTGTTCGGCTCAACGGTATCAACAAAAAGTCGTGCCTCAACCGGAGATACGTTATGTCCTTTAACTACAGAGCTAATAAGGTTTTCCCTATTAGATAGGTAGGTTTTAATCTTGGGATAAGCACAACTAAAAGTTTGAGAAGATATTTTATAAGTTAGCACATCAGAAAAGGCATTATGCAAAAAACCATATTCAAAATAGTGTGTCTTTGAACGTTTGTACTCTTCAGAAAACTTATTTTGAAATTTTTCGCTTATTCTAAGATATAGTTCCAAGAGCCTTTCAGTTTTCAAAATTTCGTCTTCAGACAAAATTTGGTGGTTCTTTTGAGTGCCATTTAAAAAAAACTTAATCCAGGAACTATCCTGATAATACAGAGACATAAGCCCACTCAATCCTTCATACAAAGCTAACTCTTGTTTAGCATCGAGAAATTCCTTTTTACCCATGTCAGCATAATAGTTATCCAGAAACACAAAAATTCTGCCTACTCTAGATAAATATAGCTCCGCTTCAGAATCCGAAAATAAAATTTTATTTTCATGGACCTTTTCTATCTCGGGACTGTAAACTCTGTTATACTCATTCCCATAAATTCTAACCCACCATAAGGCTCGTTCCCCTTCATTTTCAGGAAAAGCCTTATCACCTTTTCGATACAAATAGTCTCTAACCCTATAAAGAAACCCAAAGGGCGCCTTTTTTTCCTTGAATATGCCTGCAATCGGTATAATGTAAACACTTGTCAATGCACGAGAACTTACCATATAGATTCTGGGCTTAAAATAAGGCGTTCCAAAAGCTTCTCGAATAATTGGAAAGCCAAAAACAATCAGATTAAAGCAAACGAAAGCACTTAATACGATTAAAACTGCTTTTTTAATAACCTCTTTCACTTGCACCGAAAAAACCTTTCACTTTTTTAGCGGTTTCTAATTCAAAAAACGGAGGATCGCTAGGGGGCAAATAAGTGATTGCTTACATATGGAGGCACCTTTTAAATTCTCAGGTTCATTATCTTATATTCACTTTCTATGTTTTTCACGTGGTTGCAAAAACATAGAGGTACTTCCTTCCCTTTAATTCTCTGTAATTCCCACAAAATCCCTACACGAAAACACAGGATTGACACAGAACGCCTTAGTATACCACCAATACAAAACGCCTTAAAGGCAATCAAAGAAAGAGTGGGCCTAGTGAGATTCGAACCTATAACCAAGAGATTGTGAGGCTCTTAAACGGAAGTGGTTTGTTGTATCTGGTTCATCAGACATTCGCCGGCGAAAAAAGTCATGACGGCTTTGCCTTTAAGAGTCATGCCTTTGAAGCAGGAGTTGCGGGATTTGCTTTTAAATTGGGCGGGGTCCACTACCCAGACCCGCTCCGAGTCAATGACCGTAATGTCGGCCCGCTGGCCTACTTCTAACCGGCCCGCAGAGAGCTTCATGACTTCCGCCGGACGCAGGGTCATGGCTTTAATTATGTCCAGTGGGCTCATGAGGCCGGGTTCAACGAGATGGGTAATCACCACACCGACAGCCGTTTCCAGGCCGACAACGCCGTTGGGCGCCTCGTCCAGCGCCAGCGCTTTTTCATCGGGTGTGTGAGGGGCATGATCCGTGGCAATCGCATCAATGGTGCCATCGCGTAAACCCTCAATCATAGCCAGTCGATCGGCTTCCGAGCGCAGAGGCGGACACATTTTATAATCCGGATCATACCCTTCCAGCGCCGCGTCTGTCAGGCTGATATGATGAGGTGTCACCTCGGCGGTTACGTTTAGTCCTTCGGCTTTGGCTTGACGCACCAGCTGAACTGCTTCTTTGGTGGAGATATGGCACACGTGCATATGGCCGCCGGTTTGTCGAACCAATTCAATGTCTCGCGCGACAATCACGCTTTCTGCCGTGTTGGGATGCCCGGAAAGGCCAAGTTTCGTCGAGTAAGGGCCTTCATTCATACAGCCATGGCCGGAGAGGTTATAGTCTTCGGCATGTTGCATAATGGGCACGTTGAGCATTTTCGAATATTCGAGCGCCAGACGCATGACCTTGGCGTTCATGATGCAATGCCCATCATCGGTAAAGGCAACAGCGCCCTTGGCGGCCATGCCCATCATGCTGGTAATGGCTTCGCCAGCAATGCCTCGGGTGGCGGCAGGTACAGGGTGGATATCAATGGGGACGTTTTTCGCCGCTTGCAGGACGTATTCCAGTGTAGGCATACTGTCGATGACCGGATCCGTGTTGGGCATAATGCACACGCTGGTGAATCCGCCTTCAATAGCGGCGGCGGCGCCGGTGACCGTGGTTTCTTTATCCGAACGGCCTGGATCCCGGAAGTGAACGTGAATATCGATGAGGCCGGGAGTAACCCAGTGTTTTTCCGTCAGCTCGATGACTTCATCGACATGATCGGGCGACAGGTTTTTTTCAATGGCAACGATGGCTTCGCCGTCGATAAGGACATCACAAATCTCGTCCCGCTGAGTGGAGGGGTTGATAACACGTCCCCCTTTGAGTAATCGGGTTTTCGTGGTTGAAGTCATGGGAGGAAGGCTCCTTTTTCTTTAAAATGTTTATTGGCCCCGTTCAACGGGCGTACTTAAAACCAGATAGAGTAATGCCATTCGGATAGCAACCCCGCTGGTGACCTGGTTGGTAATGAGGGAGGTGGACTTGTCGTCCGCCACATCGCTGGCGATTTCCACACCCCGGTTCATGGGCCCCGGGTGCATGATGATTGTATCCGGCTTGCAGTGGCGCTGGAGGCGTTCTTTGTTAATGGTATAAAACTTGTTGTATTCACTTAATGAGGGAATCAATCCGGCTTTTTGACGTTCTAATTGAAGCCGTAGGCACATGACAATGTCTGCGCCTTCCAGTGCGGGCTCTATTTGGGTGTGAGCCTTGCAACCCAGTTGCTCAATGTCTACAGGAAGCAGGGTGGAGGGGGCAGCCACATGTACGTCAGCACCAAATAGATTGAGGATAGCGATGTTGCTTCGGGCCACCCGGCTATGGGTGATATCGCCCACAATCACGATTTTTTTGCCTTTAATGCAAGAACGTTTTTCTAGAATACTATATAGGTCAAGCAGGCCCTGGGTTGGGTGATCATGCCAGCCGTCACCCGCGTTAATGATGCCCAACCGATTACCAAAATGGTTCGCCAGCTGTTGACAGATGCCAGAGCTGGAGTGACGAATAACCACAGCATCTACGCCCATAGCCGCCAGGGTTTCTGCCGTATCGATGATAGATTCGCCTTTTTTAACAGAAGACGTGGCGATGGAAAAATTGCTAATGTCAGCACTCAGGTAGCGTCCGGCAAGCTCGAAGCTGGTTCGGGTTCGGGTCGAGTTTTCGTAAAACATGTTGACGATGACTTTTCCGCGTAGTGTGGGTACTTTTTTGACCGGGCGGGATAAAATATCGGCGAATGTTTTAGCGGTATTTAGGATTTCCTGAACATCGGTGTAAGAAAGCTTGCTGGAATCAATCACATGCCGGTGCTGCCATTTTACGGTGGCATCCGGGGTTTGCTTTCCGGTCGCTGGAGATGGGGTTGACGCGGTGGGGGTGGCCATTAAAAAACCTCCTCTGGTTTTTTATTCAGCAGGAGGGATAAGGGGCCTGTGGGTAATACAGGTGAATTGCCTAAAGCGTAAACTGGTTTGGTTTTGACTAAAACCAGAGCCGTTGCGTTTTGGCGAACCCTTTCTGACCTCGCTGAATCAGATTAAAGGGGATATGTTGATATTTATTATGACAAAGTCAATTTTAAAATACTGTAATTATGAAGTTTAATGAAGAGGCTGGCTGGGGTCGCTCATGAAGGTTAAGGCCATTTGATCCATGTTGTATTTTTTCTTCGCCTCTTGAATCATTTCTTTAAATAAATCACGACCGTCAAATAACGCTTGCTGTTTGATACTATTGGTTATGGTTGCTTCAAAGGGTGTAATAATCCCATCAAATTTGGAGGCTTCGTCTCCAGCGGAGGCGAGCAGGAAAAAGAACCAGTTTAATGTATGAGAGGTTTCAGGTGAGAAGAGGGGTTGCTGAAAGGGAGGGGTTGTTGCAAAAAACGTCCCAGGGGCATCCGAAATGAGTTGTTCGGCGGCCAGTTCTTTGGCCGTAATATAGCCGTTCTCATTTTGAAGTTGCTTAAAATTACGCTCAACAATTTGTGGGTCTTCGGCTAAATAATCTGGCGGGTGGGCTGTTATTTCCTGAGAACGATTTTTTTGTTCCTGAATAGCCGCATCAATATGAACCCCTTGAGAAGCTAAAATACTGGGGTTTGTTGCTTTTTTTACTTTTTCTAAAATACGGAGGGTGAGAGCGTTTACATTTTCCAATACTAGAAAATGTTGTTTTTTCTGAGCTTCTTGAGATGGGGTTACCGATTGTTTTCGCTGTCGCCATTCGGTTAAGTCTAAACGACGATCCCCATTTAAGTCGAAGTGGTTAACCACTTCGACACCAAACCCGAGAGCGGCCTCGACGCGCTGAGTAATCGTTGCGTTTTTTTGCGCATATTTTTGTGAGGTATTTAATATTTGTATGAAGGGGTTATTTTTGTTTTTCTCTAACGCTAGAAAGGCTTGCTTGGTCGCTTGGTGCATATTTTTCGCGCAGTTTCTACCGTGGTAAAAAGCCTTAACCGAAGGTTCAGTTGTCTTATACGGGCCTTGTCCTCCACTAATTATGGGATGAGCTTGCATTGGGTGTTTCCTTCCTTTTTTAATAGGTTAGCTTAAACCGCTGTGACTTCAAATACATGGAAGCGTCCCGGCCCTAAATCAACGTTCAACATCTGGGTCGTTGGATCGATATGGGGTGAAATTATACTCGGCTGACCATATTCCGGGGCCAAGTTTTTTGAGAGTCTGGCGTCAGGAAGAGCAGGCATATGAACCGCCCCCCGGCTTCGGGCATTAACATCCTTGTTGGCGATCACGAGAAAGGTGCGATGATTAGACTGTCGGGTAAATGCGATGATTTGATTTCGCCGGTCATGCAGTACCGGAACCGGCGTGTAGTTTCCGGTGGCAAAGGCATCCGGATATTGCTTACGCAGATCGAGCATGGTTTGGAGAAAGGTGCCGATTTCTGGGTAAAGTCCTTTGGGTGCCTGCTTATGGTTAAAAATATCAAGCCGGTGAGAGAAGCCAGTGGTGTAACCGTCCAGAATATAGGGATTGGTGAAGGGTTGGGTTGCCATCAGGCCGGAGACCAGATTGCTGTTGACAACACCCCCATGATCCATAACGGTTTCCTCATCATCATGGGTCAGAAAAGAGCCAATCATAGATTTTCCGTACCCTGAAGCCATCTTAATCATTCGGTTAACGTCAGCCAGGTATTGTTGGTACTCGTTGGCAGTACGCATTTGGTGAAAAGTATGTAACTGGCCATAAATCGAGTCAAATCCGGCACTTAAAAGTTCTAGAGGGTTGTCTCGCGGTATATTTTCCAGAGGCGAGGCGTCTTCGTATGTATAAGATTCGGCGAGCCAAGCATGTTTGGGGTACTGATCGGTAAAGTATTTCCAGAATTGGGGTGGACGGGCGCGAGCCACATCAACTCGGAATCCATCGACCCCAAGTTGGTTAGCCATTAAATCGAAGAATCCCTGATAATAATCGGTCAGTGCTTGGTTATTTTCAAACATGACGATGTCTGACCAAGTGGTCGGTGTCAGGGTGTGGCCCGAGGCGTCAGTAGCGATGAGATCGGGTCGACGAAGCGCAAGATCCAATGACGCGGCGCTGGGCACATCAACCATAACGCTAATGCCCCGCTTGTGAGCTTCCCGGATAAAAAGTCGAGCTTCTTCAATGACGTTCAAACGATTTCCGGGCGTATCATATTCGACTCCAAGTGTTAGTAAGCTAGATGGGGCATATAAACTACCTACTTTTCCTTTGCGCTTGATAATACCGGTTGAGTTGATAGGCAGTAGATGAATCGTATTGACACCCAAATCTTTTAGATTGTCGAGGCGCTTGATCGCTGATAGAAAGGTCCCGTTTTCAGAATGAGAGGGTGAAATAATCCCGTCGCCATTAGTGTCATGGGCACCAAAGGTTCTTAAATTCAGTGCGTATATAATGGCCTGGTTCTTTTGGAACTGGTGTTTCAGCGGGTTAGTCCAGTTGGTCGGCGGAAGAGGTCCGAGCTGTTGCTGGAGAAGTTTAAGGGTCTCTAGCTCCTTCTCGCTCTGGAGGTAAGCCGATGAGGCATAACGGTTTTTTAACTCATGACTGGTGAGGGTTTTTTCGTTACCCGACTTTTGCCCACGGGCCATAAACAACTGGGTATAAATAAGGCTAAGTAAAGTGAGTCCGCCGCCCAGCCCTAGCAAGATACGTTGTCGCCAGAGCTTTCGACGCATAAAGTTCCGAGTAGAACGATCCAGATGATTGCCAATGGAATCGCCCAAAGCTTCCACCGCTTTTTCAAACCGTCCTTCCCGGATAAAGGTTTTAACCCGCTCAAAAATCTCAGAGCCACCACTGAGTCTTTTCGCTTCCTGGCTGTGCCCCTGTTGAATCAGTCGCTCAATTTCAGCGATTCGTGAATTATTCATCAGGCTTTTTAGTCGACGAATATCGGGTTTATCTCCTTTTCCGGTTTGCTGGAGTAATGTGTTGTAATGAGCTAGCGTGGCCCGGGCATTGGCGATTCGGTCCTTAACTTTCTGAATTTGTATTGTTGAGCTTGATTTTTGGCCTTGGAGTAAGTTTAGTGCGCCCTTTTCTATTTGGGTCAGGCGGTCTTGTTGGGTCTGAATGTATTGACTGAAAGCCTTTGGGTTGTAGTTTTTATGATGAAAGTGTTTGGCCAGAGTGTCCAGCCGATCTTCGGGTGTTTTGTTCAGGAAAATTTTAGGCGGTGTGGATTGGGATAAACCGCTGTGTTTAACCACACCGTCTGCAAACTGTTCCCACCAACGTGATAGACCGGACTCCGCGCTCTGACCAATCCTCTGATTTAACGCACTGTCCAAATGCTTATTTTTCAAGTCGGGCCGATGAGAAAACAGTTTAAGTCCGGCCTGGTTGTAGAGCTGTATGGTTTTGCTGATCCCCGCTCTTACCGGGTTTTCGAGAACATGGGAAAACAGACTGCCAATAACCGGGGTGGCAGGCCCTGCGATCAGCATCCACCACGTAAGCGACTGGCTGGCGATTTGATGAATACGATCCTCGATGACTCGACGGTGATCCGGTGTTTCTTCAGGAATGTTTAATTTCTTTCCAATCCGTTGGAGGTCTGAATCCGAGAGTAAATGAAGCGGCAGGTATTTTGGGTCTTGATACATCCATCGGCGCTCGCTTTGGGAACTGAAAAACTCTTGGTTCATATCCAGTCCGGTTTTCATCTGAACCATGGCATGGACAATTTTTGGAGTGAGGGCCATGGCGCCGAAAAATCCCAGGAAACCGAGGGTTTCTCCAACGCCCAAAATGCGTCGGGTTAGACCTAAAGTGGCCAATGTTGCTAATGCGGCCCCACCCACCAGCTTAATCCGATCATCAAAGTCGCCCAGTTGCTGATCAGAAACGCGGCGGCCGGGCTGGTGCGATTTAACAAGCGTATCAAGAGTTTGGGCGGGCTCCTGAAGGAATATTTCTCTGAAACCTTGGCGAGAAGCGGGCCGAGCCAAGGGCAGAAGGTGATTTTCGATAGGTGGGTGGATGAAACCTTCCATATCAGGCAGGTCCTCCCCGATGGTCAGACGGAAACCGAGGATTTTGAGCTATCATGAATTGTCGGAAAACCGAAGTGTTGTTGGAGTTCTGTAGCCGATCGGATAGGGTCGTTCCTGGACGCGCGTAGTCCTTAGAGGGGGCGATCCTGAAAATTTGCCATAGAGAATAAGCTCCGGCCGCGATGGGCAATGCAATAGCACTACGCCGGAACCAGGCAGGGGTTTGGGCAAATGATCCTCTTCCCCGGAACTTTTCATTAAAAACATCCTTGAATGTTTGGCTGAGAAGGGTTATTCCATTGGTCATTCGAGTTCCAAGAGAGCCTGCTTGCGAGTCAAACAGGATGCCCTTCAGAGGTTTAAATCCGCCAAACAGTCTGGTCCATGCGTCTGTTCTTGCCAGATAGCCAGCTCCAAAAGCGGCCAGAGTTGTTGAAAATAGAATTTTTGCTGTGCGGGCGGCTGGAATCAGATCTTGAATCACTTGGCGAACTTCGCCTTCAGGATCTGCGATAAAGGCCGGAATACCCATCTTTTTCCGCATGGTTTCAATCGTTTTTTTAGGAATGAGGTCATAACGGCTGAACACTGGGCTGGTGAAAACGTTTTCAGTTTTACCTGTATGTTTTTTGTACTTCAGGTTTAAGTTTACACCGTATTTGGCCTGAACCACCTCGTCAACAATACGGTTTCCTGCAATCACGCCTAAGTAGTAAAGAAGAACGCCAACCCCCTGCCGCAGGGCGGTCACCTTACTGCCACCCGCCACGAATAACAGGGTTAGAAACGCGCCGCCCAAGTAGTAGGGGATTTTACCAATACGTAGAAAATCGCCGAAGCCAAAGTCCGGATCTCCTCGAAGCCCTTTGGCAACAGAGCGAGGGGTTTCAATAAATGTATTTGTTAGATGTAAATTGGCTTTTTCTAAGGCATTGAGTTCAAGAACATGCTCGTCCTGAAAGGTTTGATCAGGGAAATAAATCGTCTTATCGCTTAGAGAGGCACGCTTAAATACCGGATAAGGTGAATTTGCCGGTGATTTAGACTGTCCGAACGATAGAGTCCGCATTGTGGGATTGACAGGAGGCATAAATGACATCCGTTTTGATATACCCCAAGCAGATAGTAGGGTCTCAATAAAATGTAAATGAGCTAAAGGTTATGACTGTTGTACTATAAACACAAAACACGATGGGATACTTAAAATTGCCAAAGAAGGGCTAAGCAACTTGTCCGCTTCAGGAGATTTGTTGAAGTATCGGTTGTTTGCTCTTTACTTTTAGGAGATGGGTTAAGCCCCATGGTTTCACAACATTTTTTAACATTTTCAGGTTATCGCCCAACAACTTCGGGGCAGGCAAAGCTCTTTTTGCCGGGTCATGCGTCAGTAAATTCGCCTGAAGTCGAGGTATTAGAAGGCCAAGGCGGAAAACAAGTCGTTCGTCGGGAGGCGTTGGTTCGGGAAGGCCATTATTGGGTTGCCCCTACAGAGGTTCCCCTTGGCTCCGACTATCGATTTTTGGTGGAAGGTCAGCCGGTTCTGGATTGGTCAGAACAGCGGAACATTCAAACGACTTCTGGAAATGAACCCGTCAAGTTCAATCGGGTTTTTCCCTTTGAAGCCCCCCAAAAAAGCGGACCTATTCTTGATGTTTTTTCAGATTCGTTGCTGTCGGAGAAACAGCTGGAATCGTACCGGGTAAAGGATCATGTTTTGGATCAGACCTCTCAGCGAGATCATTTTAATCGCTATTATGGGAATGAGGATGGACTCCGTGTGCTTTTCGATAAGATTGATACTAAAAGCGCTTTCCGGGGCATTCTTTTCAAACCATTCATTGGCGGAGATAATATTTCTCCCCATAAATACTGGACGGTGGATCCCTATGTTCTGAATGACACCTTTTCTTCGAAACAGGCCTTACGAGATACCTTGATGGAGGCTCTAAAGCGAGATATGAAGGTGTATGCCGATGGCGCTTTTGTGAATCAGGGGCTGAATGGGGTCCAGATGATGAGTAATCTTCGGCATGGTTTTAATTCACCCTACTGGGACTGGTTCAATTTTTCGGAAGAAGAGAATGGCTCGCCGCTGCCTAACCTGTTTAAAGAGGACAAGATGACCTTCGGGGTGCTACCGGTGGCTGAAGATCCAGACACCGGCCGGACAGATATTGATTATTCCCGTTTTGATATTGGGGTGGAGAAGGATGCTCAAGGGACATATATTCGGCTGAAGGAGACACAACCCGAAGAAACCCGAACTCAGTCCAAATATAGTGATTCGGTTCAGCCGTATCGGTTCCCGATTGACCCAAAAGAACTGGCTGACAAAGAGGAAAAGCTAAAAAAAGAAAAAGAGTTAAAAAATCAGCCAAAGGACGAGCAAACGGAAATAAACCGGAAAAAGGCCATGCTGGACTGGAAACATTTTCAGTTGAATCAACCGGCCATGGATAACTCCTCCATCAAGTGGGATGGTCAGATTGATGTGCCCAAGATGAACATGAAAAACCCCGAGGTTCGCCAATATATTCAGGATGCTATGGTGTATTGGTCCCGTTATGTTACCAATACCTATGTAGAAGAAGTGGCCGTGGCGTTACGCCAGGCAAAAGGGAAAGACTGGCCTTCCCGAGTGCAGGCCCTTGAAGGTCATATACTACCCAAGCCTCGTATGGCGTTTGAAAAGCTTGGAACGTCGGACATTCAAAACACTCTGGATCATCTGAAAGCGTTATCAAAAGAAGAAGAACATGTTGATGAAATCTCTGTTGCTGAGCGTATGATGGAAACCATGAAGGCAGAGTTCCCTCTTTCGGCTTTAGAGTTACCTGCCGAATTCAAGGCCACGTTAAGCTTTTCAGAAGTCCATCGAGATGTTTACCATCAGCGAGGCGGTGTTAAAAAGCTTCTGGGGGTTCTCTTGACCCCTGTTGTTAAGCTATCTAAAAAATTCAATATTCTCACGCATTGGGCGACCAAACTGAAGAAGTATTTAGACTCGGATACGCTTTCGGCTCAATTGACAACCCAATTGGCGAAAATGTTTGAGAAAAAGGGTGCGTTTACGAAGCTTCAAGATGCCCGAATTCGGGGCCTGATGAGTGAATACTTGGGGCAGGAAATTTTCCTTCAGTTGTTTACCGGTCTTCATAGCCCGGAATACTATCAACTAAAGGGTATTGAGAAAACGCCAGATGACTACGAAAAGGGCTTCAGCGAGACCGTGCCGGCGTATATTCGAACCGCCGACCCTGTAGCCGCTTCCGGGTTACTTTCCAATTTTTTAAAACAGCAATTGAAGTCTCTGGATGTTGATGCTCTGGGACAATTTTTATCGAATAAATTGAGCCGTCTTGACCCCGAATCGGTTGCCGTTGCTGAAGCGGTTTTAAAAAAGCGGGAATTTGGTTTGAACTGGCGAATTGATGCGGCCAAGGACATCGGGGATATGGATCGGGTTTTAAATACGGAGCAATCACAACGTGCGCCCGTCTTTAAAGAAGAGATTGCCTTCGCTAAGAACTTCTGGAAAGAAGTGTCTCAGCGTATTCATTCTATTTTCCCCAAGGTGTCGATTATTGCCGAATTAACCGATTTCCTGAAATATTCAGGGGATGGCCATCAGACCAAAGAAAATGCCTATCAGGCCTTTTTCAATGACAATACGTTTACGAGTTCGCCGAATATGGATTATCTGTTCAGTTCACTTTGTCGCTTGGTTAATTTTGAGCCTCGCCCGGATGAGAATGGGGATCGAACCATTCAACCCAATGCGTTTTATGACTATAGTGTCCAGAAAATGACCACCGAAGTGCCATGGTCGGCGGCCATGAATTATCAGAACATGACGACGAGCCATGATTATTCAACCACCGCCCATCGTTTGTTATTGAATCCGGAACTGTTTAACATGGATCTGTTGCGTTGGCATGGGCTGGTGGATGATTTAAACGTTGCGGCCAATGAGCTGGAACGAAAAGCCTGTTTTGAAACTCAACGCCAACAGTTGGGCATTAATCATCTCGGAAAAGTTCTCAACGACTTATTGGCGATGGTACAACATGAGGAAGTTCGAGCCGAGTTATCCGAAGAGGTGCAAGACTATCTGACCAACGAAAACAAGGAAAAGTTAGGGAACACGGAGCCCACACCAAGGGAATTAAAAATCCGTTTTATTCAAGAACTCTTTGAGGCGGTGAGTGAGAAAACGCTTGGCCTTTCTGAGAAGCAGGCCGAACAGCTTCGGGATGTTTTAATTGAACGGATTTCGGAACCTTCTGAAAATCGAGCCATGCGAGCGGTGTTGAACAATGCTGTGGAAAGTGTTTCAGAAGATCCAGCGGTTAAAACCATATTTTACCGGGCGATGAATCAGGCGATTCAGGAAAAGGGGCAGCATTTTGGTTACCTCCCTCCAAACCTTGCCTTGCAGGATGTGGTGGGGATAATGGCGGCAGATTCATCTTCATCTTCAGTTCAACCTTTTTCCAAAAAATTTCTGGCCAAGCTGAAGACCCAGTTATTTGATCAACTGACGGGCTCCTTTCTGGAGAAATACAAACGGGTGGTGGCGCTTCAGGTTGCCCTCCCAGGTAACCCCTCCATTTACCTGCCGGATCTGTTGGCTCAGGGTGGTGGCGAATACACCAAAAACATGTTCCTTCAGAATCGTAACCTGATTCGTCATGACTGGCTGGCGGGCAAAAAAGACATTCGAGAATCCAAGGACGATATTTTGGCGTTATTGGATTTAAGAACAGCGTATCCGGCTCTGAATGACGGATTCGTTCTGAAACCGGTGGTGAACGATCAGGACGGTGTACTACCTGTGATTCGGGATAATGGCGAACAGCAGGTCGTTATGCTGGTTAACACGGGTCTACCTTCCGAGCTGGATTATAATAACAAAGTGGGTGACGGTCCGCTGTACCGTGAAATCCAATCCACCCAGCCCATCAAACAAAATTATAAGCTCAATGTGTCTAACCTAGACATTGCCGAAGGAACGGAATATCGTGATGTGGAAGCTGGCCTTAATTACGTGATTAACAACACGGGGCAACTGGTTTCCAAGCAGGATCCGGCTAAAGGGATTGATGTTCCTGTTTATAAACTACTGATCCGTCAGTAACAAAGGTTCAAAAAAGTTCAATTTGTTTGTTTTTGGGTTTTAATCAATTAAGTTTCTTTTTAAGTTAATCTGTAAGGAAAAAGAAGTTATGTCTGATTCCATGTCTTCCCTGTCACCTGAAGAATCTCTTTCAATAGGGAAGCTATCCCGGTTGGCTCGGCCGGCGAACCTGAGCATTGGCTTTTTGGGAATCCAGTTTGCCTGGGCCCTTCAAATGGGGCAAATGAGTCCGCTGTTGGAGAGACTAGGGTCTGAACCTTGGCTCACCAGTATGATTTGGGCCGCCGGGCCTGTAACTGGGGTACTGGTCCAGCCCATTGTTGGTACACTAAGCGATGGACACCGTAGCGCTTTTGGTCGTCGTCGTCCGTTTCTGATTTTGGGAGCCATATTAACCGCCATCAGTCTAATTCTAATGCCTAATTCGGCTTGGCTGGGAGAGTGGCTGGCGAATGTAAGCCCGGTGGCCCTCACGTTTCCGGTCGGACTGTTGGTTGCCGCTACTCTTTTGTGGGTACTGGATGCAAGCATTAATATAACCCAAGGTCCTTATCGGGCCATGGTGCCCGATGTTGTGGGACAAGAGCAACAGACGACAGCTTACGCTTTAATGAGCCTGACCATTGGCCTCGGAGCAGTGGCGGCATTTTTTATCGCTTCGCAAATTACAGATGTCCACTTGTTGTTTTATCTGGGAGCACTGGCCATGCTGTTTGCCATGGGTTGGACGGTCTTTACTTGCCCCGAGAAACCCCTGGAAGACACTTTGGAAGAGCCGGTTTCAAAGCCTTCGGTATATAGTGTATTAAGCAAAACGTTTCAATCCGTAGGTGCAATGCCACAGGAAGCGTTAAAGTTGTGTGTAGCTCATAGTTTTACCTGGTTTGGTTTGATGTGCCTTTTCGTGTTCTTTTCCGTTTTTGTTCCCAAGCAGGTTTTTGGCGCCGTCGGAGCCGATTCCGTTTTGTATCAGGAGGGAGTTCGCTGGGCATCTTGGTGTTACTGTCTGATGAATCTGGTTTGTTTTGCCTTTTCGCCGCTGATTAGTCCTCTGTGTCATGCCTTATCGAAAAAAACGGTTCATCAGCTGGCTGTCTTGTGTATGGCCGTTAGCATGATGTCGCTTTATGTCATGCAAACACCTGAACAGGTTCTGATTGCTATGGGGGTTATCGGTATCGGGTGGTCGACCACACTCTCCGTGCCTTTTGCTCTGTTGACCGAACACCTTCCTCGAGGGAAAGAAGGCGTACTGATGGGAACCTTCAATATTTTTATTGCGGCTCCCGGTGTGCTCTGCAGTTTCTTGGTAGGGCCAATAATTAGTGCACTTGGTGGTAACGAAGGCTATGCTTTTCTGATTGGTGGCGCTTCAATTCTTATATCCGCTCTATTATTGAGTCAGGTTACCGAGAAGTCGAAATCCATAGCAGGATAAGTTCAGTTTCTCAGGTAAACTTTAATATGACATCCTTTGGATAGCTCTTCTTAAAGCCTTTCTTAAGAGAGCGAGATTCGAGAGGGAATTCGGTTATGGTAAAGGTAGCAAAGGACGCATGATTGATTGCCAGTGGGTATAAGCAGGACGCTTGAATGATACTTAATGGATAGAAAAAGGACAGAGAAACTAGACCTAAAATAAGCGTTGGCCCTAACAATGGAGGCGTTCCGATTGAATGATAGCTCTAATAACAGTTGTGTCTTAAAAAAATCTGACTTTCAACGACGCTGGTACGATTCAATTCCTCATCTAGCTCAAGCCATTGATGATGTGGAACAGTTGCCACCGTATCTTCAACAGGCCGTGGTTCAAAGTTTAAATGATTATATTGATCATTATCGCCATTATCGTAAAACGCATCAGGTGAGTGTCGGAATTTCTAAAATTATGGGTCTGTACAGCGCGTCACGTCGAAGCCGCTGGTACGATTCAAGACCAAAAACCCGTCGGGCCTTTAATATGATGGCTACTGTTCCCATCAAGGTTTTGGCTATTTTCTCACTGCAAATCACTAGTATTTCAGGTGTGATCGCTTCTCGAGTAGGTGGAGAAGAATCGATCACACGTCAGGACTTAACAGAAGAAGTGACCACTATTTTACGAGATACTTATTCGACCTTAACAGAAGATCCACGGGGATTAAAAGTAACCGATAGCCGTAAGGACGGAGTTCAGACCGCTTTGCAAGGCGTTATGGTTCTTCGAAGTAACAACCCATTATGGTCTTATCCGAATCAGGCACCGTAAGTCCTTTTTGAGCTTTAGCCCTATTTTGCGTACAATCAAAATAGAGTTGTTCATTGTAGGCAAATTGGTCATGACTTTAACTCAGCGGTTTAAAACGTTTTGCGTGATTGATAATCCCTCGGGGGGTGAAGAGGCGATTCGTCAGAAGATCACCGAGTGTCTGTTTGAAATGGGGGTGCGGGATCAAACCATTGACTCAGGGGGAAACCTGTTGGTTCGCGTGCCTGGAAACGCAGACAAAGAAACCATCATGTTATCGGCCCATATGGATAGCGTTCCTCCATGTCATGGGATCATTCCGGTTGACGATACCGTGAATGGCCGTCCGGTCATCCGTTCTCAGGGAAAGACAATTCTGGGGGCGGATGATAAGTCGGGAATTGCCATGATGCTAGAAGTGGTAAAAATATTGGCGGAGAAGGGGTTTAAAGACAACCATCCGCTGGAGTTGTTTTTTTCCACACGGGAAGAAGTTGGCCTATTGGGGGCAAAGGAATACGACCCCATGTGGTCGAAAGCAAAATATTGCTATGTTCTCGATGGTGAAGGCTCTGTGGGGGATATTTTTAATGCGGGTCCCTTTCAGGACAATCTGGAGATTTTATGCCATGGTCGGGGCGCTCATGCGGGGATTGCGCCTGAGAGAGGGGTTAGTGCCATTGAAGTGGGCGCTTATGTGATTGCCCGATTACCCTCAGGACGGATTCATGAGCGGCTTACGACAAACGTTGGGATTATTGAGGGCGGATCTGCCATGAATGTCACGGCTCCGGAAACTCGGATTCGGGCCGAAGCCCGGAGCCTTGTGGAAGAAGAGTTAATCAAGCTGGTGGAGCAATACCGGGAGACCTGTCAGTCAGCTGAAAAGGCTTTTTTGGGCTCAAAGATCCAACTCAAGGTGATTCGAAAGTATAACGGCTTTTCCGTCATTGAGGACAGCCCTGTGATCGTGCGGGCGGAAAAGGGCTTTGTATCTCTCGGGATCACTTCAGCGGTTTTGCCGATGAACATTGGTTCTGATGCCCATATACTAAACCAAACCGGTTTACCCACTGTGGTTCTGGGAATGGGGTTTCATCATTCGCATAGCTTAGGTGAATATTTATTTGTGGATGAATATGAACAGGTGTTTCAGGTGGTCTTAAAGCTGGTTCAATGAACAAGCTGGTGAATTGCTTTTGCTGAATTCTTTTAAAGAAGCGCCCGATGGCGTACAATAGAGTATTGCTTTAAAGAGTGTCTTAAAGGAGTCTTTTAGGTAAGAATGCAGGCATAGCGGTAAAATAAGGCAAATGACCAATTTAAATAACAATTATTCAAAAAACAGAAAGTTCGGCATAGGGTTGGCCTTTATTTTATTCATCAGTCTTTGCTGTCTAGTTTTAATTGGGTTTGCCCAGTCGAAGACCGAGTCACTTGAGTCATTCGAGTTAAAAGTGGATGTGGCATTGAAGGGGGAAATATTTCATGCTGAAGTGGCAAGAACCCCTCAAGCACTTCGTCAAGGGTTAATGTATCGCACCGAACTTTCATCGCATGAAGGAATGCTTTTCCCCTTTTCGCCGCCTCGGCGGGTGGATTTTTGGATGAAAAACTGTTTAATTCCGCTGGATATGATTTTTTTGAAAGAGAATCGGGTCGTGGGTATTGTGCATTCGGCACCGCCGTGTCAAGACGAACCGTGTCCAACCTACCCGTCTCGCTATCCGGTCGATATGGTTTTTGAGGTGTCTGGAGGAACTGCAAACCGTTTGGGGCTTGCGCCTGGCGATCTCATCACAAATTTGACGATGAAAAAACATCCACAACATGTTTTTCAGAAGCCGTTTTTACTTTCACCACCGGAAGCCATGCCGGAACAGTTTTAGCACGTGTGTCATAATAAAAAATTAAAAAGGTTTCATTTATGTCTTCCTCTCCGTTGACTCAAACCCAAAAAAATCAGACCGCTGGGGCTCATCTGATGAGCGAATTTTTAAAAAAGGATTGGGTCATTGAGTTGGCGAATCGCTTTTTGAGAAAACTGGAGGACATGCCCGACGGGGGGTGTGAGGCTAGTCTGGAGAATTTGGCAAATCCAGCGGTGAAGGCGTTGATTATGGCCTCGGTGTTTAAACATAACCGACGGTCTATGATTATGGTTTGTTCGGAACCACACCACGTTCAAAAATATCGCTACGAACTTCGGCAATACCTGCCCGGTCATCAGGTGGAAGCGTATCCGGTGGAAGAGTTCTCGCCGTATGATCAATCTGGATTTTCTGTGTCCTCACTGCGAGAGCATTACCGCCTGCTGACGCGTTTGAGTGGCGGCGAATCAGAGAAGAAGCCAGATCCATTTATTTTAATTCTATCGCCGAAAAATTTACTGTTGAAGCATCTGGCCTACGATCAATTGCTTCGTTATGCCATCCGGCTGGATAAATCCGTAGAAATTTCGCCAGAAATTTTGACGAAACAGTGTTTAGAATTAGGCTACTCTCGGAACAGTCTGGTTATGGAACCGGGCGAATTTAGCAGTCGAGGGGATATTTTTGATTTATACCCTGTGAATGGTAGTCCGGTTCGGATTGAATTTTTTGGGGACTCTATTGAGAATATTCGTCAAATTGATGTGGAAAATCAACGCTCCGTAGAATCGGTTGATTCTGTGCTGGCGATTCCTCGATCCGGCATTGTATTAACGCCAGACCACCGGGAGCGCTTGGTTCAGGAATTAAATGCCCGACTGGACGTGCAGGGAAAAACACTGAACGAAACAGAATTTGAGGGGCTAAAAACCACCATCGAAAATCAGATTCAGGCGTTGGATCAAGAGTTTTTGCCTGATGGTATTGATTATTACGCACCACTGGTTCAGGCAGAGACTCCAGACAGTTACCGAACGATTATCGATTATTTCCCCAGTAACGCTTTGGTGGTGCTGGACGACTGGACGGTAATGGCTAACCATTTGGGAGGGCTAAGCGATCGGCTGACCACTCAATATCAAGAAGGCATTGAAAAAGGTCGCTTACTGGATCTCGATTTTTGTTACCATCTGACAGATGAAGAGGCGTTAGGGCGTTTAAAAAATCAAGTGCCCCGTCGGTTGATTCTGGATACCCTACCCATTATGGCCGATGGACAAATTTCCATGGATGCGCTAAAGCATTTGTACCCGGTTGAGGTGTTGGCGCCAGACCGATTTAAGGCAGATTTATCCAAGGCGGCAGAACAATTTCAAGCATTTCGGCGAAAAGGATTCCGGGTGTTTGTGACCTCGGATCACCCACAGCGGGTTTTGGATGCTTGCAAGGAAGGCGATGTCCCCGTGTTTTATTGGCCGGGAGAAGGAATCTCTTCCGAAGAGGTCAGTTGGGAAGAAGGTCGGGATGTCATTGTGTCCAAGCAGGGCCCGCAGGAAGGTTTTGTGTTGCCCCATGAGAAAATTATTCACTACACGGACACAGAACTGTTTGGGCGAAGTCAAAAACGATTGATTGTGGATCGAAAAGCCGGTGCGCGTCGAGATGACATTGATGTGATTAATTCGGTTAATGACTTGCGTCCGGGGGATTTTGTTGTCCATTTCAAGCATGGCATTGGCGAGTTTAAAAAATTAGCACAAATTGAGATGGATGGCGAAATTCGAGAATATTTGACGGTACAGTATTCTGGGACGGATCGCCTTCATGTGCCGATCGATCAGGTGAATTTGCTGTCTCGTTATCGGGGAGCGGGAGATAAGCCGCCTAAACTTAGCAAAATGGGTGGCACGGATTGGAATAAGGTCAAGAAAAAAGCAAAAAAATCCATTGCCAACATTGCTCGGGATCTTATGCAGTTGTACGCGCGGCGAGCGAAAGCCTCAGGCTTTCCGTTTGATGGTGATTCACCCTGGCAGGTTGAAATGGAAGAGGCGTTCCCGTTTACGGAAACTCCGGATCAATGGCAGGCGATTCTTGATATGAAAGCCGACATGGAGTCGGATAAGGTCATGGATCGTTTAATTTGTGGTGATGTCGGTTTTGGGAAAACCGAGGTGGCCCTTCGAGGCATTTTTAAAGCGGTTTTGTCTGGTAAGCAAGTGGCGATTTTGGCACCGACGACTATTCTGGTTCAACAACACTTTAATACCTTCTCTGAGCGGTTTAAGCCCTATCCGGTTCGAATGGGGCTTCTGTCCCGATTCCGGTCGCCGAAAGAGCAAAAAGAAGTGGTTAAGCGATTGGCTTTGGGCGAAGTGGATGTGGTGGTGGGGACTCATCGACTGCTCCAGCGGGATATTCAGTTTAAGGATCTAGGACTGTTGGTGATTGATGAAGAGCAACGCTTTGGCGTGTCTCATAAGGAAAAAATAAAACAGATGCGAGCGGAACTTGACGTATTAACCCTGTCAGCCACCCCCATTCCTCGAACACTATATATGTCTTTGTCGGGTGTGCGAGAAATGAGCTTAATTAAAACCCCGCCTGTCAATCGCTTGCCCATTCAAACCTATGTGGGACCGTATAACCCGGCGCAAATCCGCATGGCGATTTTACAGGAAATCGATCGGGGCGGACAGGTGTATTTTCTCCATAACCGGGTGCAGTCTATCTACCAAAAAATGGAGGAGCTTCAAGCGCTCGTCCCGGAAGTCCGTTTTTGTGTGGGCCATGGCCAGATGAGTGGTGACGATCTGGAAACCGTGATGTTGGGCTTGGCCAAACATGAGTATGACGTGTTGATTTGTACCACTATTATTGAAAGCGGGTTGGACGTGTCCAATGTGAACACTATTATTGTGGACGAAGCCAACCGGTTTGGTTTGGCTCAGCTCTATCAGATCCGGGGCCGGGTCGGGCGAAGTAATACACAGGCTTACGCGTATTGTTATTATGACCCGGACAAGATTCTATCCACCGATGCCAAAGATCGATTGCGTTCGATTCGGGAATTTACCACCCTGGGCAGTGGCTATCAGATCGCCTTGCGGGATTTGGAAATTCGAGGGGTAGGGAATATTCTAGGTGCAGAGCAACATGGGCACATGGTATCAGTCGGGTTTGATTTGTACTGTCAAATGCTGGAAGAATCTATCGAGGAACTGCAGGGCAATGTGGTGAATAAACACGAACAGGCCATTATTGATCTAAATGTCACGGCGTTTATTCCTGAAAATTGGGTGGGTGATTTGGATGTTAAATTGACGGAATATAAGCGTTTAGCCGCCGTAGAAACGGAACTTCAGTTGAAGTTGATTCAGGAAGAATGGCGGGATCGTTTCGGCGAAATTCCAGAGGAAACGCTACAGTTGGTTAAATTGGTGAAGCTACGGATTATGGGCACGGAACTGGGCTTTTCCATGGTGCGATCTGATGATCAGCATTTAAGAATTAATGTACCTTATAGCTTGCAGGAGTGGATGTTCTTGCAAAATAAAATGCCGGTAAAAATCGGGAAAAAAGCCCGTTGGATTCCTGCTGTGACTAGCAGTCAGGGAAGTCAGGCTTGCCTACTGGTCAAGCACCTGACCATGGATGGCGATGAACAAATCGAATACCTTATGGATCTCTTCAAAGAAATTATCACCATTCAGAAAAAACACGTAGGCTAATCCTGGTTCAACTATTAAGTGGTAGAAAGAACAAAAGAGAATTGATGATTAAAAGTCCTTTATCTTAGGCAACTATACCTTTATAGCAGATATTATTATCTGCTATAAAGGTATAGTTGCTGACTGCCCCCCGAAAGTTGATCCAGTCAAAACTAGAGAGTTGGATCATAACATAAGTTTCTTAATTCCTGCATGACCGAGGGGAGAGGGATTGGTATTCGTAGAATACCAATGGGCGATGAACTGATTCGGTGTCCAATA
>JAJCZA010000025.1 GCA_029262635.1 Vampirovibrionales bacterium | reverse complement strand
GCTTTAGTCAATTTTCGTTTCGGCAAAAGTACACAAGAAATGCACAAAAATCTAAAAATGGCTTTTGGCAGAAACCCTTGAAACCCTTGAATAGAGTGGTGGCTCCTCCCAGATTTGAACTGGGGACACAAGGATTTTCAGCCTAGCATCTGGTTATGCCTGCCAGTTCTTTCTTTACTCCTTGTGTTCTCCTGGATTCCATTACGGGTTATGAAGAACTCCTCGTTAAATCCATTTAAGCCCCAAAAGCTCTTACCTTTTCCTTGCACGAAAACACAGGATTAACACAGAGTATAAAAATCGACCACCTTACTTCCGTGAGGACAATTATATCAAGAGGGTCAGTCTGGGGGCCTTTTTTCGAATTTTAACTAGACTGAGCCATGCCAGTCGCTCATTTGGGGGATTCTGAGGGAGTCCAGGCTAATAAAATGTTCGCGATAAGGCATGAGCATATACACCGGGATAAAAAATCGATTTATATACCCGAGGCCAAGGGAGGGGCGAGAGTCCAGCCGATTACCGATCAATTGGCAGATTACCTGGCCGAGTATCTCCAGACGGTTCCTCAGGATTAACCATGGTTGTTCCCGTCCAACAAATCCAAGTCTCCCAAGGATCTACCAACACCCCTTGCCAGGTCGTACTGTGCTCTCAAAAACTCTACTTTCTCATGTAACCTAAAGTGAACCCCAATCAGTTTTAGGTGGTGGGTCAACATGATGAGACGTCTATATTCCGGAACTGAGTTGGAGTTTGCCGTTTTTCTTAATGAGGCGTTTGGCTTTTCGGATGCCATCCTGATTCACTGGTGCGGTTGGTTGGTTTACCAGATTATTTAGCGGAAGTGGTGGGTTGGGCCGTCTGTTGGATGTTATAGAGGTCAAAAAAATAGGACTTGAAGGCTTTAAGCCCGGCGTAACATAGGGTTTTATCAGAAAGTCCGTGGTTCCCTGGCTTTCGGATGAGTTGTAAAAGCTAAGAAGCTCGCTATTCAGGATGGCATAACCGCGTAATTCGCCATTCGGATTAAGCCCAGAATTGAGCAGGCCTTCGTAGTAGCCGAGATCGAAATCGCCCGAATTTTCCGCACCGAGATAGTTAATCTGACTGGCAACACCATCAAATACAGGAATGAGAGTTGAAGGATAAAGGTTGAGGAGAGGCGTATTCAGCTCAATGGGATCGGCGATGGAGCCCACATTACCGCCTGCGTTAATGGTGATGCCATAACCATTGGAAACCGTTATGTTATTGGCGGCCCCATTGGCATCCACCACATTGCCCTGAGTGTGCAAAGATAAACTCAAGTTCTGTCCGCTGAGGTCTACCGTACCCAAGCTGATATCCCCGGTATGGGAAGAATCACCTAAAGCCAGTGTTCCATTTTGGATGAGATCCAGCTCAGAGGCCGTTAAATTTAGCGCACCAGCCCCGCCGCCCAAGCCAATATCATTGGTTGCAGTGGTTGGATAAAACGTCATGGTTCCGGTGTTTCCGAGATCAACGGTAGGGCCGGGGTTACCAATGCCGGTCATGGTTACGGTATCGGAATTAATGGTTATATTACCTCCTCCCGTGCCAATATCGGCTCGAGATAAAGAGCTTCCCGTGTTATAGTCGATGAAAAGGGATGAACCATTTGCGTTCGCTATAATATCACCACCAGCGGTTTTTAAATCGGAAGACAAGAGAATGGAATCAGAAGAATTTGCGGTAAAATTGCCGCCTTGCGTTCGAATACGAGCTTGTTCAATATGAGTGATTCCACCATCAGCCCCACTTCCAGTGAGTGAAATGTCCCCACCACCCGAATCAACTAATGCAGCTGCACTCGACCCAATATCAATGCCTCTTTGAAAGCCTCCCCCAGCTACACTACCACCAGTACCATTCATCGTAATGGTGCCGCCACCAGATAAAACTTGGGCGCTACGAACACCGATTCCAACCTGCTCTGATGATGATCCTGTCATCATGATATTTCCGCCCCCTGAGTCAACAACGTACCCTCCTAGCAGAACAATACCACTGGTATTTTCTATAGAACCAACGTAAGCGCCGGTATGATGGCCTGTTAAGGTAATATTTCCGCCACCGCTATCCAGATTCGTGGCCCGAAGTGCTGAGGCACTGGAGACGTTGTTTCGCCCCTGAATGGTTAGATCTCCACCATTGGAAGAGATGGCGCTAGTACTAAGAAAATACCCGGCCCCGCTATTGTCCGCATCAGCGAGAAGGGTGATGTTACCATTATTGGTGGTGAGAGGGGCGTTAATGGTGATGTTGTTGTTGGCTTCCAGCGTCAGGCTGGCACTGGGGTTGCCGGTGGCGAGAGAGGTATCGAAGGCAGAATTGACGGTGATGTCGTTGGTGGCCTGAAGATGAATGTCGCCGAATCCGTTAAAGCTCCCGCCGGCCTGGGGGTCAAAGGTCATGGTGAGACCCGCGTCCTCGGCAAAGGCTTCGTCGGGCGTTCCTCCCGCATCGCCGCCGGTGACCACATCCACGCCGACGTTGTCAATGACGATATTTAACGGGTCAATCAAAATGCTGCCCGCTTGCCCGTCTACACTGCCGCCGTAGGCTTGCCCCTGAAAGTATACGGTCTCATACCCGCTCACTTCCACAAACCCGCCATCGCCGGAAATATCCCCGCCATTGACGTCAATGGTCGCCCCATTCTCAAACACGGTGGTTTTATCCGACCAAATGATTATCTCACCAGCATCGCCGGTACCCGTTCCCCCACTGGCGGAAGTCAGGCTTCCATGGGCCAAGGTGGTTTGCTCTGTGGAGGAGATTAAGACGCTTCCGCCGGTGCCGCCGTCGTAGGCGTCAGCGAGGGCTTGTCCCTCTTGCAGAATTTTATCGCCAACCAGTTCTAACGTCCCGCCATCAAACGCCAGCTCCGTCCCGCTCACATCAATCACGCCGCCGTTCTTGATTAATGCCTGCTGATCGTCGCTAAACGCATACACACGAATAGATTTTCCCAGATTACTTGCAGTGGTGGCCCGGAGAATTCCCGTGTTGTTAATGGTCTCGGCGTAGAAGGATTCCAGCAAGTCCGCCTGAAGGATAATATGCCGGGCATCAATGGCGCCTAAATTACTAATGGCCGACTGATAGGTGTTCACCTTTTCCATAAGGGCTTGATTCACCGTCACATCCACCACCGTATTGTCGCCTAAGGCCACCCGAATTTCATCGCCGACGGCCAGGTGAACGGTTCCTTCGGGGGCAAAGATATTGCCCGTGTTCATGACCGAACCACCGGCCAGCACAACAAATCCACCGGTGGCCGTGGTGATATTTCCCTCGTTGATAATGCCGGCTGAACTCACGCCATCGGGTCGGGTAAAGACCCAGTTATCGTTCAGGTAATTGGCGTTGCTAAGATTTAAGGTCGAGGCAATAAAGCCGCCGGTGTTGATATTCGCTGTGGCCCCAATATTAATGCCGGCGGTATTGGAGAGTAGCACCGTCCCGTTGCTGTTGATGTTACCGAAAATATTCGACGCCCCACCGCCCAAGACCCGGTTAAGGATAGAGGAGGTCGTCGTCGGCAGGAGAAAGTTTACTGTTTGACCCGCGTTTACATTAAAACTCTGCCACTGCACAATGGCCTGCGTGGAATTAGATGTAATATTAAACACATCGCCCGATTGCTGAAGGCTCACATCCCCAGAAATCACCTCAAACCCGGTCAAGGCAAACGAGGCCGGTGCGATAACCACTTGCCAAAGCAAGGCCAAAAGAAAGCCTAGAGCCTTAAGTCGTCGTATCATCCTTTGTCATCCGGTCTTTACTAATCAGTTCAGCTTGTCATTATTCAATGTATCGACACCTTCAACAAAAACTGAAGGACTCCTTTTCTGTCATCTTAAACGAAATCCTCTAGTTTTAAATGGCACCCATTTTCGTGGGCAGGTCACTTTGGAAATAGGCATGCGCCGGATGGAGATTTTATCCATTCGTATTGAGCATATTGATCTCGAACGACGGATTATTTATGTCCCTGAAGCGAAGGCTGGATCTCGGGAACAACCAATAACAGCTAATTTGGCAGACTTCTTGCATGAGTATCTGGCCAGCTACACGATATCCGGGCAGGAGTGGTTGTTTCCGTCTAAAACATCCAAAACAGG
>JAJCZA010000024.1 GCA_029262635.1 Vampirovibrionales bacterium | reverse complement strand
GTAATGCCGGAAACGCGGGTAATGCCGGAAACGCGGGTAATGCCGGAAACGCGGGTAATGCCGGAAACGCGGGTAATGCCGGAAACGCGGGTAATGCCGGAAACGCGGGTAATGCCGGAAACGCGGGTAACGCTGGAAACGCAGCTCAATACGGTGGAACGGGAGGCACCCTGCTGCAAAGCGTAAGCGAATTCATTCGATCCATAATCGACGACTTCCTTGGAGCTGACAATAACGTAGGAACAAAGGCCACGGATCAAGCTGATAATAGTGGCATAGAAGCAACAGACAGTGTATACGGTGTGAGCGACGATGGGTCAACTGCCGAAGAATTAATCCCGGCTGGCACTTACACCCGAGAAGAGGCCAACGCATTTTTAGCTGACAACCAAATTCCCGAAGGCAATAAAGTTATCATCAATGAGGACGGCTCTGTTACGGTCAGCGAAACGGATACTGCCGATACAGAATCAACTGAAGTGACTCCTGGCGTTTACTCCCAAGCGGACGCACAGGCTTACCTCGCCGCGAATGGTACACCACCAGAAGGCATGGATGTACTCCTAAATGACGACGGATCCGTGATTGTCAGTAGCGTAGATGATGCTGATACCGCTCCGCCAGACGTGAATCCGGGTGTCTATTCTCAAGCGGACGCACAAGCTTACCTCGATGAACATGGCGCACCGCCTCCAGGCATGGATGTACTCCTAAATGACGACGGATCCGTAATTGTCAGTAGCGTAGATGATGCTGATACCGCTCCGCCAGACGTGAATCCAGGTGTTTACTCCCAAGCGGATGCACAAGCTTATCTTGCCGCAAATAGCGCACCACCAGAAGGCATGGACGTACTCCTGAATGACGACGGGTCGGTGATTGTCAGTAGCGTAGATGATGCTGATACCGCTCCGCCAGACGTGAATCCAGGTGTCTATTCTCAAGCGGACGCACAAGCTTATCTTGATGAACATGGCGCACCGCCAGAAGGCATGGACGTAACTCTAAACGCAGACCAGTCGGTTAGCGTGGGTACAAGTAATAACACTGATTCAACACCCCCAGAAGTTAAACCCGGCGTCTACTCTCAAATAGACGCACAGGCTTACCTCGCCGCAAATGGCGCACCGCCTCCGGGCATGGATGTGACCTTAAACGCGGATCAGTCGGTTAATGTGGGAACAACACCTTCAGACCCAGCTGTTGTTCCAGAGGAAACCGACACTCAAGCCCAAGCAAGCGTTTACTAAAATTTATTAGCATCGTAATCCACAAAGAAGGCCCAAGTGTTCAATAGAATACAGGTGGCAACGTCACCATAATAGAACAGGTCGATAAAAACCCAGAAATTAGAATTAAATTAACAATCGCCTAAATACAGGAAAAGAGACTCCTTCGAGTCTCTTTTCTTTGTCTTATTACATTGTTGTCCATGGCACTTTGCCTTATAATAGCAGTTCACAGTCGATGAATAGGAGAGGTGCGGGCGCATGAATTTTGATTTAACACCGGAACAACGAGAAATTTGGCTTTGGGCAAAAGAATTCGCAGATAAGGAAATTGCCCCTCGGGTGGAAGAAAATGATCACAAAGCCGAATTTGATTTCGACCTGCTGAAAAAAATTGGTGGACAAGGCTTTTTCGGCGCTATTCTCCCGGAAAAATACGGGGGTCAAGGAATCGATCATATCGCCTACGCTTTAATGACTGAAGAAATTGCCCGAGTCTGTTCATCAACCCGAACCTTATTTTCGGTTCAAATTTCACTCGTTGAAAAACCCATTTTACATTACGGTACGGAAGCTCAAAAGGAAAAATATCTACCCAAAATGGCAACAGGGGAAATGATTGGCTGTTTTGGTCTGACCGAACCTGGTGCGGGTAGTGATGCGGTTAATCAGGCCACTACATGTAAGCAGGACGGGGATTACTGGATCTTAAACGGTCAGAAAACCTGGATTTCCAATGGCAGTATCGCCGATGTGGCCATCGTTATGGCGCAAGCCGATTCCTCTAAAGGAAGTCGGGGCATCTGCGCCTTTTTAGTGGACACAAAAACAGAAGGTTTCTCCGCACGCTACATCAAGCCCAAACTGGGCCTCCATTCATCAGATACCTCTGAATTGTTTCTGGATAATGTTCGAGTTCATAAAGACCAGATGCTCGGCGGTTACGGTGAAGGGTTTAAAGTCGCCATGTACAGCCTGGATCAAGGCCGATTCAGTGTGGCTGCCGGTGCCGTCGGTGTTATTCAGGGTTGTTTGGATATATCGACCCAATACGCCATGGAGCGGGAAGCGTTTGATCAAAAAATCGGCGAATTCCAGATGGTTCAGCAAATGATCGCAGAAATGTCTATGAACGCTGAAGCGGGGCGATTATTGGTGCTTCGTGCGGCGGATAAAAAAGACAAAGGCGTCCGTAATACACGAGAAACCTCTATGGCTAAACTGTTTTGTGGCGACATGGCCCAAAAAGCGGCTTACAATGCGGTTCAAATTTTCGGCGGCTATGGATTCTCCGAAGAGTACCCGGCAGCGCGTTATTACCGGGATGCCCGAGTATTAACCCTTTACGAAGGGACTAGCCAAATTCATAACCTGATTCTGGCACAAGACGAGCTAGGTATCCGGCCAGCCAACGGAAAAAACGCACCCAGTAACCCGGTTGATCGACTGTCTTCACAGGAACTGCTCTCCGTCTAATCATTCTACTCTTCAAAGTTCAGACTTGAATTTTTCTGATTTTTGGTACAATGTTATCCTTCACCCTGTAATAAACGGAGCAAACCCATGGCAAAAAAAGGAAAAGGTGTTCAGCATACCCGGCTCAAAAGCACGGAAAGCGGTCACGAATACCACACACGCAAGAACAAACAAAAACACCCCGGGCGACTGGAAATTAAAAAATATGATCCACTGCTCGGTAAGCATGTTTTATACCGAGAGGAAAAGAAATAAGCCTTTTCTTTACTCTAACCCCAAGTTCTCACGTTTCTACAAAACCGGCCTTTCGTAAGATATAGTGCCGGTTTTTTGTCATTTAAGCCGTTAACCTTCAAACCGAAAGCATCATAAAACGTTACAAAACGTTCACAAAGCAGAATGATTGTTTTTTATATTGATATGGGGTAATTTAGTCGACCATTATTCAGGTCGATTTTAACAGGGTATATTTGGGGGGTAATATGGGTATCAATCCTAGTTTTAATCCGTTCAGTTTTTCAAACACCGGAAACTTCGGCTATGGTCAAAGGCAGGGTGACTTTATCAATACGGACGCGATGATTCTCAACTTGCTTGGTGGCTTTTCCGGTTCTCCTGGCAATGGAGGTCATGTTTTAGGCCAGCTTTTTGGTGGCCCTTCCGTAAATACGGGGGGTGGATCGCCTCAAGGCGTTGGACCAAATAATTTTTTAAACCCGACCGGCTATCCTAGCAATTCAGGCTTTGGTAGCAGTCCTAATAATCAACTCGCAGGCAGAAGCTATAACTTTCCGCCCGACCTAGAACAATACTTGCCTGAGCTTGGTGGCGTTGGTACGGGTGGCTTTTTAAACTCTTTAAAAACCAACCCATTCTATACGAATGATAGGGGTCAGAGCCTCTTCGCATCAACTTCAGCAAGCACGGATGCGGCATTGGCACGGCAGGGGATTTCTAACTCTAATAATAACTATAAGGAACGGCTCGGTCCTCAGTTTTTCGCAGATTTAGATCAAAGAGCGGAAGGCGGCGGTACCACTACTCAGAATAGTACCAGTACTGATAAAGAAGAAGACACTGAGCCGGTTAAAACATCTAAAGAAAATTCGGACTCAGATAAGACAAATTCTCCAACGGTTAAGACATCCGAAAAAAAATCAGACTCAGATAAATCAGCTAAAACAGACGGAAAATTGACCTTAGGTTCAATTGGAGAATCGATTAAAGGTTTCTTTGGCGGATAACAGGTAAAACAACACAGGGTACAGGTAGGTTAGTCACACAGACGACGCGTTAATAAAGCAAGATCGGTCGTCGTGCTCGATAGGGATATTTATCATGGACATTCAAAATCAGAATAACTCAGCATTAAGCTACGGTAGCGCTGCTTCCAACCTTAAAAATGACGCTAAAAACTATTTCGCTCAGCAGCAGCAAGCCGAAAAGTTTACCGGTACGGCTTCCAACGCACTTCATTTTCTGGGAATTAAAAACCCTGACGAAAAGCTCAAAGCTGCACTCTTTGCAAAATATGACACTGAAAAGGGTACAGAAGGTAAGTTGAGTTTAAACGAAATGGTTCAAATCCTAACGGATGCGGATAAAAGTAAAGACGGGAAAATAACCGCAGATGAAAGCCAAGGCTTCATGGAAAAACTCTCCCAACTCGCAAAAAAGCAACAAGCTCAAACGGCAAAAACATCTGAAGACACAAACACTGCGAATATCGCTCAAGAAAACGAAGATTCAAGCAATATGGCTTCAACTCTTGATTCCGGTTCGTCCTCTTGGGAAGCGACTCGAAGCGCTCGTCGAGGAGACAAGGGAAGTGTTGACACCGCCATTGCTTCTGAACTAGATGACAACAGCAACAGCTACACAGTTAAAGCCGGGGATACTTACTACGATATCGCTGAAGCACTGAAAACAAAATACAATCTACCTCAGCCGGTAGAAGAGTTGGTCAATACGCTTCAAAATCAGGTCGGACAAGACGCTTACAATTTACAAGTTGGCACGAACATTGATCTCAAGCCTTTTAAACCTGAAGAGGAAGCAAAAACTGAAAACGTCGAAAGCACTGAAAACAACCAAGAAACAGGTGAAACGAAAACAAAACTCGAGTCAAAGGCCATTCAGAATCCTCAAGGGCATACCTTCTCAGGGTTTCTTCAGGAAAAAGGGGAGAACGGTAAAAGTCGATTTGAAGACTATCAAACCAGAACCGGTGATCTTAAAAACTCGATGAACAAAGAAGAGTTTCGTATGGCCATCGACGACTTCATCAAGCAATATAACCAGGAGAATCCCAATTCGAAAATCAAACTGAACGACAAAGAGTTCGGTAAAGTCTTCCAAAAAGCAACAACACTAGACAATCGACTCTGGTATGACGCTAATATTGAGCAGGCCGATATTGGGAAGAAAAGCGCCGGGGAACTGTTCAACACTCTGTTCATTCCAGCTACGGCAAAAGCCGATGCCGCTCAACAGCCTAAAAAAACAGAGGCTGCAGTCGCCACAGAAGAGAGTCCCAATGTACAGCAACTCGTGGAAGAGCAAGGCATTAATCCTGATGCGTCGTTCTCCATCTCAACCTCGCATGCGCAAAACTTGTTTAAGGCCGTAGACGGCATGCAAGCCTATGGCTCCGACAAGCCTGAAGAATGGCAGTACTTTCCACAGCGAAACAAAAACCAGCCGGGTGTGGGGTTTAACTCAAATTATAATTTCATTGCAGGCAATAAAAACACAAGTGATGGTCAGCTTTCCAAGGATGAAACCGAACTCGCCAGAAACCAACTTGCTTGGGATACTCATCAGGAAGCTGGAGTTGCGAGTAATGACTCAAACGTCAACCCGGACCCGATTAATAAAACCCAAGCCCATACCGCTCGAGAATTCTTAGGCAATATCTATAACACGGATCATCAAGGAAATTTACGACTCCGCCCAGGACTCGACAGCAATGGAAACGGCGTGTTTGATCAGGACGATCTCAAAGCACTGGCCGGAAAAGATGGAGACACAAGCAACATCTCTAATCTGGATTTTGATCGGGCTACCAGCGGATCCAATCAATCTAAAAAAATGAAAAAGACACCACCAACAGACAACGACAATATCACTACAATTACTCCAGAAATGGTTGAAAACGCTCCCGACGCAAAGGGTACGATGCCGACAATTACTCAGGAGATGATTGATGCCGCCGAGTAAACACATTTAATTTAAAAGGATCAGACAACTTCAAAAAGTTGGGGAGAAAGCGGTGACCGCTTTCTCCCCTAATCCGTTGCATTGGATTATTCTTTTGATTACTGACAAGCCTCGCATTCGGGATCATCAATGGCACAAGCCTGAATCGACGTTACATTCTCCCGGCGGTGAGTATTACCGTATTTGGCCGTGTCCACCGTGGATTTTTCCACTTGGCTGGCACCTAGGCTACGCAAGTAATAGGTTGTTTTCAGCCCCGTTTTCCACGCCAGCGTATAGAGTTCGTTCAGTTGCTTTCCACTCGTGTTAGCCACAAACAAATTCAGGGACTGGGCCTGATCAATCCATTTGCTCCGAACCGCCGACGCTTTGATAAGCCATTTCATATCCAACTGGAAAATATCCGGGTACTTGATTTTAATTTCCTTCGGAATAATATCAATCCGGGATACATCACCGTCAACGGCTTTCAAAGTTTCAGCCATATCCGGATTCCACAGGTTATGTTTCTCAAGATCCCGAACCAGATTCACATTCACCAGCGTGAACTCGCCTGATAAATTAGAGGTCACAAACAGATTACGAAAGGTGGGTTCAATACAGGGACTGGTTCCCACGATATTAGAAATAGTCGCTGTGGGCGCCACGGCCATGATGTTCGAATTTCGGATTCCGCTTTTACGAACCCGGGCTTTTAAGGCATTCCAATCCAGCCGACTGGTTCGAGAGACCTCAATAGGCAGACCCCGTTCTTTTTCCAGCAGGTCAATGGTATCCAACGGAAAAATACCTCGATCCCATTTCGAGCCTTTGAATGTTTCGTAAACGCCCCGTTCTTCGGCGAGATCCGCCGACGCACTGATGGCCTCGTAGCTAAAACGTTCATAGACTTCATCCGCCCAATCCAGATGCGCTTGAGAGGCAAACGGGATATCCAGCTTGTACAAGGCATCCTGATAGCCCATGGTACCCAAGCCAATGGCCCGGTGACGCATGTTCGCCGCTTCCGCTTCGGGAATCGGATAGAAGTTAATGTCGATAACATTATCCAACATGCGAACAGCTGTTCTAATGGTTTCGGACAACATAACGGCATCCAACTCACCGTTAATCACGTGGCGAGCTAGATTCACGGAACCCAGATTACAGACTGCCGTCTCATCCTTGGACGTGTTCAGGGTAATTTCCGTACACAGGTTGGAGCTATGCACTACGCCCATGTGATCCTGAGGCGACCGCACGTTACATGCGTCCTTGAACGTGATCCACGGATGACCGGTTTCAAACAACATGGTCAGCATCTTCCGCCATAGGACTTTGGCTTCAATTTGCCGCCCCATAATTTCGCCAGCCTTATACTGCTTTTCTCGAAGTTCATAGGCTAGCTCAAACTCCTGACCATACAGGTCATGAAGTTCGGGCACCTCGCTAGGCGAAAACAGGGTCCATTGAGCGCCTTCCTGAACCCGTTTCATAAAGAGATCCGGAACCCAGTTAGCCGTATTAATATCATGGGTTCGTCGACGTTCGTCCCCCACGTTTTTACGCAGTTCAAGGAAATCCTCAATATCCATGTGCCATGTCTCAAGGTAAGCACAATGGGCACCTTTTCGCTTTCCACCCTGATTGACGGCTACGGCTACATCGTTGTCAATCTTCAACCAAGGAATCAGCCCCTGACTTTCGCCATTGGTGCCTTTAATATGCGCGCCCGTGGCTCGGACCGGTGTCCAATCGGATCCCAGACCGCCAGCCCATTTAGACAATCGGGCGTTATCTGTGAAGGTTTTAAAAATACCTTCCAGACTATCAGTCACTGTGTTGAGGTAGCAAGATGATAACTGGGGATGAAGCGTGCCAGAACTAAACAGGGTCGGCGTGCTGGAAACATAGCGAAAGTCCTTGTACATGGTATAGAACTCAATGGCTCGCTCTTCCCGATTTTCTTTTTCCAGTAAAGCCAGCCCCATAGCGACTCGCATCCACATCCATTGGGGTAGTTCCATAATGTGCTGTTTACGATCCCGAATAAGATAGCGATCTTTTAGCACCTGAATGCCCTGATACTGGAACGATTGATCCGCCTTGGCATCAATGGCCTCGGATAGTTGACTCAGGTCAAACTCCAGCAAGCGTGGATCGAGCATCTCGGCATCAACGCCCTTGCGCAGGTAGTCTTCAAAGTGGGTTTTATACAGGGTTTCCAGATCATGCTCTCGAGCTTCCGCCGGACCAAATACACTTTGGTAGAGCGTCTTCAAAAGTAGTCGAGCGGCAACATAACTGTATTCCGGATGTTGCTCGATCAACCCACGCGCCGACATAATAGCCGACTCGTCAATTTCTTCTGTGCTAATACCGTTGTACCATGATACCGAACAGCCCACGGCCACATCCGACCAACTGACGTTGGGTAGACCTTCGCAAGCATTTTTAATAACAATATTAATTTTGTCTTCCTGAATGGGTTCAACCGACCCATCCCGGCGACGTACCATCATAGACATTGTGATTGTGTCCCCTTTTATTGATTTAAGTTTAATGAATAATTCTAAATACCGATTTCTCTAACTTGCAACTCGCTAACCTTCGGGCCTTTTGGGATGACTTAAAAGTCATCCCACTCCAATGCGCCACCGGTTTGATACTCGGTGACCCGGGTCTCAAAAAAGTTTTTCGACTTGGTCAAATCCACCTGCTCGCTCATCCACGGGAACGGGTTTTTCACTTTGAAACGTGCGTCCAACCCAATGGAAATCAGTCGGCGATCCGCCACATATCGAGTATAGTCCTCAAAACTTTCGGCATTCAGCCCCAGAATCCCTCGAGGCATCAATTCATGAGCATACGATTCTTCCAGTTCAGCCGCCTGACAAAGCTTATTACTGATGCGCTTTTGGAACGTCTCTGTCCATAGTTCTGGCTGATCTTCCTTGATTTTGTTAATCATGTCGATGCCAAAATTCATATGCATGGATTCGTCCCGCATAATGTACTGGAACTGCTCTGCCGTGCCCGGTAAGAGATTTCGGCGCCGGAACGACAACATGGCCGCAAACGACGAATAGAAGAAAATCCCTTCCATAATCACGTAAAAGTCGATCAGGTTTTCCAGAAAGGTTTGATCCGAGGCAAACGTACCGGTCTTAAAGTTACCGTCCAGAATATCGGGCACCAGTTCCGCGACAAAGTTATCCTTGTTATAAATGGATTCCAGCCGTTGGTACATCGTAAAAATCTCAGCTTCGTTTAATGCCAGACTTTCAACAATATATTGGTAAGAATGGGTGTGAATCGCTTCCTCGTAAGCTTGTCGCAAAAGATACATTCGGCATTCTGGCGAGCTGATGTGTTTGTAGACGGCCAGCACCAAATTATTAGCCACAATACTATCGGCGGTGGTAAAAAAGCCAAGAGCCATTTTGACGACATGACGCTCGTCTTCGGTCAAGACCTCGGTGGATCGCCACTGCTCAATATCTTTTTGCATGGAAATCTCTGTGGGTAACCAGTGGTTAGCATTTGCCGCCTGATAGGCTTCCCAGGCAAACTTGTGAATAATAGGGTACAGCTGAACCACATCATCTTTCCCGTTGATAACACGACGGGCATTGACCTGTTGGGAATAGGCTTCTTCTGAATATGCAACGGATTCGTTCACGGGCGTAAAGCTCCTCTTCTTTATTAATTACCTTACTGGGTTGGTTTATTAAATGGGTTTGGACACTTCTCCTTCTCTTTTTCTGGAAAACAAGAACTGTTTTAATACCAGAAGAGAAGTGACACCGACTTAAAAGATGTAAAGGTGTTTTGGACAAGGAGCGAAAATACCGTTCGACGGACGGCTCCTAAAGCGTAACCATTTTTCTTTTAGTTTTTCTTTCTTTTTTAAACGGTCTCTTTGCCTAAAGTCCTTTTCTATATTCTTAATTTAAAAACTTGTGGCTTGTTTTTAATCACTTTCTACTATCTACTTACTATTTACCGTAACCAACAGTTCATTATTGGCTTTCGTACTAATTTTCTTATTATTTCTTCTCTTATTTCATTTTGTTTTAACGTCTAAAACCCTTGAGAAATATGTACCTTTCGCTGACCTTATACTTTGCTAAGCACAAATGGTTTGAAAAGGTACTCTCCAGTTATACAACATTTTTAAGTAGTGTGCAAACGGATTAATCTACAAATAGATTACCATTCTACCCGTTTTTCGAGTCCCTTTTGCTTCCACCCGATCGTAAAAAAAAGCAACAATTATTCTAATACCGTCTCCCTTTACAGCCCCCTCTATTAACGGGTTTTACACAGGCTAAAATGGTGACCCTCTCACCCCATGCTCTCATTTTTATTCGCCGATTTCGCCTGTTTTCAACTACTTTCCAACCGCCTATTAACACCTTATCAACACGTTTTGTACAGATGCCGTTAAAGAACAAACGAAAACCCAAAGCCCCGACAGGATCTATCGGGGCTTTGGGTTTTTGACTTTTAGTCAGTGGTTGTCAGGATAAAGGCTAGCAGTCCCTTTAAACCAACGTGCTGACTTCCATTTGGGTTTTCTCAGAGAGTTTGGAGAGTTCCACCATGGTGGCGCTAATTTCTTCCGCCGCCGCCGCGTTAACATCACCAATCTGATTCAGCTGACTAATGTTTCCGACAATCTCGGAAACGGTCGCGTTTTGTTCTTCCATCGCCACACTGATTTGCTGCATCATACTGTTGTAGCTACCAACAGTTTCGGAGATTTTTTCCATCTCCTCATTCACTTCACCGGCATTTTTCACGGCCGTGTCCGCTTCTTTAACCGCCTGATTAATCAGACTGCTAATGTCTTTAACGGAAGTCGCCGAATTTTCAGCCAGTTTTCGGACTTCTTCAGCAACAACGGCAAACCCTCGGCCGTGCTCTCCGGCACTAGCGGCCTCAATGGTCGCGTTGAGTGACAGAAGGTGGGTCTGATTCGCAATTTCGCCAATGACTTCTGTGATTTGGCTAATTTGTTCACTATTTTGCGAGATGGTATCGACAATTTGCATCATGCGCATCATCTTGTCTTTACCCGAATTCACCATGTTAACCGCTTCAGTCACACTAGCTGTCGCACCGTCCAGGCTTTTACTAACCTCAGCGATGGTCGCGCTGGTCTCTTCCATGGCGGTTGCCACTTTTGAGATGGATTGCAACTGGTTTTGCGCGCCTTCTGCAACGGTGGATACCGCATCTCCCGTCTGGCTTGACGAGAAAGCCACCTTGCTAATCAGGCTTGACAGTTCTTTCAGCGGAGTGGAAATGTTGCCCGAGATGTAAAGGGCAAAAAGACCAATCAACAAGGTTAGAAGAGCAACTCCCGATTGCAGAAACAGAGAACCCTGAGCATCCCCTTGTAGAATACCAACCTGATTCAACAAATTCTTTGCCAGTTCAACTTCAACTTCTCGCATTAAATTAAGCCGATCCGTCTGTGTGTTAAACCAGTAGCCTCCATCAACGCCGAAATCAGACGTCTTGGTTAATGCAATGTTTCTCATACGTTCAACTTCTTCCACCGCATGACCGGTCACGGTTGCATCATAAAAAGCAATCTGTGGTTGATCGGAAAAAGCTTTAAATACTTTAATATAGGCTTTTTGGGTCGAAATTAGTTCAGAGAAACGAGCACTCTGTTTCATGTCAGTAAACTTATCTGCCGCAAAAACACCACTCATTACAGCACGCTCAATACCCGCCAGTTCTTTACCTCGCATGAACATGGCGTATGTGTTGATCAAGTTAGCGGCCTTGGTATTACTGGTTAATTCGGCCATTACCCCAATGGTATTTAATCCTTTTTCGTTTAAGGCCGTATAATAACCTATTCCGTCTTTCGTCGGGATTGAGAGGGCTGTCACTTCTTTTCGGATAGCGTTTAGTCGCCCAATATCTTCCACCATGCCATTATACTCGTGTTGAAAAGCCGGACTAAAACGATTGGCATCAAATGTTTTCATCATATCTTTCAAAGCGGTTAATTTTTCATCCGTTGAACGCCGCTGGCTATTTAGTTCATTTTGGAAACGGGCTCCCTTACTCCCCATAAACACACCGGTTGCTCCCCGCTCTTTTTGGGACTCATGGACAAAGGAACTAACCTTTTCAGATAAAGCGGCTAGGCTCTGAAGGTTTGACGCATCCTGATTCTGTAACCAAGCTTCCCAAAAACCTGATACGGTGAAAACAACCAGTAAAAGCAATGGTAAAGAAATCAACAAAAATAATTTCTTCCCAATGTTCAGTTTATTGAAAATATTATCCAAAAAATTCATTTATCCGGAAACTCCTTAAATTCAAACAACTTGATATCTATTTTTAGATCGTTCCTGCAATTTAAACTTTGTTTTCAACTACCGCATGCAAGCAACAACAAACTATAGCTTACGTACTGGAACACCATTCTATAATATTTCATCATACACATTTTTTTTAAAAAAAAGAGTCCTGTATTTAACGTATTTAACTTAGCTGACCATTTTATACTCCATAATTCACCCGATCAGCCGATTGGATTTAAACCGTTATAATATTACTATTATTATTGTACAAATTAATTTGAACTAAACAGATAGAAATGTTTGGTAGTAGGAATAGGTATAAATGGCCATTGTTAATAACGAATCCATTATTCAGGAGTTTGTGACCGAAAGTCAGGAGCATCTTGAGAACATTGAACCCGACTTGCTCTTAATCGAAAAAGAAGGCAAAAATGCGGACCCCGAAATTATTAACCGGGTTTTCCGGGCCATTCATAGTATTAAAGGGGCCGCTGGATTTTTAGGGTTTGAAGCGCTAAAGAATCTGGGTCATGGTCTGGAAAGTGTTCTCATGCTGGTTCGAGACGGCGAGCTTGAGCCCACGCCAGAAATCGTTGATGTCTTGATCAAAAGCCTAGACAAGCTCCAGGTTATGATGGATGACGTTTATACGAGCAACGATATTGAATACCATGAAGAAAGTAAATTGCTGGATGCGATTCTAGGGAAAAAACCTGATGATGGTAGCGGCCTATCTTCAGGATCGGGCTCCTCACTGACTGATTCTTTAACCGAACAATTCTCCGTCAGCCCTCAGGCCCTTCAGGCTGAAAAAAAGCAGGGAAAATATCTTTTCATTTTAAACTTTTCGCTGGATTCATCTTTTGAGGAAGAATACGAGAATCCACTTCGATTTATTGAAATGCTCGAATCCATGGGAACTGTTCTCGATATTACCATTGAGATTGATGACGATTTTGACTTAGACACCTGCCTAACATCCGATTTAAAAGTTCGGTGCCTTTATGCTTCGGTACTTGAGGATGACCTAATTTGTGGAAGTCTTGGCCTGGATCAACTAACCGCAACCGAAATGAAAGAAGAGGTCGTTTCCCCTGACAAAGAGGTTTTATCTAAATCAGAAGAGTCTAAAAACCTTGCTGAAATAACGGCAAAAGAATCAGAACCTGTAGCGACCACTACGAATGCCAACACGGGTTCGAAATCCGAAATGGTTGAAACCATCCGGGTTCGAACTGACTTAATTGATAAACTTATGAACCTGGCTGGCGAAATTGTATTAGTCCGTAACCAGCTGTCTCGGCTTTTCCATAATAACGAAGTCACCAAAATAAATGGACTGGAACCCGTTTTGCGAACGCTAGACATGGCCACAACCGATTTACAGGAAAATATCACCAAAACAAGAATGCAACCGATTGGTAACCTGTTTAGCAAGTTTCAGCGTGTTGCTCGGGATCTTTCAAAAAAAATGGGTAAACAGGTCATTCTTGAAACAGAGGGCAATGACGTTGAAATCGATAAATCCGTTCTTGAAGCACTCTCTGACCCCATGACCCACCTAATTCGAAACGCCTGTGACCACGGGCTCGAAACGCCGGAAGAACGACAGAAAAAAGGCAAGCCTCCTGAAGGTAAAGTTCTGCTGAAAGCTTTCCATGAAGCTGGACAGATTAATATTTCTATTTCAGATGATGGGCAAGGCATTAATCAGGCCAGAGTTTTAAAGAAGGCTATTGAGCGTGGACTAATTCAAATGGAAGATGCGGAAAAACTGCCCAAAGAAGAAATAGCCAACTTTATTTTTATGCCTGGATTTTCAACCACTGAAGAAATTTCAGATGTTTCAGGTCGTGGCGTCGGCATGGATGTGGTTCGAACAAACATCGAAAAATTGGGAGGCCACATCAACATAAAAACTGATGAGGGCGAAGGGACAACCATCACCCTCCGCCTTCCGTTGACTTTGGCGATTATTAATGCCCTAACCGTTAGCGTTCAGGATCTCCGTTACGCAATTCCTCAATTAAACATACTCGAAATTATCTCCATCAAGCCTGAAGATGTTAAAAAGCGAATTGAAAGAATCGGCGGGGCAGACGCACTTCACCTTCGAGGAAAACTTTTACCTCTGGCTCGCTTATCCAATGTACTGAAACTTGAACGAGTGTATCAAGGCCAAACAGACGGCGAAGAGGCTTTAGTCGAACAGCTTGAGAAGCGTGAACGCATTTCTGACCGACGGGCGGAACTAGCAACCGATGACCCTAATGTCCTGCCCCCGGTTGAAGCGGCAGAACCTTCAGAGTGGGCCGAGAAAAGAGCTGGAGAAGAACGGCGAAAAAGCAGCGTTGGCTATAACATTGTCGTTCTAAAGGCAGGAAACTACGAATATGGACTCATTGTTGACCAGATCTCTAACCTGGAAGAAATCGTGGTTAAGCCCACCTCGCTTTACGCGAAAAAAGCTACCTGCTTTGCGGGTGTTACCATTTTAGGTGATGGGCAAGCCACCATGATTCTGGACACGGCCGGTATTATTAAATACACCTCGTTCTCCTTCTCTGACTTTAAAACACAGGAAGCCCTCCGAAAAGATGTTCAGGACGAAATTGAAGAATCCAAACAGTCCAAACGAACCAAGCAGGATGTGATCCTATTCAATAACTCCCGTGAAGAAAACTTCGCAATTCCCTTGAGTTCTGTTTTTGGCTTGGAGAAGATTCGTTTATCTAACATTGAACAGATTGGCGAAAAAGAGTTCATCCACTACCGTGGGGATAGCATTCCATTAATCCGGCTTGAGAGCTACTTACCCATCCGTCCCTTCCCGAAGGATTTGGATATCGGTTATCTAATTATTCCAAAAGCCGAATTTGGAACCGGTGCCATTTTGTCATCCCATATTATTAATTCGACCACGGTAAACACAGAATTACGACCAGCCTTTAAGGAACATCCTGGAATACAGGGCATTGCGGATCTGGGTGACCAATTAACCGTTTTCCTGAATTTTGAAGCCGTTATGGAATTACACAAAAATGATAAAAAATTAACTGCAGATGCGGGAGTATAACATTGGCTACACAAAGTTTTTCAACATTTAAACTGGGTGAACGACAATTTGGTATTGATATTCTTTTTGTCCGAGAAATTAACCGCCATCTAGAGATCACTCCCATGCAACATGTCTCGGATTTCATTCGTGGGATTGTGAATCTACGAGGACAGATTGTCACCGTCTTTGATCTCCACCGACGGCTGGGGGGCGAAAAACACTCAATTAACCAGAACTCATGTAACCTAATTTTAAAAACCGATCAGGAACTAAACCCCATCCGAGAGCGAGAAGGGCAAAATGACTTGAGAACAACATCCGAGTCTGTCGGCTTTCTGGTCGACCAAATCGGTAGCGTTATTACAGTGCCAAGTGACGAAATTATAGAACTACCTGCCGATACAGGGTTTATCGATCGAAAGTATTTATCCGGCGTAATTAAACAGGACAGTTCAACCATTTCTATTATTAATGTGCCTCGCGTATTAATGGACGAGCAGACAAACTCGCCAGGGGGAGAGGGGTAAATTAAGATGGAAGAAGCCCCTTTCAAAGTACTTCTTGTCGATGATTCTGCCGTATTTAGAACCATTTTGAAGAGCGTTATCACGTCTATTTCAGAAAATATTATCGTGGACACCGCGCCCAATGGTCAGGATGCCATTGATAAAATTTCAAAGGCTTCTTTTGACGCTGTGTTCCTCGATATTGAAATGCCCATTATGGACGGGATTAAAACATTGGAAGTGATTCAACAACGGTTTTCAAAAACTCCGGTTATTATGGTTAGTGGTACAAATCAGAAGAGTGCCGATATCACCCTAAAAGCATTAAGTGCGGGCGCCATGGATTTTATTAAAAAGCCAGAAAGTCTTTCTCCCGAAGAAAGTGGGGAAAAACTAAAAAGCCGCCTTATCCCTATTTTCCAGTATTTACGATCCCGGCAAAAACGACTTCAACATCAAAACTCACTTCATCAAACCACCTTCCAGGAACGTGCGTCATCGCCACCCCACCCTAAAAAAAAGGTTTACCCCCATGAAATTCATGCGGTTGCCATCGGTGTTTCAACCGGGGGGCCCAGCGCATTAGAACAACTGCTACCCAAACTTCCTAAATTAGGGGTCCCTATTTTTTTAGTGATTCACATGCCAAAACACTATACTGAATCCCTGGCTGACCGGTTGAACCAGCGTTCCAAGCTTTCCATTAAAGTCGGCATGGATCGAGAAACCGTGTCACCCGACACCGTTTATATCGCGCCCGGTGGTCTACACATGGTTGCCAACAAATCCACAGGCGGCGTTTATCGAATTGGCTTAAACGACGGGCCAACCGAAAATAGTTGTCGTCCAGCGGTTGATGTTCTTTTTCGCTCCATCGCTTCCGCTTATGGCAAGCATGTGCTTTCGGTTATTATGACCGGGATGGGCGATGATGGTGCAAAAGGAGTACAAACATTAAAACTTGCTGGCTGTTATTCCTTGAGTCAAACAGAAAAAAGCTGCACGGTTTACGGTATGCCACGAGCCCTAGATGAAATGGGGCTATCTGACGAAAGAGTTCCACTGGAAAATTTAGCAAGCCGAATTACTTCGATTGTTCTCAATCGAAGCTAAGATAGGAAGATTTTATGACTTCACCCACCGTTAGTGACCTCGAATTTTCTCTTTTAAAAACATTAATTGAGAAAGAAAGTGGTATTTTTATTACGGAAAATAAAAAATATTTGATCAATAATAAGCTCTCTTCTTTGCTTGCCGAGTCCGGTTGCGGATCGTTTATGGAGTTTTATAATAAGGCCGTTCAAGATATTTCACTAAAAAAGAATTTGATCGACGCCATTACAACCAATGAAACAAGTTGGTTTAGAGATAAGGTTCCCTTTGACATTTTAGAAGACCAGATTCTCCCTGAGTGTCTGGCCAACATCTTTGTCTCTAAAAGCGATAGTATTCGTATTTGGTCTTGCGCCTGTTCAACAGGTCAGGAGCCTTACTCCATCGGAATAACAGCTCATGAATTCGTCCATAATAAAAAATGCAATTGGCTCCTTCCTAAAATAAAAATATTAGGAACTGATCTGTCACACACGGTTCTAAAAGAGGCAGAAGGGGCCGTTTATAGTAAGTCTTTTTCTGCTCGAGGACTCTCTGATGAGATGAAGGCAAAATACTTTGAAGAGGAACCTGAGAGTGATTTCATTAAAGTCCATAGTAAGATTAAGTCTATGGTCTCTTTCAAAAGCCAAAATCTACGTCATTCATTTGAGCCTTTAGGAACGTTTGATATTATTTTTCTGCGTAATGTGCTAATTTATTTTACAGATGAGTTTAAACAAGAGATCTACGCTAAAATCTATAAAGCTTTGAATCCAGGCGGTTTCTTCCTGATGGGGAGTTCTGAGTTTCTTCCCGATAAGCAGGAAGGATTCGAATTAAACCAATACAAAAGAGGGTTTTATTATAAACGGAAATGATGCTCTTTTGCTAAAAATTGAATTTTTAGATTGAAAAAATTAATAACGAAAATAACACCCAATAGAAAGAGGATACAGTAAATGACAGCAAGTAAAACTCTAGACGCTACACTGGTCAATGCCTTTATGGAGTCGGCTCAGAGCGTCTACAGCAAAATGCTATCTACCGAAATTCAGTTAAAGGAGGTTAAAGCTGAAAAAGAATTTAGTGGAACCGGAGATATTTCCGCTTTAATTGGAATTACCGGACCCGACGGCGAAGGAATGGCTGGCATCTCTTTTCCCTTTGAGCTTGCTAACCAACTTGTGGCCAAACTAATGTATCGTGAAGCGCATATGATCGATCAAGCCACCCGACAAGATGGTGTTGCCGAAATTTTAAACATGGTGGCAGGCGCCGCTAAATCCATATTATCGGAAAAATTTGACGCCACTTATAAACTCTCTGTCCCATCGGTTATTTCAGGGAAGAGCCACTCACTTTCTGGGGTTAAAGGGGCTCCTTTTCTTATCATGATTTTCTCCACCGAAGGAACAGAATTCCAAATTTATATTTCTTTTAAGAAAGAAGACTAAGTTTAAGAAGAGGATTATATCGAATGGAAAACACCAATTTGAAAGTACTTATTGTTGACGACTCTACTGTCATGCGCTCAGTTTTAACGGATATTTTAAAACGGATCGGCTTTTCCGAGCAGAATATTATGGGTGCGGCAAATGGACAGGAAGGGGTTGACACCGTTGCCAAGGAAAAATTTGACCTCATTCTACTTGATTGGAACATGCCTGTAAAAGACGGCTTCACAGCTTTACAGGAAATGAGGGCTTCAGGCGTCACCACCCCCATTATGATGGTTACCACCGAAGGCGAACGGATGCGGGTAGTTGAAGCCATCAAAGCCGGTGCCAATAATTATTTGGTCAAGCCTTTTGACGCAAACGATTTAGAAGAGAAGGTACAACAGTTGTTAGCCTCCGTAAGTTAAGGTAAAGATAAAATGATGAACGTTGTACTTGAAAATAATGAACTCGTTTTTCAGGCGGAAGAAGACATTACGCTTCATAACGTGGAAAAACTCATGGTCTTTGTTAAAGAGAAGTTAAATGGAGAGGTGCCAACCACCATTTTATTAGACCTCTCAAAAATCCAGCTCATTGATTCTTCGGGCCTAAAACTTGTTTTAGGTATTTACCAGTTTTGTGAAAAATCGGAGAAAGACTTTCATGTGAAAGCCGCTTCTCAAGGAATCATCCGTGTTTTACATTTTTGCGGCTTGAACCGATTAATCAAAATTGAGCAGGTTAGTGCTTAAAACGACGAATTAAAGAGGCCGCTTAAATAGGAATAACTCACGGTTAGATATTAACCGGTAAGCTGGGACGGTGAAAAAATTTGTTCAGATCATCCGTTTTAATGGTATGGGCAATGGGACGGCCATGGGGACAGGTCCAAGGCAGTTGACAAGCCAGCCATTGCTCAATAATGGATTCCATGGTCTGTTGATTCAATATGTCTCCCGCTCTTACCGCACTGTGGCAGGCCATCGTTGCAATCATCAAATCCAAATCCAGTTTCATTTCACCGGTTTCCTCCAATTGGCAAACCAGGTTTTCAAACAAACGATCGGGATGTTCTTTTTCAGCGTAAATTAGTGGAACCGCCGTCAGGGTAGCGGATGAATCCTTCATATGGTAAGTAAAGCCCATTTTAGTGAAAGCATCCCGATTGGATTCTAATAGCTCGGCCTGAACCGGTGAAAATGGAATGGGGGTTGATGTTAATCGGGTTTGTGTTTCCGGGTCTTCCACCTGTATATTGCGCATGAGAGCTTCAAAAAACGTGCGCTCACTGGCAATATGCTGATCCACCACCATTAACCCTTGTGGCGATTCCAGCAAGATATACGTGTTGAACAACTGGCCAATAACTTTCAGTGTTTTTCGAGACGACCCGTCCAAAGCCAGTTCCGTTTGGGCTAGTCGCTCATTCGTTACTTCTGTCACATTATCCGCTGGTTGATAAAAAGACATCGCCTCCTGCGTATCCACTGGCCCTATAGATACTGGGGGAACACGTGTAATACCTCCATCACGACCCGGCGAATCAAGTGAGCGGCCTATTCCACGAGAAAATCCGAGAGAAGGGAGCCCGTCAAATGGTTGCGAAGACGATAAGAGAGCCTCGTTTAAAGACTCCGGCCGAAAGGCAACTCGGTGACCATTTGCTTCTAAAGCATTTTTAACGGCACTTTTAACAAAGCTAAACACCTGATTTCCCGAAGTATAACGGACTTCTCGCTTGGTGGGGTGAACATTAACATCCACCTGTTCAGAAGGTAAAGTTAGGAAAATCACACTAAAAGGATAACGCCCATGGGGTACAAGCGAATCATAAGCGGACTCAACCGCCTTATTTAGTGTGGAACATTTAATTCGCCGACCATTAACAAACGTGATCATCCATCGGCGAGAACTTTTAATCATGTCCGGCGTGGAAACTAGCCCGGTCAGTTTAAAGCCAAACTCATCATCAGCCAGACAGACCGGAATAAAGTGGTTTAAATCGTCTTTTAGTTTAAACACCTCGTCCATGGTCATTTTAAAATCACCCACCCCAGACGTTTTCAAGACGGTTTTATCCTGAAGCGTGAGTGTAAATTGAACACCCGGGTGGGACAAGGCCAGGTGCTGAACCATTTCTTCAATATGGCTCAGTTCCGTCGCGGGTTTTTTCATAAATTTGAGTCGGGCTGGCGTGTTATAAAATAAATCTTTCATCTCAATAATCGTACCCGGTGCGCATCCGATGGCCGTAATGGTTGGATTTCCTTCCATATCAACCGTAATCCGACTTCCAACGTCTGCTTCCGCCGTTCTCGTTTCACAAGATAAACGGGAAATCGCAGCGATACTGGCCAGCGCTTCTCCTCGAAAACCCAGGGTTTCAATATACGCCAGGTCAGACTCGTCAGTAATTTTGCTTGTAGCGTGATTATGAAACGCCAGTTGAGCGTCATCCGGAGGCATTCCTGAGCCATCATCGGCAATGCGAATGGTTCTCCCACCGGCGGAAGCAGTAATATCGATACGCCGAGCCCCAGCATCTAAGGAGTTTTCCACCAACTCTTTCACAACCGAAGCCGGACGCTCGACCACTTCTCCAGCCGCAATCCGGTTGACGATATGCGGTGGAAGAACATGCACCCGCGAAGTACGTGAAGAGGAAGGATGGGGACCTGTCATTAACTCTGCTCTCAATCGATAACGGCTTAGCTACATTTTTTCATGATGGTATCGGAGATCTTCGACCTAAACAAGCTATCCTAACGTTTGGTAAATGGGGGCCTCTGAAATAGAAAAGTGGGTTGAGGTTTCGGGATTTTTCGATCGATTGATCTGATAAAGCAAGATTTCTTCACATCTTCTAAAACACCTTTGCCAAAGCATTTTAAGGGGAAAATCTATTTTGCTTTTAGAGCGAGCGATCACTTTTACCGGATCAAGTGTTTTTATTTTATTAAGTTTGTTTTGAGTTGTCGAGTTTCATGCGTTCGCATGTAAAAAATATAATTTATAACGTAGAGAGAAGAGAAAAAGAGAAGATAAGAGTAGAGAAAGGAGTTCATATTCTATGCCAATATCCGGTGTAGGTGCACAACCTGCTGTAGGCCTTCAATACCCACAAGGTGCTTTAGGTGCTGCAGGAACAGCTGGCACAGCTGGCTTGCTAGGAGGTCCAGCACCATTAGGTGGCCAAGGTGCTTTAACTCCGCCTGGAGCTGTAGGGCAAGGCCCTCAAGATCTACAAGGCGGTGTTGCGAGTCTCCTTATGGAGGTGATGAGTACCATGCTTCAAATGATCGGTAGCCTTATTGGCGGCGGTCAGAATCCGTTACAACAAGGCGCAGCAGGTACAGCCCTTGGTGGCGTAGCAGGTACTGCTGGAACCGGTGGAGTTCCCGCCCTTGGCGGCGTAGCAGGTAACGCAGGTAATGCTGGTGGAGCCGGCGGAGCCGGTGGAGCTGGCGGCGGCTACTAAAATCCAGGTTAAAACCGTTGTGTATACCCAGTAATCGTCTGAGAAACAGGTAACAGTGGATTAGAAGTAGTCAAGCCGGACAGGTTTATTCCTTGTCCGGCTTTTGCTATGCCGTCAATTTATCTGTATTTTTTTGTAAATTTCCGATCAGTTTTAGTCCTCAAAAGGGCAATTCGCTCCTTAATATTGTTTTTATTTTTATACAGTCTGATTATTATTTTTAGACATTCCCCCTGAGAGAGTTCGAAGTAAGAGAGTTGAAGTTTATATAGAGGAGTTAACCCGCAATATGCCAATGAACGGTCTTGGTGCTTATTCCCCATTAGGGGCCTATCCAGCTTCCAATGCAATCGCCCCGGCTTCTAATTTAGGCATCGCCGGAACAGGTGGTTCTTTAGGGCAACCAACTACGCTTAACGGAGCTTTGGGCCTTACCCCTCCACAGGATGGTGGCCAGCAAATGATGCAGATGATGATGCAAATGATGCAGATGATGATGCAACTGGTCATGTCTATGCTGGGACAAAGCGGCCCTCAAGGCTCTCAGGCTCAACTATCTCAAGCTCCATCCGGTCAAGCTAATCTTGCCGGTGTAGGTGGTGGTGGCATCCCTAACCTTAGTACCAGCCCAGTAGCTCAATTTAATACTACCCCTATTGCCAATCCGGGCGCCAATGCCGAAAATGATCCAGAACTACAACAAAGTCTCGCCGCTATTGCACAAGATCCAGAAGGAAGGACTCTATTAGCCGAAGCCCAACGTCAAGGCGTTTCCATCAGCGTCGGTGATACGGGTGGTAATAATATTCTTGGACTCTTCCAGCAAAATGGCAATCAAAAACAGATTATCGTCGGTGATGGCGCTAACGTGAAAACCATCGTTCATGAATTGGTTCACGCCAGTACCAGTGAAGACGGCGACTCCCAGCATGAAGAAGGACTGGCCAACGTCATCGGCGATCGGATCGCATCTCGGGTCTTGGGCCGACAAGCTGCCAACCCTAACCAGATTTATAATAACACCCTACCTCTTTATCAGGGTCTGGGACGTTTCAACGGTATTGAGGAGTCCTTAGGCCGGCTCGGGATCGTCGCCTGACGTTAAGCAACCGGCTATAAACCAGAATATCGATCTTTTAATTTATTAAAAGGTCGGTATTTACGTTGAAACCCTGATATTAAATTCTGGTCTTTAGTCCGTTTGAATTTAAAAATACAACGGTTACCGATTCTAAACCTCCTGATGGGCCTCTAACAGGGCACTTTGGAATCCAACCCTAAGTAAAGTCGACTATGTCGGCCGTCCCTTTTAGGGAACTTTTTCCTGTGCCCGCGTCCCTATATAACGTAAGCATTAGCGCAGGAACTCTTTTCTCATGAAAAAAGCATTACTCCCAATCCTCATTATCGCTGGATTGCTCATGGGCTGGCAGTGGTTAAAAAAATCAAACACATTTCCCTACTCTTTATCCTCTTCTCCCATTCATATTTGATCGTTATTATTCAGACATCCTAATCCACTCCTTACCAGAACAAGCCGGATCAATGCGATCCGGCTTTTTATTCCCTCCATTAACCTAATACCCTCCCCACTAAAGGTTTTCACCTCAGCTTTACATAAACACTTGAAACGGCGAATCAGGTCGAATTACTAAACCGCCCTGAGGAGCTTCAGCTCGAAATCGCAATGCGTTTTCTTTTTGAGCCGCCATATCCCGCTCATGGCGGCGCTTCGTCAAATAGATGTTTAGCAACTGAGGCGTCAAACCCAGCATAAGAATGGTCACCAAAAGCCCTGCCCCAAATTGCTTGTCTTTCAGTTTTAAAAGCTGAGCTCTAACCCTCTTATATCGGGAGTCCGTTAAAAGCTCCTTATAAAGGGGAATTCTACTTTCATTCTGACGGGTTGGAACCACCCATTTTCTAAAATATTTTTTAAGCAAGGGATTTAAACCAAATGGCGTGAATAGGGAAAACCAAAGAGTCGCGTTTGCCGCTTTGAGAGCTTGCTCCTTCCATTCGTTATCACCCCGAGCCGCATGAAGCCAACCCAGATACGCCGGCGCCAGCCAAAACACAAAAGTCGCCAATCCATGGTTGACCTGATTGGCATTTTTGCCTTCCAGTTGAAAATGCTCAAAAAACCATTCCATACGCTTTGATAAAGACTTTACCCCTTTCTCAGCAACCTTTTTGGCCATTTCTCGAGCAGCAATCGAAAAACCGAAAAGCGAAGCCAAACCGAGCCCCATCCCAGTCAACAAGACCTTTTTCGTCATGCCCAATTGATAATCCAGCTCTTCCTGCAGTGAGTCTTCAGGGGTCTTCTCATACCCGCCGTTTTCAAGGCCGATAATTTTTTCAAAATTAGCGGTATTAGTTCGTTTGGCCGTAATGTAATTTCTAAAAAACGCCGCTGACCAAAACGCCGAGGCAAAAGGAAATAAAAAGCCCAGAGCGGCCCCAAGTCGGGCTAACTTGACTTGAGGGGCCGCTTGCTGGACAACCTCTCCTGAAAGCTCACTGAGCTTAACCTTCGATAACCAGTGAACCGGATACCGAACGAGGAAAGGTAAAGTCAGCGACGCACCCAGGGTGATCGCTGTGTTGGATAATTCCAGGGTCGCCACATCCATCCGCTCTTCCGGCGTGCGCGTGGCTAATATTTTGGGCACATTAAAGCCGAAAATATCCTTGACAATGGTTTGCGCCAAAGGATTTTTTTCCAGCTTAATCAAGGCAGGGGTGAATAAACCCATACCCGACGTAGGTACCGTCAAAATGTTAGCCCAATCCGGAAACCCTAGTTTCCTTCTTATTTTTCTTTTAAATATCGAATAATTTGTATGTACACCCGAAAGTCAGGGACATAGCCTGATTTTTCTACGCTTACTAAGCATATAACAAACAAACCCTCAGGCCGCCTATTTTTTACAAAAAATATTACTATACGAAGATAATAAAGAAAAAAGTGCGCTTTAAATAAAAAGGCCTCACCCATTTGGAGGACATAACGCCCCAATCCGATTGACTTGTGAGATCGCTTTGCTTAACATTTAGTCACAAAATAAGACGACTTAAAAAACTGTTTAATACAGAGAGAGAGTTGGATGCTATGAGCATAACCCCCCTTCAAATCAATCCCGCTGGCCTGAATATAACACCTCCTGTTATCTCCAAGCCCAAAATAAGCATTAGCCAGACCCTCCAAAGCTTTTTGAATGAAACCATTGACGGAAACCTCCACTGGCAACGCCACTCTAAAAAGAAAGCCGGGCGATATCAGGATGAGTTTCAGGCTTCGCAAAACGGGATTCAGCTTAAATTAACCGGCGAACATCCGACGGCAGATGGACAAGGCATCCCCAACCGACTGATTAATTGGCAAGCGGAACTCACCACCTCTGGAAAATCGCCTCGAATTCTGGATGGCACCAGCATGGTTCTACCAGAAACCGTTAACGACTCGACTCCGTTGACGGTTCAAACACTCCCCAAGCTTTTCCGAAAAGTCTACGACTCTGTCAGCTCTAGTTTTAGTGCTTTTGCGCCGTTAGTCAAACAGCTCACCCAAAAACTGAGCCTGCACGATCCTCACGTGGAAAGCTCCTATAGCTTTATTAGACCCTCACTACTCTACCCCACATTCGGATCCGGTTCGGTGATGCAGATTACGGATAAAACCCAGAACCTAAAAGTTGAAATCACCCAATTTGCGGGCGAAAGCAATGTGACCATTCGCCATGGCGGAAAAACGACCAAACTGCGTAAACCGGAATTAGAAAATCCAGAACTCTTTGGCGCGGTCGATTCGCTGGTGAAAGAAGCCAATTTTCAGCGTACCAATAAGCCGGATATGGGCCTAAGGGCTTAATTAGACCGTTAACTCCTAGCAAAAACCGGATAAATTGTGTTTAAAAGCTTTTCAGGTGTCCAATTCAGCAACCCCTCTGCTTCTAATGCCACACGCCCTTTTTTATCCAAAACAGCAAGACAGGGATACTCCGAAGCAGGAAGATCAGTTGGAGGAAGGTTAAATGCCGGTTGATGGCCTTTTTGTCCAAGATCGTACCGAATAAAGCGAACCTTGGTCTTTTGCTTTGTGGCTAGGGTTTCTATATCGCTGAATAAGTCATACATCCGGGCATCGCCAGCGTTATCCTGCCCCTTCGGCAAATAAAGAAACACCATTTCCTGGTTGGTTTCCGCTTTTGCTAGCAAGCCATCCAGCGACTCAGGCGTTACATAGTCCATTTGGGGTTGAAGCTGTTCGGCTTTCGACTCTCGCACAAGCGCTCTATCCGCCACATTTTGCGTGCTTTCGTGCTGAAGCATCTTAAAAAGCATATAGGCACCACCTCCCGACAAGGGAATTGTGAGTTGATTCAATAGTCCCGCCAAACCTAAAGCATAAAAGGCCCCAACCAAACCAGCAAAAGGAATACATACATTAGCAATGCTCAGAAATTTCATTTCTTTTCTAACGATAGAATCGTGCTGAAAAGCTTCCCCTATGATCCGTCCGATTTCTTTTTTGGAAAGCTTTCGATTGGGTTCTTCACCAAAGTAAACCGACCGCTGAACAGAAGCAGCCTTGAAATAAGGCTTTTTAGGGATCCGTGAAGATGAAAATGCTGCAGGTATAATAGAAAACGACATAATAAAAACAAAAACCCCTTCTTATTTTGTAGTGGAACTTTAGGGTATCCAGATAAAGCAGCATGCTACAAAAATAACAAGCAAATAGCAAGATTTTCCCTAAACTAAGTTTTGTCGTTTGAGACGGTTGGATTCAAAGCTGAATGGATGTCTTTAGCCAGATCTTCGGGTTTTGGCTCAAAAGAACCCTTCAAAATGGAATTTCTGTTTAGAATCCCCACTTCTTTTAATACCGTATTGCCATCTCCGTCCAAAACCATCAGACAAGGGTAGCTTTCTGGTTTTAGGTTGGTGGGCGGAATACTGAATTCAGGCGAGCCGGGTTGGAGAAGGTTATACCGGATAAACCGAATGTTTGGAATGTTCATAGGACCCGTTGTTATTAGTTTTCCCCTGACATCATGCAGCAAAGCTTCACCGGCATTATTCCTCTGCAAAGGAAAGTAAAGAACCACCGGCAGTTTTTTAGCCTTGGCTTCCGCCAGCATGTTATCTAACGTACTGGATGTCGCATATTCGATTTGAGGCCGGAGCGCATCAGCTTTCTGCTCTCGAACTTCCGCCCGCTCCTCAATGGCTTTTACATCTCTGCCCTTAATATTCAACGCAAGCAACACACTCGCAGCCAAAGTCATTAATAGAATAAGGTGACTTTCCAAGAATATTGCAAGCATGCTTCCCCCTGAAAAAAGGGTGATAAGACTTATACCAGATATCCCGTCAGCCCATTTCGTCTCTTTCTGTACCATAGAATCCGAGTCTAGATGCTTTTTTTCAACGGTTTTAACCGTAAGAAAAGAGAGTGGATCCTTTTTTTCAGGCGGGGTGTTTCCAAAACGAATGGGCGATTGAGCTGGGCCTGACGAAACAAACGGTTGCAAAGGCACGATTGGAAACGACATGATGATAAAAACCCCTCCAAACTAATGAGCGAATACATGACACCAATCAAATGGATCCAACTAATGCTATTCGCATAACAATTCAATGTCAATAAATTTTAGGCTTTTTCGTTTTCATTCGCCTTTTCCAAAGCACGTTCGATGTCCTTGGCGAGATCTTCGGGCTCCGCTTCCCAAATGCCGTTTCTTCCTAGAATGCCTATTTCCTGAAGTACCGTATTACCATCTCCGTCCAAAACCATCAGACAAGGGTAGTTTGTTGGTTTTAGGTTGATGGGCGGAATATCAAAATCAGGCGAACCCGCTTGGGCCAAATCATACCGGATGAACCGAACTTTTGAAGGGTTTGAATTTCCCGTCGTTACTGTCAGCAGTTCATTCACCATCAATCTCACATCATGGAGCAACGCATCACCCGCATTATCCGATTGGTGCGGAAAGTAAAGAACCACGGGCTGCTTTTTGGCTTTAGCGTCCGCCAGCATGTCATCAAGCGTGCCGACTTTCGCCCGTTCTATCTGAGACTGAAGCGCCTCGGCTTTCTTGTCTCGAACTATCGCCCGTTCCTCAATCGTCTTTACATCTCTGTTCCAAAGCTTTATTCCTGCCAGCCCGGCGCCAACAAGAGCCATTAGACCGCCCATCGGAACCTCCAAGAGGGAAAACGCTGAACCCCCTGCCCAAGAAAGTGTCAATAAACGAAGAATAGTCAATCCACCTTCTAGGCGAGCCTCTTTAAACGCCATCGAATCTGTTTTCAGATGTTTTTCATCAATATTTTTTATTTCAGGAAGAAAAGAAAACCCCTTTTTAGGTTCTCTATTTCCAAAATGAATGGGCATTTGGACTTTAGATGGTGAACCAAACGGTGATAAAGGCGCAATGGAAAATGACATAAGATGAAAACTCCTTGTGATCCTGATTGAGTTGACGAGAGAATTGAACCTACAAAATACTATTACAATAATAATTAAGTATCAAGACAGATTGGCAAACTCAGAGAGTTAACGCTATGAATTAAGCGTGATCATCTGACTCTATTAATAAAGGCGTATCCAATAAAACTGGAGCGATTTGCTGGACGAGTTCATCTGTAGTCATCTTCAACATGCCTGTCTCGCTGAAGACGCAATTTCCTTGATGATTCAGAACAGCCAAACAAGGATAATCCGAAGCCGGCCCGTCGACCGGTGGAAGCTTAAACGCAGGGTCTTTACCTGGTTGGTCTAAATGGTATTGGATAAATCGAACACCTGTACCGTACTTCTCTCCTAAATCGCTCAGCCTCTTTTTCAAATCAAACATTTTTGCATCGCCGACAGTCGTTTCTCCCAAAGATAGATAAAGAACAACCACTTGATTCAGCCCTTGAGCGTTAACCAACAAGCCATCCAACGATTGCCCTGTTGCTTTTTCCATACGAAGCTGTTGAGCTTTTGGCTGCAACGCAATCCGTTCAGTCGATTCCGTCTTCGCTTCCCGAAACTTTTTGGTGAATGCCCGGTAGAGTAAGAAACTACCCCCAGCAACCGTTGCCACCGTTAGGCCGATAACCACGAGCGGATTAAAGAGAGAGGCCGCTCCCAGAATAACCGCCGGGATCGGAGCTATCAGGGATAGAGCCCCCACTCCTTTCATAAAATCGCCTTTAGCCTTTACCATTTTATCCCTGATATCGGGATCATGCGTCTCTTCGACGAAAATGACCTGATCATTTTCTTTCGGAGGCGTTTTATGGCCAAAGTAAACAGACGGCTGGACTGAAACGGATTGTAAATGGGGCTTCAACGAAGGTGAAACGGGAAACGACATAATGACGAAAACTCCTTAAGATTCTAATGGGTTAATCCTCACAGCGAGTTATACTACCATACTAACAGAACTGCTACAAGTGAAGCGGTTTTTAAAGTAAAAACAGTGGATCCCTCTAATTTTTTGCTGATCTAGATTCTCGCCTTCGCGGGAATGACAGGAACTAAATGATTCACGCAACCCGCCCCTAAGTAAAGCCAACTGTGCTGGTAGGGCCTGGATTCCCGCCCTCGCGGGAATGACATGAAGGATGGTGGTGTTTACGAATCCAGCCCTAAATAAAGCCAGCTGTGCTGGCAAAGAAAAGCCGGCGAGTGACTGCCGGCCATTACGATAACCCTGTGTTAGGAATGGTGTAATCTCAACATTCACAGCCACTCGCTATCACACGGGTTTTATCTTTGGTGTTTTTTCAATGCTTCATACAGTTTAGTTTCTTCAGGCGTTAGGTTTTCCGGGATTTTTGCCCGGATTCGAACTCGAATATCACCCTGATCTTTCCCTTTACCTGGAAGCCCTAATCCTTTAAGCCGCATTAGAATACCAGTTTGGGTCCCTTTGGGCAGGGTCAGGCTAACGGATTTTTCCAGTGTCGGAATTCTTATTTCCCCGCCTAATACTAGGTCCGGCACCGGAACATAAGCTTCGTATAATAGGTTTTGTCCATCAAGGGTGAAGTCAGGATGTTTTTCGTAACGGACAATAAGCAATAAGTCGCCACTTTGACCGCTGGCCAAGTGCTTTCCTTCACCACTAAGGCGAATTTTAGCACCGGGTTTAACCCCTTTCGGAATTTTTACCGTGACTTTTCGGCCACCTCGTCCCAATTGAATCTGTTTCTCCACACCGGCGGCGACTTCGTTTAGGGTTAAAGATACCGGCTTCTCAATATTCAGGTTTTTAGGCTTTTGTGGCGATGCCTGTCGTCGGGTGCCCGCATGAGCATAGGCATGCGCACCTCCTCCGGAACCGCCGTTACCCCTACCAGAAAATCCACCGGCATAAGCACCTTGGTCCATTCCACCCATTTGCCCAAAAAGCAGATCAAAAAAGTCGGAAAAACCGTCTCCGCCCATACCACCCAGATCATTTAAATTAATATGTTGGGAATAACCGCCCTGACCCATCCCGCCAAACCCGGAAAAACCATCGAAGCCAGGAGGGGGTTCAAAATTAGCACCATGACGATAGTCGGCACCCAAGTTATCATAGAGTTTCCGCTTACCTTCGTCGCCTAACACCTCATACGCTTCGTTCAGTTCCTTGAATTTTTCCTCGTTCCCGGTACTGGCATCCGGATGATATTTCCGGGCCAGCTTTCGAAAGGCAGATTTAACGTCCTTAGCCGTGGCGTTTCGATCCACCCCTAAAATCTTATAGTAATCTTTGTACTGAACGCTCATGGGTGTTCCTAACAACAAACCATTTTCACAAAAAGCAGGCGCCAACCCATGCTTCTTGTTTATTATACTGGCATCAACGCATTTTACCGACTTCTTTTAAGGATGAATTAATGTTTTTCCCTCTGACTCATTTTCGAAGTAGTCCGACTGAGAAAATCCCATATCGTATCCTTTCCTTTTTCTTTGGACTACAATATCAGCCTTGGTACAAATTGATGCATTCAAAAACACAAACACACTGGAGGTTCTTTGTTCGATGAAACGTTTACCCTTTAAAGTTTTTATTTTAATGGTTCTCGCCGTTTTCTCGATGTCGTCGTTGGCGCCTGCCTATGCTGAGACGGCGTTTAAATGGTACAACCCTCTAACCTGGATGTATGACAACGGACGTCCCTCCAAAGAAAAAGCCAAAGCCACCGAAGTCCGGAAAGCCAAGCCAAGCCAAAGCCGATGGAGCAAATCCAGTAAAAAATTAACAAAGGATCACAAGAAAAAAGAAAAAACTAAAAAGAAAAATGGAAAAACCGAAGTTGGCGCTGTTATTGAAACCGAAAAAGGAAACATCACTATTCGATTGTACCCGAAAGACGCCCCAACAACGGTTGATAACTTCAAGGAACTGGTTGAAGGCAAGTTTTACGATAAACCCGGCATGAAATTTCATCGGGTTGTCCCCGGCTTTGTTATCCAGACCGGCGACCCCACCGGAACCGGCTATGGTGGTTCCGGTCATAAAATCCCTCTCGAAGTAAAAAATAAACTCAGCCACGATGGCAGGGGCGTTATCGCTATGGCACGGGGCCCTTTGCCCAATAGCGCCACTAGCCAGTTTTATATCACCCTGAAAAAGCACACTCAGCTTGACGGAAAATATGCCGTTTTCGGCCAGGTGATTCAAGGGCTGGACATACTGGAAAAAATTGAAAAAGACGATCGACTCTACGGGATTAAACTGATTGATGTTTCCGAACGTATCGCCGAACGTCGCTCAGAAGATCAAAGCATGCTCAACAAAATTTTTGGCAACTTCTAAAGTAACACCACCGTGATCCACCGACAAACGACTCCTGTCTCTACCGCCCTTAGTAGCCTTCTGGCCCTAAGCATCGTCGTCATGTCTGCGGCTTGTCAGTCATCGACTAGCTCGTACACTTTTTATGAAAATCCAGAGCCCATTATAGCGCCTTCCCAAAACCCACCGGGGTTTATACACAAGGGTTCTTCTGAAACCCTGCCACCTCCCATCAAGCAAGAATCCTGGGAAGAGGTTCCTGAAAAAGCCGAAAAAAAATTATTATTAGAAGAAAAATCAGAAAAAAAGCTGGAACGAAAGTCCGAAGAGGAGAACAATAAAGCGTTAACCGTTCCGTCTGAAACCAACCCTTCCAACCCCATAACACCAAAACCTTCTCCTTCTCTCCTTGTTAAACCCAAACCCAAAAACTCAACAATAAAAACGCCTGGAAATAACACCCCTTCGCCTAAGCTGTCTTTGCCCGTTAAAAAAACGCTGGATAAACCTTTAACACCCACAAAACAACCGGCACCAAAAGCGATCAAACCCTCAACCACACATTCAGAAAAGCCGACCTTGCCTCATGAGACTGAGACGCCCCCTCCCAAGAAATCGGACCAGATTCGCCAAAAAGCCAGCCAATCCACTTCAAGTTCCTCTGCCTCAAAACCAACGCCACCTCCCTCAACAACCCATCGAAATACGGATACGGAATTGGCGCCGATTACGCTAGACGACGACTTGCCTCTTCCACCAAAACCTAACAGTCCCTAAAGCCCCCTATCAGCCTACAGTATCAATTTTCTTTTGATTCGATGTCGTCTCACATGGCTCATACCTCAAAAAAACAGTAATATTTCTTCATCAATTATGGGTAAAAATTCCTATGTTTGTGGGGGTTTGTTCTTAATTGTCTTTGGTTGAGGGCATTATTTTAAGTTAAGGATATTTTCTTCAAATATAGTCGAAAGCCCACTTTACACGAACCGAAGAAACGCCTTCCATGTCATCCATTCCCCCACAATTTGGCTTGTCCCCCCTTTCTCAAGGTAACTCTGCAGACGCCAGCCTCTCTGCGGAAAAACCAGCAGAACAGAAAGCCGCACAACGACGTTGGGATCGTCAGGATAACCAGTTTAACGTTAATGGTATGTTTCGCGAATTAGACCCAACATCCTCAGGAGCAGGTCCTCAGCTAGGAAGTTTGTCATCGATGCTCAGCGGCATTGACGCGGCCAACGCCTTTCCTCAGCAGATTAGTGATGGCAAAGAAGAGGGCAGCGGCATTGACGGCTCTCAAGAAACTCTTTTTCTAATGGATTTACCCGAGGGCTCTGATATAAGCCCCGAAGCGTCATCGGCGTTAAGCCGTTACGGCAATCCAAACGATAGCGCCAACGATCCACGAGGTAAGGTTATTTTAGCCTCTGTGATTATCGCTAACGCTCATCACAATGCAAGCCCCACCCTGAATTACCTAGCCTGAAAACAACACGCCCTAATTCAAACCTGTTATCCAACCACATTATAACGATGTTAGGCGGATTTTCTGTTTTTATGATGCACACATCACACGTTTTTCGGCTAAAATAGGCAAGGTATCGGAAAAGCAAGGGTGAAACACAATGGCTCAATCTCCTGTTTTTGAAAAAACCCCTCTCCAAAAAATAAGCCCGGACGTGGTGATAGGCGAAGGCACAAAAATCTACGATTTCGTCAATCTCTATGGATGCGAAATCGGTCGAGACTCTAAGGTTGGCACCTTTGTAGAAATCCAGAAGAACGCCCGCATTGGCCATCGTTGTAAAATCTCAAGCCATACCTTTATCTGCGAAGGTGTGACCCTTGAAGACAACGTATTTGTCGGCCACGGCGTCATGTTTATCAACGATCCCGAACCAAGAGCAACCTCGGAATCTGGTGATCTACAGACGGAAGATCATTGGCAAGTTGTCCCCACTCGAGTCTGCCAAGGAGCTTCCATTGGCTCAGGAGCCGTGATACTCTGTGGTATAACCATTGGAAAAAACGCTCTGATTGGCGCAGGGGCCGTAGTCACCAAAGATGTTCCCCCCGGTACGGTGGTTGCCGGTAGTCCCGCTCGAATGCTTCGCCCTATTTAGCTTTTGTTTTCAGATGACTTAACCTCAAAAAGGAATCCCAACTCTTATGGCCTCAATCGATTTTACCGGAAAACACATTCTCGTCACCGGTGGCGCTGGATTCATTGGCAGTAACTTGGTAGACGCCCTCATCTCACAAGGAAACACAGTCACCGTACTGGATGACTTTTCAACCGGCAAGCCGGACAACCTGGCTAAAGCCGAAGCAACTGGTCAACTCACCCTAATCGAGGGTAGTATTCTGGATACAACGCTTGTTAAACGATTGGTTCAGGATGTGGATATTATTTTTCATCTCGCCGTCCAGTGCTTGCGAGTCTGCTTCGATCGTCCGCACCATGTCCATGAGGTGAACGCCACTGGAACGCTAAACCTGCTGGAGTCAGTCCGGGTGCTAAACCCGAAGTTAGAACGCTTTATCTACGTATCATCTTCGGAAATCTATGGCACAGCCAAACAAACGCCCATGTCGGAAAGCCATCTGCTCCTTCCCACCACAACATACGGTGCCAGTAAACTGGCGGGCGAACTCTACACCAAGGCCTACCACACCACATATAATCTGCCCGTGACAATTTTGCGCCCGTTTAACACCTACGGCTACCGAGAACACTACGAAGGTGCCAGCGGAGAAGTGATTCCCCGGTTTATCGTAAATATCCTTAACGACAAGCCACCGGTCATTTTTGGAGACGGAAAACAGACCCGCGATTTTACCTTCGTGACCGACACGGTGGAAGGACTGATTCGGGCCGCTGGTGAAGAGCAATTTATTGGCGAGGCCGTAAACATCGCTTACGGCGAAGAAGTTTCCATCAAAGAAATTGCCGAGCGTCTTCTGAAAGCCTTGGGCCGAGAAGATTTAAGTATAAGTTATCAAGCCGACCGGCCCGGTGATGTCTACCGTCATTACGCTGATGTGACTAAACTTCAGCAAACCACGGGTTACAAACCGTCAATTTCTATTGAAGAAGGGTTAAAGCTTTATATTGACTGGTTTAAAGCTAATTACCCCAACCCAGAAAAACTTCTGGACGAGTGTCAACTGGAAAATTGGAAACTGTCGGACGCTCAGAAGCAGACACCCTCTGTTCCGGCCGGGGGATAACAAATGCCTCGGGTGATTCCTCAGACTATTGTTAACGGGATTCCTGAAAATCCCTATAACCCTCATTGCTGGATTACCGGCGAACCGGACATTGGGGAGGGAACATGGATTGGAGCTTTTACCCTTGTTGACGGTCAAGGCGGACTAACCATCGGCAAGGGCGTTAATATCAGCACCGGTGCCGCTATTTTAACTCATTCCACCGTTAAGCGCTGTGTGACAGAACGGGTGTATAATAAAGTAGATCAGACCCCAACCGTGATCGGTGATTATGTGTTTATTGGCGAAAATGCCACAGTGCTTATGGGCACGGACATTGGTCACCATAGCATCATTGGTGCCGGTGCCCTGATCCCCGAAAACATGGTAATTCCGCCCTACTCTATGGTGGTCGGCGTGCCAGGACGTATTATTAAATCCATTAAAGAGGACATTGAAGCGTGGAAGAAGGAAGCGGTTTCAACATCCCCATAGCCCGTCCCTGTTTTTCTGGCGGTGAAGCAGAAGCCATTCAGCAAGCGCTGGATTCTGGCTGGGTGTCTCAAGGTCCTATGGTTCAACGGTTTGAAAAAGCCATCTGCCGATACACTGGTGCTCAGAACGCTGTAGCCGCCACCTCCTGGACGACGGCCTTTCACCTGGCTTTTCTTACATACGGTGTCGGACCGGGTCATGATGTGATTTGCCCGTCCTATTCCTTTATCGCCACCGCCAATGTCATTCGCTATGTTGGGGCAACCCCAAAATTTGTGGATATTGATCCCAGTACCCTAAATATCGACCCCAAACGCACCGAAGAGTTTATTGAAGAAAATTACTACGAAAACGTAGACAGTCATTGGATGAATATCCAAACAGGCCACCGGCTGAAAGCCCTTGAGATAGTTCATCAGATCGGCATCCCCGCGGACATTGACGAATTTTCTCGCTTGGCGAAAAAATATAACCTGATCTTATTTGAGGACTCAGCCTGCGCCATCGGCTCCGAATATAAAGGGCAGAAAATTGGTGGTTCCGGCCATCCTGGTGGCTTCAGTTTTCACCCCCGAAAGGTTTTGACCACCGGCGAGGGCGGTATGTTAGTCCTGCCCGACGAAGAGAAGGCTCAACGGGCTCGGCAACTTCGGACCCATGGCATGTCCATTTCTGATCTGGAACGCCATAGCGCTAAAAGTACGGTGTTTGAGGAATATAACGAGCTCGGCTATAACTACAAGCTAACCGATATTCAGGCCGCTCTCGGGCTGGAGCAGCTCAACGATCTGGAAAGCATGATTCGGCGACGGATTAAAATTCGAGAGGCTTATGATCAAGCTTTTCGGCGGATTCACTCGCTGGATCTGTTGCAACTACCCGATTACGTGACTCGGTGGAATGTTCAGTCCTACCCCATTCAACTTTCTGAACGAGTGGAGCAAAGCCGGGATCAACTCATGGATCAACTGAAAGAAGCAGGCATTGCCAGCCGACGCGGCATCCCGCCGATCCACCGGGAACCCATTTATAACCAGAAACTCCACTTGCCTCATACGGATGCCGCTTCGAAAAACACGATTTTCCTCCCCCTCTTCCCGCAGATGAGCGACGACGAAGTGAAACACGTGATTAACACCCTTCAAGACCTGCTCGTCCCAAAATCAGTGGCAACAAGTTAATTAAAGATTGAGACTTAAAACAGCTCGGCTGACTTCATTCAGATAGGCGCTTTCCGCTTTAGCAGCAGGGCCACCTCCAAAGGCATGGGTAGAACCAGCGGAAAATAAATAAGCGCTGCTTGTATCACCGTTTTCGTCGCCATTGCTTGTGGATAATACAAAACCGTTACCTGAGATAAGGGCTTTGGCCCATTGATCACCAATTTTTTGCATTCTGAATTCAACCGGCGGTTTTTGAGAATGACTGTTTTCAATTGTGTATATTCGATAGTTGCCCTTGTTGTAACGAAGCCGGGTATTCTCAACTGTTAAGGTTTTGGGAATTTCATTTTTAAAGGGGGTTAACGCTTCATCGACAGAACGACCAATCGCTGGTGAACCAAATTGGATAGCCGGATTTTGGGTTTGAGGATGAGGGTAAGCTAAAAACCGGGGGGATATCGTTTACATAAGTCAAACCTTTCACTTGAGTGTTTCCATTAAGATAGCCAAAGCATAACGCAATCTAGACACATGTAGCAAGAGGTGTTTTCTTCGGGAATCTCTAGCGTGATATCGCTATCAGTGATAGCATTTGAACATGGAAAACACAGCAAATCGTCGGGTACTTTACATTTGTCATGATGGGGATCTGTACGGTTCCCAGCAAAGTCTGGCACTTATTGTTCAACGAGCATTCGCTTATGGCGTCCAACCCTTTGTTTCCATCGCCCGCTCAGGCCCCCTGAATGATCGGCTAACAGACATACCAGAAGTCACCGTGCTGTCCCATCAACGGTTGCAATGGGTTAAACACGATACCCGAGGATTCTTCCAAAAGCTAGGAGATATTATCGGACTAGGCGCCAGCCTTTTTCCCCGAAGCTTGAAGTTGGCTCGCCAGATTCAGGAACACAAGATCGAGCTGGTGCATACCAATTCCATGGTTTCCCTGGAAGGTGCTGTGGCCGCAAGGCTCGCCGGAGTCCCTCACGTCTGGCACGTTCGAGAACTGTTTATGGAAGAGAACCCCAAGCTGAACATGGTTTTAGGTCGGCAACTGACTCGATGGCTTATTCATCACCTATCCGATCGGGTGATCTGTAATTCTAGAGCGGTTTCTCAACAGTTTGACGACAGAACAAAAACCGATTCATCCCGGTATCAGGTGATTTATAACGCCGTATCCTTAGCTGAATCCTCTAATACGGATACCAAGCTCAACACCAAACCGAAGCCAGCGAAATCCCCTTTTATTGTCGGCTATGTGGGACGGTTATCTGCTGGAAAGCGTTTTCAGGATTTAATCGAAGCACTAGGAATACTGAAAAACCAAGGACTGAACATCGAATTATATGTCGCCGGACGTTTTGTGGATAGTGCTTTTGAGGTATTAATTACAGAACAGATCCAACGGCTGGGTTTACAAAAGCAGGTGATTTTTTTAGGCTACGTTACAGCGCTGGAATCGGTTTACCAATCGCTGGGTGTGCTGGCTTTGCCGTCACTCAACGAGCCCTTTGGTCGGGTGTTAATTGAAGCGATGCTACAGGATGTCCCTTGTGTGGCGGCGAACTCTGGGGGAGTCCCCGAAATTATCGCCCACGAGGAAAACGGTTTGCTCTATCCGCCGAAAAACCCGACTGCCTTAGCCGCCGCACTGGAACGAATCATGAATGAACCGACCTTGCGGAAAAACCTTCGTAACAAAGCTGGACGAGTGGTACGAGAACGATTTACTATAGAAGCTCAGATGAAATCGTTAGTAGAGTGTTATAATGCCGTCTTCAAACAGAAAAACACCCCCATCGGAATTATCCGAACGCAAAATTAGAATTGGCATGGTGCTGGATCAGCCTTTTCCGCCCGATGCCCGAGTAGAGCGAGAAGCTACGGCTCTGGTGAAAGCCGGTTACGAGATCCACCTGCTTTGCGCCTTTAAACCTCAAGACGATGATGCTCCGGAAGAAGCCGAAGAAATGTATAAAGGCATCCATATCCATCGAGTTAACCCCAATGCCGTAACGTTTTTAATGCCGGTATTCAAAGTAAAAACCCGCTGGCCCTATCGAGGCTGGATCAAGAATCTCAACCGATTTCTCTGGAATATTGACACCTCCTGGCATACCCTGATTCGGCGTTTTGTCTATCATTATGACATTGATATTTTACACATCCACGACTTACGACTAGTAAGCACTGGGCTGGCCGTCGCCGAGAAGTATGATCTACCAGTAGTGGCTGACTTACACGAAAACTATCCGGCGTTGATGGAAATGCTCAAAGGCAAAAGTGACCCGGAACGGGGCGAAAAAGCCCGGCAACGATGGGAAGAAATCGAAAAATATTGTACCTTTGAAGCCGAACGAGTGATTACTGTTATTGACGAGGCCAAAACCCGGTTAGTAAACAAGGGTATCCGACCCGAAAAAATAACCGTTATCCCTAACACGGTTGATATGGCCAAATTCCGGGCCGCTCAGGTAAACCCCAAGATCATTCAGCGCTATCGGGATGATTTTGTGCTGACCTATGTGGGATTTATCAACAGCGATCATCGGGGAATCCATACGGTACTAGAAGCCATGCACCTACTAAAAGATAAAATCCCAAACCTGAGATTCATCGCCGCTGGTGGCTACCGGGAACCCTATCGAGAGAAGCTAGAAGCACTAATTAAAAAATACGATTTAGCGGATCAAGTCGACTTTACCGGCTGGCTGGATGAAATCGAGTTTGTCTCCTATATCGAAGCCGCTTCCATTTGTCTTTGCCCTCATGTGGCCACAGATCACACCAATGCCACATTTCCTAACAAAGTGTATCTTTATAACCTCTTCTCCAAGCCTGTTTTAGCCAGCTCCTGCGTACCGTTGGAACGTTATATCGATGACAGCGGCGGCGGACTTTGTTTTGAATCGGAAAACGCCCAAGCTTTGGCCCATCGAATTCAGGAACTTCACGATAACACCGAGTTACGGAAAACCCTGGGTCGAAGAGGACGAAAAGCCGTTGTCGCCCGATATTGCTGGAAACACACATCCGCCCAACTGATCGACATGTACGCGGATCTTATTGCCGCCGCTTTCCGATCCCGTGTCCCCGCCGGCATTTAGCCAAGTCAGCACGGCTGGCTTTATTTTAAGAACGGGGCTTTAAATCTGTATCGGCAATCACGGTGTGTTGAATGCCTTGAGACTTTAATGTCTGCGTAAAGCGGTCTTCAGCACCGTTGGTAAACTGGAAAACCGTCCCTGGGGACAAATTCTCAAACCGGTTAGCATTTGCTACCTCGCCACTAAAAGGAGCCGATTCAAGTTTTTTAATTTGGTCGTTAGCGACAAACACCGCACCAAATTGGGGTTGTTTTTGGGCTCTAAATTTTTCTACTGAAGTCCGGGCAGGACGGAATTGCAACTCGGAATCCGGAATTCTTTCATGCTGGATTCTTTTGCTCCTTAGAGTTCTGACAAAAGCATCCTCATCGTTTCGCGACATCCCCAAAACGAGGCGACCTTTATCAAAACTTTTGTAAACAACGGCCTCTACGGCACTTCCTGTCGCCGGGAGTTCGAGTATCGCTTGTGAGTTGGGGATATGCACCGCGCCGAAGTGGGGTTGATGAGAGAGAGAATACATGGGTCAATCCTTTAAGTTTTCTAACGCTTTAAAAAACAGTTTTGCTTTATGAAGAAATAGCGTCGAGGCACAAAGCTTCAATTTTTCATCCGAAATTATTTCAAAGGGAACTTCCTTCTCATTTAAAAGTTGCATGAAAGTATCCTCTTCCTGAGGAAAACCAAACTGATACACATGTCCATGGAGTAGACCTTGATAGATATACGCAGCGTGTGACGGCTCTTTTAAGGATTTTGCATTTTTAGAAGAGACAAGCACTGCGCCAAACTGAGGTGGAAAATGGGTTGAAAGAGAAGGCATTTTTAAGTTCCTTAGACTGAAGAGCATGCAATCAATAATTTATAGTTGAATAAAGTCGGTAACAAAAAAGTTTTGTCCGGTTTTTTATTTTAGTATAAAAAATAATCGGCTTCATCTAATAAATAATCGGCTTCGCCTTGCGCTTATCGTATAATCACACAATACGCTTTCCCAACTTCGTAATTTTCAGGATTTTTTATTAATGCCCCAACCGCCGGATCCTCAAACAAAACAAACCACAACTCCATCTTCAAATAGCGCAGGGTACAAAAACATCTGTGTTATGGGGCTTGGTTACGTGGGCTTGCCAACGGCCATGCTGTTTGCTAGAAAAGGATTTTCCGTTTGCGGTGTGGATATTGATAAAGCCGTTCTATCGCTCATTGAGGAACGTCGGGTTACCGAGGTTTACTCGGAGTTAAGCGAATGGACAGATGCGCTGGATCGGGATTTCAAAACGTCCAAAGCCCCTAAACCCGCCGACGTTTTTTTAATTACAGTACCCACACCCGTTCACCCGGAAACCAAAAGCTGTGATCTTCGAGCCGTCAAGTCTGCGACGGAAGCACTCGTTCCCGTGCTTCAACCCGGCAATTTGGTGATTCTAGAATCCACGGTCCCTCCGGGGACCACCCGAAACGTGGTCAAGCCCATTTTGGAAAAATCCGGTCTGAAGGTGGGAACGGATATTCATCTGTGCTTTTGCCCGGAACGCATTTTACCCGGCAACACCATCCACGAGTTAGTACACAACCATCGGGTGTTGGGCGGCAACACCCCCGAAGCGTCCCGTCGTGCCAAAGCGCTGTTTGAGCAGGTGGTGGAAGGTGAAATTTATATCACTGATGATATTAGCGCTGAATTCTGCAAATTAACGGAAAACACGTATCGAGACGTTAATATTGCGCTAGCCAATGAGCTCTCCATTTTAGCCGATGAGCATGGCGTGGACTTCAAAGCAATCACACCGCTGATTAACAAACACCCGCGGGTTAATGTTTTGACACCAGGTATTGGGGTTGGAGGACACTGTATTGCGGTTGATCCTTGGTTCTTCGTGGAAGTTTCCCCGTGGAAAACCGAACTCATCCGAACCAGCCGAGAAGTCAACGACCGGATGCCTGCCTATTGCGTTCAGAAAATTGTCAGCGATCTGAAAGCCATTGAAGGCACTGGAAAATCACAGGAAGACTTAAACATCTGTCTAGTCGGCCTTACTTACAAGCCTGACGTAGCGGACACCCGTGAGAGCCCGGCCATGCGGATTGTCGAGCTATTAAAAGAACGAGGGTATTCGGTTACAACTTACGACCCCTTACTTGAGGAATATCAGGGACAATCGCTGTATGACACTATTACCGGAGCTGACTATTTGGGCGTTTTAGTAAACCATTCTATGGTCAAGGCCGAGCTTGCCCTAAACAAAACCAAAATTAAAAAACTCATGCGAACACCAAAAATCCGAGTATTTTAAAGAGCCTTTTCAAAAAGCGCCATAACGCTTCCCTCATAACCGGGCCGGGCAATCCCTTTTTCCGTGATAATCCCAGTGATATAGTCCGCCGGAGTCACGTCGAATCCTGGATTAAAATACTGAATCCCCTCAGCAGAAATTTTCTCTCCATTAATCATCGCGATTTCATCCGTATTTCGTTCTTCAATGGGAATCGTATCACCAGAAACCAACGAACGATCAATCGTGGACAAGGGTGCCGCTACATAAAAAGGGATTTGATGCGCTTTAGCGGCCAATGCCAAGGTGTATGTTCCAATTTTATTAGCCGTATCACCATTGGCGGCAATGCGATCCGCACCCACCACAACAAAATCAACCATCCCTCGCTTCATCAGCGTTGCAGACATACCATCCGTCACAAGAGTCACCGGAATGTGGTCCTGAGTCAGTTCCCATGTCGTAAGCCGTGCGCCTTGAAGTCGAGGGCGAGTTTCATCGGCAAACACCTGTACGGTGTTGTCCCGAGCATAAGCGGAACGAACCACCCCTAAAGCTGTCCCGTATCCACCGGTTGCCAGTGCACCCGCATTGCAATGGGTTAAGATAACACCCCCCTTAGGAACCAACTTGGCGCCGTAACCACCAATGGTTTTACACGCCTGAATATCCTCTTGGTGAATTTGGTTCGCCTTTTGAGTAAGAAGTTCGACACAGTTTGTAATCGATGAATCCGTTGCCATTATAGCGACTAACGTTGCCAACATCTCGCCAATTGCCCATGAGAGATTAACCGCTGTTGGCCGGGTTTGATTCAGCAGGTTACTATGAGCTTTCAGTTGATTAGCTAAAAGAGAAACTTCGGTTCCACCCGTTTCTAAAAACTGACGCGCTGACAATACTAACCCGTAAGCGCCAGCAATACCAATCGCCGGTGCGCCACGAACCATCATAGTTTGGATAGCATGAGCCATGGCTTCGGGCGTGGTAATCGTCACATAGCGTTCTTCAGTGGGCAGCATTGTCTGGTCAAGGAGAGAAACTCCCTGAGACGTTAACGTCAAGGGCTTGATCATAGAATCCAAAGAATTCAATTCGACTTGTTCAGATGGTTGGGATACTGTAGACATCATTCAATCCATTCATTCATAGAGAAACAACCGTTTTTTCCAATCTGGAATTGCGTAGTTCGGTCACCGGAATAAGCACCTCCCAAACCACGGGAAAGGGTAGCATGTTGGGAAAAGCAGCACCGTTGTATCGCTGAGCTTTCTGACTGAGTTGACGGTGAATCTCCGAAATGGAACGATTCTCTCGTTTTAATCGCGCTACATGGGGGGCCACACTGGCACACGCAAAGGAGGAAGAACCGGCAACAGCGGCATAATTTCCGGGAGTTGTAGTGGATAGCACCTGGCCAGAGACGTCAACGGCAGTAATATTAAAGGACTCTGGAATGATTAAAGCGTTCGAAGAGTCAGGCCCACCATTTCCGGAGGCTATAACCACCGGAGTTCCCTCATACTGAAGTAACTCGATTTGAGTTTGAACAGATCGTGAATACGGGCTGGGTATAAAATCTTCCTGAGGTAGCACAACCGCGTCAATAACAGTCCCTTGAGCAATCTGAAAATAAACATCGCTCAGTGCTCGGGCAATGAGAGCGGTTCGCTTAAAGCCGGGCAAATTAATATTATAGGGGATAACTTGACAATGACCCTGCAAAGCGGCGTCCACACCACCAGTTTCAATCAGCTGTTGCAATGTTTTTCCATGATTAAAGCCTTCTCCAACTTCATTGAGGTCAACTTCCGAAGGGATAAAATCATCGATAAGCGCTAACACCAAGGGGTAGTGGGGATAATCACCTAAACCCGGCGGTGTTAAACCGGTAACAACCTCGCCTAGCCTATCTTTATATCGGGATTTTTTCGGCTGCGTTGCCCATTGCCCTTTAGGAAAGAGAGATTTCATCGATATTCATTCAACCCTTAATTAATGTTATGCCCTATCTGTTTGCATAAAGACACACAAACACTATTTTGTGCCCATTTGTCGATTTTAGTCAGTCAGGCTGAAATGTATGAACCTGTTTATTTTCGGGGCTTTAGAAAATCCGGTAGATCTAACAATCGACGCGCAACATCCGAGACGGATGATGAGGCAGTTGACTGAGGCGCCGGTCGCTTAAACAGAGGCTCTTCCAGCTTTGGCGGTAAAGAGGCCGATGGTGCGGTTCGCTCACCTAACCCCAAAGCTGAACCCGGATAAGAGGAAGGAGCTTGTTGGGCGGGGACCGTAGGAGAAACAGCATTTTCACCCGCTTCAAATGGGGTTCTAATTGTTTGAGACGAACGCATCAGTTGAAGGTTTTGTGTTTTCAAATCAAAGCCGGTCGCAATCACGGTAATTTGCAGTTCACCTTGAATCCGCTCGTCAATGACCGAGCCGAAAATAATATTAGCATCTGGATCCACACATTCGTAAACCACTTCCGCCGCTTCGTTTACTTCATGCAGGGTCATATCCGGCCCACCGGTCACATTAAAGATGACCCCGTTGGCCCCTTCTATCGACGTTTCCAGTAGAGGCGAATTAATAGCCATACGGGCCGCTTCAATGGCACGACCCTCACCAGAGCCAGTTCCAACACCCATAATCGCAGAACCAGCCTGAGACATAACGGCCTTTACATCGGCAAAATCTACATTAATCAAACCAGGAACCGTTATAATATCGGAAATACCCTGAACCCCACGCATCAATACGTCATCCGCAATACGAAACGCCTCTTGCATAGAAGTCCGACGCTCAACCACGTCCAAAAGCTTATCGTTTGGAATCACGATCAAGGTGTCCACATTCTCAGAGATAGCTTCTAGACCTTGAGAAGCTTGTTGTTGGCGGCGACGGCCTTCAAACATAAAAGGCTTGGTGACGATGCCAACCGTTAAAGCCCCTAAATCTCGGGCGATATCAGCCACGACAGCCGCTGCGCCCGTACCGGTTCCACCGCCCATTCCAGCGGTGATAAAGACCATGTCCGCTCCTTCAAGAGAAGCCATGATGTCATCCCGGCTTTCTTCAGCGGCTTTTTGACCAATAGCAGGGTTCCCACCGGCACCCAATCCTCGGGTAATCTTTTGTCCAATCTGGAGACGATTCATAGTCGCCGACATATCCAACACCTGAGCATCCGTGTTCATAGCCCAAAATTCAACACCCGTCAGTCCATTGGCTATCATACGGTTAATTCCGTTTCCACCGCCGCCGCCAACACCTACAACTTTGATGGTTGCGCTTAACCTTGGCTCATTCTGCACTTTGGCGTCAAAAAGTGGATTTGAACTTTGATTTGGGTGTTTTTCCTGCTCCATTGTGAAAGATCCCCTTGCCAATTTAATCGGCTTTATCTTCTGACTACTTAATTCTACACATTATGGCCTTAAAAAAGTGGTTTTAAAACGATTTTTTGCGAAATGTAAGCAAGATTGAAGGTCCGTTTCAGATTATTTTTGAGGGAGCCAACAATGACAAATGCAGTAGAGTGGGTTTTCCATCGATTTTGAAAGGCTGTACTACTCGTTAGGATCGCAAGAAATGAGAGGGTCATTTTTGTTTACATATTTTCATTTTTTTCATTTCTTTATATTTTCTTCTTCGAGTTTTTCTCGTTTATCATTTGTTTGTCATTTGTTCGGACGACTTTAAACCGCTTTTCTCTCATCTTAAGCGGTAATAATGGTATAACTAAGGCTAATAATCAGGCTTAGTGTGTACTACAAATTACTACTTGCGTAGGTAAAATAAGGACCATTGATCACTATGAATACGGGACATCAGGTGACACTAGAAGAAATTGAGTCTAAGGTCGATAAACTCCCTCAGATGCCTGAAGCCGCCATTCGACTGATTCGCCTTCTTGATAACCCGGACGCGAATGCCGAAGAAATGGCCAATATCATCCGTTTAGACCCAGATATGACGACACAAGTTCTGCGTCTTTGCAATTCTGCGGCCTATGGGCTAAATCGCCAGATTCTAACCGTCAAGGAAGCCGTTGCGATTCTTGGGTTAAAAACACTGAAAAGCTTGGTCTATGTCATTATTTCAAAAATGGCTTTGGATAAACCCGTTGAGGGCTATGGATTGGGAAAAGGCGAGCTTTTTTATAACGCCATTACCTGTGCAGTTTATTCTAAATATTTAGCCCAAACCATTGGGGGCATCGACCCTGAACTTGCCTTTACCGCCGCACTATTACGTGACCTAGGAAAGATTGTTCTTGGAGAGTACGTCGGTTCCAGCTACAAAAACATTGAAGAAGTGGCTATTCGTTCTCAAGTTCCTTTTAGTGAAGCAGAAATGCGCGTGCTTGGCATTAACCACAATACCGTCGGCAAACACATGGCTAAAAAGTGGAATTTGCCTGAGGAACTCATTGCGGTTATCGAATTCAAAAATAAGCCCTCAGAACTCCCGGAAAGCTCACTTCCGATTAAGGAAAAACCCGGACTCTACAAGCTCGTCACCATCATCCATCTGGCTGATGCCTTCACCAAAATGATTGGCTCCGGTATGGGCAATGATGGCCTGATGTACACACTAGATCAAGATGCTCTAGATCAACTTGGCGTCAAAGTCGATGTTGAGTTCATGGATACGACGCTGGCGCGCCTCATTCATCTTGAAGAAGTGGTTAACGAGATGACTCAATCTTTAAAAGGCGGGGCCTAAAATATAAATGGGAGTCGATTTACAAGAAGAAGTCCCGATTGGCGAGATTAAAATCACTAATCTTCCCTCTGTGTCTATGGTTATCAACAACCTAAGTTCTGGGATTGCTGTTGTGATGTATGACAAACTCCAATGTATTGGTGGAATGGCTCATGTTCTTCTCCCGGACAGCTCTTTAGCCGGAGCAACCGACGAAATGACTCCCGGACGCTTTGCGGATCTGGCAATCCCAGAACTCGTTCAACAGTATCTCGACAAAGGCGCACAGAAACAGGACACACTCGTTCGTATCGTGGGGGGAGCACAGCTCTTCAACTTTGGCGGCGGCGGTACCAACTCCCTTAATATTGGAACACGAAACGCGATTGCCATCCGAACCATCATTTCAAAACATGGGCTGTCCATCAAAAAAGCGGATGTTGGGGGAAACAAGGGACGAAAAATCCGGTTCCACGTTGGCAGCGGCATTCTCACGATTACTCAAGCCGGTCAACCGGATTACGAAATCTAAACATTTAAAAAGACCACAAGCAATTTCCTACAGAGAAGCGCTTTTAATAAAATAGCTTTTAAATAACAAATCCCGCCAAATGATTCTGGTAAATCAATTCACGTTATAATAAACTGTTGGTGGAAGTGACAGGATAGCTGAATGCACGCGTTTTCTAGGCCTCAAAATTCAATCATCTCTTCTATACTGCTAACCTTGTTAGTGCTCGTTTTTTCGACCCTTGCTAGCTTGGCTGATACGCGGGGCATTATTATTAATCAGGATGCGCAACTGAATATCAATGTCAGTGTGGATCCCTCGATGGTTTCTGATGCGAAAATAAAACGCTACGCCGATAAAATGATCATTGAATTGCCTCATACCGCTTTTCCAAAAGGATTTAAACCCGGAACCCTTCGAGTCGACTCGGCCAGCCGCCCTCTGGTCAAGATTGGGAAAACCGATACAGCAACAACTGTCACCATTCGCTCAACCAAAATTTTTATGAGCATTCAGGATCTTTCCACTTTATCCACGATTACTAAACACCCTTCTAAAGCCGTGAAAGAAACCGTAGAAAAGGCCGTTACCTCCCAGCAACCAGCGCTTCAATCAGCTCAAGATAAAATTAACGCCATGAACGAACGAATGGCCAAATCCACCCCGACAACACTTAAAAAGCCAGCTAAAAAAAAGTCTAAATGGGTTGATATTCCGGTCGTAAAGAAGCCACCCAAAGCACAATTAACCACAAAACAGCCAGCCACTGTTCCTTCGCCAAAGACACCCAAAGCCCCTAGTGTGGCCCCAGCTTCTTCAATAGAGAAAACCGGAGCAAGCCCCAATAGCAAAGCTCCTCTTAAAGAAATACCTCAAAATTCAACCTCTCCCGCTAGAGTTCAACCCCTTATTACTCCAGGGCTTGAGGAAGACACAACCCTGCAAAAAGAAGAAGCCTCTCCCACTCCAGAAGATGAAGATGAAATTGCGCTGGATAATATTCCGGAAGAAAGCACCGCTAATACGGAAACTGAACTAGAAACGCTTACCTTAATGGCACTGGAAGAGGACATTGACCTGAGGCAATTTCAAGCAACATCCTCTCCTGATAAAAGCAACACTGGTTTACCACTTGAAACATTGATGAAACCTGCTACCCCTTCTCTATTTACTGACGGTACCGTCACTCGAATCATCATCAGCCTAATTTTTGTTCTTCTGCTGATTGGTCTTTTCTTTAAATTGGTCTTACCTAAATTGCTGCAAAAGTACCCCGACTTTTTTAAAAATCAGCAAAAAAAGTATGAAGAAAAACTATCAAAAAAACCAACAATACCTATAGTCCCGGAAAAATCAGAACCAAAGTCAGTAGAAAAACAAAAGGATCTAACCCAACCTTCTGCACCGCCACTTCCACCAACGTTGCCTCCGTCTAAATCACTAAAAGATAATGACAGAACTTTATCGCCTGTCATTCCTACATCCTTGGTCCCTCCTCACAAGGAAAAGAAAAAAGCACGCTGGAAGAAAAAAATAAAAAGACGATTACCCAGCCTTTCGTTATCCAGAAAAAATCTGTCTTTGTCCAAGATTAAAGTTTGGAACCCTTTGCCTTCTATGATCGGTCTGACCCATAAAATGTCGGAGGAGTATCAGGATTATCAACAACAGAGACGGACTCGCCGGTACAAACACTATATGGAACAGTTGGCGCAACTCAATCCTGAGTTTAACTGTATGGCTTCGCGCGAAGTTAAAGTAAACCACGCCTTACACCTCGTAGAGCTTTGGGGACGGCATATGGTCGTCGCCACTACGCCCAAAAACATTTCCATCCTGGGAGTCTTGGGTGAATCAGGTGAAAGCCTTTATTTTGAAGACATGAGCCCAGAAAACGCTAAATACCTCCACGATCTACTGGGCGAACATACCTTAACCGAGCTTTTTGAAGATATTCCCTTTAAGCCCTTACCCAGAACCCCTGCCAGAAAACAGCAACCCCTCGAAGCTTCTTCAAATGCCAGCACCGTCCTGTACCAAAAATATCTGCCTCAGAAAGAAGAAGAGGATAAAGACTCGAAAATGACCACACCTCCTGAAAAAGAGACCCAGCCCCTAGCACCTGAGAGCCAAATTAACCGTCAAAAGCAACAAACTCCTTCTCTAACCGGACAGCCCCTAGCGTCAGCTTCTCAGCCCACCGTTATTCCGGATCCAGAACAGTGGAATCAACCCGTCTTCAAAAAATTAGCCAACACCCCGGTAATGCAGGCGGTTTCATCTTCTACTCCACCCTCTAACAATCCCATTCCTAAGTCTTCTTCAAAACCGCCTTCTTCTGGAGTGACATTACCGGAAGCGCCTTCTCTTATAGAATCCGCTAAAGCTTCCGCTGAATTTCAACTCCCGACAGAAGACGCCGAACGAGCACGGCAAAAACAAGCCGAAATTCGTAATGAAGTCGAACAATTTGTTTCAAAAGCCCTGAAACCTAAAGTTCCAACCCATCCTTACCAAACCGAGGAAGTGACCGTTCTAAAAGATTACGACGACGAGTTTTAAAAGTTTAAAGCGAGAAAGCGAGAAACCAGAAAAAGTAGAGGATGCTAAAATAAGCTTATTAAAACATCTTAATGAGAGAGAAGATCAAACTGGCATGAACCCCTATGGCTAAACCTTCTATTACTTTTGAATGTAGCAAGTGCGCTTGCATCACCCCATCTTACCTTGGAAAATGTCCAGAGTGTGGGTGTTGGGGAACATTAGTGGAAAAAAAAATCCTGAAAAGCTCATCCACTACAATTAATAAACGTCAAAACGTAACCGAAAGCCTTAAGACCAGCCTTGCTGAACGACTAGACCAGCCCACTCCCCTCTCGCAAGTTACCTCTGAGAATGCGACTCGTACACCCTCTGGTTTTCCAGAATTAGATCGCGTCCTTGGCGGGGGTATTATGCCCGGCAGCTACGTTTTACTCGGTGGCGATCCCGGTATCGGAAAATCTACCCTGATGCTCCAGGTAGCTTCTCGGGTTGCTCAAAAGATACCCCTCAAATCGGAGCCGCCGAGTAAAGTCTTTTACATTGCGGGTGAGGAATCTCCTTACCAAATTAAACAGCGGGCCGAACGCCTAAAATTACCTACGGATAACATCTGGATCTATTCAGAAAATAATATTCATCAGGTGGTGGAAGCCATCAAAGCCCAAAAACCAGAACTCGTCATTATCGACAGTATTCAATCCATGTTTAGCCCAGAACTTTCCGGCACTCCCGGCAGTATCAGCCAGATTAAAGAGTGTGCGGGCATTCTCATGAGCGTGGCCAAGGCCCTCAATATCACCATTTTCATCATCGGCCACGTGACCAAAGACGGCCAGGTTTCGGGTCCAAAACTGCTGGAACACACGGTGGACACGGTACTTTATTTTGAAGGCGAAAAATATAAAAACCTGCGTATTTTGCGCACGGTGAAAAACCGCTTTGGCGGCACCCATGAGATTGGCGTGTTTGAAATCGGCCCGGATGGTCTGTCGGAAGTTAGCAACCCCAGTGAACTGTTCCTGTCGGAGTCCAGCTACCGGAACAACCCCGGCAGTGTGATTGTCTCCACACTGGAAGGCACTCGCCCGATGCTGGTAGAGATTCAGGCGCTTGTTGGGCAATCCGCCTACAGCACGCCTCGTCGGGTCGCTAACGGTGCGGATACCAACCGACTCCATCAAATTATTGCCGTTCTGGAACGTCGACTGGGGCTTGATTTTGGCAAACAAGACGTTTATATCAATGTGGTGGGGGGGCTCAAACTGGACGAACCCGCCGCCGATCTAGGCATCGCCATGGCCATTATTACCAGCCAACGGGATATTTCCATCCAGCCTGGAACCGTCGTAACCGGCGAAATTGGTTTGACGGGCGAAGTACGACCGGTTCCCAACGTGGAAGCCCGAATTTTGGAAACCCGTAAGATTGGCTTTAAACGCATTATCGTTCCCGGCTCCAACAGCTTTCCTCAAAAAGGGTCCGGTAGCAAAGCCCCTGCGGATACCATTGGAATCGCCCCAGTGACCTCGCTAATGGAAGCCATTACGGCTTGCTTGTCGCCCCAATCTTTAAAAAGCCTGTACGAGCAAGATCAAAAGCAATCTCAAGCCAAAAAACCTGAAACCCAACAATCCCCCAAACAAACTGAAAAGGAGCCTGTCTTCGAGTTATGAGTACCCCTAAAATCACGGCGGATATGTCCGTCCCCGACATCGTCGAGAAATACCCCACCACGCTAGACGTTTTTAAGCGTTATGGGCTTCATCCTAGCTACAAAGCACTTCAATATGAAAACCTTTCCGCTAGCGTTCTCGTTAACCAGATTTCACTGAATGCCATTCTGAACGATCTGAACAAAGTTGTCTCCTGACCCAAATGAATATGGCTTTGGAAACAAAAACCCGAGAACACCCCTTGGTTTACATTTTGCTCCTCAATTATCAGGGCACAAACGACACACTCGCTTGTCTGGAATCCTTACAAGAACTGAAGTATCCTAATTTTAAAATTGTGGTCGTTGATAACTGCTCCGGCGATGATTCGCTGGAACGTCTTCAGCAGGTTCAAAGTCAGTATGATTTTCACTTGATTGCCTCAGAGGAGAACCGAGGCTTTAGCGCCGGTAATAACCAGGGTATTGAATTTGCAAATAGCAAAAAATCTGATTATATCTGGCTTTTAAACAACGACACCACTGTTGAGGCTGGGGCATTAGGTCATCTCGTTCAGGAAGCTCAAAAAACCGGTGGGTTAGTGGGTTCATTGCTTCTCTACCCGGACCGAACTTACCAGCAAGTGGGCACCCGCATCCAATGGAATACCGGAAGAACCCGAGGCATACCGGAAACAGAAATCAAAGATGGCATGGAACTTCCCACTCTGAGTGGTGCCAGCATGCTTATTCCTGTTCCACTTATCAAGCGTATGGGTCCATTGGATGAATCGTATTTTCTTTATTTCGAGGACGGCGAATTTTGCCTGCGGGCGTCTCGCAAAGGGTATCCCATCACACTGGCTATCCGAAGTCGGGTCTTTCATAAAGAAGGCGCATCCACCGGCAAACGAAGCCCCGCCTCTCAGTATTACTACCAGCGAAATCGGCTAAAAATGCTGATGGCCTATGCCAGTGGGCTGGATCAGATAACCATCATCCTCTACACGCTTTTCCGACTAATTCGCAGTATAATAAAAGCCTTGTTCGGTTCTCCCGATAAAAAAGCTAGCGCCAAAATCCATTGGCTGGCTGTTACGGACTTTCTTAAAGGAATCCATGGCCCATGCCCGCACGATCTATCACCCCTTTCAGCGACATGAAAGCCCTTATTCTGGCCGGAGGCAAGGGCACTCGTCTTCGTCCCCTAACCTACGCCATGGCCAAGCAGTTGGTTCCGATTGCTAACAAGCCGATTCTCCATTACGCCATGGACGGATTGTATCAAGGGGGCATCCGGCAGTTTGGGATCATTATTAGTCCAGAAACTGGCGAAAGCATCAAGCAATCCCTGAAACATTGGAAAGAAACCCAAGCCCAAAACCTAAAGAATGATCATGATATTTCCATTGAATTTATTGTTCAGGACGAACCGGCTGGACTCGCCCACGCCGTTAAAATAGCTCAGCCTTATCTGGGCAACAGTCCATTTATAATGTATCTGGGTGACAACCTCATCAACAGTGATCTACGAGCGTTAATCGAAAAATTCCAGAACGATCAATGTGAGACCTCGCTCCTGCTCAAGCCCGTAACCAATCCCTCTTCGTTTGGGGTGGCCGAACTGGACGCTGACCAGAACATTATCCGCCTGATTGAAAAACCCAAAAACCCGCCGTCTAATTTGGCATTGGTGGGCGTGTATCTGTTTACTTCAGCTATTTTCGACGCCATTAACCAAATCCAGCCGAGTGCACGAGGCGAATTAGAGATTACCGACGCCATTCAAAAACTGATTGAGCAGGGCAAGCAGGTCAAAAGCCAAATTCATCCTGGCTGGTGGCTCGATACCGGGAAAAAAGACGACATGCTCACAGCCAATCAGACGGTTCTAAGCGAACTATCTGCCCCGAGTCCTGACCAAGATGTTTCTATCGATTCAGACATCAAGGGACAGGTCGCTATTGGTGTAGGAAGCCATCTTAAAAACTGCCGAATTCTTGGGCCTGTAAAAATTGGGGCAAACTGTATCTTGGAAAATACGGTTGTTGGGCCTTACACCAGCATTGGTGACGGGTGCGAAATTATTCACTCGGAAATTCAGAACAGTGTGATTCTGGAAAACTGTGTCATTAAACATATCCACGACCGCATTGAAGACAGCCTTATCGGACAGGGTTGCCGTATTGAGCGGCCGAAAAACTTGTCTCAACTAAAAACAAACAGTCATAAATTCCTCTTAGCCGATCATTCGGAAGTCCAAGTGGTTTAGCGATTGTTTTAAGCTCTCTAACGGGGCTAAGCGGGTAAAGCATCCGCTTTATAATTATCAAACCCCTGAACAAGCAGGTGAACTGATGTTGTCCAGTGAGCCGCCGCAACAAAGGGGATACCGACAACCGTGCAGACCGAAACCACGTAGAGAATCATATAGCCTAAGCTAATGAGTATACAGGCCAAAAACGCTACAACCACGCCCCAATAACATTGCAAGCCAACCTCAACCGCCCTTGACACGTTAAACATGTCCTTCAGGCTTTTGCTTTCCGCCGTATGAATAAATGCCGAGTAGATAAAAGGCATTACTGCGAGGGTGCAGAGACTATAAATAAAGGAAAGAAGCCCTGAAATTATTTCCCCTACCTCACCAAAAGGCATACTCAACAGTGGAATCACCAGCGAAATGAAAACATGAATAATGTTGAGAACCACTGAAAAACAGACAATTTTAAGGCCGTTGATAGAATACTCCTTAAAACGGCCCGACCATAAGGGCGAGTCCGCCTCATACCCTTCACTCCTTAAAACATAAGCCATTTCCCAGAAATAACCGTATATAGGTGCACAAAGTGCCGTTAGCAGAATAACGACTCCCAGATAACTTAAAAAGAGAAGCACCATAGCCATAATGCCCATTTCTTCAGAAGCGGCCCCAATAGCCGCGGCACCGACCATTCCGGCAACAAAAACGAAATAAACAACCACAAAAGCGACAATCAATCCGGTGCAAACCGCCCCCGGCATGATAATAGCTGATACCCAATTTTCTTTTTTATACGGCCACTTCAGGGCTTCCATCATATCCATTTGCATAATAACAACTTACTCCAGTCTCATTTCTAAATTGATCCAAACTTCGAAATTTACGATTCCCCGGCTGTTTCCGGTATCCATCGATACCCGGCAAATGCCTGAGCCATTATATGGACATAAAAGGCATACGACGCCGCCACGACCACCGGGAAGCCAATGCAGGTACAGCAGGAAAAAATCATCACAACCACAAACCCAATGGAACACACCAGCGTAATCAACGTGGCCAAAAGAACTCGTCCATAATATTTGCAACCGGTTTTAAAAATTCTGGATAGATTAAATAACGCCGTAAACCGCTTTTCAGGCAAGGCTTGAATAAAGTTCGCTAAAACAAAAGGGGTTAAAAACAGGCAAACCAGCAGATGAATCGCCATTGCTCCATAAACCAGAAAAATATTCTGCTTAAGCAAGAGGATCGAGAAAATAATCAACATATAAGGTGTTGAAATAAGTAAGGCAACAATCGTTATTTTCAGCCCATCCAGCCAATACTTCACCACATGATCGCCCCAATCCGGCGGCGGGGCTTCCATGCCTTCTATCAGCAGTTTTTCCGCCCAATGCCAGTAAAACCCGGCGAAAAACGGCATAAAAATAATCGTCAACGCCCCGTTAGAAACCATGTTCAACATCATCGCCGTTGTATTCGGCTGCATGGGATCCGAGCCCATCGGAAACAGCAAGGCCACAACAAAGCTAATCAGGTATTGTCCAACAAAATACACGATAAAAATCAGACCGGGCCAGAGCAACGTGCTTTGCCAGTTCTCTTTTTTAAAGGGATAAGTCAGGGCCAGCCCTAAATTGAACACCAATTAAGGTCTCCAGAAAACAATCATCCCACCATTGTACCGGTAGGGCTGAAAACGTGCCTCCCCTATCTCTAGGAGGATGACACGACTCGCTGGCGTGCGGACGCTATACGGTCTTTCACCCGATCAGTACCTAAAATATACAGGGTTTTCGAGAGATCAGCCCCATGGGTTCGTCCCGACAGTGCTACCCGGATAGGCCACATGACGGCTTTAGTTTTCAGAGGTTTTTGAGATTCAATAAAGTCTTTCATGGTGGTAGCCAAAGCCTCCGGCGATGAAAAATCGGCTTTCGGTAGAAAGTCCCGCTCAAAAGTAGCCAGCACGTTCTGCCCCTCTTCAGTCATGAGAACAGATTGAACCATTTCAGAATTCTGAACCACGTCTGTCTTGAAAAAATAATCCACGGTTTCTGAAATATCCGACAGGGTCGTCAGGTTATTACGCACTGCGTCCAGCATCATCACCAGTGTCGGTTTATCGTATTGGGCCAGATCAAATTCGGCGGATAAAAACGGTTTGGCGATGGCGAAAAATGTATCAGGGGTCATTTGGCGAATATATTGACCGTTGAACCAATTCAGCTTATCCCGCTCAAAAATGGCCGGACTGTGGGCAATTTTTTCCAGTTTGAACTGCCGGGCAAACCCATCCAGGGTTGCTATCTCTTTGCCCTCCGGCGGCGACCAGCCCAAAAGCGCCATATAATTACAGAACGCTTCCGGCAAGTAGCCTTGAGCGACAAAATCAGAAACCGCCGTGGCGCCGTGGCGCTTGGACAGCTTGGATCGATCCGGCGCCAAAATCATGCCCACATGGGCAAATGCCGGCATCGGGCTTTTCAGCAGATTCAACGAGTCCAGCGCTTCGTAAAGCATGATCTGTCGGGGCATATTGGAAATATGATCCTCGCCCCGAATCACGTGGCTGATTTCCATTAGCATGTCATCAATGACCACAGCAAAATTGTATGTAGGCGTACCATCGGATTTTAAAATCACAAAATCCCCAGCCAAATTGGAATCAATGGACACCTCGCCTCGCACTAAATCCTGATACACCACATGCCCTCGATCCGCTGGCACAGCAAAACGAATAGACGGCTGACGGGTAGGATTTGCTTGTTGCTCCGCCAAGACCTCCGGAGTAGGACGCTGATACTTATAATCCTGTTCACCGGATTGAACGGCAGCTTCTCGCTGGGCGGTTAGTTCTTCCGATGTTTCGTAAGCCTTATAGGCTAATCCGGCATCAACTAATTTATTCGCGTATTCCTGATAAAGGGGCAGGCGCTTCATTTGAGAGTAAGGTCCTTTAGGACCACCCACATCCGGGCCTTCGTCCCACTCAATACCAATGGCCCGAAGGCTATCAAAGATATTATGGACATACGCTTCTTTTGATCGTTCCTGATCCGAGTCTTCTACCCGTAAAATAAACGTACCGCCCTGCCCTTTGGCAAATAAGTAATTAAACAAAGCGGTTCGAGCAGTCCCGACGTGGAGATTCCCTGTGGGACTCGGAGCGATACGAACCCGAACTGAATTTGGAACAAAACTCATTGGTAGTAATAACCCTTTCAAGTTGCGCTTAAACAACCAGCAGACTACAAGAACCGGTGAAAAAACCGTGGCCAATCCAAGCTCAGCATAAGGCAAAGCCGATGGTTATTCAATACATCAGAACATTATGGGGTCTCGATGAAAACCAATATTAGTCAGAGGCTAGTTCCGCTGAAACCGGAGTGTCGATCGTCTGCTTTTCTTCCACAACCGCCTGAGCGTTAATGGCTTCATCCGCCATAACTTCCGTATCAGAAACAGCAGGCTGAGTCGGTGCAATCGCCATATTAACCATGGTTTCCAGCTCTTTCATGTCGGGAAATTCTTCAGAAGCCAGTTCACCTGCTTTCGCTTCTGTTGTTGGAATTTCCTCAGCCTGAATTTCTTCTGGAGCCATCGGTTCAGACACGCTTTGGTTGTCTACCGATTTTTCCGAGATAACCTCAGCGGGTTTGTTTTGCTCCAGCGCCATTTCTCTTAAGCTTGGCGGATTCAACACAGGCTCTGGAATTTTAAAATGCGGATTGCGTTCCATAATTTCAACCGTCACCGGTGTAATGCCTGGCATGCCAATAGCGTTGGCAGCCGCTTTTGAAAGGTCAATCACTCGTCCCTTGATATAAGGACCTCGATCCGTAATACGCACCACCACGGTTCGTCCGTTTTTCTCGTTTCGAACTCGAACAATGGTACCAAAGGGCAGAGATTTATGAGCTGCGGTTAGCTCGTACATACTATACCGGCTACCATCAGCGGCTCGTCGCCCATGGAATCCAGGGCCATACCAGGAAGCAATTCCTTTTAGAGCATGACCTGTAGCCTTAAATGTAGCCGGATCAATATAATTATCTCGATTCAACTTGCTTCGAGAGTTCGGCATGGCACCTCGCATAATAGGATGGACGCCCAACGCTTTCCGAGTTAGATTCGTCCAAATGAGTGCGAGGTGTTTCATATCGTTTTTCGATTTTTTCGCCGTTTGCTCATCAATACGGGCCAACACCTCATCGCCCACCCGAATGACCACTTCATTTTCTTGGGCTTCGGGTTTAATTAGGCGTGCGTCACCCTGAACCGAAAGAAAAGCGTAAAGCCGATTGGCGGATCGTTTAGCCCGTAAAGCGGGCGAAAGGCCGTTAAATTCGGAGCGGAACTTCATCACTTCCTGATCGTTAATGAGGACACTGGCTTGTGCCTGATTTTTGGCTTCGAGTACTCGAATGTGAAAATCCGATGCGCCAGCCTCATTCTGAAGCTGACCATGGTATTCATTGCTTAGTGTACTAACATAAGCCATTTCAAAGGTCTCGGAGGCGACCGCCACCTGTTCGGTCACCTGGCTGGCCAGTTTCTCCGCATTAGCGGCTAAAACCAGCAGAGTTCCCAGGCCCAAAAAGCTTGCACTTATTAAAATCTTCTTAGGAGCCGTAAATCGAATCCAGTGTTTTTGCAGTTGATGAAAAGTCAAAACCATTCCTCCATTGTCAGGTTGTTGTTTATAGGCCATTTGTTTCTCGCTTTATTGTGTTGCGACCATCTTTTTAGGAATAACACCGGTCAAGCGGATCAATTGCGCTCTACTACAACTAAAATAGGAAAGTGGCCCCACTGTACTAAAGCCAAATCTCCGTTTCAATCATCCAATGGGTGTAAGCCGGGTTAATTTCAAGACAATTTTCGCGCCTTCTTTTAGCTTAAAAAGCTTTTTATCACAGGATTTAACCCGTATTTATACCCTGACTATTTTTATGGATTTTCGATGCGTTCAGGATTGTAAACTTTTGCTACTTTCTTCTCGCTCTGTAAATAAATCGCTTTTTAGCTTCGCCACAACATCGAAGTAAACCTGAGCTTATATTTTTTATTGTTTAAAATAACGGTAAAGCCCTCTGCTTTTGAAAGTTTTAAGGTTTGATTCCGTAATCCAATCAAAATAGCTAAACCTACCAAAGGGCCAACACCCTGAAATAAAATATTTTTCTTTTCTACAGTCTTTAAACCTTCTCCCTCCCTAATATTTATACTACCTCTAACTTGAACACGTTCAATATGTGGGACATAGGGTAACAACTGATTTAATTTTTCATAAACTTCTTTATTTTCCTTAGTTATAAAAGGAGCTATTATTCCAAACGAAGGTTCAAAGGCTTCCGGTTTTATTTGGTTTGAGGATTTTTTAAAATACGGAATAGGAGCTGATGGAAGCCCAAGAGCAGTGGGTTGAAACATTGAATTCATGATCACCTTTTTCCTTGTTTTGAAAACATGCAACAATGAATCTAACTTATTACGCAAATAGTAAGCAATGTCAACAAAACTATTTACTCAATCCATTTTTATAAATGATAAATGATGCTACGCTGTTGACATCATGAACCACCATGCCTCCCACGAACCCCCCACTCATTCTCCCGTCCATGACCACCACCACTGCGACCACGGGCTGATTCAAACCGTTTCCAGCTCACGCATCAAGACGTTGAAATGGTCTATGGCCCTAACATCGGTTTATCTTATCGCCGAAGTGGTTGGCGGCTACCTATCCGGCAGTTTAGCTCTACTGGCTGATGCAGGACACATGCTAGCCGACGTAGGCGCTATTGGACTCGCTCTTTTCGCGGCTTGGATTTGTACTCAAGACGCCGGGGAGCAGAAAACTTACGGTTACCATCGTATTGAGATCCTCGCCGCCTTTATTAACGGGCTGGCTCTGGCGGGCATCTCTTTTCTCATTATCTACGAAGCTTATCATCGGTTTCTCTCTCCAGAGGCGGTAGAGGGCTCTCTGATGATGGGGGTTGCCGTGGGCGGGCTTATTATTAATATCATTGTCGCCAAAATCTTACACGGCGATCATCAGCACGATCTCAACATCAAAGGCGCTTACCTTCACGTACTCGGCGACTTACTCGGCTCCATCGGTGCCATCATCGCCGCCGGGCTCATTTATTTTTACGACTGGCTCTGGGCCGACCCTCTAATCAGCGTCCTGATTTCCCTCCTAGTACTCTATAGTGCCTTTCGACTGGTTATGGAAGCCACGGATATTTTGCTGGAAAACTCACCGAAACACATTGACGTGAATCAGGTTAAATCTACCCTACAAGAACTTAAGGGCGTTCAATCCATCCACGATCTCCACATCTGGACCATTGCCTCAGGTAAACATGCCCTGTCAGCGCATGTAACAGTGGTCGAAACGGCCTTTACGCCAGAAACCCTGACGTGTCTACAGCATTGCCTAAAAAGCCACTTCGGCCTTAGTCATGTGACACTTCAGCTAGAGCCGCCTCACTTCGAGGAAGACGAGATTCACTTTTAGTTTGACACGCAATTAAAAGGTCTGTCGGCGGAGCTTGGCCGGGGCCACATGTCCTTCCGCCTGAGGTGTGGTTGCCGTGTAGCCGTAAATTTTGTCTTTCTGTTCGAAAAAATCTTTAAACAGTTCTTTCGAAACCTGATCCACTTTAATGACATTAACCGGCTGGAGCAGACTCAAAATTTCCCGAAATTGTGTCTGGACATCCAAATCAATCTGATTTTTGGGCTTGATGTTCTCTGCACTAGCCACCGGCAAACTAAGCAACGCAACGATGACAAGTACGACAAGAACTGAATTGTTATTTTTAAGGGTTTTCATCAGGAACCTCCTCTCAGGAGAAAGTAGGTGAATTGATAGATTAAAAACACATCAAAATAAAAATTGACCTGATCTATTTTAACTCAATAGACAATCGTTCATTCAAATAAATAGACATGATAACCCATTCTACAAAGAAAGTAGCAGATCAACAAACAGCAGGAAGTAAAAAAGTGTTCAGATAACCTTTATTCCTCCCTTGCTTTTATTTTATCTCTTTAACCGGAAAAATAACATCCTCCAATTGGCTATTCTTATTCACATCCAGTACAGCTCTCAATATCAAGGAAACTAAACGAAAACCGTCTTTTTCCTCTCATTTACAGGTAAGGCTTGGTATATAATAAGGAGGTAATATTATACGAATGGCTTTTATATACGGTCATATTTAAGTTGAGTAAAGAGGCAAGCAATGACAACAAGGGTTCTAATTGTAGAAGACCATCAAATGACACGGGTTGGATTAAAAATGCTTTTGGAGCGAGAAGAAAAAATCGAAGTCGTTGGTGAAGCCGCTGATGGCACCCAGGCCATTCGCTTGGCCAATACGACCAACCCTGATGTTATCCTGATGGATATTGGACTTCCCGAAATCGATGGCATTGAGGCCACCCAAAGAATAAAAGAAGCTCACCCAGCTGTTCGTGTCATTATGCTGACTTCAAAAGAAAGCGAGCAGGATGTTTTTGCGGCCCTTGGCGCCGGTGCGGATGCCTATTGCATGAAGGGAATCACACCCGAATCGCTTTCGACAGCAATTCACGCCGTAAAAGAAGGAACCGCCTGGCTGGATCCTGCTATTGCCAAACTGGTATTAGGACGTTTTACCGGTGAAACAGTCGGTAATGGTTTTTCAACCCCTGCTGGCCCTCCGCCGGATTGCCCACTCACTCCCCGAGAGATGGAAGTTCTCAAGTTGATTGTGGATGGACACTCGAATCCCCGGATTGCCGATGCGCTGGTTATTACGAAGGCAACGGCTAAAGCTCATGTCCATAGTATTTTACAGAAACTCTGCGTCGATGATCGAACTCAAGCCGCCGTTCTCGCCATGCGAGAGGGCTACGTTTAAAAACAAATAAATATTCTATCGATTTCGGGAGAAAATGGCCTTCGGAATAAAAAACAGGGCCATAGTTCCCAAAGCCATTGGAAAAAGCAGAACCATCAGGGCATTCGTCAGTCCTTGCGCTTCACCCAATCGACCTAAAAAAGGCATCAAAACCCCGGCTACCCCAAAACTAAACCCAGCCATCAAACCAGAAATCAGGTTTTTATGATGACCAATCCCACGAAGAGGCACCACCATGTTGGCCGTCATCGAAAGCTGAATCAAAGCATGAAGCAGAATAAAAAAGACAAACGACCCGATTCCATTAAACCAGAGTGTCAGAGGAATTAAAATTAAGCACGGCAGGTAAGAGACCTTCATAATAACCCGTTCACCGAAGCGATCGCTCAGATGACCTGCATAAAGAGAAATAGGGGCACTAACAATTGACGCCACGGCCATGACTACCCCAATCCACATTAATGAAAACCCTTGTTCCGTCCAAATAAAAGGCATAAACGAATCCATCCCGACCAGGATAAGGGCCCGCACAATCGCCACAAACGATAAAAGAGCCAACACCCGGATTTCCCAACCGGTTAAACGAGGGTTGGGTTTAGAAACCGGCGGTTTGGCAAGGGTTTTAAGAAAGGGACGATCAATCTGGTGAAACAATGCCCATCCCACGAACAATAGCGGCATCATAAAGAGAGTCGATTTCAGGCCCCAATGGGTCACTAAAAACGCCGAGACCAATGGCCCTAATGCAAATCCGCTGGTTCCTGCCGTAATAAACACACTCATCACCAGATTCTCGCGACGAATCCCTGACGTTGATTTCCCCAGGCTATGGGCATATGTCATGGCTCGGGGATGCAGAATGCCTACCCCTAGATATCCCAAGCCGATAAGGATAATCAGGGTCCAATAATTCGGGCTCCAGCCAATCAGGCTAATACAGCTAATAGCCACAAGCAGGCCGATTAAGATGTAATTCACACGCTGGTATCGCTCGGTTAACACGCCCCAAACCGGTTGAAACACTGAAGAAGTAAGACTGGAGACCATCAAAATAAATCCGGTTGCCTCCAACCCAAACCCCAAGGTTTGAGAGAACAGAGGCAACAGCGGTAACATAAACCCGGCAAAGCCGTCGGTCATTAAATGTCCGACACTGAGCCTGGAGAGAAGGCGTATTTCAGGGTTTTGCCAGTTTCGTCTTATGCGGTTAAACACCCGGCTTGTTTACCTTTTCACAGCCTTCTAACAGAATAAATAACAGTAAACCTTAGCCCTCTAATGAAAAGCGGGAATGCTTGTTCGCAAGAATTCGCTTAAAATCATTGATCGTCATACCAAGCGCTCTGGCATGGTCTTTCAAGAGTTTATTGGGTACTTGTTTCTCATGAGTGGGAATTTTAACAGGCGTTCCCAACCTCGAATCATGTAAAGTAACCACTGGTGCATTGCGTTTATTAGTAGGAGGAACAATTCCCTGCCTCTGATAAAAGTTCAACAGCTGATCACTTGAAATATTAGACGGGCTTGAAGCGCTTGAACCAAACTGTGGAGAATGTATCGGCGTTATCATTGTTTTGAGAACCTTTCACTTGTTTTTACATACACAGAGATGAAGACCTTGAGTCAGGCCACCAGCGGGTAACTCGACAAACAAATCGATCCATTTGATATGAATCATGGTCGTCAAAAATTTAAAACCCAAACCAGTTCAACTTGTGACACCGATCTTATAAAAAATCTTAAAAAACGAAAAGCCAATTAATAGTTTTTAGGCGGAATCACCAGTTTTTGCCCTACTTTCAGAGCATTTGGGTTAGTCATATTATTCGCTCGGCTAATTTTTTGGATCAAGGCCGGTGTGCCGGAGCCGTAATGGCGCCGAGCAATCTGTTCTAAGGTATCTCCATTTTGCACCGTATAAGTGGCTGCCGAAGTCGAACCACCAGAAGTCGGTCTTTGATTTACTGAAGGTTTTGCTGTTTTTGCGGTAGGCGTGGTTGCTTTTGTGGTATTTAATTGAACCGTTTCGGGTCCCAGAATAGGATCACCCGCTGCAGGAACCAGCTTGGTTTCGTCCACAATTGGAGTAATTAGCTCGCTGTCATCTCCAGCCTTAATTTCGGGCTTGGAACTAAACAGAAAGAAAAGAGCACTGGTGATAATAGCGCCAATCGCCAATCCAACTATTGTAAACACCACCGGCGAACGGTCCTCTTTGGCAAAATGACGAGAGCCCGACCAGAGCATATCCAGCTCATGAGGCTGATAGTCTCCGGCGCGAACATAAACGCCGGGTGATTTTTCTACGGTATTTGTCGGGTCTGGCATAGTATCCTCTTTATCTTCGTTCAATTCTTCGTCATTAAAATCCGGCTCAAAAGACATGGCGGCCCCGTGGTTGTTAATATCAGTACGCGCACGAAGTGGCTTCTGCTATAATCATTCGCACGCTCTAACTCATTTGTAAATATTCCATTTAAGATGCGCGACGACCGTGCAATGGTATTTTACTATATTCCATAAATCAACACCTTCTAAACTTCAAAAACAATACATTTCTCAACAAACTTGTGATAATCATCGTCAACCATATACAGGGATTTCTCAATGCTACCCAAGACTTATGAACCCCAATCCGTTGAAGCCAGCACCTACCAGTTCTGGGAAGACAATCAGCTATTTAAACCCGAGGTGAACAGAGACAGCAAACAGTGCTTTAGTATTGTTATTCCGCCACCTAACGTTACTGGAAACCTGCACATGGGCCATGCACTGGATAATACGATTCAGGACATTCTCATTCGATGGCACCGAATGTTGGGCGATAAAACCCTGTGGATGCCGGGAACCGACCATGCGGGCATCGCCACCCAAAGCGTGGTGGAACGCCAATTAGCCGCCGAAGGGAAAACTCGGCATGATTTAGGGCGAAAAGATTTTATCAACCGGGTTTGGGATTGGGCAAATCATTGTAAAGGGAACATAACCGGTCAATTAAGACGACTCGGTGTTTCACCTGACTGGACAAGAGAACGGTTTACGCTGGATAAAGGGTGTTCTAAAGCGGTTCGAGAAGCATTTGTCCACCTCTATGAGAAAGGTCTGATTTATCAAGGCGAATACATTGTTAACTGGGATCCCGAGTCCCAGTCCGCTATTTCGGACATTGAAACCGAATACCACGACGAAGCCAGTTTCTTATGGGAAGTCGCCTACCCGGTGGTGGGCAGTGAGCAAAAAATTATCGTCGCTACCACTCGTCCCGAAACCATGTACGGTGACGTGGCTGTTGCCGTCAATCCCGAAGATTCCCGATACACTGATCTTATCGGTAAAAACGTTCGTCTACCCCTGACCGACAAAGAAATTCCCATCATTAGTGATGAGTACGTGGATCTAACTTTCGGTACAGGTGCACTGAAAATCACGCCTGCCCACGATCCCAATGATTTCAAAATCGGCTTAAAACACAAGCTGGATTCTGTTATTTGCATTGATGAAAAAGGGGCGATTAAGCCACTGGACTTTATTCCAGAAGAAATCCACGGCCTGGATCGCTTTAAGGCAAGGGAAAAAACAGAAGCCTTATTGGAGTCAGAAGGTTATTTGGTTCAAAAAACAGAGCATCAACACCGGGTTGGACGAGCTCAGCGTAGTGGTGCCGTGATTGAACCTCTGCTTTCCAAACAATGGTTCGTAAAAACAAAACCATTGGCCCAAACCGCCTTAAAAGCATTAGAAAACGGTGAAGTCAAATTCATTCCTGAGCGCTGGACGAAGGATTACCTACGCTGGATGGAAAATATTCAGGACTGGTGCATTTCCCGCCAACTGTGGTGGGGGCATCAAATCCCGGCATGGACATGCACCGACTGCAAGGAGCTGACTGTCGCCAAAGAAGACCCGGATAGTTGTGCGCAATGCGGGTCTAAAAATATTCAGCAAGATCCGGACGTTCTGGACACGTGGTTTTCCTCCGGCTTATGGCCGTTTTCTACCATGGGCTGGCCGGATGAATCCTCTCAGGATTTGAAGGACTTCTACCCAACCGACGTATTGGTCACCGGTTTTGACATTATCTTTTTCTGGGTGGCCCGGATGACCATGTTCGGTCATGAAATGACCGGAAAATCGCCTTTTCACACCGTTTATATCCATGGACTGATTCGGGACGAAAAAGGCCAGAAGATGAGCAAATCGAAGGGAAACACCATTGATCCGGTTGAAACTATTGAACAATATGGATGTGATGGGTTTCGATACGCCTTAACCAGCCTGATTACTTATGGAGGACAAGACATTAAGCTGGCAAAAGACAAGTTGGAGTTGGGTCGACTGTTCGCTAATAAAATCTGGAACGCCTCCCGCTTTACGCTAATGAATCTCGAAAAGGAAGAAAACGGTGGCCCGGTGGATAATCAGCCTATCGATCTGAACCACTTATCTCAAATGGACCGATGGATTTTGAGTCGCTATAATAAGGCTATTCAAGAGGTAAACACCCTGCTCGGCGAGTATAAATTTAGTGAAGTCACGCAGGTTCTGTACGAATTTATCTGGAACGGCTTTTGCGACTGGTATGTGGAATATGCCAAAAAGCAATTAAAGGATCCAGCGCAGGTCATGAACACTAAGCGTATTTTACTCCACGTCCTTAGTGGTACCGTACGGCTGATTCACCCCATCATGCCTTACCTTTCAGAAGCTATCTATCAGAAACTGCCCCACCAAACCCACTCCTCCGTGTCCGTTGCACCTTATCCGCAGGCGGATGAATCGTTGATTAACCCAGCCATTAATACCCAAATTGACTTTGTGCTAGAAACAGTTCGAGCGGTTCGAAACATCCGTCAACAGTATAAAGTGCCCCATCACACCCCGGTGAATCTAACGGTAGAAGCGCCCGAAGTCATCGAACGAAACGCCATCGAAGCCGGAAGCGAGATTCTAAATCATTTCGTTAAGCTGGATCAGGTGGAAATCCTGGAAAAAATTGAAGACAATGAACACACCGGCCAGTCTGCCGCCAACGTCATTGGTCATAGTCGAATCCGAGTGCCTCTGGAAGGTCTAATCAACGTAGGGGAAGAGGTCTTCCGGCTCGACAAGAAAATGGCGACCCTCAAAGACGAACAGGAACAACTCTATAAAATGATGAGCAACTACGAGTTCCTCGAACGCGCCCCGCAAGCCGTGGTCGATAAAAACAAAACTCGCCTCAACGAGGTTAACAAACAGCTTAAACTCCTCGAAGAGCAACGAAGCTGCTTCTAGGGCGTCAGCACAGCTGGCTTTACTTAGAGACTTTTACGAGGCTTTTGCGTCAATAAGAATTCTTTTTGGTTTAACTACTTTTTAAAAAGTTAAGTGAGTTTAAAATATGAAAATAAAAACCTTATTTCTATTGGTCCTTATGCTTCCCGTTGTTTATGTTGCCAGCATTTTCTGGCGGGTCAGTGTTGCTGAACTCGAACTGTTTGGCCGAAGTGACTTGTTGCCATTACAGGCCGAAAAGCCACCCTACAAGAAAAGACTGCTCCATCCCCCCGGTGCTCATGGTAGCGGTTATTTTATGTTTGAACGAGAGGGCAGAAAACTTCCTGTTTTTGTGTGGCGACAAAAAATAAATGGTTTCCAACATATCTATGGCTCCGCGCTGGCGGCTTACGAACTAGGAGAGAAGCCGGCTGATCTGCTTTTTTGCGGCAACGAATACGTGGAAGCCTTTTTTGACTTTCTTTTTAGCGATGAAGGCATCGAGACCAGCGATTTAAAAGACCGACGCAAGGACTTGTACCACAATCAAACCGGTCGAAAAATTGGACTGGAAGTTAAATCCATGGATTTAGCGGGTGAGGAAGCTGAGCGTCACATAAAAAAACGAATTCTAACCCGAATGACACTGCGACAAGGCTATATTCCGCATTATAATTCATCAGCCGTCCAACGCCTGCCCTCTGAAGGAGCCATGGGCTGCCCTTACCTTCCATCGGTCATTTCCAGAAAAATCTTTCTGAGCGGCCGGTAAAGTTGGATAACGAGAACCCTATTTTAATTTAAAACAGACGCTTAAGCCCCTTCAGTGGCTTTTCGTTTTTGAAAGTCAATATAGCGTGCTTCAAGACGATGAGCCTCCATCTGCTCTTGAAGGATTAAACGAGACATATCAGGTCGTTTATCGAAGCCCTCTTCAAACAAACCAGATGCTTCTTGATCTGTTATTTTCCCATCGAATTGAGAGGGGTATTTATCAAGAATTTTCTTTGCCTCTGCCTCCTGTTCCTGACGTTTATGTTCGGGAGTAGACCCATGAGATGCACCTTCCCGCAACTTCTCAGCGATGAGCTGGCTGGAATTATCGGACGTAATATACCCTACGGCACTTTCCAAAACCGAAATTTCGCCGTCGTGATTTAGATCCAAAATGGAAAAAGCTTTTTCCGATGCTTTCGCCACCCCTTTACAGAGGGAGTTATTTACCGTCTCTTTAGAAACCAGCCAAGAAAGCCCATTGGAAATAGAGTCGAATGAATTTTTTACGGTTAAATATAAAGATGCATGAAATTCTGTTTGATTCCAACTATTTGAACCATCCGTATCAAACCAAGCCATTTTCTCTTCTGTATAGCCAAACAAATTATCGTAAAAACTATCGGTACCAAGACTTTCAAGTGGTGCATAAACAACGGAAGGGAATGACTTAGTTGCATATCGCATCATTACTTTTAAAGCACTCGGTTTCTCTTCAGAATTTTTTTTAACCTTTTGTGCTGCTGCTTCCCGGCCAAATGTACCGGGGCCTTGGGTTAGAGTTTGAATGGTCATCGATATTTCCTTTATCTGCCTAAACCTACTTTATATAAAGCACTCCAATATGAGCATTGATCATTGCGGAAAAAACATTACAAAAATTTATAATTATTTGAGAGCTTTAAGTGGGAAAAGCAGCACAATTTACTATATGCATAACAAAAGTCAATAAGTTGCTTATCCTTGTGAGGAATTCTTGTACCTTAAGTTTAACTGGATTGACTTTAAGTAATCGCTTCCCGGTGTTTCAGACGTTGCAAGTGGTAAATGGCCTTCGTAAAGGATTCTCCCACTTTCTGAGCGTTGGCCTTTTCGTCAAAGTCTCCCTTTTTCGTGTAAAGACGACTGGTTTCGCCTCGACCCGCTTTAGACAGCAGAACACGCAAGGACTCTTGTAAATCATCATCTGTAAAGTGATTGTTCAGCACCTCTTCCACCGTGATACCGGGACGGTAATAAGAGACTCCAGACAACGTTAAATACCAGGGCCGTCCAAATGCTAGCACTTTTTTACCAGCGTTAATAGCTTCCCACCCGGCTGTTCCGGTAATGGTCGCCGTAAATTGTGATTTTTCAATGAGTTCTGGCGAACTCAAGTGTGAAGGGACCACCACCAGCTTGTCGATTTTCTTCAGCCGGTTATAGAAAATTTCGCCCCGCATAAACTCCGTTTGATGGACATTCTCTTTCGCATAGATTTTCCAGCCATCCGGCAGTATTTCTGCTAGTGTTTCCAATGCCAACAGTTGATCCACGTATTTATCCCCGAGCGGGCAACTACTCATTTCTGGCTGAAGATGCAGAGGGAAATAGACAAACGGTGTATTGAAATCAACAGAATTCACCGTGACTTTTTTCAGGTTCTGTTTGAATTTTTTATACTTCGCATATTTGGTAAAGGCATAAGGCTTGCCGTTGAAAAACTCTTTAGAGGCATCTAACAGATTGTATGTGGGCGGTTTATATTGTTTTAGATAACCCAGATACTGACCCAGCTTCTTGTTGGTGTCAATCCGGCCCGGCTCAGGTTCTTCCAACTGAGGCAATTGAGAGAAATGCCCAAAATCATTCACATCAAACACATAGAAAAACCGTTCCTGAAAGAGAGTCGGAAAAATGAGAATTGTATCAATTCCCATGGCCTTGGCCAGTGTGTATAAAATGCGATCTTCTCCATAGTGGGTAATGGTGTCGATCATCACCAGTTCAATCTTGTTGGAACTGAGTAGGTGGTAAAAGTAGTCCAACTGTTGATGAAACAGGTTAAAAAAGTCGTAAATCGTATAGGCGTAATAATTCACAAAGTGATTTCGCCGATTCGCCATTTCCAGATAGGTTCGAAAATCCTTGGCCACTTCGTCATATAAATAATCTGGACATCGAACCGGCGATTGAAACGGAAACGACATATCCCGTTCCATGAAATTCTTACGGGAGTAAGTGCACCGCTTTTCCGTACCTATCCATTCCCGCACATCACAGACGCCCTGGTCTTTCAGGTAATCGATAATGGGGGCAAACTCGTAAGTATAGCCCCAGACCAAAGTTTTTACATTGGGTTGTGACGCATTTGACATGCCCGCATCATAATCCATTCCCCCGGCTCCGTAAAGTATGACCTCTAATGATATAAGAAGAGGCGAACAGTTGAACTCGTTACTCGTTCCTTCTACAATGTATCGGTTTATTTCTGTTGCCTTTCCTTCCTTTTGAGGCTGTGAGAGGATGATGCCCAAGCCAATAATTGAGTTTTTGACACTAATGTTATGGAAATTACTAAAAGCTGACCGGGATACGTACTTTAGGCTATTAGGCTACCTTAAGCCCTACCGTCATCTATTTTTTCTCACCCTGCTTTCCGCCATTCCCTTGGCCGCTGTTGGCGGATTACTCGCGCTGATTATTGGCCCTTTGGTGGATTACCTTCTAAAAAATCAAGATTTTACGATCCTTAAATTTGTTCCAATCGGGGTGGTTGCGGTGGCCTTATTGGAAGGCTTCTTTCTGTATATTAATAACTACACCTCGATTAAGCTTAGTCAAGCTGTAAGTCGAGATATTAGAAAAGAGTTGTTTGCTAATTTGACCCGGCTGGATTTGAGTTTCTTCAAGAAAAACGCCACTGGCGATGTCTATTCCCGGTTTTACGTGGATACAATGAAGCTTCAAGCCGCTATTGTAAACAACTTGAAGGACTTTGTTATCCAGTCGTTTTCCATGGTCTTTCTCCTCGGTGTTCTATTATATCAAAACGCTCAGTTTGCCTTGATTTCCGTGTTTATTATCTCGTTTATTGTTTTACCCATCCATTTTATTTCCAAAAAACTGCGTCGACTGGATTATGAAATCCGGGATCTGAATAGCAACATTATCATTATCTTTACGGAATTTTTATATGGCGTCCGGGAAATTAAGGCATTTGAGCGGATCGCTTACATAAGAAAACGCTTCAATAAGGGGCTTGACAGGCTGTTTGACGTCTCTTTAAGTGCCAATAAAGCTGGCGTATTATTAAAGCCGATTATGCAGTTGATTGGCGCACTGGGCATGGGGCTGATTCTTTATCTGGGTGCCTTGCAGATAGAGCAAGGTACCATGTCTCCTGGCGAGTTCACGACCTTCCTGGTTGCCATGGCCATGATGTTGAAACCCGTCAAAACAGTGGGTTCTATTATCGGTAAGGTACAAGTAATTTTGGCCCCTGCCGAACGAGTGTTCGAGATGATGGACAAGCGTCCGGAAATTCTGGAGCCCTCCAGCGAGAAAGCGCCGATTCCGCTTGGCGAGTTTTGTTCGCTGACATTTAAAAATGTGTCGTTTACCTATGAAAACAGTGAATCGCAAGTGCTAAACAACATCAGCTTTACCATGGATGCTGGTGAAACAATTGCGCTGGTAGGTCCTAGCGGTGGAGGCAAGTCCACACTGGTGGATCTGATTCCCCGGTTTATGGACCCTAACGAAGGCCAAGTGTTGATAAATGGTGTGGATATGCGGGAGACGACGTTTCACGACATTCGTTCCCAACTGGCCGTTGTCTCTCAGGAAAATATTTTATTTGATTTAAGCATTCGAGAAAACATTCTTCTGGGTAAGCTCGATGCCACGGAAGAAGAAATCTGGGCGGCCGCTCGATCAGCCCATCTGGCTGACTGGATCCAAACCCTACCCGCCGGATTAGATACTGTGGTTGGTGAGCGAGGCTCCCTGCTTTCGGGCGGTCAGCGTCAACGGGTGGCCATTGCTCGGGCATTCTTAAAAAACGCCCCCTTGTTGATTTTAGATGAGGCTACCAGTGCGCTGGATAATGAATCCGAACGTTTGGTGCAGGAAGCTCTCAGCGAGTTGATGGAAGGTAAAACCGTTATTGTTATTGCTCACCGGTTGTCCACCATTAAACACGCCGACCGGATTCTGGTCATTGAAAAAGGTCGCGTTGTGGAATCCGGTCCTCACGTTGAACTGGTTGCCCAAGAGGGCCTTTACCGCAAACTTTATATGATGCAGTTTCGAGAAGAGGAACAGGTTGAGCTACTGGCATCAGTGACGCCAGCCTGACGGATATCAATCATGCTAAACACCCTAAAGCGCCAACACAAAATCAATAAAAAAGACCGACAAATAAAAATGCTGGTAGATGCCTATGCGAGTCCCTGGACAAAAAAGCGAGGCACCTTTCGAGATCATGAATTAACACAGGCACAACGCGACGGACTCAACGTTAAAAAGCGCTTTGAAAACGATGTCGCTGTCTTAAGCCAAGTTGTTTTAACTCATTTTTCGGCTGAATATTTTTTAGATAAATTAAAAAGCCTGCGAGAGAATAACGAAGTCGTCATCCATGCTTTCCAATTAATTTTGACGGGTGATGCCCTCGCGTCACAAACAGATGTCCTAACCGCTTTAGAAGGGCTTAATCTAGCCGAAGAAATCGAAGAGGACACTCAAGAAGAGAATACTTCTCTGACGCCCATTCGTTTTATTCATGCCATGTTAAAACAACTACTGGATCCTAAGCTTATTGTGTTTCAGTATGATTACGATTTTATTGACGACATTGTTCCTATTATTGAAAGTCGCTTTATTGGCGAAAACGGATTAACTAATCCTAAACAGAGCCAGCGTTTTTTAAAAGCGTTGTGGATTCTCTGCGGTCGGTCGTTGGAAACCTATGAACAGAAGCAATTACCCCAACAGCTAAAAGAACTTTTAGGTTCTGAGCACCCCTATAAACCTGCTCGATTTGAAATGCGTCAGGAACTAGAAAAGTATCTGCCCTCGAATGTGGTGGATGAATTTGTTTCTTTACGTTGCGCAGATAACCCTCAGCGTTATGTGGATATTTCTACGGCGTTGTTTCGTTCGGTAAATGAGCAGGCGACGGATAAATATGAAGAACGGGATATTTCCCTGATTTATGGCTATGAAAATAATTTTCACCTCACCTTGAGAACTCTGGTTCGTTTGATTCAGGAAAAGCGAATTACGGCCGAGGACGAGGTGTTAATTCTTGGCCCCCGTTATGTGGATGAAGTGCTGTTCTTCCGAAATATTTTAGGGTTACCCAAAACCATTGGTTTGGATCTGCGAGACGAAGAGGGATTACTACTTAAAGGTGATATGCACCACATGCCATTTGAAAATAATCGATTCAAGCTAGTATACGGTGCTAGCGTCATTGAATATGCCTATAACATTCGTCAAGTGGTCGATGAGATTGCCCGAGTGCTGAAACGCCCTGGCTATGTGGCAAATATTTGCCGAAGCAACCGAAGCTGTTCACCAAGTCCCACCGGACGAACCGACGTGGGCACATCGGAAGCAGTGACCAATTTGTATTACCGCTACCCGCACCAAATTTTGGCCAAAGATCCGGGCCTCACTTCCAAACCTGATGAAATCGGGAATTTTCCTTCCTACGTTCTTCAACTCACGGAATAAAAAGGAACATTAAACATGTTTTTTCAACGATTTTCTCATTTGTTATTCGTGTCAATATGTTTTTCCGTTCATCCGCCGGGCCATTTTGGTCAAGCCGGACGCATCGCCATTCATTTTATGTAAATCCCGGATATCCATAACAAAGAACACAAACTCCGCTTCGATTATAAGCGCGACCATCGGCGGAATCTTTTGACTCAACAGCAGTTCCCATTGCGTGGACCGTCAAAGGGAAAAACGTAACTTTATATGATGAGGCTCGAAACAACTTTCAAGCCCGTGTTATTTGGGATATATCCGTCGAAGCTCCCATTACTCCCAACCATTCAATAGCTTCTCGGCAAAAGAATATTCCTTCCCAAAAACATTCTGGAGATGATGCTGATAAATTGGTTGGAAACATTGTGAAACGGGTAAAAAAAAGGCTGGTACCCACCTAAAAAAAAGAGCAATCATGCAGGCGAAATTACTTATGTTATCAATTCTCAAGGTGAAGCTGTTGATATTGAAATTAAGCGCTCCTCCGGTGATGGTCGTTTTGATCATTCCATGATTCAAGCCGTTGAGAAAGCCAGCCCATTTTTAGAGGCTTTACCTTATATGACTGAGCAAGGGCGTGACCAACTCATTTTAATGCAAGGGTTTGACTATGGTATTCGATACCACTAAATTACAAGAAAATAGAAAATCGTTCGCCGAGCGCCATGTTATCCACTGTTTGACGTAGGGGATAAACAAAGAATCCAAAAGGCTCTAAAGGAAAAATACCGGGAAAACCTCTATTAAATTAGTTTTTAACGGGTTTATGTTTTTGAAACTTTTGAATTCATCTGAATAAACGATACAGAGGGGAAGCTGAATGCCGTTTAATAGAACATGAACGTGTATATATATAAATTAGTCAAACTGAGTATAAAAATTAAAAAGAAGACGTTGGAAAACAATAAACCGTATCGAAGACGATAAGAAGACGACAAGTTAATTATTTGATTAACTGAACAAATTCGACCACATTCCACTGCTAAGCTACGTTACAAAAGAATAACTGAGTATTGTATTATGAGTATTGATGATCTGATAGGTATGGAAGATAAAGTATTTGATAGCGAAACCCTGGAAATCGATTTCGGGTATGTGCGCAATATATTGGCCAAACACTTTAAGGTGGTGGTCGCTTGTACGGCGCTTTGCCTGATCATCGGGATTGTTTTTGGGTTAACGGTCTTCTCAGGGCGGTATAAGTCCGAAGCCACCGTCATTTTAAATCCGATCGATATTCCCAATATTCTGACGAACTATCGAAGCGGCAACACCTTCTTTCAAGGGTACACCGCACGGAGCAACCCGTATAAAAATCAGGAAGAGTTATTAAGAAGTAGACGTCTGGCCGAAAAAGTTTTTAAACAAATCAAAGAGGATTTGGCAGACGGAAAAATTAAAATTAACCGGAAAGATGCGGTTAATCATCATTCAAAAATTGCGCGTATGCTTGATGCCAAACATGTTCGAGGGACTGATTTTATAAAAATTACGGTCATTGCCCCTGATCGATTGGACGCTAAAGTGATCGCAGAAGAATTTGTAAAAGTCTATGTCAACGAGTCATTGGAAATTACGCGTGAACCGCTGGACAAACAAAAAAATACACTGGCTCAACAGATGAAAAAGAAAACCCATGAGTTGGAAGAACTCAATGATAATATTAAAAACTTTCAGGAAAAAAATAAGATTGTCGATCTCAATACCCGAGGTCGTGTTCTGGTCGAAAAGCTGGAAGGGCTAAATACAAAAATAAAAGACAACGAGGCTTTAGCCAATGCTTATTCGGGTGAAGCGACAGCACTTGAAGGACAACTGAACTTAAAAGCCAAAGAAGGTTTAAAGTCAGTAGCCAGAGGTCAAAACTCAGTTCTTATTAAACTTCAGGATGAATTAAGTTCGGCCCAACAGGATTACGAAGTTAAGTCTCTGACCTATTCGCCAACCAATCCCATGATGGTTAAGTTGGATAAAAAAATCCAGGTTTTAATTGAAAATGTTAAAAGCCAACAAATTCAGACAGTGGGTGCCGTTTCATCTGATGATAATAGCGTGATTAAAGATCGGGTTCGTTCCGATTTAGTTTTACGATTAGCGACCCGTGAGGCTGAAGCTGCTGCCTCTCTCAAACGAATCGCGGTATTTAAAAAGCAGGACGAGGAATTGAAGAAAGAGTTGTCTCAATTGCCTTCGACTCAGGTTCGTTACGCAGAGCTACTTCTCAAGCGAAAAGATCTGGAAGATATTTTATCTCGAATTAAGGCAAAACTGACCGAAGTTCAAATTCAGCTAACGGGTCTGAGTGCGGTTATTCAGCCTCACGATCCACCCAGTGATCCGGTCAACCCTATTTTTCCGCAACCCTGGCATATTGTTCTATTCATTGGCAGTATCGGGTTTATCCTCTCGGCTTTGGCTGTGGTTGCTTACGAAACGTTTAAAAACCAGACGGTTAGTCCCCGGTTTGTGGAGCGAGGCTTGCAAATTCCTGTACTTGCTCTGATTCCGTGGTCGACGGCAGGCCGATGGAAAAGTATGAAAATGAGTAATTCACTGGAAGTACTGGCCTCTCCAGGTCATGCTCCAACCCTAAAGGCTTATCATACTCTGGCGTTAAACCTGAAACATCAGGCCAACTTACATGAACATAAGTGTCTGGCCGTCTCCTCGATCTATCAGGCAAATGAGCAAGCCAATATGTTGGCCAACATGGCACTCTGCATGGCTCAAAGCGGTCATCGTGTTGTGATTGTTGATACAAACCTGGGTCGCCCTAACGTCAATGAAGTTTTTGGCCATAGTCTGAACTACGAAAAAGGCTTAACGGAGCTGATCAATGATATTTCAGAATCCTTGATACGGAATCCAGAAGCCACTACCCATGAACTGGCACCCTTTGTTCAGAAAAGCCTTTTAGAAACGAATGTTCATCCCGATCTGCATTATATTAACGCAGGCGTTGCTTTGGATAATACGTTCGAGTTTCTAAACTCAGCAGGATTTAAAGGACTCATCCATGTTCTGCGAGAACATTATGACTGGGTTTTCTTTGATACGCCGCCGTTGCTTGCCGGAGCCGATTCCTATGTGATTCAAAATTTCTCCGACGCCTTAGTAATGCTGGTCGAACGTGACGCAACGGATGATCAGATTCTGCTAGCCAATAAAAAAGTCATGCAAATTAATACGCCCATCGTCGGCGCTGTGCTCCGGGAACATTCTCAGAGCTAATTGGAGATCTTTGCACAGTCAGTCTTTTAGTCTAAAGGGTTTGACCTTCTTTTTACTTGTTTGAATCACCCCATTGGGAAAGGTGTTTTCGTAAGTCAATGGCTTATAGAAGCCAAACGAGTAAATAAATATTACAATTTTTATGATTTTCCTGCATTCTCAGAGGAAAGAGGACGATAGGATGAATAGAATAGAAGGAAGCCTTGAATAAAGAGAGTATAAGTATTGCTAAATCTTGTTTATGATTTTAAAAAGAAGATTCGAAAACGTGAGCGAGGTCAGAACCTGGTCGAGTTGGTGTTGACCCTTCCCTTTTTGATCCTGATTATTTTCGGAATCGTCGAAATGGGACGCGTCTGGCAAACCTATCAAGGGGCCAAAATGGCCGCCATCGATGGAGCCTATACCGCCTCAGTGTTTCAGGATGAGACTCTGGGAGAAGACCAGATTAAATCCCGGTTAGAACAAGCTAAAATTACTTATACGGCTTTTGATATTGTGCCCGTTACCAATACATCGGGCAGTAATATAACTATTGGTTATAAAGCCACGGTAACGGCTGAGTTTCGCCCACTTTTCGGCGGGATGGAAGTCCCTACCCTGGCAAACCCCATTACCATTATCCCGGCGGCTTTCCCCATTCAGTATGACGAAATTTATTACCCTTCGGTCTATTAGCCGGACCTTAAGCGTCTCGTCGAAAAACCTAGGGGGTAAAGGTTTTCATGGAGTCATGATCCTGAAAAGAAGTATCGTGGTCCATGTGCAAACAGTTTGCGAATATTTTAAGCTGGACGTCAATGAGCTGGAGCTTTTTTTCTAGAGCGATCTTTTCGGCCAGCTTTTGAACTTCCGGGCTCTCAAATTCAGCGGTTTTACCGCAATCGACGCAAATAATGTGATGGTGAGGGACTTCATTTTCGTGAATCAGTTCGTAGTGTTTGTGATCCTCGGAAAAATCCAATTCTCGTAAAACACCGACGGAAACAAACAGCTTAAGTGTGCGGTAGGTTGTGGCCAGACTAATCCCCGCATTTTTCTGCTGAAGGATTTGATGTAATTCTTCAGCGCTCAAGTGCTCACCATCGGGCAATTCGTAAAAAATATTCAAAATGCTCTCGCGCTGAGGGGTCATTCGGAACCCTCTACCCCGAAGGTCTTGAAATAGCTTTTCTCGAGCATCTATATCGATGGCTTGATGATTCTTCATCTAATCATTTCTCTTTTTACAGATTGATTCAAGACCCGTTCATTTTTACTTGTGTCTATGCTATGAATATACCACAAGACACCCTTTAAACGATAGTTAGGCCCCATAAATCAAAGGAAACCTGTCATGTCCCTTCCTCCTTATCTACTTTTCTTGCCCAGCTTAGGGCCCATGGAAATTTTTGTTCTCTTTGTTATTGTGTTGATTTTGTTTGGGCCGGGTAAATTACCCAAAGTATTTGGTGCCTTGGGTGACGGGGTTCGTCAGTTCAAAAAAGCTTCTCGGGACGTAACGGAAGAATTGTCTGGGGTGACGGATGAAAAAGAGAAGGCCGAAGCCGCTTCTTCCGTTAAATAGTGTTTCACCTTGTCGTGTTTCAGCGTTTTCCTACGACTTTAAGGGTAAAATAGTATGCAAACCAGCAGACACCTTTTGTGAGCTGTTAAGTTTCTTGTTTTAGAAGACACGGACTGATAATGAGCGTTTTAAGTAAACCGGCTTTTCAAGTCGCCTTCAGGGTGATGCTCGGCGGCCTGCTACTATGGGGCGGTGTGCTGGGCGTTGAGTGGCTTATTCCGCGGATCATTGATCTGACGGCCATTAAAACGGAAATTGAACAAACCGCCTCCCAAGAATTTTTTGAAAAACAAATGACCGATAAAGGCTGGCAGTTAAAAATTGGTGACTTACAAGTTAAGTTGGGTTGGGAAGGTGCGCTGGCTCAATTTTCCGAAATTTATGTTCTGGATTCGAAGGTGAAACAAGTCGTTTCCGTACCCACCTTAACGGCAACCCTTCGCTACTGGCCTATGATTGTAGGTGGCACCCCCGAATTGGGCAAAGTAGAGCTAAGTCAGCTATCCGTTAATTTGAGTAAAAACCCTCACCTCAAGGATTTTCAGCCTAATAGAACACTGGTTTCCTCTGAAAAAGAGACCAAAAACCCTTTAACAGCAAGCCCTTCTCGAGCTTCAGAAAAAAAGAGTGAAACCTCTGCCAAAAAAACGAAACCTCCTATACGACTAAGTGACACCACGTTTATCATACGCGAACATCATTTGACCCTTGGCTCATGGCTGGATCAAAAATCGGCTTGGCGTGTGATAGGCAAAGGGCTGGAACTTCAACATCTGGAATCGAAAACTCCGTTGTGGCTTCGCCTCAATAGCGGCTTTTCGTTTCAGGAGTCACAGAACACAAATACCCAACCACAAAAACTCGGTGAGCTAACGCTGGAAGTGGAAATTCCCCAAACCACTTTGCTTCTAACGGAGAAAGCGTTAATGGATCTCACGGCGTTACATCGGTTGAAACTTCATCTAAAAAATCTATCACTCCCCGCATGGCAAGCACTATTGGTCCAATATAACCTGCCCTTTCGGGGCGAAGGCATGATTGACTCGTTTAAGTTTGATTACCGTCAGAACAAGCCCCAGGCTAGTTATGGCGTATTAATCGAGCATTTTCGTTTGGGAATTCAGGCCCTAGAGCCTAGTCATCTGATGGTGGGTGATTATACGTTTGACTTTGAACCCGGCATGCTCAGAGCCAATACTCGCCTTGTAGAACGTCAACAGCTAGATAACACTCTGATACATATTGAATCGGAGCCCTATCGGTTTGATCTGGCGGGTAATATAAAATTGCCCGCTTCGCTTAGCATGGAGATCCTGGAAAAAGAGGACGAGGCAAAACCTTTCTGGGGTAACAGTCAACTGGATCTTACGCTCAATACCACCATGCTACCCATTTCCCTTCTCCGGGTTTTGCCGGATGACTCGCCACTCGGGCAGCTTTTTGCCCAGAGCAACGGACTCATCAAATTTGATACTCATCTAACCGGTCCCTTGAGTGTGCCCGCTATTCAAGGTGCTATCCAACTGGAAGATCTGGCATTTACACACCAAAAACTAGATCGGGTGACCTGGGAGCTAATTGACGGCGGCATTGAGCACTTGTATGGCCTGATTCAGTTTGAGGAGCAAAGGGTACGCCTGAACCACCTCAGGGGAGAACTCAACGGCACGCCTTTTCAGATTAACGGTCAATATCATCGCAAAGACAAGACTCTCAGTAAGGTGCGGCTGAAAAGCAGTCAGCTGGACTTAAACGACCTACGGCTCACTCTTCTCCATTTTGGGAGTATTTTTCAACTCCCGTTACCTCTGGAGAAGATAAAACAAATGGAGCTGGAAGGTCATCTTAATATGGATATTAAGGCAGATGGCCTACTTGCCGAACCCGAAATAAAAGGTCAGGCCCGATTCCAATCGGTTGGGGTTCATCCGATTCGCTATCCGGCACAAGAAATTGTTCATCAGCTCAACAGCCTTCTCCATTTTGAAGGGAAAACGCTATCTTTTACCGAGAGTTCCGGGTTTTTTCAAGGTCAGCGGTTTCAATGGTTCGGCACTTATCAACTGAAGAAACAGGCCTTTGATTTGGTGCTTCAGGGAAGATCACTTCAGTTGGCGGAATTGGTCAAAGGAATTAAAATCCTGTCTAATACCCTAAAAACAGATTGGCCCATGACGTTGACTGAACGGATAAACCTTTCTGGGACGATGGACAGTCGGCTCCACTTAGCTGGAACGGTTGATGTCCCAAATTTGACGGGACGCATCCAATTAAACCAGATTAATGCGGTAGATTCAGCCAGTCCAGCTAAAATTAGCGATCTTCGTGGAATTCTATCCATCCAACCGACGGGGGTTCAGCTAAAAGAGATTCAAGGCCAGCTTGGCCCCATTGATTTTCAGGTGGACGGACACCTGAAAGGAAAAACCCTTCAATCACTTGAAACGTATAAATTTCACCTTCTCAGCCCCAATATTGACCTGAAGAAGGTGGGGCTTCTCCTTCAAAAATTCCCGGATTTAAAGCAAGCTCAAGCCTTTGACTCATTAATGGGACAGGTAAACGTCGATTTGACTGCCCAAGGCAATCTAAAGTCCATCGAATCGACCAATCAGATGTCGGGAACCGTTGATGTGAAAGGGTTAAGTATTCGTCCAGAGAATTTGGGTGTTCACGTTACTCTGGATCCGGTGCGGCTTTATTTCGATGAGACGGGCCAGCTTACTTTCCCCAAGACCACCGGTATGCTGGGGCAGTTAGCATTCGATGTGATGGGCAAGGCCTCTCAAAAGTTTAAAACGTACACTTTTTCTGTGGATACAGGCAACGTAGCACTTAGCCTGCTGAATTCCCAGCGAGCGTACTTTGAGAAAATGCTGGGACTCAATTATCGCCCACTGGACAAGACCGACGGCACATTTCGATTGCTAGCGGATATAACACCGGGACGCTTTCTCGGGGATCTATCATTTAAAAACGCGGGTTTGAGCTGGACGGATCTTCCAGAAATTAGCCAGTTGAATGGCCACATGAAATTGCAATTGGACGAAAAAGGACACCCTTCATTGCGCTCAGAAGCATTAACCTTTGATGTGGGCCGCCTTCGTGTTGAAAACCATTTGGATGCTAAATTGGAACAGCTTCCGGCCAAAGCGGCCCGGAATCGTCTACCATTTAAAGCCGATGCCAACTTGGATATGAAGATTTGGCCTAAACACGACTTAGCCCGTGAACCACTGGCTCATATTCAGGCTAACCTCCATGAACAAGGGCATCAATTAATGTTGGAAGACACGGCCATTACACTCCACCAAGTGGGTAAAATCCTAATGGAAGGCTTGATTGAGCATCCCCTGACACCAGAAAAGCGTGGGTTTAGCATGAAGGTTTATACACCGGAATCCTTGACACTTCAATCACTGGGTGAGTGGTTTGAAGAACCATTTAATGCTAATGGCCAGTTAAATCTGGACTTGGGCTTTTCCGGTCATAATCAAGACGACATGCTACTGGTCGGCGCTATCGAACTGGATCGGATTCATCTGCCTCCGTTGAGGATCAGTGAACTTTCCGGGGATATTCAATTGACGGGAATGGATGGGACAATTAATCTACACACGATTAAACTGCCGGGGGTTTCTGTTTCCATGAAGGGATTTATTGAGGATACCATGATGTATCCCCTTCCTCTCTCCAAAGTGGCCATTACCGGAGACCTTTTTGTGGTGCCGGCTTGGGAACAGTACGTGAAAGACATTGGTGAAGGACTGATTCGAAAACATTTTGTTATCCCTCTCTTCGGTCCGATTAAACCGGAGGATCCGGTTGTGCCCATTGAATTCCGGGATGCGACGCTCTTTTTATCCGAAGTCATTTATGACAACATTATTTTCAACCAGGTTCAAGGCACCATGAACCTGAACGGCTCCGGTTTTTTTGAATTGATCGATACACAAGTGGATACGGCTGGCGGACGGGTTAAGCTTGATTTATCCATGAATCCGAAAAATAACAATTTTACATCCGCCACCATTGATGTTGTTTCGGTTAAGGCCAATGCGTTGGCGCGAGCCCTGTTAAATGCCCCCAACCAGATTTTTGGTGATTTGAGCGGTCATATTGTGTTTGCCACGGAAGGCGTGGAGGACGAAAACTTGATGAACAATGCCAATGGGACGATGCAGTTTGCCATTACCGACGGGCGACTTCCCGCCATCGCTAAAATAGAAACCCTACTGGCTGGCGCCAACGTCATTCGAGGCGGTTTGTTGGGACTCAATTTGAACAATATCTTTCGAGCGCTTTCCCCATTTAATACTAATTACTTCGCCGAATTATCAGGCAACCTTAAGATTGCCGAGGGTGTGGCCCACACGGATGACATGCTTTCGGACGGTGAAAATTTGGATCTCTTGATTGAAGGACGTATTCGCCTGCTTGATTCTGATGCGGACTTAACAGTTCATGGTTCCATGAATCAGGATATGACAGGTGTTTTGGGTAAATTAGGGAAATTGAGTCTGCGCAGTCTGGTTCGCTTTGTGCCCGGAATAGGATTTATTCCAGGAAGTGAAAGTGGCGGGCTAGCATCGTTTATTCCGGGGGTTGGCTATGTGCCGGGCCTTGGTGGACGGGCCAAAAAATTAAATCGGTTTCAGGTGAAAATCGAAGGTCCGCTGGATGATCCGAAGTCCGTTCAGTCGTTCGATTGGGTTCCTTAATCCCTCTAATCCTGGATTAATGAGAGCGGCTTTTGCCCGTTTGTAAATTTCCGGTCCCCTGAATTCAAGTTTTCCTTGGGATGCTCGATAACTAGAGTAGTAACTCATTCGGTTGATGATGACAGGCGTGAATCATTCAATCGGTCGTAAAATTTTTTAGTTAGGAGCATCGAGAGATGAGTCAAGGCAAACAGGTGGTCACTCAGCACTTCCGCGGTTCAGGTCATGAAAAAACAAATCTTGCGGTTCAGACTTCTGTCAGAGACCTCTTGGATGAATTCACCGAGATTATTTCTGGCGAATTACAGTACCATCGTCCGATTGAGGACAACGAACCTCTTTAAAAGGATGCGTATTTGAGAATTCATCGTTATCAAAGAAATTCCCCATCATCATCAGCCGCTGCCAACGCCTTTTTAAATAGTCACTCTGGTGTTGAACGGGCTAGAACCTTACCTAAAATGGTTGAGGGGTTTCAGCCTATTGATCAATGGCAAGCCGGTGAAGATTCAACCCAATTTACTCAGGTTCGCTGGCCGATGCAGGCCATTCCACTTAGTGTACTAATTGAAAGCAACACACACGGTGATACCGGCATGGCTCGCTTTATCTACAGTGTTGCCCGAGAATGGGAAGCTGCTAGTGGAGGAGTGATTCGTTTTATACTATTGGATTCACCACCTCATCAACCGGGAGAGGAATCCATTTACCTTTACTGGAGCGATGAACCAACCAAGGGACGGGAATTCGAAGTAGGCCATGCCAAGCGTACAGTTAACGACCGAAACGAGATTACCCATGTAACCATTACTTTGCTTCGGGATCCGGCTATTGATCAAACCTTAAGTGGCCCGCAACAATTAAATCGCTTGCGGGCCACTATTCTTCACGAATTTGGCCATGCATTGGGGTTGGAACATTCTAGCAACCCTCAGTCGGTTATGCATCATCAGGGCTGGAAAAATCCGGTTCTTTCTCCTGAGGACATCCAAGCCTTGCGTGGGTTATACTCCTGATAAAATAGAAAACAATAGCTATTAATTAAATAGCTAAAAAATGACGTATTTGGGAGTAGCCTTTAGGTCCAATGCCTCGGACTTCCAGTAGATCCTTTGGATCCTGAAAACGGCCATTTTTCTGGCGGTGTTGAATAATGCGTCGGGCGATTTTCGGACCAACGCCTGGTAATTGCTCTAGTTCAACAGCGTTGGCTGTATTGATATTGATGTTCAGATGGGTGGGTTCAATAGAATTTTTACTTAAAGCCTGGAGGGGCTGAGGAGGTTCAGAAAAGGGGTTTGCCGCCGAATCCCGAGACAAATCCGGCGGTTGGAGATCACCTAAAATTTCAATGGATAGAATCGGTTGAGGCGTGAGCATATAAAAGAACATGGCCAGAATGCCTGCTGATAACACCATCATGAGTGCTAGATCCCAGACGGCAAAAAATGGTTTAACCCCTGCTGTTATTTTCTGTCCCAAAGTTAAAAATACTGAACTCATATGGTTTATAAGGCCTTTTTGTACAACATTTTTAGGTCATCGTCCTCAATCCGTTTTTTCTCATCGGCCAATTTTTTAAAAGCTTCAAAAATGGCAATCATCTGTTCATTCGTTGGCTCAATGCCGATTCGGGTCAGACGAGCTCGAACGGCGGCCCGGCCCGAACGGGGCCCTAGCGGTAATTTGGCGCCACTCAACCCGATCCATTCTGGGCGCATGATTTCATAAGTGTCCCGGCCCTTCAAAAAACCGTCCTGATGAATACCGGACTCATGGGCAAAGGCATTACTGCCTACCACTGCTTTATTGTGCTGAACAGTCAGGCTGGTTAAGTCCGATACCATCTGACTGGTTTCATAGAAGTGTTCGGTGGTGATATTAGTATAGAGCCCTTCAAAATATTGAGGGCGTACTTTTAGCGCCATTACCAATTCTTCCATGGCGGCATTCCCGGCTCGTTCACCAATGCCATTAATGGTACACTCCACCTGCCGTGCGCCATTCTGGATTCCAGCGATGCTATTGGCCACAGCTAGGCCCAAATCGTTGTGGCAGTGTACCGAAATAATGGCCTGATCCACGTTGGGAACGTTGGTCATAATACCTTTAATCAGTCGGCCAAACTCATCCGGAATGGTATAGCCGACGGTATCCGGGATATTAACGGTGGTTGCCCCGGCGTCAATGACGGATTCTACGACTTTATACAGAAAAAACGGTTCCGTCCGCCCAGCATCCTCGGCAGAAAATTCGACGTCACTACATTTTGAGGCAGCCAGCGTCACCATGTCCGTGGCGACGTTTAGGATTTCCTCACGAGTTTTCTTAAATTTGGCCTGAATATGAATATCGCTGGTGGCAATAAATGTATGAATCCGGGGTTTTTTAGCGACCTTAACTGCGTCCCAGGCGGCATTAATGTCCTCCGGCATGGTACGAGCCAATCCAGCAATGATGGGACCTTCAATCTCAGCGGCAATTTGCCGGACGGATTCGAAATCGCCAGGGCTACTAAAGGGAAACCCTGCTTCAATGACATCGACATTGAGTTTGGCCAGTTGACGGGCAATTTGCATCTTTTCGCTATTGGTCAAAGCCGCACCTGCCGATTGCTCCCCGTCTCGCAAGGTGGTATCGAAGATCCGAATCTGATTCTCTGGTAAATGTTTATTCTGGTCTGTCATTGGAACGAACTCATTTCCGAAGCGTCTTGTCTATTAATAGTGAGCCGGACTGAAAACAAAATCGCTTCTAATACCCATATAGATACATCCGGTACGATACAATAGTAAATGTCCTTCTTTATCATACCCAAGGGGACCCTCTTACCTCAAGTCTTTTATTGAAGAAATAAAGCAGGAGCTTATCAACGAATGATCCTCAAACGAACGCACTTCTTACTCTTGGTTGTTTTGTCCGGCTTACTATTTGGAATGAGCTTACTGGTCACAGCATCCGTAAGAGCTGAAGTTCCCCAAACTCTGCCCAAACGTTTTCAAACCGGCGCTCCTCGAGCCACTCTGCTGGAATTCTACGCTCAATGGTGCCACACCTGCCAGCGGATGGAGCCCATTATAAACAGATTGGAGCGCGAAGCCGGTCAGGACTTGCGGTTAGTTCGCCTGGATATTGAGGCGTTGGGTAATAAGTCATTAAGTCATCAGTATGAGGTTTCGGGGACCCCAACATATTTTTTGTATGACAAAGAGGGGAAGCTCATTTTCAAGATGGAAGAGTTGATCAGCTCCTCTCTGCTTCAAACTATGGTGTATAAGGCCACAGGACTTTCAAAAGCGGTTAAATTGCCCAAACGACGAAGCGATGGTTTTCAGGCCATTGAAACCAGCCAAAATCCCTTTTTACTGGTTTCTTTTCACGACGAACAATGTGTCCCTTGTAAAAACGCCAATGGGTTTACCGCTCTTCTGGAAGAGAACTATGCAGATACCCTTTCGACTGTGGAACTGACCTTGGATGAGGAAGGGGTTAAAAAATATCGAAAAAGCTTTTCGCTTCGTTCCATGCCTAGTTACGCCCTGATTGATCAGGAAGGCTTTCTTCTAATGAAACAAGATAAAGCTCTGAGTCCAGCAGACAAAAAAACCATCTGGCGCTATATACAGTTGATTCAAGCCGGACAACCGTGAGAAGAATTAAAACTGTATTTGTAACAAAGTCTTTAACATGTCAGCACCTCCTCTTTTTTGTCGGTTTAATGTTAACAACAACATAACGCAGTCTACAGACGAAGGAGTAATCCATCACGTGACCTCTATCCGTTCTTTTCCCGGTCCTCAATTCGGAAATCATGAGAAAAAACCGGCTAAATCCGTTAAACTCCCAGAGGGTTTCACCATCGAGGAAAAAGGAAGAAAGCCGACTTACGTTTATGAAAACAAGGCTACGGTTACAGATAAAGAGGGTAATGTTCACCCCTCAATTGAATTTATCAAAAAATACATCCTGCTTTTCCAACAACTTGGCGACTCTATGATGTTAAGGCTTGCACATGCTGATGATATAGTTCCTCCTATGCAAAAAGAAGATTTCGTTACGGAATTGGCTATAAGAACGACGCAAATATTAGAAAGCATGCAAGCGGTAGAAGAGAATAAAATAAACCTCCATTAATAACTCATAATTTAACCCGTGAGCTGAAATACTTTTGAACTCTCCACCTGTATGGCAGTGGAGAGTTTTTGGATTATTTCATCGTTACTTTGGTCTATTTGCAAGCCAAACACTTTAAGCCGGGAGTGCTCACCGGAGAGAAGTTGAATAGATCGCTTAGGAACGTCGATGGCTTTAGCAAGAACTTCAAGCACCGCTTGATTGGCTTTTCCGTCTTCCGGTGGTGACGTTACTTTAATCTGAAGCCACTCATCCGTTGCTTTATAAGGCATCAGACGATCCATACTAGATTTGGGCGTGACCCGCACCGGCACCAGTAAAATCGTCTGATCTTTAATCCGAAGGTTAATCATGGGTTTATCCATAGAAGCCAGTTTAATGAAAACCAGCTATACTGGCTGCTGGTTAATAAGTAAACCCGGATTTTCTTAGATGAGTCATGGGTGCCAGATTCGTATTAAGCATAATGCCCGAAACCACTTCAGCGACAAACAACACATGATCCGTCACATGAACCCGCTCCTTCACGACACAATCCATGGAGGCGATGGCCGCCTTAAGCTGAATACCGCAATAAGTTGAAACTGATTCGACCTGTTCAAATTGATCCGGCGAGTATTTGGAAAAGACTTTCATCAAATTGCCGTTTTCCTTACTAATCACATTAACGGTGAATCGGCCGGTTTTCTCGATCAGTTTATACAGTTCTCGGTCCGGATGGATGACCGCTGAAATAGTGGGCGGTTCAAATCCAGTTTGCATGACCCAGGAAGCGAGCATGCCTGCTTTCTCCTCACCCGCTTCAGCGGTAATAATATACACACCGCTGGCAATACGGCCAATGGCTTCACCGATAGTTTCTTTTCCGGTTAATGCTTCGCTCATCATATAAATTCCCCTTTCTCAATAACGATTATAATTAAGGCCAGTGTAACAAGAACAGGCTTTATAAGCTTCCCTAACACAGGTTATAATAGAGCCTATGGAACATCATGATGCTTGTCAACCCAATGCTTGCTCTCTAACGAAAGTACCCGTTACTCAGGCTAATTTAACCCGGCATGTGCTGGTCTGCACAGGCAGTGCTTGTCGTCAGAACCAGAGCGAAGCGACACTCGAAGCTTTTTGGAAGGTTCTTAAAGAGCGCGGCCTGCTTTATGGCAAGCGGGGAAGTCTTGAAGGTTCTATTTTGGTTAGTACCAGTGGTTCCATTGGGTTGTGTGCTGTGGGTCCTGCTGTCATGGTTTATCCAGAGGGTATCTGGTATTACGGGGTTCAACCCGAAGATGTGGAGCAAATCGTGGATGAGCATTTAATAGGGGATCAGCCAGTTGAGCGATTATTGGCTTATACATTTAAATAAACGGCCTGACAAACTGTCAGACCGTTTAATCGATTAATCATCGGAACTTGAAGTGACTTTGCCCCGTTTAGGAGGACGGCCTCGCCGCTTTTTGGGCTTTTCTTCCGGCTGTTCCGCTTCGCCGCTCGGACTATTTTCTTTACTCGAAGAGCCGACAGCAACAGCAGGCTCTGCTTCGGCATCCTCATTCTCTTCCACCTTTCGCGGACGGCCCCGACCTCGCCGAGGACGCTCACGTCGCTCCTCTTTTAAAACCAAAGTTTCTTCATCTGACTCGTCTTCCGTTGAAAAAATGGTTTCACTTTGCCGAATTTCATCTTCGGTTTTTACTTTAATCGGCGCATCGCTTCGCTCGGCTTCCAATTCTTTTTTCTCAAGTACTTTAGGACCAAACCCAAAATTTGGAATTCGTCGCTTTTCCTCGCCTGCGCTAGATTGCCAGATGTTGGTGGATTGACGACGGCTGTTTTTGCTATTATTTCGTTCGGCTTCCTGACCCTCGTTTTGGACCTCTTTCGCTTCACCGGACTCAATAGAGGCAACCAAAGTTTGAATGTCGTTAGCGCGGGGATTAATCCGTGCCAGTGCTTTGTTTGCTCGTTCCGGAGTTTGTCCCAGTTTAACGGCCTCCGCATGACGAACGCCCAACTCCTCAAACGTTTTTTCTCTAATCATTTCTGTAATAGGTCGCTTACTATCCGGCGATTCCTCTTTTTTTTCTCGATTATCCAAAGTTGAGGCTGTTTTGCCGTCCTGACTTCTCCCACCACGAGTATTACGACCACCAGAACGGTCTCTATCGTTGTTTCGCCCACCTCTAGATTGTTTAAAGGGAAACTGGCCTCGCCCGGAGCGTAGATCACCATCCACATTGGGAGGAGCCCAGTTGAACTCTTCGTTCTCCAGACCGGTTCCACGGCAGGTTTTGCAGTTTTTTGAAAAAATTTCGCTAAGAGCTTGACCCTGTCGATGGCGAGTCATTTCTACCAGTCCCAGATCCGTTAGCTGACCCATTTGTGGTTTTGACTTATCGGGAGCTAGCTCTAAATCAAAGGCTTGTAGAATGGATAGCTGATCGGGCCGAGATTCCATATCGATGAAATCCACGACAATCATGCCGCCAATATTACGTAAACGAAGCTGTCGGGCGATTTCCTTACAGGCTTCCAGGTTGGTTAGTCGAATGGTTTCTGCCTGAGACTTCAGGCTGGTAAATTTACCACTGTTTACATCCACCACTGCGAGCGCTTCTGTCGGCTCAATGTAGAGATAGCCGCCACTGGGCAAGGGAACTTTGGTTTGCAGAGCCATTTTAATTTCCCGATCCACACCTGTTGCAATCATAATAGACTGTTTGCCGTCGTGCAGAGTAACTTTGACTTCTTTTTCCATTTTCCAGTTCTGAAGCAGTTGTTGGGCTCGTTGCTGACCAAAAGCGGTATCCACAATAATCTCTCTGACGTCTTCAGTCACTACTTCCCGGATAACTCGATACAAAAGATCTTGATCCCGGTGAAGCATAGAGGGTGGCGTCGCTGTATCGGCGGCCGCAACAATATTTTGCCAGCGTTCCAGCAGGGTTTCAAAATCTTCTTTGATATCTTCTTCTTTTTGTCCGTTGGCTTCGGTTCGAATAATAACGCCAACACCGTGGGGCTTTAACATACTGACCGTGGATTTTAATCGAGAGCGCTCTTTTTGCTCTTCAACTTTTCGGCTGATGCTAATCCCCTTGGATTGAGGCATCAATACAAGAAAGCGTCCAGGCAGGCTAATATTGGTTGTTACCCGAGGCCCTTTATGGCCGGTCGGTTCTTTTATTACCTGAACCACCAGCTTTTGGCGAGGTTTTAAACGATCCTGCAAAGGACCTCGTCCCTGAACATCGCTGGAGTGGAGGAAGCCCATTTTATCGCCTCCCACATTCACAAATCCGGCGTCAATGCTGGGTAAAATATTTTCGACCTGAGCCAAATAGACATCCCCTAAAAGCATATCGCCTCGGTGAATAATAAATTCGATGGCTTTGTCGTCTTCCATGAGCGCAGCAATATTGTCTCGCTCAGATACAATAATTCGTTTTTTTCCCATTGGGTTGGTTATCCTTTTTAATAAGTTTCTATAAATCGGTTTCGGCTCATTAACTTTTCAACTTTTTAAACGTCTCATTTCATCAAAACAGTCCACAGCAGGTGCTTGCCTGTGCAGACATGACGTATCAAAAGGTCATTGAGCAATGTTGGAGATTCCTTTGAAAAATCTGTTAAATGATAAGGGCACGCCCATATCGGTTTTAGCTAGAGGTTAACAGCGACAAGGGATTCTAAGTTTTAAAATCTTTTAATGTCATCCCGGTCCGAGTGATGCTCCACTGAATTTCAGGATGGATTAGAGATAAAACCCACTCCGGTTTTAGGTTAACCGGGTCACCTTCTTGTTGTGTGGGAAACCTGAACTCAAACTGAACGATCTTTTCTCCGTCAAACCGAAGATTCTCCAGGTAAGGTGCTATATCAAAGATTTTTGTCGCTTTTTTTGTCTTACACTCGACTGGCAACGTGGATTGGTTGACCAGGAGTTCGACTTGTTCTTTTATTTTACTCTTAAAGCCCTGGTTTTGGCAAGTCACCTCATCGATGTATTTAACAGGAACCTGAGCTGAGTAGGAAACCGTTTCAATACTTCTAGCCAAGCCTGGAGCACTTCTTTGAAGAAGTTCCTCACCGGTGGCTTTGCCTCCTTCGGGTAAATAACGGTTAAGCGCTTCGCATACTCTGTCCATGGGTTCAGTGAGATCAATGTCCACGTACTCACCGTAACTCTCCATAAACATGGGTAATGCTTGTGTAAAGGCCACTCGGGGCTTTGGGTTAAAACCCTGACTATAAGCCACCGGAATTTTTGCCCGAATAATGGCTCGATACACGAGTCGGAGCCAGTCTAAGTGAGAAATAAACCGAAGTCCCTGTGCTTTCTGAAGCCCAACCCGAACCTTGCAGGTTACGGGTTTTTTCATCTGAGGCAGTACAATCTCGGTGCTGGCTTTAACGGTTTTTACTTTTAGCCGGGGTGGGGTTTTAGGTGTCTCAATAAATTTGGGCCAGGTGCTGTAGGTGGCACATACCCCACAGACACTGCATTCCTCGAAGCAAGGGGTTGTACTGGTTTCTTCTGTTGCCCGAGCGTATTCTGCCTGAAGCCACTTCTTGGTTAACCCCATATCAATGGGATCCCATGGCAGATTGTCGTGAATGTCTACCAATCGCTCACGAGTGTAGCTTTCTGGCTCAAACCCCTTTTCCGCTAAGGCTTCGAACCATTTCTGGAAGGGTTCCATCTCATCCCAAGCGTCGAGATACGCCCCTTTCAGGTAAGCTAACTCTAGTACGTCAGCTAGTTCTGGTCCACCTTTAGAGATCACGGCTTCCAGCTTGCTAATTTCCGGATCCGTGAAGTTCAGTTTCACTCCTTTAATGCCTTTAAAGGCCTGTCTAATATACTGGCGTTTTTCTTTAATCATGGCCATGGAGTCCTGTGGAAACCACTGAAAGGGGGTGTGGGGCTTGGGCACAAAATTAGAAAGGGTGACGTTGATTTCCAGCACTTTTTTAATGGACAGGGAAGAGTCTCGACGAATTTCCCGACACGCCGCCTGAAGCCGCCGTATCATGTCGGCAATGCCATCGAGATCAGCGTTGGTTTCCGTGGGCAGGCCAATCATAAAATAGAGTTTGACCTTATTCCAGCCCGATTGATAGGCTGAAGTGACGGCCTTCATGATTTCGTCATCGCTCAGGTTCTTGTTAATAACATCTCGCATGCGAGCCGTCCCGGCTTCTGGGGCGAAAGTCAGGGTGCTTTTTCGAATGCTTTGAACGGCTTCCGCTACTTCCGTACTGAAACGATCAGCCCGCTGACTGGGAAGAGAAAGTGACACATTTTTCTCTTTTAAGACATCAGCGACTTCCAGAATCAAGGGTTTGAAGTAAGAGTAATCGGCGATAGACAATGAAAGAAGAGAGCACTCTTCGTAACCTGTTTTCTCAAGTTCCGCCAGTGCGTTTTTCTTGATGTTCTCGATACTTTGCTCTCTAACTGGCAGATTAATGAAACAGGGCTGGCAGAACCGGCACATACGGTCGCATCCCCGACGGGCCTCAATGGTTACCCGGTCGTGGATTGATGCGACTGACGGTACCAGTGGGGCAATATCTACCTGAGTCTCGGCGATGTCAATAATCCGTTTCTCCGCTCGCTCTGTTACACCCGGAATATAGACCCCGATAACCTGAGAAAGCTGTTCCATCAGCTCCGGTTTGGTTAGGCGTTTTTGTTTGGCATTCCGAATCACATCCAGAATCTCAATCAACACCTCTTCCCCATCACCAATGATAAATGCGTCAAAAAATGGACTTAAGGGCATGGGGTTACCAGAGCCAGGCCCTCCAGCAATTAAAATCGGGTAATCCATCGTGGAACGGTCAGCTGAGCGAAATGGAATTTGGGCTGTTTCCAACGCGCCAAGAATTGTGGTGTAATTTAGTTCGTATTGAAGGGAAAAAGCTATCAGATCAAAATCCTTGATGGGCACCTTGCTCTCAACCCCAAACAGGGGAATATCTTCCTCGGCCAGTTTCTCTTTCATGTCTTTGGCCACAGCATACGCCCGATCACACATGTAATCCTTATGCTGATTAACCACACTATACAGGAGTTTCATGCCATAGTTGGAGATGCCAATTTCATACAAGTCCGGAAAGGTAAACACCATACGGACTTTAGCTTGCTTAAACGGCTTACGGTATGCTCCCTCTTCTAGCCCCATGTAGCGTCCAGGCTTATTCACTTCTTTTAAAACATTGGTTTCCAGCCGTTCCATATCCACGGGTTGACCCTTCGCAGGAGATATCTTTACAGAAACGGGCATCGGAAGATCCTAATCTTTGCTACCAAATGAAGAGGGGCCATTATAACAAGGTTCCTGTCACAAAGACAGTACCAATATACTGTTCGTTCTTTTTAGGGCTTTGATATGAGGGTCATTCTAAAATAGGTAAATTGGGGGAAGCTTGACTGAAAATTCTATCGATTCTTAAAGATTCTCGGATTTAAACCGAAATGATGAATAGCACCTTTGCATTTTGGAAACCCTATGAGTTTTTAGTCGTTGGATTCTTGAATTTGTTGACAAGCCTCTTCAAGAATCAGTGAGGAAGTTTATCGCATGTATAGTCAGATGATCCACCTGTTCTACAAAACCTTGGTTAACACCCTACTCTTTCCCCTGAGAAATCAGGCGTTTCAAGACACTCGAAAAGTAAAAATATCCGACACGGAAAAGGAAGCCCTCTCGTCGGGTTCTGTCGGATTTGAGGGCAGTATTTTAGCGGGCTCGCCCGACTGGGATAACTTGCTAGATCTGCCTCTGGCCCAATTAACTGAAGCCGAAAAAGCTTTTCTCGATGGTCCGACCAACGAGCTGTGCGCTTTATTAGATGACTGGAAAATTAGAAGCGAAGACAAGGATCTGCCGGTCGAAGTCTGGCGGTTTATGAAAGAAAAAGGCTTTTTCGGAATGATCATTCCGGAAAAATACGAGGGCCTCGGCTTTTCTGCCCACGCCCATTCAGAAGTTATTCAAAAATTGGCCAGCCGAAGTGTCACGGCCTGTGTTACCGCCATGGTACCCAATTCTCTTGGCCCAGCAGAACTTCTAACCCGCTACGGCACCCAACAACAAAAAGATTATTACCTACCTCGTCTGGCTAAAGGCGAAGAAATTCCCTCATTCGCCTTGACGGAACCCAATGCCGGTTCCGATGCCTCTAGTATGACTTCTCACGGCGTTGTTTGCGAACGGGATGGCCAACTGGGCATCCTGCTAAGCTGGGAAAAACGCTACATCACCCTTAGCCCTATCACCACTTTGTTGGGTCTCGCCTTTAAACTTCAGGATCCCAACGGCCTGTTGGGAAATTCGAGTAAAAATGATTATGGCATTACACTGGCCCTGATCCCAACAGATCAACCGGGTGTTACTATTGGACGACGTCACAACCCTATGAACATTCCGTTCCATAATGGGCCCACTAAGGGGAAAGACGTGTGGATTCCTATTGAAAATATTATTGGTGGTAAAGACTACGCCGGTCAAGGGTGGAGAATGCTCATGGAATGTCTCTCTGTCGGACGATCCGTTTCTCTACCTGCCCTATCTGTGGGTTCGGCCAAACTGATTAGTCGGGTTAGCGGAGCCTATAGTCGGGTTCGCAAACAGTTTAAGCTTCCCATTGGAAAATTTGAAGGCATCGAGGAGTTTCTCGCCAGAATCGCTGGAACGACCTACATGATGAACGCTTCTCGCTTGGCGACCTTGCAAATGCTAGATCGAGGTGAGCATCCTACCATTATTTCCGCCATCCTTAAGTATCATCTCACCGAATCCGGTCGTCAGGTCGTGAATGATGGCATGGACATCCTTGGCGGCAAAGCCATCTGCGAAGGTCCGGGCAACCTCATTGGCCCGCTCTATCAAGGCATGCCCATTGGCATCACCGTAGAAGGGGCTAATATTCTAACTCGAAACCTAATTATCTTTGGGCAAGCCTCCGTACGTTCTCATCCCTACATCCTGAAAGAAATGGAAGCCGCCTTGCAAGACGACGAAAAAAAGGCGTTGAAAGATTTTAGCGACCTGATGGCCCAACACGTCCGTTTGAGCGTTAGCAACACGGTTAATAGTTTTGTTTATGGGCTCTTTAGTGGTCACTTTAGCCCTCTTCCTGAAAGTGCGAGACAATCCAAAAAACTGAAAAAATATTACCGCCACGTGAATCGGCTGTGCGCCGCGTATGCCACACTAGCGGATATGATCCTAATGCTTTTGGGTTCCGCTGTTAAGCGAAAAGAACGGATTTCCGCCCTACTTGGCGACGCCATGAGCTACCTGTATTTAACATCTTGCACCCTCCGGCACTTTTCCACCAACGGATGCCTGAAAGAAGATGAACCCTTGATGGAGTGGGCGTGTGAACAACTGCTTTACCAGACGGAAGAAAGCATAGATCGCCTGCTGAATAACTTCCCCCTTCCGGTTATGGCTGTCGGGCTTCGCTGGATTGTTTTCCCAAAAGGACGTCCGTTTACCCCCCCCTCTCATCGGCTAGAGCGTAAGGTTGCTCAAACCTTGTACAATCCCGGAAGGGTTCGAGATGACCTCACCGAAGGCATCTACTTACCCGATAAAGAAAGCGAAGCCCTGACTCTTTTGGAACGATGCTTTACCGCCATTGTTCAGGCCGAACCCATTGAGCTCAAACTACGAAACGCTAAACGGAACGGTCAGCTCAACGCTAAACAATCCGAGGCCCTTGTTGCCGAAGCCCTTGAAAAAGGTCTGATTAGCGGCAGCGACGCTCAACATTTGAAAGCTACCGAAGCCCTTCGCCACCAAGTGGTTGAGGTCGATGATTTTGATCTCTCTCTCGATCGCTCTAAGCCCGCTGAAGACAAAAACTTAGCCCTGGCCGACGGAAATAGCCTAAAAAAAAATTATCCTTTAGGCACCCGGTGGAACGTTGATATCCCAAACGTGGATTTGACTCGCTTGATGGACGAAGCCTTTGAACGCTACGCATCGAAAACCTGCATTGACTTCATGGGTAAAAAATACACCTATGAGGAAATAAATCGTCAAATCCATCAAGCCGCTGCCGGTCTACAGGCGGCTGGCGTGAGCCAAGGCACTCGGGTCGGACTTTACATGCCCAATACACCCTATTATCCCATCATGTTTTTTGCCGCTCTAAAAGCCGGTGCCGTGGTGGTGAACTGTTGTCCCATGCATACAAAAAGTGAACTGCAAGTACAGGTAAAGGATAGTAACATTCGCTTTATGGTGACCATGGACTTGAAGGAGATGTACGAAAAGTCGGTTCAACTCCAGAAAGAAGGGCTCCTCGACCATGTCATTAAATGCCGCATGGAAGACAGCCTGCCCTTCTTTAAAGCCCACGCTTACCGAATTTTCAAGTATTCGCAGATTGCCCATCCAACGGAAGAGGAAAAGCTAGCCACTGGAGACAACCCCCTCAAATCTCCGGTGATTTCGTATAAAGACCTAATCAACACGAATCAATCATTAGAACCCGTCACCCTGTCACCAGACGATCTAGCCGTATTGCAATACACCGGTGGTACAACCGGTAGCCCTAAAGGGGCTATGCTTACCCATCGTAATCTAGTGGCCAATGTGACCCAAATTGAAGAATATTTCAAAGCTTCAGGCAACAAACCGGCTTCCAGCGCCCTGTTAGAACCGGGAAAAGAACGGGTTTTAGCCTCAATTCCTTATTTTCATATTTTTGGAATGACTGTCGCCATGCTCACTTGTCTGAAAATAGGAAGCGAGTTGTTAATTCTGCCCGATCCGCGCAACATGAAAGAGACCCTAAAAACTTTTCAGGATAAAAAACCCACCCTATTTCCGGCCGTACCCCGGCTGTTACAAGCCCTCTGCGAGAACCCAAAATCAGATCATTATGATTTATCAAGACTAGAAACGGTCATTTCTGGTGGCGCCGCTTTGCCTCATTCGTTGGTAGATGACTTTGAATCCACTAGTGGACGTTCCGGTCTTATTAAACAGGGTTACGGTCTGACCGAAACCGCTCCCGTGGCAACCAGTAATCCGCCTTATGGATTAAATAAGCCCGAGTCCGTCGGCTTACCCCTGCCTCAAACCCGGATTAAAATCACAAACCCGGATAACCCAAATCAAACCCTGAAGCTGGGTGAAACCGGTGAAATTTGCATCCAAGGCCCCCAAGTCATGAAAGGGTATTATAATCAGGAAGAGGAAAGTCGTCAGGTTCTGCAGGACGGCTGGCTGAGAACCGGCGATATTGGCTATCTCGATGAGGATTACTACTTGCACATTGTAGACCGAAAAAAGCGATTAATTCTTATTAACGGCTACAGTGTGTTTCCCACGCAAATCGAGCAAGCTATCGCTAAACACCCGGCTGTGGCAGAGTGTCTTGTTATCAGCGTTCCAGATCCTCGCTCTGGAGAAGCAGCTAAAGCATTTGTCCGACTTAAAAGCGCGGGCGCCATGGATGAGGAAGACTTGCTAGCATTTATTTCAAAAGATTTGAGCCGACTCGAACTTCCCAAATACATTGAATTTGTCACCGCGGAAATCCCGAAAACCGCCGTTGGCAAACCCGACTGGAAACAGTTACAGGAAAAAGAACGCAATAAGAATGTACTGGATTTCAAAAAATCGAATTCGCATCCGGATAATCACGTGGACTCCATGGAGCAACTGTCATGAAACAAGCTGTTATTGTCGAATACGTCCGCACCCCTTTTGCGCGAGCCGTGGAACCCAACTCGGGGCGCAATAAGCAGGGGCAACTCGCCGAGGTTCTGCCCGATGATATGCTGGCTGTGTTAGTAAGCGAACTCCTTCGCCGGACAAGCATATCGCCTAGCGATGTGGAAACCCTTCTCACCGGTTGTGTTCATCAGGAAGCTGAACAGGGGTTGAATATGGCCCGTCTGGTGGTCCTTCACCCGGAATCCGGCCTGCCCAACACTGTGGGCGGTGTCACCGTGGACCGTTTTTGTGGCTCGTCCATGCATGTCATCGCCGATGCCAAAAACACGATATTAGCGGGGGAAGCTGATGTCATGATCTGCACTGGCGTGCAATCCATTAGCCGCATTCCGCTGGCCGGGTGGAATCCGATGCTGAACCCGAAAATTTACGGCGGTCACGCCAAGGGCTTCCTCAATATGGGTATTACCGCCGAGAATTTAGCGGAGCGATACCAAATTTCTCGGTTGGCTCAAGAGGAATTTGCGATGATTTCTCATCAAAAAGCGGCCAAAGCGCAGGATGAAAATGACTTTGAGAGTGAGATTATTCCCATTAATGGACTGACCTTCGATGATGCCGTTCGAAAAGATACGAATCTGGGAAAGCTGGCGGGGCTGAAAACCGTGTTCAAGCAAGACGGCAGCGTAACCGCTGGAACGTCGTCGCCCCATACTGATGGTGCATCCGCGGTGATGCTCACCTCACAAGAATACGCTGACACCCGTGGACTGTCTCCGATCGCTATCCTGAAGGCGTTCGCCTCGTCTGGTTGTGAGCCTGAGATTATGGGCATTGGCCCGGTGGAAGCCAGTAAAAAAGCCTTAGCCCGAGCGGGTCTTACCATGGCAGACATGGATATCATTGAATTGAATGAAGCCTTTGCCGCCCAATGCCTGTCCGTGCTTCAGGAATTTGAGCGGCAGGACATGACGATCCCCATCGATAAACTGAACATCCATGGCGGAGCACTTGCTTTGGGACACCCCCTTGGCGCGTCCGGTGCAAGAATAACCGGTAAGGCGGCCCGGCTTTTACAGCAGTTAAATAAACGTTACGCCTTGGCGACCATGTGTATTGGTGGGGGGCAAGGCGTGGCCATGATTCTTGAAAACCCGAAAGTTTTGAACTAAATGACCGATTTAAGCCAACAAACGTTTCCCTTTCATATGGGCGAAGAAATTAAAAAAGCCGTGGTCGTTGGTGCGGGCACCATGGGCTCCGGCATTGCCGCCCATCTGACCAATGCCGGGGTTGATGTCTATTTGCTAGATATTATCCCCAAAGAGGTTATTCAAAATGGTGGTGACCGCAATGGCATCGCCAAAGCCGCTATTCAGCGTATGTTAAAAGCCACTCCAGCTAAAGATCCGCTCAACGCTGGCTTCATGAATCCCAATAACGCAAGCAGGATGACCCCGGGTAATATTGACGACCATCTAGCCGAAGCCGTTCGGGATGCCGATTGGATCGTGGAAGTGGTCATCGAGAATATCGACATCAAGCGAGATTTGTTTGCCCGGATTGAAGCCCTGAAAAAGCCCGATGCTATTGTGTCATCCAACACTTCGACTATCCCATTGAAAACATTGGTGGAAGGACGCTCTGACGCCTTTCGCAAACACTTTGTTATTACCCACTTTTTCAACCCGCCCCGATTCATGCACCTATTGGAAATCGTGGTTAGCGATGAGACCGATCCAGAGACCATTCGCATAATGCGAGAATTTGGCGATGCCAAACTGGGAAAAAACGTGCTGGTTTGCAATGACACGCCTGCTTTTCTCGCCAACCGAATCGGCATTTATTTCATGTTCCGAGCCATTACGGAAACCATTGAAAAAAACATTAAAATCGAGGAAGCTGACGCCGTTCTAGGTCATCCAATTGGTTTTCCAAAAGAAGGGATTTTTGGCCTGCTGGATCTGGTTGGGATTGGCATTTTGCCCCATGTGACCGAAAGTCTGCTTCAGGGTATTGACGATGACGATCCCTTCTGTGCCTTTGACCATGAGCATGGCCTCGCCTTGATCCATCGTTTACTTTCCGATGGCCGGGGCGGGCGGAAATCCGCCAAAGGCGGATTTTATCGGATGCGAAAAAACGAAAATGGCACGAAGCAGAAGCAGGCCCTGAATCTGGAAACCGATGACTATTATGATATTGGCAAATTACGGCTGAAGAATATCCAGAACGCGAAAAAGCACGGACCGCGTGCCGTATTTGAACACGATGGTAATTTGGCCCAATTTGCTTGGGTCGTGGTGCGGGATACCTTACTGTACGCCGCCTCTCTTGTCCCTGAAATCGCCGATGACATTGTGGATATTGATCGGTCGCTCCACGGTGGATATAATGCCAAATGGGGGCCGTTTGAGCTGATTGATCAGTTGGGCATGCAATGGTTTTGTGATCGGGTAAAAGCCGATGGCATCGAACTGCCGCCGACCTTGCAAATCGCAAAAAACCGACCTTTTTATCAGGAAATCGACGGCAGACTCTGCCGATTGGTGTTTGATTTTAAAACCCACACTGCTGAATATGCTCCTTGGGTCCGAGACGAAGGTGTATTGGTATTGTCGGACATCAAACGAGCTTCCAAGCCACTTATTACCGACTTTTCTGCCAGTTTGTGGGACATTGGCGACGGCATCGTCTGCCTGGAATTTCATTCCAAGATGAACACGCTGGATCCTTCGACTTTATGGGTTCTTAACCAAACCATTCAGCTCTTAAGCTTGGAGCAGTCGCCTTATAAAGGACTCGTGATTTATAACGAAGCTAAAAATTTCTCGTTGGGCGCTAATTTAGGACTGGTTGACGCTGGGTTTAAACTGGCGAAAACCCCGATAATGAAAGCGTGTTTGCTTTCATCGGTTATTGAGAATCGTATGTATAAAGCAGTTGAGACTTTGGTTTATCAAGGTCAAAGCGTTTTTAACGCGATGAGAAACGCCCCATTCCCCGTTATTGGCGCACCCAACGGCATGGCTCTGGGTGGCGGATGTGAGATTCTCTTGCATTGTGATGGGATTCAGGCCAGTGGTGAAACCTATATGGGGTTAGTAGAAAGTGGTGTGGGCGTTGTCCCTGGATGGGGTGGATGCGTTCGTTATCTGGAACGTTGCCAGCTAGGGCAGTTAGCAGGTAAAATTAAAGGCGGTCCGGTGCCACCGGTTCGAGAAGCGTTTCAGGCGATCCTGATGCCTCAATTTTCCGTTTCTACCTCCGCTCAGGATGCATTCACCAAACACTGGCTTCGAGAAGGCGATTATATCACCATGAACCCAGATCGATTGCTCTACGAAGCCAAAGCCCGGATTTTAACCATGGTAGAAAACTATACCCCACCAGAACCAACCCGGTTTCAACTGCCAGGATTCAGCAGTCGGGCGGCGCTGAATATGGCGTTGGATGATTTTTATACCAAGGGCGATGCCACATGGCATGACGTGGTGGTGGCCGACGCGTTGGCAGAAGTTTTAACGGGCGGCGACACGTATGTTACTCAAGAACTATCTGAAAACGATGTGGCGCAGTTAGAGCGGGAATGTTTTCTTTCTCTCATGAAAACGCCCCAAACCCGCAAGCGGATTGCCCATATTCTGAAAACGGGTAAACCCCTTCGAGAAGACTCGTTAGCGTCTGATAAGGCCAAAACGCTAGACGAACTCCGGGCTTCTCGTCCTAAAACTTCATTACCCTACCGGTCACTAGATGGCAAACCCCTCTCCGGCATGGATGCCCTTACCTTAAGGTTCATGGCCAAACTGACCGCCCTACTCATGAGCCTTGCCAAATAGTCTGTTAGAGTAAATAAATGACTTTTCAATTTTCATGGCACCTTATGGAACTTCCCATGGAGTTTCCCTTTGGTATTTCGAGAAGCATCAAAACAGTCGCCCGGACGGTTCGGGTTGAACTCACCTACCTGCACCGGGGAGAAACCTTACTTGCCCTTGGTGAGGCTGTTCCGTCTTCGTTCTATGGTGAAACGTACCAAACGGTAATGGCCTTTTATGATCGATTAGTTCAAGAGCAAGCACTCGAAGGCCTCAATCCGCTGGATTTGCCGGAACTCGAACAACGCCTGGCCCAATACCCAGAAAACATGGCCGCCAAAGCCGGGCTGGAAATCGCTTTTCATGATTTGGTAGGGAAAATTCGACAACAGCCCCTTTATACTTTCTGGAGGCTTGAGCCTACGCCTCTTCCTAAAACCTCTTACACCATTGGCATTGCTGATACGGAAACCGTACGACATAAAACAAAAATCGCTCTGGAGCGAGGTTATGATGTTCTGAAAATCAAACTTGGCGGTCCTGACGATTTGGAAATTCTTCGGCTTATTCGAGCCATGGCCCCAAAAGCAACGCTCCGAGTGGATGCCAACGCGGGATGGACTCTTGATGAAGCGCTTTCTATAAGCGATAAGCTCTATGAATTGGGCATCGAGTTTATTGAAGCCCCTCTTCAGCTGGCTTCGCCCGATTCGGATTATATTCGTCTGAAAAGCGAGGGAGCCGTCCCCATTATGGCGGATGAGAACTGTCATACCCTGAAAGATGTTCCTCGATGTGCCGATCTGTTTCACGCCATCAACCTGAAGCATACTAAAACCGGCGGGCTCGCTGAGGCAAAACGAATGATTTATGCGGCTCGGGAGCATGGCCTCAAAGTCATGCTAGGCGGGTTTGCTGAAACCTCTATTTCGGTAACGGCTTTTGCTCATCTTGCGCCGTTGGTTGATTATGCGGATCTCGACGCCTGCCTGCTCATTGCGAACGACCCTTACGAAGGGCTTCTATTCAAAGGCAGTGAGATCACCCTTCCCGATCGGCCGGGCATTGGGGTGATTTCTCGTTTTAACCCGCACTAATTTCGAATGGTGCACTTCACCTCACCATGCTGAACCACACGGTCCAATCCGGTGTAAGGGTCTTTAACGGCTTCGCATTCTTTTGGGATAGAGCTTTGCAGTTGGTTTCCCTCGGTGATGCATTGCCGACGAGCCTCTTCATGGAATCGCTTTCGGGCTTTTACACAGGTCACGTCATGGACTTCCAACCGTTCAACGGAATCGACAGCCCAGGCATTGATTGCAGAACAGAGCGCGATGAGGGTAACCAAAGAGAAAAGCAAACCGAGTTTCATATTCATGAGATGTGGTGTCCTATGTTAATAACCATTCATACTTATACTTTACCAGAAAATTTGATGAAACAACAAAAACCAATTGGTTTAGCCTATGTGGGCTATTTTCCAGTCGTTACTTTGACGGCAAGTTCTCTTTTTACGCTTTCTAATTCTTCGGAGGCGGCAAGCTCAAGAGTCTTTCCTTGGTAAGGAATTATTTGTGAGAAGAGTTGTAATACTTAATAAGCTCATTCCATTTAACCATCAATGGCCTTGGCGGCGAGTTCTTTTTGTACTCTTTCTGATTTTTCTTGAATTTTAAGAATCCTCTGATTTGTTTCGGTTTTTATTGCCTCTCTAATATCTTCATTTAGCGTGCGAATAGTCGTTAAATCCTGACTTTTTGCATCATCTGTAGCATAGTAAAATTTCCTACCAACGTAAAAAGGCTCAAAATCTTCTTCTGTTTTAAGAATTGCTAATGGGTTGTTATAAACAGCGCCAAAACGGGTTTGTGGCATATTGAGGGGCATGGTATTCTCCTAAGTATTTATTCAAATTTTCTCAGCAAAGGATTAAGATTCCTTTCCTGACCGACTCCAGAAATTAAGATCAAGACAAGCTTGATGTAATTCTTGTTCTAATTTTGCCATAGTTTCTTGAATTCTTTCATCTAAAGAAGAACTATAGAGGTCTCTCACAAGAGCATATGCAACGGAGACGACATCTTTGTGAACAGCGATTCTCATACCATCGTCTCCGTCAGGTCGGACAGTAAAATTGACTGAATCGGGTAAGGTATTAAAATGACTGCTTAAATAGTTTGCGATGTCTTGTTCTTGTCTACTCTCAAACCCTTCAATATCAAGACGTATGCCGAACTGGATAGGTTTTGATGTTTGAATAGAGGGAAGCATTAGCTTTCTCCTTTTTAGTTCACTATTATTGTAATATGTTAGGTGGAATGGATTGGGCTGTCAAACAGATTTTTTAAAGAGATTTTTGGCAAAAGACCTGAGCCAGTGACATTTATGGCAGTTTTTACAAAAAAAATCGCCCGAAGGTTTATCTCGGACGACGTGGAATGTTACGCACCTATTTTGGTTTTATTACGCTGTTTTCACAATGAATAACCGGGCGATTGACGCACTCATCCATCGATTTATCCTATCAGCGGGATCGCGCCTTCTTCTCTTGGCTTTTCTAATCATGAAACAGTTCTCCCGACACGGATTGATGAGTGCGCTTTCATGAAGCTAAATAAGAAGAGAAAGCACGTCTCGTCAATGTGATTATTGACACGTCATGGTCTTGCTAAAAACACCCGCATCCATTCGGGAAAACGATAAAATCATCCGATCTAACCGAGTTTAAAAAAACGTTGATCACTTTTTCTTTCTACAGGCCATCATTGCCTGAGGTGGAACAGATTTTTAACCCCGTGATTCTAATATAGCATAATCTTATGTTTATTAAATGGAATAAATGAATACTTAATATTTAAATTGGTACAGTAAGTTTATTACTGACCCTGCATGCCGCACACATGAGCATAAGCCCGAAGCTCACCCGATAATTGGGCGTTTGTTACGATATACCACACTTCTTCGTGCCAGGGAGCGGGCGCGCCATCCGGCAAGTTCTGGGATTTTAAAATGCGGTACCGTCGTTTTCCGCAGTCGGCTTCCATTAAAAAGGCTTGATCAATAGGCCGTGCCGGATCCAGATATTCTTCCCGATACCAGTAACGGAAGAGGTTTTGCTCATCGCCTGCTTTGTCATGACGCTCAAGCTTGATGGAATCCCCATCAATATAGTAAATCCGCTCCCAGCGGCCTGCCTGTTCGCTGGCAAACTCCATCCATTTCGTACACCAACCGGTTAACGGCAAAAGCAGTACTCCAGCAACCAGAGATAAAATCAGGCTGGGTTTAAGATGTTTGTACCAGTGAGCCATAAGCTTGCTTCATTTTTTCCAATAGTTTTTGCATTCGGGGATCCGAGGACCAGTCCTCTAAATCGGCCATAACCTTACGCTGCCAGTTTGGGTATTCATCCACGGTACCGGGCAAGTTAATTTGCTTTCGTTGATCGAATAAATCTTCAAGCTGAACCATGAAAACAGAACAGGGCGTCCGGGCCAGAAACTCATGGAGTGCCAACACCAACTCTGGCGAGATATCGGGAATCGATTCCGCCAGTTGGCCCTTTAATGATTCGGGCAATAGATTCTCTTGTTGTAAAAGTTCAAGAACGCCTTGCCGTTCGTCGACCCGGTTATTAATTTGAGCCACCCGGAACTCGTCGTTGGGATAGAGATTCAGTTGCTCCCGGATACGAATATCCTCGCTGGCCCAAAACCCTTGAATCGTGGGCAAATCGTGAGTGCTCAGGGCAACCAGCGCTTCTTTGGGGTAATCCTTGGCTGGTTTGAATGTTCCCAGAGCATAACGCTCAAAAAGGAATACTTTATAGGATAAAATACCCCACTCATCCATTTTTTCTTGGACGCGTTCTGGTACTGTCCCCAGATTTTCGCCAATGATAATGCATTGGTTCCGATGACTTTCCAACGCCAGAATACCCAACAGATCATCAAATGGATACTGGACATACGTACCATTTGTGCCCGGCTGACCCTTTGGAATCCAGAATAGCCGCATTAACCCCATCACATGATCCAGTCGTAAAGCCCCCGCATAAGCCATATTTTGGCGTAAAATCCGAATAAACGGGGTATAGGCTCGTTCACGCAATTGAGAAGGGATCATTGGTGGTAATCCCCAATCTTGGCCTTTCTGGTTGCACTCATCGGGTGGGCATCCCACATTCATATTCAGCGCAAACAACTCGGAGTCCGTCCACACTTCCGCTCCGGAAATATCGCTACCCACTGCCAGGTCCAGATAGAGACCTGCTGGCATGTTGAGCGCCTTCGCTTCGTTTTTGGCTTCGCTTAACTGTAAATGAGCTTGCCATTGAAGGTATAAATAGTATTGGATTTGCTTTTGATGCGTTTCATTGGCTTCGAATGCCTTAACGCCTTTAGCCAAAGGAGAGGCGAAATCATCACCCCAGGACTGCCACGCCCACTGGTGCATATCGTTCTTGTAACGGAACGCCTGTAGGGCCTGAAATAAAGCCAGTTGGTATAAAGGACGTCCTTGCTCCTGTAAAAACTGCTGAAACGCCTTACCTCGTTGAGTTTTCTGATTTAAATGTTCTTTTTCAAAGTGGGCAAAAAGTTGCTCCATTAAGGGGCGCTTTATCTCCGCCACCTGAGCATAATCCACCATGTCCTGCTCCCGTAATCGAGCGAGCCTCGACTGAAAGGGTTCGGATTGTACTTTGTCCTGAATGTCTTTACATTCATTAAAGTCGTCCATGGCTTCAATATCAAGGTATAAAGTATTGAGAAACAATCGGGTTGAAGGCGAGTAAGGGCTAATATGACGAGACTGGTGAGGAAACATCTCATGAAGCGGGTTCAGGCCCACAATGCCCGATCCATTTTGGCTGCACCATGAGACCACATTTTTCAGATCCGTAAAATCGCCCATGCCCCAATTGCGCTTGGATCGAAAAGCGTAAAGTTGAACAGCCGGCCCCCAGACTCGGCTTCCCCGTTCAAGAGCATCCGGCGAGTAGCATTGATTGGGCACCATAATCAATGCCATTTCGGCCATGGGTTCTTTTTTTCCTTCCGGCGTTTTAAAGAATGAAAGCAAATGATAGCCCCACGGCAATGCAACCGGGACTTCCCAGTCATATTCGTCAATGACGGTCCCGTCAGCCAGTGTCCCGCTGGTTTGCCATTGCAAATCATCTTGGATAAAGGTGCCTTGATGAATCGTGGCTTTTTCAGTGGATTCTGACACTTCCTCTGTCAGTTCCCATTGAATGGCACAAGAGGTATCCTGCTTAGGTAAGCGAACCCTGACCTTAATGGGATGATCGCTTTCCCGAACGACCAGAACCGGCTCTAGTATTTGGTTTAATCGCTGGTCATCGAATTGTTGAAGGGCCCTTAAAATAGCCGTCTTATCCTGTGCATCATTCACGGAAACACCCAATGTGTTCAAAATGTGGATTAATGTTTCATCCGGCGCGTTTTGATATTCCCCCCAAATATTGGTGTAACCCGTATCCATGCCGTAACGTTTCACTAAAGTATAAAAATCATCATGGTTCATTGAGTTCACTGAAAATTAATCTCCAAAAAGCGTGCCTAATAAAACAACACATAGATTAACACATCTAGGCTGAAGCGACTATCGATAGTGTTCTATGTTTCCCCGAGTTTTCCATCGTCTGCTATGATTATTCTGACAGCCGAAGCAAATAGAAAGAATCCCATGGCCCATATTCTGGTGGCTCCCGCCTGTTTTAAAGGTTCCCTCCCAGCGCTAAAGGCTGGAACAATTATTACTGAATTTTTGGTTCAACAAGGTCTTTCGTCCCAGCTAACCCCGATTACCGATGGTGGTGATGATACATTAGCCATTTTGTCCTGGTGTGACTCGGAATTTCAGAATATCACAGCCACTGTTAACGGCCCACTACCTGAACAATCTGTCGAAGCCTCCTATCTTGTTCATATGAGAAACCGACTCATTGTTATTGAAGCGGCACAGGCCCATGGGATGAATCGACTCCCTCAAAAGGAGAAAGCTCCTATGGAAGCCACCTCTTACGGGGTGGGTGAGCTCATTCTTCTGGCTCAGAATATGACCCAAATGACACCTAATAAAAAATGGACCCTTCTGGTAACATTGGGGGGTAGTGCGTCTACGGACGCAGGTGTTGGGGCACTACAAGCGCTCGGATGCCGATTTTATAATAAGAATCATAACCCGATTCAGTTTAAACTAAACGCATCGGCCTTGGTTCACATTCATCAGCTTATTCCGCCTTCCTCACCATTTCCAGAGAATCTAGACGTCGTTATCGTCTCTGATGTCAACACTTCGCTTCTAGGCCCAATGGGCTGTGTCCCTATTTTCGCGCCACAAAAAGGTGCCAGCGAAGCGGATATGGAATATCTTGAACGGGAGTTAAGCCGTATTGCTGAAGTCTTCCATCGAGATTTAGAAGAAGACTTCTCTCTCCTCCCAGGTTCAGGGGCCGCAGGCGGACTGGCGTTCGGGTTGTGCCATATTCCGGGTTCCCAACTTCTACCGGGTTCCCAATTGCTTTGTGATTTTCTAGGAATCCCGGAGCAAATCGAGAAAAGTTCGCTGATTATTACCACTGAGGGCAAGCTGGATCCACAGTCTTTGTCTGGTAAAGCCACCGGCTATTTAATTGAATCCGCAAAAGATAAACCTGTATTTATTTTTTGCGGTCAACAGGAGCCCGGGCTGATCTTGCCTGATAACGTGCGTGTCTTTCCTCTGGTCAACGACCAATTTAACCTGAATGAAGCCCTTTACGAGCCTGAGAGCGCATTAAACCATGCTCTATCCCTGGCCTTGCCCCAAATAAAGCATGTGCTGGATACCGCAACCATTAACAATCTTTAAAATGCGCTTTAAAAATTAAGTTGTCGCCAGACGTTCACGGGCATAATAATCCATAAAGGGAGAGAACTGACCAGAATCGGGATCACACACCATTATTTCGCCGGTTTCGATATGAAAAACCCAGCCGTGGAGTTGCAGTTTCTTCTGAACCATTCGAGAAGCGACCGACGGAAGGGTCTTTAAATGATTCAACTGAACGGATACATTTTGATCCACATAGGCTTCAATGGTCTGCTCTTCGCTACGAGACTCTTCATCACTATCCACCCTGGTTTTTGTGGTTTCCGCGAAATGAAGCCATTGTTTAATCGTTTCAGGCAAGTCTTCAAAGTGCTGACGATCCAACAAAGCCCCCATAGCACCACAATGGCTATGACCGCACACCACCACATGCTCGACTTTCAAAATGGAAATGGCATACTCGATGGAAGCCCCTACCCCACCTTGTAAGGCACCATGGGGGGGATAATGTTGCCTGCGTTTTGAATAACAAACAGTTCCCCCGGATTCGTTTGGGTAATTAATGCCGGAACCACTCGAGAGTCAGAACAGGTAATAAATAAAACCTTGGGGGCCTGCCCTTTGGCCAGAGACTGAAATAAGGCCTGCTTTTCGTTAAATACATATCCCTGAAAGTGCTGAACACCCTTGATAAGCTTATTCATTGCCATTGTCTGTAAAGTCATAGCCATCATCCTTTTTTCTACTTCTTTAATAAATTTTTATTATACCAAATTGCACTGAGGACAAATACCGGAAAATTCCAGATAGTGTCGGTTAATTCGATACCCGGAGGCCTCTTCCATCGCAGAAACCACCGAATCAATTCCCGGACAGTGGACTTCCTCGACCGAACCACATTGCTGGCAAATTAAAAAGTGATGGCAATGATCCGACTGATTCAGTTCGCACTCGTGTTCATTTTCCAACTTACATTTCATCACCTTACCTGTTGTCAACACCCGATGAATCAAATGGTTTTCGTAAAGACAGTCAATGATCCGGTAGATACTAACCGTATCGACTTTATGCCCGTCCTGATCCAAGGCCTCTTTAATCTCATAAGCAGAAAGGGATCGGCTTGTTTTCGCCAACAATTCAATCACCAATCGGCGAGGCTTTGTGATGCGTAGCCCGCTATTTTTTAAAATGGATAAGGCTTTTTCAGTGTATAAGGTCATTCTGTTGTTGATTTCCGTTTTTTCAGGCTAACTCCGCCCATTCGTCCGAAGACAGTTTAAAGAAGCCATTCATTGCGTCAAAAAGTGCTCGATTTTCCTTTCGAACCACTTCCGGCTGTTTAAAAAAAGATTCGCCTAAAACAGCCAGAAATTCCACATCATTCACCAGCCCATAGCCGGGCATAAACGACGTGTTTTCTCGAATCCTCTGTTGCTCCACCGTCCGGGCTTTCTTGAATGTCTCCAGCGTTTCATCGGGCCAGCCCGGCAATTGGCCATCCAGTTCATCAAGAAAATCAATCACATGAACCAACTCATGACCAACAATATCTAGTACATCCGAGGCCAGCTTTCCACCGTATAAAACCTCATCCGTGGACAACTCCATAATGACCTCATCCCCATCAACCGTTACCCGACCAATAAAGTACAGTTCCATGTCCAGATCTTTAAAGCCTTCGTCCTGATATAAGTGAATTTCCATTGCGTTTTCCATGCAAGCTAATTGGCGCATGATATCGGGGCGATTTTTCAGGATGAGAGCCACCCGATCAAGGATAACCTCCTCAGCCCGTAACGAATCCACCGACGGTTCAACCTCGATGGGTTCACCTTGTTCATCGGCCGAAAAGTAGCGGAAGTGAAATCCTTCACAAGAATCAGGCAGTTCCATTCCTCTGTGTAAAACCTTTTTTCTTTAAATATGCTTAATCGTTCTATTATTATAGGTTACTTTCTGTTCCAAGGTACAATTCCTACCGAACATTCAGACCTGTTAATTTTTTCTGATATACTATTCTTAGTCTGTTTTCCTCTTTACTTACGTAAGAATATTGCAAGGACTCGCTGTATTCCAGCTCTCTTAATTATGACTGATTTTGTTCGAAAATCTGACGGCGAATGGGCAGCCGAACTGACCCCGGACCAGTTTGAAGTTACCCGCAATAAGGGGACAGAACGCGCCTTTACGGGCAAGTATAATAAGCATGAGGCCACAGGAGCTTACCAGTGTGTTTGTTGCAAAGCGCCTTTGTTTCATAGCAAGCAAAAATACGATTCAGGCTCAGGTTGGCCCAGCTTTTGGCAACCTTTTATCCAGGAAAACATTGAAACCCAAAAAGATACCGGTCATCACATGGTGCGTGTTGAGGTATTATGCCGGATTTGTGGCGCGCATTTGGGTCATGTATTTGATGACGGCCCTGAACCGACGGGTCAGCGTTACTGTATTAATTCAGCTTCATTAACCTTTCAGGCTGAAAAGTCTGAACAGCCTTCATAAGCCTGTTTACCTAGGTCGGGTTAAAAATTTCTTCTAGAACCTGACTTTGCACGACAAAGCATTCTTTTCCCATTCCGCAAAGAGGGTAGCTAACCATTCATCCTTATCTTCCACTGTACGACGTGTCAAAATGCTATAAAAAGTAAAAAGGAGCGCCGCCGAAAAAGCGCAATAAGCAGGGAAAACGTACAGTCATCAATATCATCCATAAAGTAGCTAAAATAAAAGAAACCCTATTTCCGTTATAGCTTTGACTTACCGACCTTAAAAGAATCTGTTACGTTCATCTTTATAGTTCCACCGACCTTCCTAAAATATGATATTCTGTGACAACATGGTTTACGATGCTCCGTTATACATGTATACGCATATACGCACAATAAAGGAAGCACCACGCTTATGGCTGACTTAAAATCATTTAACCCCGGTGAAAAAATTGTTGCCGAGGGCATTTATGGGGATGAAACCTTTTTAATCGTTGAGGGGTCCGTCATTATTCGAAAAGAAACAGGACAAAAAAACCCCATTACCTTAGCCGAACTGGGCCCCAATGAAGTATTTGGTGAAATGTACATTTTCGATCATGCCGGATTTCGTTCCGCCTCCGCCATTGCTAAATCCGAAGTCACTGTTAAGGTGATACAACGCGAAGAACTTGAAAGAGAACTCAAAAAGTCATCACCAATTATTCAAGAAATGCTAAAAAGCATGAACAAACGTCTGGAAGGGACATCTCAGGACTATTCTCTTGCACTGCTCAAGAAACTGGAGGCTGAGTCGACTATTAAGAAGCTTCTTACCGCCGTTTTGGGAGGGGTTTTAATCGCTGAAGCGTATCAAATTTATATGACCTTCTTCCATTAAGCTTCTCGGTTCTTACTTTCTTTTCGAACCAAGATTTTAAATACTAAAGGTCGATTGACATATGGGAACGTGACATTCTTCCAATTGTCTCAAGATAAATGCCGATAGCTCATCACTTAAAGACTTTGTGGGGATAACAAAATAACTGGCCGAGTTAGGAAACAGAAGCCAGATTTGTTCGTCAGGGTAGAGCTTTTGAAAAGCACTCCACTGGATAGTGGAATCCGCTAAAGACGATTGAACCCGAAACGCATCCAACTCAAAGGTCATCGTAAAGGTTGGCGCCGTAAGTTTTTCCAGCATTTTTTTACTTTGAGAAAGTGATTTAAAATAAATCATGAGAGGCAAAAAGAAGGCTAATACAGAAACGCCGATAAACCCACCCAAAAGCAGAGAAAGCACCACTTGAGGGACCCAAGGCGTTTCCAAGGCTGAGCCATAGAAAAACAAAAGGCTTCCTGCCATAGCGCCAATCAGAAAAATAGTCATCAATCGCGGTAGGTGCTTTTTCGTTAGCACCCAGGCGGCCTGCTTCATGAGTGATTCATCGTAATCAACCGAAATCTCGTATCTCAGGACGCTGACTCCCTATCTACTTTTAATCGGCTGAAGCAGTTGAGCGGACAAACACGTCTCCATTGCCATGGCTTCCGGCGGTTGTGTCAGAAGCCGAATACGTAAAGGTTTTGAACCCGGCCAGCCAAGAGGCTCGTTGCTTCTTAAATTTTTCGGTTTCCTTACCGGTGGCCATGCTTAAAAAATTAATCATCATGCCTTCAGCCAACGCCTTGTCTAACTAAACCAACCTCCCTATTTTAACATAACGAATCGCATCAACAAAATATTATAAGCGTATCTTTAAGATTTAGAGATCGAGTCAGAATGTGATTTTTTAGAATAAACGGCCTACAAAGGGGTCTGTTATAGTAAAATAACGGGTATGAGGAATCAGGATAGAGAAGAACCGGCCAAGGGTATCGGGTTTAGGTATACGCTGTTTGAGATTATTTTTGAAGCGGATACCCCTTTAGGCAAAATGTTTGACATCGCATTACTCGTCGTGATTCTTTTAAGCGTCTTGGCGGTTATGCTGGAAAGTGTGTCACAAATCAGTTTAGCCTATGGCGAACTCTTAACCGCTTTTGAGTGGATTTTTACCGGGCTATTTACCCTGGAGTACATTTTAAGAATATACAGTATCCGCCGTCCCTGGAATTATATTTTTAGTTTTTTTGGGGTTATCGATTTGCTGGCCATCGCGCCAACCTATTTAAGTTTGCTGTTTTCGGGAACTCACGTTCTGGCTGTGATTCGAGTGTTTCGGTTGTTACGAATTTTTCGGATTTTTAAGCTGGCTCGTTACCTTTCAGAAGCCAGTATGCTGCTACGCGCTTTACGGGCGAGTCGGCCTAAGATTACTGTATTTCTTTTTTTCGTACTCACCCTCGTGGTCATTGTGGGCTCGTTGATGTATTTAATAGAAGGGCCCGAGCATGGGTTTACCAGTATTCCTACTAGCATTTATTGGGCGATTGTCACGTTAACAACCGTTGGTTATGGTGATATCACCCCAATGACCATGCTGGGCAAATTCCTAGCGGGATTGGTCATGATTATGGGGTATGGCATTATCGCCGTACCAACCGGTATTGTTTCCGTCGAACTGGGCAAGGTCTCATCAAAAGTTCACCTCAACACGCAGGCTTGCGATGCCTGCGGCCGAGATGGGCACGATGATCATGCTGTTTATTGTAAATTTTGCGGCTATAAACTGGAAAAACCAACAGCCTGCGGATAAAGTTGGATCCGATTTTATTTTGTGGCCGAAATCGTTTATAATGCGGGCGTACTTGTCGAGGGTAAGGGATTTATTATGACGGCTGAATTGGTTAATCTGTTGAACCGAACACGGACATCGAAAAAAGCGGATGCATTTACCGAATCGGTGATTCGGGAAATGAGCCGCTTGGCCAGTAAGCATAAGGCGACCAATTTAGCGCAAGGGTTTCCCGATTTTCCCTGCCCACAGGCGTTGAAGGATGCGGCGTCTAAAGCGATTTTCGACGACATTAATCAATATCCCATCACATGGGGCGACAAGGCCCTACGGGACGCAATCGCCCGAAAAACCAAATGGCACCTAGGAATGGATGTGGATCCGGAAACACAAATAACCGTCACCTGTGGCGCAACTGAAGCAATGGCTTCAGCCATGTTATCCATTGTGGATCCCGGTGACGAAGTGATTGTCTTTGAACCTTACTACGAAAACTACGGCCCAGACTCTATTTTATGCGGTGCGGTTCCTCGATATGTTACCCTCCATCCGCCAGAGTGGTCGTTTAATCGAGAGGAGATGACCGCTGCCTTTAACAATAAGACCCGAGCTATTATTATTAATACACCGAACAACCCGACGGGTAAAGTGTTTGACCGAGAGGAACTCACCTTTATCGCCGAACTCTGCCAAAAGTGGGGTGTGATTTGTTTTACCGACGAAATTTATGAACACATTCTCTATGATGGCGAGAAACACGTGGCCATGCACACCTTACCGGGAATGGAAGACCTGTGTGTTACCGTAAACGCGCTTTCCAAAACATATAGTGTTACCGGCTGGCGAGTGGGCTGGATTTTAGCCAGTGTTGAAATGACCGGTGCCATTCGAAAGGTTCATGATTTTCTCACGGTCGGTGCGCCTGCTCCCTTGCAACGAGCTGGGGTCGCAGCCTTGGATTTACCTCAAAGCTACTACAAAGAACTGGCTGTGACATATACTGAAAAACGAAAAACCATGCTAGGGATTCTTGATGAAACCGGGATTCCTTACTTCACGCCTAAAGGGGCCTACTATGTCTTGACGGATATTTCCGGTTTTGGGTATGAGACGGATGTGGCCTTTGCCGAGTTTTTAGTTAAGGATATCGGGGTGGCCGTGGTGCCGGGGAGCAGTTTTTTCCGAAATAAAGCTGATGGTCATAAATATGTCCGCTTCTGCTTTAGCAAAACCCCGGAAACCTTAGAGATCGCTCGGCAAAAACTCCTAAAACTCCGAGAGTGTGTCGGACAAACATTAACACCGCATTAGTCTTTTTATTGTCATTCCCGCTTTCGCGGGAATGCAGGCCAGGCCAGCACAGCTAGCTTTATTTAAGGCTCCTTCTACTTTCTCTAGCGTTCCTGCTTGGGTTGGGTTTGTTACAAAGTTTAAGGTGATTGATAGCGATTCAGGCGGCGGCGGGGGCCAAGGGCTTTTTCTTCAAGGGTATAATGCGCGTTAAGAATATCCATCAGGATGTAAACCCCCCGCTTCTTACCGCCTCGATAATTAAACAGCCAGGCCCGATTGTATGGAGCCAATTGTTCCAGAGTCGGTTTGGGAACAGCTCCTTGAGTACGATATTGCTTCTGCCAGTAAATCATCGGTTGTTCCGGTTTGGCTTGATAGAGGTAATAAGCCAATGTGCACGGCGCGGCCAGTGGACCGTTGATTATCACCAAATCATCGGGTTGAAGCTCTTCGGCCAAGTAACGGGCATTATCCCGAGTGCCAAATTTTCCTTTGTAGCGAAAAGGACTCCCCGGCCAGACCGTAAGAATGGCAATAGTCAGCATAGCGCCTAAAATAGGGTGACGCACGGTTTGCCAGAATCTATTGAAGGTTAGCTCAGCACAAACCAGTCCCAGAAACAGATAAACAGCAGGCGCAATGAGTAATGTGTAACGAATAATCGTACTGGTATGGGTTTCCTGAATCCAATCCACACCCACCTGAAATGCCAACGGAAGAATAATGCCACAAAGCAGGAATCCGTGGGTTTTTAGCTGAACTGTCCGAAACATTTGTCGAAGGGCAGGAATCAACCAAGCAAGAAAAAGCCCGATCCCCAAGGGAAAATAAAACAGCCAGCTGTTTCGAACGTTTCCCGCCAGTACAAGTAACGGTTCCCAGAAGAAAACGCCCAGATAACGCAAGGGCTTCATGCGGCCATCCGAAAAGTGGTCACCCACATTCAGCACACCCGATTTTTGCTCTAGGTAAACAGGATACCAATACCAGATGGCAACCCCAAAAAGAAGCGCAAACGGAAGAAACAGATGCCACCGGTGGGATTGCCCTTTTCTGGCTTGCTGAATCAGAGCCAGAAGCCCGAACAAAGCATGAAAGGGAAGTTGAAAAAGAAAGACATAGTGGGTAAAAATACCGCCAAGCGTACTAAAGGTGTAAATCAGACTCCAGTGGGTTGGCGTGATTTTGGTTAATACTGAGGACTGACGGTCTGACGTATCAGCATATAAAACCTTCCAAAGCCCTAAAGCGGACAAAGCTGAAAAAAACAGGGCCAGTGTATACATACGGGCTTCTTGTGCGTAATAAAGCTGAAAAGGACTGGTTAAAGCAAAGAGAACAGCCCATATGCCGGGCTGTGCGAGAATCCCTTTTTGAGTCCTCTTGGGAGCCTCTAGGCTATTGCCCAAAAAATAAAGTGGAACCAGCATCAGAATAGAAAAAAGAACGGAGAATCCTCTAACACTCCATTCAGACAGGCCGAACAGTCCAAGCCATGGGTTGAGTAGAATATAATACAGGGGCATATGAACATTTTGGCGAAGCATGGTCATCAAGACGTGAAAATCCATGGGTTGCCAAGCTAGGTGTTTCTGGAAAAAAGCTTCAGCGGTTTGGGTTTCTGGAAAAATAGCCAACGGGTAACCGTGGGTGGTTGTCACCATCAGGGTATTGATTTCATCCATCCAAAGACTTTCATGCCCCAAAAATAACAAGCGAAACAAGAGACCCACAAACAGTAAAAAGCACAACAGAAAGGCTGGCGTTCTGACGGTTTGTTTCATGAAACATTGGGAGGGTACTGAGTTTTTCATGAGGATAAAGCGACCGCCCTTTCATGGGCAGATTGTTCCAGAGTATCATCAAGCGGAGTAAGACTGATTTCGCCATAGCGCCGCCTTAAAGCCTGTTCAATCAGTTCGTCGGTTAGTTTTGGGTTTTTAGGGAGGAGCGATCCGTGCATATAGGTGCCGTAAAGGGTACCCGAATGAACCCCTTCGGTTTTGTCGTCATTATTGTTACCACAGCCTGTGATAACTCGACCCAGTGGACGCACTCCCTCTCCCAAGTGGGTTAATCCGCTGTGATTTTCAAAGCCAACAACGGTTGAGTCATCTCGCTGGATTACAATATTGCCGATCAACCGCTTTTCACCGGCGACCGTATAAGCGTCAATCAGGCTAAGACCTTTGAGTTCCCTACCTTGCATTGGCTTATAGTAATGACCTAATAGCTGATAACCTCCGCAGATGGTGAGAAAAACCGCCTCATTCTTTACGGCCTCCCGAAGCCCTGTGGCTTTGGTTTGATGAAGATCATCACACACGAGAACTTGTTGAGCATCCTGTCCGCCGCCCATAAAATACAGGTCGTACACATCCGGATCAACCTTTTCACCTAAGTCTAGCGCCGTAACAGACACCTGAATCCCCCGCCACTGGCATCGCTGATACAGAGCCAGCACATTGCCTCGATCACCATAAATATTCAACAAATCCGGGTATAAATGAGCAATTTTCAGTTCCAAAACCATCAAACTTTCATCGGTTCAACAAAACAAAGGTTAGCTCTATTATAACGAGAGGAGAAATTTAAGTCTTTCTGTAAAGAAACATTTCAAAAACGCAATTGAACCTGAGAATTGGTTTTTATTCACTTAAGAGAACGACATCACTTCATATTTTTGATCTGTCACTTTTTATATTGGGGAAATAAAAAAGTTGCCAATAGGCACAAGGGGAGGAAATCCAATGAGTCAATTTGATCACGCAGACATTTTAACTGAGAAGTTTAGCAACGACCGAATGCTGACAGTTGCCAGAGAAACACTCTCATCGGGTGAACAGTCGGAAGAGGCTTTTCTGGGCGCTCAAGGTATTTTACTATTAAACGGCTTGCTCTAGTCAGGCTTCTCGTTAAATAAACATTTAAAAAGCCAGTGAACTCATAGAGTTCACTGGCTTTTTATTGCGCTTAAAACAGGAATGATAGAACTACTGGCGTTCTCGAAGGATATGGGAACCAAACGGGTCAAAATTGCCTGTCCAGTCGTTGATAAAAACATTACGCAAAAACTGTTTAGAAGGGGGCCGCTCTGGTGGCGAAGGTCTTTTCCATTCCATCCGATCGGTTTGAGTCTCAATAATATTAACCGTTTCTGGAGAAAAACCTTTAATTTCCAAAAGAGAATGTTCAGGCGCATAAGCGGCGCTAACGCCCGGATAACTTGCCATCACGCAAAGCGCTAACGCAAACAACCAGTGTTTTTGGGTGGGATAGATACTCATATAACTCTCAATGACCTCAACAGATTACGGGTTGAATTCCTTTGTGTTCAGTATAAGGGATCCTCATAGAGAACCTATCCTAATTATAGGTGACATTTAAAAAGCTGACGACCTTTTTTGTCAAACATATGGGCTATAATAAAAGAGAGTTTAACAAGATGGGGATTTTTAGGAGTTGGACGACCCATTTTTTAAAAAGCTAAAATCGTTTCAAATCGTAAATCTTTCTCTTGAAATACTGAATATTTCTGCTTTTTAGCCGAAACCTATCGTGTAAGCCGTACCCATTTATTTGTATTATGGACAGAACGTTTTTTGGGGATATTATCAATGGTCACCATTCAGGATATTCAATCACTACAAATGCCCTGGGAATCCATTGAAGCCATTATTGACGGGATTTCCTCTATTGATTTATCATCCATGGGCATTCAGAATCGGGAAGAGGCTTATCAGTTTCTCCTTAGCTACGGCTATGATATGCACCACCCGGAAGATGCGGCAGAAGTCCATTTATTTTATGCGGATGCCATCAATTTTATCCAAAACTATCTTTTAGGTGAAAAACGAGATTGGGTTTTTGAAAGCGACGATGTACTTGCTTCTGAAGGTGTACCGACTTCATTTCAACATATTGCCGACGCACTGGACCTACTAGTCATTGCCTCTTCAGATACGCTGCCCGAACGTTACTGGGCATGCTCTATTTTGAAAACAATGCACATGCTGGCACATATCCAAAACGGACTCTACTATCGCCAGATGGACGTAGCCCGCAAGCAAATCCTGAAAAATTTTCACGATATTCTCGACAAACAAGAGGACGGTACATTTATTCTGCGAGGCGCAACCGGAAAATCGTTACACTTGTACCTGTTTGAAACCAAACCGGAAAAAACGCTGGCCAGTGCACTGATTAAACTGCTTTGCAAGAAAGAAGTTACCGCCCATAGCTTATATGACCTCATTGGGGTTCGCCTTGTAACTAACACACCCGCCGAAGCTGTTTTAGCGATTCAGATTTTGCAAGAACAGAATGTTGTCCTCTTCCCCAACTTGATTCCGAACCGTTCACGCAATACCCTTGTTGACTTAAAAACATTTCGAGAGAACTACGATACGCTATTGGAGTTTATTCAAATTGGGGATAAAGGGTTCAAGGACTTGGAGTATTTTTTCCAGTCTTTTGAATCAGAAATCGCTGGTGACAAAGGGTTTGAGCATAACTCTGCCAGCTCACCAGACTACCGATCGATTCATATCACCTGCCGCCAACTCATCCGAACCCTGATCCCCGACACTCATCTGGAAAACCGGTTCTTTATGCCCTATGAGATCCAAATCCTCGACCGAAAGAGCTATTTTGACAGTCGACACGGCACAAGCGCCCATCAGCTTTATAAAAAACGGCAATTCCATAGTGCTGGTAAACGAGTACTTGGCCCTTTACTACTAAAAAGCGTGTTTAAAAAGGTCCGAAAGAAAAACTAGCTGGGCGGTTTTTCTCAAGAAGCACTTACTATAACGTTTATAGAACGTCACGCTCTGGCAGTAGCAATCGTCTGGCCTTCCCGATAACGCCACCAGGTTAAAAACATGCTGGCGACACAAATACTGGAATAGGTGCCCACAATAACCCCAAGAATAATTGCGAGAATAAACGACCGGGTGGTTTCGCCACCGAGGAAATAAAGTGCGAGCAGAGGAATCAACGTAGTTACTGAAGTGTTGATGCTCCGTGCCAAGGTCTGATTAACACTCAAGTTGGCAATATCCGCAAAAGGAAGTTTTTTGCTGTAAAGTACCCGAGCATTTTCTCGAAGCCGATCAAAGACAACAATAGTATCGTGAACACTAAAGCCGACAACGGTCAGAATAGCGGTAACAAACAAGCTGTCGACTTCGATCTGAAAAAAATATCCCAATGCGGCAAACACGCCAAAGACAAAAAGCGTGTCATGGAGCAAGGCGAGCATGGCGCAAACTGCGTAATCAAACTGGAATCGAAACGTCAGATAAGCCACAATCAGTAAATAGGCAAACAATAAAGCCAGCAAACCATTGGTCAAAAGCTCGCCTGCTAAGGTCGGACCAATGGAGTTCTTCTGGAGCAAAGTCAGGGAGCCAAATTTTTCCTGAAGTGCTTTTTCAATAAGCTGATGGTCCTGCCCTTGTAACTGTTTCGTCCTAATAGACACTTTGGTCAGGGCGTCAAGGTTTGACTCAGGGGTTGCCACCCTATTCTCAGGAGCGGTTTCTGCGACTTCTGCCGTCTCTGTTGCTTTAGATGTTTCCGACTCGTCAGAAGGCGTACTAGCCGGTTGAGGTGTTGAAGCCACAGGCTCTTTCGCTTCTTGAATCTGGATAACCGAGCCAGGATAGCCTTTTTCTTCAAGCAGTGCTCGAATAACCGGTAAGTCACTCTGAATAATTTTCTGATCAAAAGCATAATCCAGAATCGTTCCCCCCGTAAAATCGATACCCAACCGAACGGGAGAGTGGTACGACGTATCCATAATGGAAAGCCCAATAAAGAAAAGGCCGGGAATTAGAAAAAGAGCCGAAATAAAAATGTAGATAAATCGGTGTTTTACAATATCAATCGGGCCTGCCTTAAGATAGGAAGGCGTTTCTATTTTCTTTTCCTTGCTGGCATCGGCTTTATTTTTTGTTTTCGCTTTAAGGGAAGGTCTCATGATGTGCTTCTTTTTCCGTAATATCCAACATAACAGGGGTAATAAAAGGTAATTTACCGACTTTCGGCAATTTCATTGGCTCGGATACCAAACAGGCTAGGATTGGTAATTTTTCCATGACCACTGCCTAGAATCAGGTGCATAAAGGTTCTGGTCACATTGATGGCCGAGAACATACTGATAAGGACACCAATAGCCAGAGTTAGGGCAAAGCCTTTAACAGAGCCCGTTCCAAGCACCCAAAGCAGGACACAAGTAATAATCGTCGTTGTGTTGCTGTCAAAAATCGATGGAAAAGCTCGGTCAAAGCCCATATCGATGGCCTTGCCCAACGAACGACCCAGTTTGATCTCTTCTTTGGTCCGCTCAAAAATCAGAATGTTTGCGTCAACCGCCATTCCAATACTGAGAATGAATCCAGCAATACCTGCCAAGGTAAACGTAACACCCAGAAGGTTGTAGGCGGCATAGGTCAGGAAGGTATAAACAACAAGCGCCAAACTCGCAACCAGTCCCTGAATTCGATAATAAATCACCATGAAGATAAGAACCGCGACCAATCCGCCTAAGCCCGCAAAAAAGCTTTGATTAATGGATGCTTTTCCAAGTAAGGGGCTTACTGAGCTCTCTTCAATAAAGGTAATATCCAGTGGAAGCGCACCCGCATTAAGGATATCCACGACTTCTTTCGCTTCTTCGTAGGCATAGCTGCCAGTAATCTGACCTTGATCCGAAATAACCCCACGAACCGATGGAGCAGACTGTTGCTCACCATCAAAAAAGATGCCTAATGGCTGATTCCCGATGATTAATTCTTCCGTGAGTTTTTTCATCTTTTGGGCACCCTCTTTATTAAGGGTAAAATTCACTGACCAAGAATTATCCGAAGCAGTGCCCACATCGACTTCTGCCAAATCTTTTCCGCTAATGCCTGAAGGCACCCACTCACCACTAATTTTATCTTCACCCAGCTTGAATCGTTTGAATTCCAGATTACCCACCTTGCCAATCCGAGCTTTGGCCTTTTCGGAGTCATATTCACCCGGAATCTCAATAATAATCCGCTTATCGCCAGAGTCCTGAATAACGGTCTCGGAAACACCCGCTGAATCGACCCGAAGCTGAATGACTTTACGCAAAGCATCCATCGAGTCAGGAGTAACCGGGGTATCTTTATTAGGAGAAACCCCTTCAATCACCAGCCGAGAGCCACCAGAAAGATCCAGACCCAAGGTGGGCGGCTTTTTAACCATAACGAGAATGGAAGCCAATAATAGCGCCATTACAATAAACAGGGTCACTTTATGGTTTTGAAACAAATTCACGACAGAATGACTCTCTCAAGACTTAACAAGATTCATTAACTGAATCAAACACGACTTTAAGGCGTCATTTTAGCACAAAAAGTTAGCGCTCAAGGGAAAAATCGACTACTTTTGGGGAGGGAATACCATGAGAACCGACTTAAGAAGGCGCTTTTCGGGCTTACCTTCTTTTGTATATTTTCCGTAAAGAAAGCGGCTACTGTGGTAAAATCCCGATGACCCCCCACCATCAAGAGCCAGCACCTTAACAGCCCCTGCTTCTTTCATTAACTCAGCTATTTCTGGTAATGAGAACCCAATAGAACTCTTTATTTTAGGGATAGAAGAAGTTCTCGCCCCAGGATAAAAACCGCCCATACCTAGAATCACCTCTCCTTTGGCGGTAATGCCAATAGCACTTCGAGCATAGGGACGGTGCATACCAACAGGATCCCGAATAATGTTTCCCTGTGAATCAAAATCCATAAAACCCTCGACTTCCGAAGAAAGTTCTGGAGCCAGCTTCGGGCCTGCACCCAAAGCGAATACAAGACGACACCCCTCAGGCGTTAAGGTGTTATGAGGAACAATATCATATGTTTTTCCCCCACCACATTGGTACTCCCTAAATTCACTACGGTTTAAAACCTTTTCCAGATAAGGTGCCAGACTCTTATTTTCCATTAACCGTTCATTTTCCTTTGGGTCAAGCCAATGAATGCCATCGGTGCTAACATAAGACGTTGTTTTTCCGTTTTTAGGATCAAAAAAGCCCCCATTGATAGCCATAACCGGATGGTCAGACTCAACAAAAGTTTGCAGGGTTTTTAAAGAGGGTGCCACAGCGGGTCGAAGAATATAGCTAGCTGGAAATTTCGTGTGAAAAAAAACGCGCCGGCCTGAAGTTTTTTCAATCAGTGGGGGGGCTTCATCTTTCTGGCAGGCCATCACCATGCCCGTTAATCCAGCCAGGGCCATTAAACCCAAAGCGACTGAGACAAAGGATTGGAATAAACCAGAACGGGGTCGGTAAAAAAATAGAAACATGACCTCAAAACCTCTTACTTTCTTGTTTAAATTTTAGCAGAGAAAAGACGACTCCGTCTAAAAAGGAAAGGGAGTTAGGCTTTTAATAATTATAAATTTTTTAGTATTACTAATCTAAGTAACTACTCTTTTTTTCTCTTTCAATGGCTACCCCCCATTTGAACCAATTGGTCAAAAATGGGCTTCTCCAGTGGCATAACGGAAAGTCGAGACTGCTTAACCAAAGGGATTTCCAAGAGATCAGGAGTCGCCTTAATCTGAGCCAGTTTAACGGGAGTCGCTAATTTTTTAAGCGGTTTCACATCCACAACGATCCACTTTTCACCGGGCTTGGCTGTGGGGTCTGGGTAAGACCTTTTAGACACTTGGGCAATGCCCACAATCTCTTTGGGACCCACGCTATGATAAATCAGTACTTCATCACCAACGGCCATTTGCTTCATGTTGTTCTGGGCCTGATGATTCCGTACGCCATCCCAATGGGTCCAACCGTCTCGCTCTAAATCTTCGTAGGAATATTCGCCGGGTTCGGTTTTCATGAGCCAGTACTGTATCATGGGCTTTTTGCTTCCTTCTTTAATATTACTCTCTTCTCGTTCTCTCTCCTTGACTCGATCGGCTTGTTGCCCCATCATCAAAGTGGATTTTTATGGACTTCTGAATCCGATTTTTAATACTTTTTAATTGTATAGAAAACCAATGGCCATGTCCTCCTCACAACCCAAAAAGTTAAAGCTCTGCTATGTGGCCGACGCCTCGAATATCCATGTTCAGCGCTGGACAAACTATTTTGCCAGACAGGGGCATGAAGTGATTTGCCTCGCTGATAAGGGCGGAAAAATTGATGGAGTCAAGGTGATTTCCTTGCCTAATCGGGATAAGCTACTGGCCCGAAAGGAAAAAGCGAACAAAACCAATGTGATTAAAGCACGTGCTAGAAAAATCCAACACGTGATCGAGGATTTCCGTCCCGATATCCTTCATGCCATTTTTCTTTATCAACGGGGTTGGTCAGCGGCACTGGCCAATTTTCATCCACTGATCATCACCCTCCTGGGGTCAGACATTTTCCTTCGCCCGGAGCATTACCGAAATAAAATGCACCTCTTGCGGGATAAAGCCCTGAATCAAGGAGCCTTACAACAGACCGATCTGGTCACGGCTGTTAATACTAGCCTTCAGCGGGAAGCACAAAAACTGGCGGGAAAAAATTTGCCCATTGAAATGATTCCCATTGGAACAGATGCGGCACTGTTTAATCAACACCCCAACATAGAAAAACTCTCAACACTACGGCAACAACTAAATATCGCCGAGGATGCCTTCGTGGTGTTGAGCCCCCGACAAATAGCACCTGTTTATCAAATTGACCTGATTGTCGCCGCCATTCCCAACGTACTGAAAACGGTTCCTGAGGCCATTTTCCTCTTAAAAGACGCCTTCTCCAACGATCCGGTTCGGGTTGCCTATGTTCAAAAACTGAAACAGACTATCACTAAACAGGGATTGGAAAGGCATGTCCGTTGGGTGGATCAGGTGCCCTACGAGGAATTGCCCTTATATTATCACTTGGCAGACGTGATGGTTTCCATTCCCAGAACCGATGGCATGCCAGTGACCTTATTTGACGCTATGGCTTGCGGTACACCCGTCATTGTAGGCGACCTGCCCTCATACGATCAGGTGGTGACCCATGAGGAGAGCGGTCTTAGAATATCGTTAAAAGATTTAGCCACAGTGCCGGATCAACTAGCACAGAGTATTATTCGCCTGTCTCAGGAACCAGAGTTGGCTCAACGGTGCGTAAAAAATGCCGATACCGTCTTGAAGCGCTACGGCATTTTTGATGAACAGATGGCCCGAATGGAAGACCATTATCAAGATCTCGCCACAAAGGAAAAATTTAGCTCTAAGCGATTTAACGAAGCCATTTATAAAATGTTGATTCGGGTGTTTTGAGCTAATATATACTGACTCTATATAGGGTCTATCTACCAAGAGACTTTACTGGTAACCAGTATATCTTTTTCATTAATTAGAATCATCTGTTGTGATAAGTAAGCCGGATTTTTCCTTATCTCTTTTTGTATTTTTTGGTAAGTTAGCTTTGAAAGAGAGCTTTTGCTGTTGAATTTGATTAATTGAAATGTTTGGCGTGTTTCATTAGAGCGGGGGTATTTAAATAAGTAGTCGCTTCGCTTCTTTTTATCTCTTGCTAACCCTATTTCGAATATTCTTCCTTCAAGCTCACTGAGTATGAATTGCCCCACTTTATCAATATCCCGATCCTCTGGGTATTGTTGGCTTAGGCTGTTTTTTGCATTAACGGCTTCGGTCAATTCGTTATCTAATTCTTCTGAATCTAAAATGGCTTGCTTAATAAAAGCGATATCTTCTGCAGAAGCTTTTCCTGAAAACTGAATTGTGTTTAAAGGAAGAGAGGGGTTAGTTATTTTGGTATTGCTAACTAAATAAGATATAATATTCTCTAGGTGTTATTTAGAGGATAGAGACTATGAATTGCCCTTGTTGTCAATCGAGTAAAAATGTTAAAGCCGGTTTTCAGAATAAAAAACAGAGAAGGAAGTGCAAGAACTGCGGGAGGCTTTTTGTGAAACTTAGCCCAAGAGGTTTTTCGCCAGAAATAAAAGCACAAGCAGTATCGCTATATTTAGAGGGTCTTGGGTTTCGAGCGATTGGGCGCCTATTAGGCGTAAGTAATGTTGCTGTACTTAAGTGGATTAAGGCGGCGGCTGATGCCTTGCCAAAACCGATTAAGCCTGCTGTTGTTGAGGTTTTGGAGCTTGACGAGCTATGGCATTTTGTTAAAAAAAGAGTAAAACACTCTGGCTGTGGCTTGCGGTTGATCGTGAACGAAACACCGTTATTGACTTCGAGGCAGGTTGCCGTGGTTCACAGACTTTAAAGCCTCTTTGGAAACGGGTTAGGCAAACGCAACCTTTAGTTGTGACCAGTGATTATTGGCGACCTTACGAAGTCATCATCCCGTCAGAAATTCACCTACAAACCAAGGCAGAAACCTATACGGTAGAAGGAATGAATTCTCGTATCCGTCACTATTTAGCAAGATTTCGACGGAAAACATTTTGCTATTCAAAATCAAAATCAATGGTCGTCGCAAGCCTTAAATTACTTTTTGCATTAAAACTCTCAAATAGTTAGCAACACC
>JAJCZA010000023.1 GCA_029262635.1 Vampirovibrionales bacterium | reverse complement strand
CGCGCAGGCTGTTGTTCAGTGGCAGAGTTTTAATGTGAATGCGGGGCAGACGGTGAACTTTCTGTTGCCCACCAATACGTCGTCTCTGCTGAATCGGGTTTTGGGCGGTAACGCATCGAATATCTTCGGTAACATCAACAGCAACGGGACGGTTTTGCTCTCCAACACGGCGGGCATCAACATGGGCGCCACGGCCAACATTAACACCGGCGGATTTATCGCGTCGACCCTGAATCTATCCAATTCCAACTACCTCAATGATAACTGGGTCTTTACCCGACCCGATGGCGTGAGTCCGGCGGGTATTATTAACGAGGGGAATATCGCGACGAGTACCGGTGGATTCGTTATTCTGGCCGGGGGCGCGGTCATGAACACGGGAAACATCTTTGCCCCCGAAGGCACCGTCCATCTAGCGGTGGGCGACGAGATTCGGGTAGCCTTAGGCGACAACACGGTGGTGGATGTCACCGTGAATCAAGCCCTCATGGAACAGGTGAACACCTATCAATCGGCCATTAGTAATCTGGGCGCTATTGACGCCCGTCATATCTTCCTTCAGTCCGATTTACTGGAGTCTTTTTATTCTGAGACCATTAACAACACCGGGATTCTCCGGGCGACCACCGCCAGCAACCTGGGGCGATCCATTCGGGTGTACGCCTTTAGCGACGATCAGCAGGCGTTGCTCAAGAACGGCGGCATCATCGATGTGAGCGGAACCGAGCTGGCTTTTGATGGCGGGACATTGGAGCTGGTTGGCGACAAAGTCCTTCAGGCGGGCGTAATTACCGCCGATGCCTACGAAGGCGGAACCGGCGGAAGCGTTCTGATTTCTTCCAGCGAGCAAACCACCCTGGCGAGTGGCAGTGTGACATCGGCTAGTGGGGGAACCGGTTTGGGTGATGCCGGTGAACTAATTGTGTGGTCGGATAAGACCACAATGTTTGAAAACGGGGCAACCATTGACGTGAGTGGCGGTGATATCTCCGGCGATGGTGGGTTTGTGGAAGTCAGCGGTTACGAAACCGTGTATTTCCAAGGTCAAGCCTACGGCGGAAGCGTGGACGGCGAGGCTGGAAGCATTTTGATTGACCCGTTAAACATCGTCATTGACAACGCGGGTGTAGATGTCGTGGCCGGAGGAGATGCCCCGGCCGCTCCCGATGAAGCCTTCGCCGAAGATGCGGGCCTCACCATGACCTTCGATCCCCAAGCCGGTGGAAGTTTTAACGGATTCGGCGATATCCATTTGCAGGCCACCAACGACATCACCGTGAATTCCGCCTTTGATACCTCCCTCGCCACTGGCAATCCCAGCGTGAGCCTGACGCTGGAAGCCAACAACAACATCACCATCAACGCCCCCCTCACCACCAACAACGCCGCTATCACCCTCCTCGCTGACGCGGATAGCAGTGGAGCGGGGTATTTTCTCAACACCAGTACCGTCTCTTCCAATGGGGGGAATCTTACCATCCAGGGCCGAAATAATGTCTCCACCGCAGCCGCCGTCAATCCAGGTAACCTGAATAGTGGTGGGGGGGATATTACAGTAACGGGCAATCACACGGGGGTTTATGCGGGCTTTATTACTAATGTCTCTGGGATTGTCCACAATTCGGGCAGTATTCTCTCAAATGGCGGGAATGTTTCATTCACCGGCACTTCTGCAGAACAAGGTGGAATACGCATTGAAGGCACGGGACAAATTTTTTCTGGAGGCGGTTCTATTACCATGAATGGGACTGGCGCTGCAATTGATATCCCAGCGAATGCCCATGAAAGAGGTGTTAATATTGAAGGGTCAGCCTCTACCCTCGTTGATTCCGGTGGTGGGGATATTTCACTGACAGGAAGTGGCTGGCATAGCGGGATAGTACATCGAGACCTAGCTCGCATTCGGACTCAAGGCGGTAATTTAGCCTTAGATTCACCCGGTCATATCAGTTTTGATTCAGATCTGAAAACAGCCGGCGGCAATATTCTTGTAAGCAGCAATTCTATTAAAATAGGCTATGATACAGGAAATACATGGTCCCGAGCAGATATTGGCACAGGTGGGGGAAACATAACTATTAATACAGATTCTGTGGTCATGACAGGCATCGGAAACCCCGGTCCAACGGTTGACTTAGGGAATACGGGCACTTTAACATTCAACCCTATTACCCCAACCAACGATATTGGCCTCGGCGGCGGGGCTGGCGCACTGAATTTGACGGCCTCTGAGCTGGATCTTATTCAAAACGGAACCTTGGCTTTGGGTCGGGCTTCTCACACGGGAGATATTAACCTCGACACGTTGGATCTCAGCGGACAAAATCTGAATCTGGCGCTACAAACCCAAGGCAACGTGGTGGATGCCAACGGCGCGGGTGCCAATATAACCACCGATAACCACCTTGCCATGTACACCGGAGGTACGATTGGCACCGATATGGATCCGCTGGAAGTTGCCGTTAGCGGGACAATCACCGCGCAAGCACTGGGAACGGTTAACGGCGTCTCCATGAACCTAAGCGGCACCGCAGGCGCCATTCACACACCTTCCCTGTTCCAGCAAAAACACGTTTCACCCTACGATCTCATCTCGTTTTACGAGCAATACGATCGCCAAATCAACCCCATGCCCGGCCTTGCTTTCATGAATACCAATCTACTGACCACACCCGCCATTAATCAAACCCCACCCAGTGTCGACTTCATCACCAAAAATAACGACCCCAGAGAGCCCAGAAACACCCGGCAACCTAACTATTTCTTATCCGCACCGAAACACACGCCACCCGTTTCGCCCACGATGAAAAACCTGGTCAATCACCCCACACTCCCCGTCAATTCCCAAGGCATCCAAAAAGCCAAACGGTTGATTAAGAAAAACGGACGCCTGCAGCTAAGTGTTCGACTCTGAAGAACGGTTGTAGTCGTCTTCTAACCGAACAATATCGTCTTCGCCAAAGTAGTCACCCAGTTGAACCTCAATGAGTTCGGCATCTTCCTTTACCTCATTGGCAATCCGGTGGTGCGCTTCTCTGGGAATATGAATATGTTCACCCACCTGTGCAACCCACTGCTTTTCCCCGACTGTTATAGTAGGGGTTCCCCGAATCACAGTCCAGTGTTCTTCTCGCTGTTGATGGTACTGAAGGCTCAAACGATGCCCCGAATGAACGACTAAACGTTTGACTTTACAGTGGGGCAGGTCTTCCAAAATGGTAAAACTCCCCCAAGGTCGTGTCTCTGTCAGTTGTTTACGAGTCTCTTCTGTCTGCATGATGTTGATTATACCCTAACGACCCAAGGGAGGGCTATTTCTTTTTCTTTTTGGAGGGCATAATTTCCCTTCTGATGAAAATAGGGGAGTTAAAAACTTGAAAAAATGGGTATAACTATATCAATGAGGAAAAAGCCCGTTTTAAAGATGTTTGAGGGTTCCGTTTGTGGCGATTAAAAAACGGTTTAACCGTGCTCTGCTAACCTGGTTGCTGGCAGGAGGACTCTCTTTGCTGTGGACAAGTGGTGACTTTGCGGCAACGGCAGAAACCTTTTCCCACTCTCCTGTCAATGGGAGCTTAAGTTCGGACTTTGGCTGGCGCAAGGATCCGTATAGCGGGAAAAGTCGATTTCATGCGGGTGTCGATATTGCGGCATCATCAGGCACCCCCATCTACAGCCCTCAATCCGGTACGGTTGTTTATAGTGGCCCTTATAATGGTTACGGAAACGTCGTCGTGATTAAGCATCCCGGCGATGTTTATACTCTATACGGGCACACGGCTCGTTATTTCGTTCAGGCGGGCCAGCCCGTATATGCGGGTCAAGCGATTGCCCAAGTGGGTTCAACAGGCCGTTCCACCGGGCCGCACTTGCATTTTGAAGTGCGGCAAAACCAGGGCTATGTAAACCCCAAGGATTATTTAAGTTATCTGGAACAGGTCGATCAACCCTCTAATTCGTTTGGGTCAGGCCGAATAACACAAATGGGCGTTCAGAACGGCCAAGCTGTAGGAGGGCCTGAAGTTCCTGTTTCCTATACACCACCCGCGTATACGGCTCACCGTATTCATTCAAAACGAATCCAAAGACAAATCCAGGGGAACGCGACTCAGGCACAACAGTATACCTCCAAGCCGGGGCGTACCATGCAAGTCATTAGTGGAACCCAAGTAAAAGTCGTTCAGTTCTAAGCGTTTTCCTCTCACGACATCTTATAAATCTGGTATGATGAAACTTGGAAACTGTTAGCGGAAAGCAACGCGCTTTATGGGTCACTATGGTGATAAATACGTGGATCGGCCATATTACACCACATGGTGGTTTGAATGGCTGATATTGGTGCTGTGCTTTCTTCTCAGCTGGCTTCTCTGGAACCAGCTGGATGGGTTATGGGCGGAAAATGCCAACACAAGCAACCAGTTTATTGAACTTGCTCGCTCTATCGCTCAGGGCAAGGGGTATACCTTGCCTCATGCGGGGGAACAGATGCCCTATCTGGATACACCCCCTCTTTACCCCTTTTTGCTGTCGTTAGTGATGCTGTTTTTTCGTACCAGTCAAGCAACCGATCTGGCTTCGCCGTTTTTGACCCTGAATTTCTCCCTTTATCTCCTGTCGGTTGTTCTGGTCTATGTTTTTATCAGCAACCGGATTCGGCGACCCTATTCGTTTGTTATTACCCTACTGTATACTTTGTCGCCCATGACCCTCTCAGCGGTAAAAAGCATGACTCCGGAACTTTTGTATCTGGTGCTGTCGCTTTGGGCTATGGTGACCATTGATACGTATTTCGCCAAGGAACCTCACCGGATTAAACGCAACCACGTGATTGGCGCATGTGTGGTGGTTGTCTTGTCGTTGTTAACCATGAACCTGGGCTTTGCCTTGTTGGCGGCATTTTTTGGTCTGTCTCTCTATAAGTTGGGAATCAAACGAGCGTTGCTGACTCTGGCGGTTGTTCTGCTGATTATGACCCCCTGGTTTTTGCGAGAAGGCTTCCATCGAACGTTTTCCCAAGTGGTTCCGGCCCGATTCGAACAAACGCTGGCAGAGAATCCCAAGATCATGAGCCCCTCGAAACATCCTGGGCATTTTAGCCGACAAATCATCCATAACACCGACTTGGCCATGACTGAGATAACCCAAAGTACCTTGGGGAGTCTTGATTTTCGGTATCTAACCCACCCTTTTGCCCAGTCTCTCGGCATTCATCAGTGGGAATTCCATTTTGCCGACACGCCCTGGATTCGTTGGTCGTTATCGTGTGTCGTGCTTTTAGGCATTATGCTGGGTCTATCTCAATATTCGGGTATTGGTAGTTTATACCTGCTTACCCTGATCCTCCTCTCTCTTTTCTTCCCGTTAGAAGATAGCCTGTCGTCTTTTCCGGTGATGCCTCTAAAGCTGTTTTTTCTCTATAACGGTATGCTCTCAATCATAAAGCCCCTAAGAGATCTCAGAGTGCCACTTCAACAGGCCGTTATCCCCCTATTAACCCTGTTTATTGTTTTAAACAGCTTAAACAGTTACTGGCTTACTTTGGCAAAAGGCGAATCTGCTTACGCATCATTTAAAAATCCGGTGTTTAACAAAAAAGGACTGGCTCCTCCTGTTTCTGAAGTCGCTTACATGAAAGCCATGAGGTGGATTCGTACAAACACACCCGCAACCGCTCAATTCATGGCGGAGAATCCAAATAACGTGAAATTATTAAGCCAACGGTTCACTCGTCCCCTTCAACGCAGCAAGGCGCCTCGGCATGTCCACCGTTATCTGCTTGAAAAAACGGACTACGTGGTTGAAGAACCTAACAGCCCAATTTCTCAAGCTTATCTAACTCCTGCCCTTCAGAAATACCCCCATCATTTTCGACTTGTCTATCATGACACCAACGCTCAAATACGAATCTGGCAAGTTATCGCTTCGATCAAATCACACTAATTTATTCAATCTTCAATCCGATCCCGAATCACTTTATCTTTAAATCGATCGGGTAATCGGTTAAACAAAATGCGCCATTGAGCATCCTGTCCTACTATATAGCGGATTTTAGGTACCCGAGCTGTTAAAGCGTGAACAACAACATCAGCCACCTCTACCGGCGAGATTCCTCGTTCCTCAGAACGCTTTGCGTAGTTTCGAACGTTCTCCATTACAGGCCCATAATGGGCATCAGCCTGCTCTGAAATGGTCTTAAAAACACTTCGCGCCTTAGCTTCTGCTTTTTCCCAGAGGGGGGTGGCAATGGCCCCAGGTTCAATCAAGGCTAACTGAATACCCCAGGGTGCCAACTCAAGGCGCAAAGAGTCACTTAGCGCCTCTACGGCGTGTTTCGAGGCGCTGTAAGCACCCGCAAAAGGCAGGGCACTTCGTCCCGAAATCGAACTCATATTCACAATGCGGGCTGTCCCCCAAGTTTTCTGTCCCCGACGAAGCAAAGGCAGAAACGCTTGCGTAACAGCCATCTGCCCAAACACATTGACGCTGAACTGATGCTTTAATTCCTTGAGAGGCAAATATTCTAGTGGACCGGCAACAACAATGCCCGCATTATTCACCAGCCCATACAACCCTTGTTTTTTTAAATCATCAAACAAATCTAGAGCTGCGGTACGAATGGAATCCGAATCTGTAATATCCAGAAAAACCGGAATGAGTCGGTCAGAACCCTCTTCGTCCAATTTATCTGCGTCTTCTTCAGTCCGTACACCCGCATAGACCGTGAAACCGAGCTTATCCAGTCGCAAAGCACAAGCCTTACCAATACCGGTGGAGGCTCCCGTAATTAAAACGACTTTCTCGCTATTATCCACGAATTGTTGCCAGCCTATTTCTCTCTAGTTAACCTTGTCGTTAGATTAAACCAAAAGTGTAAGTTTGTATTCAACATAACGTAAAAATCATTCAGTTAATGGACCCACAGCAGACAAGCCGGGGAAGCAAATAACACAGCGTCAGAGGTTCCTTTCATTCTTCTTGCCACATATCCACACCTATAAAAACAAAACGACTGTACTCCCACCTTTTATCAGCGTAAAATAGGAGGGTCACCTGTAAAGCTACTATTTTTTATAGGCAATTGGTCAAAATGAGCTTATTTAACCGACTCATCGTTTTAACGCTTCCATTGGTTCCCAAGCCGATTGTTCGCCTGATCTCCCGACGGTATGTTGCGGGAGAAACTCTGGCCGAAATGCTTGGCACCGTTCAGCGCCTGAATCAAGAGGGGTGCGTCTGCACCGTGGATTTGTTGGGTGAGTTTATTACGGATATTCAGCAAGCCCATGCGACGGCTGCTCGATACAAAATGATTTTGGACACCCTGCATCAAGCGAACGTCCAATCGGGGGTTTCTATTAAACTAACGGCATTAGGGCTTCTACTTGATGAACCAACCTGCCTTGAGTTGGTTCGGGACGTGGTCGCCTATGCCAATACCCTGAAAATGTTTGTCCGGATTGATATGGAAGACTCCGAGTGTACCTCCCGCACCCTTGATATTTACCTGAAGCTTCGGAATGAATTTCAGAACGTCGGTATTGTCCTTCAGGCCTACCTTCGCCGAACACTGGGCGACGTCCGCCAGATTATTCAGGCGGGCGCCGGGGATTTCCGGCTCTGTAAGGGGATTTATATTGAGCCTCGTGAGGCGGCTTATCCTGATCCAGAGATCATTAACAAGAATTACACACTGGTTTTAGAAGAGATGCTGAAGCGGAAAACCTATGTCGGCATTGCGACCCATGACGAGAAACTGGTTTGGGAAGCTTTTCGGCTCATTGACGCTTACGGACTTGAACCTGACGCTTACGAATTCCAGATGCTATTGGGTGTTGATGAGCCCATGCGAAAACAAATTGTAGCCGGTGGTCATAAAGTCCGGGTCTATGTCCCTTTTGGCGAACAATGGTATGCGTATTCCATGCGTCGATTAAAAGAAAACCCGACCATTGCTGGCTATGTCTTCCAAAGCTTTTGGCGCAGGCTACTCGGAAAAGAAAAACACCGGGAAACAAAACTCAAAGAACTGGCGAGACAGAATTAAGCTTTTCGAATCGTGTACGCTCGCAAGCGATCAAACAGGTATTGCGCTTCGTCCACTTTCAGGGCCAAAGCTATTCCGCCGTAAATGCCAAGACCGATCAGGCTGGTTAATCCAATGGGAACAATTTCCAGCAAGGTGGCATTAGAGATGATGGGTTGAAACAAGGCCATCAGACTCTCCTGAATTCTAAATCCGGCCAGAAAGAGAAAACTTCCCATGCCTGCACCGGCAAAAAGCAGCTTCCCAAACGGAATTAGCAGGGCGCTATACCCCATCGGACGAATATGGCGCCGTAAAAAAATCGCCAGAAGCGTCATATTAAAAAAGGTAATGAGTGTGGTGGCTAGTGTAATTCCGCCAATCCCATAATGCTGAACCAGCACATAATTCAGGCCAAATTTAATCCCAAGTGCTAAAAAGCCGATAAGCATAGGAACCATGGAATCATTAAATGCATAAAAAACACGAGTCATGGTATCGCGGGCAAAATAGGGCAACATCTGGAAAGCCTGAAAAATCAGGGCCACGGTCACCATAGCCGTATCCCCGGCATCAAACCGTCCATGTTCAAACACAGTACGAATAATCGGCTCCGTATAAAATAAAATTACAATTAAAATGGGAATACTGATAAACCAAAGAGCCACCACGCCTATTCGAAAATCCTTTTTTAGCCCGTCCCAATTTTTTTCGGCCACATAACGACTAAATCGAGGAAAAATAGGAACCAATAGCGCAGTTTGAAGTACCCCGATCGGCAGCTGTAACAGGCGATTACTCAGCACAATGGCTGACCAACCGCCTTCCTGAAGTTGGGCCACAAAAAACATATCCACGTACACAATGAGTTGCCCAATGGTGGTACCAATAATAATGGGAAATAATACCTCCCCAAGCTGTCTAATTTCCGGGTGATTAAGGTCAAGGGCGGGGCGAAGGGAAAATCTGTATTTTAGAAAATCAGGCAACTGCAGCAACAACTGACATAACGCCCCTGCCATGGTGGCATAGGCCAATACATGACCGGTTCCGTCGCCGGGGTTTAAAAATAGAGCGCCAATAATCACCAGACTCATGGCCGCAGGCGAAAGCGAAGGCCACACAAAGCTATGGTAGACATTTAACAGGCCGTAAAAAATACCAATCAGCCCGCCAAATAGAACCACAGGTGACATAATTCGGAGCTGTTCCGCTGCCCGGTTCAACAGCTCACCACTGGCGTCCGGCAGAAGAAACCGCATGATGGGTTCTGAGAACCCGTAGACAAGAATAGCCAACCCTGCAAAAGTCAAGCCGGTTAATGTGATAAACGTACTGGCTAGCTTACGGGCTTTTTTTTCCGGGTATTCTCCGTTTTTAATTAATTTAGCGAAAATGGCAATGGTGGCCGTATGAAACGGTCCGCCCAGGCCACCCAATAACACAATGGCAAACCACGGAAGCTGGACGGCGGAAAAATAGGCGTCTGTTGCCAGCGAGGCGCCATAGGCATTAAAAATACTCCAGTCTCGCACGGCACCAAGGACTTTTGCTAATACGGTCACAATAGCGATTAACCCGGCCGCTTTTAACAGACTGGGGGTTTTTTTAGACGGACGACAGGATGCGGTCATAACAAGGTTTCGCTCTGTTCCAATCCGGCTATCGGGTTAATACGATGCCAGCGCCCATTTGAATAGGCAACAGATCCACTCCTTCCTGTGTTCGATGAATTAAATTACCCTGATGACCTTGGGTAACACCAATACTCGGGCTATAAGCAATATTGCCAAGATACGGACACTGCTCCTGCTGAATAATATAGTTCACCTCCTTTTCCCAAAAGGGCGCATTGGACTGTTGGTGGGTTTCAACGGAAACCCATCCGATTAAAGAGGTTTCACAGGAGCGTAAATAGCGGATGGCCCCCCGAAGTCGCTGGAGAAACAGGGGTGATTTTTCCGTCACTAGTAAAATAGGGATGCCTAGCTCATGAGCTAAGAAAGCCCCGTCTCGTAATTCGTCGTTTTTCAAAAAAAGCGGTGTGGAGTAACAACCGGGTGATTCGATCAAGCAGGGGTACGTCATGCCTTGGACATAGTGAATCAGACGGTTCCAATCGACAGGCGTCACGGCATGGAAGGTGTCAAAAATCAAATTCTCCGGCCGCTGTAAGGGGCGCAGGACTCGATTCATGTAGTCCTGATCTAGCGTCTGTTTTAAAGTACCTGGTGCGGCAAACTCAAGAGGCTTAATCGCCTGCATCCGAAGGCCGTTTTGAACCATGGCGCCTGCTAATCCGGTTGCGGCAATTGTTTTTCCGCATTCCGCATGGGTTCCCACAATCAGAACCCCTTCCGTCATGATTTGACCGTTAATCGGCTGAAGGGAATGGGTCATCTGACGGCCCCTCCTCTTTCGTCTTGGTTTTGCCCTTTAAAAGAGCTTGCTTTTCCGAAACAACTTTCAGGCCCACCGGTTTTGGTCCTGTCGCTTCTGAAGAGAGAGCAACCGACAGGTTAACCGCTTCGGATTCAGTATCGGCTGGTTCTAACTTACTTTGGATATACCGCACTTCGGCCATTCGATCCTTTAGGCGCCCCGAAAGCTTGGCATGGAGAAGCTCCTTAAGAAGCAAGCCAATGGCTTCTCCTTTGGGTACGCCCAGCTCTTGCAGATCGTTTCCATTGAGTTCCGGGCGGATGGCTTCAAATTTCCGCTTAAACGTTTTCAAGGCATGCAAAATAATTTTTAACCGCTCTGGATCCTCCAAATAAAGTGTTAATGCTCCGGCAATAATGGAAGAAAGCGGACGTTCCGAAAAAATGTCATAGATTTCTGCGGGTTGGGAATACTCTCGAATAGCCTCCAGAGGGTTTTCCTCAATGATCTTGATGTATTTTTCCACCAGTTCCCGCTCGGATTTGGTCAAGCCCAACCGGTGAGCGGTTTCTTGAAAAAGCGTTGGCTCCAGTCGTTGAAAGAGAAAGCACAGATGCAATTCCCATAGCAGGATCGACTCATCAATAACCCCCGCCATCCGCTCGACAATCATCGAATATTGTTCCAACAGCCGATCCTGCTGATGAGCCAGTTCTGAGGAAGGTTTAGAAAAAGGAATGGTCATATTGACCAGTCGAAGCCCGCCTTGTTCCACGAAGAAGTTGCTCCAATACCGTTTGATTGGGGTTTCCTCAATCCATAGAAACTCTTTCAGTTCCTGTTTAATTCGGTCGCCGCCACCATTGTAAGCCGGATACCCGTGTTTTAAAAACTGCCGAATCAATCGCTCTGTAGCCCGGCTCATGGTGAAGTCTAATCGGGAAGCAAATTTTAGTGCCCGTAGAATACGGCTGGGGTCTTCAAAAAAGGATAAGGGGTGTAGAACTCGGATTTTTCGAGACTCCACATCCTCAATGCCGTGGGAGTGATCCAGAATTTTCCCCAAATCATGAACCGAAAGTGCCAGCGCATTGCAGGTAAAGTCTCGCCGAATAATATCCTCTGCCAAAGGCACACCCAACTCAACAACTTCTGGCAGAGCACTGCACGAACGGTAAATTTCCTTTCGGGTGGATGCCAGATCAAACTGAATGTTGTCTTTATAACGAACCTTCACCGTACCAAATTCAGGGAAACACCCGTCCACCACAAAGTTTCGGGAATTGGCCACAATAAACTGACTCGACGATATGGCATCGCCTTCAATGGTTAAATCCACGTCTCGAATATCCAGTAAGCGATCCTTATAAAGCAGGATGTCTCGAACGTTTCCGCCAATTACATAGGCAGAAAATCCGCCCCGCTTAACCAATGATTGAAGTTCATACAGGGCGGCAACGAGGTAACCGGGGAAGTAGTCGGTCAATTGGTTAGAAATATCCAGTGTTTGACGCAATTCCAGATTGCGAGTATGGAGAATCGGCGAGGTTTCCTGGACCGCAATACTCTCGATGGGCAAATCGGCTAGCCCCATAGCAACCGCTTTTTGGAGATCTCTGCGGTACACCACAAACACCTCGCCCGCATCTCGAAACGAGACGCGTTCGTCCTGTCCGGCTTCAATCAGCGCCTCTTTTACAGATAAAGTTAAGTCCAGTTCTCTCACGTAAACATCCTGTGCCTGACTCTCCCGGTAAAGGGCTGGTTTGATCATATCAGTAATCCCAACTTATAAGCGGGAATTTACGTGTAAAATTTACAGTTTCTCATGAATCCAAACAGCTAACGAGCGAAGGGTAAAGAGGTATCCATGGGTGTGTTGGAGGTCGTAGACTCTGATACGTTGACGTCCGCAGGATCACCCCAGCGAGGGTGCAGTTGGTGTTCGACTTCCAAGAGATCAAGGCACTTGCCAATAATGTAATTAATCTGGCCGGCCAACGGGTTCTGTGGCGTCGATGTGCTGAACTCTGGAAGGTAAAAGCTGAGAACCGGCGGAACAATCAAAGCCCCCGCCTGTGAAAGGGTCAGCAGGTTTTTCAAATGAATCTGATTTAACGGTGTTTCCCGAGGAACGAGAACGAGTTTTCGGTTCTCCTTTAGAGTGACATCCGCCGAGCGACAGACCAGATTATCTCCAATGCCGCCAGCGATTTTACCCAGCGTCCCCATGGAACAAGGAATAATCGCCATACCACGGGTCAGGTGGGTACCGCTGGAGGAAGGAGCATCCAAGCGGTTGTTTCCAAAAATTCGGAGCAATTCGGCTTTTTGACTATCCAGCTTTAAATGTTCAACCAGATTACGGCTTTTCATCTCATCGCTTTGGCCGGTCACTTGATAGCCCAATTCCTGAAAAATAACCTGAAGTGATTTCTCCGTCATAATTAGTTCGACGGGTCGGTTCATTTGAAGGAGAATCCGCACCATCTGAAACCCAATCACGCTACCCGAGGCACCGGTAATGCCTACGACCACCGGATGATTCGAATGTGTTGAGTGATTCATCGCTTTAAACGCCTCTTTTCGCTTAATCGCGATTACTATAACGTAAATGCCTTATTCATGTCAGGAGATTTTGTCCGAGGCCCCCTTAGATTCTTCAGACGGTGGTTGATCCCGATTAGTCGATTCCAAACGTTTTTTGTCCCCTTGTTCCTGGAGCTCTTTTAAAGGTTTATCCATGGTCATCATTGTTGCAATGACCTGACCAATCTGAGCTTCTACTTCTTTTTGATGCTCAAGTACAATGGCGGCTTTAGGCCCTTCAGGATAAGCTGTCAGATACTGCCGATAAAACACAAGAGCCTGATCATATTTACCCTCAGCACGGGCTTTTTCACCTTCCTGATAATAAGTTATCGCGGCACGGCGTTTGGGATTCGTTTGCAGGCCAAGGCGCTCTATTTGCTTTTGGAGAGGGGGCCCTAGCTCAGGTTGTAAAACCACCACTTCTTGAAGACGAGTTAGCAGGATTTCAGCTTCTTCAAAATGGCCCCTGTTTATTTCACTTTCCGCTTGTTCTAGGACTTTGGATAAATGGTCGCCGTGATTTTGCATTAACAAATCCAGCCGCTTTTGGACTTTTTCTCGATCCGCCGTGTTGCACTCAATGGCTCGGTGATAAGCCCAAATGGCGTGGGTATATTCCTTTTGTTTTTCATAAATAACCCCTAGATTGACAAGTACACCTGTATCCTCGGCGGCGCAAGCGTAGGACTTCAAATAATATTTTAGGGCCTCATCCCGTTTATTCTGCTTATACAGCAAGGCGGCAAAAGTCTTGTAACTTTTTGCATTACCCGGATACTGGCTAAACGCTTTTTGGAATGCCTCATGTGCTTTTTTAAAATGCCCCTTGCCCAATGCTTGTTCGGCTGTGTTTACGTTCCGCAAGCTGATCGTCTGGGCCGTGGTTGTTCGTTGTTTTAGCTGACGACTTTGAGTCGATGACGGGTTTAATTGCATGTAGTGCTTGTAGTGTTTAAACGCCTGGTCCAAATCCTGACGTTCTTCATAAGCCAGGCCCATATTCAACCAAACCGTTGCCTGATTCGGTTTGAGTGTCACAAACTGATGCCAATAATTTAACGCTTTCTGGTAACGTTTTTGCTTAAAATATAGGTTTCCCAAGTTGAGGTAAGCATTGGGTTCCAACGGGTTCGTGTCAAGGCAACGCTTCCAGCTTTTTTCCGCATTGGGCAGAGCATTCAGTTGGAACTCCGCATTCCCCAGATTTAACCAGATCTCGCTGTGCTGGGGATATGTTTTGACCAGTTGAAGAAAAGCCTTGCGGGCTTCCTCAAAAGACTCCAGCTTGTACAGTTTTAATGCGCTATCAAATTGTTGTTTACTTAAGGCTTCAGACAATGGACGGCCATCCTCGTACTGGCTATTTTTACTGGACTATAGTTCAATTATAAGGGCAGTAACCGAAAAATACAGGGGCCGTTTATATGGCTTTTCCCATTGAAAAAATACTCATGGTTCTGGATAAGACTTACCCGGATCACCCCATGGATGATGTGACGGAGAATAATCCCTATAAAGTATTGATGGGCTGTCTGCTCAGTCTTCGAACTAAGGACGATGTCACCATACCTGCTTGCAAGCGTCTTTTTGCCCAGGCCGACACCCCCGAAAAAATGGTTCAGCTCTCGGCCAAAGCGATTCAAGATCTGGTGTTTCCGGTGGGGTTTTTTCGCACCAAGTCAGAAACACTTTTGGCGATTTCTCAACAGTTAATTGATCACTACGACAGCACCGTCCCCGATACCATTGACGAATTGCTAAAATTCAAGGGCGTTGGCCGGAAAACCGCCAATCTGGTCGTTGGACTGGGGCATCAAAAGCCAGCTATTTGTGTAGATATTCATGTCCATCGAATTTCCAATCGACTGGGCTATATTCAAACGAAAACCCCGGATGAAACCGAAGACGCCTTGCGTGCTAAGGTGCCGATTGCTCTTTGGCCCATTTTAAACCGGGTTATGGTGCGCCATGGACAAGAAATTTGCAAACCCATTGGCGCTCGATGCGATGTGTGCCCCATTGCTACCGAGTGCTTAAAAATAGACGTAAAAGCCCGGAAAATCAAAAAGTAAAATTTTAATAGTGTCTTCTTTCTAAAAATATACATTTGTGATAAGATACACCATCTAAATTGCATTCAAATAATAAAGGGGTCTATAAAAATGAATTTATCGAGTGTGGTCAGTCGTAATCATTATTTTCCTAATAAATCAATCCGCTTTCAAGGAGCTCCTTCTCTACCAAAGAACAATCGAGAGACCGTTTTAAGAGCTTATAGGGATGCCTTGGCCAAAGTGCTAGATTCTAAAGATTTAAAGACTCAGTATCTTCAGCTCCTCAGAACTGAATTAAAGAAAGAATACAGAAAAGACACGACCATATCTCCAGTCCAGTTTGAGAAAATCATTCCAACGACAATAGAGTCACTGAATGCTAGGTTACAGAAGTCAATGGAAGAGCATTTAGATAATGCTACTGGGCTTCCGATAGATATTGGAGAAGAACTAGATATTGGAGAAGAACCAGTAACATTAGGCGAAATCATTGGGTTATTAGATCCGAAGGGAGATTGGGATTTATCTGAGCTTAAAGACTCTGAGTTAGAATTTTTGATAAAAGAAAAAATAACGAAAGTTGCATATTGAACATTTTCAATTCGATTAATCCAGAGGACCTTAACCTTAAAATCGGCATGATACAAAAAACAATTTGCAATACTTAAAGAAGTTTGTTATTATAAGTTTACTTTGGGAAAGGGACCTCTAACGGGTCGCCTTTTTTCAGAAGTTGATCCATGTTTTAGGTTGGGAATGTATTGAGTGAGTTAAGAACGGCTTAAAAGTAAGCCGAAGAGCGCTTGTGGCTCTTTAGGGCTCTGCTGTAGGCAGAGAAAATGATAGTCCGCAAAACCAGTTAGGGGAGTCTGTCCATGGAAACGTTCATTCCACGAACATCATCCGTAAGCCCTGCAAATTTCAAGTTGCCTCATTACCCGTTACAGGAAGCTCCCCGCTTTAAGGGAACATTCAAGGGGACAGGCGACTTCATCCATTTTTCAGGAGCCAAACTGATGACCGATCAAATGATCCGTTTTAATACGGCTGTTACCCCAGAAAGCTCTGTTCTTCTGAGTGATGCGTTGGTTCAGCTTGGCGACATGAAAAAGCAGGTCGGCGGCAGTGTTAAACTGTTGATTAGCAACTCGCCCGGTGGCAGTGTCTATCATGGGTTTCATATTATGGATACCATGGCCAATTTGAGCGTCCCTGTCGATACTTTAATTTTAGGCGGGCAAACGGCGAGCATGGGGGCGCTGATTTTTATCTCTGGCAGTAAGGGGCGCCGGTTTATGAGTCAAAATGCGTCATTGCTGATTCATCGGCCTTCTGCTTCGGGTATTGGCGGAACACAGAACCAGATTAGTGAAACAGTCAAAGAAATTGAACGTATGCGCCGTCGCATTGATAACCTCATTAGCGCCCGCTCTAACATTCCGGTTCAAACCGTTGAGAAAATGACCGACAAGGACACCATTATCTACCCTTTAAAGTCTCTAAAGCTTGGCCTAACCGATTGGGTTTTGGTAGGTGATACCAACAAGGCCCTCAGTCAAAAGTCCATCGCTCATTTATCTGATGCCGAAATTGAAAAGCGAGATACCACTGGACAATACAGTGATTTACCCCGTTTCCCTTTTGATGCCATGTTATCCAGCCTACCGTCCAAACGTGGAACAAGCCAACAAGCTATTTTACGAGCCGTACCTGCGCAGGGTAAGAAAACCGTAGCGAGCAATAGTTACATTCCTGGAGGTGACGCCGATGATCAACCGTCCTTTAAAGATAGAAACCCGTCTTTCTCCCTTCCATTCTTCGCCCCCTGGGTTAATAAGCCGGTTAAGCCCACAGAAGAATCTAAAATCCAAGCGGAAAAACCGCCTGCATTCAATATTTATCCGTACCCTCGAGCCTTTTCGATTTACGCTTGATCTCCCTTTAAAAGACCGTTAAAAAATAACCCCGGATCGTTTATTAAATGAAACGTTCCGGGGGTTTTTCGCAAGCATACTATTGTGTCATTTGTCGTTTTTAGTTAGAGAATCTTTCTAACGGTTTAAACGCCTCGTTTGGCTTTTTTATGAAAGATTCTGGATACCTCACTCTCCATCAAGATTTGTGTTGTTTTCATTCCTTTATTTAATACCTACCGTAAAAAGGTACCTGCCGGACTATTCAGTAAGTTTTCCGCCAAGTCCAGATCGTCAAAATTTCTCAAGATTTCGCTGGTCTTGCCGTGTTGAACCAACTCTCTCAAGCGTGCTACTTTTTCACTATCAAAAGAGGCATCGAGCTTTTGGGCCATTCGCCCAAATTTTTCGGCCTCATAAAGCCGTTTTGCGTTTTTGGAAACGGTCGCTGTATCGTTAAACAGGCCCAGTGATTCGATTTTTTTAGACTCATCCGCCGCCCGACGGTTCACTTCGGTTGTTTCCGTCCGCTGGAGAAGCTCACTGTTTTGAATTAGGGTGCTGTCGCTTCCATTCCCGTTAATGCTATTAACCATTTTTGCTAGTCACCTCGTGATTCTCTTTTTGTGCTTGCTCTGATATTTCTCTGATTTCTCTTTTATTATGACGATTTTTATCATGGGTTTCATTCATCTGAAGATCAATCTCATGTCGTCCGATGGGTGTATATTTTACAGGCGTAACAATCTAAATGTCTTTTTCAAACACCCTTCTTCCTTTTCAAAACGGAAAGGAGATAACCGGATTTGAGAGACTTCCACCGGAATCATTCCATGAAAACCAGAAGACAAAAAATTAAGTTTTCGGGTTCGTGTGATCAGACGATGATTCATGCCCGAGATAAGGCAATACTAATAGTAATCCACAACAACCACCTCGTTTGTTCCCTCACCTCGCATATTTCGGGGTGATTTTTCTTTTTCAGGGTATTTTGGGTTTGAGTCGTTTCAGATTTCCGATTAATATAAACTGACTCAGACTATGTTCTCTGGAGAACCATGACGCTTTTTAATTCCAGCCGAACTCTTAGCGGGGCTTTAGTGGTTTCTTTATTGCTTTTAAACGCTCAAAGTCAAGCTCAAGAGCGTTTATCTGTTTTTCCTGACGCCATCCACTGGTCATCCAGGAAAATTGAGCTTTACAAAGAGCATAGCCAGCACCAATGTCAGCAATGGACCGATCCTAAGTATCATTGGGAGTGTGAACAGTCCGCTCAATGTTCCGTTCAGCGCATCGTAAAATCGGTCCCTTTTATTATGTATATTCTTTCAGGTCAGGAAGCTGCAAAAAACAGGCTCTCTAAACCCGATCAGGTTCGATATGACCAATACGCCAAAACACTCAATGACATTCACCATCAGTGTGCGCTAGAATTTTGAGATATAACCTGTGTAAAAACCAAGAAGGAAATTGCCAGAAGGAAATTGATTGTGAGCAAAGCCATGACCCAACAAAACGCCCTCGATTTAACCCGTTCGTTCCCCAGAAGTCCTGGCGAGACGCTAGGACCTTATATTTTGCTCTCTCGAATTTTAGATAAATGTCGTGCCGTACTCGCCGGTACGCAAGGTGAATATAACTTTAACTGCCCACTGGATTGTCGTTTTTTTAATTTTGTCGCCATTGACACCGACAAGTTCAAAGAGGCAGTGGCTTCAGGAAAGACGGATGACGAGATGCTGACCTGGGTTCAACAACAATCAATGCCTCACACCCCGGAAGAAATCATGACCTGGGCTTACGAAAACAGAACCGCCCGGCCAGACACCCCCGAGCGAAAGGCTTATTTTGAGCAAATGCGCATGAAAAACTGCCCGAACAACCCCTATGTGGAAACGTGGTTTCAACTGCTAGATGCTGAAGAAGGACGTTTTAAGGCCAATTAACAAAGTAAGGCATCTTTGCCACTTGTTTTCCCTCATACTACAAACACCCTGTTGCGATTATCGTGTACGATACGATAATCAACCTCTTTTTGTGGGGGTGTAGCTCAATTGGTAGAGCATCTGCTTTGCACGCAGAAGGTCGCAGGTTCGATTCCTGTCACCTCCACAATACTTCAAACCCTGAAGTAAGAAAAAAAGGAACGGAGATCGCAAAAAGGATCGCAAAATGACCGAATGGATCTCCCTTGAGGAAGCGACTCATCTGGTTGAGAAATCCGAACCCTATTTAAGGAAGCGGATTAACCAACCTGATTCCCCTATTACAGGCCGACAAGTGCCATGGGGGGAAGCGTTTGCTGGTAGACTCTGTTCACTGCTATAAATGTTAGTTAAATTTTAGCTACTAAAATAAATTGCATATTTTGTTAGTTAACCCTTGCTAATTCTGTCTATGTTAGTTAAACTTTAGCTACTAAAATAAATTACATTTTTTGTTAGTAGGGATAAGGGAATGGATAAAAAACAACGAATTGGAAAGTATATAAAGAGTTCTGTTATAGGTGGTGAAAGCTATAACACCTATATCCCAAAGCCTTTACCGCCAAATCCTCCTTTAAACCTAGATACTCTTTACCCATTAGTCGATGAAGCCAATACAGCAATAGGTCGGCTAGATGGTATGAGTATGTTTCTCCCTGATTCGCAGCTATTCATATATATGTATATTAGAAAAGAAGCTGTTCTTTCCTCTCAGATTGAAGGGACTCAATCCTCACTTTCTGATCTTCTTTTGTTTGAACGTTCTGAGACACTTGGCATCCCCATAGATGATGTTAAAGAAGTCTCTTGTTATGTTTCTGCAATGAATTATGGTTTGAGAAGAATTAAAGAACTTCCAATCTCTTTGAGACTTATAAAAGAAATCCATGCTCAGCTTATGAATAATGCAAGAGGAGGAACCAAGCAACCTGGAGAGTTTCGTACTTCACAAAACTGGATTGGAGGTTCTAGGCCTGGAAATGCTCGTTTTGTACCTCCACCGCCAGAAGAAATAATGAGTTGCTTAGGTGATTTTGAAAAATTTCTTCATGATAAAGAAATTAAGCTTCCAATTTTAATTAAGGTCGCTCTAGCACATGTTCAATTCGAGACAATCCATCCATTTCTTGACGGAAATGGGCGGTTAGGTCGTTTACTTATAACATTTATTCTTTGTGCTGAAGGTGTATTAAATCAGCCCCTTCTTTATTTAAGTTTATATTTAAAATCTAACCGAGAGGATTACTATAATCACCTACAGTCTGTTCGTGAAACAGGCGACTGGGAAGCCTGGGTACAGTTTTTTTTAAAAGGTGTGATCGAGACATCTAATCAAGCCACAAGAACAGCACAATTAATTATTGCTCTTTGTGAAAGTGATCGAAAAAAGATAGAACAGTCAAGTAAATCAGCAGCTATTTTAACAACCCATGCCTACCTTCAACAACATCCTGTTTTAACAACTACAATTTTTAAAGAAGATTCTGAACTTTCACTCCCTACGATTTTAAGGAGCCTATCCGCTTTAGAGGAGCTTGGAATAGTAAAAGAAATTACGGGAAAAAAACGGCATAAAATATTTGTCTATTACCAATACCTTAATTTACTTCAAGAAGGATTAACTCCTCTTTAGATTTAATTTTGCGTTCCTGTTTTATTTTGATGGTATAGTGACGCTGTTTCACAGTCAGAGTATGGTCGTTCTTGAGCCCGCTTTGCACGCAGAAGGTCGCAGGTTCGATTCCTGTCACCTCCACAATACTTTAACTTTTGAAGGAACAGTGTTAGATGAAAAAAAGGCTGGTGGGAGGACTTGTTGCTTTAGGGGTTATTTTGGCGTTCCCTCTTTCCAATACACTTTCCCCTAAAACAACGAAACAAACAGATACCTTGCTCACTCAGGTAAAATCTCCCCACTTTTTACCGGCGGCAACGGTTTTTCAAGGCAAATGTTTTGACTGTCACTCTTCAATGACCCGGATGCCCTTTTATGCGAATTTTCCTGTTGCTAAGGATTTAATTGCGAAAGATATTCGTCGGGGTATTGCCCGTCTGGATTTTGTCCCTATCTTCCAAACCGATGGCCAAGCCTCTGGTTTGGATTTGACTCGTATCGAGCAGGCGTTAAATAAAGGAACAATGCCGCCAAAGCGTTATATTGCTTTGCATTGGGATGCCCAATTGACTGGGGATGATCAACAAGCGATTCGAGACTGGATTGCTCACGAACGAGCGAGAGAAGCGTTACCGATTGTCGACAAAGCTTTCATTAACGAGCCGGTTCAACCGATCACAGTGCCTGAAGAACTGGATGGGCAAAAGATCAAGCTGGGTAAACGATTATTCCATGATACGCGTCTGTCCAGAGATAACACCCTGTCTTGCGCTTCATGCCATGACTTAAAAAGAGGCGGAACCGATCAGGTTAGCGTCTCAACTGGAATTAATGGTCAACAGGGCCCCATCAATTCGCCCACGGTCTACAATGCCGTTTTTAACCTGAAGCAGTTCTGGGATGGCCGGGCAAATAGTCTGGAGGAACAAGCCCATGGTCCGGTTCATAACCCCATTGAAATGGGCTCCAACTGGGAAGAAGTCTTGGCCAAGCTGAACAAGGACGCCACTTATCCACAGGAGTTTAAAGCCATTTATACCGATGGCCTAACCGGAAACAACATTGCCAATGCCATTGGTGTCTTCGAGGAATCACTGGTGACACCAAATTCCCGATTTGATCAGTACTTGATGGGAAAAACCAACATATTGACCGAAAACGAGAAGAAAGGTTACGCCCTATTTAAATCCTATGGCTGTACATCTTGTCACGCAGGAAAGGCTTTGGGTGGTCAGTCTTTTGAGAAAATGGGTAAAAAGCGGGATTATTTTGCGGATCGAGCCAAACAGCATAACCGTCCGTTGGAAGCAGTGGACGCCGGTCGGTATAACGTGACAAAAAACGAAGCGGATCGGCATATGTTTAAAGTGCCAGTACTAAGAAACATTGCCCTGACAGCCCCCTACTTTCATGATGCTTCGACCGATGATTTGGCCGAAGCGGTGAAGATAATGGCCCAATATCAGCTGAATGAAACCATGCCGGATGAAGATGCCACCTTAATTGTTGAATTTCTGAACACCTTAACGGGTGAATATCAGGGTGAACCGCTGGCGGGTTCAGAAGCACAGTAACCAAGCCAAACGCTTGTCTCACTCTTATTAACCATTTAAAACGCCTTCTACCCGTATGGGTAGAAGGCGTTTTTCTTTTTGATGCTACCGAATTACTGGGTTAAGGTATCACCCTGAGGTGTCGGCGTTTCAACTTCGGCTTCGCTGATAATGCTATCAATCACTTTCATCACTTCGCCGTCAGCTTTAATCGTGCCTGACTCAACCTGTTCTGTAATCAGCTTGGCGATTTCAACGTCTACACCCGCTTCATCAAGATAAAGCTTAGTGTGTCGGTAGGCTTCCTGAATGGTTTCGCCTTTGCTGAGCTGTCGGATGTACTCATCCAGAGCCAGAGCCAGAATCTCTTCGGTTACCGGCAGATAGGTGCTGGCCATAAATACTTGGGCCGCTGACTGTTCTTCAGAACCGTCTAACTCTACCGCTTGGAAATTGCTGGCGATAGCTGTTGCGACTTCCGTCGTTACAGTGCTTTCCAGTTGGGTGATCATGGTGGCGATAGCTTGTTCAGCAACAGCTCCATTGCCCAGTTGGTTATGGTATTCGACCAGTGCCAGTGCGAGGACCGCTGTGGAAGCACCTGACTGATCTTGTGTGCCTAGAATCGCTAACTCTTCTTCAATGTGCTGAACAACAGCCAGAGCAGTTTCTGAATCCAGTCCATTGACAGCCAGAGCGATCAGGGCTTCTGATTTCGACTCTTCAACAGTCTGGCCTTGTGCTAGCTGAGCCTGAACTTCCTCAAGCGCCATTGCCATTATCGCATTCGATGCTGGAGCCCCTTCAACTATTGCGAGTAAAGCATTTGCCGTACTAGCATTTGAACTACTCATTGTAATGACAACTTTATGGGGAACTTCGGGAAGGTCTAAACGATCTTGTTGGAACAATCCGAACTGTGGGCTATCTGGTCTTTCAGGGGTTTCCGGAGTTTTAGGATCTAACAGTTTGAAATCGTTAGGGAACTGGGAGCCTTGCCGAGTTTTGTTATCCCGGTTCGCATCGGGCTCGATGTTATTGGGGCCCGCATCACAAGCAACGGCTTGAACAGCGGTTACGGTTTTACCCTGGCTATCCAGAATTTCTTGTCCTGCAACGAGGAAGACCTCACCACCGTTATCTTGAACATGTCTCATGGTGGTCTGGAGAGCTGTGTTAGGCGAAGGAGCAGCTAAAATACCATCCACATCCACCTCAACACCGTTGAAATGAGACCCGTTGGCAATACCGAACTGGTTGTTACCAGCAAGATATACATTACCGTCACCGCCAGCTGCCTGACTTTGGGCGTTCACATCACCGAAGTTATAAACCGATTCGGCTTGGGTTGTATCAATGGACGTTTGAAGTAAGGTCTGTTCGTTGGGGTCCAGATAAGGGGTTAGTTCCTGAACGCTGAATCCAAAGACCGTATCGCCACCCTCAGCATCAAACAAGGTTTTGACGACACCCGTTTTGTTGACACCCCGGTTATTGTTGCTTTGATCTTTGTCACCGGCTGTCATTAGGACGCGTCCGCCGTGGTTTCCGCCATTGGACTGAACCGTGTCGAAGTTAGCTGTCACATTATCCGCATGGAGATGAACATAACCGCCTCGACCCTGATCGGCGCTGGCCTCAACAAGCCCGGCGTTAATATTGAGTTCTCCGGCTTTGGCTACTACGATACCAGCCTGTTGATTTGCATTAGCCGTAATGGTATCCAGGTTGATAATGTCATCGTCAGCACTCAGGTGAACCTGACCACCCACATCAGACCCGTTAGAGCTAATGGTGGCATTGTTTACGATCGACCGGTGAGACTTGATAATGACACTGCCGCCGTGGCCACCGTACGTATCTGTCGTGGTGATGTCGGCATTAACATTCACATCACCGGCCACTCGAACATAGACACTGCCACTCTGAATCACATCATTGTTATCAAAACTGCCAGTGGCAATCAAGTTAACGCTGTTGTCCACATTCAAAGCCTGTGGGTTGGTCACATTGCCTTTATTTAATACAGCCATGTTATCGAGTTGACCATAACCCTGTTGATCCAGTATTAGATCCGTTCCAGAGTTATTGGCAACCACGAGGTCGGTGGTATTACCTGCGTTATGAGTCGCTCCACCGGTGGGGTTGGCGACGTCTCGAACAATGGCACTACCGAGTCGGCTATCTAACGACGTGGCGCTTCCACCTTTAGAAAGGAGAGCCGCACTATTGCCATGGATAATCAGCTCATCATCCTGAGTCTGTTCGATGGCATTGTTGGTCGGAACCGGAGCCGTTGGAGCCAAAGGTGCTGGTGGTCGAACGTAGCCAGGAATTACATTAATGTCACTAGCAGAAGCCACTTGTAACCCTGGGCCGCTTGCGGTATCTGAATTTCCGTTCGCATCCGCATTGGCTCTTGCAAAGGTTTTCCCATCGGCTTGAGCATTTGCCGTTGCACTACCATTCAGACCAGTGATCGAATTGGCGTTAGAGTAAGCTTTTCCTGAATTCCATCGACTATAGCCGGAGGAAAGCGCTTCAGAATTAGACTCGCCGTTGTTACCACTAATGGCTTTCGCATTGGAATTCGCGATTTTATTCCATCCCATCTGAGTGATTGCCTCAGATTTGGCGTTGGAAATACCGTAATCTCCGCTAGTAGCGATTGCCGTTGCGTCGGCTGATTTATTTCGATGCATGGAGCGGGCTTTCGCATCCGCTTTGGATTGTCCATAATCACCGCTGGTTGCGTTGGCTTCAGATACGGCTTGAGCAATAAACGAATCGGCATCTGAGTAAGCTTCAGAGGTTCCGGCTAGCCCGGAATCCGCATGAGCTTTGGCTTCCGTATACCAATTTCCTCGTGCGTTCGCTCTGGAAATTGAGGTGCCGTAATCGCCTGAAATGGCGTAAGACTCGGCATAAGGATCGATGTTAACATCACCATGTTGGATGGCAATGGCGGTTGAATCCGAATTGCCAACCAGCCCACTATCCGCAACGGATTTTGCGTGAACATAATCTTCACCCTCAGCTTGTGCAAAAGAGGTGGCGTTACTGAAGTCATCCGACCAAGCATGAGAATCCGCCTCGGCACCAGAATATTCAGAATAAGCGATGGCGGTTGAATTAGCATCAGAAACGATACCGACTTTCGCTTTGGATTTAGCATAAGCAGTTGTGTCAGATCGGTTTGTCCACTCAGATCGAGCGTCTGCATTCGAGGTGGCATTGCTGTAGTCGCCGCCTTCGGCATAGCCATTAGCGTAAACGTACCATTTGCCGTCAGCATCTGCATTAGCAATCGAGGTGCCATGGTCGCCGGAAACAGCACGGGCATCAGCACGGGAGGCGTCCACACCATACGCTGTCGCATTAGCCGTGGCGGTTCCGTAATTACCTGTATTAGCATCGGCAATAGCGTGACCAAACCAGGTATAGGCTTTCCCTGGAACATTTTTAGCCGCACCACCGATAGCGGTTGCTGTTGCGTCACCCGAATGACCTTCGTTGCCCGCTTTGGCACTATAGTTTTGAGTGGCTGTAAAACTTCCCGGATTTGGAGCAACAACAGTTCCTGCGCCACCACCTTGTCCGCCGTGTCCCGCATATGCTTTTGCAATGGCTCCAGCGTGTTTACGAGAGCTGGCATCGGCAAAGGCTTCCGCGTCACCACCTCGGCCTCCGTTTCCACCGTTAGCTACAATGGTTCCACCGCCGGTCGGATTACCTGATCCGCTGAAGACGATTAAGCCACCGTTGCCACCATCGCCACCCTTGCCACTCGTGGCAACAGCACCAGCGAAAGAACTGACTGCACCAACACCGACAACGGTATCTTCTGCATAAGAACTTCCACCATTTCCGCCATGGCCGCCATTGGCTCGGATTCGATCTGTATTTCGCATGTCGCCGCCATAGCCGATGGCAATGGTTCCGCCGTTTCCACCATTCGCACCCGCCGCAGTACTTGCGTCAGATACGGTGGCATCAACCGGCCCTAGATTATTCCAAGTGTTAGTTTGAGGATCATTGAAAAGGTAATCAAATGTCGTGTTGTTGGCATCGGTAAGAGAAATATGAGTGGTGTTATCACCACCGTTACCACCATTAGCTTCGATCAGACAGGTATTAACCACGTCATCCAAGGCGGTTAAGGTAACCAAACCACCATCGCCACCGGCGGAAGGAGTCAATCCAGAAGCGCCATTACCACCATTGGCGGTGATGACACCATCATTCCAGATGTCATTAGCAGCGGCCAGATAAATATTTCCACCATTGCCCGCATTCACTCCACTTATGCCATTAGCGTATAAGCGACCTGAGCCGCTAACATAGACGCTTCCATCAGCGATTCGAGTGCTTCCAGAAAGTAAAAAGTTACGTCGAGCAATAAGATCAGTGTACTCCGTATTGGTAAACACGTCTTCCGCAATAGGTAAGCCTGCCTGAGTGGTGTTAATCATTCGAACGCTATCCAGCGTACAGCCAAAGCAGTTACTTGTATCACCGTTAGCAATTAGTCGAATGGTTCCACCGTCCGATGAAACAACGGTGCCGTTGGCCTTTAAGACACCTTCAACGTTAATCAGCGAAGCTTCAACGTTAATAATATTACTATCCAGCCCAGGAATGACTCGACCGGAGGTATCAACGAGGGCGCCACGCTGGATATCGACAAAATCTGTGGCGTTCATATCCACAATACCGCCACCGTTCGTAAAGCCTCGAGCCTCTATTCTGGCGTTAGGGCCAAGTACAGCGCTATTAACATTGAACTGAACCATGCCACCGGCTTTCCCGTTCGCGAAAATGTTACCGTTTTGATACAAGAAGGCTGAATCCACAAAGACTTTTCCGCCATTGCCCACGTAAGCGCCGCCATTCATCAACCCATTAACATTAATATTGCCGTCCAGTCGAACCACACTTCCCGGCGCATAAAACAGCAATGAGCCGCCATTCCCGGTAAGGGCGCTACCCGCATCCACTTCCAAACCCGTTACCGTGGAGCCGCTTTTTAACCATAGACCGCCAGCATTAGAGTTCATGAACACGGTTCGGCCATCCGGCGTATTATAGTAGGTCCCACTCTGGACAACTTGGCCGTTATTGGTTGTATTAACCGGCCCGGCAACCACATCGCCTATTGCTTGAGCAAATGAGGCTGGGATCGTCGAAATAAAGAAGGATGCAGCCATCAATCCGGCTAAAACCTGTCTACAAAACCTGGATTCAAAAGATATGAAGGAATAGGGTTGGCGAGTCATGGGGCAAAATCCTCTCTAAATGGTTTTTCTATGGGGTTAACGGAATGGGCTGATTGTATATATTAAAAATATTTTGCTCATATACAATATAGTCATCTATTATTTATAAAACCAAAAGAAAGTCAGAATTGTTTGTTTTAATAAAACAAGAACAAAAGCCGTAACATATTGACATATTTTAGGGCGAGAGAAAAGCCAAGCTATCCCTTTAGGAAAAAGGATTATTCCCTTTTTCAACACCCCACAAACACGAAAGGGAAGATACAAAAAAGAATGATTTTTGATAGAGAATTAGAACCACATAAGCATCATTGATATATCTTCACAAGAGGTAGAGCGAGCTCAAGCGCAATCTGACAGTAAGAACTTTTACCAACCCTTCGGGCCCCGCTTTTGGTCTTCTTTTATTTTTTAGGGGAACAAGTAGCGCAGACTCTGTTTCGTCCTTGTTCTTTGGCCAAGTACAACTGCTCGTCGGCAAGGGCAAGGGATTCTGAAATCAGTTCTTTACTGGCCTGAGTCAGTTTTTGAGTGGTATTGACCTGCGCCAGTCCCACGCTAATGGAGGCGTTCAATTTTTCACCGTCAATGCCAGCGATGGTGGTTTCGCCTATTTTCTCCCGAATGCGTTCCAATAAATCTGTAGCAGCTTTAAAACTGGTATCCGGTAATAAAATAGAGAACTCCTCACCGCCAAAACGACAGACCAGATCACTTTTACGCAAGCTGTGGAGGAAAATTTGAGCCAGTTCTTTGAGTACCACATCGCCGTTAAGGTGGCCGTAGGTATCGTTGAATTTTTTGAAGAAGTCGACGTCAATCATGGCCACCGAAAGAGACGTCTGATTCCGTCGAGCCCGTTCGATTTCCGCCTCAAAGCGATCGTAAAGCCCACGGCGATTTGTTAAGCCTGTTAGCTCATCGGTGCTGGCCATTTCCAACGCCATTTCCAAAACCATGACCCGGCTTAACGCCAGCGAAACAAGACTAATAATTTCCTTGGCCATCTCCAGAGTTTCCGGGCCGACGTGATGGGGCTCGGTTCGATAGAGATTAAATGTTCCCCGGATTTTTCCGCTCGCTGGGTCGATGACCGGTAAGATCAGCGCCGCATGGATCGAGTGTTTTTTCTCCAACCGCCGGATGCCGAAGACGTCTTGTAAATGACGATCGCCGAGTTGATTCCCTGGAATATGCAAATACGGATTAGACCGTGCAGCGGACGTAAACAGGCTAATCATGGCCGAGAATTCAGGGATCGTTTTTCGCTTGCTTTTGAGTCCGGCGTGAACAAAGCTTTTGGTCGTACCGTTCTGATATTCCAGTAGCACTTCGCCCAACCCTTGTTCAGGATCCACCTGAATATACTGACAAATACCAAAGCCCAATTGGCGACCAAAGGATTCCAGTGTGGTGGTAAGAACCCCTTCCTGATCCACGGCAGTAATAAGCTGGCTTGAGATTTCCAGGACGGTTCGTTGAACCACCGACAACATGAGCGATTGTTTCAGGCTTTTAAACCCTTGAATTTTAGTGGAAAGATAGCTGGCCACCATTTCTAGCATCATCTCATCCCGAACACCTAAAGCTTCTCCATCATGTCGCTCGGCAATGGCAATAATCCCGATGAGGGCATCCTGAGAGAATAGGTAGGTGTGCAAAACCTCATTTGTGTCTAACAATTCCTGAAGGAAGCCGTCTGAAATTCGGGTCACTTCCCGTGGCTTTTGCTCAGGGTGCTTTTCATCATTTAAACAGCTATAACTGCCCGTGGTTTCATCAAAATATAAAATCAAGTTTTTTCGGGTTTGGGTGAATTCTTCTACAGCACTTTCCATAAGCTGTACGGCAAGAATAATGTCCTCTGGTAGTTCAAAATTGAACAGCCGGGCACATTCCACTTCTTTTTTCATCAGATCAAACGACTGGGTCAGTTCCCAATCGCTTTGCGTCAGCTCCGACGGGCGAACGCTCGTTGCGTTAAGAGAGGTTTTTAAAGCCAGCTTGAGTCGCTCACTGTTGTGGTCTGACTCCAAGACTTTTTGTGCCTTGGAGCTTAACGCGCCTGTTTTTGTGTCCTTTTGCTTTCGGACCATCAACCCTATAACCTTTTTCTTTAATAATTACCCTAAAACTTTTAAAATAAAAAACCGCAGTAAACTCAGTTGCATGAAACCCGGAAACCCTATTTTGTTGCCTTTTATTTGATCGGCCTTACAGAACCAGGTCGTTCACACCAAAGATTAGCCCATTCTGCTTTTATTCAAATAAACGGAGTGGAAACCGTTTTAAATCCAAAAGACCGCTAATGTTATAGATTGTAACTTTTTGGTAATATTTTTTAAATTGAGAGAAAGACTCTTTTTCCAGATCAGTTATCTTATAAACAATCAAAATTGTAATCCTCTGTTTGATTGAACTCAAAAAACGAGGCTGAAATTAAAACAGGGGTTAAAGCAAGGGATTTCCATATTCTCTATAGAAGCTTAAAGAGTAAGGCTTCCACAGAGGCGAACCCACCAAGGATTTTCACTTCTTGCGTTGGGTTGGATTAAGGGTTATATTAATGCCACCATTTATCCCCCTGTAAAGCACAACCTTTTTTGCGGAAGTGGTGAAATTGGTATACACGCATGCTTCAGGTGCATGTGGCCGCGAGGTCGTGGGGGTTCGAGTCCCCCCTTCCGCATTTATCCTCTTCCCCCTTTAATTTTTAATTTTTTTATAAAAAGCAATAAAAGGAGTCCCAACTCATTCGAAAATACCCGCCCAAACAAGAGCCGAAAGGTCCACAACTATTAACCCATCGGATTAAATGTACTGAAGTGCGTTTGATTGATGGCGAAGAGAACCGTGTGTTATCCCGTGAAGAAGCGGAAGCATTGTCCGAAGAGACGGGTTTGGATCTGGTTGTCATGAGTCTGGCCTCTGATCCCCCTGTCGTTCAGTTAACGGATTATGGACGGTTCAAGTTTGAAGCTGAAAAAAAGGCACGGGAAGCAAAGAAGAAGCAGCATGTGGTTTCGGTAAAAGAAATCAAAATGGGGATTCGAATTGATGATCACGATTACGAGGTCAAAAAGGATCGAGCTTATCGGTTCCTCGAAGAAGGCAACAAGGTCAAGTGTACCATCCGGCTTAAAGGCCGAGAAGTCCAACATGCGAATTTGGCGTTTGACTTGGGAAAACGGTTTGTAGCAGACTTAGAAGAAGTCGGGACACTCGAAGGGCGAATTCGTCAGGAGAGTTTTCGAATCATCACCATGAACTTTAACCCTGAAAAGAAATCAGGCGTAAAGAAAGTGGTTAAGCAGGACCACCCGGAAAAAGCCATTCAAGCGAAAGCAAATCAAACAGACAATCAAGCCAATCCAAAGGAAGAAAAGGAAGACGAACATGCCAAAACAGAAAACGCATAGAGCCGCTGCCAAGCGATTTCGAGTCACGGCTACCGGCAAAATAGTGCGTAAGCAAGCGGGCAGAAGTCACTTGAACAAGCACAAGACGTCTCGACAGAAACGTCGATTGGACAGTAAGGTACTGGTCGATGCCAGCAACCTGAAAAAAATCCGACTGGAACTGCCCTACCTGAAGTATTGCCGATAGGCCACTCAACTTTATTTAGTCACACGAAAGCACAAAACAAAATAAGGTGAACGATTATGTCCAGAGTAAAAAGAGGAAATGTTTCCCGCCAGCGCCATAAGAAAATTCTGAAGCTGGCTAAAGGTTTTCGGGGTACCCGAAGCAAACTGTTTAAAGTCGCCAATCAAGCGGTCATGAAGTCCTTGAAATACGCTTACCGGGATCGACGCAACAAGCGCCGTCAACTCAAGCGATTGTGGATTATTCGAATTAACGCTGCGGCGCGCCAACATGGCCTGTCCTACAGTCGGCTGGTTCATGGGCTAAAATTAGCTGGCATTGAACTCAACCGGAAATTTCTGGCTGACTTAGCGGCCCGACAGCCCGAAGCGTTTGCGCAGCTCGCTCAAAAAGCGAAAGCCGCCGCTTCTTAAAAAATTAAAAAGTATTTAAAAAGCTCTGGCCCAACTTCTGGTCAGGGCTTTTTTTTGGTTTGTTGCTAGAATAGAACCGTAGGGCTTTGGAGATATTTTATTAGTGACCTCATATACCACGGAAGCGATTTGTCTAAAAGCGTTTGATTATAGCGAATCGAGTAAGATTCTCAGTTTTTACTCGCCGGAACGAGGACTCATCCGGGCTATTGCCAAGGGGGCAAAGCGTCCTAAAAGTAAACTGGCGGGTGCATGCGAGCTACTTAACCGAAGCGAGCTTCAGTTGATCGATAAGAGCAACCTAGATATCTTGTGTCAGTATCAGTCTCTGGAATCCTTTCATAACATTCGACTGGATGTTATTAAGCTGGCCTTTGCCGTGTTATTTGCCGAGCTGGTTTGCACTCTGGCGACAGAACATGACGGAGATTGTGAAGCTATTTATGCCTTACTTAAAAATACATTAAGCACACTGGCGCATTCTGAAGCGTCTTTCAACATTGCCAATAGTTCTACGGGTTCTTCCGTCAACTCTCCTGATTTTTCCTTAAATACGTCACTTCAAATGCGTTTTGGTGAACAACTGCCCGTGGTATTGGCCACAGACTTCCATTTGCGCTTGCTGGCGATTGCCGGGTACGCACCGGTGATGGATCGATGTATGGTGTCCGATCAGCCATTAGACTGGACGCATCGATACTACCCGTTTTCGGCCGAGTTAGGAGGCATTGTGCTGGAAACCTTAGACCCAGGAGAGAGTGGAGAGCGGGTTAATGTTTCCACAGCCACGCTTCGGGCGTTGAATGAGCCGCTAGGTTCCCAGTGGGATAAGGCGAATCCGATAAAAGTCTTGAAATTTTTACGCTATTACACTTCTTATAAACTGGAGCGACGGATTAAAGCCTATGATTTTGTGTTTCAGCTTCTCTCGTGAATGGGTTTTCTCCTTTTTTCAAAGAAGAGACTGAAGTACAATGCCCTTGATCAAGCCTTTTATTTTTGACGAAACAAGAGAGATTTTCCTGATTTATGACTCTCCCGACTCTGGAAAAAGAAGAAACCCTGCCCGCGCTAAATGAAGGCTATCGTTCTGTCCTGAGCAACCAAAACTTTCTGGTGTTATGGATTGGGCAAATTTTTTCCCAGTTGGGCGACCGCATTGTCTTTGTTGTCTTTATCGCCGCTATTACAGCCAACTATGGGGCAAACGATAGTTACAACAGCTACCTTTACGTGGCGTTTACCATTCCTGCTATTTTACTCACGGCCATTGCCGGGGTTTTTGTGGATCGATGGCCTCGACGCGTGGTGTTAGTTTCAACCAATGTATTTCGGGCTGTTTTTGTGGCCTTTTTACCTTGGGCGATTGAGCACAGTTTAATGGGCATCTACGCCGTGGCTTTTCTTCTTTCGGCGGCCACCCAGTTTTTTGTGCCCGCCGAAGGCGCCACCATTCCCATGATCGTGCGAACCACTCAACTGATGGCCGCCAATTCGCTATTTACGACGACCATGATGGCTTCGGTCATTTTCGGGTTTGCGCTGGGAGATCCATTAATTAATATTTTTGGCATGGAAAGCGTGCATTGGGCTATTGTCGCCTTGTTTGTTCTGGCCAGCATCATGCTTTGTTTTGTGAAAGTGCCTCCTTCTCCGGTTATAGCGGGTGAGAATGGCATGGAAAGAGAGAAGCCGGATGAAAACGTTCCATCGGGTATGGGTACCGGTTTGAAAGCCTTTTTTGAGGAACTTCATGACGGTGTGGATTATATCCGAAAAGATCCGCTCATTTGGCAAGCCATGCTCAAGTTGGCTATGCTGTTTTCCGCTGTGGTCGCCATGTGTATTCTCTTTATCAGTTTTGCCCGGGATTACCTTTATGAGGACCCGGAAGTCGCTGCTCGAAAATTTGCCTATATTGTAACCTATAGTGGTGTCGGCATGGCGCTGGGCGCTCTTATTGTCGGCCGGTTTTTCCGGGATGCTCGACGAAGTTACCTGGTATTCTCTGGATTTTTACTGGTGGGCGCCTGTATCTGTGCCTTGGCCTTTATTGACCAGATCCCTCAAGGACTTAATGGTATTGACTTACCTCAACATCTATTTCAATGGGGTTCGTTCGAGTTCTTTATGGACCGCTTTCAGGTCACCTATCGGATGGTTGTGGCCTATGGTCTAGCTGTTTTGATGGGAAGCGGAGCGGCGGCGGTGGCCATTCCCTTACAGGCTTTGCTTCATGAAATTATTCCCGATGATAAACGAGGAAAAATCATGGGGGTTCAATTCACAATTCTTAGTACCAGTTCAACCCTTCCGGTCTTAGCCGCGGGTTGGGGTGTCGAATTTGTGGGAACCTACCTCATGTTGATTCTGATTGGCGTGCCCTTAGGTATTGTTGGAGTGTACGGGTTATATAGAAGGTTATTTGCGCCCTATGCCATTACTAAAAATTGGTAAACGAAAACGCGCGTTTCCTGAACTCAGGAATCGGCTATATCTCTCGTTTAGTAGCGAGGGGTACGGACACTCGAGCCGAGCATTGGCCATTGCTCGGCAATTTGAAGATGATGAGATTCTGGTAGGCTCTTACAGCTATGCCTTGGAGCGTATGGAGTCTTTTGGCTACCCCTGTGTGGAAGTGCCTCAGGAAGTAGAGTTTATTGGCGCGGAAGGCTCGTTTGATATTGGAAAAACCCTGTTTCATAATCAGGCCCGAGCCTTGGGTTTTAACCAGATTGTATCGGACGAGATGGACGTCATGCGGAATTATGGTGTCTCCCTGGTGGTGGCTGATGGCCGGATGGCTCCTGTACTCGCGGCATCCCGACTGGATATTCCCTGCGTGGTATTGACCAATCAAAGCGCGTTTTACCCATTCTTCGAGCGCGATTCAGCATTGGTGCAATTGTTTGGCCGCTCGTTTGAGTGGGTCATGAAGTTCTGGCTCTCTAGTGCGGAAGAAATTTTTATTCCTGATTTTCCGCCACCAGATACCGTATGCTTACCCAATTTATCCGAAAACTTCCAGGTCAAAAAGCGAACCCGTTTTGTGGGGCCTTTAGTCGCATGGCAGGCCCATGAAATTGAGCCCATCGAACGGGAACCGGATCGGCCATTGGTTGTGGCTGGATTGGGTGGTCATTTATACCGAAGGCCCTTGTTTGATGCGGTGATTAACGTCGCACGAGAACGACCTGACATTCGTTTTGAACTGTTGACTTCGTTTGAAACGGACAACCTGCCCGAAAATGTTGGACTCCATGCCTCACCCCGAAATGCTCCCTCGTTTTTTAAGGCGGCGGATTTAGTGGTAACGCAAGGTGGTCATAGCACGGCCATGGAGCTATTAACATTGGGCACGCCCTCTCTTGTTGTGCCCGACGCAAATCAAATTGAGCAGGAAAACAACGCTCAGCGTTTGGTGGAGTTGGGTGTTTCCGAAAAACTTCGTTACGACGAACTCAAAGAAGGCTTGCTCAAAACCACCATGGATGCGATGCTAAGAGAGTCAACCTATCGCCATCAAGCGAAGCTGTTAGCGGATAAGGCAAAAGAGATTAATGGCGCCAAGGTGGCCGCCAATGTGCTTCGAGAGTATTCTCAACGATTGTTAGCTTATTAACAGGTATTGAATGGATAAATGGAACGCATTGTTCTTTTAATCTTGATTTTAATGACGTGGGTGGTCATCATCCTGTTTGGGCACTTAATCCCTTGGGCCTCAGCACTGGCTGTTCTGTTTGCCATTATGGTGGGGTATATGATCATGGTAACCATTGCCATGGTGCACCAAAAGCGGAAACAAAAGAAAAAACCGCAGGAAATGGACACCTCCTATCAGCCGAAAGTCACAGTCTTGATTCCGGCGCATAACGAAGAGTTTGTCATCGAAGGTACTGTAAAAACCTTGATGAACCTAGACTATCCTGACTTTGAAGTCCTGGTTATTGATGATCGTAGTGGTGATGCAACGGCCCAAAAGTTAGCTGAGTTGGCCGAATACTATAAAGACGATAAGCGATACCGTTATCATTTGCGCTCACCTGAAAGTTTGCCGGGGAAATCAGCCGTTTTAAATGAAGCCTTGACCCTGAGCGACGGTGAGGTGATTGCCGTCTTTGACGCCGATGCTTGGGTCGAGAAAGAGTTTCTGAAGGAGATTGTTCCATTTTTGGCGGATGAGCGGACAGGCGGTGTTCAGGCTCGAAAGATTATGGCCAATTTTAAGCACAATTTACTCACCCGTTGCCAGAACTTTGAATATTCCATGGACTCCTACTTTCAGTGCGGGCGGGATACCATTCGAGGGGCCGTAGAGTTTCGAGGCAATGGTCAATTGGTAAAACGAGCGGCTATTGAAAGTGTGGGTGGATGGAATGACTACACCCTTACCGACGATCTGGACTTATCTACCCGGTTTCATATTGCGGGTTGGGATATTCGCTTTGCTCATAAAGTATTCGTGTTTGAGGAAGCCATTGTCCGCTTCATGCCCCTTTTGCGTCAACGCCGTCGATGGGCAGAAGGCTCTCTGACCCGATATCTGGAATATGCGGCGGAAACGTTTTTCTCGGACAAAACATCCCTTCGGGCCAAAGCTGACTTAATCGCTTATATTGTCGAATTTCTCTTCCCCCTGTGGCTGATGTCAGACTTTGTCTATTTGGGGCTACTGGCCTGGTTTGGCGATGCGCCCACCGGACATCTGGTGTCCTCATTTCTACTATTGCCTTTTTTATCCGTATTCTTTTACACCATGTTGCTCATTGCCATTATTCGCTTTAACCGACCGACCCTATTCAAGGCGGTGATTGGGGCCATGATGACCTCCATTTATTTGCTTTGGGTTTGGGTGCCCGTCTCTATTTGGGTTATCTGGAAAATTTTGTTTCAAAAACAGCGCAGTATGAATTGGGGGAAAACCGAACACCTGGGAGCGGTTTCAGCCAAATAACCCGTTTCTGAAAAGCGAATTGGAAACAGCCTTAATATTGTTTTAATAATTTAAAATAGCACAAAACCGGCTTTCATTGTTTTCATACAAACATAGGGGCACGTCAGGGGTTATTAGAAACAAATGGATGTAAGCTGAGGCGGGTTCTAAAAGACATAGTACAGGGTTAGGTATCAATAGGCGAATTAGTGACACAACGGGGGTTGTGTTCCATCGAATGATAAGAACAAGTATATATTGGGGGTTAGGTATAGGCTATGGCAGTAGATATTCAAAATCGAAACGGTTTTCAAGCCGCTCAAATGAGAAAGGCTGCGGGAACAGGTCAGCAAGATAACCAATGGATGGCAAATCTTGCTCAACATATTTCTGGCGGCCCGAATGGTAATGGAAATGGATCTCAAAACGACCCATCTCAAAATCCTGTAGCGGCTCTGGGACAGGTCATGGGTGGGCAAGGTACCCAAAACGGTCATGGTAACTTTAATCAGCCCTTTGGCAATGGTCAAGCAACGGCTTCAAAGGCCCCAGCAGGAGGACAGTCCGGTGGTGAGCTTGGCGCAGGTGCTTCGGGAAAACTCGGTGGCGGCGGTAATATCGCTGAAAGTTTCGAGAACAATAACCCTCAAGAAAAACGACTCCGGGCGTTAACCCAGGAGGTTGGCGAACTTTCAGGCAGTCAAAACAAAACCGTCAGCAATGGTGCAAGTGCCCTAAGTGGTAGCGTTGGAAGTCTTCGCTCTTCCGTAGGAAATGTCGAGAAAATAAAAAAGACCGGCAAAAAAGTAGCCAAGAAGGCTAAAAATTTGATGAACATCGGCGAAAATATTGGTGATAAAGGCAAAAAAATATCAAAAACTGGAAATTCCACCGTTAAAGCGGGAACCGGGCTAATCGCCGCAGGAACCACTATGATGAACAATCCTTTTACCGCTGCTGCGGGTGCGGCGATGGTTACGGCAGGGGAGGGCATGGTGGCCGCAGGGGAAGGCCTTATCCAAACCGGTGACTTTACGCAAAAGGCTGGTGATCTTAAAGTGACGAAGGGGCTAAAAACGAATAAAGTGGCGGATAAAGTTTTAAAAACAGCGAAAAAGGGTGGCAAACAAGTTGGAAAAGTACTCGATGGCGCTGAAAAAACGGTAGCGGACCTTCGTTCAGGCAAAGATGGGGGCACCATAAAAAAGGCCAACATCGCCAAAAACAAAAAGAAAAAACTGAAGAAAAACCAATCGGAAGAAACCAAACTGGCTGACAATAAAAATAATCAAAATGACAAAGCCAATAATGACGGGAACAAAACCGAAGGTACATCCAATACATCAAATCTAGCGAACGCTCAAGGTACGAATAATACGGTTGCAATGGGAAATAACCCCTTTGGATCAGTCGGCGGGGCAGCAGGCGCTCCCATGGCCGGTGGATTTAATGTAGCGGGTGCGGGCGCAAGTGCGGGGGCTGGTATTGGCGGCGGTATGATGATGGCTCAACCCATTATCGCGACGACGTAACTCGATCAGATCAAATAAATATAAAAGAGCCTTTGTTGATACCAAAGGCTCTTTTAAAATTTGTTTTATTGCGAGTTACACGCCCAGTTTCTCCGTGATAAATTCGGGCAAATGACGCAGAGGGTGCCATTGGTCGTTCAACACGACACAGGTGGTATCAGCCGTCATCACCACTTTGCCTGTTTCTTTCTGGGTAAATTCCTGGTGAAATCGAAGTTTATAGCCTTCAACTTCAACTTGATTCGTTAGGATTAAGACATCGTCCATGCGTCCCGGCGAGCGGAAACGAAAATGTTGTTCGGTGACGGGATACACATAAACGGGTTTGCCACGCAGGTGGTCATCTGGTTTGGATAGGGTAATGCCCTTGCTTTTTAGCAACTCCACCCGCCCCATTTCCAGCCATTTGGTGTAAGCGCCATGCCACATGACACCAAAGCAGTCTGTATCAAAGATTTGAACGGTGAGTTCCATTTCGTGTGAAGCGGACATGCGAGGGACTCTCTTCCTGAAGATAAATAAAAAACTTAATGATTGTTTTTAACAGGATATTCTTATGAAATCCTTAAAATCCGGTCAAATAGACAGGCCAGTGATATGATTTAGACTATAATAGAGTTAGGAATGTAGAAACCTTAATTACAGGGTGTGTTTCGCACTTTTCCAAATCCTGTTTTTTGCCAACAAAATTCAAAAGAGACCCAAACCAAAAGGCATCGTTAATATGAATACTTTTAACATAATCCAGAACTTTTTTACACGCATGGCCTGCCGCTATTGTGGCGTATCATTTGCGCCCAATGATGTTTCCCTTTTGGAAGAAGGCGAAGGCTTTTTTGTGGTTCGGATTCACTGTCATGACTGTGGCCAACATAATGGCGATGCGGCTGTAGGCGTTGAAACAGCTGGCGAAGACGGTACTGGAGAGATGGATCCTGAAGTATTAAAAGCCATGGAAGCGTTTGCAGAAGAGTTGTCCACCATGCCTTTTGGGCAGCAAATTATGCGTCGCTCTCCCCGACCTGACCCGGAGTTGACCGAAGCCGATGTTCGACGTCTGGAAGATTACGACCCCATTTCTGATGAAGACGTACTAAACGCCCATTCGTTTATTCAAAACCTGGATCGAGACTGGATGAAATTTATTCCGCCAGAAATTCGTCAACGTCATACAGAGCATGATACGGAATAGCCAGCTTCTCAAAAGCTTCTCGTCCACCGGCTTTTCGATCCACAATGGATAAAATACCGGCAATGGTTGCGCTGGGGTAAGCGGCTCGCACAGCCTGAACCCCTTTAGTTAGGGAGCCACCAGTGGTTACCACATCCTCTACAAGTGCTACGCGCATCCAGGGTGCAATATGACCCTCGATCTGTCTGCCTGTCCCATGGCCCTTCGCTTCTTTACGAATGAGGAAACCGTTTAATGGGTGTCCAGTTTCAGCGCCGCGCATGGTTACGGCTGTGACCATGGGTGCCGCGCCAATGACAACCCCTCCCACAGCATCCACATTCAAGGGTTCCAACATCTCATAAAACAGGCGCCCAATTAGGTAAGCGCCTCGGCCAGACAGAGTTGTGGTTCGGCAGTCAATATAATAGTCCGCCTGTTTGCCGGAAGCGAGAGTAAAATGGCCTCGACGAAACGACAGTGTTTTAATAATCTCAAACAGTTCTTGGCGATAAGCATTACTGTGTTGGGCGGGAGAAATCGGCGGGGTTAGTGTGGATGGCACGGGCGGCTTCCTCAACTTTACGACGTAACAAGATTTGGCTTTCCTCGGATAAATCCGCAAGTTCAGCCATATCTTGCGCCAGTTTAAACTGATCCCATGCTTTTTTCCAGTTATTCAAGCGTTGGTATAAATTACCTAGCTTCAGATAGGTGTTGGCTTTCCAGGTGGTGTTATTTTCTTTCAGGGCAACCGCCATGGCCTGTTGGTAGCATTGCTCAGCTTTTTGCCATGATTGATTCTGGATATGAATCATGGCGACCTTTTCCAGCGTCTTGTACAAACCTTCCGGGTAATCGTTCCGGCGATCGTAGGTCAACGATTCGTTAAAACAGTCCAGCGCCTTGTCCAGTCGTCCGACCTCCTGGTGAAGGCTCGCCATGTTGACCAGTGTCGCGGCGGCAGACAGCTCGTTTTGATTGCGTTTATCCAGTGAAAGGGATTGTTCGTAATAATTAATTGCATTTTCAGGAACACCCATCACATCGTACACCTGAGCCAGTTTAAAATAGAGATCCGCTTGTTCATCCGATGTGCTGGGTGTCTGACTAAAGAACTCCAGGCCTTTGTAATAGGACGAAATAGCCTGATGATGCTGACCACGGAAGGCGTAGATGTCCCCAAGGTTTTCATGGAGCTGGCCTTGTTCGTAAAGGGTTTTACCCGTGTTTTCATTGAGTTGATCGTACTGGGTTATCGATTTTTTCAGGTAATCTAGCGCCGAGTTATGCCGATAGGTTTTTTTATGGATACTGCCAAGCTGACTGTAAATGTCAGCCAATTCGACCGGACGGGCATCTTTATGGAGTTCCAATGCTTTGTGAAGACACTCTTCGGCTTTGGGCAATAATCCTTTTGAGCCACGATGACGTGCCAACCGAAGCAAATGCGTTAACATCTGAGGGCGATTGTGATTGGCCACAGCAGTAGCCAAATGCTGGAGAATCTGTTTCTCCACCGGATCGGTTTCCTCAATGTTCAAATTAGAGGACACTCGATTTCGGGTTTCCTCAGAGACAGGCGCTGGCTCTGGCGTCGAAACGGGGAAAACCGGTATCTTTTGTTCCGGCTCCGGTCGCACCGAGGGTAATGTTTCCTCAGCCACCTCTCGAAGGTGATCAAAGAAGGTAAGAGGCGGGTCGGACTCTGTTTTAGGGGTAAGATGCTCGGTGTTAACATCACCTGGAGTCTCTTCAAACGACTCCTCTGGTGTGTCCGTGTCTTCCTGTCGGACCTCTTTAAAAGCACCTCCCTGACGCAAGAGTGCTTTTTCTTCGTCGGTCAGGTTCAATTCCTCCAGAGAAACGGACGAAAAGGGTTCAATAGAGGCTGGCTCAGACATTTCAGGCAATTCTTCAAGGAGAGCGTCCGGCGGCGTTTTGGCCTGAGAAGATGAGAGGGGCCGGGCTTCTAATGGCTTAATTCCCCCGTACAGATAGGCTTTAGAATCCACTTTGGGGCTGGAATCATTAAACACACTCCGACGCTCGCGCGAAGCATTGCCGTGGTATTTCGCCTCAGCAATCAGGGGCTTGCTTTTCACAGGGTAAACGCGCTCATCGGGGCGCTTGTTTTTCTCCTTTAAATAAAAATCCTGAAGCAGGCGATGGATTCGGACTCGTTCTGCCGATGGAATACCCATGGCAAAAACTCGCTTGACCTGTCGATATAGCTCATAGGCAGGCTGGAACTGAGAAACAGATTCGTGGCGCTCTTTAATATGCGCCAGAACGCTTTGGGGAGGAAAAGTTCGTTTCATTAAGGGCTTCAGAATAGACTTTTCTAGTGTGGTCTTAAAACTGTCTGGCGAACTTATTGCCAGACCCGGCTTGCAGTAACGACTAATAGCCAGCAGGGTTTCAAAATCCGCGGGGTGCCGGATTAACGCCAACACTTGGGCGACTTCCTGCTCTTCCGGAGTCAGGTGGCTGTAAATAAACCGGATAATGGCGTCTGATGGGTTTTCTTCCTTTCGAGTCGCGAGAAGCTGATTGAGCTCCACCAGCGAATCGAGTTCACCGGTGTGCTTTTTATTCAAGTGAAAAATCGTTTTTAACAGCCAGGGGTACCCCTGGGTCTTTTGATACAAGTCAATGAGAACGTTCTGATCCAGCTCATTGGGATGCGGGTGAAGGAGTTTAAGGACGTCTTTCTCATTAAGCCCGGACAGCTTGATATCGGTAATAACCGAGGCGTTGGCGCTCATATCGGCATAAGGCAGGCGTTCGCCACAGAGAATCATTTTGATGTTGGGGAAGGACAGAAGAAAATTCAGGGTTTCTTTCAAAGGAAAGGAGCGGATTTGGTATTGGGTATCCACAATGTGCTCCACGTTGTCGATGACGATGAGCAAAGGAATATGGGCAACTTTTAAAATCAAGGCTTCTAGCTTTTGAAACGGATCTGTCGGCGAGTCACCGTTAACGGCCTCGTTGTTTTCGATACTGAGAGCCGAGCAAATATAGGTAATATACTGCATGAAGAAGACAATAATCTCATCAAAGTCAGTATGAGTGTTGACATCAAACCAGAGGAGTTGCTCCTTGCCACCGCCCATCAGTTCAATAATCCCCCGAGCAAGGCTGGTTTTGCCACACCCTTGAACCCCGCCCATGAGAATCAACTTTTTGTTGGGGCTGTTCAGGCTTTCGGCCATTTCAATGACGAGAGGCTTTCGGTTCAGGAAAACGTGATGGTCATATCGAACACAACGCTTGGTGACAGCCAGGGGCGAAATCGTATTCCGCCGGTCTTTAATGGGCCCGGCCTTGGACCGGCGCTGGGGAACAAACGACCCGTCTTTGAGTCGCTGAATTACCGATGCGCTAATGAATTGAAGTACTTCACTCATGCCTGAACCGTTGTTATTAGAAAAATCGCCCGTGTCTTTTTCTCTTCCTTAAAAAATGCCCATAAAATACTCACCCTCTCAAGGGTGTCTTTATTGTACACTGCCCCTGTGATGAAGTCGTCCGACAAACTACTGAAATACCGAGAGACTTGGGAAACCGTCTGCCAAGAACTGGAACTGATCCTGCCTGAGGATAAAGACACGCTGTTTAAGTCTTTTAGCCGTTTATATGACGAACTTCTGGCGTATAACGAAAAGGTCAACCTCACCCGTTTGACGGAGCCGGAAGATTATTTGTATCGTCATATTCTGGATTCCCTCACCCTTCTGCCCCTGATTCCCGAAGGAGCATCGGTCGCTGATGTGGGGAGCGGGCCGGGGTTTCCGGCATTACCGCTGGCCATGGCTCGACCGGATTTGACCGTGACCGCCATTGAGTCGGTGGGTAAAAAATGTCGCTTTATGGAAGAAGTCGCCGAAACACTGGCACTTGGCGACCGGTTTCGAGTGCTGAACGAACGCAGTGAAACCTTGGGGCAAGATCCTCGTTATCGAGAACAGTTTGACGTGGTAACCGCCCGAGGGTTAGCAAAACTGCCTTTGTTGTTGGAGCTTTGCGTGCCACTGGCCAAAGTCGATGGCATGGTGCTTTCCATGAAAGGCACCAACACCTATCAGGAGGAGCTTAAAGCGGCAAAAAAGGCTTTTCATGTGCTTAAAGCCGAATTAAGCGGTTCCTTCTTTTTTGATCATCCCCGGTTTGAAGGCTTTGTCCTTCTGATGATTGATAAACAAGAACCCACCCCCCGACCCTACCCCCGAAACGCCGGCTTACCGGCGAAAGCCCCCTTATAAAAGGGCTTATTGAATTAAAACTTTAATTGTAGTAAGTTAATACTCCGCCGGGTTCAAATTTTAAAGATGGCTTGATTATCTATCTGAAGGAGTATCTCTATTATGATTTCACTAAATCCCCCTATCCAGAAGTCTGCCGTTTTTGGGCAAACGCTTGTTGGGCTGAATCGTTCACCACAAATTACTCGACCGATGAAACCTGCTCTATCTTTTGGACAAACACCCCAAACACCCTCGAAAGAAAGGACAAAACAGGCAAAAAGTTTTTTTCGAAAAAACATACTCGCATTGATTGCACTTGCCGTCGGAGGGGTTGGAGCACTGGGGGTTCCGTTCTCTTTGAGTAAGCTTCCAACGCTTGAGGAACCTGCCCTTAGAGCGATGCTTCCTCTTGTAAAACAAGCCAATGACTCATCCCAAACGCTTTTAACCATGGGTAACGTTGCGTTAACCTCGTCAGAGCAGGAATCCTTTCAAAAGACAGCTTTGATGCTTTACCTCGGGGATCTATGGACGGCTCATGAGAAAGCCTTGGAAACCCATGATGGCTCTCATGAAAAAGCGTTTACCAACGTTTCACGAAAGATGTTTGAGCAACTCTACCTCGTATCAGGTAGCCGTCCAGAAGTGTTGGAACGCTATGTTCAAAAAATCACTCAAAACGTTAAAAAGGATGCGCTTACGTCCCGAGGACAAGACATTCAAAAAGTTAAAAACACTGTTGAACTCAAACCTCTACTCCACGAAATGCTGGATGAATTTCTGCCCGACGCCGACCCGGACACGATTCAGGCCATAAAAACCGCTTCCGACCAGCTCTTCAATGAAATCGACACGGAAGTACTGCAAAAAGAAGAAAAGGCATGGAAGATGATCTATTTGTCTATGGGGATTTGTCTGCTCGGTATGTTCACTTTCCTAGGACTAAGGACCTCCATCAATAGAGATCTAACCAAGCACCTTAAAAAGACAACTTCTAAGCAATAAAAGGAATATTTTATTCTATGATATCTAATTTTGGGCCGGTTTACTCTGAATTCGCCCGATCCTCTCAACCCCGCTTTGCCGCAAAAGGCACATTGGTTTCGATTAGCGATCTACAGTTCAAGAAGATTGTCGAATCAGATTAAGGGATTCAAAACACTACCCAACCTTGTTCAGAGTCCTTTTCTTGATTGAGGCAGGTATTGGCTCTTCGCTTTTATAGCCCTTTAGCCCCAAAATATTTTTGCCTTTCTCTACTCCCCATTGGCGAATAAGAAAGGATAACAACCCATGGCCATAATCATAAATTTCTTTGATGGCTGAATCCGAAAGTTGCTCCTCAGGGGTGAGTCGATTCTGAACCAAATAATAATCTTCAAACAGACGGCAAATTTTTTTTGTTTCGTCAAGCGAAGGAAACGTAATGTGGGGTTTTCGATTTAAAACACCATCAAACGAATATGGCGTGTAAGGCGTTGTTTGGTTTTTACTGAGAAGAAATGCCATTAGCCCACCAAAAACCTCTCCTTTCGGCGTTAAAAGTCCACCACCCAAAATATGGGCGAGTAAGTCGTGCTGAAAAGCGGCCTCATGAATCGGGTAATCAGGGTAATTCAGGCGCAATTGTTCCTGAAAATCGCCCATTGTTTGCCCTTGAGAAGGGCAAGGAGAATGAGAGAAAGTTGTTAAGCGTTGAATAAGCATCATGAATAAAAGAGATTAAAGTAAAGAATGTTGGGCAGGCTGACGGATTATTTTGATCCGAATGAGCATGATGAGCCCAATGAGCACACCCACCAGACTAATCGTTTGAGAGGCACTAAGATTCAGGGCGTCTAACCAAATGAGCCGATCGCCTCGGGTGTATTCGATAAAAAAGCGAATGAGACCGTATCCGGCCACAAAACTCCAGGAAATCACGCCGGTTTGAGGCCAGCGTTTACCCAGTTGAAGCATGATGCTCATCAGAACAAGGGCCAAAAAAGACTCATACAGAGGTGCCGGATGCACTGCATGCGGATGGGTTCCATGCCCCGTCGGGTAAACCACCGCCCAAGGCAACGCACAAGGGCCGCCAAAACAACAGCCCGCTAAAAAACAACCAATACGTCCAAAAGCCAGCCCCAAGGCCGCCGGTGGGGCGATGATATCGCCAATTTTGAAAAAAGGAATTTTTTGGGTTCGGCTAAAAGCAATGAGGGCCAAAATACAGCCAATCATGCCACCATACCAAACCAAGCCTCCTCGACTCAGAATAGCCGAAAGGGGATCCGCCCAAAAAATATCGGGAAAGAACAGAAAATAACACAATCGAGCCCCTACCACGGCCGCAATAATCAGCCATGGCGCAACCCCTAAAAAACTTTCCGGGTCTTCTCCCATGGCTTTAGCCCGCCGGACAACCCAATAGAGAGCGGCTAGAAAGCCCAAAGCCATCATGACCCCAAAGCTGGGGATTTCGATGCCAAACAGTTTAAAAAGGATAGGGTGCATAATAGAAAAAACGTTTTAAAATGAGAGGGTGCCGAATATCCATTAATATTCAAGGAAGCCCATTGATTGTATTTCCCTCATCATAACGTAAACATATTTGCCCCTAATGCTGCCGCCTGAAAAGAAAAATAAAAAGTTACCGTCCCCTCCTCAGGCTGTTTTTAATTGTTCCATGTGCGGCGAATGTTGCACCAGTGTCACGGTTCCCATTGAAAAAGAAAAAGCCCACCGGCTATTGGAAAAACCATGGGTTAAAACCCAACTCAAAGAAAGCCATCGGGTGTTCGAAGAACTAGATGATACTCATTACGCCATGCCGCTGGATGATAACCGGGTTTGCGTGTTTCTGGGCGAGGACAAAAAATGTATGATCCATGGCCATGAGGGCGAAGCACTAAAGCCTGTGGAGTGTATTCGATTTCCGTTTGCAGCCATTCGAATGCCGCGTCTGGATAAGGATTCGGAGGAAGAAACGCCCACACTTCGGTATGACGTGTCCGCTTCGTGTAAAACCGTGGCAACCCAACTGTTAACCCAGCAAGCAACTATTGTCCCCAACAAGGCTTTCGCCACCCAGTTTCAGAATGATCTGGCGGCCATGGTGCATGAAGAAGCCTTCCCTCAAAAGATTCGTGTCGGTGGATTCAAGACGGTGGCTCTTGATGGCTATCAACTCTACCTTGATGAACTTGTTCGTATCTTCGAAGATCCGATAGGGTCGCCAGAGTTAGCACTAAAACGAACTGCTCAAGTCCTGCAGTCGCTACCAAATCGTCCAAAAACACAGGTGAAGTCGTTCCAGTTTTGGCCTTTTTGGCGGCATTTTTCCCTTTACTGGTTCTTACGGCGTCCCTACGGAATCATGGATCAGTGGGCCGTGCTGACAGAAGGCGAGTACAGTGACCCTAAAATTTTAGGAATGGGCGGTATTTCGCTGAAAGGTCACCGCCGGTTAAAATGGGATGAACACCAACTCAACCCCTTACTAAACGGCTATTTACACATTTTACTTCAACGAAAAGCACTGCTGGCTTTCGGACACTCGTTGGCCAGTGTTTTGCTGATTGCGGTGTCCGGTTATTTTTTAGTTCAATGGTATGCTCGAACGCTGGCGCTGGTACAGGAAAAAGATGAAGTGACAGAAGAAGAGCTCACTCTGGCTATTCGACTCACTGAGCGCTATTACACTGGACACCAACCCTATTTTCTGGAATTTTTTCGGGTGTTCCCCGGTGTGGAAGGCTGCCTCTGGTTATCAATGGGCTAGAATAAATGCCTATAGCGATTGCCCTATGGAAAGTCCATTCTTTTTAGCGAGGCTGTTTTGTTTCATTGGTATTGCCTATTCTGTTTGATGGGTGATGTCCTGCATTTGGACGAGGGCTGAATAAACTATTAAATATCTGGTGAGATCGGTCGAAAGGTGTAGATATAGGGAGAAATATCGACTAAATAAACGATCACCCTGTCATCACACGACAAAAACAAATCGCTAAATTAAGTACAGGAAGGAATTTGACCATTGAAGAAAACCTTCATACTGACCCTTCTTTTTGCCCTTCTCGGCTGGGTTTCTTTACCTTCGTTTTACGCCATGGCTCAAAATAAATATACCCTTGGGATCCTCATGCAGTCCACACATGATCAGGCTGTTCTCGACGCGTTTGGACAAATGCAGAAGAATAGTGCGGAAGGCGCTCTGGATACCATTGTGACCCGGAAAACCCGAGTCTTCTTTAAAGACCTCCGGGAGATTAACCGTCGTGTGAAAGATTATGATGCGCTTAGTTGGATTAGCCCCCGAGGGGAATGGGTCATTTTTATTAATAAAAAGCATAAAAGCGCCCCACCCGAAGCCATTGCGGCTGTCATTGCCCACGAAGCCGTGCATAACGATCCGTATAACTCTATGAATGAAGAAATTGTGGCCTGGCACCAAGAAGCGAAAGTCTGGATGGAGCTAAAAATACAAAATCCTCAATTGGACTCCATTCCATCCGGTTTGTATCCGCTGGTAGACCGGTTAAATGAACTTGAAAAAGCTTATACAGGTAGAACTTTGGAACAGCTTGTTCGTGATAATAAAGGGTATATCGGCTTATCCGACACGTCGCCCGGATTTATGGAAACAGAGGAGTCGGCCATCGATCCTTATCACTCGAAGGAGCAACTTTCTCAGTGGGCGGATGAATAAGTTCTAAGTCATCTCCTTTCAGTCAGATTGCAAAAACAGGGTGCCATGTGTTGGGGTGTTTTAGGGCTATTTTCGATAAAATGTTTAGAAATGTGTTGTGCTGTCTTTCAAACAAAAAATGGAGCCACGCTGATTGAATCAGAAAACCGGATTGGGTGACTGAACGGGATTTTCAAAGTGCTTTTGGCGGTGTTCTTTATAGAATAAATCGTGGCGGCGCTCGGTTAGATTTGTTTACGGTTTATGATTTTTGCAAGTTTTTGACCCATGCGACCTTCTGCTTTTGGTACTATTCTCGTCATAACCTAAGCCTTGTCAGGTCATATAAAATTACTCTTCAAATGAAAGGCGCAACTTTTTAGGTTGATGTGTTTTTCATTAGTAATCTCTTATTTATCAAAATGTAATCAATGTCGAAGGAGCTTTCACCCCCTATGGCTATTTCACCGTTCTCTCCTCCTAGCAACAGCCCCTATATGATGCCTCCATCAGGCCCTAGTTACCCCCCTTCTAACTTTTCGATGGATCCGGCGTTTAACACACCACCGGCGCCTCCTAATATGAATTTTGGCCCGCCACCACCGAATTTTATGATGCCTCCTCCAATTAACGCTATGGCCACTCCTGGTGGAATGCCGATTCCTTTCTCGATGCCGCCAACGAATATGTTGCCGCCTCAATTCTCTATGCCTCCTTCCCCTGCTTACACACAGCCTAATCCGTTTGCCTTTCCACCCGGATCACCAGCGAATAGTGCTGGAATGATGCAACAGCCCTTTAATCCCTTTGCGCCACAACCATTCCCAGGCGCATAGTATTACTTTAAGGAACAAACGCTCTGGACTTTCTATGAGTCAGGGCGTTTATCTTTAGCGGGTCGTTTTTCAGGGTCTTGGCCCGAAAAAATCTGTTTTAGATCCTGCCAGAATCCTAAAACCAAATGTTTAAGCCAATCCAAAACCGCCTGTAAGGGTTTGAGCCAACGAGACCAAGTTATTTTAGAGGAATTATTGAAGGATGCTGATTTACCGGTGTTAGATTGTCCGGGGAACAACGGCTCGCATCCAGGGCAATCATAATGGCTACCCGCCGCTCGCTTTTCACAGCATCCGCTTTCCATCCCAAACGTTGTTAAGGCGAAAGCCGAAGACGGGGTTCGGTTAATAGGGTAATAAGTCGTCGGTATCATACCGGTTATTAAGGTCATCCCCCAATCTCCAATTCGCTGGAAGAGAACCAGGAGCCCATTCCGCCTAACATTTCAGCGGTTTCGCTCAAGCAGATAATACTACCGGGTGAGCACCCTCTTGCGCAGGTCACCATTGCTGTTCCTGTTGCTAAGGCTCCCCCTTTCAAGGCTTCCGACTGAATGACTTTCCCCAAAAGTCCTTTGCTGGCAATGGCCTTAAATATCCTGGGGTAAGCAATAACTCCCAAAGCTCCCATGCCAATCGAAATGCCAAGCTGAGTGACCCACGATGGAACCGCCCAATCCAACTCCAGCATGGGTGCCAGTTTTTTGTTAATCAAGCTAGCCAATTGAACAACTCCCGTAACCAAAGGTGCCATCACCACATACTGGGCCATACTTTTTTTAGAAACCCCTAACGCCAGAGGGTTAATCACCGTCACGGCCTCCAAAGCACCTAACCAGGCGGGTGGTTTCCAGTCCATGGCTTGGTTGATTTTTTGCACAATAACAATGCCCAAGCCAATACGGAAGTAAGTTTTCCAATCACTGGGAAGCCAGGATTTCCCTGGGCGCACCCGTGCCGGAAGTTGATGGGTCAGCATTCCAAGCGTAAAAAGCAATCCGGCTTCAACAAACTTTTCTCCTTGTCTTCCTTTCTTTTCAGGGAAAGGCTTTGTGACGGGGGGGACTTCGGAAGCCAATACGGGTGCTAAAAACGTCTGGTTGCGTTCCGCATAATAAGGGACATGTTTTTGCGTAAACACACGAAAGGCTTGAGATGATGCTTCCACAACGATGAATTGGTTCCATTCACAATAAAAAATAATCAAATAAAACCGGCTACTCTTTCAATTTAACCTCAGAATCATAGGGAGTTCAAATGGCCTTTTCCCTTGAAACCCCGATTGAATGTAACAAATTGACTCTTTTCTGTAACTGCTATTTTCATAACAAAGCGTCTTTCCGCTTACAATAAAAACCAGTAGAAATATACGAAGATAGCAAATAATAAAGAGAGAAATGCCCTGAATGTTCAGGGTATGCAAATGAGAGAGCAGAGTCCGGCGGATCGTATTCACTAGGACGCCGGCCTTTTTATTGGATTTTTTGTAGTCATGAATTTACCGCCCAATTTACATAAGAAACAAACCGTCTGGCGTTATCGGGGCGTCGAGAACCCGGAACTTTCCTCTGAACTGCTTCAAGCCGCTGAGAACTCTGCCTTATTGGCACGATTGCTCTATAATCGAGGAATAACCACACCTGAAAAAGTTCGGGAGTTTCTTGATTTAAAAAGCTATCAACCCACGTCTGGGCTAGAACTGCCGGACATAGAGTCCGGGTTGGAGCGCATCATCAAGGCACTGGATAACGATGAGCCCATTCTTATCTACGGCGATTTTGATGTGGACGGTCAAACCGGCACGGCTATTTTATATGCCACGCTCCAACACCTAAACGCCAGGGTTAGTTATTACATTCCAGATCGTGCCACGGAGGGCCACGGCCTGAACACGACGGCCTTGTGCCGCCTGGTCAGTTCCAGAAAGTTGCGTCTGGTCATCACCACCGACACAGGCATTACCGATTTTAATGAGGTGAGTCTGCTCAAAGGGTTAGGGGTTGATACCATTGTGACCGACCACCACGACCTGCCGGAGAATCTCCCCCCCGCTGTCGCGAATATCAACCCGAAAATACTCGAGGACTCAGAACATCCGCTTTATAGCATGTGTGGTGCCGGAGTGGCCTTTAAATTTTGTGAAGAACTGTTGATGCTTCGGGGTGATTTTGACTTTGCCGAAACGCTTCTGGATATTGCGGCCATTGGTACGGTGGTGGATATGATGCCTCTAGTAAAAGAAAATCGCTGGCTCGTCTGGCGAGGGTGTCAACGTCTGAATCAGGTTAAGCGGCCAGGCATTAAAGCACTTTTGGAGCAAGCAGGTACACCACCGGAAAAACCAATAACCAGCGAAACTCTTGGCTTTACCATTGGCCCTCGTCTTAACGCCTTGGGGCGTCTTGAACGTGCCGATGACGGTGTAGAACTACTTACCACTAACGACCCGGAGCGGGCTCGTATTATTGCTGCTCATTTGGAGGCGCTGAACCGCCGACGACAAGACATGTGCGAACAAACCCTGATAGAGGCTGAACGCTATTTATCATCTCATGGTGGTCTGAACAACCATCGAGTTATTATTCTCGCTAGCCCGGACTGGCACCCGGGGATTATTGGCTTGGTCGCCACTCGGCTGAAAGAAAAATACGGTGTTCCTGTTTTCATGATGCTTGTTGACAAGGAAAAAGGTGAAGTCCGTTGCTCGGCCCGAAGTATCGAGGGGTTCCATTTGCACCAGCAAATGGACAAACTTAGCGATTACTTTCTCCATTTTGGTGGTCATGCCGGTGCAGGTGGTTTCGCTCTCAAGCTGGAACGGTTGGAAGCCTTTAAAGCCGCTCTGTACAAACTGGCTGAGCAAGAAATTACTGACGAGCAGATGTGTCCGATACTGGATGTAGACGCTCGTTTGAACTGGGGGCAGTTGACCCCTGGTTTAATTGAAATGGTCGAAAGCCTTCAGCCCGTGGGTCAAGCGAACCCATCGCCCCGGTTTGTTTTGGAAAACGTAGCCATTACGGCTCAACGTGCTTTGGGTGATTCCGGCAAACATCTGAAGCTGATTCTCGACGAGTACGATGATTCGCCAAACAAAAAGAAACAAGTACCTCGCCCCATTGAAGGCCTTATCTGGAACTATAACCGTGAAGAAAAGCTGGATCAGACCTCTCCCGTTAGCTTTGTGGTGGTTCCTGAGCTCAACACGTTTCGCAATCAGAGCAAAGTCCAACTCATCATTCAGGATTATCTTCTTTCCGGCAATGCCGCCAAGAAATCGGAACGAAAAGGAGCGGAATCAACTAGTGTGAAGCCTTCCGATTCCGCCGCCCGTCTTTCTCCCTCTAATTCAAGCGCCATTACTTGGATCGATCACCGAAACCGGGAAGGCGTTGACACGTTTATCGGTCAGCTAATGCTCCCTCTTCAGGAAGGGCGTTCTATTGCTCTTTATAACGAAGGCCGCCCGCCGGACATTGCCTTTCTCGATCCGTCCATCCTTTGTACCCGAGAGACGCTAGCGACCACTGACGAACTGATTTTATGGGATTTGCCACCCGATCCGGTCAGTTTTCAAAAATTGATGACCATTGCCCAGCCCCGGACCCTTCATCTGGTTGGCGGAAAATACCAGCAGGTTCCTGTATTCACGCCCGGACGTGACTTTTTAAAAGTAATCTACCAGATGCTTCGCAAGACGCAAGAAACCCCGGACAGTCGATTACTGGATGTAACGTCATTTTCTAAGACACTGGCCACCACGCCGGATGTGATTATCTCAGGGCTCATTCTTCTTAATCGCATGGGCCTGGTCTCCTTGCGTCTTCCCGAGGGAAAAGAAAAAACGCAAGGCCCTTTGGTTGAAGTCACTCTTAATCCGCCTAACGGTAAAAAGCAGGATGTCCATGACTATTTGGAGTTCATCGCATTTGAAAAAAGTCTGAATGTGGTCGGGGCGTTTCGAGACTTTTTATTAACCACCCCGCTTGATACAATAAAACATGCGCTTGAGCATCTTTTTGGTGAAGCCTTGACAACCCCTCTGCCCATTCCTAAAGACTTATCCCAAGCCTTATTACCCCGTCCGGAAAAGGCTGTGGCTTCTCCCCTAGCGTAATCTGATTTTATAATAACAAGCAAAAAGGAATTCATAATGATGATCACCGAATCTCCAACCCCGATGGACCAAATTTCTGTTGAAAAAATCAAAGCCGCTATCCGGGATATTCCCGATTTTCCCAAGCCTGGCATTTTGTTTAAGGATATTACCACGGTTTTGCGGGATCCGATTCTTTTTCAGCACATGACTGACTATTTTTACCACCTCCTCAAGGATAAAAACATCCAGTATGTTGTTGGTATTGAATCCCGCGGATTTATTCTCGGGTGTCCGCTGGCCTATCGATTGGGTGCCGGGTTTGTTCCCATTCGCAAAACCGGAAAACTGCCGGGCATGGTGGAGCGCCATGAGTACGATTTAGAATATGGATCAGACATTGTTGAAATCCATAAGGATGCTATTGAGCCCAACGCGCGGGTGGTATTAATTGACGATTTGCTTGCCACGGGTGGGACTGCGGCCGCTTCATCCACCCTGCTTAAACGCTTGGACGTGGACTTGGTGTCCATTCTGTTTATGATCGAACTCGGTTTCCTGAACGGAATGGAAAAACTACCCAAAGAAGTGAATACCCATGCCATGATCACCTACTAGGGTTTCTGATTACTCGTCGTATCATCATCTGTTGCTTTATCCTCAAGGGAGACCTCTTTAAAGGCTTTGTAATGATTTTCAGGTAATGTCTGATTTTTCTGATGTTTTAAATGATTTTTAAGGGCCGATTTGAGTCGTTGATGGCTTTGTTGTTTAGGGATATTGATTGCTTTTTCTTCCATGGTAGAAGTTTCCGGAGATTCAACTGGTTCATCACCTGAGCGTGGCGGTTCTTTCAGGACTTCTCCTTGGACTTCGCCTGTGGCATTACAGCTTACCTGATTCCGACCGTTCATTTTAGCTCGGTATACTTCCTGATCCGCCAGCTCGATCATTTGATCAAGGGTTTTATCATGATGGTTTTTATTGGCTGTAAAATGCACCGTATTCACCCCAAAGCTGGCTGTAATAACCACCTCCGGATGTTCTTCAAAAACCAGTGCTCGTAAGTCTGCGCACATGTTTTCGGCCAGCACCTCTACCTGTTCTGGTGTTTTTCCGGCCACAATCACGGTTATTTCCTCGCCGCCATATCGACACACATTGTATTCTTCATGGCGAGCCGCTGTTTCTTGCATCTTTTTACCGGCGGCAATCAAGACTTTATCCCCAAAGTTATGACCATACGTATCATTCAACTTTTTGAAATGGTCTAAATCGACGAAAATCAAGGCCAGATAAGAATTCAGCGTTTTTACCGCATCCAGTTGATTCGAGAGAGTTTCTAAAAAATAGCCTTTATTATACAGCTTGGTTAGTGGATCGATATTAATCCGTACTGCTAATTCGTCTTTTTCTTTTTCAACAATTAAAATTCGATAGACATAGGATAAGGAAGTGGCCACCAAAATTGTTGTAACAGGATAAATCCAATTCAGCCAGATGTTGAGTTCTTTATAGACGTAAAACGTTAATAAGGTATATGTTGCACCAACAAGCCCGGAAACAATCAGACTCAAAACAATAGAGCGCTTTAAGCAAATGGGCGCCACCACCAAAAGAAGAGCCACTGAAATAATAAATGTCCAGAGGGCTCCTTTTTTTTCAATGAAGTCATTATGCAGTACGTTATCAATAATATTGGCGTTCACAAATAATCCCGGATAGTTCGAGCCATAAATGGTCTTATGGGCATCAAAATTCTCCAGCACAAACCCCACCAAGACATGCTGATCTTTAAACATCTCTGGAGCCAAAAAATCTTTTTCAGCCGACAAATCGACCTGAGCACAAACGGGACGTGTCGGATCCTCTTGACATTCAAAAGCGATTTGACTTTTAATCACATCCCACTCATTAAAGGTCGAATAGGGTTTCTTTGAGCGTTCTTGAGCATTGCCGTACCATCGAATAATCGGCAGAGGTTGCCCTTTTAGATCAATAAAATGTTGTTTTTCCTTGTTTTTTTTATCGCCAACCTGTAAATTGCCGTTGGGCAAGACCGATATTTTCTTTGACTCATCTAAAAAAGGACTCAGAGCCAAAGTGGGCAGCAGAGATAGTTTAGGCGGGCAAGACTCTTTACTACATTGCCCTAGTACCTTCAACAACTTGCCGTCAACCATATAACCCGAAAGGAGTCGAGCATAGCGAACGGTTTTTGTCGTGCTGTCCGAACGCATGGTTTGTTGCATTCCAAAACCAGATGTCTTATCGGTAACCAGAGCCTGAAGCGGAAAGATCACGGTTGGGAAAAAATTAAGTCCTTCTGGAAGGGTGTTTTCCTGATTATTTAATTTTACCGTCTCCAAAAACCGATCGATTTTCTTTAATGTTTTGACACGAGTGGGCAGTTTTTTCGGAATATTGAGTCCCGTAATCACTTTATAATGAGCGTTTTTAACACTGTTGGTAAATGCCCGATCGTTTTCCGGGTTCTGATCTTTTCCCAATCCAAATGAAATGTTATAAACCACCGACTTGGGAGTGGTGCGACTTAAAAAACGGATAATATACCCGTGTAAATTTCGGGTGTAGGGATACTTGCCAAACAATTTATTAAAATCTTCGTTATTATCCGCACCCGTAATTTGAATAATTTTAATTCCGCTATTACGTCGATCCAGCTGAATTTGTCGTTGTCGATCACTAAAGTGATTGGCTTCCAATCCTTCTAGAAAGGAAACCAGTGGTACACGAACTAAATAAAGAACCAGCAGAATAAAAAACAGCAAAGTAAGCGAAATACTCCGCCTTTTATGAGCTGAGACAAAGCTCGCCAGTTTATCTTTAAGCGTTTTATTTTCCTCTGCCATTTAACAGTCCCAAACAAAGCCCATCATCCTGATATAGAGTGTCATTTTAACAAATATCGCACCGTTTAACCCCATTCAAATGAGGGAGATTCAGGAAACAGCTCGTCTTATTTGACAATATCACCCTAATCGTATTTAAGTTTTTCCATGGCCCACCATGAATTACATTCCAAATTACCACCCATCGAATTCACTCCTGATGAACTTTCCCTACGTATCAAACATCGTGCTCAGGAACTCGGGTTTGCGAAAGTGGGAATCTTAAATGTTCAAAATCACACTCTCTCAGAAGAGGTTGGTTTAAGCGCCTGGATCAATGCCGGGTATCATGCTGATATGGACTGGATGGTGACTCATCTGGAAAAACGGGTTAATCCGGCGAGTCTAATGGAAAACACCCGTTCCATCGTCTGTCTGTCCATTAATTATTATTGCCCAGATGAAACCCCCAACCCATATGCAGACGGCGTCAAAATAGCTCGCTACGCCAGAGGAACAGACTACCACGACATTATTAAAAAGAAGCTCAAACAGCTTCTCGAAGATATCCAATCCTGGGTACCTGGAGTTCAAGGCCGTCCACTAACGGATAGCGCTCCTATGATGGAGCGAACATTAGCCGCCAAAGCCGGGTTGGGCTGGATTGGTAAAAGCGGTATGCTAATTCATCCCCAATTAGGGTCCTACGTCTTTTTAGCGGAACTTTTATTAAATATTGAACTGACGGCCGATTCCGCCCAAGTTCCCAACCATTGTGGAAGCTGTACCCGGTGTCTGGACGCTTGTCCAACAGATGCTTTTGTCGAACCCTCGGTTATCGACGCCAACAAGTGTATTGCTTACTGGACTATTGAGTCTAGAGGCGTTCACTTTCCGCCTGCCATTCGGAAGAACCTGAACAACTGGGTGTTTGGTTGCGATATTTGTCAGGAAGTATGCCCGTGGAATATTAAATTCGCCCAGCCCACGTCTGTTGAGGCGTTTCAGGTTCGAGCTGTGAATCAGCATCCCCGAGCCAGCACGATACTGAATTTGACACCGGAAGATTTTGCCGAAGCTTATCGAAAATCTCCTATTAAACGCACCAAGCGAGAAGGGCTACAACGAAACGTTCGACAATTAGGCTACTCGCCAGAATAATTCGCTCATGGCATCGTGTGTTTCGCCTGTTTTTACGTTAAAATGACCTCAAGCTATTTGCTCGGAGTTCAAAATGCCCGCCCTTTACGATATCTCCATGCCCATTGAGAACAACATGGTTTCGTGGCCCGGCGATCCGGGGGTCGAAATTCGCTCTGTCCTAAATACGGCTGATGGCGATCCGGCCAGTGTGTCCCACCTGTCGTTGGGCAGCCATACGGGAACTCATGTCGATGCGTTTTCCCATTTTCAGACCGGGGGCACGCCCATGGATCAAATGGATCTGAACATCTATATTGGCACCGCCCGCGTTGTTGAAATTGCCCATCCAGCGCTTATTACGGTTGAAGAGTTGAAGGAAACAGACTGGACTCAGGTGCAGCGGGTTCTCTTCAAAACTCAAAACTCTAAAAAATACTGGCTACACGAACCCTTTAACGAGAATTTCGTTCACCTGACCCCAGAGAGCGCCGAATTTCTCATTGAACAAAAGGTCCAGCTTGTCGGCATTGATTACCTGTCCGTTGAAGGCTTCCACATTGAAAATGCTCCCAGTCATCACCGCCTGATGGAAGCGCAGGTTTATATTGTAGAGGGTCTGTACCTGAAAGACGTTCAGCCCGGCTGGTACGAACTGATTTGTCTTCCCCTTAAAATAACCAATGGCGACGGTGCGCCTGCCCGTGTGGTTTTAAGAGAACTTCAGGAGCAGACAAATGGATCGTAGCCAGCCTATTCGAATGCCAGAAGCAACCGAAGCCCTACTTGACACTTTTAAACTGGAACGAGTCATCGCTGTTGTTCGAGCAAACACTGTTGATGACGCTTTATGGGGAGCAGAGGAGCTTATTCACCTCGGTTTTAACGTGATCGAAATTACCTTTACGGTGCCGCAAACAGAAATGGTCATCCAAACGCTAGCCGATCGTTACCCAAAAGTAACTCTTGGCGCAGGCACTGTAATGAATCAGCGGGATGCCATCAAAGCATTGGCAGCTGGCGCTCAATTTCTGGTTTCGCCCGTTTTGGACGATACCATGGTGCAATGGGGCAACGAACAACAAGTTCCTGTTATTCCGGGTGTCATGACCCCGAGTGAGATTTATCGTGCCCGAAAACTAGGCGCACCGGCTGTTAAGCTTTTTCCCGCAGTTCAAGCTGGAGGGCCCTCTTTTCTTAAAGCCTTGACTGAACCAATGGGTAATCTTCCCATTATCCCCACCGGTGGCGTCAGGCTTGATGACGTTGCTGAATATCTGAAAAATGGAGCATTGGCTGTCGGCATTGGGGGGCATTTAATTCCAATCACCGCGCTAAGCGAGCGCAACCGAAACGAGATCCGGAAACGGGCGGAAAAACTCCAAAGCACGTTACACACCTATCAGGAGAAACACGGTTAATGCAAAGTCAAACCCGCCGAGCCCAAGCCCCGGAAGCGGATGCCCTCCGTATTGGATGCGGATGGAGTCCAGACGATACGGATAAACCCTGGGTTTTGATTGAATCCGTGCAAGGCGACTCCCATCCTAGCTCCGTTCATCTGACCGGCCTTGCCGAATCGGTTGAAAGAGGAACCTTGGTTGCCGGCGGTATTTCTGCAACCTACAGTTGTACGGATATCTGTGATGGCATCGCCCAAGGAACTCCCGGCATGGACTATTCGTTGGCTTCACGGGAAGTTATTGCCATGGCGACCGAAATGCACGTTCAGGGTGGGCATTTTGATGGCATTGTGTTTCTGTCCAGTGGGGATAAAGCGGTTCCAGCCCATCTGATTTCGGCAATTCGTTTGAATATTCCGTCGGTTCTGGTTCCCGGTGGTCTAATGGACTCGGGTCCAGATGGCTTAACACTAGAAGGTGTTGGCACTGCCGCGGCTCAGCGTAAACGAGGCGAAATTGACGAACGAGCCTTTAAGTTCTTGCAACTGTCGGCCTGCCCTTCCGTCGGCTCCTGTGCTTTTTTTGGAACGGCCAGCACCATGCAAATGCTCTCGGAAGCCCTTGGGTTGGCTTTACCCACCGCCGCCTTAATCCCGGCCCATCTTAATGCCCTAAAAGAATCCGCCCGAAAAGCAGGCGAGCGAATCCTGCCTCTGATCCAACAGAATATTTGTCCGAGAGATATTGTCACCGCCAAAGCACTGGAAAACGCCTTAATTATCCATGCGGCCACCGGTGGTTCTACCAATGCCCTGCTTCATCTGGCAGCTATCGCAAGAGAGGCAGGTATTACTTTTTCCTATGATCAGGTGAATGAGATTAACGCCAAAATCCCGTTTCTTCTCAACGTTAAACCTTCGGGCCGACTGAATGCAAACATGATCTGGTATGCGGGTGGCCTTCCTCGTATTATGCGAGAACTCAAGCCCTTTCTCAATCTAAATGTTCTTACCGTTACTGGAAAAACCCTGGGCGAAAATCTGGAAGCACTAGAAGTCAGCGGTCATTTTGAACGCATGCCCATGTTTCTCAATAACTATCAGGCCAAAGTGGAAGAGATTATTGCTCCGCTCGATAAGCCCTTTCGTCCCCATGGCGGCATTCAAATCCTCCATGGCAATCTGGCCACTGAGGGCGCGGTACTGAAAACCTCGGCCATGCCCGAGGAAATGACTCAATTTACCGGACGGGCCCGAGTATTTAACGCCTCAGATGACGCCCTGCAAGCTATTTTTAATGAAACTATCCAGCCTGGCGACGCCATTGTCATTCGTTACGAAGGCCCGGCGGCTTCCGGTATGCCAGAACAATTTTATGTGACCGAAGCCATCGCATCCAGCCCCACTTTAGCCACCTCTGTCGCACTAATTACCGACGGTCGATTTTCTGGAGCCTCACGGGGGCCAGTCATTGGCCATGTTACCCCAGAAGCTATTCGTGGCGGTGTGATTGCTTTGGTTGAGGAAAATGATTTGATCGAATTTGACCTGAATACCGCTTCTTTGAATATAATAGGAATAAAGGGTAGGCCAATGGAACCCAATTCAGTTCAATCCATATTAAATGAACGGCAAAAAACCCTGATTCATCCAAAGCCAAAACATACGAAAGGCCTATTGGCCTTGTACACCAAAAATGCGCTGTCTGCTAAAGAAGGAGCTGGGCTATCGACATTCTAACTATCGGAGAAGCCATGGTCGAACTCTCGGGGCGAGGAGAGTTGCGTTTTGCTTCAGATTTTACAAAATCCTACGCTGGTGATGCGTTTAATACCGCCATTGCCGCCCGACGAATGGGAACGGATGTCGGTTTTTTAACCGGTGTTGCCGAAGACCCTTTTTCTTATGGGCTTCAGCAGGCTTTTCTAACTGAAGGTATCGATACTCGTTATGTCAAACGTTTCCTCAATACTCATACCGGCCTTTATTTTGTTTCACAGGATGAGGAGGGGGAGCGAGAGTTCACTTATTATCGGAAGGATAGCGCCGCTACAAAAATTAATGAAAGCCATATCACTGAACAGGTGATTTCCTCCACTAAACTTGTTTATGCCACGGGTGTGACTCTGGCCATTTCTCCCTCCATGCGTTCTGCTGTCTGTAAGGCCTTCAAAATGGCTCGTAAGCAAGGGGTCATGACCGCCTTCGACCCGAACTATCGAAGTAGTCTGTGGAAAAACCCCATGGAGCTATTAGAAGCTTTTGACGAACTCCTGCCTTACGTAGATGTCATTCTGCCCACCATCCCCGATGACACGGTGCCTACCGTAGGGTTGAGTCGGCCGGATCAGGTGATTGACTACTTCTGGTTCAAAGGGGTTCCATTGGTCGTCTGTAAAATGGGCGAAAACGGTTGCTCTATTGGTTATCGAAAAAACATGGAACACATCCCCGCCATGAAAGTGGATCGGGTGCTGGACACCGTAGGCGCAGGCGATACTTTTAACGGCGCTTTTCTCCACGGCATGTTGGCAGAAAAAAGTCTGATTGATTGCGGTCGGCTTGGCGTTACCGCTGCCGGACTTCGGGTTCAAAAACGGGGAACACTGGATGCTATACCTCGCCGAGAATCTGTTTATTCGCGCGCTTTCGCCATGGCATAGTCTCCGGATAAAAAAGACAAACATTCGGGTAGGGTTGAAAAAAGATCATATTGCCTCTATAACTATGGCTATATTTGTCCGTTAATAAAAGACTCCGATGGCTATCCGCTATTGGGGTCATGAAAGAAAAGGAGAGTCTACTTATGGCACCTCAAATTGGAAAACCAGCTCCCGGTTTCACCACTCAGGCTTATATAAATGGCGAAATTAAGGATCTGTCTCTTAGCGACTACAAAGGGAAATGGGTCGTCCTGTTTTTCTACCCGCTTGATTTCACCTTTGTTTGCCCGACCGAAATTCAGGGCTTCAACGAAAAACTAGGTGACTTTAAAGCCATGAACGCTCAAGTCATCGGCGCTAGTGTTGATAGCGTGTTTTCTCATAAAGCATGGAGTGAAGGTGATTTGGGCAAGCTGGATTACCCGCTCATCACCGACATCAGCCACCGAATCAGCCGGGACTACGGTGTACTGCTTGAAGACAAAGGAATCAGCCTCCGTGGTTGCTTTATTATCGACCCTGAGGGCAACCTAAAAAGCTATGTGGTAAATGACCTGAGCGTTGGCCGAAACGTAGACGAAATTCTGCGTCTTGTCCAAGCGTTCCAAACCGGCGACCTTTGCCCTGTAGGCTGGAAGCCCGGTGAAAAAACCCTTGGCAAAGCTTAGGCTCTAAAAGCCTAATTCCTCGATAACCCGGCTTCTAATTAAAGAAACCGGGTTATTCTTTTGTGATGGATTTTGCTAGAATCATGAGAAATCGACGATAAAATTAACGAAATATGGAATTTGCCCCATGAACTTAAAAAGGCCTTTGCTCTGCTTATTTCTGGTGCTTCAGCTTATGTTTTTGCCTCTATCCGCCAGTTGGGCTGTTTACCCAAAATCTGCTTCCAATCAAGAGTCCGGTAACGCTATTACGAATCGAGCCGTGGGTATTTCCCTATTTTCTGGCATTACAGGCTTTATAGTATTGGATCTCTGGACCAGTTGGCGACAATGGCACCGGGAAAGAAAAGGACAAAAAAACCAGGGTAAACGCCTTTCTCCAAAACGAACAACATTAAAAACAAAACAAGATAATAAAACACCAGGCCCTAAAGACGACCCCAAAGACGGTAACCCCACCCCGAAACAGAATGAGGATGGGGAGCCGGTAGAAGAATTGGCCTGTGGTGGTGAGTGTCGTCAACTATCCATTGAGATAACGGACACGGAAAGTTATCAGCTTGATCAAATTCGTATTTATCGAATTAAGTCTGATGGCAGTCGAGATAATAATGTTCGGTACCGTTATCATTCAGGAGAAACAACCGATGAACAAATGGTAAACAATATCAAAAACAATATCTTTCCTGGATTACCGGCCATTATCATGCGAACGCGGGATATTATTTTTGGGGCTGTTTCTGCCGAAAGGCCTGACGATCAAGAAAATCGCCAATTTCGTCACCTTTCTTCAGGATGCTGGAACGAGGCCTGTCAGTGTCAACCAACCCAAACCCTTCCCCTGTCTCCCTTGGGAGAACATCGCCTAACTCACCGCGCCCGAACTACCATTACCCCCGAAAATATGGTCAATACTCTTGTTGTCTACCCATTCGAAGGTTATCAGCCTCCCGGGGATTTTGAACCCTATGAGATTGAAGTCGAATACACCTTTACGATTCAGGGACGTTATCGGGAGCGCCTTGGGCAATGTGTCCAGCGGGCTCGTTAAGAGAAAAAACCCTATTTCCTCTCTGAGCATATTGCTCAAAGGGTTTTTTATGTTTAACCGCTCCTCCAGTCTGGTGAAGTTGCGTTAGTTTTTTGGCATACAATTTTGCGGCATCCTCTCGAACCTGTCGAGTCGTCAGTCGGTTGTTAAAAACAACAACACCAGAAAGAGTCAGGGTATTCAGCAGAAAACTCGTTAAATAAGCCGCCGAAGCAATTTTCCCGGCTTTTTGTTTCAAGCCAGCCGGTGCCCGGTCAATGACCTTTCGAATCGCGGTTTCAACCGGTATTTTTAAAGGCTTAAACAACATTTTTGAAAGCAATAGCATCCAGAGAGCATTCCCCCAGAAAAAGACGAAATTGAGCATGCCTTCCCGGATTAAATTTTCTCGTCGCTCCCGCTCACTGCGCGCGGCCATGACCTGCCCCAAAAACTGCATACAAACCACAACGCCCAGCGTCGGCATGCTCATCCAGATGCCATCTTTGTAGTCAAAATAGTGGGCTTTCTCACGAATTTTCTGAAACAAAATGCCCAGGACCTTTTTAGGGGTCAGCAGAGCCTTTTGCAGTAACCAGCCCAACCCGATGGGTGCGACCAACGCCATGCCGGTTGTCAGGAGTTTTCGCCATCGCTCGTCTTGCTGAAACGCCGCCTCGTTCTCATACAGTTCATCCAGTGCGTCTTCAGAGACAGCCGATTTTTCTCCCGTAAATTGATGCTTTCCGGTCAAGGTTCGGGTGAAAAAATTCGTTATCCAGCCCACGCTAGCAAAAATTAAACATTCAATAATCAAATCCGGTACCAGCATCTGTGTTTTTGCTTTGACCAACGTTTGCCTCAAGGCTTCATCAATAGCCGGAACACCGGGCACGTTTATTTTCTGAGACCTCAGCCGATGAAGCCCCTTTTTCAGGGCCTCAACCGACTGCAACTCAGCGTAAGACAACTTCATTAAAGCAGGAGCGATTCCATGTCGCCGTGCCACGCCTCGCATAATAAGCCAGGCATGAAGCGGGGCCAATACAAAAGCGGAACCAATCACAATCGTTCGATCCAGCATCTTTTCCCGGCGCTCTTCCTCATTTCGAGCCAGCATCACCATGGGAACCGCAGCGCCTAGCGTATCCAGAACGCCTCGATTAACGAGTGAGTATTCTTGTAGTTTCTGGGTTAAGGCAACCGATGTGGGCATTATCATTGTCATGGAAGAGAGGGTCACTTATTCATGTTGGGTAAATAGGAGGCAGTCTTCCCAGTGTTTCTGAAAAACAAAAACAATAACAGATGCAATTGATTGAAAAAAAAGCATAACAGTTGATATACTTAGATTCTAATTTCAAACGACTTTTTGCCTGACAAAAGGAGCCCTCAAAACACGATGCGTTCTCAAAAGGAATTTTTATACCAAACCATTGCCAATAGTCTGATTCAACTGATGAAGGACGGAACCCTAAAGCCGGGCGAACGCTTGCCCTCGGTGAGAAAGCTCAGTAAACAACAGGGCGTGAGTGTTTCTTCGGTACTGAAAGCTTATCAGTGGCTGGAAAATAATTATTTCATCGAATCCCGTCCCCAATCCGGCTATTACGTTTTATACAATCCTCAAAATCGTTTTGTCGAACCGGAATCATCAACACCTCCCTGTGAAGCGTCTTACATCCAGATGGACGACATTATTACGACCTTGCTTGAAAGTGTCGTTTCCGAAAAACGCAACCCTCAGAAGGTTGTTCCACTCGGTGCGGCAACACCTGGAATGGCGCTCTATCCGACTACTCAGTTGCAACGCTTGTTTTCATCCCAACTCCGTCACTCGGGAGGGACGAACCTAACCTACGACTACCCGCCGGGCAACTATGAAATTCGCCGGGAAATCGCCAAACGTTCGGTTCGCTATGGGTGCCAGTTTTCTGCTGAAGAGATTGTCATGACCAATGGGGCTATCGAGGCTATTAATATCTGTTTGAGAGCTGTTGCCCAACCCGGTGATATTATCGCCATTGAGTCGCCCACTTACCTTGGCTTTTTACCCGCTATTGAGAGCCTTGGCATGATGGCGCTAGAAATTCCGACCCACCCTCGCACAGGCGTAGACCTTGACGCACTGGCGCAGGCCATGAAAACCCACCCCATCCGCGCTTGCCTGTTCGTCCCCAACTTTAACAACCCTTTAGGCTCGTTGATGCCTGACCAACAGAAGAAACGCCTGGCTGATCTTCTCAAAAAACATGATGTGGCACTTATTGAGAATGATATTTATGGGGATCTCTATTTTGGAAGCCATCGTCCTAAGCCTGTCAAAACATTTGATCTTGAGCATAAGGAGGCTAACAGTAATATTCTTCTTTGCTCCTCCTTCTCGAAGTCACTAGCGCCGGGCCTGCGAATCGGCTGGATTGTCCCCGGAAAATATCGAGATCGAGTCAAGCGATTAAAGTTTATGATGTCATTGGCCACGCCAACGCTCTCTCAACAAGTGGTTGCCGAATTTTTAAGAACGGGTGCTTATGAACGACACCTAGCAACCCTAAGGCACGCTTTTTCGTTACAAATAACCCAAATGACTCAAGCAGGGCACCACTATTTTCCGGAGTCCACCCGAATGACCCGACCTCAGGGCGGCTACCTCCTCTGGGTTCAATTCCCAAGGTCGGTTGACTCTCAAAGCCTTTATGTGGACACCCTCGCTCAGAATATCAGTATCACACCCGGCGTTATTTGTTCGGCTAAACCGGATTTTAAACATTGCATTCGTCTGAATTGTGGCAACCCATGGTCGCCGGAAATCGAGCAGGCGATCCAAATCCTGGGAGAACAAGTTCAAAAGCAACTGGACTCATAAGAGCATTCCCCTCTTTGTTTCCAACCCTCATAAACACAATATCCCTTTGATATATTATGTCCTTTTGTAACAACTCCTTTTGAAATAAGCAATCATTCTTATTTTAATGTTTTTTTAATAATATACATCTTTTGTGTTTTATTTTTGCCCCCTAACCTGCAAAAATCTTATTACCTGTGAAGCTCATACAGGAGAGAGTTCAATATGTTTATATCATTTAATCCATCCGCATCGAATACTTACCAATCGCAAAGCAATTCTTATTTTTACGGCTACGGTGGTGGAACATCACAGAATAATACCGCTCCCATGGCCGCGCAAACGGTCGCCGATGATGGCGGTGTGACCACTCAGGCTATCGGTGAAGAAGGCGGTGGCGAAGGGAACATCCAAACCAGTGAAGTACTGGCGATCCTTGATTATGCCGATCAAGGCCCTGCTTTTAACCCGCAGGGTGATGGACAGCTATCTCAACAGGAGCTAAGTCAGTTTTCAAACTTGCTTTCCAGACAAGTTACTGTATTAAAATCTTTCGACCAATATTTCCCTTGGATGGGTCTGGGTACTGTAATTAGTGATATGGAACGCAAGCTAGAAGTGGCTCAATTTATGGGAACTCATTTTAATAACATTGCTGATGCCGATGGACAAGCTCAGACCATGACTGCGGATGACGTGACAACCACCGCCGCTAATGATGGTAATGCGGACGATATAAGCTTAACCGACGTCGCTGTTGATGGCGGACCCGGTGGCGGAGACGCTCCTCAGCGAACGCTGGATCTGATGAGACTACAACAACAGTGGGATACTGATCGCAATCGTCAACTAAGCCGACCCGAAGTGGATAATGCAGCAATGTATCTGGCAGACGAACTGGAGCGATTAAAGCAAATTCAAACCCTTGTCTTTGATCCACAGCTGGCGGCACGTATTCAACAAGTTGAAAACGACCTGAATGGCATGAAGCTTATGCAGAACAACTTTGATCCGCTCGCGGTGGCGGATAGCTCGCTAGGCGGTATCGCAAATCAAATCAGTATCTTTGATTTACTGATTACAGCCGCACGGGACGGTAATATCTTTGAACTGGATCCTGCTGAAATTCCTCCAGTAGAACCGCCCATGCAGTTTACCACGCTGGCTTTAGGCGAAGAGGGTGGCGGTATTTAAAACAAGACACCCTTAAAAACTATTAACATTAAAGCAAAAAGCGCTTCAAAATAATTTTGAAGCGCTTTTTGCAATACAGCGCACGGCACAAGGGTTTCGGTTTATAATAAGAAACATCATGATTCTCATTTTAGGCGGGCCCGATGAAGCCCATGCATCATTTATTTTAAACAAGCTTAAGCAACAGGGAGAAGCCGCCTGTTACGTTGACACACGTACGTTCCCCTCGAAAAGTCGAATTACGTTTGACCCAAACACACCTACCGGCGGGAGCTTTCAAGAAAACGATAAGACCAGAGCTACTCCTCTTTCGGAGATTCGATCCGTTTACTGGCGCTATCACTTTGGGATTCACCCTGAACCCGCCTCCGACCCGCATATCGCCTACATGGCCTTCAGAGAAGTGGAGTCGGCTCTTGGCAGTTTTTTCCGATGTCTGGATGATTGCCTTTGGGTTAACTCGCCCCAAGCCATTGATTTACACAAATATAAGGGTTATCAACTCAAGCTTATGAAAAAAGCGGGCATCCGAATTCCGGAAACGCTGGTTACCAATAGCGATCAACAGGTTATCGAATTTTATGAACGACTGAATGGTAACGTCATTTATAAGCCGGTTCGGGGTGGTGCCCACACTCAGAGGCTCCAACCCAAGGATCTAAAACCCGAACGACTAAAAGAACTGGCCCAGTCGCCGGTTCAATTTCAGGAAATGATCCCTGGAGTCGACATCCGTATTTATTACATCAACGGCGAACTTTTCCCTGCCGAGATTCAGGCCCGTTCACTGGATTTTCGAGATGATCCCAAAGCATCTATCGTCCCGGTATCCTTACCAGAGTCCGTTCAAAAAGATTGCAGAACGCTTGCCCAAACCCTCGGACTCGTTTTCTCGGGCATTGACGTCCGCAAAACGCCGGAAGACGAATATGTGTTCATTGAAGGCAATCCCAGTCCTATGTTCACTCATTTTGAAAATATCACCGGCTATCCGATCAGTGAAACTCTGGTTAAAACCCTGATTGCCGGTAAGGACGGATTATCTTGCAAGGTTTAAGAGTTTGGGGCTTTATCACAGCCGGACTATACGCCCTGCTTCTGATTCCAACCGCCCACCTTTTCATCAGTACCGGTTTCGTTGATGCCGAAATCTCTCGCCAAATCGATTTGGCTTGGCATCCATCCTTTTTCCCTATTTTGAACCCTCTTTCTCCCACCACGGGGAAAATTTTGGTCCATGGACTCTTGTTTACCACGATCGCACTCATTGCCTGGGTTTATTATCAAGCCAGCGCCCCTAATCGTTTGGATAAAAATCTGCCCTCTCCTTCATTTCAGCAAATTTTCTTTTGGACCAGCCTATTTTGCATCCTTCTACTGTTCGTCATTCCTTTTCATTCCAAGGATATTTACGGCTACATTAACCGAGGGGCGCAACAAGCCTTTTATGGTATTAACCCTTACCTTCACCCGCTTGGCGATATTGAAAACTGGCAAGCGAATCCCATGTTTCATGAGCATTGGGTAGACAACCCGTCTCCCTACGGGTTCTTTTTTAACCGGTTGGCTCATCGGCTTTGTGAATTTAGCGGCATGAACTTTTTATTCGCCTTTTTTCTATTCAAGCTCAATAGCGTCCTGCTCCACTTGGCCATCACCTATCTTATTTACCTGACGGGTCATCGGTTAAATTTGGCTCGGCCTGAATTCGGTGCGCTTCTCTATGGGTGGAACCCGCTAATGCTCTTACAAATCGTTGGTAACGGCCATAATGACCTCTGGGTTTCCTTTGGCCTTCTCTTGGCTATTGCGATGGTTCAATTTCCTGTGTGGCGATGGACGATTTTCCCGCTATTAACCGTTTCGGTGTTTACTAAATACGCCTCAATTTTAACGGCTCCCTTCTTTCTGATGGCTCTCACTCGCTGGAGAGATTGGCGAGCACTAGTCATTGGTATCCCACTGGCTAGTATTATTATTCTGGCACTGGGCTGGCCATATCTTCAAGATTGGCAAAACCTGCCGTTTGAGGCCATGGCGAAAAATGCTAGTATGACCCAACACTCACTTAATTCCATGCTCAGTCGACTGGTCTATTACACCGCCCCAATGCTACCGGGTGCCAATGGTTTCCCCGAAATTTTTTCTATTGAAGCCCTGCGGAATTTTTTCAAACCTCTCCTTTGGGGAAGTTTTGCCTTGTTCTTTTTCTGGCAGGGTATTACCTTCTGGCGACATTCCTCTTTTGAGCAAACCTACCGGGCTTATAAAAATCTCATTCTGCCCATGGCATTCGTACTGGTTGTTATGATTGCCTTCGCCAGCTCCAAGTTCCATGCCTGGTACATCGCCATGTTTTTTCCACTCCTGTTTTTACTGGAAGAGAACGCCTGGCCTCGACGATTTGGCCTATTGCTTAGCTACTTCCAGCTATTGGCCTTTACACCCCTTCAAAATATTCATATCCTGAATTATATCCTCCTCACGGGAGTTCCTTTCCTTTGGAGCCTCGGAATTTTCCCACTTTTAGCCCGTCCTCTGACCAGATTTAGGGTAAAATAAAGCTAATTCATAAAATAAGAGAAGACAGCAGGACGCACCATGGTATTTAAAGGAAATCGAAACCGCCGCTATAGCCGGAATTTTTTTCTGAACAACCTTTTCATGAAGATCGGAGGACAGTACACCTTTACCATTGGTTTGGCTGTTTTTTTTGCGGCCCTTATTTTTGGTGGGGTTATTACCTACCAGAATACCGATGAAAACGACCTGCTCGCCCGAGGTCAGCGTCAAGTGATTGAGCAAAAGATTGAAGCGGCACGCCAGACCCTTGAAACATTGGTGGCTAATCACAGCAGTTACCAGGGTCATGTTGAACTGGGCAAGGTCTATCTAGATTTGGGCCGTGATCAGAAAAACGAGTCTGCTTATCGGAAAAAAGCCGAATACCACTTCCGAAAAGCCGCCGAGTTGAAGCCTCGTAATCTGAATAACAGTTCAGCCGAAATTGCTTCCAGCAAACTGGCCATTGTTCGCCATCAATATCAAGAAGGTGAGGAACAGCTTCTTTTAACTTATAAAAAATTGCCCAATGACCGCGACCTGAATAAGGCATTGTACGAACTCTATTTTGATTGGGGCAACCACCTGGAGAAAAAAGAAAATTATCTGGATTCCATGGAAAAATATGAGCAGGCTCTTTCCTATGTAAATCACTATGATAGTGAAAAAGAGCTCAAAGAAAAACTGATTGCCGTTATTTCCAAACAGGCAATTCAAAAAGAAAAAGAAAAAAAATTGGATGAGGCGATTGTTTTATTAGAACGTTCTCTGCGTTACCAATATGACGTTGATACGTTAGCCAAAATGGCTGAAATGTACGAACGGGACAACCAGACGGACAAGGCTATTATCTGGTATCGTAAGGCATTCGACGCGAATCCGGACGAAATGAGTATTAAACTGGCCCGAATGCTTATTGCCAAGGGTAAATCGCTCTTGGGTGAAAACAAGGGTGAGGAGGCTGAAGGCTTTTTCGAGGAGGCTGATCGGGTCTTTAAAATGGCCAATCTGCCACTAAAAGATATTTACCCGGTCGAACTAAGTGAGTTTAACATTAACATTCAGAACATCGACTATGAAACCGGTACCCTATTGCCTGTGATCCATTTAAAGATCCAGAACAAGGCCCATCGTCCGCTTAACTTTTTAGCCGCCCGTGTGACGTTCCTATCTGATAGCGGTGTTATTAACGAAGTGACTGAAATTGTTTCGTCCATTGACTTGCCTCTGGGTCAGGAAGGGAAAGCCAGCTTAAAAAGTCTGACTATCAAGCCCGACAAACGCATTAACGTCCATGCCATTAAAAGCCAGTCGCTCCGAGTTAAGGTGTCTATTGCCTATACGCAAGACGACCAGGCTGAGTGGGAAGTCATCGGTTTAAAAGAAATTAAGATACAAAGCCGTAACCCAACACCTGAGACTACTCCCAGCGGTTATTCAGCATAATAGAATCTTTGTTTACTGGTGTCATCACCCGGTATAAATTGTTCGGTAGATTTGTTGAAGCCTGTCGTTCAGCCGTTTCCACCAGCTTTTCCGTTCCATCAGTTGTTGGGTCAAGCGGTCAATTTTCTGAATCGTATGATCATACTGATTAACAACATCGCTTACTTCACTTACGTTCATGTTTCGGCGTTTCATTTGTTCTTGCAGTAAGGCTGTTAAATCTTGGAGTTCCAGGTTCAAAGCATCCATCTCCTCTCGAAGGGGGTCGATTTTAGAGAATAGCTTGGCTATGGAGAATTCTGGCAGTAACGTTTCTGCTGTATTATCCAGTTGGTTTTTAACCTTCCGAAATGTATTTGCCACTTGAAAGAACGATGAACGCTGATGAAACAGGGCTATTAGTTCTAAGTCCACTTTTTGTTCATGGTGTCGCAACGTACCTAATTTGGCCTGCAGGTGTCCAATTTTTTCCACCACTTTCAACGATGGTTTTTTAATGGCGCGATATTGCTCCAGGTGCTCCTCAAGGGTTGCAATTTCCCCATTCAAGCGCTCTTTAATAATACGTAAACGAACCGCTGGCGTGGGCAGATATTGTTCAATACCCGAGCTAAGCTCTGTGTCTAATCCATATAACTGTTGGCCGAACGACGGGTTTTCGGCTAATTCTCGATCGAAGACAGGGGGTTGATAAAGGTGAAACTTATTTTTTTCTTGAATAATCCGGGATTCACTAGTAGGGTCGCTATCCATCTGGCGCTGGATATGTTCTTTAATATACGAACGCAACGATAAGTGTCCGTCCACAGGGCTTGCTGGATCATCGCCTTCAACAGCATTTTTAAAAAACGCCTCCTTCGAGCGTTTTGGAGTCGTGTCTTGTTCCTGAGAACTGGCCTCCTGAGAGTTTAAATGAGCATCAAACAAACTCATCGTATCCTTTCCATCTTGATTTTTTCCAACCGACTCTAGGGTGAGATTCCGGTTTCTTTTTCCAATTCCTTCTAACGCCACAGCCTTTGGTAAAAACTTTATTTTGGCGTCTTTAGTTGTTATCGTAAGATTTGGGCAAAACTTGAATGCAATCACCCTTAAATGTGGTATTGATTAGGGTAATCAGAATGACAAAAAAAGCACGAGCCAGCCTGTAACAACGATTAGAAAGCCTCGCTGTGGAAGAAATTCTTGTTTATAACGCCAATAAGCACAATCTGGATCACGTCAGCCTAACCTTGCCACGAGATAAACTGATTGTCTTTACGGGTGTTTCCGGCTCAGGCAAGTCGTCTTTAGCGTTCGATACCATTTTTGCGGAAGGTCAGCGTCGCTATGTGGAAAGCTTGAGCTCCTATGCCCGGCAGTTTATCGGACAGTTTGAAAAGCCTGAAGTCGAGGCCATCGACGGTCTGTCCCCGGCTATTTCCATTGATCAAAAAACTGCTAGCCGAAGTCCTCGCTCAACAGTCGGCACCGTCACCGAGATTTATGACTTTCTTCGGGTACTTTATGCACGAATTGGTATTGCCCATTGTCCGGTCTGTCATGCGGAGGTCACCGCTCAGTCAGCAGAGCGCATTGTGGAACGGATTTGGGCATGGGAGGAAAAAAGCAAACTGCAAATCCTTTCGCCTGTGGTTCGGGGACGGAAAGGCGATTATAATGCCCTGTTTCAGCAATTTCGAAAAGAAGGCTTTGTTCGGGTACGCATTGACGGCGAAATTCACCTTCTTGAAGAGTTGGAAGACGATTTTCGGCTGGAGCGGAACAAAGTCCATAAAATTGATGTGGTCATGGATCGCATTATCCTGCGTCATGACGACTTGGTACGCAACCGTCTGGGGGAAGCCGTTCAGTCTGCTATTAAACGTTCGGATGGCTATGTGATTGTCCAGCGTTTGGGAGAGGAGCCTTATGAACAGTTCTTTTCGAGCCATCTTGCCTGCCCTAACGGCCATGAGTTGGGCGGCTCTGACGCCATAGGACTGGATGAAATGGCACCCCGGATGTTCAGTTTTAACTCACCCTATGGCGCTTGCCCTGACTGCGAAGGACTGGGGATTCAGTATGAGATTGCCGAAGCCTTGCTCATTCCTAATCCCAATAAAACCTTGGTGGAAGGCGCTATTGCCCCCTTCGAGAAATCAACAGGACGCTATTATCAAGCTTTCCTGCGAAAACTGGCCAAAAAATTTGGGGTGCGCATCGAAACCCCCTATACCCAGCTTAACGAAGCAGAACGCCGGTTACTGCTTCATGGTGAGCGTCCAGAGGAAGGAAAAATCTTGCTGGAAGACGGTATACAGGATGAGGTTATTCTAAGCGAATCAGAGGACGACTACGACTGGTTTGATTTCGTCTCGGATTTTGATGGCATTATCAACATCCTCCGTCGTCGTTACTTGTATGGAAGTGACGCCACGAAAAACTATATTCAGACGTTTATGCAGGAAAAAACTTGCGTCATCTGCCAGGGCAGTCGGCTAAAGCCCTTACCTCTTAGCGTCAAACTGGGCGGCAAGAACATTGATGAACTGACTCGACTTCCGCTTGCTGACGCTTTACCCTTTATTGAACAATTGCCTGACACCCTGACAGATTTTCAGAAAACTGTCGGTCAGCAAGCCCTATCAGAAACCCAAAGCCGTCTTCGATTTCTACTGGATGTTGGGTTAGGCTACCTGAGCCTATCTCGGTCCTCTAATACTCTTTCCGGCGGTGAATCTCAGCGCATTCGACTCGCCACTCAATTGGGCGCAGGTTTATCAGGCATTTTGTATGTTTTGGATGAGCCCAGTATTGGCTTGCATCAGCATAACAACCGACAACTTATCCAAACCTTGTGCCGCCTTCGAGACATCGGAAATTCGTTGATTGTGGTGGAACACGATGAAGAGACGATTCGGGCGGCTGATTGGGTGGTGGATATTGGTCCGGGTGCGGGTGTTCATGGTGGACATGTTGTTGCGGAAGGCACGGTTCAGCAGATTGAGAAAAACCCGTCTTCGCTCACCGGCCATTACTTATCCGGCCAGCAAAAAATTGTTTGCCCCACCCAAAGGCGCTCTGGAAGTGGAAACAACCTAACCCTTCGGAAAGTAACCCAGCACAACTTAAAGGGAATGGATGTCCACTTCCCGCTTGGCAAGCTAATTTGCGTAACAGGCTTGAGCGGTTCTGGTAAATCCACCCTCGTGTTTGGTTTGCTTTATAACGCGTTACGCTACCATTTTCGTAAACACCTCGCCAAGCCTCAGGGTGTTCAGTCCCTTGAGGGGTTAGAGCATATTGATAAATTTATCCACATCGACCAAAAGCCCATCGGTCGTTCTCCACGAAGTAACCCTATCACCTATACGGGCATTTTTGACGATATCCGTAAGGTTTTTGCCTCGACAGAGGACGCGAAAATCCGAGGTTATAACGCAGGGCGGTTTAGCTTTAATGTCAAGGTTGGACGATGCGCTGAATGTGCCGGTGCGGGTTACAAAACTCTCGAAATGAATTTTTTGCCGGACGTACATATCCATTGTGACCAATGCGAGGGCAAACGTTATAACCCGGACACGTTGGATGTGAAGTACCGGGAAAAAAATATTGCCGATGTGCTAGCCATGACGGTTGAAGAGGCCTGTGACTATTTTCAGGCGCAACAAAAAATTTATCGTCATCTCAACACTCTACGTGACGTCGGACTTGAGTATATTACGCTGGGGCAACCGGCCACGACTCTGTCTGGAGGCGAAGCTCAACGCCTGAAACTGGCCACGGAATTCATGAAACGAAACACGGGTAAAACCCTGTACCTTCTGGATGAACCCACGGTGGGACTGCATTGGAAGGATCTGGAAAACCTGATTCTGATCCTGAATCGACTGGTGGAACAAGGTAACACCGTGATTGTCATTGAACATAACCTGGATCTTATTAAGGTTGCTGATCACCTGATTGACATGGGCCCTGAAGGGGGCGAAGCAGGCGGTTATATTGTGGCGGAAGGTACGCCGGAAGAAGTCGCCAATGTAACCCACTCTTACACCGGACACTTTTTAAAAACGGTTTTAGCGCTTTAAAAAATAACCGGTGTCGTGGTCAGAGTTTCTTTTAGCTCCCTAGTCTTCTATCGAGGCCGTTAGGGGAATAATATTTTGAGCGATATCGGTTCCGTTAATCAAGTCTGTCATGTCCCGAAGCATCAACTCAAAATCTTCTTCAAACAAGGCGTCACTTCTCGAAGAGCGTGTGTTGCCATTGATCAAAATAGCGAGTTTCAGTCGACTATTTTGCAAAGGCAATAAACTGACCAGCGCCGGTGTCGTTTTTCCGCTATTGCTTGTTGCGCTTAAACGAATAGCCAAAACATTACCTGCCGTTGTGTTGAGTGTGTCCATTCCTAAGGTTTGCAGGTTATCCACGCTATCGCCGCCATTCGATAGTGCCTTGTTAATTAAGGGTTTTAGCTTTTCCGGATCGCCTGACTGAAACGCCTCCATTTCAGTTTTGTCGGCAGGTGTCTCCAGTCCGATCAGTACGTTTCCTGAATCAGGCCCTACCATCATCACCATGGTTGTTCCTTCACCCGTGTCATCTTTCATTCCAAACATCGCCATGTAGCCTTCTGGCGCGGTCTCACCAAAAATCGCACTTGTTGCGCCCGCTGAGCCTTTAACCAGTGTATCAACTCCCCAGTATCCTAACCCGGCAACGGCAACAACAATCACTAAAACAACACCCAAACAGCCGCCACAGCCAATAAGCCACTTTTTATCCATTATTTTAGTCCACCCTATTTAAAACAAAGACGAATTAAAGCCATTATACCTTATTTAACGCTAATGTCAGATGTACAGGTAAATGATCCGAGCCAACCCACTCACCTGTGTGTCGTGAAAGAACAACCCAACCCTCCGTCACCAAGGCATGATCGATCGGTAGCATCATCAACGGCGAATGAACCGGCCAGGATAGCTGTAAACCAAGTCCTAAACGAGTATCTCGAACACCCATGTCATGAGTTAGGCGATGAAACACAGCCGACCAAGAGGTCATGTTAAAGTCACCCAGTAAAATAAACCGTTTGGGAAAGGTGGGTAAACGTGTTTTTAGTTCTGTTAAATGGGCCTGTTGTCGTTGAACCAAATACGGCAGAATCGGTGGCTTTGGATGCATTAAAGCGAGAGCGACTAATTCGTCGTCCAGCTCAAACCGGGCGATAATCAAGGCGTCCCGTCCTTCGCTTTGTCCGGGCGCCACGGGAATAAAGTCCAGTTGCTTCAAAGGATAACGGCTAAATAAGGCCAGGCGGGAAGTAGCATCTATCTGATGATAGGGAAACTGCTTTAAGACGGCCGAATCTTGGGTCGCCTTAATCCAGTTTGCATCAAACTCGGCTAGGGATATAAAATCCGGATGGGTCTTTTCAATATAATTCAGAACCCGCTGATGCTCCCCATTAAAACGAAACACATTCAAATGCAAAACTTGAATGGACTGTCCGTGAGCACGTATTTTAGGTGGGGGTACATAAAAGGGTAAAATTTGAACCACGTTAATTATCGAAAAAATCAGCATGGTTAGTAGCCAAAGTGGTCGTCGCATAAAAATAAAAAGCCCGGCAAAGAGTACCTGAACCATCATATATTGCAAGCGAAAATGGCTGGTTAAATCCAGCACCCAGCTCCAATGCCCTGTAAAACCGGTACAGGTCATTACACAAATCAAAACTAACATGACCTTGACCAACAAGCGGACCCGTTTATGGGTCAGCCATGCGTTGATTCGGGTTGAAATTCCAGAGGGAAATTGAATGAGCATTCCTTTATTATACCGGGATTTTACCCCTTGCCCGCCTCTGCATCCAGAGTCAACTCAATAAACAGGGGCAGATGATCCGATCCGATGCGTTGACCCAGCTCGCGCTGTTTGACATAGAAATCATGGCTGACCAGTGCATGATCAATACCAAACAAACACGGCAGTAAATGAATGGGTGGAACATGATATGTCGCAGGCCAAGAGAGTTGAAGCCCTCGACCCTTTTGTGTGTCTACCAAGCTTGTTTTCGTCATAAAGTGTCGATACACCACCGACCAGGGCGTGGTATTGAGATCCCCCACTACAATCACAGGTAAACGTTGATGCTGAATAATGTCTGCCATTTCTTTAAAATGCTGTTTCTGGTTTTGATCTGACGCAGCGTTTATGGGGCGGGTGGTGTGGGCCATAAGCAATAAAATAGGCCGCTTTCCTAAGTTTAATTCAGCAATAATCGATGAGCCGTTGCCTGCATGGACAAATTGAATCCGAGAGGCGTTCAGAGGAATTCTGCTGTACAAAGAAATTCGAGTGGCTTCAATGTGCTGGGCATAAGGATATTTTTGCTCAATTCCGGCTTCAATGAGCACTTGATGACAGGCGGGCGAGAGTTCTTCTAACGTTAATACGTCCGGCTGTTTTTCTTGAGTTTGTATCAGCAAATTCTGACAGGGCAAACGTCCGGCCCTCCCCCAGAGATTAGCCTGCAGAATTTTAATCGACGGCTGATCTCCCAGCGCTTTTTCTTCGGCCATGGGCCAGTAAAACGGTAAAATTGTCATGCCATGCGCTACAAGAAAGGCCAGTGAAATAGCCACCCCCGTTTTTTTCCGTAAGGCGATACAAACACCAAAAGCTAACAGAAAAAAAAGAAAGTACTGCAATCGTCCATGGGCGGTTAAATCAAACAGCCAGTGTCGCTCCCCTAAAAAAGACAACACACTAAGTAGAGCCGCCATAAAAAACGGAACTGCCAAAAAGCTTATAAAAAGAAAATTTAACCTTTTTCTACCGGAATAACTATTTTTATGGGTATTAACCGTTTTATCTTTCATCAACAAAGCAGTTCTTTTTCAGGTGACTCTTAAACAGGTTTCCCAGGTAATGGCTTAGCCTATTAAATTCGATGTCCCCGAAAGCGTCCTTTTCCAAGTGATACGTTTGAATTAAATCGATGCTCTGGTTTTCTAGCATAAAATAATCTTTGCGAAGCGTGGGGCAATCATCATACCCACCAGTCGCCGGTCGCCCCATCAATAGAATGGTTTGGCGCCCTTGAGGGTAATGCAAACGAATCACTGTGTCCGCTTCTTCAAAGCCGTCCTTGAATTTAATTCGAAGCCATTGGGTATGAAAAAAAGGATCGCCTTCCAGCCGAAGCCAGCGATCTTTTTCCACATTGATTTTAAAATCGCCCAACCCCACAAATTGTTTCAGCAAATATTCTGTCAGTTGGCTCAAGTCGTGGGTATTCAGTGAGGTACCCGGCTTCGGCTGGATCACATCTCGGGGAATTACTTCTATAACCAGTGCCATGGTTTTGGTCTTCGGATTCGTCATCAGCAGATAGCGGCCTTTTTTACCCGTTGCCTTGGGGACACTTCCCCGCTGCAATACCTTGAACCCCTGAGGTGCTTCAGTGTCGAACAGCGGATTCAATCCCATGGATTTCGCGTTGGCTCGCTCTTGGTTTCCTATTCCACTAACGCCGCACACCACAAGAGCAATCATCAATAGCCATCGCAACGCCTTATAAATAACTTGCCGGGCGTGTTTCATGGAATTCAAACTCCTTCCGTTTTAGCGAAGACAACCGAATCTTACTATTCTACCTGAATCTCAGATTGACCGTCTGCCGGAAGTCGAAGTTCCACGTAAACCGGCAAATGATCGGATCCGACAAACGGCCCTGTTTCCCGTTTCGTTACCTGAATTTTCGGGCTTACCAACACGTGATCAATGGGGATTCCCAACAACGGATAAGCTGTTGGCCATGAAGGCTGGATTCCAAACCCCTTCTGAGAATCCCGAAGGTCGCTTTCTGATAAGAAACGCTGAAAAAAGACCGACCACGGGGTAATGTTCAGATCCCCAACCACAAGCGCATTGTCATACCACTCCGTCCGTGCCTTTGCGATTTCTCGAAGTTGGGTGTTTCTCACCTCAAATCCAGAGATCGGTGGCAAGGGGTGGGTTACCAGAATACTCAGTCGCTCATCCTTGCTTTCAGCATAAATCGAAGGGAAATAACGCTGATGAAAATCCTTGCCGAAATAGATAACGGACATATTCTTCAGTGGAATTTTACTATATAAAGCAATGCCAAAATTATCATCCTGAGGTTGAGCCAATTGATAAGGGTAATCGTTTAACACAGGGTTTAGTCTATCAATCCAATTTTTATCGACCTCCAGCAGAGAAACCAAGTCGGGTTTTTTTTCCTGAATCAGGCGTAGAACGCTTGCTTTTCCTGAATTCACTTTAAGCACATTTAGATGAAGCAAGGAAATTGGAGGTGACAACCGGCTCACATTCATCTCGTTAGCGTTCTGAGGCTTATAATAAGGCGAAATAACAAACCCATTGGTTAAAAGGCAGACTCCTGCGATACCTGCGACGAGCCATTGCTTGCTCGCAACGGCCATGAGTAGAAGTATGCTTGCAATAATGGTGTATTGCACCCGAAAGTGACAAGCCAAATCAAACAGTGAGCTCCAACCCCCCCAAAAGCCAGCCATACTAAAGCCTAATAGAAGCAAGGCCGTAACACGCAGAATAAAAATAATAGCAGGCATCATACGCCCTTTATTTTACCGGATTCCGGGGCAAAAAACCCAGTTCGATATAAATGGGTAGGTGATCCGACCCAACAAACGGCCCAACCCGTTGAGCTTGTGTGACAACATGGGATGACGTGAGCACATGATCAATGGGAATAGCCATCAACGGGAAAAAAGCAGGCCATGTCGGTTGAAGTCCCTTTCCTTGACGAGCGTCCTGAAGTCCTAATTGGCTTGTTATTTTCTGAAACCCTGCCGACCACGGGGTGGTGTTTAAATCGCCCACCACAATCACATGGCCGGGTTCTGCCTGATGTTTTTGGATCAGGGTTTCAAAATGACGCTGCTGCCCTTGGTACTGTCCCGGCGTTACCGGGGTGGCCGGATGAAAGTTCAGTAGTGTTACCGATTGCTTATGCCATTTAAACCGGGCCACCAGAATACTGCCTTCACCTCGCTCGATAAAAATTCCGTCCTGCGCGTTCGGGACAAGCTCTGTTGTTAAAGAATCCATTGGAATTCGGCTATATAGCCCGTTTTCCGTTGAAGGGTGCACCGCCCGGTGTGGATAATTATCCAAAGCCCCTAATTCATTCAGTTTTTTTAGCCAGCGTTTATCGACTTCCTGAAGGGATAAAATATCAGGCTGATCGGCTCGGATCACCTTTGCCACCGCTGGGTAGTTCTGATTGAATTTCAACACATTCATATGTAATAACTTCAGGGGAGGTGTTTTACTTGCCTCAACACCTGAAGTTGGTTTGATGTTCGACGGAAAGAAATATGGGTGCAGTTGATTGCCATGCACCATAAGGCAAAGCAGTAGCGGAAGCAACCAATAGCGTAATCGGCGTTCATCCCATCGGACCAAGAGAATCGCCAACGCCAGAAAGCTTAGTACCCAATACTGTAGGGAAAAATGCCGGAATAGTTCTAGAAACCAAACATGGCTCCCCACGCCTCCCAAAAAACCTAAAAGAGAAATCGTTCCCAGTAATCCATCCACCCACTTTAGTCGTTCATCAGTCAGCATGCCCTGTTCTCTTTTCTCTTTATTTTATTAACGATGAAACCATGGACACGAAACCCTGTAAAAAGTTCCAGAAGGTAAAGACTCATGAAGAACGTGTCTTCATGAGTCTTTGAAATCCGTTAGAGGGTGATTAAAGCCCCAACCCCACCCATAGAGTTAGAAGCCCGAAAGCTGTCGCAATCATCAATCCCCGATACCAGCAGTAGGACTCTTGAATTATTTCACTCATAACGAAAACTCCTCTCTACTAAAACAGACGCTTATCGCTAACGGTTCAAGGTTACGATAAGCGTCTGTTTTATTATCTTCCGTTTCCCCCTTGCCAGCAATGGGTTGTGAAGGTATGTAAGGGGATTATAAAAGGTTACGGCGTACTCGCTTCAAACACCTGAAGTAACCCCTCAGGCTCTAGATACACATCGATGTTATCACCAGCTTTCAGGTCAGGTTCAGGGCGTTTGGCCGCTGTGAACATAATACCAGGTAGCCCCGTTCCAACAAGAACGCCATAACCCACTTTATGACCATTTGGTCGATTTTTATCTTTGTCCTTCCGGTGGTATTCTTTGGCAACCCCTAGCGCCATTTTACTGGCAAAGCCAATGGGCATGCCGGGTACGGTTGTAACTAAACGCAGAGGCAGTGTTGTCGCGGCATTGACAAGGAAAAAAGGAAGCCCGTTATAAACCACTCGCTTCACCGTATTTGCATCTTTATGAACCACCGGTTTATTTCGGTTTTGATAATCCGCCAACGCCACAGAGGTCCCGTCAGGCAGTGTGGCTTCCGTAATGTCCATCACCACATAACCCGGACGTGCCATATGGTGTGACGTTTTCGATTTGGTAATCCGGCCGGAAAACTTTGTCCCCGCCGGAAGAGTCCACTTTTCGTAGTCGTAATCTTCGGTCAATACAGCCTGAAACATATCACCTTCCACGGTAGCTTTGCCTTCCAGTGCCATTGTCATTTGTAAGGTTAGCGGCTCCTTCAGGCTTTTCAAGGTTTGTTTTGCACTCACCGGGAGCGGCACACTCAGAGCAGCAATTAACAGAGCCGCTAGGCCCATTCCTACATGCGTTTTTAACGAATTTATCACGTTTATCTTTCTCTCTACTGACAATCATTCAGTTCAACAGCCAAAGAGCCGGATCGAACACAGCCACCCTGCTCACTTGCTCATAAAACTACCACATCACACGAGTCATTAAAATGAAAAAATAGACTTTAGTAACAAAAAAGGGTCAAATCGATGAGATACAAGTCGTTGCCGTCAATATAGAACCCCATTTGTTTGTATTGTTTATTTACACTACAATCAAGTGATTCAATCTGTGAAAGGGGCTACTCCATGTTCAAATTTTTTAAACTGAAGTCATCATGGCTCTTTACTCAACTTTTAATTCTCTTTCTCGTCGCTTTAATAGCCTCTCAATCGTCTGGATTTACAAACAACCCGCCTTTTACACCGGAAGCCCCTGCCACATTAGAAGAAGTGTTAAAAGCCAACCTAATGACGCCCCTGGCCGATGGTGAATTTCATCCTAAAAATACGATGAGCCGAGCCGAACTGGCGACCGTTCTCACTCGAACGTTTGATTTAGACGCCCGTCCCGAGACGAACAGCATGAAAATCATTACGGATGTAAAGCCTGATTACTGGGCCTATGATGCTATTGAAAAAGTCGTCAGCCGAGGTATTATGTCCGGTTATCGCAAAGGCCTGTTTTATCCGGAACAAAAAATAACCCGGGCCGAAGGGTTCGCTATTTTCGCTCAGGCCTTTGGTGTGTATTCCTTTAAAGAGTCCACTATCGACGACATGTTGAACCATTACACGGATCAAAAAGAAATTCCTGCATGGGCACGAAAAGCCCTTGCCACAGCAGCTTCCGAAGGGTTTATTAATGCAGAGAAAAACAAGATTCGTCCGCGAGAACCCATGACCCGGGGCGACATGGCTTATGCGCTCTCTTGGTGGCTCGGACGAAAAAAACGTTATAGTCCTTCTACAGGCTTATAATGGCTCTTTATGTGGTTAAAGACACTTCGTTCATTTCGAAAAACGTTTAGTCTCGATTATCGCTCACTGGCCGTTTTTCGGATCGGTCTCGCTGGCATATTATTCATTGACCTCCTTCGGCGGCTGGGCGATTTGTCCGCCTTTTACACGGACGGTGGCTTACTGTCTCGTGCCGATGTGGTGGATCTCTTTTTTATTCCCGGCGGCTGGAGTCTGCACCTTATCAGCGGTGATGCTAGCATTCAGCTTCTACTGTTTATCCTTCAACTGTTGGCGGCCCTCTTCTTACTCATCGGCTACCATACCCGATGGGTTACGTTCCTCTCATGGGCTTTGCTATTATCCCTGCAAAATCGGGCACCAGTTATTTTAACCGGTGGTGATGAAGTACTTCGGCATCTCTTGTTTTGGTCGATGTTTCTGCCCCTGAGCCAAATGTTTTCCGTGGATGCCGCATTAAACAAAAATCCATCGACATTGCCTTCGTCCAAGGTTTTTTCTGGGGGAACGGTTGCATTGACCCTTCAGGTGATCTGCCTTTATGTTTTTTCCGCTCTGCTCAAAACAGGCGCTGAATGGCATGCCGAAAATTCGGCCGTCTATTACGCTCTTCGTATCCACACCATCACCACCCCGCTGGCCCCGCTTTTTATGAATCTGACGAGTCAATTCCCTCAGCTCACCTCTGTGGTTTATTACCTGGAACTCATTGGGCCTCTTTTTCTTCTTTCTCCATGGAAAAATGACGATTGCCGATGGGGTGTTATTTTTCTGCTGGCTTTACTCAACCTGTGTTTTGGAGCGGCCTTTTATCTCGGGTTATTTCCATGGATCAACCTCGTCACATTGCTTGCTTTAATTCCTTCATCGATGTGGGAGGAAAAAAAGAAGAGCCTCTTTGCATCTAAGCCGTCTTTTAGCCTTTATTACGATGGCGAATGCCGGGTCTGCAAAAAAGGGGTGTATCTACTTCGGGAGTTTTTAATCCTGCCTCACGTCAAGCTACAGCCCGCTCAAGATTCTCCTATTTATAACCCGCTCATGAAAACCCATCATTCATGGATCGTTCAGCCCGCTCAAGGTGACATGATGCTAAAAGCAGATGCACTCACCTTCTGTCTCCAACAATCGCCATGGCTGTTTTTTATGGCGCCTGTTTTACAATGGCAGAGAACCTTAGCCAACGCTCTCTATGAAAAGGTTGCCAATCATCGTCCCCAGCTATTTCAGCTCTCTCAATGGCTCTGTTGGCGTTCGATTTCTTCTCAGAACAAGCCTTTACTTAACATCGCTATGTCTTTAATAGCCATTGTTTTAGCGGGGTACATGGTCTTTATGAACTTACTTAGCCTTCAGGTCATGCGAGGCGAAAGTCCGTCATTGTCCCTACCGCTTCAATGGGTCACAACGGCCTTTGGCCTGGGTCAGTCTTGGAGCATGTTTGCCCCATATCCCATGAAAGAGACACAGGAGGCGGGCCTGTTTCTTATGAAAGATGGCCAGATTCAGGCTCAAGAAGCTCTCCACTATCATGGTCAGGAACGCTGGACAAAGTGGATGGTCTTTATAACATTCCCAGAGATCAAGCCAGGACTCGTCCGGCAATACGCCCGTTACCTATGCCGGGAAAAATTAAAGGAGAAAAATAGTCCTGAATTTAATCAGCTTAGGCTCTATTTTTTAAAAAAAAGCACACCGCCGCCCAACAGCCACGGCGAAGCTTTTCAGCGCGTCTTTATCTGGGAAGAATCCTGTTTATTAAAAGAATCTCAATCCGGTGTCTTCCGCTGACGTCGATGACTTTTCCTGTTCCTGCCCCGGAACAGGCGGCAAGTAGTCATAGGCTCCTTTATCTGGAACGGCAGGTGACGGTGTAAAAACAGGTTCGTTCGGATCCGGCGAATAGACTTCTTCTCTTGAGGGCTTTCGGGCTTCTGAGGTATTGGGCGACGAACTCGGCTGAGGCTGAGCTTTTACAGTTAAAACAGCTTCGGGTACATCTTGCAATTGCTCGGCCATTTTAGCGTAGTTATCCAGCGAGTCATAATCATCCCATTTCACCCGTTTGAAATCGGGATTCTCCCAATCAGCATCGGGATTGGCATTGGCCTTCAGCAGTTCTTCATACGCATAAGGGTTCATGTGTAATTCAATATCGGCGTTGGCTTCAAAGTTCGGATTGGGCTCTTTTTTAATATAGTAATACATACCGGGAACACCGGTACCTCGCCAGCCCCCTTTGGCTAGGCGCTTATACAGAGGTTTTTGTTTATCTCCTTTAAACCCTTCCCAAATGGCGCCGGCCACCACCCGAGCACCTAGTGCGTAAGGTGATGAAAACGTGCCTACAGAGGTTAGGGCGATAGTTGTCGAGGATCCTGCGATCATGGAGACCATGTTGGATTTCATCATCCCGCTTTTGGTTTTAGCCTCTGGGTGATAATGTCGCTGAGCTTTTACTTTTTTCTCTTTGTTTCTTTTATTCAACACGGTTTCTGGCATGGTAAAAATTTGCCCATCCGGAAATTCCACTTGGGTGATTTTTAGTTGAAGATAACCCGGCCGTCCCAGTCGCTTGGATTTTTTTACTTTTTCTACTTTACCTATAATGCGGGAACCTGCCGGAAGAATACTGGTTTTATAGAGATAGTCTTCCTGAGTAATGGCGGTAAACGAGCTACCTGCCTGCGTAGTTTCAACGCTTAATTCCTCTTGTAGCACTGCGGTTACCGGCGTTTTTAAATCCTCAACCACCATATCGCCCCAACTCACCTCTGCTATCGTGCTGGTAAACAGAACCATCGAGAAGCTAAGGGCGAACAGGTTTCTCAAAGTTTTTTCGGACAGGAGTCGCATGCGTATTTCCTCGTAGTTATGTTCAGCAATATGTTCAGCAAAATGCATTGACCTGACCTTCTGTCAGGCTTGGCTCTGAAGTCGACCTTTTGGAGGGTTATCTTGATGATTTGGCGAAAAACTACACCCTTTGATGTAGTTTTTTCTCCTTTTTGCTAGAATCTTGCCACGGTCGAACCCGGTCCGACCGACGCTAAAAACCACTGAAGGAGAATCCTCCCATGGCTCATGTCTTGCTTACATCACTTCTCATGGTGATGCTTGTCTATGGTTCTCTCGTTCGCCTTCTAGACATGGGCGAAACATTGGATCGTCTTTCATTGGGAGATAAAATAAGAGAGTGGTTCGGATATTTCTTGTTTATTATACTCTGCCTTTTACTGATTGGGGCATTTTGGTTTACGCGAGAAACCTCTCTGGGCATAGTGGCATTCGGTGGCCTGACATTCTACATCCACAGCGCCCGCAAACAGTTTCCCGTTTTTTAAGAAGCAACGCTTCTTTTATTCTGGCTTATCTTATAAATTTAATGAATTCTCCATCAGGGCCACTTGATTTCGGGGACGTTCCGCCTCTTCTCAGAGACCTTGAGGGCGAAGTCCTCAAGCGTCCATTGTACGACTTACAACTTGTCGAATGGGATAATCAGATAAAAGTCCTCTCTATTCATTGAAAAACCCTTGGGATTAAGTAAAATAAGCATCTGTTTGGGTCCTGATTCATATTTCTTATAAGAAATAGAGTTTTCTGAAACATATTGAGCGATTTCATCATCCGTTCTTCCCCGGAAAGCTTGAGGATCAATTTTTTTAAGGCCCGATACAATTGCTTTCAGTTCTTCCTTGGGAGTGATAGCTAAAAATTTATTTTTGCTCTTTTGGGTTGGAAAGTTTTGAAGCACTATCATTAAAGGTTGCTGAAGCCGCCTAATACTATCTCCTTGAAGGAATTCTCCATACTCTTTAGCCGCTTTTTTAAGCGCTAGGAGATTCGGTATTCTCCATCTAAAAAAATTGTAAAAGGGAATTCTACTTTGGTTATTAACAAGAGTAAAATTTGGGTTTAAAGCACTACTCTCTATCCCTAATTTCCCAGCAATATTTTGAATTTCTCTAAACTCTTTTTTACTCGCCAAGTGGCCAAATTTAGGCTGCTTTTGGGGCGTCGCTTGAGAGACTGAGGTTGGAGTAAACGTTGTTATTTGCATGGGTTAGAACCTTTTCATTGCTACTTATCAATAAGATAACGTTCCTAAAGCATCTGACTTGCCCTATTTTTAGAAGCAAAGCCTCTTATTTCGTTTTTTGATAAAGCAACATATCAGGCTCTACTTTGGGCTTATCCTCTCGCTCATAAGGAACTTGAAGAAGTAGTAACTGTTTTGGTCCTGTTTTATACACATACACAGCACACGGGCTTTCATCCAAGACCATCTGAAGAACTTGGGTATCCGATTTACCTCGACTTTTGGCAGGGTTAAGCATCTTATACTCGGCAACATTCATGGAATCAACTTCTTGAGGAGTCGTCTTTAAAAACTTATCCACCATTTGAGGATCCTTGGTGTTCTCCAGAGTCACCATAAAAGGTTGTGAAACAAACGGAATACTTACCCGACTAAGCCACTGTTTATAATTATTAAATGTATCTTTGTTAACTACTCCATCCTGAATAGCTTTTAACATTCCGCCTTTCCCGTTAATAATCGCAAAATGGGGATTTAGCTTGTCACTGTTCAAACCTTGAGCGCTAGCTATTGCTTTAATTTCTTCAAACTCTTTTTTATTCGCCAAATGCCCAAATTTAGGTTGCCCTTGGGGTATGGTATGAGTGGTTGGAGAGGAAGCCGTTATTTGCATGGTTCAGAACCTTTCATTGCTGCTTATCAATAAGATAACGTTCCTAAAACATCTGACTTGCCCTATTTTTATAAAAAATTCAACAAATTTTACAAGCCCGATTTTCTTGAAAGGGTGTGACACTCAAAAAAGTGTCATAATACAAAGGGTCACTTGGGACTGAATCCTTTACCATAGCAATATGATACGCAATGAACTTAAAGGGAGCCTATCTGATTATGTTAAAGCCGGATGAAGAATCCTCCGCTTCAAAACCAGAAACCATTAATCCGTGGGAATTGACGCTGGGCATGAAGTGGTTTAGCCGAATCGGCATTATTGCCCTACTCATCGGCTTTGTCATGGCGATTAAATACTCGTTTGAAGTTTTGCATCTGGATCCTCAGGTCATTGCTTTTCTGAAAATCCTTGTTGGGTTTACCTCCGCCGGTGGTTTGCTCATCACAGGGCATTACCTGTTTAAGAAATATGCCATTCTCGGTCGAGTGTTACAATCCGGCGGGCTCGTGTTAGGCTACCTGAGCTTGTACGGCATGTTTTTTATCCCGGAAGTTCAACTCGTCCATACCCACGTCCTCACCATCGGCTGGCCGTTGCTCATTGCTTATGTTGCCCTGATGATTACACTGGCCCGACGTTTTAACTCAAAAACTCTGGCTCTGCTATCGTTGGCTTTTGGCTATTACACAGCGAGCTTTTCAGGCTCACAGATTCAGGCTTTTGCGACAGCGGGTATTCTCGCCGTCGCCTCGGTTATGCTCAGTCGATACCAAGCGGGCTGGCGCCTCGTTAGTATCGCTAGCATGGCAGGAACGCTCATGACCTTTTGTTACTGGAATATGCTGGCTCCGGCATCCAATAGTAGCATTTTTGGCGTGTACGAAGAGCAGAAGCTCTTTCTCTGGTTTCATTTCATCGTCTTTCATCTGGGCAACCTGTTTCCCGCTCAACAAACCAATCAAGCGAGCACGGCTCTGAACATCCTGAACACCTTTGTCTTTTATACCCTGTATCAATTCCTGACCCAACACGACTGGCCTGCTGGTTTATTTGAAGCCTCGCTGGCTTTGTGTCACCTGCTCTCCTACGGTTACCTTCTGCTTCAAAAAGACGAGGTTGTAAAATCGGCCCTGAAAACTGGCACCTTTGCCCAGAGCAATCTGGCGTTGGGCCTGTGGTTTGTGGCACTGGCTTCCCTAAACCACTTTGGTGCGCTGATGCAACCCGTTGTCCTTGGGGTTGAAGCGTTGGCACTCGCTTTTTTGGCTCTGAGAATATCCAGTCAAGGTTTGCACCGACGCGTGTATCAGTATGCCTCGTACGGCTTCTGGGTGGCGTCCTTTGTTAGTCTGTTCCTGATGCACTGGAGCGCCATGGCGGCGTGGCCCCTGATCCTTACCGTGGGTGGCGTGTGTACCATTGGCTTGTTGCTGGAACATGCGCTGGTGAGCCGACACATCGATCCGCAGGACGCTTTTATTGCCCGAACGCCCATCATGGGCGTGTGTTTCCTCACATTCTTCGCTTCGCTGGTGATGGCGCTGGAAACTCACTTTTTAACGCTGGGTTTTTTAGCCACCTGCCTTCTGTTTATGATCGCTGGATTTATGACGGGTGCGAAGAAGTATCGATGGACCGGGTTGCTTTGGCTGATGGTCTCCCTAATTCATCTGATCTTTGTGGATATTCCCACACTAGACACCCTGTATAAAATCTATGCTTTTCTGGGACTGGGCGTGGTCATGCTCGGCGGCTCTTTTGCTTATCATGCCCTGAATCAGAGGCTCATCGTAAAAGATAATTCAACAGAAAAAACGAAAGAAAATGAATAGATGCTGAAACTCACCATTCAAAAAGGTACCGAGGTCTCCCTCCACGACCAGTTGATCACCCAAATCTACATGCAGATTGCCGGGGGAACTTTGAAAGAGGGTACCCGCTTGCCGAGTGTTCGAGCCCTTTCTCGCCAGTTGGGTATCCACTACAATACCTGCCTTGCCGCTTACCGGGAGTTGGAGCAAAAAGGCTTTATCGTCATTAAACGAGGTAGTGGCGCTTGGGTCGCTGATTTAAAACCCGAACATCTGGACAACGACGATGAAAACTGGGGCCTGTCACAACTGGCTCGTTACTTCGTTCAACAGGTTTACGAAAAGGGCTACCCTTGGAATGACGTATTACGAGCCGTCAAGGAAGCCAACCGAAAGCATTTGGGGGTCGCCCAGCGCACCATCGTCTACGCTGCGGATCAGCTGGATATCCTCCCTCTGTTTCAGGCGGAACTATCGGACACCTTGAATATGAACGCCAAAGGGGTTTTGGTCGACACCTTCGACCCCAAGTCTCTCCCGGAAGATAGTATTTACGTCACCAGCCGCTACCACATCCGAAACCTAGAGGCGCGCCTGACCGATAGCGGCATCGTGCCGGACTCCCCCATTTTGATGGTCGATGTTACCAGTGGCGCCCAGGAGATAGAGTTGATTAAACGCCTGCCCGTCGGCGAGCTACTGGTCATTATTTCCCACAGTAACACCATTCTCAAACAGGCGGAAGCTGTTGTTTCTGCCCTGCGAGGCGAAGAGCTACTCATGCGCATGGTTCACGTTTCCGAAGGTGAGGATGAAATCCGAAAAGCCTTGAGCCATGGCAAACTCATTTTTGCCGATTATCTCAGTCAGCCCCAATTGGTGGAGGTGACCCCTAAGCCTATCTATCCGATTCGTATTATCCCTAGAGAGGAAATGGATAAACTGCAAGCGTTTCTAAAAGCCTAAGGAGCTTCACGATGACAAAAAGCGCACCCCCTGAAGGTAACCCCTCATTGAAAACCGAGACCACTCACTCCGGCTTTCTTCGGATTTTTCTAGGATTCATGATACTTTCCACTTTCATTGGCCTTAGTTTAGCGGGTGCTCTTTTTACCAAGCTTTTCCATCTCTCTATAGGCCATGGTTTTTTAAACGGATTTTTTATCATTTTTTGCACACTCACACTCCTTGTTCCACTGGGATGTATGGTGAAACATCACTGGAAACCAACATGACCTTAAAAAATGTTAACCCCTATTGACAAACTAAAACTCATCGACAATAATATAGTTAGGAATCCTAATTATATTATTGTTTTTATTTTGGAGATCATTATTTATTATGAATAAAGCTATTTTTTATCATGCCGGATGCCCGGTTTGTGTATCCGCCGAACAACAAGTTCTTGATTTGATTGACCGCAGTAAAGCTGAACTGGAAGTCGTCCATTTTGGTGAAACCCCGAATCGGATTGCTGAAGCTGAAGCCGCTGGTGTTCAATCTGTTCCGGCACTGGTTATTGACGGAAACGTGATGCACATTAATTTTGGTGCTAGCATGGAAGATGTTAAGAAATTGACTGCGGCAAAAGTCTAAGCCATTAAGACGCCAATACACTTTGAGGGGAGGCGGTTAGCCTCCCCTCCCTCCGCGAAGAGACAGAACGGACGTGTTATGAATTGGTTTGATCCACAATCAAAAATAGAAAATCCTCGCGCAAAAGTTATTTCGGCCATTGAGCGACTCTCAACCTTATTTCGCTCCGGGCTATGGGATATGGCAAAAGCGCATTCTTTGAGCCCTTTGCAGGTTCAGCTTATTATTTTTATTGGGTACCATCAGTCCTCACAGTGTACGGTTTCCATGTTGGCTAAAGAATTTGCCGTAACGAAAGCGACGTTAAGTGATGCCGTCAAAAGCCTGTTAAATAAAAAACTGCTGACCCGGATAAAAAATCTGGCCGATGCACGTGCCTTTAACCTAGAGCTGTCAGATGCGGGAAAAACACTGCTTACCGAATTTTCCGGCTTCTCAGTCCCCCTGTTTTTCGCGCTGAAATCCACTTCGAATCAAGAGATTGAAACGATTTGGGAAGGCATGGTCTTGCTTATTGAAAAGCTCCAAATGGAAGAGCAAATTCCAACCCGGATGTGTTCGAGTTGTCAGCATTTTGACAAAGACAACCCTGAAGGCACCCCGTATTACTGCCAACTCATGAAGAAACCCTTGTGCTTAAACGAGATACGCATCGATTGCCCTGAACATAAAATAACACCGACTTCCTAATTATCGGTAACTCTTTAATCCTCAATCCATTTAACATTCAGTTCTGGATGCGCATCCACCCAAAGCTTCAAACGTTCGCTCATCGAGCGCATCTGGGTTTCGTACGCTTTATAAGAGGTTCCTGGCGGTAAGGTTCGACTTGCGGTGTGGCGGGCATGAAGGTAGCGTAAACCCGGCGAAGCGACCACATCAATTTTTCGATCGAGGTCCACTGCATGAGCCGGCTGACTCGTTGCCAGATTCACCAGGTCTTTTTTCCAATTGACATTGAAAAATAAGGGGCTGGCATAGCGTTTTGTAGCCACCGTCGCCTTATCACCGACCACCCGGTGCAGGGTCGAGACAATTTCTCGCGACTCTCCATTACCAGCCTTTAACCCTTCAGTCATTAAACGCAAAGTATCACCGGCATTCACCAACACCATTCCCTGTTGTGCGTAAATAGAAAGCCAGGAGCCGTCTTTTTGCTGTAACTGAAGCCCCTGAGTCGACGCCTGCGGGAGCAGAGTAATAAGCGAAATATCCTTATGCGCTCCAGCCCGGATAATCTCGGCTTCATCCGGGGTCCCGGCCATTTCCTCAGCCGTATAAGCCGGATAATGGATGGCCCGCATCATCGAATCGCCTTCATAACGTCCTGACTCATCCACAACCCGATTTAACAGTATCTTATTCGTATCTTCCAGATAGAGAGAGAGGGCCTGCACCACCTCAACCCCGATAGCTTCCAGTGCATGGTAAACGGCCCGGTTGGCCTGCTGAAAGGCAGGGTGCTCAATAGGATAAAAGTTAGGACTCGCTCCAGAGAGCCAATTCTCTTTAGAGTCTGGAACGACGACGGTCAAACCTCCTGGCTGAGTGATATCAACTCCGGTTCGCCTTAAACGAACCATGAAGCCATCAATGGTCACCGAAGTTTCTTCCGGGCTTTCTTGTTTCGGATCAAACAGACCCTTTGGAAAGGCAACTGTTTTTTCATTTGACCCGTGGCGAATTTTGGCCATCGGCTGGCCTTGCTCTTCGACTAATTCAATGTGCAGTCCCGATATATCCAACTGCTTGCCTAAAGCCATTTTTACCGGCTGGACTTCTCCTGCCGGGTGTACTCCTCGTTCAATCCCCTGTTGATACAGATACAATTTTTTGTAACGCTCCGGGTCTTTTCTCAGCGCATTAAATAGAGTTTCTGTCGCTTTATAATGCTGGTCAAACAATGCGGGTGGAGCGAGTAAGTCTAAACCGGTCATCGCGAAAAAACCCACATCCCGAAGCGCATGGCCCATTTTTTGAATCATGGGTTGGCCCGCTTTATCGGGGGATTGAATCTCTTTTTTCAACTGTAGAAGATCAATCACGGGTATATTCGCCAGCGAATCTAAATGTTGAGGAGCTTGAACCCCTGAGAAATGAACTTGAGCCAACTGACTGCTAAAATGAAGACGATTGGCCTGTACGGATGATGCCGACCGAGAAGGGTTTATTTGCGCAGCGGGTATTAAAGTCAGTTTTTGCTGTTGGCGTTTCTTCTGGTTCCACAACTGTTTCGGCTTAATCGAAATTTCCATGGTCTTTCCCTCCCCTGATAAACCCTCAGTTCTTAATCAAAATTAGTCAACTAAAACCATAAAACAATAGAAACAATAAATCAACGCCACACTCACACCCAAGAAATAGATCTTGGGCATGACTCTTTAAACCCACTCCGCTTAATAAGGAAGGAGCTTACTTTTTATGTGCCAATCCAATGCCTCGAAGGACTTTCATCACGGGGTCATAGAACTCGTCGACCACCCGTTCCTTCATCGGAATAATGGCGTTATCGGTAATTTTAATGTCTTCCGGGCATACTTCCGTACAACACTTGGTAATATTGCATAAGCCAATACCGGCTTCCTCTTTGGTGTACTTTACCCGGTCATTCCGAGCATCCATAGGGTGCATATCCAGACTCGCCAAACGAACCATAAATCGGGGACCCGCAAAGGCATCCTTTCGATCGTGGTTTCTCAGTACGTGGCAGACATCCTGACAAAGGAAGCACTCGATACACTTACGAAATTCCTGGGTTCGCACCACATCATTCTCAAAAACTTCCCACTTATCCGTATCCTCTTCTTTTGGTTGGAAAGGTGGAATCGCGGCGTTCATTTTGTAGTTCCACGAGACATCGGTAACCAGATCTTTAACTAAAGGAAAGGTTTTAAGGGGTGATACAACGATGGGTTCATCTAAAGGCAGTGCATCCATCCGCTGCTTACACAACAAGCGAGGTTTTCCGTTAATTTCCGCACTGCACGACCCACATTTGGCCGCCTTGCAATTCCAGCGAACCGCTAAATCCGGCGCGTCTTCACCCTGAATATAATGCATGGCATCCAAAACCACCATGCCTTCCTCAACAGGAACTTTATATTCCTGGTATTCACCAGAGGCTTCAACGCCACTTTCAGCGTCAGCCGCTTCGCCCCGAAAAACATGAAATGTTGCTTCCGCTTTAGCCATGGTTATTTTTTCTCCTCATATGCAAGGGCCTTCAGATCATCCGGCATTTCCATTAACGTGGACTGACCAATAACCATCTCTTCACCGTTGGCATTAATGGTCGAGTTGGTTTTACCCCAATGCTCGTTATAGCCTTCATGATCAATTCGGGTATGCGCTCCTCTGCTTTCCGTTCGCTGTAAAGCACATCGAGCCACCATTTCAGACGCTATAAGCATGTTGTCAAGCTCAATGGCCAGATGCCAGCCCGGATTGAATTGCCGGGCACCAGTCACAGCAATGTTTTTTGCACGCCCTTTAAGTGTCTGTAACTCGTCAAGGGCTTCTTTTAGTTCGCCCTCTTCTCGAACGATACCGACTTTCGATTGCATCAGCTCTTGCAGGTCTTTATGAATAGCATATGGATTTTCACCGTCATCCCGCTCAAAGGGTTGAGACAGCTCCTTCACCGCTGCTTTTACATCCGCATCATCGATTTGGGGTTGTTCTTTCAGCCCATTTGCATACTCCACAGCGCCAAGTCCTGCACGTCGACCAAAAACAAGCAAGTCTGAAAGCGAATTGCCACCCAAGCGATTGGCACCATGCATACCACCGGCGACTTCACCACAGGCAAAAAGCCCCGGAATCGTTGTTTGTGCTGTATCAGCGTCTACTCGGATGCCGCCCATTGTATAGTGGGTAGTTGGCCCAACTTCCATGGGACCTTTTGTAATATCCACATCCGCAAACTCAAGCAGTTGGCGGTACATACCCGGCAGTTTTTTCCTTACGTATTCCGGCCCTCGATGGGAAATATCAAGAAACACACCACCATGTGGGCTTCCTCGACCCTCTTTCACTTCCTTGTTAATGGCCTTGGCCACAATGTCCCGTGTTGACAGTTCCATTCGCTCCGGATCCACGTTTTTCATAAAACGCTCCCCTTCGCTATTGGTTAGCAAGCCACCTTCACCCCGAACCGCTTCGGTAATTAGAAGGCCTTTCACCCCATTGGGCCACACCATACCTGTCGGATGAAACTGAACGAATTCCATATCAATCAGCTCGGCACCCGCTCGGTACGCCATACCCTGACCGTCTGCCGTATATTCCCATGAATTAGAGGTAACCTTAAAGCCTTTGCCGATACCGCCCGTCGCCAGAATAACCGCCTTGGCGTTAAAAATAACGCACCGGCCGCTTTCTCGCCAATAGCCTATACAGCCGGAAATTCGACCGTCTTCTTTAAGCAAATGGGTTATGGTCGCTTCCATATACACATCAATGCCCGAATGAACCCCTTTATCCTGGAGAGTTCGAATGATTTCCAGTCCGGTATGGTCACCCACATGGCATAACCGCCGATAAGTATGACCTCCAAAAGGACGTTGCATGATCTTACCCTTTTCGGTTCGATCAAAAACAGCACCCCAACGCTCTAATTCCCGGATGCGATCTGCGGATTCCTTGGCATGCAGTTCGGCCATTCGGTAGTTATTCAAAAATTTTCCGCCATGGATGGTATCCCGAAAATGGGTTTTCCAACCGTCATCCGGATCCACGTTTCCCATCGAGGCCGCGACGCCACCTTCGGCCATAACCGTGTGGGCTTTTCCTAGAAGGGATTTACAAATTAATCCGACCGAAAGCCCTTGAGACGAGGCTTCAATGGCAGCTCTTAGACCGGCGCCACCGGCTCCAATAACCAACACGTCATGGGTATGACACTCGTACTTTGTTTCATAACTTTTTTTTGCCATTAGAAAAGAATCCTATCTTGCCAAATGCCCATCGCACACAAGCGAATGTATAAATCCGTAAAACCAACCCAAATGAGACTCACCCAAGCAAACAGCATGTGATGCTCATTTAGAAAGGATTGTCGTTTCCATGCGTCAAAGCGCTTACTGGTAAAGTCGCTACAGGAAAAGCAGTCCAGTTTGCCTGCCAGCAAATGCCGCCAGGAATGACATGAAAAGGTATAAAGCCCAAGTAGAACTACGTTGCCAAGGATCACCAACGATCCAACCCCAACATGGAAGTTCTTTCCGTCGGCATAGCCGATATGTTCCCAACCAAAGAAGCCTTGATAGGCGTCATAAGCCAGAATCACCATAAACAGAGCCGCAATATAAAACGTAAACCGGTGGAGGTTCTGAAAATACATGGGAAATTGGGTTTCACCTGTATATTTTTTGGTAAAGCCCAACAGTTTGCTTAACGGGCTGGGCTGTCCGCCCACGGAACACGCCGCCGGTGTCGTAAAGAAAGAACGGTAATAAGCTTTTCGATAGTAGTAACATGTGGCTCGAAACGCACCTGGGAAAGGAAGAATCAAAAACGCGGGCGACCATTGATACCAGCTAAACAGTTCGGGAAACCATCGGGGCAGATCCGGCGAGCAAATGGGAGAAAGGTAAGGCCGGACAAATTCAGCGGCATTGGCGCCTGCCGGAATAATAATCTCTTCCACCTTTTCCATGGCATAAAATTCACCTTGAATCGCTGCCCAGGTCGCATATACAATAAACAAGCCCAGCCCGCCAAGGACCATTAGGGGTTCAACCCACCAACCATCATTTCGTTCGGTTGCGCCCGTCGCGTTGATATCTTGAATCACTACCGTTTTGGCCACCGACCATCCTCCATCTTATCCATTTGATGCTTATGTCGAGCTTTTACAGACACGCCATGACCCTCTAACTTCCAAAAAATTGGACCATGCCAGCGTCATTCTATGCCAGCCTAAACCAAAACACCCTGATTTCTCTCATACAGATCAAAGCCGAAAGTATCATTTAAAAATTAAACTTTAACACCTTGTGCTTTTAAAGCTTCCAAAATGCCTTCGTCTGTTGGCGAGTCCACGGCGATTCTTTGGAATGTTTGGGCGTCAATTCCTAAACGAGCCAATAACCCCTGATCCATGGGGCATGGGAAATCTAAATCATAGGGTTCTATTTCGCCAGCGGCTTCCAACCGGGCCTTGTCAATCATTCGAGCCATCCAGGGGATACCGCCCACTTCTTCCTGGCCACTTCGAGGTGCTTTGCTTGTCATTTGCTTGTATACCTATTTCAATCTATAAATACGACTTGATTAACACACGATTCATTTTATTCACTCGTCGCTAAGCGTTGCCTATTTTAACGGAAAAAGAAAAACACTCAACCGAATATGTTCTATTGTATTGATCTTTAGATCAATCTTTCCTTTAAAACCATGGAAACCATCGAACTTTCGGTACACGAAACTGAAAAAATTCTTTATAATAGTAAAATGTTTAAGTTTATTAAAAATACACTCCCCGGTGCTCGTGTTCTTAAAGTCGCTCCACTCTTTAGTGTGGCCATTGATGATTATAAAACCACCGGCGAACGAGATGCTATTCTCGCCTCATCCGGTATGGGAAAGTCCTATTTAACCGGCGTTCTCATGGAAGAAACCCTGGAAAACAACACTCTGCTCTGTGTTATTGATCCGGAAGGGGAACATTTTACGCTAGCCGAACGTTATCCCATGATGATTATTGGCGGCGAGCAAGGCAATCTGCCCATTGAAGAAGAAGCTATCGATCTTTACGTGGATACCATGCTTAAAACAGGGCTGTCTGCCGTATTTGATCTATCGGACTTTTTGGACGATGAGCAACAACACCTCTACGGCCTGATTTCTGACGCTCTGTTTCAGGCCGAGCAAAAATACCGCCGAAAAATTCGTCTGGTTGTTGAAGAAGCCCAAATCTACGCCCCTCAAAGAACCGTAGGAGGGCCGGGCCGAAACAAGAAAAAAATGGATCCGCTTCAAGCGAGCCAAAAAATCGCCAAACGAGGTCGAAAACGTGCTATTGATAGCCTCTGGGCTACTCAACGCCCGGCCAGCATTAGCAAAGAAATCCTGAGTCAGTGCAACCGGTTCTGGTTTGGTGGCATTAGTGCCGAGCAAGATTATAAGGCTATTCGCCCTTTCTTAAACGAAGCCGGTATTTCCTTTGCGGAAATAAAAAGCCTGAACCCCGGTGAATTTTTCTTTTATAGCAAAGGGCAAACTAAAAAAATCAAGGTCCGCAAGCGGCATTGCAAACATGCGGGCGCCACACCAGAGGCGGGCATGAACTTTAGCGCTACCGTTAACAGTTCTATGGAAAAAGCGCTTTCCATGCTGGCCGACGCTGTAGCCAAACGGGCTACTGAAAAGCAAGATGAAGAATCTCAAATCACCCAACTCAAAGCCCATATCCGGGATCTGAAACGTGAAAACGAAAAACTGCGCAAGGATCTGGAACAGGAACAACTGGCCACCAAAGTGATTGATCGCCTGAACAAAGGTGGAAGCACCGCATCGCTCAATAGCAGTGGTGTAGGTAAGCGGCGAGGCAAGTCCTCCAAGGCTGAAGACGAAAAAATGGCCGCCATCGCCGATCGCATCGCCGAGGTCAACCAGCAACTTCACCCGACCAGAATCATGCTGGATTAATCCTGCCCCCTTTTAAAACTGTTGGTTATATTGTTTTGGGTGCCATTGGTATTGCTTTTAGCCACGGGGGCAAACAAATTGCAGAACGAGAGGATGGGTGGCTTTAAGCTATTTTTGCATTAGAACGCTTAAAAAATAGCTCTACTAAATTAAGATACAACCCTAACTTTGTGAGGGTTGTATCTTAATCTTTTGTTAATGCACGAAAGTCATTTGCCCTGTTTTTATACTAACAACAGGGCAAACCAGATACATCATCAAAAGACATAAGGTTTAAGGGCAACAATCAATTAGGGGGATACATCGTATGGCAGGCATTCAACAAATTCCTGGTGGACAGTCGGGGGCACACGGGGCACATAATTCTAAACCACTCGGTGGTGCAGCAACGTTTAACGGGGCTGAAAAAACAGCCCACGAGCCTGGAGCAAAAGCAACCAACTTAGCTTTTGGACAAATCAATCAAGGACAAGACAATAAAGACGTGCATCAGCTTAATACATTGGCTTGATCAAGCCAATAGTCTAAATACATTCATCCATTAGCTTGCGGTTACCGCAAGCTAATTTGTTTTAATTATTTTCCCACTTAAAATGGTGCGACTTTGGGGTCAAGACCATGGGTATTAATTTCGAGAGGTAGCCATATAAGCTAAACGGGTCGGTTTAGCGAAGTGTTAAAAGATGGTGGAGCCGGAGAGATTCGAACTCTCGTCCAGAATGTACGCCGGCAAACCTCTACGAGCGTAGGGTCAACTTATCGTCAATTCGGGCAAGCCTTAACCCGATAGCTAAGCCTGAATCCAAGCGTTTAACCCCGCCGGGCTTGGTAATAAAAATTCGCGTTCACCCTATTACCATCGGGGTTCGGCTAGCATACATCGTTGACCCATCATAACGGCATGCTGGCTATGATGAGTGGATCACCAGATTTTAAAGTTGCCTAGGCAGCTTTAAGAGTGGCTGTACGGGCAGCGAAGCGGCCTCGTGCATCGATCACATTGTTATTGTTGGCATTTATGCCTTTGCTTGTTGGTAACGGAGAACAGCACTCCGACTCGCAGTTTGCTTCCGTCAATCACCCTGTCTAATCCAAATCGGCCCCATAAAGCTGTTTTCTGGAGAAGCGTTCTTGCTTGAGAAGAAGCGTTCTGCAGAAGGCAACTTTATGCGGTGAGGACATTGTGTGTGGTTAAAAAACGGTTTTTTAACTACTGTTATTCACTTGTCAAAGAACAGGGACACGGTAACTTCACTATAGCATAGGTAGGCTATGGTTTTCATCCTTTGTGCGAAGGTTTTAAGCAAAATCAAGGGAAATTAATGGATGGACTGCCCTTTGAGTCCTTCGGCTTGTACGAGCTGGAGAAGGGTGGCCAAACTGGTTTGAGCTTGAGTGAGCTGCTTGGCAATCAGAGGTTTCAACCGCTTTCTTAATTCTTGCTCAATGATTTTGGGGGCCGTTGTTTCTTCTGGGAATTGTTTTTTTACTTTTCGGCAAATATCCACGATTTTAAAAATCTGCATATGGGTCCGTCGAATTTCCTGAGTGATAAAAGGTTTTAACGTTTGTGGTGTCACCTCAGGGAGGGCGGACTTATTTTGTTCTGCTTTTTGCAAGATTTGCTGGTAATCTTTGGAAGAGAGTAATTTTCCTTCAATGAACTCATGGAGCCCTTGTTCGCCAAAAATTTTCCAGTCAAAATATTGACTGGTGTGAAGGGGCATGTACAGATCGCCTACGTAATGCATCAACTCTCCCAGCGACTCATCTAAATCCATGGCCCAGCTTTCCTGTTGCTTTTCGGGTATGAAAGGGTTTGCCTGGGTCAGTTTTTGATACGTTTCAACCGAGTTTTGATAGGCATTCAAAATACTCGTAATGGTATTGCTTCCTTGGGGAACATGCATATGCTTAAGGGAGTTGTTCCAGTCTTTCGTGATTTTCTTTCGGGTTTTGGGTTTAAAACGCATATCAACGTTATGCCAAGTAGGGTAAGCTTCGGGTTTTTTCAAAAGCCACTCATTGGTGATGGCTTCCAGATTAATAAAATGCTTGGGTCCCCGTTCAAAGACATCTTGAGTGTCATCTACATATTCTATTCGAGGAAGGTGTCTGCCTAAGTAGGTTTGCCAAGGAGAGCTTGGAAGTTGATGGAGCGCTCCGACATTAATGATTTCATGGTCTTTTTTCCACCAGCCAAAGCGAATGACAGGCTGAGAGGCGGTTGGTATTAGGGGGGGGGTGGAAAACATGAGGGTTTCTCTGCTTATTTAATCCATAAGAATAAAAACAGGTCCATGATATTAGGTGCCATGCGTTTTAAAAAACTTTAAAGCACAAATAGGATAGAACAGGCTTTGCTTATTACTTGTTTTTATTCACTTGAGTTTTTAGAAGTTGCATTAGTCGCAACTTTTTATTTTTACACGATTTCAAGACCATTATAACCCACAAGTCAAGAGAGGTCTCTTTTAAGTTGTGAGAAGAGCATGAAAGATTATAGTGTTTACGACTCCAGCCTTCCTTGTAGGAATGACACGAAAGATAACCGGCCCCGCTATTAAATATTGGACAATGATGGAGCCGTTTTATTCAATGGGCCTGCTTCCTTCTAACCATGTGGACGCTTAGCTCCGTAATTTTTCGATTCTGGTTTTCAGGTTTGACATCTCGGCAATGCCGCCCATGAGTCCTTCTCGTCCAAGCCCCGAGTCTTTTATACCGCCATAAGGCAACTCATCCAGACGGAACGAGGGCACTTCGTTAATCATTACACCGCCCACGTTCAGTTCTTCAAAAGCCTGTTTCGCTTTTTTATTGTCCTGAGTATAAACCCCGGCCTGAAGTCCATATCGGGAATCATTGGCCAAGGCGATGGCGTCTTCAAACGTTTCGTAAGGAGCGATGGTTACAATGGGAGCAAAAACCTCGTCCCGGTTAATAATCATCTCCGGGGTGGTTCGGTTAAAAACCGTTGGGTTCAGGGTAAACATGTTGTAAGTATTTCCGCCGTAAAGTACATTGGCACCGTCTCGAATGGCTTGCTTAATCAAACCCCGGCTCCGGAAAACATCATCCACAGAAATCATGGGGCCAACTTCGGTTTTTTCGTCCATGGGATCGCCCACCACCATATCGCGAGCTTCCTGAAGGAAAGCGGCGGTAAACGCATCGTAATGGCGATGGTTGACCAGAATCCGTTGAACGGAAACACAGATTTGTCCTGCATATAGAAAACTACCGTCGGCTACCCGCTTGGCTATGGTTTTTAGCTTGGCCGGATCGTAATCTTCAATGATGCAGGCCGCATTGCCGCCGAGTTCTAACGAAACGGGTTTGCGCCCAGCCAACGAATTCAGTCGCCAGCCAACATCCGCACTGCCTGTAAACGACAGTTTTTTGAACACGGGAGATTGTACCAACGTTTCGGCAACCTCCACGCCACAAGGAACCACATTAATGGCCGTGTATCCAGCTTCAATGGCAAGACGACCCAAATAGAGGGCTGTTAAAGGCGTTTTAGAAGAGGGCTTAATCGTAAGAGCATTCCCGGCAGCAATAGCCGGGGCGAGCTTATGGATAATCAGGTTCAACGGAAAATTAAACGGCGTAATCGCCAGCACCGGCCCTAACGGGAAATAACACAACTCGGCCTCGCAGTCATGAAGGTAATAAAGCTCTCGTTTTGTTCGGGCAAGCAGATCACTATACCCCTGAACTAGCCGAATAGCACGCTTAACCTCTGTTTTTGACTGGGTAATGGGTTTGCCGGACTCCATGGTGATGAGCTGAGCCAGTTTGCCTTCGTGGGTTAAAAGCAACAGTGCCAACTTTTTTAGGATTTCCGAACGCTGGGTCGAGGTGGTTTTTCGAAAGGTGTCAAACCCGACCTGAGCAGCCGTTAAAACCGACTCAATCTGGCTTTCCTGAAGTAAATAACATTGCCCCACCTCGGCCGTGGCATCCACCGGATTAATTACACGAAGCCATTTGCCATCGATACCTGTATATTCATTGGCGTTAATAAGCAACTTTTGTGGGGAAGACACACTCATGGCGTTTTTCCTTCAAATAGAATCTGGTTAACTTCTTTTTGAGCTTGACCCATTGCCTGTGAGGAGCTGATATGACCCAACATGGCAAGTTGAACATAATGGTCGACAATCTCGTTTATCTTTTTTTGATGAGGGCGAATCTGGTACACATCCCGAGCGTTCAGCAGTTGGTGGGCACTAATGCTGATCGCTTTTTTCATGATGTCCGCCGAATCTTGCTTCTGAAACATTGGAGCCTTTAATGCCTCGGTTATGGAAGGTAGAATAGGTGCACGCCGACAAAAAGTAAGTTGATTGGTTTGATTGGTCATAAACAAAGCAAATTCAACAGCTTCTTTGGGATGTTGACTTTTTTTCGGCACCACTAGCACCATGGTCGAAAAATCCGTGGAAGCACTATCGATGGGAAATTGGGGTGAAACGCCGGTTCGACTGAACACGTCGGGGGCGTTTTCTTTGACTTTATTACCGAAATTGACGCCCGTCATTAGCAAGGCTAATGTCCCGGACTGATAACGATCTGGTGCTCCTTCCGGCCCTTCAATCAAGGACTCTGCAGGCACCCATTGGTTCTTATACAGATTAACCCACTGGGCTAAATAATCACCGGCACCTTGATCGGCAAAAACGGCTTTCCCAACAGAGTCATACGGTTGAATGCCGCTTTTTTGCAGTTCTTTCAAAAAATTTCCCCGAACACTAATATTAGGCATCGTCGCGTAGGCGCCAGTTTTTTCGCGCAGGGTTTTCGAGAAACGAAACAAGTCATTAAAAGTCATGGGCGGTTGACTAAATCCGGCCTTGGTGAGCAAATCTTTATTGTAAAACGTAACTTTCGAAGTAATATACCAGGGCAGGCCAAAGGTGAAGTCGTTGAGCGATGAAGCCCTCCAGGCAGCGGGCAGGTAAGTCGTCTTTTGGTCAGGGGAAACAATTTGATTCATGTTCACCAATGCTTCCCGACTAGCCAGAATAGCCGAATAATCTGGGTTAAGGTTAACGACATCCGGCACGTTAGGACTCATGATGGCGGTTAGGATCCGCTTTTCAACGACAGAACCAGGGACGTCCACCCATTTAATCCGAACGTCAGGATGACTGGCCTCAAACTCATCGAACATAGGTTCCAGCATGTCGGCAAAGCTCAGAAGTTGAATCGTCCAAAATTCCAGCACAATAGGTTTGTTTTGGCTGGTGTTAGAGGTGAACGGTGACGGCGCACTGCATTGAGTCACGCTCAAAAGCCCCACTAAAATAAGCGATAGGAATCCGAGCCGCCGGAGCCAGAATGTGTGTTTTAGCCGTTTCAATGGAAATACCTTTTACCTTTTCCGCTGATCAAACCTGATTAAATTCCCGAAAAACCCGCATAACCACGAATTTTTCTCGAGAAAGCCGCATGGGCACATCCATGTTATCTTCGGAATCGAGTAAGATCGCCGTATCCGAACCGGTTTTATAGTCCAGGAGTTCGGGAATGGGGATAACTTTGTGGTCAACACCTTGAGAAGCAAGCCATTGGCTGGCTTTTTCCGTCATAGGAGTGGATGGGAAGACAATGAGCATACGTTTCTCTTTTTGGGGGTAATTTAGTGCTAATTCAATCCATAAACACGGCGGGCATTTTCCGTGGTTGCCCGGGCCACTTCATCGTAGCTGATTCCTCGTAGTTCGGCAATCTTTTCGGCCACATGGCGGACTCGAGCCGGTTCGTTAGGCTTGCCTCGATGGGGAACCGGAGTCAGGAAAGGAGAATCAGTTTCAATGAGTATCCATTCCAGCGGTAGATGGGTGGCGGCTGCTTGCAGATCTTCGGCTTTTTTAAAGGTCACGTTGCCCGCAAAGCTGATGTAAAAGCCTTTATCGATCATACGGCGGGCAAAAGTTTCATCGCCGGAAAAACAATGCATAATACCCCGAACACCGGGAACCTGGTCGATAATGGCCGCCACATCCTCGTGGGCTTCCCGGTCGTGAACAATTACCGGCAAATCATATTTTTTTCCTAATTCCAGCAGGCTTTTGAAACAGCATTTTTGCAAATCCTGATGAGTCGTATCCCAGTAATAATCCAGCCCGGTTTCGCCCACGGCGATTACTTTGGGATGTGTCAACAAAGCTTCCACTTGGGCCAACCAATCCGGCATGTTCTGAATATCTTCCACATCCGTCGGATGAACCGCCACACCCGCGTAAACATGCTCAAACCGTTCGGCCAGAGTAATGACTTCATTAAAACGCTTGGGGGTCACACTGGGATTCACGACAAACTGAACCCCTTCGGCCAGTGCTCGTTCCAGTACTTTTTCCGGACAGACCCCCTCCTCGCCCATCGGATGCTTGTCGTTGCGGAGAATATAGTCCAGATGACAGTGGGTATCCGCAAGAGGCGGAAGAACAACTTTTGGCATTCGTAGGACGCTCCTTTATTTCTTTTTACCGGAAGCGCCAACAATCTCACTATCCAAACGGGGCAATAAGGGACCCGTAAGGTGAATCGCCTGCCCAAAGGGTAAAGGCTCATAGAGATTATCCCATTGAAGCGGTTGGCCATTTAGGGTGAGTTCTTTATTCTTCTCGCTCACAGTGTAACCCAGTTGCTCAAAGATATTTTGGGCCAGCAGGGGCGTAACCGGGTAAATAAGAATAGCCACTTGCCGGATTCGCTCTAGCACACTGTATAACACCCTAGCCAGTTTTTCAGTATCACCTTCTTTGGCCAGTGTCCATGGTGCCATGGCATCAATAAACTGGTTTACTGGGTTGATCAGATGGAAAAAGGTCGTAAACAAGGCAAACTCAAAATCAAAGCACTGGTATTTAAAACGAACATCATCGAGCAACTGATCCAGCGGCTGAGAAGGTAGGTAGCCGTCACTGTTGCGGAATAAGGCGTTTAGAAAACGAGGTTCACTTTCGGCTGAGGGAAACACGTAGCCGTCTTTCCACTTTTTCTTTTCCTCATGACCATCGGATAAGCCCGTATAATAAGCTGTCATTTCTGCAAGGTAAGTGGGGTCAGGCTGATACAAAGTACCCGAGTCAACTCCTGCAAGCACCGGTACAAGGCCGTCGAAATATTTCTGGGTCATATTCAGGCTACGGTTGACCAGGTTACCTAAATTATTGGCCAAGTCCGCATTCACCCGACTTTTAAAGTCATCTTCTGTAAAATTGCCGTCCTGACCAAACGTCGTAACGGTCATCAGATAATAGCGAATCGGGTCAGCGTTCTGAAGCTCAAAACGATTAACCAAATCCTGGGGGGATACCACGTTTCCAATGCTTTTACTGATTTTAGCGTCATTCAGGTTAATAAACCCGTGGGCGTAAACGCTTTTAGGAAGTTCGACACCGGCGGACATCAGCATGGCAGGCCAGTATAAGGCATGAAACCGGAGAATGTCCTTGCCGATCATATGACAATCGGCGGGCCAGAAGGTTTGGAAGAGGGAATCGTCATGTTGATAGCCGGCACCCGTAATGTAGTTGCTCAGGGCGTCAACCCAAACGTAAATAGTTTGTCCCGGATCACCTGGCACGGGAATTCCCCAACTCACAGAGTCTGTTGGCCTGGAAACACTAATATCTTCCAGCTCTTCCAGCATGTTTAGGATTTCTGTCTTCCGGAATTCCGGTTTGATAAAGCCTTCGCTTTTAAGCAGGGTACGTAGATCGTCTTTATAGTGCGAGAGTTTGAAAAAATAGTTCTCTTCCTCTACAGCATCCGGTTTTTTTAGGTGGATCTGGCATTCACCCGCTTCGTTGATGTCCCGTTCCAGCAGAAAGTTTTCGCAACCGGGACAATACTGACCGGTGTAACTGGCCTTATAAATATCTTCCTTGGCCTGCATGGTTTTCCAGAGAGAGGCTACCACCTCGTAATGATCTGGATCCGTGGTTCGGATAAAGCGGTCATAGGTTAAATTTAGACAAGTCCAGGTGTCTTTAAACTGCTCGGACATCCGGTCTGTATAGACTTTGGGATCCAAGCCCTTGCTTTCTGCTGTTTTAGCGACTTTCGTACCGTGTTCATCCGTCCCTGTTAGAAAACGAACCGGACGCCCCTGTAGCCGGTAAAAGCGAGCAATCACATCCGTCGCAATTTTTTCGTAAGCGTGACCCAAGTGAGGGGCCGCATTCACGTAGTCGATAGCCGTTGTAATATAGTAGGGGGATTGATGCGTTATCATACCTGTATTCTCTACGAAAGGTTATTTTTTATCAAATCGGGTGATGTGCTGGTTCGTTTCAAAAAAAATACGGATGGGATTTTCTTTCGGAGCCAGCGTAATAAACACTTCCGGCATTAACGCCTGTTGATCGTAGAACAGGGGAGTCCATAAAGGGGGGCTGACACTGGAAGAAACGACCATATAAGGGAGACCAAAGAAGCGTTGTGTCTTAACCTTTTGAATGTCATTCCATTTTAACGTGTAATAGTCATTGATAAATGTCGGGCCAGCAGCGGCTTCTAGTCCTTTTTTCGTCACGTTCATCGGGCAGCAAATCAATCGAAAAGCACTGGTAATTATTAAAGGAACCCCAAAAACCAAAAAGACCAATGTCAGAAAAATAAAAAGCCCTAGAAAAATCGTCAAAATGCCCGACATATGTTCTCTTGGAATAGCAATTAGGGTCATTGTATCAAGGAGAAGATCCAACAAGCGGGCAAAAAAATGGAGAAGGGGAACAATCGTGAGAATCAGATATAAAAGGCCTATTGGAATCAGCATGGGGAGCATACCCTTGTAAAAGGCATTGTAGTCAATTTCAAATTTAAACTTGGTCATGGATTACTGCATACTCCTGCGGTCGCTGCTCTGGTTCAGAGGTCTCCCCTTTAACCAAACGTTTTAAAGGGTTATCTTGAGGTGCTAGTTCTATAACCGCTTGAGTAAAATCTTGCGGGAAAGCTAAGAAACCGGAATAAAGAGTCAACGGTCGATTTTTTTTTAAGACCGAAATGGTATAAAACGAGAGCTTGGCTAATGTACTTTCCTCGGCACTCTTCATTTCCAGCCAGCAGGTTTCATGTTTAATCGGGCCAAAATGTTGAGTAATACCGATTTCATCCAGTTCATACCGGATAAAGTAACTGTACAGAAAGCAAATCAACAAAATCACGGGAACAAAAAAGGCAAATAACATGCCCGTTGGGATCATTCCCAGAATAATCGGAGCCATGAGCATTTCGGGCGGCAGTTTAGCGAAAAAAAACAGGAAAACACCTAAAAGCAAAGAAAGAGCCAGCCCACCACCCGTGGCGATTAGCAAATATTTTCCCACCCACGTGAGCATCAATTTTAAAGACAAACGAAAAATACGATAAGCCAAGACAGAGATCCATTAAAACAAGAGACAATCACTGCTTCCCATTATAGAGAGAGGCCAGAAATTGGGGAAGCGGGTGGTCTTTTGGCGGTATATTTTTAAGCTGACTTAAACAATCTTTTTTACGAGAGAGGAACAAGGGGATATACAAAGAGGGCTGGCTTGACCGGGATTCAATTTTAAGATAATCCATGGTGAGAAATCGGGTTTGACTAACCGTCGCCATATTCTCCCAGCTCATCTGGAACGTATGCCGCTCCGGAAACGTTTTATCCATCAACCAGGTGGATTCAATCGAAATACCCGTTGCATCCAGTGTAACAACAGGACCCCCCAACCAGGCGAGCCACGATGCGGCGATTAGTGTCAAAAGGCCAATCCCTCCAAAGTAGCTGATAATAATTATTTCAAGTTCCGAGAGCGTTCGATCAAACCCGCCATTAATTAGGACAAACAGCAAACAGAAGAGAGAAAGCAGAAATAATGTCAGCCCGTTGAGTAGGAGAATCGGCCAGATTGAGATATGGAACTCATTGTTAGAACAAGATGGGGTGACAGTGGACATCAGAGGTTTCCCTTATCAAAAAAATACTATTGTCTTCTGTTTTATAAAACTTCTTCCAGTGTTCCGTAAGTATGCTCACCTTCTAAGCGGGTGATTTGAACACGGGCTTTATCGTTTGGCTGTAGATTAGCAGACTGATGAGTCGGATCAAGGATAACGCGAAGATAATTCTCAGACATTCCTTTTTCGCACCCTTCTTCAATAATCAGTTCAACCGTTTGATTCAAAAACCGGGTCCGGTAACACGTTTGTTTTTTATCAGATAACGCTTTCAGCCGGTGGGCCCTGCTTTTTTTCACTCGTTCTGAAATCTGATTGCCTTGTTCGGCGGCAGGCGTTCCTCGGCGCTTAGAGTAGCTAAAGACGTGAAAATAATTCATTGGCACGGCTTCAAGCACTCGAACCGTTTCCTCAAATTGCTCGTCTGTCTCACCGGGAAAGCCTACAATAATATCCGAACCCACTGAGGCATGGGGAATTTTTTCCGCGATGGTGTCACAGACTCGGATCATGTCTGCCACGTGATGACGGCGAGCCATTCGCCTTAACACATCATCTTGAGCGCTTTGTGCTGAGAGGTGAAAGTGAGGGCAAATTTTCCCTTGGCTATCAGCCACCACCTGAATCAATTTTTCAGGTACTTCCAGTGGATCCAGCGATGTAAGACGCAAACGAAACGCCTTAGGAAGCGCTATCAGTTCCGTTAGCAGATCCGCTAAATCTGCGCCATTATCATTGTATTGACCAATATTAATGCCGGTCAGGACAACCTCTTTGAACCCTTCATTAATCATACGGCTCAGGTGGGTTTTAATATCATTAATCGGCAGGCTACGGCTTTTACCACGGGCTTCCCAGATAATACAGTACGTACATTTGTAATCGCATCCATCCTGAATCTTCAAACTGCCACGGGTTCTGGAAATATCACTTCGGGTAGCGCCTTCCATAATCCTGCTTTTATCAATATCTGACACTCGAACAAGCGGTTGACTCGACAAATTTTGAGGAGTGGCTTCTTCAACAATCTGCCGAATTTCTTCCTTGAAATTATTACCAATGACAAAATGGACGCCGTCGAGCCGAGCCACTTCCTCGGGAGAGACCTGAGCGTAGCAGCCCGTAACCACAATCTGCCCTGCCGGGTTGGATAGGCGAGCCCGACGGATAACACGCTGAGACTCTTTATCGCTCCGTTCCGTTACGGTACAGGTATTGACCACATAAACCGAAGCCGACTCATCAAATGGAACTACCTGCCAGCCATTCTTCTGGAAGTCATCCGCTAGGGTTGAGGATTCTAACTGGTTTGCTTTACAGCCCAAAGTGTAAAAGGCAATCGATGGTGCCTTTCTATTGGAAGTTGACTGTTGTCTTGCTGTCGTCATCACCTCACATTCTGGTGGGAACGCAAAGAATAATCAAGAGAAGACGAAAGACACACAGAACAAATTCTGAAAAATGTCTCATTAGATCATCATGTTCTTTAAGGTATGAATATATATTAAAGATGTTAAGTGTAGGCATAAAAGGGCTATATATAGTGCAAAAAGAATGTAACATTTCGTTAGGGGTAGGCAATTTTACGGACGGTTATGTTTTTATTTGCGTATAAGCATTTTTGCTTCTATGGGTTTTCCTATCGTTGCAACAAAGCGGAGACAGCGTGAATATAGTCCAAACCCCAACCGTATGCCATGTTATGGAAAGGGTATTAAGGAGACAGAGAGAATGGCAAAAGTGTTAATTTCAATGCGAGAAGATTTCCTCAATAAGATTGACGAACTTGCGGAAGACGAACAAAGAACACGAAGCGAATTGATTCGACAAGCACTCCGAGAGTATATTCGTCGCCGAAACCGAGCATCCTCTGCTCAATATTCGAAAAGCGCAGAACTCATCGAGTCCCTGCTTCTCGATTAAAAACGCTTTGTACACACTTTCGGCTTCTGGATTAATTAAAGAGGAAGTGTGTACTCACAAAGCTTTATCTAACTTATCCCTCTGTCGACTTTAAGTTTTGCATTATCCTAACCCGACTAATCTAATCACAACTTTTTAATAATCATCTTTTTAATACTGGAGGAGTAAACAAAATGGCTAAGAGTTCCCGAGTTTTAATCTCGCTTCCTGATAAATTCCTAAAAGAAGTTGATGGCCTGGCGGATGAAGAGCAACGCTCCCGTAGCGAACTGATCCGTGAAGCCTTGCGTCATTACATTAAAAATAGCGAATCACGCCAAAATTATCTTGAGGATTAAGTAGTGCGTATTTAACCCCTCATTTTTGCATGCAGTCTCGATCTTCATTCAGTCTGTATTTCACTCTAAACATTAATAGAAAGAGCGTTTTCTGATTACGGATGGTTTTTTATAAAACGGTATTTATTTTCCCGGCTTAATACGATGGTTTTCGGAGCAGTCGCTGAATCGCTTGACGATCGGCATCGCTTAAGTGATTGACCGCCTTTGTTGACGTGGATGCCCCATTGTCATTATCTCTTTCGGCTGGGTTAATCGGATCCGGATGACTAGACGAAGTTTTATTGTAAATCTTTCCGGCCACGGACGTATCAATTTCCACGGTACCTTTTCGATACGCCTTTTTAGGAGAAGACCCTACGACGATTCGACTCATGATACGTGATGCGTAGGAAAAAGCGCTTAAGCTGTCACTATCTTGATAAACTGAGGCGGTCACGTTGTAAAGACCTGTGGTTTTAACCGGATGATTCCAAGTGGTTGACCAGATCAATGGATGATGAGGTGTACTCGTATCGTAAACCTTAACCCGACTATTCACATAATATCGTTGCTCATTGGGCAAAGCGTCCATATAAAGCTTTTTAAACATGTCTTTAGGACGATATGATCGATGTTGGTGATGCAGATCAATATCAGCCTCCACAAAAACCGCCCGAGCGATCTCCTGTCCATCATCGTCGGCTAACTCGTCAAGCAGGTATTTCAAGGCTCTGGGCTCTGGACGGCCGGCCTTAATGTAGTAATCCATCATTTGCTCATAAATCCGTCCCAACCCACGGACTCGAAGTTGTTCAGTGGAATAAACCGGATTATGAATCCGGGTTTGAGGGAATTTTTTTTCCAGTTTATTGGCAAACTCGTTGGCAAATACAATAGCCACATCACCAAACGCTTTTTCGTTGCCATGGCGCAAAACCGGAAACACGGCGATGGCGGGTAAGTCTCGATAGACCACGGTTTCTTTGGCTTTTTTTATCTTTTTATTTTTTTTAGCCTTCTTCGTCTGTTGTTCTGGCGCTTGCGACGGAACCGTGTCATCCGTTTGAATGGTTTGGAGAGGCGGAAGCACTTTTTTTGCTTTTTCTACCTCTGTTTTAGAATCAGCGTCAGAAAGAGGCAAAGCAGGAGTTTTTTCTGGCGGAAGCTCCGACTCTTTGGAAAGTTCCTCGACATTGGACGGGCTTGGGTTAAGCGGTGGTAAATCCACCACATCGGATTCCAAAACTTTAACCGGTGTGTGTTTCGTGGGTTGTTCGGTCACGGGAGTGACTTCGGCGGATTCAGGCTGTAGAACTTGTTGCGATTCGGCTTGGGATTTAGCCTTTGTCGGTTCCTTGCGTAGAACGGCATCCACCGGCTTTGTTGAGTTGACTTCGTTTATCAATTGGGAAACAGGCGTCATTTTAACTTGTCCATCGCTTTGGGCGGGTGAAAAGGACATCATCGTTAATGTCGTTAACGACAGCAATCCCACCAGAACAATGGAATTCAAGGCGGAATACCGAACAGGGAGCATAAATCGCATGGGTTTTTCCTTACTTCTCTCTCGTTATCTATTATGAAGGATGGTGAAAGCTTTTGGCTCAACGAAATGGGTGATTTCTTCCTCCTAAAGTTCAATACGGGGAGAGTAAAGCCGGTCCAAAATAAAGCCAGCTGCGCTAGATTTGTCAGGTAGACGTGTTAAATGGATAATAGACAAGCAAGTTAACAGGAAAGGGTTTCGTTGTGATCGAACGTTATACACTCCCGGAAATGGCCGCCGTCTGGAGCCTGGATGCCAAATACACGTCATGGTTAGACGTAGAGCTGGCAGTATTAAAGGTTCAAGAAGAGATGGGACTTGTCCCGACAGGTGTATACGAGGATGTTCGCTCAAAAGCCGCTTTTCAAATTAGCCGGATTGACGAACTGGACGCCGAATTAAAACATGACGTGATTGCGTTTCTCACCAATATTGCTGAATCGGTCGGGGAGAACAGCCGGTTTGTCCACATGGGGCTCACGAGTTCAGACATGATCGATACCGCCATGGCCCTTCAGATCCGAAACGCCGGTGAACTATTACTGGAAAAATTAGCCCGCTTGCGACAGGTGATTCAGAAGCGAGCTCTAGAGCATAAGCACACACCGATGGTCGGGCGTTCTCACGGGATTCATGGCGAACCCATTACCTTTGGCCTGAAATTGCTGGTATGGGTCGATGAACTGGATCGGCATGAAAAACGTTTGCGGGATGCTCTGGAAGAAAACCGGGTCGGACAATTTAGCGGTGCCATGGGGACGTATTCTAACATCACACCGGAAGTAGAAGCCAAGGCCTGTGAGGAACTCGGACTTCAACCGGCTAAAACATCCACGCAGGTGATTCAACGGGATCTACATGCGGAGTTTATGATGGCACTAGCCGGACTGGCGAGTTCTATTGAGAAATTTTCCGTAGAGCTTCGCCATTTGCAACGCACGGATGTATTGGAAGTGGAGGAGGCTTTTTCTAAAGGCCAAAAAGGGTCTTCGGCCATGCCCCATAAACGAAATCCGATTAGTGGCGAGAATTTAACCGGATTAGCCCGACTGGTGCGCTCTTATGTGATCCCCGCCTTAGAGAATGTGGCCCTGTGGCACGAGCGGGATATTAGCCACAGCTCTGTTGAGCGGGTGATCTTCCCCGATGCCTGCATTTTGACCCATTACATGCTCAACCGGCTGGCGGGTGTCATGGAAAATCTGGTGGTGTACCCGCAAAATATGCTGCGCAACATGAACATCTATGGCGGCGCTATCTTCTCTCAACGGGTCATGCTCACCCTCGTCGATAAGGGTGTGAGCCGAGAAACAGCGTATCGCCTCGTTCAGAAAAACGCCCACACCGCCTGGAACACCGAGGGCGGCAACTTTCGCCAGAACCTGCTGGATGATCCCGACATGGCCGCCCATTTAACCCCCGCTGAAATCGAAGCCTGCTTCGACATCCAAGACTACCTGAGACACGTCGACGCCATCTTCAATCGGTTCGAGCAGGTGGTTGAGGTTTAGAGGTGGTTCCTGAAAATAAACCAGAGATGCTTGAGTCTAATAAGCAAATCTTAAGGAAACTGATTGATTCAGCCGATCCTGCAAAATTAACTCAGCAACAAAGTGTTTTTGCATATTGTTTTTTACCGAAGGCCTATCTGCTTTTGGAGGGGATTTCAGCTTTGTCTGGAAAAAGTCAACATTCCATGTTTACTTTGCTACGGAGTCTATGGGAAGTTGTTGTTGATGCCATGGTTTTGGCGGCGCATTGGGACGAAAAGCCGGAGAGTATTTACAGCTATATGCTTTTTCATGAGATTAGCCAGTTAAACGATAGGTTTGGTTGGTTAGCGAGTGATGAGCAAGCTATTTTGAAACATTGGCAAGGTATATCTCAAGCAAGTGATCAAATTTCATCTCTATATAGGGACAAAATTAATGCCATTAATGAACGCTGTACTAAACTCGATGCCTCGTTGGGTGGTGTTTCTCTTTGTGAGTTTAGAAGGGAGTTTAGTACAGCGTTTGGAAAGATTCATTTTCGTCAAAACCAGCACTGGCGTAATGAATTTGGAGAGTATGAAGGTTTTAAAAGGTTTGTTGAAGCGCAGGCTTCAGAGATTGCAAATCTGTTAGAGATGGGTAGCCAAGCTGTAATCACTTTGCATGAAAGGGTTTATGGCTTGGGGAATATGGCGGTTCATAATACTTATACGAGCTTACTTCCCTCGCTTCAGGACGAAAATGGAGGGGTGAATTTAGACAACGATAGGGATACGGATTCAGGAATTAACCTTGCCGCTGATTTATCAGGGGATTTTTTCAGAGCGGCTGAATGCATGGGATTCAATGTCGAAATTAGGCAAGTACCACCAAGCAAGCCGGGTATATAGAATTTCCACTCGATTGGTACAGCCTATATACATCACTAAAACTCGTTAAAGCTTAAGACAGGGCTCGGATTCGGAGGTTGCCGTCGTAGACGATGTCCATTTTGATTTTATCGCCGGGTTTCACCTCCCGAGTAACGGGCATGGTGTAAATCATTTGGGTCCAGTGGGTATCCGGCGACCAGGGCGAGTTGCTCAGGCTGGTATCTTCATCCAGCCACGCTTTAAAATAGCCGCAGTAGCCCGTAAAGTTCCCTTCCTCGGTCACGTCCAATTCAAATTCGCTGGTAAAGGTCGGGTTATCAAACGAACGAAAATCAACGGCCTTCACTAACGTCGGCTTGGTAATGGGTCGATCAATACGAGAGTTGAATTTATCCAGCCGCAACGTGGACTTACTGCACAAAATTTCTTTGAAAATCTTGTAATCCACGCCATACAGGTCTTTAAACTCATCCACCTCCAGCCCTTTATCCTGACGCAGGTTGGAGTGATAAGCGAACACGTAAATATCCAGTTTATAGGGAATCAGCTTGGCTCCCGGCGCGCACAGGCGGTCTCTGGCGTCTAATGTAAATTCCAATACGTTCTCTTCCAGAATACCGTTGCCCAGAATCTCGGAGATAAACACATCGGGCTTGGGCGTAAAAACCTCTTCCGACAATGCGCTAGACGACCCCTGAACAAATTCGACATTTTTAATCTCATTATCATGGGCCAGCGCTTGCGCTAATTCAATAATATCCTGACGACGCTCTACGGCATAGACCTTTTCCGCACCTGCGTTGGCGGCAAAGAAGCTGAGAATCCCCGAGCCACAGCCCAGATCCATGGCCACGGTCTTTCCTGATTCAATGGCCCGTTCAATGGCCCGACGATAGGCGGCCAGACGAACAAAATCCTTCATCATGACGTGGTGATTTTCCACGTTAATATGGATTTTAGATCCCAGTTTTTCTGATAACCCACTCTCTAAAGGCTTTCGGACTTCAGATTCTTCTGTCACAACAATTTTGCACTCATAAAGATTGGCCAAATGCTCGATAATTTTGGGATGATCCACCGGGTCGGGCCAGGCATCGAGAATGTCTCCGATGGCTTTCCAGTCCGTAATATCCCAAAGTAGTAATAAAATATCGCATTTAATCCGCAGGGCACTGCCCTCGGAAAAAATGTTGCTGATCATCACATGATCCGTATCATCAAATTTGATATACGTTTCAGGATTCATTTTGACTTTCGTCGTACGATCCATAAATTTATTGAGGGTCGTGTTGGTCATAATTTGTTGACTCTCCGGCTTAACTACTTTTCCTAAAAAATTTTAAAAAACAGGGGTAACGAAATCCCTAAATAGCTTTCCACCATAGTAGGAACCTCGAAGGGTATCGGCGTTCGCATAGCAATGCGGATAGTTAACTGTTTCCTGAAAGCCCATGCGACGGTACATTTTAAGGGCGAAATAATTATCCGTATCCACGGTGGCAGTCACTTCAGCAATCATCAAACGTTCTTCCATGATGCCCCGAACCATGCGGATCAAAGACTGACGCAACAGATGTTTACCCAACCCTTTTTTTCGAACAGACGGGCGCACCCCAATCAAGGGAATATTGGCTTTGCCCACATCCGTTTGCACCATAAAACAAAAGCCCGCCACGGTTTTTACATCACCTTGTTGTTCCAGCAGAATACTGGTGATTTCCGGTTGAAGCAGTCCCATCTGGTTATTTTCCAGGAGCCCAACCACTTTTTTGCCCCCATTAACCGACTGAAAACGGGGATCCCACTTGGCATCGTTGGATTTAGCAAACGATTCATAAATGGCTTCGGCCACTTGATCTTTATACTCGGAGTGCCAATTGTCCGAACCCGTTCCCTCTTTAGCTGGCCAAGGGATAATTGAAAACTCCTCGGGAAGAGAGGTCATGGACTCGTGAACCTTCTGAAGCACTGGCAAGCTGATTTCATTAACCAGATCAAACTTTTGAATGGCTTGCCCCACCGGTTTTAAGCCATACCAATGGGCGGTAAGAACAAAACGTTCCTGAATGCCAAGTAGAGGGTAACTAATGGCGTCCCAACCGGGCTGATTCTTAATAACCGAGAGAAAGGTCATCATCATTTTATCGAAGATGTTTTTCCATTCCAGTTCTTCTGGAATATGAACCAGATTAATCTCAATGGCCCGGTGTTCTTCGGGCACATAGAGCATAAAGCCTCGAATCAGTTCCGCTTCCTGAGTGTCTTCTACCATAATGCCTCGGACTAAGCCGTTAACGATGTTGGGCCGAAGGGTCGAAAAATCAACGGGTTCGTCATGCCAGTGGTATTTATCCATGGCAATCGCCCGGAACGCTTCGTATTGCGTCTCGATACGATCAACATTGGTCTCGTCCAGTAAAAAACTCTCTAGCATGAAAACTCTTAAAAGGCGGGTGAAAAGTCGTTTTACCCCTTTGCCCTTACAAAACACTCGGTCTGTTCATTCTATTTTACCGTGTTTTAGCATCGGGTGATAGCCATTCCATCTAATGGTGGTCTTTTTAGAGGATTTTATTGATAATAGAATCGGATTTCTATTTTCATTGAAACTGACTTTTTTAGAAGAAGGCCCTCGTTTGTAAAAATAGCCATGGATATTCTTCAGTCCTATTTTGAGATCCTGTCTCACTTTCCCGGCTATGAGCGGCGAAAGACGCAGGAAACCATGGTCGCTTCTGTTTGGGAGGCCATGACTATAGGCGAATCCACTGTCATTGAAGCAGGTACCGGTTCCGGTAAGTCTTTTGGCTATTTAATCCCAGCCTTACTTCAGTCTCGCCGACCTGTCGTTATTTCAACCGGAACCATCGCCTTACAGGAACAACTTTTAAACAAGGATATTCCTTTTCTCGGTCAATCCGACGGGCTTAAGATTCTTCTGGAAAACCCGGACATCAATGTCAAAATGGTCAAAGGACGACGCAACTATCTGTGCCTCCAGAAAATGACCGAGTTTGAACGCGACCTAAAAGTGGATTCCCGTGAGATGATGCATCTGGATCGCATTAAAAGCCAATTAGGCGATACGGAACACCCTTGGGATGGCGATCGGCATACACTGGACTTCTCTGTACCCCAAGCGCTATGGGAAAACATTCAATCCGAAACCGAAGACTGTTTAAATAGAAAGTGTCGGTTTTACCAGGAAAACCCCTATCGAGCCGCACGAGAAGATTTAGACAAAGCCGATATTATTATCGCCAACCACGCCTTGTATTTACAGGACGTCATGTCCGGACAATCCATGTTGCCGCCCCATGATATTGTGGTATTTGACGAGGCGCACAACCTAAAACGCTATGCGCTAAACGCTTTTACCGGACGCATTGGCAAATTTGCTACCACCAAACTGCTCCAGAAAATCCAGCGTCGTCTGAAGGCGATCCCTGAAGAATATATGCGGGAGATCACTATCACGGAGTCTGCCATTCTTCATTGGCTACTTCAACACTATTCTAGCGTCAACCGGGGGGCTTTCCGTCTTGTCCCAGATTCAGCTTTCCTGGAAGCTGTCCAGGGACACATGGACATTCTTCATGAAATTTACCACTGGCTAACGGGCCTGCAAGTAACACAACTTGCCTTGGTAGAAACGGATTTAGATAAAGATAAAGCCAAAGTCCAGCGAGATAAGCTCCTTAAACAACTGGAAGGGCTCATGGGTCGGTGGGAACACTTTCTATATGAAAATCCGTTTGATCACGATCGGGTCAACTGGGTTGAGATTAATAAAGAACGGCTCTACTTTGAACTAAAATCCACGCCACTCAATGTCTCTCAAATTATGGGCGAGCAGTTATGGCCAGAAAAAGTAGCGATCCTGACCAGTGCTACTCTTTCTATCAGTAATTCCCTAAACTTTGTTAAACAGGAGCTTGGATTACCGGAGTCTACCCGAGAATTGCTTCTCCCCAGCCCATTTGATTATGAAAACCAATGCACACTCTATATTCCAGACACCATGCCCGACCCAAACTCAGAGGCATTTATTGGGGCATGTGCCGAGCAAATTGAGGCGCTCCTGCATAAGACACAGGGGCGAGGGTTTGTCCTGTTCACGAGCCGGGGCAACATGTTAAAGATTGCCGAGATATTAATTCCAAAACTACCTTACCCTTGTCGAACTCAGGGTGACATGCCCCGAAATCGTTTGATTGAATGGTTTAAACAGACGAAAAACAGTGTGCTGTTCGCTACAGCCACTTTCTGGGAAGGTATCGATATTCCGGGGGAGGCCCTAAGTTGTGTCATCATGGATAAAATTCCCTTCTTACCGCCCGACGACCCGGTGAACCAAGCGACTGTTGAATACCTCAAACGTCGGGGCGATGATTGGTTTGGTGGGTTTGTCTTGCCTCAGGCGACAATCCGTCTAAAGCAAGGCTTTGGGCGATTGATCCGGAGTCAAACCGATCACGGTATTGTGGCGATTCTGGACCCCCGTATCCGAACCAAGGGCTATGGTCGACGTATTAAAAGCAGTTTACCCAAAGTTCAAATTGTTGGGAAATTGGATGCGATTGAGACAATGGATGCTTCCTTACCTCTCTCCTAACGCTAGACTTATTGATTAAAGCGGATTACTCTAGACCCGGCTGGAAAATATTAGACAGCCATCCTTGGATTGTGATAAATCTATGGAATCATCCGAGAGAGAGACAACTCTATTTGATGTTGGATCAAACACTATTAAGTTGGGCAGGAGAGGTTCATATAAAATTATGGCAGGATTTAACAAAATTGTGACTCGTTATGAGGATGCGTTAGCCGGGCTAACCGATAATATGACGGTTATGGCCGGAGGGTTTGGCCTTTGTGGGATTCCGGAAGGCCTTATTGATCAACTCGTGAAAATGGGGGCCAAAGGGCTCACCTGTATTAGTAACAATGCGGGTGTCGATCATTTTGGACTGGGTAAACTCCTGGATACCCGGCAGATTAAAACCATGATTGCCTCTTACGTTGGCGAAAATGAAACCTTTGAGCAACAGTTTCTAAGCGGCGAGCTGGAAGTGATTTTAACCCCGCAAGGTACTTTGGCGGAAAAAATCCGGGCCGGTGGCGCAGGGATTCCTGCCTTTTTTACACCCACAGGATATGGAACTATGGTGGCTGAGGGCAAGGAAACACGCAAATACAATGGAAAAATGTACGTGCTAGAAGAATCGCTGACGGCAGACTTTTCATTGATTAAGGCCTATAAAGCCGACACCATGGGGAATCTTATTTATCGGAAAACCACCCGGAATTTTAACCCCATGATGGCGCAAGCCGGACGCATTACCGTGGCCGAAGTGGAAGAAATTGTGGAACCCGGCGAACTGGATCCTGATTTTATCCATACGCCCGGTATTTACGTGGATCGGGTGATTCAGGGAACCTTTGAGAAACGTATTGAACAAATGACCTTAAAACAACCGGCACACGCTTAAAAACGGTTTGTATCCATATAAAACTGATTTAAAGAGGACGACACACGATGGCATTAACGAAAGATCAAATTGCGCAAAGGCTATCTCAAGAACTGAAAGATGGCTATTACGTGAATCTGGGTATTGGAATCCCAACACTGGTTGCCAATTATATTCCAGAAGGTATTCAGGTGATGTTTCAATCGGAAAACGGCCTGCTGGGTATGGGCGAGTTTCCCGCGGCCGAAACCGTTGACCCGGATTTGATCAATGCGGGTAAACAAACCGTGACCGCCGCGACAGGGGCCGCTTATTTCTCATCTTCTGAGAGTTTCGAGATGATTCGGGGCGGCCATGTGGACCTCACGATTCTGGGAGCTTTTGAGGTTGACCAAAAGGGTAATCTGGCCTCCTGGATGATTCCTGGCAAGCTAGTCAAAGGGATGGGCGGGGCCATGGATCTGGTTGCCAGTGCCCAAAACATTATTGTGGCCATGATGCACGCCAATAAAAAAGGGGATTCTAAAATTCTGAAAGAATGTACATTACCGTTAACAGGTGTGCAATGTGTCTCAAAAGTGATTACGGATTTAGCCACCCTTGAACTGCGTGATGGGGCCTTTCACCTTCTGGAACGTGCACCAGGAGTCTCTGTAGAGGAGATTCAAGAGAAAACAGAGGCCAACCTGGTGATTAACGGTGAAGTGCCTGAAATGAGGCTCTCTGCTCCTGTTCCAGCCTAATCCCAGAGCGGGTTTATAAAAAGTTACGCAAAGTTTTTTATCTAATCCGCAATCTTTCAATTGATTTCCCCTCTCCTTTTTTACTATACTGTTATGAACACTTTGTTTTGTCTGGTCTATCTATCTACCAGTCGGGCGAGTGGGAAAATAATTGAAAATTATTACAACAACACACTGTCAACAATCAGTTAAAGCCGGAGGAAAAGCATCGGATGGATCTGAAACAAGGCGATTTAGAAAATATTATTCTCAATGCCGTTTGGGATTTGGAGAATAATACCGAAAGTAATATTTATGTTGGCAATGTGCAGGAAAAAATTAAAACGCCGGCTAAAAAATGGGCCTATACAACCGTAAAAACCGTATTAGACCGCTTGGTTGATAAAGAGCTTGCGTTACGGGAAAAAGACGGCAAAAAATATCTATACCGTTCTGTGGTCAAGCGGGATGAGGCAGGTGTTATTGCCATTGAAAAAGTTATTCGCCAATACTTTCAAAATGACGTTAACGAGCTCATCGATTGCCTGTTGAGCATTAAAGATTCCGACGTGAATTCGCAGGCGACGAAAGAACGGATTACGGCCCTAAAACAGCTTCAAGAGACCCAACGCCTCGTTACGAAGTAAAATAAAAAGATAGACTCCTTTTTAAAGCTGCCTTTGCTTATTAGAGCCTGTTTTTCTCACTCTGTTTTTGGTAGATTGGTTTTGCCTGAAACACGGTGAATATCTTTCTAACAAAGGGGCCTGTTTATGATCCGGTATAAAATTTCAGAAACACTGAATAAAGCCCTGGAAAACGCCAGTCCCGCTCTAAATGATATCGCATTGGATCGAGTGGCTTTAGCTGACGTGCTGGGCCGTATTAAAATTGAGCGTCCCAAACAGAAAGATCATGGCGATTATGCCGTGAATATCTCTCCTCTTTCCTCTCTGGCAAAATTGGGACCGCCTCAAATTGCCCAAATTCTCGAAAAGGAGCTGGCTCATTGTGTGGATTTGGAAGCCTCAACCATTGCCGGGTTTGTTAATTTTCGAATTAATACGCTTCTCATGGCTCAAGCGCTTCTGAACACCCTGACCACGAAAGTGCCGGGTAAAAATGACTCTCTAAAAAGTGATACCATTCTTCTCGAGTATGTTTCTGCGAACCCAACGGGCCCGCTCCATATTGGCCATGGCCGGTGGGCGGCTTTAGGCGATTCGCTGGTACGCATCTGGCGGCATTGTGGGGCAACCGTAACCCCAGAGTTCTACATCAACAATGCCGGGGTTCAAACGTTTAAAATCGGGTATTCCATCTATCTTCGGGCGGTAGAACAAATTCTGACGGCAAACGGGATGGGAATACCTGATGATATGGAAGCCCCCCCCTATCCGGGAGACTATGTGAAGGAGCTGGCCAGCCAATATCTTTCCCAACCTAAGAGCAAAGAAGACATCTTAGCACTGTGTGAAAAACACTTGCAGGTGTTTGAGGGCGTGCTGACTTCGGATGACTTTCAGGTGTTTATTCAGCCCCACATCGAAAAAATTTCTGCTTTTGCCGTTGAAACGTTTTCCGCTCAGCAGAAAGCCCTACTGGAAACCATGGGAGTCCATTTTGAAGCCTGGTTTCGAGAAAAAGAAATGTTGCACGATCGAGGACTCGTCGATGAAATTGTTAGTCGCCTAAAGCACGATGGTTTTTGTTACGAGCAAGACGGCGCTTTGTGGCTTCAATCCAGCGATTTTGAGGATGAAAAAGATCGGGTACTGAAAAAATCCGATGGCAGTTATACCTACCTGGCACCGGATGTGGCTTATCACCACCAAAAATTTTCACGCGCCGATGCCGATGAACAGCCCCAATATAACCGGATTATTAATATCTGGGGTGCCGATCACCATGGGTATATTATTCGGATGAAAGCCGCTCTAACCGCATTAGGGCATTTAAAAGATATGGATGATCCCCGATTTGAAGTGATTTTGGGGCAATTGGTCAATCTAATTGTAGACGGCGAGAAGGAACGAATGGGGAAGCGCCGAAAAATGCTCACACTGGCCGACGTGATCGATGAAGTGGGCGTGGACGCTACTCGCTTTTGGATGGTGTCGAAATCTGCCGATACGGCGTTAGATTTTGATGTGGATCTGGCTCAGGCAGAAACCCATGAGAATCCCGTGTATTATGCCCAGTACGCTCATGCCCGATGCGCCAGTATCTTGCGGAATGCTGTAGAGCCGACACCGACAGAAGAGAATCCAAAGCCAACACCTTTTATTTCTTTTGAGGCACTGGATGAACTCTCGGACTCTCCTTCTATTGAGGATCTAACACCGCTTTTTAATGTGTTAGAAGAGGGCTCCGAGGACAGTAACGCTTTTGAACACTTAAAATCCTTGATTCTCCGGCTGGATGCTTTTGAGGATAGTTTAAAAGAAGCCGCAAAAACCAGCTCGCCTCATATTGTCGCTCGCTATGCGTTGGATTTGGCGGCGGATTTTCACTCGTTTTATAACGTTTGCCGAATCCTGACCGATAATTCCGTGATTACACGTGCCCGACTAGCGTTGATTCTCTCCATCAAAAAAACGCTGGCCCAAGCGCTGGAACTTCTCGGTGTTTCCGCCCCGGATAGCATGTAGAACATTTTAGATTGTACTAATCTTTGAATCTGGCAAACATTCTATAGAAACCCCGGATTCGTTCGTCACCATGACTATTCACACCGCTTGTTAAACCTGTTCGCCCATGAAAAACTCCGGTTACAGGCGCATTATTGATTAAGACAACCGGCATGTCGTCTGTATGGTCGATTTCATCTAGGGTAATAATATAGTTTTTAAATATTTTTTTTTGAGTTTGACTAAATAGTGAATCCTTTAAATTCTTTGTAAAATAAGCCGAACCCTTTTGATCCGAAAGAAAGGAAATAAAAGGTAGCTTTGATAAAAGCGGATGTTCTCGGATCCATAATGGAATATTAGCAACTTGGATACGCCCCTCTTTCTCATCTATTCCTTTAAAAGGGGGGTAGGCAAGAGAAAGAAAAGGTACGTTTTTATAGTGGTTAGGTTCTGAAATCATCATATTTAAACTATAGTCTAAATGTAATAACATGTTTCCATAATCATACTCCTTACAGAGGTCAGGTTCTTGGCCTGAAGGTTCCCAATGTAGTTTGCTACAGAGCGCTCGGGTTATTTGGTTCTGAAAATAAACGATTCCTGCTTCAGAGAGGCCTAACGTTTTCATAAGTCCTGAAATAACACAAAACCCAGAGCCTTTAGGAGCCATCAATGAATCAATAGCGTGTTGAAGTAATTTATCACTGGGTTGTCTTGAGTCAGGTGATTTAAAACAATCGGATTGGCTTTGTACCTCTAAATGCCAGTCCTTTTTTGCCGGTGGTTTTTTACGTGTCCATTCAGCCTGAAATTTGACTGGAAGAGACAAAGCTGAGGATAGAGAGAGGGAAGACATGATTGGTGACACTCTAGTACATTATTTAAACAAAAAATTCGTAGGATTCCACTTTCTGCCTCTTAATCAAAGAAATCCAACTCTAAAAATTGCCTTATATGTAACACTTGGTTTACAAACTAGCATCAAGAAACCTGCACAGGTTTTTATGTTGGCGAGTGAAGAGAAAATATCGAAAATATCCACATTTTTTCGCACGCATCTAATTTTTAAGTTGGGAACTTATGATTACGACACAATTAAGGAGGAGTGTATCACCATGCAAATTCAATTCTCGGGTCGATTGACCTCTTATTCAGATGACACAGACACCAATGTCTATCGAGAAGTTCAAAACGCACTACTGGAGTGGGAACACAAAGAACAGCACCAGGCGAGCGCGTTTAGTTAGTATAAATAGTAAGAAACATAGGAGTGGTATTAATTTAACCTAGACAGGTTATTTGCGAATTCAAGCTCGACTGTGCTGGAATTCGCACCCTAATCTGTGCCTGTATAAACGCCCTGTTATGCACCCTGACGATGGAGAAACGTCAGGGTTTTCTTTTACCGAATCATGTTAAAAACCTATTTCAGTCGGATTCGAGAAACCGTATTCGATTCTTGCTCTGAGATATAGAGAGCGTTATTAATCAAGTCAAGCATCAGGTAGTAAGGCTTTTTCAACCCGGAAGCCAGCGTAGACACTTTACCATCAAGCGAAATCCGGGAGATGGTGTTGCCTAAATAATTAGCCACGTAGAATTCTCGAAAGGCAGGATTGTAGACCAGCCCAACCGGACCTTTAAGGCCATTATTCTGAGTAAAAACCTGTTTTTGCCCCTTGCTATCGACTCTATAAATCAGGTTCTTAGAATAATTAGCGACAAACAGATTGCCTCCCTCCCCTACGGCCATACCGGTAGGGCCAAAAAAGCCTTTGGCAACGGTATCAACCGAAAATTTCGGAAGCATTCCGGCTGAGGGTGGCCTTTGAGCGGCCTCAGCTTTTAATTCCCGAGAGCCCTCCAGCTTTTTCAACAATTCCTGAGCCTTCAGGTAACTGGGTTCTCGTGGGGTGATTAAGCGTAAAATACCCTGTGCCTGCGTTACTTTTCCTTGCGCTTCGTAAGCTAACGCCAAACTGAATTTGGCCTGATCATCCCGCGGGTTAAGTTCAATCAATCGCCGAAAGGCTGATTCCGCTTGAGGATAACGATTGGCCTGAAAATGAATGGTGCCAATATTAAAATAAGCATCCTGATAGGTTGGGTTTTTTTGAATCGCTTGATTAAATAAATCCAACGCCGCCGTGGGGTTGCCCCGACGATAGTGCTCAATCCCCTGATTATAGATTTGGGCCGCTTCATAGCTTTGCGCTTGGACAGGCAACATAACAGGTAGCAACCATCCGATCAATAAAGCTGAGAACCCGACCTGCTTGAGGAAAGCTTGTGGGGTTAGTTGTCTTCGGAAATATCGATTCAATTTAGCCATGGTATAAGAATCTCTCTGTTTTTAATTGTGTTGTCTTTTCTTCACAATAAATCTTTTGAAATAAGACTCCTTCTTCTATTATATAATAGGAGTCTCCAAGAGGCACACTTTAAGCGGAAAAGACTACGGTATCGGAATAAAAAGGCAACAGGAGCACCCCCCATTGTGATTCCCGTTGAGGAAGCCCAACTTAAACTAGACGACCTGAAACAGGCTATTGCTTTCGAAAAGCGGCATCAGTATATTGATCTGCAAGGACGGAAAAAACCATTTTCTTCGTTTATTGGTGAAACCCTAAACAAGCTGGCCCAATGGCAACTCCCCGATGATTCTAAAGAAACCCAACAGTTGGCTTTGCTGATTCAGAAATTTCAGAACTACCCGTTCATGGATCTGGGGTCCCGCATGAACGCATTAGAGCGACTTGAGGGGTTCATTCAGCAGCTGTCCGACGGAATAAACCCAAAACGACGCCGTACAACCACCGTTCAATCGGATGTCCCACAAAAAAAGCATTCCGAGCTCGAGGAGGCTTACCCACAAGCAAGAACCGGCGTTCATGATACGCCGGTTCAGTTTTTGAAAGGTGTGGGCCCGAGGCTAGCCAAGCTATTGGCCATTGTGGGCGTACACACCATTGAGGACCTGCTGTATTACTTTCCGAGAAAACATATTGATTATCATAACCGGGTCAAGATTAACGAACTAGAAGAAGGGCAAGATGTCACCATTATCGGCACTATCCGTTCAGTAGGCGCCTACAACGCCAAAAGCGGTAAAGTCTCCGTGTTAAACCTGGTGGTATCGGATGAAACCGGACAAGCAAGCGCTACATGGTTTTACGCTAAAGCACACCGAGCCGTTTTGGAACACTATAAAAACCAGTATTCACGCGGTGCGGAAATTCTACTTTCTGGGCGTGTGAAACATGATCGCTATAAAAACATCCCCGCCATTGAAAAGCCGCAAGTTGAGATTTTAAGCTATGCGGATCAAGACACGTCTGCCGAAAACCCAACAGGTCATTCGCTTCATGTTGGCCGTATCGTTCCAGTGTATGCCTTAACTGAAGGGTTGAATCTGCGTTTTTTAAGGCGCGCCATTCATCAGGCACTAACCGATTACCTGGATACCATTGAAGACCCTTTGCCTGAGAGTCTTCGGCAAGAATACGATTTACTGGATTTAAAAAAAGCGCTCAGGCAAATTCATTTCCCCGATCAGCCAGAAGACTATGATGTCGCCAGAAAACGGCTGGTGTTTGATGAATTATTTTATGTGCAGACCCGACTGGCTATGGTGCGAGCCAATTACAAGAAAACTGTCAAGGGAATTTCGTTTGAGAAACCTGATAACGGTTACTCTGATAGATTAATCAAGCAGTTGCCTTTTCAATTGACCCATGCCCAAAATAGGGTACTTCAAGAAATTTATCAGGATTTAAAATCAAATGAACCCATGTATCGGCTCCTGCAAGGGGATGTCGGAAGTGGTAAAACAGTTGTCGCACTATTAACCCTGCTAACGGCCGTAGAAAACGGGTATCAAGGGGCTCTAATGGCGCCGACTGAAATTCTGGCAGAGCAACACTATCGGGAGTTTCAAAAATGGCTGATGCCTATGGGCATTCAGGTCGGGCTGTTTCTGGGTAAGTCATCGGCCAAGCAAAAACGAGCCATGCGGCAAGGATTATTAAACGGGCAAATTAAAATTGCCGTAGGCACCCATGCCCTCATTCAGAACGACGTCGAATTTAACAACCTAGGTATTATCGTAGTGGATGAACAACATCGGTTTGGCGTTCGCCAGAGAACCCAGCTCAAGGATAAGGGGGATCATCCGGAAATGCTAACCATGACTGCTACCCCCATTCCCAGGACGTTAGCCATGACAGTCCACGGTGACTTGGATGTATCGTTATTAGACGAGTTACCACCGGGACGAACCCCCATTTTGACCAGTGTCTTGCGTTCCGGTCAGCGTAAAAAAGCATTTCAGCTCATTCGCCATGAAGTTGAAAAAGGTCATCAAGCTTACGTGGTTTTTCCCCTGATTGAAGAATCTGAAAGCCTGTCGGCGAAAGCTGCCACAACAGAGGCCGAATTTTTGCAAGCGGATATTTTCCCTGATTATAAAGTGGGACTGCTCCACGGTAAAATGGCCTCTGATGAAAAAGAGGCGGTTATGAAAGCTTTTTCCGAAGGCAACGTTCATATCCTGGTGAGTACAACCGTGGTTGAGGTTGGGGTAAACGTCCCTAATGCAACGGTGATGGTCATTGAAAACGCTGATCGCTTTGGTTTATCACAATTACACCAACTTCGAGGGCGTGTTGGACGGGATAAATACCAGTCCCACTGTATTCTCATTAGCGAATCTAAAGGTGAAGACACCATGAAGCGGTTGAAAATCCTGACTGAATCTGAAGATGGGTTTGAGCTGGCAGAAAAAGATCTAGAACTTCGTGGACCCGGAGAATTTTTGGGGACAAGACAAAGCGGTCTGCCTGATTTCATTCTGGCAGATTTAATTCGGGATAAAAGCATTTTGGAAATGGCCCGAAAAGCCGCCTTTTCAATGGTAGAGCATCCAGAACATTTTAATCAGTACCCGAAACTAAAAGCCATGATTTTCCAAAAAACGGATAATACCTTTAATGTGTTGGGATCAGGCTAATTCAGTTTTTATCGAACGATAGAATGGATAAAACTTGATCACGGGTCACGTTGTTCCGGGCGACAACATAGCCAATTTCTTGATGGGGAAGAATAAAATTAATGGTATTATTACTGGCTTTTTTATCCTGATGCATCAGAGTAAGCAGTGTATTTGGTTCTAGTCCTTCAGGCGGTTCGAGGTTTAAGCCAAGGGTTTTGCACAGTTTTAAAAAACGACGGGTTTCACTATTTGGAAATAAATGGAGCGCTTCGGCCAACTGACACGCCTTGAGCATACCCATGACAACCGCTTCTCCGTGAAGCAATTGAGTATAGTCTGTAGCGGCTTCATAGGCATGGGCAAACGTATGTCCCAAATTCAAATAGGCCCGGATGCCGGACTGTTCGGTCTCATCCTCGCTCACGATGGCCGCCTTGATTTGACAACATCGTTCGATTAGTAAGGGGTAGACATCCAATAGATTATCCGCCTGAATTTCAAGAAAATCGAAAAAAGACTCTCGAATATAAGCCCCTCGGGTTTTTTCAATAAGTCCATATTTAACGACTTCTCCAAGCCCAGCCTTAATTTGGCGTTCGGGCAAGGTTGAAAGAACTCTGGGATCAATTACCACCATTTGAGGCTGATAAAAAGCGCCCACTCCGTTTTTAACCGTCTTAAAATTAACGGCGACCTTCCCGCCAACCGATGAATCGACCTGAGCCAACAAGGTGGTGGGCACCTGAACCAAGAAGAGGCCTCGATAAAACGTAGCGGCGCAAAAGCCAGCCAGATCACCAACCACACCACCGCCCAGCGCTAGTAAAATATCTTTTCGGCCCAACCCGGCATCCAGTGCCGCACTGTAGATGGCTTCGGCAGACGGTAATGTCTTTGAGGCTTCCCCATCAGGAATGATATGAGTTGTGATCGTGTACCCGACCTCTTCAAGTTGATTTTTAACCTGCTCGCCATAAATCGAGTGAACGGTTTTATCAGTGACAATCAGGACTTTTTTGGGGGCCGGGAGGCGCCCCAACAGCAATGGCGCTAGTCTAGAAAGATTTCCAGGTTGAATATAAATAGGGTAAGCTCGTTCTTGAGGGGCTATCTTAATCCAGAAAGGAGACGAGGCAAGCGGGTCTAGGCTACTCATTGCGAAAGAGCCTCCTCTTGGTTTAAGCGTTCCATGATTTCTCGAACAACGTCCTCAGTCGTACGACCCGCACCGGTTTCAATAATTAAGTGAGAACGGTTGTAATAAGGCTCTCGCTCTTTAAAGCGTTGTTGAAATTTTTCTTCCGCATTCGGCACATTCACCATCGGTCGGTCTTTGGGACTGAAAATAACTCGTTCAAACAATTCTTCAACAGGCGCTTTCAAGTAAATAATCGTGCCATGAGTGTGAGCTGGCTCAAAGGTATCTTTGCGCACCAGTGTGCCTCCACCCGTAGAAATAACCATTTTAGTTTCGGTCGCTAACTCCTGAACCAGCCGAGTTTCCGCTTCTCGAAAGCCGTCTTCCCCCAAAGACGGGTCGGCAAAAATCTGAGAAATACTTTTCTCAAAACGTTGAACCAATGCTTTATCCGTATCAACAAAACGATAGCCCAATTGACTGGCCAACAGTCGGCCAATGGTGGATTTTCCTGCACCCATATAGCCAGTGAGGAATAAACGGTTATGGGCGGTTAACAGGCTCACGAGATTTAATTCCTTGTCGAGTCTGAACGTCTGGACGAGGCTCAACGGTTTGTTTTGTGGTTCCCTCTTTTCGAGAGTCATTACTTTTAGGTGTTTCTGTGCTTCCAGCCTGAGGTGAAACGGGCAAAGAGGGCTGAGCGAAACTGGTGAAGCAGGTCATCGTTAGCACGGTAATAAGCATGACGACACTAAGCAGAACCATACTACCCAATGCCAGAGGGAAGAGGGCGGTACGCCCGCCTCTGAAAAAAAATCGGCTTTTCAGGAACATCTTATTGACCATGAATGGGTGCCCCTTCTGGGCTTATTTCTTTCTGAGCTTCTTCAATACCCAATGTTTCCTTGAGTTCGGTCATAATTCTCTCAACGTCAGGGCGATCCGGTGCCTTCGGTTCAAGCCGTAAATATTTTGAGTAGCTATCGAGAGCCTCTTTCAGGCGGGCCATTTTTTGGAGCGTCTGAGCGCGATGAAGGTAAATTTCACCAATAGCCGGATCTAGCTTCAGGGCTTTTTCATACTCAACTAGGGCTTCTTTGTAACGCCGAAGGCCCTGCAGGGCAAACCCTCGGGTATCCAAAGAGGCTGCGTTATCGGGTTTGAGTTCCAACGCTTTATCCACGGCTTCTAATGCGTCTTCATACTGTCCTAAATTACCGAGGGCATACCCATAATTATTATAAGCTTCAGCAAACTGATCGTCTGCCAGAAAAGCCCGTTTTGAGTAAGTAGCCGACCCTTGGTAATCACCCGATTTTGAGTAAAGAACGCCAATATCGTAATTCAGGTAAGCGTCATCCGGCTCAACGAGAAGCGCCTGATGGAGAAGGTCAATCCCCTTATGGGTTTTTCCCATTCTGTCATAAAGCATTCCTAAGCGATAATACCCGGCTACTTCCCCAGGAGCCGCATCAATCGCTTTCTGATAGATAGCAACAGAGGGCTCTAGCTTTCCGAGAGATTCGAGAACAGAGCCATAAATAAGTTGTACAGTACTGTCGTTTGGCTTTAATACACTGGCCTTCGCTAAAAAGGTCTCCGCCGCAATGAGCTGTCCCCGTGCCGCAAGTTGAGAGCCCATCATATAATTGAAATCGCCAAGAACCTTATCTGGCGTTCTGTTTTGGTAGATGTAAGCCGCCTGAATCCTTGAAGACGGGTTAAATGGATTAATCGCATCAAGAGCCTTCCAAGGATGGTGACCTTGAGCTGGAAATAAAAGATAGAAAGCGCCGTTAACAACGACCAGAGAAACAACACACATAACTAAAACCCCATAGGGTTTTAATGTGTTTGCCAATTGTCGACAGGGTGCCCAAAAAGAGGTAAAGAGTGACACGTTTAAAAGAAGCCTTATGATCATAATAATCGCTACTTTGGTATTGTAACCCAAAATCAAAAATGCTTCCTGACTTAGACAAAACGACTTTTGTTTTCCGGCTTTTTATTTCTTTTTTCTTGGTACCATAGTAGCCTTATGCGTATTCTTGCCCTAGAAACTAGTTGTGACGAAACAGCGGCGGCCATTGTAGAAGATGGACGGCACGTTCTTTCTAATGTCATCTACACTCAAACGGACATACATGCCCAATTTGGCGGTGTTGTACCGGAAACAGCGGCACGTCAACATATTGAAACAATGAACGCTTGTGTCGAAAAAGCTTTGACTGAAGCGGAACTAAAGCTCTCGGATCTGGACTGCATCTCAACAACGCTTGGCCCGGGGCTTATCGGTTCACTGCTGGTTGGCGCCAACACGGCAAAAACATTGAGTCTGATTGCGGAAAAACCCTTTCGGGGAGTACACCATCTCTATGCCCATGTGTGTTCCAATTATCTGGAAAGCGACTTAAAGCCACCGTTTTTATGCTTATTAGTAAGCGGGGGTCACACTCAGCTCATCCACGTAAAAAGCTACAAGGAAACGGAAATTTTGGGAGAAACGCTGGATGATGCTGTGGGAGAAGCCTACGACAAGATAGGGCGGCTTTTAGAATTGGGCTTTCCGGGCGGTCCGGCTGTGGATAAGCTGTCGAAATCAGGTAATCCCAAAGCCTACCCCCTTCCCATAGCCAAGCTGAAAAGCCCCTATGACTTCAGCTTTAGCGGATTAAAAACCGCAACCATGCGGACTTACGAAAACGCTTGTAAAGCCAGAGGCAAAGAGGACCACAACGATTTAGAAGTCATTAAAAAAGACATTTGCGCCTCTTTTCAACACACGGTCGTAAAAACTCTTTTCCAAAAAACCCTGTCCTGTGCCAAAGCCTATGGGATAAACACCATCGCTATCGCGGGCGGAGTTTCGGCCAACTGGGGGCTTCGCAATCGATTCCAACAATGGACCAATGAAAACCCCGATGACAACCTGTATATTCCTGCTTTAAAGTACTGCACGGATAATGCGGCCATGGTTGCTTCGTCCGCCTTTTTTAACCCGATTACCCAAGATATACGGCACGAGGTCTTTTCTCGAATCCCAGCAGGGACATCACACGCCATTAAATGACAGAGGCCTCCCTTTATTTTTCTTAATTCTGCCGCTTCTTTAGTCTTCTTCTCGATAAACGGAAACCAGTTGGGCGTTTGTTCTTTGGGAGAAAATAGCCTGAAGCTGCTGAGCTTCCTCTGAGCTCACCACCCGAAGCGTCTTGGCCGGGAAGTCCGTTCGGTCATGAGAGCCGCGAGTTTCTGGGAACCATCCTTGAGGGTAAGGACGCTTTGGCGTGTTCAGCTGAATTTCATCAGGCTGAATCCTGCTGGCTATCTCCGCAATGGCTTCAGCTTCAAAGAGGTTTCCCGGCATAAACATACACTGTAAACAGAGTTTGCCGGTGTACTCTTTTCTAAAAGCTTCCGCTCCTTTAATGACGCTATCCAGCGTAACACCGGGAACCGGTCGATTCATTCGCTGAAAGACCTCTTCACTGCCCGCATCCAGTTTAATCGAGACCGTATCGGCGAGTTTCAAGTCCTGCCGAACAGCTGAATATTTGAGGGTCGTACCATTGGTGAGTACCATAACAGACTTATCGCTGTATTCCTTCAGCATGTAGATGACTTCACCCAGGTTCAGAGCTAGAGTGGGTTCACCACTCCCGCTAAGGGTTATCACATCGGCGTGTTGCCAGTTGCTGTTTTTAAAATCCCGCTCGATTTGATCGGTTTCCACATAGATTTTCCGCTCGATGGTCTTATTTTGAATATCGCCCAGTTGACAATAAATACAGTTGAAAGAGCATATCGAGGTTTCCAGAAGAAGATCAACACCAAGAGATTGACCTAACCGCCACGACTTGACAGGGCCATAAACACTGTTTTTATGTTGAGTTTCGGGGTTTAGCACGGGAGGCATAATACGCTCAAATAATCAGGGGATTATTCTCATTATGCCTCAAAGAAGGGACTCTCGCCAAGGGGTTGTGACATAGAACGTTATAAACCGTAGTATCAGGTGTTCACCTGGTCCTTGGCCGCTTTCAGGTGATTCAGACAAATGGTGTTTCGCCCGGCAAGCTTTGCCCGGTAGAGTTCATCATCAGCAAAACGGACAAAATCATTAAATTCGTCTAGCGCATTGGCCAGCTCATCCGCAAAATCCAAATGAGCAACCCCTTGACTAATCGTCACCTCTAGCTCTGGGGCTCCCTCAAAAGTTAAGCTCGCAACCCCTTTTTGAACCGTCCGGGTGACGGCCGTGATTTTTTCAATTTTATGACCGGGCAAGATCATGGCAAACTCCTCGCCTCCAAACCGGGTCAGAAAAGCATTACTGGGTGTTGTTTTCTGAATCGCCATCGCAATGTCTCTAAGAATCGTATCACCCATCAAGTGGCCGTATTTATCATTGATATTTTTAAAATAATCAATGTCCATCATAATCACGCTTAGTGGTGTTTTATTTTGCTTGGCTCTCAAGAATAATTCTTCCATTTTCTGGTGGAAAAATCGCCGGTTATAAATCTGGGTCAGTTCGTCTGTAATGACGGTGTCTTTCAGTTGGCTGGTCTCTTTCGAAAGGTTTCGATACTCCACGTTTAATTTCATCAGGTCTTTTGCACGTTTCTTAAGAGTATCTTGGTAAATTGCATGCTTTTTTCCGGCAAATGACATTTCGACAAACATTTTCCAAAGGGTGTTTCGAGATAGAGCGTATGCCTGATCCATTGCTGGACTAATTAACCACACAAGACCAATGGAAAAAAGCGCTAGCCAGTCAAAAACACCCGGATAGCGGGTTAACTCAGAGGCTGGTAGGGCGGGAAAATAAGCTGTGTGAAAGGCAGGAATCATTAGAAAAATTAAGTCAAACAACCCGTTCACGGGAATGAGTACTAGATTGGTAATCAGGTATGTCACATCAATTAAGCCGGTCATTTGGCTATAAAGTGGCAATCCCTGATCCATGTCCAGGTGGAAAACCCTCGGGTCGCCGATAAGAAAAAAAAACCGGAGAGTTAAGAGAGCCGACAGGGTGATCAGCGTCATTTTTTTAATTTTAAAATACACAGGTAGAATCCAGTATTCCCAATTAACAGAACCCATTTGCTTTCTTTTTATTATAGCGCTAACTCAGGCCCAATATGGATTTTAGACCTAAATTTGCTCCGAATGGAGGGGACCCAATGGAGGATAAAAATCGCAGAAATAGGAAATGTTATGGCTTGACGACGTATTTCGAAGGCTCAACATCCATACTTTCCACATCCATAACCAGCGCTTCGGGCAAGGCTTTTTTGGATCGGGCACCCAGCTCCTCTATTTTTTTCATTTGAGGAATAAATCCCATCCGCCCCTGAAAACTCTTGGTGGCATCATCGTAAGCGTCAGTGGCCGCATCAAGACGCTGGCCGATTTTCTGAAATTTTTCGAGAAACGTGGCGGAACGCTTATGAAGTTCCACGGCAAGAGCCTGAATTTCATCGGCATTACGTGACAGTTTATCCTGCTGCCAGCCGTAGGAAACAGTTTTAAGGATCGCCATCAGGTTGAGCGGGCTAGCCAGAATGATTTTTCTTTGAAAAGACTCTTCCATGAGAGACGGTTTTTCTTCGAGCGCAACTTGCAACATGGAAACCCGAGGAACATAAAGCACGACAAAATCAACGCTTCCACTGATGAGCTCTTCATACGACTTCAGGCTAAGTTTTCTTATTTCCTCTTCCAATGCTTTGGCGTGCCGTTTCCGTTCCTGGACTTGTTCTTCCGGGTTTTCGACGTCGTAAGCTCCGGCCAAACGTTCTAGATTAACCATGATTGTCTTGGCATCCACATAAAGAAAGCGCCCGTTAGCCAGATACACCTTAATATCCGGGCGAACGCCCTTTTCGGTTTCCTGTTTTTCGTAGTGAATGCCTTCGACCAGCCCGGAAGCTTCCAAAAGCCGGATCAATTCAAGTTCACCCCAATCGCCCCGACCCTTGCTGTTGGAAAGCGCACTGGCCAGGCGCGTGTTGGTATTATGCAGCTCTTCTGTTCGTTTAACCACCCCTTTGATAGCTTCCTGAAGAGAAACCCGGGTTTCTAAATTGTCTTTTTCCAGCTCATTGACCTTTTCTTGCCCCTTTTCGATTAGCTCACTCAAAGGCTTAATCAGGGCTTCAATGGATTTTTTGTGCTCTTGGTTGGTACCTAGGGTTTCTTCCTCAAATTCCGCTTTTTGAGATTTTAAAATCTTGTGACTCAGGTTTTCAAAGGTTTCCAGCATTCGGACTTCAATGGTTTTTGCTTCGGAGAGCAATGTTTCGGCTCTGGTTTTTTCGGCATGGAATTGCTCTTTGACTTCTCGCAATCGCTGATTTTCAGTTTCGAGCTGCTGAATCCGTTCGTGATAGAAAGGTATTTTAGCCAGTTCACCGGCTGTTTCTTCTTGATAGGTCTGAGTATCAGCCTGCACTTTCTCTCTGGCCCGCTGATGTTTCTGAGTTAGGTAAAATCCAGCCATCAGTAGACCGAGTAGAACACCCGAAAACAGCCAAAGAAACATCGATAATTCAGGCAATGGATTATCTCCCATAACCAAACAATACGGATCCGAATCAATCCTAGCAGGGATTTTATAGGTGATGAAGGTCTTCGGTTAGAATTGTGATAGATGTTTACGTTTAAACCATCTGTTTAGCCGGCTTGCGCCCGTTCGGATTTTTCCGGGAAATGATATTCCCATTTTTTAGTCGCACCACAGTTCGCACAAACGCCAAACTGGTTGATAAACATAAGATCGGCCACAAACGTTTGTTCGCCAGCCTGTACAATTACTTCATCGTGTTCGTTGGTTGTTACGTTAACCGTACCCTCAAAATTGGGATGAACCACAAGCTTAAATTCGCCAGAATCACAGGCTTTACACTTGAACATGGTCACGATATTCCCCCTCAATTCATTCAACTTACCGACTTGCCCACAAATGTACTTATTTTAAAATAAGAGGGGCTTTTGGTTTTACACGCTTCGAAGATCAATCCAACGAGCTGTACCGTTTAATATCGACGTCGCCTAATGAAACTTTAAAACCAAGTCTTGTTATCCTAATATAAGAGGGGTGACAAGACAATGGGTTTTGCGTTTAAATAATCCTTATTACCGATAAGAGAAGAAGAAGGAGCCGAATCGCTTTATGGGTCGAGGATCTGCCAACACAACTACGGCGGCTGAAAAAATTATCCTTTTGGGTTCAACGGGATCGATTGGGACCCAGACTCTTGAGGTTATTCAGCAGTTCCCAGACCGTTTTCAAGTCGAGGCGCTGACCGCAGGGGATAATCTTGATTTGTTGGCTCAACAGATTCAAACATTCCACCCCAAGTGGGTGGTGATTCGTTCGCCCCATCGTATCGAGGAGCTCAAATCCCGAGTGCCCGATTTTAAGGGCACCATTACAGCCGGATCAACCGGACTGGACGAGTTGTGCGCTTCCAATGCCGGTAATACGATAGTGGTCGGTTTAGTGGGCATGATTGGCCTTTCGCCAACCCTTAAGGCGCTAAAAACCGGTAAAAAAGTTCTAACGGCTAATAAGGAAACCTTTGTCGCCGGTGGGCATTTGGTTCAGCCGTATCTGGATCAAATTGTGCCCATTGATAGCGAGCATTCGGCGATTTTTCAATGTCTTAAAAACGAATCGAAAAAAGCCGTTCGAACCATTTACCTGACGGCCTCCGGTGGTCCGTTTAGAAACCATACCCCAGAGCAAATGAACCATGTGACACGAGCAGATGCCCTAAATCACCCCAACTGGGTTATGGGAGAAAAAATTACGGTGGATTGTGCCACGATGATGAATAAGGGATTAGAGGTTATTGAAGCGCACTGGCTGTTTAATATACCACTGGATAAAGTTCAGATTCTCGTTCATCCACAAAGTATGGTGCATAGTGGCGTCGAATTTGTAGATGGGTCGATTCTTACTCAAATGGGCGCACCCGACATGCGGGTTCCCATTCAGTTTGCATTGGGGTACCCTGAACGGCTGGATGCCGAGTATGAAGGCAGTCGCCTCAACCTTTTCACCATGCCAGCGCTAACATTTGAAACGCCCAATGAAGAAAAATTCCCATGTATTCGGCTGGCTTACGAGGCGGGCCGATTGGGAAGTAGTGCGACGGCCGTTTTGAATGCGGCGGACGAAATGGCAGTCTCTCTTTTTTTAGATGAAAAAATCGGCTTTAATCAAATTCCAATGCTGTTAGAAAGGACCTTGGAACAGCATCAAGAGGAAGGGGTCGTTTTATCTCCAACTTTAGAAGAGATTATGACTTATGATGCCTGGGCACGTAGGTTTGTAAGAGACCATCAATTAAGCCACGCATAATAAAGCGTCATGGAAAAATTGGGATTTGTTATATCAGATAACAGGCGGCCTTAAATATTTGTTTAAATTGTTTTAAAGTGTTATAATTAACCCTAACTTATACCCCTTCGATTGCCCGGACTCGCTAACGTGAGTCCGGCTTATTTTTTCAAACCAGCCCAGAAAATCTCTAACTTCGCGCTTCGAGTAATATTAAACTCATATCATCTTCAAGCGGATGACCCTGAGTAAAATCTGATAGTTCCTGAAGCATGGCCTCAACCAATTGGCCGCCCGCTCCTTGTTGCGCATGTTGCAAGAACAAGGCTTCCAACTCTTCCTCTCCATAAATCGTTCGATTCGGCTCTTTCATCTCTGAAATGCCATCTGTAAAAATTAAGACCTTGTCACCAGGTTCTAGAAAAGCTTCTCCCACAGGGTAATCCATATCATTAAACCAGACCAGCGGCGGACCATTCTCCGTCAGGCGAACAATATCTTTTGTCTTGGCCCGGTAGTGCATGGGATAAGGGTGGCCGGCACCGCTATATAAAAGCTTTCGGCCGTCGTCTTCCAATCGGCAGTAGATCGCTGTAATGTATTCACCGGTGGTTATAATTTTGGCTAATTCATTATTCAGATTAAACAGAATATCGTCCGGTGATTGGAAGGTATGTGTTGTTCTATAAAATGACGCTTTAAACAAAGCGGTAATAAAACCCGCTGGCACACCATGGCCTGATACATCAGCAACCGTGATCCCAATGGTATTATCCTTGAACTTCATGACATCGTACAAATCGCCTCCCAAAGCGTCGCAGGGAACGTACATGCCTGTAATGCGGGTCTGCTCATCCAGATAGTGGCACCGGGCCAGTTGCATCTCACCCACACACATTTCTGGCGTTATGTTATCAATCGGGTTGGGTAATAGGCTTTGCTGAAGTTGACGGGCGGTATGTAGATCTTTTTCTACCTGCAAATTGCGCTGATAGATTTGATCATTCACCTCGCCTAATTCTTTGGCCAGTGCTTCAGAGTGATCTAATGACCGTTTGTAGCGGAGGGAAAACTGTAGCCGAACAATGACATCGGCAATGTCCTGATTTAATGAAATAAAATCATTGGCACCACATTCCAGAATCCGTTGCAAATCTTTTAGCCCCGACGCTTCCTGTCCCATAAAAATAATCGGAATTCCCTCGATTTCCGGATCCCCTTTAAATTGTTTGCAAATATCAAAAGACGTACCCTCTTCATCAGGCGGCCGGAGTGTCGATGCCATTAACACCAGTGCCGGTTTAATTTCCCGAGCACGCTCTAGCGCATCTTTCTTATTATTCGCCTGAACGAGTTGAAACCCTTCTTGGATCAAAGAGGCTTCCAGAAGGTTTAACACCTCGTCCTGAGGTTCTACAATAAGAATATGCGACATCGTATGAAAAAGTACCCATCTTATTATTATTCTTTTAAAGTGTAACCATCGTTTGACCTTTTGGCATCGTCTATCCGGGCAGGTCTCCGTCAATTAACCGACCACTCTCACTAAGTTCCACTGTCCAGTGGATTTACCGAACATCTCGTTTGGATAGGGGATCTGGCTTTCCTAAAAAATCGATATGATAGCAATGTGGTTGTTCTGTATGGGGAACATATTCTGGTTCAAACGAGTGAAAATGAGAGAATTTGAGAGAATTTGAGAGAAGAAGAGAAGAGGAGCCTCTATGGCAAGTGTTGCTGGATCCCTGATGAAGGATATAAAAGAAATTAGAAAATTCTGGGCCGATCCTTCTGAAGTTCAAAAAAACAAGTCGGTCCACTCGGATTTAATTTCGCCCGATTCGTCCGGTGTTGAAGAGGTCTCAACCTCGATTACGCAAACCTGGACCGATCAGGCGATTAAATGCTACTTAACCAACGCCGATTGTGCCAACTGTTCCATTCCTCGGGGCCGATATTCATTTGAGTGCCAAATGAACAAAGTGGTTCCGGTTTTGCTCAAAACCCTTGGACAGCCTGATGAAAACCGAATTAACAAACTACTCCCTTATCTCCCGCAGTACTAGTTTTCTAAAGTTCCCCTAATAAGCTAATTTAAAAGCTGATTCTTAGCCGGTGACTCCCCTCACCGGTTTTCTTTTGTTTTTACCCCTTTTTTGTTCTCTTATTTTGTTTTAAAGCGTTAACAAAAGGTCAATTTTTCCTGTTTAGTCGTGTTATAAAAACATATTCTAGTGCGCCTGAAGGTGAAATCGTTTGAAAGCACAGTCCACTTTTTTAAGAAACCAGCAGCCTTTCTTCTCGACAGAGGGGGGCAGCATCACTATGAACAAGCCAGCTCATCCGCTCTTAGCTCTTTTATCTCTACACAAGGCTCCTTCGGATGTGTATTTTTCGGGCAGAAAGCCATTACCAGAAATCGTAGAAACAAGAAAAACCTTGGAACAACTCAAACAAGAACTCAAAGCCAAAGGGGAGTTTGAGAGCTATGTTCTAAATACACTAGAAGTTATGGCTTCCTATGAAGGGCTTATGCAGAGAGAAATAAGGCCCTATGCGATAAAAATAGGTTTCCAGCTCGTTTCTGCTCATGAAATTCAGAAACAGAAGATGAAAAAGCGTTGGAATGATCCAAAATATCGTGAGGAGCAGTCTCAAGCAACAAAGAAGCGCTGGGAAAACCCTAAGTATCGTGAGGAACGAGTTGAGGAAGCGTTCAAACGTTGGAATAGCTCTAAGTACTGTAAGAATCATGCTAAGGCCATGGCCAAACTTCAAAAAGACCCTGAATATCGTGCGAATCATGCTAAGGCCATGGCCGAACTTCAAAAAGACCCTGAATACCGCCAGACGCAGATCGAGATAATGGATAAACGTTGGAGAGATCCTGAATTTAGGAAAAAACACACGGAAGCTATGGCCAAACGCTGGAAGAACCCTGATTTCCGAAAAAAGCATACGGAAGTAATGGCTAAACTTTGGGAGAACCCTGATTTCCGAAAAAAACACACGGAAGCTATGGCCAAACTTTGGGAGAATCCTGAGTCCCGTCTAAAATATGCAAAGCTAATGTCTCAACTCCGAAAAACCCCTGAGTTTCAGGAAAAATACACAAAAGTAATGACGAAACTCTGGAAGGATCCTGACTTTCGAAAAAAACAGTCCGAAGGACTTCAAAAATGGCTGGCCACACAACCCAAGCTGCCCCCTATACGAATTCAGGGGCTGGTCAATCGAGAAACAGGAAAAAACATTGATCCCCTTGATGAGCGGTATATACCAGAAATACTTTTACTTCAGCAATGCGAGTTAGACGAACTGCATATGGCCTTGAATGAGCTGGAAAAATCAGATCAAGAAGCCTTCTCTGTAATTATAGAGCGATTTGGGTTTGACGATGTTAACCCTGAGAGCACAGATAAGGCACTCTCAGGACAAATCGATGAGCAGGAGGAAGCATTGTACCAAAGGGGGCTTACTTTTTTGAAAGAAAGATTATTGCCTTAAAACTGATCCACGACAAACACATCATCCATTGGCAGTTGGCCGCCTCTTTCTCTGGGTTCTTTAAAGGCTTTCCCATGCCTGATTTTTAGCTCGAGTGAAAGGAGCAACTTTTATGGGTGAGGCGTGTTATAAAAATAAATGCTTACAAAGGGAAAGCCATTTGAAAATACAGCCCATCCTCACCCATAAAACAGACCGGAACAAACAGGCCTCTTTCTGCGCGACAGAGAGAGGCATCGCCGTTGAAACGGTTCATTCACCGCCAATAAAACTGACGATTCCTTCGGACGTGTATTTTTCGGGAAGAAAGCCTTCGTCTGACGAAACAGGAAAACAAGTTCTAAAAGAACGGATAACAGGAAGGCCCCCCTCACCTGAAGTCCTCAGAACCCGGGAAACCCTAGATCAGCTCAAGCAAGAGTTGATAGCCAAAGGAGAATTTACTCGCTATATTCTGAACCCATTAGACATCATGACATCCTATACAGGGCTTATACAGAGAGAAGTAAGGCCCTATGCCATAAAAATTGGTTTTCAGATCGTTCCCGGCCACGAAATTCAACAGCAGAAAATAAAAAACCGTTGGAAGGAGGATCCAGAATTTCGGGAAAAACACGCCAAGGCGGTGTCCGAATATTGGAAGCGTCCTGAATCTCAAAATAACCGTGAGAAGCGGGCCAGAACAATGACTGAACTTTGGAAGGATCCAGAATTTCGGGAAAAGCAAACTAAGGCAACATCAAAACGAGCGAAGGCAATGGCTGAACTTTGGAAAGATCCTGAATTCCGGGAAAAACAGTCCGAAGGATTTCAAAAATGGCTGGCCACACAACCCAAACTGTCCCCTAGACGAATTCAGGGGCTCGTTAACCGAGAAACAGGAAAAAACATTGATCCCCCTGATGAGCGGTATATACCAGAAATGCTTTTACTTCAGCAATGCGAGTTAGACGAACTGCATATGGCCTTAAATGAGCTGGAAAAATCAGACCAAGAAGCCTTTTACATGATTACAGAGCGATTTGGGTTTGACGATGTTGACCCTGAGAGTAGAGATAAGGCGCTCACAGGACAAATCGATGAGCAGGAGGAAGCATTGTACCAAAGGGGGCTTACTTTTTTGAAAGAAAGATTATTGCCTTAAAACTGATCCACGACAAACACGTCATCTATTGGCAGTTGGCCGCCCCTTTCTTTGGGTTCTTTAAGGGCTTTTCCAATGACCAGCATACAGCCAATCACATGGTCGCTGGGTAAATGAATGATATTGGCGACCGCATCGGGGTCAAAACCAATCATGGGGTTGGAGTCATAGCCCATAGCTTTAGCGGCCAGCATTAAGGTTTGCAAAGCGATGCCGGAGGAGCGCATAGCCTCATCCCGCTGTAACCCCTCTTTCCCTCGATAAAACCCGTCAATGGCAGGAACCATAAAATCCTGTACCGCTTGCGGCGCATTTTTCCAATAGCGGGCCGGTTCCTTTTCCCAAGCTTTTAAATCAGCACAGAGGAAAAGTAAAACCGATGCTTCCGTTACTTGTGCCTGATCCCAAGCGGCTTTACGGATCTCCTGACGGCGTTCCGGGCTCTTGATTTGTACAAAACGCCAGTTTTGTATGTTAAATGACGTTGGCGATAACATGGCCAGAGAAATGAGCTCCCGAACCTCTGATTCAGGTATTTCAAAGCTGGGGTCGTAATGCTTAACGGAACGACGTTGCTCAATAGCAGATAATGTATCCAATTTTTCCCGAGAGGGAGTTTCTATTTTCATGCTCATCTCTTTTCCTATCCTATCACTTTTAAAAGGTAACTCTAGCAAAAGCGACTCTCTGTAACAAGGGGCATCGAGCTTTTTATTCTCACCTCATTGTCCCGTTTGATCCGAAAAAATATTTCTGTTACACTGTGCGCAGTTATGTCTCAATGTGATCAAAAAACTCAACGTGTTACCTTAGGCGACCATTTAATGGCTACCAACCCTGAGGAGGTCAAGTCGCTCCTTGGCTTCAAGGACTCAAAACGAGTGATTATGATTAAAGCGAAGAAAAAAAAACAACGACCTGATATGTGTCAATCCGTCTGTGAAGGACTGAGACAAATACCTCAGAAAGAGTTAAGTTCAACCTATTTTTATGATGAACAGGGATCAAAACTTTACGAGGAAATTACCCGGCTTCCGGAATATTACCCTACGCGAACAGAGCGGGTTATTCTCGAAACGATTGCCGACGAGTTATTGTCGCTTATTCCTATTGCCCAGCTGATTGAACTCGGAAGCGGCTCATCGGAAAAAACACGGGTTCTCTTCAATGCCAGTCACGCACATTCCTTTATCTATATTCCCATTGATGTCAGTGACACCATGTTAGGAGCATCCGCCCAGCAACTCACTACCGAATACCCGGATTTGAATATTCTGGCGATTGCTGGAGATTATGAGAACGCGCTACATCTTTTACCCCCTTCATCCAACCGATTATTTTTATTTTTAGGCGGAACCATCGGCAACTTCACCCAAACCTTTCAGGCTTATTTTTTCACCTCCTTATTGAAGCAGATGAGCCATGGTGATCACCTTTTGATTGGTTTTGATCGAGCGGCTCACGACACAAAGCCACCCGAGTTAATTGAAAACGCCTATAATGACGCTCAGGGGATTACAGCTCAATTTAATTTAAATATATTGAATCATATCAACCGTCAACTACAGGCTAATTTTGTGTTAGAGCAATTTCAACATCGGGCCGTTTATAACCCTAAACAAGATCAAATTGAAATGCACTTGGTCAGCCAATGCAACCAAGCCGTTACGATCGGCTCTGATCAACAAGAGGAAAATCAGACGTTTCATTTGGCTAAAGATGAAACGATTCTGACCGAACTCTCCCGAAAGTTTCACCCGGAGCAATTGCAGAAAAGCTTTGAGATGCTTGGCTATACCCATGCAAAAACTTGGGAAGACGCTAACCGTCATTTTGGATTGATGTTACTAAAAAAGCGCTAGCCGTCTGTTCTAACACATCGGAACGTGGTGTACATGTAAAGGTAATCCCAATAGAACCAGTTTCGAAAGGGTCGGCGCAGTAGGCGTTGATGGGTGGCATACGACCCACCTTTCATGACAAAATGCTCTCCGTCAAAAAAGTCAGCCGAGTACTGTGGATAACCCTCTGAAGGCTCAAACCCTTCAAAGGGCATAAAAGGCGTACTTGTCCACTCCCAACCGTTGCCGCATAAATCAAAGACTCCAAACGGGCTAACATTTTCTGGTGTGGCGTTAACGGGAACTGGCCCCCAATGACAATAATGGGCATTGGCATGATTGGAGTCGGCCGGAGTATTTCCCCAAGGGTAACACTGTTTATTGTCGCCGTAAGCGGCGCGATGCCATTGAGCCTCTGTCGGAAGCGCTTTGTCCACATATCGAGCATAGGCTTCCGCTTCCGCGTGGGTAACATATACCGGACAGTCAGGCTGTAAGGGGACACTCTCAAACAGCCCTCGGTACAGCCATTGGTTATTTGAACGAGTCCAATAATGGGGATGCGTTTTCTGAGTCGCTTGCAGCCAGGCCCAACTTTTTTCTGTCCACCATTGCTTTTGTTCGTATCCACCGGCTTCCAAAAATGCCAGAAACTCTCCATTAGTTACCGGATACGTATCCATTTCAAAGGCGTCCACGGATACCAAATGCCCCGAAAACTCATTATCCCAACCAAAATCAAATTCACCCAATGTTGTGCCCAAATAGGTTTTTCCAGCGGGGAGCTTTTGCATGGAGGGAGTGGGAGCTAATGTGGTTTTAAAAGAGTGGGGTGAGATCCTCTTTTTCTTTTGATTATGGGGTAGCTGATGAATCATATATAGCAGTGTTTCCTGATGGGTCAACTCATGCTCCAGCAGCAGATAAAGCAGAGTACCGTTTTTTAGCAAAGGATGCGTCACGGATGAAAAATCCACTTGAGCGAGGTAGTCATATAACTGTTGGTTTATTTCCTTTTTGTAGGTTTTTATAGTCTCTCGTGAAGGCCATTGATTGATTTGAAGGGTTTGAGCGTGGGCCGAAGACTTGGGATCAATGCCTCGGGCAAACAGTGTGTCTAATTCGGGATTAAACGACGGTTTGCCTAGAATCTGTTTAAACAAGACATTCCAATTAAATGCATCCACATGCCCATCATAAAAAACCAAAGGGTGACGCAACGGAATAGGCGCAAGCATATAGGCCGACTCATCGGCCATCGAAAAAATCTGATCCGTTCGCTGTCGTTCGACTTGAAAAGCTTTTAACAGCCCTTTATTTAATGAACCTACAAGGTGAGAGGGTATGGTGGGACGGGCGGAGGTCGGCATGCGCTTTTTCCTCATCAAACAGCAACTTGCCTTATTATCCCACAACCTGTAATGGAATACTTATACCGGCTAAGTAATCGTTCTAACAGGACTTAAGCCTGGATATCCAATCCAGATGTCCCCGTTTCCACGGACTTTTCTAAGCTAGAGGACACGGCTTGTTCCGTAGCGGGCGTATCATTTAGATCCAGCCCGTGATCACGTCGAAACTGTTCTAAAGTTCTAGGTTGATGGGTTATTTTCATCTTTAAAGTAACCACGCTCTATTATCACTCTATATAAAAATAAAAACAGAATTTAAGTGGAAATTGCTCCTTTAATATCCCTTTATTTAATTCTCAATGAAAAACATGTCTAATTTTTTTACGAAAGGGGATTTCAATAAAACGGTATAAAAGATAAGAAGCCCCTAAAGTAAGGGCTAAGAGAAACAGGATTGACAGGAGTTTTAGTGTCGGATCCCAAGTCTTGACCACATCAACCCCATTTAGTTTAAGCAAAATTCCTCGAAAATAGCGAATGCCTTCGTTATGAATTAAATAAAACGAATAACTAATTTCCCCGCCAAGTACCGCCAGAGGCGAGGCCAGAAATCCAAAGGTCAGCTTGCGTTGCTCCATTAAGGCTAACGTCAAAATTATAACCGCCGAAGGCAGCATATAGGCCAGATAATTATGCTCATCCGCCCACGAACCGGATTTTGCCATCAACGGAAACAGGATTTGGAACACGAACATCACCAGAACCAGTAATAGCCCACCCATTTTTAAATTTATTTTTTTTGAAAGAGAGTCAATCCACCGATGCTCACTGTACAAGTAATAATAGCCTGTACACATGCCCAGAAAAAATTCCATTAGGCGATTTAGAGGAAAATACTTTTGAGCGTAAAAACTCTCCGGTGAAACAGCGGAAAAGCCGATGATAAAAGCGGCCAGCAAACTAAAAGGAATAATTACTGTCCACCACTTTTTTCCATAGAAACAAAGGGCCAAAAACGGAAACATCATATAGAAAAACGCTTCCACACTCAGGGTCCAGCCCACATCGTTAAAGCTATGGCAGGCCGAAGGGACAAAACAATGGAGTAGAATCGTGTTAAAAAACAAAGGTTGCCAAAACCCTTCACTCCCCGTCGAAAAAAGCTGAAGCGGAATCGCCAGAAGTGTGGTTACCAAAAACACTGGATAAATTCGGGCCCATCGGGCGACATAGAATTTCTTCGGATAAAACAACTGGGGTTCCCTTTTTGTTTCTCCTTCCTTTATATTCTCTTTTTTGGCGGGTTTTAAATAATTGATAAACAAAACAAACCCACTTAAGACAAAGAAAATGGACACACCCAACTGTCCGAGTCGAACCATGGGTCCTTCAGGCACCGTAAAGAAATAAGCCATGGCATGGTGAACAAACACCAAAAAAGCGGCATAAAACCGGAGCCCTGTCAGGCTGTTAATCATGAAAAACCACCCTAAACATTCTAAACTCGCTCTCGACCCAAAGCACATTCAACCAAGCTATCATACCATAGCAACCTGGTGGCCACCTATCAGAAAACATAGGGATTCAAGCGATTTTCATCCGTTCGTAGTACTATAAAGAGGTTCTATCATATCAACAGGAAAGCGGGCGAGGTTATTTGTGGCTCAAGTAGCGCTACTCGAAGCAGAAACACGCCAACAGGCTCTGGCTCTGCTAAAAAAACATTGGGGTTATGACCAATTTCTACCGTTTCAGGAAGAAGCCATAGCCAGCATTTTGAACCAGCAAGACTCTTTGGTTATTTTACCCACAGGTGGCGGAAAATCGCTCTGCTACCAACTGCCTGCCCTGATGATGAATGGACTGGTCCTTGTCATTTCGCCCCTGATTTCCCTGATGAAGGATCAGGTGGATACTCTTTGCAGTCTAGGGATTTCTGCCGGTTATCTTAACAGTACCCTATCCGAAGAGGAGCGCCAAAGCACCCTGTCCGAGTTACGGGCAGGACACTATAAGCTCCTCTACGTCGCCCCCGAACGCCTCCTCAAAGCATCGAACACCAGCGAGGGCTTTTTAACTCAACTCGAGGATCAGGCTATTGCCTATGTGGTCATCGACGAAGCCCATTGCGTAAGCCAATGGGGCCACGATTTTCGGCCAGCTTATCGTGCACTGGGTAATTTACGGGGGCAGTTTGAAAATAGCCATATCCACGCCTACACCGCCACCGCCACCCCAGAAGTTCAGGACGATATTATTCGCTCACTTAATCTCAACACCGCCCAGTGCCTTATTGGCGATTTTGAGCGATCTAACCTGTTTTACCGGGTACAATACCGGCAAAATTTGCATCAGCAGGTTGAGACTATTTTGAAACGACACACCAACGAAGGCGGGATTATTTACTGCATCAGTCGAAAGGAAGTGGACGAACTCGCAGCGCATCTAAAAGACCAAGGCTACAGTGCCCTGCCTTACCATGCGGGGCTAACCAGCGAAACGCGACTTCGGCATCAGGAATCGTTTTTAAACGAAAAAACAGATATCATTGTCGCCACCGTCGCGTTTGGTATGGGCATTGACCGCTCGAACATTCGATTTGTCATCCATACGGGCATGCCAAAATCCATTGAGCATTATCAACAGGAAGCTGGACGAGCCGGACGAGACCGACTTAAGGCCGAATGTACCCTGCTCTACTCAGGTTCGGATGTCGCCAAATGGCGGCGTATTACGGGCGAACCTGTTAGCGAATATGACGAACACGCCCTGAAAAAACTATATGAAATGTCCCATTATTGCCAACGAATTATTTGTCGTCATAAGTTTCTGGTGGAATATTTTGGTCAGCCCTACCCGAAAGATAACTGCGGTCACTGCGATGCCTGCCTCGGTGAGTATGACATTTTGCCCGACTCCAAACTGATGGCTCGTAAAATTTTGTCCGGCGTGGCTCGCTTGAGAGAACGTTTTGGCGCAACGCATGTGGCACAAGTACTCAAAGGTGCTAATACAGAGAAAATCCGAATTAACGGCCATTGCGATTTAAGTACCTACGGCCTGCTGAAAGACCAGCCTTTGAACCAGATTACCCACTGGATGGAACAGCTCGTGGATCAGGGCTTTTTATACCGAGAGCCTGAATTTGGCATCCTTCAATTTACTGCGTCAGGCATCCTGTTATTAAAAGACGAATACGATAACGAGGTTATTCTGGCCCAACCCATCAAAACCACGACCTCCAAAGTCCGCCGTTCAAAAAGCGGAGCGACGGAATCGGCTAGCGACTGGCCAGGCATAGATTCGGCACTTTTTGAGAAATTGAGAATCCTCCGAAAAACCATGGCCAGCGAAAAAAAAGTACCTGCTTATATTATTTTTGGCGATGCGACCCTGCGGGAAATTGCCCATGTTCAACCTCAAAAACTGGACGACTTTCGGGGCATCAAGGGCGTAGGCGAAACGAAACTGAAGGAAATCTGTCCCCGGTTTCTAGACGTTATTCAGGCACATCTTAATCAGACTGTTTAGGTTGGGTCTGGGCAAACTGGATGAGCTTGATTAAATCCAGCCGATGTTGCCACTCGGCACCCATCTTACTTTTAAGGTTACCAACAAAAGGTGCGTTATTAATCCGACGAAGGGCAACCTCAAGCGCAGGCAGGTAGAGTGTTTTTAACTCATCTCTTTTGAGTGCGAACAAGGATGCGGCTCGATAGCGATCAAATTTTTTCAACAGACGGGATTCAGACTGTTCGGACGATCCCTCTAACCTTTTCCGAACCCACCAGTCTCGTTTTTCAAGTACTCCTTCAGAAGAAGAGTTTAGATTCTTGTGAGCCTGGCTAATGATTTGGCCTAATTCTTTCCCATCCTTAGAAACCTCTTGATCAACCACTTGTTCTACCAGACCAATACGATGGGCTTCTTCGGCGGTTAGTGTCGCTGGACCGCTCATTCCACGATCCTCCATTAATCCGCCTTCCAGAATCAAAAACTTGGCCATGGTGGGACCAACACGCTGAGGTAATCGCTCAGTGGCTCCCCAGTCCGGAAAAATTCGATATTTTAACTCTGGCACCGCAAATCTGGCATTTGGCGAGGCCAGAATATAATCACAGGCTAACGCCAGTTCCACGCCTCCGCCAATAGCCATTCCCTCAACCCACGCAATAGTCGTTTTTTGAGATTGAGCCACCTGACTCATTAACTGGTGTCCATCGATGCATAAAGCATACATCTGTTTAAATTGAAGAGCTCGAATAATAGGACGTCGTAGTACTTTGGGCAGTTGAGCCAGCTTTTTGTTCCAAGTGGTTCCAATGGCCTGCACTTTTTCAAACAACGGCTTCAAATCCGCACCGGGGGAGAACATGTTATCCATCGCACTTTCTAAAACAATGGTCTTCGTTTGTGGATCGGCTTCTGCTTCTGTAAACGCCTTAGAGAGTGAATGAAACATGGCCGAACTTAAAGCGTTTTTCCGATCCGTATGATTCATGGATAAATACCGGACCGGTCCTTCCTGACGACTCGTTATCAACGGTGGTTTTCCTTCCGCTTGAATTTGAACGGTTCCCTGAAACTGAACAGGTGAAAAAGCAGAAACAATAGAAGCTGAAGAGTGATTCCTCGCTGTCTTGGGCTGGTCAAAATCAACCAAATTTGGGTGATAGATGCCTTGATGCATGATTGTTGTTCGCATGATACTTATTTGATACCCCTTTGGCTTGATTTCGCCTTTCGTATCATTCGCCAACGAAAGGCGAACGTTCCTCGCTTTTATTTAAAGGTTATCGAAAAAAGGGGGTAAGGTAAAGTGGTCGTCCGATCTAAAGGGAAATTTGACATCAGGTCGATTTAGGACTGGTGTAAAAAATCCTGAGCATATCCCTCGAGTTGTTTAATTGATGCTTTCACATCCGCCAGAGTGGTTCGAGGATTAATCAGGCACATTCGTAAAACGGTTTTCCCTTTTAAAACCGTGGTGACTAACATCGCTTGAGCGCTTTCAATAATTTTTGATGATATATAGTGGTTGAGCTCATTCAGCTGTATATCCGATAGATTAAAATCTTTAGGGTTGTACCGAAAGTTGATCACAGCCAATTGAGCCGGAGAAACAATGTCCCAATGCGCCAATGATTCTAGCCACCGTTGGGTCTGGTCGGCTAATTGAAAGTTGTGGTTGACCGCCTCGCGAAATGAGTTCAAGCCAAAGGTTTTTATGGACATATAAAGTTTTAAGGCCCGGAACCGTCGGGTGAGCTGAACACCATAATCGTAAAAATTAACCTCTTCCGCATTTCCTTTCACGTCCTGGAGGTATTCTGGGTTCATTCGGTACGTCTGAGAAAGCCATTCATGATTCCGAACCAGGATACAGCCAATTTCATAAGGCTGATACATCCATTTATGAGGATCTACCGTAATGGAATCAGCCATTTCAATGCCTTCTAATATCTTCTGTCCTTGCGGGCATAAAATAGCCCCTCCCCCATAAGCCGCATCCACATGGAACCAAAGGTTTTCCTGCCGACAAAAAAGCGATAGCTTATGTAGCGGATCAACAGCACCCGTATTGGTGGTTCCCGCATTTCCAACGACACAAATGGGTTGCTTTCCAGCTTTTCGATCCGCGTCAACCGCCTCTTTTAAAGCATCAACAGAAAGCTGAAAATCCGAATTACAAGAGATTTTCCGAATTTGTTGCTTATCAAATCCTAACAAAAGCAGTGCCCGGTCAACAGATGAATGGGTTTGATCGGAAAAATAGACCGTCGCGTTTTCTAATTTCCCAGCTGTTTTCATCCCCCGTGCCATCGAGAGTCCAATAACATTGGCCATGGAGCCACCACTGACAAACAGGCCGCCCCCCTCTCGAACCGGAAATCCAAAAAGTTTGAGTAGCCAGTTAATCATCACCAGCTCCAGTTCCGCCGCCGCAGGCGAAGGAGCCCAGGCACCGGAGAAAACGTTATACCCACTGGCCAATGTATCCGCAATCACGCTCATGTAGTTGTTTGGGCTGGGGACAAACGAGTAAAAGCGGGGGTGAGTAGTCAACGCAACATTCGTTAATACCTTGTCTTTCACATACTGAAGTACTTCCTCAGCTGGCGTCTCTTGCTCCGGGATACCTTCGTTTAACAGCCAGTCCATGGAACGGCGTGAGGCATTTTTAACCGGTTGTTGTTCAGGGATACTGCTAAAATGCTCAACCAGCGTATCAATGGTTTGGTAGCCAATTTTTCGCATTTCTTCTTTAGAAAGTTCTAAGGTGGGGTTGGACATTGAGGGACTTACCTTACAATCTTATTCCTATATCTACCCGGTGATAGATTCCGTAACGAGATAACCTTTCGGTATATAATTTTGAATGTATCATGTTGTTATATAAAAGCAAAATTAAGGCCCCTTTCTATTGATTGCCCAATCAAACAAACGCCATAGCAACCCATTCGGCATTCGCCCCCTTTTCAGTCTGGTTTTGCTGGGCGGTCTGATTTTTTTTGTTTCGTGTTCGGAAAAAACTCAAAAAGAAATGACAGAGATTGCTCCGCCGCCCAGTATCCCGGTACCGCCTAATATGTTGACTTCCCGGAAAGCGTTTTCGTCCTTCTCCCCTTCAGAAGAATCGTTAAAGGCAACAGCAGTGACTTTTAATAGCCCTGCCCTTAAAAAGGCTTTGGCATTCGCCAGAGAGCAGGGTCTTTTATCCATCGAAGGACTAAAAATAGAAGAATTGAAATTAGATGAGCCGATTACCCGAGGTGAATTTGCGGTGTGGCTTGCCGGTTTTCGGAAATTGCCGCTTCAGGAGCCGGGATTCCCCCGGTACACTGACGTGCCCAAAACACACCCCTATTACATAGCTATTGAAACTGTGAGTGCTGCCAGATTACTCAAGGGGAATACCCTGAAGGGAGAGGCCTGGTTTCACCCTTCAGAAAAAATCGCCCGAGACGCTTTTTGTGACTTGTATATCACCCTGAACAAAATAGAGACTCGCCGCTATAAGCTGGATGATTTTAACCAAATGCACCCGGCAACAGCCAAAGGGCCTCTCTATAATTTTGAGCGTTTTGTGGATTTTGATGTTATTGCACCGGCCTCTCGTAATCATGTTGCATTGGCTTATCGAGACAACCTTCTGGAGGACGCGTTTCAACTCTCGCCGGAACAACTGGTTTCAGGCGGGGGGTTTCAGCCTCGTCGGTGGGTGACCCGCCAGGAAGCGCTGCTCTTTTTTGCCAGTCAGCTCAAACAATAAAAGGCCCTCTTGTGCTGTCTGTTTTATTTTTTAGGGGTGGTTTGGTATGATGGCCCTTGAATTCTATTTTTATCATTAATACAAATGGGGCAATGCGTTATGGCAGAAAATACGGAAACAACCGAAGTGGAAACGAAAGAAACCGTCGCGGTCGCGGATAAACCAGTAACAAAGGCTGAACCTGCATCACCGGCAGAAAAACCGGTCAACACCGATGTTTTTAATACCTGTACACGCCGTTGCACCCGCCGCACATGGGATTTCTTTTTAAGTATCCGGGATGACATTGAGCAATTTAAAACCCGCCTGGTACGGGGGTGTTTGACCTTTAAATCCGCCACGGCCGCAGAGCAAGCGCTTAAAACGTTGGCAGAGCAAGGAGGCATAACCGAAGTAATTACTCAGGATAAAACCATTGAATTCACAGGTTCACTTGCCGCGGTTCAACTCGTTCTACGAGACCCTAACACCACCATGTTTGATGCTTTAAAAATTGACTAAAACTAAATAAATCAGGTGTATTCGCTTGTTTAGCGTTTTTGAAGCGTCCTGTTTGGGCATTATTTTAAGGCATTCAGGCATTAAACCAATACAAAATACCGACCTGTTTATAACGTTATCATTAAATAAAGAACTCTATGGTATATCCTAAAAATATACTTTGTTTTTTATTAATAACTTCTGTTAAAAACATGAAACGTACCTAACAACACCGGTTAGAAGGTATTCTCCTCTGTTGAAAGATCTCTTTTCAACAGAGGAGAAGCAATTTATTTCTTAAGAATGTTTTTATTTTTATAGGTTATGTAAAGGTGAGAGAGTGATGATAATAACCGTTACTTATTCCTTAAGGGGAATAACTGATAACCGTTTGGTGTAGAGAGATAGAGATGAAGAGAAAGTAAGAAGGTAACGTTTCATGCCAATTTATAATGCCGCTACAATGCCAGCTCAAGGGCAAGGAGGATATGCAGGTGGATATACTTCTGCTGTCACACCTGCGGCTCAACCCTATGGTTATGGTACGGGAAATCAGACACCAGATACACAAGTGCCTGTTGATCTCGGTCAGACTTTAGCGCCGATGATCTTGGATATGATGAAAGTAACCATGGGACTGTTTGAGAAAATGCTCAATACCCAACAGCCTGAGCCTCAACAACCCCAGTACGGGCCTCAGCCGTATCCAACACCCCAACCACAACCCCAACCTTACCCTTATCCAACCTATCCACCGGTGCCTCAACAACCACAGTACGGGCCTCAGCCGTATCCAACACCCCAACCACAACCCCAGCCTTACCCTTATCCAACCTATCCACCGGTGCCTCAACAACCCCAACCAACGCCTTATTTTGGCGGTACACCCGGTATGAGCCCCGTATTAGGAGCCAATGGATTTCAACCCCAACAACCCCAGTTTTTCGCACCCCAGCAACCCCAATTCCAACCTCAAGGGTTTTCACCGGCTTTACCTCCAGGGTTTAGCCCTCAACCCTCATTTGCCCAGCAGGTATTTGCTCCTCAGCAATCGGCAGGCGCCTTACCGCTTGGGGTGAGTCCCAATCAGATGATCGCCGGACCCGGAGGCCCCCAAACCATTGGAGGCGCACTACAAGGAGGCATGCCAACGACTCAATTCCAGCCGTTCTTTGCGCCCAGACCGCCTCAAAACATTGACAGTTTTGGTATTACTCCGTTTGGTGGAACCAACCAGTTACAGACTAATCCGTTCCAGCAACAAGGGGTTTCCCTAAGTCCTAACGGTGGCATTGCACAATTCCTCAATAACCCGTTTGAAACCCGGTCGTTTGCGACAACGCCAGGTGGCGGTAGCAATAGCTTTATCAACAATGTTTTTGGCACGGCGGCCTCAACTGATAATGGATTTGGGTCTTTCAACCATTTCCTCTCCGGGCCGTTTGGCATGGTCAATTCTAGTATTAACCCCAGTGGTGGATTTAACTTAACCAGAATCGGCTGATAAGGGAAAAGAGAAAAATAGGGAAAACAACAGACCTCTTCATTTAGATTTTGAAGGGGTCTGTTTTGTCAGCCCTCTTGTTTTAGGCAACTAAAAAGCTTCCTCATTTGTTATTTTCTATTCCCCTTTTGATTAAGATCCCTTAAAATTGCGGTGTGTAATAAAAATTTACACTCTTTAATTATTTGTATTTGTAATAGTTTAGGGGAGAAAATATGAAGTTTAATAAAAAAATAGCCGCATCCCTTCTCATGTTAGCCATGGTCGGTCAACTCGGCATGACTTCTTATGCAGAAGATGAAGATGGTCCGATGACCAGTGATAACCCGTTAGCATGGGGCTTAGTCAGCTTTCCGCTTCGCGCTGTAACTGGCGTTGTTGGCTTGGGCGCTGGCGCGCTTGTTGGCGGTGTTAAAGGCATCATTGAAACCGAAAAGAAATTTGCCGAGAACACATTTGGCGAAGCCGATGAAAACCCACTACTCGTACCCGTAGGCCTGATTGGCACGGCTGTTGCCATTCCCGTTGGATTCCTCAGCGGTTTCCCGGAGCAGGCGGTTAAGAGTGGTCAAGAAGGCTTCCAATGGTGGGATCGCTTCTAAACTCAATCTGCGCATAAGCAAACTAAAGCCCGTCCCGAATGAATCAGGACGGGCTTTGTCTATTATTATCTTGAATCCCCACCCCTAATTTCTTTGGGCAATGAGGGTGGTCACTTCTGACTCTAGCTCTTTGGCGTCCTTAAATGTGAGTCCAGCTTTCTCAAACCAGGTTTTATACTGGGCCTGAGTAAACACATCACCGCTATCCGTACTAATAAGCATATTAACCCCAAAAATGAGCGGCCACCCTTGCCGAGAGCGTCCATCATCTGGAACGAAATCAACAATGGCAATACGTCCGCCCGGTTTAAGGGATTTAGCCACGTCAGCAATCAGTTTTTCGGAGGCCTCCGGACCAATCGCATGACAAATGTTAGCCAGAATCGCCAGATCATACTGGCTTTCTGGAAACTTCAATACTTCCAGATCCCCTGGAATATAACTGTAACGATCACTTAGCCCATGACTTTGGATGTATTCCTTGGCCACTTCAATAACTCTAGGGTAATCAATAACCGTGGCCTGACTTTTGGGATCTTTTTCCAGCATAACAATGGACCAGACGGCAGAGCCTCCGGCAACGTCCAGAATATTCAGTTCCGTGTTCTGTTCATCACCAATGGCGAGTGCGGTAGCCAGTTCCTGAGCGGTTTTAAAATTGGAAACATATAAGCCTTTAACCAGTTCAGAAAAATGTTCTTCAATATGGGTCAAGGCCTGAGCACCACCGGCTGGCATGCCTGAACGGATAACATCCCGTAACAACCCCCAATTATCATAAAGACGCTTGCCGTGTTTAACCATTCCGCCAATATAGTTGGCTGATGACTGAACCAGATAGTTTTCAACATCTTTGGGTAGAGTATAAACGCCTTTTTCTTTCTCTAAAAAACCAGTGCCTATCAAGCCATCCATAAACATGCGTAGGGCACGCGGGTTTGCATCCAGAGTCGGCGTAAGCTGCTCGATGGTGTTTTTACCTTCGTAGATATGGGTGAAAAGCCGAAGATCCACAGCCGTAAAGAGAAGACGACTTCGAGTAAACCCATAAATCGCATCCTGAATACGTTCGCTGTTGGCAGTTGATATCATGCATCGTCTCCTTGTTCGGCCAGCTTTTCCATTTTCGCCTTTTGATCAGCCAACACCAGCTGTTCAACAACACCGTCCAGCTCGCCCTCAATAACCGGAGACAAAGCAAAGTTCTGACCAATCCGATGGTCGGTCACTCGATCTTGCGGGTAATTATAGGTTCGAATTCGTTCGCTTCGGTCGCCTGTACCGACCTGAGAGCGACGGAGATCGGTGATCTCTTTATTCTGCTTCTCGGTTTCGATTTCATGCAATTTCACTTTCAGGATGCTCATCGCAATTTCCCGGTTCTTATGCTGACTGCGTTCTTTGGTTACGTGAATTTGGATACCTGTCGGCTTATGAGTCAACCGAACTGCTGTTTCTACCTTGTTAACATTTTGTCCGCCCGCACCACCACTCCGTGCGGTAATAATTTCGACATCCGCCGGATTGATTTCAATATTCACATCTTCGGTTTCTGGCATGACGGCAACGGTTGCCGTGCTAGTGTGAACCCGACCCTGAGATTCAGTGACCGGAACCCGCTGAACCCGGTGAACGCCGGACTCGTATTTCATCTGTTTATAGATTTGGGTCCCTCGAATTTCAATCATGGCTTCGCTTACCCCGCCATGATCTGACTCGTTTACGTTAACAATTTCGGTCTTCCACCGTTTCTTTTCCGCATAGCGAAGGTACATACGCATCAAGTCCGAAGCGAAGATGTTTGCCTCATCGCCCCCGGCACCACCCCGGATTTCAAGCATAATATCCTTGTCATCATTGGGGTCACTCGGTAGGAGGAGAATTCGCAGGTTCTCTTCTTCTTCGGCTTTTTGTTGGGTTGCCCGCTCGATCTCATCCGATAGAAAGGCTCGCATTTCTTCGTCTGCTTCATTTTTAATTAGTTCTTCCGAATCTTCAACTTCGGCAGACAGAAGCTTCCACCGATTAAACGCCTCAATGGTATCTTCCAAAGCCGACCGTTTTTTCGATAGCTCCCGGAGTTTATTGGAGTCTTTGAGCACTTCAGGTGTCGAAAGCTCTTCACCCAGAGCGTGATAAGTTTTTTCGATGGATTCGAGCTTTGAGATGAGTTTTTGCATGGGGTCGCCCTCATTAATCTGTCGCAAAAAACCCTGAAATCATGGTGCGTGAACACGTCAAATTTCAGGGTTTCAAAATTTAAAAGGCTATTTTTCTTCAGGGTTCTCAGCAGTCGCCGTTTCAGTCTTAGCCGTTTCTTCAGTTTTAACTTCTTCAGCCGTTGGCGCTTCAGCTTTAGCCTCTTCAACCTTGGTTTCTTCAGCTTTAACTTCTTCAGCCGCTGGCGCTTCAACCTTAGCCTCTTCGGCTTTCTTTTGGGCTTCTTTCTCCAAACGAGCCGCTTTTTCAGCGTCTTTTTTCGCCTGTGCTTCAGCCGCTGCCTTTTCGCGTACCGCTTTTTCTTCCGCTTTTTTCTGCTTTTCAGCCGCTTTGGCTTCTGCCCGTTTTTTCTTTTTCTCAGCTTTACTGCCCGCCGGGTTATCAAGCACTTCGAGCTTCGGCTTCTCAGCTTCCTCTATTGTAGCGGCCTGTTTTTGCTCAAGCCGTTTTTTGAAGCGTTCTACACGCCCTTCAGTATCAATAATTTTTTGCTGTCCCGTATAGAACGGATGACAATTCTCGCAAATCTCAACCGAAATAGAAGGTTGGGTTGAGCCAATGGATATGATGTGACCACAAACACAGGTGGCTTTAACTTGGTGGTATTCCGGGTGGATTTCAAGTTTCATTGGAAACGTCTCCAGATCGTATTGTTTACTATTCGTCTTTAAAGGAACCCTATATTATTACCGAAATACTTTGAGATCAAGAGAAAAGCATCGGATTCTATGATTTGCTGTCTCTACGTGGTCGATCCCATGGGCATTTATCCATTGTCACCTTTTTTCTTTTTACTTATAGTAAGTATAGAACGATTTATAAGAGTGAACCCTGCACAAGAAGGGGAAGGACAGCTCCTACTTGTATGACTTGTGGGAAAGGGGAATAACGATATGCAAATTCAGCGCAATACTCTCTCACAACCTTTATTGAAAACGAGGCATTTATCCGGAAAGCCCCTCGTTAAAAACCAATTTGCCATCCGCTTTTCTGGAAAAAGTGATGGAGGCAAAGCTGAAATCACGCCAACCAGCCTACCGATCTTATCCACAGAGCAACTTGAAGCCCGTTCAGAAGTATTTACAATTCAGCGACCCTACGACGGCGAGCTGAAGATGCGCCTCTGGCGACCCTCGGTGGAAAGTGAGAAAAAAGGCAATGCGTTTAAAAAAGACCCGTCCATTTTATTCGTTCATGGCGAAAACAGCACATCCGCCGAAATGGGACCTCTGGCCTGCCTCCTTTCAGATCAGCATCCACAGGTTTACGGATTGGATATTGAGGACTTAGGGTACAAAAATTCTAACTCTGAGTCCTCCTCTTCCGGCTCCCCGGTTGGAGATATTCAAACCCCCAACCAGCTAGTCTCTCAAGTTTATGATGCTCTCGAGTGGTTAAGTAAAACCCATGAGGTCCCTGTCTTCTTAATCGGGCAAAATTTAGGAGGAATACTGGCCACGTTACTTTCCAGTACTCGTTCAGACAACAAAAAAATTAAAGGTCTGGTGTTGATTTCTCCAACGTTTCAATTTTCAGAAGCCTCTGTTTCCAGAAGGTTCCGTTTCAACTATCACCTCCAGCGAATCTTACAAAAAATAGGGCTCCCCTGGCAGCCTATTCCTTTTCCCGAAGCCTATGCACAGACCCCTTTAGCCAGTAAGGGCTATTCAGAAAAGGTGACACGACTTACACCTGATAGCTGGGTTACGATGAAAAAAATGATGCAGGTGTCTCAGGAGTCCTCTGAATTCATTAATGTCCCCGTGTTAACGCTAATGAACGAAGTGGATAGCCTTGTTAACCCGACGACGACTCATCAGGTTCATCAGAAAATCGCCTCACCCGATAAACAAATGATCCTTTATAATCGATTGGATAATGGAACCCCTGTCGGTAATAACCTAATTCAGGAGCCTGACATCTTGCTACGCATGGGGAAAAGCATTCACCGATGGATTGTTGGCCGAGCCGTTTCCTTTAATAAGAAATCGGACTAAAATGAAAAGGATATAAATAGAGGGTTAAAGCCTAGTTTAATGCGACAGACGAAACAAATGCTTGTGGTTGCCAGCTTAATCCCTTTCCTGTTGTTGGGTTTATTGGGGAAACCGCCTGTTTTCGGAGCTAAAATCCGAACGAGCAAGATTAAGAGGGATAAAGCTTATACGTTTTACTTAACGGGTAACCGCATTTGTCGAAAATGTTACTGGCGGCATGCGGAAAATGGTCGGGTTGAGCTAAGTAATAAGGCCGGTATTACGGCAACCTACGATCGAAGTGAACTCATAGGCGTAGACAATCACCCGATTTTCCGGCGGTTGTTCCGGAAGGGAATCCATGGGGTGGGGTTGCCCGGACGAGTGATTGTGCCCACCGCTTTTGATGATGAAAAGCACATTGACCATCCATAATTTGAGCGGGAAATACTAATAATGATTCCTTTCCCCACCCTCCCCTTTTAGTGGTCAATGCTTTTCATATGATCATAAAGTTTTGTTAAATTTTGTTCGTACTAACCAAGGTTAGGTTGATATTTCATTGTGGTTCGTTTATCTTCTAACCATAGACACCACTCATCAACCGATGTCTATACAGATTTAAAAAATCAAAAACAACATTCTACAATCGGGAGATCCCAACCCATGTTTAGCATTGTCGCTGGCCGCCCTGAAACAAACTATATCCTTCCTCCTGGACTCTGTGAAGACGGCCCCAATTGTCCTCTATTAAAGCAAACGACAAAAAACCCTCGATTTGGGCAAGCTGTAGTTCCGACGTCTTTTGAACTTAAAAATCCAGCACAGCCACCTACAGGGGTTGGAAACCGGCTCGCTTTAAGCGCTTAAACCTCTTATTTCTCTTATCTTCCTCTAACAAAAGGGCGCCCATTCTTGGAAAAGGCGGTCTTTTTTTATAAGTCCTAAAAAAATTGAATACGGGTTCGAGGCAGGCCAGCCTATCGCTTTGGAATTTTTCTTGATAGCCCTCTTGAGTAATGATACACTACAAACCCAATTCAAAGAGCCGGTGTGGCGGAATTGGTAGACGCACTCGACTCAAAATCGAGCGGAGCAATCCATGTCAGTTCGAGTCTGACCACCGGTAATTTTAACCCTCTGATTCAATGAATCAAAGGGTTTTTTGTTAGTTAATTTGAGCTTTTCTTTTCACAATTTATACGGTTGTAGTAAGCTGATGTTCAGAAACTGAAAAGGAGCATTTTTATGATGGCAATTAACCCTGTGGTTTATTCACCTTCCGGTTCCGGGCAGGTCGTAGCGGGAGAGAATTATCCACAGAAAGCGTTTCATTCACCCGTACACTTTGGAGAGAAAGCTAAGGGCTCTTCCAAAGGCCTATTTCAAAAGTACCCACGAGGTATTCTATGGTTTAGCCGCTTTATGGCTGCTCTTGCCTTTGTCGGCGCGACCTTTCATACGAGCTGGCTTTTTTTGAGTAAGCCCGAGCTAAAATCAGATTTAAGACCCATTTTAGAACAAACGAAAAAAATGCCTTTTCAGTTGGTTCCGACTTCAGGGATGAGCGATTTAAATCAAATCAAACAAGAGATTTTTAATCAGTCCGTTGTTGTGCATCTGGCGGATCTGTGGGCGGCTCACGAAAAAGCATTAAAGAGTCACGGTGGCTCATCAGATAAAGCGTTTGAAAGCGTGAAACAGGAGATGTTCGAACAACTGGCGCAAGTCTCGAAGAATCAACCGGAAGTGCTTGAAGGTTATTTTAAGGCGCTGAAAGGGGTTAAGCATTATCACCAAATCAAGCCCATTCTCCACCGAATGCTCGATGAGTTTTTATTAGAAGCCGACCCCGCTTATGTTCAAGAGACAAAAGCTGCTTCGGATCGCTTATTTACTGATGCTGGCCGGGAAATTGGAAATAAAGAAGACCGTATGCTCTTTGCACTTTCCTTGACGCTGGCTATTCTATTAACTTCGGTGGGTGGTATGAGAAAGGCCAAAAAAGAACTCAGCCTGATAGGCCAATCCGATCAGTCGATAAAACAGGACCGACCCAATGGGGGGCCTCGGGTTGGGGTGATCGAGGGCTAAAGCGGTCTGGTATTTGCCTTGGCTTTAATGTAGATTAATAAGATGAATTTTCAAGGAAAAACCTTACTGGTGGGCATTTGTGGCGGTATTGCCGCCTATCGTGCCTGTGATTTAATTCGGGAGCTTCAAAGAAAAGGCGCCAAACGGGTCATTCCTCTCATGACGGAATCAGCCACTCGGTTTATTTCGCCCTTGACTCTGCACTCCTTGACCCGAGAAGAAGTCCATTTAAGCGAAATGGCCCTCGATGTCGATGGGCTTCCCCAGCATATTGCGCTAGCTCAGCAGGCTGATGCGTTTCTGATTATGCCTGCTACGACGAACATGCTAGCCAAACTGGCTCATGGTATGGCAGACAATATTTTGACCACCACGGCGATTGCGTTTACGGGGAAGCCTCTTCTCATTGCTCCGGCGATGAATACGCGGATGTGGCTTAATCCGTTAACGCAAAAAAATGTTGAGACCCTTATTTCATTGGAAAACATCACCCTGATTCCGCCTTCGTCGGGTTTGTTGGCTTGCGGAGAAACGGGTGAAGGTCATCTGGCTTCTATGGAAACTGTTCTCCATGCCTTGTACCGTGCAACGCACCCTGAAAGGCACCTGTTTTCCGGAAAGCGGGTCTTAGTAACGGCTGGTGGTACATGGGAACCCATTGATCCGGTTCGTGTGTTAACCAACCGGAGTTCTGGCAAAATGGGGGTCGCTTTTGCGGATGAACTTTATGCCATGGGGGCCGAAGTGACTCTAATCGTCACCAGTTCAGTTCATTTGCCTCTGTTGAACCAGCGGCCTTATCCTGTTATTCGAGTGGAGCGGAGCGCTGAATTGGCGGAAGCCCTTGAAGGACAGTTTGAACGCACCGATTGGCTTTTTATGGCGGCGGCTGTATCCGATTTTCAGGTCAAGGCAGCGGAGCAGAAAATTAAACGCCGAGGGCAAGGTGCTTTTGAACTGAGGCTTTTACCTACAGATGATATTTTAGGTCGTTTAGCCTCACGGAAGAAAACGCATCAGCGTATCGTTGGCTTTGCGGCGGAGTCTGAAAACCTGCTGGACAATGCGCAGGATAAACTTCGACGCAAGTCATTGGATGCCATTATCGCCAACGATATTAGCCGGACGGATATTGGATTCCAATCGGATGAAAACGAGGTCACTGTTTTATTGGCAGAGGGTTCTCAGGTTACAATCCCTCGTAGCCCAAAGCCAGAAGTGGCAAGAAGGGTGCTAAAGTTGCTGGAGCAGAAATCGACTGCTCTTGAGTCCGAACCCTCGCCAACTCTTTGAATTCGACGAAAAAAATAGCACTAAATTTCGGTTCCTTTTGGCACGACCGTGATCCCGCTAGGGGAAACGAAAAAGCCACGGGCTTCATCGGCCTTAGGGTCATAGCCAATTTCGGTATGAGGGGGAATAATGACACCTTTATCGATAATGGTTTTTTTAATTCGGGCATGTCGTCCGATGTTAACGCCATGGAACAAAATGGATTGATCGACTTGGGAGTAGCTATTAATACGAACATAAGGCGAAATGACCGAGTTCGTAATCTGTCCTCCGCTGATAATACAGCCGTCAGAAACCATGGAATCCATAGCAAAACCGCGTCGTTCTCCTTCGTTATGAACAAATTTTGTAGGCGCCGCTTGATACGATAGAGTCCGAATAGCCCACTCCTGACTGTAGAGGTTAAAAACCGGATCCGGTGAGACTAGATCCATGTGAGACTCCCAGTAAGCGTCAATGTCCCCGACGTCTCGCCAATAGCCTTGTTCTTTGGAACCTTGAGAAACGCCCGGAACCTGATTGGAATTAAAATCATAAACAAATACGGGGGAACGAGAAACCATAGACTTGATAATGTCATGACCAAAATCATGGCTAGAATCTTCTCTCAGCGAGTCTTTCGCTAGTTCTTTAATCAGAATGTCCCGGTTAAAGACATAGTTGCCCATGGACGCCAGTGCCCAGCCGGGTCGATAAGGCATTTCCTTGGGGTTTTTTGGTTTCTCCTCCCAACCGATGATCTGATGGTTCTCGTCAACTTCAATAATACCCAAGCCCGATGCTTTTTCGATGGGGACCGGAATTGCGGCAATCGTAAGGACGGCCTGCTTTTGGATGTGCCAGTCGATCATTTGGCTAATGTCCATTTTATAAATATGGTCGCCACCAAAAATGCAGACCCATTCGGGCATTTCATCCGCAATGAGATTTAGGTTTTGATAGATGGCATCAGCGGTTCCCTGATACCAGCTTTGTCCCGTACGCATTTGAGCGGGGACTAAATCCAGAAATTGGCCGTAAATAGGATTCATGGGCCAGCCTTTAGAAATGTGCTGATTCAGTGAATCGGATTTGAATTGGGTGAGGACCTTGAGTTTAAAGATACCCGAATTAATAAAATTATTGAGCACAAAGTCAATAATTCGATACCGCCCGCCGTAGGGTACAGCGGGCTTCGCCCGATCCTGAGTCAGGGGAAAAAGTCGTCGTCCTTCGCCACCCGCTAAAATCATGCCCATCACATTTTTCATCATGGTGTCATTCTACGAGGTTTACCAGTGTTTGAACAGGAGAAATCTGTTATTAAAACGCTTAAAATTATTCGACTCTACTTATCAACAACAGGGATTGAGGTAACGGTTATTCAGACTCGGAATAAATATAGGTATAAGATTGAAAGTCTTTTTGGGATGGAGTAATATAAACGAGATGCGATTTGCTGGCACCTTTATTCAAAAAGTACGAAGGCGTTATTTCAATACTCTCAAGTTTAAAATCCATGGCAAGAGTTAGGCAAAAAGCGGGAATTAAGAAGAAGCAAAGCCTTTCAAATAAGTCGAGATTTTAAACCCTTATGTCCAAACTATTGCCGGATTACGCCACGTGGCAACGCGTTAAGTGGCCACAACTTATTTTCTATATCTTATTGCATGGCAGTCTCTTTTTAGCGGTTCCCAGTTTTACCTGGGAGGGACTTTGGGTTTTTATTTCCCTTTATTGCATCACCCTCTGCCTTGGAACAACCCTTTGCTACCACCGACTGCTGGCCCACCGAAGTTATAAGACCTATAAACCCATTAAATATCTACTCACCTTTATTGGCTGTCTTGCTTTTCAACGGGGCCCCATTTGGTGGACAGCAACTCACCGGTTGCATCACAGCCAAGTCGACAAGGAACTCGACCCCCATTCGCCATCGGTCAGTTTTCTTTGGTCACATTATTTTTGGCCCTTTTTCCGCCACCCTCAGCTTGATGAGTCTTATGAAACGACCAAGCGGCTCGCACTCGACTTACATAAGGATAAGGGCATGCGCTTTTTTGAGACTCACTACATCACTCTTAACAGCTTGTTTATGTTCCTTTTGTTTGCGGTTGGTTTTCTCAGAGGTGGCATGGACTTAGGTCTCTCCTGGTTTATATGGGGTGGCCTGCTTCGCTTGGTCTGTACCCTGAATGCAACTTGGTGTGTCAATTCAGTCTCTCATGTCTGGGGATATCGAAACTACGAAACCCCTGATGCCAGTCGTAATAATATTTGGGTTGCCTTGCTTACCTTTGGTGAGGGCTGGCATAATAATCATCACGCTGACCAGCGAGCGGCCAGAAATGGACACTACTGGTATGAACTTGATATAACCTATATTGTCATTTCTCTCATGAAAAAACTCAAACTGGCCTTTGACATTGTCCCGGTCTCTCAACATTACAGCTCCACAAAAAAGCTTGCCAAGAGCCATTAACTCTTTTTCGATAAAATTTTTCCTTCTCAGCCATCAATTTTAAGGCGCGACTCTTTTTAAATCAAAAGAGAGTCAGGCAAAATTCCCTCATATTCCCCTCTCTTACTTTACTAACTGCCTTACAGGCATAAGGATCTTACATGAACCCGAATGATTTTTCTTCCCTCCCCCTTAGCAAAGCCGTACAGCAAGCTGTTTCTGAAATGGGGTTTAAAGAAGCTTCGCCAATTCAGGCGTTAGCGATTCCAAAACTACTGGAAGGGGCTGATATTATTGGCCAAGCCCAAACTGGCACAGGGAAAACAGCTGCCTTTGCCATTCCTATCATCGAACAAGTCAACCCGAACAACAAGGCGATTCAAGCGCTTATACTTTGCCCAACTCGGGAGTTAGCGCTTCAGGTCACCGAAGAATTCCGAAAAATTAGTAAGCATACTACCGGAATTCGATCGATGGCAGTCTACGGCGGACAACCCATTGCTCGACAAGTTCAGTATCTCAAAAGAAATCCTCAAATCATTATCGGCACCCCGGGTCGCGTGTTTGATCTCATTCAACGGGGACGCTTAAAGCTGAACCAAGTGACCATGGCGGTTTTGGATGAAGCAGACGAAATGTTGAACATGGGCTTTAGAAAAAGCATTGAAGATATTTTAGCCAAAACCCCTTCGAGGGATCGGCAAACGGTTTTATTCTCAGCCACCATGCCTCCGGCCATTCTGGAGTTGACCAAGCTCTACCAACAAAACGCAGAACACCTCAAAGTCAAACAGCACGATCAACCGATTCCGAAAGTAGAGCAGCATTATTTAGAAGTTTCAAAGCGAGAAAAAAGCAGCACATTGATCAAGCTTTTAAAACAGCATCAATTTGAAATTTCTTTGGTCTTTTGTAACACCAAATGGCAAGTCGACGCTCTGGTGAAGACCATGAAACGTGAAGGCTATTTGGTAGACGGCTTGCACGGTGGGATGCGTCAATCTAAACGTGACAAAATCATGCAAGGTTTTAGAAAGGGCAAGACGAAGGTGCTTATTGCCACGGACGTTGCCGCACGAGGCATTGATGTCGATGATATTGAAGCTGTCTTTAATTACGATCTACCAAAAGAAGTCGAATTCTACATCCACAGAATAGGAAGAACAGGCCGGGCTGGTAAGCCTGGTGCTTCATTCACTTTTGTTGAAAAGAAAGATTTTGGACAGCTCAAAAAAATCCGAGGCTACTCCAACGTCAAGATGTCTCGCCATGAGAGCCTCGTAACAGCCTAGCCTGACATTCACCTAAAGCCAAATGAGTACTGTGTCCTTTTTTGTAGTGATTCTTCTTTTAATACTGGAATAACTTTCACAGGTAAGGTTTTTATTGGATAGCCTGGCTTAAGCTTAACCCAAACGGCTTTTTACCTTGAACATGGCGCTATGAATTTACACACAGTCATGATTGTAGTAACCTCAGCCAAAGACTGGTTGGAAACTGGTATCGTGACGGACTCAATACTGGGGATTAAACAGATTATGTTAAGCTGCTTTGGCCTGAAACGACTAATTGCCATCTGCTTGGTGGTCTATAGTCTGACCATGGGGTGGACAGGGGTGAGTGGTGCCGAGAAAAAACCGCCATACCACCCCCTAACTTTGGCTAAACGGGAGCAACAGCGAGGAGTTATTAAGCAGTGTCACCTGCTGGCCTCTCATCCAGAGGATCCGCAAAAGGTGCGCTATGGCCTTGAAAATCCCGGTGTGCCAGATGAGGCATTGAATGTACCGTTGGCGTACCGGTATTGCAGTCAGGCCGTTCAATTCTCTCCACCTGTATCCACGGTCTTTTTTCCGCACGGCCGGGTTTTGTGGCAGCAGGGGCGATATGCTGAGGCGGTCAAGGCATTTGAATTTGCCGCTGAAAAAAGACATTACATGGCCGCTTATGCTTACCTTGGGCATGCCTATGCCCAAGGATTAGGGGGCTTGCCGGTGGATCGGGAAAAGGCGAAAGAATGCTATGAAAAGGCGGCTAAAAAAGGTTTTAAACCGGCGCAACGGATTTTAGCCAATCAGGGTATTCATATTAAAAGTGAACAGGAACTGTTTGATGAGTACATCAAACGGCAACGCGAAACCGCCGACAACCGGGCTCCGGAACCGAATGAGATGAGGATGGCGATTAACCGTAAACTAAAACAATATATGAATGAATACCGGCAAAGCATTCGACCATCCTCTTCACCAACGTTGGTGAAAATGGCTAAGGCCAACGACTCCATTTCACCTGCGGTTGCTTTTGTAGGTGCCTGGTTATGGCTGGGGGTGGATACTGCTCGAGAGGCCTTTGCCGACTTAAGGATGCCAAAATACGATTATGTGGCATCCTTACACAATCACCGCTGTGAAAAATTCGGCCAGGGCTATAGGTGCAACTACCGGGTAGAATTAGGCGGTCCCGGCGGTGTGCCCAATCAGGTACGGCAGGAGACCGGAACATTTTGGTGGGATAAGCAGGCTAAGCAATGGGATTGGGAGTCTGTGAGCATACGGGTTGTACGGTAAGTAGGTCGGGAAGCGTCTCCATTGACCCTTATTCTCTGTGTCTTTTCGGGACATTGGGATATTTTCTCTAACTTTACTTTGTTTTGTATAGAATGGGTCGACTCTCCTTGATAAGTTTCGAATTTTTATAACCGAAAGCCGTGGGGCTATAGGTAAGCTATCAGAGGGTATTACTCTGACTAAAGGAAAGAGGCCACAGTTTATCAGAAAGGCAAAGCGTTTAATCTTTTAATGTAATTCTATCTATAAACACTAGTTAATAGGGTCTAGTAAGAAGATAGGGTTTAAGTACTTTGAAATTTGCAGAATGTAAATATTTGTAACGACAAGCTCTGCGTAGCAAAATTATATTTTTTTAGGAATTTTATTCTCTCACGACAGTTAATTAATTTTTTAAAAAATTGTGACTAAATATGATTACACCTTCTACAACTCATCACTTACCCAGCCAATCTTTCCTTCCTAAATTTGGATGGAAAAAACGGGACTTAGAAAATAATCCTTCAACTTGGTTGATTCATATGGAGCAGGGTGCTTCTAAAGATGTTGTTTGGTCTAATCGTCGTTTAATGCCTACTCAGAACCTTCTTAAAAGGGCTTATAGCATGCTTAAAAGAGACTCGTTGAAGAGTCCTGGTTTTCTCGTTATTGATAACATTGGTGACTTTGTTCATACGGAAAAAGGAAGAGAACGGTTTCAAAATGAACTTTACACAGGTGTTAGTGAGCTTTTCTTAAATACTCTTCAGAAGAGTGATTCTTCTCCTTCTCTTCATTCAGAACACGTAGAAACTCGAGGTTTCAGGCAAAAAGATGGTTTCTTCAAACAGCCTTGTGGTTTTATGAATGCAGCTAAATTTACGTTGAAGCGCCTTCACCATGACTCTCATACGCTTATTGCTTCCCATATATATGATAAAGTTTATGGTGTGACTGGCGGGCAATTTATTTTTTTTGATGATTTACAGTTTGCAAAAGATCGCAACTTAAGGGCTGGAAATAAATCTTTATATGAATTTGAAGAAAATAAGCATGACTTTCCTTGTTCCCCTGTATTAAAAGAAAAGTACAAAAATAAAACTAATGATTACCTTTTCGAGATTGATACGATTCCTAAGAAGGGAGAAAATGGGCGGCGCCAACCAAAATTAATTATGTTTAATAATTTATTTGATGGGGTTGGGCATGGTGCTCGAGAATTTTCAAGAGTTTCCTCTCCTTGGAATAGAAGTTATGTCCGTATTTTTTCTCGCTTATCTAAGCTCGGTGAAGAACTTACTTGGAATAAGTTACCATTTCATCGTCCTGAGAACCATAAAGCTAGTCGCCTTGAGGCAGTAACTTAAGAAAGGAATTATAAATGTTAATATCACATTTTAATTTTCAACCGACTTCTCACTCTGGCAATAAGGGTTCTCATTCTTTTGTTTCTTTTCATGCGCAAGATCAAGTTTCTTTTGGAAGTGCTTCATTGCGGCAAAAAGCTTTGAGAGCACTTGAGTCAGAGGACGTTGAAACTTTTAACAAGATAAAGCAACAACTTGATAATCAAAAAGAACCTCTAAACTTAGAAGGGTATAATTTTTCAGGAAAAAGATTGCCTAAAATCGATTTATCGGGTTTAAATTTAATTGGCGCCATTATAAAGGGTACGGATCTAACAGACGCAGAACTTGAGGGAGCTCAATTGCTTCGAATGGTAGCGGATGACACGACTATTTGGACAGGAACTGTGTTTGATCGTACTCTTCCTATTAATGGACCGAGCTTAGAAGAACTTCAAAGAGGTTATCATTTTGAAATAGAAGGTGATTCTATTGTCGGCTATCGGACTAATGCTTCGACTAAAGGTGGCTTTACTTATGAGGTAGGGAAAAAATACAAGTCAGATTTGTTTAGTCGAGATAAAGGAAGCAGGCAACACGGTCTATGGTTTTATCCCTCTGTTGATATTGTACGTCAACTCCATCCAGATGAACCGATTATAAAAGTGCTTGTTCCTTATGGCGATCCTAAGAAAAGCGATTTGATCAAAGGCGATTTGGATTTTAGAGCCCCAGAATTTAAAAAAATAGTGGCTTTTGTAAATTAACTTCTTTTATCTCAAGCTAGCTTATTGTTTTTTGTTGTGGATTTCCTTTTAAGACCTTGTATTATCAAACATTGATTATCGGCTAAAAGCCGGTTGTTTAAAATATTAGGGGAATTGGTGGTCGGGATGGGTGGACAACTTTCGAACTTTCATTATCGAAAACCAGGAGGCCATGGTTCGGTTATTAAAGGAAGCGGCCTGACTCTTACAGGCATCAAATGCTACAAATGAGGTGTTTTGTAACATTTTGTCTAGTCATGCATACGGATTAGTGAGCATCTGGAGGATGGCCATGGCCTGAAGTACCTCTATAATAGAAATATGACTTCAATAACATGTGAGACATACTGATGGTAAAGAAAGAACCCAAAAAAAAGAAGAACTCGCCAGTCCGAAAAGGAAAAGGTAACGCTGGAGGGCAGAAAAAGTTGAGTCTGCCTACAAAAGCTCGTTATAGTGATAGAGAAAAAGAGTCTATTGACCGGCTGGGCAAAGTTATTGGCAAGCGAAATCCGGTCAAGCTTGTTCAGGATAGTGAGAATAGTAAGAAATTACACCAGGACACCACTGATCCGCTACTGCTAAGGGCACAGTTTCTGGAAACCACAGGAACTTACCATCATCAGACCGCATGTCATTTGATGAATCAGGCAATACTGGCCATGCCTGGAGATCCTGATCTGGATGCTTCCAATGCTGCTGTTGATATGATGAACGGCATTCAGCCCAAAGACCCTTTGGAGGGCATGCTGGCAACCCAGATGGTAGCCGTTCACAATATGGCCCTGGAATGCTCCAAGTTAGCCATGGTCAAAGGCCAACACTTTGAAGCTAGAGATATGAGCCTCAAACATGCTGCCAAGCTAATGCAGGTTTTTACCGCCCAGGTAGAGGCTCTGAACAAGTATCGAACCAAGGGCCAGCAGACCATTAATGTCCAACATGTGAATGTGAATCAGGGCGGACAAGCCGTTGTTGGAAATATTCAGCAGGGGGGAGGGGACGGGGATGGATCAAAAAACGCCCAATGAACTCCATGTCCAGCGAGAAAAAAGGGGGACAAAAGTAGACTTTTTTCAAAAAAGGGGCTGGCTCAAAAACGGAAATCCGCCCGGCGATTTTACCAAAGCCCCCCGATGCGGGGCCAGAACCCGGAAAGAGAGTGCCTGCCGTCAGCCTGCCATGAAAAATGGCCGCTGTCGTCTGCATGGGGGCAAATCCACCGGCCCCAAGACCAAAGAAGGGCTAGAAAACTCCCGAACTGCCAACTTGCACCACGGACACTATTCACAAGAGTCGAAACAACGCCGAGCATACTACAGAGCTGTACTTCGGGAAGCCAAGGAAATGCTGGAAGCACTTTCATAAACAAGAAGGGGCAGGACAGGGCCTTGATTGGCTTATTGATCTGCCTCCGCCCTTGGCTTTTTATCATCATTGTCGAGTTCGTTTGGAACATAGATGAAAGTGTGTTTTGTACTTCTTAATAGAGCCTGACCATCATTAAGCGCAAATACACCAGTGGGCACCATATCATCTTTCTTGAAACTCTCCACTATCGTTGATGAAGCTAACTCCGGATCAAAAATCTCTACTTCCTTTACGGGGCATCGGCCAATAGGATAACAGTGGAATACGCCATACTCGCCACCACCTCCAGTTATCAACAATTTCCCAGAGGACAATAATATTATTCGACTCGCCCATCTGTATTTCTGAAATTGTCCGATTGTTGAAATCGTATTGCTGGATAAATCAAGCGTGAGTAGCTCATCTGACGTGTTTGCTTCACTACTCATTTTACTTCCGGAAACCAGTATGGTTCCATTTTTAAGAATGAGAGCAGACGCTACTCGCCTCATTTTTGGCGCAATTGGAACCTCTACAAGGTCTTTTGACACATGTCTAAACAAGTAAAAGCTGGCTCTGTCACGGTCACTTACTATAAATAGCGCATCGCCATCTGGAAGTGGTATGCAATTAACTATGTAATTAGGTTCAATAGGTACGGGTGTTTTTACGGGTATCATTTTATTGGTCGCTTGATGATAGAGTTCAATAAGATCAATATTCTCTTCCTTCCGCATTTCAATGAATTGCCCGTCCTTGTCATGAATAAGTTCGTATCGATACCCATCGAACACAAGAGCATCGCCATTTGTCAAAGCTACCGTCTTATGATCACTACGACCTTTATTTAAATCAGGGCCTATAGAGAATATACCCGATTCAGGATTATACAATTCTGTTTTCGTTTGCAGGACATATGTTTCTCTTCCGCCGATACTACCGCCCGAAATAAAGACTTTGCCGTTAGATAGCGTAGTTGCAGTAAGGCCTGTTCGTGGATAGTTAAGGGAACCTGCTAAATGAAATGTTCCTGTATCCGGGTCATATATTTCTGCTTCCATTGCCGGATTATCAATGTTACTGCCAACATGCCCACCAACCATTATCACCCGACCGTCATTTAACAGCGTTGTCCTGTAACGTCGGCGATTCTGTATTTTCAACTGTCCTGTCGGATAAAACCTTCGTTCATGCGGCATATATATTTCTGGATTCGGGATGGTTTTGCCCCAATCCGCATCAGCCGTAAAGAGAACTTCTCCAGTAGGTAAAACCACGGATTCGCTCGAAGTCCTGTGCATGTTAGGTTTTCCCACTTCAATTAGCCTTCCGGGCTTATTTTGTGGAGCAGAGCAGCCTGCTACAAGCAGAATAGTCATAAATACAGGTAAAAGCCGTAAAATCTGTTTCATAAGGTAATTGTACGATAGCTTGTCCAACTAGGAGAAACGACTTGTGACAGTTTTCTAAACTGATACCACTTCCGATAGCATCAATTGCGTTAACGAGGCATCAAAAGCTGAGAGGTTGATAGGCCTTGTATTTCCGTTATCCGGGTTTTTAGGCATTTCAACGCCATGGCCTCATGTTTACGGGTAACGGGCGAGAAATCCTTATAATCTGACCGTTTCTTCAGATCGATACAAGCCTGATACATGGCTTGAAGTTGCTCAAGTTCCTTCAACAGCGGTGAGGGAGCCTCATTTTTTTGGATGTCTTCATCCGATTCCAGTTTTTGTGGTGCTGGTGAATAGTATTTTCTCAAAAATCCCATGACTTTTAAAACCTCTCTTACCTCTTACCCAACCGGCTCATAATCCGGTTTGGTTGGGACGTTCACGGTGTTTTGAAGAGCGTTAAGAGCCGCCATGGATTTTGGCCGAAACGAATAAATTTTGGTGTTCCCGCTTCCAGAATCAATATGAACATCTAACATCTGCTCCAGGTTGGTTTTTAGGTGGCCGATTTTCTGCCCCAGGGAATTGGCGCTCTTGTAGTTGTACCGAATACCTGTCCGGGCTGCGATCTGGGTTAAGGCCTGATGAAGGTCTGCTGTGGTGTATCGTCTAGCCGGGTGTTCCCGTGCCAGAATCTCCAGCAGTTCAAACAGCGGGTCTTGCTCCAGGGTGAACTGTGACTGGGCCTTGGTCAGCCGCCAGATCATATCTTTAGCTTGCTCCTCCACCCCATCTGCCATGGCCAGCCTGATCATAAACGAGCCAAAATCCGCCATCCGCAGATCCGTTTCAATAGCCGGAAGGCCTTCTGTCTTGGCAAGCATCCGCAAAATCTCCTGCAAGCGTAACAACAGCCAGCTCATGAATTGATCCCGCTGGGCCAGAATTTTGTCCATCAGATGCCGTTCGGAGACCTTCTGTTCCAATGTCTTAAGGGGAAAAGGTAGCACACGTTCCGCCACATCCTCTCGCCTGAACTTGGGTGTTCGGCTTGTAATGGCCACCCGTGCCCGGATGGGGAATCCTACCAGATTGTTGGTGGAATACAGTTCACGCCGTTTGACGCAACCGCCTGTGGCAACAATGGCCAGCTTATCGTTCAACCACTGAGTCTGGCCGTCTACATTATCGAACCCCACCAGGAAACCGTTGGTGACAATCGCATCAAAATCATCGGCTTTATCCGGGATGGGCGAAACCTGAAAGCCTGCGCCAAAGAGCAGTAACCCCAGCCGTCGGACGGAACTGGTTTTACTGGACCCCTTGGGGCCAATAAACGCCGCAATGGGATGGGTGGCATGCAGACCGTCGAAAAACAGGTGATACACCCAGGTTTCCAGTAACATCCGGTATTCATCCACAGACAAGGCCCCCTGTTCCAGGTTGACCTGCTGAATGTAGAGATCCGAGAGCTGATCGGCCTCGGACTCGACTTCTTCCCGTGTAAAGGGCTGGTAATCGGTCAGGGGTTCAAACAGTACCCCATCTGTGCCGTTGGGCACCACATCGATGGCGTTTTCGGAAATCCGGTAAACTTCAGTATCCCGATTAAAGAGATATAGCCGGTTACTCTCCCTGTCATAATGGCAAAATTGGCAGATCCGGGTTTCCCGGCCCTCCTCAAAAGCAATCCGTTCCAGATCATTGAGCACAAACTTATGGATGGATTCAGCCGGGTTTAGGGTAAACCGGTGAAGGTAACGCTGGGTATCCCTGGAACCCTTACTGAGGAGGTACAGCGTTCGGGTTTCTTCGTCCAGAAAGTATGGGGCAATGGCCGTCCGGTAGAAAATGCCCCTATCCTTTAACTCCTTGCCCATAATATGCCCCACTTGCTGGTTAATCTCAAAAGCCAGGAGCTTCTTCTTCTCTTTGCGGCGAATCGCATTGATCGAATCTCCAATGGCCTCCAGAAAGCGGTATTTGGGTTCGGCTTGCCCAATGGCCTGCTTGAGCACTCCCAGGGCTTCCTGGGGTTTCTGGAACCGACGGATGAAACAATCCAGGTCTTCATCAGCCATGTTCGACCGAATGAGCCGAAAGGTGCGATGTGATTGCATGGTTTTTGCCATGGCGTGACCCGCCGTATCATTATCCTGAAACAGGAGCCATTGTTCCCGGAAACGCTTCAGGGTCTGCCAGTCCACGGAAGAAGCTCCTCCCAGGGCCAACGCCTTGCAGTAGGATAGGCTATTCTCCGCCAGCAAACTTTGCAGGGTCAGAACGTTGAACTCCCCCTCGGTCAGCAGCAAGTACGGCCATAACCCGTCCCCATTCGTTTCAAACAGTTGCAGGTTAAAGACACCGGCCCTCTCAAGGGGCTTGAACAGAGAAAAACGCTTGCCGTACGGCTCTCTGAATTTCAAAGAACATAACCGGTGATTGCTATCGGTGTAACCGAACATCAGCCAGTTCGGATGTTTTTCCTTTAGTTTCCGGAGTGTTTCCGTATGGGTATCAAAGGCCTTTAAATCCCCATCAAGCTGGCCGGGGTTGGCTTCTTCCTGGAGCCGCTGACGGTAATGGGCACACCGGCTCTCAAACTCAAAACCTGTTGGAACAATCCCCAAAACCGGGCTTTCCCCAATGACCTGGGAATGGACCCGGCGTTCTTCGGTCAGATACCGATAGGCATGACGGGTTTCAGACACTTCTGCCTGTTTTATCAGCTCCTGATGGCCTGCATGCATAAAGTCCCACATGAACTGCTGGAGGTGCTCCCGATCTGACTGGACTGAATACGCATTGATAAAGCGCCCGCAGGAAGGATGAAAACATTTGGCCAGTTCATCCCCCTTCAGGCCCATCGTTGGGTGCTGGCAGAAGGGACAAACGAGTTTGCCCTCTCTGCTGATGGACACCTGATGCGTTTCCTCCAGGTGAGCCCGGACGGAGAAGTTATTCATCGGCTTTTCCCTCCTCAGTGTTCTCTGCTTGCTGTTCTTGCGCTGTTTTTCTTAATGCCTCCCACAGGACATCCTGGAACTGAGGATGGTTGCTGATCCAGAGTTCCATCCAACGGAATGGAATCCAGCAGGTTACCTGAACAAAGGGTTGATCGAACTTCCGGGTCATTGGCCAGCCCTCCCTCTTTTTGTTATAATGTCTTTAATCGAATATTTTTCTTTGCCTGCCTTACTTTGAGGCAGGTTTCTTATTTTGATTTGTTTTCGCATGGACGGACTCCTTTTGATAACGGTCGGTTTCCAGTTCATCGGGTTCCTCCTCCCCTCTTGCCTTCTGCTTTAAATCCCACTCGTTGAGAATGCTGAAGAAGGTGGACAGGTTGTTACTGATGGCCAACCGTCTGGCTTCATTCAACGGTTCCCCATACTGCTCCTCCAGATAGGCAAACGCCTCGTCTTCTGTTGGAAAGGGGTCAGCCATGGGCCTGCTCCCTCCGAAAGAAAACCTCGTTAAGCGTGCCGCAGGACGGGCAGATCAGGGTGATCTCACCGCTGGCCCGGAGGATGGCTTCAACTTCTTGCCGTTGAACGTGGATACGCTCGCCAAAGACAACCCCCAGACGGGCTCTGCATTGTGAACATTTCCAGGGCTTTGACAAGAAAAAATCCTCCAGGTTGTGAATTACCTAGAGGATAGATTTGATTGGCTTATGAACCTTTGAAATGAAAATGGAATAGAATGGAATAAAATGGAATGGTTATGTAGCAAGGGTTTTAGCAGGCAAGAATTCCGGATTTAACTTATACCCTTGGCCTCGTATATTTATAAAAAATCTTTTTCCCTGAACAATCGTCCCAAGCTGCGTTTTGATGTGCGTTTCTGTCTTATGGACGTAGTTACTCATGGCAATCCCGCCAGAACTGTTCTGGGAAGATAATGCATAATACTGTGATTCAAAATCTGCCTCTGAAACAAGGCTCCCTTGGGCCTCCATAATAATTTTTGCTGTAGTGAACAGATACTGTTTGCCGGGAGGAAAAGAACAAGCCTGCCCTTGAAACACAATTTTCTGTTTTTGGAGATCCAACACCAGTTTGGGTGCTTCTAGTTCAGCCTGATCGCTCAGTGGCAACTGCCACCCGTTCAGTATCGTCTCCTCTAACTTCCGAGTGGAAACCCTTAAATCGGCGAGCTGGGTTTCCATGTCGGACGAAAGAACCAGCTTATCCGGAACCAGCAGCGCCAGATCGGGTTTTGGGTAATCTATTCTGAGTCGCTTGGCTACTTCTATAAGCTGTTCTGGCGTACTGGCCGGAGCCCAACAGACGATATGCCGTGATGCTGAGCCGATGAAAAACACAGGCCGGTTTTCTGGAACAGACATGGGGGACAGGTGGTTGGTTTCACAGAGGATTTGCCGGAATCGTTCCCATGACAACCGAAAACGCCGGGCTTCCCCATCTGCCACAAGCACCCTTTCGGCCATTAAATCTTCCGGGCATCGTCGGTATCGCTGTTTCCGAAAATCCTCATATTCGTGAATGTCCAGGCAAGATTCACAATACCAGTTCCGCCCCATATAGGGCTCCAGGAGACCTGTACTCGTGAAAACCTGAAAAATACGGTTCTGCAATGACGCTTTGACTTCAGGTTCCGTAAATTCCAGGTCTTCACCGATACCGGCCAGAATGGTTCCCAAGCCGTCAGACATTCAGAAGCCCCCAGCGTTGGAGGTACAAGGCAATCACATCATCCCGCTGGCTGTTATTGAGGGTCACCCGGTTCTTTTTATCCGTCATGTGAACTGTTCGTAAACGCCCCTTGCCTTTCCCTTCAAACTCAAACTGGATGCCTGCTGATACAAGCTCAATTCGGGTTAAGTCTTCCCGGTAGTGTTCAAGCCGCTCCCAAACCCGACCATGGGATGAGTTGATGGTTACCTTGTCTTTAATACCCGGAACGGGCAGGTATTGAACACTGGTCAACCGAACCTGACGGACTTTGTGTTCAGGATCGGTCGGAGGAAACGCCCGGCGGGTCTTCAACTCTTCCAGGTTGATCACTTGGCCATCCTTACTCTCCAACAAGGCATAGGGGTTCTGGAGATAGTGAAAAGCAAACTCCTGCTTTACCGCATCACTCAGAGCATCCTGCCCTCTGGGGGTTTTTACCTTAAGCAGCGCCGTTTCCGGGTAGTAAACCAGCCCAATTTCCATGGGTTTTCGGATCGACGTAGCCCGAAGCTGGCCTGCCTCGTCAAAATTCTCATGACGAACCAGTTGCCCCGCATACCGCATGTCCAGAATCATCCGCCCCTGGCTTTGATATAAATCGATATTGAACTCTCTTCCGTGACCATGGCGACGGAGAAAATCAATCAGCCCGGATTGCAGATTCTGTTTAGCCTCCTCCAGATCGGGTTTCAACTCGCTGATGTCTTTCCCTCGAAAGATACGCCACCCTTCCACGAAATCAATCTGCAACAGGGCATAGGCGTGATCAAACGCAAAGCGATGATTCAGAAACAACTCCATAGCCAGACTGTGTGGCGTAGTGTCTTCCTGCAACAGATGTTCCAGGTTACAGTCCTTGCAGGCCCGTCTCATCTCGGCATAGCCCTTTTCCGAAGCCAGATCGTTGATCAAGGCCCAATTATGGCTATCCTGCTGGCGTTGTGGATTATCGTCCGACTCAAACAGTTCAAATACCGCCTGAGTTTGCTGGTTATAATCCTCTCCGTCCTCCAGAAACGAGTCCATCATCTGTTTCAGTGGGTGCTCGCTCTCTTGAAGGTACATTTTCAAACATTCCGGCCCCAGTTTCCGAAGAAACGACTTGCCGTTATAGTCACGATGACTTTTTTGCATGGCATTCTGCCCTCTCTATTGCTCTCTAATGTCCTTTGTTTTTTGTGGGATCGACATTTAGTCATGGTTTCCCGACTTTTGCAAGGTGACACAAAAAAATTGTGACCAAATGTAACTTCGCAAAACGTAGTAAGTCTGCACACCCAACATTAAAAAACCCTAGTTTTTCAAGCTGTTCCGGGGATCAGAGAGGAACTTTAGGAAAGGGCCAGTCAAATTGGCAGGAATACAGTATTTAGCCTTGATACACGGTAGAAATTAGGTCGCCCTGTTTTTTAAGTGTGAAGGCAGCCACCCGATAACAACCATTTCCGTCTCGTTGCACCAGAAATAATAAACTCTCAGGCAATAACGTTGCTCATGGCTGTTTCCTTTTTTCAGGTGCTGGCTTAACTGGGATCGTTGCCCCTGCCAGTCAATATAGTATTCGTCGCCAAAACTACCGGCTGAACCTTCCGAGGAAAAGACATCCTGATCTTCCAAACCCAAGGTTAACAACCTGCCTTGATAATCTTCAAAGGCTTGTGTGCCGGGGTTTAAACGCATATCCCGATACTCATTCGCCAATAAGTCCAATGCTTTATAAACCAGCTCTACATCCTCGTAATAGGCGCTTTTAGCACCTCGATAAGCACGGTTCGCAAAATGGAGCTTGCCTTGCCAGTGCTTCCCGGCCCATGCCTGTAGTTCACCGAGAGAGCTTGGATATTCCTCAACCTGATGGTGGACAGACTGGATAAGTTGCTGATTCTCGCTGGTCAATTCACGAACCGAACTTAGAAGGGAGATATTTTCGGCCTTCAACGCATCCATTAGTTTAGTTGTCTGGTTACGTTCGGTCTCCAATCCCAACGCTTCCTGTTCATAATAATTCCGTTCTTCTTTTAACGTAAGAGCCTGCCGTTCCAATGATTGTAGCCGCTCGCTCGCAACACTTTCGGAGGGTTCTGAGGTGGCTGCCTCCTCAACGCTTTGTTGTTCAAGCTGTTGGTTTCTGAAATCCGAGAAGGCATAGAGACGGTTGGATTTGGCCAAGGCATACGAGCACGATTTTGTCAGCCTGCTTGCCAAAAATTCTTCCAGCGCTTTTGTGCCGCCCTCCCAGTTCTGGATTTTGCGTGACAGAATGAGCGGATGCTGGTAAGGCTCGTCATCCAGGGCGGACAAGCTGGGCTGATAAGTTCGAACCGCACCGTCATAGACCGTGAAGTCTTTTCCTAGACGTTTTTCAAGTTCCCAGCCGCATGAGCTATCCAGCACCAGAACATGCGCAATGCCGAGCATATGTTCGGCCAACCAGCTTGCATTTAACAGTGGCGCTTGCTCTTGTTTGCTTTTGGCAACGGCCAGAATAGGGCGAGTCCGGTTGGAATCTAGCAAAACCCGGTAAAACTCTTCAAAATTACTGCTCGCTTCCACTTCCCATGGTTCGGGTAGGAAGCCATGGGTACTATCATACAGGCCGATTTCATCACATAATGTTCGGACAAAATGGGGAAGTTTAGGTACTGTGACTTCAGGCAGTTCAAAGGTAGAGTTTTGCGGCTGGGAAACCGTTTGGCGAATGCAGCAGCGAACCGGCCACTGCCTATAATCCAGATAAAACTCTGTCATCCATTTTCTTTCGGGCACTTGTTTGTCGTCATCAATGAGTTGCACGGCCCATTGCCCTTCCAGCGCGATACCCTCCGCAGGTTTGTAACCGAAGTGTGGTTGGGAAACAAAGCTCTTACCCGAAAAACCATCATGGGAGATATAGACGTTTTTCTGCTTGAGCCAATCAATGAAAATTTGCCGGGATTGGCGCACAACCATTTCAACAGGGGCATTCTGCCGATGAATTGCCAAGGTACCCTCAATATCGAAGATTCGACGTATGACTGGCCGATATTTTTGAAAGGACACAGATCCCAACTGACTTGGTGGAGTAAGCACTTCGGTTGTCATGTCAATTCTCCTATAGGTTGTTTCATCATCTTGCGTCGTATCTAAAAATCAAGCGATATCGGAACCATACGTCACATCAAAAATTCTTTTGGACAGCCATTTTTTGAACGTGGGGTTATCGCTGAACTGTTTATACAATTCCGTATGATCCGACAAAAGGCCGATTAAAACCTTCTCCAGTGCCCTGTCATGCTCAATTCGGGCGTTTTGCTCGTCTGAGTTCTTCTTGGCGTTCTGGTAAGCCTTGTCTGCCATCACTCTGGCGGGTAGCTCTTCCGCAATCACCTGACGAATTTTGTCCTCATCCGTCCAGCCAATATTGCCAAACAGGTCATTGAACTCCCGAATGATGTTACTGAGGTAGTCCAGTTCCGGTTCCGGTTTACTGCCCCCAACCGCCGTTGGTACCGGGTCAACTTCGGCATCCTGATCGGCCAGAACAATTGCCATTTCTGCCTGTTTTTCCACACGGTAACTGTCCATATCAATGGCTTCCAAAACTCCCCTGGATAAATCCTCCTCTTTGGGAGCCGGAAGCTTGGGAATCAGGAAATGCAGGAAGATAGAGAACTTTTCCCACTCTGCATTGCTGAAGGGCAGGATCGAGGCCAGGAACCCATACATCCGGTTAAAGCCCTTGGCTTTCGCCTTGAAATCCACCTGACCATCCTCATCCAATTCAAGATAATGACCCACACACACATCCAGAATGGGATCAAGCTGTTCCCGGCTTGCACCGGTCAGATACAGTTGAACAAACTGTTCCACCTGCTCCCAGCGGTAGACCTGATAGCCGTCCAATTCGGCCTTCAAGTCATGCAGTCTGTTGGGATCGGTCTCTTCGCTGAGGATCGTGGTTCGGTAATAGTCTGAGAATGCGGCTTCGATGGTCTCCACATTGTTGAGAAAGTCGAGCACAAAAGTGTCATGCTTTTTCGGGTATGCTCGGTTCAGGCGGGACAAGGTTTGTACGGCTTTAATGCCTTCCAGAGGCTTGTCCACGTACATGGTATGAAGCAACGGCTCGTCATAGCCGGTCTGAAACTTATCGGCAACGATAAGAAAGCGATAGGGTTCTTCCTGAATCCGATCCGGGATGTCTTTACTTGGGAAGCCGTTTAATCCGGCTTCGGTCACTTTTTCGCCCTTAAACTCCGGCTCCCCAGAGAAGGCAACAATGGCCTTATAGGGGCTTTTGATTTCCTCCAGATACTTTTTGAAGGCAAAGTAATACTGGAGAGCCCGCTGGATGTTTCCGGTCACCACCATGGCCCGTGCCTTACCCCCAATTTTCTGAGGCGCAATCACCTCTTCCAGAAAGTGATCCACCATGATTTCCGCCTTTTGCTCAATGGCATAATCGTGGGACTCCACGTAGCGGCGCAATTTCTTTTTGGCCTTTTTGGTATCGAATTCGGGATCATTTTCCACGGTCTGGATCAACCGGTAGTAACTTTGCACCGGCGTATAGTGTTCCAGTACGTCCAGAATAAAGCCTTCCTGGATGGCCTGTTTCATCGTATAGCTATGGAACGGACGATGCTTGACCTTGTCTCCCTCGTTATAGGGCATGCCGAACACTTCCAGAGTTTTGTTCTTGGGGGTGGCGGTAAATGCAAAATAGCTGGCATTGGAGGCCACTTTCCGCGCTTCCATATAGCGGTTGATAATATCTTCCGGCTCTTCCTCCTCGGCCTCAGTGCCCTCCGCAGAGAGGGTCATGTTCATCTTTGCCGCCGTGCGCCCGCTCTGGCTGGAGTGGGCCTCGTCAATGATAATGGCGTATTTCCGATCCCGGTGTTCGTTTCCGATGGCATCCACCACAAAGGGAAATTTCTGCACGGTGGTAATAATGATCTTCTTGCCGGATTTCAGATAATCCCGCAGGTCGGATGAATGTTGCGAATGGCCTACGGTAGAGGCAACCTGGGCAAACTGTTTGATGTTGTCCTTGATCTGCTTGTCCAGAATCCGGCGATCAGTCACCACAATGACCGAATCAAATGCTTTTTGCCCGTTCTGCTCCACCTCAATCAACTGATGAGCCAACCAGGTAATGGAATTGCTTTTGCCGCTTCCAGCGGAATGCTGGATGAGATATCGATGGCCCGCGCCTTCCTCCTGAACCTTTGTTAATAACTGACGGACGACATCCAACTGGTGATATCGGGGGAAAATCTGCGTCTTTTTCTTCTTTTTAGTTTTCGGGTCTTCTTTTTCAACCACCTGAGCATAATTTTCCAAAATATTGGTCAGGCTATCCTTGGTTAGGATCTCTTTCCACAGGTAATCGGTCTTCAGGCCGTTGGGGTTGGGAGGGTTTCCGGCGGCATCATTAAAACCCTTGTTAAGGGGCAGAAACCAGGACGCCTTGCCTTTCAGTTCCGTACACATCCACACCTGCTGATCGTCCAGCGCAAAATGGACAGCGCACCGAAACTTCTGAAATAAAAGTTCCTGGGGATTACGGTCGTTTTGATATTGTTCAATGGCGTCCCAATAGTTTTGTTTGGTCAGGTTGTTCTTTAGCTCAAACGTGGCCACGGGCAGACCATTTATAAACAACGCCATATCGAGCGAGAGCATGGTTTCGTCTTTGCTAAAGTGAAGTTGCCGGGTAATGCTAAAGATATTGGCCTTGTATTGCTCTTGGGCCTTGGGGTTACCGGCAGATGGCGTTCCATAAAACAGCATAATGACCGAAAGCGGCCCATGTTTAATCCCCGTGCGAAGCACATCAATCACACCGCGCTTGGCAATTTCCCCTTGCAAACGATGCAAGAACTGGGTGCGCTTGGGAGAGTCTGTTCCAAGCGATACGGCCTCATACACGTCTGGCTGAGTGGCTTTAATAAATTCTCCCAGTTTCACCAAGTCCAAGGCATGTTCCGGGTCATAATCGTTAGAGTGGCCTTGCTGGTAGCCCGCTTCTGAAACAAGGTATTGAATAATGAGGGATTCTAGCCCCTTTTCACTCGTATCAGTCGGCGGCATGTGCCAACTCCTCCTCACCTTCTAGTACCTCATCCTCATCTAGCTCGATGTCATCCAGAGAAATATCTGCTTCGATGTCAACACTTTCAAGCGGAACATCACGAACATCAATTTTGCCTGTTACCGCATCCGAGATTAGGCGAGTTCGGTATTCCTGCATGAGTTGTATTTCTTGCTCTGTCCGGCTAATCACGTTTTCAATGCCTGAACACTCATTGGTTATAAAATTGAAAATTATGACCTGCTCTTCTTTTGGAGGAAATGGAATTCCAAGCCTCCCATACCGAGTGGGATTAAGATTAGCTTGGTGTAAGCTGGGAATAGCATGTTGCCTTGCAAAAGAAAGCACATTAATACTATTTAACAGATAATTCATATAACCTGGGATGGTAGTCTCATTTACTCTCATTCTTACCAAATAAGAAGCAAATGTGACTTTATCTTCTTTAGTTCCTTTAAAGATACCAACCTTACCTACAAGCTCTAAACTATTTGTTCTATTAAAAAGAAGATCATCCTTTTGTAATAAAAGGTTTTTTGGAATTTCGTTTAAATAACCCGTTTTATTCGTAGAGACGATACCATCTCTAATATGGCCCATTGTTAGAACTTTATATTCGCCCTCATCTTTTGAGCTTTCAGAAGTTCCATAATCCATAATAACGAACGCTCGTTTAATCGGAGCCACCTCCCAATGTTCAGGAATATCCCCTAGCCACTCGATGCCGGATGGCTTGAGACGCACGTTTGGATTAGTCCCACGAGTCACGGCTTGATTGATGATGTTTTGCTTTTGCTCTTTCAGCAGGGCAATCAGCTTTTGCTTGTTTCGGATGAATTTTGAAATTTTTCGGCTAGCAGAGTCAAGGAATTCCACAATCTTATCTTGCTCATCAAGAGGTGGAATTGCAATGGGAATACGTTTAATATCTGAGTAATCAAGATTCTGGCGAAGACCAGAACCCAGCCCGTAGAAAATTTTCATCAAGTCATAAGTATGGAGAAGGTAATAGCCGAACTCGAATGTCATTCGACTATTTGTAGTCAAGCAAAGGTATGCTGATGTAATTATTCCTTTGTTTTTGGCCAAGCCAATTCTAAGACTCACTTTATCATTTTGAAGGTCTGTTGGCCGAATAATAATATTCCCCGGATCAATTAGCTGGTACGTTTCAAATGATTCAGGAACCAGTCCATGCAGTTTTTCAGGAGGTTTAACAATAATCCGTCCATAACTAAGAGACAGCACTGTGGATTCTTTATGGCCAATATTCTTGATCTTTTTAGGCGAAAAAGCTGAAAGCCCTGGTCTCACATCCCAATGCAATGGAACCTGCCCCAACCATTCAATAGATGAATCCTGGTAATCTGGATAAGGTTTAAAACCTGCTGATATGGACGGGTTTTCCTCAACAATAGTTGCTGTCATTAACGGCTCGGCTCCATCTGTTTCAAGACTGGGTTTGGATAGTTCGGGTGCTTCGTTGGCCATCGCATCAAACAGCGATGCCTGAACGGACTCTAATGGAAGGGCTTCTACGATTGGCATCGCTTCTTGCCCCACGGGCGCAATCAGGCCAATCGGTTGTCCATATAATAAGAAATCTGGAATCGATAAGGGTGGTACTTGCAGTAATGCTTCCTGTGGCTCGGTTTTTATCAGTTCCCTGAGTTCCATCAACAGACGGCCCAGCACGTTCATACCCATAAGGGTGCCATCATCTTGTACCTTCGCGCCCCAAAAATCATCCTTGCGGGATTGCTCCACAATGGGCTTATCACCCGTTCTTAAAAGCAATCGACTAAACTGGTTCCAGTTTTGGGCCAGCTTAACTCGCAAGCACCAGCGCATGATACTCACCCGAACTTTATCCCAATCGGCCCGTGAGTTTTTTCGGTGCGGCTTGCTCTTCATTTTGGCGGTCATCGGGCTGGATTGAGCGATAATCACCCGCTGGACTTCGGGCATGTGAGGAAAGCGGCAAGCCTGATACAGAGCTTCAGAAGTGAGAATTTTAACCCCATTCACCCGCAACAGAAATCCGGCACACATATTGGATAGCCCACCAAAGGCTTCATTGGTCTTGAGAAACACCACACATTCAGCAGGCTCGTATATACGGATATGCTTGGAGGCTTGAACTGTCAAAACAAATCCTCCATTAAGCGTCTCATGGCAGTTTGAGTATTTGTAGTTCTTGGGAAAAGTGGATGCCAGGGATCTCCAGCCCAAAGTGCCAAGGGTGCATTGTTGGGACAATTTCTAAAAGTCGCGATGAGTGAGCCAAAACCGAGTGTCACCAAAGTCATGTGGCCAAGGGGTCGCTGTGTGTCTCCCAAATGAGGGCATTGCTTACGAATCTTTACACCCGCTTTAAGAAACTCCTGCTCTAAAAGCTGTCGGCCAGTATCGCTGGAAAAAATCTTGTTTACACCCACACTACCGGCAGTGCGAAGTGTTGGGGGGTACGTCATTCCGGTCACATAGTTCTGTACCAAGCTGTCTTCAGGGATACTAACAGGTCGGAGCACATCTGAATTATAGGATTGTGCTTTTCGATCCTCTAGCTCAATACTACGCCACCATTGAATATCGATGGTTTTTCCCAGAGATTTTGCCAATTCTTTTATTTTATTTGAAGCGTAGTATTGTCCACCGCTATGTAATGCAATATAGATTATATGAAGAGTCCCTTCCGTAGGCGCTTCTTCTCTTATCCATTTTTCAAGATCCTGACGGGTTCTATTGCCTGTAAACAGGCCATCATCAAGGTACACATATTGATCGGCTGTTTGTCCGCATTCTGCAATGTTCAAATTGAATTTTTTGTTTAAGAGTTGGCCAAACATTGCCAGCATATCGTGCTGGCTATTTCCACCACCCTGAATGTCTAAAAATTTGGTATTTTTCCAAAATTGAACAGGATTGTCTCCAGCAAGCTTTTTATTGGCTGACACAGCTTTCAGAAAACCGCCGACATTCTCCATCGAAAAATAGGTTTTTTTCAGAACGTGATCTATCTCTTGCAGAAGGGGAACCTGCACAGCTTTGTCAAACTGCTTAACCCATCGATCCACATGTTCTGACGTTGGCTTAGCAATTTCGCCCGCCCTATAATCTTGAATGGTATTGGCCATTGATTCTAGCAAGTCTGTACGAGTCGTCATGATTACCTCACACCCACGATTTCTTCCAACAACCCTTCCGTTTCTTGCTCCAATGCAAAAATATCCGTCTTGATTTCTTCCAACGTTCTTAAGGGTGTTGGCTTGTAGAAGTAACGGGTAAAGCTGATTTCATAACCAATCTGAGTCTTGCTCTCGTCAATCCAGGCATCGCCCACATAAGGCAATACTTCCCGTTCAAAAAAGGCTGGTATACCTCCTTCTTCCAGCAGGGGTACTTGCTCTGTATCCCGCAGATCGGTATCCGGTTCGTATTCGATTTCACCACTTTTCTTTTTACTCTTAATGATTGCCGGGGCTTCCGGGTCACGCCAACTCATGGCTTCCCAAATCACTTTTAATTCACTTTTCCCAACCTTAGTGTTCTTTTCTTCCAATACTTCGCTAAGGCGCTTACGAAACAAATTATGATCATCAAAGCGCTGATCGCCCAATACATCCCATGCCACTTTGGCCGCTTGGTAAATTTCGTGATCTTTCTTCCAGGTACCAGCATCCAGAAGTTTTTTCTTTTGAGCTTCAGTCAGTTCAATTTCGTTATCTGTTAGGTATTGCTCAATCTGCTTCTTGGCCTCATTGAAGTTTTCTACCAACAGATTGCCGATTTCACCGTATAGCTTTTTACGCAACTCAGGTTCGTTATTCCCAAAGCGTAAAGCTTCCACTGCGGAATATTTCATTTGAGCCTGGAGACGTAAGGGACGCTCAACTGTAACCTTCCAATAACCAAAGGCTTTATTAGAGAAGATTTTGGATTGCTCAGTTTCTCTGGGGTTCAGCACCAAATCACAGATTTGCTCAATCTGCTCATCGGAGAATTCACAGTTCTTTTTGCCTAAATTCTTTCGCAATGGCACATACCATTGCGTAGCGTCAATCAGTTGTACCTTACCTTGGCGGTTTGCTGGTTTTTTGTTGCTCAAAACCCAAATATAGGTGGCAATGCCGGTGTTGTAAAACATATTTTCGGGTAAGGCGATAATACTTTCCAGCCAGTCATTCTCGATAATCCACCGGCGGATATTGCTTTCCCCTTGTCCAGCATCCCCGGTAAATAAGGATGAACCGTTATGAACTTCTGCAATACGGCTTCCCAACTTGGTGTTGTGTTTCATCTTCTGGAGCTTATTCACCAGAAACATCAACTGACCATCACTGGATCGGGTAATCATCTTATATTCCGGGTCGTTGGCATGCTCAATCACAAACCGGGCATCTTGAAAATCTTTCTTACCCCCCATTCTTTCCAGATCCGTCTTCCAGCTTTTTCCATACGGGGGATTGGAAAGCATAAAATCAAATTCACGAGAGGGATAGGCATCGCTAGACAGAGTAGAACCGAACTTCATATTGTCCGCTTCCGCACCTTCCCCTTTAAGTATTAGATCCGCTTTGGTGATGGCATAGGTTTCGGCGTTGATTTCTTGGCCGAACAAGTGAATAGAAACTTCTTTCCCATGCGCTTTTGCAATATCGGCCAAAACTTCTTCCCCAACAGTTAGCATCCCGCCAGTTCCACAAGCGCCGTCATACAGTAGATAAGTGCCGGATTCCAACTCATTCGCAATGGGGAGAAACATGAGTTTGGCCATCAATTTCACGACATCGCGGGGCGTAAAGTGTTCTCCAGCCTCTTCATTATTTTCTTCGTTAAACTTACGTATAAGCTCTTCAAAAAGGGTACCCATGGCATGGTTATCCAGGCCAGGCAGGCTGTTGAAAGGACGAGGACTGAGGTTAATAGAGGGATCTACAAACTTGGTAATTAATGGCCCCAAAGCATCGGCTTCCACCAAGGTATCGATCTGATTTCTGAACTTAAACTTATCCAGAATTTCCTGAACATTGGGCGAAAAGCCATCCAGATAGGCTTCAAAGTCAGCTTTAAGTTGCTGTTGCTTTCCTCTTGAGGTTAAATCCCGCAATCTGAAAGGAGAAATGTTATAGAAAGCCTCTCCAGCCGCTTTGCATAAGGCTTGCTCTTTATTGGCAATGCTGGCCTTATCAAGCTGTTCGTTCATTCTCAAGACTTCTTCTTTGGTGGGTTCTAGCACCGCATCCAAACGCCGAATAACCGTCATTGGAAGGATTACATCCCGATATTTTCCTCGGACAAATACATCACGCAGAATATCGTCCGCAATACCCCAAATAAAGTTGGTTATCCAGTTCAGTTGTCCGTTCTGCATTTTCAAAATTCCTTTTTAAATACGCTTGAGTTGAGAGCCTACCTTCTGGTTTTCAAGCCAGTTTTGAACATCGCTCAGACGAAACCGCCAATGACCCCGTACTTTAATGGCAAAGGGCAGTTCATTGTCTTCCAGCATCCGGTAGACCGTACGACGATTCACTTTAAAATATGCCGTCAGATCATCCACGGTTAACAATTCGTCACTGATAGCAGGCATTGTCATCTCCGAGCTTGGTTCACGAGGTAAACTGGGGTAATATTGTCATACTCGGTCATAGTATGCAAGAAGGTTTTTTTACATTGAAAGTTGTCGCCTACGCCCGTGTTTCAAGCCGTGAACAGGAGAGAGAGGGCTATTCCATTCCAGCCCAGGTTAAGCTGCTGGAACAATACGCCCAACGCCATGACCTAACGATTGTCGAGGTATTCTCCGAGGCTGAGACCGCTAAAACAAGCGGACGAGAAGAGTTCAGCCGGATGCTGGAGTTCATCCGGCAATCGGCTGATGTCAAAACCATTCTGGTGGAGAAAACAGACCGGCTATACCGGAACTTTAAAGACTATGTGTTGCTGGAAGAACTGGATGTTGAAGTCCATTTTGTCAAAGAGGGAGAGATTCTCAGCAAGGATTCCCGCTCACACGTCAAGTTCATTCACGGTATCAAGGTATTAATGGCCAAGAACTACATTGATAACCTTTCTGAAGAGGTGAAGAAAGGGCAGCTTGAAAAGGCTCGGCAAGGCCATTATCCGTTGGTTGCCCCTTATGGTTATAAGAATAATAAAGAAACCCGGATGATTGAGGTTTATGAACCTGATGCCCTATGGGTTCGCCGGATGTTTGAGCTATACGCCAGCGGAAACTACTCATTAAACGCCTTGCGGGATGTCCTTTATGAGGAAGGAATGCGTTTTCGGCCATCACAACCCAAAATTCACAAAAGCACATTGGCCAAAATGCTTCAGAACATTATCTATACGGGCGATTTCTATTATAAAGAGCACTTCTACAAAGGGAAGCACAAGCCCATTATTCCTTTGAGCCTCTATGAGCAGACTCAGGAGACCTTTGACAAAGCAAACCGCCCTCAAAAAACCAAGCGGGATTTTGCCTTTTCTGGCCTAATGACCTGTGGGATCTGTGGTTGTTCTATGACCCCACAACTTCAGAAGGGAAAATACGTGTATTATCACTGCTCCCAGGGTCGAGGCGAATGCAAGAGCCGTTATATCCGGGAAGAAGCCATTGCCGATCAGTTTGCTGAAGCCCTGAAACGTTTGGAGTTAACCGATGAGGCTCTTAACGGGATCATTCCCGTCTTGAAATCCAGTCACCGGGAAGAGATCGAGTTCCATGAAGAACGGGTAAGAGGGTTAAGAGATCGCTACGATAAATTGTCAAAGAGAATTGAACTGATTTATGAGGACAAATTGGACGGCAAGATTCCAGAAGAACTTTGGCTCAGGAAACATGAAGAGTACAAAGCTGAGATGAACCGAATTGAAGAAAGCCTTCGACAACATAAACAGGGGAACTTCAATTACGTGGAAAGCGGCATTCGGCTTCTCGAACTGGCCAAAAATGCCTATAGGATATATTCTCAGGAAAATACCCTGGAACAGCGTCGGATTTTGAGTTCTTTACTTTCGAACTGCACCCTGAAGGACGGAAAGCTAGACTATACCTATACAGAACCCTTCGACAGAATTGCCGAAGGGCTCGATTTTGAAAAAGTGTCGGGATGACAGGATTCGAACCTGCGGCCCCCTGCTCCCAAAGCGGGTCGTTAAGAACGCCAATACTTTGGCTATAAAACGGTGCTAGTATAGCACCAAAATAGAACAGGAACGCAAAATGGATTTGGTGTAATTATGGCTCATCGGCATGATAGCAAAAAAAAACGCACTTTCTGAAGCAGTTGTAATCAAATAAACTTCTTCGTATAATGCGCAAATACAAATAACAAATGTCATTGTATGGCCTACAAACAAATGAAGCAAGCTTCTGTATAGCAAAATTACAATGATGAGGAGGAATAACTAGAAGAGAAGACCTAAGAAGATTTATAGATTTGCTTTAAACCCCCTATGTGAAGGAGAGTGACAGTCTCGCCAGAAGCACACCACTGTTCTTCTGGATGTATCAAGCAAGAAAGGGGGGATAAATGATGACAGAACTAACCCTGCTCGTTATCGAGCTGATTATTGTTCTCATCAAGTTTCTAATTTAGGAGCTGCAAAACGGAGAGGCCGAGTTTTTGTTTTAGAGGACAAGCTCGGTCTTTCTGTATTGTATCTAAGAAGTTACAAAAGAGCATCTTTTTTCTGGTGGAGATGTCTTATAGTACTTTCGATTCATTTTTCAATTTTTCTGGAACTTCCTTGCTTGACGGCTTCATGAAGTTAATAAATCTTGCTTTGCTATCGAATATATTTTCGATAAAATAGAGTAACGTAAGAAATTATCAGGGGAGTGATAGCCATGGACGGCGATGTATTGGCATCTGAAGTTTTAGAGGTGTTGGCCATACTGGAAACATTGACGCTAGAAGAGCGGGAAGAGGTTATGAACGCCTTATGACTAATATTCCCACTCTTGAACAGTGTACATCGTGCTTTCTGCACCGCTTTCAACTTTTCCATCTTGTCCTTTAATAAAAAGGGGTAATCCAATAAAATACCCACCAACTAAAGAACCTGCTACACGGCTATTGCCCTTTCTTTGTAGTGAGCCCGTTAAGGGTAGAACACCATTTTCAGTAATTACTTTGAATCTATCCAGTTCAATTTTGCCAGATATTCCAAAAATAAAATTATTTTTTCTTTTTGTCACCACGCCCGTAACTTTTGTTCCAGCGGGTAGAACTACCTTCCCATTATGTTTTACAGGTACAACAATATGAGCTGGAATTGATTCATTTATTTTCACCTCATCTCTATCAATTTCTTTATCAATAGAAACTTGAACAGGAGTACCAGCGGGTAGAATATCACCCCAAGCCGGAACTGCGAACAATACGAGTGCTAAAATCAAAAGTTTTTTCATTATAATCCCTCCTATTTAATACTTTAATGGCAATGATACGGCACAGAAGCGTTATGGCACCCATTACGGTCAGTTCCACCGCTGTGTTCAGGGGCATCTATGGCAAGCCCATTTGCGTCATGGGTATGCCCTGGGTAGAACTCAACGGGTGTTCGTTTAGGTGTTCCGCTTAATGCGCTACCTACTCCAAAGACAGCTCCAACGAGTAGCGCTGCAAACAGGATTGTTAATAGTAGTCTTTTCATTGTTTATCCCTTTCTTCACTAATTTTAAACACCTTTTCTTTCTTGGCATATGGTGATGTCACCGATTGTCCATTAACTGTTAATCTAACAGGCATTTGGTTTTCTCGGTAATACTTCCATCGCAGACTCAAGATTTGTTTTCTATTAAGAAGTTGTCGAATTTCCCCAGCGACAGTTTTATTATGTGGAGACACCCAAAAGAAGCGTGCTTTCGGGAATAAATTTTTCATCATTCTTGCTGTTGGTATTTGATCTGTATCAGCAGTAATTAAATAAAATCGACCTTCTGGATTCTTATGAGCCATTTCTATTAATTTAACGCCAATATTTACATCAGTCTGTTTCTCTTGATGAATAGGGTATTTTTTAAACTCTCCACAGGGGGTTGATTTGCATTTGGTAATATTCTGTTTAAACCGTCCTTCTAAAACTTGAACCCCCATCATCTTTTGAGCTTTACAAAATAAGCGATAACGATCTTGTTTCGCGCTAGAAACATGAAATGGTTGAGCCGTAAAGAAGTAAATATTCTCCCCAGGTACGACCTTTTTTGCTAACGCTCCTATGAGTGTAGGGTAGTTTAGCCATTTAAGATTTTCACCTGTAGCTATATTGTGAGCTTCCAAGTGATGATAAACATTAAAACCATCAATAAAGGCAAAAACTTCCTCCATCTAAAAACACCCATATAAAAAATCAGCAGGCCCGCAAATGTGACCCGCTGGCCCCAACAACGAATCATTGGGGGTTTCAAGCTTAATATGGCATTTTTTTACAGAAAGTTCAATAAACCATTTGTTCACTATTGACCATCCCTCTCTCTACTAATTTCAGACGCTATCTTTAACGCCTCTGGCGAATACTCGTCACTCAACTTCCATGCGACCAGTTGAGCGTAACTGACGTTGAGTTGCTCGACTTCAGAGAGTCCTCTTAGTTGATCTAACGTTAGTATTCGCCCTTCACGCTTGTACTTCATGTAGTTCGCTGGGTCAACGCCACCAGCTATGAGTAACTTATTCCGTGAAAGGCTGAATTTCTCTGAAGCTTCTTGAAATAAAGCTTCAATATTTTGGTAAAAGGTTCTCATATACAGCATTTTGAACACAATACACACCTTTTTAAATATAAATATTGACATGTAAAAAATTACACTGTACTATACCCATATAGTGTATTACAGTTACATGAAAGAAAATACATACATGAACTTACGACAAGCACGAGAAAAAGCGGGTATTACCAGAGAACAAGCGGCAGTTGCTCTTGGGGTTGGTAATAAAACGCTGTACAACTGGGAAATCAACAATAAGGTTCCTTCTAATGTTATTGAGCCTATCCGTAAGCTCTACGGTATCAAATCCGATTCCGACGTGCTGGCGATGTTTGATCAGGAGGCAAGCTGATGGCTAAACAAGAACGAGTCCCCTCTTATATGACCACAGGCGAAAAGAGTCGAATCGAGCGTTACGCCCAGGAGACAACTGGCGAATCTTTATCCAGCCTGTTGCGTCGAACTGTCCTTGAGAAGGTCTACGCATGGGAAGAAAGAGAGCGCATGGTCAACGCCCAGATGGGGGCACAACAATGATCAACCGAACGAATAAAGATTACTACAACGGACATAATGAAGTCAAACTACCGGACTTTCCTTCAACCCACGCAACAAATCTCCGGCAATTCAGAGAGGCTCAATCTCGGTTTGAAGATTGGCAAGAGGAAATGGAAGAAGCCGCTAGCCCTTATGTGCCGGTCTGGTTTGTCACCTTATTTGTTGCCGGGATCATTTTGATTCTTGGCTTTGCTGGCGGACTTGAAGCCGGAACCCTTAGATTTAATTGGTAATAACGA
>JAJCZA010000022.1 GCA_029262635.1 Vampirovibrionales bacterium | reverse complement strand
TTGCGCAATGGGCGAAAGCCTGACGCAGCGACACCGCGTGGAGGATGACAGTTCTTGGATTGTAAACTCCTTTCAGCAGGGAAGAATTTTGACGGTACCTGCAGAAGAAGCACCGGCTAACTACGTGCCAGCAGCCGCGGTAAGACGTAGGGTGCAAGCGTTGTCCGGATTTATTGGGCGTAAAGAGTTCGTAGGCGGTGGATTAAGTCAGATGTTAAATACCGAAGCTCAACTTCGGCACGGCATTTGATACTGGTTCACTAGAGTGTGGTAGAGGTAAAGGGAATTCCCGGTGTAGCGGTGAAATGCGTAGATATCGGGAGGAACACCAGTGGCGAAAGCGCTTTACTGGACCACAACTGACGCTGAGGAACGAAAGCCTGGGTAGCGAAAGGGATTAGATACCCCTGTAGTCCAGGCCGTAAACGATGGATACTAGGTGTTGGTGGAATCGACCCCTCCAGTGCCGCAGCTAACGCGATAAGTATCCCGCCTGGGGAGTACGACCGCAAGGTTGAAACTCAAAGGAATTGACGGGGGCCCGCACAAGCGGTGGAACATGTGGTTTAATTCGATGCAACGCGAAGAACCTTACCTGGACTTGACATCTAGCGAACCTTATAGAGATATAGGGGTGCCTTTCGGAACGCTAAGACAGGTGGTGCACGGTTGTCGTCAGCTCGTGTCGTGAGATGTTGGGTTAAGTCCCGCAACGAGCGCAACCCTCGTGGTCTGTTGATACAGGTGGAAACATGCTGATCCCTCAGGCCAGACTGCCGGTGACAAACCGGAGGAAGGTGGGGATGACGTCAAATCATCACGCCCCTTATGTCCAGGGCTACACACGTGTTACAATGGGTAACGGACAACGAGCAGCTTGACAGCGATGTTTGGCTAATCTCTTAAACCGTCCCTCAGTTCGGATTGGAGTCTGCAACTCGACTCCATGAAGTCGGAATCGCTAGTAAACGCAGATCAGCACGCTGCGTTGAATACGTTCCCGGGCCTTGTACACACCGCCCGTCACACCACGAAAGAAGGTTATGCCCGAAATCGGTGCCCCAACCCTTTGGGAGGGAGCCGCTTAAGGTAGCATCTTTGATTGGGGTGAAGTCGTAACAAGGTAGCCGTACCGGAAGGTGCGGCTGGATCACCTCCTTTCTAAGGAGAGCATCTGGTTAGGAAATTTTTCGCTAACCAGTACTCCTAGGTCGTCACATTTATCAGGATGTCTTTCGGGACGGATTGATAATATAGTATTTAGTCTTATAGCTTGGCTATCGTTTCAGCTAAATACCGAAGTGAGTTTTGAATGAGGTTATAAATGTTCGTGATATTCAGTTTTCACACAGATGTTTAGATAAAAGGGTAGCTTACTTGTGGTTACCTTTTTCGTTTTAAGGAGCTAGGGAAAGGTGGAGACAGTTGGGACGGAAGAGAACCCGTTAACGTGGGAGAAGTTTAAAGAGAAAATTGCAGACTTACAAGGGAGCCTTCAAAGACAACACGGAGATAAACTTGTTTATCGAGGGCAAGCAAACTCTGGCTGGAAACTAGAGACGACATTGGAACGCTACTTGAAGGAAATTAGCGAGAACTCTGATCCCGACGAGTTTTTTGAGTTTGAGGCAAATAGGTATTATGAATACCTGAATGAAGTTATTCCAATGTTAAGTACTTTGGTGACTAAAGATTTTAAACTAATTACCGCTGAGGAATTTAAAAAACTTGGAAAAAGGCTGGCCAATCTTGACCCTGAGTCTCCTTGTTATGAATTATTGTGTTATCTGCGTCATTTAGGTTTTCCCTCACCATTATTGGATTGGACACAATCACCTTGGATTGCGGCCTTTTTCGCGTTCTATCAAGCCGAAAAAGGGCAAAATGTTGCAATTTTTAACTATAAGGAAGAGGGGAGCCGATTTGGGACCAATTATCAGGTGATTCCTTATATGGTGCGGCCCAAGGCTCATCTTCATTCTCGTCATATTAATCAACAGAGTTGGTATACGATGTGTGTTTCGAGCGTGAGTGGGGAAAGCCCTGTCGCTTTTTTAGAATATAATGAGTCAAATATAACAAAATTTGTTCTTTCTGGAGAGAGCAAAGAACAGGTTCTCAAGGAATTGCTCGAGATGAATATCAATGACTATACTCTATTTGGGGATGAAGATTCGTTAGCTCGGATGCTTGCGTTTAAAGTTTTTCGAGGGATAGACGTTTAAAGAAAAACTTTCTGGCTTTGTTACGAATTATTGTGGGTTTCGTGTAAAGCAAGAGGCGTTTTGTGAAGGGATGAACCCCTTTCATTGATTGGATAGTCCGGTTTTTATTACAAGGTCTGGAAACCCTCAAAAAGTTTTTCAGAAAACCCCTTGACACCCCAAACCGTTTAAGGCAAGATACATATCCCTTCACTTGAGGGGAACACATTGTACCTTGACAACTGCATAGATCAGTAGATACGAGAATACATCTTTTACTCGTTTTAACGCTTCGGCGTTAGGACGCGCAAAAATATATAATCGATATCCTGAAACATACAATATTATTTCGAACGAATAAATTATTTTGTTGGACAATTATCTTTGTTAAAGGTAAAGCTACCAAGAGCGCATGGTGAATGCCTTGGTATGAGCAGCCGATGAAGGACGCGTAAAGCGGCGATACACCACGGGGAACTGCACCGAAGTCTTGATCCGTGGAATTCCGAATGGGGCAACCCCACCAAATGAAGTTTGGTGACTGGCATCTGAATACATAGGATGTCTAGAGGCAAGCCAGTGAACTGAAACATCTTAGTAACTGGAAGAAATGAAAACAAACTAGTGATTCCCTTAGTAGCGGCGAGCGAACGGGGAACAGCCTAAACCGAGTACATGTGATAGCGTGCAGGCGTTGTGTATTCGGTGTTGTGGGAACTTGCGGCCAGATCTGCATAGTTGGCAAGAAGTTACAAAGTCTGATCTAGAAAAACACAGCTGGAAAGCTGGGCCATAGAGGGTGATAGCCCCGTATTCGAAAGTGAAAGGCCTTCTGCAGGATCTCCCGAGTAGCACGGCGCACGTGAAATGCCGTGTGAATCTGCCAGGACCATCTGGTAAGGCTAAATACTGCTCATAACCGATAGTGAACTAGTACGGTGACGGAAAGGCGAAAAGAACAGTGAAAAGCTGAGTGAAATAGAACCTGAAACCGTGTGCTTACAAGCAGTCAAAGCACTATTAATAGTGTGATGGCGTGCCTGTTGAAGAATGAGCCAGCGAGTTACCGTTTGTAGCAGGTTAAGGGGTTAATACCCGGAGCCACAGCGAAAGCGAGTCCCCCAGGGCGATTAATTGTTACAGGCGGTAGACCCGAACCCGGGTGATCTAACCATGGCCAGTGTGAAGCGTAGGTAACACTACGTGGAGGCACGAACCCACTGAAGTTGAAAATTCAGGGGATGAGCTGTGGTTAGGGGTGAAATGCCAATCGAACCCGGAGCTAGCTGGTTCTCCCCGAAATGTATTTAGGTACAGCGTCATGTCTATCCTATTGGGGGTAGAGCACTGATTCGGTGCGGGCCCTAGAACGGGGTACCAAATCGAGCCAAACTCCGAATACCAATAGCGTTATTGCATGGCAGTGAGACAGTGGGAGATAAGTTCCATTGTCAAAAGGGAAACAGCCCAGACCATCAGTTAAGGTCCCAAAGTGTATACTAAGTGATTAACGAGGTGTCGTTTCATAGACAACCAGGAGGTTGGCTTAGAAGCAGCCATTCCTTGAACGAGTGCGTAATAGCTCACTGGTCAAGAGACGATGCGCGGAAAATTCACGGGGCTTAAGTATACCACCGAAGCTATGGCAGATACTCGTTAAGAGTATTTGGGTAGGGGAGCGTTCTGTTGTAGGTTGAAGCATGACCGATGAGGACATGTGGACGAAGCAGAAGTGAGAATGCTGGCTTGAGTAGCGAAAACAAAGGTGAGAATCCTTTGCACCGAAATCCTAAGGTTTCCCACGGCAGGCTCGTCCGCGTGGGGTTAGTCGGATCCTAAGGCGAGGCCGAAAGGCGTAGTCGATGGACATCAGGTTGATATTCCTGAACTACAGTTTAACCGCTAGGAGCTGCGTAGGGACGCAGGAGGCTATGTCGGCCGGCGACTGGATGTGCCGGTCTAAGCGTGTAGCTAGTTTGTGTAGGTAAATCCGCACAGGCGCTAAGACGTGAGACGTTACGGGGAGGTTCTACGGAACCGAAGCGATAGATGCCACACTGCCAGGAAAAGCTTCGCAAGCCAGGTTAAAATGTATCCGTACCCTAAACCGCCACAGGTAGGAAGGTAGAGTATACCAAGGTGCGCGAGATAACTCTCTCTAAGGAACTCGGCAAAATGGCCTCGTAACTTCGGGAGAAGAGGTACCCTGCTAGCGTGTAAGACCCATGCGGTCTGAAGCGTGATAGGGTTGCAGTGAAATGTCCCAGGCGACTGTTTACCAAAAACACAGGTCTCTGCTAAGTCGTAAGACGACGTATAGGGGCTGACGCCTGCCCGGTGTCGGAAGGTTACGCGGATGGGTTAGTGCTTTGCACGAAGCTCAGAAGCTAAGCCCCGATGAACGGCGGCCGTAACTATAACGGTCCTAAGGTAGCGAAATTCCTTGTCAGGTAAGTTCTGACCCGCACGAATGGCGTAACGATCTGGGAACTGTCTCGGAGAGAGACTCGGCGAAATAGGAATGGCTGTGAAGATACGGCCTACGTATGCCAGGACAGAAAGACCCTATTGAGCTTTACTCTAACTTGTTATTGACATTTGACTTTAGTCGCGCAGGATAGGTGGGAGATTATGAAGCAGAGGTTTTGGCCTCTGTGGAATCATCCTTGAGATACCACTCTTCTAAAGTTGGATTTCTAACGACTAGCCACAAAGATCTGGCAGTCGGACAGTGGCAGGCGGGGAGTTTGACTGGGGCGGTCGCCTCCTAAAGAGTAGCGGAGGCGCCCAAAGGTTCCCTCAGGCCGAATGGAAATCGGCCGTAGAGTGCAAAGGCAGAAGGGAGCTTGACTGCGAGACCTACAAGTCGAGCAGAGACGAAAGTCGGGCTTAGTGATCCTGCAGTGGCGAATGGAAGCGCTGTGGCTCATCGGATAAAAGTTACCATAGGGATAACAGGCTGATCTCCCCCAAGAGTCCACATCGACGGGGAGGTTTGGCACCTCGATGTCGGCTCGTCGCATCCTGGGGCGGTAGTACGTCCCAAGGGTTGGGCTGTTCGCCCATTAAAGCGGCACGCGAGCTGGGTTCAGAACGTCGTGAGACAGTTCGGTCCATATCCGGCATGCGCGTAAGAGATTTGAGTGGAGCCGTCCTTAGTACGAGAGGACCGGGACGGACGAACCGCTAGTGTACCGGTTATCACGCCAGTGGTAAACGCCGGGTAGCTATGTTCGGAGTGGATAAGTGCTGAAAGCATCTAAGTACGAAGCCCACCACAAGATGAGATCTCTCATGGGGTTAACCCAGTAAGTCCCCTGGAAGATAACCAGGTTGATAGGCGGCAAGTGGAAGTGTGGCAACACATGGAGCTGAGCCGTACTAATCGGACGAGGGCTTTTCCTCTAACGCGATAATTAAACAATAAAATAAATCGGATAATATTCTGTTTCAGCTTACTGATCTATGTAGCCGTCAGGGAACACCCTAAAAGTTCCTTGGTGGTTTAGCTGTAGGATACCACCCGTTCCCATTCCGAACACGGCCGTAAAGACTACAAGCAGCGACAATACTTGGGTTGTAAGACCCTGGGAAGATAGCGTTCTGCCAAGGGTTCATTTAACCAAAACGTCCTTTATAGATTTATAAGGGGCGTTTTTTGTTGTTTATATCCACGTCCGTTTTAAGTAAAATGCTTTTTTGTAGAGCTTATGGAAATAAGAGGAGAAGCATTTATGTATCGTGGTATGTGGGCTTTAGTAGCATTTAGCTGTATTGCATTGCAAGCTTGTAATGGACATTCCACCTCCTTTAACAATCCGACCCCTGATAATCCCGTTGCTATGGAGCTGATTGAAGATAACCCTCGAGCAATGAATATTTATAAGTGGGCTAAGGAATATGATAAAGCCGAACGTTACTCTAATTATGTTATTCAGAGAAGCCCGAAACATTTTGAAGGGATTACAAAATATGGATCAGCTGAACTGAATAATTTGTTTCAAGATGAAAGTTACGAAGGTGTAGAAATTATTGATCCTGATTTTGGGCGTTGGATTGCCAAAAATCAGGAATGGTTGCCGACTCCCTATTTGTCGTTTGCTTCTTTGTATCTTGTTAAGGTAGATCCTGAAGAATCTCTTAGACTGGGGTTAATGTATTCAATTCGGGCATCATATGATTTAAAGCGGTGTAAGGTAAAAACTAGTAGTGCAAAGTCTTTTTTCAACTATTATTTTCAATATACAACACCAGTATTTAAATACGCTCGAACTCATCCAGAAGAGTTCAAACGGGTTCTTCAGGAGGTTTTATCAAAGTTAAAAACAAACAAGCAAGTTAATATAAAGCCTACATACTTGTGCATCCCTCCAATCTATCCGCTTTGGCCTAAAGAGGGAGTGAATATTGACAATTCTACAGTATCAGCAAATAATTGGGAAAAATTATATGATGAGACATTAAGAGAGTTTGAAGAACTAGAATCAACTGATTGATAAGATAGAGAACAGTTTGTCTTATTAATCCTCTATATCTTTGCTGGATTTCATACAATAGTGGGAAAGAGAGAAAAGGGCAGGCGCTCCTTATGCGGCGGTTTTTTTCTTGCCGAGTTGGGTGGTGATGACCACCTCGTTGACCCATTTAATGGTGTCATTGTAAGCTTTGAAGAGTTGGTCTGAATCAATATCCAAATCCTGACAAATTTCATCCGTCACGTCCCAATGACCCGCTTCATAGGCTTTAACGAAATCCATAATATAACCATACTCATGCTCTCTGCCCAATAGGGTTTCTTTAACGTCTGAAGGCAGAGGAATCTCTTCTAATACCTCTTGCATCGATTTATCCAGCATTGCGTCCGCCAGGGAAAACAGCCCCATTAAGAAGAGATCATCTTCTGATTTACCAATGCCTGTTAGTGGAACGAGCATTTCACTAAAGCGTGCGCGCACCAATGCATTTCTTAATAGCTCCGGCGATTTGTCATCGCTGAGTTCGGCTAAAACGATAAATGTAATCCACTTGCGCAGGTGGGCAAATCCCAAATAGACAACAGCCTGCTGAATGGATTCGATTTCTTGCGTCAGGCCAAATGCTGCTGAATTGATACAGCGCAGTAATTTATAGGTTAACGAAACGTCCCGTTTAACCACATCGGCGATTTCATCAAACTGGGGATCCGGTGAATTAATGGCTTTTATTAGTTCCAGCTTGCTTAGTTTGTTTTCCGGAATACGGCGTCCCTGAATAATTTCGGGTTTAGCGAAAAAGTAGCCCTGAAAAAAGGAAAACCCTTCTTTAATAGCCTCTTCATACTCTTCCTGGGTTTCAATTTTTTCTGCCAGTAGCATGACCTCTTTTCCGGCGAGTTGCTCCATAATTTTTAATCGTTCGCCTGGAGTGGTCAGCATATAATCCACTTTAATAATGTCGCAATGATCGATTAATGGTGCATTGGCATTGTTCGGGTCCAGAACAAAATCATCCAGGGCCACAATATAGCCGTCTTCCTGAAGTTTTCGACATGCTTCGATGGCCTCTTGATGTGCCGGAATATCTTCCAGAATTTCAATGACCACATGTTCCTTGGGCAAATAGGAGGCATACCCTTCGAGCAAAAGCTTTTCGGGAAAATTAATAAACGCCTTTTTCCCTTGAGTTAAGCTCAATATATTATTCAGGATAAAATTATCCATCATCACATTGGCTGTCGCTATATCCCCATCAACACCAGGAAAGGCGTTCTGAATCCCTGTACGAAACAATAACTCGTATGCAACCACATCGTTATCAATATCAAATATGGGTTGGCGCGCAATAAAACAATCCATTGAATCCCATCCTTTTAAGCCGTTTATAGCATTGGAAAAGGCATATGTTGAAAATATCTGAGCTTGAAGAGCGTCTTGATTAGGTATCCCCATAAGCAAAAATGGGGAGGTCCTCCTCTTATCGGTTCTCACAGCAAAAACTTTAGCTTAAAATCCCAGTTGAGTATTAAAAGTTTACTTAGTTTTTTCGCTTCTGGAAATAGCTTCTTCGGCCCACTCGCAAAGCAACGCATTATTTTCTACGATGTGAACCGGCACCTCATAATAATTTTTCATTACCGACTCCTTTTTTTGATGAGCCTTTTGAAAGGTAAAAGGCTGCATTTTCGCTTGAATATAAGTTTGTCGAGAATGTTCATCGGTTTTAAAATAGAGTCGTCCATCGGCGATTAACCCGAAAAAAACTGAACCGTAATAAAGTCCCCAGCCACCAAACATGCGTTTGAATCGAAGCAAATCGCCGAGCTCAGCCAACTGATCGCTGATAAATAATTGAAAGTCGGACATGATGTGGTTATTTTACAGGAAAAAAGGTTGGTTATTTTCGGTGTGCTTTAAAAAATGTCCAGATAACTTGATTGCCATCGATTTCCTGACTTACTTTTCCCACAAAAAACTTAGGTAAATACTGACTGCCGCCAGGCCACGTATGCCCACCTCCCTGAATAGTATACCAGACCACCTCATGCTTGTTTTTAGGACTCAGGAAAGCCTTTTTAATCGCATGGGTACCATCGTTGGGCACTTTATCGGGCAGATTTTCCGTTAAGAAACGGTCTTTTCCCCTTTTGAAACCGATATTCTCTGCCCAGAAATGGGCCATATCCTTTGTGGAAATAACCGAGCCACGCGCTTTCTTCCTCACAGTTACGGCTCCGCCATTATAAGGGACTAATGGATCTGCTGTCCCATTGAGAATCAATACGGATAAGGGTGTCTCTTGACGGCATGTCTCTCGAAGGCCTTGAGGCATCGAGCCAATGACCACTGCAATGGAGGCAATTTTCTGTGGAATCTCACAAGCAAGCCGGTTCGTCATCATAGCACCATTTGAAACACCGCCAACTGAAACCTGATGGGGGTCACCATCATAGGTTTTAACCACATGATCGATCAGGCGAGCCAAAAAGGCCACATCGTCCACCGTATCTCCTTGTGTGCTAGTCATTGGATCTTTTCGTCCATCATTCCACCTTCGTTTAATTCCCTGTGGATAGACCAAAATCACCCCGTCGGCATCGGCTTCTTTTTTCCAGGAACGGCCTTGGACGAAGGAAAGACGGTTGGCTCTTCCGCTACCACCATGGAGCATCATAACCACAGGACGTTTTTTAGCCGGTATTTTTACCTTCGATGGGACATAAAGCCAGTATTCTCGTTCCAAGCCGGCTACTTTAATCGTTTTTCGTTTCATCCACGAGACTTGCCAGCCGTCTCCACGGGCCTCTCCTTGCGAAAAACAGAGAAAGCCTCCGATAAGAGTTAATAACAGGCATAGAGACAATAAAAGACGATAGACCATGTTCACCTCTCTTTTCCCCTTTCATTCTAAATAAAGGCGACCAAAAGTACATGTATACTTTAGAATACTCGCTAGCCTATCTAAAAGTTTCAAGGCTTTAAATTTTGTTGCCTACTCTACAAACAGATAGTGTATAATATTGAAATCCAAGGTATTTGTTGTGCAGAACCTTGGGGATAGTCGAATGATGAATGTGAGTGAATGAAAGCCGCCTACGATGAAAATTAAAATTAAAGATGTGGCTAAGGTCAAAAAGGACTGGAGTCTTTACCGACTTGCCAAAGAGCTTTCTCTGCCTCAGCAGACGGTTTACTCTTGGGCCAGCGGGCGTACCCAACCCAGCTACGAAAATATGGATCGCTTGTGTGATATTCTCGATTGCCCGGTCGGCGAACTCTTCGAGGCCGAACCGGTTCAACGTAAGCTCTTCTAACAGGCACAATTTGCTTCACTTAAGTTTCTGCGAGGGCTTTTGCGTTAGTTTTTAAGATGCTAAAGCACGGCTAAAAACTGCTGGTAAGCCTTGATTAATTTCGGCTTGACTTCACTCACGCTAACAGGTCCCTTCAATAACTCGCTCATGGTCGTCATTATCTGGCTCTTGAGTCCACAGGGGTTAATGGGCTGAAAGTAAGCGAGATCGGTTGCCACATTGAGGGCAATGCCATGGTAGGTAACCCATTTCTTAACAGCCACACCAATCGAAGCAATTTTCTTTTTATCACCGGAGCCATCCAGAACCCAAACACCCGTAAACCCTTCAAGGCGAAAGCCTTCAATCTCAAAACCGGCGAGTGTGGTGATGATTATTGACTCTAGGTTTCTTAAGTATTGGTGTAGATCCCGCTTTCCTTCTTGGAGATAATGAATGGGATACGCAATAAGCTGTCCTGGTCCATGATAAGTGACGTCGCCTCCTCGTTCGATTTCAATGACCGGACATTGAGGTGACTGGATATTTTCCGGTTTTGTGCCTCTTCCCGTCGTGATGACATGAGGGTGTTCTCCGACCAGTAGAACATCAGGCCGGGTTACATCCTCAAGGCGCTCGCGGACAAGGCGCTTTTGGTCATTATAAATGGTAGTGTAATCAGTCAGGCTAAAGTCGATGACCGTGATGGAATCAGCCTGAACATCCTTCGACCCCGCAGGCACTCTACTTGGCACCAACGAGGGGGGGCTTTTCCTTCTGATAGATGTGAACCGCTTTGCCATGAACCGATTCGGCCGCTTCCATAATGCTTTCAGGCAAAGTGGGGTGGGCATGAACGGTCAACGCAATATCTTCTGCTGTGGCGCCCATTTCAATGGCCAAGGTTACTTCAGCGATCAGCTCCGAGACTTCCGGGCCAATCATGTGCACGCCCAGGATTTGATCCGTATTCCCATCGACAATCATCTTTACCAGTCCTTCGGTTTTGTTCATCGACATGGCCCGGCCGGAGGCGGCAAACGGGAAGGTTCCAATACGAAGAGTATAACCTTCAGCCTTGGCTTGTTCTTCCGTAAGGCCCACGGTGGCAATTTCCGGATCCGTAAACACGGCAGATGGCATGGCCCGAACATCCAGCACTTCGTGGGTGTTGCCCGCAATAACTTCAGCGGCTACCAGTCCTTCTTTTGATGCCTTATGAGCGAGTAGTGGGGCGCTGGTGACATCGCCAATGGCGAAAATATGACGGACAGACGTGCGGAGCTGGTGATCAACCTGAATAAACCCACGGTCATCCACTTTAACACCGGCTTTTTCTAACCCCATAGATTGGCTATTCGGCTTTCGTCCAACCGCAACAAGGACTTTGTCCAAGTCTTTAATAACTTCCGTTCCTTTGGGCCTTTCAATGGTCAGGGTCGCCGTTTTCCCCTTAACCTGAACTGGTTGAGCTTTGCTTTCGGTAAAGACTTTAATTTTTCGTTTTTTTAGTGAACGGGTTAGCACCTGAACCACGTCTTTATCCGTTCCAGGGAGAAGTTGATCCATCATTTCCACGACGGTGACCTCGGTTCCCAGTTTTGCGTAGAGAATGCCTAACTCAAGCCCGATAACGCCTCCGCCAATCAGGGCTAGCTTTTTTGGAACGTCTTGAAGGCTTAAGGCATCCGTGGAATCAATAATCACTTTGCCATCCCGCTTGAATCCAGGAATATCAATGGGACTGGAACCGGTGGCGATTAGGTAACTCTTCGCTTCGACTTGTTCAATGTTGCCATTCGGTGTTTTAACCGAAAGCTTATGCGGCCCATTAAACTCAGCCCGCCCCGTTAGAGTTTGAACCCCATTGGCTTTCAGCAACTGTGCGACTCCGCCGGTTAGCTTGTTTACAATACCGTCTTTCCAGTCCATCATTTTGGGTAAATCAATGGTGGGCTCGTTGGAAAGGAGAATGCCCATATCACCGGCATGTTTCATTTTTTCGTAAAGACTGCCTGCGTAAATGAGGGCTTTAGATGGGATGCATCCCCGGTTCAGACAAACCCCGCCCATGGTTTTATTTTGCTCTACCAGTAAAACCTTTTGACCAAGCTGAGCCAGACGGATAGCCGCTACATAGCCGCCAGGACCAGCACCAATGATAGCAACATCAGGCTTATGAATAGAACTCATGGTGAGGGTTCTCCTTTAAATAGCAAACTATATAAGTAGCCGGGCTGGTTGTTGCAGGTACTCAACCACATGCTTTACGAAAAGTGCCGCTTCCGAACCATCGACCACTCGGTGATCGCAACAGATTGACAGGTACATCATATTCCGGATAACAATGGTGTTATTCCGGACGACAGCCCGTTTTTCGATTTTATTAATGCCCATAATGCCGACTTCCGGGTGATTAATAATGGGCACACTAAACAGACCGCCGATAGAGCCAATACTGGTTAGGGTAAAGGTACCACCGGTGACGTCATGGGGTTTAAGTTGCCCGTTTCTGGCACGAAGCGATAAATCCTGAATCTCTGAGGCCAGAGCATACAGATTCTTTTGGTCGGCAAATTTAACAACAGGAACAATGAGCCCCTCATCCGTGGCCGCGGCAATACCCAGATGATAATGGTTCTTATAGACTAGTTCGCCTTTTGCGTCATCCAGTGAGCTATTCAGACCGGGAAAAGCTTTTAGGCCGCTAATGACGGCTTTGGCAATAAAGGGAAGATAGGTAAGTTTTACGCCTTGCGCTTCAGCATCACCTTTGAGCTGCTGGCGCAGGCTGACCAACTCAGTCATGTCGACCTCTTCAACATAGGCAAAATGAGGAGCTGTGTGTTTGGATTTTACGAGGTGTTCACCAATTCGTCGCCGCATCCCGATAAACGGTACTCGCTTCTCAGATTCCTGCCCTTGGACTGTGGACGGAGTTGAGAGAGGGCCGGAGGCAAGGGTAGGACGGCTTGAAGAAAAACCACGAACATCATCCGGCGTAATGCGTCCTCGGGGTCCGGTACCGGCAACGGTGGTGAGATTAATGCCCAGTTCCCGAGCCAATTTTCGGGTGGCGGGGGCGGCTAACATTTTTGCGCCACTACCACTTAATACAGAGGAAGTGCCGGGAGAGGTGCATCGGGCTTGAGGTTTTGAAGCGCTCTGAGGAGCGGCCACGGTCGGTTCTTTAGTCGCGACTTCTGAAACGACCCCGGCTGTTGTGGTTTCGATGACCACAATGACGGCCCCCACATCCACCACATCGCCTTCTTTACCTCGGCATTCCTGAACGACGCCCGCTGTCGGAGAGGGGATTTCTGCGGTGACCTTGTCGGTCATGATCTCGACGAGTGGCTGATCTTCCTTAACCGTATCGCCGGTATTAACAAGCCATTTGACAATTTCCCCTTCGGTAATGCCTTCGCCAATATCCGGGAGTTTAAATTCCAATGCCATCCTGCTTTTTCAACCTCCAGCCAAATGTGATGTGTTGTGTGATGCTTAAGCGTAGTCCAGAACGTCTTTAATGCCGAGGTAAACTCGAATGGCATCAGGGACGTAGATTTTTTCCAGCGTGTACGGGAACGGAATATCAAAGCCGCCAATGCGCTTAATTGGGGCTTCCAGAGAATCCACCGCTTGCTCGGCGATGATGGCCGCAATTTCTGAACCGTAACCACAGGTTTTGGGTGCTTCATAGACAATTAGCGCCCGCCCGGTTTTTCGAACGGACTGAAGAATTGCGGTCTCGTCAATGGGATACAAGGTTCTCAAATCGATGATTTCCACATTAAAGCCGTCTTTTTCCTGGGCTTTTTCAGCGGCCATTTCGCAAACCGGCACCATGGCGCCGTAGCAAAAAATGGAGAGATCGGTTCCCTCTCGTGCGACCCGAGCTGGACCAATAGGGACGGTGTAATCGCCATCGGGCACATCGCCTTTGACGGCGCGATAGATTTTTTTAGGTTCCATAAAAATCACCGGATCTTCGCCTCGAATCGCAGAGGCCAACAAACCTTTGGCGTCGCCCGGCGTGGAAGGAATGACCACTTTTAGGCCGGGCGTGTGGGTGAAATAGGCTTCCGGACTCTGGGAATGGTAAAGCCCGCCCCGAATACCGCCACCGTAAGGGGTTCGGATGACCATAGGGCAAGTGTACTCGCCGCCAGAACGATAGCGAAATTTGGCCATTTCTGAAACAATTTGATCAAAGGCCGGGTAGATAAAATCAGAAAACTGAATTTCAGGCACTGGCTTTAAACCATAAACTGCCATGCCGATGGCCGCGCCGACGATACCGGTTTCAGTCAGCGGGGTACTAAAAACCCGCTCCTCGCCAAACTCTTTTTGCAAGTCGGTTGTTGCTCGAAACACACCCTCGTTTAATCCCACATCTTCGCCAAATATTAAGACCCGTTCGTCTCTGCCCATTTCTGTGTGGAGTGCGTCGTTAATGCCTTGTAGTAGTGTTTTTGTTGCCATTGTTTAATTTTTTAACCTCCTGAATCCGTAATCCGTCTTATTGACCTGCTGAACGTGGGTGTTTAAAGCGGAAATTCGCCTTCGTTATCCCGAGGAAATTCACTCTCGGTCGCAATGAGTTCGTCTCGTTGACGTCTCAGCGCGTCCGGCAGCTCTGCATAGACGTCATCAAACATCGTTTCCCAAGAAGGTTCGTCGATCTTCTCTGCGGCATTGGTGAACTCAACCATTTTTTCCCGTATGCTTTCCCAAAGCTGGGTTTCATAAGCTTCGGTCCAGATGCCTAACTGTTGCATAAAACGTTTACAACGTTCCAGTGGGTCCTTCGCATTCCATTCGTCCATCTCCTCTTGCGAGCGATACCGGGAGGGGTCATCGGAAGAGGAATGAGGGCCTGCTCGGTAGGTTAATAGTTCAACGAGTGTTGGGCCTTCACCTCGCCGAGCCCGTGCGTAGGCTTCCTGGGCGGCTTGATAAACGGCAATAATGTCGTTTCCATCCACTCGAATAGCAGGGATACCATAGCCCGCTCCTTTTGTATGGAGAGACTCGGCAGCGCATTGCTTTTCAACTGGCAGGGAGATGGCGTATTGGTTATTGACAATGAAAAAGACAACAGGAGCCTTCCGTACTCCGGCAAACGTTAGCGCGGCATGGAAATCATTAGAAGAGGTGCCGCCGTCGCCAATATAGGTTGCCACCACCACATCATCGCCTTTATATTGGGCAGCCATAGCGGTGCCGACAGCATGAGTCAGGTGGGTGCCAATAACACTGGAGAAGCTTACAAAATTCGTTTCTTTATGAGTATAGTGGGCAGGCATTTGCCGACCCTTTGCCAAATCAGTGGTGTTACCAAACAGGTGATTGGCCAGTACATCGAGTGAGGCGCCACGATACATGAGCATACCGTACTGACGATAGTAAGGGTAAATCCAATCGGCGGGTTCCAAAGCGGCGGCGGTGCCAATTTGCACAGCTTCCTCTCCGGTAGAAGTGACGCAAAAGCCGATTCGGCCCGAGCGCTGGAGTTTTTTCTGTCGTTCATCGTAGGCACGAACCATGACCATGCCTTCGTACATGCGCTTGATATCGGCTTCCGATAGTCCTGGCGGAAGTTTTGCTGTTTTGGCGTTATCCTGAATAACTTGAAGAAGATTATCCGACATGGATGTGTTCCCCTTGTGTTTGTCTAGAGTGAGACCCCTGTCCATTGGCTTGATTCCTTTGTTGTGTAATCCTATTTTTTATGAAATACTCGCCGGCCCGATAAGAACTGCGAACCAATGGACCTGATGCACAGTAAAGGAATCCCAGTTCTTTTTCGGCAATGTCTTGCCATTCTTGAAATTTCTCCGGGGTGACGTATTTGGCCACCTCAATGTGCTTAGGGGATGGACGAAGGTACTGACCCAGTGTCAGGATGTCTACCCCGTGTGTCCTTAAGTCTTTCATGCACTGATGAATTTCTTCATCCGTCTCACCCAAGCCTAACATAATCGACGATTTTGTAAAAATGTCCGGATTCATTTCTTTTACATGGGCTAAACAGGTCAGGGTTTGTTGGTAACCAGCGCGTTGATCACGAACGGTTCGGGTTAGGCGTTCGACGGTTTCCACGTTTTGGGCAATCACATGAGGCCGAGCGTCGACGACCGCCTTTAAATGTTCTTTATTTCCTTTAAAATCCGGAATCAATACTTCAATCATTAAGTCGGGGTTGAGGGCCAGAGATTCGGTAATACATCGGGCAAAATGATGGGCACCCCCGTCCGGCAGGTCATCCCGATCAACAGAAGTGACGACAATATAGTCCCACCCGGCTTCCCGAATGGTTTCGGCCAGGTTTTGAGGTTCGTCCAGATCCAGCCAACCATTTGGATTACCGGTGCTGACGGCACAAAAACGACACCCTCGGGTGCAGACCTCGCCCATGACCATAAATGTGGCCGTGCCACCGCTCCAGCATTCACCAATATTCGGGCATTGAGCCTCTTCGCAGACAGTAGCCAGCTGGAGTGAACGAGATTTTTCTTTAAGCCAGGTATAACGAGAACCACTGGGTGGCCTGATCTTTAACCATTCCGGCTTGCGCTGGTGTGGTTTTATCTTGTTCTGAGTCCCTTTGTGTGCCGTCATACAAACCTTTTCCGCATATTTTCGATGAGCTTATTATACATAAAAGAGGCGAAAAAACAGAGGAAGCCTTAAAATGGGAGAACCCTGAAAACTACAGGAGGGGAGAGGTCACCAAAATCGTGACACTAGCCCCAATGGCTTCTCTATGCCCAATGGCGCCTAGTTTTTCCATGGTTTTAGCCTTAAAAGAGACTTGCCCGACTGGAATCGCTAACAATTCAGCTAGCCGTTCCCGAATCCGTAGTTTATAAGGGGTCATTTTGGGTGTTTCTAAAAAAACAGTACTGTCCACATTGACCACTTTAATTCCTTGGGCCTTTAGTTTTTCCATGACCCCCGCCAATAGCTTGGCACTATCCGCACCTTTATATTGAGTGTCGCTGGACGGAAAGTGGTCGCCGATATCCCCCCAGGCCATAGCGCCTAAAATAGCGTCAATCAAGGCATGAATAAGAACATCACCATCCGAATGCGCGATGCATCCTAACGGACTATCAATTTGGATACCCCCAAGGAACAATTCATGCTCTGGAGATAGTTGATGGATGTCAAAGCCCTGCCCCACTCGAAAATCGGATGTCATTCCACTATCCCCTTTTGCTGTCAGGCGAGTACATATTTTTCAATGGCTTTTAGTGCACCATCCCGGTCAATCGTATCGGTTACCACGTTAGCCACTGATTTTACACTATCTGGGGCCTGCCCCATGGCCACACCAATGCCTGCTCCCTGAATCATGGAAAGATCGTTTTCCTGATCCCCAATGGCCATAACCTCATCAGGTTGAATACCCCACTGGTTAGCCAACACTTGTAAGGCATTCCATTTCGAAGTTTCTTGATTAATGATTTCACAAAACGCCGTTCTGGAACGACAGAAATCCAGTCGCCCTTCAAATCGTTTCCGTAGCTTATCCAAAATGTAATCGATCCGATGGTCGTCAATGGCCATCATTTTACTGGGAGGTGCCGTCAGGCTTTCGAGCAAATTATGAGATTTTACGGGTGTAATGCCCGAAATTCGAGCATAACGAGTTGCATACGGGTTTTCATGATTCGTATACATGGTGTCACTTACGTATAGGTTCATGTTAAACGATTCATCCGTCAACATTTGAACCACTTCTTCCGCAATGTCCATGGGGATAGGCGTGTGGTGCAGGTAGGTTGATTCGCCGTCCATCGAGCGAATCATGGCACCCTGATAGGAGATTAAGGGCTCCGGTGTTCCAATTTGCTGGGCAAACGGCAAAGCCGAAGGATGCATTCGCCCGGTCGCAACAACCACACGGATATCTGTATTTTTAATTAGATGCTCCAGAACCTTTAGGGTGGGTTCCGATATCTTTAAATCATCATTGACGATGGTCCCGTCAAGATCGAGGGCAACCAGTTTAATCATAGTCCCTTTATCCTAGCTCAAAAACAGAAAAATAGCTTCCAGTTAGCGAATACAACCCGGTTACTTTATTGTGCCTACTTTTCTAACGGTTCGGAAGCAACTATAGTAAGGGTGTAAATGATTGATGACTGTAAACTGATAAAAAAGGGGCTCCTAATGTCGTCCACAACGTCCTCACCCTCCTCAAAAGCGAGTCAATTATCTGAGGGTAACAGTAAAGTTAAAGTGTCTAAAACGTCGCCTGACCCATACACATTCATTGAATGCGAACGTCCGCTTCCCGTATTTAAAAACTATGAGACTGAAAAAGCTTGTCCGGAGCAGTGGAATGATTGGAAATGGCAGTTTAGAAACAGAATTACCTCTCTGGAAAGCCTCAGAGAATACATGCCCGTCACGCCGGAAGAGGAGAAGGCCTTTCAAGCCGCGGGAAAAAATCTGCCTTTTGCGGTAACCCCCTATTATCTTGATCTCATTAACCCTTTTAATGCACAGGATCCCATTCGTAAAACGGTTATTCCCCGGTTGGCCGAATTCATGACTGCCGCCCACGAGTCTATCGATCCTTTAGGCGAAGATGCCGATATGCCGGTTCCGGGGCTGGTTCACCGATATCCAGATCGAGTGCTGTTTCTCATTAACGAAACCTGCTCGGTGTATTGCCGGTATTGTACTCGTAGTCGAGTTGTCGGTAGTGGCGAACACCGGGTTGAATATGAGGCGATTTATGATTATTTACGAAAAACGCCAGCGGTTCGAGATGTTTTAATTTCAGGTGGCGATCCGTTGGTCATGGCTGATCATAAATTGGAATCCGTTATTCAGAACTTGCGGGCTATTCCGCATTTGGATATCATCCGCATTGGTACTAAAATGCCGGTGGTCCTTCCCCAGCGTGTTACCGATGATCTGCTTGCTATGCTTAAGCGCTATCACCCTTTTTACATGAGTATTCATTTCCTGCACCCTGACGAAATTACACCCGAGGTGGAAGATGCCTGCAATCGGATCGCTGACGCAGGGATTCCGATGTTTAGCCAGACGGTTTTGTTAAAAGGTGTTAACGATCACCCAGAAACCATGAAGGAACTCATGCTCAAACTGTTGAAAATTCGGGTGAAACCTTATTACATTTATCAATGTGATCCGGTTCAGGGCACCTCTCACTTCAGAACCCGTGTCAAAACCGGTATGGATATTATGGAACACCTCCGGGGACACATTACGGGGTACGGTATTCCGACCTATGTTATCGATGCACCCGGCGGTGGTGGAAAAATCCCCGTAGCGCCTAATTACTTATTGAATTACGGGAACGGGAAAGCGACCCTGCGTAATTTTGAAAATAACGTTTATGAGTATTTTGACGCTTAAATTTACATTTTTTATCGTTGGGCGGTTTTGACGGGAGAAGGAGTCAGAACGAGTTTATCTCTTTTAAACGTGATTTCCATGTCTTTGAAAAAATTCATCCCCAAAAGGCCCGCCAGTAAAATATCATCGCCCAAGGGCTGGACAATAACATCCACCTGCGAAACCTGAAGCCCACCAATAGTAATCGTTGGAACCGTTACAACAGGTGCTCGCACGGTCCCATTGGCCGTGGTGATGCGAATGATTCGCTTGGGTCTGGATAGATCAATCCCCAGTTTTTTGGCAATTCGAGGGGTAATCACTGTGTAGGTTGCCCCGGTATCGACCAGAAACGTTCCCATCACATGCTTATCCAACACGGCGGGAACCGCAATACTGGAGTTATTTCGGGTTAAAATCGGAATTTCGACCTGTTTTGGGGGAGGTACTGCATCCGAAAGCTTCTCTCTCAATTGGTTTAAGTTATCCTGCGCCATTTTTGCAATATAAGGATTCTCCGAATCGGCCAGTTCTTGAAATACTTTTTGAGCTTCAGTCCATTCAGGCTCTTCAGCAAAGCCCCAGTTGCCATTATTCATGGACAAGAGAAGGGTCACTATTAATATTAAGCGAAATAGAGAACGGTCCATTCTGCGTAATTCCTCATTCCTCAATCATGTGCGTTATTTAGAAGAACGACATGAATCGTTTAATCTTTAAATAACACCTTCTTTTTGACACGAAAATTAACACATCGAAATAAATCACCGAGGTCATTGACCTCGGTGATGAATGATTTGAGTTTTATTAGAATGAACGGATTAAAAGGCGGATGATGTGGGAACCGTGTCCATTTCGGCATCACTGGCATCCAGGTTAATCACATCCAGATTAATCGCTCCATTCTCTTCAAACGCTTCTTCAGGAGAGAAGAGCTGTTCTTCTGGAGTCATAACCTCGCTCTCGTCAACAGCGTTAGCACCAAAGACTTCTTCCGACTCTTCAGTCTTCGCTTCATCTTTAGCGAGTTTCCGCAGGCGCTTTGCTTCTTTTTTAGCCAGCTTTTTCTCTTCTTTACTGCTGTACGCTTCTTTAATCAGCTCCGGCTCACCCGTGTCATGCTTTTTCAGTGTATCCGGCAGGAGCTCCGAACGGATACCAAAGTGAACTCGCATGGTGTGGTTGCTTCGGGTAGGCTCAACCGAACTTCGGTTGCTTAAGCCCCACGCCAAATCAACAAAGCCTTGAGCATATCGGTTTAACCGGGCACGGAACCCGCCACCTACACTCAACAGGAGCTGTCGACTTAGAGTATTTGAAACACCTTGAATAAAGAGTGGGCTCTTTTTATCCAGCCAAACCTGACCATAATCAAAGAACACAGCGCCCTGAATGCGATCGGCCAGATACGGCGAAACTTTTCTCAGCCCGGGGATCGGGAAACGATCTTCCACGCCAAAGTTCCAGCCGCGGTCTCCAGAGAGCAAACCTTCGGTATAGCCCCGCACGCTAAACGCACCACCAATCTGCATTTGCTCGGCAGGTGTCAGCTCATGAGGTGAATAGTGCCAGTTTCCTCTTAAAATCAGGAGGTTGTTTTTAGGGAGTCGAACCAGTCGGGTAAAGAAACTCTCCAGTTTGACAAACTGGTCGTACCGTTGACTGCCCCAATCCGGCGCAACCGTGACTTGGCTTCGTGCAAAGGTTCGTCCGAAACGGTCGACTTTATCGAAATTCAAACCTGCTTGCATCGATGCAATCTGAACACGCCCGGTTCGGGTCATAACACTACTTTTACTACCAATATTGGAATAAGAGTTAATGTATTTCCAGTTAAACCCGGCATCCGCCACAAAGGTTCTGTTTTTATCCAGTGGCTGGGTAACCAATGCCTGGTGAGTAACAGCGGTTCCTCGAATGTCTGGGTTACCTCGACGTAAGCCCAAATGTGGATTGACCCGGCTATAAGCAAAGTTATAAGCCAGTTCAGTCCCATGTCGGTTGATAGGTAATGTATAACCAGCGAGAGCGACGTTGGTGCGCTTGCCATGAGCCCCAATCCAACGGGCATAAAACTTATCGCCAATGCCGGTCACGTTTTGACTGGTCACTTCAGCGCCATAACGATAAAACCCAATAAACGGCCGGCCTTGATTATCAAAGGTTCCTGCGACTTGCCAAGGTTGACGTTCCGCCAGCTCCAAACGAATATCGGTCTCACCGGTCTGTGTACCCGGCGATAGCACCGCTTTTAAACGGAAATTTTCCTGCTGATTAATTCGGTTTAACGCGTCTTCTAAGTCCCGAATGTTCAATACATCGCCCGGCTCTTGCGGAATGTTTCGCTCCAGCATCCAGGTTTTATAGAACTTGTTGCCTGTAACGGCCAGTGTTCCAATGCGACCTTCTAGCACTTCAATCTGAACCACGCCCCCCTGAATATCCTGAGGAGGAATGAATGCTTGAGTGGTTAAATAACCTTGAGAACGGTAGAGTTGGTTTAGCTGGTCTACCAGGCCGCCTAGCTCTTCGAGGGTTAAGCTCTTTCCCTTAAACTCGGAGACAATGGCTTCAACTTCTTCATTTTCAAATACAGTGACACCCGCCACCTGAATTTCATTAACCAAAAACTTGGCACTTTGAAGCTTTTGAGTTTCCGGGGGCTCAGGGACATCAATTTCAACTTTTTCTTTTTCCTCCCCCTCGGCATCGAACTTCTGTTTCTCTTTCCGCTGTTCTTCCGGTAAGGTTAAGTCTCCAGAATCATACTGCTTTCCAGCGCCTGATTGCTGTTGGGTTTGGTTGATCAGGTTTTGGGGAACAACGACTTGAGTGTAACCGGTGGATAAAAGGGAGGTTGCAAGGAATGATCCGGTTAATACAATGGATAACGCGAGAGAATATTTTTTCATAGCGCTTTCTTTTACTCTCCTATCAAATATAGACTTGGCCAATTAAATTAAGGGTTAACTAACAAATAAATCTTTTAAATCTTTGTAAGAATAAGAATCTTTTTAGCCCATTAAAAGAATCTACCATAAATCAAGAAAAAGAGTCTTTGAGTTTACTTAGGTTAAAGGCTCTTTTGGTGCTGATCAACACTAATCTTTACATATTCTTTATATCTTAAAGTGATGTTATTGTTTAGGTCGAGTGAATTGATTGAAAATCGACTCTGCTAACGGACTTCATTTATAATTAGCCTAAATCTAAAAGTCTATCTGAAGAAGAGATATTAAGTTTTGTTTCTTCTTTTTTGTTCGGTTATTCAAGAAAAAAGACGCTTTTTAATCGTTGAAAGCCAGTTCTAAAAGCTGGTTCCGCTTTTTTTAAAATTTTGCATAAATATTTATGACAGAAGCTTACCTGAAAAGGTCATTTAAATTTAGCCTTGTTTTAGTTCTAATGAGGATTATTTTTAAATACCCTTTTTATTGCTATTCTTAAAATTTAATTTCAATCCTCTTCACCGATTAGTATTTAGTTAGAAGTGGATAACAACCAGGAGGTTATATTCATCCAATGAACCATCAGCACACATTTAAAAAAGTTGTAATGCCGCTAGCGTTAGCGTTTAGTATTACTATCTCTAGTATTCCTATTCCTGCACTTGCCGGACCGGGTGACGTTAATTCAGTTAATAACGGGCAAGTTGTTCAGGGGGGTACCTACTATAATACTCCTGGCGCAAAAACAACATTCCAGAACACTACAGGTAGCGGGCTATGGCTGAAGCAAGGTTCTACTGTGCGAGGGCTGGAATCTGATCCATTAGGCAACCCAAACGGAAACGGTGGCTGGCTCCATTTCAACGCGCCGGGTTCGGTGGTTCGTCTTGATGGTAACGTCAACGTTAATGCGTTGATGAATGGTAAAGGCATGTTTTTGGGTAATGGGGGCCGGGTCACTATTGATTCTGCTTTTCTCTACCAAAACGGCAATATTATGGCCAATGGGGTCAATGGGGGTATGGTTCAATTTAATGTGGGTAGTGCCATGTTTGGACCGAATGCACGTATTGAAGCCAAGGGCTTTGGTAATGGCTACGGCTATGGTGGGTACGGTGGACAGATCTCTGTAAATTCTCCTGGCGTCATCGATATTCAGCGTGGTGCGGTTATGGATACTTCCGGTCGTGTTATTGGAACGTATGATACTAATATTATTAATATTGAGGGTGGCCTCATTAATATGCAGGGTGTCCTTCGTGCTGACGGTGCCATTATTGATGGCCAGGGTTCCCGAGGTGGAACGGTTCGATTGGTTGCTACTGGCATGAGCGATGTTGAGTGTGTAAACTGTGCTGTTTCTAAAGTGACGGATGTAACCTTAACGGAAGTGACTCTCGATAGTGAAGGCGAAGATTACGATAATCAGTCGGCTAGCCTTGAGTCCAGCGGTAATATGTTTACTGATGGCGATCGAAGTGAAATTTTAAGCCGTCAAAACCAGTTGGTTAATGATATGGATGGTGACATTCGTATTGGTGGTGAAGTTTCGGAGCCGATGCCATACCCGTATCCGGGTGACGGCGACGGTGATTATGATGAATATACTCCAATGCCTACAGCCTTTTCAGAAGTTCCTGAGGTTGAGGAAGGTGGAATTGTTTCTGCTAATGGAACGAACGGCACCATGGAAGAGCCTTATGGCGATGGAGATGGCGATTACGAGCCGATGGTCTTTGGTGACGGTGATGGCGATGGAGACGGTGATTATGCTCGGTCAATCGACGGCCGGGATGGCGGAACTATCCTTTTTGCGGCTGCTGATGATATTGAAAATAATGGCTCCGTAACAGCTAACGCCGGTCATGGGGTTGCGGGTTATGAAAGTGCCGGTCACGGTGGTGATGGTGGAACAATTTCCTTCACTGCAGGTGATGATATTGTTAATAACGCATTGATTGCGGCTAACGGTGGTAATGGTGCCAGTAGCTATGATCATGATGTTGATTATGGTGAAAGCTATACGAATGAAGATGGGCTACATGCTGAAGCTCATGCTGGTCCAAAGCCCCGTCGTCGAAAATCTGGCGATGGCGACGGTGATGGTGACTACGATGAACAAGGTTATATGGACGGTGGTCACGGTGGCGAAGGTGGCGTTATTGCCTTTAGCTACGGTGGCGATATGGAAAATAACGGCGAACATCGTGGCGACGTCGGCCTTGACTCTGGTCCGGGAACGCATGGAGTTATCCAAGCTAATGGTGGTGATGGTGGCAATGGTGCCAATGCTACGGCAAGAGCCATTGCCAATAATAAAGGCGAAGGTCTGGATGATGTCTCCGCTTCGGCTTCGGCAACCGGCGGTGATGGTGGTCACGGCGGCAATGGCGGCTTAATCGTTTTTGCCGGTATGGACAATCCAACTGGCCACGGTAGTGTTGAAGCCATCGGTGGCGACGGCGGCCGTGGTGGTGATGCCACCGCAAGAGCCATTGCAAAAAGTGACTATACAGAAGTTTCAGGTGATATTGGAGGTAATGGAGATGTTACCGCTGATGCCTTGGCAAATGCTGGCCACGGCGGCTATGCAGGTGAATCGGGTTTAATCGTCGCGCCAAATCCTGAAAATTTTGGTGACCATCAGTATTATCAATCGACCTCGGGTATTCGTGGTGCTGACGGCACAGCAACGGCTATTGCCAGAGCAACGGGTGGTACACAGGATCCGAACCAAATTCGTTCCTCTGCCACTGCAAATACAGGCTATCATGGTGAAGCGATTGCTAATTCGAGAGCGACGATCTCTTCTTCTCGTTCAGATGGTGATGCTTTTTCCACAGCAACAGCCAATTCAGGCGATTACGGCAGCTCAAAAGCAACCTCTAATGCGAACTCTCATAATGATGAAGGCGATAACTTTGGTGACCATGCCACTTCAACAGCCAACGCTACATCCGGTGAGCATGGATTTGCTGATGCGCACTCTAAGGCTTCGGCACGGCGTAACGCAAGCTCTACAGCCAATGCGGTAACAGGAGATAGCGGACATTCCCATGCGGTATCAAGAGCGTTTGGTATTGATGGTGGAGGAAGTAGTACGGACGCAACGTCTCTTGCCGCTGCTGTAACGGGTGAATATGGAACAGCGCTTGCTAATTCTAAAGCTGTTAGTGAGAAAAAAGGTGCTAAATCGACAGCAACCACTGTAAGTGGTGATGACGGTTACTCTCGTTCTATTAGTAATGCTGAAGCTGGTGAAACCAATGGCATTTCTGACTCTACAGCAACCAGTGATTCAGGCCGTCGAGGTTACGCTGAATCCAGAAGTGCAGGTATTTCTAAAGACGATGTTCGAGTGACCTCTGATGCTGAAGCCGGACGAGATGGTACAGCACTTGCTTTTGGTACTGCGGATGCAGGATCTTCGAGTTCTGATGATGTGTTTTCATTAACGGTTGCCGCACGCACGGGCCGGGATGGTGATTCGAAAGCCAAAGGAACGGCCATTGCCGGGAATGATATTGATGAAGCTAATGTAACGGCTCATTCCGGTAAAAATGGCCGATCATGGGCCTCTTTAGACTCCACTGCTAATGATGATGTGAAAAACACTCATGTATTGGCAAAAACTGGCGAAAACGGAGAAGCCTTTGCATCGAATACAGCTAATGCCGGTGACGATATTGAAAATATGTCTTCTAAGGCTGAAGCCGGTAAAAACGGTACAGCGGTTGCTGTTGGTGACGCTAATGCCGGTCATGATATTGGTGAATATGACGAAGGTGATATCGAAATTCGAGGCCTGGATGTTGTCGCAAAAGCAGGTCGCAATGGTGAAGCTAAAGCCTTAGGTATTGCTAAAGCAACGAATGATGATGTTGAACATCTTAATGTTTCTGCTAAAGCAGGCCGTGGTGGTTATGCCCAAGCAGAAGGTCGTGTTGATGCCAATAGTGATGCCGATCGTATAGACGTGAAAGCGGAAACCGGTCGAAACGGAACCGCTTTAGCTCACGCTGACGTGAAAGCCAATGATCTTATTGATGAAATCAATGCTCAAGCGACTACGGGTAAAAACGGTCGTTCTGAGGCCTATATAAAAGCCCGTGCGGGTAGTGGTTCTTCGGATGACGTTTATGATGCGATTGCTATTGCAAGAACGGGTGATAATGGTACGGCGATTGCTGTTTCTGATGCCGAAGGTGGTGATGATGTTGATGCTCGGGCAGAAGCTCACAGTGGTGATAATGGATTCTCTTCCGCTGAATCAAGTGCAGTCTCGACTAAAACATCGGGTGGAGGCGACGCCGATTCAACGGCGATTGCAACGACCGGTGAAGATGGCTCCGCCCGTTCTCACGCTTTCGGGTCCTCCAATAGTGATGATGTCAATGTCACTTCTCACGCAACGGTTTATGGCGAAGACGGCTTAGCGAAGGCTTCCCATTCAGCCCGTGCCGATGACCGGATTACCTTTGATACAAGTATTACAGTAGATGGAACAACCTCTAACCATCCTTCTAACGGTGATTTTTACCCTGAAGATGGAGGTATTACTTTTGGTGGTTCCATTGCTAATGGTGATGTTGCTTTAGGAACTCTGTCAGACTTGATGGAACATCCTAAGATTGGTATGGCAAAACGTCGTAAAGCGCCGAAGTTTGAGCCTGTATGGCCTGAGCATCGTTATGGCAATGACGTGGATCAATTGCAGTCGACAGAGCTGATTCTCCACAATGAAAACGCGATTCTCTTGAGTACCGATATCTATGACGAGAAGGTTCTAAAAATCAGAACACTCGACGGCCTTTCGATGTTTGGCGGCGGCCCTACCATGTATCTCTCTGATATGCTTGCTAATGCCAATGTGCGAACCTTAGATAATAAATTGGGTTCTCACGATTGGATTGGCCATAGTTATGGTGGCCCATATGGCGGGTATTCTCACTTTAACTATGATGCTTCTGACTTTACGAACTTTGTGATTGGCAATACACGGCCCATGACGTTAGTGATGGATCAACCAATTTTATCGGATGGTTACATGATGACGCCATTGGCTGGACCTAATGCTGTTGGTTCCCATTCTTATCCTATGATGTATCAAGAAAATCGATTCGATAACCTGAATACATTGACGGTTGTTAGCCAAGGCGACTTGGTCAACCCTTCGGATAATGAAGGAGGGTATAATATACCTGCCTTTGAGGCAATGCCAACGACATTCCCAGGATCAGGACCAATGCATCGACCGGTTATTGGTGGCTGGGAAGTCGGCTTGAACCGCTATTCTGAAGGGCGCCCTTATAACTCAGCGGGTGGTCATACCTCGTTGATTGCCTTGGGCGGCAGTATTGTCAATAATAACCTGATGCGCACCTACGGCGAGCAATCTGGTGGCAGTATCAATATGAAGGCGACTGGAACCGGCTTTGGTGGAAGGTACTTCACCGGTGGTGCCGGGCAAGCACTTTATGCTTCGGGTCTCTTTAATGATTATTACGGGGAAGGACCTGGGTTCTTTGAATTCCTCGCAGGAATGGCTCCTGATGGCATTTATAACTTTGATACCATTGCGACTAGTGGTCGTGCGCCGATGATGGATAATTATAATGTCCAGATGCTTGATGGGCCTTATAAACATCGACATCGACGGGCGACAGGTTTACACGGTGGTAGCGTTCTGCTTCGAGGCTCAAATATTCTGAACCTCGGTAAGATCGCAGCCAACGGCCGAGTCGCAGGCGGAAAGGTTCAGCTTGTTGCGAGCGAAATGCCGTTGGATAAGTACACCTCTTACCAGCTTCATCACTTGATGGAAGAATATAGTGAAGAAGGTGGTGATGGTGGACTGCTCTTTGGTCTGTTTGACACAGAACAATGGACTGGCATGCCTTGGACAGGTCATATCGTCAATCTAGGTAAAATCTCAGCCAGTGCTAAAGGACGATTCCGAATGCCTGAAAGCAAATCTTCTGAGCCGACTTCTTTCATGATGGATGAGTATAATGATTACGAAGAAGATGGCCCAGAGTACTCGGAAAAACTCACTCCGTTTGGTCAGGCGTTTGATCCTCACTCAACGGGTGGCACGGTTCTGATGAAAGCCGGTGGCGTGAACTTAAACTTCGGTAAAGTGAAGGCCGATGGCAAGACCAAAAATGGCATTGGCTACGGCGGTTTTGTTCGCCAACATGCCAATGGTATTGCCGCTAACTTTGGTACCCTGCAAGCCAACGGGAACCAAAATGGCTATGGTGGAACGGTTCTTCTGACCGCTGGTGATAAAGACCACAGTAACGATTCGTTTAACATGTTCGGTCTGCCGGATGTGTCCTTAACGAGTTCATTCTTTGGGTTACCAACAGGCGTGAATCTAACCCGGCGAGAAGCTGGATACAACTTTGGCACTATTAATGCCCAAGGCGGTGTTCAGGATGGTATCGCTATTCTGGCGGGTAATAATCAGTTCTATCAAGGTGGTGAAATTAATGCCGCACGAACCCTTCTCTTTGTTGGGCAAGACATTGGTGGACTAACCGCTGTTGAGCTGGCCGCTTGTGTCAAGATTCCTGATGAAGTGACTGACGAAGGTGGTCCGGATATTAATCCAGATCTCCTTGGACTCTTCCAGGAAGACCGGTTTGTTCCGACCACCAGTTTGAACAACTTACCTTACAAATTGCAATTAGCGTTCGATAATCCCGAACTCTTCTTGGCCAGCAACTACTTGCCGGTGACGGAAGAAATTCTTGCTCTGGCATTTGAAGCCTATGAACAAGAACGGTTGGCCGGTAAATCGGAAGAAAATGCGATGAAAACGGTTGAAGAGTACTTGAGACAAGTTGGTATTGATCCTGAAGTCGCTCAATCCCTGATCGATCGAATCGATCAAGGACTGATCTCATCCACGGACAAGATCGTTGAAGTGCTTCAAACCATTGCTGACGGTGGCGAAGGCTCACCGGATGGATTGGTTCAGTAATCTGAGCTGAAACCAGCGAAAAAGACAAAATGACCGGATGATTTATCAACATCCGGTCATTTTTTAATGAGCAAGAAATGTTTTAAATATTATATTTGTAAAAGACTGTTAAGCCGTTTGACTCTTTAAGGAGCGAAAAAAGCAATTTCCATTTTCAGGAGGTTTGAAAAGGGTAAGTTTATTTCTTGTTTATGAAAAAAATGATATAAAACCAGGAGGTTTTAAACTTATCATGTCTCAATCACCTAGATACTCTTTCTCCCGATTCTTTGTTCCATTGGCTCTTGCCATGAGCGTTACAGTTTCTAGTTTACCTTTTGCTGCCTTTGCTGGTCCTGGCGATGTTAATTCTGTCAATAATGGACAAGTGGTTCAGGGCGGAACTTATTATAATACTCCTGGTAACAAGACCACCTTCCAAAATTCTTCAGGCAGCGGGCTTTGGGTTAAATCGGGTACGACCGTCCGAGGGTTGGAATCTAACCTAAGTGGCACTCCCACGGGTAACGGGGGGTGGCTCCATTTTTACGCACCGGGTGCGGCGGTTCGGCTGGACGGTGATGTTAATGTTAGTGGTTTACTAGGCTCGGGTGGTATGCACTTAGGCAATGGTGGCCGAGTCACTATTGATTCAGCGTTCCTCTATCAGAACGGCAACATTTTTGCCAACGGAGTTAATGGTGGACTGGTTCAATTTAATGTGGGCGGTGCCATGTTTGGCCCTAACGCTCGGATTGAAGCCAAAACGTCGGCTTGGGGAAATGGCGGACAAATTCTGATTAACTCGCCAGGCATTGTGGATATTCAACGGGGTGCGGTATTAGATAGTCGAGGTATGGTTATTGGTACCTACGATACCAATATCATTAACATTGAAGGCGGCCTGATTAATATGGAGGGCGTTTTAACCGCCGATGGGGTTGACGGAAGCCAGGGCGGGATTGTTCGACTGGTATCAACCGGCATGAGCGAAACGGAATGTGTGAGTTGTGCTATTTCCAAAGCTGTTGATTCTATGTTTACCACGGCGGAGGCCGCAGATATTCTAACTCGTCAGACGGATCTCGTTACCCGGCTGGATGGCGATGTGGTTATTGGCTCACCAGAAATTGATCCAATAACAAACAAGCCCGCTACGGATCCAGCCTACGGGCTCGTGAGTGCCAATGGTGCCGATGGGGTTACCGGTATGGAAGAAGGTGGTAGCGGTGGTGATGTCACCATAACCGCCCAGAACAACGTGGTTAATGGCGGGGTGATTCGAGCCAATGGCGGAAATGGGCTGGATACGGATTTAGTTCAAGCCGCAGGTGATGGTGGAAATGGCGGCACCATCGCCATTGTTGCCGGTAATGATATCATCAACAATTGCCTGATCCTTGCCGATGGCGGCAACGGGGGTAATAACCTGATTCTGCAAGATGTTAATACCACCCTGGACAATCTGGCCACTTCAGCGTCTTTGAATATTGATCTTTCGGACGCCGATGGCGGTGATGCGGGTGATGGTGGTTTAATTGCCTTTAGTTACGGTCACGCTATGGAAAACAGCGTACTTATTCAGGCTAACGGTGGTAACGGCGGTAATAGCGCTACTGCTTCCGGCGTTATTACGGGCGGTGACGCTACAACTCAAATTAATGTGGATGTGACTGCGGGTGACGCTGGCCATGGTGGTGATGGTGGTCTCATCGTGTTTAGTGGTGACTTTAACCCGACGGGTAACCTCAATGGTACCGGTATTATTATGGCCAATGGTGGCGATGGTGGTGAAGGAGGTCATGCCACAGCTAAAGCCTTAATTTCGACCCCTAATAGTTCTTTACTCGAAGCCAATGCGTTTGGCGGTCAAGGGGGTAACCGGGGTGATACCGGGCTTATTGTTGCACCGGATCCAGCAACCCTTCCAGCCGTTCAAACGGTTAGTTCTACCACAGGCCAATATGGCGCCTCCGGCGAGGCTTATGCCGAAGCCTCAGGCACATCCGGCACTGACTTAACAACGGTTGCCAATGCGGTTACCGGCTCTCTTGGTAAAGCCACGGCTGTCTCTAGTGCAGTCGTTGTTGGTGGTGCGGGTAATTCTTTTGCAATGGCCAATGCCACATCCGGAAATTACGGTGAATCCAGCGCAACGGCCAATGCTAATTCTGAGCAGGGAAGTGCCTTTGCTCTGGCCAGTTCGCTTACCGGCGATTTTGGTTCGGCTGTTGCCAATGCCAATGCCAATGCGCTTGTCAATGCTGAAGCCATTGCCAATAGCGCTTCGTTAGTCAATGGTTTCTCCATCAGTAATGCTACGGCTACAGGTGAACTTGTAAATGCTTTGGCCATAGCGGATAGTGGCGATAACGGTACCTCTGTAGCTGATGCCAATGGCACTGCTATAGATGATGCGGATGTTGATGCTATTGCCAGCTCTGGAAACAACGGTTATGCCTCGGCAGATGCTAACGCGACGTCAACGTCCGCTGTTGGCGGTGTCGGTGGAGATCATACTGCTGACGCTGATGCTCATTCGACAACGGGTGATAACGGAAAAACCCGTGCTAGTGCCGAAGGTAATTCTCAGGATAAAGTGATCGCCTCGGCAGAAACCGTGTTTGGCTTAGGAGGAACGGGTGAAACAGATGCTCTTGCCAATGGGGACTCCCAACGAACCTTAACCTCTATTAACAACGGAACCGCCCACTCCAGTAACGGAACCTATGGGCCGGGCCCTGGTATCGTTGCGTTAGGGCAAAATAATGGAGTTGTCGGCGCTCCTCCTTCCGCTCCGCCGTTACCTCGTCCGACACCCAGTCTGGATACGAATTCTGTGGCGCAGGTTCAGGATAACGAACTCCTGATGAATAACGGTACCGCTATTCTGCTTTCTAAAGCTTCTGGCACGGGTGGATCGGATTTGCTGACTGCCAAGCTGGATGACGCGACGGTACGAACGGTTCAGATCAATGACGGCTCCCTGCCCGGCTTCAGTACCGGCGCTTACGATGCTTCGGATATTGGCAACCTGGTCATTGGGGATATTGATTCCGGCACCACGCTGGAACTTAATCAATCTCCTCGTAACCCCTTTGACCAGCTCCGGTTTATGACTGTTCTCAAAGATGGCAACCTGACCAACCCGAAAAAAGCCGGTGGCTGGAGTGCTGGCGGCGGCGAAGCAGGCGGTCACATCTCGTGGCTGGCTAATTTTGGAAGCGTTATCAATGATAATTTTGTGGGCACGGGTGGCACCTTCTCCGGTGGTAGTGTCAATTTGATGGCTGGCGGCACAATGGTTGGCGACGGAATTATCAACAATGATCAAATTAACACGTCCTTTGGGCCGGAACACGGTGGAAGCATCATGTTGAAGTCTGCTAACGACGTGATTAATAAGGGCTCTATTAAAGCCGACTCTAATCATGCCGGTGGTAAAGTCGTGATTCTTGCCAAGAATGATTTAAAAAATTCAGGCGAGATCACAGCGAATGCTGAAGGCGTCGATACAACCCCGGCAGTGATTGCCACAGCGACCGCTCCGTTTGGTGAAGCCTTAACCCCTTATAGCGGCATTACCAACGATCCTCAATCTCAAGGCGGTATCGTGAAAGCGATGGCTGGTAATGTGGCTGTTAATACAGGTGTTATTGAAGTGGATGGTGCTGTATTAGCTCCTATTGACGATGTTGGTACTGGCGGATATGCCCGATTCCATGGCGATGCCCTTGCGATGAACACCGATACTGGTGTGATTCAAGCGAATGGCAATGCAAACGGTTCCGGTGGCCAGGTTATTTTCACCTCTGGCGATGATGACCACGCGAATGATGCGGATCCGACCTTTGGTGCGCCGGGTGTTGTCATGGTCAATGGCGTGGATATTAATATTCGAGAAACGGCTGCCAATTTTGGCGAACTCAATGCCACCGGTGGAACCGGGGGAGGTCGAGTAGCCATTGGTGGTAATAATCAAATCGCTGTTGGTACGGTCAACGCGGATAGCTTAGTGACCTTCGTCGGACAGAACATTGGCGGGTTTACCGCAGTGAATCTGGCCGCCGCTTGCGATACCTTGCCTCCGGGAGAAAATCCACCAGGAGGTTCCACTCCACCTCAGTATGGTCTTTTCCAAAACGGGCCGGATGATATTCCTAATACCCCATTTAAGCTTCTCCTTTCGATGGAGAACGCAAAAGGAGGTCTCTTCTCTGCCAATGGAAGTAACCCAGGTGGTGTTACGGATGCCTTTATGGCTTTGGCCTTCGAAGAGTATCACAACCAGCTTTTACTAGGCGCTTCCGACGAGGTGCTGGAAGAACAGGTGATGCTGGCTCTGGAAGAGGCGGGCGCGGCTTCTGAAGTGGTTGCCAAGGTGCTAAATCGGGTTCGTAATGAACTCAGCACACTGGTATCCCAACACCATGAGGTTTCAAAAGGCCAGCTTTCTCTAGCTATGGAGCAATACTATACCCAACTTTCTTTGGGTAAAACGGTCAATCAGGCGCTCCTTATCGCTGGCCGCCAGTTAAACGAAACCGGTGTCGTTCTAGAAGTCGCTACTGCTGTGACGGAGCAGATGGAAGCCCAAATCGCCAACGAGACATCAGCTAACATCTTTATGGCCAGTCAATACCTTCCGGTCACGGAACGCATTGTTAAATGGGCCATGAATGACTATCATCGACAACTCTCGCTTGGCAACACCATCGAAGAAGCCCGGCGTCATATGGTGATGTACCTGACAGAAGTCGGTGTGGATAATAAGGTGGCGTTATCTATTCAGCAGGCTATGGCCAATGGTGAAATAGAAGCGGCTCCCCGTCCCTTTATGGATGCACTGGATGTCATTTCGGTTGGAACATCGTGTGACAATCTGGAAGGCTATATCGATGATCAAATGCCACCGCAAACTACGACTCCTTGCGCTCCGGCCGAGGAGACAATGCCAGCAGAGCAACTGGTTCAGTAGTCGATTAACACGACACACTTAAGTCGCTCTGACAGACGATCAAAAACCGAGTGGTTTTAATTAAAACCACTCGGTTTTCTTTATTCGTCGAGGTGATATTTAATTGTGTGACCACTTTCCCTTTCTTAAAGCGGAGCAAAGCTTGAATGACCAGTGTGTTCATATCGAGCCCGCCTCGTCTATATAATCCATCAATGGTTCACTGATAGATGAGTAAGGGGATTTCAGAATCGTTATCAGAAAACCACCATAGCCCCATTGATTCCAAAAATCCCAAGTTGCTCTTTGGGTATCCGCAAGGCTTTTGTCTCGGGCTTTCAAAGGATTTTCCGGCTTTACCCATACGATGACTCTCTATTTGAGTGTAAAATAGAGACAAAAGCGGTTAGTCGTATCCATGATATTGAGAGAGAGTTAAAACACGACAATGCGAGTGTTTCCAGGAACCCCTTATCCATTAGGTGCCACATTTGACGGCATGGGCGTTAACTTTGCTCTGTTCTCTGAACATGCGACCCAAGTTGAACTTTGCTTGTTTGAAAACGAATCGGCGACTCAGGAAACTCAACGGATTACCCTGCCCGAATACACCGATCATGTTTGGCATTGCTACCTGCCCGATGTTCGGCCCGGTCAAATCTACGGGTACCGGGTTCATGGACCATATGAGCCAGAAAAAGGCTTTCGTTTCAACCCCAATAAACTATTGGTAGACCCCTATGCCAGAGCCCTTGTTCGCCAATTAACCTGGCATGATTCCCTGTTTGGATATCAAGTCAAGGCACGTAATCAAGATTTATCCTTTGATACAAGAGATAGTGCTCCCTATGCACCGTTATGCGCCGTGATTGATCCGGCTTTCTCCTGGGGAGATGACCGTCCGCCGAAAACACCGTGGCATAAAACCGTTATTTACGAAGCCCATGTTAAGGGAATGACCATGTTACACCCGGACATTCCCGATAACCTTCGAGGGACGTATGCAGGCATGGCAACCGCACCCATTATTCATCATTTAAAAGAAATGGGTGTTACCGCCATCGAGCTTATGCCTATACACCAACGGGTCGATGAACGTTTTCTAAGCACTCGAGGGCTGACCAACTATTGGGGGTATAACTCGCTCTCCTTCTTCGCGCCGGATATTCATTATACGTCTTTTCGTGGCTGGCTGTCCGCTATTCGAGAGTTTAAAATGATGGTGCGCTCTTTTCATGCGGCAGGCATCGAAGTGATTCTGGACGTGGTGTATAACCATACAGCGGAAGGAAATGAATTGGGTCCCACTCTGTCCATGCGAGGTATTGATAACCTATCCTACTATCGCCTGGGAGGTGAAGATTTTCGGCATTATAAAGATTTCACCGGGTGTGGTAACACGCTGAACATGCAGCACCCTCAAGTACTGCAGTTGATTATGGACAGCTTGCGATACTGGATTCAGGAAATGCATGTGGACGGCTTCCGGTTTGATTTAGCGAGCGCTCTGGCTCGAGAACTCCATGAAGTGGATAAACTGGGGGCCTTTTTTGATATTATCCACCAGGATCCCATCATCTCACAGGTCAAGCTCATTGCCGAACCTTGGGACTTGGGCGAGGGCGGATATCAGGTGGGCAACTTTCCTGTTTTGTGGACCGAATGGAACGGAAAATATCGAGACACCCTGCGCCAGTTCTGGAGAGGAGACTCTGGTCAGATTAGTCAGTTTGCCACTCGGATTTCTGGGAGCAGTGATCTTTATCAGGATGAAGGACGCCTGCCCCACGCCAGTATTAATTTTGTGACGGCCCACGACGGGTTTACCTTATGGGATTTGGTGAGTTATAACGAGAAACACAACGAAGCCAATCAGGAAGGGAATCGGGATGGAGACAGCCATAATAATAGCTGGAATTGTGGCACGGAAGGTGAAACCGATAATCGGGCAATTAACACTCTTCGACAGCAACAACGACGTAATCTGATGGGGTCGTTGATTCTATCCTTAGGGGTTCCCATGATTTCCGGTGGGGATGAGTTAAGCCGAACCCAAAAAGGTAATAATAATGCCTACTGTCAAGATAATGCGATCAGTTGGTATGACTGGAGCCTGAATGAGGAGCAACAGGACTTTCTGGCTTATGTCAAACGAATGATGGCATTACGTAAGTCTGAACCCGTTCTCCAGCGCCGCCGATTTTTAAGTGGGAAATGTGTTGAAGGTATTGGCACTCGGGATATTTACTGGTACTCGGAAACGGGTAAACTGATGGCTGAACGTCAATGGCAAAACCCGAACAATCATTTCATCGCCGTCGTGCTTGATGGTGAGGCCATCGCCGAGACCGACGAATGTGGTAATCGTATTATTGGTGATACGCTACTCATTATTATGAATAGCGCCTCTAAGGCTGTTTCGTTTCCTCTGCCATGGCGGCAAGAGGGAGCCCATTGGGAGCTTTTTGAAAATACGGCTCAGCGCTTGGGCGGTAATATGGAAGAGCATCGCCCAAACGTTCAAGAACAAGATTACTCTGGTGGAGAGCCTTATCATGTAGCGCCTCATAGCCTGTGTGTCTTTCTGCTAAGAACGCCTCAAGGTGAATGATGAACAGCTCGGTGGGTAGAACGCCTGAAAGGTTAAAAGAGTTGGTCACGCTGGGTGGACTAACAGGGCTTTTTATCTTGTTAACGGTTCTCTTCTGGGGGACTCAAGGTGATCCGTTGGTGGATAGAGGGCGAGAACTGCTTTTCCCACAACAGATGCTTCGGGGAGCAGTTCTTTACCGGGACTTATTTAACCATCAAGGTCCATTAGCTTATCAACTCAATAGTCTGGCAATTTTTCTCTTTTCGGATCACCTGACCACTTATTTAACGCTTGCGGCAATGTTTTGTTTCTCTGTCTTGATGGTTTGTTATGGAATAGCACGACAATTCTTCACTCGTTGGGTGGCTTTGACGATCTCTGCTATTATTTTGATGGCTTCTTTCTTTTCGATTAATCGAACGCCGACTCTCATGTTCCCCTATAGTTACTCCATTCTGTATGCTCTGAGCTTTTATATGAGTGCCTTATTTTGTTTGTTGCTTTGGATTCGCCATCGGCAGGCAAGGTGGTTTTTTCTGGCCAGTGGTTTGATGGGCGCTTCGGCTATTAGCAAGATTGACTTTATCGGGTTTATTCCCCTGCTTGTTGGAGCGGGATGGTATTATGGCTTGCCGAAAAAAAATAAAGAGATCGCTGTATTGGTTTTTCTCGGGGTTCCTTTACTTTCTGTTGTTAGTCTTGGGCTCAGGGGATTAACGTGGACCGACTTTATGGCGTGGTTTGGAGACTTTCGACGTTACACATCAGGGTATGCCTCCGTGTTTTACGGCACGCATGGTTTTTTCCTCACAGCATTGAAAGATGTGGCCTTCTTTAAGACGGCGGTTGTGAATGGAGGGCTTTTTCTGTCGGGATTGTCTCTGTTTGTAGCGGTTCATTACGGCGTATTAAAAGTTGGATTGTTAAAGGGACAGCGCTTGTTAGGGAAATCGCTTTGGTTTGTTCTGGTTTTCGGCTTGGCGGTGATGGTGTACGCGACAGGAGGATTTCCCTGGCTTGGCTTTATCATACGAGATGAAGCGTTGACGTTTGTATCGCCGCTGGTTTTAATCAGCACCATTAGCTTGGGGCTGGGATCATGGATTACCCGCAAAAAAACGAGACAGACACTAAAAGAGCAGAGTTGGAAAGAGCAATGCGCTCTGTGGCTTTTATTCGGTTGTATTATGGGCTGTTTGCGCGTGATTTTTTATTTAGACATGGGTGTTTATGGCAATTATTTTTTGCCACCTCTTTTATTGGCTCTGGCGGTTTTGGGGCTGTACTGGCTTCCGGAAAAAAGTCTGGCAATAGCAAAGTGTAAGCTCTTTTCCCCCTCGCTCTGGAAGGTCTCACTACTCAGCGTGATCTTAATCATGGTCGGTGTCCGTTTAGCCTTGTTTTATCGCCATATCCAGCAAAACCAGGCACCCTTTCAGACGGTGAAAGGGACCTTACTTCTCAATACGCAGCGGGCCAACACGTTACAAAACGTGTACGATTACTTGAGTGATAATGTACCAAAATCAGCACGAGTCTTTATGATGCCCGATGGCCCCTTTTTTAATTATGCTTTGGGATACGAAACAGACGCTTATCTATTTAGCTGGCATCCGCCCCATTTGGATATGAAAGGCGGTGAAGCGGCAACTTTAGACCGGTTTAAAGCGAATTCGCCAGATTATGTCCTGATTCAAAACGATCATTATACGGATTATGGGGTAAAAGATTTTAGTCGATATGCCCCTGAAATCATGCGTTATATTGAATCGGCCTACATACTGGAACAGCGTTTTGAGGCAAAGCAGACCAACGAAATAGTACCTTCTTTATCTGTGCGGCTTTATCGAAAGGTGCAAATTGAGTAGGGATGTTTTAAAATAGTGACCCATATTATTGTGCATCATTTAAAATGGGATGAATCAAATGGTGAATGGGGCTTTGGAAAGATTAATTTTATTTGTTCTGGCCGTTCTGGTTTTAAGCGGTTCAGGGCTTGCTGTTTCGGAAGGCAGGAAGTCTGATCTTACGTTAAAAGAGCGTCAAGCGCTGGCTCAGCAATTTATCAATAAAGTACCACCTAACTGGTTGGTGGAAGAGCTGGTGGAAGAGACTGTTAGAAAGGCTCCCAAAGATCAGCGTGAAAGCCTGAAACAGCAGATTATTCATCGAATTGATATGGGAAGAGTTCGCCAGACCCATATCAAGTATTTAGTCAAATACTTTTCTGTCGATGAACTTCGGGCGCTGATTCGATTTTATGGCAATGAGTCGGGTTTTATGCTCTATAAGAAAATGCACAAGTTTGCTAGTCGTTCAGCTCGTGAGACCTTTCCGTTGGTTCTCTTTGCTTATAAAGATGGCATGAAAGCTCAGGCTGAAGCAGAGAAAGAGCAGTACGATTATTAGAAATAGGCTGTTATGCCAATAAAAATAAATGCCTTTTCTCCTGTTTCAAGGGAGAGGTCTATGCTATAAAGCCTTTTATCGACTGATTTAATCAATAAAAGAAAAAATAAAGAACAGGATGCTTTTTTATGGCTGATCCTCATTCCGTTACCCACGCCCTTTCTCCCATTGCGGCATTTGTCGCACCCCATGCCGGTATGGTAGCCAATGCGATTTTAATTATTTCCTATATTCTTATCGCTCTGGAAAAAATTCCTAAGGTGGTGATCGCCCTGCTGGGGGCATCCACCTTGTTGGTTACGGGGGTGTTGACTCAGGAACAGGTGGTTCGGGATGACATTATTGATTTCAATGTGATTGCCCTGTTAGTGGGCATGATGATCATGGTAAACATCCTGAAAAAAACAGGCGCTCTGCATGCACTGGCACTCTATGCGGCTAAAAAAGCGAAAGGTAGTGGCGTGCGCCTGATGTTAACCTTGGCGGTGATTACGGCTATTTTGTCGGCTTTTCTGGACAACGTGACCTCGGTGCTGTTGATTGGCACGGTCACGGTTTCTATTGCCCATCAGCTTCGTATTAACCCGGTTCCCTATCTTATTTGTGAGACCATTGCCTCGAACATTGGTGGAACAGCAACGTTAATCGGCGATCCTCCCAATATCATGATCGGAAGCGCCGCCGGACTGAGTTTTAACGACTTTTTAGTCAATCTGGCGCCGGTGATTTTGTTCATCATTACGCCAGTAACCCTAGTGGTTTTGGCACTGATTTATAAAAAAGATTTAAAATTGCCTTTTGGTGCGAAACGGGCCATGATGAGACTGAGCTTTGATGGGGTGATTAAAGATAAAGCTCTGATGTTCAAGGCGATTGGTATTATTGGTTTGGTGGTGGTGGGCTTTCTCTTTCATCACTCCCTTCATTTAGAAGCGGGGACCATTGCGCTGGCAGGAGCATCCGCATTGATGTTGTTTGAGAGCTCCAATGATATTTGGGAAGATGTGGAGTGGACGACAATTTTCTTTTTTATTGGCCTGTTTATTATTGTGGGAGCCGTGAAGGAAGTCGGCACCATCGACTGGCTGGCTCAGCAGTTCTTTACGGTCACAAGTGGTGACTATAACTTGATGGCTATGCTCTTGCTCTGGGTCTCGGGTATACTTTCAGCGATTATTGATAATATTCCCTACACGGCGACGATGATTCCACTGGTGGAAAATCTGAAAGAGATTGATCCAGAGCATTTTAATAACCTGAAGCCCTTGTGGTGGTCGTTGGCGTTGGGGGCTTGTCTGGGGGGTAATGGTACGATGATTGGGGCGACTGCCAATGTGCTGGTGGCGGATATGGCTCATCGGCAAGGGCATCCCATTCGCTTTTTGGAATTTATGAAAGTCGGGTCGCTGATTATGGTGATTTCCTTGGCCATTGCAACGGTTTACCTCTGGTTTTTCCAACTTAACTAATGGGTTAAAACGATTACGGGGGCTGGAGCTTAGACATCTTTTGGCTTGGCGTAAATTTGCATTTCTTTACAAACTAACACCAACATGCCTTCAGAAGGCTTTATGAAAACACAGAACAACACACATCTTCTTGAACCAAATACTCTCAAATACTTTAGCCGTTATTCAATCCAATTTCTTGAATCAAACAGGGGAATTTACCATGAGCCTCATCTCTAGAACTGCTCACCGCGTGCTTAAAGCGGCCCATCTAAGTACCAAAAAACGAGCTGTGCCGCTCTTTAAAGATATTTCCTATAATCAGATTCTAACTCGCCCCATTCACGGTGCCGAAGGACTGGCAAAGCAGGAAGGCGTCGGTGTTCTTAAAGCACATACGGCCCGATCGCTTGCTTATCTAGGTGCTATCGGTTATGAATTACCCAAAGCGCTTTATCGACAGATGCGTCACACTTTTAGACGTCTTTTCCCTTCGAAATCTCAGAATATAGCGCAAAATATAACGCAAAGCGTTCGGAACACTGGCGAAAGTGCTGCAAAGAAACAAACTTCTACCGCAGGAGCCGAACTCAAGAAATCGGCTCAAGGCTTAAAAAATGAACTGAAAAATTTGAGAAAAGCCAGTGGCGACTTAATGAAACAGTATCAGCAGATCACGGTTGCTAATGCCAAAGAAGCGATTCAAGCATCAAAAAGCAGACTGACAGAACTTAGAAAAACCGGTAGTAACCTAATGAAACAGTATCAACAGCAAGCTAAAACCTCTTTTAGCAATGCCTTTGAACAGACGAAAACACGGATTAATACGATTTCCGACTCGTTGGCAGAAAAAATACAGGTATTAGGCGGCAAAATGGCTGAATCCTCTGAAAGATTTAAAGGAAAGTTAAATACCTCTGCCTAGTCGATATCAATAAAACATCTTTTCTCTCCCTCTCTTCTACTCTCAAAATAACCCATACATAACGTGCTACTCTCTCTCTTCCCCTTATAAGGCCTGACCCCCGTCAGGCTTTTTTATTTTGGAGACAGTTTTCCCAAACCGGAAACACCCTTAAAACATGCGAATACCCACATCAACTATTGAAATCTGGAAGGGAGAGACCAGAGGGAAAGCACCTTCAAACAGTTGTAAATGGGCGATATTCTTTGTGGGGAGTCTCTTTAGCTAATTCTCTGATTATTCCATACACCTCATTAACTATAGCGTTTCTTTTTTTTCCTATTGGGACTCCTTCTAAGCCCTGCTTTAAAGCAAAAGCTCGATTTGCTTTAAGAAGTAACACTTCTGTATATTTAGCAATTTTATCATCTAAATGTAAACGCGCCTCATCTCGTGCTTTCCAGAAGAGTTCTAGGGCCTGAGCACTCACTGCTCCATCCCGTAATACCAAGTTACGAGCGTCAGACACTTTTTCATAATTATTCTTATACAATTGAACATTAGCTGGTAATAGTTCTTTGGGTTCTATATCAATAGGAGTTTCGATGCCTTTTGTTTGTCGAACCGTTGTAAGGCGACGCTTTACTTTAATTTGTAAATCATCTTTAAATTTTTCAAGATTCTTTGGATCCCAAAAAATAATTTCATATCCTGTTAAATCAAAATGTATTTTAGGCCCGTTCTTATTATAATTAGGGCTACTGGGATAATGATCTTCTCGAGCAGTCAAAATTAAATTACTATACTTACCAACCCCCATTACGTAACCAATTTCAAGATAACAATTAGGCCTTTCATTGGTTAGATCAGCAACTATAATATCAGCAGATTCAATAAATTTAATAATCTCGTGTTTTAGCAACCCTCCTCCATTATCACGATCGACTCGATTGGATTCCAATTGACAATCCTTTAGTACTTGAAAAATACAAGTGTCATATAACTTATCTAACTCTGCATGGCCAATCTGCATTATCGTGAATGCCTTCCCAGCAAATTGAGGTGTTTGCTGAGTAATTTGCGACTGACGAGCAATAAAGCCCTCTTTTGAAATTTTTACAAACCCGTCAACTACATATTCGCCACTTTCTGTCTTCTGGAGAAAGTCCTTCCATTTTTTTGCTATATACGTACGAGCTGTGGATGGTTTCCACCCTGTAACGACACATAAGTCCTGAAGAACGAAAGACTTTCCCTCATGTGCAATAAAAAAATCGTACGCTTTATCAGTAGAACTACTCATTGTTTCTTCTTAAAAACTCTCATACCAATAAAAATAAACTAAATCTAAAACAGGCGGATTTCCAGTGGGAGGGTGTTGGAGGGAAAGTCTTCGGGGAGACTGTCAAAGGGAACGGAGTATTCCAGCGCTTTGCGGGCTTCTTTGTCTTTTTTCTTATCGCCGGATGATTTTTTAATCGTCAGCGAATTCAAGTTTCCATTGGCATCAACGAGCCCGTGAATTACCACCGGCATGGCGGAGCGGGGTAAGACGTAGTCCCACTGGTTTTTTAGCTGAGCTTTAAACGCATCAATCCATGCTTTGTCCGGCTTATCCGGTGATTTTACCTTGATAATGACGAGCCGATTGTTTCGCAACATTTGAGGGTTATGGGAAAACGCGTTTTTCGTTTTGCTGGTAAAGGTAAAGCTCAACTCAAATTGTTCGTCTTCCATGGTGCTCAGCACACAGTCAAATTCAGGAACCGACTCAAAGGGTGCCGCTTTTTTGACGGCCCGTAGGGCGTTTTCATCAAACTTCGCGTTGCCGGAGCTTTTCTTTAGACCTGTCGTCGTCAGGGTACCATCGGCTTTAATCTTATAGTGCACCGTGGCCGAAATAGGCGTCCGAGTCCGCATCTCTTTCCAGCGTTTAAAAATCCGGGATTGAATCCGCCCCATGTAAGCATCCAGACCCATTTGCTCAAACGGCGTACACTCTACATCGGTTTTCGATTCTTTCAGGTCGTCCTGACTCTTAACCACTGGCGCTTGCATTGTCGGCACTCCCGGCGAAACCGCACCCGCAGGCAGGTAACCTACCAGAAAGAGCCATAGGAAGCCTGTTATTAAAATCGGTTGTAAAAAGCGTTGAGAGAGTAGGCCGAAAATATTCATGGCCTTATTTTACGATAAGAAGGACGGTTTGCCTACTCTCTACTATTCTCTAATTCGCCTCCTCAAAAGAAACACCTCTGCTTGCCCCGCGCTTATCTGAGAGTATAATAATCTTGATCACCCTTAGTAAAGAGAGAGACAAAAGGATTAAATTTCCCTATGGCTATGATCCAACGATCACAACGGTTCATCATCGGATGCCTGAGCGTCTTTGTGCTGGTGCTTTCCTTGCTTGGAGGCGTGACGGCGCAAGAATCGACGTTTTCTCTGGACGCTGTTCGAGAAGAAGCCTTTTGGAAGCTCGATCACTGGATGGATGTCAGCATGTTTCCAGAAAAAGATCCGCAGCGAAAAAGCCATAAAAAAGCGCTTAAAAAAGGCAGACACAATTTTAACGATCGCACCCTGACTATCTTTAAAACAGGCTCGTACCGGGTGGAAATGCCCGGGTTTGGCCATGGCCTATATTATCGGAGCGACGGTACTCTTTCCGCTGTGGAATTCTATTTGGGCGATGCGTACCCTTATAAAATTCATCAATACAGTTATCCGTTTGGTCGTTTGCTCAAAACCACCATTCAGGTTTCACCCGACGAAATTTTTACGTTCTCTCCCACAGGTCGCCTGACTCAACACTGGCTGGAGGGGCTGTGCTATCAGGGCGATAAAGAACAACATTCCTGCTCGCCACAGCGGGTTTCTAACCGATGAGATTTTGCTTAAAAAGCAAGTGTTAGCGACGGGGGTTTCGGCTTCTGGAACTCGAATTAGACCGAGGTCGCTGGGAATTCGAATGTCGATACCCGCTGGAACGGCGACGAGAAGCGCGGAACTCGGGTAGGCTGTCCGGATGCTTGATGAGATCCATGCCCACTTGCTTCTCTAGCTGAGCATAGTCCGTTCCTTCGTCTGGCGTGAAAAAGGTAATGGCAATTCCGGTTTCCCCGGCTCGGGCGGTTCGTCCGATTCGGTGAATATAGGAATCCGGGTCATTGGGTGGATCGTAGTTAATCACATGGGTCAGGTTATCAATGTCAATGCCCCGTGCCAGCACATCGGTTGCCACAATCACCTGATACTGTCGGGTTCTGAATTTATCTAGCACCGCGTCTCGACTGCTTTGTTCCATGGCGCCATGGACACATTCTACGGGATAGCGTCCACGAAGTTTTCGGGTGAGTTCTACTACGCCCCGCTTGGTGCGGCAAAAAATAATGCCGTAGATATCCGGTGTGTTTTCCAGCAAGTTTTGAATCAACGTGATTTTATCATCATTTTCCGTGATGAAATAATACTGATCAATCATTTCAGAACTGTGTTTTTGAGGCGCAATGCGGATTTCTTCAGGGTACATCATGTGCCGGTCGGCAATTTTTCGGCTTTCCGGCGACATGGTAGCCGAAAATAGCCAGGTTTGTCGGCCTTGTGGGGTGCGGGCCAGAATTTTCTCAATGTCCTCGATAAAGCCCATGTCCAGCATGATGTCCGACTCATCCAACACCACCAGTCGAATACGGGAAAAACTGAAGCTCATCTGCTCAATATGATCCAGCAAGCGTCCCGGCGTGCCGACAATAATGTCAATGTCTTCATCCCGCAGTTGCTTCCGCTGACCATAGATACGTTCGCCACCAAAGACGGCCAAGGCTTTGACCCCCTTGACTCGGCCAATTTCGTTAATTTCTTTGGCGATTTGCTGAACCAGCTCTCGGGTTGGGCCAATGATTAGCGCCTGAACGTAACCGCTTCCCGGTTCAATCCGATTAACCAGAGGAATGGAAAACGCGGCGGTTTTTCCCGTTCCGGTGGGCGCTTGTCCCAAGAAATCGACGGAGGTCAAAAGATGGGGAATGGCCAGCTCCTGAACCGGCGTCATGGTTTTGAATCCCATTTGTTCCAGCGCTTCAAGGACTTCGGGTTGTAAAGGGAGATCGGAAAAAGGCTTCGGGTCGTCTGAATGTGTCATCGTGCTTGTATTATGCGTCGTACCCTCCAGAAACGCAAGCCATTGGTTTTAAGCTGTTTCCGTTATTTCGACGATTTGATATAACACAAGAGAGTCTGCCATAGGGCAGACTCTCAGCCAAATAACTTTTTCAAGTTAGTTAGTCTTTTATGTTTTTAACTGATTCAACCGGAGTAATGTTCGGATCGATCTTTGTAAGGTGTTTATTAAGGGCGTTAAGCATCACGTCTTCTTTTTGGTCAACAATCCGCTGTTTTTCCTCATTACCGTTTGCCCTTTTGGGGCTAAAGAACAAATGCATTGCCACAGGCCATGCATCTCTAAGTGTTTGGAAAAATCCCGGTTTTGGGGGCGTGGGAGTTTGCTTTTCCATGTTTTTACTATTACTATCCCATCCACCACTAAACGTGATAGGAAACGATGCTGAGTTGATGCGGTTTTGAGCTGTTGCAGAACCCGTATGCGGAATAGGGCTAGTGGGTGTGGGTAAAGCCATGGATGGGTTCATCATGTTTACCGGGCTCATCGTGTTCATCATTAAAAAATCCCCTTTTATAAAAATTGAGTCGTAAAAAACTAGGACAATGGTAACATAAAGCGATGGCAACTCACGGTTTCTCTTTCAAACCGTTACGTTTCTTAAAAGCTATTTTTTAGACTCTGCGGTTGGAATCTCAACGACTTCAAGCCGGCCCAGACGTGTTAATGCCTCATCAACACGATCGTGAGACTGAGCCAGAATAATTTTCACGTTTGGCGGGTTATCTTGCTTAGCTTGATTTTGATTATCCAGATGTTGCTTTAGTAGAGCAACTGCGTGGTTATCGCTTTCCATTTCCGGTCCTAAATAAAGCACACATTGGCCGTACTCTTGGGCCATCTTAGTGGCTGTTTCAAATGCTGAACTTAGAGCCGTAGGAAGGAGATCTTGGTAGAATGTTACTTCATTAGTGAGGTCTATTTTCAATAGAGGAATGTTCTTTTCATCACAAATGGCATTGATTAAAGCAAAACCGGTTTTATTATCGCCCTGTAAAATAAACCCTTGATAATCACCGGACGGATTTTCTAATTTAGAGGTGATGACTTCTTTGAGGCTAGACAAAGTGTCCGATAAGGTGGGTTTAAAAAGGCTTTTGGCATCTACCCTTGTCGGTGGGGTGACGAGTGCTTTAACGGGCCTTTCTGGGTTCTCCTGTTTAGTCAATTGATCGGTTATGGCACCTAGATCTTTTTCATTATTCGGATTGAAGGCCCATTTTATTTTTGCCAGAAAAAGTCTAGCTTTTTGTTTTATCTGCGCTATCTTTGGGTTTTCTCCATCCGTCTCTCCACCAAACGTGATGGGAAGTGTTGGTTGGTTTGAGCGCTTTGGCGCTATTATAGGATTAGTAGACGGAGTGAGGGTCGCTGAGCCGGGTAACGTCATCATCGTATTTATCATCAAAAATTGCCTTTTCAGATTGAGTCAAATTAATAAGGGAAACTAAAAGGACAACGCCCCTCAAGTGACACGATTGACTTTTTTTGTTTCAAATCGTTACGTTTCTCAAAAACTAGGATTTAAACACGGATTGGTGGGCGTTTTTGATGTGTTTTTTGCTGATTTGGGTATAAATTTGAGTGGTGGAAATATCACTATGTCCCAATAGCTCTTGCACCACCCGAAGATCCGCCCCGTTTTCTAGTAGATGAGTCGCGAAACTATGCCGAAAAGTATGAGGGGATACATCTTTCCCAATCAGCTCGCCTAACGACTTAACCCGGGACCAGATTTCTTTTCGGTTGATCGGCTCTTTCAATAAATCCTGAACCAGTAACGGATCGTTCCCTTTTAGATGGCTTTCGCTGATGTAGCGAGCCAGCAATTGCAGGGAAAGCTCCCCAAGGGGAATCAGGCGTTCCTTATTTCGCTTTCCTAAACACCTTAAATACCCGCCGGGCAAATCAATTTGTTCCACGGTCAGCTGGGTTAGCTCCGAAACCCTTAAACCGCAGGCATAAAGCAATTCAATGATCACCTTGTCCTGTAAGGAGAGTTTGGGGCTATTCAGCAAGCGTTCTATATCCCGCACACGAAGGACCTTGGGTAGGGTTTTAATCCGTTTGGGCACTTCCAGAACCGCCAGCGGGTTCTGTTGGATATACCCCTTGTGTTGCATCCAGTAGAAAAAACCTTTAATACTGCTGATTTTTCGAAGAATCGTCGTGGTGGCATTGCCCTTTTGTCGGAGTCGGGCCACAAAGCGGTTCATTTGTCGGGAGGTAATTTGGGATAGCTTGACGGTCGTCTTGGCGCTCTCAACGTCGGCAACCCACTCGGTTAAATCACGTTCATAAGCATCCAGAGTATTAACAGCATAGCCTCGCTCGTTCGCCAGATGGTTCATGTACTCTGAAAGCAGAAGAAACATAAATTATCCGGATACGCCGGTTCGGCTTTGTTCTTTTTGGCCTTGAACTCCTGCAACCAGACGTTTGAAATCTTCCGGCCGGGTTGTTTTAGAGATGGCATCCTCAAAGTCAACCAGCCCCTTGGTATAGAGATCTTTCAAGGCGGTTTCCATGGTCTGCATCTGATGCTGGCCACCGGTCTGGATGGCGGAATACACTTGTGCCGCCTTTCCTTCTCGAATCAGGTTGGAGATGGCCGGGGTCACAATCATGATTTCCTGCGCCATAACCCGCCCTTTTTTCTCGCCGGACTCGGTGAGTTTTGGCAAAAGCGCCTGGGAGAAAACAGATAGTAGACTGTTAGATAACTGGATTCGAACCTGTTGTTGCTGTTCTGCCGGAAATACATCCACAATCCGATCCACGGTCTGCATGGCGCTTGAGGTGTGTAGGGTGCCCATGACCATGTGTCCTGTTTCAGCGGCGGTTAGAGCCAGGCTGATGGTTTCGAGATCTCGAAGTTCGCCGACTAGGATAACATCGGGATCTTCCCTTAAAGCGGATTTTAGGGCGTTGGCGAAACTTCGGGTGTCTTGTCCCAGTTCACGTTGGTGAACAATACTTCGTTTTGAGGGATGAATAAATTCAATGGGATCCTCAACCGTCAAAATATGTTCAGCTCGGGAAGAGTTGATGTAATCAACCATGGCGGCCAGTGTGGTGGACTTACCTGAACCGGTTGGGCCTGTTACAAGAACCAGTCCTTTGGTTCGTTCAGCCACTTCTTTGACAATGGGAGGTAGTTTTAGTTGGTCAAACGTCGGGATTTCAGTGGTGATAGAACGCAAGGCCGTCGCGTAATTTCCTCGATCTTTATAAACATTGACCCGGAAGCGTCCGAGCCCGGAAACGCCATAAGAACAGTCCAATTCCCACTCCTGCTCTAACACGCGACGTTGCTCGTTGGTTAGCATGCTAAAAATTAATCGATGTGAATCTTCCTTGGTTAGCGGCGGATAGTCTCCCCGAAGCAATTTACCATCTACTCGAAACACGGGCGGTAAGCCGACTGAAATATGTAAATCGCTTGCGCCACGCTGAAACGCTTCCTGCAATAATTCCTCAAGAATCATAAACGGAGTTACTCCTTTTACTAAATCTATCTCTATTTTACAGAACTTCCGCTTAAACAGGGGGAGTTTTATTCACGGATGAAATAAAGATCATACGGATAATGGATCGTCTTTTCGGTACAATGAGATATGATTAGCTTTTGCCTGACAAGGTCAAAGCCCGTATAAGAAGGCTAAAGCAGGAAACAGGGTAAAACGCTTTGTCGAAAAAAGGTTGTATTAATACGAGTTGGTTGGCGCCAATAACAATCAGCAGAAAGACGTTTCTGTGTGAATGATCCAAAGATGAGTTTAAACGACGCTCAGCTAGAGCTAACTTATAAGCGGTTACTGAACTTTGCAACCGCCCTGCTAACCATTGGCGCATTGTTTTATCTGGGGAGTTACTTTTATAACATTGTCGCACTCTTTGGGGTTGCGTTGGTTATAACCTATATTCTGATTGGCCCTGTTAGCCTTTTCGAAAAAGGCATTATGGCTCTGGTGCGAACCTTTAAAAAAACACCTTCATGGCAAGATCCTAATTTATTGACACGGGCGTTTTCTGTTACCGTGGTTTATATTCTATTTTTTGCGTTAATGACACTCGCCAGCGTTAAACTGTTCCCCATTATTGGTACCCAGGTTCAGGCTTTCTCCAATGAGTTGCCAGGCTATGTGACTCAATCTGAAAAGGTGCTACTGGAATGGTCTGAAAAAACATTGGGTCCCAACTTTGGTGAATACCTCTTTCAGGAGTCCCTGCCTGTTGAAGTTGAATCCATCCATATCTCAGGGACGATTTCAGACCTTCAAAACGATTCTACCGCTATTTTGGCGTCACCTTCGTCGTTTCCAGTGGATGCTGTTGAAAACCACAAGGTGCTTTCAGAGTCTTTTTTGGAAAACTCAACAGGTCAACTGGTCCAAATTATTGAACAGAGTATTGCCAATGCTCTAAACAACGCAACCACACTTATTACGGGCACGATGAACGGATTGCTTTATACTATTGCCGGATTTTTACTCGTGTTTTATTTTTTAATGGACGGCCCTCAACTTCGGTATCGCTTCATTCAGGTCGTACCCAAATCAGCAAGGCCCACACTGAATAAATTAATGGATAGCTTTCATCAGGTCATGTTCACTTTTATTAAAGGCCAAGTGCTGTTGGGTATCTTAACCGGTACTTATATGTTTATTATTTATTCGATTTTTGGGGTCAGTTTTTCTTTTTTCCTGGGCGCCTTTTTCGCCATCTCTGAAATTCTTCCTGTTATTGGTACCTGGATTGGTATTACACCCGGCATTATGGTCTTGCTGTTTACCAACCCGATGCTAATTATCCCGGTATGGCTTTGTTCTTACGGGTTTCAAACGATTAAGGACAATATTATCGCTCCCAAAGTTGTCGGCGATGTTATGGGCCTGCATCCGGTGGCTGTCATTTTTTCGTTGATTATCTGTGCCAAAGCTGCCGGACTTGTTGGGATTCTTTTGGCATTACCCCTCGCCAGTATTTTGAACATTATGATTCATTACTATCGAGAAAAACATGATGACGGGTCCGATAGTCTTTCCGCGATTTCAGGAGGGACGTTATGAAACCTGTCGATGAAATAGCTGGCCAGATTAATCGTTTGAACAAAACTGTTCGACGGAATATGCTGTTTTTGTGCGTTTTGTTTTTCTTGTTTATCGTTTTTCAGGGGATAACCTACCTGAGTGAACTGGTCACCCTGTTTGCGGGTGTTCTATTTGCCTGTTACATCTTATTGGGGCCGGTTAACTGGCTTGAAGCCCAGTTTAAAAAAATAGTGCCCGACCGTTTAAAATCGAGTTTAAATAAACTTCCTTCTCTGGGACTCCGTTTTCGGTTGGTTTCTGTGGTCGTTGTTTTTGTCGGATTTGTTCTGTTGCTGGTTGTTGCGACCAGTCAGATTTTTCCTGTAGTTATTACACAGGTGGGAGGCTTTGTTAAGGCTTTGCCTTCTTATTACTCCCAAGTACAAAAACAACTGGATTACTGGTCTAAAATAAAACTATCTTCCATCCCCGCCCAGCCTAAAGCCGTTATGACAATTTTAGACAACGAGACTCAGGCCATCCCTTCTCATCCCGTTGTCCAGGATCAAGAAAATGACCTCAACCGTTCCTTAAAAGCTTCTGAAACCGCTTTAGGTCAGCTGGTTCTGTTCTTCCGAAATGTGGCTACGTCTGCTTTTTCAAATGTGTTGGATTTTTTAACCACTTCCCTGACAGGGCTGGTCTATGGCTTAACCGGTTTTGTGTTGTTGTTCTATTTTTTACTGGATGGAGAATCACTTCGACGCGGTTTCATCGGGCTTATGAATCCAAAAGTGAGTAAGAAGATGGCGCGTTATCTGGATGCGACCCACTTTCTGTTTTTTACCCTGTTAAAGGTTCAGGTCATGACGGCGATTCTATCGGGTGCTATGCTTTATGGTGTTTACCTGTTGCTCGATGTTGATTTTTCCGGATTCCTGAGTTTCTTTTTTGCTATTTGTTCTGTTATTCCTGCTATTGGGCCATGGGTCGGCGCTCTTCCCAGCGCTGTGGTTCTTATTTTTTCGGGAGAACCGATTACCATGTTAGTTATCTTTAGTCTTCTTGCCGGCTTCTATGTGATTAAGCAACGGTGGTTTTTGCCCCGAATCTATGGTGGCCGGTTAGATATTCACCCTGTACTTATTCTCTTATCGTTGCTGATTTGTACCCAGCTTATTGGCGCACTAGGGTTTTTACTTGCCATTCCACTGGTCTGTTTGATTTCTGGTATTCACAGTTGCCTTTACCCTGTAGACGATAGTCCGCAACTTGATTAAACCAAATTAAAAACAGATCTTACCCAAAATAGCGCCATGGTGGGCGCCGGTACATGAGGGGACGTTACCTGGCAGGCCCTTTAGCGTGGCCCAGGCCAAAACAGCAAAAGCCAACGCTTCTTTATACTGGTTCGGGATTCCGTAATCTTCGTGGGTTTTAATTTGAGTCTGGGGTGACTCGCTCTTAAATTCTTCTGAAATAAAACGCATTAACGTTTGATTATAGGTCCCACCACCACCTATAATTACCTCATTTACCGCTTGGTGAGGCAAAATAAAATTCTTATAGGCGTCCACAATCGTTTTTGCTGTGTAACGCGTCAGGGTGGTTATCATATCGGCTTTTGGCACATGAGAAAAGCGTTGAAGGACATTCAAAGTAAACGAACGCCCAAAAGCTTCTCGTCCAGTTGTTTTTGGCGGCGGAAGCTGAAGGTAAGCCTCTCCAAGTAGATGCGACAGAAGCTCTTGACAAACCTTTCCCTGGGCGGCGATGTTTCCATCCCAATCCAACGGTTTACCGTAAAGATAGTTCATCGCCTCATCAATCAGCATATTTCCCGGCCCTGTATCAAACGCGATGGGCACAGATAAACCGTTTTCCTCAGAAGCGCTCTGGTTTGAGGGCAAAACGGTCACGTTCGCGATACCGCCAATATTCTGGATGCAACGGGTTTGATCCGGCACTTGAAATAATAGTTGATCCGCCAGACACACCAACGGCGCCCCTTGTCCGCCAGCGGCCATGTCTCGGGGGCGAAAATCCGCCACGGTTAAAATGCCCGTCCGTTCCGCAATTACCGAAGGCTCACCTAGTTGAAGTGTGCTTGGGGTCAGTGGTGTCTCCTCCAAAGGAGATTGTGTTCCAGGCGGAATATGATAGAGGGTCTGCCCGTGGGAGCCAATCGCGTTAATGGACTGAAGTGACAGATTATTTTTTTTGACCACCGCTAGTGCTGTGTTTGCAAAAAGCTCACCTAACTCCATGTTGAGCGTGCATAGGGTGGCTAGATCCGTTTCGGAGACGCTTACGACTCCCGCCAGTTTTTTTCTCAACGGTTCTGGAAATTTTAGCGAAGCCGTGCCTAAAATATTAGCTTCTAGGTGTCCTTTTGCTGTTTGGAGCAATGAGACGCAACAGCCGTCCACCCCATCCATAGACGTGCCGGACATCAACCCAATGAGGGTCATGGGTTGATTGGGTTGGTTAAACGCTTGAAGATTTAGCATGTTGTTTAGGACTTTACAAACAGCCGTTCCAGCTTTCGTAAAAACTGAATGGTCGGAGGTTCGGTCAGTTTGGTCAAGGGATCGCACAGCATGGTGTAGGCGCCAATACGCTCGCCCCCCAAAATGTCGGTTAAAGGTCGATCACCAACAACAAGCACCTGTTCCGGTGTGAGCTCCAAGAGATCCACCGCCTTGAGTAGAGGCTCTCTGGCTGGCTTTCTCGCATGGCCGATAACGGGCATATTAATCACCTTTTCCGCGGCATTATAGTAGTGAGATCGTTTATTATTGGTTACACAAATGGTTTTAAAGCCCTCTTGGGTAATCAAAATTAGCCACTCCTGCATGTAGGCTTCGATGATACCCGTATGGGGTGCCATTAGGGTATTATCCAAGTCAAAAATAAAGCCTTGAATTCCTTTTTCCCGCAAGAGATCCAGCGAAAATGCTGTAATATCTTCCACAATAAACGTTGGACGAACCAACACGAGCAACTCCTTAATACCTCTCCAATTTAAAATTGGAGTTCTTGAATAAATTTATACTTATACCATACACCAGTAAAAGCTAAAAACAGAAGATTGTGGCGTTTTCGACTTCGGTCCTAAACAAAGCCAACTGCGTTGGTCTTAACTCCCGCCTTTGCCGGAATGGCAGAGGAGCAAGAAAAACTTAAACTGGCCCACTATCAAAAAAGCCGCTTCTTTTTCATGATGAGCGGCTTTTTAAAATATGTGTTCAATGGTTTCAAAAATTATTTTACGGTATTTTTTTATCGGCAGATTAAAAAATATCCGATTAAGCGACCATCACCTTCCTTTCTCTTTTTTATAAAACGGGTCTTTTTCCTTAAACACCCACACTTTTTCTTGAATTTTCTTCTACTTCTCTTTCCTCTATACCTGAGCTTTGACTGACGTTAAACAGGTTTTTATCAGGGAAAACGTTTTAAAAACGATTTTATTCAGCATGAAAACAACAAACCTTTGACCAACAAAAGTAGAGCGCTTCCTTGCGGCTAACATCCCTTTACAGACAATATCATACCCTAAAGTCTAATAACCAATAACTGTAGTAGCCCAGTTATTTACCATTTTTAACAGCAAGGGGCAATGGCTATTCTGTTTTGAAAAATCACGGACGGAACCATTGCATCAGATTGAAACAAGACGCTTTCTGTCATTCTGAGTATAATAGAAAACAAGTGAGATAATAAGGAACTCGATTATGGCAGACGCAAAAGCACTTGAACTAATTCAGGAAGAAAAAGCGAAGGAGTATAATGCCTATGTTGAAAGCCTTGGAGGTTCGGTCGACTTAACCAATGCACATCTCCGAGGGTATGATCTTCGCAAATACAATTTGAAATCAGCCGATTTGACAGGGGCTTACCTCCGCTCTTCCGATCTTCGAGGCCAAGATCTCAGTATGGCCAAATTAAATGGTGCTTCCTTAAGAGACGCGAAAGTGAGTGGTGTTCTCTTTTCTCGAGAGCAATCTGCTGATGAACTGACTCTTAGTCTGGTTTATGGCACTCGTATCCGGGAAGGAATGTAATTTGTGGTATGTCCCAAGGAAATATGTCCTCCAAAATAGACGCTCGATTCACTGGAGATGAACTGTTAAAAGCTACTTCGGCTCTAGCCGTTCGAACCCTGAGTTGGCCTTTGAGATCAGAAAAAAACTATGGCCTCTCGACCGATTCTCGAACCTTAAAAGCGGGCGATTGGTATTTACCCCTTCTTGGCGAAAGTTTTGATGGCCATGACTTTTTAGACCGTGCGTTTGCTCAAGGTGCCGGAGGCGCCTTTGTTGCCGAACACTGGCTTAAGAAATATTCTGAATGGAAAGCCCCTCTCCCCGTTATTGTGGTTTCCGATACCACTGAAACCTATTTGGCTTTAGCCCAATGGCACCGGCGCCGTATGGGAGCAACCATTCTGGCACTTACGGGCAGTTCTGGAAAAACCACCACCAAGGAAATGCTCTTTACCGTCTTTTCGTCGTTATTACCGACCCAATGTACTCAGAAAAACTTCAACAACGAAGTTGGAGTTAGTCAGACCCTGTTAAGTATTCAGCCTGAAACGCAACTGATGATCGTGGAAATGGGCATGCGAGGGCTGGGCGAAATTGCTTTGCTTTCTCGATACGCGGAACCGGATATGGCCCTCATTATTAACGTGGGTTCGGCACATATTGGCCGCTTGGGCTCACTCGAAAATATTGCTCAAGCCAAGTGTGAAATTTTTGAGGGCATGGATCCAGCCACGGGTGTTGCCATTCTCAATGGCGATGATGCCCGTCTGATGGAAACCGCCCAGTTGGCTTGGTCGGGCGAACAGCGGGTTTATTCGCTTGCGGAAGCAGAAAACCGAACGCTTTTTGCCAACGAAAAAACTTCATTTTGTTATTGTGGAAAAACGTTTCAACTTTCAGTTCCTGGTGATCATATGATTGCAAACGCTCTGGCTGTTATCAAAGTTGGCGAACGTCTTGAACTCCCTCTTTCCAAAGTCGCAAAAGGACTGGCGCAGTTTGTTCCAAGCGAAGGCCGAGGAAAAACTTATTTTTTAGAGGGCTTTCAGCGAGTTCGAGTAGTTAACGACGCTTACAATGCGAACCCGGAGAGTGTCCGAGCGTCACTATCCGCCTTTTTGCAAGGTCATTCAGGAGACCAAAAACGTTTTTTAATCTTAGGGGGCATGAAAGAATTGGACGCACGGTCTGAAACCGAGCATCAGAAATTGGGACAGTGGCTTGGCCAGCAAAAAGGGATTGACGCTCTGTTTTTAGTGGGCGATGAAGCCCCTTGGGTAGAGTCAACTGCCCGGAAATCGGCCGATTATCCAATCCAAACCTTAAGAGGCACTCCTGCCGAGATGGCAAAATCCCTGTTAGAATCGTTACAGACTTCGGGACGAGCGCTGGAGAATTGCAATCTTTATTTGAAAGGTTCCCGTGTCTACGCACTGGAAAAAATCCCGGAAGCCTTTTTAACCCCTTAGAACATAGAAGAAAAAGGACAAAACATACCATGGATCTTCGTATCCACTACGCATTAATGGGTTTGATCCCTTTTCTGGTTGTCATGGTGCTAATGCCGCTATATATTTGGTTTTTAAAACGGAAAATGATGGGCCAATATATCCGAGAAGATGGCCCTCAACATCATCAAGCCAAAGAAGGGACCCCAACGTCTGGCGGCGTTATCGTTATCATCGGTGTTCTTATGGGTGTTCCGGTCATTTCGTGGCTTGATGGTAATAGTCTGCTTTCCACAGAGTACGGGATTACATTGGGTGTAACGCTCCTTTTGGCGGGACTCGGATTTCTGGATGACTATCTAAAAATTGCAAAAAAACAGAACAAGGGCCTTTCGGGTTACGCTAAATTGTTGATTCAGGCGCTCTGTGGACTTGGCGTTGGGTTCTATATGATGGCGGCCTTCCCGGTTACACAAATCGCTGTTTTTAATTGGGGTGCGTTAGAATTGGGCTGGCTTTATCCTGTTTTTTCGATGTTTATCGTCACGGGTACCTCGAATGCGGTTAATTTAACCGACGGGCTTGATGGGCTGGCAGGGGGAACCGCGATTATTTCTCTATTAGCGTTCGCATTAATCTTTAGTGGCGGATATCAGGATCCAACCCACGCCCCATCATATCCTGACTTAGCCAACTTTTGCATTGTTTTAACCGGCGCCTTGCTTGCCTTTTTCTTTTTCAATATGCGTCCGGCTAAGATCTTCATGGGAGATACGGGTAGTTTAGCCCTTGGCGGAGCCCTTGGCACTATGGCCGTTTTGTCCCAGTCAGAGGTTTGGCTTATTCTGATTGGGGCTGTGTTTTTAATCGAAGCCCTGTCAGTTATTCTTCAGGTGGCTTCATTTAAACTGACCGGCAAACGGATTTTTAAAATGAGTCCCATTCATCATCATTTTGAGCTGTGTGGCTGGAGCGAAAATCGGGTGGTCGGCAGTTTTATTTTTTTTCAGGCCCTGCTATGTACCACGGCTGTCTTGCTGTACAATGGGTAGATGCCACATTCTTCTACGACAAATTTACCTTCACCTGAGTGGGATAACCGGCCGATCACGGTACTGGGCCTGTCGAGAAGCGGTATTTCTGTAGCGGACTATGTTTTGCGTCATGGCGGTCAGGTTTTTTTGAGTGATGTCCTCCCGGCAACCCCCACCAACGCGGCTCAACGAGAGAGTCTGGAAGCCCTGGGGTGCCTATTGGAAATGGGTGGTCATAGTAAGCAAGTGTACACCCATGCGCCGCAAGTGGTGATTAGTCCGGGAATCCTCCCTTCTAATCCGGTTGTTAATCAACTGAAAGTTAGCGGATTGGAAGTTATCAGCGAAGTGGAGCTGGCTTATCGGGAAAATAAAAGTCGAGGCGAGCAAAAAGCGAAGTGGATTGGTATTACCGGTACCAACGGAAAAACCACCACCACTACCCTTTTGGCCAATACACTTCAGAGCGCTGGAAAGAACGCTCCGGCCTGTGGCAATATTGGCTATCCGGTTATGACCTGCCTTAACGATAGACGAGAGAATTATCTACCGCCGGAGGCTCTGGTGGTTGAACTCAGCTCTTTTCAGCTGGCATTTTCTCCGACCTTAACCGCTGATATAGCTGTCTTTTTAAATCTAACGCCCGATCACCTGAATTGGCACGGCTCGATAGAAGCCTATACCCGGGCTAAATTACGTTTATTCACCGGTAAACAGTCGCCTCAATGGGCGATTTTAAACGCGGATGATCCGCTTTCGGAAACCATTATTCAGCACACTCAGGCCCATGTGTTTGTGTTTTCCCGAAACCCGGCCACATCCCCAGTTTTTCAACAGCAGAAAAACCGAATCTCTGTTCAGGCCAATGGCATGATCGTGCTTGAGATAGAAAGTCAGCCACCGGTCGATCTGTTTCCTGTTCAAAAGCTTCACGTGTTGGGCGAGCACAATCAGGATAATGTGATGGCCGCCATTGCGGCAGCCCACCTGTCCGGTGTTTCTAAAGAACAGATTATTGACTCTTGTTTGGCATTTAAGGGTGTAGAACATCGTCTGGAACGAGTGGAAGGACCTATTGAAGGCCCTTCATTCTATAACGACTCAAAAGCCACCAACACGGATGCGGCTATTTCAGCTCTTCAAGCGTTTGGCGACAGGAAGGTTATTATCATTGCGGGCGGACGGGGGAAAAATGAACCGCTTGAACGCTTTGTGAAAGCTGTTCAGTCTCATGCCCAAGCTGTTGTATTGATAGGCGAAGAAAAAGAGCGTTTTGCCGAAGCCTTTAAACAGGGTGGATTCACTTCGTTCTATCCTGCTGATAATCTGGAAGAGGCTGTAAAAAAAGCCATTACCCTTTCGCAAGGAGAGCCGATTCTCTTTTCTCCTGCATGTGCCAGTTTTGACCATTATAAGAATTTTGAAGAACGAGGCGAAGCCTTTAAAAGGTTCGTGTACAATATTAAGAGTAACGCTGATAAAATCCACACCCACCAGACTTAGGTTACCCTACGGATAGAGAACCAGAGAAAACGCGTTGCCCCTAACTGTTTGTTTCACTGATTAATGATAAACAACCGGTCATAGCCGGGGAGTTGCCTGCCATTCTATGGAACTTATTACGAATCCACGCCGAAGAAAACATAACAAACCGCCAACAGCTCCCAAGCCAGTTGATTCGGATGTTCAGGTAACCCATGAAACACGAGTAACAGCCATGGATCGTCCACTGACGTTGGCCATTTTTGTACTGGTTGGCATGGGGTTGGCTTCTGTGTTTTCGGCCAGCGCTCATGAAGCTCAACTGGAGACAGGCAATAGTTTTACCATTGTCAATAAACAGATTCTATTTGCCGTTGCCGGCTTTATTCTTATGTTTGTTATCTCCCGCGTAAATTTTCAATTTTGGCGAAGTACGGCTAAACTTTGGGCGATTATCTCGATTTGTCTGTTGGGGCTGACCATGGTCATCGGGGTCACGGCCAACGGCAGTGAACGATGGATTCCTCTGCCGTTTGGATTCCAGTTTCAGCCTTCGGATTTAGCCAAGCTTTCGGCGGCGATTCTAATGGCGCAAGTTGCCAGTCAGCGAAAAATTATCTCGATGACCTTTGTGGTGAACATGTTTCTTATTTCCATGATGATTTTTTTGATCTATCAGCAACCTAGCTTGAGTGTTTCTATTATTATTGGCCTGTTAAGCGTGGTTATGCTGTTTCTTGGTGGGTTTCCTCTGACGTTTCTGTTTATTGGCGGTTCGTTAATTGGCTACAAGATGATGAATAAAATTATGGCGACTGAATACCAGTGGCGACGCATCACGGGTTGGCTGGATCCTTGGGGAGACCCTCAGGATAAAGGCTACAATCTGATTCATTCTTATTTTGCTATTGGTTCGGGCGGATTATTCGGCTTAGGGTATGGTCACTCTATCGAAAAACTGGCTTACCTACCCTTTCCTTATACTGACTTTATCTTTTCGGTTATCTGTGAGGAATGGGGGCTTTTTGGTGGTCTGATTATTATGGCTTTATTCGGTTTCATTGCCTGGCGAGGATTCACCATCGCAATGAACTGTCCCAGTACGTTTGGCCAGATGCTGGCTTTCGGCATTACCACGACCTTGACTCTGCAAGCGATTATGAATATTTCCGTTGCCATTGGTATGATGCCTGTGACGGGGGTTACCCTGCCCTTTGTTAGTTACGGGGGAACGTCGCTCATTATTTCGTTATTGATGATGGGTATTCTCCTAAATATTTCCCGGTATAAAATCACGGCCCGACTCTCGGAGGCCGCTGCAACACCTGCCGCCTTATGACCACGTCATCATTCAAAGTCGTGATTACCGGAGGTGGAACCGGAGGGCACATTTACCCCGCTCTGGCTATCGCCGAACAACTGGTAAACGATTCAGACGTAACCGATCTGCTTTACATCGGCAAACGAAACAGCATGGAACAGGACGTAATTCCGGCGCATCACATTGCCTTTCAGGGTATTTCCTTTTCGGGTATGCCACGCACTTTAACCTGGCGGTTTATTCCTTGGGGCATTCAGCTGATTCAATCTATTCTAGAAGCTTATCGGTTATTAAACGATTTTCAACCCCATATGGTTTTTGGCACCGGTGGCTATGTGAGTGCGCCCGTATTGATGTCAGCTAAACTTTTGGGCATCCCGTACATTGTTCATGAACCTGATGCCCATCCGGGGTTGGTCAATCGTCTGATGGGACGCTGGGCCACTGCCGCAACCGGAGCGTTTCAGGAAGCACAGGCTTTGATAAAAACCCGTGACTTTAACGTGACCGGTAATCCCATTCGAGGGAAAATCGGCCATCTAACTAAAGCCGATGCTCTGGCGTGTCTGGGAAATCCCGTTGTGGGCTGGCATGCTGACGATCCTGTTTTAGTTGTTACGGGTGGCTCCCAGGGTTCTCGAACGTTAAACCAGGCGGTCATCGAAGCCCTTCCAGAACTCATTAACCGGCTGGGACTTCGGGTTATTCACCAGACGGGGCAAGGGCTTTACGATGAAACCCGAGTTGCTCTCCAACAAAATGGGTTTGAAGCTCACCCCTCTCTTTGGGTTCAGCCGTTTTTTACGGACATGGCCGCTGTTTGGGGAGCGAGCGATGTGGCTTTGTGTCGTTCCGGTTCGCTTACCCTGTCGGAACTTTACATCTGCGGTTTGCCGTCAGTTCTGGTGCCTTTTCCTTATGCTGCGGCAGATCACCAACGAAAAAACGCCCAAGCTTCCGAGCAGGCCGGGGCGTCCGTCATGATTCCGGATTCGGACTGCACCGCCGATAGACTGGTCAAAACGCTGGAAAAGCTTCTAAGTGCGCCAAAAGATCCTGAGCGTCTCAATCGTATGCGGGAAGCCAGCCGGTCTTTGGCTCATCCCGACGCCACACAGGCGATTGTCTCTTTAATTAAAGCCATGAGAAAGAAAAAATAATCCCCTTGAACTGTGTTCGGCCATTGACAGGTTTTGTTCCTGTCGATTAGAATGCAGAGGTGTTTCTCATTGAGAGTACCCATTGGGGTGTAGCCAAGTGGTAAGGCACCTGGTTTTGGTCCAGGCATTCGTGGGTTCAAGTCCTACCACCCCAGTTTTTTAATCCCTTTGGCCCGGTGTCAAGGGGATTATTACTTTTAGGCCATTGGACGCCCAATTGCTTGCTCCCATAACTATTTTCAGTTGTTTGAGTTCTAAAGAAATTAAGTAAGCTAAAAAGCGGGTTGGATTGTGGCTTCAGCAGCATCCTTATTAATATTTATTGGGGTTTGAAATGAGTCCGCCGACAAGTAGTACGGTGAGGACATAAAAACTGGGTAAAATTAGGCTCTGAAACGGAGAAAACCCTGAGCCGATCAGTAAGCTGGCGGCTAAAAGAATTAGGCTCAGGTGGCGAGTGGCTATGGTGGGGGCCGTGCTTTGGCGAGCTTGGATAGCGTGATACAGGATAGCGATAAACGCTAAAATCAGTAAGCCCCAATCCCAGAAAGACTCACCAAAGCTATGGGGTAAGTTGTTCAGAGATAAAAGTGATTGTGCCGCCCGCTGGAACTGCTGAGGGACGTAAAGGAGCCAGGGGAGATACAGGGCGATGAGCAAGCTTTGGCCGGCCAGCCAGCGTTTCCAGAAAATTTGAAAAAAAGCGGGGTAACCCCAATAGGTGACGAAAAACACCAGATTAAACCCTAAAACCCAGAACCAACTGGCGTAACCGGTGTAAAGACTCATTAAAATCAGGGTTTCAAAAACAAGTAACGACTCTCGCCGACGGGTTTGAATCCACTGCCAGAAATAATATAGGCCAATACCCGCAAACAAAGGCAGCCAGATGGTGTGTGTGATTTGAGTTGATGCCAGTACCAACGGCGGCGAAGTAGCTAGTAACAGAGCTGTTACTCCGCCCGCCGCTTTTCCCCAGTAGTTTCCTAGTCGCCATCCCCAATACACCAGCGCCATCCCCGCACTAACGGAACCAAGTCTCAGCCAAAGCGCATGGGTAGAAATAGACGACAGGCCAGAGAGAATCAGAGGATACAATGGCGGCTGGGTACCTTGATTCGCCAGATAAAACGCCACGTCCTGAAAAGGCTGGAGTGAAACAGAAATATTTTCCATCTCTTGGGTCGATAATGCCGAAGACGAAACACCTTGGACTTCACCATAAAGCAGAACCCCGAGCCGCAGTAAAAAGGCCAATAGTAGAATGCCATGAAAGGCCGTAAAACCTATGCTTTTATGAGGTTGTGATGTTTGCATCCAGGCCTCGGAACTCCTTTTTTGCCTCTCTTCGCTTAACGCCGGAACCGGCTAATAGGGATTTTCTCATACACATAACTGAGAGATCGGTTAAAGTAGTGCATGTTATTTGGTTTTCAATGTATAATATTTAACAGGTAGCCAATATCTTTCCGTTTTTTGTTGTTACGTCATAAAGCTTGGATTATATTATTATACGGAAAGGGCTTTCATCCACGGGGATGGCGAAATAGTAAGACAAGATTTGAACGTTAAACATTCGTTAGTTTACAGGGTTAGGACACCGGTTTCTCTTTTTTCATAGTGAGTCCCTTAGTGCCGTTAGTTATTAGTTTGTATTTGTATTGATTGCGATTTTATGAGCAAAACAAAAGCCCCACCCAAAATACTATTTAATTTTGCCTATGTTAAGCAACGAGCGACCGCTGGAAGTTGGCGACGAGGCTATGGGTATTTAAAAGGAAGCAATGTCAAGGACATTAAATTCTCAAAAACCGGGGTGGAGGCAAAAGTTAAGGGCAAATTTAAAGACCACTACACCATCAAGTTGGCCTTTAAACAGGATGGTGTTAAAGCCAAATGCGATTGCCCGCTTGAGGAAGAATGGTGTAAGCATTCCGTAGCTGTTGGCTTGAACTGTATTGAGCAAAGCTTATGGGAAGAATACTGGGACTTGCCCATTGAAGATTATATCTGTGAAAAGGATGTGGTTCGAACCGCCGAAGATTACATGGGTAGCTATCGGGTGTTTCTAAGTGGCAAAAAGAAAAAGAGTAAAATCAGTATTAAGTTTTTAGATCGGCAGACCGGTCGCCTGGTTAAACAGGTAGAGCCTTTGCTTATGCATATTATTGAATTGCAGGGGCAATATGATTTTAGCGAAGCGACCAAGCGAGAAATCGGCCTGTTGAAATTTTTATATGCCCACGGTCAAATGCAGGCTAAGGATGGCTGGTATCATTTGCCTCTGGCCGCAGGCGAGGAACTCTTCTCCCACCTCGCTCAATTAGAAGAAGTGTGCGATACGGATAACAACCGGATTGTCTTTGAAGAACACCCTCTTAAGCTTGTTATGAGCGTTAATGTATCGCTAGCCGGTAACGTGCTGGTTTCACTCCACTGGCATCGTATTGAACCGGACAACGCTTACCCTCTGGAAGAAGTAACCTTGTTCGGTCATGCTTGTCCATACGGAATGTATAAAAACCATTTGTTTGTACTGAGCAACACGCTGGACGCCCTCCCTAATAAACTGACCCGTGCCTCCTTTACAGATATTCGGGATGCGGATGGGGGCAAATTCATGTACGAAGATCTGCCCAAAATTCGTAAACTGGTTGAAATGGACGAAGCTGACATTGTTCATCAGCTCTCTTTAAAACAGCGTCCACCCAAAAAGATTTTGAATCTGGAAATGCTGGATCCGGCCATCCTGAAAATTCGGGTTAGTTTGGAATTTGACTATGATGGTGTGGTGGTACCCTACAGCAAGTCCACGCCCGGCACGCCATATGTAATGATTACCGACAAGGAAAAAGGACTGATCTATTGGGTCAAACGAGATACGAAAGCAGAAATGGCCGCTTACGAAGCTCTGGTTCGTTCTCATTTGGAACCCTTGCAAACTAACTATTTAGCGGCAGAAGGTGATGACGCGATTGACTTTTATAACCATGGTCAGGATGCGTTGGGCAAAAGTTGGCGTATTCAAGCCGACGATGAAGAAGGTGGTTTTGACGTTTTAAAAATAGCAGAACACCCTCTTAGAGTTTGGGCGTCAACCGATTTTGATCAATCTGTCGATCATTTCAAGATGAAAATCTTTTGCAAGATTGGCGAAAACTTGATGGACATTGACGATGTTCGAGAGCAAATGATTCAGGGGAAAAAATACTTTTTTATGCACGGTTCCGGCTACGTGGAAATTCCTCTGGCGACAATTCTTCAATTTAACCGAACTCTGCAAGCGTTGGATGCGGAAAAGCTGGAAGATGAGGAAGGGTTTGACGTTTATCGAGTCGAAACGTTTAAAGCCGGATTGATTGCTGAGTTGGTGGATCAGGGCGTTGAACTGGAGCTAAGTGAAAAATTCGGTGAATTTTGGGGGCTTATGTCTTCTTCCGGTTCGCTGGAAAAAATTGCCATCCCGGAAAAAGTTAATGCCGAATTGCGCCCTTACCAGAAAGAAGGCTTTAACTGGCTCTGGTTCCTTTATTCCTATGGGCTTAATGGTATCCTCGCTGATGACATGGGTCTGGGTAAAACCCTTCAGGCACTCACTCTCTTACAGCACGCTAAGGACGTGAATGGACAGAAACCCTCACTTATCGTATGCCCTAGTACCATTGTTTATAACTGGATCAGTGAGGCTGCCAAATTTACGCCTGACCTGAATGTGGTTAGCCTCACCGGCTCCGATCGGCACGTGATTTATAAAAAAATTAAAAACGCTGACGTGGTCATTACCAGCTATGCAATTCTCCGGCGGGATATTAAGGCGTTGGAAGGCTATCAGTTTCGCGTGGTGATTCTTGATGAATCTCAGAACATTAAAAACTGGGAATCTCAAACCGCCCAAGCGGCGAAAAGACTGAAGACAAACCACCGGCTGGCCCTTTCTGGTACGCCTATTGAAAATCGCTTACTTGAACTCTGGTCGGTGTTTGACTTTCTGATGCCTAAATTTCTTTATGATATTGATGAATTTAAATACCGATTCGTTTCTCCTATTGAAGAACGGGGTAATATTGATGCCGGGCGTCGACTGAAGCAACAGGTTTTTCCGTTTATTCTTCGCCGCCTGAAGCAGGATGTTGCTAAGGACTTGCCGCCCAAGATCGAAAGTATCTCTTACTGCGAACTGACGGAAAAGCAGCAGGAAATCTACTTGGATATTTTGGAACAGACTAGGGACGAGGTTTTCTCGCAAGTTTCCGAAACCAGCGTTGATCAGAATCAAATGTCTATTTTTTCAGCCCTCTTACGTTTACGGCAAATTTGTTGTCACCCTAGCCTGATGGGCGAGGGTCTGGCCAAAGGTGTTAAGGAGTCGGGTAAGTTTAATGCCCTGAAAAGCATGTTGAAAGAAGTGACTGCCGAAGGGCACCGGGTCTTGGTGTATAGTCAGTTTGTAGAAATGCTCAAGATTATTCGTTCATGGCTTGAGGTTGAGGGTATTCACTATGAGTACCTCACTGGCGAAACGCCAACCCATAAGCGAGGCGAAATTGTGGATCGCTTTAATAATACTGAAGATGCCGATGTCTTTCTTATTAGTCTAAAAGCTGGGGGAACGGGTCTGAACCTGACGGGTGCCGATTACGTTATCCTTTATGATCCCTGGTGGAACCCAGCTGCGGAAGAGCAAGCCGCCGATCGGGCCCATCGTATTGGTCAAACTAAAAACGTGATGGTGTACCGCATGGTCACCAAAGGCACCGTGGAAGAAAAAATCATGCAACTCAAAGATCGTAAGCAGGATCTGGTGGATTCCATTATCTCTGCCGATCGTGCCATGGGTAAAATGCTCTCCTTCCAGGATCTGAAAGACATTCTAACGCCCGATTTCTAATCCTGTTTTCTTACAATAGATAAAGAGGGAAGGCTGATGATCTTGAGTTGGTTTTCTCTTAAAAGGCTTTCCGGGGGAAGGGCGTCTCTTTTCAGTTCAGCCTGAATAATCTTCTCTTTTTCTAAATATTTTCGGTCAAAAAGAATCATGACCTTGGATTCTTTTCCCGCTTGTTCCAGCGAGCTAAAATGTTTGGCAAGTGAATTTCTTATGAAGCTCTCCCCTGAGAGTCCTGAAAACTCTGAACCTGTATCAGGAGAAGCTGGAGCAAGGAGAGAGGTTTTAAGGGCATCGATATCACCTAAATAAAGAACACAGGTTGTTTTCTTTTTTCTTGCCACTTTTTCCGCGGCATCCAAAAGAATTTTTATATTAGAAATGATTCCAGTACTACCAATCATGGGGCAAGCATATTCTGACAGAGGCGAATTTGGGTTTTCGGTTAATAGAGGCCATTGATTTTCATGACAAACAGCTTCAATAAGCTGTCGATTATTGAGTTGGCCATTAAGGAGGTATCCAGGCCGTTTTTTCTCTAATTCACCTTTCAGGTTTTTTAGTCTCTGTTCTTGGTTCGCTTCAAGCTCTGAGAGCTGTTGGTTTGCTTCAGGGATTTTAGCCTGAGAAGCAGACTCTTTAACAAGTCGTTTTTTCGTATAGTTTAAGGCCCAAAGCTCCTTTATACCAGCTATAAATTCAGAAAGAAAAACGTTTTTCTCGGTTTTATCTAGCGATGTCTTATCGGAGCCAAACGTAATTTGAGGAGAGTCAACTCGGGTTATTTTAGGATTCGGTTGAGTTTTACGAGCCCCTGAGAATAACGGATCGATTAAGCTGGTTAAGGGATGATGGGTTTGTATCATTTCAGAATCCTTTTCATTCACTTGAGCAACATAAAACATGTTGCCTGATATTTTAGCTTTTAATCGCAATGGGCTTTTCTTTTTCTATTCGAGTGATCGTTTTGATTTCCTCGTTCAATTTTTTTATTTTTTGGTTCAGTTCTTCTGTACGAGTCTGTCGTGCTTCCTGAATAGCATGAGTCAATTGTTGTTTTGCTTTGTCTTCCGTTATGTTTTTAGCGGCTAGTTTTTTCAGGTAGTTTTCATCAAACTGAACATTCTTATACCGTTTAGCCACTCTTTCCAGAATCTGAAAACGCTTTAAATATCTTTCCTCAGCTTCTGTCGCAAAATGAAGGGGCTTTAATCTCCCTTTCCGGGTCATTTGTTCTTCTTTTTTTGCAAAAGGATAATCTTGATCAAAAATTATAATCACATTGGTTGGCTTACCGGACGATTGCCCTTTAAAATAATCGAGCAGTTTATTCCGTGTAAATGTCTCCCCAACACCTGACAACTCAAAGGCATTCGGACCTGTTTTGCTCATTTTGGATTGTTCAATAGCATCCATATTATCCAGATAAACCACACAACGCCCTTGCTCTTTAGCGACTTGTTTTGCGGCACTTAGCATCGACTCTAAGATAGGTAAGTGATCTTTTGAATGAGTCGATTCGGAGAGAGAGAAAGAAGACTTCTGAGTTAACAACGGAATATTTTCAGCGTGGCAAATTTCTTTTATCAAAAAACGATTGCCGGGTTGATTCCCTTTTAAAAGGAGACCTGAATAGTCTTTAACTCCCTGTGTTAAATAGTTCTTAAGCCGATTGATTTTTTTTTGCGCCAACCCCTTAAGTTGTGGGGCTTCTATTAAATCTTCCATTGAGCTTATGGAAACGTTTTTCGGCACTTGGGCATATTCAATCAGCTCTTGAATAAACTGCTGTTGTTTTTTCTGGTACTTCGTTTCAGCTTCTTTTTTTTGAGTTGCTTTGATTTTACTTTCTTCTTTAAGTAATAATAAACGACCTAAAATCGTTGTATCTACAACAGTCGGTTTTTTGGGAGGCTTCTCCGTGTTGAGCTTATCTTCTGAGCTATCGGCTCCAAAAGCAACTTGAGAAAACCCCACCAAGCTTGCCTGTTGAACAGGTTGAGCCGGTTGCGTTTTTGGGGATCCTGAAAATCGTGGAACGGCTAAATTTTTAAAAGGATAAAGGGATTGTACCATTAAAAATCCTTTTCGTTCACTTGAGTGGTAATAGAACATGGGGTAAAAAGACAACGCATCTAAAACAGCGTGATTGATCGAGCCTTCTAAAAACGTTACGTTTCTTTAAAAAAGGCTCTGTTAAAATATCCTTGTACCCCATTTTTATTTTAATACCAGACTATCACAAAGGAAGGTGTCCATGGTGTTCACATCACATCCTAAATACACACCCCTTATGCTGGCTCAATGTATTGATCACACGAAGCTGACCTTCACAGCCGCTGAAGACGTGGAGCAGGCTATTGATACACTTTGCCAGGAAGCGATTACTCATCAATTTTACGCCGTCTGTGTTCGGCCAGAACATATTAAACGCGCCAAGCAAGCCCTTGGTAGTCATAATACTAAAGTGGCGACCGTTATCGGTTTCCCCGAAAAGAAACGGTTGCTAAACGACGAACAAATGGCCCCTACTGTGGGTGGATTTCCAACCGAATTTAAGCTTCAGGAGGTGAAAACAGCTATCACCAATGGCGTGGATGAACTGGATCTCGTATTGAATGTGGCGGCTTTTAAGCAGGAGTTAGAGGAAAGCGAGACCCTCCCCTCCGCTTCTAAAACTTTGCAAGAGCTTCAAGCTATTCAACAGGCCAGCCAGGGGTGTCCTGTTAAAGTAATTATTGAAACGGACTTGCTTTCTGATGCTGAAGTTATTGAAGCGACGAAAGCCTGTGCTCAAGCGGGTGTGTTTATGGTTAAGACCAGTACAGGCATGCTTATGGAAGGTATTGGCGCAACCCCCAAAGTGGTTTCCCTGATCCGAAACACACTGAATACGTATGCCCCTGATGTTCAGATTAAAGCCAGCGGCGGTATTAAAACGACCGAACAAGCACTAGTGCTTTTAGAAAAAGGTGCTAATCGCCTTGGCACCAGCTCTGGAGGTTTGATCGTCGCCGGTTTGAAATAATCGAAACAAAGGTAAATTTAGTACCTTTAGGGTTTTAACGGTTGCAATTTTCTCGTACACTGCGTATAATGGGCTTGTTGTTTAGTGAGTAGGAGGGTTTTACCCTATGAACAAGGAAGAATTAGTACAAGAAGTTGCTAAAAAGACGAAATATTCCCAAAAACAAGTCGCTGAAACATTGGCCTCTATGATCGAAGCCATTGAGAAGACTGTTGCCAAAGGAAAAAAAGTAACTCTGGTCGGCTTTGGAACATTTGAGCGTCGTCAACGTGCCGCTCGAACTGGACGTAATCCTCAAACCGGAAAATCTATCCAGATTCCGGCTAAAAAAGTTCCAGCGTTTTCCGCAGGCAAAAAATTCAAAGAATTGGTCGCTAAAAAATAGAAGCGGCGACGTTCTTACTTTAAAAATCCGGTGTTATTTATTTAACACCGGATTTTTAAGTTTAAAAAATAAAATCTACTGATAAAGCCGAACAAGAATTTCGTTTGATCCGACCCTTTCCAGATTATTTCGTGCCAACTCCTCAATACCGGCAGGTGAGGAATAAATAGCTATTTTTTCTTTTAATGATTGATTTTCTGTCTGTGTATCCTGAAAATACCCTTGAATTTGACCATGGTGATCCATTAGAACGGAAAGTCGGTAAGCGTCAAAACAGATACCTCGGGCAATTTGGGCTAACCCGAAAATGAGACCAAGCAAGACCATAACGTGAACGATGTAGGGCATGCCCGGTGAGTGTTTTCGGAACCGAGACTTCACCTGTTGAAACTGGACATAACTCTCAGAAAGGCGAAGGGCTGATTTTCGGGTATGTTGTGCTCTAGGGCTATAGGAACGATTGACACTCACCGCAGGAATCTCCAATTGTAATCGTCATGAAATTCTGTTAAAAACGACCGAGAACACTAAAACAGCAAAACTGGAGGAGTTACTCGGTAACTGAAATACTCTCATACTCTTTAATTAAAGCGTTTGACTTAATGGATATATACAAATTAGTTCTATTATACTAAAGAATGAAGAAATGTGAAAGAACTTTAAAGGGCTTAGGCTGTTTAAATGAGGTTTGATATGCATTTAAACCGGGGTAAACTCTATGTGCTATAGTATTTAACAGGTTTTGCTTGGTCTTGTTAGGGGTCGCGTAAAGAGAGATGACTTCAAAATCACTGGTATGCGTTAATATTTCACCTTCTCTGGATTGTGTTGAAATTATAAAAATTCAGGAAAAACAGGCTGAAATTGAGCGTGCCGGGTCATTTCCTGTTTTCTTCGATATGGATAGCCGACTCATGGGCAATGAGGCTGAAATGGCCGAAATCCTGAAAGTGCTTTACGAAGCGCATCGTATTCCTATTTCGACCCCAACGGTTCTTGTGTTGCCTAGCTTTTTCACACGTGAATGTGTTATGCCCACTAAACTTTCAGATGATGAAATCTATAAAAAATTATTAGGTAAAGTCCGTGAAAAATCACTGTTTAAAGAGTCCCCGATCCAATTGGACTGGGTTCAATTAGGAAATGGACGGGTTTTGTATAGTGCTTACCCCAAGGAAGAAATTGATAAATACATTCGTATTTTCCATCAGAATAGAACCCCGCTTATTGCCATTGACTTAAACTATTTCTCTATTCTCCGAGGGCTTATCGCTACGGGTGCCATCGAACCTATTTTGGATTCGGAGAAACCCTGGTTGTTGATGACCATTTCAGATCACCTCTTTTCTGCGGCCAAATTTCAGGGAACACAGATGTTTCGGGTCATAGAAGTTCCTATCCCTCAGAGTGAGGACGCTCAGGGCGCTCTTCAGATGCTTAAGGAAGACATTCAGGATTTTCTTGAAGGGAAGCAATTAAGGCCTTCCTCTTTGAAGTCTTCCTCCCTTGTGAGTGGCAATAAAGTGATAAAAAACTACCCTTCGATTGTTTGTGTGGATAATACGGAACACTTTTCATCGAAAGAACTTTTGGAAACACTGGATTTAACCGATAAAGTGACCTTGATTTCCCAGACTGAAGGGTCGTTACGTTCTCGCGGAGAAGGCGATGGAGAGTACCCTTGTTCTCTTGAGGCCATTGGCGGGGCTTTTTATACGGAATATTCGGGTCTTCCCTTTATTGACTGGGGCCTTCAAAACGAAGAAGAGTTTCTTGCATTGGCTAATGTTCGCCGAAAATTATTTAAATCTCTCATTATGGTCAACGCGTTTGCCTTTATCGTTGTTCTCTTTCTTTCTCTGCTTGTTCATTTTGCCGTGGCCGAGAAAGAAACCCAGCTCAGCCAGGTCACACGCCAAGTGGATAAAATTGACCGTGAATTATCTGCCGAGTCTTTTCAAGCTGTTTCTCATCAACTTTTTATTTCCAAAAGGCTAAAACATAATATTGCGATGAATAATATCATCATCCACGCAGCAAAAGACTTTCCAAAAACGATGCAGATGAACCGAATGCGGCTTCGTCTGGCGTCTTCAACCGGGCCGCTTTCGATTTCCATGGAAGGAGAGACCTCTTCAAAACAGTCGGTGACCTTCTTTGCTAAGGCTTTAAACACAGCTCTGGAGCCTCTTAACCTATCTGTAACAACACGCGAAGAGCAGAATCTGCTTCACCCACACTCAACCCATTATCATCACTGGCATATTGTGTCTCCCTTGTCGAAACTGGAGAAGCTTTGATGATAAGGACATGGCTGATTCGTTTTTTTGAATTGCCTCCACGGGTAGGCGAAAGCAGTGGCGAAGGGTTTAAGAAAGTCATTCTGAAGGTTTGTTTTGAACCCCGGATGCTTGGTTTATTCTTAGTGTTTCTTCTTTTTATTGTGGGAGGCTGGTTTTTTCTGATCCAACCGGCTTTGGATAAGGTAACAGTACTGGATAAAACCTTGTTTATAGAACGACAGACTTTGTCTCATAAGAAAAAAGCCTTCATAACCATCCAGAACCAATTAGTCGAAACGGTTTATTTTCCAGTTCGATTTCCGAAGCGTTTTAATAACCAGCCTCTTGACCAAAGCGCTTTGAAAATAATTCGGCAAATTAGCCTTTCTCGCTTGAACCTCCCCACTCCGATCCAGAAGCGCCCGGTAAAAACTGAAACCCTTGACCGGCTCCCTTTTTCTCATGCGCCGGTTCGTTTATCCCGCCACCCTTTCCAGTTGATTTTAACCGGTTCCTACTCTGACTTGGCCCACGTGGTTCATCAAGTTGCTCAATCCGAGGAGCTGATGGCCATTGACGGTGTTTCTATTACCCCCCTTAAAGAGAGAACACCGAAGCGCCCTCCAATGTTAAAAATGGTCCTGAATATATCGATTTACTTTCTTCTACCCTAGACTGAGCAAGATGATGATAGAAAACAGCCCTCGTTTATTACTATTAGGCTATGGATGCCTAGGTCTTTCCTTGCTCAACGGGCTATTAGAGCTGGAAGAACAAAAAAAGTGCCAACTTATTGGCGTTTTTCGCTGGTCATCTCAACCGAAAAATAAAAACACCACGGATGACTATGACCGCCGACTTGAGCAACGGGTGAAAAAGAGGGCCCAAGAAAGCGATCTTATTGATGTAACTTGCCCTAGCGCAAATAGCTATCGATTTACAGAAATACTGGAAGAACTTAAGCCGGATTACCTGCTTTTTGGTTCGTGGGGCGAAATTATTAAGCCCCACTTGCTCAATCGAGGTGATTTGAAAGCCGTTAACTGCCACCCCTCATTACTCCCGGACCACCGAGGTCCTAATCCGTATACTTCTGCTATCGCTGAAGGTGAAGGAGAAAGCGGCGTGACCTTTCATTGGATGACAGAAGGCATTGATGAAGGGCCCATTTTGCTGCAGAAGAAGGTTAATATTGCCCCGAATGATACTGGTGGTCACCTGCGAGCAAAATGTGGAAAAGCGGCAGAGGCGAGTGTTCCGGAGCTGATCTCCCTTTTTGCCCAAGATCCTTTTCCTGGGGGTACACCTCAAGATGCAACCCAGGCCCGTTATTTTCCAGCGATTGAATTGGAGGATGGCAATATTTACTGGAGTAAGCCACCTCAAACTGTGGTTAACCGGGCTCAAGGGCTTCGGCCCTGGCTGGATAGCTACAGCTTTTTATCGAGTCCGTTGGGTAAACGCACAATGGTGCTGATTCCACGAATAACGGTCTCCAAGGAAACGTCTTCCCCGATTAAAAATAGAGTGCCTGGAACCATTCTTTCGTATGATGGGCGGCGTATTGAAGTGGCCTCCTCGCTTCCTGGGCAATCTTTCTGGCTTGAGAAGTTTTCGTTTTACTGTCTATTTTTTTATTTGCCCCTTAGCCTTTCCCGGTGGTTTGGACGCTATATTTTGAAACCCGGAAAGCAGTTTGAAGAACCACTTACGAAAGAATGGTACTAGTCGTTTGTATTTCTCGTCGCTCTTGTCGCAATTTCTTCAGGATAATCACCGCCTCAACAATCATCCAAATTTCCAGTACGAGAATGGCACTGGCAATAATAACCGTTAGCCCGTTGGCCTGAGTTCCCTCAACGCCCAGATGAGCGATCCAATCATAAAGATTAAACACCATGGCGGCTGTCGTCATTAAAATAACAAAAATCATGGGGACTGCGATCATCATCAACGGCTTTTTTGCCCGGAAAAGATAAACAAACAAAACAAGCAGGCTCATGCCTCCTACCAACTGATTGGTAGTGCCAAAAAGTAGCCAAAGCGGTCCATAGGCAGAACTTCCGGCAATGACGAGTGGGATCGCTGGAAGCACCGCAATGGCGGTTGCGATATACCGGTTTGCCATCCAGTCCTGCTTCAGGGATTGTCCCAGCTCAGCCACAATAAATCGCTGAATCCGAGCCCCGGTGTCCATGCTGGTCGCGGCAAAAGAAATCGCTAAAATGGCTACCAGCGCTTGCCCCGCCTCTGTAGAGAACCCTAAAGCGGCGATAAAATTACCCGAACCTTCGGCAAATTTGGCAATCGCGGTTAATCCTGAAGCGTTCCAGTTATGGTAGTGCTCGCCCCAATTCGTTAGCCCGGCGGCCACAGCAATGGTTGCAATGACGGCCAGCATGCCTTCGCCCAACATACCACCGTATCCAATGGCTCGGACGTCTTTCATGTTGTTTAACTGTTTTGATGTGGTTCCACTGGAAACCAGTCCGTGAAATCCGGAAATGGCACCACAGGCAATGGTTACAAAAATCAAAGGAAACAAGGGCGGTGCCCCCGTGGCTTGAGTGTTGATGGCCGGTGCCTGCATGTCGGGATGTAAAACGAACAACCCTAGCAGTAGTAGGGAAAGCCCAACAATAAGTTGATGCGAGTTAATATAATCCCGAGGTTGAAGAAGCGCCCAAACCGGTAGAATACTGGCAATAGCGGCATAAATTAATAACAGAATCGCCCAAATAGTTGGTGCCGTCAGCTCTATCCCCATGATATGCCAGGGGGAAAATTGAACAGGGAACGATAGCCCCACCGGAATCATGGCGTAAAGCAAAATCAGAGCGATAATAGAGGGAATCAGAATATTGGCCCCCTTACGGTGAAGGAGAAAGCCAATCACGACGGCTACAACAATTTGGAAATTCACGGGGATCACGGTCGCTGGATAATGATCAAACAGCACGCCAATGGCAATACCAAAAACGGCTAGTACTACCCAGATTAGGAAATAAATTACAATTTGAAATAGGGTTCGAACCCGAGGGTGAATCATATGTCCGGCAATATCGGCCATGGTGTGTCCTTGATGTCGAGCAGACAGGGCCAGAGTAGAGAAATCATGGACGGCACCAATAAAAATTGTGCCAAAAACAATCCAGAGAATAGCGGGCACCCATCCCCAAAATACAGCCACGGCTGGCCCAATAATAGGTGCTGCCCCGGCAATGGAGGTGTAGTGGTGCCCCCAAAGAATCTGTCGGTTTGTTGGCACATAGTCAATGCCGTCTTGTAGCTCAGGGTTATTAGCAGGCGTTTGCTCATCGGGTGAAAGTTGAAAAACCGTTTTCTCCAGTTTCTTTGACCAGAAGCGATAGCCAAAAAAGTAGAAAAGAGCCATAGCGCCAAGCGCAATAACAACCGAGTTCATGAATAATAATCCCTTATACATCGATAACCGTATGTTCAGTCCATTCCATTATGTCTAAAAAATAAACCAATAGAAAATAAAAGCTACTGATTAACAGAAGCCCGGAATCGAGATAAAATAAAATGATTCGTTCTAAAAACTAAAAAAATCAATCCGTTTGGAGTAACCCCTTGGATAAAACATCAAATACCGGTAAGAAGCCTCTTGTTGCTGTCATTATGGGGAGCAAATCAGATTGGGAAACCATGAGGCATGTGGATGAAACCCTGTCCGAATTAGGTATTTCTCATGAGTGCGATATTATTTCTGCTCATCGAACCCCGGATAAAATGGCATTCTTTGCTAAAGAAGCTGAAGCTCGAGGAATTGAGGTGATTATCGCCGGTGCGGGCGGTGCGGCTCATCTGCCCGGAATGGTGGCCGCTTACACCCCGTTACCTGTACTTGGTGTTCCGGTTGAAAGCCGGGTATTAAAAGGGATGGATTCCCTGCTGTCTATTGTCCAAATGCCTGCTGGAATTGCTGTTGGCACTCTGGCCATTGGTAAGGCCGGTGCTGTCAATTCGGCCCTGCTGGCTGCGTCTATCGTAGCCAACGCCCACCCGGAATTTAAGGCCCCCTTAAAGGCTTACCGAGAGCAACAAAGCGCTCGTGTGTTAAAGGACAAATTATCATGAGTGACATTCCCCTTGAAGCATCAATGAGAAAAACGGTTCTGCCCGGAGGGCGTATTGGTATACTGGGTGGCGGGCAGTTAGGGATGATGTTTATTGAGTCGGCTCAGAAGATGGGCTATCGCGTGCACGTGTTTTCGCCAGATGCGGACGCTCCAGCCTGTAAGTTGGCAGATCGGGTTACTGTCGGGTTGTTTGATGACGTAGAGGCGCTGAAAACATTTGCCCGTTCTGTCGAAGTGGTCACTCTCGAATTTGAGAATATCCCTCGGCAAGCGGTGGAAGTTCTGGAGCACCATACCCAGATGTACCCTGGCCCTAATGCCCTGATTACCTCGCAAAACCGCATTGAGGAAAAAACGTTTTTTCAGAAACGGGGCTATTCGGTCCCCCCGTTCGAGGTGATCAAAACACCAGACGATTTAACCCAAGCCGTTCACCGTCTTGGTTATCCTTCGGTGTTAAAAACGACCACTATGGGATACGATGGAAAGGGTCAACAGGTACTGTTCTCCTCGGATGATCTTTCCACAGCGCTGAATATAGTGGGACCGGAGGGTGAATGGATTCTGGAAAAATTTATCGATTTTGAAGCCGAGTGTTCTGTGGTAGCTGTACGAGGGCACGATGGTAGTATGGCGCATTTGGGTGTTTTTCAAAATTTTCATGAGAAAAATATTTTGGATGTCACGGTTTCTGCTGGTGCTGAGATGGACGATGTGGAAAAAGGAGCCATTGAAACGACCTTTGGCCTGCTAAAAGAGCTGGATATGGTTGGTATTGTTTGTCTTGAGTTTTTTATTACCAAAGACAAACAACTACTGGTCAACGAAATGGCACCCCGACCCCATAACTCTGGACACATCAGCATGGAAACCCATCGGAGTAGTCAGTTTGATTTGCACGTCCGTGCCGTTTGCGGTTTGCCTTTGGGCGATACCTCCCAAGTCACTCCTGGGGCCATGGCTAATATTATGGGCGATTTATGGGTGGATGGTCAGGAACCGGATTGGCGCCAACTTGATGCCTTTCCCGGCGTTAAGCTTTATTTATACGGCAAAGCAGAAGCACGGCCTGGCCGGAAAATGGGGCATATTTCCGTCATCCACGAAGATCCCTTTGTCTGTCTTGAAACCATTCGGGCCGCTCGAAAAGCACTGATCAGAGTCAAAAATTATGGGCCTTGTTAAAAGCAATACAGATCTAAAATCGTTGCGTCAGGCGGGTCAAGCGGCAGGCTGGGTGTGTGACGCAATTGTCAACGCCGCTCAGCCGGGCATGACGACCATGGCGCTGGATGAATTAGCCAACCGTCTGCTGGCGGAAAAACGGTCGTCAGCTCCGTTTAAATCCTTTGATAGGTTTGGCCACGCCATTTGTGTTTCTATTAACGACGAAACCGTCAATGGTCCGCCATCCGTAGAACGGCTGCTTAAGGCGGGCGATGTGGTGAGTGTGGCCATCGGAAGCGAATGCCGAGGGTTACATGGAAAAGCGGCCCGGACGGTTTACTTGGGAGATTCGCCTCCTAAGGAGATTCAACGCTTGCTGACGGGTACAGAACAAATCATGCACCAATTGGCAGGACGGACCATCGAGAGTCTCAACGACATTGCTCATTGGATGTCCGAAATTGCCGTGTCTTATCAATTAACCTTGGTCAAGGACAGTTTTGGTACCGGCATCGGCAAAGCCCTTCACGATGCGCCGGTCATCATGAATAACCCTGACGAGCTGACCCATGTGATTCCGGTGGAAAAAGGCATGGCTTTTGTGGTGATGTCTATGATGAGCTTGGGTAAGTCTGGTGAATGGGCGGAAACCGAGGACGGCTGGACACAAAAAATGAAAGATGGCAGTCTGTCTGCCCATGTGGCCGATATGTTTCTTGTTACCGAAGGAAACCAACTCGAGATCCTGACCCGTCCCGGAGAAGTGTCGTAAAAGAAGCTCAGTAGAATACTCTAAAGTGCCGCCAGTATTTGACCGAGTTGTTCAGTCGCGATAGGCGACACTATAGCTACCTTAATATTTTCCTCTACATGTGCCGAATGTTTATGCCCGACTAAGGGGGCTAAAACACCGGGGTGGGAGCGAACAAACTGAAGACAAGACTGCGCCGGAGAATTCATTTCCTCAAACGAGGGGAGATTTTGCCCCAGTAGCTGACCTTGTAGGAGAGGGACACTGGTAAAAACACCGATTCTTAAACGTAACGCGGCCTCAAGGAACGTTATTTTCTCGCTGGTATGATCCGAGTCTGAAAGCGTCTGGCTTAATAGAGTACCCGCTTCTGTAAAGACTAGGTTAAACGGCACTTGAACAAACCGGAACCCGTGCCCGCTTCCGCCCACTTCTTCTGCTAACTGAACAATAGTTTCCAAGTTCAGATAGGTGGAAGCTTCTATCGGTTCTGACCGGAAGCAATCCCACGAAGCCAGACCATAGAATCGGATCCGATTCTCTTGTCGGGCTTGTTCATAAAAAGTAAAAGCCTCTTTCAAACGTTCCATAAACACCGTTCGACCGACGGCCGGAATTTGTGCCTCGGCGGCATTATGCAGATACATCAAATCCAGGGTTTCAATCCCAAGGTTGGCTCGTGAACAATCCAATTGATGATTCAAGTAACCTGACGACATGCAGTGGCTCCCATTGGCAATATCAGATGGTGTTGCGGCCCCGCTATCAATGATTTCTCGTTGGATATAATCCCGGGGAGATAAGCCTGAATCCATATCTGGGGCCAGGTACCCATTTTTACTGCAGATAAAGAGTTCTTCCCGATGAACACCGTTGGTGGTTAGTTGTTTTAAAGCTTTACCAATGGCTCGTTCCGCTTTTTGGTGACGGTAATTAATAGCCGTATCAATAACGTTAATAGCGCCGGATTCCACGGATCGAACGACGGCCTGAGTGACCAATGTGTCGGTTTCTTTATTTGTTTCACCCAAGTAAGATCCCATTCCCAAACTGCTTAACCAAAGTGGCTCTGCCCCAAATGGTCGCATATGTCCCTTTGCAATACGAATGGCTTCTGGGGACGGCTTAACTCCTCGTCCTACAAATCGTTGGGTTCCTTCACCTGTGGCATGCCCTTTAATTAACTCCAGTGGGGGATGTTGCATCGTTGAATATCCTTCTATTTAGAGAAGTTGTACCAACCCGTTTATAATTAACGGGTAACGGGTGCTATCATATAGTATTTACTCTTAATTTTCAGTAAACTATCAAAGCGTTTTTTTAGAGAGCCATGAATAATGAAACGGATCCGCACGATGACCCAACGGTTTAGAACGTTAGGAAGCTTAATCCTCTTATTTATAACCTATTTTTACCTGTTGGGATTAAGTCCTGCCTTTTCGGAGGGTGTTAACGCCTTTGAGTTTGCTGCTTTTGGAGATATACCTTATGAGCCGGGTGATGTTCAGCGTGTTGAGCGTTTAATTCAGTCTTTAAACACATACCAGCCAGCTTTTAGTGTTCATGTTGGAGATATAAAAAGCGGAAAAAGCTTGTGCAGTGACAGAAGCTATAAAAAAGTTCAGGCTCTCTTCCGGCAATTCACTCACCCGTTTGTTTATACACCGGGCGACAACGAGTGGACGGATTGTCACCGGTTTGTCTGTGGAAGCTATAGGCCGGTAGAACGTCTAAAAAAAATTCGGGAATTGTTTTTTACAGAGCCTCTTGCGCCTCAGCCCGATGGGTTTATTCGCCAAGGTGATGTGGATAAAGCGTTCCCGGTATTTACCGAAAATAGCCGCTGGCAAAAGGAAAAAATTCTCTTTGTAGCGGTTCATCAGGTGGGCAGTAATAACAACCGACAAAAGAAACATGGCAGCAAAAAGGAATTTAAACAACGCAACAAGGCCAACATGAAATGGTTAAATCAAGCCTTTGACGAGGCGGAGCGTCAGCATCTTTCCGGTGTGGTAATATTCATGCACGCCTTGCCGTTGTTTTATGCCAAAGAGTCGGATCGCTCTGGGCTCAGTGATTTTCATGCTCTTCTCAAAAAACGGGTTCCGGCGTTCAATGGGCAAGTTCTGTTGGTTCACGGTGATGCCCATTTTTTCAAGGTGGATAAACCCTTACGGCATTCAAACGGTAAAGCTGCCGATGAGTTGGTTCGAAATTTTACGCGGGTGAATATTTTTGGCTCGCCCGACGTGGCTGTGGTTCGGATTCTAGTGGATCCCACCCAACCTGATCTATTTACTATTCGTCCCTTTCTTCCGATAAAAGAAAATTTTTAAAAAAACAATTTGTTTTACAAAGGCACTTGCAAAAGGTTTTAACCTCTTTTGAGTCTGGTGTCCCTATGTTATGATAAATAAATCATGAGTCTAAAAATGCGAACGCTTCGCGCTAAATTTCAAATTAAGTCCAATATCTGTGTTCACTGCCATGTCGAGGTGGAAGATGTTAGCGATACGGAATTCCGTATTTATGTTGGTGTAAAACGTCGGGGTGATACGGTTTTACCGATTGGTTCTAGAATTTATATTTTTCCTGAAAACATGAAAGTAAAAAAAGATGGCGACAATGACCTGGAATCGGAAGGGTTATACGAAACAGCCTCGGTTCAAGTTTTAAAACATGTTGTTTATGAAGGAGATGGAAGTACGGTTCACCTTTGCACTCCGATTCAACGAAAGCTTCATAAAAATTTGAGATCAATAGAGCGAAAACCGGCTTCTTTTGAGCTTCGCCATGGCGATCAACAAGAATTTTCCGCTGAAAATGCAACAACTCAAGGATTGGGACTTTTATTTAAATCCGAACATCCAATCCTCGCAATGACCCAAGATCGTGAATATACATTGACCGCAACACATAAAGATAAGGAATATGATTTTCCAGGAATCATTAAGCATATTTTATACAACTGGAAAACGTATGAACATCGAATTGGTTTTGAATTAAATCCTCTAGATACTCAAAAAGAAATTGTTTTAAATATTCTGATTGATCCGGAGTACAAAACCGACTTAAGCGCTTCCACTGTTGATGCGGCCAGCGGAAAAATTACTGGTGGTTAAGCATTTGAAAGCGCTTCAGGTGTACTGAAACGTTACCCGTAAAAACAATTCGTGGCCCTGTTGGCTCACTTCCATAAGCTCCATGCGAGGGGCGTCTTTTAATTGAAATTCGGTACCGGAAAGTAGATTAGGGGCATCTTGTCCACCCAGAAATAAAGGGCACAGGGTTAAGTACATCTCTCTCAATGCCTTTGCTTCTAAAAACAGTGCCATTATTTGTCCGCCGCCTTCGACTAATCCATTAGAACACCCCATCTCGTGCAAGGTTTGATCAATAATGTTCAATTGCTGGAGGGCCGTTTCACCAGTCTCAACCCACTGGATTGAATCGGGATATTTGGCCTGTTGGTCGATGGAGGGGCATCGCTGGGCAAACACGACTATGGGGACAGCTTGATCAGATGATTGTTCTTTAAAAAGCGGGGATTCTGGGGGTAGAGCCGCTAATATATTGTCGCCCCCTCGGGTTAGAATCGCATGAATCGGCCGATGAGAACCTTCTTCGCTTTTATGCCGCTTGGGATAGGCTCGAAACGTAGAACCACCCATAAGAAGGGCGTCAAACTCCCCTCGTAACCGGATTAAATGGGAAATATCCCTGTCCGAACCAATCCGGACATATTGATGCGTATGAGCTGGCGCAATTTTTCCATCAAAGGAACTAGCCAGACAAGCTGTATAGTGAAGCATTCGTGGTTCAAATTATTTAGACAAGACGTCGTCTATTATAGGTCATCCATGCCACCGCCGCCAATGGCTCCAACGGCTTGCACTTGAATTTCTGGAATTAGTTCGCTATAAGACATGACGACCACCATGGGAATATGACGATCCAGTAATTGATATAATGGCAATCGGATTCGGGGCGAGCAAAGGACGACGGGCATCCGGTTATAAGAGTCCTGAACGGAACGCAGTGTTTCTGCGGTCGTTTCAATCAGTTCCTGAACCTGAAGTGGATTTAGCAGGAACATGGTGCCTAGCTCGGTTCGCTGACAACTGTCATCGAGCATTTTTTCCCAGTCATTGGATAGGGTGACGGCGTACATGGTTTTATTTTCTGAATTGTTCAAGCAGATTTGTCGGCCTAATGCCGCCCGGAGCCGTTCAGAAAGGACATCAGGCTCTTTGCTAAAGCGGGCATAGTCGCTCAAGCGTTCAAAAACAAACATAATATCTTTAATAGAGACTTTTTCCTGAATCAGGTTAACGAAAATCTTACGCAAGTCGTTGGGCGTTACAATGGAGGGAACCAATTCCTGAACCAGAGACTGATCCTGCTGACGTACCAGCTCCATTAGCTTCAGTACGTCCATTTTTGTCATCACATCATCCACATACTTAATAACCACTTCGGCCAGGTGGGCGATAATGGCATCTGTCGCTTCAATCGCTCTATCCTGGAGTTCGGTCGGAATTTCATCGGGCAGTAACCAGTAAGCGTCAGTGCCATAAGTCGGGTCTTTATCTCGCATCGCACCCTCTGGGGGCTGGAGGCCAACCGACTCAAATAGAGCGCTGGTAATCATATACCGATCAGGATAGACGTTTCCTGTGGCTACCGGGTTATTCCGGATGGAAATTAAGTACTCTTGAGGGCCCAAACTCAAGCTGTCCATAATTCGGACGTTGGGGAGAATAAAACCAAGCTCGTCGGTTAGGCGAGAGCGTAATCCGGCAATTTTACCCAGTAGTTGGCCCTCTTGCTCAGGGTCAGCGATTCTCAGCAGATCATTACCGACCTGAAGACTTAAGACGTCGACGCCTAGCTTTTCATACATTCGGTTCGGGTTAATCAGTTCCGACATGTTCTGTTTGGTTTGTTCTAATTGGCCCAATTGTTGCTGAACGTCTGTGGCGAGAAACACACTAAAAGCAATCCCGACAAGAATGAAAACAACAATTAAAAACGCCCACCAGGCTAAACCAGTATAGCTTGCTGTTGCGACAATGACGGCGAGAAAAATCGCGGAGAAAATCAAACCATAAGGCTTGCTTTGAACCTGTTCAAAAAGGTCTTTACCCAAACTGGTGCCAGATGCCGTAGAACGGGTCATCATCAAACCGGACGCAATGGCCATCAGCAGAGCGGGAATCTGGGCGGCCAAACCATCTCCGATGGTTAATAGTGTATATTTGCTAATGGCCTCGTCAAAGGCTAGTTCTTTCATGCCCATTCCGATGCTTAACCCACCAATAATGTTGATGATGGTAATGATAATACCGGCAATGGAATCTCCTTTGACGAATTTCATGGCACCATCCATGGAGCCGTAGAGAGCGGATTCTCGTTGGAGGTCTTCTCGTCGTTTAATGGCTTCTTCTGGAGAAATCAGCCCAGAGTTAAAATCCGCATCAATAGTCATTTGCTTTCCCGGCATAGCGTCCAGGGCAAATCGGGCGCCAACTTCTGCGATACGCTCGGAACCCTTGGTAATTACCATAAACTGAACAATGGTAATGATGATAAAGACCACCGCCCCGACAATCAGGTTTCCTCCGGTTACGAAGTTCCCGAAGGCCTCGACCATGTCCCCAGCCATGCCGTTGGCTAAAATGGATCGGGTGGTGGCAATCCCTAAGGCTAGCCGCATCATGGTGCCGACAACAATAATCGAGGGAAATGCTGCCATATCCAGTGCTTTCTCGACGTAGAGGGACATCATTAGGAGGATGATGCCAAGAGACACGTTCATGGAGATAATGCCGTCAATCATCCAGGCCGGAAGCGGCATAATAATAATCAGGACAAGTCCAAGAACCAGAAACGCCAGAAGGACTTCTGTTAGAGGCGGCATGGAAAAGGCTTGTCCGCCGCCTTGTTGCTGTTGTGGTGCCTGAGGGTGTGCCACCGACTCTCCTTTTGTTTCTTTCTCTGGGTTTTTTAAAACCCGTTAAACCCAATCACGTTCTCTTACGTTTTATTTTGTCTTACTTCTTTTAAAAAAACATCTGCTTTAAATAGTATTTGAATTGAGTCTCAATTCAGGGTTGCTTTTCTTAATTTTATTTTTTCAGGGTGAGTTCGTGCCAAACAGTTTCTTCAAAATTTCTATTCGGGTTGAAAACGACGCGTCAATGAGGCCGCTGTTGGTCTCTACAATGCAGCTTCCTCGATCCACGACCGGATCATCCATGACCATAATTTCAGCATCCATATTAGGGATTGGATTGGCTTTTAAATTTTCTTTGACCAGAGATACATCTTCTGGATGAATCTTAATCAAAATACTTTTTGTTTTTCGGCTAACTTTTTGCAGGGTGTCGTTGACAATGCCCATAATCAACTCATCGTCGCACGCCACTTCGGTCTTGATAATTCGTTCGGCAATTTCGACCGCAATGGGGGCAATATCATCGACCACTGACTCCAGCACGGTTTCACGGGAAATCATGAGTTCTTCCAAAACCTTTTTTAAGTGCTGAATTTCTTCCTGTGCTTCGTCTAACCCTTCTTCAAAGCCTTCCCGTTTAGCGTTTTCCCGAATGGCGTTGGCCTCTTCGTGAGCCCGGCTGATTAAGTTCTTATCTTCCAATCGTCGAAACCCGTCTCGGCGATTTTCACGGGGCCCCATGCGACGCTCCTGAACCAATCCTTTTTCCAGATTATCCTGAGTCCAGTTAAGAGACTGGCTCTGGTCCGTTTCACTGGCATTTTTCCCGTCGCTAGAGAGGTTAGAGGACTGGGTTTGATTGGCTTTGTTTCGTTTAATGATCATTTTCTAATGATTCCCTTTTGGGGCATTAACTCACCTGTTGTGACAGAAAGCGATGAAGAACCGACTCAACTTTTGATGACAAACTCTGGTCGTCTTTTGCTTCGTTTTGAGTTTCGTCTGTCGCAGTAAAAAGTGACATGGGGTCCATCTTATCCGTTGTTGCAAAAGATGATTCAAGATATTTTTTTATTTTGGGCCGTTCATGGTTCACATAGGCGATTAGGTTTTCCTTTGGATAAACCTGAGTCATTTCCTCAATCGCTCGATTAGCCATTGAGCGGGATGCTATGGAGGTATGATCGGCTTTAATTTGCTTCTTTAGCTTCATCAGATGTTCGGTTACCTGATGAATGTCCAGCACCCGCTCTACATTTTGCGGTAAGGCGTAATAATTCATAACCTGCTGCTCTTCGGGTGTAAATTGCTGAAAAATTTTCTGTTGTTGACTAGGTTTCAATGTGGTTAAGAGCAAAGCCAACGCCGCATATTTTGTATGTTGCTCCCGGCTTCCTGCCGGAACGTTTGATTGGACGGGCTGTGGTGGTAATGGCTTGGCTTCAACCCTTGGTTCATCGGTTACTATTTCAGGAGCCTCTAGCTCCTCTTCAACGACTCGTTCCTCTGGGTTAAATGGCCCATTGGTCTTTTCATACTCATTAACATAGTAAAGCAAGGCACTTTCGGCCGTTTGGTTTACATAGGCAATCTGCTGTTCTTCAGTAATCTGATATTCTGGCGTCAGTTCCTGTCCCTGGGTCGACAAAACCAGTTGTTTCGTTGTATCAAACACATGTTGGGCAACGCTGCCAGCTAGCTGGGTATGGAAATCTTGAGGCAAACCCATTTTCCAGCCTTTGAGTACGGCGTAGTAAACCCCTTCGCAAAAAAGGAACATGGTCTGCCCTGCGCTTACGCCGGTATAAGGAAGGGACGAGAACCCTTCACGTGAGGCCTCGGGGGGTACTTCAATCATTCGTTGTTCCAGAATTTGCTGAGCAGCAATCTGGGCAAATTGGTTAATGAATCCAAGTAAATAAGCTTGATCCTCAGGAGAAAGAGATTCTTTTTTCAGTTTGACTTCAAAGCGTTGGCCTAATTCGAGGATCACCTGTTCCGGGTTAAATCCGTCAATAGGTTGTAAAGAAACAGGTGGTATCTGGGGAGCGTCGGTCATGAAACATTACCTCCGCTTTCCGTTTCGGCCTGTTTTTTATACTCACCCACAAAATAACGCAGTGACTTGAGGGCGGTCTGATTCATAAATTGAATTTGATCTTTTTTCGACATATCCGATTGTTCATAGTGCACTGTTAAAATCAGTCGTTTAGCTTCCTCGAAGACTTGTTGTGCCACTTGTTGAGAAAACTGGATATGTAGTTCCTTTGGGATTTTCATTTTATGACATTTGATTAACGTGTAATACACCGCATCGGAAAATAAAAACATGGCTTGCCGGGCTCGTGGTCCATCAAAGGGTAAAGGTTTTCTTTCTTTCGGCGGGGCTTCGCCCTGAACCAAAATATCTTCCTGTTGTTGGGCAATGAGTTGTGACGCAATTTCGGTAAATTGAGACATTAAGTCAACAATACCAGCTTGATCTTCAGGCGAGAGAGGCGATTTTTTCAAGCGCTCCGTATAGCGTTGAATCAACTTTGAGATCACGCTTTCTGGTGAAAATCCTTCAATGTGACCCGTTTCGGCCATAAATTACTTTTTCCCTCCATCAGACGATAAACCTAATTGGTCCTGAAAGGATTTGTACAAAGCGACTGCGGTTCTAGAGGCCATCTCAAATTTCGTTAAACTGGTGCCGCCTGCTAGCGTCATTTCTGCTTTTTTTCTTAAGCTGGCTCCTTTCGGTAAATGACGTTTTAGAATTTCGTCCGTGCTTTTTCGCATGATCAGAAACATGTCTTCTTCGCTTTTCAAAAGTATCTGAGCTTTTCCTGGTAATTTAGAACTGGCGAATACGATCTTGGAAAGAATTAAGACTTCCCAGGCGGCCTGTTCCAGCACATTTTTTCGGCTATCCCAGTCCATTTCTACAGTGGCTTGAACTTCCCGTAGTTGGTTGGTCATATTTAGAATACTTCGCACAAACAACTCCAGAATAAATTCCCCTTCCTCTCTATCCAGGATTAACGTTTCAGCACGGCCTGGTAACTGGATTGTGGGCTCACTTTTAAGTGACTCAACCACCGCTTTGGATAGGTTATAAATAATAAACGCCGATTCTTCAATCTCTTCTGATGAAGCGTCTTTTGCTTCCATTCGTTTTACAACCCGGTCACGCCAAGTTTCTGCCAGTTGTTCGCCCTGAAGTTCGTGAATGGTCATTTGCTCTTTCTCTCTTTTTACCTTTAAAACGTTCTTTTAAATTGGAAAAACCGCCCTTAAAAACGGAATTGCTCTTTTTATTATATTAGCCTATATTCTTTGCCTGTTCATCCTTTTGGCCTGTTTTTTAATAAAAAAATTAGAGAAGCCAATACGTTATTTCTCTTAAGAAGACTCAATCCAGCTTCGGATTTGCGAATCAATTTCTTCATCATCCAGTTCCTCTTCCTCAATAACCTCTTTAATTTCGCCTAGCGTTTGCTGTAAGCCAACTTCAGTACCTCCAGCTAAACTGCCTGCATTGTCTGTCGTGGGATCGGATAACTGTTGCTGTTGTGCCTCCATAAGCAGTTGAGTTTGTTGTTGTGTTGCCTGAAGTTGTTGTTGCTGTTGGTTGGCGACTTCTTGAAGTCGTTGAATCTCCTGTTCATTGAGCTCTGCCTTGGGATCTTTTGACGTCCCCCGAAACATGAATAGGAGAAAAGCCAGCATGACCAAAACCGCACCGACAGCATAAGGCATATAATCGACAGGTTCTTTGGTGGCTACGTTTTCCGAAGTCTTTTGAATGGGAGTGGCCGAACTTTTGCCAAAACTGATTCGGGCAATGCTGACGTTGCTCGGGTTTACTCGTGGGCTAGCCGAACGGGCAATTAGCCGTTGGAGTTCCCGTGTGTCCATGTCCACTTTTTCGCCTGTATCCAATACCACTTTAGGAAAATGATCTTCATCCAGAGTTACGGCAATGGAGATATCCTCAATCATCCCTGGCATACGGGTTTCCATTTTCTGGGTTTTGGTGTTGGCATAGCTGATTTCCTCACCTTCCCGGCGATAGCCCCGGTTCGATGAACTTTGACCCGAAGTGGATGTTTTTAGCTCGTTGGGTACAAAGCCACTCGCCGGACCACCGGATAAACCAGCATTACCGGAGCGGGCGTTTAAATTTTCTGAAAACCGCTGTCGTGTAGAAACCACTGACTCGTTAGGATCAAAGCTTTGAGTCATCACTTCCTGCGCCTCTTCCCGAAGCTGGGTGCTGACGGTAACGACGTAATTGCCTACGCCGCTTAATCGGTTGAGCTGGCGGGCCACTTTATCCCGCATGTAGAGATCTCGCTCTTCCATTTTATGGCCAAATTCGCTGGAGGCGTCCAGTACACTGTTGTACGTGTTTCCGTTGGTGTCGGATAAGGCCACATGTTGCGCGTCTACCTGTTGAACACTTCCTACTACCAGATTAATAACTGTGCGCACTTTATCCCGAGTCAAACGTTCCCCGTTTTTTGTGCGGACCTGAACCGTAACGGACATGGCTTTTTGTTGTTTGGTAAAAATGGAGTGTTCTGGAATGGAAAAACTGACCGTCGCATCAGAAATGGTATCTAGTTTTCGAATGAGCCGGGCCAACTCGCCCTGTTGCGCCCGAACTAGCTTAATTCGCTTTTCTTCGCGAGATGCCGTTAGATCGCCTTTTTCAAAAATTTCCAGTCCAATATTTTTATCAAGCAGTCCCGACTGGGCTACAGAAATCAAGGCTGTATCCCTTTGGCAAAGGGTCGTTCCATCCGCAAAGCTCAAATCTGCTTTTTTCCCTGTATCGTCGTCCACCCGATTCAGAGTAATCCCGGCCGAGGCTAAAAGCGCTTGTATTTCCACCGCTTTACCAATAGGCGAGACTTTCATGGCAAACTTTTTCTGGTCTTTATCCAGTGGTCTGTTGCAGCTTTTTCCGCCGGTTTCGTTACTTTTTCCACCACCAGAAAAGAGCATAAAACCACCAATCGCCAGAATCAAAACTACGGCTACAGCCAAGCCAATAGCCAACATACGGTTTTGTTGGATCTGTCCCACAATAGTTTGAACGGGGTTTGCCACGAATGGTCTTCCTTGAGTTAATTCCCTTGATTTTGATTCTCTATTTTTATTGTACCCATAAACGCTGATTTTTCCGGATAATCAGCTTTACGGCAATATTAATTAGACCTATTCCTATAATATTAAAGGACAGCGGGTTTCGTATCGGTTCCATAGAGGATCTTATCTTTAGGAACCCCACTGAACGGGGGAGTAAACCAATCCTGAATGCTACACCTGAATTTGTAAAATTCGATCATAAGCCTGAACTACTTTAGTGGTTAACTGAGCCGCAATGGTGATGGTTAACTCTGCTTTGGCTCCTGCCAACATGACATCGTGAACATCGTGAGTACCATTGGTAATGGTTTCCATCATCATGGTATCCGGTTTTGCCAGGGTATCATTAACCTTGCCCACCGTGTCGAGCATAACATCTTTAAACGACGTTTTATTCACTGAGCCAAATGGATTGGCACCCTGTGTTCCGGGGTTAAACATGGGATTGCTTATGGAAACCGGGTTTCGGGTGGGGAGAGATAATTTGGGGATATAGCCATTATTCATGATGTTTGTCCTTTTTTACAGAGGTTAAACTTGTTTTAGGCTTTTTCTTTTAAGTAAGCTGTTAGAATTGACTTTACGTAATTTTGAGTTTCCTTATACGGCGGAATCCCGTTGTATTTTTTAACAGCACCGGAACCTGCGTTGTAGGAAGCTAGCGCCAGGGGAACATTACCGTTGTACATATCAAGCTTGCTTTTTAGATAGCGAATACCGCCGTCCAGATTCTGGATCGGATCCAGAGAATTCGTTACACCCAACCCTTTGGCTGTGGCGGGCATTAACTGCATTAGGCCTTGCGCACCGGCTTTAGAAACCGCATTCGGATTAAACCCAGATTCCTGTCGAATTACCGCATTAACCAGCGCACTATCCACCCCATATTTTTGACTGTATTCAGTAATATGGGGCTGTAACACAGCCATCCGCTCGCGCATGCTTTTAGACATGGTTGCAGTCGACGAGACAGGGAATCGGGGAGGCACTGGAGCGCCACCGGGAATCTGATCCGTAACGACGCCATGAAGGGTTGAGGTAAAAGTCGGTTGATGGGCAGCTTGATTAAGCTGTGCCTTGAAGGAAATCGGTGTTTGTTGTCGATTCCCTTCTACCGCTTTAATCATCATTTCCAGTTGTTGCATCCGGCCTTCAACCGCGTTAATACCGCCGCCGGCCTTTAATTGAGCAAAACTGGTAGATAGCGATGGGCCTTGAATCATCATGGGGATGGGGAATTCCTTTGTATTTTATTTTAGTTAGTAAATGAGTGGCTCTCTTATTGGCCTCGACCGATTTCAAGTGCCCGGTTGGCCATGGCTTTTACCATGCTAATAACCGCTAGATTCGCTTCGTAGACCCGTTGAGTGGAGAGTGAATCTGACATATCGGCTAACACATTGACATTAGAGGCTTGAACGAATCCGTCTTTGTCCGCTTCCGGGTGTCCTGGGTTGTAAACTCGCTTCCCCGGCGTGCTATCGGCAATGGAGCCTGCCATATGAACCCCGCCGGGAGACGTACTAATGCCGGTTTGAATCACGCCATTGCGCATTTGTGCCATGATGTTCTCAAACGACATTTCGTTGTTCTCCATGAGAACAGGAATTTTTCGTTGATAGTTGGGTGTCGTTAGGTTGGCGATATTGTTGGCATGGATAGTCATCCGTTCGCCAGCGGCGTCGAGCCCTTGTGCGGCTATGCCCAGTGAGCTTTGAAGTGTCATCTATCCATTACCTCCCGATTTGGCTGGATGTTCTGAGCATATTAAAAATTGAGGCCGCCCGTCGGGTGGTCATGCTATAGAACAACATATTTTTCTGCATTGTAATCATCTCGTGTTTCATGTTGACCGTTTCACCGGTTTCCATGGTGCCCAGCGGCTGAAGTGATGAACCCATTTTCTTGGACATCGTTGTTTCAAACGGGCTGTGTTGGTTATAAAGCAATTGAGAAAACGTGGTTGATTTAGCTGTGTAGCCGGGTGTATGGGCATTGGCAACATTGCCAGAAACCAGTTTCTGATTACTGGAAATGGCATTAAGTACATTGCTGATGGGGTTAAATTTTCCGAAAGGATCCATGTTGTTATCCTCTTTTTTATAGGGGGTTCAAGTTACTGTTTCAGGTTAGTGGCCTGTCGGTACACGTCATCTGTGAACTTCACGATTTTCATATTAGAGAGCAGTCCCGCATTTAGGCGTAAGACCTGATCAATCTGGGCAAACACGTTGACGTTAGATCGTTCCAGTGCTCCTTGTTTGAATTGGGTCATCTCGTCGGTCATGGGCACGGCTTCACCCGATTTTTCCGTGGCAACCAGCTTATTTTGGCCAATGGACTCCAGTCCTTCCGGGTTTGCAAAATTGACCAGTTTAATTTGACCGAGTTGTTCCGGTTCCAGTTTGTTATCAAGTTGGACTTTCACTTCACCGTTTTCTGTAATGATGATTTTTTTGTAGTTTACGGGCAGTTGAATGCCATCGCCGACAATATCGCCGTGATTGGTAATAATCAGCCCATCACTGTTTCGAGTAAAACTACCGTCTCGGGTAAAGGCAATTTGCCCGTCGGGTTGGGTGACGGGAATAAACCCCTCACCTTTTAAGGCCACATCCAACTGACGGCGAGTAACCATAATGGAACCCTGGGTATAATCAAACCGCTCAACCCCGCTAACCACACCATCGCTTCGCATGTATTGATCAAATCGCTTGATTTTGTAGCCATTGGTGTTCAAATTCGCGACGTTTTGTGTGACCCGATCCAGAACATCAAACTGCATATTGGCCGCGTCGGCGGAAAATTTCATAATGTGGTGTAGCATAACGGGGTTCTCCTTACAGAAGATTTAAAACGCTAAATAGGTTACTGAGGTCGTCCCAGTTCCTGAATGGTTCGGGAGAGGACGTCGCTTTGGGTGATAAAAATTTGCCGGTTGGCTTCAAACTGGCGTCGCAAGGGAACCACTCGGGTAAATTCCTGTTGCAGATACACGTTGGAATCTTCGACGTGCCCTTGGCGAATATCTACCTTGTCGGCAATGGTGCCGGTTTGGCTGACCACGCCAATGCGTCCCATGTTCACCATTTGCTGGGTTTTTACGTGAAATACTTTAATCTCGCCGTCAGCGGATACGGTAATATCCCGGTCTGGATTTTTCGGGATAAACGTAAATTGTATAGGCGAGCCACCGTCGGATAAAATTTTATGGCCTGCTAACGAGAGCAGATTGCCGTCTTTGTCCAGCTTCATTCGGCCGTCTCGTGTTAGCTCGATCGAGCCGGAAGTGTTCATATGCTGAAAGTAGCCTGGGTGCCGTAAGGCAAAGTCTAGTGGGTTGTTACTTTTACGGATACGGCCAATCTCGGTACTGACCACTTCGTCTACGGCATTGGCGCCCAGGTGTTCAACAAACGATGTGACCACCGCCTCTTTACGTTGGTACCCTGGTAAGCCAAAGTGAGCGATGTTGGTGGTGTGGGTTTCTATTTGTTTTACCGTCGCCAGCATGCCTCGGGTGGCAATCATCATGCCATCGCCGTCGTTACTTACGCGTCCTTTAAATATCATGGGGCTCTATCCTTCTTTCAAATCACTCAGCCGTTTTAGAGGCTTGCTTCCAACCGAACTACTTTTTAAGAGTGTGTGGATTTTTTCCTGATTTACCAATGGCTTCGGCGACAGGTTCATAAAATTTAACAATAACCCCCTCTCTCTTTCAAAGTTCCATTGCCTAACGGACAAAATGCATTCTCTTACCCTATTCTCTCCTATCAATAGAGGAGAGGTTGTTTTAAATCTCTTTTAATCCTTGCCCTTTTATTTTGTTCTGCTTTGTTATTAATGAGATAATGAACAAAATGCGTCTCCCGCCCCGTATGAATGATAGAAAGTTTTTTTGTTATGAGCGATACCCTGTTGCCCCCCATTTATCAACATACCCAGTATGCTCGATGGACTTGGGCGCCTTTACTTTTGGGTGTCGGATTAGGGCTATTTGGAACGGTCTATTGCAAGGCAGGTAATGCCAGTATCGCCGTTGCACTTGGGCTTTTAGCGCTACTGGCTTTGGTGTCCCTGTTTATTTATGGGCTCACGGTCACCCTTGATGGAAACAAAAAACGTTTGTCTGCCCGCTTTGGGCTTGGGCTTTACACCAAGCATATTGCTTTAGACGACGTTGTCTCCTGTGAAAAAGTACGAAACACTTTTTGGATGGGTTGGGGCATTCGCTGGTTCCCCGGAGGCTGGCTTTATAACGTTGATGGCTTGGACGCTGTGGAACTTACCCTGAAAAACGCCAGCCGAATCCGCATTGGTACTGACGACCCGGACCCACTCTGCGATGTCATTGATTCAGTTATTAGTTCATAATATAATAGGCACTCTCTTTAACTTGCTTATAACTAACATCTAAGGACTTTGTGGTATGGGTATAGACGGCATTAGCATTTCAAATAGACCTTCTTTTCAAGAGGTTAGAGGTGTTTTAAAGGACGCTTCGCCTTCGTTGCCTCCTCTTATTGAAATAACATCTAATCCCATGGATTCTATTCATTTTGGAGCGGACAAGTTCCAAGGGAAGCCTTTATCCCAAAAAACGAAATTGGGTTCTGGTTTTCGTAAAAAAATGAACCGTTTTATTGGGAAGCTAACTTTAGGTCTTGCATCGGGTATTGTCTTTGTTCTGCCTGAAAAAAGAAGGGCTCAAATTGAATCCAAATTGCTATATTCGAAAGGTCAAGATCAATATGTTCATCTCCCTGAAAAATATAAAATAAATGAAGTTAATTTAAAATCAAAGTCAGGCACTGAGTTATATGGGCTTTATTTTCCAGCAAAGGAAAGAAAGCCGACCCTTGTTTTTTCGAATGGTAATAGTGGTAACATTTTAGCGGGCATAGGATTAGCGACAATAGGGGAAGAGTCTTCTAAAAACTCCTGGTTAGACAAAGGGTTTGGCTTGTTTGTTTATGACTACCCCGGTTATGGAAAAAGCCAAGGGGAATCGTCTGAAAAATCGCTTTATGAATCCTTGGAAGCGGTCAGTGATTATTTAGAAGAAAAAGGTGTTCCTGTTTCTGAACAAGTGGCCATCGGTTGCTCGTTAGGTGGTGCTGTGACAGTTCATGTTGCATCAAAGAGACGCTTTAAAGCTGTTATCCTTGCTTCGACGTTTAAAAGTTTACCTGATATTGTTAAAGAGCTTAGAGAAAATTTAAAAATCCCTCAATGGTGGTTTCCCGTCTCTAAAAAAATCACCCAGAGATTTGATTCCATCGATAAAGCAGAGAAAATACAATCGCCTACGTTAATCCTTCATGGAGAAAACGATAGACTGTGTCCTCTGAGCCATGGTCAGGCCTTAGAGCAAGAATTAACGTGTCAGAAAAAGCTGATTGTTTATTCTGCGGGAGAGCATAATGGGATTTTTTCTAAAACGTCCTTTTCCGAAGACGTCTCTGATTTTATCTTGAAGCTCTAATGCTCTTTCTAATAGCGAATAACGCCATAGGTCTTAAGTAAAAGCGGCTTTGCCGTTTGTTAGCGGTAGTTGTTGAATTGGAGAGGGATGTTCCAGACTTCAGCCTGACTACGCACTCCGGTCATGACCTCCTGTAAGGTGTCTTTGTCTTTACCGCTGACACGAACTTGCTCGCCCTGAATACTGGGCTGAACCTTGAGTTTGGTGTCCTTGATGTGGGCTACAATTTTTTTCGCCTGCTCTTTATCAATCCCTTTTTTTAAGGTTATTTTCTGGCGGATTTTGCCCCCCAATGAGTCTTCCACAGGCGCTTCTTGACTCAAAATTAACGGGCTGAGACCTCGTTTGACCACTTTAATTTCCATAATCTCAATGATACTGCGCAATGAAAAATCATCGGTGGTCGTGATGACAATTTCTTTATCCTCAACCAGTTCAATGGTAGAGCCTTTGTCTTTCAGGTCATAGCGGGTGGCTAATTCCCGTCGGGTTTGATCCAGAGCGTTGACCAATTCCTGCTGATCAAACTCCGAAACAATATCAAAACTGGACTCTTTGGCCATCAGGCACCTCCGTTGATTCTAAAATAAGGATAACAAGACAAATAATACGACCGTTTACATTATCTTCCATTTTAACTAAAGTAACCCCAAAGCGTCCACTCAAAAGCATTTTAATTGATAAAACAGATTGAGCGCCATGGATTATGCCCTCCAAATTTTGATTCCTATCCTGCTGGGCATTGGCTTGGGAGCCTGGTTACACAACCAATTTGATGCCTCGCCGATGTGGACCGTGCTTTTTGCTATTATAGGCATGTTCGCCGGCATTGGTATCCTGTATAAACGCTCCTTGGTTTATGCTCAGAAAATAAAAGATAAGAAATCCGATAATACAGACTCTTACGATGACAGCCAACCCAAACAATCCTAAAAGCCCGATTCAAAAATCGTTTAAATGCCTTCTCGCTCCGCCGATGGACTTTAAACAATTAAAACGCACCCTTTGGATTCGGATGGCGGTGGTTTCCAGTTTGTTTTTGATCAGTATTACAATTTATGAACCCCATTTTTTAAAATATGCCTTAGCCGGTATTTGTGTTGGTATATTCTTTATGGGAAGCCTTATGTTTAGTGCAGAACACCCAAAAGGTCGAGAGCAAGTTGTGTTTTCTCTTACAAGAATGGTTCTTTTGGCATACATTATCGTTATGCTTGGTGATTTTCGACTGCAAGAAACAGGGATTGTCATTTGCGGGTTTTTGAGCTACAAAGTAGGCTTGGTAATCGAATACGTTAAACAAGCATTTAAGAGCACGCCATATAAAGCGTCCGCGGAAGCGAACTAATAGCAACAGGAGAGAAAACAATCGATGGGCCACTTCTGGCATACTACACTTTTGGGGCTTGATGTTCATATGAACATTCTGATCACCGCTTGGTTGAGCATGTTGTTTCTTTTGGCCTTCGCGTTTATGACTACTCGGCAGTTACAGGTAGTCCCATCCAAGCTTCAGACGGTGGGCGAAAGTTTTTATGACCTATGCAGAAGTATGACCATGGCGACTGCAGGCCCTAAAGGTGATGGATATCTATTCTTTATTGGTTCTATGTTTCTGTTTATTTTGACTGCTAACCTGATGGGTCAACTCCCACTTCGTTTATTTGATGGTTTGATTCCAGAGGGCAGTTTCATGGCCGCCACTGCGGATATCAATACGACCACCGCTCTGGCGCTTATTTCTGTTTTTATGTATATGGCGATGGCCATTAAACGAACCGGTATTGGCGGGTTTATTAATCATCACTTTCACCCTCACTGGGCTTTTGCGCCGCTTAATCTGATCGAGCACATTACCCGGCCCGGGTCGCTACTTATTCGTCTTTATTTCAATATTTTTGTTGGTGAGATTCTATCCACACTTGCACTAAAAATTATGCCATTGGTGGCACCGATTTTAGTGATCGGCCTTGAACTTTTCGTTGCTGTCGTTCAAGCGTATATTTTTTCTATCCTGAGTGCGGTTTACATTGCACTGATGGTGGAAGAGCACGACGCACACTAATTTTTTGTTTTTACGTTATCAATTATTAAGAGATTCATCAAAGGAGAGAACAGAACAATGGATGCACAAACAGCCGCATTTTTAGGAACAGCCCTCGCTGTCGCTTTTGCAGGGATTGGACCCGGTATTGGTATTGGTTTAATGACCGGTCATTATTTCGATAGTATCGCTCGTCAGCCGGAGATTCAGGGCAACATTACCCCGCAATACTTTATTACTCTCGGTGTTGTTGAGCTTTTGGGTCTTTTTGGATTTGTCAGCTTTGCTCTGATTGCCTTTGGTATCGTTGACTTTGGTAGCGCTGAAGCGGTTGCTGATGCGGCTAACCAAGCGATTGAAGCTACCGCTCAGCACTAAACATTGGATTTTACCCTTGTTTTTGTTACAAGGGTAAGGTCTTCATTTTTTAGTTTCAGCAGTACGTTTGTTCGCAAGCGTTATACAAAAGGATTTTCCTAGCCCATGGAAATTGATGGAACACTTATTGTCGTCATAATCAGCTTTTTTGTCTTTATGCTGTTAATGCGTTCTGTTTATTTTGAGCCCATTCGTCAAATTAAAGCCGAACGGGAGCGGAAAAAAGAAGAAGATCGAAAAAGTACCGAAACACATTTGGCTGACTTGGAAAAGATGAAAGCTGAATATGAGCAAGGGCTAAAAGATGCACGCAAGCGTTCCCACCTCGTGCTTCAGGAAATTCGGCAAAAAGCCAAAGAATCGGCGTTTGAGACGTTAACCGCTGCCCGCCAACAAGCAGCGAAAGAGCTGGAAGCTCAAATGACTGAGTTGTCATCGTGGCAAGAGAACGCCTACCAGAAATTAGCCGAAGACCGAAGCGAGTTAGCTCGTTTAATTGTTCAGAAAGTAGCCGGCAAGGTTCCGGCGGCATCTAAAGGATAAAAAATAGGTAATGAACCTGCTTTTAACGATTCAAGAAACTCAACAGTTGCCTCTTTTCCTGCTATCTGCAGGTCACGGTGAGGGGCTTAGCTTCTTTGACTGGCTTTTATCGACAAACGCCATTAATATTGCGATTGCCTTTGTTCTTTTGGTCTATGTGGTTAAAAAGTTCAACCTGTTGGGTATTTTTGATACACAGCAGGAAAAGATCCGTAAGGAAGTGGAAACACTGGAACAGGAGAAGAAGGCGGCGCTAAAAGAACTCAATACCATTAAAAAACAGACCAAAAATTTATCGGATGAAGTAGAAAGTATTTTGAATGACGCTAAGACGTCGGCAGAAACGCTTTCTGAACAAATTTTAGCTGACGCCCAACGGGACGCCTCCAAAATTGTTGAAATGTCCAAAAAACGGATTGAAGTGGAACAGCGCTCAGCAATGAAAACACTGGAAAAACGGCTGTTGCTGGATTCAATTGAAGATGCGCAAAAAGAGTTAGTTAACTTGTCGGATGACGATAAAGGCCGTTCTGTTGAATCGTTTATCAATGAATTAGCTCACACCCACTAGAAAGGATTCGGATTCATGACCGCCAAAGTAGAAGACACACAAATAGCCTCCCGTTACGCTAAGGCGCTATTTGAATTGGCTGATGAGCAGAATCTTCTTGATCCGATACTGAACGATTTGCGGGCTGTGAAAGTGGTATTAAGTGAGACTCCAGATTTAACCGTTTTTCTGGTGAACCCGGCTATTCCACAAGCTGAAAAGCTCAATTTTGTAAAAGAGCAATTTGAGTCGAAAGTTTTACCGGCGATTAGCAATTTGCTAAAGCTAATGGTGGAGAATGATCGTTTCCCGTTACTTCCTATTGTGGCCGATAAATATGAGGAAATGGTTCATCAACATCATAATATCGGCATTGCTGAAGTGACGACAGCCGTTGAGTTGGATGCTCAACAGGAAGACCGTCTGGCCAACACGCTAAAAACGCTGTACGGTTTTTCGCAGGTCAATGTGACCCGTAAAGTGGACTCGACCCTGTTGGGGGGGGCCATTATTAAAGTTCAAGACAAGGTCATTGACGGCAGTTTTGCTGGGAAACTCAATGCCCTTAAGAAACAGGTTAGTTAATCAAATTAAGCATAAAGTTTTAATCGAGAAATCAGAGACTCGCAAAGGACACGAACAATGGCATCATTAAGAGCGGAAGAAATCAGTTCTGTACTCAAAAATAAGCTGGCCGATTACGAAAGTGAAATGTCGGTTAGCAACGTCGGAAGCGTCATGGAGGTTGGTGACGGAATTGTCCGCATCTATGGCCTTCGAGGGGCAATGGCCGGTGAATTGATTGAATTTGAGGATGGTCACAACACCATGGGAATGGTGCTGAACCTGGAAGAGGACAACGTCGGTGCAGTTGTTTTGGGTGAATTTATTCACGTAAAAGAGGGTCAATTAGTTAAATCAACCGGTCGTATCGCCTCCGTTCCTGTTGGTGATGCCCTTATTGGTCGGGTTGTGGATCCGCTAGGCCGGACACTGGATAATAAGGGTAACCTGGAAAACTGTACTCAGGTTCCGATTGAGAAAAAAGCGCCGGGTATCATTGAGCGGAAATCCGTTCATGAACCTCTTCAAACCGGTATTACTGCTATTGATGCCATGACACCTGTTGGTCGAGGCCAGCGAGAGCTGATTATTGGTGACCGACAAACCGGTAAAACCGCGATTGCTATTGATACGATTCTGAACCAGAAGGGGCAGGATGTTATTTGTATCTATTGCGCCATTGGTCAGAAATCTAGTTCCGTTGCCCAAATCCAGAAAACGCTGGAAGACCGGGGTGCTATGGATTATACGATTATTGTTGCGGCAAGTGCCATTGATCCGGCGCCGCTTCAGTTCTTGGCTCCTTTTGCCGCTGTTGCCATGGCCGAGTATTTTATGGAGCAGGGCAAACACGTTCTCTGTGTGTATGATGATTTAACCAAACACGCTTGGGCATATCGTGCGACCAGCTTGCTACTTCGTCGCCCACCGGGTCGAGAGGCTTATCCGGGTGATGTTTTCTACCTTCACTCCCGATTGTTAGAACGAGCCGCAAAATTAAGTGATAAACTGGGTGCGGGCAGTATTACTGCACTGCCCATTATTGAAACTCAGGCTGGCGACGTTTCTGCCTACATTCCCACCAACGTTATTTCGATTACCGATGGTCAGATTTTCTTGGAGTCAGATCTGTTTAATGCGGGTATTAGACCCGCGATTAACGCTGGTATTTCGGTATCTCGGGTTGGTGGCGCCGCGCAAACTAAAGCGATTAAGTCGGTTGCCGGAAAACTTCGACTTGATCTGGCGCAATTCCGTGAATTAGAAGCCTTTGCCCAGTTTGCCAGTGATTTAGATCAGGCCACCCAAAACCAGCTTTTAAAGGGAAGTAAACTGGTCGAACTGCTGAAACAGCCCATTTACAGTCCGCTCTCGGTTGCTCAGCAGTACACCATCCTCCTTGCCGGAGACAAGGGTGTCCTGAATAAAGTGGATAATAAAGACATTCAGGATTTCAAAGAACAGTGGTTCGCTTATCTCAGTGCGAATCTGGCTGACATTGAGAAAACCCTGAACGAAGGGAAAAAACCTTCCAACGAAGAACAGACAAAGATCATTGAGCATTTTGCCAAGTTTCGGGATACTGTTTTTAGCGGAAAAGAGGCAGACTAGAGAGGCTAACTATCCATGGCGAACCTGAAAGACATTCGGCGACGTATTAAAAGCGTTAAAAATACGCAAAAAATCACTCAGGCCATGCGTATGGTTGCTGCTGCCAAAGTGAAAAAAGCGGAAATGCGCGTAAAGACGGCTCGCCCCTATGGGCAAGAGCTCCGAAGTGTTTTCACTCAGGTTTATAACGAAATAAAGCACCATGTAGGTGAGTTGGAAGGTACCCGTTATGCGGAACTCTTGAGCCCAAAGCCAATCAAAAATATTGGCATTGTGGTGATTAGCTCTGACCGGGGACTGTGTGGTGGCTTTAACTCGAATGTCATCCGTCAAATGTTCCGGCTGGAAGAAGCCCTTAAAGAGAAGGGACTCACGCCTAAGTTCTATTTGGTTGGGCGTAAGGTTTCTACTGCATTTTCCAGCTATAGTGAATCGTCGTCACTAGGTTCAATGGTGGACATGACGGCGAGTCCCTCTCATCATGATGCGAATTTAATTTCCGAAACCTTAACCCAAGCGTTTCTGAAGGGCGAAATTGATAGTATTGAAATTCTCTCGACCCATTTTCAGTCGATGATTTCTTACAAAATTCAAATGACCCCAGTGCTTCCGGTGAAAGGACTCATTGAGGAGTATATGCCTGAAATTCGTTCGGACCAAGGCTATGTGACAACCGATATAGAGCAAAAAACGCCTGAAGGTAACATTCGACCAGAGCTTTTATTGGAGCCTAGTTCGGCTAAGACGTTGGATATTTTGATTCCCATGTATCTGAGTAACGCTATTTATACACTATTATTAGAATCCTCTGCCAGTGAACTGGCAGCCCGGATGACCGCTATGGCTAACGCAACCAATAATGCGTCGGATATGCTTGATAAGCTGACTGTTCAGTACAACAAGGCGCGTCAGGCTTCGATTACCCAGGAAATTCTAGAAGTGGTTGGTGGGGCAGAAGCCGCAAGCTAAAATAGAGGTTAACTCTATTGGGTAATTTCTGGACCTCGTCAGGCCATTTGACGGCTGATTTTTCATGCCCGTCAAACAGTCTAAAATCAATAAAGTCATACATTCTTCTCTAGGAATTCTGTTTAAAGGTGGGGTCTCACAGGAAGTTGTGCTAGAATTTTAGGATTCAGACTAGCGATAAAAGAGAGAGTACCCCATGCTCCAATGGATTAATAAAATACTCGGCGACCCCAACGAACGCAAAATTAAAAAACTGGAACCCACTCTGGATATTATCAATCGATTTGAAGCCGAGTTGGAAACGCTAACTGACGAAGAGCTTCGTGGAAAAACAGAACAATTTAGAAAAGAGCTGGCTGATCGACCGTGTGATCCCGATCCAGAGCGAGATTACAAATATGAGCAAGAAGCTCTTGAGTGGATTCTTCCGGAAGCTTTTGCCGTGGTCCGGGAAGCGAGCCGCCGAACGATTGGTCTGCGCCATTACGATGTTCAAATGATTGGGGGCATGATTCTTCATCAGGGCAGCATTTCTGAGATGCGAACCGGTGAAGGAAAAACCCTTGTTGCGACCCTTCCTGCCTATTTAAATTCCCTGACCGGGAAAGGGGTTCATGTCATTACAGTTAACGACTATCTTGCGAAGCGGGACGCTGAGTGGATGGGTGAGGTTTATCGTTTTTTAGGGCTTACTGTGGGTGTTGTATTGTCCGAACAGCGTGGCTTTGATAGTTTTCAGGCTAAGAAACAGGCTTACGCTAGTGATATCACTTACGGCACCAATAATGAATTTGGCTTTGATTATTTACGAGACAACATGGCGGGTTCTAAAACCCAAATGGTGCAACGCCCTTATAACTACGCCATTATTGACGAAGTGGACAGTATTCTGATTGATGAAGCCCGAACACCGCTGATTATCAGCGGTCGGTTGGAGCAATCGGCTGAAACGTATCAGGCTATGGCCCGTCTGGCACCTCAACTGAAAGAGGGCGAAGACTACACCATTGATGAAAAAGCTAAAAATATTATCTTGACGGAAGAGGGTATTGATCGGGCGCAGGAAATGTTGCAGGTGGATGATTTGTTTGATCCCCGCACCAATTTTGCCCATCACTTGCTTCAGGCCCTAAAAGCCAAGGAATTGTTTCGTCATGATATTGATTATGTGGTCAAAGACGGTGAAATCGTCATTGTGGATGAGTTTACCGGCCGAATGATGGAAGGTCGCCGTTGGAGTGATGGCTTGCACCAAGCGGTAGAAGCGAAAGAAGGGGTGCATATTCAAGACGAAACCCAGACGTTGGCAAGTATTACATTCCAAAACCTGTTTCGACTTTACCCAAAACTTTCTGGTATGACTGGAACCGCCTTGACTGAAGAAGCGGAATTTGGAAAAATCTATAATCTGGAAGTCACCGCGATTCCGACTAACCGTCCTGATCAACGGATTGATCAGGGTGATGTGATTTATAAAACCGAAAAAGTGAAATTTTATAAAGTCATTGAAGAGATTGTGGAGTGCCATCAAGAAGGTAATCCTGTTCTGGTGGGTACCACCTCGATTGAGAAGTCTGAATGGTTGTCCAGTCTGCTCAGCAGTTCGCGAGAAATGACCCAACACCTTCGGGGTAAATCCACCCGGCTGGCGAAAGTACTTGAAGGCAAACCTGAACTTCAGGAGCAATTGCGCCCGTTCCTAAAAAACCCAGAAGCCGCCACCGGGGATGAACTGGCTAAAATCGCAAAAGACAAAAAAATCCCGGCCGAACATCGGGACTTTTTACTGGCCATGGCAGATACGGCGGATGTGGTTCAAGCCATTCGAAAAGGTATCCCACACCATGTACTGAATGCGAAGCATCATGAGCAGGAAGCTTCAATTGTCGCTCAGGCTGGACGCTTTGGCGGGGTTACTATCGCTACAAATATGGCAGGTCGAGGGACGGATATTGTGCTGGGTGGCAACCCGGAATTTCTGGCTCGAGAACATTTTATTCAGGCGGGTCGTCATCTGGATGCTGTTCCGCAAGAGGAATTTGATGCGGTCTTTCTTGAGCAGGAAAAAATAACCAACGCCGAAAAAGAAAAAGTGATTGAAGCGGGCGGTTTGCATATTCTGGGAACCGAGCGCCATGAATCTCGCCGAATTGACAACCAGCTTCGTGGACGAGCCGCTCGTCAGGGCGATCCCGGTTCCACCCGTTTTTACCTGTCGCTGGAAGATACGCTCATGCGGATTTTTGGTGGGCAAAAGGTATCCGATCTCATGGAATTTCTTAACGTGGACGAGACCATGCCGATTACCGCTCCCATGGTCACCAAGGTTATTGAAGGTGCTCAACGTAAGGTTGAAGCTTACCATTTTGAGATCCGAAAAAACGTTTTAAAATATGATGACGTGCTGACCGAGCAGCGGAAACTAATTTATGGACAGCGTAAGCGGGTGCTGGAAGGCTATAAACTTCGAGAAAGCATTCTGCATATGGTAGAACTTGAAATGGAGCGCTGTGTCACGGCTTATTTAACCCCGGAAGGCGAGTCTCCTGACTGGGAAGAGGAAGTGGTTACCGACCTGCTGGCAAACCTCCATGCCAAAGTGCCTCAATTGGCTTTTGTTAACGATGAAAAACTGGAAGAGCTAAACACCTACCCCGCCTTAATTGACTTTCTGATTAAGGAGGGTGTAAAAACGTATGAGAATATTGAAGCTGAACTAAGCCGCATGGCCGCTGAATTGGACGAAACCCATGGCATTAAGCTTCTAGGGCTTTCCGAAGATGAAGATGAGGAAAGCGTTATTAAGCTCGAAGAAACCCTCACAGAAGAAGAGTTGACCCATTATAAACATCCTTTACGACGCATTGAACGGGATATTTTACTCTCAGTGATTGATTCCAAGTGGATCGACTACTTGCACAATCTGGATGCGCTTCGAGAGGGCATTGGCCTTCGGGCTTACGGCCAGAAGGATCCGTTGATGGAATACAAGCGGGAAGCCTTTGAGCTGTTCCAGAATCTGACATTTGAGATTCAACGAGAAACTATCTCCTTGCTCTTCAGAGCAAAAATAGAAATTCAGGTGGAGCGGCAAATGGCGCCTGAATTGTTGTCTGGCGAGCATTCAGGTGGAGTGAATACAGCCCTTACCGATGCTCAGCAAATTGAGCATCCCGTTAATGAGACCGATAGCTTATTTCAACAAAACACCCCCGCTCAGAAACAAGGGTCTCAATCCGCAGTCAGTCAACTTTCTGGAAAAAAGAAAACAGGCACTAAAGCTAAAAAGTAAGTTGTTTTGGTTGTTGCTAATGTCTTGTCTTGAGCCATTAAAGCTTTATAAACTGACCGGATAAATTCCACTACTCTCAAGTGTACTAACCGAACAGGCAATTGTCTAAGAGTTGCTTTGGTTTGTATAATAATCTTCCACCTGTAGTATATGAGATTGTTGCTTAATTGATCAGCGATCCGTGGGACGACACAGGTGGGTTATTGATTCCGACAGAATAAGAGAAAGATGATTTTGCTGGGTCTTTTGAGTGAGCAAAAAGAAAGAGGTGCAAGCGATATGAGTTTAATGAATTCCAACGTGAAAAAAAGAAATGGTGAGATTGTTCCGTTTGACAGCAACAAAATTTTAAATGCCTTAATCAAAGCGGGAAAAGCCACAGGCGAATTTGACGAGAAAGTCGCCAATACCTTAGTGATTAAAGCGCTGGCGATTTTGCAAAATCAGCTGTTTCTGTTAAAAACGCAGACAAGGCCTGTCATGGCGGATGTGGAAACCATTCAGGACATTGTTGAAATTATTTTGCTAGAATCGCCGTATAAAAAAACTGCCAAAGCCTATATCCTCTACCGAGAGCAACATGCCAACATGCGCCAGTGGGTTTCCACGTCTCAGGTGGATCTCGTGGATGATTATTTGCAGTGCCTTGATTGGCAGGTAAATGAAAACAGTAATATGGCCTATTCGCTTCAGGGATTAAACAATTATCTCGCATCGGAGGTGAGCAAGACCTATTGGCTCAATAAAATTTATCCAGCCGAAGTGAAAAAAGCTCATGAGGAAGGAGATTTGCATATCCACGACTTGAATCAACTCTCGGTCTATTGTGTGGGTTGGGACTTAAAAGATCTGCTTCGCCAAGGGTTTACCGGAGCATCTGGAAAATCGGAAAGCTTGCCCGCCAAGCATTTCAGAACGGCGTTGGGCCAGATGGTCAATTTCTTTTATACGCTGCAGGGTGAAGCTGCCGGGGCGCAAGCGTTTGCTAATTTTGACACGTTTCTCGCACCTTTTATCCGGTACGATCAACTCAGTTATGCTGAAGTAAAACAGGCGCTTCAGGAATTTGTGTTTAACGTCAATGTACCGACCCGGGTTGGATTTCAGACGCCGTTTACCAACATTACTATGGATCTTATTGTCCCTAAAATGTACGCAGGTGAGCCCGTGGTTATTGGGGGCGAATATCAGAACGAGACCTACGGCGATTTTCAGGCAGAAATGGATATCTTGAATCAAGCGTTTCTGGAAGTAATGAAAGAAGGCGATGCGCGTGGACGAGTCTTTACCTTTCCCATCCCAACCTATAATGTGGGAAAAGATTTTGACTGGGATAACCCGAATCTGCAACTGTTATGGGAAGTTACTGCACGATACGGGATTGCGTACTTTGCAAACTTTGTGAATTCTGACATGTCGCCAGAGGATGCTCGCTCTATGTGTTGTCGGCTTCGGTTAGACACCCGAAAACTGGATCGTCGGGGTGGCGGCCTGTTTGGAGCCAACCCGCTAACGGGATCTATTGGCGTGGTGACCATGAACCTGCCTCGGCTTGGCTATTTATCAACCGATCGGGCTGACTTTTTTAACCGGTTGTCGGCGCTGATGGATATGGCGAAAACCAGTCTGGAAATTAAACGAAAAATATTGGAAAGTTTAACGAAAAAAGGACTGTATCCGTATACCCAGTTCTATTTGCGAGACATTTTAAAACGCTATGAGCAATACTGGCATAATCACTTTTCAACCATTGGGTTGGTTGGGATGAATGAAGCCTGTGTGAACTTACTGGGTAAAGCCATTGCCGATGAAGAAGGGGCTCGTTTTGCAGAAGAGGTGCTTGAGTTTATGCGGGATCGGCTTCAGGATTTTCAGGAGGAAACTGGTAATCTGTATAATTTAGAAGCCACACCCGCTGAAGGGACGGCCTACCGTCTGGCGCGTCTGGATCAAAAACGTTACCCTGATATTGCCTTTGCGAACTCTGGTCTGGCCTCTGATGAGGAGGCTTACTCTTCCGAACCGTTTTATACGAATTCCTCTCATTTGCCAGTGAATTATACGGATGACATTTTTGAGTCGCTGGATCACCAAAATCGCCTGCAACCCCTGTACACTGGAGGAACGGTGGCACATGTCTTTGTCGGTGAAGAAATTAGCGATTCAGATGCGGTTCGTTCGTTTATTAAAACCGTGTGTGAAAATTATGAAATCCCTTATTTTACCGTTACCCCCACATTTAGCGTATGCCCTTCCCATGGCTATGTAGCGGGTCAGCACCCCCAGTGTCCGACCTGTGGTGAAGAGGCGGAAGTCTACTCGCGTGTGGTGGGCTATCTTCGGCCGGTTAAACAATGGAACCATGGAAAACGGGCGGAATTTGGCTTGCGGGAAACGTTTTCGGTCAATGACACCCCACAGGAAAGCTCGGATTGGTTTTACCCGGATAGCGGTTACGCGTTGACATCGATCATGAACGAAGCAGAACTGGAACAGCTGAGCCCGTTTGAGGTTGCCATATGACCCTTCAGGTTGGCGGCTTGTTGAAGCACTCGTTTTCGGATTTCCCTGGCTGTGTGGCGGCAGTGGTGTTTACACGAGGGTGTAACTTCCGATGTCCTTACTGTCACAATCCAGAACTGGTGCTTCCTCCCGCCGAACAGGGAGCCTATTCAAAGCCTGTAACCGAGTGGAGCGAAGAAGGTGTGTTCGCTTTTCTGGAAAAACGTCGCTCGGTTTTGGATGGCGTGGTGTTATGCGGGGGAGAGCCCACTCTTCAAAAAGGGCTTATCCCGTTTTTACACCGGGTGAAAGCTATGGGGTTTAAAGCCAAGCTGGATACCAATGGTAGTCGTCCGGATGTGTTAAAACAGGTGTTAAGTCAGTCCTTAGTGGACTTTATCGCCATGGACTTTAAAATGCCACTGGCGCATTATGAGCAGGTTGCGGGTACAGGTCATGAAGGGTCAGCAAGTCATCTGGAATCCCGACTGGAGGAGAGCATTCGGCAAATCAAGCAATCGGGTGTTCCTTATGAATTCCGAACGACGGCAGTTAGGCCCCTTCATACCATGGCTGATTTGGTTGAGATGGGGCAATGGGTTTCGCCAACAACCCCTCAAGGACGATTTATTCTTCAGCCCTTTGTTAATGGCAATTTACTTGATCCGGATTTTTCCAAGCGGGCCGTACCGTTTTCAAGAAGTGAATTGGATGACGTTAAGTCGCAGTTACAAGTCCAAGGTGTTCGGTGTTCGATTCGGTAAACATAGGGTAGGGCAGAGTAACGATTTAAACTAATTGGGGAGCAGTAGAGGGGCTTTCTTTAAGTCGAGCCCTTTTTTACAATAAATCTTTCTTCAAGATCTCGGGACATTTTCTCTAACTTCACTTTTTAAAGAACTGGTACGCCAGGAGGGATTCGAACCCCCGACCGCTTGGTTCGAAGCCAAGTACTCTATCCAGCTGAGCTACTGACGCATCGGTTCTTGAACGGTATTCTAGGACAAGCTGGTTGAAATTGAAAGAGAATTTTATAAAAAAGGTGTAAATAATAAGGTTTTAAGGGTTTTTCTCTAACTTCACTTTGTTTTCGCTAGACTAAGGACATGAGTAATGGTTTTCGTGATCTTAACAGGCTTACCTCCGAGATAAGAGTGGATCGTCGATCGTTTATCGAGTATGGTTTTCGGTCGGTTCTGGGCCATTTGCTTAAGGAGTCGGAAAAAGTACTCGAACCCTTGAAAGAACGGCCTTTTGTTCGTCCCCCTGGCGCTCAAATGGAAGCCCTCTTTCTCTCATTGTGTACTCGATGTGATGCCTGTACGATGGCCTGCCCTCATGAGGCCATTTCAGTTCATTATGGGACGGGAGAGGCTATTGATGGCACGCCGGCAATGGTTAACCTTCGAGAACACCCCTGCCTTCTTTGCGAAGGAACCCCTTGTATCACGGCTTGCCCTACAGAAGCCCTGTTACCGGTAAAGTCGATTAATCAAATCAAGGTCGGTACTGCGGTTCTCGACCGGCTAACGTGTACAGCCTATCGAGGCTCTAAATGTACTCTCTGTTATGAGGTCTGCCCCCTTCCTGAGCAGGCCATTAAGCTGGTAGAAGGGCTTCCTCTTGTTCAGGGTGAGGATTGCACTGGCTGCGGGATCTGCCAAAAACACTGTCCAGAAAACCCGGAAGCCATTACTGTTTTTCCGACCTAGCTATTGTGTAGAGTCAGGCATTTGAAGCTGAATTAAGCTCATCCAGTACTTGTCTCACTTCTTTCATATCTTGCCACATGAACCACTTGGGAGTAAATTTTTCTTTGGAACCGTAACGCAACAGATAAGAGGGGTGGAAAATGGGCATCGCCTTCGCATTCCCGTAAGGTGTGTCAAACCATTGGCCCCGTACTTTGGTAATACCGGTTTTTATCCCCAAAACCCCTTTCATAGCTGTTGCGCCAGCGAGTAGGATGTATTTGGGTTGAACAATACGAATCTGCTCTTCTAAGAAAGAAAAGCAACGGGCCATTTCCTCAGGAACAGGGGCCCGGTTTTGTGGGGGGCGGCATTTGACAATATTGCAAATGTAAATGTCGGTTTTCCGATCAATATCCACAGAAGCCAAAATCTGGGTCAGCAATTGACCAGCCCGCCCGACAAATGGAATACCGGATTCATCCTCGTGCTGACCGGGGCCTTCGCCAATCAACATAAGAGGCGCTTCAGGGTTACCATCCGAAAAAACCGACTGGGTTCGCCCGGTATGCAAATCGCATTGAGAACACTGAGCCGCTTGCTGAGCGATGACGTCAAGGCAATCTTGTTTTGAAGCGGTTTCTGGCAGACTATCTACTGGCGCATTGGTGGGTGAGACAACCATTGGTGATAAACCCCAAGGACAATTGAATACAGTGGCATATTAGCACAGATTGGGGTCGATACCGAAGCGTTTAAAGCTTTTAATAAGAAGAAAGGAATTAGAATTCTAAAGGCGTTACTTTCCCCTGAAAGCGGGCCTTTTTAAAAGGAGCCTGCTTCTGAAAACGCTTTAAGCTGGAAAGAGAAATGTTCTCTAGGTGAGCTGAATTAGGGTTCTGAAAAATAGGGTTCGTTGTCCCCTCTTTACCGTTAATATCCTCGGAGCAGGGTTGACTATTGCTGGTTAAAGAGTCCAATGAATGGGCATCCGGGTGGTCTGACATGGTTAACCTTCCATCAATTCCATCTGAAAATACTTTGTTTACAATCAGTATATAGGCAAATAGAAGGGAGAGACTATCACCTGAACAGATGATATGTCTACGAATGTAATAGTTTAAATCGGGGAAATTCGGGTAGAATAGGAGTATATAATGGTTAGAATAGGCTTTTTACAAGGAAACCCAAGAGATTATGGCTCCATCGGATCAGGAAAATAAGGGAACCGTTCCCTTGATCGAAGAAGAATTGGTTTTTTCCGAGCGGTTACGTCGGCAGTGGAACAAACTATTTACCTCGATTTTTTCAAAAAAAGGTTGGACCCTAATTTTTGGGGCCATTACCTTTCTTCTGCTCTCTCCGATTTTAAGTTTTGACTATCTGGCCGTTGAGAAAACTATCGACGAAGGGGGTATCAGTAAACAATCTTTTTATGCTCCTTATGCTATTGAAGTAGTGGACAGCGGGGAAACTCGGCAACTCATCGAGCGGGCACGGCTCAAAATCGATGCTTCACCGGTTTATTTGCCTCGGGATGATTTTAATCAAAAGGTGATAGCCAACCTCGATCTATTGACCAAAAGTCTGGCCGCGTTAATTTTTGATAAAGAAATGTCACGGGAGGAAAAACAAGAAGCGTTTGCCCGGATCGCAGCCCTATCCGAGAACCCGAAGGCGGATATTGTTTTTAACCGGCTGATTAAAAAGAAACTTTCCGAAGAGGACTGGGACAAGATTAAGGAAACGACCGACTATGTCGTTTCAGAGAAAATTCTTAAGCGAGGACTGACACAGGAAGAGTATTTTGAGGACCGTGAAGCCATTATTAAGGCCGTCATGCCGTCCAACCTAAGCAGAAAAAACTCTGAAGTCGCTGAGGTACTGGCGTTCTCGGTGTTGATTCCCACACAGGTGGTTAATGAAAAAGAAATGATTCGCCTGAAAAATGAAGCTGAATCTCGTGTGGTGCCCGTGATTCGAAAATACAAAAAGGGCGAAATTATTGTAGAAAAAGGCAGGAGGGTAACACCAGTAACGGAAAGCGCGCTGGAAACCATTGGTAAGTCCGTAAAAGGAATCAATGGAATTGCCTGCCTCGGTGTGGTTTTGTTAACATTTTTCTTTACGATTACGGTTTGGAACTACTTGAGGGCTTATGATGGTGGCCGTTTCTTCTCACCCTCCTATTCAAGCATGATTATGACGCTTTCTGTGGCTTTCACTATCATTTTTATGCTGACTCAACGCTTAACCTTTAATTCACAAATTGATATGTTCCATATTTCCCCTTATATTTTCCCGTTGGCGGCCTTCTCCCTCTCGATTTCAATTTTGACTCATCCCCGTATTGGCCTACTCGTAACAACATTGGTTGTGTTTCTTCTTGCTATGACTTTGAGAACAGACTTCTACACGTTGGCTGTTCTTCTTTTTGGTAGTTTGATGGGAGTGTTTGTTTTAAACCGAAAGTTGAATTTCTCCGATCGAGGCCAGCTTATGTGGGCCGGTGTATTTGTGGCCCTAACTAATATGGCACTTATTGTGGCTGTACACCTCATTCTGGAACCGCCCGGCAGTTTCGTTACTAATTGGATCCACCTAATGACCAATCTGGTTTCCGGAGCGATTGGTGGATTACTTTCAGCGGTACTTACCATTGGTATCTTGCCCTTTCTGGAATCTGTATTTCGGTTAGTTTCCCCCTATACACTACTGGAGCTGGCGAATTCAGATAAGCCTCTTCTGAAACGAATGCAGTTTGAAGCGCCGGGAACTTATCACCATAGCCTGATGGTTGCCAGCCTCTCTGAAAACGCAGCGGAGGCCGTTGGCGCCAATGCGCTGTTAACGCGAGTCGGAAGTTTATACCATGACATTGGGAAGACCAAGCGTCCCCTGTTTTTTTACGAAAACCAAGCCTATTTTGGGGCAGATAACCCCCACGACAAGCTGACCCCCCGACTAAGTAAGATGGTTATTACGGCTCACCCGCGAGACAGCATTGAAATGGCCAAGCAACATCGTTTACCAATAGCGCTTCAAGCTTTTATGACCGAACACCACGGTACGTTAGCCGTGGGTTATTTTTACAATCAGGCTTGTATTCAGGAAGGGGCGGAGAACGTGAATAAATCGCAATTCCGCTATCCGGGCCCCAAGCCTCAAAGTCGGGAAACCGCCATTGTCATGTTAGCTGATGCCTGTGAGTCGGCGGTCCGTTCCCTTAAGAGTCCAACTGTTGCCCAAATTGAAGAACGAATTGATAAAATTATTCAGGCCCGGATGGATGATGGCCAGTTTGATAATTGTCCTATCACGTTTAAAGACATTACCATTATTAAAGAAACCTTTGTTCGGGTCTTGAGAGGGATTCAGCATAACCGGATTGAATACCAGCAAACCATGATGAAAGAACTAGGCAAGAAAGTGCCTGAACCGAATCTACCCAACCTTTCTGAACTTCAAAAAGCCAGTCAACTTAAAGTGGTCGGTGGAACAGCGGAAAAAATTTCTAAAAAACCGGAACAAGACCCCAAAGACGATAATGCTTAGGAAACATAATGAGATGACAGCAGACCGACTATCCCGCCTTATTCCCCGGCATATGCAACAGGTCGAATTTGAGCCGTTTCGGATAGAAATCTCACTATTGGGCGACGATCTTTCCCTGGATGCTTCCGTGGTCGAACTGGAATCTTTTTTCGATCGGATGGAAGTTTTTTGGCCGGTTCTGATGAAACGGCTTGAAAAAGAGTCTATCTTGGATGAATTGGGGCTGAGTCCAGCGAATCAGATTTGGGACGTCGATCTCAATCTGGTTTCCGATGCCACTATACAAGAGATCAATCGGACATACCGCCAAAAAGATGAACCCACTGACGTATTAAGTTTTCCACAAGTCGCGGATTCAGAAATTCAGGCGCAAGTGGTTCGGCTGCCATCCATTCAGCTTGGAAGTCTTTTTCTATCAGTGGACTGGGCCAAAGCGCATCAAAGCGAAGTAACAGAAGTCTCCCAATTGGATAGATTCACCTATTATTTACTGGAGCGGTTCATCCATGGTCTTCTGCACCTCATGGGGGCGCATCACGACACCATGGAAGATTATAGTCGAGTGGTTAATATACAAAAAGACGTTCTTGCCGTGTTGTTTGGCTTATTGCCGGAAGGCATTGACGAAGAGACGGCCACCCCATGAGTAAGATGAATGACCCGCCAACACGTTCCCAAAGCTTTTGGCAAAGTGTAAAGTTCGCTCTGGAAGGAATTGGCTATGTGACGCGAACGCAACGAAATTTTCAGATTCATTTGCTCATTACTCTAGTTGTCTTGTTCGTTGGATGGTTTTTAGAACTCACTCAAATCGATTGGATCCTGTTGCTTCTTTTGATTGGCTGGGTTTTAACACTGGAATGCCTGAATACCGGAATTGAAGCACTCGCTGATTTGGCCTGCGAAGGGGAGTTTCACCGATTGGCCAAAATAGCGAAAGATATTTCAGCAGGAGCATGCCTTATTTCTGCCATTATTTCCGCCATCATTGGCCTTCTTATTTTTTTGCCCTACCTTTCCCGGTACTATTATTAATACTGAAGAGCGAGTTAAAAATAAAGGACCCTCTTATAAGGGTCCTGCTGTCCAATGCTCATATTAGGGGGACAGTATGATAGGGGGGGGGTATAGTTAATTAAGCATAAAAGTCTAGAGCATCTGAGGAGGTGGTTTCGTTACCACTAAACAGGGTTTCCATCAGCTGGGAAACAGCCCCTTTTTTAGTCTTAGGCTCAAAAACGATATACCGACCAGCTTCTCCAAATAGAGGGCGGGTTTGCTGATTTGCTTGGAGGGGTTGAGTAAAAGAAGGAGCGTTTGTTTGTATGCTTTTCATAATAACTGCTGGTAGGCCTCTGTTTGTTTTTAAGTAATAAAATTGTGTATGAATAACACTTACCTTGTGTATTATGAACACTAACTAGAAAGTGTCAACCTTTTGGCATAAATATAAAGAAATGTTAACAGTATGTCAGGATATAACAAATTTAATCTGTTGGGTCTTTTAATAGAGACGGCGGCATAAAAAAAAGTTGCATCGGGCGAGCCCGGCAAAAGAAATTTATTTTACCCTTCAGTTATAAGCCTGTTCGTGAGTCCGTGTGGGAAGAAATGAAAACGATTTTTTGATTAAAGGCCTGAGAAATCCGGGCCAGATCCTTGTTCGGCGGGCTTAACCCGGAGGTTTTCTTCTGGGCAGACGAATTCACAGGTACGACACTGAATACAGTTTTCTAACGACATGCCGTGCTTGCGAATCTCATCCACTAAATTCGTTCGATGGACTTCGGCGGTGCAGTCTGAGACGCAGGGTGTGTCTTTTTTAAGTGAATCGTAAACAGCGATACAGCGTACGCAAACATCGGCGTTAAATTCATCAATGTGCCGATTTTCTTCGTGGTAAACCGGATTCGCATAAAAAACAGCATCGACACGGGAATAAATGGTTTCTCGATTAAAACCGTTGGTAATATTTTGAACGGCGTGGCGTGGTGGCTGAAAATCGGGCTCGATGTATTCGTGATCTTTTTTGTAGGTGAGAGGGCCAATGTCTTGAGTCCCTTCAATAAGACCTTTCAAGCGTATGGCACCACCCAATGCCTGAAACGGATTATTTTTCAAGCCGACGTTAATCAGGCCCATAAGCCACGAGCTGTTATCAATGCCATCCAGTACACAGGGTAGATAGCTTTTTAGCAGGCGAGGGTTTTCTTTCCAGGCATGGCGAAAATATCGACCGGCCTTAAGCTCCTCACCCACATGGGTCTTCATGATATTTGTTTTATAAAGCGCCTGTAGGTCCTTGCTAAATTCGCCATGATGCTCCTTAAAAACGGTATGAAGAATTTCAGCGGCTTGCCAGCCACATTCCATCGCTTTATCGATACCCGCCAATGTGCCAATGTTCAGAACACCCAACGCGTCGCCCAATAACATGGCACCATCCGTAGCAAAGGCTTTTGGCAAGCTATAATACCCGCCCTCAGGCAGGGTCGCGGCACCATACTTGAGGAGTTTGCCTTCTTGAATCAAGTTTTGGACCCAGGGGTGCTTTTTGAAGTCTTGCAAGGCTTGTTGCGGGTTCAGGTTAGGGTTTTGACTATCGAGTGAGAGTACTAGCCCAATGGTTAGCCGGTTGTTATCCATTCCATAAACGAAGCCACCCCCGAAGGTACCGTCAATCACCGGGTAGCCCATGGTGTGCCAGACTTTCCCTTTGATTTCCTTGCCCATGGCTTCAGGGACTTCCCAGACTTCTTTGACGCCCACTGACCAAAGTTGAGGATTGTCTCGCAGGTTGAGTTTTTTGATGAGATCTTGCGACAGAAAGCCCTTATCGCCTAAACACGTAATTTTGGCGTAAATATTCTCTTCGTCCGGGTTGCCGCTAGCCTGTTCTACCACCTGAACACCGGCCACCTTGCTGTCTTCAAAAATAATCTGATGGGCGGCAAAACCGGGGAAGAAGTCCATGTTGACATGGTCAATCCCGGCGACTTTCTCTTCAAGTTTGTCAGCCATCCATTTGACCACATGGCTTAAGGTCAGGATAAAGTAACCTTCTTTATGGAGTCCCTCAGGAAGCAGAGCGTTCGGGACGTCCCATTTCTTTTTAAGGCCAAAAACGGAAAATATGCTTTCGGTGCAGACCGATTCAATGGGAAAGCCGCTGGTTTCGTAATCGGGGAAAAGGCGCTTAATCACATGGGGATCCGAAACCGCACCGCTTACAATGTGGTGGCCGAAGTCTGCGCCTTTTTCCATGATGGCCAAGTTTAGTTCAGTCCCGCTGGCTTTGGCCAGATCAACCAGATGGTGACCCAGTGCCAAGTTGGAAGGGCTTCCGCCAATCAATAAGACATCATATTCCATCCGATCATCAGACATTGGCAAATCCTTCCCTCTTATTTTATGTTGGCCAGTTTCGATAGACTAGTCTTCGTTTAGGTGGCTGGTCATTTCTTCCAGCACTTTTTTAGCGTCACCATAGATCATCCGTGTGTTATCCCGCTCAAAGAGTTCGTTTTTCACACCGGCAAATCCGGGACTTAGGCTCCGTTTAATGACAAAGACCATGCGAGATTCGTCCACATTGAGCACCGGCATGCCGTAAAGCGGACTACTCTCATCATCTTTAGCCGCAGGGTTCACCACATCGTTGGCTCCAACGACAACAGCAATATCCGTTGCCTGGAAGTCGTTGTTAATAGCGTCCATTTCGTAGAGTTCGTCGTAAGGTACACTACTTTCAGCTAAAAGAACGTTCATATGCCCCGGCATACGGCCTGCAACCGGATGAATAGCATAACGAACCTGAACACCTTTGGCTTTCAGTTGATCTGCAAATTCCTTGACTGCATTTTGCCCTTGGGCAACGGCTAAACCATAACCGGGAACGATGACCACGCTCTGGATGCCGTCAAAGTCCATGGCAGCCTCTTCAGGGTCCGAACTTTTCACATTGGCATAGCCTTGATCTTTATCTCCACTGCTGACAGCGGCATCGCCACCGAACCCGCCAAACATGACGTTGGCCAGGCTCCGGTTCATTGCTTTACACATGATGGAGGTGAGGATCAGGCCCGAGGCACCAACCAACGAGCCAGATACAATGAGGACGTTGGAACCAAGGGCAAACCCGGCAGCAGCAGCGGCTAGTCCGGAATAACTATTCAGCAAGCTGATGACGACCGGCATATCAGCTCCACCAATGGGGATAACCAGAAGAAAACCGAGAAGCAGTGTTAATACTGTAATGGCAATAGCCATATTGATGGACATTGACGGATCAGCGGCACTAGCAATCCAGTAATAAGAAGACGCCACAACCCCGATGGCAATTAAGGCGTTAAGCACATGCCGAGCCGGTAGTAAAATTGGGTTGCCAAATTGACGGCCAAAGGTGTCTGAGAGCTTTAGAAAGGCCATAATGCTTCCGGTAAAGGTAATAGAACCGATGACAATGGAGAGAATCAGAGTGATGGCCGTACTAAGGCCGGCGGTTCCCTGAATCGCGAGCCCACCTAAAGCGGCACTTTCTGAACCGGTCAGGGCGAACCAAGCACTGGTAAAAAGTGATAGGCCAACCAACGTTGAGGCGAGGCCGCCGAACCCGTTAAAAATAGCAACCAGTTGGGGCATGGCCGTCATCTGAACCTTTATTGCAAAGATGGCACCAATCAAAGAACCAAGCAAAACGCCAGCGATGATGAATTGATAGTCAATAGCGCCCAATTCGACTAACTGACTGATGACAGCAATTGCCATTGCGCTGGCGGAGAGCATGTTAGCGGAGCGGGCGGTTTTAACCTTACCCAACCGCTTGATGCCGAGAATAAAACAGGCAATTGAAATGAGGTAACCGATATTGGCAATGATGGTTGAGGGTTCCATAGTGAATATTTTCGCCTTTTATCTTTTTGCTTTTAACAGAATGTATTATTGGGTGGGTTATTTGCGGAACATTTTGAGCATGCGATCGGTGACAAGAAATCCGCCGACCACGTTGATGATGGCCAATGTAATCGCGGCACAGCCAATATAGTTGGCAATGGGACTTTCACTATTTACACAGGTCAGCGCTCCCAGAATGGTAATCCCGGAGATGGCGTTACTGCCTGACATCAGCGGAGTATGCAACGTGGGAGGGACTTTCGCAATTAGTTCAAACCCAAGGAAAATGCTCAGGATAAAGATGTAGAGTCCAATGAGTAGTTCGCCGGTCATTTACTGTCCTCCCGACTTTTCAGATGTGACGAGTTCTTTTTCTTTAGCGGGCGATTCCAGTGGAGATAACCCCATGGCCTCCCGCGTGCCGGGGTGACGAATTTCGCCTTCCCAAACAACCATAGCCTTCTCAACGATTTCATCGTCAAAATTCCAGGCAAAGGCTTTTTCTTTGTTCATGTTGTCCTGAATGGCGTTCTGAATGTTCTTGGCGTATACATCACTGGCGTTTACGGGCAGAGTTCCGGGTAGATTCAGGGTGCCCATTATTTTAACGTCATGTTTTTCCACCACCTGACCAGCTTCGGTCAATTCACAGTTACCACCTTGCTCTGCGGCTAAATCCACGATAACGCTACCCGATTTCATGTCCTTCACCACATCTTCAGAAACGAGCTTCGGCGCAGGGCGACCAGGAATCAGTGCTGTCGTGATAATTACATCGGCTTCCACTAGGTGTTTACGGGTGATTTCCGCCTGCTTCTTCAGGAATTCCGGCGAGGCTTCTTTAGCGTAACCACCGGCGGTTTCCATATTTTCTTCCGTGGGGACTTCGATAAAATTGCCGCCGAGCGACTGAACCTGTTCTTTCACCGCTGGCCGAATGTCAGAAACATCCACCACGGCTCCCAGACGCTTGGCTGTAGCGATGGCCTGAAGACCGGCGACACCGGCGCCCATAATCACCACTTTTGCAGGACGAATGGTACCGGCGGCGGTCATCAGAAGCGGGAAGATTTTAGGCAGTTCGTTGGCCGCCATAACCACGGCTTTGTATCCAGCGAGGCTACTTTGGCTGGATAGGGCATCCAGCTTTTGTGCCCGAGTGATTCGAGGAACTTGGTCCATGGCGTAGGCGTTGATTTTGGCTTCGGCTAAGGCTTTGACCAATTCATTGTTTTGAACCGGATACAGGAAGCTAATAACCGTGCTTCCGGCTTTAAATTGTTTCACTTGATCCAGGGTTGGGATGTTGACCATGAAAATCAAATCCGCTTTCCCGTAACCCTCATCAGCGCTGTTCACCATGGTTGCACCGACGTCTGTATAAGCTTTATCCGAAAAGCAGGAACCTGTACCGGCATCGGCTTCAATAAAAATATCAAACCCATCTTGCACATAGCGTTTGGCGCAGGCTGGGTTTATGGCAACACGGGTTTCGTTTTCCTTTATTTCTTTGGGTATAAATAGGGCAACCATGGCAACCTTTCGTCTTTTGATAAGAGAAAATAAACGTATAAAATAAAGTGGGCTCTAATCTTAAAGAAGCAAAGCCTCTATGTGAATTATCAATCGTTCTCGATTGGGCAGCGTGTCTTTATCCCTTATAAATTAATCCTGACTGTCTGAAAAGAGACTACCCCAGAGAATATCATAAAAATTTACAAGGAAACAGAAGAAAACGTCATCCGACTTTCCGGTAATCCGTTTATATTAAGGATCTAGAAATTTTTAAAAACCGCTTTAAAGACTTCCGGCACTAGATTCCTGATAATTTTCGAAGCCCCTTTTCAAATATTTGGCTCCATCTTTCGATAGGCTGTACTAATGCTTCAAATTGTTCAAGATGTTTAATAATTGCGTCTTTATTCGGTAGATCTTCTAATTCTTTAACCCAGCTCAGCGCCGTTTGACCCGAGGCTTTAAGAGCTCTAATCGCTTTCAACGGCATTGCCTTGGTTAAAAGCTTCACAACCTCAATATGTCCTTTTCCAGCCGCAAGATGCAATGCCGTTTCCTTCATATAAAAATCCGGCTGACTAATTGTTTTAGCACTCATTCGTTTAAGTAAAAGCTTTACCACCTCCGTATGGCCTTCTTCAGAAGCATAATGCAGTGCCGTTCTAACAGGCTCATCTGGACGGTTAATGGCTTCATCACTCATTCTATCAAGTAAAAGTGCCACTACCTTGGGGTTTCCCTTTCTCGCCGCTTGGTGTAATGCTGTTTTAAGATTATGACTGTTAGAACCATTAATAGCCTCATCGCTCATTCTATCAAGTAAAAGTGCCACTACCTTGGGGTTTCCCTTTATCACCGCTTGGTTTAATGCTGTTTTAAGATTTTTTTCGTTAAAACTGTTAATGGCCTTATCGTTCGTTTTCTCAAGTAAAAGCGCCGTTATTTCTGGAGACCCTTTTATTGCTGCCAAGTCTAATGCTGTTAAACCCTTACGATTCTGCACGTTAACCGAAAAATCTGAACTTTTTTTATGGGTTTCAATAAACGCTCGAATCTCCGACACTTTTCTGGAAATTACGTTTGACGAACTCGAAGCATCAAAATTAAGGATCAAATCAAAAAACGCTCTTTCTAAAGACGATAACGTTCTAGGACCTTCCAATGGCTTTGCAGCACCTGAAAAGTGTAAAGCAACACCATCAGAAGAGTTCATAAGAGAACCTGAAGTAGGCTTGGCTTTCTGAAAATGAGGTAAGGTCTGAGAGAGAGTCGGACGAACGGTTAACATTATTTTCTCCAATTTGAATTGCGTACTTTTTGGTTATTTTAATATAAATTAGAATGCAAGTACGAATTGCGTCTTTATTTAGCGATTTGCGGAGAATGTCGAGTGTCGAGTTATATCCCCCAAATCGCTCGAAGCCTTTTTTCAGTGAATTCGCTTATTTTTCCACCCGTTAATTCGTCAATTAACATGAAAAAGGATGCCAGTATATCGATCCTTTTAAGTTTCTTAAGGTGGGCCACTGTATCCTTATCGTCTGCCTGAAATGCCAAATTTAGTGCTGGATTATACTCTTCAGTGGTTGCCATAATAGCGCTTAACGGCATCTTTTTCGTTAAGAGTTTGACAATGTCAGCATAACCTTTCATTGAAGCAAATAGATGCAATGCGGTTTCACCCCTGTTATTTGGTGCGCTAATCGCTTCAGGAGTCATCTCTTCAATCAGAAGCTTTACCACCTCTATTTTCTTTTGGGCAGAAGCAAAGTGTAATGCTGTCATGCCTTGGGGGTTTTGAACGTTGATGGAAAATTCCGGGTTGTCTTTGTTTAAATGGATAAAGTTTTTAATTTCCGAGATATTAGGGTGAGCATTCAAGGTGATGAGGTTTAAAAATTCACCTTCTGTCCGGGTTAACGGTCTTGGTCCATCTTCTGAGGGGGCTTGCCCCGAAAAACAGAGTGCCGTCTGATCGGGTGCGGGTAAACCCAAGGCTGGAGAAGTTGGACGAGATAAAGCCTGAGGGAGGGGTTGGGGAAAAGCAGGGCGAATGGCTGACATTATTTTAACCTCACATAGTTTAGCGATAGTAATTGAGCGACTGTTTATAATTTTTTATAAATATTACATAAACCATAATAAAAACATAGTTCCCTTCCCCTCTCTCTCTGAGTTGCTTTACAAAGAGCATCGATTTATACTACAAAGTAGGAATGGAAGAGGGCTTGATGGTATGATAAAAGTTTAAAAACTTAAATAAATAATAATAAATAACAAAGGTGGGGTTGATGGTGCAGATTTCAGATCCGCTTCTTCTCCGGTATCCGATAACAAAAGATATAAACAGACCCATTGTCCTGAAAAGGGGCTATGAGAAACTTGTTGATGATGTCTATTTTTCGGGTGTGTCGCCTCAGCCTCGCCCGAAAGCAAAATGGAAAGTATTATTGGCCTTGCTTGGGGCGGTAGCAGCGATTACTCCACCGCCGCTTAACCCCATTTGGTCGATTCCTGCTCACTGTATCGCGCAGAGCGTGGTGATCCCGAAAAGCCGCTCATCCTATACTTGGGAGTGTGAGGTTTTAGACGACATAGCGAGTCGGTTTGTCCTATTTAAAAATGGGCCGATATCTGGAGAGCAATTAGGAGAAATCCTCCCGGTCGAGCTTATAGAATTTCCTTCTCAGGAAGGCTTAAAATTGAAAGGGCTTTGGATTGAAGCCCAACAACCGTCCTCAAAAACGATGGTTCTGGTTCATGGGTTAAAGATGAATTCACTAATGAATGCGGAGTTGGCAAAAGAGCTTCATAGCCGTGATTCTAACGTATTAATGGTTGATTTACGGGCTCATGGTGGCAGTGAAGGGCAACGAATTAATCTGGGATTGACCGAAGGGCGGGACATTGCGAGCGCTATCCAGTTTTTGACGAAAAACAAACCAAAACAATCGGAATCTATAGGGCTATACGGACATTCCATGGGGGCTTCATCAATCCTGCAACTTCCCTTAGCGCTTAAAGATTATCCAAAGGCCATGGATGATGTGTTAACCCATGTGGATCGCATTGTACTTGATAGTCCTTTTGCCTTTATTAAAATGGCAAAAGTTCCTATCGTTCAAAAATATTTAAATACCCTTTGGCTTGATTACATTAATGCCGAACTGCAAAAGATTTCAGAATCCTATCTAGGAGTCTCTCTCTCGGAAATCAATACCGTTACGCCCTTTAATAATCACCCGCTAGCGGACAAGCCTATTCTGCTTGTCCATGGCACTCAGGATAGCATTACGCCCGTTAGCCATGGACATTATATTTATGGCGAACTCAGCAAGAATCATCCTCATATTGAAAAACTGATTCTAGATGCAAATCACCTCAGCAATCAATTCGCTCCGTTTCACAAGTATGATCGCTATTTAACGGTCGTTCGCGATCCAGAAAGATTTGAGCGGGTTTATGAATTTCTGGATTCAGAAAAGCCGGAGTAACCCAGGTTACTCAACTTATTGTGTTGCTTCGCTGGCTTCTTTCAGCGTGACAAACTCGGGATCAACCTTTTCTTTTAGTACGCCAGCACCATACCCCATGTAAAGTAGGAGACGAACGGCTCGCTTAATGGTCGCATCCGCATGAAGGGTCATGTCGTTCACGTACATCTGAACAAATTGATCCGCTTTTTCGGGTGCCAGCCCACGAGAGTATTGCATCGCATACTCCAGAGCCTCTTTTCGGTTATCTAACGAATATTGGATACTGCGTTTCAGTACCCGAGCGATTTTCTGGATCAGCTCATCGCCTAAATCTCGTCGGATTGCGTTTCCGCCCAATGGCAGAGGCAAGTTGACGGTATTAAACCACCATTCGCCCAGATCCAAAATCTTGGTTAGGCCGTCGTCCTGAAACGTGAGCTGGCCTTCGTGAATGATGACCCCGGCGGCATATGTACCGTCTTTCACTTTATCGATAATTTGGTCAAAGGGTACCACCTCGGTTTTTAGCTCCGGCTCCCAGATTTTTAGAGCCAAATAAGCCGAAGTCAAATCACCGGGAACCGCAATGGTTTCATTTTTCAATTGCTCTTTTGTCAGTTTTTCCCGACCGACTAAAACCGGGCCATATTTATCGCCAATGCTAGAGCCCACATCGAGAATCACGTATTTATCCTTCACATAAGGATAAGCATGGTAAGAAATGGCCGTTAGTTCGTAGGTGCCTTTCATGGCTTCATGGTTCAGGGTTTCAATATCGGTTAGCTGATGGGTAAAAGTTAACCCTTCAGTATCCACCTTGTCCTGGGTCATGGCATAAAACATAAACGCGTCGTCAGAATCAGGGCTATGGGCAACACGGATTACGGGAGGGGCTTCACTCATGGGAAATGGCCTTTCTTTCTCTACACAAAAAAACATACGAGACTACTTTACACGATACCCTAAACATCTGCCCCCTACAAACTCTTTAGTACATGATGTTACCGGAAAACTGTCGTAATATAAATTTAGAAAAGAGCCTTAAGACAACTCAAAAGACTCTTTCCAATAGATTTTGTTCTTAGGCTTGAAAAAGGCAAGAAACTAGGATTAGAATTTTCTTCAGTCCTGCCCCTTTTCTTTGATTAACTTGTATTAAATTGTATCCAACTTCTTTCTAAACTTGCCCGCTATTTTTTATATAACTTAATCTTGATACATATTTAATAAAATTATCGTTCTACCCCAAAAAATAAGTAGCAAGGATAGCGATCTAGTCCCTATTCAAGACTCTTTTAAGAAATGAGGTTTAATAGCTTTTAGCTTTTTTCTCTTTGGGCGATCCTTTTTCCGGGATCCAGGGCCAGCCAAAAGTCAGTAAACCGGGTTGATTTCGATACTCATGAACCTGATTGCAGGCGTCAATGCATTCGCCGCAATTAAAGCAACCCTCAAACTGGCCGACTTTAAGTTCTCCTCGAGGGTCAATATTAACCAAACAGACTTGCTGACAACCTGTGCAGGTTCCACAGCTTTCCTCGACGGATGAGCCCTTAAAATGGATTTCCATGGGACGCCATTTGCCTGTTTGATATGCCGACACCGATTGCGCCAACCCATATGGACAAGTGGTTTCGCAAAAAATATGCCCGGCGAGTAAAGAAAAAGTCCCAATCAGCGTAAATAACACGTGCCCCATCACCAACGTTGGGTGCGGATGACCGCTCAAATAACTTTCCACCTGCCATTGAAACGGTACCACATAAGCAAAGAGCAGAAAGCTCAAGGTCACCGTTAGAAAAAGACCCAACACCACGGACAATACCTTAAAGGGCTTTTCTAATTGGGGATTGCGGTTAAGCTTTAGCTGGAGCCATCGGGGTTTTTTACCAATCCCCAGCATGGTGCGCAGGGGTTTTGTCCATTCGGTCAGGATGTTATGCGGACACGCCCAGCCGCAAAATATCCGGCCTAAAAAGGCTGTGAAAATAGCCACAAGGAGGACAATGGCGTAAAACCCAATGGGGATCCACATCACATATTGGATTTCAAACGGATACACGTTGCCCATAAAAATTAGTTGTTGCGCCAGCATGTCTGCTCGAAACAGGTTGGTTACAGGTGATAGAAAGAACAGACTCCAAAAAACGGGCTGAACCACCCAGGGGCGTAACACATGAAACGGGTATTTTTTGAGGTTAAAGGCGATGCGCATCGTCGTATTTTAACGTGAGCAAAAAATTTAGGGAAATCGAAAGCTAGAAGGAAAGACAACGGGTTACTGATTAAACCCGCGCCGAATGCCTTTATTAATCTGTTGAGCCTTATCATGTTTACCGTCTTGTTCCATCATTTCAGCCACGTTTTTCAGGAAATCCAGCACTTTTGTATTTTCAGGAATGGGTTCATTTTGATTGGGCTGAGGCTGTTTCAATGCTTTATTAATCATTGCCTGCCGAGCCGCATTTGGTATCGAAGGCGCTTTTGGCGTTGTACCTGAAGTAATCGGGTTTAATGGATGATTATCCCTCGCTTTTTGTCGGCTTCCCGTGTTTTTGGGTGTTTGTTTAGCCGCAGAAGGTGTGGTCGGCTTTTTAGCCATAGGACGCTTTTTAGTGGGCTGGTTGGCGGACGGTGTTACGGCCTGTTTTTGATACTGGTTTAGTGCCTGCTTTTTATTGCTGGATGCCGGTGGTTGTTTGCCGGACAAAGGATTTACCGTATCGAACAAAGCGCTAAGGCCAATGGCGTTTTGGGTGTTTTTCGCCGTTCTTTTCGGTGGGGTTTGGTTTGGGTTAGAAGCCCACTTATTGGCTTTTTTGGGATGATTGGTGGGAGCAAAAATTTCTTCTGACTGCTGTTGCTGCTGTTCACTTTCTGATGGCGAATTTTGTTGATTCGCCAACTCTCGAAAGTTTAGTCGCTTTTTAGTCGATGGACTCGCATTGCCCAAGCCTTGGACAGGGCTCGTTTGCCGAAGGGCTGTTAATTTCTTTTTAAGAAACAGACCTAACCCCACGAGCAAAGCAAGAATAACTCCGGCTTGCGGTAGGGGGATAGGAAAATTTGGAAGGCCTAAAGTGGACCAACCCAACATGTCTGTAAAAGACTGGCTGATAGCTTGGGCTGGCGTTGCTTTTAATCGGTTCTGAAGGTTCAATGGTTTTACAAGCTCATCGGCCATAGGGTTCACGTCACTCAGTTCGATGTTGGCGGCAGCGCCTGAAATATCCGGATCTAAAATTGCTGAATCGCTGTTACTGGGTTCTTCTTTATTTATTTCTGGCGTCAAGATAGCCGGAACAATTCCACCCGTATCTAACGAGCCATCGTCATGAACGGCTTCTATTCGACCCGTATCGGTGCCATTCTCTCCATCAAAGTCCTCAATCAACAGTTTGCCGTCATCACTTGCCGAAAGCGCTGATGAATCAAGAGCCAAGGGTTGAATGGACTTGTTCGGTTTAACTCTGGATTTATATGCGATTAGCGGTTGGCCTAAACGTTCTCCTCGGATAATCAGCCGCAGTTTATCCTCACTCAACGGCTGAAACACAATGTTGTCCACATTGCGGGCATGGCTAAAATTAGTTCGAACGGTTTGGGTTACATTAACCCCCTTCAGATCGATAACCAGTTTATCATCTGAAACCAACACCGCTTTATGCTTAACCCCTTCATTGGTATAAAGATTGATCTCGGTGGCGCCATTCAGCGACACAAAATCCACTTTTTCAAGTTCCTGGGCACCGCTGGCAAAGGCCATAGAACCATGACAAAGTAGTGTTAGGCTTAACGCCAACCCAAACAGATTGTACCGTTTCTCATTACTGTATCGCATACAAACCACCTTTAAACCTCTTTTATATCTCTCTTCTCGTTTGTCTGGAATCTCTGACTTCTCGTTTCAGTCTGGTGCTTCTCTTCTTCTCTTCTTTAAAATTTAAGAACTTCTAAAACTTTCTCTGTTAGAACACGATCCCTGTTCCCAGATTAACGTTTTGAGGGACACCATTCATCAGCTGAACGAACGAGTTTAATCAAGGTAAAATCTTGAAAAGCAGACTGTCAAAAGGTTTATAGGTTATCCATCGGTCTTGATTCGAACCCAATTTCATCTGCCTGAAGGAGAGCATAAAAGTCCTACTCCCCCATGCAATGGAGCCTATAAAGACTGTGGTCAAAACAAACGGACGAGTTTAGTACTCGATACCAATGCGGGCTTTGACCCCTAAATCCCAATAATGTTTTACGGGATGGATTTCGCTAACCAGATGCGCGAGTTCGATAATCTCCGGGTGAGCCCGTCGTCCCGTAAGAATCAGCTCAAGTTTCTCAGGCTTGTTTTTCAGGACGGTTTTCATATCGTCTAGTTCAATCAGGTTCAAGTCCAACGCAATATTGGCTTCGTCGAGAACAATGAGATCATACTTGTTTGAAGCAATCGCCTGCTTTGCTACTTTCCAACCCGTCTGAACCGCTTTTCCATCGTCCTCTTTCTGGTTGTGTCGAAAGACAATCCGATCCAGCCCGGCTTGAATGATGGTTAGTCGGTTGGCAAATTCCGGTATTAGATGTCGCAGGGTAATGAGTTCGCCATAATGGTCACCTCCCTTAGTAAACATGACCAGCAAAACCCGAAACCCCCGACCCAGAGCACGAATAATCAGTCCCAGCGAGGCCGTGGTTTTTCCTTTTCCGTTTCCTGTGTAAACGTGAATATACCCCTGATTCTGGAGCTGTTCATCGATTTGCGCCGCGTCAAATAAATTGAACGGCTCATCGGCAGGCAAATGGCGATCACTCATAATGTCCTTATTCTACAAGATTTTAAAGGACTTTAGACTTTCTTGCCAAGAGGAATACACCCAATAGCCCAATCAAGGTCACTGGAAGCCAGCAGGCGATCATAATGGAATAGGGCAAAGGCAGAAGCCCGCCAAGGGTTAACGACCCCGAGCTACCAATATTTACGAAAATCGACCGTAAAATATAGAAAAGAAACAGGGTGGCCAGCGAAAAAACAAATCCCCGGTTTTTCGCTGAACGGGGAGGCGTGAGCGCCATGGGTACTGCCGTCAGGATAATAACCAGACAGCTCAGGGGCATGGTGATTTTTTCCCATAAGTTCACATACGTATTTTTTGAGATCCGCATGCCTCGTTTTTCTCGTTCCTTCAAACGATAAAAAAGCGAAGCGAAATTCTGGACACTCGAATCCAGATTAAGCCGTTCGCCTAGTTCATCTCGTTTGTCTTTATTGGCTTCTGTCTCCTCCTTTTCCGGTTCGGGACGAAGCAGGTTTTTGGTCTTAAACGTATCGAAATGGGTGGTAATCAGGGCGTTTTCACCTTTTAAAGTATATAGGTTTGTGTTGTTAAACTCCCACCGATCTGAAAACCATTGTCCCGAACGAGACTGAATAATTTTCATGATGCCTGCTTCGGTGAAGTCAATAATGGTACTGGCATCCAATCGGTTACCATCGTACTGGCTTACGTAGATGAGCTTTTTAAGGTTTCGGTCCTTGTCAAAATCCTTGAACGTGAAACTACTGCGTCCTATTGGGAGTGAGCCGCGTTTAAGAATCTCCTGTTTAAGTAATACGGCTTGCTTGTTGCAATAGGGGACCACAAAATCACCCAACACGTAAGAAAAAATTGAGGCTGCCATCCCGAGAATCAGCGCTGGCGCAACCAGTCGGTTCAGGCTGATCCCATTAATCCGCATGGCGATGATTTCAAAATTATTATTCAATCCGTTGTACACCATGAGAACCGCCATAAAAATACTGGCTGGTAAAATCACAGCAACGGTTTGCGGTAGCTGAAGCCCGACCAGCACTAATGAAATATGCAGGGGGATTCCTAACTTTTGGATATCCCGGATAAAGTCTAAAAAGGCGTCGGAAAAGAATACAATCAGGGTAAAGACGGTTATCCCCAGCAAAAAATAGTCCAAGATCTGTCGGAACAAGTATTTATCAACGGTTTTAACTTGAAAAGGTAACACGTTATACAGAGAACTCCCGGTTTTATTACCGCATCTCTTTTATGATAGAATCAAAACCGCTTAAATGGAAATGGTTAAATTAAGATTCAGCGTAAAAATAATATTTTAAGATCGTGTTCGCAGGAAGGAGAGTCTTATGTCTAATGTTGTAGAGGTTACTGACTCCAACTTTGAAACTGAGGTAAAGCAGTCTGACATTCCCGTATTGGTCGATTTTTGGGCTCCCTGGTGCGGCCCTTGCCGTGCGTTGGCTCCTGTCATCGACGAGCTCGCTTCTGAGTTCGAAGGCAAAGTAAAGGTCGTAAAAGTTAACACCGACGAAAACACCAAAGTGGCTCAAGAATTCCGTATTAGCGGCATCCCTAGCCTACTCTTTTTTAGTAAAGGCGAAGCTGTTGAGCAAATGGTGGGCGTTCAGAAAAAATCCACCCTGGTGGATCTCCTGAACAAACACAGCAACAACTAAGGCTAAATAGATATAAAAATAGACAACAGCGGATCTCATAAACGTTGAGATCCGCTGTTGTTTTGATAGCAAAATAAAAATGGACAGCACCCTACGAGCTGTCCAAAAAAAGTAGAAAGAAAAAGGAGAGAGTAATAATCACACCTATTTTATTTATTCCCAACCTCTACATTATATAAACGATATATTTCATAACCGTTACAAATAACGTTTCATTAGCCGAAAAGCGTGACCTCTAAAGGCTTGTTTAGTCGTTACCGTCGTAGATTTACTTTCGAGGGCTACTTTTCTGCATTTGCTGAATACCCAGCATCGCCTTATAGCCAAGGAAAACGAGCGAACATTTTTGAGGGCCGGCCAACCACAAGGCACATTCCTCTTCCACACAAGCACAATTCTCTGTTCGCACACTTAAAATTGGACAGATTTTAGCATCCGACATATCCATGAGCATCTCATTCCATCATATATTTTAACCATCAATCTCATTATGGCCGGGCTGAGTTTAAGACCACCTCCTTCAGCTAACGGATTGTCCACCCTTTCAGTCAAAGAGACTCTCGGCGTCAGATTCTTAAAAGAATCTTAAAACAAGCAATCATGCCGTATTGCATGTTTTTATTGGTGTAAGGGGAACCAACTTATATTCTGTCATTTCTCAACCCAGAATCCAAAGAAAAACATTATTAAGAAGTAGAAGAGATCATAGCCTACGCATGTCTATCATCTTGCCCAAGGCTATTTAACTCTGTTTTTTATTGAAAAACAAGGTTATTCATGATGATCGGGGGGATCAATAACGTGAACACAAATGATGTATTGGCGTTACGGCAACGCACTCAAATAATTCAACAGAACCTTGCCGTGCAAGCCCTGAAACAGAGCGGACTCGTTCAGGGTAATCTGGCAGAACTTAAAAAGACTGCCAAGCCCCTTGCTAATGAGATGACTCCTGATAAGAACATAGATTTGCTAAAGGGTGATGAACCGAAAAAAGAGAAAGCGGACAAAGCTGGACAAACCGGTTCAAATGAACAACGGGTCATGTCTTTACGGGCCCAGATTGCGGCGTTGGAGTCAAAATTTAAAAAATTCGAACTCGAATACAATGAATTGATCCGAAAAATGGGCCGAGACTCAAAAGATCCCAAAGAATTTTCCAGTGCCCTACCCATGGCCTCGCTCATGGGGTTAAAGCGAACGACCTTGAAGGATCGCTACTCGGATGATGTGGAAGGACTCCAGAAAAAAATGGCCGGTGTTTTACAACAAATTTCGCAACTGCAATCTGTCATTGCTACCTTAATGTCTGCCGGACTACCACAAGTCTCTAATTTTACCGGGTTCGAAGCCATTGCTTAGGCACCTTTTAACACTCGATCCACCGAGGTAAAGAGGGACACCAACTCAAATGGCTTGGGTAGATACAAATCGGCCCCGGCGCTTAAAGCTCGTTCTCGATCATGAACGGTGGAAATAAAAATTACTGTGGTGTTTGGGTACTTTTGTTTAATATTCTCGCAGAGCTTCCAGCCGGTTTCCTCATCATTAAGTAAAGAGTCCATTAGCACTAGGTTAATCGGCTTCTTCTCCATAACAGCCATGGCTTCGACGGGTGTGCCCACCGCATCGACTTCATACTTCTGCATTTCCAGTGTCGTTTTTAATAGAAACGCAAGCGCCGCATCACTTTCCACAGCCAATATGTTTCTTTGTGCGTCAGCCTTGTTGGTGACTTTAGCGCCGGTTAGCTTAAATTTATCGCTGGTCCAAGTGTTCCCCGGACTCAACCGGGCCAACGCTTTCATATCCATCCCGGCGGTAAAGGCCGCTTTATAGGATTCGTATTGGTGGGTCTCACTATTAATAATCCCTGCGCTGACGCTGAGTAAGGGGACCCGCTGGCTGACTTTATCATCATCTACCGAAACAATGTAACCCCGTTTTTTATCTTTTGCTGAATAAAAGTTGGGTGCCATGTCCTCAAACTGGCGAGCCATCAATCGACAGAGCTTTTCTGCCCGGTCCGGTGAGGTAATGATGATAAATGTATCAGTTTCCGATGAGTGTCCCATGAGATCCGGCGCCATCACCAGATTACTTAGCATCACGCTAAAGGACCTTAATACCTGATTTCCGGCCAGATAGCCATACACTTCATTATAGACTTCAAAATGGTCCAGTTCCACCAAAATCATGGCCCAAGAGGTCTCTGGATAGAGGCGTTGGAGATTGATCTTTCTCTGAAGGACTTTTGAAGCGAGTTCAAGCCCTGGAAGTAGGGTTATGTTGTTGGATAGGGTATCAATATTTCTCCGAAGCTGTACTAAAACTCGTACCCGAAGCTCTTCGGCGCTTAATTCGCTGGACAGGGTGTCATCGGCACCATCTAACAGGTATTGAATTCTTTTATCTTCGTCCCTTGTGCTGGTCTGAACAACAACAACCGGCTTGGATTCGCCTGCATCACTGAACGCTCTTTCACGCAAGTGTTGACAAAACTCATTAACGTTTTCATCCGACTCTTCTAAGCTATCGGCAAATAACAAGATTAAATCCGGCAAAACCGCATCAATTAACCGTACGCCTTCGGATAATTTTTCTAGATGAAGACACTCGACGAGGGACTCCTCGGCAAGCTTATCCATCAAGCCAGATGCCCAGCCCGGATCTTTTCCGATAATCAATACAACCTGAAGGCTCACGAGGTGGCTTGCTCCCCTTCATCTTCGTCGTCCGATGCATCCGTTCGGGCCTTGTGGTATGCTTCTTGCCGTTCGGGTGTCGCCACCAGAAATTGAACTGTAAACGTGGTTTCCTTGTCCGGGATACTTTCGACCTGAATGCGGCCGCCCATGGAGGTACACATGGTTTTGGTGATATACAGACCCAATCCGGTTCCTTCTACCTGACGGGTCAGGGGGTTATCAATCCGGGAAAACTTGGTGAAAATTTGTGACAGGTGCTCAGGCGGAATCCCGACACCGGCATTACTAATCTGAATTGTGACATACTCATCCGATGAGGGGTTCGCGTTTTTCGGGATTTCCACCCGGGCATTGACTTGAACCACGCTATCTGGAAACGAATATTTAACCGCATTATCAATTAGGTTCGTCAGTACTTGTTCCAGTTTATCCTTATCCGCCCAAACATCGGGAATTGACGAAGAAATATTCAGATCAATTTCTCGTCCTTCATAGGTTTTGTCTTGGCTGGCTTTGGCCAGAATGTTTTGAGAGACTTTTTCTGCAAGGGCTTCCAATGGAATCGCTCGATACGCCATTTCCATTTTACCCGAACCTAGTTTTGAAGCTGTTAGTAGGTTTTCCACCATACGGGTCAGGCGATCGGCTTGATCCTTAATAATAGTCACAAACCGAGTTTGCTGTTCCGGCTGAAGTTGGGCGCCGTAACGGAGCATGGTATCGGCAAATCCTTTGATACTCGTCAGAGGTGTTCGAAACTCATGGCTGACTACACTGACAAAATCGCTATGAGCTTGGCTGATGGCCTGCTCTTCGGAGTAAGGGTCAACAATATACAGGATGTCTCCGCTAGGCAGTGGGCTGGGCTTGATTTTAACCCGAAACTCATCGGATGAATGAGTCACATTAAGAAACCCGTCTAAGACAGGGTTTTTCAGTTTGATATCGCCTTTTTCCGATGCGCTTTTGGAAAAGGTGATTATGTCTTTTAAGATGAGTTGCTTCCCTTTTTTGGGGGGATTTGTCTCATCGCATCCTAAAAAATCCAGCAAAGCCGGATTAAGGTAACACACGTGCCCGGTTTTTGGCTCAACAATCAAGGCACCGGAGGTTAGGCTGGCCAGCAGGGTCTCGGACGATGGGGTGGGGGGGGTACTCATATTAGTCTTCCATCAAACGCCGGACACACAATCCCCGGCATTTTACTCTTTCGCTCTGATAGCATTATACCGGAACCCTCCCGCAAGAACCTATACGCCATTAGGGGGAGAGCAATTTAAACACAAGCAAACTTTATCTTTACCGCAATATTTTTTTCTTAAGCAGGGGGAACCCGAGTTCTTCGCGTTGGGCGACGTAGAGTTTAGCGACTTTTTCGGCCATGCGGCGGATTCGCAAAATGTAGTTGATGCGTTCATCCTTGCTGATGGCACCTCGAGCATCCAATAAATTAAACGTATGTGAGCATTTCAACACGTAATCATACGCTGGCAGAACCAGATCATTTTCAATATTGGCCTCGGCCTCTTCTTTATAGAGGGCGAACATTTGACTTAGTCGTTCGACGCTGGATTTTTCGAAGTTATACGTGGATTGTTCAATTTCGTTTTGCAGATAAATATCACCGTAGGATAGGGTGTCATTCCACTTCAGATCATAAACATTTTCCACGTTCTGCAGGTACATGGAAATCCGCTCCACGCCGTAGGTTAGTTCTACACTGATGGGCTTCAGGTCCAGCCCGCCTACTTGCTGAAAATAAGTAAATTGGGTAATTTCCATGCCATCCAGCCAGACTTCCCAACCCACACCCCAAGCGCCTAGTGTGGGGGATTCCCAGTTGTCTTCGACGAAGCGAATATCGTGTTCGTCTGGGTTAATGCCCAATTCATAGATACTTTTCAGGTACAGTTCCTGAATATCATCCGGTGAGGGCTTCATGATGACTTGATACTGAAAGTAATGCTGAAGACGATTGGGATTTTCGCCATATCGGCCATCGGTTGGCCGTCGGCACGGATCACAGTTTGCTACATTCCAGGGTTCTGGCCCTAATGAGCGCAAGAAAGTCGCCGGATTCATGGTGCTCGCCCCTTTTTCAATGTCGTAGGGGTATTGAATCACGCAACCCTGCTGAGCCCAGAATTGGTTGAGCCGTTCGATGACTTGTTGAAACGTGAGTGCCATAGGCAAAATTTTAGCACAAAGAATAAACTCTGATTACCCTTGAATGCGGGGCCGTTCCCTCCCCACGCCCCTCCCTCCATTATTTTAGGGGTTTCACCCCTAAGCCCCTATATTGGCTCTTACGGCCTCGATAGGGTAATCAGAGAATAAACACATTTTGGCAAAGAGGTCATGGCCTTTTTAATATATTGAAACAATATAGAAGTCCTATAATAGGAAAACAGACTGTTTAATATAAAAACAAATAAAAAAGACAGGCACCAAATATTAAAAAAATGTTTATATGCTTACAGAGAGCCTATGGTCAGTTCATTAAAAGGACACACGGGGTTATTATGGAAAGCATTAAAACCGCAACACCATCAAAAACCAAACGTCAGCCGATGATGATTGACCTGAAAGAGGTCTACGGAATATCTGATTTTGAGTTGGGAGAGAAAAATTTAAAGAAAGAGGAAAGTTTAAAGAGAGAAGAAAACCTGAAGAGAGACCAAGAGGGTTGGAGAGAGAAGAGACAAGGCGTGCTTGTTCTGATGATAAGCGACGCTGTTATTCCAGTAAACCGGGTGGCTTATAACCAAAAAGGACTGCGCTACCACGCAGCGACTCAAAGCTAACCCCATAGCCCGTTACCCGAACCACACGCGACGGGTAACATCGAATAATAATCACAAACCCCTTGCCCTGCTAAACTAACCGTTCAGGGTTAGGGGTTTTTCTTATTTAGGAAGGTGTTCAGTGAATCAACGGCATTGGTCACAATGCTATCCACGCCCATTTTCACTAATTCTGGAAAGAGCACTTCTTCTTCCTTTCGGGTCTCATGATAAACCCAGGGTGCTATTTTCATCTGTTTTTGATGGACGTTATCAACCAATGCTTGATCCACGCTTTTGTATTCCGGCAAAAGCGTTTCAATGCCTGCCATTTTCATGATGACTAGCAAAAGGGGAAGCAGGCGTTTTTTTGAAGGGTTTCCCAATTTAATATCTAGTCCAGCCTTAATGTTGGGATCCAGCCGCTTGACCCGAAGCAAGCTGGGTAAATTGAAACTAATGACCGTTACTTGATCATAAAGGTTCTTTTCTTGAATTAGTTTCACAATTTTCTTTTCTAGACCATTATTACGTAGGCTGAAGTCTGAGATGGTTTTCAGTTCCACATAAAAGTGGGTATCTGGAAATTCTTCTAACACGGATTCCAGCGTTGGGATAGGCGTGTTATCGAATTGGGAATCCATCTTGTAGTCCTTGGTTCCCAGTGTTTTATTGACGGTTGTTTCATGCCCTTCTACATTGAGCCAGGTCCACTGAAGTTCGCTAGATGTCAACTCTTTAACCAAAGGCTGAGAATCGTTTAGAGAACCCAAGTGATGGATGCGGCCCAGCCGATCGTCATGAGTAACCACAAGAGGGCCTTCTTTGATCGTTCCATCTTCGAGTTGCTCATCTCTTAACGCAATGACATCCAACTCACAAGCTTCAGCCCCTTGCTTTTTTGCCAGTTTGAAGGCGGGTATGGTGTTTTCAGGTGGGATTTCAGTGGGGTTTAAGGATGTTCGACCACCCCGATGTCCAACCTTTTCAGGCTTTTTTCCAAAATAAAGAGAGGAGGTTGCTATCCTGTTCATGAGATATTTTGCTCCATACCAATTATAATACTTGGGATATTTAATACCATAAAATTTAAACGAAAACTTGAAATGATTTTAAGGGCAATAAGAGGACACGAGGCAAAAAAATTTGTGTGTGGTTTTTATTCGCACGATGACGACTTTATTGCCCCAATTGAATCCACTCCGACTTCCCCTTTTTGGCTGGAGCCGAAAAAATCCGCCAGACCCGGAACGATACCTGCTGGAAGCCAGCGATGAGTTTGTGGATATGACGGGAAGCGACCCTCAACCTAAGCCTGCTTTAATCCAACGGCTTATTCAAGAACTTTTTGATCCTGACGATCCCCGGTTTGCTGTGTTAACCGGGCTTCATCAAAAGCTCGGCTTATCTAAAGTGCAAGTACACCTGTTTCAGTATAAAGTCATGGCCGAAATAGGAAAGATAAAAGGGTTTATCGCGGAAAACGACCATTATCTTGTTGGGAACGACTTTTGCGGTATTCACACGACAAAAACGTTTCATTTTGATAATGGTGGAGACCCTCAAGCACCTTTGATTTCTCTGGCCTATGGTCCTTTTAAAATATATACTCAGATGAAGGGATCCCCCGGTTAGCAGATACCAAACAATGGGTTGAAGACAAATTAAGCTCTTGGCGGTTCTGGCCTTTAAGAGCACTTTACTACTGGAAAGACACCTCGCTGGAAGAATACTGGCTTAAACACTTTGGAAAAAAACAATATGAGCCCTTCTCCAAACCGGAGTCTTTCGAGAGGATCCAAGCTAAGCTACAGGGAAGCTACAGTATTGAATTTAATGAGCTGGACTATGAGAATGATGTCCCGATTTTTTTTATTAACAACGAATGTACCCAAGGGGTTGCCCATGGTGCATCGCCACTTAGCAAAAGTTCAGGAGAACTGATAATAGAATCCAAAGGTTTAAAAATAATGGAACGTCCGCTAAACCGAGTACTTGGTTTTGTTAGAAATCAAAATAACGACAACGACTAAATTGTTTCCACTTCTGCTTCCACATCAATCGTTTCAGGGTCCGCTTTTTGGACTTTAGGCTGTTGTCGATTGATGGGCTTGGACTTGTGGGTCAGTTTTTTAAGGCCAAAAAACAGGGCAATACTCATGAGTGCGCCTGTAACCAAAGTCACCAACATTAGGAAAAAGCCCACAAGCTTAACGAAAAATCCGATTATTCCAAAAATCACCCCGAATGGATTAAAGAAGGGGCTTGGATGACCGGAACCTATTTTTTTCATGGTTGTGAACTCCCTTTAAGCTTCTGTTATTCCCATTCAACTGTGGCGGGCGGCTTACTGGTTATATCATACATCACTCGATCCATGCCCGGCTCATCCGAAAGGATATTGGCCAGATGTTGAATAAACGCCAACGGAATTTCTTTTCCCAGCGACGCCGGACGTGCTGTCATGTAATCCGACGTGACCACGGCACGAATGGCTACGGAGTGTCCTTTTTCGCCAGACATATCGACCGGAACCAGCACCGTCAGCAGTTGGCTGATATCATCATGAATTCCTGCCGCTCGAAAAGCGGAGGTTACCTGATGATCCACTCGACGTAGTTTGTCTACGGTTTCCGACTGAAGTGTGGTGGGCGTGATGGTCTGGCATTGCTCTGGCAAAGGCTGTCCGTCCAGAATCACCGCTACCCGGTTAACGGTATGCAAGTGGTTGGGAATATCCCGGGCCAAGTTTTTTAGTTCGTCCCAGTTCTGGAGCCGTTCTGGCTGTTGAGGCGCCAGAATGGCCAGGTAGCTATACGAGCGGCCATCACCCTGAACGCCAACGGATTTTACGGGTAATAACAAACTATCGTACCCTTTGGCGCTGGCTTTTTCCTTCAGGGCCTTTTGGGTGGCCTCAAATTTGTTGGTGATGTAAGGCTTATCCACGCAAAGAATCCGAATAGCCAGACCCGGCCCCGGAAACGGTTGTCGACTCACCAGTTCTTCAGACAAGCCCAGCTGTCGCCCCACTTCTCGGACTTCGTCCTTATGCCAGTCTTTATTGGGCTCGATAATCAGCCCTTTTTCCCGGTGTTCCTGAATAATCGGTACATCGTTGTGGTGGGTTTTAATTTTATGGGCCGTTTCGCTCACGCTCCGGTTGCCGCTCTCGATTAAGTCTGGTCGAAGCGTGCCTTGAGCGATAAAGGCGTTATCCAAATCAAAATCCGCCTCGGCCATGGCTTTTTGGATCATCTGGTAAAATACATCGCCAATAATCCGGCGCTTTTGTTCAGGATCCGTCAGGGTACTCAGGGGACCGATGGTTTTTCCGTTAACCTCTGCCATGCCGTTAAAAAAGTAATCCGCTGCGTCAATCCGTCGCAGATTTTTTAGTCCAATAGCTTGTAGAGCCTCGCACACGCCGTCGCTTTCCTGGTGCCGCATGAAACCAGAGTCAATATGCACGGCGTACACTCGCTCAGGCCCTAGCGCTCTAACCAGTAAGGCCGCTGTAACAGAGGAATCCACTCCGCCGCTTACCAGAACAAAGACGTCTTTATCGCCAACGGTCTGTTGAATGTCCTCAATGGCCATCTCAATCCGGTCTTTTAGTTGGAATAATCCACTGACCTGACAGACTTCGTAGAGAAAGTTTTTAAGCATATCTGTTCCGTGCTCGGTCAGCTCTACTTCTGGATGAAACTGTACGCCGTAAATTTTAGCCTCAGGGTTGGCCATGGCAGCAACAATCCGTTCCTGCTGTCCCCCACCGGCGGATTCCGCCACAACCGAAAAGCCTGGCGCTAAGGCGTCTATCCGGTCGCCATGGCTCATTAATACCTGCTGATTTTGTTCCAGCCCTTTAAATAAAGACGAATCGGGTTGAACTTGAATGACGGTTTCGCCGTACTCTTTGGTTGTTCCCGATTGAACGGTTCCGCCCAAAGCCAAATTCAGCAGTTGCATACCATAGCAAATGCCAAACACCGGCAGATTCAATTTAAATAAATCAGGATGGCATTTGGGGGCGTTCTTTTCATACACGCTGTTTGGCCCGCCCGAAATAATAATGCCCGAAAATCCGTCTCGCAATCGATCTGGTTGAACGTTCAATGGAAAAATCTCGGTTTCCACATTCATTTCTCGTACCCGGCGATCGATGACCTTGGTATACTGGGCCCCACAATCGAGAATGGCGATTTTCTCCCCCGAGTTTTTGGCGGTTGTGTTCAAAGTGCATGGTTCACTCGAATCAGTTCGCATGGTCATCGTGGCTATCCCGTTACTATCTAAAAGAAGGGGACTATTATAGCCGGAGCAAACAAAAAACAAAAGAAAAGCCCCAGAACAATCTTACTCTGGGGCTTTTTTAAAAAAATAATGTGCTTAATTTAGAACTGTTGCAGGATGGAAGGCACCACACGGCAGTCCATTTTAGAGCCGAGAATGCCGGTTCGCAGGACTTTATTGGCCTGATCGATCCAGAACACGGCAAAGCCATTGGGCAATTTCTGCTTCACCATGTTGGCGGTTCGAGCGGATTGCACGTCTTCTTCAAACAGGTGGCCCAGTGCCGTCCGGTCGCTATCGGTTCCTGGTGTGTAGTGAACGGTTTTTAGTTGCCCAGGGGTCTGACAGCTTTCTACGGTTACCGAAATTTTATCCAGCCAGCTTTCGCCAACTTTCACTTTTTCGTGGGAGACGTTGGCCACTTTACCGGCTACGTGAGGCGGCAATTGTTGCTGAGCTGAAGCCAGCAGGTTCAGGGAAACAATTGCGCTGAGTCCCAGAACACTCAGGGTTTTTAATGGATTCATCATGAGTAAACTCCTTTAATGCTTGATTTCCTACGACATTTGCTTAGGTGAGGGGATTAAAATCCACCGAAACGTCGCAATTTATTCATTTTTTTCAGTGGGTTGGAAGACGCGGCGGCAGCCGGTTGTTGCTCTTGAGGCATTGCAGCAGGCTGACCGGTGGGCGCTTGTGTCGGCGCTTTGGTCATTTGACTGTTGGCCCCGCTATCTAGGTTCTGTCCACAAGCCCAGTTGTAGCCCCAAACGGTGGTTTTCTGGATGGCTTTGCTCTGCTCATCAAACTTGATGGTGGCATGGCCATTCACCACGTTCATGTACTGGTTGCGTTGTTCTGTCGAACGTGCCGCTGTGGTCAGGTGACGCATGTTAAAGGCCAGCGTGTTATCTTCACTCACACGGCCGGGGGTATAGTGTGTTGTCACAAAACGGTTACTGGCATTACAGTCCGCGACGGTTACGGAGACTTTATCCGCCCATTTTTTGTTGGGCAATTGAACGGTTTCGTGAAAAACGGCAACCACCTTACCGGTGACTTCTCCCGCAAAGCTCGTGGTCATTTGCCCCATCAGGGTCAACGCCAGCAGAGCCGAAAACAAGGCTTTGGATGTGTTCATGGCCTGAAATCCTCTCTCTAACAAATAATAATTTAAAATAGATGGCAACCATCTACCCCTATGACCCCAGAATATTACAGTCAAGGGTCACACGCAATTAAAATCTTATTAACCAAAGTGCCTGACGGACTCAAGACAGCGACTCCTATTTTTTTAACGGTCAGCATATTGTTCGAGGACCTCGAAAGTAAGATTTTTGCTTTCTGCGATTGAGTTAATTCTGTCAAGTTCTAATTCCGATAGTTTTAAATAGTGCTGTTTAGTGCCACCACTTGGCTTGCTGATATTCAAGTGTTCACGGAATCCTTTAGGTAGGGGGTCAAGATAGGGGTACACTTTATTTAAAATCTCAAATGAAATTTTACGTCCTAAGTCATACACCCATGAAGAATCAAGATTATCTGGCAAACTAACAAAAGGGATGCCTTTTTCCCTTAATTCGCTAAAAATCTCACCGAGCTGTATTATAGAGCCTTCGGTTTGATGTTCTTTTTTGTAGACGGTTAATGTAAAGTCATCTCTCTCACGACTAGCTTCCAAAACTCTGATCTTTTGGCTTAAGGACTCATCCAGTTTGGGCACCCTTGGAACGATCAAACCTGCCCCAAATTTAGTATGAGAAACATTAGAAGTTGGTATCATGGTTGCTTTTCCTTTTATTTATTTTTGAGAGCAACCTATCGTTAGATTTGAGGTTTCCTGATTTTTCGATTTTTAGTTGGTTATTGGTTAAGGGTAAAAAGGGTGAAACATCTCGTAGACTTATAGTAATTAAAGTTATGAAGCGGAAAAAGTGTTTTTTGGAGTAAGAAAATGATCAAATTGTTACATTCCCATTCATTGAACAATCTCTTACTGACCGGCTGGATGTGACAGGCTCTAATGGTTGAATTCTGTACTGATAAGGAATATCAGACTAAAAAACGAGAATTTAAAATGACCATGCCTGTTTCTGAATCATGATGTACGCATTAGAAACGAATTTCTTTTATGCTCGCTTTGATTTTAGTGGTAGTGGTATTAGGTGGAATCCTTTTGTTATCCAATGTTTTGAAGTGTTTGAACCAGCCTTTGTAACAAACTGGATACAAAAATAGCACTTTTCAATATTGAGTCACCTTAATGGCAGTAACAACACTCTGACAAGACCAATACGGTTGCTCCGTATCTTCCTTATTTTTTATTGCTTACTTAATACGAAGGAGTCACAAAAAGATGATTACTAGCCCTCAAGTACTACTAAAAAGATTACCTAAAGCTATCATTGCAGGCCAAATAGGGGGAAGGGCTACTATAAAAACAGCGGTTACCCATCCCCTTGCAACATTGAAACAATTGCCCATGACGGCTGAAGCCCTCGCCTTCTCGTTGAATCCCCAGAGCCGAATAAACTTTAAAAAAGCTTTAATGAGTGCTTTCAAAACTCTTGAGACATCGACAAAAGTAAACTTTCGTGCAGAACTTAAGAACTTAGGGACGAAAGAGAGCGAAGGCCTTCTCAGAGAGTTCGTGGAGTTAAAAAAGATTGTTGGTGAAGCAGTTAAAGCCGCCACACCCCAAAAGCTTACTTTGGCACAAGATAAAATCAAGAACTTATCTCCAAAGGCTGTTCAAGTTCTTCAAAACACCTTAAATAGCTCTAAGAAAGAAATCTACCGAGAGTTCGGACAGAAAATGGGGGCACTTCCGCCTTCCCTTGGTGCTCAAGTAAACCAACTGATGACAAACCCGAAAAAAGCACTGGCTCCGAGTTTTAGCTCTTTTGATAATACCCTGAAGGAATTAGAAACTCTCCTAAAGCCGAAAAATCCTTTTGACCTCAGACACACTTTCTTTGAGCCTAAGGAATTAAAGGAGCTTGAGTCCGCCTTCAACATGGGCAATTTAATGCAAACCTTTATTAAAAAATTATTTTAAATTTTGACATGAATTTTAGCCAAAGGCTTTTTCCTCTGACTCAGAATCGAGAAGCACCCGCCGTTCCCTACGGCGGGTGCTATTGATGTAGTAAAGATTAAGCCCCTACTTAAAAGAAAGCCAAGTCTTTGTTGAAAAATGGATTCCCATTGAAAATAGGATGAGTCTGACAAGCAGAGTAATATCCAATAACATTACGATGACCATGCCTGTTTTTGAATCATGATGCAGGCGTTTGCGACTACGGTCATTCCACCGGCTTTAGCTTTTTTGATGGCCTGATCTGACTCGGAGCCGGGCTGAAACCAGATATTTTGAATGTTTTGTTCCAGACAGTCGTCCACAATTTTTTCTGCCACAGCAGGAGGTACGACGACATCTACGACCTCGGGCTTATCAGGTAAATCTTTTAACGAGGCGTAGCAGGGCTCCCCCTCCACTTCGGTTAATTTAGGATTAACGGCATATACCGTGTAGCCTGCCTCTCGCAGATCCCGAAAAATTTTATTACCATACTTATTCCGGTCATTAGATACCCCAATCACGGCCCAAGTTCTTAGTTTCGGAAACAGTTCCAGTGGATTGTCCATGATCATTATCCTTTCGTTTTTACTGAGGCACATCCTATTTTACATGATTTCTCTCAGGCTAAAGACATCCTCTATTTTGAGGGTTTCCATCTTGTCTAAAAGAGCTATAATCAGGTTATAGAGAATTGATTGCCAAAGAGCAAATGAAGAGAAGAGAGAGAGGATGGAAAAGCACCATGGAAAAAACACGTACGAAATGGGTTCGAGAAATGTGGGCTGAAGGCTGGGTTCAGTTTTTCGTGGTGGCATTGCTTTTAGTGGCCGTGATTTACGTCGGGAAAATGGAAGTTGCAGAAGCCTCCACCCCCTCACTGGCTTTCCTGGAAATGATGCCCTTTTAATTTAATCTCATTTTCCCTCTTGAATTTATGTAATTGTTTTTGTATAATTAAAAAGAATAAAAAGGGGGGAGGTTTATCTTATGGTGGGTGCCGTCTCAAATAATTGCTCTGTTTTTTCACGCCCTTCGAGCGATACATTATCAGTGCTCGGAACCTTGGCCATCCTTTCGGGACAGCCGATTATCCAAAAGCCTTTTGTTCTTCAGGGAACCTCACAAAAGACTTCGCTGGCTTCTCTGTTGGCTAGAAAGTGGTTTCGAGGAAGGCTTTTAACACGGGAGTATTGGGCACCCACGTTCCATCAGCTTTCTAAAAAAAGCACTAAACTCAGTACGATTGCCGGACGGCTGGCTCCTGTTATCGGCTGGGGATTGCTTCTTCTGGATAAAGGGCGACATTATGTTATGAGTCAAACGGACAGCGCATAAACACATGAGGAATATTTTCCTCTATAAACTCTTCCCCTTCAGCGACAAAGCCGTACTTGGCATAATAATCCATCGCCTGAGTTTGGGCATTGCATACCGCCTCTTGATAACCCTCTGCTCGGGCTTTTTTCAACATGGCTTTCAATAGCTCAGCACCAACTCCTTGACCCCGATAAGGTTCTCGAACCGCCATTCGTCCAAGGCGTACCGCATTTTTAATATCAGAATCTGGAAACATCCGACCAGTGGCTAATGGCAAGGGGTCAATGGCATCAATCACAAGAAAATGCGTGGCCGTATCGTCCAGCGTGTCGGTTTCATTTTCCACAGGAACGTTTTGATCTTTCACAAATACCTCAAGCCGGAGCTTCTGTGCTTTTTCGAAAAACTCGGGCGAACGCGCCTTTTTAAAGGTTTTGATAATCAAGTTATTTAGAGCCGCCATTTGAAAAACTCCCTATTTATTAAAGAGGTTATTTAAAATAAGTGTATTCGAAACGACGCAATCCGTCATAAGGATTTACAATAGAGTTATGGTTTTCAATTAAAAAGGCTCACCAATCCTCGCATGCCCATCCCTATTTATATCTTAAAACGTTTGCTTTATGCGGTCCCCACCCTGATTTTAGTCTCCATTATCGGGTTTACGCTCATGCGGTTTGATTTTGATTTCGGCACCTACCAGATTCCCTGGGTTGACGGAAAGACTCACACCATTGCGTTGGCAATAAAAAACCCCATTGATCCTCTGTCGGAGCTTAAGAGTAACCCTGCCATTACCATCGAAGCTTTAAGAGAAGAGGAAAAACGCCTTGGGTTGGATCAACCCATGCACGTTCAGTACGGCTTATGGCTTAGCCACTTGCTGAATTTTGACTGGCAAGCGCCCATGGAAGGTCGATGGCATGAGTTTTTCCAGCCGAACCTGGGTCTCACGTTTAGTGGCGAGGATGTGGCAACGCTATTGATCCAAAAATCGGGATACACCCTGATGCTGAACGTGATTGTGGTTCTTTTGACATGGTTGGTCGCTTTGCCTTTGGGTGTCTATGCTGCTTTGCGATGGCGTTCGACGACGGATCGATTGCTGACCCTTTTTTCTTCCGTTGGCATGGCGGCGCCTTCGTTTGTGGTGGCTATTTTAATGGGTGTTTTTGTAGTTGGAACCGGTATTTTGCCTTTTGGCGGCTTGTTTAGCGAAGGATCCGAATTTATGACTCCTGTGGGTCAGGTGTTAGATGCTTTGAAGCATTTGATTATCCCTGTGTTGGTTCTTTCCTTTGGCGGCATGGCCAGTATTCAAAGGCAGATGCGAGGCAATCTACTGGATGTCCTTCAGGCGGAATACGTTCGCCTGGCCCGTGCCAAAGGGCTGGCTGAAAACGTGGTTATCTATAAACATGCTGTCCGCACAGCGGTCAATCCACTGGTCACCATGCTGGGTTACGAGTTTTCCGCCCTGCTCAGTGGGGCTCTACTTGTGGAAATTGTCCTGAACTACCCTGGATTGGGGCAGTTTATCTATCAGGCTGTTATGAAAACCGATACCAACACGGTTATGGCTTCATTGGTTATGTCTTCGGCTATGCTGGTTCTGGGTAACCTTCTTGCGGATATTTTACTTAAGTTAGTGGACCCCCGTATCGAATTAAACTGAAAAGAGCGCCCATCCCATGTCAGGAAAAAAAACGAACGCTAAACAGACCAAACAAGCGAGCCTTACCGTTGGCCGAGATGCTCTGCTACAGGTGTTTAAACTTATTCTGAAAGACCGGGTTGCCTTTTTAGGTGTTTTAATCCTAGCCGTTTTGTACTTGATGGTCGGTCTGGCCGATGTAATTGCGCCTTATGGCGAGCAATGGAGTGATCGGGATTTAGCCAATGCACCACCGACACCCATTTATATGATTAGCGAATCTGGCGGTATTACCTGGCCTTACGTTCAGCGTTATGAAAGACAATTCGACCCGGCCAACCTGGAATATTCATTTCAGCCTGTCATTGGCGAAATCCACCCCATTCAACTTTTTGTCCACGGCGAACCGTACCAATTCTTGGGGATTATTCCTAGCGACATTCACCTGTTTGGCGTGGACGCTCCCGCCCGCCTCGCCTTATTAGGGTTCGACATGAACGGGCGAGATAATTTTTCCCGCTTGCTATTTGGTGGGCAAATTTCCCTGACTATCGGCTTTTTAAGCTTGTTCATTGCGTTTCCGATGGGACTGATCTACGGTGGGATTTCCGGCTACTTTGGCGGTTGGGTGGATAATTTGATGATGCGGGCGGCGGAAGTGATTATGTCGATCCCTTCACTTTACCTGCTGATTACACTGGCGGCCATTATTCCGTCCAGTCTGAGTAGTACCCAACGGTTCACCATGGTGGTGGTTATTTTAGCTTTTATTGGTTGGGCGGGCTTTAGCCGGGTCATTCGCGGTATGGTATTGGCGATTAAGGAGCAGGAATTTGTGGAAGCTGGACGAGCCATTGGCCTTAGCAATTTTTCCATTATCATACGCCATATCTTGCCACAAACAGCTAGCTACCTGATTGTGGCTCTTACCCTTTCGGTACCGGGATATATCCTGATGGAATCCGGTCTTAGCTTTTTGGGATTGGGGATTGTCCAGCCCGATGCCAGTTGGGGTAATATGCTCAAAGAAGCTCAAAGCATTCCGAATGTGTTATATGCCCCATGGATGCTCATGCCTGGTCTACTCATCTTCCTAGCCGTACTGGCATTTAATGTCGTTGGAGACGCGGTTCGGGATATTCTCGATCCCAAGAGCTATATTAGAAACTAGCGTTGAACGTGAGAGTGTTGAAAGGGCTTTTGTTGCTGGTGACTAAGCATTTTAAAAACATGGTGACCTTGAAAGAGTTGAGGACACGTGTTTTTATTAGAATACGACTGTTGAGGTTCGGATGATCGTTCCGGCTTCTCTTTTTTATGGGTGCGATAGCCAATGCCGGTTCGGATACCGGAAATAGAATAGAAAAAGGGAAGTGCGGGTTCAATCCATTTTAGGCCGGATAATACGCCTACTGTTGCCATGTCATCCAAATGAAGCCCGATATCAAGGGCTTCTGGTTTTCGTTCATCGTAAAGCCCTTCAAACAGAGAGGTTTCATTGTCTGCTCTTAGTTTTTCAAAAAATTGCTGAGTGCCTTCCACGAGACCGTCATCAATAATGCCATTAATCAGGTTTTTACCCAGGAAATTGGCAATGGCACTTCCCCCCAGGATTCCAAATGAGACAATCCCTAGAGTCATGGCCGCAAAACGAGCGGTTCGATTACCTGACATTTTAGGGGCGTTTTTTTCCAGTAACGATAAACAGATTCCGGCCCCAATATTACATAGGAGAATATTGGCAAAATACTGAAAAAACCCTTCTTTGGCTTGGTTTTTAAATTTGTCCCGCCAGTCCTCACGGTTAATCGCATTACCCATCACTCCGCCCAGTAAACCTCCCAGAATGGGGAACAGGCCCATCAAAGAAAGATTTTTAATTTCATTCATGATTTCCTTACCAGAGACATGGGCCGGTTGGGCCATGAGTAGTTGAAGCCACTGCTTTGATTTTTCCAGATCAGGCGCTAATTTGGGAACGGTTTGACGAAGTTGATGAATTTCGTTAACCGTCAAAACCCGGTTTTCAGCTTTTTGAATCAGTTGAAGCACTTGGGTTTTCAGTGGTGAATGACTGGACGTTTTTTCAATTAACAGACGGGCTACATTCAGTTTGAGTTGATGATGTTTCACTGGAGTGAGTGTACTTGTCTGTAAAAAAGACTTAATTGATGGGGGAAGATTCTTTTTAGAACTGTTCTGAAGAATATTCAGAAGTTGAGGAGGGTTCGAATATTGAGCCAGCTGTCGGCGTAGCTTTTGACTCATTACCATCCCTTTTTCTTTCATTAAAGGACTTAACGTTTTAAGTACCTCTTTAGCCCCTGCGGGTGAAGGTTTTAAAAATAGTTTAGCCCCCCAAAGGGCGAAGGCAATTGTTACTCCAGTGACCGATAGTCCCTTAACCAAAGTTTTTCCATGTTCTTTAGGGTCTGCTCTAAATGTATCCACCGCAACATAAGTAGCCCCTGCTAATGGCAAGAGGTAGGGGGAAGCCTTCCGAAGGTTATTTAAGAGAATCGGTTGATCCAGATAATGAGGCAGACTGAGGAGGTGTTGGGTGGCCATGGTCATTCTTTTGTTCCTGCTATTGAGAATAATTGTTAATAGAGCAGTTGAGAATGATTATCAATAAGATAACGAGACTTGTAAAGGAGATATTTCAAATAGCTTTTTTTTAGCTTTTAAATACGATAGGATGAAAGGCTCAGGATTTGACACTCGTTGGGCTTCTCTCCGTGATTTTTAGCCTTATTAATCAATGAATTCAAAGAAGTTTTAGGATTCAACCCTATGTCACCCCGTTACCTTGCTTATCGTTCTTCAACCAGCCAGTCGCTTCATACAGAGTCTATGGAATCAACCCGGGTTCGTGTTGGATCTGGCGATAACAGTGTTGTTTTCGGTGGTAACGGAGTTGTATCAATTGCAGGTCCTTGCTCAGTAGAGTCTCTGGAACAAATGATAACCGTGGGCCAAGCCCTGAAAACATTAGGTATACCTTGCATTAGAGGGGGCGTGTTTAAACCGAGAACGTCACCCTACAGCTTTCAAGGGCTCGGCCGGAAAGGGCTGGAAATTTTGGGCGAGGTTCGCCGAGAATTAGGACTCTTGGTTATTACCGAGGTTATGAATGTCAAAGAGCTTTGGGAAGCCGATCCCTTTCTTGATTGCTTTCAGGTGGGCGCCCGAAACATGCAAAATATCGAGCTCCTAAAAGCACTCGGACGACAAAAAAAGCCGGTGCTTCTCAAACGGGGGCTCTCGGCCACCATTGATGAATTTCTCATGGCCGCCGAATACATTTTAATTCAGGGTAATCAGCAGGTCATTTTATGTGAGCGAGGTGTTCGTGGCTTTGATCCTGCTACACGCAATGTTCTGGATCTCTCGGCTGTCCCCTTACTCAAAGAAAAGACCCACTTACCCATTATTGTGGATCCCAGTCATGGTACGGGAAAGAGAAGTCTGGTCCTTCCTGCTAGTCGGGGCGCTGTGGTTATGGGTGCTGATGGGGTTATGGTGGAAGTCCACCCGCAACCGGAAAGGTCTATTTCTGATGCCCAACAAGCCATTGGCCTGGAGGAGCTGAAACAAATGACTGAAGAACTGGCCCGTGTGGCCAACGCTATTGGTCGAACTCTGACCTTGGCTGGTATTTCTGATTCCGCTCCCTCCCAATTAGCCCCTAATTCCAATGCTCACGTGTAGTGGTTAAAGATGGTTCCATGCGCCCGATTCTCCTGATTGATAACTTTGATTCATTCACCTACAATCTGTATCAGATGGTTCAGCCCTTAACCTCTCACCCGGTGGAAGTCCATCGAAATAATATCTTCACATTTAGAGACTTACTGGAAAAACAGCCTGTCGCTATCATTTTATCTCCCGGCCCCGGCCATCCGAACAACAAAGCGGACTTTGGTGTGTGTCGGGATGTTATTCTGAATCAGGATAAGCTAGCATGTCCGATTTTTGGTGTTTGTCTAGGTTTTCAGGGGATCATTCATTATCTGGGCGGTTCGTTGAAACGGGCGCCCGAAGTCAAGCACGGAAAAACCAGTAAAATTTGGCATGATGGTCGATCCTCTCTCCTAAAAGATTTACCAAGCCCGTTTGAAGTCATGCGATATCATTCCCTGATCGCCTGTTATGAAGATTTTCCTGATGTCTTGGAAATCCTTGCCAAAGAACCCGTGGATGATATTATTATGGCAATTCAGCATCGGGATAAACCCATCTACGGAGTTCAATTTCACCCGGAATCCATCGGAACCCCCTTCGGTGAAAAGATAATAAAAAATTTTTTAGAACTCGCATTGATCAATCCAAAATCAAGAGGAATATCGCATTGAAAAAGGTATATATTACTGGCGTTGGACAGGATAAGCCCGGCATTGTTGCGGCCATGACCCAGGTTATCGCCAATAACAGTGGCAACATTGAAGACAGCACCATGACCATTCTGGGCTCACAATTTGCCTCGATCATGGTTGGCACCTTTCCCGATGATGTGGATATGGATACCATTCGTCGGGAGTACATGGCCGTCGAACAAAATATAGGTCTTATTGTTTTTGTTCAGGAGCTGGTTGACGACTCGGAGCATCAGCGGATTTTGGTTGACGCCCAGCCCTACATTATTTCCGTCGCGGGTAATGATAAAACAGGGATTACTTTTGAAATTACCCGGATTCTCGCTCGTCATCAGGTAAACATTACCGATTTGAACGCCCAAACTATTCAGGGTGAGGAAGGGCCTGTTTACATCATGATGGTAGAGACTCTACTCCCCAAAGATTTAAACACCAGTGCCTTTGAGAGTGAGTTGGCCAAAATGGGCGAAAACCTGAACGTCGAAATCACCTACCACCCCGTGGAACATGTGGCCCTCTAACCAAAAACAGAAAAAGGAAAGTCGGTTTGGCGATTGTTAAAATTTATAAGTACCCACATATTATTCTTCGTGAACAGTGTCAGCCGGTGGCTTCAGTGGATGAGTCGACCCGCCGTCTGATCGATGACATGATGGAAACAATGTACGGGTGTAATGGTGCCGTTGGTCTGGCCGCTCCGCAAGTGGGTCAGCCCGTTCGGATGGTATTAATTGATGTGACCGCTAAGACGAAGCAGGATCAGCTTCGGGTCATGATTAACCCGGAGATCGTTAAACAGTCACGGAACAAACTGGTACGAGAAGGCTGTTTGAGCTTTCCTGACTATCTCGCTAATGTGAAGCGGGGCACTCGGGTAACCGTGCGCTATATGAACGAACATGGAAAAACCATTGAAGCAGATGTTCGAGATCTAGAGGCCATTGCCGTTCAACATGAGATTGATCATTTAGACGGGATACTCATGATTGATCGGGTTAATTCATTAAAAACTGATTTGATCCGGCGTTATTCAGTGCTACCCAAGGATAGCAGCTCTTCGGAGCCAATTGCCTCCAACCCCAATTTACCTTCGGATGTTTAGGGGATATTAATAATCTGAAAAAAGGGTTGAAACCCATGAGCCTTTGTAGCATCCTAAGACCCACACTAAAGACATCCACTTTAAATATCTATCGCGGGGTGGAGCAGTCTGGTAGCTCGTTGGGCTCATAACCCAAAGGTCGCAGGTTCAAATCCTGCCCCCGCAACCATTTATACTAATAGAAGCTGTTAAGGCTTCTTTTTGGTAAGGGGTTTTCATCACCTGACGCACAAAAAATTTGGCAGCGAACCGTTTGTTGTTTTTGTCATTCCCGTAGAGGCGGGAATCCAGAATTTATCTTTTCTTATATAAAGATATAAACAAAAAAAGGGGTTCAGCCAAGTGTAATTTGGCCAAACCCGTTAAGAAAAGGTTGGAAAAATGAGTGGGTAAAAGGTCTATTATGCGACCATTAGGGTAGGGGGATTATCCGTAATTAACTTAGGGATAAAGAGATTGACGTGACCCGTCAAATTTGTTTTAACCCTGCAGTAGCTGTAGCGCCAAAGCCGGGCCTTGGTTTGCTTGAGCAAGCACGGTTGCTGCCGATTGTTGCAGGATTTGATTTTGAGTGAGCGCTGCACTCTCGGCGGCGACATCAATATTTCGGATTCGGGATTCAGATGTTGAGAGGGCTTCAATCCCGATCATCAGGTTTTGTTCCGCACTTTCCAGTTGGTTTACAATGGCGCCAATGGATGCTCTTCTGTTGTTCACCGTTGTAATGGCGGCATCAATTAAACCAACGGTTGTTCTAGAATTTGCGTTATCTGTAATGACTGTTGCAGCGGCATCAACACCCAGTACTGTGGCATCTATGTCGTTAAAAGCACCCGTTGCGGCGACATCAATAACGTCATTTGCCAAGACATTGTTTGCACCCACTTGAAGGAAGAAGTTACCGACAAGTGATCCGTCTAATAGAAAGACCCCATTAAATTCGATTGCGTCTGAAATACGGGTAATGTCTGCGGCTCGGGTATCTAACTCTTGTTTGATGGCAGCACGTTGACCCACATCATAGGTGTCATTGGCCGCCTGAATAGCGAGTTCTCGCATTCGTTGCAGGTTTTCGGTAATAACACTGAGCGCGCCGTCGGCAATGTTCATAACGTTAACACCATCCTGAACATTGGCCAAAGCTGCTTTAGAGCCTCGGATTTGAGCTCTTAAGTTCTCAGATACTTGCAATCCAGCTGCATCATCTCCAGCCCGGTTAATCCGGAAGCCGGACGCCAGCCGTTCAATGGATCGGCCAAGTGCTGCTGTATTGTTAGTTAAGTGACGTTGAGATGTTAGTGAACTAACATTGGTATTAATAACGAGAGGCATAGTAAACTCCTTTGCGAGTAAGCCAATTCCTGTGAATTGGATAACTCATCATTTTTCCTAACTTTTTCCGCAAGCTGACGCACCCCTTAATAAAACTTAAAACATAACCTTAAGTCTTTTCAGGATGTGAAAACCTGAGGACGCTAACTCATTTTTTCTACTTATTTATTTTCCAACCGTTTTTTCCAACTATTTTATTTTCGGAAACACGCACACGGTTATTTTAGTGTCGTCTATTTAATGCAGTGGTTCCTGTAACGTATGTGGTTTATTTGGTGTAAGCGCTACTCGTTTGGTTAATTGAGTGGGTGCTTACAAGTGTCCTATCGTGACACTAGATTTAAATCTTTAGAAACCGGTTCAATTCTCCTCCGAACGAAGGAGTAGCGCTATTTAACAAAATGGGCTTAATCCCTTTTATAGACTTAATTTAGCCTTTTTAAAAAATAGGATGATTTTTTGTCGTTCTGAAAATAAAGCAATCGAAAACCGTCCCCTATTCGCAGGAGGAAGGTAGAAATCGACTCCTTGATTTTTGGGATAAAATCCGTAAAACCCCTCCCTTACATGACCTAAAACAGATTGGATAGTTTTGTTGTTTGATAGCGATAAATCAAAAGCAAAAGGAAGGCGGAGGCTTGAACGTTCGTTCAAATCTCCGCCAAATGGAAAGTTGGAAAAATGAGTGGGTTTACTGTAAGAGGGATAGAGCCAGTGATGGCGCTTGGTTGGCTTGAGAAAGCATGGCCGCAGAAGCTTGCTGCAGAATTTGATTTCGTGTCAAATTCGCACTCTCGGAAGCCACATCCACGTTTCGAATTCTAGATTCGGACGAAGATAGGTTCTCAATGCCCAGTGACAGATTCTGTTCCGCACTTTCTAATTGGTTAACGATTGAACCAATGGTTGCCCGTTGGGTATTAACCGTAACAATAGCCGCATCAATCGCCGTTAAGGTGGTTAATGAGTTAGGGTTATCCGTTACGTTGGTTGCAGCTGCGTTTACTGCTAAAGCCGCAGCATCTGTATCAGCGAAAGCACCGGTTGCACCAACATCAATGGTATCGTTTGCCGCACTATCGTTTGCGCCAACTTGCAAAACAAAGTTGGTTGCACCATCGGAACTACCATCAAGAAGAAAAACACCGTTAAATTCAACAGCGTCAGAGATTCGGGTAATATCCGCAGCTCGGGCATCGAGTTCCTGTTTAATGGCGGTACGCTGAGCCACGTCATAGGTATCGTTACCGGCTTGAACGGTCAGTTCTCGCATCCGTTGGAGGTTTTCGGTAATAACGCCTAAAGCGCCATCGGCAATGTTTAATACGTTCATACCATCTTGAACGTTGGCTAACGCCGCTTTAGAGCCTCGAATTTGAGCTCTTAAGTTTTCAGAAACTTGTAAGCCCGCCGCATCATCTGCTCCTCGGTTAATCCGAAAACCAGACGATAAACGTTCCAGTGATTTAGCCAGGTTATTGGTGTTAATGGATAAATTACGCTGAGCGTTAAGGGACATAACGTTTGTATTAATTGCTAAAGGCATTTGAAATCTCCTTTTTCGTATTGCCTGAGTAATGATGTGATTAATTAGTCAGAACAACCCGCTTCACTCTGAGTAGAGCACAACAACACTCCCGGTGTTCACTCACCTGTAGGGATTTGTCTCAGAAGTTAAAGCTGGTTTATCCTGTTTTGTGTTATTTACGTATCCGCAGACAACGACTGTTCACCCATCCATGAGCGAATAAAATAACCGTTTTTCTATGCACACGCTTTTATTTTTTTCGATTATTAAATAGGGTAGGGATTGATTCCTCCTAAGGGTTATTGGATTGGTAGGATTAAAAAGCTGATTTCTATCGGTGAATTTTATTAGGGTTACTTTTTGGTTATAAGACTCCTATCGGTGGCCTACTCTTAATGCTTGAGTTGAAACGTATAATCTCCTCCATCCGTAGGAGGCCAGTTTTTATTCAAAACACTTAAACACAAGACCAGGCAATGAAAAGACACCATTGACCCTTTCAGCTCAGGAACCCTCCAAAAGCTGTACTTCATCATTAGAATTCCGTTTTGCACAAAAATTGCACAGTAATTTCATCTTAAATCCATCAGGACTGCACGGTCGTTTGTCATAGTGGGAAGGATGAATAACGCTGTGCAATTTTTGACGAAGATACCCATCACTCGCCTTCTTTTTATCATTGGTGTGCTGGTGCTTTCGGTTCACCCGGTTTTGTGGCTGGTTAATACCTGGATGGATCCCTCATATGATTCTGGAGGGTTTTGGGTGTTTCTTAGCGTTGTTGGGCTTCTTGTCTGGAGTGTTTCAAGTGCCAAAACCCGTCATTCGGAACAGTCGAATGTTCTGGCTATCATTATTTTGGCCTGTACTTCCATACTTAGACTAATCAGCCAGGTTCTGGCCGTTAATATTCTGGGGGCACTGGCCTTAGTTTTTGACATCTACGCTTTGGGACATCTATTTCAAGTTCAAAACCGAACACGTCCCATTAGCCCCTTCTGGTTGGCCGTTCTCTTTGGGTTTTCATTGTCTCTGGTTAATATACTGCAACGAACCGTGGGGTTTGGGCTACAACAACTTTCCGCTGTGGGAGTCGGATTGTTTTTAAAACTATTTTTTTCAGACGTACATCAGGAAGGCATTAGAATTGTTCTTTTGCCCCTTGGTACGGTGTTTCCCAAAGTATGGGGCGTATTGATGTGATGGCGCACCCTTGGCATGACATTGTTGGCCTGATAGAGGATATCTTGCGGGCGAAGTGTTTTTTCGAGAGGTCACAACGAAAGCGGATTGCTAATTGACCTGTCTAAGGCGTTTCTAGAGGAATTATGGTATATATCTTTTAACAGGTAGATTAGCAAACTGAGAGGGTCTCTTTTAAGCAGATGAGGCAAGTATTATTATTAACATGGGTTCTTTTGGCTAGTTTAGCTTTATTTTCTTGTTCTGATTCTGGGCAAAGAAAAATAACTGATGATTACCCAAGTAAATTTTTTGAGAAGGCCGGCAGAACAGAAGGAATTTATGAACCAGGAAATGCAACCGTATTAAAAGATGGTCGAATTTATTTAGCGAATAGTGGTTCACCACGTATTTTACAAATGAATGCTGAAATATATGACCCCAAAACAGGAAAAAGCAAAAAGACAGCTCGAATGCCTTGCTCTTTTGATAGTGCCCCCTCTTACCCAAGCTCTAGGGCTCTAACTTTGGCAGATGGGCGTGTTTTGTTAATGGGCAGTTTTTGGGTGGGTTGTGATGAGAAGGTTGATGTAAAAACAACAGCATTGATTTATGATCCACTAAAAGATAACTATAAAGCTTTAAGCGAACCAGAATTAGCTCGTAGGAGCTCTTTTAATCTTTTATTGGAAAATGGTAATGTTGTCATTATTGGAGGAAATGCTGAAAGTAAAAGGCTTGAATATCGAGGCATGCCTCGTTCTCACCCTGACAAGAAGCGCTTTATAAACTGGGCGAGAAAAGTTCCAAAATCGGTTTTATTATTTGATCCGAGAACAGAAAAGCTTAAAAAGCTTGGGCAGTTAAACGTTGACCGTATTGGAGCTGTCGCAATTCCTCTAAATAAGAAGGAATTATTAATTTTTGGCGGTAAAAAGATACTTAACTCAGAAGAAAGGGAGGCCGAATATATAAAGTGGGGGCTTGATCCCAAGGGAAATAGAGAACAACACATGCTTGGGGAAAAGTTTCCGCCAGTCGGTTATGCTACTGAAGTTGAACTTTTTAATTTAGAAACAGGTCAATCTAAAATTGTTGGAGAAATAAAAATAGGTCGAGAGCATCTACAGGCTTTTAAGCTAAAAACAGAAAAAGTACTTTTATTGGGTGGGCAAGCCATAGGAAGATCTCCTGAAGGGCGCTTTGAGCTTTATGATCTTAAAACCCACACATCTAAAATGTTAAGTAATATTAATGAAACACTCCTTCCGTCAGGTGAAGTTCTCGTTTATGAACGATTAGGAAGAAGTGGAGATGGTCGAGATGCACGAGGGGTTGAATTACCCGATGGCAATATTCTTTTGGTAAGTTGGACTCAAGGTCGACAAGAGGCCGTTTCTATTTTCAATGCTACAAAAGAAGAAGTAATAAATATTGATGCAACAATTCAATACCGCTTTGCCCATCATTTAGTAAAAACACCAAGTAATGACATATTTCTACTTGGCGGAACACTTTTTCTAACCGAAGGAAATGGGTACAAAAATTTAGTTGAAAAATTTAATTATGAGAAATTCAAACAATTTTGGGAGTTAGAATATGGAAATTCTCGGTAACCGTTTTTGGGGTGCGTCAATCTGTTCTCAATTATAATCTTTAAGCTCAAGCCGCTGCAAAATTCGAATCAAGGCCATTAGGCTATGCTGTACATTATCGACCCGGATGGTGTTATTCATAACCGTGGTTCGGATACCTCCAAGTACTTTTTCAGGTTGCCGAACATAAAACATATCTTCAACGCCCTTGAATTGCAATTGCATGAGGCTTCGAATGCCTCGTAAAATTCCGACCCGGTAACATGTTTGTCGTTCTTTATCTTGAGTTGCCTTCGCTAGGGAATACGCATCAATTAAACTCTCCAGATAAACGCCGGTTGCCGAGGCATGAGGCGGCCCTGAATTAAGGGAAAGGTTAAAAAACCGACCCTGAATATCCGGCGGTAAGTTACCTTCCCATTGTTGAACGCTTAATAGCCAATCGTTCATTCGAAAAATAGCTTCTTTGAGACGAGTGTCTTGATTAATTTTCCATATTTTATAATAGGCTTGGGTATGCCAGGGGATAAATGCCGGGTTTGGGTTTTGCTGATGCCATCGCTGGTAATACGCAACTGATTGATAAAAATGTTTTAATAACGCTTCGTCGGCGGTTCTCTCATGTTGTTCCGCCCAGAATAACAGGGCTTCCCCTGGGTAAAAATTTTGACAGTCGTTTCGACTTTTTGGAAGGTGAAATGTATGAAACGAGCCATCTGGCTGCCATAGTGAATCAATTAAACGGGATAGCCCTTGAAAAGCCTTTTGATAGTGGTTCGTCTGAAATTGTTCAGAAAAAAGTAACGACATAGCAGCCAAGGCGCAGGCTCCCAACTTAATTTTTATGTCGCCATTGTGTCCTTTTTCCTCAATCCATCCCAACTCGGCTTCCGAACGAAAAAAAGAATCGATGTTATAAGCCAAATTTCTTTCTGCACTTGCCCTTAATGGCCTGTCTTTTTGAAAATCGGCCCACTGGAAAAGGCATAGAGTTCCCATGAATTGCCGGATCATATTATTTCCATTCGCTTCAATGGAAAGACTCGGCCAAAATAAATAGGTCAATCGTCCAGAGTCGCTTAAGTTACTGTGCATCCATTGAGCCATTAAATGCGCGGTGCTTAATACGCTTTCTTGGGTTATCTGGGCAACTGAAACCAAAGGCTGGGCTCGGTAAAATGGGGTAATCGCAATAGACGAAATAGAAGGTGGTTGGCTTTCTGGACTGGGAAGCGTGATCAACCTTTGTTTTGAGCTGAAAAGCTCGATTTGACCTCCTGCATCTAAAAATTCCTTTTCAGAAAGACGAGCCTGCTCAAAAAATTGGGCCATCACGTCCTTGAAGCCAACAACATTTTGAATAATCGGCTCCGTTGGGCTGACGCGTACTTTCTGACCCTTCAGGTTAATGCGAAGTCCATGGAGCCCTCCTGTAGCCAGTAGGTACAATTTTTTCAAAGAAATTTTCTGATAAGCATGCGTCAAATTCAGTTCAACTTGGAGGGATTCATTAGCCCATTGTAATTGGGCTGAGTCTAAATCCTCAGACGCATGATTCAGTGCTTTTTCCCATGGGGTTTGTTCGTACCAGCGCCAGAAAATACGTTTCCCTTTTTGCCAAACGGCTATATATACCGCCTCCTGAGTGTCAGGTGTAACCCGTCCATCGGCATCAAGGTCGGCTTCTGGTGTTGATGCAAGCCATTTATTAAAATCAAACTCGAAAGAGCAAGCCATTAAACGTCACTCTCAATGTTAAAAACCGCCATAATATCGCATCATATCATGGAACTTGCCTGGCCAATCATGGCCATAAGTCTCCTATTAATAGAACGGGTTATTTGTGTAAAAAAACGCTGATCTTTTAAAATCAGCGTTGTAAAAATACAGTCGAGGGGTTTTATATCTCTTAGAGTGGTTTGTTCCTTTAGGCGATAAACGAGATACGTAAGCCATTTGGATTGTCTTCATTCGGTTCATCCACAATGGTGACTCGGTAGTGCCCCTTATCAGGGAGTGGAATCACAATCTTCTCAGCAGATGGTTTCGACTCTCCTTGCCCAAATTTGACAGAACCACTCTGTTGAGGTGGATTCCCTCTGAAACTGGAAAACGCATTGTTGAGAAAGTTCATGATTTTTCAGTCCTCCTGAATTTTTTCTAAATCGTAACGTGGTTTATTCTATCGGGTGTTTTGAGTAGTGAACTCAAAAATATCAGCCTCTAAAGGTGCTGGCAACTGAGGGACATACTCAAAGATGATTCTTCGATTTCCATTTACTTTAACGGTATCGGCCGCCTCTTTCAGCTTTTGTCCTGCAAATTTAATCGGCTCTAGGATGACGTATAGACCAAATCGTGGTTCCATAGCTGATCACCTTCTTTCCCTGTGAGGGCTTTTGTTCTAAAGCTCTCTTTCATTCAACATCTATATCGTAGGATCAACATGTCCGGTTGGAATTAGTCACTTGGGTAAAGTTTTTTGAGTCATTTGGGTAATTAAAAAACTAGCCAAACAGGTAACATCGAATAAATGAGCACCAAACATGATAAAGTCATTACGCCACACGACGTTCAAACGTATCGACTCTTAATTCGTTTTTAGGGAAATTAATATACTCAATTAAAACTTTCCGTCGGCTTGGAGCCGTTCGCTCTTCTTGGGCGGTTCTTTCCCAGTGTTTCTTAAAACGAACCGGATAAAGAGGGGTGCTATAAACTGTGTCGGTACGCATGATCATCACCTTCTTTCCAGCTTAAGGGGCGTACACAAAGTCACCTCGTTTTAAAGCATGCACGTAATGAGCCATTGCTCTGCCAACGTCTCGCCCCATTTTATTGAACGGCTCTGTCCATGGTTTTTTATAAACAGCGTCATTCTCAATTTCGGCGATCGGTGCATGGGTTTTTCGGATAAAAATATCCGTACCCGCAAAAGGAGTCCAAACTACCTTGCGGATTTTTGCGTTAGGATGCTCAAAAACTGGACGAACTTGAAGGGTTATATAGGGGTGTCCTATTTTTTTAAGAGCTATATCTTGCATGACACTTCACCACCTTTTAAAACATTAGGGTCAATGTTTTAATTCGATGTTACAGTGTTATCATAGGATCAACATACGGGGGTTAAATTAATCAGGGTGCTAATTTCTTATTAGCCATTAGAGCATTTTATTAGGTGTCATCATTTCAAACCGTTTTTTTTGGGTGTTTCGGTAGATGAAGACCGGTTGCTCACATTCGGCTAGAACTTTTGCGCTAACGCTACCCAGAAGTAATTTGGATAGTCCTGTTCGTCCGTGAGATCCCATCAATACCTGATCGGCTTCGATTTCCTTGGCGTATTCGCAGATTTCATGAGGCGCATTGCCCGTTTGGTAAGCCACTTTAACCGTTTGGCACCCGGCATTCTCAAGCATGGCTTTAGCCTCTTTCAAGTGCTGAGAAACCTTTTCTATCTCAAAATTTCCAACCGGTGTGCCTAAAGTCGGCTCAACCACTTCAAAAAGGAAAAAATTCACATTTTTGCAAGCTAAAACATTAGAAGCCCACTCTAACGTCTCTTTCGAGCATTCGGATCCATCAATTGGGATTAAAATTTTCATTAGCCAAACCTTTACTAATTTTCGTTCCGTTTAAAGTTTTGGTTGATAAGGATGAGTATCAAGCGGGTTTCTTGTCCTGTTTCTCACCATATCCCAAGGTTTTAGTAGTTCCTGAGACAAGCGGCCCCATTGTTGGACGGCGCTTTGATTTCGCTTTTTAGGGTCTTGCAAGAGAATTGGTAAATCCAGTCCCTGAATTTTATAATCATACCCTTGCCGTTGCAACTCCTGGAATCCTTGGAAAATGGCCATCTCTGAACATCCAAAAAATCCTGTCAACTCAACGGGAGAGGGAAGCGCTAATACGTTAAAGCTTTGGTAGCGGGGTTGTTGTAAAATTTTTCTAAAATAAGCGGCAAACTGATAAGGAATAACATCCTTTTGCCCCCATTTTCTAAAATAAACTGGAGGCAAGTCCTGAATAGGAATACGAACCCCATTTCCGTGGTTATTTTTTTGATAGGCAACTGCTGTCATTTTTCAGACACCTCGTAATCATTACACTTTCTCTCTACATTAATGATAAACCTTTTTATTCCTTTATACTCCCCCCCATTCAGGCGGTTTTTGAACCGATGTTACTGCCCATTTGGGTAATGCCTACTTGCCTCATTCTAAATAGGCAAGATTATGGGATAGTATCAATAGTTGTTCAGATAAATTTCAGAAAGTTTTAATTTTTGAGTAACATGAATAATAGAGATAGGAGGCATTAAAAATGGTTGCGTTTTTATATAAAACAAATACAATCAATCCTAATGCCAGACGTGAAAATCCTATGGTTTTAAGGTAGTGAATGTTAGGTGGTCATTAATTTAGCCGAGGCCGAAGATTGGTAAGATAATATGTAATATTTTGAGAAATAGTTGGAACCACCACGAACACGCTTAAAAAATTTATTGGGAGTCGATAAAAAGGTCATTTTAATTGACATATGGCAAACATAACGAAAAACCGAATAAGTTGAAAAGCAGTGATTAGTGGTGAGGCCACTACTTGAAAAGGGGGCGAAAAGCCCCCTTTTCGCAGTTATGAATAAGAACGAACAACCGGCGGCTTACCCCTTTTGCTAACAAAGGGTTTGTTTGAGATAGAATAAAACGAGGCTATTTTAAAGATTTATTAGAGGAGGTACCTTATGGTCAAGGTTTCAGAGCAAGAAAATTTAGCGTCGCAGAGTAAAAAACTAATGTCGAATCGGGTGATCGTTCTTTTAGAGAACAATGAAAAAGGTGCTTGGATCGTTCCTGAACTTCGGCGATGGTTTTCGCCTCAAGGAGTAGAAATGGCATTGGTTCAAGTGATGGAATCGGTGACACATCAAGAGGAAGAACCGAGCGAGTTTTGGGAAAAGGTAAGTCATCAGCGTAATAAACTGCATACCATCCGTAAACAATATGCAGAGACTCTGGAGCGAGATGGGTTTAATCTGGTTAATGACTATGTGAGCGATTCATCGGATAGGGGCTGTGAAGCTGTTTTAAAATCGGAGCAGGACTTGTTTGTGGTGGGGACCAGCGATGACCAGCAGAAAAACAAGTCGGCCAGTAGTTTTACGCTATATATGGCGACCCATGCCCCTTCATCCGTATTGGTGTTGAAACGGCTATTGGATGCCGGGAAAGATACAATAAGTGTTTTATTGGCTACGGATGGCTCAGAAGCTTCATTGGAGGCCGCCCGAAAACTACCCCGCTTTCTTCCCGCCGATAGGTTGGAAGTCACTCTTATCCATGTCCGGGAAATTCCGATTCAACAGAACCCCATACTAGCTCCGTACGTGAACATGGAAAGTGTAGACACGGCCTTAGAGCAGAATTCGAAAATGGTATTGGAAATGACCCAAAACCTATTGGAGGAATCCGGTGTTAACGTCATAGACTCTCTTTTTGCTGAAGGCGCTCCGACCTATGAGCTGATTCATCAGGCAGAGAAACGGGAGCCGGATCTGGTTGTTGTTGGCAGTCATAACCGGCAGGGACTCACCCGATGGCTGTTGGGGAGCGTAAGTCACCGGTTGGTTCAGTCGGATAATCATAATATTCTTGTAATTCGTTAAAAAAGCAAAGGAGCATAAGCAAAATGACGGGCTATTCTAGAAAAATAACCTGGTTTGGGACTTCACTTGTTCTCGGCTGTTTAATCAGTATCTTTGCCGTGGTTAACGCTTGTGAACCTCATTGGATAAAGCATGTTTACGATTGCGGTGAAGTGATTCAGCTGGATGATATGTCGTTGTGGCAAGTTCATGGTGTCGATACAGGACAAACAAAGGGTTGGAAGTCAGGTGAAAATGTGATGTTTTGTGGTGAACAAAGCACAAAGCGAATGCGAAACGTGGACAAAGCGGAAAACGAACAGCATTGGATTCACGTTGAGTCGATTACGCCTGCAGGTAAATATCATGTACCATCAAAAAACGACTGCCTACTGGAGAAGAACTGACCTCACTAGGTGATTAATGGAAGCAAACAGGGTATTAGCTACTTGAGTAATAGACCAATGTTGAATTTTTCATCGTCTCCATTTGTGGCACAGTAAGATTATAGAGCCTGAAACCTCTGAAGCACTTATGTTGAATTTGAAGGAGGCTCCACCATGTCATTAATGTATCCCTTTTCTGATTTTAAAAAACAAAAAGTAAATATTGATTAAGGACTTATCGTCAATATCCTGACTCAAAAAAGACATCTCGTTAATGAGAATTTGGCGAGGTGTCTTTTTTCTAAAATTTGATTTAAAATCAATCTAATGATCAATCCTTAAGGAGGACCCACTCATGCAATTCTATGCAAAAGACATCATGTCAAGCCAGTTGATTACAATCAAGCCCGAAATGATGTGCGAGGATGCCGTCGAACTGTTTATCGCAAACCGGATTAGTGGTGCGCCGGTTGTGGATGTTGAGAAAAACCTGATCGGTGTCATGAGTATCCACGACATTTTGCTTAATTCCGGTAACAATATTATGTTTTCATCTAATTATTTTGAAGAAGCCAAAATTGATCGCATCTTGGCTGAAGAAGGATTGCATCTGGACTCTATTACAGAAGGATTTGTTTCTGACTACATGAAACGTGATGTTTTCACGGCCTTACCTGATACCGAGGTTGAGGAACTTGCCACGATCATGTTTAAAAATCGAATCCACCGGGTTATTATCACAACACCGGATAAAGACCCGATTGGCATTGTAACCACTTTTGACTTGTTAAAACTAATAGCGGGACATAGCTTAAAAAAAGAAGTAGAAACTGTTTAACCCATAATGGCCCCAAACACTTCAAAACATTTGAAACAAGAGATGGCACAGAAGCTTGAAATCGAGCTTCAAAACATCAAATATGCCTTGGATGAATCTGCAATCGTTGCGATTACAGATGTTCAGGGCATTATTATTTACGTGAACGATAAATTCTGTCAAATTTCCAAATACACACCCGAAGAACTCATCGGGAAAACCCATCGTATTATCAAGTCAGATCACCATTCACAGAAGTTTTTCGAAGGCATGTGGAAAACCATTGGCAATGGGAGTATATGGAAAGGTGATGTTAAGAACCGGGCGAAAGATGGCTCCCACTATTGGGTGGATACAACCATTGTTCCTCTGTTAAATGAAAGGAAGAAACCGCACCAATACGCTGTTATACGACATGAGATTACGGAACGAAAACAAATGGAGAAAGAAATCCGTCGTCTGAATGAACAGCTGGAACATCGGGTATCACAACGTACCGAAGAACTAAAAAAAGCAAATACCGAATTAAAAGAAGCTCTGGAAAAAGTAAAAGAAAGCGAAGTACTCCGAGATACGTTTATTTCCGCTTTAACTCACGATTTAAGAACCCCATTAATTGCTCAACAAAGGGCTTTTGATATTTTACAGAGTCAGAAGGAGCTTTTACCTGATAAGCTATCAGGACTCGTTGAGCGCTTAGTCCATAGCAATGAAGATTTACTAAGCATGGTCAACAAGCTGCTGGAAATTAATCAATATGAAGCCGGCAAGGTTCGGCTGAATCGAGAACCAGTCAACCTTTGTGAGCTAGCCGCGGAATGTCTTCAGGAGCTTTCATTGATTGCAGAAACAAAGGATATTGAACTAGTCAATGAGTTATCGCTCGCAATTCCAACCATTTCTGGTGATCGTCAACAGTTAAAGCGAGTTTTTATTAATTTAATAGGTAACGCGCTGGATAATATCCCGACTAACAGTCGCATTGAAATCCGGGAAAGTAACGAAAACGGGGTTATTGAGGTTGAAGTGCGCGATAATGGGCCGGGTATTCCGCCTGAGATACAAGAACATTTGTTTGATCGCTATTTTGTTGTTCAACGCACCCGAAAAAAGATTGGCTCCGGGCTGGGGCTCTATATTTGTAAAATGATTTTAGGGTTACACGGCGGCAATATTCGTGTTAAAAGTGATGTGGGCAAAGGAACCAGTTTCTTTATTACCCTACCCAGAAAGCAGGGTTCGGAGAGTATTCATGAGTGACACGATTATTAAACTACTGATTGCGGAAGACCATGAGTTGGTTCGCTATGGCCTCGTCATTGCTCTGGATGAAAAAAATAATATTGAAGTGGTTGCCGAGGCAGAAAACGGGAGTGATGCCCTCCGCCTCGCAGGCGAAAAGCATCCAAGCGTGGTTTTAATGGATATTGGCATGCCAGTTATGGATGGTATTACAGCGACCCAACAGATCAAAGAAAAATACTCGGATATCAAAATCATTATGCTCACTTCCCATAAAGACCAAGAGGAAGTCATTGCTTCTCTGGCAGCAGGAGCTGATGCTTACTGCATGAAAGATATCAAGGTTAATCGACTATGCCAGGTCATTGAAATGGTTCTGGAAGGGGCTTTATGGCTGGACCCAGCGATTGCCAGCATGGTATTGCATTCGATTTCCAGTCCAAAGCCTCAACAAGCCACTGAGCCGGAAAGCCCTTCCTATAAAGAGCCAAAGAGAAAGCGGTATAATACGGACTTAACCGAGCGGGAAATGGAAGTCCTAGAGCTTATTGTGGATGGAAAGAGCAATAAAGAAATCGCTAGCGCCCTGAATGTGACCACCCACACGGCTAAAGCCCATGTGGGTAATATTATTCAAAAGCTGGCTGTCGATGACCGCACTCAGGCGGCCGTTAAAGCTATTAAACAAGGGTTTGTCGAAACGTCCATAGATTAGAAGACGGGCCAGCCGCTATCGTCGGTCCTGAACCTGAATTAGGTGCCAACCAAAGTCTGTTCGTATAGGCTCAGAAATAGCACCCGGATTTAACGATGGGTCAAATGCAGCCTCTTCAAAGGCTCCAACCATTGCTCCTTTTTCAAAGTAGCCGAGGTCTCCTCCGCTTTTGCTCGACGGACACTCTGAAAACTTTTTTGCGGCTTCGGCAAACGTATACTCCCCGGCCAAAATACTTTGTCTTAGGGCTGAAATCTGTTGTAGCACTTCAGCTTCGTTCGATGAATCGTTGATCTTCAGAAGGATGTGACTGGCGTTAACTTCACTAAACTGAGGGGGAGTTACTTGTTTAGGCTGGGCAGGAGCTTCTGGCTCTAAAGGTGCAAAATTATCGATGGGTCTAGAGTAGCCTTGAACAAGAGAAGGAGTAGAAGTCGGAGAAAGGAGTGCATTTGGGGCCGGTGATACTCCTTGCCTCAGAACAGGAACCCAGCTGATTACAGGCCGGGGAAGGTAACCGGCTGGCAATAGGGGTCTTGAATGGGGAGTAATCGCTTGATATCCTGGCTGAACAGCCTGTGTAGGAAGAGATGAACGGAATCCATACCCTGAATAAGGGTAGAGAGGATAAGTTGAGCCAGCACCGTAAACCGAAGTAACCACGTGAAGATCCTTTGCCTTTAAAGGCTTTAAATTTTAACGTCTATCTTACCAAACCCTCTAAATGAAAACTTTTGCCTTGATAAAAGAATAAAACCCACTTGAAGAGGTTCAAGCGGGTTTTATAGTGATTTAAAAAGCGGGCCTTACTCGGTCCAACTATCCCAATAGCTGTACCCATCGGGGAACTTATCAGCAAAGCCGGTAACACCGCCTTTAACAAAGCCGACAGGAATGGTAAATGGCCAAAGTAACAATTGTGCTGGTGTTGTTCCAGCATCAACAACCCGGTCGTTCACATCAGCACTTAGGTCGTACGCTTCTTTGCTACCCTCGGTTAGTAAGCCATAAGTTCCGGTTAGCCCACCAGTTACCAGTCGAAACGGCAAGGTAAAGGTGTGGATAATCAGATCCGTAGCGGTTTCTGAATCAGCATGCGAAGGTGCAGCAGAAGACAGAACCAAGGTTGTTGCGAGTGCCAAAGCGGCAAGTTTCATTTTCACAATCCAGACTCCTCAATCTTAATAATTAATAACTCTCTAATAACAAATTTGAAAAATAATTATTTTCCTAATGCTATTTTATGCGAAGTGCCCCAAATAAGGAACAACTTTCCCTCAAATTATAAAAAAACCTGTCTTTTCTTTAGGGATTAGGTGGCAGGGCTGCCCTCAATTGAACGGGCTCAGTACCAACTTGAGGTAGATGGTGTGGAATAAGCGATTTTCAGCCGGTGAAGGGGTATTTAGGTACATGAGTTGATACCCGCCTTCGGCTTTGGCTTTGCTCTTAAGTTTTCGTCCCAGGCCCGCGAAAGCCCGGTTTTGTTCAAAGCCAGCCTGGGGCCCGCCGCGAGCCGAATTTAGATTAACGAACGCTTCGTTTCGAGCCACTAAATACCATGGACTTTGGCCCAGCGATTTTTTAATCTGATTCTGAATTCGTAGCCGAACCACTGTATCCACATTGCGTTGGAACCGCTCCTCAATCTTAATACGGTGTCGCATCGACATGGTCAGATGTTTATGGTCGGGAAAAACCTTGTGATAAAAGATAATATCTTCCCCAAGGCGAAATTCTTCCTGATTAACCGGGTGGAAGCTCTTAAAGTATTCGGCCGTGACTCCTGTTTGTAGATGTTCGTTCCATTTATGGAACAGGCCAACCTGTGGCATAATCATCTGATTCAATTTTGTTCCATTTTCACCAAAGCGGGGTGTGGCTAAGGTAGAAATCGAGTTACGTTCCGAGAGGGGGATATTTAGAACAACTTCCGGCCAGATTTGTAAATCATTATCCACTGTCCAGCCCCTCATGTTCAATGCGATCTGGAGGAAAGCCATCATAAATAACAGAAGGCTGGATACAGACTTTTTTATGGGGTTTCGCATAAAATAAAGGGCCTTTTGGGGTTATTTTAACCAAAATTCCTTGGATTTGGTACACTTCCATATAGATATTAATGTTAGATACGAGTCATCTGGTGAACAAAAGTCGATGCGTTTTATTTTTAATCTGATTATCTTTTTGCTCTTTATTGCGGTTTTGGGTGCTGCCGTGTTTTACAACAAGGAAATCTCCGCCCTGAGTGAACAGTACCTTTCAACCAATGAAGGGACTCGAGCGCTTAACAGTGGTAATTGGATTCGCGCCATGGTTCTGTATGAAGCCGCCGTTAAAAAAGATGAAAAGAATATGGATGCGGCGTTGCATTTGGCCAAAGTTTATCATCACCTAAGCCAGAAATATACTGATGAAGGCTTTTTTGAGTATACAGAAGGCGACGATCTTACCCCATTGAAAAAGCGAAAGACCGTTCAAGAGATGCAAACAAAAGCCAAAACGCTTTTTGAGACTGTGCTTAAAAATGAACAATCTTTGGATGAGTCAGCGGTTGATACCCGGATTGCCTATGTTCGTTATCTTCAAGATACGACGACCCGACTGGAGTCGGCTGTTGCCGTTTATCGTGATGCGTTAAAAGCCCACCCTGATCATCCGGAGCTACTAATAGCCTTAGGAGATCTTTACAAGACCGCCGCTGAAAATCCACAGGAAACCCGTATTCCCGTAAAAAACTGGTTGTTCGATTGGGCGATTTACTATTATCGGCAAGCGCTTCGGCAAAATCCCGAACACTTCCAGTCCCGCTTTAATCTGGGTGTCATTTACCACTCAAAATTACTGGAAAATTCGGTAGAAAAAGATAATAGCCTGATTAATGCCACCCGAGAGTACTGTAACGCTCTCCAATTAAAGAATGAAAGTTATGAAATTCGATATAACCTAGGACTGGCCCTGGTGGATCTCGGTGCCATTGAACCAGGGTTTCGGGAATTAGCACGTTCTGTTAACATTTTGGCCGTAGGTGGGCAAGTGCCGGAAGCCCAACAGTTGGCGCAACAGATTCAGGCGGTACGCAATGGCATTTATTACGAAGATCCTCAGGAGCAAATTCGCCATGAGGACTTGGGGCTTTGGCCCTGGCTTCCTCCGTGTGTCGATCAACCTTCTGCTGATTAGGTTCTTGATTAATATTTAAGTTTTCAATTGAGGGTAAATAGGTTCTGCTCCATTAAAATTCAGGAAAGTTTTTTAGTGCTTTAAAAAAGAATCACCAGCGCAATCATGTTAATAAGCATGACGATAAACCAGATCGTCATGACCGGTCCATTGTTCTCCAATACCACTTCCCATGCTGTTTTGGTTTCTTGCTTCCGGAACGCCGGTCGTAACGTTGTATCCTCATTGATCGATAATTCTTGAAACGTCATTAGGTCACCCCATCCTGTTCTGTCTTTCGTAAACTGGATCACATACCATTTGAACACACTACTCTAATAGTAACTTTTGTGGCATCGCACCACATCCACCAGAAGATCAATAAAATTCGCTTAAAAACCACACCTATTTGTTTATATTATTATACGTGTTATTCTCTCTGTCGTCCAGCATTATTTCTTGGGTTCAGCTTTATAAAAGTATACACACTAAACATTTTAAGGCGTTAAACTTGGGGCGGAAATGATCGGATTCCTTCATATAATATAGACTTTTTTGCCCGGTTCGAACGAAAATTAGACGAACATTAATATTGGAGGAGAAGAGGTGTCCGGATTGTTTGCAGATACTGGCTCCCTGTCAGAAAAAATGAGTGTCATGACCCGGTTCGGTAAAATCGGAACAAAGGGTCTGGCCGGCTTTATCGCTTGTGTGCTGAGCCTGAGCCTGTTAACCGGATGTAAGCCGGATTCTTCTACCTCGGCTGGCGTAAATGGCAATGAGCGGGGGAAAATCCATGTGGTTAATCTGAAACCACCAGCTTTAGGTACTTATGATTTGACAGAAGTTGACGGCACAGAATACCATGTGGCTCGCGGTGAAATCGGAAAGCCGGGAGGGACGTTTTACGCGGCGCAAATTGGCGGAGGCCCAAAAACTTTCAATAATTGGGTTGCCAAAGACGGAACATCTTCCCACGTGAGTGGATTGATGGGAGCGGGCCTGACGACCAATGATCCGGCAACGGGCGAAGTCATTCCGGATCTGGCAAAATCCGTCGAGGTAAAAGACGATAACATGACCTACGTCGTAACCTTGCGTAAAGGACTAAAGTGGTCGGATGGCCACCCGTTAACGGCTGAAGATGTGATTTTTACCTGGAATACGATTTTCAAACAAGGATTGGGAAACCCCAGTGCTCGAGACACCTTGTTGGTGGATGGAAAATTCCCGGAGGTTCGAGCATTGGACGAGCTGATCATTGAGTTTAAAACTGCCAAGCCCTTTGCGCCTTTCAAACGTCGGCTAGGGTATACTATTGCTCCCATGCATATTTTGGGCCCCATTGCGGCCAAGGGCAAAAAAGCTTTTGACGCGAGTTGGGGAACCATTGAAGCTTCAGAACATCCCAAACATTTTGTATCCAATGGTCTTTGGGTGTTGGAAAGCTACGATCCGGGTCTACAAAGAGTCACCTACACTAAAAATCCTCATTTTCATATGGTGGATAAAATGGGTACTCGTTTACCCTATCTGGAGCGGTATGTGCTGAACTTTGTCAATGACATGAACAATATGGCCCTACAATTTGAACAGGGAAATATTGATATTTATGGAGTGCCAGGTCAATTTTTGACTCATGTGCGTAACCTGAAGAGGCCGGACTTTACCCTGTATAATTTGGGGCCTACCAGCGTACGACAATTTATCTTTTTCAACCTGAATCCCCGTAAAGATCCAAAAACGGGTGAACCGTTAGTGGATCCAATAAAATCCCGATGGTTTAACAATCCATATTTTAGGCAGGCTGTGGATTGGGGCATTAACCGGGATGATATTGTCGCCAATATTATTAAAGGGGTTGGTAGTCCATCCTTTACCGCAGAA
>JAJCZA010000021.1 GCA_029262635.1 Vampirovibrionales bacterium | reverse complement strand
AACCTGAGACTGACATAGCCTTTTTCCGCTATACCCACCATGGCCACCTGGCCTTCGATACCTGGAATAATGCCACCGCTCACAATACTGCCGCCTTCATCAAGAATGAATTCCAGCTCAACCTCTCGCTCTTTTAATCGTTCTGCAATCTTCTTCGCGCCCTCTTCACCACCAATCTCTTCATCATGACCAAAAGCCAGATACAGGCTGCGTTTCGGTTGAAAACCCTTGCCAATCAAATCCTCCACCGCTTCCATGACACCTAAAACGCCGGATTTAATATCAATCGTGCCGCGGCCCCAGATGATGCCATCAGCAACATCTCCAGAAAAAGGTGGGTGGGTCCACTGCTCGCTATCCGCAGGTACAACATCCAGGTGGCTCATAATCAACATGGGTTTAAGGCTGGAATCGCTACCTCGCCAAAAGTACAGCAGGCTGAGATCATTCACTATCTCTCGTTGTAGGGTGTCATGTAACCCGGGAAAGCTGGATTCCATAAAGGCATGAAATGCGCTGAACTCCTCCGGGTTTTTATCAATGGAGTCCATATAAGAAATCGTTTTGTACTGAATAGCTTGAGACAACCTTGTCGAAACAGCTTGTTTATTAATAGTGGAATCATCCAGCATGGTTGGGATTCGCACTAATTCCTTATTAAAGCTGAGGGTGTTGACTGCCATCACAGCTACTAGCAAAATCAAAACAGACATCAAAAATTTCAGCACTTTCATAAAATACCCATCAAACTGGCCAGTCCGAAGAAAGGTATCACAATTTTTATCTAAAATAATCCTTCCAAAATGGTGACCGGACGTTGCCATGCGGGGGAAGCTATCATTACAATACGCCAGCTTAAAATTATCAGGACGAAAACATGACTCAAACCTATACGATAGCGGTCTTGGCCGGAGATGGAATTGGCCCTGAAATCACCGAACAGGCGCTTCGTGTGCTACAGCTTATTGAGCAAAAACGCGATATAAAATATGATTGTATTGCAGCAGAATTCGGTGCAAGCGCTTATTTTTTGACAGGAAAATCCTTCCCTGAAGAAACCAAAGCAATTTGCGATTCTGCAGATGCAATTTTAAAAGGCCCCATCGGTCTGAGTCACGAAGCCTCTGAGAAGATCCCTGTTGAAGAACGTCCAGAACGTGGTGCTTTGCTGCCTTTACGTCGTCGCCTGAATACCTACGCAAACTTTCGGCCTATTTCTTTACCAAAAGGAATGGCGCATTTTTCACCACTAAAAAAAGAAGTGGTGGGCGAAGGTATTAATATCATGTTGGTTCGGGAGCTTATTGGTGGGCTTTATTTCGGAAACAAGGAAAGAGGAAAAACGAAAAACGGCCTACGTTACGTAAAAGAAACATTGGAATATGACGAACTCCAGATTCGCCAGATTTTGCATGTTGCATTTAAAGAAGCCATGAAACGCAAAAAAGTACTTCATAATATTCACAAAAGTAACGTCCTGATTTCGTCAGTTCTGTGGAATGAAATTCTTGATGAGGTCGCCAAGGATTACCCTGAGGTAACCGTGGTGCAGATGCTGGTTGATGCGGCAGCGACTCACCTTTGTCTTAATCCAGGACAGTTTGATGTCATGGTAACGGAAAATATGTTTGGCGATATTCTAAGTGATCAAGGGGGCGGTATATTAGGCTCTTTAGGCTTGATGCCCTCCGCCTGCATGGGACCCGACAAGGCATATTATGAACCATCTCACGGCTCAGCACCCGATATCGCCGGGAAAAATATCGCCAACCCCTATTCCATGATCGGTTCTGTCGCCTTGATGCTGGATATGAGCTTCAATATGAACACCGAAGCAAAAGCCGTGTGGACCGCAATGCAAAGCGTTTTTGAAGCGGGCTACTCAACAAGCGACCTTACTAGCACTAATACAGACATTAAGCTGTTGAGCACCACTGAGTTTGGTGACAAGATTATTGAAGAATTGAATAGGCTGTTGTAGTCACCCGTCTACTAAAGCATTTACCAAAAAAAGGTTTAGATATGATGAATAAAATATCAAGTATGCCCATGGTTTTAAGCGTCTTATTAATCGCAGGCTGTGCAACTTACGATCCCTACACAGGTGAAGAAGGCACCAGCAAAGCCACCTCCGGCTCCATTATTGGCGCATTAGCAGGGGCTGCTATCGGAGCGGCCACATCCAGCAAAGGTGATCGAGGTAAAGGCGTCTTGATTGGCGCTGCCGCTGGAGCGGCAGTTGGCGGTGGTGCGGGTTATTATATGGATCAACAAGAATCCAAGTTACGTCACCAGTTGGAAGGCACAGGTGTTCGCGTTAAACGAAATGGCGATGAAATCATTCTGATTATGCCCGGAAATATCACTTTTGAAACAAATAAATATGACTTGCGGCCCCAGTTTAATGAGACATTGCACTCCATCGCCTTAGTGTTAAAAGAGTTTGATGAAACTGCCATCGAAATTGCCGGTTATACCGATTCAACAGGCTCTCAAACTTATAATCAGACCTTGAGTGAAAAGCGTGCAGAAAGAGTTAAATCTCAGCTAAGTGCAGAAGGAATAGCAATAGGTCGACTACATTCTAATGGCTACGGATCTAGGAACCCGGTTACCGACAACAACACTAAAGAAGGTAGAGCCAAAAACAGACGTGTGGAAATGAAGTTACTCCCGTTGACGAATTAAATTCAGCTCCGGACAAATTCTAGTTACGTCTTCCTAGCTAGTCGGTGACCATGCAGACCTGTTCAGAGGAGCGAGAACTTATTGTTATATTTGGTAGGACCAGGCGGATCTTTACAAGCACATGACACAAGAATTAGTCGGCCGTTAAAAACCCCAAAAAGGCTGTAGGCTTCCAGTTTATGCTTGCAGCCTAACATGCCATTTCCTGTTCTGGTATTTTCAACATTAGGATTTCAACATAAAGCCTAAAAAA
>JAJCZA010000020.1 GCA_029262635.1 Vampirovibrionales bacterium | reverse complement strand
TTAGGCAGGCTGTGGATTGGGGCATTAACCGGGATGATATTGTCGCCAATATTATTAAAGGGGTTGGTAGTCCATCCTTTACCGCAGAAAGTCCGTCGTCGCCTTTCTTTCATGAGGAACTGGGTAAAGGGCATCCTATGGATCGGGAGAAAGCCAAAGCGCTACTAAAAAAAGGAGGGTTCTCCTTGCATAAAGACGGCTTGCTTTATGACGGCAAGGGCAATCAGGTTGAATTTGAACTCCTAACCAACAGTGGTAATGATCAGCGGGAACAAATGGGGGTGAACATCAAGGAAGACCTTGCCAAGCTGGGAATGACTGTGAACTTTAAGCCTATGGAGTTTAACGTACTGGTGGGTAAACTCAACGAAACCCTGCAATGGGAAGCTTGTATCCTGGGGCTGGGTGGGGGTAGCCCACTGGAACCTCATGATGGTGCGAATGTCTGGCGGAGTGATGGGTTTCTGCATATGTTCAATGCCCGGCAACGGGATGCGAATAATCAGACGGACATTTCGGATCGCTACCCTTGGGAAGTCAAGATTGACGAGCTGTTTGAGAAAGGTTCACAAACGTTTGATTTTGTTGAACGGAAGAAAATCTATTACCGGTATCAGGAAATCATTTCGGAACAAGCCCCGTTTATCTATCTGGTATCCCCGCTGGATATTGTCGCTGTCCGTTCCCACTTGCGGAACGTCAATCCTCTTCCGTTGGGTGGTACTACGTACAACATGGAAGAAATCTGGATCGATAACGAAGCTACTGAAAAAGAGTAAACGGGTATTTAAAAACAAAACCCATAACTTGACCGATTTGAAGTTGACGTTGGTTTACCCCAAAGTTGGTAAACCATTGGTGAAATGGCGACCGTGAACAAGATGAACTCTGCCCAAGTTTGTTCTAACGCTTGATCATGGGTTCTACTTCTTTTATACTAGTCTCTATGGGGCATCTTCGACTCAGTGCAGGGGGCGGTTTTCCTGCCATTGCTTATAGCATCAAAAAAGCTTTTGAATCGGGCAATCCGATTCAGTTTGTACAACGCATGCTCTCAAAAAATGCGTGTAAAACTTGTGCCCTGGGAATGGGCGGTCAGCAAGGCGGTATGACCAACGAAATGGGGCACTTCCCGGCCGTTTGCAAAAAATCGGTACAGGCTCAGGCTGGGGATATGGCTGGCGTCCTCACCGAATCCTTTTTTCAGCAAACCTCCATAGAGCAGTTGGGGATGTTAACTTCCCGTGAGCTGGAAAATCTAGGACGGCTAACCTTCCCTATTCTTGCCGAATCTGGAGACACCCATTACAAACGTATTTCGTGGGATGAGGCACTGGATCGAACAGCCGCATCATTTCGAAAGAGCGACCCAAAGCGAACTTTCTTTTATGCCTCAGGTCGTTCCAGTAACGAGGCCGCCTTTCTTCTGCAACTGGTGGCCCGGGCCTACGGCTCGCCCCATATTAACAACTGTTCTTACTATTGTCACCAGGCTTCTGGCGTTGCGTTAAAGCAGGTCTATGGTTCCGGTACTGCGTCTATTGTCCTTGAGGATTTGGAACAGGCGGATCTGGCCATTCTGGTGGGTGCCAACCCAGCCAGCAACCACCCGCGGCTGATGAGCCAACTAGTAGATCTTCGAAAGCGGGGCGGCAAAGTTATTGTAATTAACCCTCTTAAGGAGCTGGGCCTAGTCCGCTTCAAGATCCCCTCGGATCCCGTCAGTTTGTTATTTGGCTCCCAAATTGCCGATTATTATGTACAACCGAAAGTCGGTACGGACATTGGTCTTCTCAAAGGGGTTTTAAAAGGATTAATTGAGGCCGATCACCTGGATCATAATTTTATTCAGCACCATACCAGCCACTGGAAGGCTGTTCAGGAAGATATTGAGGCCACCCCCTGGCTCGCTTTCACTTCCCATTGTGGTGTTTCACGCGCTGACATAGACGCGATTGTGTCTATCATCCGAAATAGCAACCGAGGTACAATGATGTGGGCTATGGGGCTCACCCATCATGCCCACGGAGTCGATAACATTCTGGCCCTCACCAATATTGCGTTGAGTCAGGGCTGGCTGGGTAAGGTTGGTGCCGGTCTTCTGCCCTTGCGAGGGCATTCTAACATACAGGGGGTTGGCACCATGGGGGTTGTTCCCCAGTTGAAAGTTGCCTTTGCCGAAAAACTAGAAGCCCAATTCAACATCACTGTTCCTAGCGGCATCGGCATGGATACTTACAGCTGTACGGATGCCGCTAGGAACGGGTTAATTGATACGGCCCTCTACTGGGGTGGTAATCTTTACGGTAGCAGTCCGGATCTCGACTGGACAGCCCGTGCCCTCCAGAACGTCCCTTTTAGTGTCACTGTTTCCACCAAATTAAACACAGGCCACGTTTACGGCCGTGGACAAACTGCTGTAGTATTACCAGCCTTGGCTCGGGATGAAGAGTCCCATGCCACGACTCAGGAAAGCATGTTTAATTTTGTCCGACTCTCTGATGGTGGTACTCCAGCCGTGTCTGGGGAGATGCAATCCGAGGTGGCCATTTTGTCCGGGCTGGCTCACCGCATGCTCCCCGATAACGGATTTGACTGGACTGCGCTTTCCTCCCATCAGGCATTGCGCCAGGCTATGGCTCAGGTTGTGCCGGAGTTGGAAAAAATAATGGATATCGATCAGACGAAACAAGAATTTCAAATCGAAGGTCGAACGTTCCACACACCACAATTTAGCACCGAAGACGGCAGGGCTCATTTTGCGGTGACACCGCTGCCCAACACAACAATTGACGGCCAGTTCCAATTGGTAACACTTCGCTCTGAGGGCCAATTTAATACCGTGGTGTATGAAGAATCAGACATCTACCGCGGAAACGCGCAGCGAGACGTGGTGATGTTGGCCCAGTCCGATGCAAGTCGCTTGAGGTTGTCCGAGGGGGATTTGGTTACCGTCTCAAATGATACGGGGCAGCTCACTGTTGTGGTATCTGTAACTGATATTAGTCCCGGTAGTGCCGCCATGTATTACCCCGAGGCCAATGTCTTGGTTCCACGCGTTCTGGATAAACGCTCAAAAACCCCGGCCTTTAAATCAGTGCCCGTTAAAATTCAACCCGCGTAAGCGTTGTTGATAGACCCTCAAATTTGTTTCTCTTTGTCTTTTCTAGCAAAAGGAAAAGGAGATTGGCTTCCAAACCAGAAACTGTATTGCTACGATTCTGTGAAGGGGACAGGAATCCAATCTCCAGGGTATGTTCGGTATGGGATACAACGACGTTTCCGCCGTTTTTGGTTTACTCTCTCTTTATCCTCGATAATTTAATTATTTTTTTCTGCTCTGACCCGTTGGGTTATCGATTTTGTCGCACTTTTTAAAACCGGTGCTAATTTAGGCTCCGTATGTTTTTGAAACGGATTAAAGCGGCCAGCCCAGCTTTTAAAGTGCTGATATCGACCCATCCAAAATTCAACACGATTCATCATTAACGTGGTGCGGACCCACTCTCGAAGGTTGGGGTCTTTTTCAGGTTTTTCAATGAAGGCTTCCAACGATCGGGTGTCATCCCGATGGAGCAATAAATTTCCCATGGCCGCCAACGCTTCTATTTCAACCTTCTTAGGTACACCGACCCGAAGCTCCAGAGCGAGCAAACGTTTTACTTCCGGATCTTTGCTGGTGGCCATTTCCCGAAAACCGGTTTTTTCCTCCTTGGTAAAAGGTCCGCCACGCCGTTCTTCAGCCCGTTTAATGTATCGGGTTAAATATTTAGGATTTAGTTTGTCAACATCAACGGCTCTGAGTAAGTCCTGGTATTTCTCTTCCAGCTCCTCAAGGGCATTCTCTGTTGCACTGGGAAGCAATTCCGGTTTTGATTGAAAGGCATCCTCATCGGATAAACTTAAAGGCGGAAATAGAGTAAAACTGCTGACCCCTAATTTCTTATTATTTTTACCACTGGTTACATTTTTTCTGGTGCGACTAATTGTAGACACGCTAAGTCCCCTTGCGACGAAACTCTAACTCAATTTTGTATAAACTCTAAAAATAAAAGCTATTTCTTTTATATACTTGCTGGGGCAAATTGTAACAAGTCTTCACTGCGTATGAAATAGTAGGAACAAAAAAAAATCGACAAATTTTAAAAACCTGCTCTCAGTGCCTATCCCTTTAATATCAAGGAAAAATAGAAAATTTTGGTGGCTCATAATTTTTGCATGATGGGTTTGCAACAAAATTTATTGTAAAAATTCCGATGTTTTTATATATCGTTTTTATAATTTAATGAGTTTCAAACAATATGGACTTCTACTTATTTATTCACTCCGGTTATTGGTTGTATTAGAATAAAAATCCTGATGAAGAAACAACTCTTAATTTTAGGACACCCTAACCTGGACAGCTTTTGCGCTTCATTGGCCCAGGCTTATGACAACGGGGTAAATGAGGTAGAGCGAGAAATTCAAACTCTTTACTTGGCTGATTTGTCTTTTGATCCCGTTTTGCACCATTCAAAAGCATTGGATCAGCCTCTTGAGCCTGACTTACTTAAGGCACAAAATATGATCCAATGGGCCGACCATCTAATCTTAATTTACCCGACCTGGTGGGGAGCGGCACCTAGTCTAATGGATGGATTTTTTCAACGTGTTTTCACGCCTGGTTTCGCGTTTCAGTATCAAAAAGGGAAACTCTTTTGGGATAAGTGCTTGGCGGGACGAACCGCCCATATTATAACCACAATGAGTACGCCTCCTTGGTATTATCGGTTGGTTTATAATGATTGCGGGATACAGGTCTTAAAGAAGACTATTCTTGGTTTTTCCGGCATTAAAACAACTCAAATTACTCGAATCGGGCCGATCCATAAGTTTACGGATCAGCAGCGGACTCAGTGGATTGAGAGAGTTCAGGACATGGGACGGGCCCCCATTCCCGTATAATGGATGCAAGAATCAATGCGGGGAACTTCAATGGCAAAATAACGTCTCTTCTTATATGATGAGAAGTAAGATAGAAAACAGGTTTTTTATTGATATAAATGACGATAAGGCAGGAGCAGGGTTTATGCGAAAACAGCAAACAACAAATCGATTGGCTAACTATTTAGGACTGGGCGTGGTTCTTTTTATGTTTATTATCATGTTTGGGCTGACGGCTTTTTCTGCCAATAAAAATATGTCGCTTGTTGTGTTCACCGCTAATTGGTGTGCTAATTGTCGAGACGTAGTGCCTATGGCCCAAAACGTGGCGACGACTCAAGGGGTTTCTGTCACGGTGATTGATGTGGATGCCTCTAACGCACCCAAACAGGCAGAAAAGTTAGGGCTATCTATCCCAACCCGAGATTTACCGCAAATCTATCTAAAAACAGGTGGAACTTCCCGACTGGTCTTTGATGGAAGCCGGTATATCTATGGACAAACAGAACAAGTTCGAATGACTCTGCTGAAAAGCCTTAAAGAGTAAAAATTAAAAAAACTTTTCTGCTGAGATTTATTTGCTTTACGCCTGCTCTACTGATGAAGGTTCGCTTTCCGTCGGTAAGAGGCTGCTATTATCATTCACAGGTGTTTCTTCGGACGCTTCCTCTTTGGATTCCTCTTTAGCAAGAGAGGTTGTAGGCTTTATAAAGGTAACATTTCTGTTTTCATGAACCGAAACCCGAGCCTCTTTGAGTTGTGATTGAATCTCTTCATCAATAATGGTTTTATCGATGAGCTTATCCAAATAACGAGGATTCAGACGGGAGCCTTTTTCGACCAGTTCATTGGCATGGAGAATTCCCCATACTTTCTTATCATCGTATTCATAAGAGCGACGGGTATTAGAAACCATGAGTTCACCGGTTGTTGCTTCAATGGATCGCCCACCTTCGGTAAAATGTAACTTAAAAATTTCTTTTAGATCACTCATTTCAGATTGCATCATCTGAATTGTTTTTTGCATCCGAAGGTAACGTTCAACCAGATAGTCAATATGCTGGAGTTGCCCAAACTGCCAACTATAGCGTTGCTGGTATAAATCCCGTAGCTTAGGGTAGCACTTGGCCAGATTCATCGTATCGTCCAATGCCCGATGTTGAACTTCGTCAACATAACCAAATCGGCGCAACATGGAGTTCAGGCTGTGGGAAGGCTCATCGGGAAACACGCTGCGATACATTTCCAGTGTATCAATTTTTCGGGTTTTCCATCGCTTTCCATACAATCGTTTATGGGCTTCGTTGATAAAGCTATAATCAAAAATAGCGTTATGGGCAACAAAGGGCTGCTCATCAATAAATTCAAGGAATTTTGGAAGAACCTCTTCAATTTCAGGCGCATCTTCCAGCATTTCTTCGGAAATGCCATGGATCTGAAAACTGGAGTGACGAACAGGGACGCCGGGCTTAACCAATGAGGTAAAGGTGTCCACAACTTCAGTACCGACCATCTTAGCCGCAGCCACTTCAATTAGTCGTTCGCTTTTGTGATCCAGCCCAGTAGTTTCTGTATCTAGAATGATTAGCGTCGTATTATTACTAATTTGAACCTGTTGTTCTTTGCTTTCGGTTTTATTTTCGAGGGCTTGTTCTGAATCAGTCAAGAGAGGGGATCCTTTTAATCTGTGCTCAATGTAATTTTATATCCTACATTGAAACCGATGGAATGACCAGAATAGATTGAGGAGTCCCCTTTTTTATTATCCGATGACGGCCGTAACTTCAGCCGGTTCACTTAGTCCGACTTTTGCATCGACCGGCTTATCAGGAGAGATCGTCAAAAACATGAGATTGATGAGTAGAATCATGGCTAAAGCGGGTAGAAACCAATGCTCTGTCTCAGACTGTCTCTGTTGTAAGTACCACCAGACTTTCATCGGTTTTGAGTCCTTATTTTAAATGGGCTAACTATCGGGTTAAGGTTCAGAATGATACGCTTTCCTCTTATTGAAAGAGAGTAATCTATTTTTACTGAGTGTCTATTTATTTTTATAGTATTTTTTGAAACGTTACAAACTTTTGGAAACAGGATAAAATAAAAAAACAATCTCGTGGTGAAGGAGAAGAAAAGGATACACATGCCAATGAGTAGAGAATGGGTCCAAGTGGATGTCACTGACGAAAACCCCAACAAGACATCAATGGAATGTTATCTGGCACGTCCAGAAGGAGAAGGTCCTTGGCCAGGAGTCATTCTGTTTATGGAAATCTTTGGTATTAACCGTCATATCCAGGATGTAGCTGAACGCTTGGCGGGTGAAGGTTATGTGGTGATGGCCATTAATTATTACCACCGAACAACCCCGAATTTAGAGTTGGGCTATAGCGATTCGGATGTAGAGCAAGGGCAAACACATAAGCGGAAAACTAACCGGGAAGGGGTTTTAGCTGATGTAAAGGAAGCCATTTCCTACCTGAATAGTCGTGATGATGTTACACCCAAGAATCAATTTGGTACCATTGGATTCTGTTTTGGAGGCCATGTGGGATATATTGCAACCACCCGGCCAGAAATTGTCGCTACAGCCTGCTATTATGGCGGCGGAATCGCCGTGACCTCACCGGGCGAAAATCCGGATAATCCGGCGACAGTTAGTTACACGCCCCAAATTAAAGGCGAGATCTTGTGTTTTTTTGGTGGCAATGATCCTTTAATTCCTCAGGAACACACAGAGACTATTGAAAACGCATTGCGAGATTCAGCCATTTCTCATCGTGTCATTCGCTATCCAGGCGTAGGTCATGGCTTTAACTGCGAAGCACGAGAAAGTTATCACGCCGCCGCGGCGCTGGATGCCTGGGGAAAAACGCTTCATCTTTTTGAAAGTCGGTTAAAAACAGGGGCTCAACTCAGCTAAAGGCTCTTTGCCGACCTGTTAGTGATATCTTAAATCGGGAGTTTGTCCTAAAAGGGATGACTGTTCATCTTTATGCCCTGTCGAGGTCGTTGTTATAACCGGGTCTTCTCCATTCAAACAACCGCTTACAGTAAACCCCGAAGGCAACGAGGCTTTTATTTCTTTTTCTACAACCGCGGCATTTCCTTCGCAAGCGGTCACCCGATCAGAAAAGAGCTTACTCCCAATAGCTGTGCTTAATCCTGCAACGATTAAAGCTGCAATGCCAAGCCCCCACCCGATAATCCTTAAAGAATATTCATTCCCAAACTGAACCTGTGGGCTCGGTGTTTGGCTGCTTCTCAGAGGCAAAGCAGGCTGAGCGACTGAGGGATTGACCTGATTCATTATTCTATTGGGCACCCCAACCCCGGCTGTGTAAGGCATGATTTGCATAACCAATATCTCCTCTAATTTAAGCTTCCGTTTAAAAGCGTCAAAAACGGTTTTATTTTAAAATATTTTTTAAAAGATTCAGTATTTTTTCTAGTGGGTTTTTCTTTTCTGGAATAGGCTCTCTTGGACCGTGAATAGGATACCCAAACTTCGGAGTAATAGGTGTTTTTGTCGTTTGTGTGACCCAAGACGGTGGAACAAACGGAGATGGATTGATTAGGTCCATTTTTTACATACCCCCTTTTTATTTGTAGTATTAGTTGAATCAATTCTACATGCTAATACTTTGACTTCAATACCAAGAATGATTTTGCCAGTAGATGCCGCAAGTACAGTAGCCTTGGAGCTTGGTTTGGGCAGGGTTTAGGCGGACTCGATTAAATGGGATGGTACCTTGAGGCGTTTGCGTGTAACCGGACACTTCAATGGCTTGAATGACCGCAGGCTGGGTGGGTTGCCCTTGTGGTGTATACGATCCGTAAGCGGAGGCGATATAGGGCAAAATATGAGGAACAGTAAATGACATGATTAAACAAGCATATCCAAAATGCTTTCGCTATAATAGACAAAAATTTAGAGAGCGATTTTGAAATCAGGGGCAGATACTATGGATGTTATTGAAAGTAAAATCAAACCGTCGGATCCGGTGTTTCAGGAAAACACGGCGCATATGGAATCGTTGGTCAAAACACTTCGGGAGCAAATAAAAACCGTAAAACAGGGCGGTGGCAAAAAATCAAAAATTCGCCACGAGAGCCGGGGCAAGCTATTTGTTCGAGATCGTATTGATATGCTCCTTGATGAGGGCAGTCCGTTTTTAGAATTTTCTCCCCTTGCGGCTTGTGATCAATACAATGGCGACGCTCCTTCGGCGGGAATTGTCACCGGAATCGGCCTGATTCACGGGCAAGAATGCATGATAGTAGCCAACGATGCGACAGTGAAAGGCGGCACGTACTACCCCCTCACCGTTAAAAAACACCTGCGAGCTCAAGAAATCGCTCAGGAGAATCATTTGCCCTGTATTTATCTCGTGGATTCCGGAGGCGCGTTTTTACCCCGACAGGCGGATGTTTTTCCGGATAAAGAGCATTTTGGCCGCATCTTTTTTAACCAGGCTCAAATGTCGGCGGAAGGAATCCCGCAAATCGCTGTAGTTATGGGATCTTGTACTGCTGGAGGAGCCTATGTTCCTGCCATGAGCGATGAAACCATTATTGTTAAAGAGCAAGGCACCATTTTCCTAGCCGGACCACCACTCGTAAAAGCTGCTACGGGAGAAGATGTAACCGCCGAAGAATTGGGCGGAGCGGATGTCCACTGTCGAACCTCAGGCGTGACTGATCATTATGCGGAAAACGACGAGGATGCCCTGGCCATCACTCGTAACATCGTAGAAAATCTGAATCGTCAAAAGCCGGTTCAGTTAAAAGTCGATGAACCCCAAGACCCGCTCTATGACTCAAAAGAAATTTACGGCATTATCAATAAGGATATTCGTAAGCCCTACGATGTGCGGGAAATTATCGCTCGTATTACGGATGGTAGTGGATTTCACGAATTTAAAGAACTCTACGGATCAACACTGGTCTGTGGATTCGCTCGAATTTTCGGCCATCCTGTCGGAATTTTGGCGAATAACGGTGTTCTATTTTCTGAAAGCGCCCAGAAAGGCGCACACTTTGTAGAACTCTGCAGTCAGCGAGGCATCCCCATCGTCTTTCTACAAAATATTACCGGCTTTATGGTCGGACGAGATTATGAATCGGGCGGTATTGCCAAAGACGGGGCCAAGATGGTCATGGCGGTTTCCAATGCCAACGTGCCCAAGTTCACCGTCATTATTGGAGGCTCTTACGGAGCGGGGAATTACGGCATGTGCGGCCGGGCCTATGCGCCGCGGCAACTTTACATGTGGCCCAACGCTCGAATTTCCGTCATGGGCGGTGAGCAAGCCGCCAACGTGATGCTAACGGTAAAAAAGGATCAACTGGCGAAAAAAGGTGAAAAGCCGTTAACCTCGGCCCAAGAGGCGGAAATTACGGAGCCGATTCTGAAAAAATATGATACCGAAAGCAGTGCCTATTACAGTACCTCCCGCCTGTGGGACGACGGCGTCATCGACCCGGCAGATACCCGAATAGTTTTAGGTCTGAGCATTGCCGCTTCCCTCAACAAACCTTTTAAACCCCGTCAACATGGCGTATTTAGAATGTGATTTTTTAATCCTTTTGCTCTCACAATCAAAAGGCGCTGAATATTCAGCGCCTAATTTGAAATGGTTTTAGTTCTAAATTATACGCCCATACCTTCCTCAAAAACATCTTGAGCCAATGGTGCACGGAGGTCAGGGTGTTTCGTCTCAGTAGTAGGAGGCCATCCTGCTGAAATAAATCCACCAGGCCCGTCATCACCAAAAAAAGGTTGTTGTTTTTTGAGATCACCGTGTATGGGCCAATTACCAAAGCTTAAATTCATTTTATCCATCCCCTTCAACTACTCTACTTTCAGCCAATGTATTCCATTGAAGACATTGGCAATGTCATTTTAATAAAGTTTACTCTTAATGTCTAGCTTGACCCGGTTATTTTTTGGGTAGGCTCTAACAAAGGCTACAGGTTCAACGTTTTCATAACTTGGGCAATGGGAAAATCTTTTATAAAAGGCAGGCTTTTCCGGGTGAACTGTATGATGTCATTCAGAGTGGTGGGGGCTTGGGAAGTATCAAGTTGAACAGGGATCAAGTCATAGGAGTTACCGAGCATCATCATGTCAAAATTTTTCTCGTCGGGATGGGAGATAGCCAACACATCTCGAATGACGACATCATCATTGTTTTTTGCCTTTCCGTAAACCAGATGCGCAAAGGGGTTACCATTCTGGTTTGCCTGTTTCTGAAGTTTTTCTGCCAGATCAGGCAAAGGTTTTTGACTAACATAATATGTCATCCCTGAAAATTGTGTGTGCATCATAAATCCCCCTCTTATCTGTCCGTGTGTAATGTGGTTCTATATTAACAAAAACAGACGGGTTCACCAACGGCGGGGGCATATAAATATGACCTTTCGTTTTCTTTCCCTTTTAATCTTCTGTTTGTCCTTGCTATACTTTCCATTAGTCACTAGGCATTGTAATTAGGGAGGCGAGAGAATCGTCATGGCAGAATTTGAGTTTGTTCAATATGAGTGTTCAAATCAGGTGGGCACCCTGACCCTGAATCGACCCGAACGGCATAACGCCTTTAATGAACAAGTTATTCAGGAGCTGGAACAGGCCTTTAAGCTTTTGGGGGAAGATGAAACGGTTCGAGCTATTGTGCTGCGGAGTGAAGGTCAGTCTTTTTGTGCTGGCGCGGATCTGAACTGGATGAAAAAGATGGTGGATTACGACTTCCGGGAAAATGTAGAAGACGCTAAAGAACTAGCTCATATGCTTCAGACCATTCGAACCTGCCCCAAGCCAACCATTGCCCGTGTTCATGGTGCCGCTTTCGGAGGTGGCGTTGGATTGATTGCCGCCTGTGATATGGCAGTGACGCTGGATCGCTGTTTGTTTGGCCTGACGGAAGTAAAATTGGGCATTTTACCCGCCGTTATCTCGCCCTTTGTTCTGGAAAAAATAGGAAACGCCAATGCTAGCCGATATTTTCTGACGGCTGAACGCTTTGATGCCAAAGAAGCCCAACGAATTAATCTGGTTAATGAAGTAAAACTCCATACCACCGAGATGGATGAATGGATTGAGCAGGAAATTAAACTGATTCTAAAAAATGGGCCCGAGGCCGTGTCAGCCTGTAAAAAATTAATTTACGAAGTGAGTGGCCCCTTATGGAATACGGCGGAAAAGGTCACCACCGAAATGATCGCCGAACGTCGTATTTCAAAAGAAGGCCAAGAAGGAATTAAAGCCTTTCTTGAAAAGCGACGGCCTTATTGGGTAACAAAGTCCAAGGAATCCACTCCGAATGTCTAATCCCTTTAAGAAAGTTCTCATCGCCAACCGGGGAGAAATAGCGGTTCGTATCACAAAAACCCTTCAGGAGATGGGGCTTCAAGTTATTGCCCTGTATTCGGATGCGGATAAAAACGCGCTCCATGTACGGATGGCTGATGAAGCTTATCACTTACCGGGTAATACAGCGGCGGAGACCTATCTGCAGCAGGGCTTAATTTTAGACATTGCGAAACAGGCAAACGCCGATGCGATTCATCCGGGCTACGGCTTTTTATCGGAGAATGCGGCGTTTGCCAAAGCCTGTAAGCAGGCGGGGATCATGTTTATTGGTCCTAAGCCTGAGGTTATTGAGTCCATGGGTGATAAGATTGTAGCCAAAGCTATTATGGAAAAAGCAGGGGTTCCGGTGGTGCCGGGTTGGTCAGGCGATTTAGACATGAGTAAGTTGGCCGGTGAGTTAAAGACGCTCTCCAAGGCCGCTGACGCTATTGGGTACCCGTTGCTAGTTAAGGCCGCTGCCGGAGGTGGTGGGAAAGGAATGAGGCTTGTTCATAAAGCCAGCGAACTGCCTGACGCTTTAGAGTCCGCTGCAAGAGAAGCTCAAAACGCTTTTGGTGACAACCGAATTTTTCTGGAAAAGTACATTACTCGGCCTCGTCATGTGGAATTTCAAATTTTTGGTGATGATCATGGCAATGTGGTGCATTTGTTTGAGCGGGAATGTTCTATTCAGCGTCGCCATCAAAAAATCATTGAAGAAACCCCTTCTCCGGCGCTTACTCCGGAACTTCGGGATGCTATGGGGCAGGCGGCTATTAACGCCGCTAAGGCCATTCATTATACGAACGCAGGCACGGTAGAATTTATTCTCTCGGAGGATGGGTCGTTTTACTTTTTGGAGGTCAATACCCGACTTCAAGTAGAGCATCCTGTTACTGAGATGGTGACTCGTCAGGACTTAGTGCAGGCGCAAATTGCTGTGGCCCAAGGTGAACCTTTACCGTTTAAACAGGACAATCTGACGCAAACCGGCCATGCCATTGAGTGTCGGATTTATGCTGAGGATGCCAGTCGAAACTTTATGCCTTCTATTGGTCAATTGGTTCACTATCTTCCGCCAGATGGCCCTGGTATCCGTGTGGATTCTGGGGTGGATTCCGGGGCTGAAGTCTCTATTCATTATGATCCGATGCTCTCGAAGTTAATTGTCTGGGCCGAGGACAGGAAAAAAGCAATGGCTAAAGCCGAATGGGCTTTGAATCACTTTCCAGTTCTGGGCGTGATGACCAATACCTGCTTTTTACGGGATGTTATCAAGCATCCCCAATTCCAAAGCGGAGTGATTCATACGCATTTTCTGGAGGAACATTCCATTACGTCGGAACACACGATGGAGGATATTCCTGATGTCGTATGGGCTGCAGTCGCATTGGCGTTGGGGAACGGTCATGGTTTAGAATCCGAACGAACGTTGACCCATAACGGCGAGAGTCCGTGGTTGTTAGCGAACGGTTGGAGGGCTTACTAATGGGGCGCATTCAATTGACGTTGCCGGGGCATGATCAGCCGGTCGTTATCGATCTGACCTTAAATGGATCTGCTTTGACGGTGGGTTGTCATAAGCCGGACACGGACTCACCTCAAACGCTTCAGGCTCGTATAATTTCTCAGAAAGAGAATCAGGGGCTTCTGGAAATTGATGGGCAAGTGGTTCCTTATTATACTGCTTATAGCGATCCTGGGAAAAAAATGGTTCAAATTTGGGTTTTGGGTAATCTCTACACGTTTGAGAAAATACCCATCGGCGCAAAGCGAAGCAGAGGCGGAAATCAGGGAATAAGCAACGCTTCTGGCGATCTGAAAGCAACCATGCCAGGGAAAGTTCTGGGTATTAAGGTCACTGTCGGTGATTCCGTTTCACCTGACGATACCATCATCATCATGGAATCCATGAAAATGGAAATGTCTTTGAACGCACCGTTTAAAGGTATTGTGAAGTCGATTGGAGTGAATGAGGGTGATGTGGTGGAAATAAATACCCTGCTGGCCCAGTTACAGCCGGAGACCATAAATGACTAATCGGTATGTGAAAGATTTTCCCAAGTCCGTTAATATTGTTGAAGTTGGCCCACGAGATGGTTTGCAGAATGAGCCGGAAATTCTGCCTGTTGAGACGAAGGTGGCGTTTATCGAAGGACTGGCGGAAGCTGGACTCCGGCAAATTGAGATGACCTCGTTTGTTCATCCCAAAGCGGTTCCTCAATTAGCGGATGCGGCACAGCTAATTGCTTCGGTGACTCAACAGCCGGGAGTTGTTTATTCTGCTTTAGTTCCGAACGTGAAAGGACTAGAGCGGGCAATTGAATCCGGGATTCAGCGGATTGCTGTGTTTACGGCGGCTTCTAATTCGTTTACGAAAAAAAATATCCACATGACTGTTGGAGAGTCCCTGAAAACATTTGAACAAGTTGTTCAAAAAGCAAAACAGGCTGGCTTGTCTGTTCGAGGGTATGTGTCTACCTGTTTTGTCTGTCCTTATGAAGGAGATGTTGACCCTAAAGACGTGTTTGAGGTGACTCAACGCCTGTTAGAGATGGGGGTTGATGAAGTGTCTTTAGGAGATACGGTTGGGGCTGCCGTGCCTACGGATGTGTATCGAACGGTTGGGTTCATTACAGAGACCCTTGCCAAGGAGCGTCTCGCCTTGCACTTTCATGATACGTTTGGTACAGCGTTGGCTAATGTGTGTGCCGGATTAGAGCTGGGCATTCGCACGTTTGATTCTTCCGCCGGAGGCTTGGGTGGATGTCCTTATGCGCCAGGAGCTTCGGGTAACTTGGCCACTGAAGATCTGGTTTATCTGCTGGCTCGCATGGGCATTGAAAGTGGTGTAGATCTTGCTAAATTGGCTCAGGTATCGGGAAATATAGAAAAACAATTAAATAAAGAATTGCCCAGCCGTCAACTTAAACGGCTAAAAACGCTAAATTCGTTGCCCGTATCATCTTAAAATAGAAGTTAGAGGCATTAAATAATGGAAATCCGAAGCTTACTGGAAGTCGATTCGACCAATGAAGAAGCCAAGCGGCTGTTTCTTGCAGGAGAAATTAATCGGCCGATCGGTCTTGTGGCAAAGCATCAGACACGGGGGAAGGGCACTCAAGGCCGGACTTGGGTTTCGCCCGAAGGTGGGATTTATTTATCCCTTATTCACCCTTCGAACGATAATCCGATCCCCATGACGACTTTATTTACCCTATCGGCTGGTATTGCTTGTGTTGAGGCGATTAAAACAGTCACTAACTTAACCGTTCAGTTAAAGCCGATTAATGACCTCATGGTCAATCGTAAAAAGCTGGGAGGCATTTTGACTGAAACCCTGGTTCAGCAAGGTCAAATTAGAGCCCTGATTACGGGTATCGGAATTAATATTAAACCTGTTTTATCTCAGCTTAAAATCCAGACAACCAGTTTGGCTGAAGAATTACCTCCCCATCAGTATGAACGCTTTTTAACCGATAGACTAATTGAAGCGCTTGCTTATCAAGTAGATGACTGGCACCAAAAAGTGTTTGCTCAGGATACTCGTGCTGTGGAATCCGCTTGGAAAAGCTATCAAATTCCGGGCTCAGAGTTACCTAAAATATACTAAATTTAAGGTAATTGAGTATTGTGGTGCTGTATGAGCCGTTGAACGCCTTCTCGGACCCGATTGTTTTGCGAGGTGGGTACAAAATAATGTAACGCTACCTCTGCCCCTATGAGCGGTTGCTTTTTTGGAGAAGGCTGTGCCTGCATCGGTGTTGTTGATTGTTGATATGAGTTCTCTCCTCCCTTTCCGGTCACAACTTTAGTATTATTTACCAGTGGTAAATGAGAAAGTGAGTTAAACACTTGCATGTTAACAATCTCCTTGTTTTCTCTTAAGAAAAGAAGCGACTATCTGAAGTCAGGATAATAGGTTCAGTTTCTCAAAATCATTAACTGATGATGCGATTCGCTCATAGAGTCCAGGTGAAAACGAACTTTCAATTTTCTGATTGCGGTCCAAAAACTTCAGCGCATCGACCGTATGGACTGTTTCTCCGTCGTGTGTTTTTTGAAATTCTCCAACACCAAACTGGATGGCGTTAAACTGGTTATTTTCCTTCTTAATTCTCATCAACCTCTAGCCTCCGCTCGTTATTGCCTCCTAAAAACCTAATTGAACAATATTTAATAATCTACTTTGTGGTTAAATCCCCTTATTTAATATAAAAGCACACCTTTTTTAAAAGCGGCTTGTTTTTAAGGATTTTTTAATAAGCGAGAGAAAGTAGAAGGGTTTTTCTCTTTGTAGGATAAACCCCAACTTTTTATCTTTTCAAATCTCTAATCTTCAAAGAGGGGCAGGTTGCTTCGGGTGGTTTGCAGTGAAAAAACCGGTTCGCTATCGGGCTCAGTTAGGTTTTTTTCTATTTTTAAGATACCGCTATGCTCAATTTTGTTAAAGCGAACGAACGGATTCAACGTTTCGAGAGTCGTTTGATCAAAGTCCAGATTTTTAAACAAATAGATAATAGGTAACCAGCTTCCCGTATTAAAATAGTAGCCGTCATGACTCAAGGATAAAGCCGCTGGGCCGTGGGTATGGCCAAAGGTAATAAATTTGTATCCTTTATTGCGGTGGAGGCGTTGAGCTAACCGAAACTGGGAACGGTTGGAGTGAGAGCGGCTGTAGATGGTTGAAATGATGAAAGTGACCAGCGGTAGAGTGCCCGGCAAGTGGACAAACCAATGGAGGAGTGGGGTCATGAATTTTCGGGGCAAATTTAGTTTTTCCAGTAGAGGGCGTGTGGTATTCGTATCTAGAATCTCGGCCATAACGGACAGGATAACCGATTCAATGCTTTCTTCCTTCTCTTCGTTTTCCGGGTGCTTTCGGAATTGTTTAGCCGTATTTTTTACCCACAAAGGAATCAACGTCAATGGGCGAAGATACTGAATGTCCTGTAATTCCTGCCGAATAACCGTAATGGTTTCGGCTGAATAGCCTAGAAGAGAAAGCTTTTTGGTGATTTCTTCTACAAATCGGTTAATTACAAGTACTTCAACATAGTCACCAAAAGTGAATCGGTTTTTAGCTGACAAAGCTGGATCAAAGGGGTTATTAACAAACGGGCTTTTGGGGTCGTTATGATTAAAACTATCTAAGCGGTGGCCATGTTCAGCATAAAGCCCTAACTCCATCGACTCAAAAGAGTTCATGAATAGAAACTGGTTTTGGCTCTTTTCGTCAGGACTCACCGTTGCTTGGATTAGGGATTTGCTGGCAGGGTAGAAATTCAGCATACTGTCATGGTTTCCAATGACATAAATAATCTGAACATTATTAAACGCTAGCAAGTGAGAAAATTGTTGGAAAATAGCCTGGTTGTTGCTGAGGATGCGCTGGATTACTTCCAGTAAAACGGCCTCAACTTGGTGGGTATCTTCGTCCCAAGGACGTGTTGTGCCAAACCAGGAGCCCATAATGTCGAGAATATCCCCGTTTAGAACAAGAATAAGTTGTTCGTTTTTATCATCGTGAGTTTTTACTAGGTGGGTTAAGAACTCACGAAAGTGCTTTCGTCGTTGATTCTCAGCATGTTCATCGTGATTATAAGGGCGATCATTCATGTGAACATCGCTCACGACAAAAGCACGAAGCATTCGAGTCTTTAATGTTTTTAACGTGCGTTTTCTCATGTTTTCTTCGTCGGAATAAAAAATGTTGTCCAAACGGGACTCCTTTTCCTTAAGTCGGACAAAACCGGCTTAAAAACTGCTTATTCTATTTTAGCCTTTCTTTTTATTCTGGAACCCCTTTGGTTATTCTATTTTTTGTCATTGCCAGAAGGTATATGACTTTTAGAGATGAAAGTGGGATAAAAAAGTTTTAATGCAGCCCTCTGTAAGAAGCATCTTCGGTAGTTTCTTCAGAGGACCCCTTGACTAACCAGTGAGAGCTTATTTTCTTTTTTTTGACAAGAGAGAACTTAAATGGATTATAAGAAAAACACTGATTATCACAGGTCGTTCAGATGTTTTAATAGAACGTTACTCAACAAATGTATACCTACTATTTGACCCGTAAATAAAAACTCGTATAGTAATTCTACCAACTGACGGGTTGGTGTTTCGAGACTTTCCTCTCCGTTAAATCGTAAGGTGAGACGTGATGAAGGGCTTGGGCTTGTTTCCCTCCTTTTTGTAGCGATACATATAAGCGATAGGCAAGTAACAGAGGCACTCGATGTTTGAAGCATCATATGATGAGTTTCGACTCAAAGTATTTGCTCCAGTGGATGCATCAAGGCTTTTTTCTCGTAACGGTGATAGCAATATTACCGGGGCGATGGGAACAGTAAACCTCCGAAACGGTTTTTAGAAAGCCTTTTGGTATTTGTAAAAACCAGAAATCCGGTGTGACTCCGGAGCAGGACGCTGTCCTTATCTTGGTATAAACTATTGAAGCAATTTGGTAGTTGAAACTAGGAAGAAGCAGATTATTGAGAAGCAATTTTCATTATCTGGTTCTCGGACAACTTAAAAGTCCTCCAGAAAATAGCTCTGGCCCTAACCCGTTTGTTGGTATTTTTAGTTCTTTCAAAGTGGGATCAGGGTTTATTCGTTAAGTGTTAGAGGATTATCATCAATTCTAGTTGGTTTTATAGGGACGCAATTAAGGTGAATAATGCTCCCGGAAACCAGATGTGTTGATACGAAATGAAAAAGAGACTACTAAAAAAACGTTCTAAAAAAGTTGGACTGGCTCCAGGAACTTTGATTTTTGTCGGTCGGCAAAAGGTAGACACCGCCTCAATTACGGTTCTAGATTATGATAAAAAAACATTCACAGAGACTCAACCCAAAACTCTTGACGAATGTCTGACTTACAAAAAGGGTAAGACCACCACTTGGATTAACGTAGATGGTATTCATGATAGCGAGACGATTCAAGCGATAGGTAAAGCCTTCGGCATTCATCAGCTTGTGCTTGAAGATATAATGAATACGGATCAACGGCCAAAAATAGAAGAATTTAATAATTATCTTTTTATTATTTTAAAAATGCTCTATATCTCTGAGGAGAGTCAGGAATTTACCTTAGAGCAAGTCAGTCTGATATTAGGGGATAATTATGTTATTTCATTTCAGGAGAAACCTGAGGATACGTTTGGGGCTGTTCGAGAACGAATTAGGGGAGCGAGTGGACGTATTCGGGAATCGAGCTCAGATTATCTAGTAAATGCGCTAATAGATGCTATTGTAGATAATTATTTTTCTGTTTTAGAGCGATTTGGCGATAAAATTGAAATTTTGGAAGAAACGCTTCTGAAAGATCCTAATGAAGCGGCAATGAAAGAAATATACCATTACAAGAGAGAAATGATACTAATACGGAAGGCTATTTGGCCTCTTCGGGAGGTTATTAGTACCTTACAAAAAACCGGGTCTTTTCTCGTCAGAGAGGAAACGAAGATTTACCTTCGAGATATTCATGATCATACGGTTCAGATCATGGATATCATTGAATCCTTTAGAGAAATATTGAGTAGCATGATGGACATTTATTTATCAACGATTAGCAACCGAATGAACGCTGTCATGAAAATTCTAACCATATTCGCCGTAATTTTTATCCCCTTGACGTTTATTGTTGGGGTTTATGGCATGAATTTTGAGAACATGCCTGAGTTAAAATGGGCTTGGGGTTATCCGACGGTTTGGGGGGTCATGATCGTCGTAACCATAACAATGGTGGGTTATTTTAAACGAAAGAACTGGTTATAACTTGCTAATTTTACCCTTATTCTTTCGGGATAGGCTCTCAACAAAAGTACACTCAATAGCATCTGTTATTTCTTTAAGATCCCCTGTTCCGCCAATTGCTTAATAACAGCAGCGACGACATCCGGGATAATGGCTTGGGCTGATTGAGCTGATGTTTTGTTGGCTTCTCGAATGACCGTTAGAATTTTCTCTGTTGGATCCTGGACCTCGGCGTCTGGTTTGGTGTTAATTTCCGCGGGTTGGTGGAGTTTCTGGTAATCCACCAGCGAATGTCGAAGTACCTCATCCAGTGTTTCAACGCCAATTAGTTTTGTTCCCGCTTGTTCTAGCTTTTCGACAAATTGAGGATGGTCTTTTAGCATTTCAATATAGTTGGCTTTTGGCATGAGGATGGTTTTAATGTCACTGGTGGTTCCGGCAACGTAAGCGGCTGAAATTTTATTGAAAATGCCGCCAATTTCACCCACTAGCAATCCATCGGCGAGCGTGCCGGTCATGGCTACATCATGACGTACAGGAATTCCTGTTAATCGACTAATCGTCGCGGTGGCCATCGCGGCGCCTGCGCTAGGGCCATCCACGTTTTCCTTCCAATTGACAATCAGCTCATGGCCTTGTGTCATATCCTCAAACACTTTGTACATCGCCTTTTTTCCACTGCCTGAATCGGTGAGCTCGCTAACAACCGCTGAAAGCAATTCCGTTGCTTTAATGCTGGAATCTTTTGCCATAGTACCGATAGGGCCGACGGCATGTCTCATTTGGGCTAATCGTCCGCCTGTATCTTTACGAGAAAATGTTCCAGCGCTATGAATACCCATGCGCATAACCGCACCGCCACCATAGCCGAAGGCTGCTAAGGCGTTTACGCTTCCCACCGTATCTTCGGTTAAATGCTTGTTTAAGAAAGAGGTTGTTTGAGGTCCTAAGTACTCTTTTTCAAGGATTTCCACCTCGGCTGGAATTGTTTGGGTTTGGGTACTACTGGTTTTTCCTGCGGCGGTTCGAGCGGCTTCGGTTAATATCCTTTCAATTTCATCATGCCGAGCGTCAATCGCCCAATAGGTTACAATGGTTTTAACTGCTCCTTTGGCGAACCTAGCGTTATATTCTGCCTCAATTGCCGGGGCAATTTCTGTTTCAGCCGCTCTGATTTTAGTGAAAATATCAATGTCTTTACCCAGCTCAATCAAGCTCCAATCTCGATGATTTAGATTGCCCCCATAATGACTGCCCAAATAGTCGAGCACGCCTTCATTTTCAACGGAAGTTACAAACACATACGGACTCAAGTCCATGGTAATGCCTCGTAGTTCAGGTTCTTCGAAATCTTTGCGCTTTTGTGTGCCCATAAGGGAGCTAAATTGGGAGAATCCGCCTTCTTCTAGAAAATTCAATAGATTACCCAGATTAATAAACGTACTGGGTGATGGGGTGGGCAGTGTGCCCTTTTGTCGGGCGGATTCAACGCTGTGGATTAGAGCTTTAGCGGGTACAGAAAGTTCTTTTTCTTTCGAAAGTGCTCCCTGCTCGGTGTTCGTAAGCTGACCGTCATAAGGTCCCTTCGCTTCATAAGCGTTCATGGGTAGGATAGCTTCGAGAAATTTGATGACTTCTCGTTTAACCAGCCCTGTTCCATAGCCACCCATCAGAACCAGCATCGGTTGTGCCTGCCAGTTATTTTTATTGCCCTGCTTTAGAAAATTTATCAGTTCTGATCGAACCGGTGGCGGAATGAGCGGGTTGGAATCTAACAACGTTTTCGCCAGCTTCAAATCGACGGATTTATTTTTAAGATCCTTCCAGTCGACTTGGGAATAAGCCTTAATTAAAGCCGTAACATCTTTCAGTTCTTTTAAGAGAGAGAGTGAAGGCAACGGCTTGGGTTCGCCAGGAAGCAGTGGCATTGTACTACCTTCAACTTTGCTCAGGAGGATTTCTCGCATTCGAAGCATTTGGGTCAGATTTTTAATTTCTGGATCACCACCGCCATTTTCAACAATTCGATTCAGATAAGCGCTTGATGATTCTGAGGTGGACGCATGATCACCCACCAGAGTGTTAATCAAACTTAAAAACAGAGAGCGAGCTTGAGCTATTTGCGTGTCTTTTAAATAACCTGAGGGAATAAATTCATTATAGGTACCCGTGATGATGTGTGAGAAAATGCCCTGGTCTATTTCTTTTCGCCAATTCTCTTCCGCTTTAAGTCGTAAGGTTTCAACCTGTTCATCCATCTGATCGAGTTTTTTCTCCACCCCTTTAAGTTTAAGCATCAATTCAATCGCCTCTAAAGGGATTGTGTCGAGCTCCTGCTCTGATTCCGACACTCGATCAGAATCATTTAAAAAAGCCTGATCGAGGAGAGTCAGAAAGTCTTTTTTGAAGCGTTCAAGTACTTTCGGCATGTCATTGAACGGAACACTCTGTTGAACAGGTCCTTCCGGAGATAGAGACGTGATTGCAAAAGTCTCTTTCGTCGCTTTTTGGTCTTCCGACATTTGGGTTTCGCCTGACTCGATATCCAACTTAACCTGATTATAAGCATCTGAAAGCTTTTTGAATGAAACATACGTCTCTAGAATCTGAAGATCGTAAGAGGTTAGAGCCTTTAAATGTTTTGGGAATCGGGCTTCTAAATCCGTACCTATTTTCTCTATTTCATTTTCTTGAGCACCATAGCTAGCCTCAAACTCAGGGGGTAAATTTGCATCAACCTCTCTGCTTGTCACTTCATGCATTTCTTTGTCACTGGGACGACGATCTTTTAAAAACTGAATCTGCTCCATTAATAAGTCAAGGACGTTCTGACTCAACTTCACTTGGGTGACCTTGAGAGGGGATTTCGCGGGAATGTTATCTAACGTTTCGTGGAGTTTGATAGCGACTCGTTTTAAATGGAATAAAATGTCTTCAGGATGAGACGCCTTTTGAATAATTCCTAAGTTAGCTGACCAGAGGCCGCGAGGGTTTTCAAACTGCTTCAGGATTGTATTCCCTTGTCGGCTTAACGTCGCCTTGGGGTTAATGTCACCGAGCATGGCATTCACTTGAGTTGTTAGTAGGTGCAAAGCGGTGACTTGCGGGTGGCCTTTTTCAGCCGCCAAAATTTTTGCGTTTTCCAGCACCGAGAGCATTTCGGGTACTTCAAGTTTTTTTAGGGCTTTTTTAAGTAATCCTTCTGTAACTTTAGCCTTTCGTTTTTCGCCTGAAAAGAGGACGGGCATAAAATTTGCTTGTAAAGCGGAGGCAGAAGTCTCTGTTAGCTCTCGTTTGTTAGGGCCAGAAAATACAGGCTGCTTATCGGGTTGGATTTCCCGCTTGTTTACGTCTTTTTTTGCGGGAGAAGCCGCTGGAAAGGAGACTGTATTCATATTAACCACACCATATCCTTAATATAATTAATTACCTTTACGGAAAAACGATGAGAGGCTCCGAATCCTATACGCCCCAAACCACATGTTATATCGATGTAAAAACCAAATTTATATTTATTAGATTATATGGAATTAAAATCCACGTTTCTCATGAAACACCAAAAATGAAAAAAAATGCCTGATCAGGCGTTTAAACTTTTATCTTCTTTTTTAGATTACATTTCTATTTAGATTTAAAAACGTGGTATTTGGGATCAAACCTTTTATTTAGTGTGGTTTTCGCCATATTAGCCTATGTTTGTTCTATGAAACTTAAAAAACAGAATAAGTTACAAATATTCAACCTTTCAAGGCCTAAAAAGAACCCCCTGTCGTTATCAGGGGGTAAAATCTCGTTTCATTGTCCATCCGTTCCGCATGTTACTAGGTTATTCCCTGGCTCCTGCCCATTTGTTGTTTCTGGGTTTTGGGGTGTCCTGGGTTGTTAGAGTCGTTGTACTCAAAACCTCAAAATATTGCTGACAAATGAGTCTTAGGCTTCAAAAATGGCACCAATATCACCGGCTTTATCAGCGACGATAAACCGTTCTGCATTGCTGACGTAGAGGTGCTTGCCGTTTAGGCTCACTCGTAGAGTACCATCCCCCATCTGTGTGAACGAAGGGACGTTAGCTTCGTCGGATAAATCTTTATCAACGGTTAACACCACTGTATCCAAACCGCTTCCGGCATCAATTCTTGTGTTCAAAACAAACGGGTTGCTTGTTTCTGGATCAAAGTCAAAAAAGAGGATGTCCTCGCCAGCCAACGCCGATACGTTGTCGCCTTGGGCCACGTTGATTAAATCGGCCCTCATTCCGCCTTGGATCCGGTCGTAGCCGCCCTGACCATCGATGATGTTGGCTCGACTTTGGTTACCAAAAATCCAATCCTGTGTTTCGGTACCTTTCACTTTTCCGTTGCCATTGCCATTGGTGACTACCAGACCTTGATTAAAACTGCTTGCGGGGTTGGTATCGGTTAAAAAGCCATCAAAAACATAAGGATTGGTAACAACACCTTGGTCATAAGCGCCGCCTTCGGAGGAAATGCCGGTTTCGGCCAGAATATCTTCATCCACCAGAGTGGGGTTGGCAAACGTTTCTCGTAATGCGTCCTGACGTTCATCACTGAGGAAAGGAAAACGAAAGAGGAAATCTGTCACGCCACCGGGAACATTCCGAGGAACGAAATCAGGAGCCGTGCTTCCGTTTTCAGCTACGAGCCGTTGAACCAATTCGTAGCGGTCCTGAAAGGAACCCATATTTACACTCTGTGCTGGTGGAAAGCCAAAATGAGGATGTTGTGCCGGAAACGGTAGGTTATTCGGGTAGGTAGAATAGCTGGGGAATTGCCCAAACGGATATTTTTGAGGGTAGAAAAACGGATGAGGAACCGGCTGAGCGTTATTGGAAAATACGCCCGGATAAAAGTCGAGAGATGATCCGTTAAAGAAATCATAGGGGTTATGAGTGAGCGAAGGTATTCCATAAATGGGAGCATTGTTATTCACGGGGTTGTCTGGATTAAAGGGAACATAGGTCTGGACATTGGAGCCAGTATTGACAGGCTGAAGGGAAATGGGTCGGTTAAAAATAGACTGGCGACCAATTAGGGCGTTACCATGGCTGGTCACATCGAACAAAATTCCTGCTGAGGTGGGGTGACTACTGAATAAGCTGCCGCTCCCTTGTGAGACAGCCGGACGAATTTGGTTTGCGAAAAACGTGCTAGAGGCCGTAATGTCAAACGGGCTAGGGTTAATGCCCAAGTCTGGTACGGGTAAAGCGAAGTTGCCACCCTGAAAAATAGGAATGGTGGCATCGATTGAGGTAAATCCGGTTAAAACGCCACCAATCTGACTTCGGGTAATTTTCAAAATGTCTTTTGAGTTAGGGTGTGCGCCAAACACACTTCCGCCTCGACCGATGTTAACATTATTGACTTCGCCGCCAATATCATTTGGATCCAAAAAGTCGCCACCTCGGCCATCAAACGGATCGACATCAACACCGATACCGCTCCCATTGCTTTGTAAGGACGTTGTGTTTCCGCTATTTAAAGTACTGAAGTTAAACAGAGGTTCCATAATGGTGACTCCTATGAAGGTGACGAGTAAAAGTGACGTTAAGTGACAGACTTGAATGAGATGAGAGAACTTTAAAGTATCTTTAATATATACTTTATATTTAAATAAAAAATATTAAAGCGATCAAATTGCTTGTTTTCTTTTGTTTTGTAACATTTATTAATATATTCTGAGGATTTTTAACAAAACCCATCTGATAAACCTCATCCCCATAACTTTCCTGTGTCAGAATAGAGTTATGAACCCATTAAATATGTCATCGCTTTTTTTTCGACTTTCTACCGGCTTTACCATAGTGGGTGTTTGTCTTCTCTTGAATAATGGATTAACTCTGGCCCAGCCGCTGGACCCTTCACAAACACCAGCCCTGCCAACAAACCTTCAACAGGGTCGAGTAGAAGAATCACCGATGAATTCGACTATTAATGCCAATGTTAAAGAGAGTTTACCCTCGTACTCTATTGATAGTCCCTCTAATATAGAAACCCACGACATGAAAACTCGTCCATATAATAATGGGGCCACCGAACTAAACCTCTGGCAAATTGAAAACAAAAAGTTTATCCGCAGTGATGCCGTTCTATCCCCTAACCGAAGGAGCATGGCGTATTCTGAAGTGATTTATATGCCTCACAATCGGCAAACTTTTTCCCGATTGTATCTTGTTGGGCTCCCGAAAAAGTCAGTATCATCGGAATCTCGACTGTTGCCAGAAGACTATTATCAAGCTCAGTTTGAGACACAGGAAAAATTAAAAGCGGAAAATCCGCCCAAGTGGAAATTCTGGAAACGGAAAACCAGCCGAACCGGTCTAACGGCTAAGGAAATTCATCAGGCTGCCGTTTATAATCCGGATCGGCAAATCAGTAACCGGAAACTCCTGCTGGCTGTCGGGCAGGATAACCCGACACCGAGTCTTTTTGAAACTCTGACCGTTGTCGACTGGTCAGCTGACGGGAATCGCCTGTTATTCAAACGCCGAAGCGGCATTTTATACCTAGGGCTTAAAACGTCAGATATTCTAGTCTATGATGAGGATAAAGGAACCGTGACGGTCTATCCGGAATTACACCGTGTTATCAGTCATTTTTGGAATCAGCAGGGTACTATCCCAAACCTAAAACAGCTCGAATGGGATATCTTTCCTATGGGGTGGGAGCCCGGTAGTAGTTCAGCCATTTTGTTTAATGTTTGGGCATTTGATAAAAAAAATCGAAAATTTTTAGGCCTTTGGCGGTATGATGTGGATAGCGAACAGACTCGTCTGCTCTCCCTCCAGGACATCTCGCCCGCTGTAGCGGCCAACGGGGTTGTCGTTCAACCCCAGGTTCTTTATAATTCCCAAACGGGCCAATGGGTCAAAAAAGGACAGTAAAAAACGTGCCCTATCTTGCCATATATAGAAAGCAATCACCTGACCATGACACTTCCCTCGACTCAAAGTAGCGATTATATTTTTGGCAAAAACAGTGTGCTGGCGCTTTTAAAAGCGGATCCTAAGCGGGTGTTTAAGGTCCTCATCGCCGAAGGGCATAAGCCGGATAAGCGGATTGAAGAAATTTACGACGAAGCTCGACAGAACGGGATTAGTATTCAGCGGATTCCCCGCCTTAAGCTTAATCAGATGATCAATGACCCGGACGCATCCCATCAGGGGGTCGTGGCTAAAGTGTCTTCCAAAGCACTTCTCAGTATCCATGAGCTAACGCAGACCAGCCGAGAAAACGCAGAACTAAAAGGGATTCATCCCGTAATTCTGGTGTTAGACGATGTCACGGATCCTCGAAATTTTGGGGCTATCCTCAGAGTGTGCGATGCCGGTGGCATTAACGGGGTAGTGGTCGGCAAGAAAAAAAGCGCCGGTTTTGGCCCGGTTGTTGCGAAAACAGCCTCTGGCGCTGAAGCCACTGTGGACGTGGCTGTGGTCTCAAACATTGGACAAAGCCTGGATATCTTGAAAGAAGCCGGGTTCTGGATTGTCGGTACCGCCAACAACGAAAAGGCTATTCCCTACTTTGAGCAAGACTATGCCATGCCCACGGCGCTTGTCCTCGGCAGTGAAGGCAAAGGCATGGGTCGGCTCATCGAGAAAAAATGTGATTTTCTGGTTAAAATCCCTATGCACGGCGTTGTTGATTCGCTTAATGTCGCCGCCGCCGCCGCGGTGCTCTGTTTTGATATTAAAAGTCGAGGTCAGTCTAAATAGTAAGCCTAAAATTGAATGCATTGACTCCAATTTATATCCCATATGAAAAACGGCATTGCTAACCAAAATAAGATATAGTAGCCTCTAATTGCTTTATGTTAGGGGATAGAGACTTGTTGTCAGGATTTATAATGTTGCCGTGTTTCAGTGGATTAAAGCGGTCGGTCGCTGATGCTTTGCCAAAGCCGATTAGACTTGCTGTTGTTGATGGTTTGGAGCTTGACAAACTCTAAAGCCCTTTTGGGAAAGAGTTCAAACGATGTGTCTTTAGTTGTAATCTGTGATTATTGGCGGCCTTACGAAGTTATTATCCCGCCAGAAATTCATCGGCAAGCCGGAAACTACAATAGCTTAGGCTATAAGCTTTTCACCTGATCCGCTTCCTCGATGATGGGGCGAGGGATATTGAAGATTTCTCGAATCGGGCAATAGGTGGTTCCGGCGAGGCGCCCTACGGGTTTGAGTTTCTCGGTGAGAATGCGGCCATCTTGATAAATATCTTCTCGAATATGGTAGTAAACGATTTCCCCGATAAACAAAATACTGCTACCAGGGCCGGGGTTGCCAATATTAAGTGTCTGGTAGAGTTTACACTCTAAATTAATGGGAGACTCAGCGACACGAGGGGCTTTAATGATTTTGCTGGGGGCTTGAGATAGTCCTGCCTTCTTAAATTCACTGATATCCTGAGCGTATTCCGCGGAGGTCTGGTTCATGGGGCCGACAATCTCTTCCGTCACCACGTTAACCACAAACTCGTTGGTTGCTTCGATGTTGCGGGCTGTATCTTTTTTCTCACCATCGGAACTTCGGTAGGTGGTTGAAATCATAAGGCAGGGTGGATCGGATGAAACCCCATTAAAAAAACTAAACGGTGACAGATTGGCGACACCCTCTTTAGAGAGAGTTGAGACAAAAGCGATGGGTCGAGGCACAATAGCGCCAATCAGCAATTTATATTTGTCTTTCATGGAAAGCGCATTGGGATCCAGTTCAATGTATTCACTCATCGTTGTGTCCTTTGTCAAAATAAGTCAGAATCAATTAATAATTAACACTAGTAGCCCTTAACAGATGTTAGGTGGACAGCGCTTCGCTTTGCCAGCTTAAGTAATAATCTTTCCATTCAGCTGCATGAGCTTCAGGTGTCATCTTTAAAGGGTAACGGGTATCAATCATCACAGCAACTTCATTGGTTTCCTCTAGATTAGCAGCGCCTTTAACCGCTCCAGGATGTGGTCCGTGGTGGATACCTTGTGGATGGAACGTAATCATTCCCGTATCAATGCCTTCCCGGCTAAAGAAATTACCCTCATGATAGAATAGGACCTCATCATAATCAATATTTCGGTGATAGAAAGGCACACGCTCTGCTCCTGGAGTGCTTTCTAATGGACGAGGCACAAAACTGCACACGACAAATTTATCGTTAACAAAGGTAATGTGCGCACTCGGCGGTAGGTGGGCCCGGTGGCTCATAACGGGGCAAATGTCGCTCACATTAAGCGCCCAAACGGTGAGATCGCCTTTCCAGCCTTTTATTTCAACCGGGCAGAATGGGTAAAAGACGGATGAATATTCACCGATTCGCTTGATGCGAACCTCCCATTCGTCCCGTTTATCACGGGCAATAGCTTGGGGTTCTGGGACTCGGAGAACCGTTTGGTCATAAAGTGCATGATGACCTAATATCCCACGATCCGGCTGACGATAGATGCCTCTGGATTCGGTTATGAGGAAAAAATTGTTTTCATCATCAGGAATAAGCCGATAGGTCGTTCCTCTCGGAATCACGATGTAGTCGCCTTTTTTAAAATTCAGCGGGCCAAAGTCGGTTTCAAGAATACCGCTTCCCTGATGGATAAAGTACAACTCATCACCATCGGCGTTACGAAAGTAAAAGTCCATAGGGATTTTAGGCTTCGAAACCGAAAGCACCACATCATCATTATAAAGAACGGGTGTTCGATCCCCGGCTTTATCTATAGATTCATTAATTTGATTGCAGTCAAAAGCGCGAGGTTTAAGTGGGCCTTCAATGCGGGTCCATCCGGTAGGACAATTAACGTGATAGAGATGGGATGCCGGGCCAAAAAAACCTTCCCGGCCAAATTCTTCTTCGTAGGTTCCCTTGGGGATGTTCACATGGGCTTGCTCGCATGTGGTGCCTTTGACGAAATGGTACATCAGTCAGTCCTCCTGCATAAAAGCGATGATGGTTATCTTTGATTAAGAGACGCTTACCGTTTTAACGGAAGCCGGTGCCATAATGGTGTTCCGTAAAACACCTAGTTTTTCAATTTCCAACTCGATTTCGTCGCCGGGTTGTATCCAGCGGTTTAATTCCAGTCCACACCCGTTACCCACGGTGCCTGAACCAAAGATATCGCCGGGGTAGAGGGTTTCATCCATGGAGACATGGGCGATCATTTGCTCGAATGTCCAGTGGGAGGTACTAGAGTTACCATCCGACCAGGTTTCGCCATTGATCTTAGCTGTCATTCGTAAATTACGAGGATCGCCCACTTCGTCTGGCGTAACCAGGTAAGGACCAAAGACACTGCAAAAATCCTTACCCTTGGCGGGCCCCAAACGGCATTTCATCTCTCGTCCTTGAATATCCCGGGCGCTAATGTCATTAAGAATCATGTAGCCAGCAATATAGTTGGCGGCCTGACTCTCATGAATATTGCGCCCCTTTTTACCAATAACACAAGCCAGTTCCAGTTCGTAATCCAGCTTTTCGGTATACTGAGGCCAAAGAACAGGCTCTTCGGGGCCAATAAGGGTTCGATGGTTGCCTTTGTAATAGACCGGAAGTTCGTACCATTCTTGAGGCATCGGTTCTTTCCGGCGTTCAAATCCAGATTTGGTGTGAACCTCAAAAGCCAGAAAATCTCGTAGTGAATTAGGATTAGACAACGGTGTTTTGAGCTGAACATCCTTCAGGTTAAACACCAACATTTCGCCATTAAGCCCCTCATTTTCGGCGAAGGCATGGTTTTTATAGTACTCCTGCATCAACCGAGCGTTTTCCATAGCCCGCTCGCCGTTTTCCAGAAACTCTCGCATGTTAGCAGGAATCAACACATCCGCCACCCGTTTGGCCTGTGGGTCGCCTTGCTCGTTCAGGTGCCAGGCATAGGCGGCATTCAGGTCCAAAATCCGATCGCCAACGATGACCCCGAGACGGGAAAACCGACCCAGGACAGTTTGAACTTCAAACGTCACCAGTTTCATCTCATCGTGCCCCAACGATTACCTTAACAAGAGGATTATAGTCCTTCAAGCCAGAAAAGAAACCCCGAAAGGATCTATTACCGAAGGCTGGCCGTAGAAGGATCTGGTTCTTTGGTTAATTGCCAGAAACATTCTATGATAGACTAGAGCGTATTCATTTCCGTCAGAAACAGGAATCACCCCAAAAAGAGCGTCAAAAGAGCATTAATTAATAGTAAAAAATACAACTGGAAATAGGAATGGGTTCGTATGGCCTTTGTTCAGATGCCGTCTTTCAAAAACTCTGTGTTGTTTTCAAAAAAGGAAAACCCAATGCCGTTGAAATTTGGCCAGGCGGATGATCCAGTGGGAGAGTGGATCGGGGATGAAGATGCGTTGAGCCTGAAATCACCTCGTTCTAAAACATCAGCCGCATCACGAGGGTTTCTCTTCCAGCCAGCCTTACAGGAGCATTGCAACGAGATGGGCAATGTGGAAGCGGGCTACTTGCTCAAGCTTATTGACACGTTAGGTGCCGTCCCTTTGTTTCGGCACATGGAAGGTAAAAGCCTGTTTGTTACCGCATCGCTGGATCGGCTGAACTTTATAAACCCTATTAAGGCGTGGGATTTCATCAAAATGAAGAGCCGAATCACCAAAGTATTTAACCACTCGGCTGAGGTTCAAATTGATGTGTCGGCTTATGGCTACCGTCGAGGCGAACCAACGGAAGTGCCTGTCGCTTCAGCCCATTTGGTTTTTGTGGCTTTGGATAGAAATAGAAAACCCACCCATGTTCCTCCTCTCATTGAAACATCCATTGAGGATTTTCATCGGGCACAGGGAGCAGAAGTCCGAAAAATTCACCGAAAGGAAGAAGAGCAGGCAGCTCCCTATATTCCTTTAGGCGAAAGTGATACACCTTATATCACTGAAATATCTGAAACAATGAGCCGAAAGCACACCAACATTACCGGTAATGTCTTTGGCGGCGTTATTTTGGAAATACTTGAAAAGGCTGGACGAGAAGCCGCAAAGAATCAAGCGCTCGGTGAGATTATTGCGGGCGTTCGAATGGATCGAATGAGTTTTATTGCCCCGGGATTTAAAGGAGAAACGGTTCATGCCCGAGCAACCGTCACCAAAACCTGGAAAACATCCATGGAGGTTCAGGTAGAAATCGAAGCCATTAACCCAAACCAACCTGAGACACCTCGAAAAATCGCATCATGCTATCTCGTGTATGTTCACCTAAATGAACACGGTGAACCGGCTCAGCTCCCAGAGTGGACTCCTAAAACAGAAGCCCAGAAAAAACGGGCCGAGGCAGCGGATTTACGCCGAAGCTTAAGGGAGCAGGAAGAAAAATCACTGGCGGATCATCGAGAATCTTTAGAAATCCCATTAAAGCAACGGCTTGTGTTATTCTTTCGAGACAAAGCCCATCGAATTCAACGAAGTTGGGCTGTTCTTACCAGATAAATAAGAATTGGAGCCCCTCTCATGTCATCCCCTACGGTTTCTGACCCTTCTGAAGAAAGTAAGGTTCTCACTGAACTCACCATTGATAAACTGGTTCATGGCGGTGATGGATTTGGCCGACTGGAGTCTGGCGAAGTCGTGTTTGTTCGTGGCGCGGTTCCAGGTGATGTTCTGGAAGTGGCTCTAAAAAAAGGTCCCGGCAAAACAAAACGAGGCGTTATTCAACGCATTATTACCCCCTCCCCGGATCGTTTGCCTGTTGAGCATCCGAGTGTGGAGTGTGACTGGGAGCATATTAAACTACCTGTTCAGCGGTTTTGGAAACGACAAATCGTGGAAGAGACACTCAATCGTTTAGGACGTTTGCCGGATGTGTCTGTCGCGCCGCTTTTGGCTTCTGAAGGCGAGGGTTCCAGCACAGGCTACCGCAATAAAGCCCGACTTTTTGTAAAAGACAAACCGGAAGAGCCTGGGATTCAAATCGGATATTTTAAACACGGGACGCACCAAGTGGCTCCTTTAACCCATTGCCTGAGCATGCCAGAGAGCTTTTTGAAATTAGTACATTATCTTCAGGAGCATTTGCCCAAAGAAACTGGCATCGAGTCGATTCAAATGCGCCAAAACGAGAAAGAGGAAATGGTACTCTCCTTGATCGGGGACTCTTTTAAAACGCAAACCCTAGACACCCTATTGCCTAAGCTCCTTGAAACCTTTCCAGAGCTGGTGGGGGTAGACCATTTGGCAGGGGGTAAGCAGTTTGGGCTCCACGGGCGTGGGTATCTGGTGTTCGAACTGGGAACAAAGCAATTTCAGGTTTCTTCGCCCAGCTTTTATCAGGTAAATACCAACGCACTGCCTTTGATTATGAACCAATTAGAGCAATGGCTGCCTGAAAAAATGACGTCACTTTGGGATCTTTACGCGGGTGTGGGCACGTTTGCCATTTACTTTAAAGATCGAACCGAAAAGCTTTTGGCCATTGAAAACTCGAAAATAGCGGTTTCCGATGGGCATTTTAATATTGAACGAAATGATTCGCCTGCCCTTTCCCTTAGATTAGGCAATGCAGAAAAGGTTTTAAAGGATTTGGATCAGGATGTGGACGTGGTGATTCTGGATCCACCCAGAGCCGGGTGTCATAAGGATGTGATTACCTGGGTCAACGAGCATGTGAAAAAACAATTGATCTATGTCAGCTGCGATCCGGCCACGTTGGCACGCGACTTAAGACAACTGGTGGCCAAAGGCTGGAAAGTCGAGGCCATCCAGCCCGTAGATATGTTTCCCCACACGCATCATGTGGAAACCTTGGTTAATCTATCAAGATAGCAGGACATAAACTCGATTCAGGCTTTTAATTCTAATCGTTTTCCAAGCTTCTCGAGATTAATATCCTCTAGTTGGTGAGTGACCGCCGGACGATGTTCGGACCCCAATTGTTTTTCTTGCTCGACGTAATCCACTTGGTTAGGGGGTAGTGGATCATATAAAGTCATACTAAGTCTTCTCACTTCTGCGCTAGAAGTTTCCTGCTCTTCTTTAATTCGATCTAACATATCCTGCTCTGTAGCAAAGGTCAGATTTTTACCGGGTGAATGTATAAACAAAACAGGACGCTTTGTTGTAATTATTGTCCCAAAGTGGATGGGTGCTGAATTTATGTTCATGATAATTCCTTTGTTAATACTTGCTAAAAATTGGCGGCAATAGCCTTTGTGGGCCGCTTGGGTTGGGTTGGGTCGTAGTGTGGGTTTTCAAGAACCAGTGCAATGCCTTGCCCACCACCAATGCAGGCTGAAACTACGGCATGTTGGAGGTTTTGCTCTTTCATCATCTGACTGGCGTGAAGGGCAATTCGCAAACCTGACACCGGTAGCGGATGCCCAATGGCAATGGATCCGCCATCCACATTGAGCTTTTCCATCAGTTTATTGAGTTTAGCTTTATGTTCCGGGCTACGGAGAGTCGGGGCCAATTTTTCACGAACGTCATTCAAGACATTCCGGTCTGCACCCTCAGAGGCATTAGGTTCAGCGCCAAGAAGAATTTTTCTTTCAACGTCGTCTAGAACACCTTCGTCCATAACCAGATCGTTAGCACAAGCAAGGACCTGACCGGCAAAGGCTTCGTTAATTTCAACCATATCCATTTGATCCATGGTCAATCCAGCTTGTTCTAGTGCAGCCGGAATGGCCTTAGCCGGCCCGTAGCCCATGATATCCGGATGAACACCCACAGTCGCCATACTCACGACTTTAGCCAACACCGACGCTCCTTTTTTAAAGGCAAATTCCGCAGTGCTAATTGGAGCAATAGCTGCCCCATCAACAACACCACTCGCATTGGAGGCTCTATGCTTGAAGAAATTTTCTATAGGATATTTTCCTTTTTTAAACTTAGTAAACATCCCCCCCATAGGCCTCGGTTTTTTGATGCCCTCTATGGTCGCATCTGGACGGGCGTGGCTATCTGTATCAAAAACGGTTCCAGGCTTCACCCGAAGGCTGGGAAAATCTTCCTGAGTAATAGGCATAATCTCTTTTGAAAAACGTCCGGCTTCTTGAGCTTCAGCATAACGCTGTTGAGACAGAAGGGAGTATTGATCGATCGCTTCTTGAGAAATATTAAACCGATTGGCCAATATATCCGCTGTAACCAGCATCCAGTCTGCCGCTGGATCTGTAAGCCCTTTAATCAAACTCATATCCAGATTTTTAGTTAATTTATACATCTGGAAGTCTTTAATCGCCCTTAGCGAATCCTTAAGGGTCTGAGTCTTTTCCGAAAAGGACATTTTCTTCAGGCTAGTAAGTGACATCGCTTTAACCGCCTTAGCTGCTTTCATACCCAGTAGATTGACCTTGGCATCTTTCTGAGGAGATTGGGACATATTTTCTGCGGCACCGGCAAGGATAACTTGGTCTTCACCACCATTACAAAGTGGGAAAGCCGATTGGGCGATTACATCAAATCCGGTTCCACACAAGATGTTATCCTCTCGTGACGTAAATTCATTAGGATCGAGTCCGCCAGCAGTAATTCCCGATCGGAAATTAAAAGGTTGGTTATAGTCGACGACGGGCGAAATACCACCCGTTTTAGTTTGTTGAATATCTTCTTTTTGAACCCCCATTTTTTCAAGGCGACCAACCATTTTTCCTGAAACGAGTTTAAGCATGTCAAAAGGAGAAGTTGTCGCAAGTTCCTTACCCTGTGTTGCAAAGGGGAGTCTAAACCCTCCATCCAAAAGGACAACGTCATCAAATCTATAAGATTCAATCCCACCACCGGGCTTGTTTCGTGTGTAGCTTCCCTCAAATTTAGGCATGGTGGAACGGCTAGGCACGTGCTGAATGGTCATGATAAAACTCCCCTAAAAAATACTTATACCTCTTGCTACAAAAGCAAAAAATCTGTCCATAACTTATTAAAAGGCAAGTTATCAAAAACAGGATTTTCTTTCAAGAGTTATCTTAAAAGAAAAACAATAAGCCCATTAAAATGAGGTTTAAACGTTGATTCTTAGCGCTATTTTTTTCATTTGGTCCAAGGTGGTCTCCATAGAGGCATTTTCATTAATCCCCTGACGAAGGAGCTGATCGATTTCGCCTTTTAAGGCCATGGCGGTGTCAATTTTGGGGTTTGTCCCCTGAACATAGGCCCCGATGTTAATGAGATCCTCCGCCTTTCGATAAGCGGCCATCAGGTCTTTAATTTTCCCCGCATTCTGTTGATGTTCTTGATCTGCGACATTGACCATTAACCGACTAATAGAGCCCAGAATATCAATGGCGGGAAAATGGTTCTGCTCGGCAAGGGCACGATCCAACAGGATATGGCCATCAAGCAGCCCTCGAACGGCATCAGAAACGGGTTCGTTAAAGTCATCGCCCTCAACAAGAACACTATATAGACCGGTAATCGAACCGTTTTCAGAGGTACCTGTCCGTTCCAATAATTTAGGCAAAAAGGCAAACACGCTGGGCGTATACCCTCGAGTGGTTGGCGGTTCGCCAATAGCTAATCCCACTTCTCTTAGAGCCATGGCAACTCTAGTTAGTGAGTCCATCATCAGCAGAACATTTTTACCGGATTTTCGAAAATATTCCGCAATACTGGTTGCCACAAGAGCGGCCTTGATTTTAAGCAGGGCCGGTTGCTCAGAGGTAGAAACCACAACTACCGCCCGCTTAAGCCCCTCACGACCCAAAGCGTTATCAATAAAATCTTTAACCTCTCGTCCCCGTTCACCAATCAGGGCAATAACACTAAGATCGGCTTCCGTGTTTCTTGCAATCATGCCTAGTGTTGTACTCTTACCGACGCCGGAGCCAGCAAAAATACCAATTCGTTGCCCTGTACCAATGGTTGAAAACCCATCAATCGCTTTAATACCCATGGGTAAAGGTTCGTCAATGTCGGTTCGCCGTAAGGGATGAGGTGCATGAGCATGGATGTGATATTTCAGGTCATGAGACAGTTCAAAACGATCATCAATGGGATTACCGAGTCCATCGACAATACGGCCCAGTAACTCAGGGCCGACGCAAACTTTGAATGCCTCGCCAGTATTAATCACTTTGCAACCGGGTGAAAGGTTGTCCATTTCGCCCAAAGGCATCAATAGAATACGATCGTCCCTAAACCCAACCACTTCAGCCTGAAGAATCGGATCATGGGGATTATCCGTGTGTATTTCGCACAAATCACCGATCTTAGCCTTGGGTCCGGTCGATTCGATGGTCAGGCCAATGACTTGCTCAACAACGCCAAACTCTTGGTAGGGTTGGGCTTTATCGATTTCATTGGTCAGTGAGCGGGGATGAGGCATGGCTAGACCTCTTCATCAGGTAAAGGAGGAGGCTCATCGGTTTCAAGTTTGGCTTCAAGTGAGGGAGCTTCGATTTGCCGAGGTTCTGGCAAGTTTTCTAATGGCTGATTGACTTCATCAACAGAAATTTCGGGTAGTTCAAGATGCTTTGCAAGAGGCTGGATCAATGTTTTTGCTTGATTCTCCGGAGAAAGAACAAAATTCCCCTCTTCGGCCAGTATAAAAATTTCATAGCCATCCAGTAAGGGATCCGCTTCCAGCTGGAAGCGGTTCAAGCGGCCCAAAGCTTCCTGAGTTTCGGTACTGTATTCGTTCAGGATGTTCAATGTTTCCGTACTGATAAGTACCTTTATTTTGCCACTCAGATGCAGGTTTTCAACGGCAGTATCAATGATATGAAGTAAGGCCTCTGGCTGTTGAGCTAACTCTTGCTGGAGGACCTTTTGGGTGACATGGGTGATCAGTTCCAGCGCATCAATTTTAAACCCTTTCAGGATTTTTTGTTGAGCGTCGTAGGCACCATTCAAGAGGAGTTGCGCGCTTGTAAGTAGGTGGAAGGTTTCGACTTCTGCCTGCTGAAGGCCTGTTTCCTTGCCTTTAGTAAATCCGGCGTTTTCTCCCTCTTCGTAGGCTTGCTTTAAAACAATTTCAACTTGAGATTCGCCTTCCTGAACAATCGTTGCCGCTTTTTGGTGAGCAAGCTGGATGATGTCCTGGGCCTCTTGCCGGGCATTATCCAAGAGTCGTTGGCACTCAACCTCAGCTTCTTTAATCCGCACCTTTTTTAGGCGCTCAAGGGTTTGTTCTATATGCTGTTGCCGATCATGCGCGCCGCTTAACTGAAAAGCCGAGCCGACTTCAATGGATTGTTTGCTGAACTTACTCAATAAACTCATCCTCATCCGTACCGCGGCTGATCTGGATCTCACCAGAGGCTTCCAAAGACCGAATAACGCTTACAATAAAGGTTTGCTTTTCCTGAACATCAGCAGAACGAACGGGCCCCATGAATTCCATATCGTCGGCCAGCATGGCGGAAGCCCGCTCGGACATGTTTTTGAGAATCTTGTCCCGAACATCGTCGCCAACCCCCTTGAGTGCCAGTCCCAGATCCTTGGTTTCCACTTCCCGGAGAATGCGTTGAATGGAGCGATCGTCGATGTGAACCAAATCTTCGAATACAAACATGAGTTCTCGTACTTGTTCGGCCACTTCAGGATCTTCATTTTCCAGATTATCGAGAATGAGTTTTTCGGTCGACCGATCGGCCCGGTTCAGAATTTCGGCCAGGGACTCCACTCCACCTGCTAGACTAAAGTCAGCGGTTACAACAGAGGAGAACTTACTCTCCAGAATACGTTCAACTTCTCGAAGGACTTCTGGGTTGGTCCGATCCATCTCAGCAATTCGGGTCGCTACTTCGGTCTGCATATCAGTAGGCAAGCCACCCAGAATCGCTGCCGATCGATCCGGCTTCAGATAAGCCAAAACAAGTGCCACAAGTTGAGCATTTTCGTTTTGAAACGATGTCGCAAGCTGGGCTGGATCCGCATTGTTAAAAAAGTCGAATGGATTGGTTTGAAGGGTGGCAACAAGTCGTTCTAAAATCTTATCCGCTTCAGCAGACCCATAGGCCTCTTCTAAAACAGTTCGAGCGTAGGAAACACCCCCGGAGGCTAAGTATCCACTGGCCTGAAACAGGGCATAAAACTCTTCAAGGATGTCATTGAGTAGTTCCGGGGTGATTTTGTTAAGCGACGCAATTTCAAGAGCCAAATGCTCAACTTCGCCCTCTTCTGAAATATTTTTCATGATTTGGGATGCGACCTGAGGTCCCAATGCAACCAGTAGTGCGGCAACTTTCTGTGAGTTAGACATGGTGGTAAGAGTGAGTTCGGCCATGGGTGCTCCTGTGCCTCTCTTTAAGAAATAGTTTAAGTAACTTTTACACTTTATTATAAAGGATTAATTCTCTTTCATATAAGCCACCAGTAAACGAGCCGCTTCGGTCGGATCGTCTGAAATAGCATTGTTAAGGGCTTCTCGGAGGTGCTCAATCTCTGGATCCAGTTTGGCTTCAATAACCGGAATGTGTGTATCTTCGATCAGCTCTTCTATGGGCTCATAGACTTCATAAGGTTCTTCTTCAACCAGCTCCCCTTCGGCAGGCTGCTTAATCAGGCCGTAAAAAAGGAACATGGCAATAATAACCATTAGAATAACTCCCACCAATGTGGCCAATTGCAGGTAGAAAGCTTGTTCTTGCGCCTGGCGGGTTGCTTCGGCTATGCCAGAGCTTTTATCCTCAATAGGTGCCGTAAACTGGAAACCTTTAAGATCGATGGAATCTCCACGGGCGTAGTCAATGCCGGCAGCATTGGCAACCAACTCCTTAATTTCTTCTGTCTCTTGCGCTGTGAGGACTTTATTCAATACGACAGCGACTGTCATTCGCTCAATATTGCCTCCGGCATAAACGACGGTCTTATCTTCTTTAGATAGTTCGTAATTGGTGGTCTGTTTATCTAGTTTGTAATCGGTTTTCTTTTCTCCGTTAGCGGTTTGAGCATTATATTCAGGTGTATTAGCAACAACACCGGTTTCACCCCCTACCGTGGCTTTATTCCCGGCGTATTCTTCAGTCTGTTGCTGAGTGCTGACCGCAACACCCGTAGGATTAGAGCTATCACCGCCCGATGGAATAATTCGGTGAATTTGAGTTTGGGCTTGATCAAAATTCATAAGAGCACTAACAGTAACCACCACATTCTCTTTACCGACCACAGGTACCAGCATGGACATGACTTTTTTAGCCGTGTCTTTCTCAAAACTTTTACGCCGGCTTTCGGCGGTCGAGAGAACACCCCCGCCAATTCCTCCGGGTCCTTCAAGAGAATTTCCTCCGCTATCGGAAATCACAACGTTTTCCGGTAGTAAACCAGGAACCGAGTGGGAAACTAAATTTTTAATGGTTTTAATTTGTTCTTCCCGCATTCTAAAACCTGGTTCTACGGTTAACATGACAGAAGCCGTTGACGGCTCGTCGTCTTCCACGAACAGGTTTTTTTCGGGTTTAGAGACAATCACCTGAGCGTTTTTAATCCCTCGAATACTTTTAAGAACGGAGATAATGGCATCCGTGTTCAATTTTTTAATCCACTGTTCTTCCACTTTTTTAGAAACCACCGGCGGAATCTCGGTCAGGTTAACCGTGGACTCCCCGCTCAAATCGTTGGTAGTTGCCAAGACCAGATCGTTCTTCCGAGAGACCGGAACCAAAATAGTCTGTCCGCCATCGGCCAGTTTAAAGGATTGTTTCTCTTCTTTTAATTTGGCGGTTACAGCAGCAGCATCCGCTAGACTCAGGTTGGAGTAAAGGACATCATAATCATCCTGAGCCCGTTGAAACAGGAAAATACTGGCAAATGTCAGAGCCACCAGCATGGTACCGACGACAATCTGTTGGTTAAAACTTAATTGCCCCCACCGATTGGCAAACGCCTGAAATAAGTTTTTAAATTTATTCATCGCATTAAAATTCCTGTCGACTTCCTATAAATAACCTCAATGATCATTAAATCTGCATTCTCCAGAGTTCCTGATAACCGGAAATAAGCCGGTTTCTTACTTGAACCGCTAATTGCAGCTTCATATTGGCCTTTTCTACAGCCGCAATTACATTATGCAGCTCAATGTTCCCCCCGGAAGCATATGTTTCAACCGCTGAATTCGCGTTGGCCTGCGTGTTGTTAATTTTATCCATTTCCTTTTTCAACATATTGCCAAACCCTTCAAGCACTTCACCGGTATTGTCGGAGGGCTTTAGGTTTTCACTGAGCTTAAGGGGTTTTAGCTTATTGAGTGACAGGTTAATGTCGTTACTGTTAATATCCACAACTCGTTAACTCCATTTTATCCATTGGTCTCGTTTTATCTTGTTAGGTTATATTTCTAATGCCGATTGCATCATAGACTTGGCGGATTGTAAGGCCGTTACGTTGGCTTCATAGGCTCGAGTGGCGGAAATCATATCCACCATCTCCGTTATGGGGTTGACGTTAGGCATTTCTACATATCCATCCCCATTGGCATCAGGATGACTTGGGTCGTAGACTAGGCGCATTGGCGTTTCACTGTCTTCTGTAATTTGCAATACCTCTACCCCCGTTCCTGAAGTGGTATTTTTACTGGCATAAAGATTAAATACGGGTTCTCCATTAGGGCCGATGCTCATGCCGCTGGAAGAGGGGCGCATAGGAATACTGCCAGCCAGCCCACTTCCTCCTTTGTAAAGTCGATCGGAAGCCGCGTCAAGTAGCGGGCCAAACACTACGTTTTTCCGGCGGTAAGCGCCCACACTGCCGTCTTCTTTATGAGTGGTATTGACATTGGCCAGATTACTGGCAATGGTATCTAGCCGGAGCCGTTGTGCCGTCAAGGCGGATGCGGTGATGTCAAAAATATCCATTAAAACCTACCTGTTTCTCTTTTCGTCTGTTTACTAACCATCGGTCTGACTAATGACATCCCGAGTTCCTCGCATTAATCGACCTTGAACATTGTTGAGTGCGATGTAGCGTTGGGTGTTTCGGGCAAGCCTGACCATTTCTGTTTCCACGTCAACCGAGTTTCCATCGTTTCGATACTCTTGATTGTCTGTTTCTTCAAGCTGAGGAGTTACATCATTGATGTCCTGAACCACAACTCCGTCATGCACATGACCACTTTGGGTGGCTTTCATCTGAAGCGGTCGTCCATTGGAAGCTATATTTTTTGAGGTCATATTATTGTGATGAATCTGGATAGCACTCTCAAGCTGAGTTTCAAAAGACACCTGTTTTTTCTGGTAGCCCGGCGTATCCACATTTGCTAGATTACTGGCAATAGCTGTATGTCGCATTGATGAACCATCAAGCGCTTTATTAACAACCTCGTTTGTAAATGAAGAAACCAAATCCATGGTTAGATTAACCCTATGGTTACCTTACCTCTCTCTTTTACTTTAGTCGTGGAGAGAGGTTTTTTCCTCATACAAAGAGGTGAGTTTTAAAGAACAGTGAGTGAGAGTAAAGGTTTTACGAGTAAGAACATACGAGAACTAAAGGAAATCCCCTTTTTCTGGAGTACATCACATGGGGGAGTGTTTCATAAAAGAAGATCAGGCGGGCAGGCGGTCAAGGATTTCTTGAGCCGGGTAGTATGTTGGACTAATCAAAAGACATTGATGAAGCATGATACGGGTGTCCTCAAACAGTTGTTTCTTTTCACTATATTCTCCCAGGTGAAAATAGATTTCCGGGTCATTGGGTAGCGCTTTCTGTCCTTTGAGAAGAAAATCACCTGCTCGATCCACCCAGCTACTGTGCATCAGCGAACGGCCTAGAAACTTATAGGCTTCCGGGTTAATCTGAATTAAGAAGTCAGCATAAGCAAGCACATTTTCCAGATAGTTGAACTGCATCGCCGAAATCAGGTTGTGAATATCGCTTTCGATATGATTTCTAATTTGAAAAGAAGTGGGGTAGTGGTTCAGTTGACGGGAGATCATTCCAAATAGGGTTAAACTCCAATGGTTTTCACGCTGTTCGGTTGTCCGTGCCCAATAATTCCTTGTTGCGAGAAGGTTTCCCCGAAGCATTTCGCAATAACCGATTTGATACCAGTCTTTGATTGCGCTGTAGATTTGAATGGCTTCATCGTATTTTTTCTGCTTCCGTAAAATCAGTCCAGCCAATTCATAAACAGCACGTTTTTCCTCAGGGCCTAATTTTCTGTTGTTTAAATGAGGAGCCAGCATGGCATAAGCATGTGTTGGGTCGTTTTCCTTGAAGAAAGCGTCCCTAATCGGGGTTAAAAATAAGAGAAACCCGGCCATAACCAATCTCTGCCTTATTATTAGTTTAATAACTCAATGAAATCATTTATCCGGTTGAGTGGAAGACTGGTTCGCGATTTGAATCGCCTGATCCAAATTTAAAGATTGACTGGCTTGACCTGCTTGCTGGTTTGTTTTACGGATTTCTTCGAATATCTCTTCTCGGTAGATGGTTACTTCTTTAGGGGCATTAATCCCAAGCTTCACCGTATCCCCTCGTGTTTCCAGAACCGTGACTTCAACATTATTATTAATTATAATTTTTTGCCCGGTCTTTCGTGTCAATACCAGCATCGGCGATTACTCTCCCGTATCTGCAATGGCGGAAGAGGGTTGACTGGCTAGCGTATCGTCAGGAATCAGACGTGTTTTCGTATCAAACTTGGATTCGCTGAGCACATGTTGAACAGCCATTTTGTTTTTTTCGTTAATAATAATCGGGCCTAACAGGTTAGCGGTCATTAGCCCCGGATTATTTTGAGGGATATTAACAATTGTAACAACTAACGCGTCATCAGCCGATGTGAGTGAAAGCTTCTTGGCCACCTCTTCGGAAAGCGAAAATTCATAGTCAATGCCAAACAGCTTAGGGTTGGTAATGACGAAAGCCAGTCCAGGGGAATCAACCGATTGAAACCACTTGAACGGAGAGTCTTCTGAATGATCTAGAATGATAAACCGATTTTCGTTTTCAAATCCAAGAATGGGCTCAGAAAAGCTAACAATAAGCTTTTCATCTACCTCTATCTCTCCAAAACGTGTCGTTGATATTTTAATATGACCCATTTGAAAAATTTTACCTACATCAATGATTATTATATAATAAGGGTTAATTGGGATAAATGTATGGGGGTGTTACGAAATACCGCAAGTATTACTTTATTCTATGGAAAAAATTGGAAATCGGCTAGTTTTTCTTGGATTTTATTCAATTTTTCGACTATTTAGCCGATGGGTAGAATACAAAGGTTATATAAATGGTCAGTCGTTGCAAAATGAGGAAGGTCATAATCTGATGAATACGAGGGATCCTAAAGTTCAGGAAGATATTCAGATCATGCTGAAAGACGTTGAAAAAATTTCAGACGATCTGACATCCTACTTCTATTATCACCAAAATAGAACACCGTTAGTCGAGCAAATGCTTTCGGAGTCAGGTCAGAATTAAAAAACACACGAGAAAGTCAGGAGCGATTAAGGTTTTAAGTGATTAGACTTGCTTACTTCTCTTCAATAAGACTGGGCATGAGTTCGTTCAGTCATGTCTCTTCTTCTTTTTGTGCCTGTTCCAGTGCGTCATAAATTAGATAACCAGCAAGGATAACCGATTTAGGGTCACTGGATTTTTGCGCCAAGTCTAAAAGAATCGAATTGATTTCAGGGTTTTCCCCTTTCAGACGATGAACCATTTGTTTTTTCCAGCCACCTTCATCATCGATAAGGCTTTGTTCCAGTACGAGTCGGATTTGTTCAGTAACAACAGGTAACAACAGAGAATTCCCCAAATAAACAAATAAAGGCTCAAGTAATACTATAGCAAATATTTTTCTGACGTTATAGTCAAACGATGATTTTTCGTTAGGATCTCATAAAACTCGTTTACCTTCGAGCTTATGCGAATTATGATAACAGACATGAGGAGACTCACCCGTCTTGATAATCGTTCGTTTGGATATTTTATTTCCCGATGCTTTATGTTGAAGGGCCTTTAGGCTCTGGAAAAACAGATCGACTGATCGCTGAAGTAAAGCGTCTGATTCAAAAACACCCCAGCCAATCTATTCTGGTGTTGTGCTGTCAACATGCGCGTAAAAAAGAGTTTACCCAACGGCTGTTGACACAATTGAGTTGCCCCATGGGGGAGCTGTCTATTTATACGTATTCGGGCTACGTTCGAACATCTCTATTTAACTTTTGGCCGGAAGTAGAAGCCCAGTTAAACCCTCCAACAGAGGTTAGCTCTTTTCCGGGTGCCTCGGCGATTCGTCCCATGTTATCAGGGATGGAAGACTCGGAACTCTTGTTAAAGCGCCTGTTGACAGAACAGAAACTTAAGAATCCGTCTGCTTTTGATGATTTTCCAGGGACGGAAGCGGCGCTGATCAAGCAACTGATTCGACGGATTCGCCTGCGATCGGAAAACCGGTTATCTCGACCGGAAATGACTCGCCGTTCTCATTTGCTGGCGGAAATTTGCGTACCTGAAACGGCGGAAATTGAGCGACAGTTTGATCATCTTAGCTATACTCTTCGAGTGCTAGACGCTAACAAACAGTTGGACGTATTCCATGGAATACTTGAATCCAGCGAATTATTTCAGCATTGGATTAAAACCCATGTAAAACACTTAATTGTTGATGATGTGGACGAAACCATTCCGGCGCAACAGGCGTTTATCAAGTTTCTGGCACCCACGTTAGAGACGCTTATCCTTTCGACGGATATCGATGGCGGATCTCGACGAGGGTATCTCAATGCTTACCCTTATGACTGGGAAGCTCTAAAGGCTCTAAAACCAGGAGAAACAATTGTTCTTAATCGAGAAGACTCTGTGGCAAAGGACGCAGCTATTTTATTGAACAACTGGCGTACGACAACGGACACTGACTTTTTACCGCTGAATCATGTGTTGGTGAACCGAGATAGTGCTTTAACTCGGGTAGAGATGTTGGATCAGGTGGTTCATGATATGCTCCGTTTACTGGAGCAAGGGTATCAACCGGGAGACTTTTCGGTGGTTACGCCGGTGAATGATCCACTGGCGATTTATGTATTGAAAAATCGACTGAGCAAACGAGCAATTCACCTTCAGCTCCTTTCAGGAACTCAACGCCCCTTTGATAATCCCGTTTGTCGGGGCTTTTTGTATTTATTACAGTGGGCTAATAGCCGACGATGGTCCTATTATTTATCGCCTATCGAGTATAAAACCATATTTAGTCATTTATTAAAGCTACATTTAATTGATCCCGGCGTGGTGGATCGATTGGTAGAAAAAATGGTGGCCTTTCAGCAAGTGAATGAATCGTCATTAACTTTAGATTGGGATAGTCTGACAACGGACGAGGATTTTTCGCCACATACAGAAACTCGACGGCGATATGAGTTACTAATCAACTGGCTGACGACTGCCCAGGATTTGTCCTTTGAGGCACAGATGTTACATGGGTTTTCTCATTTAACCACCCTGTTTGCGACAGACAAGGATACTTTTTCTGATATTAAAAAGTTGATAGAAAGTTACGAAAAACAGCGAACCCTTTTTGCACGCTGGCATGCAAGCAACCATGATAATGAGTCAGAAAACGAGGACTGGGAACAATTTAATCGGCTTTGGCTGAGTCAGGCAAAGACCGGCATTGTGGCCGATACGCCGGATACGCCTATGGACATTGATCCAACGGCGGTGATTTTGGGAACACCGCAAAAACTGATCGATTTTGAGGCTCGCCGAAAAATTTATTTTTGGTTAGATGTGGGAAGCCGAGAGTGGGCTCGGACGGATAACGCTCCGCTGTATAATGCCTGGGTGCATTCAGCCGTGTGGGATGGTTCTACGGCTGATTTTACAGAAGAAGCTCGAGAGGCCTTTGTCCGGGTGCGGGCAGCACACCTAACCCGAACATTGATGTTGTTGGCTTTAGAACAGGTGCGGACATATGCCAGTGAACTGGATGATCAGGGGTTTAATCAGCAGGGAGCTTTAAAATCCCGTCTGATTTCTCAGATAACAGACCCTTTAAAACGAGAGAGCCTTCAGCGAGCAAGCCTTCGAGTGGATCAACAATCCGTACTTGATTACCGTTCCGGCACCATGGCGATTACGGCGGTTCCCGGCGCAGGAAAAACGTTTGTCAACGTGGAACTAATTCTGGAGTTAATTGAGCAAGGTCTTGAACCCGATGAAATTTTAGTACTCACATACATGGATAGCGCTGCTAAAACTATGTTGAGTCGAATAAAGGGCAAGCTAGATCAGGTGACAGTAAAACTACCGATAATTTCGACCATTCATAGCTTAGCATTTCGGATTTTAACAGAGAACGACCATGCCTTGTATCTTGGTTTTTTACCAGAAGATATTCAAATTCTGGACGATTACGAGCAGAATGAAATTCTCAAGGCTATCTCGGAACACACTAGTATGGGAGAGAATCAACCTCGAGGGCAGAGCTTGAGAACATTAACTCGTGGAATTTCTTATGCCAAAACACAGGGGCTAACGATTAAGCGGCTTCAGCAATTTCTTCAAGCTCATCCTCAAAGTTTTGGCTTACGACAATTTATTCCGTCTTTCCAGTTGTATCAAAACAGGCTCACCGAAAAAGGGTATTTGGATTTTACAGATTTAATTCTAAAAGCCGTGGCTTTGTTAGAGAGGTATCCCGACATTCGGTCGTATTACCAACGTAAATTTCGGGTGATTATCGAGGATGAAGCTCAAGATTCTTCCCTTCTGCTTCAACGGTTTATTACCCTGATTAGCGGTGGTAGCCCTAATTTAATCCGAACCGGCGATACAAACCAGTCGATTACTACCACATTCAGTTCGGCGGATACGTCCGTTTTTCGTAATTTTATTCAGACAGCGAATCAGGTGGTGACCATGGACCGCAGTGGCCGATGCGCCCCAGAAATTATTCATCTGGCCAATCAATGGGTGCGTCGAGTGGGTAAAATTTCTCAATTGGCACAAGCGTTTCAGCCCGTCGATATCGTTTGTCTCTCAGAGAAAGATTTTGGAAAAAATCCGATGATTCTCTTTCCACCAGAAGCCCGTTTATTTGATATTGATCGGGATGAAGAACATTGGATTGCTGAACGAATTCGAGCGATTAAAAAAACGAACCCGGAATTATCAATTGCTGTTCTGCCGGCTTACAACGAGCAAGTTAATAGAATGGCAGCTATATTACAAAGCAAGGGCATTCCCGCCATTAGTCTTAGTGAAAAACTTGGCATGAATCCGGTTTTTTCCGTTCTTCTTGCTTACCTTCAACTCATTGCTACACCAAGCGAGCCGGTTAATCAGGTTCGGTTATTCGAGGCCATGGTAGAGGCCCGCCTTTTTCCGAATAACCCGGAACGAAAGGCAATTCTTACTGAACGAGCAATTCTGTATCAATCACCCAATACGCTGGACGATGAATTTCTACAGCAGCTTTATTACGACGTGATTGATTTTAGTCGAGATGGCTTAGGAAGCAATATTGCCCAATTGTTGATTAGAATGACAGATCATCTATTCGCATCCGTTGAAGATCGGAGCAATGGTTATTTGTGTGCCATTCAGGCCCGGGATATTTTGAGGCAGTTTTACGACGTGGATCACTTGTCACCTTTAGAACTGGTGATTCAACAATTTCAGTTGTTGCAACGATCGCCTAAAAATAAGAAGTCGTTTACAGAATTGCTAAATGATACAGGGAAAGACTTTGTTCAGGTTATGACCCTTCATAAATCTAAGGGGCAAGAGTTTGATGTGGTGTTCATGCCATTTATGCGTAAGATAAAAATCGACTTTAATGCTGACGATAAATTGGTTCGAGAGCTGGATTCTGTTTTGGCAGATGGCCCTTTGCCCGATTCATATATGGAAAAAAGTATTCGAACCAAGGCCGAAGAAAAAGCTCGACTAATTTATGTGGGCCTAACTCGAGCCAAGCGAGGGCTGTATTTAACAGCCCATACCCAATATCATAACCGATATAGTAGACAGGAACAGGCGGAGCCTTCCATTGGCTACACAATTCTGGCGGAAATAATCGAATTAAATCAAAGAGAAGAAACGGGGGTGACTCTTGGGTAAAGTGCCAGCCCCCCAAAATTTGGCGGTTTCATCCCCTCGCTTGTTCTCCGTGAATCAATTGAAGACATGGAGTCGGTGCCGAAAAAAATATTTTCTGGATTATGTCAATCAACTGCATTGGCCCACGGATCATCAAAATTTTCAACTAGGGCAAGATGTACACAAATTACTGGACTACCATGCGCGGGGATTAAACTGTGAGGCGATTATCGGCAATGCGACCTCGGAGGTTCAATCTGCCTGGCGGTTACTCATGGCTGATCCCATGGTTAAGCTACCTATTTTAGGAAGCGAATGGGGGTTTCAAGTACCGTTAACTCTGGATGGATCAAGCAATAACTGGTTAGTTGGTCGGGTCGATCGTATTGCTCAATCCGATGATCGCGTGCTGGTAATTGACTGGAAAACGGGCACTGCCGTACCCAAAAATCCGGAAAACGACTGGCAAACCCGGGTTTACCTTTACGCTGTTTACGAAGCTCGGCAAGATTTGGGGCTAAATGAAAGGATGACACCGGAACAGTTCCAGTTTATTTATGTGGAAGTAAAAGACCAAATTCGTTCGATTCCAGTTTTTTATACATCCCTAAAGCATGAGGAAACTCGTCAGGTTTTGCGCCAAACGGTTGGGCAAATCATTTTCGAAACCGCTTATTCTCTTCCTGAAACATGCCCTGATCGCTACTGCCCCTACGAGAATATCTGTGGAATTAATGCATCAGAGTCTATTAAAACTCATGAGTAGGCTGAGCTTCAATTTAGTTCAATGATGGTTTGACCATCACCGCCAGTTTGGGGGGAGCCGGGATAAAATTTGTGGGCATAGGGCGAGTCTTTCAGGTAATTCCGAACCGCTTTTTTAAGAGCACCGGTCCCATGACCATGAATAACGCTAACTACCTGGTGATTGGCTAGAGACGCTTTATCCAAGAATTGCGCCATTTTTTCTAGTGCTTCCTCAACTCGTAAGCCCAATAGATTGCATTCCAGCCCAATGGCGATTGTTTCTGATGAGCGATCGGTTCGAGGCGATGCCTGAGGAACGATAGTCTGTTTCTTCTGTTTAGTCTTACGCTCCTGGTGGGTTTCTCGTCGCCCGCCCCGACCTCGGGAAAATTCCAGATCCACAAGTGGTACGGTGACTTTGATCAGGCCTGATTGGATAATGACTTCCCGTTCGTTTTCCAGCGAGATGATCTCGCCTTTCACGTTCCATTTTTTGCTTTGCACTTGATCGCCAATGGCCAGCTCGCTGAGCGTTAATTTTTCGCTGTCGGCTTCAATATCGGCGTAAGAGGTGTCAAACAGATGTTCTGCCTCCTTGTTCAGCTGTTTTAAGTGGGTATTCATTCTATCGACTGATGCCTCATCCAGCTTTTCTTGAGTGGCGTTTCGAGCTTTGAGGAGTTCTTTTTTGAGGTGACGGATTTCCGCTTCCAGTTGATGCACCCGTTCTTTCAGGCCCGCTTTAAATTGCTGTAAGGTCTGGCGCTTGGAGGATTCAATCTGGTGGCGTTGCTGATCTACTTTTTCATAGGCGTCTTGCGTGGATTTTTTATAGGACTCGGCCTGATGGAGTTGTTCCGAGAGTTGTCGATTTTTTAGCTCAAGGTCTTCTAGTAATTCGGTAGATTCTTTCAGAGGTTGGCTCAGATAGCTTTTAGCTCGATCTGTAACCGTTGCCTTTAGTCCCAGTCGACGGGCAATGGTAATGGCGTTGCTGGTGCCAGGCACCCCAATAATTAATCGATAGGTGGGTTTTAGGTTTTCTGGATCGAATTCTACGCTGGCGTTAAGGTAACCCGTCTGTTCGTGGGCTTCTAACTTGAGTTCGCCGAGGTGAGTCGTAATAATACTCAAACTGCCTTTATCGTACAGTTCTTTAATGACGGATCGAGCCAGCGCACCGCCCTCGGCAGGGTCGGTTCCGGCGCAAATCTCATCAATCAACACCAGTCCATGAGATAAATCTGTGTTGTCGGCTACAAAATGGGTGAGGTGAGATAGATGGGCGGAAAATGTAGAGAGGCTCTGGGCGATACTTTGCTGATCGCCAATGTCGGCCAATATTGGTTCAAACAGAGACATCTGGGAGTTTTCGTTGACGGGCAGATGGAGTCCGGCTCGGAGCATCAGAGCGAAAAGTCCAATGGTTTTTAGCAGAACCGTTTTTCCGCCGGTGTTAGGGCCGGTAATGATGAGGGTGCGATGTCCATCAAGGCCTAGCTGAATGTCATTGGCGACGATTCGTTTTGGGTCGCTTTCGGTAAAAACAAGGAGGGGGTGGCGGGCTTGTTTTAAATCGAGAACTTGCTCGCTGAGAACGAGTTCAGGGGCACAGGCGTTTAATTGACGGCTAAGGCGAGCGGCGGCGAAGCGCTTGTCCACTTGAGCCAGATGTTCAATAAACACGCCCATATCCCCACTGTGGCATTCCAGAAACAGGGATGCTTCTTTCAGAATCTGACGAACCTCTTTTTGGATCAGGGTTTGGGTTTCCTGCAAGGTATTATTAAGTTCAATCACGTTTTTGGGTTCAACAAAAACGGTGGCGCCACTGGATGAACCTGCATGAACCACACCGGGAATCTTGCTTTTAAACGCGACCTGCACAGGAAGGACATAACGACCATCCCGCTCGGTGATGATGGGTTCCTGAAGCGCCTTGGCGAGTTCTGGTGTGTGGAGAACTTTCTGGAGTTTTTCGTAAATAGTTCGGCGCTGGCTTCTAAATTTTTCTCGGAGTTGAAACAGGTTGGGACTGGCCTCATCGAGAATATCACCTGAAGGGCTGACGGTTTTTTCTAGCTCTCGGATACTCTCATCAGGGAATATAATATTACCGAGAAGAGGGAGGAGAGCCTCTTGTTGTGCTGGCTCTTTCTGGAGAGCTTGTTTAAAGTGGTTTAAAAAACGGACACCCTGCTTCAAAGTGTTCAACAATTTCCCCAGATCTGCCGCATTCACTTCTCCGCCTTTTTTGACTCGGCTTAGGACATCGCTAATATCTTGAATGGGCTGCTTATCAAGTAACGGCTCATTGTAGCGAAGAATCAGAATTTTCAGGGCATCCACCTCATTAAGGCAGGCTTCGACGGTATGAGCATTCGTTAAAAACGGTTCAGTTTGCCAAAGCGCCCGGCCAAAAGGAGTTTGGCAGTAGTCTAGCAGTTTTTCATGAATGGTGAACCATTCCAGCGCTTCAAGGGTACTTTGAGGCGCTTTTAATGGCTGAGGGTTTGAACTTGGAGTAGGGTCTGACATGCGTCCTGTACTTTCGCTAAAATTTGGTTGGGATCACGTTCACTAATAACAATAGATTGGGGATGAGGAGGGGCCCATTTACTAATATTTTCAGGGTTAAATAAGGCAATGACAGGAACACCAGTGGCAGAAGCCATGTGCAGGGTGCCAGAATCCACGCCAATAACTAAATTCATTCGTTTGATCAGAGAGAGACTTTCCAACAGATCTGTTTTACCACACCAGTTATAAAATCGTTTTATGTCAGGACTGTTCAGAGTGTGGATCAGGTTTTGATAACGGGAAGCATCGCTGTCGGTTCCGACGCTGTGTAGAATAGCATTGTGTTCTTCAATGAGCCATTGAGCCACATGGAAAAATACATGTTCGGGCCATTCTTTGGATGGGTTTGAGGAGGTCATGTGCAAAAGTACGTGGCAAGCATCCCTCTCTTTTGGGTGAGGGGTGAGGGCTGGCTGAACGCCTTGGGTCAACTGGTCAATATGGGATTCTTCTGTATCCGTCCACCAGCTTTCCAGGTGACTGTCATCAACAGGCACTCCGATGGATCTAAGGGCGTCAAGAAAACACTCAGCTTCTGGAGCGGTTTTATTATAGGGTAGGGAGTCGGTGAGCAGGAATTGGCGAGCTTCCGTCTTGTAGCCAATTCGTTTGGGGATACCTGCTAAAAAAGTCAACAGAGCCGACGAAAAGGAACGCTTCAAAACAAAAGCCATGTCATATTGTCGGGCTTTTAGTTCATTGATATAAGAAAAAAACGAACGGGGCGGTTCACCTTGTCTGTTCTCATAGCGGTGTTTTCGGGTGGTATTGAAGTAAATGAGCTGGTTAATATAGGGGCAATGCTTCAGGATTTCTCCGGAATTAGGAGCCACAAGTACATCAATAACAGCTTCCGGGTAAGCTCGGCGTAGATTACGCAAAAATGGGACCATCAATAGGGTATCGCCGATAAAGCGATAGCGGATAACAAGAATTTTTTTTGGGCTATTTGCAAACCGGGACATGGGAGGTATCCAATGACAATAAATCTTTTAGGGTATCGGGAAGAGCGTCTGAAGGAATAACCGGGCGGACAATCAATGTGTATATCGAAGTGCATTGCTCGGAAGTTAGTAGATTCTCTATTTTAACCCGATCCTTCTCGGTTGTAACGATGGGTATCGAATCGCCAGAGGGTGGGTGACTTTCTTTAAGAAGGGTTTCAACGTCTTTGAGTGTATAGTTGTGGTGATCCGGGAATATTAAGTGTCCCGTAATATGAGCACCAAGGGTTTCGATATTTTGTTGAAAGGTAGTGGGAGAAGCAATACCTGAAAATGCGAGTACCTTTTTCCCCTTCAGTGTTTCTAACGATAAAATTTTATCTGTCGCTAAATGTCGAAAGCCAATAGACTCAAATAATACAGCTCCCATTGGAATATTGGGCGATCGGGCGTATTGATTCCGCCAATGCTCAATTTGTTCGTAATTTCCAGCTCGTCGGGTTTTGGTCACCCAAAGGGCATCAGCCCGTTTTATTTCATTAAAAGGCTCTCGCATAGGGCCGGCCGGTAAGCTCAAGCCGTTTCCCATCATCTGGTATCCATCCACTAACAAGATGTTCACATCCCGTTCCAGTTTGATGTGCTGATAGCCGTCGTCCAGTAGGATTATATCCGGTTGATGTTCTTCAATTGCTTTCAATGCATTTTGAGAGCGATTTTTCCCCACAACGACAATGGCTTCAGGCAGGTGTTTCTGGATTAGCCATGCCTCGTCACCATGGTTAGCGGATTGGGGTTGACCATATTGAATAGGGGTTTTTGCTCCATAGCCTCGGGACAGGATCACCACTTTTTTACCTGAAGCTATCAGGTTTTCAGCCAGTGCCATAATAATTGGGGTTTTTCCCGTACCGCCGGTGGTTAGGTTACCGACACTAATAACGGGAACATTAACCCGGACAGTTTGGATTAGACCAAAGCGATAGGCCAGAATCCGGAGTTTGACAATTAACTCATAACACCAACTTAAGGGCTTTAGCAGAGCAATCCACCAAGGCGGTTTTTGGTAATGGCTGTGGGCAATTGAATGTTTCATCAAATTTGGCTTCGGATTTCGTATAAATAACGTACAATGGGTTTATGAGTCTGAAATACGAATTATCCCATACAAAAATGCGTTACAGGGAACTTTTTCAGGATATTCGAGAAATGCTGGAAAACCGCCTGAATGACTTGCGAAGCAAATTCACCTGTCCAGTCTGCGAGCTGGAAGGAACGGTACCTGAGCTACTCGAACCATTACCTCATAAGGACTGCGGATACAGCGATTGGTATCAGGCTGGGATTCGGCTTCTGGAACAGGAAGTGGGAAAAGATATTCTGGAACAGCTAGAGCAGATTAATGCATATAAAAAGACGTTTTCCTGCCATATGTGTGGTGTTTGCTGTCGGTTTGCCAGTTCCGAATTCTCGTATGAGGAATTATTGGAGAAGTCTCAACAAGGCGATACGTTTGCTTCTCAGTTTACGAGTGTCTTTCTTCCTTATGAATCAATGGAAGCGGCACATAAAAAATTTCCGCAGATGGTCAATGATGTTTTGGCGGAAGTGGAAGAACAGGAACGGTCCAGCGTATATTTTTACCATTGTCCATACGTAGGAGAAGATAATCGGTGTACAATTTTTGGTAACCCAAAACGACCCGAATTTTGCGCCACGTATCCCGATACGCCCCTAACATTCATCTATAACCAATGTGCCTGGAAACCATGGAAAGATGAAACTCACGACGAAGCACTGAAAGCTCATGCAACGATTGAACTGGCCACCTATTTTTTAGCGAAGCTTCATGATTCTCTGAATTAATAGTACCCACTCAGAAAACTATTTTTTGAAAGCTCTTGGCGGAGGTGGTTTAGAAGGGGCTTTCGGCGTGCGAGTAGACGAAGAGTGCTTGTTACCCTTTGGTTCGGACTCCACGAGAATACCCAACAATTTTTTTAGACTGGGCTCTTGAGGGTTAAACCGATTGGGATTGCTCGGGTTCATATCATACCCTGCTTCCAGCAGAATAGCCGCTACTTGTATATCAGTCGTATGGCTAAAAATGGCTTGCGTTTCTTTTTGAAAGGGAATTGAGGCTTTCTCAGACGCCAAACCATTTTGGATTAACTTGAGTTGAAAGTTTTGTTTAGCCTTACCCAAAAACATCTGAGGTACATTTTCCTGTAGAAAACGGGCGAATTCCAGATTGGACTGAAGTACATTGGCGGCCTGATAATGATACTGATTAAACCGTCCGGGAGGCGTAATGGATTCGAGTCGTTTTAAGGCCGACTGGAGAACGGCGTAATGTTTTTTGAGCAAGGGGACGCTTTGGTGGCGACTCATAATACTTTGAATATCCGTATTAGAGTATCCTTTGAGTCGATCGGCCAATTTATCGTAAATAGCCTTAAGCTTGAGTTGAGTTTGAAGGTTCTTGGAAAGGAAGTCAGCCAAATAATCGTATTCATCCGTACTTAATTCAATAATACGCTTAGGGCGTTTGATTCGAAGGTTATGACTTTCAATCAGTTTGCCCAACCGAGTGGCGGCTTCATAATGGCCGGGAGAGATTCGAAGGGCTCGTTGGTAATAGGTCATGGCTTCTTCAATCATGTTTTCTTTATTGTATAAAGTCGCAAGAGCTGTCAGGTTTTCTGGATCGTCTGGATCAAGCAGGTAAGACTGGAAAAAACGAGAACGAGCGGTCGTAAAATCATTAGCGCTTAATGCGATCTTTCCTAACCCATAATAATTTTCTGGATTGGAGGGATCATCAAGTAAGAGGGCGTTAAACTGACGTTCTGCTTCATCTGGGTTCATATTAATCAAAATTTTGGCCAACTGGTGACGTAATTTATTTTTCCCAAAAATGTCGGGTACCTGCTGAATACCTTGACGTAGTAGATCAGAAGCTACCTGCTTTTCCCCTTGGCGCATATAGACTTGTGACAAGACAAGATAGCTTTCTGGATCGGTACCGTCCATATAGAGGGCTTGTTTTAAGGCTTTTTCCGCTTCAGGATAAAACCGGTTACGCATGTGGTTATAGCCATTTAGGCGGTGAAAAACGCTTTGGCTTTTAGCTGTAGGGAAAGAGGTTGTTTTTAATTCAGTAAAGAGTTTTTCGGCCTTTAATTTTTCGCCTTGAGCCAAATAGAGATCCAACAGGGCCAGTCTAGCTAAAGAATCGTTAGAGCGTAGCGCAATGGCTTTTTGGTAGGCTGTTTTCGCATTTTCAATTCGCCCCTGTTCTCGGAAAGCTTGCCCTACCATCAGCCAACCCGTGGCCTGTCGGGTTTCTGATTTTGGGTTTTCGGTCAGAAGTAATCGTCCTTCAGCCATTTTTTTCCAATTGTCAATATCCCGCTTCATGCGTTGTGCTTGAGGCGAGTGGTAGAGACTTGCTTGTTTCTCTGAACGACGGAATCTTTCAACAGCCTGTGCATATTGAGCCTGTTCCATTTTCAAAAGGCCAATACCCAGATTTCCCCGTGGGTCACCGGAACGGATTTGTAAGAATTGGTTATAAGCTTTTTCTGCTTGCTCCAGTTCATGGTTGGAAAAATAAAGCTGTCCCAGTTGAAGATGAGCCGGTGAGAAGTTGGGAGCTTTTTGAATCACTTCTTTCAAAAGGTCTTTCGTTGTTGTAACATCCTCGCCGGTTGATGCCTTGGTCAAAGCCAGTAAATAGGTATTCTCCAAATCCTTGGCGATCAAGCGGAGAGGAAAGTGTTCATGTTTCCAGTTATTAACGTTGGCCAAAAGAGAGGAATCCAGACGGGTAGCCTTATCAAATTCACGTTGAGCTAGGCTGAAAAGCCCGAGGCCGACCAACTTTTCACCCAAACTGTAATGCTCAACGGCTGTTGATAGACGTTGGTCGGAGAGCCTTAAAAATGCCTGGCGAGCTTCGTCGATGTTACCTTCAAGCAGTTGTTCGGCTCCGTAAGTGAATAAACTTTCGTTGGACTTGAGGCTTAAAATATTATCGCTGGGCGTAATTGTAAATTGATGAACATCTTGTTCAGTGCGCTTCTGAATATCAATTTGTAGGATATCAATGGCGGGTGGTTGGAGCTCTCGGTTTTCCACGGCACGTCCTGTCAGACTAATCTCCGTACTTCCTGCCGCTTCAGCCCTAAGAACTTCGATGGTCATACGATCCATTTGTTCTTTAACCTTTTTGTAAAGCAGGTCAGAATCATCCATCGAGTCGAAAGCACTATCGGTAAACTTAATATGGGTCGCATCCACGAGAAAATCCTGATGACTCGGGTCAAAGGGAACCCATTCCCCAATAAAAGCCTCACTCCATACATGGTATTTAAAGCTACCAACACCTGTTTGCCCCAACTCGTCAAACTCAACACCCGCAGCGATTCGGGCCGGAATTCCCATACTTCGACACAGGGCAACATGAAGTAAGGCTTTCTCTAACGAGCTCCCCGAACGGGATAAAAGCGTCTCGCTGGCAGATTTAGGCTGGTCATGGTGTTTTTCGGTTTTGATATGATCGTAAACCCATTTTTGCAGAGTTTTACCCGCCTCATAAGCATAAATTTCGCCCTTGGCTACTTCGTGAGCTTTGATACTAACTGAAGTACTCCCTGAATCAACCAGTGAAGTGCTTTTCAGAAAGTCTTTTTCCTCCTGTAGAGGGAACTCCTGTAAGGTATTGGGCGGTAAATATTTTCGAACATCCAGTTGTAAGATGTTTCCTTGTCGCCGGGTTATTTTCTGCCGAGGGGTTTCCTTCATATCGATGAATTGACCGTCTTTTGAAGTAATGCGAAACTCCGCCTCATTCACTTTACGGGGAAGATCAATGACCGAGCGAGTAATAATAAGGGGCGTTTTAACTTCTTTTCGGGTAATGCGTTCATGTAACTTATCTGGTGGGTTCTCTGGAGCCATGGAAAGGGATTCGGCCAAGGCATAAGGGGAGGTCCACAGCTGAGACGTAATGAGAGAAACCAGGATCCATCCTGAACAAATTTGACGGGGGGTTCGTAAGTTCACTCGGCCAGCCTCTCAGTTTTACTCTAATTCTCCCTTATTTCTTATTGTATCAGACGCTTTTCGCCTAAGGGACAGTTAGAAGGCAGAGACGATAAAAAATCGGGTATTCGAGGGAGCAGAGAAAGCACTTTGCGTCAAAAGCGCACAAAAATTCTAAAAATGGTTTTTATGCAAATAGAATTTTCTATTTTTATCAAGAAAGCACAAGTATTAGGGTATTACTACGGGGGGTTTTAAGATGTCGGTCAGTGGCATTGGTGGCAATATAAGTAAACACCAGAAAGAAAGACTTAACGAGGAATTTAAGGAGCGTTTTCTTAACCCTTCTAACGACTCTGAATTTTTAGGCGATAGAGCCGAAGAAAAAAGCGATTTCGTTATGCAAGGACTGGTGGATGCTATTTTTAGAGGGGAAACCGGCTCAATGATGGGCTAAAGTTTAGCTAAATAGCTGTTTTAGCTATCTCATTACCCGACTTGAGCGTATTGCTCATTGAGAATGGCTTCAAAAATCTGCTTAATATCGTCCATGGTCTCAACGGCGGTTAGTTCTTTTCGATAGCGAGTCGCACCATGGAATCCCTTGACATACCATGTCAGGTGTTTTCGCATATCCCGAATTCCCGCAACTTCACCCCGATAGTCGCAGTGCATTTTAGCGTGCTCTAGGCAAATAGCCAGCTTTTCCTCTAACGGACGTTGCAAGGGCATGCCTTCGTGCTTCAGCATGTAATCAATATCACCAATCAGCCAGGGTTTTCCAAGACAGCCTCGACCAACCATCACACCATCCACATGGTAGGTATCTAAAATTTTTCGGGCCGTTTCCGCTGAGTCAATGTCTCCGTTGGCAATAACCGGGATTTTCAGGTGATTTTTGAGTTCACCAAAAGCCTCCCACTTGCATCCGGGGCCATAACCTTGTGCTCGAGTCCGGGCATGGAGCGTAACCATGCTAGCCCCAGCGGCTTCAGCCATTTGTCCAAATTCCACATAGTTCATGCTGTTGGCGTCCCAGCCTAAACGGAATTTGACCGTCACCGGCTTATCAATATGACGGACCAGTTTAGAAATGAGCTGGTAAGCTTTCTCCGGCTCTTTCATTAACGCACACCCTTCAAAATTTCCGGTGATTTTTTTGACCGGGCACCCCATGTTCAGGTCAATAGTATCAGGATTTTTATCCTCAATAATTTGTTCCGCGGCTTGGAGTAAAACTTCTTCTCGATTAGCTGCTAGTTGGTAGGCAATGGGATGGTCGTTTTCCCCTTTGTCTAATATTCGAGCATCCCGGCGTTTAGAATAAATAATACCGTTGGAGCTGATCATTTCCGTGCAAATCAGAGATTCTGGCGCTTTTCGGCGAACTAAATCCCGGAATACCACATCCGTGACCCCTGCCATGGGTGCCAGCATAACCCGGCTATTGACACTGACAGGACCAATCTGAAGTGGAGAGGCAAGATGAGGAGAGGAGTGAGTCATTGTTCGTTTTTATTTCAAAGTTTAGGGTGATAAGATAAGGATTAATAGGTCAAGCTGCCTAAATATATCATAGTTCCAATACAAAGGCGGCCCGGCAAAAAAAATTGCTTTGAGAAAACTTGTTATTGACCGGAAAAGAGGAGAAGGCCCGTGGAACCATCGCATTGGAGTAAACGGTTGGACATTGCCATTGAGGCGGCCAAAGAGGCGGCCCAGTGTCAGCGGAAAAATTACAAAAAAAAATTTGATATCAATACCAAATCGTCAGGTATTGATTTGGTCACCACTGTGGATTTGGAATGCGATCGGCAGATTCGGGATATTTTAACCCGCCGTTCTTCTGAGGAACACCTCCCGGAGTCGGTTCTCATTACCGAAGAGACCTTTGAAGAGGGCTCTGTGATGGATATGAAATACTCCTGGGTGGTCGATCCACTGGATGGGACTACCAATTTTGCTCATGGATTTCCCCACTTTTCCGTTTCTATCGCATTTATGGAAAAAGGTCAGCCGGTGGTGGGTGTGGTTTACGATACGATGAAAGACGAGCTGTTCACGGCCATCAAAGGACAGGGCGCCTTTTTAAACGGAAAACCCATTCGAGTCAGTCAAGTGACTGCGCTAGATCAGTCACTGTTAGCCACTGGGTTTCCTTACGACGTTCATGTTAAGCCGGAAGACAACATGGATTATTTTTTAACGTTTATGAAAATATGTCATGGTGTTCGACGGGCAGGGAGCGCGGCATTGGACTTGGTTTATATTGCTTCAGGCCGCCTGGATGGATTTTGGGAACTCCGTCTATCTCCGTGGGATGTGGTCGCAGGCTCTTTGATTGTAGAGGAAGCCGGTGGACAAATTTCTAATTTTAGAGGTCACTCTCTCGATTATGATACACGACGCATTAATATTCTGGGCTCTAATGGGACGGACATTCATAACCAACTCGTCGCCGTGTGTAAAGATTCTCATGTGGTGAACATGGCTTGATGAGCCATTGCTTCCACTTCTTTTTTTGTCGAGATTAGTTTAAATTAGATACAAATCGTTATTTAAAGTTGAATTTAAATTGCTATTTTTATAGCATTCCATAACCCTTACAACTACCACCTCTTATTTATAAGGATTTACATCTAATGAATATTCCCATTTAGAGATTTTTAATCATGCCATCGTTCGATATGCTAAACATCTTGGCTCAGGGATGTTACTTTCTTCAAATGAGACCGGAGATACGTTTACCTTTACAGTAACTGGGAAAAAACCATAGAGTTAGAAGGAGGAGGCCGGGAGGAATATAACGAATCAAGAGTCAAAGCATTTATTGAGGTCGGGCCCAAGATTACCCTAATAGTATCGATCAACTTCAAATAAGAGAAAGCGCCAAGTAAACCAGCCCTTTGTTACATTATCTACGATTGGGGCTTGTCTTTTTGGTGATGTGAGGTGGAATGGGTTATAATGACCTCCACTTTGTTATTTTTTAATCTTTATTGATAAGGAACGGATAGATGAATTCGGTAGTGATTGTTGGACGATTGGGTCAGGACCCTGAAATTAAATACTTTGAATCGGGTAGTGTCAAGGCTAAGTTTTCGGTTGCGGTTAACCGAACCTTCTCAAAGCAGAACCCGGTAACCGATTGGTTTAATATTGAAGTTTGGGGTAAGCAAGCTGAATTCGTTGGAGAGTGGGTAAAAAAAGGAGCCCTCGTCAGTGTGCAGGGCTCATTAGAGGTTAACCGCTGGACCGATCAGGCCGGAAACCCGAAAGAATACCCCATGATTAAAGCAACCTCTGTTAGTTTTGTCGGAAGCAAGCGAGATAGTGCCATGGGTGGTCAACAGCAGCCAGCCACAGCCTTTTAGAGCCCGATCGCTCTGTTTTTGTTTCGATTTTAAAGAGGACTTTTTATGCAATTACCCGGATTAACCGTTGGTATTATTGCCGATGATTTAACTGGTGCGTGTGATACTGCATTGCAATTTTTTCATGCTGGGTGTCAAACTCGGGTTCTTTTAGAGCCGGATAAACTCCCCGCCTCAAGTGATGAAGAGAACCAAGTGTGGTCTATTAGCACAGAATCTCGTCACATTGAGCCTCGAAATGCGATTGCTAAAGTGAGAGAAGCTATTGAATTACTAAAGGATCATTACGGCGCGGAGCATTTTTATAAAAAAATGGATTCAACCCTGCGAGGGCACTTTACCGAAGAGTGCCTGGCTGCTGTCGATGAGTTGGGTTGGGATTGCGTTGTGGTAGCCCCTGCTTACCCTCAGGAAGGGCGTCGGACGGTTGGCGGGTATCAATTGGTGCATGGTATTCCCATCGAGCAGACGGAAGTATCCCAAGATCCTCGCTTTCCGGCATGTCAATCTCATATCCCGACGGTCATGGCTGAGGCCTCTAAATCGGATATCGTTGCACACATTGAACTGGCAACAGTTCTTCGAGGAGCTGGCCCCTTATTAGCCGAATTAACCGAGCTTATTGCTGAGGGAAAAAAGCTGGTCGTCGTAGACGCTTGCTCTAATACGGATTTAGAGCAAATTGCGCTGGTCATCGAGAAGGTTCAAAAAACCGCGAAAGTCCTCCCTTGTGGCTCCGCTGGCTTAGCACAAGCCCTGAGTAAACATTGGCCAAACATTAGCTTGGAGCCCCTTCCTGAAACTGAAAAAAAACTTTTTTCGCCATCCCCTATCTTAATTGGGTCCGGCACGAATACGGCTTTAACTCGAACACAGATTTTGCAACTCATGGACAATTACCTTTACTATGGTGAAGGTAGTGAGCTTTTAGTGGTGGACATTGACCCAGAGCATATTTTAGGCTTATCTCCCCTTGAGCCTGTTATTGAACACATCGTTGATGCGTTGGGAGACTCAAATACGGTTGTGGTTTCTACTTCCGCTAAAGAAGAGAGTCTACCCAGAACGTTAGAACTGGCTGAGGAAAATGGGTTAACAGAGGAAGAAGTAACCTCTCGGGCCCAAACTATATTATCCCAAATTTTAGAAACGGTTCTGCAAGAAAAACCGGCCAAAATTATTCTAACAGGTGGCGACACAGCCACTCATACCTGTCATCGGCTGGGATATAATCATTTAATAATCGCAGCGGAAATTGAGCCTTCCATTCCCTTATTAAGGAATATTTCCAGCGAAAGCACCTCTGGACATCAATGGTTAGTGACTAAGTCCGGTAATTTTGGGTCGAATCTTGCTCTTGCTAATATTGTTAGGTATCTTAAACAACATGAAATTTCATCCGCTAAACTATCAGGATAAAGCCGCTTAAAACAATTTGAGTCGAACGGTTTTTATAGACTTCTTAGCGGGCAAGGACAAAAAAATGACACAGACATTTTGTATGACCATTGGCGATCCCACAGGAATTGGCCCGGAGATTATGGCGAAAGTTCTGGTAAACACGGTTCAGATGCCTAGTGGGTCTCAAATGAAAATTATTGGAGATATCCCTCAGCTCAATGAAGTCGCCCGGCAGTTAGGGGTAGTTCTTCCTCATTCCCCTCGCATCGAATACCTTCATATTGAAGGAAAGGGACCCGGAGCAGTCTCCTACCTGGCTCTAGAAAAAGCGGTTGAGTTAATTGCTCATAATGAAGCAGACGCTCTGGTAACGGGTCCTATTTCAAAAGAAAATCTAAAAAGTGTTGGTATTCCTTTTGAAGGGCATACGGAGATTCTTCAACACCTTTCTAACCTGCATTTTGCCATGCCTGATAAGGCTCGTCCCGGTGAAGGCTGGCAATCGGATATGTTATTCGTGTTTGAAGGTTTCCGGATGCTTTTATTAACCCGTCATGTGGCGTTGAAAGATGTTTCAAACCTTCTAACCGAACAGAAAATTGCAAAAACGTTGGGAAGCGCGATCCGGTTTATTCGACAATACGAGGCCATCGCCTCACCGCATGTGTGTGTTCTGGGCGTCAATCCCCATGCTGGCGAAATCAATGGGAGCGAAGAACGAGATACGATTATGCCCGCTCTTGAAGCCGTAAGCCGAGAGTATGGAGTGCCTATTGAACCGCCTTGTGCGGCAGATGCTTTGTTCCGAGGCTTTAATATTACATCTCCTGAATTTGATTTATATGTCGCCTCTTACCATGATCAGGGACTGATTCCGATGAAGCTGTTGGCAGGCTTTAAGGCGGTTAATGTCACCATTGGCCTGCCTTTTATTCGAACGTCCGTCAGTCATGGTATGGCATCGGATATTGTGGATCAGGGTGTTGCAAATCCCGAGAGTCTTCAAGCGGCCTTAAATTTGGCCAGTGATTTACTTTTAAACAAAAAAACGAATCAAATAACAGACTCAGCGATCACGACCCTAAACTAACCTTTTTCATCGGCAATCTTTTTAAGAAGTTCATTAACCCGGGTACCTCGCTCAAGGGAGTCGTCAAATCGGAAAACCAGCTTAGTTGTGTATCTGAGTTTAAGTCGACGGCCGACAAGAGTACGGATTTTCGGAGCATACTCCTCAATCAGTTCCATGACCTTCGCCTTGTCCTCATCAGAACCCAACATACTCAGAAAAACCTTGGCATGGCTAAAATCTTTAGAAAGCTCAAGGTCAGTAACCGAAATAATCTTATCCCGGAGAAAAGGCTCTTTCACCTCAGTTGCCAAAACGTCACTAATTTCACGAATCAGGGCTTTACGTACCCGGTCGCCTCGGCTAAATTCCCGTGCCATCTAATGGGTTCCTCTATGATACCGGCGTGTTGGTTCGCCTAATACTATCACTGGTTCGAGCTTTTTCTTCTGTAATAAAGAAAGTCATCACATCGCCAATTTCAAAGCCATTAAAGTTGTAAAGTGTGATGCCACATTCAAAGCCACCGGCGACTTCCTTAACGTCATCCTTAAAACGTTTGATATTAGCCACGTTACCTTTATGAACTTCCTGTCCCCCCCGAATCACTCGAACCGTCGCATGACGCAAGATTTTTCCTTCAGTGACCATACTACCGGCAATAACTGTTTTTCCGGCCGTAAACAGCTCTCGTACTTCAGCCTGACCGATTTCGGTTTCAATGGTTTCTGGAGATAACTGACCCAGCATGATTTTCTCAACATCTTCAGCGATATGATAGATTACATCATATTTCCGAATGCTTACGTCTGCTTTTTCCGCCGCTAAGCCCGCATTCTGGTCCTCAAATACGTTAAACGCGATGATAATTGCGTTACTTGCGGAAGCCAGCATGACATCGGCTTCCGAAATATCACCGGTTCCGCTATGAATAATCTTCACCTTAATTTCGTCATGAGATAAGGCGGAAAGCGCATCGTTCACAGCCTCTGTTGAGCCTTGGGTATCCGCTTTTACAATAAAGTGAATGTATTGCTCTTCCACTTCCTCCCCTTCCAGCGGTGCACGGAGACCCGGCATAATTTGCCGACGTTCCAGTCGGTTTTCCCGTTCTCGATCCCGCTCAGAGGTGAGCATCTGTTTGAATTTTTTATCATCTGTAATGACTTTCAGCATGTCGCCCGCATTGGGAACACTGCTGAGTCCCAGAATTTTGACTGGAGTCGCTGGACCGGCTTTTTTGATCCGTTTTCCCTGATCATCGATCAAAGCCCGAACCCGGCCACCAACAGGGCCAATCATAATATTATCACCGATTTTGAGTGTTCCGTTTTGAACCAAAGCTGTGGCCAATGGACCTTTCTTTTTATCGAGCTTGGCTTCAATAATAATCCCTTCCGCCGGAACCGTGGTATCTGCTTTTAAGTCCAGCAACTCAGCCACAAGTAGGATATTATCCAGTACACTATCCAGATTTTCTTTTTTAAGTGCGCTGACCCGACTCACCAGCGTATCACCACCCCAGTCCTCGGAGTTCAATCCATGCTCAACAAGTTGACTAAGTACCCGATCCGCATCCGCATCGGGCTTATCCATTTTATTGACCGCAATAATAATCGGGATTTCCGCGGCTTTGGCATGGTTAATCGCTTCAATCGTTTGGGGCATGACCCCGTCATCAGCGGCAACGACGAGAATGGCAATATCTGTGGACTTTGCACCGCGCATCCGCATGGCTGTGAACGCTTCGTGACCGGGTGTATCCAAAAAGACAATCTCTTTATCGCCTTTCTTAACGGTGTAGGCCCCAATACTCTGGGTGATACCCCCTGCCTCGGTATCCACAATTTGATGGCGCGTTTCCCGAATCGCATCAAGAAGCGAGGTTTTACCATGATCGACGTGTCCCATAATAGAAATAACGGGTGGGCGAGACTTCAGGTTTTTGTATTTCTTATCGTCCAGCTTCCCTTTTTTCTCAAGGGCTTCTGTTGAGCTATATTCAGCGTCTTCATCTTTTTTATCTGACTCAAGAACCTCAAATTCAAGCTCTTCAGCGATCGTTTTCGCAAAATCAGGATCCAGTGTCTGGTTTACCGTGACCACAATCCCTTTCATGAAAACGGTTTTAATAATTTCCGTTTCACGGGTACGCAAGAGCTCTGCTAGTTCTGTGACCGTAAGCTTATTGTCAATGGTAACCACTTTAGGAAGCTCTTCAGCCGGAGCTTCTTCCTCCTTCTTTTCTTTTTGCTTTCTCGAACTTCCTTTTTTGAGAACAGCTAGGCTACCCTCGTGGACCGTTTTTTTCCGCATATGAGGAGGAACAGTTGATTTTCGTTGTCCAGGTTTATAACTTTCACCACTCGGTTTTTCCGCAACTTTAGGTGGTGGCTGTTTTGGAGGGGCATGTTTTGAGTCGGACTGAATGGGTTTAGGAGCCTGAGGTGCGGATTCAAGCTTTCGAGGAGCCTTACCGTGCAGGGTCGGTTCCATCTGTTTTTTACCTTTGGGTGTTTCTAGTGTTTTAATCGCACTTTTCTTTTCAACGACTTCAATTCGTTCAGGTTCGGTTAAGTCTTCAGCCTGTTCTTCTTTCTCCGCTTCAGCTTGTTGCTGGAGCTTCTCTCGACGGGCTTTTACTTCTTCAGGATCAAGAATATCTCCATTATAAGGGACGGGTGATTCAGTCGCTTCTGTGGCCTCTATTGCGGGTAATTCTGGAGTTTCGTCGGACTTTTCCTCTTCTTGTTCCACTGCCTCAGGAGGAGGCACTTTGACTCGCTTTCGCAACTTAATGCGTGGGCGATCTTCCTCTTCTTCAGGCTTTAAGGGTTCAGGCTCCGTTTTTTTTGAGGGCTTTTTTGCTTCTGTTGCTTTAGCAACACTTCCTTTTTTAACCCTATCAACAAGCTGGTCTGCAATAGATTGATCAATCGAGCTGGAGTGACTTTTGACAGAAACAGCAAATTCTTTACTTAATAAAGTCATCACTTCCTTATTGGAAAGATCAAGTGCTTTTGAAAGTTCATAAACGCGTACTTTTGGGGTCACGGGTTCTCTAATATCCTTATTTAAAAACGAAAAACCTGACTTAGACCTTCTAATATATCACTCGGGATCGCTCTTTTCAACGCCTTTTCCAACTTCTTTCCTTTTTGTGCCATTTGGTAACATTCAGGATTCGGACAAAGGTAGGCAGAACGCCCATTTAATGGCGGATTTTGATTTAACGAAAAACATTTTTCTATTGATGAATAAGTGATTTGAATCAGTTCTAAAGAAGGCTTAAGGGTTCGACAGCTTATGCACCGCCGAACCCTTATAATGGATTGTTTTTCTTTTAAGCTCAATGGGTTACTTCGGGTTCCGCTTCGGTAGCAACTTCTTCCTCAGCTACAGGCTCGCTCTCGACCTCTTCAGCCGAAACTTCTACTTCCTCTAGTTTTTCAGGCGTTTCGTTTTCGGCTTCCTCTTCACCTGCTGTAATTTCGGTTTCGGTTTCCAGAACCGGTACTTCTTTCGAGGGTCCTTCTACAGGGAGTTCTCCAGCCACGGCTCTGGCTTGTTCCGCTTCTGCTTCTTCAGGATCACCATAGTACTGTTCGTAGATATGAAGTGGTAAGCCTTCATTTTCAATGGTATTAACACTTTTAATGTCTAGCTTATAACCGGTAAGCTTAGCGGCAAGACGGACATTCTGCCCGTCCCGGCCAATAGCAAGACTTAATTGATCGTCAGGAACAACAACCAGTGCCTGTTTCAAGTCTTCTCTTGAAAAATCAATATAAACGTTGACAATTTTAGCGGGAGCCAGCGCATTAACAATATAATCCACCGGATCATCCGAGTAACGAATGATATCAATTTTTTCGTTTTTCAACTCGTTGACAATGGCCTGAATCCGGCTACCACGGGTTCCAATACAAGCACCTTGCGGATCGACTTCTGGATCCGTTGAGCTAACAGCAACCTTGGTTCGGAATCCGGCTTCCCGGGCAATGTTATTCAAGACGATAATGCCGTCCTCAATTTCGGGAACTTCCAGTTCGAAGACTTCCCGAACCATCTGAGGATGGGCTTGGGAAACAATAACCTGAGGGACCCGGCCTGACTCTCGAATATCGGCCACGTAAACCCGGAGTTTGTTGCCCACTCGGTAGTATTCACCGGGGAGCTGTTCTCTTGGTGGTAAAACCGCTTCGCTTTTTCCAATATTAACAACCACATTTCGGCCTTCAATCCGTTGCACAATTCCGGTGGTTACGAGGCCTTTTTTCTCTTCAAACTCTTTGAGAATCAGCATTTTTTCGGCTTCTCGAATACGCTGAGTAATGACCTGCTTAGCGGATTGGGCCGCAATTCGGCCAAAATCGTCAGGGGTTACTTCAATTTCAAGTAAGTCACCAACATCGGCGTCGGCTTTTAACTTTCTCGCTTCTTCCAGGGTGATTTCCGTATGCTCAAGCCCTTCTTCTTCTAGTTCAGGGTTCCTTTTTTCGACAACCTCTTGAACAAGGAATAAACTGATTTCGCCCGTTCGCTCAATCAATTGACATTCATAGCCCTCAATGGTTGGGAGTTTAGCATAACGCTTATAAGCGGCCAACATAGCTTCTTTTAGGGCATCAAGGGTAACATCTTTTGGAATTCCCCGTTCACGTTCGAGGAGTTCAACGTGTTCAACCAGGGCGGGACCAATTTTAATCGGTTTGACCATTTTGGAAAGCTCCGTTCATCGTTAATATTAATTACTATTACCTGATTTATACTTTAGAAACACTGGGACTAAGGGTCACGGAAAGCGGTGGTGACACCTGAGATAAAGAAATTTCAACAGAAGGCTGTTCAGACAACGCCTCTGGAAGAGGAATAAGGATTAACGTATGGGTTGTCGGGTTATAGCCTTTTATAACCCCCTGTTGGAAAGGCTTGTTTGCTTCTGGACCCGTCTCCGTCTCTTTAGGACTAACCTTAACCGAGCAACCCTGATAAAATTGGAATTCGCGTTCCGTCGTCAACTCTCTAAACAGACCGGGCGAGCTGACCTCCAGATTATACGACAAGGGTTCCAAGCTCTTTAGTTCGTCTAGCATGGGGTCCAACAGGCGACTGATGTCTTCACAATTCTTGATAGACACGGGGAGTGTTCCGTCGATTTTACCCTGAAATGGGCGGGCAATATAAGCGCGTAAATACCAATTGCCAAACTCTTTTTCCAATTGAACGTTTAACGCAAAAAACTCTCCTGGAAATTCAGTGTCCAGTGTTTTTTCCAAAAGCGTTAATACATCCTGCTCAATTTGCTGGATAGCTTCGGGATCTAGCGGTATATTACGTTTATTGCCCAAAGGGCGACTCCTTTTAAATTAGAAGGTCTAAAAAAAGAAAGTGGGCGGAAATCACCCACTTTCTGATTAAATCAAAAAGTTATGGCAGACATCCTATCATAAAATAGGTGAAATTCAATCGGGTTTGAGAAAGTATAAAGAGGGCGTCTCTAACAAGCTTATTCATGGGTTAGTTTGAAAGCTTTTTAAATACGTTAGTGCTATAATCCGCTTTTCAAGTTTGAGCGGTTTGTTCACTTAAGAATTAAAATCGGAGATAAATCTGGCGTGAGTTTTGAAACCAAGTCCATACCGGCAGTAATTATTGGTAGCGGTATTTCGGGTTTGTTTACGGCGTTAAAACTTTCCAAGGCTGGGGTTCGAGTCTTGATTATCACCAAGAACGCTTTGTCAGAAAATAACTCTCGATATGCTCAAGGTGGTATTGCCGCTGTTTTGCCGGAAAATAGTGGTGATTCACTTGAACTTCACGTGCAGGACACCCTGAATGTTGGCTCTGAACTCTGTAAAGAGGAAGTCGTTCGACGTATTCTAGGAGATGGGTATCAGGCTATTTCCGAACTACTATTGATGGGCGTCCCTTTCGATACTAATGAACTAGGTGAACTTGAGTTAACATTGGAAGCCGGGCATAGTGTCCGTCGAATCCTTCACGCAGGAGGTGATGCCACCGGAAAACAGGTTGAAATGACCTTGGTCAATCGGGTACATGAGGATCCTAATATTGAAGTGCTCGAGTTCTGCGAGGTCTCCGAGCTGTTTTCCAAGGACGGCCGTTGTTATGGGTGCCGGGCCATTGAATATAAAAACCAGAGAGAGTTAATGATTCTGTCTCAGTACACGATTCTGGCAACCGGTGGCCTAGGACGCCTTTTTGCTCAAAGTACAAATCCGGAAGGAGCGACGGGAAATGGATTTTCGTTAGCTTATTCTGCTGATTGTGTTTTACATGACATGGAATTTGTTCAGTTTCATCCCACCGCTTTTTTTCTTGATGGAAAAGCCCATTTTCTCATCTCCGAAGCCCTTCGGGGAGAAGGAGGTATTTTAAGGAATGTTCATGGAGAGCCGTTTACCTCAAATTACGATCCAAGAGGTGAGTTGGCGCCTCGTGATGTGGTGACCCGAGCCATTTATCGTGAAATTGAAAAACAACATGAGACGGCTGGCCTGATAAAACAAGACGCTTCCTTGAGTCATGTCTATTTAGATATTACCCACCTGCCTGATAAGAAGATTGAGAAGCGTTTTCCTTCCATTCTAAAAGCGGCGGAGCAATTTGGAATTGATATTAGGAAAAACCAGATGCCTGTGGCGCCAGCGGCTCATTATATTATGGGTGGTGTTGAAGTAGACTTGAGCGGTCGAACCAAGGTTGATGGTTTGTTTGTTGTGGGTGAAACTGTTTGGACAGGACTCCATGGTGGAAACCGCCTAGCCAGCAACTCTTTGTTGGAATGTGTGGTTTTGGCAAAAAATTGCGCCATAGCCATTGGCGATGAGTTTTCACCAGAAGAGATCCCATCTACCCTTACTTCCTTAGTTAAATTAGAGCCCGTTAATTACTGTTTTGATTTGTCAGAATCATTGGAAGCTGATGTGGAAGCCTTACATCAGCTAATGTGGCGATATGTTGGCATTGTCCGAACAGAAAAAGCCCTTAAGCAAGCTCTCTTTGAGATTAAAAACCTTGAAGATCAAGCCAGCCAGATGAATTATTGGAAATATGCGCCGTTGGGCATTGATTATGTAAATCAATTGCTTTTGGCCCGTTTAATTACCGAAGCGGCGTTAGCCCGAAAAGAAAGTCGAGGGGCTCACCATCGGGAGGATTACCCGGATGCCTTACCAGAAGCTCGACATAGCACACAAGTTCCCCGTATGAGACGAGACGCTGTTTCCTTAGGAGTCAGTGGATGACCGTTATTCCCGTTATCAAAAAACTGATAACAGAAGCCTTACTAGAAGATCTAGGGCAGGGCGATGTCACAACGGACAATCTGGCCGTTCTTAACACTCCTGAAAATCAGAGCACCGGAAGCCTATCCGTTCGAGAAGCCTGTGTTATCTCTGGATTAGATATAGCGTGCCAAGTTTTTTGGGCTGTTGATCCTGCATTGAAGCTGGATTTAAGCGTATCAGATGGCGACTCGCTTCAGGCGGGCGATAAGGTTTTAACCGTGCAAGGACAAACCGCTTCCCTTCTTAAGGCTGAACGGGTAGCCCTTAATTTTTTGCAGCACCTGAGCGGAATTGCTACGGAGACTCGGCGTTATGCAGATGCTATTGCCGGAACTTCCGCGAAAGTAACTGATACACGAAAAACTACGCCTGGACTTCGTTTTCTTGAAAAACAAGCCGTGCTCCATGGCGGTGGGTCACCTCATCGATTTAATTTGGGCAGTTCCGCTATGCTGAAAGATAACCATATTAAAGCAGTCGGCAGTATTAAAAAAGCGGTTGACGAACTTCGACAACATTTATCCCACACAGCTACCATTGAAGTGGAAGTTGACACGTTGGAACAGGTAAAAGAGGCCGTAGAATCCGGTGCGGATATTATTTTACTGGACAATATGGACCCGGCCACCCTTTGTCAGGCGGTGGCCACTATCAACGGAAAAGCCATTGCTGAAGCAAGTGGAGGGATTACTTTAAGCCAAATACGGGCTATTGCGGAGACGGGCGTTTCCTTTATTTCGACCAGTAAAATTACCCTCGGTGCCCCCATGATCGATATTGGTCTTGATTTTTCCTGAAGAACCGGGTTAATGTAAAGCTGAAAACCCTTTATCTACAGTGGATTTTGCCCTTTTAGCTAAAAAATGTATCGAAATGGATATAATTTAGATACTTTGAAGCAATTTTAGCCTTAATAATGTTTTTATTATTATATAGCGCATAAGCTATTCAAAATCAAAAATTCCCCTTGGTAAAAACCAAGGAAAGAGCTTTTACACCTCAAGTTTATCCCCCTTCGAACTTGCATGGTGTCTGATTTAAAAAGAGAGAGACAGAGATGTTGTGATGTCCCCTGTATGAAAATATAGGGGCTTTTTTTTGGGCCTGCAAAGCAGGCTTTATTTAGGGCTTGTTGCGTAAAAGCTTTGTAACAACTCATTTGTAACGAAATGAAACCCCTTGATCAATTTCTCCCTTTCACGGATCTAATCGTGAACTAGTAGTGTCTACCATTCTATCTTACAGCCCTCAGTCAATATAAAGGCTCTCCCATGTTATCACCCGTGATTTCCTCTCAATCGGGAATAAGCCTCGTTTTTGCAGCCCAGCCAGAAAAAACGAAACCGGTTCGGTTCCAAGGCGACTTCGATGAAGCCGATGACACGTTCGAAATAACAGATCTTCTCGAAGAGGAAACTCCAGAAAACCAACCTAAAAGAGATAGGACGCTCCCCCGAGAGGGAGAAGACAAAGCCGTAAAACAATTACTCCCTCTCGCTTATAGGATTGCTTACCACATGAAGGGCCAACTTCCCCCCTCTGTAGAACTAGGAGATATCATTAATGCGGGCCTAGAAGGTCTATTAGATGGTATCCGACGCTTTGAGGGAGAGCTAACTGAAAAAAATTTAAACCGAGGGCACTTTTATCTAAGACAAAGAATTCTAGGCTCAATACGCGATGAGCTGAAAAGAACCGATACTTTACCTAGCAAGTCTCGTAAGGAAGAGAGACAGATATACAGAACAACAAAAAAACTTGAACAAAAATATAAACGTATTCCGACTTTTCAAGAAGTCAAAATGGAATTGATGGAAACTTATGAGTATTCTGAAAGCGAGGCTGAAAAAATGCTCGTGTTTCAGGACTATGGTAGCTTTATATCCCTTGAAACTATTTATCCAGAGGATGAGGACGGAGATTGGAAATCCAAAACCTCTGTCCAAAACGCTGTCAGTGAGTCCCCTCTTTCTTTCCTCCTTAGGCAAGAAAGAACGGAGGTTCTATCTGCCAAGATGTATAGATTATCTAAGCAAGAAAAAACGGTGTTGCTAACTATTTGAGAGTTTTAATGCAAAAAGTAATTTAAGGCTTGCGACGACCATTGATTTTGATTTTGAATAGCAAAATGTTTTCCGTCGAAATCTTGCTAAATAGTGACGGATACGAGAATTCATTCCTTCTA
>JAJCZA010000019.1 GCA_029262635.1 Vampirovibrionales bacterium | reverse complement strand
TTAGGCAGGCTGTGGATTGGGGCATTAACCGGGATGATATTGTCGCCAATATTATTAAAGGGGTTGGTAGTCCATCCTTTACCGCAGAAAGTCCGTCGTCGCCTTTCTTTCATGAGGAACTGGGTAAAGGGCATCCTATGGGGCGGAGCGGGTTTCATTGTACGATATAGGCTTTCACAAATCTCTGCCAGTTATTTTGTGATCATTTTCGTTCAGTGTTGTTGGGTAAATGGGATGCTCGTTGGCTTTTTCGTTTTCTGCTTTAGTTTAAGAGCATGTGCAGGAAAAGCTATCTTATCTCTTTAATTTAACTTCTATGTTTCATGCTGTTTTGGCTTCTCCTACACCGGTCTCTATTTCACAAAGTGATATAAGTGCCCGTGTAGGAGGACAAATGATGCTGACTTTAGTAATTACCCTTCCATTGCTTTTATTCAAAACGATTCAAGGTTTTGTTAATGTGCTTTTCAAAAAATGCCAGCATGTCATCAACAACGGGATGAAATAAATCCGTTTGTTTGAGTGTATTTCGCTCACCCTGCATGACATCCAGAATGGTGAGTGCCTGTTGCCGGATGATTTCCCTTAGAGCCGGGTAAGCGTATCCCATTTCCTTGCATTCTCTCTCCCAGTGACGGGGAAGTATTTTATCCGGCTCATAATAACCGCCGATTTTCATGGCCATTTTGTTGGCCAGTTGATCATAAACCCTTGTACAAATGACATCATAAACAGGGGTTAGCTCTATAAAATCTTCGGCGTAAGTTAGCCCAAGTGGCCCTATTGCTTGACCGATTCGCGGATGATGAAGTAAGGAGAAGTTTTTACCGTGGGCGTCCATGTTTCCAATAAAGTAATTAAACACCATTAAAGCCGCCAACGCATTTCTGTCTTTAACGGGTTGGGTTGTGTTTCTCAATAAATCAAAACAAGCCTTAAAATTAGGCCCGCCCTGATTTTGATATTTGATGGCCGAGTTAATTCCCAGTGCCTGACAAAAATCTTCCTGATGGACTCGAACAACATGGTTATTCTGAACAATTCGGTCATAGCGCTGAATCAACAGGTAAGGGATCTCTTTGGCCCATCGGATTTCCACGTCGGGTACGGTGAGTCCTACCCTGGCTGCCATTTTCAGGCAAAGGTATTCGTTATGCACAATGCCATCAAAGCCCTGAATCATCGGTTTCAAAATATGCGTTGTGGGACACCCTTTATCGGGCAGTGCAATTTCATCCTCAATTAAGCAGACAGCAGCCTTGTCCTGAGCACCTGCCAAGGAAAGTCGTAGTCCTTCGACACCCAAAAACAACGGTTTTTTGGGCAAGTCTAAAATATGCTGGTAGAGTTCCTTCTCCGGCAAGATACGACCGGCGAGGGGAAACGGTGAACTGGTTTCCGTGAAAGTGGGATCAGTGAGCGGATGCAGTGATACAGCACCCGCACAGTCATACCCAATGGCCTGGAGCAAAGCAAAGCTGTTCCGGTGATTGATGCCATATCGTCTGCCGATGACTTGCCGGGCCGATTCACTTTCCGGGAGCAACCCGCCAAAATAAGCTTCGGTGCGCTCTTCATCAAAGGGTTCGGTTTGAATCGGCATACCTAAAGAAAGCATGCGTGGGGAAAGAACCCGTTTGGCGTCAGGCAGATAGGCAAAGCGCATCTTTCCGGTCGAAGTTTGTGTCAACTCTCCCACAGGTTCTCCGTATAACCGGACAGATAAGGTTTTTGCATCATTCATAATCTTTTGCCTTAACCATTGCCAGACCCATCGCCAAAACCTGATCCATCACCGGAACCACTTCCAAAACCGCTTCCATTTCCGATTTCGACAGGACGTATCGCTTTTAATTTGATACCCAGCATTGATGCTACCAGCAGCGCCTTTTCTAGTTCACAACTGGGCTTCCCTTTTTCCAATTCCCGAATAAACCGCACACCCGTACCACAAGCCGCAGCCAGTTCTTTTTGGGTGACCTTGTTGGCTTTTCGGGTCTCCCGAATCAGTTTGCCAAAGTCTTCAGCCGTTTTCAGGGACATAGTGCTTCCTTAAATGATCCTGTACGGTACCTTTTTCTCTATTATACATCATTTTCCAATAAATAGTCCCGAACGGTACCCTTTTAATAAAAATAGCCTAAAAAGGCCAAAAAGATCCCGAACGGGATTATTCACTAGGGTAAGTTGCTTCCTGCCTTTAAATGTCACGGTGCGAATTTCATTCTCGTAAAGTGTCATTTTTTGATACTTTATGCGACTAAAATCGATTGGCTTTTATAAATCGTGTTGTCAAAATTATCAATATACTAATTTTGACAACACGATTTGCATAGCGGCTAATATGGAACTGATTCCAGATTAGCCAAACCTCCCCCCCCGTTTTATAGAGAGCGCAAGGCTGAGAAACCATCTAAGAATAGTATCTGGTTTATATAAATATAAATTTTCGGCGAATATCGCCGTAAATTGAGAGATTATTAAACCAACGTCTATTTCATTCGCGTAAAGTATCGATTTTTGATACTTTACGCAACCATTTCTTACAAATAGTCATTCATTTGTTGCTTATCTGATAGTTCTCTCTTCTGCTGTCTCCTATGTCACAAAGTGAAATAGAGGCCCGTATAGGAGGACAAACGATGCAAGAAAAGAATTTTCCCATTATTCCCAAGCCACTCCTGGATGAACTCAACGAACGTTACCCGGAGCGGTCTGCCGAATCAGAATGGACAGATCGGGACATCTGGATTAAGTCCGGTGAGCGCCGGGTGGTTCGCTTCCTTAATGAAATGTATAAACGCCAGAACGAGAACATCCTGGAAAGTCCGCTTGGACAGGTCAGCCGGGATGGTGGGCAATCCATTAACTTGTGAGGTCAATTGAATGTGCACATCCAAACCCAAGGTTCCGAAGATTGAACCGGTGAAACCAGCGGAATTACCACCGCCTCCCCCAGCGCCGGAACCGACCCCGGAAGCACCTGTCCTCAATGACGATAACCGCAAGCGCAAGGATCAGAAGAAAGCCAAACGCTCCGGCACACGTAGCTTAAGAATTGATCTCTCCATTCCTGGTTCCGCAACCGGAATCAATATCCCGACTTAGGGGCACACCATGAAAACTGAATCCGTTGGCTCTGCTGAAGCCAGATACCGGGAACTGGAGCCAAAACGGAGTGTCTACCTGGAACGGGCGCAGGAAGTCTCCAAGCTCACCATTCCCAGCTTGATTCCACCGGACGGCCAGACCAGCACGATGCGTCTGGAAACTCCCTTTCAAGGGGTTGGCGCACGAGGGGTCAATAACCTTGCCTCAAAATTACTCCTGGCGTTATTGCCACCCAACAGTCCGTTCTTTCGCCTGAAGATTGATGACTTTACCCTGGCCCAGCTTCAGAATGCCGAGCCGTCCATGAAGACAGAAATGGAATCCGGCCTCTCCCGGATTGAACAGGCCGTGATGACCGAGATTGAAACGTCTGCGGATCGGGTAGCAGTTTTTGAAATTATCAAGCACCTGTTGGTAGCGGGCAATGTCCTGATGGACATGTCCCGTGATGATGGGATGCGGGTCTTTCACCTGGATCGCTATGTTGTCCAGCGTGACCCGATGGGCCATGTGCTGGAAATGGTGATTCATGAAACCGTGGCTCCGGTGGCCCTACCGGAAGAAATTCGGGAATTGATTGCCGCCCGGATGGACAGTGCGGAAAAGAATGTGAATCTCTACACCTGGGTCAAACGAACTGACAAGCAATGGACAGTTTCCCAGGAAGTGAAGGGGATTGTCATTCCCGGTTCTAAAGGCAGTTACCCATTAGATCGCAATCCGTTTATTGCCCTGCGGGGAAATCGGATTGACGGCGAAGACTACGGACGGGGGTATGTCGAAGAATACCTCGGTGACCTCAAGTCCCTGGAAGGCTTGTCCCGTGCCATTGTGGAAGGCTCTGCGGCTGCGGCCAAGGTGCTGTTTCTCATTAATCCCAATGGAACGACCCGCGCCAAGACACTGGCAGAATCTCCCAACGGAGCGATTCGGGAAGGCAACGCCGATGATGTCAGCGTACTCCAACTGCAAAAGTTTAACGATTTTCGCATTGCGTATGAACAGATGGGGCGGATTGAAGAACGTCTCAGTTTCGCCTTTCTCCTAAACTCCTCAATTCAGCGTAATGCCGAACGGGTGACGGCGGAAGAAGTCCGCTTCATGGCCCGTGAACTGGAAGACGCTTTAGGTGGCCTGTATTCCATCCTGGCCCAGGAGTTCCAGTTGCCGTATGTACGGCGAAAGATTCACCAGATGGAGAAGTCGAAAAAGCTCCCGCCCCTGCCCAGGGATTCAATTAAACCGATGATTATTACCGGCCTGGAGGCGTTGGGACGGGGGCATGACCTCAACAAGCTGGAGGTCTTCATTAGCGGGCTGGCCAATACGCTGGGGCCGGAAATTCTGGCCCAGTACATGAACCTCGATGACTATATTGCCCGCCGGGCCACCGCCATCGGCATTGATACCAAGGGCCTGATTAAGACCAAGGAAGAAATTGCAGAGGCCCAGCAAGCCGCCCAACAGCAAGCCATGCTCAGCCAGTTTGGGCCGGAAGCGCTCCGGCAAATTGGCGGTGTTATTCAGACAGGAATCCAAAAAGGAGACCCCAATGCAACTCAACAACCCCGAAGAAACTCAAGCCAATAAGTCCGTCCACATCACGGAAACCACGATCACGGAAAAGGACGCCGAGGTACTGGAACCCGAAAACGTGATGTCCGTGAAAAAAACCGTGGTAGCCGAGGCCAACGCCGTACTGGCGTCTAACCGGAAACGTGACCCCGTGGTCACCCTGATGCCCAACGGTATCCAGCGGATTGATTTTTAGATTGCCTCTAACCAAGGAGACTAAATAATATGGAACGCATTGAAGTAAAAAGTGACCCCACCGGGCCAGACGCGCCGGTCGAAGTTCTTCCCGATGTTGAAACCGCAACGGCGGAACCCACAGAAAACAAACCCTCTGAGGTTGAAGCGGAAGAGCGTCCGACTTGGCTGCCGGAAAAATTCGAGTCCCCGGAAGACCTGGCCAAAGCTTACGGTGAACTGGAAAAGCAATTCACCCAGAAAGCGCAAACGAAAACGAGTGAAGCTAAGACCGATGGGACTGAACCCCAGAAAGCCGATACCGAGACCTCGGAAACCCCGGATGATGACGACAATGCGGTTAAGGAAATCGTCGAAAACGCCGGGCTGAAGATGCAAGATCTCTCGGCGGAATACGAGCAAGCGGGCCAGTTAAGCGAAGACAGTTACGAGAAGCTGGAAAAGGCCGGAATTAATCGGGAATACGTGGATGGTTACATTCGAGGACAGGAAGCCCTGGCAACCCAGTACCAGAGTGAAGTCTTTGACGTGGCTGGGGGTCAGCAAGGCTACACCGAGATGATTCAGTGGGCGGCTCAGAACCTGAGCACCGAGGAAATCAATGCGTTCAACACCACCGTCAACAGTGGCAACCTGGAACAGGCGAAATTGAGTGTCCAGGGTTTAATGGCCAAATATACGACATCCGAAGGCAATGAACCGAGACTGGTTAAAGGGGTTGCCAGCGGTGAGGCCGTGTCCGTCTTTCGCTCCACGGCGGAACTGGTCGCCGCCATGAAAGATCCCAAGTACAAGAACGACCCCGCTTACCGGCAGGATGTTATCGACAAGTTGGGCAGATCAAGTATCTTTTGAGATAATGGTAAGGGAGCAACCAGTTTAAGGACTTTATAATGACTGATGAATTAACAAAAAAACAAGCATTAATAAAGCAGGCTGCTTTACGGAATTTTATTGAAAATTCATTGGGCAGAGAAGAGTGGCTAACTGTCTATCGAACCACTGAATATGATTCAAATCGAGCAACGTTTTTTTCCTATTTTTTTCCCGAAGACCGAGAATCTGAAGTTTTAGAAAGAACTGATTGGGAAAAACATATAGGAAATGGCTTACCAGGCTTTATAACAGAATATGGTAATGGGGAAGAAAAGAATACTTACCTTAGATATGGTGATGACGACGGCTTTGAACCGTTAATAATTTATCGAAGCTTTCATGACGTTAAGTCGCGTTATTTAGAGGTATCGGAAGAGTTCCGGTTATTTTATAACCTTTATTGACTGCCCCCCGAAAGTTGATCCAGTCAAAACTAGAGAGTTGGATCATAACATAAGTTTCTTAATTCCTGCATGACCGAGGGGAGAGGGATTGGTATTCGTAGAATACCAATGGGCGATGAACTGATTCGGTGTCCAATA
>JAJCZA010000018.1 GCA_029262635.1 Vampirovibrionales bacterium | reverse complement strand
GTTCTTGCACTTCCTTCTCTGTTTTTTATTCTGAAAACCGGCTTTAACATTTTTACTCGATTGACAACAAGGGCAATTCATAGTCTCTATCCTCTAAATAACACCTAGAGAATATTATATCTTATTTAGTTAGCAATACCCAAAAAATTAAGAAGCAGGTGTAAAAAAGAGGGTTGACAATATCTATATTTAGAATTACTCTAAATATAGATATTGTACAAAGCGGAGATTTTTATTATGAATAAAAAAGAAACACTCACAACAGCAAGTGGTGCGCCCGTCTCGGATAACCAGAACTCATTAACGGCAGGGCCACAGGGACCCTTGTTGGCGCAAGACTGGCAATTATTTGAAAAACATGCTCATTTTAATAGAGAGCGTATTCCGGAACGTGTGGTTCATGCGAAGGGTTCCGGGGCTTACGGTACCTTTACGGTGACTCATGATATAACTCCGTACAGTAAAGCCGATTTATTCTCGCAGATGGGTCAGAAGACCGATGTCTTTCTGCGTTTTTCCACGGTTGCCGGAGAAAAAGGAGCCGCAGATGCAGAACGGGATGTGCGTGGGTTTGCCTTAAAGTTTTATACGAGTGATGGAAATTGGGATCTGGTTGGCAATAATACGCCCGTATTTTTTATCAGAGACCCGTATAAATTTCCTGATTTTATCCATACACAGAAAAGAGACCCAAAAACAAACCTGAGAAACACAACGGCGATGTGGGATTTTTGGTCGAAGTCTCCAGAAAGTCTGCATCAAATTACCATTCTTTTTTCAGACCGGGGCCTTCCCAAAAGTTACCGACACATCAACGGGTATGGGAGTCATACCTACAGTTTTATTAATTCAAAAAATGAACGATTTTGGTGTAAATTTCATTTCAAAACCCAGCAAGGCATCCAGTGCTTAACGGAAGAAGAGGCCAATAACCTGATTGGGCAAGACCGTGAAAGCCATCAACGAGACTTGTTTGAGAGCATAGAACAGGGAGATTATCCTAAATGGGCGGTCAAAGTTCAGATTATGTCTGAAGCCGATGTGGCAAAAACACCCTATGATCCTTTTGATTTAACAAAGATCTGGCCTCATAAAGACTACCCTCTAATGGATATCGGTATTCTGGAATTAAACCGTAATCCTGAAAACTACTTTGCTGAGGTTGAGCAATCGGCCTTCTCGCCGGGAAATGTCGTTCCGGGGATTGGGCATTCACCGGACAAGGTACTTCAGATGAGGATTGCATCGTATTCAGATGCCCACCGGTACCGCATCGGGGTTAATTATGAGAGTTTGCCGGTGAACAAACCCAAGTGCCCTGTTCATAATCATTATCGCGATGGTGCCATGCGCTTTGATGGCAATGGGGGAGGGTCTATTAATTATGAGCCTAACTCGTTTGATGGTTCCGTTGAAAAACCAGAAGCAAAAGAACCGCCCTTAACACTTTCAGGTTCGGCGGATCGATATAACCACCGTGAAGGCAACGATGATTATACACAAGCGGGTAATCTGTACCGCCTCTTTTCTGAAGACCAGAAGCAGCGACTTGCAAATACGATTGCAAGTACGATGAAGGGTGTTCCGACTGAAATTATTAAACACCAGCTTAAGCATTTCTATAAGGCGGATGAAGATTACGGCCAGCGGATTGAAAAAGCGCTTTCTTTTTCATCCGTCCTCGTTTAGGGGTCTCATTCAATGAAGCCGATCGATAATTTGCTACAATCCTTTGGGGTGAAGCCAACACCTCAGCGAGTCGTTATCACTGAATTTCTCTTGGCCTCTACAACAAACCATCCAACAGCCGACGAAATTCTGGAGGGGGTGCAGGATAAGCTTCCTGTCCCCCTTTCCAAGGCAACGGTCTACAATACATTAAAAACCCTGGTTGAAGCAGAGGTTATTCGAGAACTTGCCATTGAGCCGGGTAAAACCCGGTATGATGCGAATCGCTCTTCTCACCATCACTTTGTTGACCTGAAAACAGGTGAAATACTCGATATTTCGGAGGGAGCGGTTGAAAAGATACCCATAAATCTAGGCGAAAATTTAGAAATCAGCCATTACCAAATTACATTTTTCGGAAAAATTCAAGGCTAAAAATACAATCTCGTTCGTTCAAATTTGGTTAATTATGATTATTTTTCTAAAGCGGAGAGTGGGTAGGCGGATGATAAAAGGTAGATGTGACTGCCCCCCAAAAATCCAACATTACGGATACGCTGACCTGTATCAGTCTTAATCTAAAGAATATCTCGGTTTTGTCGATATCTATGAGTATGGATATTATTAATGTGGGTGGTTTTTATTCATCGGCGCTCTCTATTTCTGCCAGTGGATTGCGTGATGCTAACTTGCGTCTGCATTCTGCTACACATAATACGGCCAATATTAATACAGACCAGTTTATCCCCTCTCGTGTTACATCACAAGAACTTCAGGGTGGTGGTGTTGAGTCTATTATTGAGTCAAGTTCATTGGTTCAAGAGCCTTTATCGACCCCCTATGCTGTTTCTCAAACAAGCCTGATTGATGAACAGATTAATACGATTATTGCTCAACAGGCTTTTGAAGCCAATGCGACTGCCTTAAAGGTAGCAAACGAGTTTCAGAAAAGTATCATTGACGATTTGGCTTAATCAGGCCGATGCTGCCGTTTAGCCAAATGAATAGTTGAAGTAGGCTTTTGGTGTGGGGTATGATAAGTCATGATTTAGATTTAGAGCCTTTTAGGCTTCTGTTTTATTTTTGTTTGAGTAAAGGAGATGTCTCATTATGACAGATTATGCGGGCTATGTTGGACTCGATGGATTAGGTAAACAATTCTATCAGTTATCCGCTCCTAGCTTGATTGAAGCCGCTTTAGCTAATGAAGAAGGCTCTCTATCAGAATCTGGTGCCCTCTCCGTTGAAACAGGAAAATACACGGGACGCTCTCCTCATGATCGCTTCTTTGTCGATACGCCAGAGATTCACGACAAAATGGATTGGAGCAATAGTAACAAACCGATTTCGTCTGACACATTTAACAAAATATTTGAAAAAATGAAAAATTTTCTCAAAGGGCGTAACGTTTATATTTTTGATGGCTATGCGGGTGCGGATGAACAATATGCCCTGCCTGTTCGCTTTATTAACACGCTGGCCTCACAAAACTTGTTTGTCCATCAACTGTTTATCCGCCCCACAACGGACCAGCTTAAAACATTTAAGCCTGGCTTTACAGTGATTTGCGCCCCTGGCCTTAAACTGGACCCAGCTGTTGACGGTGTTAACTCAGAAGCTGGTATTCTGGTCAATGTGGAAAAGAAAATCGTTCTTATTGCTGCCACACAGTACAGCGGTGAAATGAAAAAATCCATTTTCACGGTCATGAATTTTATGATGCCTGATCATAATGTCTTTCCCATGCATTGCTCATCAAATGTAGGTCGTGATGGTCGTTCAGCCCTCTTTTTTGGATTGTCAGGAACAGGAAAGACCACTCTTTCCGCCGATCCAAACCGTACCCTTATTGGCGATGACGAACATGGCTGGTCCAATAACGGCATTTTTAACTTTGAAGGCGGTTGCTACGCCAAAGCAATTAAGCTTTCAAAGGAAAACGAACCCGAAATCTGGGACGCTATCCGATTTGGGGCGCTGGCTGAGAATGTTGTTATGGATCCGGATAGTCGGGTATTTGACTATGATAACGATCGCTTGACGGAAAATACCCGAGTGGGCTATCCAATCACCCATATTCCCAATGTGGATCTTAAAGGCAAGGCTTCTCATCCCAGTACGGTTATCTTTCTGACAGCCGATGCTTTTGGTGTGATGCCACCCATCGCCAAGTTAACGAAGGAACAGGCTCAATATCACTTTATTAGCGGTTACACCAGTAAGCTGGCAGGAACTGAACGAGGGATTACCGAGCCGCAAGCAGCCTTTTCCACATGTTTTGGAGCCCCTTTCATGCCTCGCCCATCCGCGGTTTACGCCGAGCTTCTGAAAAAAAGGATTGAGGAACATAATGCCAACGTCTACCTCATCAACACCGGCTGGCAAGGCGGCCCTTATGGTCTGGGTAAAAGGATGAGCATTCCTTATACCCGAGCCATGGTTACAGCGGCACTGGACGGAACCCTAGAGAATAATGAGTTTGAGATCCATCCAATTTTTAATATTCTGGTCCCTAAAGCTTGCCCTGATGTTCCTTCGGAGTTATTGGATCCGCGAAGCACATGGGCTGATAAATCGGCTTATGACGTACAAGCCAACAAGTTGGCACAAATGTTTGTCGAAAACTTCAAGCAGTTTGCTAACGTAGATCATTTGGTCAAAGCCGGACCTGCTCAGTTGGCTTCATCCAAGTAAACACCCTTTATTAACCTTACTTTATATTTCTATCACACCTTCCATAGGTAAAAAACCTTGGAGGGTGTGCTTTTATAACCTTTAATTTTTTTATAATATTTTTTCAGACAATCAGAGCATTTAACCTGTTTTTATTTTAGTACGGAAGACATCCAGAGGGAATCAAAGAAATCAGTCGTAGAGTCATCAGAGAAAGAAAGGGTCACCACAGTCATGCACAAGAAGCTCGCTTTATTCATCAATCAGTATTTAATCATTGGAACCACAATTGGTAACCTCAATGCTTATTATCGTGCCCGACTCCTTGAAATTACACCCGACTATTTTGAAATAGAGCTTTTTTCAAAAGGGGGCCAACTTCAAGGACGTTTTATTGCTCCCACCAGTGCCATTACCAGTGTACAAGTCGATAACCGTGAGCTTCACGAGCTATCACTTCATATTGCCTATAACACGGCTGAAAAAGTAGCCTCCAGTTCCTAAATAAAGCTTACTTTTATTCTTATTCTACTTTAGTTAAATCAAAACACCCCACTTCACTCTACCGAAGTGGGGTGTTTTTATGTCCAGTCTCATTTACCAGCAAATACCCAATAAACAGACTTGAGCCATCGGTTTTTTCTGTTTAATTTGTGAAAGAGTTTGACTGACTTTTGGCACATCTTCAGGTCGGGCGGCTATTAGTTCAATCCACGCTTTCAGCTTCCGATCAGGGTTTTCTGAATCAGGATACAGAATTAACGTATTTTCGCTACTCCCATTTAAGCTGGCTCCCACATCTTGCCATATTTGCTTTTCCTGACCCAAGGAAACGGTCATCGGGGTTCCGTTGAGGGTCAAGTGGGCTTCGGCGCCCGGTAAATTACTTTCTACCCATAGCCGTCCGGCCGGTTTTTTAGAAAAGAAGGTAACTCGAGCCGCTTCACCTGGATGATTTTTTCCTACCAGCAGAGGAATGGTGCCAATGGCCACCCCTCGGTAATAATGCTGAATAATCCGATCAAAAGAAAACCCCTTTCCGCTCATCCAGCTTGCGCCCAGTTGGCTCATGCCGACGCCATGGCCAAACCCACCACCATTGGCTTTAAGCGAAATCAATCTCTCGTTAGCACCGGTCATATGACTAAACACCACGTTGGCGCTGGGCAACATTCGGCCATTGTGTCGAAAGACCTTACGAATGACAAATTCTTTTTCCAGCGTCCATCGGCCTCCCGTGGCCTCTATTTCAAGAACCATCGCCTTGCCTGACACGCCTCGACGTTTTACGTGAATTCGTTTTAGCTCTCCAATGGATTGGCCAGCCTTAAACAAAGGCTTTATATACCGACGGGTTGATGTGTCTTTAGAGACTTCCAGCAGATAGCGATTTAACGTTGCCTGAATGGTATTACGAGACCAATGCTTTTCCCACCGATTATAGGGCGAGTTAACATCATAGCTTGGAATATTGGTCGCCATCCAGAACGCTCGGGCACCCGCCTCTGTGTCTAGTCGGCCAAATTTTCGCGCCGCATCAGGAATATCGGCAATTCCAGTTAAATAAGGCAGTGCGGTTCCGGGAAAGGCTTTGGTCATGGGATCGGCAAAGGAATTCTCATAATTTTCTGAATAACCACCATGGGCCGAGCTGTACAAGGCCAAGATGGGGTTCCCCTCCTGTAAAGCGATGAGGCCATGAGTCTCTCTTAAAGCCTTATTGGTGGTGGGGTGCTCCGTATGCGCCCCAAAATAGACTTGGCAGTATTGAGAATCACAAATATCAAATGTCGGCCATGGCTTTTCACGCGGGCGAATAGCATAATTTCTAGCGGCGACGGATTGAGCTTTCACCGCTTCGTAGCCGTAGCGTGCGGGTAATTCATTAGGCACTACAGCCTTTAGATATTCCTGAAGGGGCAGTACATTGACCACTGTTAGTTTATTGGGAGCGGAAAACCCCCGGACAATCTCAAAAACTCCTTTGTACGATGGGAACCGCTTTCTCCGAGTGATACTTAGCGCTCGAACCTTCGATACCCGATTAATCGGACTTAAAACCATTGGCCCTCTAAACGGCCCCCGGCCATTGACCACAAACCCTCGGCCACTAACAGAAAACACAGCGGGTTGTCCTCCGCCAGCTTGCCAAACCACTTTTCCCGTGGCCCGATCGGTTACCGTATAGGAACCTGTTGCTGTCAGTCGGGCTGACCGATATTCCATGTCCTGCATTCCATTATTACTAAGACCTACCCGAATCAAATCAGCATCTACAATTTGTTGAGATTTGAGAGCAGATTGACGTGGCTTGGGTGTCTGTTCCCCCAGAGCGGGTGTGGAATATCCGGTTAATCCAATCCATAAACCCCCGAGAAGAGCGAGAGTCAGCAGACTTCTCTCAATGATCCCTTTTTGATTGAGCGGACAGTAATTTCCATTCATACTTGCTAGTCCTTAAAGACGTTCTAAAATTCAGAACCTACACGATTATTCTGTTTTCTCTATAATAAATTGTAATGCAAGCCACACGGGTCGTCACCTATGAAATTAATTTCCAATCTCGCTCATCTGGATCAACAGGCCATTCAAGGGTTGGGTATTCCTGGACTGGTTCTGATGGAGGAAGCGGGACGACAAGTTGCTGAGCAGGTTATTCGCCTTTTTGACGAGGCACTTTCTCCTAGCTCCAACGTGGTGATTCTTTGTGGTCGAGGCAACAATGGCGGTGACGGTTTTGTCTGCGCACGAAAGCTGGCTTCGCTTGATAGTCCACTTAAAGGTCGCTTGAATCTAACGGTTATTCACACAGCCCCGGCTGAAGACTATCAGGGCGACGCCAAAATAAACATGGACATTCTGCCCCATTATCCTATCGACTCTATCCACGCTAGCGAGGCCTCTTGGGAGGGAATCGAATCTTGCTTGACTCAAGCCGGAATCATTGTAGACGCCCTGTTTGGCAGTGGCCTAACTCGTCCAATTCGACTTGATAGCATGGAAGGACAGCTTATTGCCCTGACCAATCAACTCACCGAAGATTCTAGCGATGAACAGACGCCTATTGTCCTTGCCGTGGATTTGCCTTCAGGTGTTTCTGGGGAAACAGGTCAAGTTTTAGGTTGTGCAATCCATGCGGACCTTACGCTGACCTTTTCTGCCGGTAAACCGGGACTCTACTTACCTCCGGGGAAAGCCTGCTGTGGTGTTGTGGATGTGGTGGATATTGGAATTCCGCGTTATCTTATTGACTCGGATCCCAGTCGACTTCAACTAACAACGGAAGATCACGTATACCATAGTCTTCCGATCCGTTCGGTTGATAGCCATAAATACAGCGTCGGATGTTTGATGGTGATTGCCGGGAGCCTTACCATGCCGGGAGCGGCACAGCTTACGGCTGAAGCGGCCTTGTCTGCCGGAGCAGGGCTGGTGGTTCTGGCGGCACCCCAAAGCGTCTTTGCCCAGCTTCAGCTCATGCCTGAGATTATCCACTTGCCCTTACCTGAAACTAACGAAGGCACCTTGGGGCTTTCCGCTATTCCGTTCATTCTTCAAGGGATTCGGGAGAAAAAATGCCAAGCGATCGCCTTAGGGCCGGGTCTAGGTCAACAAGATGAAACCCAAGAATTTGTCCATCAGCTGCTTCTAGAGTTAACCCCTCTTAAGCACCCTATTGTTATTGATGCCGATGGTCTTAACGCATTAGCGAATAGCTCAACCCCCACCCCATTTAATAATGAGCAAATTATTTTAACTCCCCACGTGGGTGAATGTGCTCGTTTGCTTCAACACACCACGCAAAGTGTTCAGAATAATCTGCTCCAATCAGCTCAAGAGACTCAAACCGCTTGGGCATGCCATGTTCTGCTCAAATCGTCCACCATGATTACGGCCCGACATGTATCGAATAAACAGGCCGAAGCAGGTAGCTTATGGATTAACCCTACCGGTAATTCGGGGATGGCCACCGCAGGGAGTGGCGATGTACTAACCGGTATTATCGCATCCCTTTGTGCACAAGGTGTTTCGCCAGAGCAAGCCGCTTCCGGCGGAGCCTATTTACATGGGTTGGCTGGCGATTTAGCCGCTGAAGCATTAAGCACTCAGGCCATGAAGGCCAGTGATATTAGCCACTACCTGCCCCAAGCATTTCAAGCTATTCTTCAATCAGAGTACAGACCGGAACAGGACAAAAAACCCACATGAGTTTCATCCACATTAAAAAGCAAGAAGTTAAAGGGGGCGATGGTACCTCAAAAGAGATTTTTGCGGTACAAGCACTTGCAATTAATTCTCCGCAGGGGAAAAAGTTGATCCCCAACCCGACAGGTAATGAGACCTGCGCGTTTGATACATTTGAGGAAGCTATCGCGGCTATTCGTCATGCGGGATGCGATTATATTTTTGAAGGAAAAAAAACCTACCTTATGGATCGCACTCACCGACCTAAAAAGAAAGTTAGAACCGGCCTCGATGCCTTTAGCGACGCCATTCCCCTTTTGCTGGACAGGTTGCAGGATAAAGAAGCGGCCGTTATTACCCATGCTATTTTTGCGCTGGGTGAACTGGAGGAAGTAAGTGCTATTCCGTCGTTAATTGACCTCCTCGGTCACGAGGATGCTAATGTTCGTAAAGCGCTGGCTGAAGCGCTGGCTAAAATAGGCTACAGTGCCTTACCTCACCTTGCAAGCGCCTATCAGTCCGCAAAAACCAGTCAAGAAAAATACGCTTCGCATATTCGTCTAACGGTCATGGGTGCTTATTTGGAAATCACCCACATGCGCCGAGAACTCCTGAGCCAGATCCTGCCTCATGCCGTGGAAGCGCTGGAAGATGAAAACTGGATGGTTCGCTCTCAAGCGGCTCTCGTGGTTGGACGAGCCGCTCAATACTTTCGGGATGAGCGGCTTCAGGCAGACTAACCCTAACCCTAACGCTCAACTGTTTTTGAGTCTTTTTTATATTACCAACAAGCTAGACAACCCCAGTCAAAAATACAAATGACTCATTGTTTTAACTCCCCGTTTTTGTCCAACAATCCTTGATGATAAAGCGATGATTGGTAGCGTAGAAAATTCACCAACGAATCCATTTCCGCCTGATTTAACGGTCCGCCATGGGATTGGCTGAATGGCGGCATGGTGGGTGTGTTGGGCGAGCCTTCTGCTAATACCTGACGTACATACGCCACATGATCTGAATCATCAAAGTGTCCTTGCAACAAATTAATCGCTACACCGCCCTGACCATTTTGACCGTGACACATGGCGCAATCGGCTTGAAACAATAATTGGCCGGTTTTTCCTCGTCCTTTTTCTACATGGCACTCAGCACAGGTCCCTTTAAACAGCACCAGCGGATCTTTTACGGGAATTTTTTCATGGCCTTTCATATTGGAAATCACCGTCCCAATTAAAAAGAGTGCTTGAACGGGTTGTTTTGGATCATTGGAATAGACCAAAATTTTCTTTTCCACTCGCCCCAATTTAATGCTCGTATCCAACGCCACCTTTAATTCCGTAAAGTCACCCGGTGCAATAATATCTTTCACCAAATTCACCACGGTACAGCCACAGGAGGCTTTCACATCATCAATCACCAAAGGTTTTCCGCCCATATTATAAATTTTGAACGTGGATGACACTTGATTATCTGTTGGAATAACACCCAAATCATGGGTTGTCTCAATCGGCTGGATAATGGGAGGGGCATAAACAGAAATCACCACAGGTTTTAAACCCGGGGTGGTCAAGCCAACATAGATAGCGTAAACCCCTAACACTGAAAGAAGCAAAAATAAAACCCATTGGACTTTTTTCATTTAATACGAATCATCATAACAAGACATGACCCATTGTACCGGATTCCAATCTCTGTAACGGCTTTTTAATTGTAAAACTACGTCTGTCAAGAGATGGAAGTCACTCTACATTTGCGCTAAGCTAAAAACGCTATTAATAAAACAGCGGTCTTTCCATCTTGTTTTAAGGGCTTCTTTATCCATGATACGTCTCTCTCGCTTAGTCGTCACCCCACTTTTGGTTTGTTTTTTCCTCTCCTCTTTCATCGCTTTTGCTCAAACTCCAGAAAACCTTCCAACTGAAGTCAATAAAGCCCCCAAATCGATTACTAAGGAAGCCAAACAGGAAAACCCACTGGAAGAAACTCTGACCGATATTAAAGGACATTGGGCAGGCGAGTACATCGAAATTTTGGTGAGTCGAAATATTTTGAAAGGGTTTCCTGATAACACCTTTCGCCCTGAAGGGCGGGTCAGTCGAGCTGAATTTGCGTCCATTCTGATCAAATCACTTCACCTGCGGACTCGGCAATTACCAAACAGACCCAGCTTTCAAGATGTTTTGTCCGATAACTGGGCCTTCCCCTATGTGGAAACGGCCCGAGCTTATGGGCTAGTAAGTGGATCGCCTCAAGGATATTTTTATCCCGATAAGCCGATTACCCGGCTTGAGTCCATGTTGATGCTAGCGAAGGCTGCCCGCCTGCCGTTGCCTAACAAAAAAAGTACCGATATTATTCTGGCCGATTTTATTGATGAAAGCGATCTTCCCCAATGGGCACGCCAAAAGATTGCCGCTGTTGTTCAGCAGGGCGTTTTTATCAATTACCCGGATAAAACTCTCATTGAGCCCAACCTCTCTGCTTCACGCGCGGAAGTGGCTGTGATGAGTAAAATGGCTTTACTCCCTCAAGTGAAGACCCGAAGTGAGGTTGCCGAATTGATGCGGCAAAAAGAAATCGCCCATCGCTGGGTTCGGCAACAAGCCACGACTGTTGTTAGTCAAACCCGGTTGACCGGCACATTGGAAACCTCTATCAGCTCAGAAATCAACCAGCTAGGGACACCTGTTCGACTAACCATTGATAACCCGCTTTCCAGCCCCCTGAACAAGCCACTCGTTCCCATTGGTAGTGAACTGATCGGAAAAATCACCCGAATTAAACCATCGGGACGAGGGTTACACCATGGGCAAATAGGCCTTTATTTTAACGAGCTGCAATTACCTGGCGGTCAGCGTATTCCTGTAGATATTGCCATTGATTCAGATGATGAACTGTTGCACGGTGCTACCCGCCAAGGGTTTAAGCCAGTCGTTACGACTGTCGACAAGCTCCTAATCCAGAACGATACACGAGACAACAACCTGCCATTGGGTAGTATTTTTCTTACCCCGGACGCTCTTTCAACACCTCTCACTCAACCAGTCCCATCACTCAAAAAGAAATGGGGTGAACCGGTTATTATCGAATCTGGCGAAAAACTTAAACTTAAGGTTAAATTACCGATTACTGTGGAGGCCTATTCACCATGAACGCATCACGTCAAAAAAAGCTCAGTTTGTTTTTACTCTTAGCCTTATTATTAGCTCAAACCATTCAATTTCCATTGACCGGGCTTTCTAAAAAGAAAAAAAGCTTGCCACAACAGACCGAAATAGAAGCCCCTCCCTCCACGAAACCGACCTCCGAAAAACAAATAATGATTCAACAATGGTTCAGCCGGGGGCAATGGCAGTTGGTGGATAAAAACTACCTCAAAGCGATTATTATTTATAAAAAAGTACTGGAACTTTTCCCAGAGAACAGTCGAGCTATGAATCAACTGGCACTCGCTTATTACTTCCACGGCCAGTATCATCAGGCGTTGACCACGGTCAATCAGGCGCTAAAAACAGATCCGGTTAACACCAAGCTTTATTTTACTAAAGCACGTATTCTTGATGCCCAAAGCCAGGAAGCTGAAGCACTAGACAATTACCTGACCTTTGCCTCACTAGATCCAACAGATACAGCGGCACTTCAGGCACAACAGCGATCGGATGAGCTGTTTAAACGCTGGGAACCTAAATTAACGATGGAGCAAAAAGCCTACTTCACTGGCCTTCGTTTCCTCAGCATGGAACAGCCTGAAAAGGCACTCCCGCTGTTAAAAAGGTTCCAACAGGATCATACTAATAATCTGAATGCTTATTTACTGCTAGGCATTGCCTACGCTCAGATTGGAAAAGCCGATCAGGCTATTAAATCGTTTAAGATCCTGACCCATAAAGCACCAGACAACCCCATGGCTTACTTCCAATTGGGCGAAACTTATGCCCGAAGCGGAAAGAGCGATGAAGCCCAATCCGCCTGGCAAAAATTTCTTGAAATGGCCCCTCACTCAGAACAAGCTAGCGTTATTCATCAACAGCTTTTAAACAAGCCAGCTCTTTAGATAGCAAGCATGTCATGGATTTTATTGCCTGACTGTAGTAAATAATAGAGATGGCTTTCTACCCGACAGTGCCCATCCAAACTTTACTTCCCATGCCTGGTTACCCCTCTCTTCTCTCTCCTCTGGGTAGCCTGATTCGCCAATTGGGACAGCAAACTCGTATTAGTCCTCAAGGTATTGTCCAGTTAAATACCCCTCTGATTCAGGCTATTGTTAGCTACAAATCTCAAGCCGTTCCGCTCTTAGGTAACTTCCTTCAGCAGCAGGTGTTCGAAATTAATCAAAACCGCCCTCAGAAGCTTCCTCAAGTAATTGAAGCTCTCTACACGGCAGATCAATTATTAGAAGCTGGTGTCGTTGAAGCAGGAGAGCTTTACGGTATCACCAGCGCCTTAAATACCCATCCCAATCCGATTTTACAAATCTACCTAGCTGGCTTTTACCGAAAATTGAACCGACCCGAGGCCTTTGGCCCTATGCTTTCCAGTTTGGTCCATCAGGCGCAGACTCAATATTATCAGCCTCTTCCCATGCTGAATCCTTCCGAAGAAGTGGGCGGTACGGTACTGAGTATGATTGCCAAAGCCTCGGCTCAGGAAACCGTAAAACAATTATTACCTTACTTGAGTCCACGCCCTGTTTAGAGACAATAAGAAGAGGCTAATAAATCCTTTTTCCTCAAATCGTTCATTCGTGGAGATTCCCCTTTTATGCCTAACCATGCCATCGGTTTTGATATTGGCGGCACTAAAATAAGCTCTGCCGTTGTATCATCAACCTTTACGAGTAAAGATCCCCTTCCCAACATCCTGAAAGCCGCCACCCCGGATAATGCTCAGATTTTTCTGGATACACTGGCTAACATGGCATATGAGCTTATCCAGGCTACATCCAAACAAAAAATTGAAGCCATTGGCATTTCCACCGCCGGAACCGTGGACAGTAAGACAGGTAGAATCCTTGGTTCCACGGCCAACGTTCCTTTTCTCATGGAAATCGCTAACCTTAGTGAACGCTTAGAAGACCGACTCCAGCTCCCCGTATGTGTGGAAAACGATGCTAACGCTGCTGCTTATGCGGAATATAAGATAGGCGCCGGCAAAGACCAAGATCCCGTGATGATGGTTACTCTAGGTACCGGTGTCGGGGGGGGGCTGATTATTGACGGTAACATCTACAGTGGGCGTCGCTTTTTCGCTATGGAAGTTGGACACATCTGTATTGAAAAAAAACACAAGCGACAATGTACCTGTGGTCGGTGGGGTTGCTGGGAAGCATTTGCCTCAGGAAACGGCTTGAGAAAAACACTTCACTCGGTTCTTCTTAACGATAAAGAAGCTGAAAACTCGCAGCTGCTCCAGCTGGGCAAGGATGTTGAGTCCGTCGGTAACCATGATCTTGTCACTGCTTGGCAAAACGGTGATGAAACGGCCCAGTATATTATGGATCAATGGCATCAGGATATTGCTACAGGCCTCGGCAGTGTAATCAATATTCTTGATCCGGCCGTCGTAGTTGTAGGCGGTGGCTTATGCAAGTTTGTTAATTTTGAGAAGCTGACCCAACTCACGCAGGAGCGTTGCATGCTGGGAGGAACCCCTATTGTTCCTGCCGCCATGGATAATGAAGCCGGTATCGTCGGTGCCGCTTGTATTGCGCTGGAAAAACAGAAATCCTCGGCCCACAAAATAAAAAATAACAGAGCAGGAAGTCCGTTTTGAGTTCGTTCATCACAAAAAGCGAAGAGAGCAACTCCGCCGCTTTACTAGCGGAAGCGAGAAAACTCCGGGCCAAAAAGCGATTTTCCCAGAATTTTCTGGTCAACGCCAATATTCTTCAGCGTATTGTCCAGACTGTAAATCCTCAAGCCGGTGAAACCGTGGTTGAAATTGGTCCAGGAACCGGATTCCTCACTCGACAGCTCCTAGAGGCCATGGAAACACTAGATCCTCTCGGCCAGTTGATGGCCATTGAGCTGGAACGGCAAATGTTGGCCTATCTTAAACAGCAACCTCTAAGCGCCGCCCCTAACTTCCAACTGATAGAAAGCGATGTTCTGAAATACGATTTTAGCCAAGTTCTGGTGCCTCAATTTAAAATTGTGGGGAATTTACCCTATAACATTACCTCTCCCATTCTTTTCTATCTGTCGGGAGAACTCCACGAGGCGGAACATCCATTGAGACGGCGAATTAAGCAGGCGACGTTTATGGTTCAAAAAGAGGTGGGGGAACGAATTTGCGCTAAAGCTGGCTCATCCGGTTACAATGCCCTAAGTATTGCCCTCCAATATTGGTTTCATACAAAGCTCAATTTTTTAGTGCCGAGTCACAGCTTTTACCCACGCCCCAAGGTTGAGTCGGCGGTGATTAGCCTGATTCCCCGTTCTGAGCCGCTCATGCAAATTCATGATTTGGTTACGTTTAGCCGACTCATTAAAACGGCGTTTCATCAACGTCGAAAGACCCTGAAAAACGCACTTGCTCCCTTTGCGGAGCCAGCCCTTTTAGATAAGATGTTTACGCACGTATCCCGCTCGTTTGAAGAGCAGGACGATAAGCAATCCCTTCAGAGCAAACGGGCTCAGGAACTATCCATTGAAATGCTGGGGGCCTTGGCCAATGCTTACACGGAGTACACCCGCTAAAGTCAATCTGTTTTTAAACCTCCGTGGCCTTCGAAATGACGGGTTTCATGAGATGGTATCCATCATGCAGGCCGTTTCTATTGAAGATCAACTAACCCTGACTCCACAATCGTTTGGTTCCGGGATTCGTCTCACCACGAACCACTCGGAGCTTTCTAAAGAATTGGAAATCAACTCAAACAATAACCTGATCGTCAATGCCTATGATTGTTTTTGGAAATGGGTCAAGCAACCGCCCGCTCCAATTCAAATTCATCTGGAAAAAAATATCCCTATACAGGCTGGCATGGGCGGGGGAAGTTCAGATGCGGCGGCTACCCTGTTATTACTTGATGAGTTTGCCAAAACCCGATTATCTACAGAAACCCTTAAAACCATGGCGGCAACTCTGGGTTCAGACGTTCCCTTTTTTATTCAACAGGGAACAGCACTGGCCACCGGACGAGGAGAACAAATCACACCACTTGATTTACCCGAAGAGACATCGCCTCTTCCCCTTCTAATAGTCAAGCCCAGAGCTTTTGGAATTTCCACGGCCAAGGCTTACGCTCTTTGCCGCTCGGCAAACGCCTACTGCCCCGTTGACGAAACCCCTTTAAAACAAGGGCTTCTCAATAATTCCCTGCGAGATCAATTGTTCCCCCTTCTGCTCAACGATTTTGAGCCCATTCTATTCCCTCATTATCCGGTCTTAAATGAAATAGCTCAGACGATGAAAGGACTGGGAGTTCTCCGTCCATTCCTTAGTGGCAGTGGCCCGACCATGATCGGCTTTCTATCGGGTTCAACCCCACTCGAACTCATCCAGGCCCGTTTTCCTTCAGGTGATTATCAGGTTTTTATCACCGAGACACGCCCCCATCGGATAACGCCCACTTGTGCTACTGAACTAAGAAAATAACCTTGATTTATTAGAAAAACAATAATAACATGTTGTCATTCAGTTAAGGAAAAATGTCCTTCTCATGTCATTACACTCGATTCAAACTCTCGAAGAAAACGTTCGATTTGCTTCTCATCAGCTCACCCGAATGGCGTCTTATTGTGATGCGCAATCCAAAGAATATCAAAAAGCATTAAAGAAATTCGCAGTCGCCTGGTTTGTCCTAAAAAAGACCCGAAGCCCTGACGAGTTTATCTAATGGGCAAAGGCTGATTGATGGATTTAAAGCTAGAGATGTAACAAAAACGAAACAGACTAACATTTACGGATAAGAACTATACTTTATATAAGTAGTAGATATTAATTAAATCCATTCTTAGCCACCCAAAAGGAGTTTGCATCAGTTATGGATAAACGTTCCATTGAACGAATGGAGCAATTGCTTCATTATGTCGATTATGACCTTCAGAACACAATGAAAACCCATGGCACAGATTCCTCCCATTTAAAAAATGCCTTGGAACAGTTTGGTGTTGCCTGGCTTGCCTTAAGAAAACTTCGTTCTGAACATGAATTTCTATTGGAAGTTTCTTAAAAGCGTTTAACTTGTTTACTTGTTTAACTAATGGATAAACCTGACGACGTTTTTTCACTCGCCTGATGTTCCACTTCATAAGCCTGACTTTGTTCCAGAGTGGTTTCCACTAAAAGCCGACAAAAGTCAGCATCCGGGTATCCATAAGGCTCAATTCGATAGTTAAAATCCTCGAACAGCAAAGCACGTTCATTAACCGGATGGACCCACTCTCCATTTAAGCGCAGAACATACTTATTTAGTTTTTCTTCTCGTTTGAATCGTGGATTAATAGCCATATTCAAATGAATCAGGTTCACCGTGTTCACCTTGCCTCGAGGCCCAGCACATTGAATACTTGAATGACCAACCGCCCCTGGAAACGAAAGTAATGCCGGGTCATTTCGAAATAAGCGCATCTGAAAGTCGGGGTACAAATAACTATCGTTAATCCACGTTAATATCGATTCATTGGCCCTATTAAAGTGGGCTGAAGCTAGGTGAAGTCGGGGAAATTTATAGTGGGTGTATTTCTCTGTAGCGATTAAGCCGTCTCTTAAAGCGGCAAACAGAGGCTCGGGAAACTCATCGTCATCCAGACGAAGAACCCAATCGCCGTGACAGCGATTGACCAAAGCTTCCAAGCCAGAATTACAAGTTAGCGCATCGTTTTCAATCATAAAGAGCTCATCAGCCAAGCCCTCGCATGCGGCCAGCGTATTATCTGTGGTCTTGCTATCCACGCCCACCACCACTTCGTCCGCAAACGTTCGAATATAGGTTAACAAAGGGCGAATTCGTTGAGCCGAGTTCATGGTGATGATACACACCGATAAGGTTGGTCTCTTTGCCCCTAATTTTTTTAGGGGGTGCCTCTGTTTTTCTTCCTTTCCCCTTTCTTCCCCTTTTTTCTTCCATTTTGGCCACCACCGAAGTATCTCATATCGGCACATCCACTGATGGACCCATCGCCTCGTTTTCTGACGCCGTAAATCCCGACGCAGTGTTGCTTCATAGCGTTCGTCACGAATAATACCCGGTTTTTGTTTTGAATCCACCATAATATCCATCGTTTTTCCTGCCTCTCGTACGAGAAGTGAGGCTTCCCATTATTAGACTATAAAATCAAGTGTATGAGAACCTCTCCTATAAACACTGGAACTTTGTCAAAATCAAAAGCTAATTAGCAACTTCCCTTATTAAAATCATTTAAAATAGAAACAGAAAAAGCTGACCCATAGAATCCAGCCGGCACGCTTTAAACAAAGCAGAGAGAGTTAAACTTGGGGAAATTGCCTGAAACAAACCATCCTGCCCGGGTTGTTCTGGATACCATTACAACTCGCTTTCTCATGTTATTTATTATCGTTCTAGTGATTCCTCTTTTCTCCCTGATTATCTTTACCAACTCTATTTTAAAAAACGACATTGATACCACGATTCGTACGGTTCTATCTTCACGAGATGCCTCATTTCAGGCTAAACTTTTAGAAGAACAACATGCTTACGGTCGAATCCTTCACCATTTTGCCCAGCAAAACACACAGAATATCCAAAACCTGTGTAGCCCATCCGTTAAAGAAACTTGTTTTTTGATCGATTTTTCGCGCCAACAGGTTAGTTTCCCGGATAAGTCAGTTCGTTCAACCCTGGACTTCTTTTCGAATCACCCCACACTAAAGCAATTGAGCCAGTTTAAAATGAGAGAGGGTGTGTTTTATATCCAATGGAACAACAGGCTATTTATGTTCAACGCCTACCGTGCTGACGCCAACCCAGGCCAATGGTACCTGCTCGGCACGGCCATTGATAATGGTTTGCTTCGGGAATATTATAAGGAAAATCCGGATTTTAAGACCGGTTTATGGCTTCTTAAAGAACCTTTTGATTCCGATAACCCACAGTGGTTCGCGCGAGGTGTTGATAAGACTTCCGGGCCTTTGGATTTAGCGAAAACAGAAATACTTCAACAGCTTGAAAAACAAAACACCACACTTGATCAAAGCCTTATCAACACTTCTAAGCAGGCTTTTCAAGTTCATCAACGTTTTCTCTATGATTTGAACAACAAAAAAATCGCTCGCATTGTCATCCTACTTCCTCTAGCCATAAAAGATGAGATTATCGCCACTTACTCACTGGGGATCTATATTATCGTCATTGCCAGTCTGTTGTTTTCTATTACGGTTGCCATCATCGCCTCACGAAGCATCACCCGTCCCATGTTAAAGTTGATCCAGCAAGTGACCTCACTCGGTAAAACCGGACAGCTTTCGGAACGTGTAACGGTCAAAGGGGTTCATGAAATTAATGCCTTGGGCAAAGCCTTTAACAACATGCTGGACAAGCTAGAACAAGAACACCAGACCAAAGATGATTTTGTCGCGACCTTGACCCATGATTTAAAAGTTCCTCTCCTCTCCGAAAAGCAAACATTAGAATACCTGGCAAAAGGGACCTATGGCTCTCTTCAGGAGACACAAGGTGAAGTACTCCAAGTCCTCCAGGCTTCAAACCAGTCTAACCTAGATCTGGTCAACGGTATCCTTGAGATTTACCGGTATGAATCAGGACAAATTAAGCTGAATCCAGAGGCCATTGAGATTGATACACTAATTAAAACCACTGTTGAGGAACTCCGTCCTCTGGCACACGAAAAAAATATTCAGCTGACCATTCAAAACGACACCCAAGCTCAGAAAAACACGCAAGTTTGGGCGGATCGAATTGAGATCAAACGGGTGCTAACCAACCTCATTAGCAATGCCCTGACCAACACACCCAAACATGGTAAAATTTCCTGCCGTCTCACCGACTCCAGCACTTGGGGGAGTGAATACCTCTATAAGGCGAGTGATTTTAATTATACCTCCCTGAAACGGCCTCTGTTTTTGAAGGATCGCATCGCCATTACAGTCCAAGATTCGGGTATTGGCTTTTCCGTCGATGATTTGCCTCGCCTCTTTAAACAATTTGCCGCTAACCGAGGACGAAACCCGATGAGCATCGGGCTGGGGTTGTATAATTGTTATCAGGTGCTTCAAGAGCACCATGGTGCCATTTGGGTTGAAACCACCGAAGGCGAAGGTTCTGCCGTTACAATTTTAGTACCTAGCCACGAGAAGGTCTTTCAGGACCGTCGAAAATCGGGAGATCGTCGAAAAAACTAAAGTTTACTCTTGTTGATGTTTAAAGATGTTTTAAAAAGGAAACAGACCCATTCGCCCAATAGCACCCATTAAAGTATTAATTGTTGACGATCAGCGTCTTGCTCGCCTGAGCCTAAAGGCCACCATCGAAACAGCCAGCGAATACCTTCTGCTTGTCGGTGAGGCCGAAGAAGGACGTGAGGCCATTGAAATGGCTGGCCAACTCAAGCCCGATGTTATCTTAATGGACATTGGCATGCCCATTCTCGATGGTGTACGAGCCACTCAGGAAATACGTAAGAAACATCCTCACATGAAGATCATCATGTTGACGACTCACGAAAGCGAAGCCGATATTCTGGACTCTTTTCGCTCCGGTGCGACTTCGTATTGCCTAAAAGAAACTTCGCCAGACACCCTGATTCAGGTCATCCGCTCTACTTCTGATGGGGCTTGCTGGATCGACCCTAAAATTGCGAAAGTGGTTATTAACAATAGCATTACCCCCATAGGGCCGGAGAAACTTCTTGATTCACAAACGAATAAGTTGATAGAACCCACCACCTTTAGCCTACTTACTTCCAGAGAAATCGATGTCCTCAAATTGATCGCTGAAGGCAGAAACAACACGGAGATTATGGAAACGCTTTGTCTCAGTAAAAACACCATTAAAACCCACATCAAAAACATCTTTCAAAAACTAGAAGTGGAAGATCGGACCGCTGCAGCCCTAAAAGCGATCCGAGAGCGTGTTATTTGAGTTAAAATAGTGTCATTATTAATGGAAAAAGGGACGATTCACACTATGACCAGTCAGCCTACCGAAACACCCAACACCGAAGACCGTGGTACGGCGACCCACTCTGTCTATAACCCCAATGCCATCATGTGGGTTTTTCTCATTGGATTGCCTTTGGTTTTGATTTTTATGATTCTCTCCAAGGCGGGCCATTAGATTCCCCCACCCTGCCGATGGAAGTTTCATGGTTTTCTCTTACACTATAAGTAAGATGAATTATTCGAAAATCACCAGTCAGCCACAATGCGTCTTATTTTTGCTCATGACAATGGGCTTGTTCGTCGCTCTGTTTTCAGGCGCTTTCTCCCAGCAATTTCAACATGTTAATTCAGACTTCTCTGAAGACCTCCGTAAGAGTATTGTCAAAGGGTGTCATCAGGAAATGGCTCGAAAAGTGGTGGATCCCATTACCGCCAAAGCCTATTGTTTTTGCTATGCCAATGAGTTATCTTTCCTTTTTACGGAACAGGATTTTAACCGGATGGGCACTCAGGGAAGTAATGATCGGGATCAAAAATTTTTCAAACGTGCCCGTAAAAAATGCAAACCTGATAAAAAGAAGAATACAAATCGTAAATAAAAGACAATTTTTTATCTTAAGGCGACTTTTTCTGTTAAATTAATTCGTGAGTTTAAATTTAACAAGTTTTTTAAGGAGTTGTCCTAATAATGTCTATGGTTTCAACAAGCACTCTAGGCCTTTCCCCTCAGTTTGGCTGGGATAAAGGAAAAAACAAAGGTGGAAGACTTCACCAACAAGGTGCTCCAAAAGTTTCAACAAATAACACAAAGGGCGTTCGGTTAGGGCAAACCAAAGTGTTTGCTCAAGGAACATTTAAGTTAACTCGCATTAAAGGTAAACATAAATGGGTTCCTGCATTTCAAGGCTCCCATGGGGTTAACCTTTTTGCCTAAAGGCCTTTCTTAATATTTTTCCCGTAGCGCCTTTAGGGATTTCATCCACAAAGACAAAGGTTTTCGGGATTTTATACTCGGCGAGAAAGCCCTGACAGTATCGATAAATCTCATCAGGTGCTGCCGTTCGATCCGGTTCCAAAACCACAAAGGCTCTAATTTCCTGATGGTACAGGTTGGAAGGTTCGCCAATCACCACCGCTGACTGAATAGCCGGATGACTAAACAGCACGTCCTCAATCTCTCGAGGATAAACTTTCACGCCACCAATATTAATCAGGTCATCTTTACGATCCACAATAGCCACGTAGCCGTCTTCATCGAGACATGCTAAGTCTTTGGTTCTTAACCAGCATGATGCGTCTTTTAGTTCAACCAGCGCCGCCTGAGTTAGTTCTGGACGTTGATAGTAGCCTTGCATCACAATCTCGCCTTTTACCAACAGTTCGCCGACCTCACCTGTCGGTACATCATTTAAGGCTTCATTCACCACCCGAATTGATACGCCCGGCAAAGGCGGGCCAACAGTCCCCGGTTTTTTAACGCCCTTCAGAGGGTTCGAACACACTATCGAAGAAGCCTCGGACAAACCGTAACCCTCTTGAACCGGTGCGCCAAACACGGTCTCAATTTGTCTAATCAAATCCGTCGGCATAGCGGCCGCCCCGGAATGACAGACTCGAATCGAGGATAAATCGTAAGTGTGCTCTTTCAGGTGAGTCAGCATCATATGATACATGGTTGGCACTGCCGCCATAAACGTAACCTGATGGCGCTGAATGACTTCCAACACCCGTCGAGGGCTGAATTTTTTAACGAGTGCCACCCGAGCCCCTACCGCCAAAGCCGTAATCAGGACATTGGTCTGGCCGAATACATGAAATAGAGGCGAAATTGTAATAAAACAATCCGATGCCACCGCTTCAATTACCTGAATATTAGCCCAGGCATCCGCTCCAATATTGCCATGGCTAAGCATCACTCCCTTAGGCTGACCCGTCGTACCTGAAGTGTAAACTAGGGTGGCTAATGACTTTGACGAAACGCAATAAGGCAATTCATTCTGTGTCGTCTCACCGGCCGCCATGGCAGCATCAAAGTCAAATAGCTTTGCCTGTTGGAGGGATTCAATATTTTTCGCACCCTGAACCACCACCTCAGTCAACGTAGGAACCGTGAGCCCTGTCAATACTTCGGAGAAAGCCTGTGTCGTAATCAGATGACGAGTTTTCGCATCGTTTAAAATGGTACTGATTTCTCGAGCTGTCAACCGTACATTGAGAGGCACCACTATCGCCCCTAATGCCAAGAGGGAAAAAAAGGCGATAACATAAACCGGCTCGTTATAGGTCAACAGACCAACCCGTTCTCCTTTCCCGACACCACGGGATTCCAGAAATCCGGCAAATGCTTTGATTTGACTTGCCAAATCTTGAAACGTCAAAACGTTTCCCTCTTCCAGTACAAGGGCCGGGGAATCCGGGAAGGTCTGCGCTGAGCGAAACACAGCCGCTGCTAAATTAGACGTCCTTAGATCAAACGCATCAATATTAGTACTACAGTGGCTTTCTTTCACTTGTTCCGCTCCATCAACGTCAAATGAGTAGAAATTGTTTCCGGGATAATGCGCCCATCCTGAATACGAGTCTCCAGCTCGTCAATGACCCGATTATTGGCTTTTGGGAAAGCATGTTGCCTTAGCTCATCCGGGCGAACCCACGCCAAATCATCGGCACTCAGCAACTGGGGTTCACCAGAAATATGCTGACAGACGTAAGCATGAAGCGTAATTTTAAAGTGGGAATACGCATGATTGACGACCACCAGTTTTTCACCCACTTCAATTTCAATGGCCAGCTCTTCTCTGATTTCCCGAATCACAGTTTCTTCTAACGTCTCACCTGGCTCCTGTTTGCCACCAGGAAACTCCCATAACCCACCTAACAAACCATCCCTTGGTCGCTGTTGGATCAAAATCCGGCCATCTTCCCGCCAAATAACCGCTGCTCCAATCTGATGATGAGGTATCGCTTTTTTTGCCGTTTTAACCGGACGTTCCTGTTGCGTTCCACAGGCTTTGGCCTCGCAAAATCCTTCCACCGGACAAAGCAAGCAAGCAGGCATTTTGGGTATGCATAGAGTGGCTCCCAATTCCATAATCGCCTGATTAAACGAATAGGCGTCGGTTGCCGGTTCCAGTAATTCTGCTGAGTTTTTCCACATCTGCTTTTGAACGGACGTCTTCTCTATCGGCTCATCTAAATTATATAGCCGAGACAGTACCCGCTTTACGTTACCATCCAGGAGAGGGTGCTTCTGTCCATAAGCAAAGGTTAAAATAGCCCCTGCTGTACTTCTTCCTATTCCGGGCAAGGCTTCCACGGCCTCAAGACAGTCAGGGAATCGACCTTGGTGTTCGACTACCACCTGTTTAGCGGCTTGATGCAAGTTTCGGCATCGGGCATAGTAACCCAGTCCTTCCCACATCTTCAGTACTTGAGCCTCAGAAGCCTTTGCCAAGTCCTGTATGGTAGGGAAGGCTTTCAAAAAGCGTTCATAATAATCCATCACTGTAACCACCTGCGTCTGCTGAAGCATAACTTCAGACAGCCAGATAGCATAGGCATCCTGCGTGTTGCGCCATGGCAAATCCCGGTGGTTTTTTCCGTACCAGTCAATCAAAGCCTGAGCAAAGCCTGCCTTATTTTTCAGGTTTTTTACGTTTTTTGTATTTTTTGTACTCATGAGCTTGATCATAGATAAAAAAAAGAAAAAACCCAACCGACGGAGCTCGTAGATTTTAAACTTCTTTTTTTGAGGGAACCACAAACAACACACCTAACAGAAGTCCATGGGGAATTAATCCCACCATGAAGAAAATAGCCTTGGAGAGAATAGACAACGGTCCACCCAGCACACTAACCATAAGCCAGAAAGTGCCCCACAACAAACCTGCCATTAGAATTAACCCTATAGGAAGTAGTGCCAAAACCTGCCCGCCAGTCGTTGCCCAAAAACTTTCAGGGTGTTCCCGCTTCTCTATCTTTATTCTCAACTGTTTCAGGCTCTTCCAAATCGGCCATGCTATCAGCGCCGTATGATAAAACGTGTACCCCGGTATAACGGACAAGGGGACAATAATTAATAAAGCCAGCCATTTGAACTGTTGGACAAGCGCCCAACCCTTAAGCGTCTGTTCGCTTAAATCTTGCTCTTGAAGAAAAGTCTCAATAAAGGACTCTCCCAATAAAAGTAGTGGAATAAAGCTTAGCAAGCAAAGCCCACACCAAAGTAAGCCGGTTATAATGCCTAATCCAAGCCAATAAAACCCATACACGCTCTTTAAGGAGATGTTACCCTTATACAATGCTTTGAGCAATGAAACAGAATGGTTTGTTAACACGCTATTAGGCTCTAATACCGTTGATTCATCAGTAGAATCAAATTTCCCGCTTGGTATCGTCAAACGTTTCTCTAGCCTGCCGTTTCACTTAAAACTTGTGTTCTTTTTTGTTCCCAGGCCCAAGCCGTTTCAACAATGGATTCCAAATCCGTGTATTCGGGTTCCCATTTTAAAATTCGACGAATTTTTTCCGCACTCGCAACCAATGCTGGCGGATCACCAGGGCGACGCTCACCTACCACCATGGTAATTGACTTTCCCGTTACTTTTTCACATGCCAAAATCACTTCTCTAACCGTATTTCCGACTTCCGTACCAATATTAAACACATCAGACGTGCCGCCTCCCTGCAAGTATTTGAGTGCTAGCAAATGAGCCTTACCAATATCATTAATATGGATATAATCCCGAACACAGGTCCCGTCTTTCGTATCATAATCTGTACCAAACACGGTAATATTCTCCCGTTCACCCGTCGCAACCTGTAGAATCAGTGGAATCAAATGGGTTTCCGGGTCATGACACTCCCCTAGTTGTCCACCAGGATCGGCTCCTGCCGCGTTAAAGTAGCGTAATGACACGTAATTTAAATCGTAAGCCACTGAAAAATCAGCTAGCATTTGCTCTACGACCCGCTTGGTAAACCCATATGGATTAACCGGGTTTAACGGATGATCTTCTGTCAGTGGCAGTTGATTTGGCACCCCATATGTAGCGCAACTGGATGAAAAAATAAACTGGTTAACCCCTTCTTCTCGCATGGCCGAGAGTAGTCTCAAGGTACCCTGAACGTTATTCTCATAATACTTTTCGGGGTTTTCTACCGATTCGCCCACATAAGCGCAGGCGGCAAAATGCATGACTGCTGAAATATCGTAATCCCGCAAAATTTGTTTCACCCGCCGCTTATCCAACGTCGACCCTTCAACCCACTCGTCAGAAATTAATAAATCTTTAAAGCCGGTGGAAAAATCATCCAGCACCACCGCACGCCACCCTTGCCCTAATAGTTGCCGTACACAGTGACTCCCAATATAGCCCGCACCACCCGTCACCAAAACATTCGACATCGACATAAGGCACCGTCTCCCCAATCTCTTTAACTCCTTTATTGTGTCAAATTCATGCCTGCATGTAAAGAGAGTAAACCCCGCCAAGTTAGTTCTCTTTAAATCATTTATTTTTACAAAGCAAAACAGATCAAATAGTCTATAAAACACTATTAACAAGCACGTTTTCAGGTTTAATATTTTCATTTTATTTTTAGAAAGATACTTTTATTTTTCAAAAAAAGGCAATTTATCCCTTAATAATGTTTTTATATTTATAGATAGTTTATAAAGAGAGAGCAGAAAGAGCAAAAAACATCTAATTCCATCTAACGATGTCGCAATAAATCCTAATAATGATGTCTTAACGAGAGAGAAGAGTGAGGAGACCCTTCAGATGAGTGTAAATGGCGTTGGTTACTTCGGTCGTTTTAATTTAAATAGTAACGTGGGTGCTACTGGAGCAACAGGACTTTATGGTTCTCAACAGAACATCAGATTGCGTCAGTCCAATAATGCGGGGCTTCAGGCCTACATCGACGCTGTTGATAATGATGGTAATGTGAATCAAGACAAGATAAAGGCAGGCGGCGTGAACACCTACACCGCCCGAAACAGAATTGTTGAAGGGTACGCCGCTGAGTTTTATGCAGGTCAACGAGTTGAAGATGCCGCTGAAATGGGGCGGAACTTAAATGTTCTCTATAATGACCTCAATTCAAATGATCCAAACGCAAAATCGGCCGCAACCTTTTCTCTGGTAGCTTCTCGCTATAAAAATGATGGAAAAAATTATGATAATGGCAACCTAAAAGAAGTTCTGAATGCTACAGGAAATGGAGATCTCGTCACTGGAGGTGTCGGCGATACCGATGTTCAGACTTTAGGTGCTGTAACAACCGCTTTAAAGCGAGGTACATTAAAGCTTAGCGACATCTATGGCCCTGATGGAAAAGACATGAACGGTAATGCTTCTGTAAAAAATAAAGGGGCTTATGATAAAGCCATTGCTGCCGTTCAAGCCGGTGATCTGGGTAATGATCTTGATAACGCAGGCAATGCCGGCAACGCTGGAAACGCAGGCAATGCCGGAAACGCTGGTAATGCAGGCAATGCCGGAAACGCTGGTAATGCTGGAGGGCTCCAAGATACAGCAGGTATGAACCCAGTTAATAGCCTCCAGCAACTAATTCAACTTCTTATGAAGATGCTCTTACAGATGATGATGCAAATGATGACGGGTGCCCAATCGCCTCCTAACCCTTTCCAGAACAGTCTGGGCGGCAGTGGGTACAACCAGCAGTATGCCGGATTCGGTTATTAATCCATTATAAGGAAAACATACAAACGTCGTATTCTCTTAAAGTGAGAGTACGACGTTTTATTCCCCCATTATCCGGCTATTTAAAAGGAACCTGTCCGAAATGAGGCAACGAAAAAATTTAAAAACCCCTTCACCTATGAGCTATTCGATGATTGATAGTTTTATTTTAGTTATTACCGAATGGTTAAATGATTACAATCAGAATGTTGAATTCCGTAAACAACAATACTTTCAAACACCCATATGGTCTTACGAAGCCTTAAATTTACTTAAATTGATTGAAAACTTAATTGGCTCCAAAGAGAAGTCGAAAAATCCCGAAAACACGTTGGTCATTTCGCCCCACTCTACGGCCCATAGAAAGCAACCGAATGTTAATATTTGGCGTAATGATTTCAAACTTGTTTCAGATGTCTCACATCATTCATCAACCCAGCTAAAGCAGGCTAAACACCAATGGAAGAGCTCTCTTTTTGACGATAGCACAACCACGACTCAGGGTTAGAGAACCGGCTTAAAAAATCAAAGCCTATTATGTTTTTTTGCTTTCCTTTTAAAGAAAGCGGATTCTCTTATAATGAATAAGAAAAGAGAACATCTCTCTTTAAGTTGAGCAGATTTTAATAATGACGCAAAAATCCCCTATTACTCAATTAATTCAAATTCTCGAAAGGGAAAGCATTTGTGATGTGCAAAAGGCAAGTAGCAAAACAAAATGGACTACGCCCACAAATGATTTTTTGCGATTTTTAAAGCAACAACAACACAAAACAAGGCTAGATCCATACGAAAATTGGGGGGTTCTTTATGAAACCTTCCTCTCGAAACAGAGAAGCCCTCAGCAAAACGGCGTCTACTATACTCCGCCTTTTTTAGCTCAATACGTTCTTCAGCAATCTCTGGGTCTCTACCTTGAAAAGCAGTATCAACGTCTATTAGAAGCTGATAAGACGGCTCAAAAAACCCTTCTCCACGAGATTCATCAACAGACGATTTGTGATCCTTCATGTGGGTGTGGCGTGTTTCTTATTGAGGCACTCAAACTTCTGCATCATTATTACCGTCGCTTCTTTAAACAAACCCAATTCCCTCAGCCTTCAGCCGAACAAATCATAAGAAACCAGCTTTTTGGCACCGATCTAGACGGCACAGCAGTTGAAATTACTCGATGGGCCTTAATCCATTGGGCACAAGAGCTGGATCAAAACGAAACACATATTTCCCCTGAGGATTTGCCTGTTTTTCAAGGGGATGCTCTAAAAGCAAGTTCTCAAAGCTTTTCCTGGAACACGCCACCATGTCCTCCAGAGGGATTTAATTTTATGGTTGGCAATCCACCCTACCTGACGGAAGTCCGGAACCATCGTCAGGTTTTTCAGGCGCTTCAATCGGATTCACATGTCGCCTCTTTTTATACCCCGAAAATGGACTTGGCCGATGCGTTTGTCTATCTTGGACTCGAGCTTCTTTCTCCTAAAGGCACACTGGCTTATGTTCTTCCAGAGTATTGGCTCCAAAGAGACAGCGCACGAGCATTACGTCAGTACCTCTGGAAAAATGTGACTTTAAAAGAACTAAGAACTTTCGGCGATAAGAAATTTTTTAAACACGCTCCGGGACACCACACCAGTATTCTTGTTCTGGAAAAAACGCCGCCTAATTTTCCACAAACGAGTTACCCTTGTCAGGTCAGCACCCGTAATAACCTAAGTACCTCCACCTCAAGGGGCCGGGTTTTTTTAACCCCCGAGTCAAAAAAATTATTATTGGGTCATGACAGCACCATTCAATTACTTGAAACCTTGAGTCAACAGTCTAGACTGTTATCGTCCAGCGAAATTCAACAGGGTATTGTATTTCCTCAAGGACGGTTACGGAAAAAGGATTGGGAACGTTTGCCCGAACAATTAAAAACCACTTGCCAGCCTCATCAGGGAATTTTCATTCTGACCCCTAACGAAGTCTCCTCACTTCCGCTTAATAAGAGAGAACAGGATTTACTCAAGCCATATCTTGAACCAAAGCAATTAGAAGCATTTATAGGGTGTCAAACAGAGAGCGCTTCCCTGCTTCAGATATTTTATATTGATAGCCCTGCTAAAAAGCAGATTGAAGCTCACCCTCACCGTTACCCAACTCTTCAGAAACATTTAATTCAGTTTGAATCCATTAATACGTCTGCCCATCGTCCCTATGGGCTTCACCGGCCTCGACAGCCCCTCTGGTTTGAATCTCCCCATAAAATTATGGGCTTAAGACAAACGGTTAAACCGGTTTTTGCCCATATAAAACAACCGATTTATGCGAATGAAGGCTTTTACATTATTCGACCTAGTGATCCCTCTAGAATCCCTATAACCACCGCTTTATTAAATTCTCAGTTGGCTCATTTCTGGTTTTACCACCAAAAAAGGAAAGGGCATCGACTTCAGATTGATAAAGAAGTTCTTCTCAGCTTCCCTGCTCCCAATAAAATGACCAGTCCGCTCTGGCAAAATAAGCTCCAAAGCCTTTATGAAGCACAACTTGAAAATAAATCCTCTCACTCGTTAATGGCACTGGAAGAAGAGCTTAACCAACACATAAACACCGCCTATTTATTAAGCTCACAACAGATCGAAACCATCAAAAATGTTTCTATCAACTTACGGTGACGTTGCCATTAATATCAGTATGAGTTGTTACCGTGATCAGGTTACCCGTGGTTGGATCCAGCGAGGTTTCTACCCGAACCGATGAGCCGTCAGGATTTACCTTGAGCGTGTATCCAACACCACTTGCGTCATACGAAGCGGTTTCCGTGGTTCCGTCGGGATGGGTCGTGAGAGTTGAACCATCGGTGGCCGTTTCCGTGGTAGTTCCATCAGGGTATGTCGTAAGAGCCGAACCATCAGTCGCTGTTGTTGTGGTGGTTCCATCAGGGTATGTCGTAAGAGCCGAACCATCAGTCGCTGTTGTTGTGGTGGTTCCATCGGGGTATGTCGTAAGAGCCGAACCATCAATAGCCGTTGCTGTGGTGGTTCCATCGGGGTATGTCGTAAGAGCCGAACCGTCTGGATTAGTCGTTGTAGTCGAGCCATCAGGGTTAGTCACAGTTACAGGCAGGCCTTGAAGCTTCTGACAGCGATCTGCCGGCGTCGCTCCTGTTTCAGTTCCACAAATGGTATCTGTCAAACCAAAAGCCATTTGAGGAGATTGAGGGCTTGCTGGGTCATAAGCTGGATCAGTGGTTGAAGCCGCAGTTAAATCACCGGTGTAGGTTTCATTGTAAAGAGGAAGCCCTGAGGTTGCAGGGGTTTTTATAGCTTCACCTCCTGTTACCCCCCCGGTACTAGCGTTACCCATAGCCATCACATTGGTGGTCGAACTTAGCTCATTGCCAAACAAGACGATTGCGGCAATAGCCCCAAGCGCAACGATACTAATAAGTAGAGTATACTCGGCTAGAGACTGTCCCTTGTCTCTTTTAAGATGCTCCTGCCTTCTTACTATCATTAAAAAAGCCTTCCACTAAATCCTATTCTGGTTATTTACTCGACAAAACTCACCTTCTCTTGAAGAATATTTATAAATGAAGGGTGGAAATTTAAGAAACCGTTACATTGCGTAGTCGATCTTTTTCCACCTCTCTGGCCGAGGCTTGATACAATAAATAAGGACAATATTTATTTGCCAACCTCTTTTTTAAAAGTTTGTAGAGTTTTTACCTTTGATGCTCCAACCGACCTCCAAAAAATTTATCCTGGAAATGATAAAACAATTAGGGTTAGCTCTTATTGGGGTGTTTCTGCTCGCTCTTATTATTTCTTACGGAAAAGCACCTCTCTTTTATTTTATGGAACGGACTGAAGCCAATCATTTCTCAGAACGCCAAAGAACCTTTGTTCAAGACCGTACTCAAAGTGGCATCAGTCTTATTGAAGTGACGAAAAAGACGGTTAGCAATCCCGCCGTTCAAAAATTATTTGGAAAGTACCCTTATAATCGGGATTTCTATGGCTATATTGTCCGATTTCTTAACCGGGCAAAGCCAAAGCATGTCATTCTTGATCTTTCGTTTGAACTGGGATCCGACTTAGAAAATCCAGAAAAAGATCGACTTTTAGCTCATTCGATTAATGCGGCTTCCCACCCTGTGAGCAGTGCCTTACTCTTGAATAATAACCCTTTATCTCCATCGACTCAAAAGTTCCTGCAGCAACAGGAGAAATCTATTGATCTTCAGACCCTCTCATCAGATGAGCAAGAACAATGGGTTATAGGTTCTAATATTAATCTACCTTTCGAAGAGCTCCAGAAAAGCAATGTACGACTTTATCCTGCGACAAGCCTGGTACGTGACCAAAGTGAGACCATTCGACGAATCTCTCCTATCGTCCGTGTTGAGGACAAAGAGGCAAACCAAGTGACTTACCTACCAGCTCTTAGTCTTGCCCCTCTTCTGGATGCCTCTAATACCATTGAGTTTTCTGAAACCCAATATCTAAAAACAGACTCACACACGGTTCAACTTCATGGGCAGGCTCTTCCTATTATTAAATGGTATGGAAACATAAAAAAAGGTTACTTTGACTCATCCCTCGATCAGCAAAGACCCCTCTATCCTAAAATCGACGCTTGGGATATTATCAAAAGTGAGTTACTTCTTGAGTGTGTGCCTTCTTTTAGAGACTCTCTTTGCCAAAGGTTTAAGAGCGTTTTGAAGGCTTACCCAAGTGAAGCTCAAACAGCACTTCAGCCCCATGTTTTTAACCAGCAGATTGCCTTTATCGGCGTTAAACTGGAAAACAATGACATTCATCCCTCCATTTATCGTGTCGACTACCCAGGCATCTACATTCAGGTTAATGCCTTGGATAATTTCCTTCATGACGATTTTGTGCGTGTTGTGGAACCTCCTATAACATCTATCATTTGCCTATTTATATTAATTTTTACGATTGCTTTGGGAATCCGAACACGCGTTAGTGTCGGCCTACCCATACTCATCGGCTTGGGCATTTTTTATCATTACCTTACATTTTTTGCCTACACGGAATGGGGACTCTGGTTAAACTGGACTTGGCCCACATTGACGCTTATTTTGTCAAGCGTGGTTATTTATACCCAACGCTATATTTCAGGTGAGAATAAGCGTCAGCAACTTCGGTACGCCTTTGCCAAGTATGTTTCGCCAGGCACCTTGCAATCTATTGAAAAAAGTCCGGAAAAACAAAGCTTGCAAGGTGGTCAACGACGTGAGTTAACGTATATGTTTTGTGATATTCGAGGTTTCACCCGATTCTCGGAAAACCATGAGCCTGAATATGTTCAACACATTTTGACCCAATATTTTCGTATTATGAATACCCTGATCCTCCAGACTTATCAAGGCTCTATCAACAAACTACTAGGCGATGCCATTATGGCCTATTGGGGATTCCCTCTATTAAAGCAAGACCAAACATTTCTTGCCGTTTCTGCCGCTATTGCCATGAAAGAAGCTATGAAACACTGGAAAGCGGATTCTGGCAAACCCCCTATTTCTATTGGCATTGGTATTAATACAGGATCGGCCCTTATCGGCAACGTAGGTTCTGAAGATTTTATGGACTTTACCGTTATTGGTGATGCTGTAAACATTGCGTCCCGACTAGAGCAACTCAATAAACAATACAAAACCACCATTATTATTTCCGCCATTACTTATGAAAAGATCAAAGATCGGATTCATTGCAAAAGTCTGGGTACTATTCAGATTCGAGGAAAAGAAAAAGAAACCCAAATCTACGAAGCCCTTCAGTTTAAAGATAAAACGCAAAATGAAAAGATGAAAAGACGGGTTGAAAAGCTTTACGCATCCGCTTCTCAATCTTCTTCTGCCGAGTGGGATACCACAGAATATATTGATCAGCCTAACGATCCTGATGATCGAAGAAAATAGAGTGAGAGTATATAAAGGAAGAAAAACTTATTGGCTTAAAAGGATACTTTTACTTGCTTTTTTAAAACCGATTGAGCGGCCAACTCTCCCTGAAGCACACAGTCATTAACCGAAACCCCGGACCGAAAATTTCCAGCAAACGTTAAATTTTCAGGGCAGTGGGATTGCAAATACTGAGAGTATTCCAGATGTTCTAACTCATATTGAGGAATCGCCTGTGGCCACAATTTAACGTGGGCAAAATCAGGAATAACTGACGCAGGAAAGCCCATCATCTGCCCCATATCCATGAGCACCTGTTCTCTAATTTTTTCTTCTGTCCAGGTTGAAACCTCTGTTTGCAGCGCCCCGCCCAAAAAACAGGTAAACAGCTCTTTTCCTTCAGGCGCTCGATCGGGATACAGACAACTCGACCAGATCGCGCCTAATGTCTGAACACCCGATTTTCGAGGAACAAGAAAACCAAACCCGTCTAACTCATGGGGCAAGTCCGATTGATTAAATCCTAGATGTACAATGGCCATCGGAGCATATGGTATTTTCCCTAATACCTGAGCCAATTTGGGTTCCGACGCAGCAAACAAACCTGAGCCCACATGGGCCGGGGCCGTAAAAATAAGAGAACGGGTCTGCCAACAGGCTCCGGACGAGAAATTCAAACAATAGTTCAGCTTGTTCTTTTCAATTTGAACCAAGTCCGAATTTAAACGCAATACGTCTACAGGTAGTTGGGAAGCTAATGCCTGAGGTAACTCAGCCATGCCTTGAGAAAAGCTAAGCATGCGCCGATCTTTTTTCTTTTTCTTTGGCTGTTCTTTAACGTTCCCGGATTTATCTAAAAGAGACTTAAAAGCGCCTTTTAGCAAACCTCCTGAAGACTCTTCCCATGAAGCCAGTTTGGGGAATACGGCCTTTAGGCTCAATTTTTCAGGATCACCGGCATACACACCAGACAAAAAAGGCCCCATAAGATAATCCAACACTTCTTGCCCTAGCCGTCGCCGGGTGAATTCAGCAACAGTTTCGTTTTTGGGTATTCCAGGCGGGCAAAACGGCTCTATTAATAACTTTATTTTCCCCGCCGGTGAAAGAAGCGACGTTGTTAAAAGCGACAGCGGATCCATAGGAACAGGTACCAGTTGCCCTTGATAAAAAATATAACGTTTTTTAGCTCGTGCGGAAGCCTTCGTTGGCTCTAAGTTCAGCTCATGACATAACTTCAGCACGGCCGTCGCCGAGGGTAAAAACGTATTGGCGGCAAATTCCAGATGGTAACCACTCTGCTGGGCGGATTGAATGACTCCACCCACTTGGTTTGTTTTTTCAGCCAAGGCCACCCTTAAGCCAGTTTCTTTGCTCAATCGATAAGCGGCTGTCAGACCTGTGATACCCGCACCAACAATGACCACGTCATAATGTTCTGTTCTGTTTAGTCTTTCGTTATCCATTCAGGACCGGCACCGAACATTCTCCCCAATCGGATAAACATTGAGTGGAATCGCTTTTTACTTTTTCGGCCACGCAATCAGCCAATAATTGGATAAAATCCGGCCGGGTATTCATCACCGGCGCACGGGCGATATGCTCAATACCCATATCCCGGGCCTGCCCCATGTAATCTAGATCAATTTCAACCAGCGTTTCCACATGTTCGGATACAAAACTAATGGGAACCATTAAAATATTATCCCGCTTTTCACCGGCGTAATAAGCCAGAACCCCATCCGTCGCAGGCCCCAACCAAGGCATATTACCTACCTTGCTTTGATAGGCCATATCCCATGCATGTGATGGAAAGTAAGTTTCCATCACAGAGCGGGCACAAGCCTGAATCAATTTAGGATAAGGATCACCTGTCCGCTTCACATGCTGAACTGGCAAGCTGTGGGCACTAAACAAAATCTGCACGTCTTTCAAGTCACAAGTCCACGTATTATTGTTTAGCCCTTCCTCAATACACCCCGCCAACGCTTTCAAATAAGCCGGTTTCTTACAATAGCCTGAAACAATTGACAACTTAACTTTATTCGTTAACCCCCGTTTTTTTAAACCCCGTCGTAATTCATTCAAACTAGAGCCTGTCGTGGTATACGAAAAATGAGGGTAAAGGGTCACGGCGATCAAATGGGTTATACCATCATTTTCAATTTTCTCTAGAGCTTCGTTCGTAAAAGGGTGCCAATAGCGCATAGCAATATAGATAGGGGCATCCATATGATACTTATCGTCTAATTTTTCTTTCAAGGCTTTTCCCTGATCTCGGGTTATGGGTAGTTGAGGTGAGCCACCGCCCCACTGTTCACTATCCAGCTTATCATAATTCTGAACTGCTTCATTGAGTCGGGAATTGACAATCATCCAGGCTAAAATTTTTTGAAATAAAAAGGACATGGGAAGTTTAATAATTTCCGGATCCGAAAACAGGTTATAAAGAAAAGGCCCTACGGTTTCAAGGGAGTCCGGTCCACCCATATTAAGCAGAACAATGCCTATTTTCTCTTGCTTTGTGGCTGGGAGCCCTAAAGTTGATGAATCCTGATTTGTCATAATAAAAAGCCTTTACCTTTTAAGACTTAACAAAGTGTTTACAGGGTCTTTGAAAACAGGGGCTTTGATGGTTGATTAAAGTAGGCGTCAAACGGCATGGCAATGTTTCGGCTAAAAATCCGCCCTAATGGGGTCAGCTGAAAACCCGTCTCATTGATAACGAGTAAACCGTCACCTACCATAGGGGTCAGAGTTTCCAGGGCATCGGCAAATAAATGGCGACACGCCACCCCAAAAGATAGATCAATGGCTTCAAAATCCACCTGCCCCTGACATAAAATACTGTTAATCACGGCGCGCCGCAATCGATCATCATGAGAAAGGGCAAATCCTCGCATGGTTGGCAGTTGTGCAGCCTCAACGGCCTCATAATACGTGGACAATTTTTTGTGGTTTTGTGCGTAATAGGATTCCAACCCGCTAATAGCACTCACCCCAAATCCGTATAACTCGCACCCGGCTTTGGTTGTATAACCCATAAAATTACGATGCAAACTGCCTTCTTGTTGTGCACGTGTTAATTCATCTGTCGGTTTGGCAAAGTGATCCATGCCAATATAAACGTACCCTGCATCCAGAAAACGTTCAATGGCTCGTCGAAAAATTCGGAATTTTACAGAACCTTCCGGCAGGGTGGCTTCATCCATCTTTTTTTGATGAGGACTAATCCACGGCACATAGGCGAAGTTATACAGCGCCACCCGATCCGGCTGAATGCGAATTACCTCGTCCAGAGTTTGTCCAAAGGTTTCTTCCGTTTGGTGGGGCAGACCATAAATCAGATCAAAATTAATACCAGAAAAACCCAGCTCACGACAATAATTCACCATGGCTTCCGTCATGCCCACGGGCTGAATCCGATTGATGGCCTGCTGAGTTTCAGCATGAAAGTCCTGAACACCCATACTGATTCGGTTAAACCCAAGCTCCCTCAAAACAGTCAATTGTTCCTTCGTCGTCACCCGGGGATCCACTTCAATCGCAATTTCCGCATCTGGACGCAGATTGAATCGCTCCTGCTGATAAAGAAACAGGCGTTCAATTTGCTTGGGTGAAAGGTACGTCGGCGTTCCTCCGCCCCAATGGAACTGAACCACCTCTCGAGAGTCAGCGGTTAGTTCAGCCACACGATCAATCTCTTGAAACAGGTAGCTCAAATATTTTTCTGCCTGTTCTCGATGTGGAGTAATCACAACATTGCAACCGCAAAAATGGCATCGGTGTTCGCAAAAAGGCAAATGCACATAAAGAGATAAGGGCAGATTTTGTTCCACCGCACCGGGAGCGTTTGTCGCTTTCAACGCTTGTTCATAGGTCGTGGCATCAAATTCATCCGTCCATGATGGCGCCGTGGGATAACTGGTATAACGAGGCCCGGCCGTATTGTACTTTTGAAGCAAGGCCTCCGAGAGCCCCGCTAAATCCTGATACGATTGCAAGATCTGTTGTTTTGTACTTCCCATCGTCATTCATTTAGTTCCCTACTGTTGCCAGTTGTCGGTTCCAGCTCTTCACTGTATCCACTGCTAAGCGAACATTCTCGACCGGAGTTGAGGGAATCAGCCCATGACCGACATTAAAAATATAATTCTGGTGACCGCCCTGAGTGATCATATCCCGCACCATGGGTTCTAACACATCCGGGCGGGTCAGTAAGGCGATGGGATCCAGATTTCCTTGTAATACCATTTCATTACCCACTCGTTGACGTGCTTCCTCTAGTGTTGTGAGCCAGTCCACACTAATCACGTCTGGCTGAACCTCGGCCATGAGTTCAAGCAAATGAGCCGATCCGTTGACATACAAAATCACGGGTGTCTGCGACCGATTTAGGCCCTTCATAATTTTTCGGTGGTAAGGCTGAATAAATTCCTGATAACCGGCCCTATCCAAAATTCCGCCCCACGTATCAAACAACTGAACCACCTGAGCACCTGCTTCAATTTGGGCATTCAGGTACGCCGTAACGGTCTGAGTGAGTTTATCGAGCAACAAGTGTAATAAATCGGGATCGTCATACATCATGCGTCGCAGATGAGCAAAGTTTTTAGATACTCCGCCTTCAATCATGTACGATGCCAACGTCCACGGACACCCGGCAAAACCGATTAATGCCGTATCCGGGTCGTTTGCTAACTCTCGACGCAAGTTAGAGAGCAAATTCATCACAAAACCCATATCATCCATAGGATCGGGAATGGATAGTGCTTCCACATCGGCGCGGGTTCGTATGGCGGATTCAAAGCAAGGACCTTTATCGCCAAAATCCAGTTTCATGCCCATAGCTTCCGGTGGAATCAAAATATCGCAAAACATAATTACCGCATCCATACCGAATGCATGGTAAGGCTGCAACGAAATTTCAGTAGCTATATCCACGTTTTTACAGCTTTCCAGAAATGAATATTTTTGCCGTAACGCCCGATATTCTGGCATGTATCGACCAGCTTGCCGCATAAACCAAACAGGGGGTCGCTCCAAAACTTCATGCCGACAAGCTCTAACCAGTAGAGGATCGTTTTTTGCACTTACTTCCATCGTTAAACGCCTTATGTTACCTATGAATCGCCTACATTTTAACGTAAACCCAACGTAAAAAATACGATCTTTATCTTTGTGGCCTTTTCCTGTTATAGTAAATTAAACAAAATACGAATCCGGGGTGCTATTTACCTATAAGTAATGGCTGAGAGTGCTGACTAACAGCAAAACCCGTAAACTTGAACTGGATAATGCCAGCGAAAGGAGACTTCATCGGTATGACAACTTTACTTGCCTTAGGCGTCCAGCCTTTTAAGGCCGTGGCTAAAACTTTTGCAAAAAAAAGCGAAGCGGATAAACTATTTGCCCTAGGTGGTCTTGTCTATGTTCCTTCGGCTATCCTCTCACCCATTGTTACCCATCTGGATTTAAAGCAGAAAAAACTTCCTGAGCCGGATCGTCATTTACTTGTGTTTCAAGAGGTCGCGCGACAGATTGTCAGCGCCAGTATCTGGTTTCTCTCCTACTATGGTGGGGATCACCTGTTAAAAACGACCATGAAAAACACCTTAAAAGCCACAAAAAACCCAGCGATTTACCGGTTTGTCGGCTCTGTTCTGTTCGCAACAATTGGAAGTGGCCTACTTAAACCTCTTTTAACAAACCGACTCCTATTAGCCAAGTTTTACCCTCCTGAACCTGAAAAACCAGTATCACAAGCCCTTAATACCTCTCAGCCAAACCATAAACATCTTAAAACACCCCGAAAAGTTACAGAACCTTCGGTTTATAGAAGCCAAAATACCCAATGGCAAACCCCAAAGCACTCATGGCCACCCCCGCCAGGGTGGAATACGGAGATTCCGGCCAGAAACTCGGCATTTGGAGGATTTCGTACTGATTTAAAGCGCTCAGTATTACCATCACCCCGCCAAACACCATGGCCAGCAAACCGCTCCATCGGCCCGGATGCTTCAAATATAACAGGCCAATAATCGGCACAAACATGGTCGAGGCGTAAATATCCGCTGAAATCCAGAGTACATGCAAAATATCCTGAAATGTTAATGCCAGATAGACCGCCGGTAAAACCACCACCAGCGTTCCCAGTCGACTGATCCAGATCAACTCTTTGGCACCAGCTTGGGGATGTACAAGGGTTTGATATAAATCCCGAGTCAAGGTCAGGCTTCCCACGTTAATAGACGAATCCATGGTGGAGGCAATGGCTGAGGTAACTCCAGCAATAACCAAAGCTGTCCAGAAGGGATGATTCATCTGAAAAGCCAAATCCACCAGTACTCGATCACTTTCAGGCACCACACCCACACTCAATACTCCAACCACGGCAACCAGTCCAAACAGCGTAAAAATAAACCCACTGGCCAGTGCCGCCGAACGAAAGGCCATTGTTTCATTCTGAGTAGATGACATTCGCTGCCACATTTCCGGTGCGATAACCCAGCCCATGACAAATGATAGCATCAAACAAATATTACGAATCAAATGTTCATCCAGTGACCAAAACGATGCCGGACGCTGTATCTCAATAGCTGAAAAAACGGATTCCAATGATAAAGACGGATAAGTACTCAGGCAAAACAGCAACAGAATAACTAAACCGGACGCCATAAACACCAACTGAATCACATCTGTCACCACCACGGCCAGATACCCGCCCAACATGCCGTATAAAACCACCATGCTTGTTATTAAAAATGTAGTGGTAATTAAGTCCAAACCCAAGGTTGTTTCGTAAATTTTTCCTGCCGCAACCAACTGCGAGCCTAACAAAGCTGTTACGGCCATTAAAATTGCGAATGACAATAAATAGCGCCCTAACTTGCCATAGTACTTTTCCACTGTTTCTGGCTGAGACAAGCTGGTTTGTCGAGCCACTGGGCGAGCCAGAAACAGGGTAATCAGTACACACGTTACCACTGAAGGAAGGGCAATATCCCACAACCCACTCAACCCTTTGTGATTTATTTCATTCATACCCGCTAACATTGAACCTGCTCCAAACCAGGAGGCCGCAAAGGTAAACGCAACCGGAAGAGTCGTTAACTTCCGATCAGCCAGAAAAAACCCGGCAAGTGTGGTTATTTTTCGGGAAAATAGACTGCCCAGAACCAGTATGCCTACAAAATAAGCCCCTAACAACCACAGTAATACCGGCTCTCCAGAAGTCATCACGTCGTTTGAGAGTCGGAATGTTCCGCTGGTAAATCCAGCCGATACAGACAGTCCCTAAAAACGCCAGGCAGTTGACGTACCCGTTCATCGGGATCGGCATAAAATGGCAATCGGCCTACTAAAACAAGCGATTCTGACTCAAGGGCTTTATTTAAGGCTGTTTCAAACTCTTCAGGGACTTCACCGCCAGCAGGCATTTGGTTTAAAATCAAAGCCGGGGTCTGGAATCGTTCATATACTGAAGGATCAAAATCATAGTGTTCTGGTGTTGCTACCCAAATCAGGCGAATCATTTCCTTATGTTGTAACAAATGGTACAACCGAGGGTGTCGTCCATCGATAATGATAAAATCATAGCTGTCCATCAGACGGTTTAAGCCATAGACAATCGTCTTTTTCTCTGTTTCCGAAAGATCATCCGAAAGTTCACCCACGCTAATGAGTTCCAGATCATCGCCTACAGAAGAGGTAATATCCGAAAACGCCCAGTCAATACTCTCCTGTGTCGGATGGCTCATGCCTTTAAATTGCTGAACCAGCTTACCAATAGTCTGTTTTGGTGGCTCTAACGTTAGCCGTTGGGTCAGTTGATGATCCGGTGAGGCATCAATTGCCAGAATAGAAGCCGATAACACCAGCTCATGAATGAGCAAATCACATAACGTGGACTTACCCGTCCCGGGTGCGCCCACCATCTGAAAAATCCCCTTCAAGAATTGGCTCCTCCGGTATTAAGGGCTTTTTCCAAGGCTTTTTCCAAGGTTTCCACTTTAGACTCGAGTGCTTTGACTTTTCCAGAAGATTCCTCCATAGAAACCTGCGCTTTCTCACGTTGACGATCGGCTTTCTCTTGAGTGGACTGACAGGCCGTCATTTTGGCCATCATTTTCAGAAAAATAGCCACTCCCATTAATCCAGCCGAAATCAGCATCGGCCAGCCCATATAGGTTTCCGCAAACGAGAGATTAAAGAGTTGGAAGGATACGGGCTGGTTAAAATTATTGCTAATAAAATAAAACGCCGCCAAAAAGACGATTAACGCTAAAAGGTTGAATAAAATCGGCATGGTTCACAAATTCCTTTCGTAATCCGGGCCAGTACACACACCAACCGTTCAAACGGTTTCTGTTTAACTAACCACCTTCTATTGTAGAGAAAGCAATCTAAAAATTAAAGGGCTCTTAAAAAATTCAGCGCCTTCTCTATAGCCGGATCCACAGGAATTTCAAACCCCATCTCCTTTTCCGTCACCGGATGAATAAATTGAAGCCGATACGCCTGAAGCAGTTGGCCATCGGTTTTCAAACGAATCACCTTTTCAATCCCCTGGCCGTATTGGGTATCTCCTACAATAGGGTGAGCCATATGCGTCATATGCACCCGAATCTGATGGGTTCGTCCCGTCTCAAGTTGTAAGCGTACATAACAAAAACGACCTTGAATACGTTCCAACACCTCCCAATGGGTTCGGGCAAACCGCCCTCCAGTTTCCAGAACCATCATGCGCTCCCGTGCTTTGGGGTTCCTCCCAATCGAGGTTTCTATAGTCCCTGTGTCCTGTTTTAAATCACCCTGAACAATGGAAAGATATTGCCGCTTGGCAGTGCGTTCCTTCAGTTGACGAGACAGATGGCGATGCGCTCGGTCTGATTTAGCCACCATTAAGAGCCCGGACGTCTGCCGATCCAAACGATGAACAATTCCAGGACGTAGAAGGCCGTTAATTCCAGACAGGCCTCCCTCGCAGTGAGCTAACAGTGCATTGACCAATGTATTGCGTCTCTCTTTTCCCGCCGGGTGGGTCAACATGCCTGATGGCTTGTTGACCACCAACAGATCAGCATCCTCATAAACCACATCCAGCGAAATGGGATCCGGTTCCAGATGAATAGGGCGGAGTTCGGGTACCGTCAATTCAAGTTGATCCCCTTCTTTTAAACGGTACGCCGGTTTAGTGATCACCTGCTTATTCACAGACACCGCTCCGGCTTGAATCAGTACCTTAATTCGTTCACGGGAAAACGAGTCTTTCATCCCTTCGACACTGTCCAGATCTTCTGCTAAAAACTTATCTAATCGCTCTGCTTCAGAGTATTCGGAGGTGGTTAAAGTGATTACCGTATGTGCCAATGGGTTCTGATCGTCCATGACCTTTATAAGCTCCCCAATCTTGTAGGGGTTCCTCTCAGCGTGTAGAACAGCAATAGTGCCACTCCACAAAAAATAAAGGTGTCTGCCAGATTAAACACCGGATAATGAAGCAGGGTGACATCCAAATAGTCCACCACTTGCCCTCGGGTAAGGCGATCCCATAGATTGCCGGAAGCACCACCGAGCACAAGCGAAAAAACAGTCAGCTCAATAGGCCTAAAGGCTTTTCTACTTAAAGCATAGCTCAAAAATCCAATAAAAAAGCAAAATGTCACAATAGTCAGGGCTTGAGGGTATTCTTGGAATAAACTAAAGGCAACCCCTGAGTTTTCCAGATAAGTTAAGTGAAAAACCCCAGGCCAAACTGGGATACTCTCGCCTAGGGTCATTTGCTGGAGTACCCAAGACTTAATTCCCTGATCCAAGACAAAAAAAACACCTATCAGACCGATCAAAGCAAATCGATAACGCACCAGAGATCCGACTTCAGTCTGTTGTTGTCTCATGGTCATCACGTTTGGTTATCACTTCCAGCGTTATTTTGTTTTTATTATTTCTGTTTTCGTAAATCAATCAAGCCATTGGCCGAAGTCTGAACCAATTGCTCTGGATTAAACACTGCGCTATCGTCTGTTCTTGGAACAACGTTAACCCGTTTAACCACTGTGGCTACGCCTTTAAATTGAACGGTCGGCCGTTCACCTCTATTTTCCACACGAGTTAAGCCAATCGTAGCGGTTACAATCTCATTGTTGTTGGTCCCGTTGGCTTCAAACACCCGCTCTAACAAATTATTATTGGTTGACATCGAGCGAAATTTATCTTTTGGCTTGAGTTGTGGATAGATCAAAGGGTCTTTAGAAATAGACGCAATGGCGACTAAGCCCGCTGGTAAGGCTACATCCACTTTAGCCGTAAAGGATTCACCCGCAAATACTTGATCCGGCACCGAGAGGGAGACGTTCAGGTTTTGCGCCTCGCCGTAAAGGATCACAGCCTGTTCGTAAAGAGTATAGTCACTGGTAATTTCCCAACTATTACCTATCCGGCGAAGGTAAATCATGCCTCTGGAATTACTGTTTAGTGTACCAGCCTCTGAAATAATACCGCCTTTGTTGACAACCGGAGCTGTCGCCTTATCCAGGCTTTCAACTGTCGCCCAGTCCCCATTCACTCTAATCTCCAACGTTTTGGTCTCATACTGAATATCAGGATAAACCGTCCACGTCTCTTCAATTAAATGACGAATCTGCTCAAGGCTCAGATTATCACCACTAATAAAATCCGGCGAGTAATGTTTCAAAACACCTTCCAAATCATGGACATTTGATGCCGTCACCAGTTCTTCAACCACAGACGTAATACTTTTAATCTCTTCTGACGATGGCTCGGCTCCAATCACCCGAAAGGGGAGTACCTCTGTCTTCTGAGATCTCTTTCCCCGTGTTCTTGCCTCACTGCCCTGCCCAAAAGAAACACAAACCGTTAAGAGCAAAAGACTCATCGACATTGCCAGAATTTTTTTCATTAAAGCTACCTTTTTAAATACATCTATACTGCGCCAGTTTAAACCAATCTTATTGTACAACAAGACCGGGAAGATTTCCTTGCTCTAAGGAAACATCCCGGTCTTTGAGAGGAGGTGGGTTGAGAGGTAATACGAACAAATCTTGAAAACTTACCTTAGAAATTGCAGTAAGCTCGTTTGAAGCACCCGAGCGGTTGTAGCCAATGAGCCTTGGAAAACAGTTTCCTGAAAATTCAAATCCGAGACCAGTGTTGGCATATCAATATTCTGAATATCCGCAAATTGTTTTGTAAAAATAGAGCGACGCTCTTCAATTCGGCTTTGAGTTAATTCCAGACGATTGGTGACCGATCCGATCCGGGCTTGCTGGGCTAAGACATTATTCAAATCGACGTCCAGATCATCCAAACGATTTCGGACTTCTGTCAAATCACCTTGCAATAAATTTTCTCGCAAACTGGTCAACGTTTGAAACAATCCATTCGATGCTGGAGAAAATACGGGTGGTGGCCCTGGAGCAATAATTTGAGCCTGACCGAGTAATGTTTCACCATTGACATTCATATCTAACTGAACGGCTCTTGAAATCTCTACCGGCCTTTCCCAGGCCGTTGCTGGTGGATTTCCCAGATAATTAACATTGGCTCCGACACGAGTAAAGGGAGGAAATTGTGTTCTCTTACCGCCAAAAACAAATTTTTCGCCAATACTCGTATTCCCAAGCTGTACAGTCTGATTAACAATTTCATCAATCTCAAGGGCTAAAGCATCCCGACCTGTCTGATCGGCTGTAAACGTAGCCCCTTGAACGGCTAAATCTTTTGCCCTGTGAATCAACTGAGTGACATTGGACATAACCGAGTCCGCAACACTAACTTCAGCCAGTGCGCTTTCTATGTTCCGGGAAAAACGATCATCCGTACTTAAGGAATTGGATAGATCGAGAATTCGGGTTAGCCCTACGGGATCATCTGAAGGTTGGTTAATGTTCTGCCCGGAAGCGAGTCTTTCTTGTAGCTTAGATAGAATGGACAAGTTGCTATTTAAAAATTTAATTGACTGATCTGTGAGTGATGTTGATGAAATTCGGTTAATACCCATGGTATTCATCCTTTTCTTACTTAAAGAAAACTATCTTTTTTATCCGTTAAACCATATTAATAATGGTTTCGTAAATTTCATTGAAGGTCTGAATCGTTCGTGACGACGCCTCAAAAGCACGTTGAAACCGAACTAAGTCAATCAACTCTTCATCCATATTCACACCAGCAATTGAATCCCGACGCAAGTCTAACGAATGGAGGACCGCTTCCTGACTCTCAGAACGGTTTTCAAATGTTCGAGTATCAATTCCGGCGCTGGAAATAACACCATTAAAAAATTCGACAAATCCGGTTCCACCCAGCCCAGGAAAAGCCCCGTCTCTTAATTGAGCAATGGCTAAAGCATTTTCCCCATCACCAGGTCCAAGAAAAGCGGCAGGAGGACCTTCTGCAGCGGCAATAAGACTCGGATCATTCAGCACATCTGCATCAACCTGTGTTCTTAAAAAGATAAACCCAGCACCCGGCGTGACTTCAAAAATAGGATCCGCTAAAGGAGGAACGTTCCCATTTAAATCTCGGCCGGTCAACTGCAAGAAGTTAACCTGTGCAACTAAGTCTCGAAGCAGAAGGTCTAAATCGGATAACAAACTAAACACACTAGTTTGCGACGTATTTCGTCCTGCAACATCAACAATACCCTTTATCTGACCCGATTGAATTGGAGTTGCGGGTGGAGCAACCGGCCCGTTAATAATATCGACTCCGCCATTAACCGTCTGAACAAGATGGGGCTCGCCACCTGTTGGCGGGACATAAGCCGGATTTAATACAACTTCCAATGTATCTTGAAGGGTTACGCCCTGAATCATTCGTTGACCGGCAATGTCCAATGTAATTTGTCCATTGGGGAGGTTAGCTACGTCAATCTCAACAATTTTAGACAGTTTATCCAACAGTAAATCACGACGATCCAGCAGGTCGTTAGGGGCGGCGCCTGAAGCCTGTACGGTTAAAATTTCTTTATTCAAATTGGCCAACTCAGTTAATTTATTGTTTGCGTCCTGAATATTAATCGCAAGAGCACTAATACCAACACTTCCTGGAATGGCCGGATCACCGACCAATTGTCGTTGAAGGTTAATTAACTGAGATCCTTGCTGTTGAAAGACCGTGGTTAAATCGACGCCATGTTGAAGGAAATCGGCTCGAACGGCTAAACTCTGTGGATTAAGACTCAACTCCTGAGCCGCATTAAAGAACTCTTGCATCGAGGCGTTAATTCCAGCCCCTGAAGGTTCAACAAGAATTCCCTCTAATTGCTGGAGTACATTTCTGACCTCAGTGTTTGAACCAAAAATAGAATTCTGAAGACGGTATTGCCCATCTAAAAACGTATCCCTAACTCTTGAAACACCGTTAACAAGGACTCCTTGCCCAAGTTGTCCGGCTTTTAAATCTTGATAAATATTGGTCGGCGACGTATAGGCGTCAAAAGCGGACAGATCAACTCTCTGACGGCTGTAACCTTCTGTATTGGCATTAGAGATATTCTGGTTAACAGTATCCAGTGACATTTGTGCTGCTAACATGCCGCGACGTGCATTAAAAAAGCTAAAAAATCCTGGATTAATCATTTATTAAACTCTCTCTTTTTCCCAATTTATTTCCCGGTCTGTTTTTACTTAAGCATCTCTTTGAATTGTAGATGGCGCTAAAGGCCCAGAGGCTTCTTGAATGGCCCGGTTATTTTTTACACCCGACGCATTATAAGAACCTGCCTCAGGAGCTAAGGCATTGGCAATTAACTCAACCGTATCTTCAACCCATCGAATGGATAAATTCAATAGTGATCGGGCTTTATCGTTTTCACCTTTTACCCGTTCAATTCCTTTAACCAAACGATTTCGGCACTGAGATAAGGATTCAGCTTCACCTGAAGGCAACGTTTCAATAACCTCTTTCAGGCTTTCATTCGGATGCCCCATTTTTATTAATAAGGCAATTCGCTCCTCTTCCAACCGAGCTATTTTTTGAGCTAACCCGGTTAACACCTGGTCTGTACTGACTAGTTTATCAGGATTTCCTTCAACCAGAACGTGTTGTTTCTGAACCATTTTTTCCTCAATTTCCGAATAAATGTCAGCCTGCTTATTGAGCAAACATTGAAGCAAAGCCAACTGATTTTTAATCGTTTGATCTGATGCTGAATGATCCATTGTTTTTCTCTCTTCTCTTTAAATTAAGCTTGATAATTAGCCAGTAAACTCTCACCTAAGTTCAGAGCTCGTTGAATTTGAGATTCTGTTAGCCCAACATAGCCCACTTGCTTAGCAACCATGTTAATTTCATTAAATTTAGCCACGTTAGACATGGATGTTGTTTTTTGACTATTGATTGAATTTGATGACCCTTTAATTATCTTCCCATTAGACAAAACGGCCTCATCAACAGGTATGTTAGACGAAAAATCACCCAAATTAGCAGATTGAGTCTTTGTTTTAAATGCCTTTTGAGCCTGCAGTAATTGCAGGGAAGACGTTTCTTGTGATGTGATTGAATGAGTCATACCAATAATTAATTTCTCTCTTTATCTGCTTTTATTTTTACCTTTAACCTTTTATATCAACTCGTTGTAACGATTTTCCCTGATGCTCATCTAAGGCACTTCTTCCCGAAGTTTCAGCCTCTTTTGTTATTGCCATTTGGCGATAGATTGTTTCAGCCAAGCCCAAGCCACTACCCCCTGGTGCCGTTGAAACTGACATAGCGATTTCTTTGTTCATCATTTCACGAAATACTTTTTCGCCTTCACTATTACCAAATAAAGAATCAGAGCGATCAACAGTTTTATCCATTTCGTCCAACATTTGTTGGAAAAAAATCGCCTCGAACTCCTGTGAGGATTCCGTCATTTTTTTCTGTTCAAAAGTCTCTGGATTTTTATACATCTGTTCCATGCGGGCCGCAGTTGTCTCTGTTTGAGACAATGCCATCGAGGCGGCACCTTGTGTCATACCTTCCAGAGGATTCATTTAAAAATTACACTCCTTTTTACGTTATTAAATAATTTCCAACTGTGCTTCTAAACTACCAGAAGCTTTTAGTGCTTGTAGAATAGAGATCAAATCGTTGGGAGATACACCAATGGCATTTAATGCCGCAACGAGATCCGCCAATGTAGAGCCTCCATTTAACTCAATTAACGATCCGGGTTGTTCTTCAATATTAATTTCGCTATTAGTCACACCCATAGTTTCTCCGCCCGTAGATAAGGCATTTGGCTGGCTAATCTCATTTGTTGTTTTAACCGTTACTGTAATCCCACCATGAGCCACTGCAGAAGGCAATAAACGAACACCGTTCCCGATCACAATCGTGCCCGTACGCTCGTTGACCACAACCTTGGCAATTTCATCAATGGAATCCACTTCAATATTTTCCATAAAAGAAATAAACCGAACCCGATCGTCAATAAACTTGTCAGGTAACTGAATCCGAATTGTACTACCATCAACCGCCCGAGCCGGTGCTAAATTACGGGTAACCGCATCGGCTACTCGGTTGGCCATGGAAAAGTCCGTCCGATCCAGCACAATATCCAGTCCAAAATCGTCACCGATCTCCGTATGAATTTCTCGCTCCATTATAGCACCTTGTGGAATTCGCCCTGCTGTCGTCATGGACGTCCTGGCTGATGAGCCACCTGAATCTACGGAGGTACCACCCACTGAAATGGGGCCTTGGGCGATGGCAATCACTTCTCCGTTAGGGGCAACCAACTGGGTTTCAATCAAGGTTCCGCCTTCCAGACTTTTCGCATCAGCCATAGACGAAACAATAACGTCAATCTGATCACCCGCTTTAGCAAACGGCGGAATGATCGCAGTGACAATCACCGCCGCTGTGTTTGTACTTCTAATATCATTTTGGCTGTTTAATCTGCCGCCCATATTTCGGATCAAGTTAAATTCATCTTGCAAGGTTGAACGACTTTGATCACCTGTTCGGTTTAAACCCATGACCAACCCTCGGCCAACAACAAAATTATTCCGAACCCCCTTTACATGGGTAATGTCCTTTAATCGTAGTTTTGCAGCAGAAGATTCCATTGAAAACTGAACCCAGGAAAATGCCACCAGAATTCCCAGTGTCATTACCACACTGATCAGCGATCGTAGTCCTGTTTTTGCACTTTTAGTTAATTGCTTTTCTCTCATCAAATTAAATCCTTTGCCTTCATTTATTCAGTTTCAATTAATTAAAGAACTGAAAAACCTTGTTGAAAATCCCATCATTTTGTTGTCTATTAATGATGCCCTTACCGCTCATCAGCATTTGAAAATTACCCACCTGAGTTGAGGCAATTTGGTTATTTTGATTAAGGTAATAAGGATTTATAATCCCGGTCACCATCATGTTGACTCGATCACGGTTAATTAATACCACTTTGGTTCCTTGAACGACAAGATTACCATTAGGTAAAATCTGGACAACCTGAACAGAAATTGTATCTTTTAGCTGACTGGTTCTGGAAGCAGACGCTTGACTCTCCAAATTATTATCCGTATCTAATCCGTTAAAATCAGGGAAAGAAAACCGCTGAGGAACCCCGATTTTATGAATCACCCGATTCAATAAGCCTGAACTGTTCTCTTGAATCGCTTGGGTTCGTTCGATTTCCAGTTGTGCACTGTTACTCATGATGGTCTGTTCATCGATCAAGATCGTCAGCATATCTCCTACTGAGTTAGGGAGGGGCTGGGAATACAACGAATTTGGCGTATAGGGCGTACTTGCAGAGTAATTGGCCGAAGCACGGAAAAGTGATTCAGCGGAAGCGGTGTCCACAGTAATTGGAACCCAGACTACAGCGATGGTCAGAGCTAAGGTTGCTCGAAACACTGAATGAACTAAATAATTTTTAAACTCCATTCTAATAACCCCTTACATCCCGACCTGAACACGATTTTCGGAAATTACTTTTCCTGTATAAAACTTATCCTTGCTATACCGATTACGAACCCGGACTCGTTGGCCAATATGACCGTCTTCCATGGATTTCCCATCGAGTATAATTTTTAAGCCATTGGCACCAGCCATAATAATTTTTACCATGTTGTTGCGTTGTACCGCTGGAGGACGAACCATTTGATGTGTGGTCACCATTTGACCTTTTTTTAACATCATCCGGGTTGAATATTGCGACAAATCTATTTCAGCCCCGGCCACGTAATCAAAATTCGTAGTAATTTCCCGATTTTCTAATTCAAGGTTTCGAGGTGAAAGAGATTCTCCTGGCATAATCATTGTTTTAGCCACCCAGACTTTTTTGCTGAGTGAAACTTTGACAGGAACCCCGACCTGCCGGGTACGCCCGGATATATTGGAAGTAATTTTTACCTGAACGAGCGCTCGGTTCGAAAAAAACCGATCTAAACTGGATGTCGTATTCAGCGTGATATTGGATAGTTTCGGTGTTTCTCTAAAATCAAAAGGAGCGCGAGGAATCCCCATAATTTCAATATTCAGACGTTCCCCATGAGAGATTCGCCCTGAATTCTTTGCCATATCAGTGACATGTTGAATCACGGTTTTACTGATAACCGCTTCATCCACAACCACCGCATGTCCTTCATTCCAATAGCTTATTGTACAAAAAGCAGTAGCAATAAATAAAGCAGTAATGAATTGAAATGAACGGTGTTTCGTCACCTAAAGAGACTCCTTCTGATTTAACTTAAGTTAACCTAAACAATATTATTGACATTACTTAAGACCTCTCCTGAAGCTCGCATGACTTTTGAATTGGCTTCGAATGCCCGCTGAGCCGCAATCAGGTTAATTAACTCTTCAACAATTTGAACATTAGAATTTTCTAAAAAACCTTGATTAATACTGGTATCACCAAATTGTCCGGTACCAGCGGTTCCCTGAATCGCCGTTCCTGAACCTGGCGTCTCTTTAAACAGATTTCGGCCAATACTTTCTAGACCGGCAGCGTTAGAGAATTTAACCATTTGAATCTGGCCCACCTGGTTTAATGTCGTACTACCGGATTGCCGAACCATAACATTCCCATCCAGAGCAATAACAATTTCGGTTGAATCCACTGGAACCGTGATATTAGGCTGAAGCAAATATCCGTCAGAAGTTACCAACTGTCCGTTAGCATCCCGCTTAAAAGTCCCGTCCCGAGTGTATGCTGTAGAACCATCTGGCTGAAGGATCTGAAAAAAACCATCACCCTGAATGGCAAGATCCAACGGGTTAGCAGTTTGAACCACAGATCCTTCCAGAAAGACACGTTGAGTTGCGGAAATACCCACACCTAACCCAACTTGAACACCAACTGGATCAAACGTTCCTTCTGCCGTCAATGCGCCAGCCGCCTGAAAGGTTTGGCTTAATAGATCTTGAAATTCAGCACGGGTTTTCTTGTACCCGCTGGTATTTACGTTGGCCACATTGTTCGCAATAATATCAATATTAAATTGCTGGGCTTGTGCCCCGGTGGCTGAGGTATATAGAGCTCGCATCATGTTATATCGCCTTTAACCTCCCATTTTGTAATTTTTTCGGTTGTTGTGTCATTACACACCGTCTCTCTTCTCTATTATTATTGACTTCTCTTTTTAGATTTCTCTCTTTATTTCTCTACTTCTCTAAGTCTTTTCTTCTAACAACATGTTACCGGTAACGGCCCACGTCATTAACAACCTTGCCCAAGGTCTGATTTTGTAATTGAATATTTTTCTGTAACGACTCATACAGCCTGAGACCCGTTATATTATTAACCATTTCTTGCACCATATTAACATTGGAACCTTCTAGGGTCCGTTGAAATATGGAATACTTCAAAGTCTGATCCACGGGCGCCGCATCGCTGAATTCAGTGGCATCGGTTGCCTTAAAAAGATGACCACCCATTTTTTCTAATGTCGCATTGTTTTTAAACTGGGTGATGTATAATTCATCAATAACTTCTCCATCAGCGGTAATCATACCCGTTGGTGTTATTTCAATTTTTTGTCCGTCCCGCGGGATATTAATCGGGCGGTTATTAAAAGCCAGTACTTTTTGGCCTTCCTGATTAATCAAATCCCCATTGGCATCCAGCGCAAATGCTCCGTTTCGAGTATAGAACGTATTGCCCTCATCATCGGATACCGTAAAAAACCCATCTCCCTGAATGGCCAAATCAAAAGTGTTTCCTGTCGTTCTCAATGAGCCTTGAGAAAAATTGATAGGGGTGGCTTTAATTTTACTACCTGAATTGAGCGAGCCGATCTGCTTAACCCCATCTGCGCCTGTCCGTTGAATCAACAACTCAGGAAAACTTTGAAAACTGGCATGGTTTTTCTTAAATCCAACCGTATTCATGTTGGCCATATTATTCGCCATCGTATCCATAGAAATACTAGTGGAAAGCATGCCTGCCGCTGCGGTATATAGCCCTTTAATCATCGAACCACCGCCTTACTCAAGGGTTGGGCATCGCTATATTGCTGGTAAAGCCCCATGACTTTGCTAACGTAATTTTTTGTCTCTTGATAAGGAGGGACACCGCCGTATTTATCGACAGCCCCCGGTCCAGCATTATAGGCAGCCAATGCTTTAGGCAACGACTGATATTTTGAAATCTGTCCTTTCAGGTATCGAGTCCCACCCTGAATGTTTTCAGCCGGATTGAAGCTATTAGAGACTCCTAACCCACGAGCCGTCGAAGGCATCAACTGCATTAATCCTTGTGCGCCGACAGGCGAAACCGCTTTGGCGTTAAAACCGGATTCTGTTTGAACCACAGCCCTCACCAAATTGGGATCCACCCCTTCTTTTGAACCAATTTTTTGAATCAAAGATTCAATTTCAGATCGAGAAGTCGAAGGAAGCCCTGAGGGTGTTTCAGTCTGAACCTCTTTTAGCACGCCTTGAAATGCTCCCATCTTGCTATCAGGGGCTGTTGTGCGTTGCCGGATCGAATGAAGTTGCTGCTCGATCTGAGAAACACGTTGCAATGTAACCTCAAAGTGATTCACTTTTTCCTCTCTTTAACCTCGTTATCTATCGATAGATACCCACTTATACCGTATCCTTTGTGCTTCCTGGTTTCATCCACTGAATAAAGGAAGTCTAACTACATAAAAAAGGGCTTAATCCACTATAAATATAAAGTTCCCTACTTTCCCGCTCCTCAAACTCAACCACATGGTCTATTATTTTTAAATTGAGACGTTATAATAAAAATCATGACCATACCAAACACCCTTCAAGATGTTCAAACGGACTGGCATTTTGCCGTTCCTGTTTTCAAAAGTAAACTCAACAATTTTCCGGCACACCAAGCAGGCTTGCGTACCTTCTTGCTGGAACTTCAGCAAAAAAGTCCGGGTCTCAAAAAAAGCAATTTAAATGGCTGGCATTCGGAAAATAATCTACACCTTCAAGATCACCCGGATATTCAATGGCTTAATCAGGCCATTGGCCAGTTTTCCGGTCAATGTGTTGCCCCGTTTTATCCAGGTCAGGAAGCTCAAACGGAAATTCTACTTACCTCTTGTTGGGGCAATATCAGTGGCGGAAACGCATGGAATGCTCCCCATAACCACTTGCCCTGTCAGTGGTCGGGCGTCTTTTATGTGGACGTGGAGAAAAGTCTGGAGCGAGACGAAGAGTCCCGTAAAAAAAATCCCAAAGACCGCAGTGGTCTTATTGAGTTTATGAATCCCTTGCCTTTGGGACGTCATTATCACCGGTCCAGTGTCGTGACCTATCATCCTGAAAACGGAATGATCCTTCTTTTTCCAGGCTACCTGATGCATCTGGTTCACCCCAACCTTAGTCCGGTCGAGCGCATATCCATCGCTTTTAATCTGGAGGCCTCTCAGGCTCGTCCCCGTTCCTAAGGGGGAATACAGCTTGTCACCCTCTCATCCTTGGTTGGGGCATATGCTTGCGTTATGATGAGTCCATAGAAAATAGAATCAAAAAGGACTCCATTCCATGAGCACACAGTCAGAGAGTAAACAGTCAGAACACACAGAAAATGTTATTCGAAAAACCATTGAACTTAAAGGGCATTTTATTGATTCTTTAACGCTCTCTCGTGTGTTGGATATTATTGTACGCCATCATGGAAGTTTCGAGATTACGGACTTTAATATTGGTACTTCCAGCGAAGACTTCAGTTACGCCCGCATTATGATTACGGCTCTGGATAACAATTCGCTTGAAGCAATTATTAACGACGTTCAGCCTTATATGGAAAAAACGCCGGTTACCACACCCGCTTCTCCAGCAGTGCAAGAGAAAAAAGTGGGTATTTTTCGCTCCCCTCCAAGTCCTTTAGGGGATGTCGATACGCCGAAAATCCTGATGTGCCCACCGGATTACTTTACGGTAGAATACGCTATTAATCCATGGATGAAAGAAGCGGGCCCTTGCGACGTGGAATTGGCTAAAAAGCAGTGGGATTCCCTTTATCAGGCAATTACGAAACAGGCCAAAGCGGATGTCCATTTAATGGAGCCGGTTAAAGGATTGCCAGATCTGGTTTTTACCGCCAATGCAGCCTTTGTCTATGGCGATAAAGCGATTATTGCCCATTATAAATTTGAAGAGCGTCAAGGCGAAGAACCTCATTGTGAGAAATGGTTTGCCGATCACGGATTTAAAACCTTTACCATGCCAAGTGGTATCACCTTTGAAGGTGCCGGTGATGCACTTATCTGGCAGGACCGTGTGTTTGCCGGTTACAAAACACGAACCGACATTGCCTCCCATAGCTTCATCACGACTCAAACCGGTTTGCCCGTTTTGTCGCTTGAGCTAATTAGCCAGCGGTTTTACCATATCGATGTGTGCATCTGTCCACTCTATGACGGCCACTTTATCTATTATCCCAATGCCTTTGACGCCTATGGGCGCAGTGTCATTGAAGCAAACATACCTAAAGATAAACTAATTCCGGTTACTGATGAAGAAGCCGCTCATTTTGCCTGTAATACGGTAGCCATTAACGATACCGTGATTTTCAATCAAGGGTCTCATCGTTTGGCCGACGAGTTAAAATCCCGTGGGTTTAACGTGATTCAGGTGGATATGAGCGAATTCCTAAAGTCAGGCGGCTCTTCCAAATGCCTCACGCTTCGAATCGGCTAAAGCACATGCTCTAAACCATAGACAAGCCCACTTAAATTCATCACTTTCTTACAAGCCAAAGCGACACCGGGCATAAATGAGGTACGATCGATACTGTCGTGGCGAATGGTCAGCATTTGACCTCTGGCACCAAAAAGGACCTCCTGATGGGCCACTAGTCCGGGTAAGCGTACGCTGTGGATGTGGAGATTTCCCTCATAAGTTCCGCCGCGAGACCCTGTGATGGTCTCTGCTTCCTGGCCATTGGTTCCACCAAATTTCGATTGACCGGAAGCTTTTAAACCCTCCAGCATTTTTTCAGCCGTCTTAATCGCTGTTCCGCTCGGCGCATCGGCTTTTTGATTATGATGCAGTTCGATAATTTCCGCATGATCCATGTATTTGGATGCTTCTTCAGCAAACTTCATGAGTAGCACCGCTCCAATGGCAAAGTTGGGTACGATCATTCCCCCTAACCCTTTCGCTTCTAATGCTTTAGCAATATCATCCATTGCTCCAGCAGAAAACCCGGTAGTCCCTATAACCGGACGACAACCCGCTTCGATAATACTTAAGGTGTTGCTCAGCACCACATCGGGGTGCGTAAAATCCACACAAACTTGCGCATCCGTCCGAATCAGCGTTTCTGATAGATCTGACGAAATACCGACCTGACACGAATCACCCACCCCGGCAACCAGCGCCGCATCCTCACTCGTGTGACACTTATCTACTGCGCCAACCAACTGAAGTTGAGGATCGGCAATCGCGGTTTTCACCACTTCTTTTCCCATTTTTCCCGCACAACCGGAAACCACCACTCGAATTTTTTGTGTCGAATTATCTGCCATTAACTTTGGAACCTTCTTTCTTATTCTTTTGTTGATTATCTTCTTTTTTACCCTGATACGGCTTGGCCAACTTATATTTACCTCGATGAAACGTCACCTGGTTCAGCCACCGCAGATCCACATCATCAATCTTATTCTGATGCTTGGTGATCTCGCCAACCAAGCCAAACAAGCGCCCTAATCGCTCGGAACGAGTCGCATCCAGCCGTCCTAACCGAACTCGAACATGACTGAAATAAGCATCCACGGCTTTAGGATCACTGGCATCAATGTATTTTAATGTTAAACCCGGAACCTGAGCCAACTGATAGCTCACTTCATTTAACCGCTGAAGATAATCTTTACCCTCAGTCGTTAACCGCTGAATCGGAAGAATAACTTTTGGCAAAGCACGATCGGGGTAAAATGTTGCGGCACTTTTATAATCCTTAAGACGAATTGGCTCGTAATCATCGGCCACCACCGCATACGGAAATACCTCAGAAGCCGAAGCGTAGAGTTCCCCCCAAGGGTGTTTTTCAGTAATCAATAAATTTAACCGCCCTGGAAACAGTTGACGGCGGACATCAATGCGTTCAATGATAGCGTATTTTTTTTTCAAAATAGTTTCAATCTGTTTCGGATCCACCTGGTAGATAGCTTGTCCAGTATAAGGTTGCACCATTGACTCAATATTTTTTCGGCTCAACAGATGCAGGTCGTTCACCTTAAAATCCGGCGATTCATAAATCCAGAAGGGTGCCGTAGCAAACTGCCAGAGACCCAATGTCATCGCCACTATAAAGCAGAGCTTTAATAAAACTCGCAGACGTCCAAAAAGCACTTGCCGCTTTTTCTGTCGTCGCCGTTCCAGTAAAAAAGTTTTCTGCCGTTGCCGTGCCCGTGCCTCATCGTCTTCTGTTCGAGTACTGTTCTCTTTTTCAACACCATCCTCTACCGGTGTTTTTTGAGAATCAGGTGGGCTGAGAGGCGCCGAATACGGTTTTCCGGGCACTTCTACCGATGCGTCTTTTGAGGGGGACACTTTTTTCATCGGTATATCTACCCAATGAATATTCTCCAAGCTTTTTGTGCTTTCCACGCTAGGTTCATCACCAAGAGGCTCCGAAAGACCAGAAGGATCAATGGTTTCAACTACCAGTTCCCCTTCATAGACTTCTTCAGAAGGGGGAACATTCGAGGATTCGGGTGGTTCATTCTCAAGACTCATACCGTGGGACTTTCTGTTTCCAATTTCAATCCAATGCTGTTTTCAAAATATATTCTACCAACTGATCATACCCAATGCCCATGGTTTTAGCTTGGGCAGGTAGATCGCTTAGGTTGGTCATACCGGGTATGGTGTTTACTTCCAGAATGTAAAACCTGTACTCCGCGTCAACCACATAATCAGTACGAGAAATTCCACTACACCCTAACGCAGAATGGGCTTTTAGGGTTTTTTCTTGAATAGATCGAGTCACCTCGTCCGGCAGTTCGGCTGGCAAAATAAATTCGGTTAGCCCTTCAGTGTATTTCGCCTCTTGGTCGTACCATTCGGTGCGGGTTCTTAACTCCAGAATGGGTGTTACCGTGGGTTCACCATCAATATTAATAACTCCGACCGTAATGGATTTACCAGGAATGTACTGTTCAATCATTACTGAATTAGCGTATTTTGCTGCTTTTTGAACCGCAGAATCCAGTTCTGATGGACTGTTTACCTTAACCATTCCCACGCTAGAACCTTCATCAATAGGTTTAACCATTACAGGATAAGTGTCCTGATAAGCCACACCCGCCATCGCTTGTTGCTGATGCTTTGAAAAATCCAGAATTACCGATGGCAGAACCGGTAAACCGGCGTCCGCCAGAATTTTTTTAGTCAGCCCCTTATTCATGGCCAACGCGCTAGCCGTCAAGCGGTTTCCTGTATATGGAATCCCCATCATTTCCAGTAGGCCCTGAATCGCACCATCCTCTCCATATCGCCCGTGAAGCGCAAGAAACGCAACTTCGATGCCTTCCTCTTCCAGTCGTCTACCGATATCTCGCCCCACATCCATACACACCGTATTCGTATAACCCAACCGTTCCAGCGCCTCATGACAGTTTTTCCCACTGCGTAAGGAAACCTCGCGCTCTGACGACAGCCCCCCATAAAGAACACCGATTCGAGTTGTTTTCTCAATCGATATAATAGGAGATTTAATGCATTCCGACATGTGCACCCCCTGTTAACTCTTTCCACAGCGCCGCTTCCTCGTCCGTGGCCTTGCCTATAAACAAGTTTTCAGGATAAAGTTCGACCTCATACACAGCTTTTACCGCTTGTTTCATTCGGCACATTAACCGTAACAAATCCGTCGAGGTCCCATTACCGATGTTTTCAATAAAATTAGCATGCTTTGGACTAACCCGAACATCACCTTCCGTCCAATCTTTTGTACCCAACTGATCCAGCATCCACCCGGCGGTCATGTGGGCTTTTTCTGTCCCCTTTGGGTACGGGTTTTTAAACACGCTCCCGCCATTGGGCGTTGTTGGGTGGTGGGCTTTGCGAAAATCCAGATTTCCCTGCATTTTGGCTCGAATCTCTGTCGGGTCTCCTCCTTTGAAAACCATTCGGGCCTCCAGAACAATGTGTATCGCCGGATCAATGGCACTGGATCGATATTGATACGCCAGTTTTTCTAATGGCCAGTGCTCCGGACCGCTGGCTCTCAAGTTAAATAGCCTAACTGATCGGACGACTTCCGATGTTTCCTGCCCCATGGCGCCTGCGTTCATTCGGACGGCCCCACCAATGGTTCCGGGAATCCCAATCATGTACTCGGCACCCGTCATACCTAAAGATTCGACAAACGTGGCGGCCTTGGCCAAATGTACCCCGGCCCCAAACAGGACTTCCACCGTTTTTTGGTCGTCAGCGAAGCTCTCCTGAATCCGAGTCATTTTTCGAGTCAATAGCGTAATGCCCTCAATGCCGCCTGAGGCGACAATCAGATTACTCCCAGCACCAATCACGGTCAGCTGTTTTTTAGAATCGCACACATACTGAAGCAGCTCTAAAGCCTCATCCAAGGAGGTCGGTTGATAGGCTTCCTCAAAAAGTCCACCTATACGATAGGTTGAATATTTGGATCCCAAACAGTCGGGTATTTTAACCTGAGCGCACACCATCACGAAATCTTATCCTTCCTCCCAACCCCGGAGCAGTTGAGTAATGTTACCTGCACCCATCGACATGACCAAATCACCTGGACAAATCTGTGATTGAAGCCTTTCTTTTAAGTCGCTAAAGTCAGCTTCTGGATGGCATTGGACCTGAGCAACCATTCCTGATGCTTCAATCTCTTGGGAAAATATCTGACTGTCCGTTCCTACAAGAGGAGCTTCTCCGGCAGAATAAACGTCCATTAAAATTAATACATCGACTCCGGCAAAACTTCCTATAAACTCACTCCAAAATTGCTTTAAGCGTGTATAACGATGAGGCTGAAACACCACGATCAACCGACCAATACCGGATAAATATTCTTTACCCGCCCTAACCATGGCTGCCACTTCTGTGGGGTGGTGGGCATAGTCATCCACCAGTAAAGCGCCGTTATAGTGCCCTACTTTTTCAAACCGGCGCCCCATACCGGAAAACGTACTCAAGTTTCGGGCCATGGTGTCAAAATCAAAACCCAGTTGATCACCGACTGCAATGGCCGCTAAGCCATTGAACAATTGGTGCATGCCGGGAATTCCCATGCTCAGCTCGCCCATCAGCTTATTTTTTTTGTACACATAACCTAGATAACAACCCCGATCATAGTCTCTGGCATTTTTTAGATTGTAAGTCACCTGAGGCTCCTTGCCCGTAAAAATATCGCCAGGTGACAACAAAATTGATTCAAACGTCGGTGAATCAAAGGATTCACATAATGCCCGCGTATTAGGGCACGCCCAATTAAAAAACACCTGACTATCATGAGTCAAGCCTCGTAAATAGGCTTGAAAGGTCGCTGTTAATTCATCGAGTCCGCCTCGGTAATGATCCGCATGATCCAGTTCCATATTTAAAATGATGGAATGTGTGGGAGCGTATTTTACAAGTGTACCATCGCTTTCATCCAGTTCAGCAACGGCCAATTCACGGTTACTTCCTAAGACGGCGTTGGTTGCTAATTCAGGAATCACTCCACCAGCAACAATGGTGGGTTTTATTTTAAAACCCTGAAGCGCCATCCCCAACATACCCGTGACACTGGTTTTACCGTGAGAGCCGGAAATGCCCACCGTTCGCTCATGACCCAACGTCTCGCCCTGAAGAATCTCCCGAAGGACATCCGAACGATGAAACACCGGAACACCTAAGTCTCTGGCTATTTTTATCTCTGGATTATCATCCGGCACGGCGGTGGAGGTAATCACAACCCCGTTAGATGGTACGTTTTCAGCTTGGTGCCCCAGATAAACTGTTGCACCCAGCGCCGCCAACTGACAAGTATTCGTATTTTTCCTCAGGTCTGACCCGCTGACCTGGAAGCCAGATTCAGCCAGGATTCTGGCTAATCCGCTCATACCAATACCCCCCATGCCAATAAAATGAACGGGTTGAGTTTTATCAAGGCTCAAAAATTGTTGAAGAGGTTTATGTTGAGAGGGAAGAGTCATGCTGGCGTCTCCTCTTTTCGGTGATCCACGTAGTTCTGAACCACTTCTCGATCATCAAAATGGATAGTTTTATCCGCTAAGATTTGATAATCCTCGTGTCCTTTGCCCGCCACCACAATAATATCTTCAGACGACGCTAGGTTAATAGCCTGATGAATGGCCTGTTTCCGATCCACGTTCACCAGCATTCGCTCGGAATCAAAGGTTTTAATACCACTGATTACATCGGTAAGAATCTGTTGTGGATCTTCTGTTCTTGGATTATCGGATGTTACAACAAGCATATCGGCTAATCGTTCAGCAATGGCCCCCATTTTAGGCCGTTTAGTAGCGTCTCGATCACCGCCACAGCCAAACACAGCAATCAACCGTCCGTTTTTCGGCGTTACTAACCGGGCGGCAGAGAGAATATTCTCCAATCCATCCGGTGTATGGGCATAATCCACAATCACATAAGGTGCTTGAGAGACTACCTCAAAGCGGCCTCGAACCCCTTCAATTGCTCCCAAGGATTTAACGCAAGAAGCTAGAGGAATCCCCAGTGCTAATCCACCTGCGATGGCAGCCAATGCGTTATACACACTAAAGCGACCGGCAATTTTCAACTGCACCTCAGCTTGTCCCTCTGGCGTGTGAACCTCAAATGACGCTCCAGCAATACTGTAATTCACATTTTCCGGGCGAACGTTGGCATCAAACGAATCGATTCCGTAAGTGTAAATACGGACTCCGGTCGAACATGAATCTAAAAATCGCTGGCCCCAAGGGTCATCCAGATTAACCACCGCCACAGGTATTTGTCCCAAGCCGTTAGGTCTGGTTCTAAGACCAGAAAACAATAGGGCTTTAGCCTGACCGTAGTTTTCCATGGTCTTGTGATAGTCCAAATGGTCCTGCGTGACATTGGTGTGAATTGCTACATCAAAATCACATCCATAGACCCGGTGCTGTTCCAATGCGTGGGAACTAACTTCCATGACCACCACATCCGTCTGATCGGCCTTCATCCCGGCAAGAATTGCGTGCAATTCAACGGCCATAGGCGTGGTATGGCCTGTGGTTTCATAATCGATCGAATCGGGGCCGAGTCGACCCATCCGTTGTCCTAAGGTACCAATCATTCCAACTGAACGACCCGTATCACCTATCATTCGCTCTAGCAAGTGGGTTACCGTGGTTTTACCATTGGTTCCGGTCACACCCACAAGAGTCATGCCTTGCCCCGGATGCCCATAAAAGGCACTGCTTAATTCGCCTAGTGCCTGGTAGGTATTACCTGACTCAAACACCAGGGTTTCAGTCAGATTCCCTAGATTCAGTCCGTCTAGTTGGCCATGTGATCGACGTTTTGAGTCCACGATTACCGCTACAGCACCTGCTTTTAATGCTTTCGCTAAATATTGGTGTCCATCCGTTTGCGTTCCAATCAAGGCCACAAACACCATGCCAGGCGTTACTTTTCTCGAATCACTAGTGATTCCCTGAATTTCGCTTTCAGCTAGCAATGATTCGGCATCCGGATTAAGCAAACGGAGATTTCGAAGATCACGAAAAAATACGGCCAGTTTCATGGGTTATTCCCTTTTAAATAAGCCTGCTACTAAAGAGGCTTCTTAACAGTTTCAGAGCCTTTTGAGGATATTCTAGCAGGAGTCAGCCCCAAATAGCTAATGGTTTCTTGAGCAATGGCTTTAAAAATTGGCCCGGCTACCGTACTTCCCCAAGATTCGGCCTGTGTCGGCGAATCCACGACCACTAACATCAGGATTCTTGGATCTTCCGCTGGATAATAACCCACAAAAGAGGTGTAGCGCTGATTTGTATACCCTCGCCCGTTATCGTTAGGCCGTTTTGAAGTGCCCGTTTTTCCCGCCACCCGAACACCATCAAGCCGGACAGAGGAGGTTTTCGGTTTCTCAATAGCCGTTGCCAGCAGTTCCGTCGTGGTACGTGCCGCCGTTTTTGAAATAACCCGCCGCTTGACGGGTTCATGATTGTTTTGAATCAAATAAGGCTTGTTCCAGATACCGTCATTGGCAATAGCCGCAACGCTCGCGGCAACTTGCAAGGGGGTCATGGCAATTCCATAACCATAACCAATACTGGCATGGGTTGCCTGATCCCAATTACTTAAAGGTAGTAGAATACCACTGGACTCGCCCGATAAATCCACGCCAGTTTTACTACCCACACCAAAACGATGGAGCAACTCTCGCTGCTTTGCTTTCGGAATCATGAGGGAAACTTTGGCGCTGGCAATATTGCTGGAGTGCTGAAGCAAGTAGACCAAATCAATCATCCCCGGATATCGATTCCGGTAATAATCGTAGTTATGAATCGTCCAGCCCCCAATTTTCATCTTTCCCGTATCCAGAATACGGCTGTCCTTTTGTATCACCCCGGAATCCAACCCGCTAGCCACGGTTAAAACTTTCATGGTCGATCCTGGTGGATAAACATCGGTAATGGCCCAGTTTTTTAGGGCCGACGCATTGGCCTGAAAGTACCGGGCCGGATCGTATTTTGGGGTTACAGCAAACGCCAGAACCTCTCCCGTTTTCGGTGCCATCATAATCACAGCACCCCGTCGGCCGCCTGAGCGCTTCATACCCGCATCCAATTCCCGTTCGGCAATATACTGGAGTCGCGAATCCAAGGTCAGTGTAACATCATCCGCTTTAGGTACTTTCACCATGGCCTTGGGATCAAAATTAGCCACGTTAATAACCCGCCCTCGGCCATCCAGTTCCGCATGAATCATATCCGTTGGCTTTTTTTTCAGAATGCTCCGGGCGCTGTACTCCACACCGCTACTAATTTCGGCCTCATCATTGACATAACCCAAAACATGAGCTCCCAGTCCGCCTTGTGGATAATTCCGAACCGCTTTTTTAGAAAAATCCAACCCCGGAATGGCTATTTTTCGGGTCAATGGTTTCCCATCATCCCCCACCAACGAAACCTTGGTCTTGGGATCAATTAACGGCAAGGTAATTTGAGATTTTAAAATTTGGTCCATACTACCTTTATTTAGGTTATTCGCCACTCGAATGGTTCGATGTTCTTTTTTTAAAAGTGTTTTCAGCCCTTCCTCCGACTGAGATAAAATCGGCGCTAGCGCACCAGCAATTTGATCCGCTGTGGCCTTAAAATAGTACTGGGGGTGAGCGTACAGGTCATAAAGGATCGTGTCCTGCGCTAAAATAACGCCATTTCGGTCTAATATCCTTCCTCGGTTATACAATACCAACGACTGGTTTCTAAACTGGCTGGCTTTACTTACCAACTCAGGAGACTCCCAGATCTGGACATAGACCAGTCGACCGGCCAACGCTATTCCGAGTAATCCAAAAATCCAGAACAGTACAAAGCTCCGAAAAACGCGGTCTTTTCCCTTTTTCTGACGCTGTTTTACCTTTCGTTGTTCAGTAAGCTTTGCCTGATAGGATCTCATCTAATAAGGTTCCTTAAAAAATCCATTTATTTTTCAATCACTTAGTTATCAATAGCCGTAGATTTTTGGACGTGTTTTTTTTCGTTCTGGGAGTCGAGGCAAGCGTTTTTCCATGTATCGGGCATCAATTTCAATAATATCAGAGGGTTTCTTTAAAAAGGAGACATGAACGGATGCAGCCTCAACGTTTTGATAAGACTGAAGACGGTTTGCTCGCACCTGAAGCTCTTTGTTTTCCTCGTTCAACAGGCGGGTTTTCTCACCCACAGTATTAATTCCCGACTCATAATGAACAACAAGCCCATACATCAACCATGTTGCGAGTACACCCAGCAACAAAACAGCGCCCAAGAACAGAAGAAACACTCGAAACACCCGAATACCTCGGGTGGGTTTAAAATTTCCTTCGATTAACAAAGGATGTTCATGATGAGCCTCTCTATCCATAGGTTTATTATAGCGATTTATCCTGACTTTAGGTCGCGATCCTCTAGAAATGTAAATAGAAAAGTGACCTCTAAAAAGTAATTTAAAATGATTTTAGGTCATTCCTTGTTATAGATCAGGCCTGCCAGTCACACGAAAAATCCCCTGTACTCACCCAAGCCTTAACCTTTCTATTTTTTGTTTTATCAAACTGATTTAACTTTTCTCATTTTGCTAAGCATTTTTTCAATGACGAATGTTTTTATTCTAATAGTGATATATTAAATAAATCTATTGATATATTAATAGATTCTATTGGTTCACTATTGTTTGCTCATTAAACTCAGGCAGTTCATTTAATTGACTGCCTTTTTCTTTGTCTGTTAATTCGGCTAAGAAACCACGAAGCCTTTTAAGTCATAAGGACCTGCAGCCGTTATTTCGACAGGCACAATTTCGCCGGGAAGCGCTTCACCCTTAACCAATACGGTATTATCTACTTCTGGTGCATCCCATTGGGTACGTCCGGTCATTTGACCATAGGCATTAATCTCGTCAATGAGCACAGGTAACGTTTGCCCGATTAATTTTAAGTTTTCCTCATAAGCAACTTCCTGCTGAAGCGCCATCAACGCTTCTCGTCGCCGTCGAATTACTTCGACCGGGACTTTTTGGTCTAACGTCTGGCTGTGGGCTGTGTCCACATCAGAGTACTCAAATACACCCAGCCGATCCCAGCGTGCTTCTCGAATAGCCTGCTTCAAATGCTCGATATGTTCTTCTGTCTCGCCGGGAAAGCCTACAATAAAAGCCGTTCGTAGTTTGATGCCGGGTATTTTTTCTCGAACCCGGCGGGCAAATGCCACATGATCCATTACCGGACGACGCATTCGCTTAAGCATCTCAGGGTGAGTATGCTGTAGCGGACAATCCAAGTACTTTACCACTTTCTCACATTCGTTAATAGCTTCCAACAATTCGTCACTGACCAGGTTGGGGTAGGCATACATAAAACGGATCCGTTCCAGTTTCTCAATTTTGTTTAGTTTTCGAAGCAGACTGGCTAGGCTACCGCCAAAATCCTTACCATAGCTGGTGGTATCCTGCCCCACCAAGATAACTTCTACTACACCCTTTTCCGCTAATTCCCGAGCGTTTTCCACTACATTTTCCTCAGAGCGGCTTCGAAACCGACCTCGCATAGATGGAATAATGCAAAAAGAACACTTGTAGTCACACCCTTCAGCGATCTTGATATAGGTCCAGGCACCCAAGGTCACATGTCGGCGTACCGAATCGTCTTCCAGAACATAAGTGGGGTCCTGCTGTGTCGCCAGTACCCGTTCGCCCTTTGCTGTCCGACGCATAATACGCGCAATATCGGGGACATCGTTGATCCCTACAACAGCTTCCGCCTCAGGAAAGAGGTCTAGTAATTCACCCTGAAATTTTTGCGCTAAACAGCCGGTAATCATTAATTTCTTACCTTGTTCTGCTAATCCTGCCAAGACCTGAACCGATTCTTCTTGAGCTTTTTCAATAAACGAGCAGGTATTCACAAGCACGACGTCTGCTTCGTCTTCTGACGCTACAATTTCGTGTCCATCTTTTTCCAGCAAGCCCAGCATGTTTTCTGTATCCACCAGATTCTTTGGACATCCCAAATGCACAAAGCCAATTTTACGAGGAATCTTATTTTCCAAATTATTTTCAGTTTCTTCATCTGGAAAGACCTGAGCATCAGACATAAATTCATTATCCTGTGATTCTTGTAATTTACTGATTAATCATTGAGTAGATTCAATCAAAGCTTAAAGGTGACCGGAGTTCAAGTATTAAGCAGTTTATAACGGCCTGCTTTGGCCCTGTTTAAAACAAGCTTTAAAGGCTATACAACTTAATACTCCAGGTTAGTTTGGCAATCTAAAACGAATCTCACCTAACCTACCCAGCTCTTAATACAGGGTATACCCCAAGCAGAAGCCTAAAATTGAACCGTTCCCCTTCATCAGCCTTATATCAGTAAGAGCAATAATGAGAATATAGAACTTATTTTAAAAAGGTGGTGCGCTTGGAGAGATTCGAACTCCCGACCTTCTGGTTCGTAGCCAGACACTCTATCCAACTGAGCTACAAGCGCATAATACAATCTAAGCGAGCCAACAGCGTGCGTAAGAGCCTCGACTATAATCAAAACGAATAGGAAATTCAACCCACCTATTTTTAGAATCGTGAGTCAATTTGAATTATAGAAAAGGCAACAATTAGATAGATTAAACCTTTCGATTGGTCCTCACTGTCATTTTTGGAGCCTAAAAACAGATTGGATTATCATTAGTATATAAAAAACGAAAATGTGTTCTTTTTGGACAGTATTGAGAAATAAGCTTACCCGTTAACATATAAGAAGGTCAGTATATCTATTAGTCAGCGAACCATTTTATGAAACATATGTAAAGTATTTGCAAATATAATATACTCTTTAAGATATTATGGGATAGAATAAAGCAGACAAGTATTAAAACGAAAATACAATAGGGCATCATGACTAGAACACCCGCACCCCCAATAAACTCAGGACATAGAAAAAAGCACTCTCTGAACGAAATGATCTTATCCAGTTTAGCTGCTATTCAGGAATGGGAAGGACGTCCAGACTCTTCGGTGACAGCACGCAGTATTACTGACTATATTCTGAAGACTTATGAGATTGAATACCCGATACAAACGATTATCGTTGTATTAAATCGATTGGTTAAGAAGGGTCTGGTTACTCGTGTCGCAAATACAGGCGATGATGTTCGGCACCGATACAGCTTTTATTTAAACCAATCGCCAAGAGAAATGCGTGAAGAGCGGGTATATAGAAGGTTTAAAGCTTTTTCAGATGAATTTTTTGATGGGGATCTAGAATTAGCACTCCATGAAACCCAAAAACTTTTAATTAATTTAAAAAATAAAGGTTAATACCTTATCAGGCAGGTTAATCTCCTGCGTTAAGACTGACTTATACACAGTAGAAACTCAAAAGCCTGATGTTTATATCATCAGGCTTTTTCTTTTTTAAAGTATGGAAGATGGGCCAACAACAGAGACAACAGATGGGCGAGTCAAATAGGTCTGAGCCACTCGCTGGATATCTTCTGCGGTGACGGCATTGACACGATCGCTCAACTGACTTAAATCATCGATGTCCCGCCCCATTACGAAATTAGAGCCCACATAGCCAGCTTGTTGTGATGCTGTTTCCAGATAAACGGTCCGGCGGCCCAAAATATTCTCTTTGGTCTCGGCCAATTCCTTTTCAGAAACCGGTATGTCGATTAGCTTTTGACATTCATCGATAAAGCCTTGCAGACACTTTTCTTTGTTAGCAGGTTCGGTTCCAATATAGAGTTGAAACAAACCTTGATACCGATACCCTTCATAACTGCTTCGCACATTGTAAGCAAGTCCTTGTTTATCCCTCAACTCCAAAAACAGCCGAGAGCTAAGTCCAGCGGCTCCAAGGAGTGTATTAAGAACGACCATGGGATAGTAATCTGGATGAGAGAGAGAGGGGGCCAGCCACCCCTTGTAGATATGGGCCTGTGAAGAATCATCTCTTGGGAAAGTAACATATTGACTTTCTTTAAGCTCATATTTTAACAAGTCTTCCACACATGCAGACTCTAAAGGAAAAGACGGGGCACCTTCCCCTTTAGGAAAGAAGGTCTCCACTTTTTCTATCAGTCGAGCCGGGTCAATGTTTCCTGCCACGGAAACAATCATTCGTTCCGGCTGAAAGGCTCGGTGATAATGCTTAAGAGCCTCTTGGCGAGAGGTCAGCTTTTCGATATTCTCCAGAAAGACACTGCTGGTGGTTCCATAAGGAGTACCAGCAAACAGGGTGCGCAAGAATAAATCCGAAGCTCGGGCACGAGGGGAGTCCAGTTCCATTTGCAATTCGCCTGCAATTTTTTCTCGTTCCCGATCAAATTCGGCAAATGTGGCGTTATAAAAAATATCCGAAATAAGCTCAAACGCTTTGTCCAAATCCTCTTCCAAGAAAATAGCGCTAATCAGACTAAAATCCCGCTTGGTATCCACATCAAGTTCCAAAGTTAGGCTATCCAGCTCAATGGAAAGTTTTTCCTGATCTCGCTTTTCTGTCCCTTTCATAACAAGGCGATCTGAAATATCCATGATACCTGGGATTGTGTCTAGGGTATTGCCTCCCGGAATTAAAAAGTACATAGCTATTCTGGGAGCGTCTTCCATTGAGTTGAACAAAAACAGACTCCCATTAGCCAGTTTTTTCTTTTTCAGTTGAACTTGGGTTGCAGTTAGCATGGTGCTTATGTCCTACGTTAATTGGGTTGATTTTTCTAATTTTTGTTTGGCGGCTTCAGGAACCAATAAAGTCGTATAGGCTTTTTCCCGAGTTAAGTATTTCTTAGCCACGGCCTGAACCGTTCCCAACTTAAGGTTGGCCAGTACATCCAGATAAGTAAGGTAATAATCCAGATCATCCACCACGGTTATACTTTCCCCGATGGCATCAGCAATACCAGAGGCTGTTTCCGAAGTTTCCGCAAAAGAAGATTTCAGGCTTTTAATCGCCCGCTGAAATTCGGCTTCAGTCAGAGGCTCTTTGTCCAGTAGCTTTTCAATTTCCGCTTCTACCTGAGCAATGGCCATTTTGGGATCGGGCAGACCGGCGATAAAATTCCCCTGAATGAAAAAGACATTACCCAGCTTGAATGCGGATTGACCACAGCTAATAAAATTAAACAGCGGATGCTCCGGCTTTTCGACTAATGCCTGAGTGAGCCGGGAACTACGCCCTTCTCCAAGCGAATGGCTAATGACATCCAGCGCAATGGTTTCTTCAAAACTCAGAGAAGACGGGCCATGGTACCCCATAATGAAGAAATTGGTCGTATAATCACCCTTGATCGTGTCAAAATAGGTTTTCCCTTCTGTAATGGGAGGCCCTTTGGTAAGCGCTTTGGCTTGAGGTTTTTGCTCAAATTTGAAAGCATCAAGTACTTTGGCCTCCAACTCGTCCAGCTTAAAATCACCCACCACAATGGTGATAAAATTTTGAGGCGAATACCATTTCTGATGATAATTTAGAATCGTTTCTCGCGGAATGGAGCCAATAATTTGCCGGGTTCCAATAACATCCCGGCGGTAAGGGTGACCTTCCGGATACATCATTTTATTAAGAGAGTTGTAGACTTTGGTCCAGGGCTGGTCCTCTCGCATACCAATTTCCTCAATAACCACGCTTCGTTCTCGTTTATCTCCCTGGTAATTCGGATCAAAGGGATCGTATTGCGGGCCAATCTCTTCATTGGGAAGGGTCGAGCAAGTCATCATATCAGCATGCATATCCAGCGTAATATTAAAGTTCTTACCCCCACTACCTTTGGGGCCTGACACATAGTAAAAAGTAAAGTCTTTCCAAGTCGCGGCGTTAATCACATTACCCAATGATTCCATAGCTCGATCAAACTCTCCCGGTTTAAACCGCTTGGTTCCCTTAAACATAAGGTGTTCTAGAAAGTGAGAAATTCCACTATTTTCATCATTTTCATGGATAGAACCTGTTCGAACCCACGTGCTAATGTTGAAAACATCGCCTCGCTTTGGTACAAAGATAAAGGTATAACCGTTTTCATAGGTTATTTGGGTCGCTTCCTCTTTAAGATAAGGGATTTTCAAGGTTTTTACGGTCTGTCTCGTCAAAATATTAGGATCCTTTTGCAAGTTAGTCAGGTTCAATACCCTTACTAGTATAGCCTTGAAACCGGGTATTTTGTCCAGACAAATATTAAAAATTCTCTAAACCCATGACAGTCAAGGGCTTTCGTCATTAATTTCCTTAATAATCCGTTCTCAATAAGCAACATTCAAGTATAATAGTGTCGATGTTGATTAATTAGTAAGACGGACAGAAAAGAAGGGAATCACCAGAAAAGGACTTATAATGGATAAAGCCCCATTCTGACTGTATCGATACCAAACCTAAAAATAAACGAAGCAAAAATCAAAAAAACAAGGTAAACCCTCTATAGCAAGAGCCCATCATGTATATTCATCAGATTTATATCGATAATTTTAAATCCTTTGCCGAAAAAACCACCATTCCGTTTCGCAAAGGGTTTACAACCGTTTCTGGCCCCAATGGGTCCGGGAAAAGTAATATTATTGACAGTATTCTGTTTTGCCTTGGCCTGTCTACTTCTCGCACGATGCGGGCAGAAAAAGTTTCCGATCTTATTAATAACCTTTCCAAACGTAAAGAGTGTCTGGTCACCATAACCTTTCGAAAAGAGCCCAACGAAGTCAATCGAGTCACAGAAGAATCGAATGAAACCCAACTAAACATAGAGGTTTCAAATAAAGACATTATCGCTAAAGGCCAAGTGAATCCAAGTTCAGCTCCAGGAAGCACCCCTGAATCAACCGATACACGTAATGCCATTGAGAAGAAACTGAATATTGACCCGAAACTGGATCCCAAGGAGTTTGTCACCGTCAGCCGACGGATTAAAGGGACTTCTAGCGGTTATACCAGTACGTACTTCCTAAATGGCTCCACATCTACCCTAACCCAGATTCATGAATGCCTCGGTCAATTCAATATTTCCCCCGGTTCTTTTAACGTGATGATGCAGGGCGATGTGGCTGGCTTTGTGAACATGTCCGGGGTCGAGCGGCGAAAGATTATTGATGAAATTGCCGGTGTTGCCGAGTTTGACCGAAAAATTGAACAGGCCCAACGTGAATTGGAAGCAACAGGTGCCAATATCGAGCGCAACACCATTTTACTGGACGAACTGATTGCTCGATTGGAACAATTGTCAACGGAGCGGGAAACAGCGCTTAAATACCAAAAATTACGAGACGAAAAGCAGGATTGGGAAAACAAACTGCTTTCCTCCAAGTATCTGGATATTAAAAAATCGCTGGAAGCCGCCAAACAAAATATTACAGAAGCTCAAAAAGGCAAGACCGGTACTGAGACAACTCTTCGAGGGCTTGTTGATATTATCTCCCAGACTCGGCAATCACTTTTAAAAATATCGGAAGAGGTTAAGAAAAAAGGCGAAGACCAGCAAATTGCCCTGAAAAAACAGATAGAAGGGCTCAAAGGACATATTGATCGCAAAGAAAACACCATCCAGTTCAACGACGAGCAAATTACCAAAAATTTGGCAAGTATCAAGGCAATGGAAGGCGATATTGTTCGACATCAGGAAACCATCGAAGGCATTGACACAGAAACCGAGGGCTTTAACCATCAACTAAAAGAGCTTCAAGCATTTTATGATAAAGAGGCGAAAGCCTATGAGTCTCTGAACCAGCAGTTTGATAAAATTACTGAATCCAGTGGTGAGTTAAGTTCCAAACGGACTGACGTTCGTCAAAAGTTGAATGCTGAAGAATATATCTATTCCCAGCTAACCCGAGAGCATCTGGATGCGGAAGCTCTGCAAAATCGTCTGGAATATGAAAAAGAGATCCGGCTTCAAGGCCATCAGGAATATACGGACAAAGCAGACGCCTTAAGCCAGCGGGAAGGGGTTTTAAGTAAAACGCTCAAGGATCTAGCATTAGAACAATCAGCCTACGAAGCCCAGCTACGAAAAACTCAGTTGGATTATAACCAGACTCGAGTTGAACTTAACACGGCCACGGCTCAGCTCAATGAACTCAACCGGCAAGCCATGGGCTTGGACGCCCAAAAGCGGGCGTATGATGAAATGAATTTTGCCCGCCCTGTTGAAATGGCGATAAATTCAGGTATTTCTGGTATTCATGGCCCTATTGGTCAATTGGGACAAGTAGATTCTGAATTTGAAACCTCGATGGGGGTTGCCATTGGGGGACGCATCCAGAATGTTGTGGTGGATGATGATCAAGTCGCCGCTGAAGCAATTCAGTATTTAAAGCAGAATCGGGGCGGACGCGCTACATTCTTGCCTATGAATAAAATTCAGGGGGGACGTTCCCGACCACCCCTTCCCCACGGTAGTGGCATTATTGACTACGCCATCAACCTGATTCAGTTTGAACCGGTCTATACAGATGTGTTTGCCTACGCATTAGGTGAAACCCTGATTGTGGAAGACATGGAGTCTGCCCGACAGTACCTTCGAAAATACCGTATGGTTACCCTTGAGGGTAGTTTACTGGAGCGTTCCGGTGCTATGAGTGGAGGATCCTCGCCCGGTGGTAACCGTGCGGGTTCCCGGTTTGCCAATAGTGGAAAAATTGAACTCGAAATGGAACGATTGGCTCGCCAAGTGGAAAAAGCGGAGATTGGCAAGGAAGAGCTTGAGAAGAAGCTAACTCGCCTTGAATTGAAGCTGGATACCCTTAAAAATGAATACGGCCAGTGTGTTAACAATCACACTCGATGTGAAACCGAACTAAACAGTGTTCAGGAACAGCTTACAGCATTAAAAGCCTCCTTTGCAGATAGCGTGGATACATCAGAAGCCGACCAAAAAATTAATGATGCCCAGCAGGCCGTTTCCACTTTGCACGCAAAGTTATCGACTCAAGAGCAAGGGGTTCAAGCCCTCAAAAGCGAACTGGAAGCCATTGAAGGTAATCTTCCCTCCGATCAGATGACGGAACTTCGCGATGAGATGAATAACGTCAAATTTCAAATGGATCATTACGACGCCCAAATTCGTAACGTGCAAACCGATCGTCAAAGCAAAGAGCTGGAAAAAAATTACCAAAAGAACAGTATTGAAGAACAAAAAGAACGCATTGAACAAAATCTGAATCAAAACATCGAGCTGAATAAGGAAAAACTGGAACATCTGGAAGAGATTAAGCTAACCCTGGTTCAAATTCAGGATCTAGAAAGCCAAACCAGCGAACTGGACGAGGAGTTAAAAAAGCTTCAAGATGAGCGGGATAAAATTCAAAACCGACTGATTGAGGAAGAAAACAAAAAAAATATTCTGGAGCGAAAAATTGAGCAGTTGGACGAGCAGATTATTGCTTTTCAAACCCGTAAAACGGAGTTGGAGCCCGAACTTCTAGCCGTTCGAGAAGAACTCAAAGCCCACGGAGTCGAAGCAGAGAACATCGCTCTTGAAGATCTTCCCACAGGAGAAGAAGTGGCGAAAAACATTGCCCGTTTAACCAAACGGATGGAGGCCATGGAGCCGGTCAATATGCTGGCGGTTCAAGAATATGACGATGTGGATGGCCGTCGGGCAGAGCTGGCGGAAAAAATTGAAACCTTGATTAATGAGACACAAGCTATCCAAGAGCGGATCGGCGGTTATGAAGAGCTGAAGCTCTCTTCCTTTAAGAAAGCCTTTAAAGAAGCGGATCAGAACTTTAAGTATATTTTTGCGGAACTGGCCGACGGTGAAGGGAGGCTGGTCCTTTCTAACCCGGAGCATCCTTTCGAGGGTGGCATGTCCATTATGGCTCAGCCGCGCGGTAAAAAACTTCAGCGAATTGAAGCCATGAGCGGAGGTGAAAAATCCTTGACCTCACTAGCCTTTGTCTTTGCTCTTCAACGCTACATGCCCGCTCCCTTTTACGCTCTTGATGAGGTCGATATGAATCTGGATGGGATTAATGCGGAAAAACTGGCCCAGATGGTTAAGGCCGAATCAGAAAAAGGTGCCCAATTTATTGTGGTCTCCCTACGAAAACCAATGATCGAAAATTCAAATCGCACCATTGGGGTTACTCAGAAACGGAGTGGAATTACCCGAGTAACCGGAGTTAAAATAAGGGAGGAGACCGCTCCACTGTCCAGGCTCGTTGCCGACGAACTTTCCGCCCAGGAGATCAATTCCGATAAAACAAAAAAGGAGCCGGTTAGCCATGAACCCACCATCTCATCGTAAATCGTCTCTTCAAAAACCGCCTGCTTCGACCGCGGAGGTGTTTTCCGAGGCCAACCAGAATGACGGACTAGAAATTTTGTTAAATATGGCAAAAACCGGTCAGATCGATCCGTGGAACATTGACATTGTGAAAATTGCCGACGAGTATTTAAGAGCCGTGGCCGATCTTAAGGATGAAGCCGATGAGTCAGGACAGTCCATCGGGTTAAAAATTACCGGGAAAATGATTTTATATCTGGCGATTCTCCTTCGCATGAAATCCGATCAACTGGCAGGAATTGACTATCTCGAACCACCGGAAGATTCTTTTCAGGACCATGAGATGGAAGAAGACATTGAGTTGGCCGATGGCAATCGGCAAAAGCTTTTACCCTATAATTCAATTGATGAATTTTTAGAACGACGAACCAGTATTAAGGCCAGGCGTATCCGTAAAGTGACCTTAAAGGATCTAATTGTCGAACTAAAACGTTATGAGGAGCTGGAAGCCAAACGTACTCTTCGTCAAAAGCTGGAGAAAAACGAAGAGCGCCATGAAATGCGAGACTATAGTCATTTAACATCAGATGACATTGAAGGGCTGGCTCACGAAGAATTTATCGAAGATACTATTTTGCGACTCATGGGCGTTCTGGAACGCTTATTGGTTTATCATGAAGAAATCAGTCTTTCTCAATTAATGGATGAAGGCGAAATTGATAAAGTATCCGCTTTCTTAGCACTGCTCTTCCTTTCCGCCCGAGGTCAGGTCAACATGCATCAGGAAGAATTTTACTCGGAACTCTATGTTTCCTATGATGACGACAACGACCTGATTCCGGAGGAAGACAACTCACCGGTTGAGGAACCCATGGAAAAGGTAAGCTAGATTATGAGCGAAAAAGACCGCCTGCAAAAATTCCGATTTCAACCTGGGCGTCGTAAACGGAACAGTTTAAAAGATGTGGATTTTGGCTTCAATGAAGACTCATGGAGCGACGAAGCACGTCGTTTAGAAGAAGAGGCTAACGCTATTAAGGCGGAAGCTCATCAAAAAGCTTCGGAAAAAAAGCCACAAACTAAAACGCCTCCAAAAACCAAACAAACTAACAACCCAAACGTGAACGTTCCGAATACCAATCCTATCCAAACCATTAAAGGCAAGGTCGAAGCCGTGCTTTTTGTTACCAATCGCCCCATGCAGATTATGGAAATCTCTGAAATCGTGGGTGCCGACGATTTTGACGTGGAAGAATCTCTGATGGAATTGATGAATGACTATGCTTTTCGGGAAGGATCCGCACTGGAGGTTGATGATTCTGACGGCTATATTTTACAAGTGAAAGAAGACTTTAAGCCGGTTCTTGATACCATGATGCCCATGGAGCTAACGCCTGGTGCATTACGTACCTTGTCAGCTATTGCAATTAAAGGGCCACTGCTTCAGTCGGATTTGGTTGAATTACGCGGTTCAACAGTTTACGATCACATCCCGGAACTGGTGACTAAAAAACTGATTACCAAAAACCGGGCAGGGCGAAGTTATCGACTGAAGGTCACTAAAAATTTCCATGAATACTTCAAACTTCGGGGTGACAAGAAAGAATTAGAAATCATGATGGGATTAATTAACGTTGAAATTCCGACTAGAAACTCTGATCGCTCTTACGAGGATTTAACTGGTAACGTTGAAGTCGATCCTGATGTAATGGCTGCTTCAGCTAAGGATTTTGGTAGCTTGGTAGACGGTTCGACCGATGACTCTTTTTCAGGCTAGCCCCTGAAATTATTTTTAAATGTAAATCTTTCATCGTCTTTTCCTGTAGCTATTTTACGGATCTTAAAGTAAAAAGAACCATGAGGAAGAGCACAAAAACCCAAAAGTATGTTTTTATAAATTCAAGAACATTAAAACGAGATGACACACATCACATTTTTTGTTGTTCTATCTAAATAAAGGCAGGGGTTAACATAACAGGAATAGGTAAACCCTATTTTCTCTCAAATATTAAAAGATTGCTAACACAAAAATCCATTGATTTGTTTTCATGCCAACAAGCAGTTGTTCGGCAGGAGGACAAGACAGAATCCTGAATGGGGCAGAACAACATAACGGGGCATTGACAGGCATTAGGGGGCTAAAGGCGATCATGATTGATCCAAGACAATTTATTAACCTTTCGGCATTACCGGGGATGCATGGACGAGATCCAATCTTTGGTGAAGAGAGTTATCTAAATCCAAACAGTCCATACAGTTTTTTCGGCAGTGGTTTAGTGCCACTAAATCCAATGAATCCACAACACCTGAATTTTGGCTTTAATCAAAGACTAAGAGGGCAATTGCAGGAGTCTTATCCCTATGGGATGGACCAGAACATCTCCAGCTTAACTGGGGAGATACAAAGATTAACAGAGCAATTGGGTCCTAACAGTCCAGTATACGAAGGGCAAAGGCAACCGACTCAAGATCCAGTACACGATTTACTTAGTCGATTAAATCAGCCTTATTCGCCATCAGAATTATCTTCCAGAGATCAAAGGATAAGAGAATCTCAGACAGCACCACTCTTAAAACAGCAAGAGGAGCAAGTTCAAGCAGAATCGACTCCGCAATCTGCCAATGGCATCTTGAATCATGCTCAAAAAACAGGGAATGCAGATTACTTGCTTAATAATCCACTATTTTTAGAATATTTGGCTCAGAATTTTGATGAGATTGATAATGAATCTGACAGCATCTGGAATGATGGTGAATTAGAACAGGCAGACATTGCAAAGACCATGAATGAATTTTATGGAGTCTATAACCTTAGCCAAAAAGGATTTAACGCCGAAGTACGTAACGTACTTGCTGAACAATTTATCCGGGATCATGCTCTGAATGTTGATGAATTGGGTACGGATAAAGGTAATGTAACAAAAGCAGATATTGAAGTAGCCCAAGCCAGGGCCAGTACAGGGGCTAACCGTTTAACCATCGATAATCCCAAATTCCTGGCGTTTTTAGAGGACCGTTTTGACCAGTATTCGGGCAGCAATCGTTCAATTGACAAGGATGAAATATTGACACCTATTGCAGAGTGGAATCAAAGTTATGGCAAACATCATGGCCAAATTCCCCCCAACCAGCATTTATTTAAAAAGAGATTCGATCAGTTAAGCGGCAGCTTTAGCTCTACCATTAATAAAAATAATATTGCCGAACAGCTTGAAGATAAGCGCGGCACAGTCGAAGCGAATTACAAGGCAAGCTAGATTTCCATGGCCGGAGAGCAAGCCATATAATTTTTACCTACCTACCTCCATCCCACACCCATGCCCTTATCCACATCGGAAAGGGCTTTTTGTTTGGCCTGATTTTTTCACCTCTAATGCTTTATCGTTTTTTGTCAATACGCTTACCAATCGAAGGATTTGTGTCATTCTGTTCCATGAAGGATTCCATTTGTTTTACTCGTCCTTCTAATTCTTTTAGCCGAGAGGTAGCGGCTTGCATATTTTTTCGTAAAAAGAAAAGGTTTTTGACATTTCGAATCATTTCATCAAAAAACTCGGTTACCCAATTTTTGCCCTGAACGGAAGCCGTTACGAATGTTGTATTCAATAAGGTATCAGGAGTTTTTTTAAGTTTTTTCATCCAGACCTCTCTAGAGATTATCCAAAGCTTTTTTATCGCCGTCTACCGATTCTTTCAAGAGCTTTTTAATAATATTCTGTTGAGCATCCAACTGCTTGACTGTGGTTTCTAAATTTTTTACCTTGTTCGCTAAAATCGTATCGGCATTTACCAGAATCCGATTAGATACATGCTGGAATGATTGGAGAACGGCTCCTGCCGCCCCGTTAACAACGGCTCCACCAGCCGCTGCGGCTGTTCCAAAAGGCCCAAAAAATGGTCCTAGCGTTGTCAGTACGCCGCCAATTCCACTAACGATACCAGCGGCAGGGAGAACCCAATTCCTACCAAAGCCTGCACCGGCGGCCGTTCCAGCGGCTAACCCTCCTGCTGCTGCGGCCGTTCCGATTCCACTGGCACCACCAGCTAAAATTCCACCGCCGAGGGTTTCAATAGGGAACCCATTATCGCCAATGCCATTAATGCCGAGACCACTTGTAAAATCTGAGCCAACACCAAAAGATGACATTAAGGATAATGGCGAGGCGCTAGTACTCAAGGGAGCCGCACCACCTGCCAGAAAGCCGACGGGGGCCGCACTACCAGCCGCTGGACCACCACCAAATTGAGAAAAAGGTGCTAAGCCAAAGGCGGCTTGACCACCCGGCACAATTCCTGTTCCGCCAGTGACCGGACTAAAGAAATTGGTACCCGGAATATTAATGGATTCATTTCCAAACGTCGGCGCAAAAGCAGAAGAGCTAAAGGTTCGTGCCAGGTTCATAAAAAAGCTGAAAAATTTTCCGTTCCCGCTTCCGCCTAATGCTGGCCCAGATACAGTTAAGTCCCGAATACGATCATAGGTTTCAAACAGTTCAGCCTTAGCCGCATGGCTGGCTTTACCATATTTATTCAAGATAACCAGTTCAGAATCATGCTTATAACTCATGGGAATCCTCAATATTTAAGTGCTTGGGGTCATTTATCGTTTATCAAGCGAACGTTTTAAAGGTCAGATCAATATTCTTATCAATAATTTTTCGAACGGCGTCAATCTCGGTAGCAACAGCTTGTTGCTGAGTATCGACACGACGGAGTTGAAGCTCAAGTGCTTGATCCAGCTCTTGCAAGCTGTTGATTCGCAGTTGAATTTGAATCGCTTCGTCTGCATCGGGATCCAAAGTAGAGGCTACATTGAAAAGGTCATTGGTCACATTGGCCAATTGCAAACGAGATTGGTTAATTTGCTGACCGGTTAATTCCAAATCACTTTTTCGGGCGGTCAACATTAAAAATCGAGATTGGCTAGCAGCTAAACCCATGGGGTTTAAACCTCCTTAAAGAACTTAAAAAAGAGACACACAGGTTTCCTCCTTCATTATTTCGACGTATAAAGAGGGGACTTTAATCCAAACCCTGATTATTCAACTGTTTAGAGGAGAGATAACAGGATTCAGTTTCATTAATCTAAATCTCTAAAAGCTTCTTTACTCAAAGCTTATAAACCGTGACTTTTACTCAGAGCTTAAACAACTTTCATAAAAAGTCAGTATTCACAACCGAAAATTGCTCTAGGACCCGTCCGGTTAGGCATGGTTAGAATGAAAAGGCAAATCCTAGAGTTAAACGGGCTAGCGAGTCATCGTGGCAGAGAAGGCACTAAACCGATTAGGTCGGCTCAACGGAAGTTCCTTAAACCCTTGAGGAATAGCCACCTTAGGCTGTACCTTTAAAGGCGGCTGTGGCTCAGTTCGCTTAATCCGAGAAAATGTCCAAAGAAAAGCGCTGGCTGTATAGACAGCTAATGCCGAGAGCCATGTCAGATTGAAATGAGTCATATAACCTAGCTTTTTTAGCGCCTTACTCTTATGAGCCAGGGCGAAAGCCCCAATAGCCGGGATAAAACTAAGATAGGCCGGCTTCATAATAATATTCGAATCATAGCCTTGTTCAACCAGTTTACTTTGCCAGGGCTGTATTTTTTTAACATCAATGATACTGGTAAGAACACCGAGAATGACGAAACTATAAAGCAAGTTTCCAGCCATTTGAGGGAAAAAATTAATGCTTTTCACATGTTTCAATTGTTTGACCACGGCATCGTTTTTCAGTGCCTCTTCCAGGTGAAACTTTAGTTTTTGTGGGAGTTTATGGGCTACTTCTTCCGTTGCCTTTTTGGCTCTTTCGGTCAGCGTTCTCTTGAGAAGCTCGCCTTCTTCTTGGGATAGTTCTTTGGCGGGAACCAATACATCATCAATATATTGAGAATAATTTAATTGCCGTTTCAAGTGATTTAAAAAGGTTTTTGCCTCTTTTTTCTCGGGTTCGGACATTTTCGGTATATCCACTTCTTCGAAGAGTTTTGGGATGCGTCTGTAACTTCCCCCTTTTGAGGCATTAAGAACCCGTTCTCGAAGGCTTTGCAGAACACCCGGGCTGTTAAAATCTTTGTAATTGTAATTTTTAACGGACTCAGCCCTATTTTTGTCTTTGGTCAGTTTGTCTAATCCTAAAGCCCGTATGTAGGCCGGAAAAGCCAGTAAATAGTTGGCTAAACGGATACTTAAATCAATTCCATAAGTGGCGAAAAGAGGAACAAGCATGTCCCGGTACCAATAACCAATTTTTCGATCTTCCGGAATAGCGGTTTCAATTCGATAAGCTCCTCGAACCTGATAGCCAATGTTTGAAGTATGGGGAAACGTATTTTGAGCAATGGTATTTAGCGTTAAAAAATTCATGGACGCCTCTCCCCTTCATAAGCCGGGTTAAAGGGTTGAAACGGAGTCACATATTGGAGGGGTGGGACTGTAAAGGGGTCATTTTCTTGGCTTCGGGCAAGGCGAGAGGGAAGACGAGAGGGCGACGGTAGATTAAGTGTTTGAAGGGTTTTATCTTTTTTACCTCTGCCTAAGTTCGCATATTTTTCAGCATCAAAATCATGATCAAACGGCGCGATAAATTGATAGACCAAATCCATCACCACTTTACCGATAAAAAAGGCCAAAGCGGCCGTTGAAAGGCCGATAGCCGCAAACTTAAAGGAACTAATGCGGTTCATTGCTTTCGGGATGGCTTCATGAATGTATTTTTCCGATTCAGTCAACCCAGCTTTCACTTTTTGTGCCTCTAACTCTTTCCAAATATTTTTCATCTCGTCAAAGTGGTTTTCGTCCAGTTCCGTCCAGTTTGCTAAGTTAATATAGGCTTTCTCAGAGAGAAAATCGAAAAACTCCGGTTTGAACCGTTTACTGTTAACCCATTTTCCTAAAAATGTTATGGAAGCTCTCAGTCTGGTCACTGATTCTTTTACTATAGGTTCTAATGTCCTTGAGTCTTTTACGGCGTTTTCAAGCTTGCCGGTAACTTCTTTAACCGTTTCAGAAAGATTTTCCCGAGGTTTGAGAAACGGGTTAAACAAGGCATTAATACCGTATTTATCATGTTTACAGAGAGCTACTATACCGATCGTACCCGTCCAGTTCAGAAGATTTCTCCCCAAAGTCTCCCACTTATGTTTCTCCTCTGTAAAGGCCAGAATCGTTTGCGGGGTATAGAAAGCAAAAAGGGTCGAAACCCGAGCAGACCAGTCTTGAAGTGACAAGTTCCACAGTTTGGGATTAAAAGCCCCCCATTTTTCCAGTTTGGGGTTTTCCATCAGCTTTTGGGAAAACCGTTCGATTACGTCCATTCCCGTGGTCTGAACCCCTCGTTTGAGCGCCGCATTACCAAAAGCAGGAGACGAAGTGGCCCTTAAATTGGACAGGTGAGGAGGTTGAATATTTGGTTTTTCAAGCATACCGATCATTATGTTCCCAAAAGGATTAGCAGGATGCTAGGGGATATGTGGGTATTAACACCAAACATAATGCCAGATTGCCTAAATGTTCCAAAAGGAATAAGAAATATACCGACCGGTTTTAATAACCGACTCTCTAAAAAAGAGACCCTCATCATACCCAACCCCCCTCAAGGTTTTCGTGACATTTCAGTGACAATTCTAGGATAAAGCCATGAGTTTGTCCAGTCGATCGACTGAAATCCTGACTGACAATAGAAGGAAGGAGGAGAAAAAATAGGTTACCGTAAAAGTAACGTTTTGTAATGTTTTTACCTGTTTAGGCTCGCCTGATTCGCCAGTTGACCGCAGGCCGCGTCAATATCTGTTCCTCGCTCCATACGCAGGGTCACCTTTTTCCCATAACGGCTTAGCCGGCTTTTAAACGCTTCAATGGTTTCTAGCGAAGGCCGCTTAAAATCATAGTCCTGCCCAATAGGGTTATAAGGAATCAGGTTAATATTGCATTTAAGCGACTGAGTGAGCTGACCTAAACGATGGGCGTGTTCTCGGGAGTCATTAATCCCCGCCAATAGAATATACTCAATAGTAATCCGACGTCCACAAAGGCGGATATAGTCTTGAAGGCTTTGGATAAGCTGTTCTACTGGCCATTTTTTATTGATGGGCATAAACTGATTTCGGGTATCATTATCTGGAGCATGGAGGGAGACAGCAAGAACCAATTGGAGTTTTTCCTGTGCCAGTTGACTAATCCGGGGGATAATGCCGGAGGTTGATATGGTAATGTGTCGCATACCAACTTCTGCGGATTGATTCAGAAGGCGAATAGCGGCAAGTAGGTTGTCGTAATTCAGCAAAGGTTCACCTTGCCCCATAAATACAATATTTCGAACCTCTTTACCAAGATCAGCCTGAACATAAAGGTATTGGTCCACAATTTCGGGAACCGTCAAGTTTCGTTTAAATCCAAGTTTCCCGGTAGCGCAAAACGAGCAATCTACCGCACAGCCCACTTGAGAGCTAATACAAATACTATAACCGTCCCGGTCTTTAAAATGCATCAGCACCGATTCAATGAGCTGTCCGTCTGAAAGTCGGAACAGATACTTCCGGGTGCCATCGGAGCTGATTTGCTTTTCTGCCAATTCCAAGTGTCCGATAGTAAAGTGTTGCGCCAATTTTTCTCGAAACGACTTGGCTAAATTGGTCATTTCATCAAAAGTTCGTGCGTTTTTTACGTAAATCCAGTGATGGAGTTGCTGTGCTCTAAATACCGGTTCACCCATATCGGCTACAAGTGCTTGAAGCTCACCCAGGGTTTTTCCGGCGAGGGAATCAAGTACCTCGATGGGTGCTAAAGAAGGAGAACAGCTCATAGTAAAAAGAATTCCTGTTTTGTATCTATCAAATATAACGTAAACGCAGATAGAGAGTAAAAAGAAAAGATCTCTTATTTCCAGTCAAATTATTCTTGCATGAATTAAAAGAAAAAGAGGCAAATAAATTGCCTCCTGTTGATTTGTGGAATAACGAGGGTCGTATGTGAGTCGGTTATTTATCGCTTTTATTTTGTTCGTAGAGTTAACTTGGCATATTTATAAACATAATTTAAACAACATGAGGCAAAACCAAGAGTAAAGTCGCCGATGTGTTTCGAATCATACTGACAACAAATTGACGAAATCTGTTTTCTTTTCGTTTTTTAATGTAAGGACGTTGAAGTTGTAGTTTAAGAAATGGACCGGTTGATCTAGGAAATTGGAGGGTTGGTTGAATAGACATAAGTAATTTCTCCTGTTGGATAGACTAACCATCAGACTTAAAACAATGTGTTTCGATTTCTGTTTTCTAACTTACTTGAATAATGTGAGAGATTTAAAAGAATAGAGACTAAAATTGAACTGGGGTGAAAGGGGTGTTTTATTAAATATTTTGCCGGATAATGGCTTCGACCTTGCCCTGAACTTGGACGTCGGTAGCAAAGATTGGGTCCATAGAGGCATTGGCCGGTTGAAGACGAACACCATTGCTTTCTCGATAAATCCGTTTAAGGGTAGCGGTTTCGCTATCTACCAGAGCGACCACCACATCACCATCTCTAACCCTACTTTTGGGGTTAATAATAACAATATCGCCATCCATAATGTGATCCTCAATCATACTTTCGCCACGGACCCGAAGGGCATAACAGCCAGTTGGGCAAAGATCTTCACTCAAATTAAGTGTTTCGACCGTATCGGTAACTGTCTGAAGAGGGCTTCCTGCAGCAATCGTTCCTAAAACAGGAAGCTCACCTTTCGGTGATAGAAATTCAGTATTAATACTGATCGCTCGTTTCTCCGCTGGATTCCAGTGAATAAAGCCTTTTCGCTTAAGTGCGCTAATGTGATGGTGAATCGTAGATGTCGAACTAACACCACAAAGATCGCACAACTGCTGAATCGAAGGCGGGTAAGCGTTCTCTTCAATAAACGCCAGAATAGATTCCAGCACATGCCGCTGTTTAGGAGGTAGGGTTTCAATATCGAGACTACTGGTCATTAGGAATCAAACTTTCTTTTAATAGGCTTATACAAACTTATGGAATAGTATTTTAAAAATTGACTAATAGAATTACTTTATCGAAAATTTTAGTTATCGAATATTATTTCGATATTTGAGATTAGTATATCAAATTTTCTAAGAAGATCAAGCTATTCTCTTTTATTTCGGGAAAAAAGGCTGAGTGAAAGTGTTTTAAGATATGTTAACAAACAAAAAAAGGTAGGCTTCTCGGTTAGGTTTACCCGCAAGTTTGAAGTAAGGTAAAAAAAGGACAAAGTGTAAAGATGACAATTTTATGTTTTAAAGTTAAAATTTTACGAATTTCCAAGTTATAAGGGCAGAAGAGATGACTAAAACGGAAACAGTTAACCATTTTTCATGGACCATTGGCGGTCCGCAAGGCACAGGCGTTGATTCCTCGGCGAATCTCTTTTTAAGATCTTGTGCGGCGGCGGGCTTGCATTGTTATGGAAAACGAGAATATCATTCAACCATCAAGACCGGGCATAGCTACACCCAAATTCGTGTTAGCGAGACCCCCATCAACTCTCATGTGGATCCCGTACATTTGCTGACCTCTTTTGAAAAATCTGCACCACTCATTCATGCACATGAAGTTGTGCCCGGCGGCGCCTTTATTTATGACCCAAAAGTAACGGATCCGGCTGAGCTGGATTTACATCCCGAAGTTCTCCTAGTGGCCGTTCCTTTTGATGAAATTCTGACCAAACTGGCCGAAGAATTAGGGTTACCCGCAGCAAAAGCCATGATTATGAAAAATACGCTGGCGGTAGGTGCTTCTCTGGCATTAACAGATTTTGACCCTCAATATATTGAAGAAGCTTTAAAAGCGACTTTCTCTGGACGCAAGGCCAAATTGGTGGCACCGAATATGAAAGCGGTCGAACGAGGCTATCAATATATTAAAGATTTGGGTGTCTCAGATAAATTCCTTTACCGATTGGAAGCTCGTCCGGAAAGTCCGGCTCAACTGGTTCTCAACGGAACCACGGCTGTTGCTCTCGGTAAATTAAAAGCCGGATGCCGTTTCCAGACCTATTATCCTATTACACCAGCATCGGATGAAAGTGTATTTCTAGAGTCCAAGGCCAGCGAATACGGGATTAACGTGGTTCAGGCGGAAGATGAAATTGCTTCAGCCTGTATGGCTGTAGGCGGAGCTTTAACCGGTGTTCGTGCGTCTACATCAACCTCTTGTCCGGGGTTTGGTTTAATGGCAGAGCCCATTGGCTGGGCTTCTATTAATGAAGTTCCCGTCGTGATATTCGATTATCAACGGGGTGCACCAGCAACCGGGTTACCAACACGACATGAACAAGGCGATTTACTTTCTGCCCGATTCATTTCCCATGGTAATCCGCCTCGGATAGTGATGGCGCCTAGTTCTTTGCCGGAGTACTTTGAATTTGCGTTTGAATCATTTAACATTGCCGATGAATTTCAGGGACCAGTAATTGTACTGACGGACAAGTGCATTGGTGGAAACTCTCAAAGTATTCCACCTTTTAACGAAAATAGCTTAAAGATTCGTCGCGGCAAGATGGCATCTCAGGAAGAGTTGAATCGATTGGCTGAACTGCCCGAATTTAATGGTCAGTTCAAACGGTTTAAATTCACCGAAGATGGCATTTCCCCTCGAGTCGCTTTAGGCCAAGAGTATGGAATATACTGGAACACCGGTGACGAGCATGATGAGTACGGTCATATCGATGAAGAATCGGAAAACCGACAAATCATGCTGGCCAAACGAGAGCGAAAATTGGAAACCGTTGCGAAGATGATTCCAGAGCACCTTCAGTACAGTCTCCATGGCCCGGCTAATGCCGATGTGACAGTCGTTACCTGGGGCGCTTCTGTAGGACCGTTATTAGACGCCATGCCGAGTTTGAATAGCGATGGCATTTCCATGAATATTCTAGTAATTAAATTATTCTCCCCCTTCCCAACAGAGGGCGTGAGCCGAATCCTGAATCAGGCCAAGGTGAAAGTCGGTTTTGAATCAAACACAACCGGGCAACTGGCGGAATTGGTAAAAATGGAAACCGGCATTTCAATGGATCATCGAGTTCGAAAATGGACGGGTCGTCCAATTTCCGAAACCGAAGCGGTCCAAGCCATTCGTGAAATTGTTAGTCAAAAGTCCAAGGAGATTGTTCTGACCTATGGCCACTAATCTTGAAAAATCAACAAAACCCTTAACGGCACGGGATTTTAAGTCTGACGTTGTTTCTGACTGGTGTCCTGGCTGTGGTGACTTTGGTATCGTTAACGCCTATCAAAGTGTTTTAGCTGAACTTGCCTTTGCACCCCATAACGTGATCTCATGTTCAGGTATCGGTTGTTCCAGTAAATCCCCTCACCTAACCAAAACCTATGGCGTGCATACGCTTCATGGACGCTCACTACCATTCTCTATCGGAATTGCCTTGTGCAACCCAGATGTTAAAGTGATTACAACCGGTGGTGATGGTGACGGCTATGGAATCGGGGCAGGACACTTCCTCCACGCCGGGCGTCGTAACGTGAACATGACCTACCTAGTGTATAACAACGAAGTATACGGGCTAACCAAAGGACAAGCATCACCAACCCTATCATTGGGCGAACAGCCCAAGTCGCTTCCAGCACCCAACCCGAATGACGGGGTCGACCCGCTAGCACTGGCTGTGAGTGCTGGTTATACGTTTGTGGCCAGAAGCTATGCGTATAATAAAAAACACCTGACGGCCACCATTAAGCGAGCCGTCGAGCATCAAGGCATGGCTATTGTTGACATTCTACAACCCTGCCCCACCTACAACGACCTCCACACAAAGAGTTGGTTTGATGAAGAGGTAGAAATTAGTGGTGCGTCTTTCCCACGGGTTTATGACATTGAAGCAGAAGGTTACTGTGGCAAGGTGCAAAACCCCAACGACCCGGAAGAGGTCAACCGAAAAGAAATTGAAGCACTAACTCGAATCCGTAAGCCGGACGAGCGAAAGGCCATCGGCGTATTTTGGGAAGTTGAACGCCCCACCTTTATGGAGCGCTTGTACCCCATGAACCCCAAGCTTAAAGAAACACCGGTTTGTAAAATGGTTATCGCCGATGCCGACGGAAACCCGACGACAGATCTCTCTAACACATACCAAGAGTTTTTCTCGAAATAATCTTTCTGAGTTAAAACGAAAAAGAAACTTAAGAGTACGCCCTAATGTTTTCAGGGCGTGCTTTTTATGAATAACCGCACAAAAATCCATATACTTGTTTTTATATATTTACAAGGGGTTATTTGGGGAAATTTTCTTAGAATTTCTCTCTATTCCGTCAGGAAAACACAGAATAGGAGTTAGGTTTTGGATACAGGGACAAACGCTTTACAGGGGTCTCCAACTAGAGGAGCGGTTTCTAGGCAAAGGACTCCAGAAGAAAATCTTGATCAATTGGTTTACCATCTACTCAAATCACCCCCGGAGGAGCAAAAGCCGTCTAAAGATCCTTTGGGACATTTTATGAAGACTCTTCCTAAGGCAAACAGGGATCCCATGGGGAACTTTATCGCGATGAAAGGCCTTTCTGGTGTAACTGAACCCCAAAATCGCAGGCCGACACTAAGTCCGTCTCAAAATCAGTCCACTCAAGAAGCCATCCTTTTTAAACCTTTGCCAGCGATTGATCCTAGCGAGCCTTATTCGGTGGTCTCTGGCGATACCTATGGGAGTATTGCGGGACGACTCATGAGCCTGTTTCCAGAGAAATCTCAAAAAAACGTTTCGGATGAACTGCAAACCTACTTTAAGAACATGGAACTCAAAGCCGGCATGTCTGTGCTCGATCTCCCCGCTTTCTTAAAAAAGGAAGAAATTCCTTATAGCGATGAAGGGAAGGCTTCCATTAATCCATCGGAAAGCTATCCGGTGGTTCGGGGTGATAGTTTTTATAGTATTGCTCGACGGCTAAAGCAAGCAGGACAATTTCCTAATCTATCTCCTCAAGAATTGGTTACGAAGCTGCAAGGTTATTTCGGCGAAGATTTAATCGCGGGTGTTTCCATTGATATGCCGGGTTTTATCCGAGAACCCAGTGGACTAACACCCAAACCAAAACCAGCTCCTCTCTCTCCAAAAGAAAGAAAAAAGGCACCCTCTCAACCCGTTTGGAAACAACTCTCGGGTAAAGGCCCTCCACCTGAACACATCCATATTCCCAATGTGGAATATGCCAAGACACACAAATTAACGAAAGAACAAATCTCCAGTTTAATCGATAAGGTCTCCAAGGATCCTAAAATTAATGTGCCCAAAGCCATTTGGATGGCTAAAATTTTTCAGGAATCAAGCGATCGACCTTACATCAACTCGGCAAATAAAGCTGTTGGGCTCGGTCAGTTGCTAGCCCCAACTGCACGCGAAGTCGGACTTAAAGTAAACGACGAAATAGATGAACGGTTTGATCCAGAAAAAAGCTTACAAGGGGGCGGTCGTTATCTAACCGAAATGTATCGTCGATTTAAAGATCCATCCCTCAGTGAAGAGGAAAATTGGAAGCAAGCCTTAACCGCGTATATTGCGGGCCCAAGAAACTTTCGAAACGGAACCAGGATCGGTCCACAATCCAAAGCTTACGGCCCAAAAATTCTAGCTTTAGCACGCCTGTATAACGAACATAAAGCCGATACATCACTTAGCGAAACCGAAAAATGGGCAAAAGCAATAACCGCTTACGAAAAGAAGACTAAACAAACCAACCAACCTCTAAAGCACTAAACTCGCAAAGTGATTTCAACCGCATCCCAACTCATGGGCGTGCCTCGCTTTAGATCACGGGTAACCGTCTGGCCCAAAAGTTGTTCATAATATTTAGGAGCCAGTCCTTTTCCGGGGCGAATGGCACGCAAATTTTTCGGGGTGAGTATCTCGCCAGTCTGAATGTCTTCAGCAATATACAAAGATCGCCGAAACTGGAGTGATGACTTTTCAGTTTCCGTCGGGCCCCAAAAAGCCTCTCCTAAAGCCGCATGCGCCATTTTACTTTCTCGAACCAACTGGGTCAGTTCATCAGGTTCTAGCGAAAACGCCGAGTCCACACCACCGTCTACTCGGGACAAAGTAAAATGTTTTTCAATCACTCGAGCACCGAGGGCAGTACTCGCCATTGCCACACCGATGCCGGGAGTGTGATCGGACAAACCCACTTGAAAGTGGGGAACCATGGATGCGAAACAGTCCTGAAACGCGGGTATCGTCCTCAAGTTACTATCCGAGGGCGAAGCCGGATAACTGCTGGTGCATTTCAACAGGATCAGCTCTTGACATCCAACGGAGCGAGCCGCCTCAACGGCTTCTCGCAGCTCTTCTTCGCTGGCCATACCGGTGGAGATAATTAGCGGTTTTCCCGTTAGGGCGACCTTTTTGATTAGAGGGATATCCACATTTTCAAACGAAGCAATTTTATAGGCCGGTACATTGAGGGTTTCGAGAAGGTCCACGGCCGTAGTGTCAAACGGAGCGCTAAAAAAGATGAGCCCCTTTTCTTCGCACCGTTTCATAATGGGCTCATGCCATTCCCACGGGGTATAAGCTTTTTGGTACAGGTTATACAGAGACTCACCTTGCCAGAGGCTATTCGGGTTTTCAATAAAAAACTCACCCTCGTCAATATCCAGCGTCATCGTATCAGCCGTATATGTCTGGATTTTCAATGCATCCGCTCCGGCTTTTGCGGCCGCATCCACAATGGCTAACGCCCGCTCAAGAGACTGATTATGATTCCCGGACATCTCGGCGATAATAAAGGGAGGATGCTCTTCACCAATTGGACGGTTAGCGATACGAATCTCACTCAGACTCATAGAAAGCTCCTCTAGTCGGTTCATCAGCAAGGTGGAGTGAATAATGGTATTCTCGGCTAAATTCTTTATAGCCTGCTTTTTCAAATGCTTTCAAGGAGGCGGTATTTTCCGGTAGTATCTGGGCGATGACTTCAGTAATTTCAGGATGAGCTGAAGCAAGCCAATGATTTCCGGATTTTAGTAATTCAGAACCATGACCTTTACCTTCTTCGCCAGGAACTAGGTAAATAGAGACAATAGCCTGTTTTTGCTCATTAAAATCAAATCGCAAAACCCCAATGGGCAAATGATTAACCTCACCAATAAGTAAGACACGCTGAGGGTTTTTTAGGGTTTTGGTAAACCATTGTGCATGGGCATCAAACGAAATAATAGTTGAATCGAAAATAAACTGGCGTGTTTTTTCATGATTTCGCCACTGATAAATAGCCTCACAATCAGACTCAACCGCTTTTCTTAGTTGAACTCGAATTTCGGTATTCGCAACAGTCATGAGTTAAGCAAGCGCCTTTTCTTTTTCCTTTTTATCTAAAAGAAGTCGATACTTCAATTCAGCCATTTGCCAATCGGTTTCATTGTCTAGATCCACGGCTTCAAACTCGGGGATCTCCATACCCAACGATTTATCCGCATACATTTTGTGCTGTTCAAGCAAAGCATTGGGGCGAATCCACCAAAACTGCCCGCCATCATGATAGCGAGGCGGCAAATCGTTAGAGACCGCAGTCACGTTCTCCGGCCAAACCATACTAACTTGTCCGTCGTTATCCAGCTGCAGTGCCCGTTGAATCGGATCCGCATAACGAACAACAGTGAACAGACCTTCCATCTCCGGGTGGGCTTGCAGTCGTTGATGGGCATCTCGTAATTTTTCCGGCGTGATAAAGACAGCTGTCGGCAGCATACAGCACACCCAATCAAAAGTTCTTTTCTGCTGACTTTTATAGTTGGTCAGCACCTCTTCTACCACTTCGTAAATCAGGGCGCTGTCACTTGCCATTTCTGGCGAGCGAAGGAAAGGGACCTCAGCACCACAGGATCGAGCAATCTCCGCAATGTTTTCATCATCAGTCGAGACCATAACCGTATCAAACAAACCGGATTGAATAGCAGGTTCAATCGAATAGTTAATAATAGGTTTACCAAAAAAGGGGCGGGTATTTTTTCCGGGGAGTCGACGACTCCTGCCTTTAGCGGTAATAATAGCAATGCGTTTTTCAGTCATTATTTTACTCGTTTTATTTTACTAAACTGAAACAGGTTTACTTTTTTGTTGATGCTTGCTGGAAAAAACATCAACAAATTCGGATTTTAAAACACCAAATTCCATAATATCCACATATTTTCCATTTTTAAACTGGGCTTGTCGTCGCCGACCTTCCTTCTGCATGCCCATAAATTGAGCCAGCTTTTGCATGGCAATATTTTCTTCCGACGTACCGCAATAAATTCGGTTGAGATTCAGGGTGTTAAACCCATGGTCACAAATTAATCGGGCGGCTTCTTTGGCGTAGCCTTGGCCCCAATGCTCTTTTTCTCCCATGAGAATAGCAAATTCGGCCTGACGGCTGATGGGATCAATGCGCTGGAGAGAAATATTACCAATGTGTTCAGCGGTTACATTCAGACAAATAGCCAAAACCAGCGTCTGTCGATTGTTATCGAGGTTTTTTATATAGTCCGCCCCGACATTTCGAGAGTAGGGGAAAACATGATGGGAATTATGGCGACAAATTTCAGCATCATTCAACCAGTCAATGTAGTTGCCATCCAGATCGGCCTCGCGCAGCCCTCGAAGATAAATGCGTTCGCCGGTTAAAAATGCTTGTTTCATACGGCAGGTTCTCCTTGTCCAAGCTGAGTTCGATTATCCCAAACCTTTTGAAAGGCTTGGATAACATCATCCAGATCCGCTTGAGTCAATTCCGGGTGAATTAAATTGTTCAAAAACAACACATCGGTGTGCATTCGTTCAGCCACCGGACATAACCCCGCTTCGTAGCTGACGGAGCCTGTGTATTCTGGCAAACTCCACGGAAGGCCGCCGGTGCCGTAGGCTTGACGTTTTTGATACATAGGCAAAAGATACAACGGCTTAACATAGCCTGTCGAAATAGGAACACCTTCGCCAGAACGCAAATTCGTGGGTGAAAGTTCCGCTTTGACTGCATTGATAAACACGTCACGATGAACGCCTGCCACATCGGCGTTAAACTGAATTGGATGAATATAAAAAGCGTGGGTGGCTTCTTCTCGAAGGGTTGTGGGTTGGATACAGGGAATTTTGCCTAACGCCTGATTTAGATAGTTCACATTATTCTGACGGGCTTCCAGCAATTTGGGCAGTTTTTTCAGTTGCTCCCGACCAATGGCCGCATCGACTTCAGTCATCCGGTAATTAAAGCCAATCATGTTGGTCAGATTGCTTTCAGTCCAGTCGTTTGGGTCCGGGTATTTGCCCGGCAATACAGCTTCAGCGTGGTTGCGAATGAGCTTCAACCTTTCTGCAAGGGTATCGTTATTGGTCACAAGCACACCGCCTTCGCCCGTGTGAATGTGTTTGTGATAATTTAGAGAATACACTCCAATATCGCCCAGAGTTCCAGCATATTGGTCGTTATATCGGGCACCCGGCGCTTGAGCGCAGTCTTCAATAACTTTAATTCCATGCTTTTTCGCCAGTGCATTGATCCCTTTGGCATCGTAAGGCAGACCAAAAAGATCCACAATAATGATAGCTTTGGTCCGTTCGGTGATCCGTTGTTCCACCGATTCAACCGAAAGACAGTAAGTTTTCTCTTCAATATCTGCAAAAACAGGAATGGCATTATAGACTAGCGGAGCGGTAGCGGAAGCAGACATGGTGTAGGGGGAAACAATCACTTCGTCACCAGGTTCAATCCCAAGTGCGCCTACAGCGGCATACAGGCCAGAGGTAGCGGAATTAACCGTAATGGCGTGCTTAACACCAAAAAACGTTGCCCACTCTCGTTCAAACGCCTGGATTTCCGGACCCCCATAAAAACTCTCATGCCAACACCCGAGAAACTGAGACAGAACGCCACTATCCAACACACGGGAAACCGCTTGTTTTTCCTCATCACCAATGGTTCGATAACCTGGAAACGGAATAGTTCGGACTTTATCGCCTCCATGTACCGCCAGCACCTGAGAAGTCTGATCAGTGCGGGAATCCTGAATAAGCTGTGCCATCGGGAAAACTCCAATTGAAAAACACCCGTTAGTTTAGCATTAACAGGGTATTTTTAAAAACCAAAACCCACAGGCTTAAAATCGATTAACACCCTTGTTTCTCGTAGCGGTTAGCTTGATAAAGGGTTTCCTCATAGAGCTCAAGGCTCTGAATAGCGGCTGAAGCGTCGCATTGAAGGGCTATTCCATCGGCCAGGTAATGATACAGGTTTTCTGCGGCAAAGGCCATCGCCTGATGAATTCGAGTATCCACCCGACGCGCTAACGTTAGACTCTGATACCCTGACACGTGAGGATGAGGTTCGACGGTATAATATTCCAGCGTTTGTCCGTCGTTAATCATTCGAAGCCGTCCTTTTTCAAAAAGAAAGTCAAACTCAAACAGAGTATAATGACGAGCATCCACAGCCTTAAGCAGGAGAGGGCTTTTTTTCGGGTTATCGGCTTCCAACCTGAAACTCAGAGAGGGATCATGGGGCCAAAAGTCGTCCAGACTCTCGGTAACACCCACACAGTGGAACGAGCCCAACAGAAAATTAATAAGATCCAAATGGTGAGAGCCGTTGTTTAAAAAACCCTTACCATAATAAGCTACGCCGCTTTGAAACTCGCCGAGTAACCCAGATTGAATATGAGCTTTCAACGCCTGAAATTCGGGAACAAAGCGTCGAATAAAGTTAATGGCTAGGGCAATGTCTCGTTCAGTGTAAAGACGAACAATTTCATGGGCATCGTTCAGGGTTTGAACCAGTGGTTTTTCAGCAAAAACCATTCGAATAGGGCGAGTCGCTAGTGAGCGTAATAAATCCAGATGGGTGGCCGTGGGTGTGGTCAAGCACACCACATCAATAGAAGCACATTGTCCAAAAGCGTCGTCAATCGAAAGAAATGCTTGCCCCCCCCAAAGACGGGCGGCTTGTTCGGCTTTATCCGTGTCTGTATCTACAAACCCCAGCAGGTTGAAGCCATCGACTTGAGAAAAACCATGGGCATGAGTCAGCACTTGCAGATTTTTTGGGGTGTCGTAAAAGGCGCCAATTTGTCCAGCACCGATGATTAACACATTAAAAACAGGGGGCATGATGAAATCGCTTCTTGGTTGGAGGAGACGAAATCCTATTATATCCCAAGCGGTTTCGTATGCCTGTTTTTGGTAAAATACCGCTATTATGGAACCTTTCTCTTTACCTTCTAAAAATATCTTGCTGTTCGCCCGGGATCCAGGTGGCGCTAATACGATTATCCCTCTAATTGAACCGCTAAAAGCGGCAGGACTGACCCCTCGTCTCGTGGGGAAGGAAATAGCGCTTAAAAAATATACCGAAGCGGGCTATCAGGGAGAGGATATTAACCAAATTCTTTTGTCTTCAGGCATTACTCCTCAAACTCTAAACCAATGGCTACAAGAGATAGTGCCCGGTTTTATCCTAACCGGCACCAGTGGCGAAGACCCAACGGAAAAATATCTGTGGCAAGCGGCACAATCGCTGGGTATTCCGTCAGCAGCTATTCTGGATCAATGGTTGAATTATGGTATCCGATTTTCAAACTATGGCGTTTCTGAGTGCCACTTATACGAGAAGGATCGGCAACATCCCTACGTGCCGGATCAGATTCTCGTGATGGATGAGGAAGCGAAAAACAGGCTGATTGCCGAAGGCCTTGAAGCAGATCGAATCCAAATAACGGGACAACCTTATTTTCAGTGGTTTCAGCAACAATGGGAACAGTTTAATACATTAAAAGAGGCATCGGCACGAGTCCGTGATTCAAAACAGTCCCTGAATTTGACACCGAACTCGCAAGTGATTACGTTTGTGTCAGAACCATTAAGCCAGTTGAAAACGGACTCTAAGGGAGCGGTTGACTTTGGCTATACGGAAAAAACCGTGTTAAACCAACTGCTAAACGCTCTAGATACGGTGAGTGAGACCATAAACTTAGACCTCATAACGCTTCTGATTAAACTACATCCACGAGAAGATTCAACCAATTACAAAACGTTTTTTCAAAATCGCAAGAGAAAGAGTCAGGTATCTGCCATCATAGACCAATCTCTCGCCACATTGGATGTTTTAGCTGTATCGGATGTGGTGTGTGGGATGACCTCCATGATGTTGCTGGAAGCGTTTTTAGTTGGAAAGCCGGTGTTAAATATTCAAATTGGCCTCAACCAACCAAACCCCTTCGTTCTGGCCCAGCGGAACTGGGTTCAGACTTTAGACTCTCCGGAGACATTAACCCGACAATTAGCCGAGACACTTACCACGCTAAAAACAGGAGGGGTTTTAGTGCAAGAGCCCGAATCCGTGTTTCCGTTTCAGCCGGATGCCATCCAAAATGTGGTTTCATGCGTGACACAAAGGCTTTTTCCTGCACCATTATCCTCTCAATACCAGCAAGGGATTCTTCCATGAATTTACTACGTTCTTACGAAAAACGTCGATTAAAACTGCGTTCCTGGCTGTTTGATCCTGAAAACCTGACGCTGGATGAAGCCACATTGGGTTTAAGGACTCGACTAAATCCGTCCCGAACGTTGGCAACGGATCGACTTCACGAGATTATGACGTTTTACCAAGTGTCCGAAGCGGAAGCACGCTATACGCAGAGCGATGAAAGTATGGAACAATACAAAAAAGCCTTTGATAGCGGGGTAGAAACCGACAAAAAGTTACTCGATAACTACCGGGCCTGTACGTTTCTCTCCACCTCTCGCTACATGTTAGCCTATACTAGATTTGATCCGGCCAGTAAAATCCTAAAGCATATCAACAGCCTTTATCCGCCAAAGCAACGGAAAACCCTTCGGGTTTTAGATTACGGCTGTGGTGTTAGTGATTATGGTTTAGCTTTTGCCTCGTTTGGCTATTCGGTAACCATCGCTGATATTAAAGGCGGGAATCTGGAGTTTTCCAAATGGCGCTATACCCAACGAGAGAATCCGGTAACGGTTATTCCTATTCAAGAAGAATGCCTGTACCCGGATTTAGGCAAGCAGGACATTATTGTCACCGGCGAGGTGCTGGAACACGTGCGAAACCCTTTGCGGGTACTTCAAAACATGCACACCAGTTTACCCAAAGGAGGCTTACTCTGGTATAGCGGGTTCCCGAATAATGAACGCAACGTGGGTGGATGCCATTTAAAAGAAGCCGCTGACGCACGAAAGGCCGCTTGCGACTTTATAAAGACCCACTTTAAGAAAGCCACCCGATTGTATTTACCGGGTCACCTGTACCAAAAGCTCTAGCTATTAAAAATCTAAAGGGCCGTAAACCCGTACTCTTCACAGCGTCGAGTTTGTTCCGTGGTGTTCCGATCTTCATTATGCAAGTGGGCATAAGCCTCAAACTTGGTTTTGATGTAGTCCACATAGTTGGTCGCATGCTGATTATTGCGGGAAGCATGAACGAAAATCGACATTTTCCCGCCTTCTGGTTGCAAGCCTTTTTCCAAGGGAAAGCTGGAACGATGAAGCAAGCGCATATCAAAAATTAATACATCGCCCGCTTTTGTCGGGACATCAAACCCGGTAGGAATTTCAAGAAAAGGTTTCTCGTAATTATAAAGGCGACCCAAAGAAAGGGTTCTTAATAACCGCTTCAATGGAGATTTGGCCAGTTTAGCTTGCTTACCAGGCAGTTCTCGTCGTAACTTAACAAACGGATCAGGTTCGTTATGGGTACCTGGAACTAGGTACAACCCACCACCGTCACCCTGATTATCCTGAAGGTACATACCCACAACCACGATACGGTAATCCGATTCTTTATGATACATCCAGCCCTGCTGTTCCGCTGTGGTCGTATCGGCATGCATGATATTGTAATAGCCCCAATGAGCGGTCGAATCAGGGAGCATAACAAAGTTATCACCCAAAACCACTTTCAGCATTTCAGTCACTTTATCATTACAAGCTACGTCCAATGCCTCAGGATAGTTGACAAACAGATCGGTCAAAATACCTTTGGCCGGTTCCTGACTGTAGACTTTCTGAAGCAGTTCGGCAGGTTGGTTAAAAACGCCAGAGGACTGGTTGTTAATGCGTTCAGCAATGCCTTTTCGAATTTCAAGAACCCGCTCACGGGAGATTGCGCCCGGAACCAACACATAGCCATCTCGCTGAAACTGCGCTTCAATCGCCTCTTTATCAAGATTGGATGTTTTTTCAACAGTCAATGGAGTCATAAAAAGCTCTTTCTTCAAATTGATGAGGTTAATTCAACAGCATAACAAGGCCAATGTGCCCGTTTTTCTGGATTATGGCTCTGGCCGGGATCCTTGGCAATAACTCGGTTGGGGAATTCGTAGAACATGCTCAGTACGGTTTCCAGATTAGTGGTATCGGTTCGGCCCAATGGGTCCGGCCCTTTAACCCGACCCGCAGAATCCAGGTTAACAATATAGCCGGGACGCTGGGTTACACGTCCGAGTTCCTGAATCACTTTTCGCAAATTATAAGCATACGGAAAAGTCTTGGCGCTGAAGATTAAACGGAACCGATTATCTTCAAACGGCATGTTGTGCATATCACCGTAAACCACCAGATCTTTTTCGCTGAATAAATCAAGTCCAATGGTATTTCTCAGCCCCAGATGCTTTCGGAAAAACAGGATTTCATCCACATGGCGAGGCCCAATGATGAGAACCTCATCGTCTTTTCTTATTTTACCTTCGTTTTTCAAGGCAATAATAGTACGGAGCATCAGGTGATGATTGGCTTCAAAGCCTCGAATCAAAGAGAGATCCCGTTTGGAGTAGCTCGGTTCTTTCCCACTACCAACCCGATGGGAGTAAATTTTATTGATTTCTAAAAAGCGCTCGGGATTATCCTCACCTCGCATGGCTGAAAATTCTTCTACCACGTCCGACAGAGTTTCTGCGGCTTGGGGATCAATGGTATTACGTACCGGCACATAGCCATGCTCGTTACCTAAAAGGGCTTTCAGGCTTTGAGGTAGTTTTGACCAATCCGTCACAGGAAGCTCATGACCGATTAGTAGCCACAAGGCATCGAGGAATCGCTGACTGTGTTCTGGATTCGTCGTGCCATTTTCAGAGAGATAACGGCTCTGAACAATAGGAACAATATCCTCTAAGTGGTCATAATCATAAAATTTAGGCACCGTGTCTTTTTGAATCAGCTGATCCAGGATCATACGAATCAGGGTTGCTTGGGCAGAGTTTTCCGCAAATGAGGCGTAAATCGGCATGGGAGTAATACCAATGCATCCAATCGCCTCATTGAGTTCCTCGTCTGATGCATCAGGCTGGCCCAATGCCATAAGCGAGATAATGGGTCGGACAGTTTGCCGGGACTCCTCCGGGAGTTGCTCCAGACTTTCGATGGCAAACGTGCTGAACAAACGGCTTAAAATTTGCTGTTGATCCGTGAGAAAACGACTTTTCATGTGTCTCTGAAAACGCTCGTTCTCGTATTCCTCTAAGTAACGAAAATTACCCCGACGTTTGGACCATGGGCTTGAATAAACCTGAACCACCTGTTTAAGGAACTTTTCCTTTTTCCGGTGTTGTTTAAGTTCGTTTAACTGGTCTTTAACCGTGGTCAAGATTCCCATCTTCAAAAAAAATCCTTTGTGATTACCTTACACCTGCCAAGTCAATTGCCTAAAACCTTATTATCAATATAAAAAGTAAAGCGTTAGAATCATACCACAGTCGGGACTCCTTAAAGAAGGAGTTCCAAGTTCGTGTTTCTGATTGTTTACATTACCCTGATAGTCTCTGATGACGCTGGATTAACCGTTCTAAAAGAACGCCAGTTAAAGCGGCTTTTGTTCCATAATCAGCAACCGTTAAAGTCGATTGACACCCCTTCTTAGCAACATTCACCCATTTAACAATAAGCCCTCCCCGTTCCAGGATACAACGTTCCTGCTTGTTCAGCCGGGGTAAATCAGCCCATTTTAATGAAAAGCCGATGAGCGCATTGGCATCCATTAAAGATTGCAATGCGTCCTGAATTCGTTGTTTTTCCTCTTCTGCACTGACATGAATAGAGAGAACAAAGCCACAAGGCCGGAACCAGAAAGAGTAAAACTTGTGTTGGAGTCGATTCCCAAGTAGCCTCAGTGTTTTAAGAGGATGGCGCATCAAAAAGGCAAAGAAAAAATATTGCCGACATTTTTGAATAGCATGATTAAAGCGAAGCAAGTTTTTACTTTCAAGTGCCTGAAGCGCTTGAAGCCCATGAACTGAAAAGGAAGACTTTAAAACGGTTTCAAAAGCGTCCTGATCGCTTTGGTGATAAGTAAGCACTTTCTGCCGATATCGTTCAGCTTTTCCTTCCGTATCAAACAGCTCAGCCGTCATCCCGGAATAAGCTGACACCTTGGCGATCTGCAACAAATGGTTAATGTGCTCCACGTGGGGATGACACTGGGTAAAGGGTTGGGCCGAATGTTTAATTCGGCCCGTCAGTATGTCTTCTTCCGAATAAAGAGGAAGGGCCCACAATAGTGAACCGTGAAAAACATCCACCTGAAGATAGGCGAGCGGCTCTTTTCGATACAAACGAAAAACTTCAATATTATGAAGTGCCGAACCCGATTGAGCCCAGTGCGCGCATTCCGTTACCGTATCCCAACCTTCTTCCAGAGCGACTGATTTAAGCTGATTTCGCCATTTCAACAAGTCATCCCGGTGGATTACCAAATCCACATCGTGACCAAATCGAGGAAAGTCCTCAAAATTTCGGAGCAACGCATAGCGAATCCCCTCTTTTTCCATCTTTTGGAAAAGAGCAACAACCGTTTGCTCCTGTAATTCAGCCGATGGTAACATTTAAAATCTTTATTAACCTGAACTCGATGCGTTAAATTGATTATACCAAAGGCTCCGATTAAAATGATTAAATGCCCGTATGGGTATTAATAACACTCAACACCCGTATCTTGCCCATTGTCTAGGTTACAAATTCCAACAGAGTCCTTGTGAGTCAATTCGGAAACGGATTTTCCTCCATCCAAAACACCGTTCGCAGCTTCCATTAACTGAGGGTGATTGATATCGCCATCAGTCCATCCAATGGCTTGCCCTGCCATAAGAATTTTTGCGGACAACGTATCCACCACCGTCTTAACAGCCGGATCTTCCATAGCACCGCTATCCAGCGCCTTTGTGTATGCTGATAAAAAAGGCGCTGAAAACTGACCACGGCCCTCCCAGTTTTGATACGAGCTGGCAATAAGTTCCATGGCCGGCCCATAATCCCCGCTTCTGATCAATTCTTCCACGTCCGGAAACTCTGCGTCCGATGCATACATAAAGAACAATTCATCCCCAAAATCATCTAGACCGGAGTAAGTGACGCCGTTATAAGTAAGTGGACCCGTATGGCCTGACTGAAACGCTTTTTCCAAAGCAGCTTCCATATTGGCATTAGTATGGCCACTGTTGGCTAAATCCATAAGTGCTTGAGCTTGTTCTGGCGAGAGTTCTTCGGCAGTCAACATTTGTTTAGTCAGGTTCTCAAGGGTGGAAGCAAGTTGACGAGTTGCCCCATTGGCACCTGCTGTTTCAACCAATGCCGTCATGTCATCGGCATAGGGTCCAAGTTCTATCTCTAATCCGCTGTCGAGAGTAATAGTAAGGGTTTTAGAGCCTGGAAAGGTTTTTTGCAAAGCCACGTTTGGCCCACTCGTTGTAGCGTAAACGGAAGGAGCAGAGACAGCTATGTCAGGCTTACCAAAAATCCGGTCAAGAACGCCGGGTAAGGCATTATCGAAAACACCAGTCATACTCCCTAAAGCCCCTATTGATGCGACCGCCACTAAAACGCCTAAAAGAGTATATTCTGAAACACTTTGCCCTTTGGGGGATATTCTATGACGCATCTCTTTTCCTCTATCCTTCTGAGTAGTATCACTACATTACCTTCATATCTATCATCGGCCCCATTAACCCTTTCTTGAACAAGTAGTTAATAGATTGTTACATTTTTTAAGGACTCTCTAATCATTCGCTAATTCTACTCTGATAAGGCCAGACAAGGGTCATTAATCACTCCCTTTCCAAAGTTTATACAATGCTACAATGCCAGAAATGGGGCTTTAAATAGGAAGTTCATCTGCTCTTTCTCACAGTCCGAGAGAAATTTTTCTAGGCTTCTGGCAATTTGCAGCTCTTAAGCAAGTCATCTCTCGACTGTTCTATTTGCTGTCCGGAAGACAAAAACTTGATCTGAAGTTGCCCCGAGCTTGCTTCAGCTTCACCGAGAATGATAGCACTGTGGGCATGTCGTTTATTAGCAGTGGCTAATTGCTTACCAAAAGCCCGAGCCGTTAAATCCACTTCCACGCTTTTACCTTGCTGGCGTAACTGATCCGCTAAAGCCAACGCCGAAGCATGCTGATCCGTCACAATATAGTAGTCTAGTGCTGGTAAAGCACAGTCTTCAACCAAAGAAACCAACCGTTCCATGCCAAGCGCCCAGCCAACAGCTGGTGTTGACGGACCACCAAGCTGTTCTACCAGAGAGTCGTATCGCCCACCACCACACACCGTATTTTGTGCCCCCAAATGCGTTGAGGTAATTTCGAACACGGTGGCGTTGTAATAATCCAGCCCTCGAACCAATCGATGGTTTCGTTGATACGGAATCTTCAGGTAATCAAGAATAGTCGTCACCTGAGTGTAATGCTTTTGACTAGCTTCACTGGTCCATTCGCTAGCCAAAAACCGGGCAACGGTGGGTTCGCTGTAATGTTCCTGACACGCCGAGTTTTTGCAGTCTAACATTCGAAACGGATTCGTATGGAAGCGGGTCTGACACGTGTCACAGAATTCTAATAACACGGGTTCTATAAGCTGACAAAAGGATTCGCGAAACTGTTGCCGGGAGGCTGAGTCGCCAATATTATTGATTTCCAACACCAAGTTAGGTAGCCCTAATCGTTCAAACAGCCTCATGGCCAACTGAATCACTTCCGCATCCGCCGCCGGACTATCAGCACCAAATACCTCAACACCAAATTGGTGAAATTGTCGCTGACGCCCCGCCTGAGGTCGCTCATAACGAAACATGGGAGCCGAATAGAAAAGCTTAAGCGGCTTCGGCTGACGATGTAACCCTTGCTCGATAAAAGCCCTGACAACACCGGCTGTCCCTTCTGGACGTAAGGTCAGACTCCGATCGCCTTTTTCAAAGGTATACATTTCCTTGTTAACAATATCCGTGTCTTCGCCCACACTTCGTTTGAACAATTCCGTCGACTCAAAAACAGGAGTACGAATTTCGGAATACCCGGCAGACTCTAGTAATTGAGTGGCGGTGCGTTCAACAGCATGCCAAAGCGCTACCTTGTCGAGAAATATATCCTGCGTCCCCTTCGGGCGCTGAATCGGCTGTTGACGTCTATTGGTCGTTGAAGTCATTAAAAAATTCGGCTGGACTAATAATATAAAGGGTTAGGAAGAAAAAATTTCCTCTTCAAGCGCATCTCGCTGAAGTTTTAAAAGCGTTTTAATGCCTTCGTGAGCGTAATCCAGCATCTGGTTTTGCTGAACCTTCGTAAACGGGGTGCCTTCAGAAGTGGCCTGAAATTCAATAATGCAATCATCAGCATTCATCACCACATTGGCATCTACATCAGCGGCAAAATCTTCTTCGTAATTCAAATCAAGAACAACCTCACCGTCAATCAGGCCCACACTAACAGCGGCAATAGGGGTAATCGGTGGCAATTCAGTTAGCAGTTCCTTACGCTGAAGGTTTTTTAAAGCATCCATCATGGCCACATACCCACCTGTAATAGCCGCGCACCGGGTACCACCATCAGCCTGAATAACATCCGCGTCAATGGTAATCGTACGCTGTCCCAGTTTGCTAAGATCAATCGACGCACGAAGCGATCGACCAATCAACCGCTGGATCTCAGATGTTCGACCAGATACTCGACTTCGCTCTCTATTCGAACGGGTATTAGTAGAACCGGGAAGCAGAGAATACTCTGCCGTCAACCAGCCAGCCTTTTCCACACCCGAAATAAATACGTGACGAGGCACCCGTTCTTCGACAAACGCCGTGACCAACACTTTTGTATCCCCATAAACAATGAGCACCGATCCATCAGCGTGTTTGGTATAGTTCCGGGTAATTTCAATGGGACGCAGAATATTAGCCGATCGGCTGTCAGAGCGTTCAAACATGGGGATTCTCTTCATATAACGATATGGAAAGAATATCATTAAAGCAAGATTCTGGCGAGGAAAAGGCGAAGCGTAAACTTATAATCTCTCGATTTATCCACTCGACCCTACAAAATAAGTCACAAATATGTAACAAAACATGTTTTATTCTACCTTTCGAGTATACAGATATGTATACACCCATAAATCAGGGTAAAAAATGTAACAGAATACTTATTTGAGAGCAATTTAAGCCTGCTAATTGTTTTTATTAAAATGAGGACGGAACAATGAAAAAATGTCTGAGTAGGTTCATTGTAAATCCAATAGAAGGAAAGGAGTATTTTCTATTGAATGATGTCCAGATAATAGAACAGGAGGGCCCACATTCATTATCATCCACTCGTTTAAAACGACTAATTATGTCGCAAAAACGGGTTAATCGAGTAAGAGAGAGATAAATAAAAGGAGAAAAAGTAAGAGATAGATAAAATAGTTTGATTTAATCATGCATAATTGTAGAGAATTATCGCAAGATTCAACTCAAAGAGGCATTTCCTGAATTTCAGGACTTGCCTCTTTTTTCAGCTCTTTTTAGCGGCCTCTCTCCATTAGAAAACCTGTTCGATTCTCTGGGTTGCCAAGTGGGTCTGTTAATGATTAAATACCACATCAGTATCTCGATTAATTTTAAAGGCGTTCCAAATCATGGCAGTCTGCGAAACTTGCGGTAAAAAACGAAACAAATCGAACAAAGTCAGCTTTTCCAACAAGCACCACCGTTTCTTTCAGGAACCGAACCTGCAACGGTGCCGAGTCGTTCTTCAAAACGGAACCCACAAAACTATTCGGATGTGTACAAGCTGTATTCGAAAGAATAAAGTCCGTAAAATCGGTTAAGGTCTTCTTGTCACGATGCGTTTCTTAACAGCCGGTGAATCCCACGGGCAGGGCTTAACTGTTCTTGTTGACGGATTTCCCGCCGGTGTTCCTTTGACCCACGCCGCAATCAACCAACAGCTTGCTCGGCGTCAAGTGGGTTATGGGCGTGGGGGACGAATGCACATTGAAAAAGACCAGGCAAAAATTCTTTCTGGTGTTCGTTTTGGGAAAACAACCGGTGCTCCAATCGCTCTGTTTATCGAAAATCGAGATTGGAAGAACTGGGAAGACGTGATGGCTGTTGAAGGTGAGTGGACAGAATCAGCAGAAGCCAAGCGATTTATCCGACCCCGACCAGGCCATGCAGACTTAGCCGCCTATTATAAGTACGGCCTAACAGATTTACGGGATGCTCTGGAACGAGCCAGCGCTCGGGAAACTGCTGCTCGGGTTGCCGCCGGTTCTGTTGCCCGAAGTTTACTGGACGCACTCGGTATTGACATGGGAAGTCACGTCACTCAACTAGGGGGTATTAAAGTCCCCGAAGCGGATTATCCCAACACATTTGATGAACTAATGCAACGAGTGGAAAGTAACGATCTGCGGTGTGGGGCTGAAGAGGTTACCCTGAGTAAGATTCGAGCACACATTGACGCCGCCTTAAAAGAAGGCAACACATTAGGCGGCGATATTGAAGTGCTTGTACGAAATTTACCACCGGGTTTAGGCTCTTATGCTCAGTGGGACAAAAAACTGGATGGTTTATTGGCTCAAGCTGTCATGAGTGTTCAGGCAGTCAAAAGCATTTCCATTGGCGCCGGTGATACCGGTGGCCTGGTGTTCGGCACCGAATTTCATGACGAAATCCTGACCGGCAGCCGCCAAGGTAAAACTATCGTTAGCCGAGCCAGTAATCGGGCTGGCGGACTAGAGGCTGGCATCACCAACGGAATGCCTTTGGTCATCAAAGCTGTCATGAAACCTATTTCGACCATGCGGAAGGCACTTCAGAGCGTTAATTTAGAAACTGGCAAAGCGGAAACTGCCCATTTTGAACGCTCAGATGTAACAGCTGTCCCTGCCTGCGGCGTGGTTTGTGAGGCCATGGTCGCCTTTGTACTGGTTCAAGCCGTACTCGATAAGTTCGGCGAAGACAACCTCGCCGATATTCAAACTGCTCTTGCCCAGTACAACGCCCGCCTCCGTCCAGAACACCTTGAGTCTCTCTAACATAGCAGAGCTGCCAAGCCAACCCTAAAGAAGACCGGCTTCACTGGCTTTGTAAACATTTGCTTACATTTATAGCAGAAACCTCGGTTTCCGCCGATAAAACTTGTATAGATAGTTTTTTGATGGAATCCATCCTAAAAAAGGAGCGAAAGCAAGGGTGGAGAGGAGCCGCTTCAATGTCCAATATTATTCCCGGATTTGTCAGTTCCGGTATTTCAGCTCAGTACCAGTACTTAAAAAATTTTAAAAGCGCCCAAAGCTCCGGACAGGAGTTTGACTACAGAACGGGTGGCATGATAGCTAGCGCCCCACCTCAAAATTCAAGTGTCCCTTTTGATAACAATTATTTGCAAGGATACATCTCTCAGCAGGTACCCCAATTTGGCTTTAATAATAACGCTGGCGGAGGATATCAAGGTGGCTTCCAACTTCCCATCCAACAAATAGGCAACCCTTTCCATCAACAATTCTTTAGCCAAGAGGTCTTTCTCCAGTATGACATTATGAATAAGCTCGCCATGCTCAATCGCCTGATGAATCCAGCGGGCTATTCTGATAACGGAAATAACGATTTGGCGCAGGCATCTCGTCGACGAGGAATTAGTGCAGGTCAGGCGCCTCTACTCCGAGGCAATGACGCACTGGATCTCCTGTTAGACAAGCAAAAAGTAGATTCGTCTGAAACGGAGGTCAACGCTGACGGCGATCGCTACCATTTTTCCGACGCAGATCTGCAAGCCTTTAAAGACGGGATTGCCCGAGGGGATTTCTCAGAAAAAGAACTGGGGCAAGCGATTATGGCGAAAATGGGGCGTATCAGCAGTGACGCGCTGGATGAATATCAAGGACTGATTACTCAACTGGTGACCGATGGCACCCTTCAGCCTCGAAGCCTATTTAATCCGTTTTTAAAAGCCATGAAACCTGAACGTCAGACCATGGCTCTAAAAGGACTAGCCGATGCCGGAATAACCCACAACGGCCAAGCCGATACGAATTTTGGGGGCTTAATTCTTCAACACTTAAATAATGACGAAAAGCCCGATTTACAGGAACTTTTACGGGATATGTTATTTAGATATCATGAGAACGCAGTTCAAAATCCAGAAACCGGGGAAGCGCAGAGGGTTTTCTCCCTGCTTCGTTTTATCGGCTTTAACCTAAATATCAACGGAACACTCGATGAAAATGAGCCGCAACCCTTTGAGCTAAAAGCTCGGGTTAACATCAGCTAGCCATTCAGGTCCAGCGTCTGCGCCAAACGGCTTTTTCCTTTCATCAGCGCTTCAATATCCTTGATCTCTCGCGGAAGCGCCTCTGATAGATTTTTAGCACCGTCGGGCGTCATCAGAATATCGTCCTCAATTCGAATACCGATATTCGCCCACTTGGGATCCAGCCCTTCTTCTTCGACCATTTTTTGTGTGATATAAATCCCCGGCTCAATAGTAAAGGTCCAGCCCTCCTCTATCGGTGTATCCAAATAATCCCGCTTTCCGTTACTCGACGAAGGCACCCCTTTTCCCGTTTCACCAATACCGACATCATGCACATCCAACCCAAGCATATGGCCGGTGCTGTGCGGAAAGTACTTCCGAAGCGGTGCGGTTAACACATCCGTCCCCAGGGCTTCTTCAACGGTTCCTGTCAAAATACCCAATCGAATCAGCCCTTCAGCCATTTTCTCACGGGCAACGGCATCAATTTCACCCATTGTCACGCCCGGTTTCACTGCTTCGATGGCCGCCTTTTGTGCGCCCAGCACCACTTGGTACAGAGCCTTTTGCGCTGGAGAAAACTTCCCTCCCACCGGCCAGACCCGAGTAATATCCCCAGCATAGTTTCCACATTCTGACCCGGCATCGATCAAGACAGAATCTTTCGGCTGGGCATTGTCATTGTTCTGGAAATAATGAAGCACACAGGCATTGGCTCCCGAAGCGACAATAGAGGGATACGCCGTACGGACCCCGCCGTTTTGCTTGAAAGGTTCTTCCAAGGCTGCCTGAATCGTCCCTTCGTTTAATCCCTTGCCCAAATGATCCGGGTACTTTTTCATGAGTCCGGGCGTCAGCTTCAATTTCTCCATGGCACGACGATGGCCTTTAATGGAAATATCAACGGCCCGTTGCATCAGAGCAATTTCGTAAGGCGTTTTAACGGCCCGAAGTTTATACAAATAACTCACCGGGTTTCCCATCCTACTGTCCAGTCGGCTACTGATAACATGAACACGAATTTCCTCATTCAGGCTTTCATTGACTTGCGAAGGAATCATCATCAGTTTTCGACTCTCCGTAGCCACATGTTCAAGAACTGTGCTTTTATCATCCAGACTATAAGCCTCATTGGCTTGATAAATATTTTGCGCCCCTTCCACGCCGGCCCGTTTACCTGTCCAAATGGTCGCTTCTGGATCCATGGGAGGGACCAGCAGGGCAAATTCAGGTTGCTCTGGATCGTTGGAGAGAATCGCAATGGCATCGGGTTCGTTAAAGCCGGTCAGGTACCAGAAGTTACTATCCTGCCGAAAGTCATAATCCACATCCCCGTTACGTAAATGCAGGGTGTTTCCGGGAATAATCACCGTTGTGTTCGGCGGAAGTTTATCCAAAAAGGCTTCACGACGACCCGCATGAAATTTAGCGTTGTAAGGCGGTTGTTCAAGTTCGCCGAATTCTTTCATGTACTGGCGTACTTCTTTTTCCTGCCAGCCCGTATAGGTGATGGACTCTTCGCTTAAACCGAACTTAGGCACGCTCGCCTGTCTTTGAAAGCCTTCCGAACGCTGTTGTCCTAAAAATCGCTTCTCAATAGATTGAGACGCGCTAAAGCGTGTTTGATACGCTGTGTAAGGCGACATCATCCCATACGTTTGCATTTGTGAACCATCCCTTCCAGTTAAAATCCTCTAATACCAGTCAACTCGCATGATACACCAACCACTATCAATATAGCAACTATAAAAGCAGGCCTCGTCGGATAAAAACTCTAACGCCAGCCCTGCGTTGTTTTTTGAACTTTTTCCACAATTTTTTCTTCAGCAATTGTTAGAATATGGCCCTTTTCCACCACGGGAGCCCCGGCGATATAAACCGATTGAAACGCTGATGGCTGAAGCGAATAAACCAGATTTTTGGTCATATTTTGTCGGGGTTGCATCGAGAGATCATTGAGATCCACCACAACAAAATCAGCGGCAAACCCCGACTGAATTTGTCCAATGGATTGATTCAGATTCAAACCACCGTTCAGAGTACCCATGGTGAACATTGACTCCGCCATTGTAACCGTCGAATCGCACCATTTAACTTTCTGAAGCAGGCTGGTCATCCGCATTTCCTCAATAATACTGGCCCGGTTGTTACTGCACCCGCCATCAGTTCCCAGAGAAATAACCACGCCCGCTTCTTCCATTTCTCTAATTCGGGTAATGCCATCACCCAAAAACATATTACTGGAAGGGTTATACGACAGACCCGATTGGCAATCGGCCATGAGTTGAATTTCTTCGTCATCCAGCCAGACGCAGTGAACCATCACTAGATCTTCATTAAGAATCCCGGTTTCAGCCAGATATTTAACAGGCGGATGACCGTGCTTTTCCTGTATCATTTGGCGCTCATATTCGCCTTCGGCTACGTGCATATGAAATTTGGTACCCAGTTCTTTAGCCAGATCTCGCCCAGCTTTGATCATAACTGGGCTCGCTGCATGCAGACTATGAGGTGCGGGCAAGACAAAAACCATGGGATCGCTTTCAAAAGCTTGAAATAACTCTCGGGTATTGCTAACAGCCTGATCCACCGTTTCCTGAAAGCGCCGAGGAGCGCCGTCCCAATCGTACATGGTGCGGGCCAGTGTGATCCGCATGCCCAAATCTCGTGCCGCCCGAATCACGGCCTGCGCATTACGATTGTCCTGATCATTAATATAGAAAAAGTCACACACCGTAGTAATCCCTTGCAACAGCATCTCGCCAAAAGCGAATAGCGCACCATTATAAATATCTTCCTCCGTCAGGGTATTCGCATATTTATATAAGGCGTTATCTCGCCAGTCGAAAAAGCCCTTATCATCACAGAAACCCTTAAGAAGAGATTGAAACGAGTGGTTGTGGGTATTTACTAGTCCGGGAATAATCAGACTGTCTTTAAAAGAAATCAGGGTTTTCTTTTCCTCTGGCGTGAGTTCGGCTATCGGAATAAGTCGTGCAATAACACCATCAAGCACCTCAAACGAATAACCGGTTAAAACACCTTGACCTGACGTGTAAATCGAATCTGCTGTATAAAATGTCATGTGCACTGCCCTGCCTTTAAATCGCCTTTAATAGTTTATCATTTTATAATTTATTCTTGAATTAAGGTCTATGCTTCTGTAAACTACACAATTAGTAATTTTACTTCGCCCTTTTCTCTTTCACGTTCTTTTAAGGAGTCTGTTTCGTGCCCGCCCTCTCTACCGTTTCCAATAATCCTTCGCTTTATTCTATGAAGCAAGACATTTCCCCAAAGAACACTCCCTATTTTGGTCATCAGACTCCCGTTGCCAAAGCAGGTGATACCCTAACCTTAACCAACAAACCCTATAAAAAAGCCCCTACTTTATCCAATTGGCAGCAAAGGTGGAATAATCTATGGACCGCTTTTTCTTCTGCCAAAACCCTAGAAAATGAAGGCCACAAATACGTCCAAGAAGTACTTGTTCCTAAAGATTTGGCCAAGGCCGATTATTATTACAAACGGGCGTTAAGCCAATACCCGGCCCATAAAATATCCGATAAGGCTTGGGAAATGGCCAACAGCCTACTCCGCCATTTTGATGACACAGATGGTATAGGCGACATCGTCCTCAAATACCTGAACACATCGACTCAATGGGGAGACAGAGAAAAAGTAGAATTCGAGGTCGCCAAAAAATTACTCCATTACCCCGATTTACCCCTTCAAGACGGCACAACATTTAGAGATAAAGCCGTCGAGCTGCTCTATTATACTCTGAGCGAAGGAGACGAAATTAGCGCTTTAAACGCTTATTCACTTTTTATTAAAAAGGCAGCTCGGCATATCTTTGATGGGTTTCATGCGAAACATTTACTAGAAAAAAATATGGGGGCAAGAAACCTTTCCTCTCAATCACACAAACGTTTGGGAGATATTTACTATCTTGGAACAGAAAAAACCTACCCAGAGCCTGAAAAAGCCCTCAAACACTACCGAGGCTACCTAGCAAGGCTGACAAGATTTTTCCCTAAAGAAACACCGAACATTCTAGAAAAAATCGTTCTGCTGGAAAACAGCACCTCAAAAGACTCAGAGAGAAAAAGCGAGCAACCCGAAGATGCTCCATTAACATTAGAAGGAGCGAGACATCAGATCTACCTTGCCCTTGTGAATCATTATAAAGACTCTAGTACCGTCCCCAAAAACATTCAAAACCACGCCGCTATCATTGATGTACTGAAGGTTATTAACGAACTGCCTCCAGAGACCCCGTTCGATCTTCTCACCTCTCAGCAATAGTATTTGGTGTTGCTAACTATTTGAGAGTTTTAATGCAAAAAGTAATTTAAGGCTTGCGACGACCATTGATTTTGATTTTGAATAGCAAAATGTTTTCCGTCGAAATCTTGCTAAATAGTGACGGATACGAGAATTCATTCCTTCT
>JAJCZA010000017.1 GCA_029262635.1 Vampirovibrionales bacterium | reverse complement strand
AGGTGCAGGCTCAGCAGGTGAGGCAAGGTTATCTAAGTCATGGACGTTAATACTAAAATCATCGTCCATGACGGGTGTTTCTGCTATCTCAGGTGCAGGCTCAGCAGGTGAGGCAAGGTTATCTAAGTCAGGGATATTGATGCTAAAATCTCCCTCCATGAGGGACGCTGTCGCTGTTTCAGGCGTAGATTCAGCAGGTGAAGTAAAGCCCTCTAAGTCAGGGATATTGATGCTAAAGTCACCATCCAGGGTGGGTGTTGTTGCTGAGGCTTCATCTGCTGGCTTGATAGGATCCGTCAGGTGAGCCAAATCAGGCATATCGAGCGCAGAAGGACCTTCGGAGGGAGAAACTGATTCGTTATCTGAAGTCGCATGAGTGGCGAGTGAGACTTCAGAGCTGGAGGAAGAGGGAGGGGCGCTATCAGAAAAGTTATCCAGCCCGAATTCTACTCCAGAAGAGACACGTTCCTGATCGGTGAATAAACTGGTAGAATTGGAGGCTTGAGTAGACTTGGCGTCAGGCAGGTTAGCGGTGTTATCGGCAGTGTTTGATTCTTTTTTTTTCTTATTGAAAAAGCCCATGAAATCCCCAGATTAAAAAAATTAGTAAACAACATGATCGCAGAAAATAGAGTGAAAACAAGAAATCAAATAAATTGATTCAAAATCTATAGGTGATTATCTTCCTCCCTCTATTATATAATGCTTTTGAGAACTTTAACTACTCATTATAATGGATTCCTACGGATGAAAACAGGAATGGGACTATAGAATAGGACAGCTTTGATGGAAGCCGAGAAGATACGGACACTCCATACGGATTACCTGCCCCAGAAACCACTATATGGTGAAGCAAAAGAGCCGTCGGCTTGGGGGCTTTCTCCAGAACCGTTTCAATTGAAAGCAACGTTTGTTCAGGGTGAATTACAGCGTTTGGGAAGCGTTTTGTGGCGCTTTGAGTGGGCCTGTGAGCGTATTTATCGGGATAGCTTGAGTGGGCAGGCACCGGTTTGGATTGCATCGATTCTTAACCAGGGCAAGCCAGAGGCTCTGATCAAGTACGCAACCATGAAACGATTTCGTTCGCGGATGCCTTTGGTGATTCGACCGGATTTGTTGATGACCGAATCGGGGATTCGCCTGACGGAAGTAGATGCTGTTCCGGGCGGGATGGGGTTTACGTCGGCCATGAATCAGGCGTATAAACAGAGTGGGTTTCCGGTGCTGGAAGCACCTGAAGGAATGCCGGAGGCCTTTTTGGCCATGTTAAAGGCGGCTGTTCCCGATAAAGAGAATCCTGTGATTGGCGTGGTGCTTTCGGATGAATCCGCGGATTATCGGCAGGAAATGACATGGCTCGCTGAACAAATTCAGGCGGTTTATCCGGATTTTTATGTTATCCACCCTCGAGAACTGGCATTGGTTCGGGAAAAATTGATGTTTGACTCTGGAGATGGGGAAAAGGCCCTTGATTTAATTTATCGATTTTTTGAGTTGTTCGACTTGCCCAACATTCCTAAAATGGATTTGCTTCAGTATGCCGTGAAGCGGGGGTGGGTGGCCTGCACGCCACCCTTTAAGCCGCATCTGGAGGAAAAAAGCTGGTTGACCCTAATTCATCATCCGATATTAAAGCCATTGTGGAAAAAGTATTTGGGAGCTGAAGACTGGGAGTGGCTAAGGGGACGTATTCCGAAGGGCTGGCTAATGGATCCGGCTTACGTGCCTTCTATGGGCGTGATTCCCGATCTTTCCCTTCGAGGGCAGACGGTACAATCTTTTGAATCCCTAAAGGGACTGACCCAAAAAGAGCGACAGTTGGTAATCAAGCCCTCCGGCTTTTCTCCATTAGCGTGGGGAAGTCGAGGTGTGACCATTGGACATGATGTGTCAGGCGATGTATGGGATAAGACCGTGGAAAGCGCTTTAAGCTCATTTGATCAGACGCCTTATATTTTACAGGAATACCATAAACCTATGGCTCATCCGTTAAAACAACTTGATCTGGAAACGGGAGCCATTCGGTCGTTTCAGGGACGAACCCGGCTGTGTCCGTATTATTTTATAACCCCTGATCCAGAACACCCCGCCGAGCCGGAACGAGCAAAAATTGAGCTCGCCGGTGTGTTGGCAACCTCTTGCCCGGCGGACAAAAAAATTATCCACGGCATGAAAGACGCCATCATGAGTCCTTGCATGATTGGCAGTGAACTCAAGAGTTAAGCATTAAGGCGTTAGCTGAACTGGCCTCAAACCTTAGAGAGGGACTAAGGTTCTGCGAATAATAGAACTGTTGAGGTGTAACAGATGTAACTTGCAAGAACGTAAGCCTTATTTAAACGAATTTATTTTTTTAAAACCACTCGAAGGAGAAAACATGCGATTAAATCAAAGTAATCAAGGTAGAGCCAGAGAACCCTCCGTTATTTAGAGGGTTTTTTCTTGTTGTGCCTTCGAAAAAGCTTCATTTTTGTTGCGGTTGGCCGAAACTTGATTAGGATCTCAAAAAGATGAAAGGCCTGAATACTTAGGTCAATCAGTGATACTCTAAATTATTATGGCCCGATTTGTTTATCGACTTCAAAAAGTGTTTGAGTTGCGTGAGCGCCGTGTGAAAGAACAAGAGCAACGGCTGATCAAAGCTCGGCGAATCGTTCAGGAAATCGAAGATAAAATTGAGGAAAAAAAGAATGAAATCCGCCTGCTTCGTCAAAACATGTTGACAGCCCCTCACACGCTGATGGGATCCCATGACGAGTATATTCATAAGTGCAACCACGATTTGGATCAATTGGACATTGATCTGCAAGAGGCTGAAGCCCGTCGGTTAGAAGAAGCTCAACGGTTGGTCCAATATCAGGCGGAACTGGAAGCCCTTGAAAAGCATAAGGAAAAAAGCCTGGAAGAATGGAAAGAAGAACAAAAACAGACTGAAATGAAGCAAATGAATGAAGTGGCCGGTCAGCGCTATTTTCGAGCGACATTGGAAGCCGAGGAAGAGGCCAGAGAAGAACGTCAGTCTCTAGAGGAAGAAAGACTGGACGAAGAAAAACAGGAAAAAAAATTAAGAGCCGAAAAATTAACAGAAGAACTAAAAAAAGAAAGCTAATGCAACCATAAAATCATAAAAAGAAACGCCAAACACACGATACGCCGGATGGGAGTTAGACACGCCAACATGAAGATTAATCAATCCCCCTCAACACAAACCGAACCGATACCCGCTAATCCTGCAACAGGTCAGAGTGCCGGAAAAGGTTCTCTGGATTTGCCGGATGTTAGTTTTCTGAACATGATGATGAATCTGGGGTCGCTCCGTAGCCATTCTTCCGACGGAAGTTTAAAGGGCCATGTTGAGATGACAGAGATGACGGCTGAGCCCACGGGGGAAGAGCCCGGTGTTGAGCAAGAATCCAGAGGGGTTCATTCTGATAAAAAAGCGGGCGCCAAGTCAGAAGTAACCCGCCTTTATGATGAGTTGTCTCGTATTCGGGTGAAAAATGAACTGGAAATGCTCCAAGGAGAGTTAAAAGCGGGCGACCTTCAGTTTCTGGAAAAAGTATTAATCGCCGGACTGCCGTATCAAGGAGGAATCCCGTTTCAGCAGGTAATGACGCTTAACAGCGAAGGACTTCCGGCGTTTGGCAAGCTGGATGCTTCGGAAACACTCTCCTCGCTTTTGGAAAAGGCTTATAAATCTGGTCGTTCCCTTCGAGTGGATCTCGATGGGAAGTCGGCCGTGGTGCTGAAATTTCATGCCGGTAAAGTCTCGGCTGAATTTTTGACGAAAGATCCAGCCATGGCCCTGTATTTGAAAGAGTATATGGATACGCTACGCAATCGATTAGAGGAAAAAGAATTGCCGGTTGCCCAATTAACATATCGAAATGACGATGAAAAGCCCTCCCGTCAAAATAAGTCAGATACCTCGGGAGAAAAATACGAATAGAATTGGAAAATATGTCGATGTATAAGCACAGTATTGTAAGGAGGGTCACCCTATGAATGATCCGTTTATTATGGCACTTAACACCCAGAAAGCTGCCATGGGCTGGTTTGAGCAATTATCTGAAAACTTGGGGAACGTCTATACGCCGGGTTACCGTGCTAAGAGAATGACTTTTTCGGATTTTATTAACGGCGTGCAGACGTCTGAGTTGGAACGAAAAGATAAGCAGGGGAAGTCCATTCCGGGCCGAATGCCTTCAAATCTCTTTATTGAAGGGAAAGGCTATTTTACCCTGAGAAAACCCGATGGCACCTTGCGATTTAGCCGGCTGGGTGATTTTAAATTTAATGGTGAAGGGACTCTGATCAATGAGCAAGGCTGGAAAGTTCAGGGTTACCTGCTTGGCGAAAACGGTAATGTGATTAATACGGGGGCGAGTAACCCGTCACCTTCGGCTCATAATCCTAATCATGCCAAGGGCGGAACAGGCCAGGTACCGACCACCGAGATTAACCTTTGGGTGGATCCGACCAACGGTAAATTTTTTGGAAAATACGATGAGTATAAGGTGCGTTCGGATGGCACGGTTGTGGGTCTGGCCAACGAAGGGAAAAGCGTTACGCCACTGTACAAAGTGGCACTCGTCAATTTTGTGAATGCCGGTGGCCTGAAGGAAGTGGAAGACTACATGTTTGTTCCCAGTGAAGTATCCGGAGAGCCTTTAGCGGGAACGGGTGAAATCCGGAGCGGCTTGCTGGAAAAATCCAATGTCCACATGCGAGAAAACGTGAGTTACCTTCAGCAGGCGAAGCTCCAGCTGGATGTGACGGCCAAATTAATCAGCACCAACAAAAACCTTCTGGAAGAATCCCTCCGGCTAATCCAGTAATTAGCAAGACGCTAAAGTTAGAGAAGCCTTATTATTGAGCTTTATATAAAGCGAGGGTGTTGGCCATTAGCGTTGCGATGGTCATTGGGCCGACCCCTCCGGGGACCGGAGTGATGAGAGATGCTTTTGGGCTGACGGAAGCAAAATCTACGTCGCCCACGAGTTTAGTTTTACCGGTTTCAGGGTTTTTAACCCGGTTAATGCCTACATCAATCACCACAGCGCCGGGTTTCACGTAGTCGGCGGTTACCATTTCCGGACGCCCCACAGCGGCTACCAAAATATCCGCTTGAGCGCAAGCCTGAGGGAGATCCTTGGTTCGGCTATGACAAATCGTGACCGTGGCGTTTTCACTGAGTAGAAGCAGGCTCATGGGCTTGCCTACAATGGTGGAGCGGCCAATGACCACGGCATGTTTTCCGCTAATTGGAACCTTATAGAAAGACAGCATCTTCATAATGCCAGCCGGGGTGCAAGGCAAGGCCGGTGGCGTGTCTCCACTGAGGAGACGTCCCAAATTAACAGGATGGAAGCCATCGACGTCTTTCGTAGGGGACACCGCATTCAGGATTCGGCTTTCATTTAGGTGCTTAGGCAAGGGAAGTTGAATGAGTAAGGCATGCACACTCGGGTCATCATTTTTCTGTTCAATAAGCGTCAACAATTCAGCTTCTGTCGTCGTTTTCGGGAGAGTGATGAGTTCCGATGCCATGCCAATTTCTTGAGCGACCTTGGCCTTTCGTTTGGTATAGACTTGACTGGCAGGGTCTTCGCCCACAAGAATAACGACCAGCTTGGGGAGCTTGGCACCTGAGGTTTTCATGGCGTCTAGCTCGCCTTTTAATTCGTCGAGCAGTGCCTGTGAAACGTCTTTGCCGCTCATTAATTTATTGGCGAGGGCTTCGGGGGGTAAAGAGGACATGGAAGTGGATCGTTCTTCTTGTCAACAATAACAGGGAATAAATTGGGTTCTATGCGGTGGCAGGAGCGAGCCCTTCGAGAATCTCTTCCTCTGAGGTACCGAAGCGGTGCATTTTTTCATCATCAAAGACACCTTCCCATCGGGCAATAACAGCCGTAGCAACACAGTTTCCAAGTAAGTTCACTGAGGTTCGCGCCATATCCAGCACATGATCAATGCCCAGAATAACAGCCACACCTTCTAGGGGCAGACCAAAAGCCGTAAGCGTTCCTGCTAAAATAACCAAAGACGCTCTAGGAACAGCCGCTACCCCTTTACTGGTCACCATCAAAGTCAACAGCATAAAGACCTGTTCTTGCAGAGACATCTCAACTCCGGCCATTTGGGCCACGAACAAAGCGGCCAATGAGAGGTAAAGAGTACTGCCATCGAGGTTAAACGTATAGCCGGTTGGCATGACAAAGCTGACCACCCTTTTAGGTACGCCAAAGCGCTCCATGGTTTCCATTGCTTGAGGCAAAGCCGCTTCGCTACTGGCGGTAGAAAAGGCCAGAATAAATGGATCTTTAACCGCTTTCAGCATTTTTGTGAACGGCACCCGAATAATGGCACAGACACTAATTAGCACCACAGCGACAAAGAGGATAAGGGCAAAATAAAGGGAGCCCACCAGCTTGGCGTAAACAAGCAGGATACCTAGCCCATTTTGGCCAATCGTCGCCGCAATGGCACCAAAAACGCCCAGTGGGGCAAAAGCCATGACAAAGCCTACAAACTTGAACATGACCTCCGCTAGACTATCCAGTGCATCCATGACGGGTTTGCCTTTTTCTCCTGCCGCACCTAAAGCCAAAGCGAAAAATACGGAGAAAACCACAATTTGGAGGATGTCCCCGTTGGCCATGGATTGAATCACGCTAGTGGGGAACATATGAACGATGGTGTCCCAAAAATTATGGTTGGTCACCAGGTGGGCATTGGCGGTAATGGCTTCCATTTCACCCGTAGCACCTGCACCCAGTTTGAAATCCATACCGGCACCGGGTTGGAAAAAGTTAGCCACACTCAAGCCGATAATTAACGCAATAGTGGTGGCGAGTTCAAAGTACAGGAGAGTTCGAAAACCCATCCGACCTAAACTTTTATGATCGCTATGACCTGCAATCCCGATGACCAGAGTCGCAAAAATTAATGGCGCGATGAGCATTTTAATCATATGGAGGAAAATGGTAGCCAGCGGCTGAAGTGCCATACCAAACGCAGGTAAAATCGCTCCAACGATGACGCCCAAAAGGAGTCCGATAAATACTTGCGCTGTAAGCGAGGGTTTTCTAAGTATTTTTTGTTTGATAGTAGAAATGGCAGAGCTCATATAATAGTTTCCCCTATGATGACCTTGGGCTGTTTTACGAAATAGGATGGTCCTTATCTATGCATTCTAAAGAAGAACATACTAAAAATGTGCTAGTCCGTGTAGTCTTTTCTTTACATTTAAGACGTAAACAAGCTTATGATAAAGAGAAGAGATGCTCTACTACGTTGTTTAGTTTTAAAATAAGAGGTTCTATTGACCTATTAGATCGTCGAGCGCTTTTCAATTCGTTATATAACTGGGTCAACAATATTTGATAGGTCAGAGTACCGAGACCCAGAGCAGGGGAAATTGGCTGGTTTAAACGTTCTGGATGCGGCATGGGAAGCGCTAGAATTTGCTGTTGCCGTAGGTAAGGGAACAAGCGTTCCGAAAAATAGAAGCGCTCTCGAAGCCACCGGGCAAGGAGATTCGAGTTAAGCACGGCACAAGCCACTGGATAGAGGCGGGTGTCAGCTAAGTGGAAATTATACAGCGTATTGAGAGTTAGGGTGTTGTTGGCTTCATCCATGCTGGCAATAGGGCGATCCCCCACTCGGCGGATCATGAGTTTTGGGCTTTGGTAAAGGCGTGGGCTTTTATGATGTTTGGCGTCGTTCTGATTAAATTCAGTGTAGAAGCCGGGAAGAGAAGGTGTATGGAAGGCTGTAACATCCTGTCCCGTAAGCACTGGCTGGAACCCTGCTTTCGGACTTTTTCGGCACTGGTTTTTTCCTATTTCCATGCCTCGGCCATTGGGCAGGTCTTCTGCAAGCCAACTCTGAAAGGGAACACTTTGGGCTTCAATGGTCTTAAGAAATTTAACGTTTTCCGGTGTTAGCCACAGATTGAAACTCTTTTCTGGAAAGCTTGCCAGAACGCTTTGCTGAATCTGGCCGGTTTCTACGGGCTGTTGTACCTTTCCCCCCTGCCATTGAATACGCTTGAAACAATGGGCTACTTTACGTTGTTGCGTCTGACCGTTTTTTTTGACAAAAATAACCGTGCTTTCAACGGCGGCCTTGGGAACAAAAGCATCCTTGCCAATATCCCAGATTTCCAGAATCTCTTCACGGAGAAGTAGCTCTCGGATGGGACGTTGCTGATCGTTAACTAGCAAAGGTTTTGGCAGGAGAAAGGCTAAAAGGCCTTGAGGTTTTAATAGCCGGAGTCCTTGTTCAATAAACAAGCTATATAAGTCGTACTGACCCTGCGCACATTGGTACTGGCTTTCATAAAGAGTACGTTTTTCGGGCGAAAGGCCCTGTTTTACGCTTAGGTAAGGTGGATTACCAATAATGGCGCTAAATAATGGGTGTTTTGTTGGCGAAACAAGTAACGTATCCTGGTGTTGAAGCTCGGATTTTAGGAAAAGATCAAGCGAATGTGGACACCCGGCTTCCCACCAGAGTGAAAGCCGGGTGGTTTCAATAATGTCTGCGTCTTGATCCCATCCATGGATAACCATCGAAGAGGACTCCTCATCGGCTAAATCTTGAAGTGCTTGAATAAAGACACCGCCACCGACGGAAGGGTCCAGTACGTGAAGGGGTGATTTGTTCTGAGGCAGATAATGTTTCAGACGCTTTGCCATGGCAAGGGCTAAAGGGTAAGGGGTGTAAAAACTGCCCGCTTTTTTCTTTTTGGCTTCCAGCAAAAGCATTTCATAGAGTGCGCCTAGATGAGAAGGGGTGAGGTGAAACAAAGCGCAGGTCCAATGAAGCTTTTCGATAACGGGAGCTAACGGTAAAAAAACAGGAGGGGGCGATGTTTTAAACAGGTTTAAATAGAGGGTTTCAAGTGATTTGTCAGAGGAGTGGGGCCGGATCATGGCCATAAAAAGCAGGCGAATTATTTCTTTTCGTTGAATGGCAGGAGGCGTTTCACTCAAGGAGAAAGGGACTTCAGCAAGCAAGTTTTCCAGATGCCTCAACAGGGTGACAGTCTGCTTTTGAGATCGGTCAAACGGATCGGGATGTGTATTTACGGAATGGGAAATCGACACCAGAATGAAACACCATTGGGTTATATTAAAACGCCTTTTCTATTGTAGCGCCTTGTTGAAAGAAGCAAAGAAGTAGAATAAAAATAAATTTTATAAAAAATGTTTTCAAAACCGACAGCTTTTGTGTACTATGATCCCAACGAAATGTTTAATTATTCAAATATAGTTTTAAATTTTAAATAATATAAGAATAACAATCTACTAACATTCGTGGTTATATAGTTATATTCGGACAGAAGGGGGCAAGAGCCATCATGATGGATCATGCACGTATCAATTATCAATCGGCGTTGGAGAGCATAAAGAACACAAGAGCGTTTGAATCAACAACAAGAACAACAGAAACACCCCGGTTTCAGGGTAGGGTAACTCAACCGGCATCCGATCAGTTTCAGCCAAGGTTTCAGGGTACACTAGACGTTGAAACGAAACCCACCATTACCGGAAGCCGCTGGCAAAACGAGAGAGTACCGGTGAATGGAGGGAGCTTACTTAATGATCTATTGGTTCGTCTGGATGAGATCATGACCACCAGCGGCGAAGCCTACGCGGTCAGGCCTGAGCGGAAAGTGGAAGGCAAGCGTTCTGAAGCGTTTACCACACTGTTTCAAGTGAACTTCTATCCCGAAGCACAGACAAAACGAGCTGAAGGCAAGACATTCATTTCAACCACCGCCCAAGTGGAAACCACGGATGAGGCTAACATGGGGTTGTATTCCGAGGCAAGGAGTCCAGGAAACCAAAACTTGCTGGCCTCGGCACGGGCTAACTTTATGGCCATTGATGCTGAAAGTTTTGCAGATCCAGACCGAAAACTAGAAACCGTGGACGTTCGTTCGTTAGAAATTTCGGCGGAAGCTGTTAATGAACAAGAACTTAACCGGCAAACAAGCCAACAACTGAAGGACCTTTCTAGTTTTTATAAGCCCATTGGCAAACGACTGGGCCATCCTAAAGTTGAACATGTGGATTTACGAACTCAGCGCTCGCCTATTCGATTGATTAATGACAATGACTACGTGACGCCGGGCCAATTGAACAAAAAACATTCCGGCCATGGGGGGGTTACGGCAGGCATGGCCATGGATCACATGAAAGAGCTGGCCGCCCGCTACCTGAATGAATCGAACGTTAGCCACGTCGGGGTGGATGTTCATGCCCTGACCGCTAGCTTTGCCCGGCCTTATTTTGAAACCGATGCGTTGCAGTTTGATACCACGCTGGATCATGTGGATGAGGAGGGCCGAATGTTTCTTTCCACCCGGGTCAGCCGTCATGATACCCAAGGCGGAAAAATCGAAGGGCCGGTTTTTATGTTCCATTCGATGGTTACCCATAAACAACCTAAGGGGTTTCAGAGAGCAGCGTTTTTACTTTCTGAGACCAAGGTGCCTCCGATGGATGCATATATTCCGGATGATGAAGGTCGACAGCGACAAACAGAAGCCAAACAATGGGCGGAACTGTTTCTAGACGACCATTAAACCACCTCAAAATCTTGAGGTAGCTAATCTAAAGGAGGTTTTTCAGATTTGGCGATCCTTCCTCCAGGGATGGATAAGACTCGCTTTAGGCCGGTTCATCATTCAACCGGCCTAAAGTCGTCTTTTCTTTTGGAGTCATCAGCCGAAAAGCCGTCCTCCTCTCCTCCTATTCACTTTGGTAGCGCCTCGGCAATGGCAAGCCTCGGCCCTGTGAACCGAGGGATTGCCTCTATGTATAACTGGTTTGAAACCAGTTATGAGCCGGGATTTATCCTCTTATCAAAAATCTTTGGCAATACCATCCCTCGAGTCGCCATTTGTCGAACGGAAGACGAACGAAAAGATGTGGCCTTTAACGAAATCACTCAGGGAGCGACTCTTTTTGTCTTACTACCCCTCCTCAGTCCCATCGCCAATTGGGTGCAGGATAAGCTGTATCAAGGCAAAGAGATTACAGGCAGACATTTAAAGATGGAAAACGCCAAAGCGTTCAACGAAGCAAAAAGAGCCGGGGGCATTCGACAGGTTCGTCGATTGAAAATTCTGAAACTGGGCAAAGCGTTTGGAGTCTCGGCCGTAACGGCGGCGGGGCTCATGGCCATTACTTACTATCGAAACTACTGGACTATCAAGCGGACCGGTTTTAGTGATTATACTCAAATTGTTGGACTGGAAGGCAATAAAGAACCCACCCCCGCACAACGAGCGGAAGCGGAGCAGGCGGCCGAGAAAAATCTGAACATTGTCAAAGGCATCATGGGGGGAAGTGCTATCATAGCCCTTTTGGGCATGGGAGGCGCCGCCATGCTCGCTCGGCGGGCTAATGCTCTTTTTAAGCCCGGCGGCACGTTTAATCTCAAAAAAATGGATGAATGGCTGAATAACGGGGTCAAACACTGGGCTTTAGTTGGAAAAAACAACAACCAGATTAACTCGGTGTTTAAATCCACCAAACAAACCCTGTGGGTATGGGGGGTTCCCTCTTATTTTGCCTGGATCATGGCTTGTAGAGACAAGTATGAAGTAGCCGAGCAACTCTCCAAATTCGCCACGTTTGTGGCCGGGTACGTGGGCGTGCCCAAGCTCACGGCTTGGATGCGTAATAAACTGGATCAATCGGGCCGGATCAATAAAAGAGCTTTATTGTCCGCTTTTAATGAAGCGGCTCAAAAAAAGAAATATGATATGACCCGCGTTTATAATCAATTGATTCATAAAATGGGAAAGACGCATCCAAGAGTAACAAAGGATCTGATTCGGTTATGGAATGCCAACAATATGGGCATATTGGCACTCAATGTTTTTGTGATTGGCGCATTACCCATTGTCTTTAACATCTTCTTCAGTGCCTGGCGTCACCAGCGAGAAGAGGCAGAAAAACAGGCCACCTTAAAAACCTATACCTTCCAACATCCGGGAGGCCGTTTGTATCGTAAAAACTTCCAAAACTGGGGCCTTCAATCTTAGGGAATACAATGGATAAACTTTCTTTTGTGAATAGGGTTCGTCTATAATAGCCGGCAATCGAAATAGGAATGTATATCTGAAGGAGTTGCCTCGCCATGAGTCTAAATGAACCGCCTGATTCTTCCCAGATTGAAACGTGGGAAAACGAAAACTCGCACCGGGATTACACCATTAACATTCAGACCAAGGAGTTTACTTCGGTTTGCCCTAAAACGGGCTTACCGGATTTTGGCATGATTGTGGTGGATTACATTCCGGATGAAAAAGTGATTGAGTTAAAAGCATTTAAGTACTATTTGCTAGGCTATCGAAATTTTGGCATGTTTTATGAAAATGTGGTCAATAAAATTTTGGACGATATTGTGACAAGGATTGCACCTCGCTACGTTGAGGTAACCGGAAAATTCACTCCCCGCGGTGGTATCTCGACTTGGGTAAAGGCCACCCATAAAAAAGAAGGGTTTGAAGGACGTTCTCACATGCTTGCTTCTATTTCAGGTGAGCCTGTTCATGTTTGAACAAGACTCTAGCCGTCTGAAATAATGGAAGAAGGCCAAACCCGCTAGATTTTTGGCATCGCTATTTTATATCTTTTAAATATACAAATAAAATAAAAATGGCGTTTAAATCTAAAAAAAATCTAAATAAAAGCAATCTGCAATGATGTATTGTTTTTATTAAACTACAGTATATTAATTGTTCGTTAAAATATCCGTCAAAGTCCCTCCCCCTTAAAATCCACAGCTAAATCACAAACAATCTAGAGAGAGAAGTCATCAAAATGTCTACGGTAGGAAATCATCCGAATACGACACAAAGACTAGCGCAACAGAATTTTGCCGCGATAAACGCTTCCAAAAAAGCTCAGGAAGCTTCCAAAGAAGAAGTCGCAGTAGAAGAAGAAGTTGTTGAAGCGCCTCCTGCTGTTTTAGAAACAGAGGTTGATTCCTCGATCAAAACGGAAGGGGAGGCAAAAAAAGCAGAAGTCCTAGGTGTTCAGATAGCCGAAGATTCGCCAGAATCTCTGGAAACCGAAGAGGACAAAAACGAAAAGGCTGACGCTTCAGCTCTTCCATTAACCGAGGAAGAAAAGAAAGCGGAAGCCCTAGGTGTTCAGATAGCCGAAGATTCGCCAGAACCTTTGAAAACCGAAGAGGAAAAGAAAGCAGAAGCCTCTTCAGCGGAAAAAGCCGAAGCCGAAGCCGAAGCCATTCTAGATGAGCCTTTAACTGAAAAAGAAATTGCTGCTTTTAAAAAAGGACTGAACGACAAAGAAAAAGCTGAAGTGGATAAGGTAATTGAAGCCGGGCAGGGTAAGTTCTTAAAAGGGATTAACGAAGGCTTCCCCCCGACTGAGAAGAAAAAGAAAAAGAAAGTTCAAAAAAAGAGTTCAAATACCAGAACAACAGCGACCCAATCCAACAACAGAAGAATGATGGAAAAGAGTACCTCGGTCCGTTCATCCAACTCTTCATCCAACTCTAACGCAGATTCTGATGACGGTTATCAGGAACAAAAAAAACAAACCTTTAGCGCAAAAACAGAATTTTCTAACAATATCGTCGCAACGGCTGCCGAGGTCAGTAATATTACGACAAGTGGCGGTTCAGGTAATAGTAGTCAAGCGGTTATCAGCGATGTGAGTAATGTTCTAACCAGTGTAACCGATTCAAGCAGTCCCAATGTTCTCGACACAAGAACCTCCGTCGAATCCAGTATTCACTTGGCCGCAGGACAGATTGATCATGCCGTCAATCGTGCGATTGCTGGTAGTCAGGCTAACATTAGCTTACAGCAAAGTTTAGTTACATCGGCTCTTTCCGATGCTTCGACAGCAAATACGCAGGGCGCCATGGCCAATGCGCTTTATAATGCTGAAATGGCGAACGATGCCATCACACTTGAAGTTGCCAACGCGAAAGTTAGTACTAGCCGAGCCTCTGCTGAGGCTCAGAGCAGAGTGATGGCCCTTGCTGAATCTGGCGCCAGTCAAATTCTTGCGGTTGAATCCGAGAACCGGGAAAAAGAAGAATCGCTTAAGCAGTCTAAGCCCGACAATAGTTTGGGTGCTAAACTTGAAAAAGGCTTCAAGCGATTTGTCAATGGCACCATGAATCGGGTTGCTGGCGCATTGGTGGGCGAGGGCCGCAGTCCCGCTGACATCCATCAAATTACAGGAAAGACACCTGGAACAATATTCACAGGCATCGCACCAACCAATAATTTAGCTCCTTCAAGAGGAGCCAGTACAGGCCTGTCAGGTCAGCACCTCTTTAGTGGGGCTTTACCATCCCAGACTTCGGGTAACATTAACCGTATTGCCAATCAACGAAGTATTCTCGCCTAGGGCCTGTCGTCAAAATAAATAGAAAAATTAGTACCCTGCTCTAATTTGCATTCCAGAGCAGGGTAGAGTCGTGCTACGGATTTAAGGGCCTTTCTTATCTCGAAAAGGCAATTAAATCCGTCGCTGGGTTTTTTAAAAGAATGAATACATCTATGTCCGTGATCTCAGGGCAATCTCTTGGTATGATTCTCTTAAATAAAAATAAATAACGGCAAAGGAAACAAACTATCGTGTGCGGCATTGTTGGATACCTCGGAAAAAAATCAGCGGTCCCTTTAATCCTGGATAGCCTTCGTACTCTGGAATATCGTGGCTATGATTCTGCGGGCATCGCCTTTCTTGATGACGATAATCTATTTCATATCTATAAAGCGGCAGGGAAATTAGTGAATCTGGAAAGTGTCCTGCCTGATTCAACTCCGCTGAAATCGGGTAGCCATATTGGTATTGGGCATATTCGTTGGGCTACACACGGAGCAGCCAATGAGATTAATGCTCACCCGCACCACGGCGGTCATCAGGAAATCGCCCTGGTTCATAATGGCATTATTGAAAACTATTTTGAGATCAAGCAAGAACTGGAAGCCAAAGGGCGAAACTTCATTTCCGATACGGATACGGAATGCATCGCTCAACTGCTGGAACAATTGACCTCGGAAATGCCTTCGGATACACCTGAGCAATTCCGAGTCGTCATTCAAGCCACGCTCAACAAGTTAGTCGGCGCCTATGCCCTTTCCATCATTAATAAAAAGTTTCCCAACCACCTCTTCGCCATCCGAAACCATGCGCCTCTGGTCATTGGTAAGGGCGAAAATGAGTATCTAGTCGCGAGCGACGCTGTGGCTATTATCTCCCACACCCAGGAATTACTATTCCTCAAAGACAAGGAAATTGCGGAAATTACCCCCGAAGGCATCCGGCTGACCCGCTTGGACGGAACCCCTATTGAGGCTGTGCTGGAACACGTTGAGCTTGGCCCGCTCCAAATTGATAAAAAGGGGTTCAAACACTTTATGCTAAAGGAAATTTACGAACAGCCTGACGTGGTTCGTAATTCTCTTAGCGGACGACTCGTGAGCGCTGAACGACCGATTCGCCTTCTTCCTGGGGAACCCAAGGATTCACTTAAAAAGCAGACGCTGGACACTATCTTAAAATATATGGACCGCATTGTGATTGTTGGCTGTGGTACTTCGTTTAATGCCGGTTTAGTGGGTAAATATTTTATTGAGGAAATGGTTAGCGTCCCGGTTGAAGTGGAGTCCGCAGGTGAATACCGTTACCGTAAACCGATTATTAGCGATAAAACCCTGATTGTCGCTATTTCCCAATCAGGCGAAACCGCCGATACTTTAGAAGCCGTTCGTCGTGCGGCTAAACTGGGTGGAAAAATTCTGACCATAACCAACCGGGAAGATTCATCACTGGCTCGAGAGTCCGATATTGTTCTTCCGGTTCGTGCCGGGGTGGAGATCAGTGTGTGTGCCACTAAAAGTTTTACCGCACAAATCATTGTCTTTTATCTGCTGGGGTTGGCCATGGCCGAAATGCGTCAAACCGCCAGTGAAAGTCAGATAAAAGAGTTAAAAACCGGCCTGTTGAAAACCCCGGCTCTTATCGAGGCCGCTTTAAGCAATCCGGAACCCGTTCAGGCCGTGGCCAAACAATATGGAAACGCCGCGAATGTTCTGTTTATCGCCCGGGGTATTAACTTCCCAGTGGCTCTGGAAGGTGCCCTTAAGCTGAAAGAAATTAGCTATATCCACGCTGAAGGCTATTCTGGCAGTGAGTTAAAACACGGTCCAATCGCCATGCTCGATGAATCCATCCCGGTCATCTCCGTATTGGTGCCGGGTGTGGTGTTTGAGAAAATGATTTCCAACTGTCAGGAGGCCAAAGCACGGGATGCTCAAATGATCGGCATTACCAGTGCGGTGATTGACTCCCAGAAAGCGGAGAGTACATTTGATGATTTGCTTCAGATTCCAGAATCCCTCGAATTGCTTTCGCCACTGATTGCCACGGTTCCCTTACAACTGCTGGCCTATTATATGGCAGAGTACTTGGGGAAAGACGTGGATCAGCCCCGTAATCTGGCCAAAAGTGTTACGGTTGAGTAAACGGAAATTCGTGTTTGCCATGAGCCCTAAAGCCTTACCTTCTCCCTCTTTTTCAGTCGAAACATTTTCCCTGCCTCTTTCGATGGAAGACATGACGGATAAAATACGGATGCCTAATCCTAATGCGTTGCAAACGGCCTTAGAGCAAAAACTGGCGAATTGCCAAAAAATAGTGCGTTGGGCCATTGTCCGAATTGAGGATTCCGGGCACAATAAAACAGTATGGTGTGAAGGTGCGTACGAGAGGTTGCAATCCTAATGAATTCATCGCAGACACAAACCCAAAACGTCGACACGGTTTTTCTAGAACAAGCACAGTCCCTTTCTCGAGGAAGCGATGTTCTACCTTCTTTAGAACATTTGGCCAAACGCCTGCAGAAGTCCGCCGAAACCCGAACCCCGCTCAAAGTAAAGCTGGGTTTAGATCCCACTCGACCTGATCTCCATCTGGGGCATTCCGTCGTGCTTAAAAAACTCCGGGCCTTTCAGGATTTGGGGCATGAAGCGATTCTGATTATCGGCGATGCCACGGCTATGATCGGTGACCCGTCGGGTAAAAGTGAAACTCGCCCTCCACTAACCGAAGTGGAAGTGCAGGCCAACGCTCGGACTTATCTGGAACAGGCTGGAAAAGTTCTGGATCTTAACAAGCTTAAAATCGTGCGCAACAGCGACTGGTTCAAGGATATGAACTTAGGCGATTTTCTTAAGCTTGCCGCAAAAGCTACGGTTGCTCAAATTCTGGAACGAGAAGACTTCAATAACCGCTACACGGGGCAAAAACCGATTTATCTCCACGAAATGTTTTACCCTTTAATGCAAGGCTATGACTCCGTGGTCATCGAATCGGACATCGAGCTAGGGGGCAGTGATCAACGGTTTAATAACCTGATGGGCCGAGAACTCCAAACCGCCTATAACGAAACCGTTAATCCGCAATTAGTGATATTGGCCCCCATTTTGGAAGGCACGGATGGGAAGGTTAAAATGTCTAAAAGCTACCCGGAGCATTGTATTAATTTTACAGATTCGCCCGACGAGTTTTACGGCAAAATGATGTCCATCCCGGACGAGCTTATTCCTCGTTATGAATTGTTGCTCACCCCCATGACCGAAGAACAAATTAAAATTCAGGCCGGGTTGCTCAATGCGCCGCCAGAAGAAGGTGGCTTACACCCTCGGGATGTGAAGTCTAATCTAGCCAAGTGGCTCATTGGTCAATTTCATTCGATGGAAGCCGCTGAAACTGCTGAACAAGCCTTTATCAAACAGTTCCGCAACAAGGAAATCCCGGATGACATCCCGGAAAAATCCTTTCAGGGGGGACAGGATTACCCCTTACTGGACTTGCTTGCCCAAAATGGATTAACACCCAGTAAAAACGAAGCGCGCCGGCTCATTCAAGGTGGTGGTGTTAAGCTAAACGGTGAAAAGGTAGCTGATGAAGCGCTGATTCTAAACCATCCCACGGGCACTGAAGTTGTTATCCAAGTAGGCAAACGCCGCTTTCTCAAAGCGCGGTTTGTTTAAGGATAAACACTCTCTAGGTAAAAGTTCCTAGCCATTTTCAACAATTAGATGATTTTTCCTAGCAACAAATTTTATTGACGTGTATTAGTGCGGATAGAATCTTATAGATCTTTATTTAAGGAACATGGTTATGAGCGTTTCACTTTCCACCCTTCTACCCGCACTTTTAACTCCTTCTAACAGTCAGTCAGGAGGAGTTTTCAGGCACGGTTTAAATTATGTGCAAGCACTTGGTGCCGATGAACTCATTAACCAACAAGCGGAGGGATCCAGTCAGGAAAAAAAAGATAAAAGCACTCAAGATAAAAGCACTCTTCGTAAAAGTGGGGAAAAACTATTTGAGCTAGTTGCTCCTCAACTTTACACCACTGCCAAGCTAACCGAATTCAATCCTATTCAATTACTCTTAGCCCTTGGGGTGGGCCAAAAACGTTATGAAGGAATTAGAATGGCTCAAGGTGTGGACTCAGAGGCATCTCTATTGAAGAAAACGGCAAAAGGAGCTGTCGGTTTCTTCTTTCCTGACGAAGCATCCACCGCACGTACTTTCCTGTTAGGCGCACAAAAACTAATGAGCCCATCACCATCATTAGATGTATCAGCCTAGGTTAGCTATTAATTTAATTAGGTTATGCTGTTGGGATTAAAGCTTTCACCCGCTCAATCACAGTTTTGCCAAAGGCTTCCGCTGCATCCGGCCCATTGGCTGTAACAATGCGACCATCCACAGTAACCGGCTCACCGGTATACTCCGCCCCATTTTGGGTCAGGGCTTCGATTGATTCCGGCATTTCCCAAACGGTGGCCCGCTTTCTCTGTAGTAGACCGGCCTTTGCGAGTACTGCCCCGGAAAGACAAATAGCGGCGATCACTTTTCCGTTTGCTTCCACGGACTGTAACGTCTGGTGCAAGGTAACATCGTTCCATAAATGTGCTGGCGAGCCCATGCCACCGACCACCACAACAGCATCGTAATTTAAGGGGTCTATGTGATTCAAGGTTTGAGTCACAGCCTCTAGAGCACCTAACATGCCACTTGCGGAACAAATTTTAGTACTCACTGTATCCACTTGCCAGCCTTCTGCCTTAAACAGATCCCGAGGAACACTCAGCTCCTCATCCCGAAACCCTTCGGGCGCAATCACCATTAAAACACGTTGACTCGTACTCATTGGCCCAACATCTCCTTTTCTATCTCAATACGGTGCAATAGTATCCTTTTAAAGGAGATTCTTCCATAAATTGCCGGTTTGATCCAGCCGATCTTTCAGCCTGGGGATCATGGTGTTCGAAGCTCCAACTTCTGAGGCTAGTTCTTCAAGCTTTAGGGGTAAGGAATATGCTCCTTGTTTTCCCAAAGTTAAGGAGTAAGGAGCAATTATGCCACGTCCCCACTGATTTCCGCCAGTGTAAATGCCGATTTGCCCAAAAGCCACATGTCCTTCAGGGGTCTGAAGTGGCTTTATACGATCCGAACTTTGTTGAGCAAATTGGGCAGCCACATTTCTGGCCCATTGACTCACCTCTTCATAAGAAGAGAAACCCTGAGCTGGAATAACAATATCCAGTCCAAAGCTATCCGAAGTCTTGACAAAAACAGGATGGCCTTTTTCTTCTAAAAGGACGACTAATTTTTGACTGGCCCTACAAAGGAGAGAAAAGGGAACCCCTTCTCCTGGTAAAAGCTGCCAGCTTAACCAGTCCGGGGATTCTCTGGTTTCCAGTCGGGAAGGCCATAACATAAGTCCCATGGCACGGCCTGTTGAAACCTGCGCCTCCACGATGTTAAGCAATGTTTTAGAGTCAGAACAAATGATTAAGTCATCCGGGCGAGTGGGCAGACAGTCTGAAACCGTTTTTGGCAGGTCTGCTTGACGATGTACATAATAACAACCTCCCCCATCTAACAATTGAATAATACTCACAGGACGATCCTCCAAATAGGCCCTGAGATAGGGGATAACCATCTGGTAATAGGGTAAAACCCATTTTAGTGAATTTAAGGAAGTATGAAACATAATCAAGTTCCTGAAAACATTTCCTTGTTTAAAATGAAAAATGGTTGACGTTTAATGACAGAAAGAGGGCAGAAGCGATCCTTTTTTGTTTCGAACGCAAAAATAAAAACTGGCTAATCCCAACGAATCAAGTTTTCCCCCTTTCTGCTTTAATTTTCATATAATAGAAAGGGAACCTTTAAAAAGATCTTGCCATAGAGTTGAGAGAGTCAGCACGTTGCGTCTTCCACACCAATTGATAGAAAGTCCTCCAAAATGGTTGCTAATTTTATTATGCCTTATACTCTTGAACTTTTCTGTCTGTCGATTGACCGCCGAAGCGTTAACTCAGTCGCTTGATTTTAAAACACTCTCTATCCGAGATACCCTTAATCTGCCCACGGTTTCTGCCCAACATATCATTCCTTTTACTGTGCCTAAAACCTGGCAAGTGTCTGGAGCGGGTAGCTACCTTGAACTCGATTTTCAGCATTCCAGCGAGCTTCAGCCCCGACGGTCGTTTATCGAGGTTATTGTCAACGAGCGCCCCTTGTTTAAAACGGCTTTAACCCCCCAGAATATTAAGGCCACCCGTGTTCGGATTCCTCTTGGTCAAGCGCACCTGAAAACAGAAAATACACTTAAGGTTCGAGTAGAACAACACTATACCGATCAATGCGAAGATCCGCTGGACCCTTCGCTTTGGACTCAGGTACTCAACTCGTCCCGTCTCGTCTTGAACTACACCCCGGTTTTGCCTTCTGTGGATTTATCCGCTTACCCCTTTCCCATGATTGATCCGTTGGACTATCATCCCACGGATATTGGGTATAGCCTGCCCCAACACCCCACAACATCGGATTTGCATGCCCTGACCCTGCTGAGCTTGAATTTGGGGCAATGGGCAAAACAACACGTTATTCATTCTGCTATTGAACGGCAAGACAAAGTCAGTGCGCTCGACTCAAAGAAACATCGGATTCTAATGGGTACCCCGGAGTCCAACCCGGAAATCCGCCGGTTTGCCTCGCAGTTCCGCCAGTTTAAGATTCGACAGGAAAAGGGCACCTTTCAGTGGATTCGACAAAGAAAAATATCTAAAAGAACAGCGGCCCTCGGGCAAAAGCCATTTCAGCCCATTGCGGCTCAAACCGGTCTGCTATTTTATTTCAGAAACCTGAAAGCTCCAGATAAAACCGTTCTTATCGTCACGGGTAATAGTTCGGCGGGTGTCCTTCAGGCAACGAAATATTTGACGTTTCGACCTCGGTACGCTGGCCTGGAAGGACAAGAATATCTAGTGACCAAAAACTGGCAACCGGATCCGATTGAAAGCCAGATAATACCGGCTTTTATCGAAAACGAAACCCGTTCTTTTAAAGAGCTCGGGTTTGATTTGCGAGCGGTTGAAAAGATAAACGCTCCTCCTCTCACTTACCCTATTTCGGTCGTTAGTGATTTTAACGCCCCTTTCGCCTCAAACGCCTCCATGGCCTTAGAATTATTTTATAGCTATGGTGCCGAGGTTAATCCTGATTTTTCCTCTCTGGAGGTTCGGCTTAATGATCGTTCCATTGGCAATATTCCTCTTACGAACCCCAAAGGGGAAGAATACGCCAAGGCGGTGCTTGATATTCCCAATGAATTAATTCAGCCTCAAAATCAATTGGTTATCCAGTTTCATCTACTTCCGGATAAATATGGGGCCTGCGTTGATCACTATGAAGATCACGCTTGGGGCAAAATTCACGCGGATTCCCGCCTTATTGTAAAAGGTCAACCGGCTTCCCGTTTACCTGATATCGCAATCCTGAATAACACGGGGTTTCCCTACTCACGGCAAAGCAATCTGGAAAGCCTCCATGTGGTTTTTCCAAAGGAGCCACGCCCCAGCCTACTTGAGGCGGCCATGGCTATTCTGGTGCGTATCGGACGAACCACCGATGCGGATACGGGTCTCCGAGCAACCGTATCACAGGGGCTTCAAGCGCTTCCTGAGGATAAAGACATATTAGCCTTTGTCCAACAACCCAGACTCGGCTCAAAAGAGGGGAACGTTTACCCGTTTCGCCTTAACTGGCCAGAATCTGATCGGGACAAGCACTTTCAGCTGATTAATCAACAAGCCATTCGGTTGGCTGATGCGGGCGATGGCCTGTATATTGAACAGGTTGTTCTCTCGAAACCTTTGCTTTTAAGCGGTTTTAATGGAACCTCTCGTATTTTGACTCGGCTAACCGGCATGAACGATACGGCCTTTAATGCTTTGCGTCAGTTTTTTGAAGACGATCGCCGCTTTGAGACGTTGGTCAAGAGCGGTTTGATCAAACAGCTGGAGCCTCAGGAACTGACCTTGAATACGGTTCCTGTCGAGAAGAAAACAGAATCTACTCCGGTCCAAAAAACGCGTCACTTTTGGGATCCATTGCTTCAATGGGTTTTAGCTCACCCTGTCTGGGCTTCTTTGCTCGGCCTTATCTTACTTTTAATATTATTACGCCTGTTATTTAGAAGGAAAGCTTCTTGATGTTCCTTTCTGCTCTCTTTAAACGACACATTGTCAGCTTGATGACTCTGCTTTTGGGTATCCTTGTACTGGGAGGGGTCACTTTAATTTGGGCCGAGCCAGCTCCAAAAACTGTTCCTTTGGGCGGTAGTCTCGATTTAGAGTTAGGTGATCTGGGTGACCCAGAAGGCTATACCTTAAAGACTGTTAAAACCCAGCGTATTTACCATTTTACCCGTCCCAAGGGCTGGTCGCTTCAGCCGGAAACGAGTGTTAATGTAACCTTTCAGCACTCTCCTTCCTTACTCCCCGAACGTTCCAGTTTAAATGTTTTGGTCAATAACCGGATTCTCAAAACCATTTCACTGGGAGATGCCAACGTGACGGCCACTTCCCAACAAGTTCCCATTCCGGTGGACATTCTAAAAGACCATAACACTTTGGCGTTTCAGGTGGATCAGCATTATACTTACAAATGTGAAGATCCTTTTAGTGGAGAACTCTGGACAACACTTCTACCGGAAACGACTCTTCATCTAGCTTATAAGCCTCAAGCCATTCGGCCTAATCTGGCACATTTCCCCTACCCGTTTTTTGATACCTTGAACTACGGAAAAACGGCAATGGGCTATCTGGCCCCTGAAAAAAGCGTCTCGGACCAATCCTTGGAAGCATTGGCGGTAACGGCCACTTTACTCGGCCAACACATTAACTGGCGAGAGACTCGGCCTTTTCTCGCGAATGGCAACGGACTGGACACCAACGAAAACCTGATTATTGTTGGCACCCCAACAGAAATTTCTCAGATTAGTCGTTTGTCTGCTCATTTGCCGGTTTCTCTAAAAGACAACCGGTTTTATCATCCCGAAAGCCAACAGCCCTTAGCTGAAGGTCATGGGGTACTTCAGTTGATCAATCACCCGACTCATTCCGATAAGGCCATTCTCATTGTTAGCGGCAACACCCCGGAAGGGGTCTTAAATGCTGCTCGACTTCTGGCGCAATACCCCTCGAACCAACTCTTGGAAGGAAATTACGCTATTGTTGAGGAGCAAGGCATGGGCTCTCCTCATCCTTTTCGAGCTTGGGAACACTACACGCAACAGCCGGGTATCACCTCTTTTGCTCAGCTTGGTATGAAAACCAAGACAAGTCGGGGCATTACAGCGCCATCATTGTTTTACACCCTACGAAAAATGCCTGACCTCTGGATTCCGGGTAAAGAAAATATTCGAATAAAAACCGTCTATAGCTATAGTTCCCAGTTAGATCCCACCCAATCGAAGCTGGAAGTCCGCCTCAACGGCAAGCCACTAGCCAGTAGGCCATTGGATAATCCAGAAGGTGAGAATCAGGCTGAGTTTAATTTTGAAATCCCATCACCTGAGTTTTTTACTTACAATGATCTGGAATATAAGTTTCATCTGTTTCCTAAAAAATTTGATGCCTGTCATTTCGTCACGGATGTTCATACTTGGGGAACCGTTCATAATGCGACCACGCTGGATGTTTCGGGTCAGATAAAAGCACCCTTGCCTGATGTGGGCCTGTTAAACGATGGTGCTTTCCCCTTTGCTATTTATCAGGATTGGTCTCAGCTCTCTTTTGTTCTGCCCGAGAATTTAAAGGCCACCGATTTGGATACCCTCATTAATGTGGCGACTCGTTTTGGGCGGAACGCCAAGAGCCGTACCGGGATTAACCTTTCGCTCACCCGGTCGAACCGGCTGACAGAAGAGATTAAAAAAAATAATCACCTGATTGTCATCGGTTCGACGGAAGAAAACACGCTTTTTAAAGAACTGGAAAGCAAAACCCGGCTTTTAATTCAGTCCGATTCTGAATCCAGAATGACCCTCAGTGAGTTGGAAGCTGAGGGACGGACTCAGCTGGCGTCTTTAAATTACACACCGGATCAGGGCATCGTGGAAGAGTTACTCTCTCCCTGGAATAATGCCAGAGTGGTTTTGCTCATTACCGGAAAAACGGCTAAAGCCCTTAAACGAAGCAGTCAATTGTTTGGAAAGGACCTCTGGTTTAATCAAATCCAGTCGGGTAACCTTCTCGTGGTCAATCAAGACGGTCCTAAAAGTCTAACGTTTCTTAAAAAAGGCGATGCCCGGTTTATTCGGCCAGAAGACTATAGCCCGGGGCCTAAGATTCCCTCATGGGTTTGGGTCATCTTTGCTATATTTGCCTTTTTAGGGTTTCTTTCTGTTTTTCGATTCTTTTTTAGCCGTCGCTCCTCTTGAATGACAGTTGGGGAGACTTCGGTTAGAATCAGCATGGGTATTAAAAAGAATCAGGAATTTTTATGAGTCTGACAAATAAGGAAACCACCTCGCCTAAATACAATACAGTCATGTCGGGTATGCGTCCGACAGGTAAACTGCATATTGGGCATTACTTTGGCGTTCTAAAAAATTGGGTTCAACTTCAAGAACAGTATGATTGCTTTTTTATGATTGCCGATTGGCACGCCCTCACCACCAAATATAACAACACCACGGATTTCGAAAACGACATCTACGAAATGACGCTAGATTGGCTGGCCGCAGGGATTAATCCTGAGAAAGCGACCCTGTATGTCCAATCGGGTATTCCAGAAATCGCGGAACTTCACCTTCTGCTAAGTATGCTAACCCCGCTTCCGTGGGTACAAGGGGATCCGACCTTGAAAGACATGGTTAAAATCCTGAGTGAAGAACTGAACTACGGCCTGCTAGGCTATCCTGTCCTTCAAACAGCGGACATTCTGGCCATGCTGGGGCAATACGTTCCCGTTGGTAAAGACCAACTGGCGCATTTGGAAATTTCCCGAGACATTGCCCGCCGGTTTAACCACATTTATCAAACGGACTTACTGCCTGAGCCACGTCCCCTTTTAACGGAAATTCCTATGCTTATTGGATTAGACGGGCAAAAAATGAGTAAGTCTCTCCATAATTCTATCCTCCTCTCCGATGATGAAGATGAAACTTGGCAAAAACTTCGCACTGGTATTACTGATCCGGCACGGGTGAAAAAAGATGACCCCGGGTCGCCGGACCAGTGTCAGGTTATCTATAAATATTACGAGTTTTTTGCCTCACCCGAAGCGAAAGTACTGGCCGGCGATGAGTGTCGGTCCGCTAGTCGAGGTTGTGTTCAATGCAAAAAGATTCTTCTCGAATCTATTAACGAAACCCTGCGCCCCATTCGCGAACAACGCAAACTCTACGCTACGGATCGTTACCAGATAGAGAAAATCCTGAAAAAAGGTCAGGTAAAAGCCCGTGAAGTGAGCCAAGCGACTCTCCAAAACGTTCGTCGGGCTATGAAGCTCTATGAAAGCTAATTGAGGGTTTAAACACTAAAAATAAGAACGATAAAAAGCAACGCATCCATACCGTGCGTTGCTTTTTTAAAGGAAAGTTTTTGGTGTTTTATATTTTTATCTTAGATTGCCGAGTAATCCGGTTAAAAGGCCGACAACACTCTGAAGTTGCGAGGCTACATCTTGACCGCCACCGCCACCAAAGCCTTGTTGAGGTGCGCCACCAAAACCGCCGAAGCCAGTGTTAAACTGTGGAGCGCCACCACCAAATTGAGAAGTGCCGAATCCGCCAAACGGAGAAGCACCGCCTCCACCGCCGCCTATACCGGTTCCGCCAGCGCCGCCGCCAAAGAACGGAAATCCGAGCAAGAAGGGTGAAATCCCTAATGTGGATGGCGTGGGTCCAATATTGATGGGGACAGATTGCCCACTAGAGGCACCAAGCAATCGGTTAATATTAAACGAACTGGCCGCCGGGGCAAAAAATACAAACGGATCAACAAACGGAGGCGGGAATCCAAACCCTTGAATGCCCGGAAAGCCGAATGAGGAGTTTGAAAAACCACCTGGCGTACTGGTAGGACCAAATCCTGTTGCGAACGGAAAGCCGCCGCCTTGTGTGAATGGTGAAATTCCCATTGTAAAAACTCTCCTTACTTCCCTCTCCAAGACATATGGATATAGGAATATCTAATCTATCACTAATTCACTCTTATAATAATAAAAACATCAAAAGAGAAGGAATTGCCTACCTGTTAATTTTTTATTTACATTTTGATGCAAAAAACAATCAACCCCTTGGTATTCAAGAAAGTTTTATTTTTCAATAAAATGGGTTTTGAGAGGGTTCTTTATAGAAAAGACGGAATAGTTCCTGGCTACTTTCCCCTTCAAAATTATAGTAGCCTAAACTTTGATAGTGATAATTCCCTACCTTCGAACGCTCTGTCAGCAAGTCCAACAACTGCTGAGAAAAAACAATCTGATTATCCCCGGCATAGCGAATCATTGCTTTCTCTTTATTGATTCCTTTGATTAAGGCTTCATGAGTCGATTCAACGGTATGTAAGGTCATATAAAACGGAGGCTGTGGATCCATCGGGCGAAGCGACGTATAGTACGCCATTACCTTTTCACCTGTTTGCATAGCATAGGAAAGCCCTTGCAAAGCATCATCAAACACAATCAGTGTTTCGTCGGCTTCGAGTTTGTCAGTTTCGGAAAGTCTTTCCTCGCGTCCGCCATAGTCTTTAAAGGTCTGTAAAAAACTCGACACATTCCGTTCACTCTCCATGGCAAACTTTAAATAAATCAATAGGCGTGAAGCAGAAATTGTGTTTTGGCTCTTTATTGTTGAGACCTCTTCCCGTTCTTTTGCTCGCTTTTTTGTTCGCTGGATTGCGGTTTCTAACTCTATTTTTTTATCCAGCATACGTACCAGGTAAGCGGCCCCGGCTAAAATCAGAAAGAACAGTGTAAAGACAAAGGCCAATAACCCCTGAGTAATGGGTGTTTTCTTTCCCCCATAGTCAATCTCAGGCAGTTCAAGCGGAACAATCCACTCGATAGCATAATTCAGCGGACTAAAGGCCCCATCTAAAAGACCCATCACTCCGGCAATGGCGTCAATATCAAAAAAGCCCAACATCCAGTGAACCACCGCTACTGGCGCGAGCAAGGAGAATAACCCACCAACGATATCCAAAATAACGGCTAGAACTTTTAGCATAACTTTTTAACAGGCTCATCTGATAACACGCTTCCATTTTACCATTGAAAGCAGTGATTAAGGCGAAGCCCCCTTTTTGATAGCCGTGATTTTCATAAAGCTTTTCTAAAGCGCACAAAAAAGCCATTGGATGTTTTTGTATATATGAAGGGCTTTTATTCATATTAATATTGAATAAGCGTTTATTGGGGATTCGCATCGTATTCAATCAATGGGGGCATTCGGTTATGTCACATACTAATGGAGCCAATGGGGCCGTAGCGTTATCTGTTTTGGCGGGTATTTTATCAGCAAGTGCTTTTGGGTATCCAGGGTTTTATCCTCCTGCTGTTTTGGGCGGAGGAATCTTTCACCCCTATTTTGGTGGCGCTCATTATCCACAGCCACGGCGCATGCTTTCGGGATTAGATACCCCCTGGACGTCAAGCGCGTTAGGTGGTGTGATGTATCAGAATGCACTAATGGATCCATCGGGGCGGCTTAATTTACCTTATACACAACCTGGAGGTTCATTCTCGGTGACGGGTCCCATGGGTGATGTTGGGCTATCTCACTTGCGCTTTCCTCAGCCTTATCCCTATTATGGGATGGGGTTTTAAATAATAGAGCCGGTGAATAAAGTGTTATAGTCTCATAATGTTTTGAGAAAGTAATAAACCCCTTGAATCACCTTTGCCATCTCGGTGTAATTTAGTTTTTCCGGTGTATCCTTTTCTGTATGATAGGTATGGTTTCTAAATTCGGCTGTATCGGTCAACATCAATGCTGGAATACCGCCATCAATATAAGAAGAGTGATCCGAACGGTGTAAAGGGAGCGCCTCTAGTTTTAAAGGAAGATACATGGGGTGAGCATTAATGGTTCCGCTTTGGGCAAACGCCTGAGTCACCTTTTCGACCCACGATTTTCCTCGTTGGTACCCAACAACCGCGATAAAATCAGCCGAATCAGGATAGATTTTTTTTAAGATGGAAAGCGGATAACTTTGGGTTCCTTTCTTATCTGAAAAAAAGCCGATCATTTCGAGTGAAATCATGCCTCTAACTGGAATGTCATGTTTTTTTAAATAATCCACATGCGCTTTGCTTCCTCGGGCGCCAAGAACGTTTCCTTGCGCATCCCGATGAACTTCCTCTAAGGTATAAGCCACTAAATCGACCGGAGCCTTTAAAGACGTTGAATCTTTTTGCAGTTGCCGAGCTAACTCCAGTAAGCCCACCACTCCGCTCGCATTATCATCCGCTCCGGGGCTTCCTTTTACCGTATCATAATGCGCACCAATAATGACTCGCTCTTGCTCTGGGTTAGGGTTTTCAGGCTCAAAAGAGACCCATAAATTCTGGTACGCTTTTCCATCCAAGGTAAAGGGTTGCTCTTTAACCTGAAGCCCCAAAGCTTCCCATTGTTTCCGGATATAACGAGCCGCTTCGTCTAATTGTTGAGGGTTTGCTGTTTCTCTCGGAATATGGGCCAGTTCCGTTACTTGATTTTGAAGCCGCTGAAGTGTTGCAGAGGTGGGTTGGTAGGTGTGTGCCTTTTCTGGAGCTTGAGGCCCTAAAAGGATTCCATAGTCGGGGTTTTCTTTTTCTACAATAACGGAAGCCAACCCCAAAGAGACTAAGAAAGTAAGAAGATACAGAAAGCGCTTCTTCCAAAGGCTTGGGGAAGGCTCACCTGAAAACCGAACGCTTTGGGCGGGTTGGCCTTTGTTTTGAGTTTTACAATAATTAGTTGTTTCCCTTGCTTGCAGGGTGACAGACCCACTTTTTTGTTGTTGAGCCTTCGAAAAAGCAACAGGTTTCCATTGGGTTGCTTCCATGTTCCCAGCCTTCCTCTTTTTGTCCATTTCTTTATTGAGATCTAAAGAATTATAGCAAAAAACACTCGCGAAAAACAGTTAATAAATAAAGCTTGGTGGGGTAGAAATTCATGATACAGACCACTGAGCCCACCGGGAAATTAGCTTTTTCTTCCAGCCGGTTAGATATTTTTTTCGAGAAAATTGTGTGGCCAGATGCTTCCAAACATCATTACGGGTCGGGTAAGCATGAATCAAATTCCCGAGTTCCTCAATATTGATTTTTTGATGCATGGCCAAAGCGATTTCATGAATCACTTCACCCCCATGAGCTGAAACCAGTGTCGCCCCCAGTATAGTTCCCTTATTATCCACGATGGCTTGAGCAAACCCCTGGGTTTCGTTTTCAATGGAAAAACGGTCCACATCACTTAAAGCGACCTGAAGCCGGTGAACGTTGCCCATCTGTTTTTGGGCTTCCTCATACCGCATACCCACGTGGGCAACTTCAGGGTCCGTATAAGTGACCCACGGAACCACTTTTTCCTCGAGCTTCATGGGCCATTTTAAAAAGGCGTTGGTGATAGCGACTTTCGCTTGGTGCTCAGCATAATGGGTAAACTGGTAACGTTGAGTCACATCGCCCACCGCAAAAATGTGTCGAACCGACGTCCGGCAATGTTCGTCCGTCCAAATGCCTTTCTTCTCATCATAGCGAACCCCGGCCGCTCCCAAGTTAAGCTTCGAAACAGCCGGTTTTTTTCCTGTTGCAATCAATAAAGCGTCCACCGTCAACATCATTGTTTGTTCCTGACGTGTCGACTTGATTGCTAATTCGATTCCCGCATTACTTTGAGTGGCGTGGGTTATCTCTGATTGTAGCCATAGAGTAACCCCTTCCTTTGCCAAGGTTTCTTGTATACAGGCTGACGCTTCCGGCTCATCTTTTGGAAGAAGTCGTGAACCTCGCTGGATCACATGAACTTGTGTTCCCAATCGCTGAAAGGCTTGCGCCATTTCTATCCCAATGGGGCCACCCCCCACAACAGCCAAGGACTCAGGACGACTCGTTTGCTCAAAAACCGTCTCATGAGTTAAATAATCGACTTCACCTAGCCCGGTAATCGGAGGAATAAAGGCACGGGCCCCGGTTGCCAGAATAAACTTCCGGGCCTGATATTGTGTTTTGTTAACCTGAATGGTTTGTGGGTCAACAAAACAGGCTTTCCCAAAAATAATAGTCTCAACACCATACTCCTGTTGCATCCGTTCCGGTGAATCATGAGGTTCAATGACCTTAATCGCCTGTTTTATTTGCTCCATAGCCTGTTTAAAAGCATGGTCCAGAACGATCTCTTGTCCTGACTGACGAAGGGTATGAACCGTTTTTGCCGAACGAATGAGCGCCTTGCTTGGAACACAGCCTGTATAAAGGCACTCTCCACCGAGTAGGCTTTCACTAACCAAGGCGACACGGAGGCCTAATGTGGCAGCAAAACCAGCGGAAACCATTCCACCCGCTCCGCCACCAATTACAATCAGGTCATATTTTGAACTAGCCATTGAATTGTTCATCGATGGGCGTTTTTGCGATGTGATTCACATAGTTTGTCATGGTTTTTAAAGCGATCAGAGTAATCACTTCAACCAATTGTTGCCGAGTAATTCCTTTTGCTGAGAATGCGCTTAACTGCTCAGCCTCTAGCCAGCCCCGTTTTTCTGAAATCAAACGTGTGAGCTCCGCAAAAGCTTGCAAGCGTTCATCCTGAAACGCCCCCCCTTTTTTAACCTGTTCCAACTCATCTTTGGAAAAACCGTCCATGGCTAACATCGCTTTATGCCCGGCGGAACAATAATGGCATTCGTTTTCCAGAGAAATTATAAATTGAATGACCCCTTGTTCTGCTTTGGTTAGCGATGCATTTTCCATGGCACTCTGCCCTTGAAGGTAGGCCTGAAGAGCGGCGGGAGAAACGCTAAGCTCTTTGAGCACATTCGGCACAAAGCCATACTTGTTTTTAACTTGCTCCAACATTGGTTGAGCTTCGGGTGGAACGGTTTGAGTGGTCATCTTTTATTACCTCATTCTTACCTGTATTTTGGCTAATAGACTGAGTCTATCATAAGTTACCTACCCCACGAGCTTTTATGACTCGCCAATAGTATTCAGTATCTGTTTTGGATACGATAAATTGTGTCTATGATTTCCATTATTATTCCAACACTCAATGAAGCAAAAAAATTGCCTGAACTGATGAAAGCGCTTTTCGCCAGTTGCGTTGACAAGGAAATTATTGTGGTTGACGGAGGGAGCCAAGATGAGACACGGGACATTGCCCGAACTTATCCGATTAACCTGCTAACATGTGATTCAGGGCGAGGGCAGCAGCTTCATACAGGTGCTCTAGCAGCCAAGGGGGATATTTTGTTTTTTCTCCATGCCGATAGTCAGATCTCCCCTGAAAGCTTATCTGCTATTCAAACCACTTTAGAGAGAGACTCTGAGAGTATCGGCGGAAATTTTAAACTCCTGTTCGCCGGGGACCGCCTTTTTTACCGGTTTATGAATCACTTTTATGCTTGGATTCGGCAATGGGGTCTGTATTATGGTGACTCCGGCATTTTTATTCGACGCTCGGCCTACGAGCAATTGGGGGGCTTTGGTTCCTTGCCCATTATGGAGGATTATGATTTTGTCCGCCGAATGGAACGGTGTGGAAAAACCTGTTGTATTCAGGAGCCTGCCATGATTACATCCACCCGTCGATTTGAGGGAAAAACCCCGATTCAGATGTTCTGGCTTTGGGGAAAAATGCATCTGCTCTATGCCATAGGAGTACCCGGTACCCAACTTAAAAAACAATATGATGGAGAGCCTCATGGCCTTAACGTCTGAACAGGTGCTTATGGTTTTTCTGAAATATCCGAAGCCGGGTCGGGTTAAAACCCGCTTAGCCGCCTCGGTGGGTTCAGAAAAAGCAGCGGCTCTCTATCAACGTATGGCTGAATACGTTGTTGCTCAAACCGATTCCACTCGATATTGTCCATTCCTGTTAGTCGAACCGTCCGAGAAGCTTACGGATTTTCAACGCTGGCTCGGTAAGGATAAACATTATATTCCTCAAAGCCCTGGCGGGTTAGGGGAAAAATTGCTTCAGGCGTTTACCCACTTTTTTGAAGGAGGGGCTCAGTCTGTTATTGCCATTGGTTCCGATTGTCTTGACCTTCAAGAAAAGGATATTTTAAATGCCTTCCAGCAGCTTGGTCCGTCCGATGTTGTCATTGGTCCGGCGGTTGATGGTGGGTATTATCTTATCGGCTTTACCCGCCGTGTTTATCAATTATTAAAAGCTGATCTTTCCAGCTTGTTTAACGACATGGACTGGAGTACCCCCAGCGTTTATTCTCAAACAGAGGAACGATTACAACGCTGCAATTTAAATATATCCACTCTGTCGGTTAAACGGGATATTGATACGATTGACGATTTAGATGCCTTTGGAGAGTTAACATGCTTTCTATAAACCAGAGTTCTTCGCTTGAATTAGATGAATTACAAACCGATGATCAGTTTATTCGTTTTTGTATCAAACTCGGCGAGCAAGGTATTTTGAACATTCCTGAAAAAGCGACGGCTCAAGTCGAGGACATCAGTGGCAATATCAACCGAGTGCGACGGATTCGTTTTTTAAATAAAGAGAGAGGAATAAGCCAACAGTCGTTTATTTTAAAAACATTGCCGTTTAAAGGGCGATTAGAAAAATACCCTGATATTATGTTTCCTGAAAGCCGCTTAACTTACGAGTGTCTTTACTATCAAGCCGTTCAGAACGCGGCTCAACAGCTAAACAATGAATCGCTTAACCCATGGATGCCAACCTTTCTTCATGTAGAAACGACCCAAGATTCTCTTGTCCGCACATTGGTCATGAGTGATTTATCCCCTGCAATGTCCCTTCAGGATTTAAGTATTCAGAACGCGTCTGTCTCCGATTTATTTTTTAAAAACCTGGGTCATCAACTCGGTCTAATTCATGGCTGGAGCTATGCAAATAGAATGAACAACCCTCTGGAAAACCCTTCTGCCCTTAAAAACCGGCCTTACGTTCTGACTCAGCCTTTTTCAGACTCAGACGATTTATTTAGGCATTGGGAAAAAAGTCATTCGGACTCATGGCGTTGTGAACTTCAAAACCTGTTTTTAGCCCCTCAAAAAGAGCAACTTTACTTGAAGGCTCTTCAATTAACCCAGGATTTTAAAAGTGACCCTTTTAACGTGCTTACCCATGGTGATTTGCATGCTGATAGTCTCTTTGTTCAGGAGGGTCACCCCGTCGTCATTGACGCGGAACTTTGTGACCGGGGGGCTGCCTGGTTTGATACAGGTATGGTTATTGCCCATTTATGGATGCTCTCTCCTCTTTCAGCCCAGCCACTTTCGGTTGCCTTGTTTTTAGAAGGCTATCAACAGGCGCTGGATGAAACAAAGACGCCTGTTGTGTGGTCTGATTTTTTAGAAAAGACAGTTCAGCTGGCAGGATTCGAAGTCATCCGACGAATTTTAGGCATTGCGAACCTCCATTATTTAAATCCGGTTCAAGCAAAAAAACTGTTGACTCTCGCATCCCATCATCTGTTGCAAACACCTCACCTCTATCAGCCTGACGATTTAGCTTACAAGGAGATTATTTAATCCGATGAAATGTTTCCCTCTCATCTGTTTAACTTGTTTAACTCTATGCCTTATGGGTCACCTCACTTTCCCCCTTCAGGGGATTGCCAAAACAACCCAACCGGTTATTTTTATTGATACGGATATGGGTTCGGATGTGGACGACGCATTGGCCATTTTAACCTTACTAGGCCGTCAGGAGTTTCATATTGCGGGCATTTCCACCGTCAATGGCCAAGTGCAAAAACGAGCCAAAATTACATTGAGGCTTTTGGAGTTAGCGGGCTATTCTAATATTCCGGTCGCTGCCGGTGTTGGGACAACCCTGCTCCGGGAAAAGCAACCTCGAAACCGAAAACGGCAACTGGCTCAATATCTGGATCAAGAGCCTGAGAAGCTAATTTCTAAACAACATGGCGTTGATCTCATGATTCAATCCATTCATGAACATCCTGGTTTAACTGTGTTGGCCATTGGCCCATTGACGAATGTGGCGCTAGCTATCATCAAAGATCCTTCAATCGTTCCCAAAATAGGTCAACTGGTGGTGGTTGGGGGAGCGATAAGCCTCCCGCCTGTTTCGGAGAGAGGTACTATTTTTGTGGACTACAAATCGGAGTATAACTTGAATAGCGATCCTGACGCGGCCAAGCTGGTGTTTAACTCCGGGGTTCCTATCCTCATGTCAGGATTGACGCCAGCGCTTCAGGTAACCGCAACGCTGGATGACGCAGAACAATGGAAAGCTTTAAAAACCCCTTTGGCCCAGTGGATCAGTCAGCGTGTCTTCGAACGTCTGGAATCCCATCAAGCTACAGAAACCCATCTGGGAGACGTTTTGGGTGCTGTCATGGCATCTCACCCGAAAATCGGAGAGGTCAAGGTATTGCCTATTCATATTGAGATGTGGGGAGATACGCTGAGGACCGTGATTGATTCAACCGGCAGTGGCCGTTCCATTAATGTGGTGTTAAAAGTGAATTCTGAACAATTTAACCCGTATTTCAAAAAGGCCATGGACGCTATTTTAAAACCGGAAGACCCTTTAAAATGATGCCGCTCTCTAACACTTCGCCTTACTATTTGCCTGATGCGAATACGAATTTTTTCAGAACGTCTGCGATTAATCGTACAGGAGCATTAAACCATGCTGAGTTATTTAAGCGGTATCAGCCCATTCTACTTATGAACCCTTCTGACGTTCCTCCAATGGGGTTGGAGGAATTGCTTCGCGTTTCAACATTGAAACAGTATCTGCCCAACGGACAGTCATCAACCGTTGTACAGCGACCGACACTAATGGATTTAGAGAAGTTTAATGCGCCCCATTACTTTCTATCCTTTGCTCCCAAGGAAGTGGGCCTTAGGGCCAAACAATCTTCCAAGGCACCGGTTATTTACGGAAACATTCTGGAAACCCCTCGATTTAAAGTCTTGTATTACTTCTATTATTTTCCTTACAGCGGTCTCTCTTTGGATGATATGGACGAGTCACGCCATCAATTACCCAACGTGTTGCAGAAAAACTTGGCTCAGGTCACCGACGGATTTCAGCCCATGATTCATCAAGGCGATTGCGAAGGGGTTCAGGTTTTTCTGCGTAAACCTGATTTAAAACCCATGGGTCTGTTTGCTTTTGAACATTACGGCGGGAAAAGCCTATTTTGGAATAACCTGAAACGGATTCAGGAGCGTCCCATTGTTCGTCTTCATAGGGCGTCCCATGCCAGCCACCCTCTGCAATGGGGAGAAAGCCCGAAACAAGCTCAAGCTATCACACCTGAGCTTCGTGTTCTGACACCTCAAAACGACATCATTTTTTCATGGCGGGGTCGAATCGGAAATTTCCATCATTTTCCCCGGCTCAATCAACGAAAAGAGTTTCTGCCCTCCGTTACGGCCGGACATCGTGGGCCGGTTGCAAACAAGGTGACTCCGTGGGAAGTTTCCCTTGCTTTAAATGCGGCCCAACAACCGGAAGCGGCTTTTTATCATTACCTTCATTAATCTAACCCGTTTTCTCCGTGGGTTTTAAACGAAAGGTTTTGTGGAGGGACTCGGCAAAGGCCAGATAATCGTTGCCGATCTTTTGGATGCTAAAAAGTCTCTGAGCCCGCTGGAGCGTCTTTTTATGGTAGTGGTCTCGCTTGAGAAGGACTTCTTCTATTCCTTGCACATAGGATGAAATAGGGGCTTTGGGCATATGGTGGTAGCTCATGTGATCAATATACGTGAATGGAATATTCTCGGAAACCAGTACCCCCGCATCATCTACCAGCTCAGCGACGCCCCCATGGTTCACTCCCACAACCGGCAGACCAGAGGCCATGGCTTCAATAACCACATTGGGGCAAGCATCCCAGTAGGAAAGATTTAGCATCAGATCACAACTACGGTAGAGTTCGCTTAATTCGTCAAAGGGCCGTTTGCCCCAAAAGGTATAATCTTCTCCTTCCAGCACGTTCATTTGTTCGGCTATTTTACGGGCATGCTGAAAACTACCCGAATCGTCGTCTCCTCCTAGAATGTGTAAATGAGGCCGAGCGGTTGAGCGTTTGTTCTTAAGACATGAAAGAATGCGCATGCTGTCGTGAAGTCGATGGTAAGGGCGGAAGCTGTGAGACACCAGTAAATTAAGCTGACCGGACAGCTCAGATTTAATCGGCCCTTCCGGCGAAAACATGTCGAGCGGTACCCCGTTATAAATGGTGGTATGTGGGGTTACGTCCGCTTGAGGTTCAGTTGCTTTGTCCAGCACAAAAGCATGGGTCAAGCGTTCGGAAAAATGACTCTGGTAAATGATGCCATCAGCATGAAGCAGGTTGTGGAGTAGTTGGGCATTTTTTCGGGCATTGACCCGTTTGGATCGCTGGATATCTAAAATGGGAAGAGAGAAGGTAAAAGGCTTTCGAAGCGCATGATGCCGTTGACAATAACAGCCGTTCATTCGAACAATCACCTGTGTTTGACCCTGCTGAACTCGCTGGGCAATGATATCAGGTAGATTCTGAAAAGGGAGTTGAATCCAGATATCAGGTGACTGTTCCGAAAATTGCCCTCGCTTTTCCAGTTCCTGTTGTAAGCGACACAGAAAAATTCCCGGTCCTTGGGTGACATAGCTGTTAAATCCGAGTTTAATCACGTGTTTACCCTTTTTTTGGAAGAGAGTGTTTTGTCCGGGTATATAATATCACCTTAAGCGATTTCGGAAATTCAACGCTGGCCGATGGAATAAAGTGTTGATGGGTTAATCGCTGATCAATAGCCAGCTTAGCACTATCGGACGACTGGCTGAGGACCACCCACAAATTCTCAGAAGTGGTTGAAGCGTTGTCCAGTCGTCGGTTAAGGGTTCTGTAATCCGCTTCTGAAAACATGCTATTTACCGGCAAGCCCAAGAGTCGAACATGGGTTGATTGTCGTTTTAAATAGTAGGCCATAGCAACGGTATGTGGGCCACTCGGGTTAACAAGCACGGTGTCATCAGGTGTTAACATCGGGTTCTTGTTAATCCATTGCGCCACAGCACTAAAATGCTGGGCAAAGGGAATGCTTCTCGTGACGATTTGCCCGGTATTGACGCCCATAATGAGAGCCACGCCAGCAATGATGGCAGGGCGGATCCAGTCTTCTCGTATATTAATAATGGCACCACCCAATAGCAGGTAATAGGCAGGTGCGGCCAGAAGAGTGTATCGACGGACGTTTAGGGTGCTGCTGTCTGACAAGACATCTATTAGAATTTGGAACCCGTAAATACAGACAAGCCAACAAAAGGCAAATAACACAAGGGGTGAAATAGCGAATCGGTTCGGTTTGCGGTGATAATGTATCCATAGTCCATAGATCAGTAAAAAAGTGGCCAGAAGCTTCATGAGCAGGTTTTTAGGTGAAACAAACTCGTTGAGCATACGCCAGATGTATTCCGGCACCTGAATCCAATCCCAGCGTCCGCCAGTAAAGTGTCCTGAGTGGCTAACCCAGTCTTTCTGAAGATTTAAAATCTCTAGCCATGGCGAAAATGCTAACGCGATTAATAGATAAGAGCTTATTAAAGCGGTTATAAACTGAATGTCCCGGAATTTTCGGATACTGCCATAAAGCAATAAACCGATGAGGAAAGGCCCGTAAAAATAGTGGGTATATAACCCCAGAGTACCCAACAGGGTAAAGCCCAGCCAATGAAGCCAGACCGCTGGCTGGACCGTATTCTCGTGTTGTTCAGAGTCGACTTGCTCTTTTGGGCGTTGAATCAACCGAAAGAAAAGCCAACTTTGACTGATGGCTAGCAGAGTTACCATGGTGTAGGGACGAGCGTCCTGAGCATGCAGGACTTGATAGCCAGAGAGGCTCATAAACAGGGCAGCCATCAAGCCTAATGGAACACTGTGAATTTTTCGTCCCAGCAAAAACATCATGGGAATACAGGCCACACCACAAAGAAACGCTGGCAAACGAAGCATCGCCGGGCTATCGCCCAGCAGGTGGATGACCCAATTCATCAGCCAGAAAAAGAAAGGCGGGTGATTGTTGAGTTTGAGGACTTCTACTGTGGCTTGCCAGTTGCCCAGCCCGTGAGACTGTAATAGAAAATCATGGTAATAGCTCAGGGCCTGTGGGGTTTCTGGATCCATGGCCTGTCCCAGGTAATCAAGTGCGGTCAGGTTGATTTGGTTGCCTAGCGCATGGGCAATGGTGAACATTTCATCGACCCAGAGGCTTCGTTCATTCAACCCGTAAAGTCGGAGAAGAAGACCGGCAAGGGTAATCAGTAAAAGCAAAATCAGGGTTTGTTTTTTTTGATCACTGGCTAAGAAACGGCACCAGATATTTAATCCGTTTTTTTGTTCACTTTGGAGGACGGGTGTCTTCATGCCCTTTATTTTACCGGATGATAGCGGCAAACAAAAATCACCTGAAAGTGAACATAGGGTGGAAACGGCAGTTTTCTAAGGAGACGCAGAAGGCCAGCGCTTTTAGCCGGGTTTTTCATAACAAAACGATAAATCGGTGGTAGGGTGGGGAAAATACCCACAGTCTGTTGAATCTGAAAACCGGCTTTTTCAAAAAGTTTCTCATACTCCAATGCCGGACGGTCACCGGGGTGATGGCCAATCGAAGCCGTGCGCAACAGGCGACCTCGGAAAAGCATCTTCAGGCGTGCCGTGAAATGCGCCAGATTAGGCACCGAAAAAACAGCAAGCCCACCGGGCTTCAGGACACGTCCCAATTCATTAAGCGCCTTGGGCTGATCAGGGTAAAGCAGGTGCTCCATTACATCCAGACAAAGCACTGTGTCCATGGCGTTGTTCTCAAAGGGGATATTCAAAATTGAACCTTCCCGAACTCCCGCCGAGGCGTAATTCATGTCAAATCCCTGAATATCCCAACCTTCAGCATGGTACTTTTCGACCAAAACACCTTCGCCGCAACCAGCGTCCAGGATCTTTCCCTGATACGCCTTTTTCTCCCGGAGAATGGTGTCAATCACTTCCAGTTTATTGACGTAGATCGGGTAATAGCTCCAGTTAGGATCCAGGTTTTTATGAAAGTCGCCATTACGAGAATATTCGCCCTTTCGGATAATTCCGTTTTCCATACACTCCAAGGATTCAGATGGTGTTGGAGGAATAGCAGTGTCGGTGGTCATGGTTAAGTAACTTTCTTCTGGGCTTCCCTGTATTAAAACATAAAGAGAGCTGAATGTTGCTCTTAATTTGGCCTTACACGGTAATATAAGTGTTGGTTGATGTTGAGGCTGATAGTTTTGGTGGGGGTTGGTCTTGCTTCAGTTTCTTCGCCCATAAAATGATACCAATGGGGGCACCCGTTAGCAAAAGGTAATTCAAAATATGAGCCTGACCAATAAAGGTAAAGGCGAACAATTGAAAGCCGCTTAAAACAAGGATAAACCGACGAACCAAATTGCCGGAAGGTAGCATCAACGCGAGGGGGAAAAACATGCTCAGATACCACGGGTAAAACTTGAGACTGGCAAAGCCGATGAGGCCAAAGAGGATCAAGGTGGATTGCTGAATAAAAGCCGGTCGACTTAATGGTTTTCGAGTTGCTTGCCAGAGCTGGATACCGTAAAACCCAGCATAAACCATTAAAATCAGGTATTTGAGTAGGGAGCGAATGGTTTCACGGGAGTCATGCAAGAAGGGAATAAGCTTGGTTATTTCCTTATACAAGCTGTAAAAGACTGAGTGGAATGAACCGTGGGTAATGGTCGCATTCGCGCTGATTTTATCCAGAGGCATTTGAGCGATATCACCAAGGAAAGTACCTCCAATGGCCAAAAACAGGATCCCTCCAATGAGACTGCTTTCCAAGGCCGTGTGCCAGCCTTTGTGATGAATAATATAAATAAAAGCCAGGGGAATAAGTACAATGGCGGCATATTTAACAAGGGTTGCGGCAACCAATGCCGGGATAACCCAAAGCCAGGCACGGCGAATAACAAGAAAGCCGGCCAGTGTAATAAAAAACGCCATGACAATATCGTTATGACCGTTGCTTAACTGATGGAGCAAGATAAGAGGGTTCCAAAGGTAAAGGTATAAGCTCCGTTCAGGATGAGGAAAATTGAGATGCCGGGCGCTAAGCCAGACGAGCCAGCCAATGCCACCATGAATCAGCAGATTAAATCCCTTAAAAACCAATGCTGTGAGGTCGAGGTTTCCCTGAGCCGGAATGCAAAGCCATTTGGCGATCAGGGCGAACAGAAAGCCATAAGGACAAGGGTTATTAACCCAGTGGTTGGTGATCATTTTATCCCAGTCCCAGTTAGGGATATCATCGACAACGGAGGTATAGGGGTTGAGCCCGTAGCTCAGCTGTTGCCATCCTCGGTTAATATAACCGTAGATATCTGTTGAATGAAACGGCGTAATCAGCAAGGCCATCAGGGCAATGAATCCGCCAAAGGCGATAATGAGGACGACCGGGGTTTGGGGATGCTTTTTAAGAGAGTAATACCCCCAGATATAGACAGCCAATAAGCTGATAAGTGAAGGCCAGATGAACAGTTCACGAGTCATTCGCCCGTAGTGGTGAGGGTCATTGCCGTAAAACCAAAGGAAAAGACCATAAATCAGGAGCGTCACAATCCCAATCGCCGAAAAAGGGCGATAACGAATGCGCTCAGAAAGACCTTGAGATAATTTCATGGCGATTATTATAACCCAAGGTACTCGATAGAACAGCAAAGAAAAAGCCCTGGCTCTCATTCCAGGGCACTGCCTCCGTCACCGTAGCGATGACGGCCTCTCTATCGCAGTTTTTATAATGCTTTCGTTATCTTCATTAACTTGCCTCTGTTTGAGCTCTTACCGCTTTTGCCATTTTCGCAGCTTCTTTCCTTAAGCCCCCGACCTTGGCCATATTGGTGACCATGAGCTGAAGGTCTCTGGGAGGATGAGCTTTTAGATTTTTTTCTACCCGGTTAAAGGCCAGCTTCAGCACTTTTTGATACGTTGCTTTCATCTGGCTTCGAATCTCTTCATCGGCGATTGTATCATAATACCCTTTCAAGTCACCATCTAAAAGTTCAGCAATAGACTGGGTGGCATATTTTTGTTGCGCTTCGGCAAATCGAGTGCCGGATAGGTCACGCTGATAGTCAATTCGACCCATGTGGTTTTCTTTTGCTTTCTCTTTTGTAAATTCGCCTTCATCAATCGCTTTTTGAATGACCGCATCCAACTGAGTATCCGGCGCGACTTTATCGACCAAACCAATGGTAAAGGCGTCTTGTCCATTCAAAATGGCTTCGCCTTTGCCACCTTTACCCATCAGGCCACCAGCCAGTACCATCCATTTAGCCAACGGAAGACCAATCCGATCCGCCAAACGTTCTGTGCCACCCCAAGCGGGGAAAATACCGTGCAGCACTTCAGGCGTCCCGATGTTGGCACTTTCACCCGCGACACTATAATCACAGGCCAGAACCAGCTCAGCACCACCGCCAAGGGCGTTACCTACCACTTTAGCAATGGTTACCTTGGGCGATGCGGCAATTTCATCCATTAATTTGTGTCCGTCCAGCAGAAAGGGTTTGACAACATTAAAATAAGTTAACGCCTCTCGGGGCTGAATTTTCCCAAGTACGGGGATGGATGCGGGTAACTTTTTAGGCACAAAATTCATTATTTTGCTGTTCTTGTAAGCCGCAACTTGCGCTTGAAGCCATGGCAAGTCTGCTCCGGAAGAAAAGCTTTTATTCCCAATGCCTTCAATGACAATTTGTTTGACCTCAGAATCTGCGTTCGCCGCTTTTAGCGCCGAACGAATACCTTGAATCACCTCAGCATCCAGTGCATTGTTTCGGTGAGATTCCTGAGGTTTATTAATAGTAATAAACTGAACATTACCTTCCCGGCGGGTATCCACAAAGTTGAGGGAAATGTGTCCGACTTTTATTTGGCTGGTAATACTCTCCGCCGCTTTAAATCCGGGACGAGCCTTTGAATAAGCCTGAACCAGTGCGTTGGCTTTTTTTACGCCCAGAGTGTTCATGATTTCAAAAGGTCCCACTTCCCAACCAAAGCCGGCTTTGGTGCCCCGCTCAATATCTTCTAGCGTACAAACTCCTTCATCAATCAACTGGCCAGCAACGCCCATGACGGAGCCGAGTAGGTTGTTCTGAATTTTTTGATAAAGCTTGGGAGGGATATCCAGAGGTTCACTTGATTCCAACATCGGAATACGCGCGTCAGCCATTTGTTGATTTTTCCACGCACGCGCATTATCCCCGGACATGCCGTTTTCTGTCTTTTGCTTGACCTCCTTGATCAGTTGTTCAACGAACTCAAATTTTTCCTGAACCGTTTTCGGCGCTCGATAAGCATCCCCGTATTGATTTTTTAGCCCTTCGTCCAGCACTTCACTGATTTCGCCAATGAGTCCCATGTAAGCCGGCTTATTCAGGGTGTCTATGGGCAGTAGTATTTTTTCCCTTATTTTTTGAGCAAGACTGGGTTTTTGAGAGCCTGTGGGCCAAAGGGTTTCAAAGGCCACCTGATCAATGGCCGAGGCGAGGAATTGGTTGTATTGCGCATCATCTGCTTTTTTCATCTCGTCGTATAATCGAACCCCTTCGTTAATCATGGGAATGCCAATCCGATTGACAACAAAGCCCGGCGAATCTTTTTTCAGACGAATCACATTTTTACCTGTTGCACGAGCAAACGCTTCTACTTTCTGAAGCGTGGCTTCCGAGGTCTGGTCATTGGGAATAATCTCAATTAAGCGATTTTTGTTGGCGTGGAGGAAGTAGTGGAGTCCGACGAAATTTTCAGGCCGGTTCGTCGAGGCCGCCAGCTTATTAATACTTAAAGACGACGTGTTACTCGCTAAAATCGTATCTTTGTCTAAATACTCATCCAGTTTGGAAAATAACTGGGTTTTAGCGTCTAAATTTTCTTTAATGGCCTCAATCACCAACGCTGGCTTTTGGGGGTAAGTCTTCAGCGTATCATCAATTCCACCAACGACATCCTTTAGAAGGGCTAAGGTCTTATTTACCTGTTCTTTCGTCATAAAACCGGTTTTCACCGCACTAGCGTAAGCGGCTTCCATCTGAGTCTGAATCCCGTCTTTAAACGCAGTGAAATCCTGACCATACACCGGGAAACCATAATTCATGGTATTCATGCCGATTTCATTACCCATTAATCCCCCGGCACCCGCAATGAGAACCCCCTCGTTTTTTACTTGCTGGAGAAAAGCCTGCTGGGTTTCCACCCGAGTGTTTCGGCCAAAGCGGATTTGAATGCGGTCTTCAAAGGGGGCCTCGGAAAACAGGGGTAACGTTGAACTTAAACGGGCCTGTTCTTTTGTTTTAGTCAGTTGTGGGGCTACCTGATGACCTGACAATTGAATATTCATACGCAATACCGCTCCCTTTATTAAATGATGTAACTTGATGGCTAACGATGAACGATAAGAAACCCAAACGGAGACCTCAAGGGTCCTTCGGTCCTTACCTTTCTAGATTTGACCCTCCCAAAGCCCCCCTTCTTTTAAAATCTGATTTTTCATTAGGCTTTTGGGATTATCTATTTAAATAAGATAAACAAGACGAATGATCAAACTAAATTTTAAAAAGGAAATCACAAAAAAGCCCCTGATAACCGTATCAGAGGCTTTTTTCAAGCACATGCTTCATTAATGGGGACTAATGGGTCAGTAAACCCCCGTTAATATTTAACTCTTGCCCGGTAATATAGGCCGAATCTTTGGAAACGAGGAAGCCAACCGCCTTTGCCACTTCTTTTGCCTCGCCAAAGCGCCTCATGGGAATGCCGTTTTGAATTTTTTCTTTTACTTCCTCTGGAATGGCACCGACCATGTCCGTGGCGATAAAGCCGGGACACACGGCGTTAATCGTAATCCCCTTTCGGGCATTTTCGAGGGCGAGTGTTTTCGTTAACCCAAGGACGCCCGCTTTGGAGGCCGCATAATTCGCTTGACCAAAATTGCCTTGCTGGCCCACGATGGATGAGATATTCACAATACGGCCAGAGTTTTGCTTTTGCATGGCATTAATAGCACGCTTGGAGCAGTAAAAAGCGCCATTCAGGTTTACATCAATCACATGTTTCCAATCACTGGAATCCATCTTGATAAACGAGCGATCCTGCGTAATGCCCGCATTATTGACAAGAACATCAACCCGGCCATATTTCTGCTCAATGGCATCGAACAGTTCGTCAACTTCATTTTGTTTGGAAACATCGGTTCGCTTGACGGTGACTTTGTTTTTTAATAGATCACGAAGATCTTGGGCACTTTTTTCACTGGAGCGGTAGGTGACAACCACATGGTAATCCTGCTCAACCAGTTCATCAACGATGGCACGGCCAATGCCCCGAGTACCGCCTGTAACCACAGCAATGGATTGAGGGTTTTCTGCTGATGTTTCACTCATAAGATGAATGACCTCCCTTTTCTTTCTTTCTTTTTTCCTTAAGTTTTAATTGCGTTTCAAAATTGGAATCCATTGATTATACGTGAAACAGAGCGAACAATAAAGTGAATGCTATAGGTTTAAAATTTGCCCTTCAGAGTACATCATGGAGTCCTTATTCATATTAAGTTAGGGAAGTTTCTCGGGAAGCTCACCGGTTTGAATCGCCTTTTCGATGAAGGCTTGAACCTCTTTGGCGGTAATACTATATGAAAGGCCGTCCGAATCTAATTTCGACAGAGTATTTAAAGCCACCACGTCACCGTTCAAAGCTACCAAAGGGCCACCGGAATTTCCAGAATTAATCGCTGCATCGGTTTGAACATGCTCGACACCGGCTTTCGTTACCCTCTTATTACTACTAATCATCCCAGACGTCTTACTCCACCAACTGCCCTTCGGATGACCGATAGCCATAACTCTTGTACCTCCTGACAAGGTTTCCACATTAGATAACTCTAAAGTCGGGAATTCATCGACATTGAAGTCCTCCGGGAAAATCTGGATCAAGGCTAAATCTTTATCTTTATCCATGGTTAAAATTTTTGCTTTGCCATGAACACCATTTAGCAGATACACGGTTAACTCCAGAGGGTTGCCTTGTTTATCAGTCACCACATGTTCGTTTGTCACAATGATCCCGTCCGAACGATAAAAATAACCACTACCCATCGAGTCATCTGACGTATTTATCTTAACCACCGCTTTTTTCGCATATTGAGCCAGCCGCTCTGTATGAGCAAGCACGGCGTTGATTAGAGGGTTTTCCATATCCGTTTTTAACTGGCCCCTTAGTCGCGAATGCTTTTCAAGCTCTTCAGGAGAAAAGTCGATCACCTCGAACTGATTCTCAATTTGGTTTCTTTTGAGAGGTACTGGGGAAGGTTTCTTAACTTGGTATTTTTCTTCAAATTCGGCTTGTTTTCCTTCAAGTTCGGCTTGTTTTACAGAATGATAAACATTTGTTCCCCCCAACGCTAGGGCCAATAGCATCAGGATCAGATTACCCCACCGTTGTCGAGTTTTTACCTGATTGGCCTTCTGAAGGTAAGCCCGCGCCATCAGCTGACGTTCTTCGGTCGATGGATTGAAGTTCGGGTTAAATAAAGCGGTTGCAATCTCCTTATCTGAAAGCAGAGCGCTTTTTATGGGGCGCTTTGGAGGCGTTTGAAATTGGGTGCCGAAAGGGACCGCTGAAGATGAGACCGTAGTAAAAGTGGATCGAGACATCATTGAGACGAAAGACCTCCCCCTTGTTTATTCACTCAAGCTATAAATAAACAACTATACAGGTCCATAACAAAAAAATCTACCTCTTAATTTCAAACCCGCCCCGTATAAAATTACTCTAAGCCGATTAATCGTCCATCGCTGGAAGGGAGACAGAAAAACAGGTGCCTTTCCCCTCGGTGCTGTTTACCCATATTTTACCGTGATGGGCCTCAATAATCTGTCGGCTAAGGTACAACCCTAAGCCTGTGCCGGAGCTACGCACCTTGCTGGTTCCTTGAGAAAAACGTTGGAATAGCTTTGGGATATCCTGAGCCGGAATCCCTCGCCCCGTATCTTTCACATTCAAAACCAGATTGGCGGCGTCTGCTGGTTCGGATTTAAAGATCTCAATTTGCCCGCCGCCGGGTGTATGATGAATTGCGTTACCAATCAGGTTAATAAAAACCCGGCGTAGCTCCTGTTTGTCTCCCCGGACCATTGGAGTGTCCGATGAGACATGGATCGTCAGGGTTTGCTTTTTTTGTAGAGCGAGTGCTTGAAGTTCTTTGCCAATATTCTGAATCAACTCATGGAGATTCACTGTGTCCATCACCAGGCGTTGTTGTCCAGATTCATACTTGTATACCTCCAGCAGGACGTTAACCAACCCAAGCAAATCCCGGTTATTTTGGGTCATCATCTGAATCATATCGGTTTGTTTTTCGTTTAATTCACCCAGGGTACCATCTTCTAGGAATCCTAATGTTTGAATAGCGGCCAGTAGCGGTGTCCGAAGGTCATGAGTTAGGGTTGACACAAAGTCATCCCGGAGCCGATCCATTTCCTTGCGCTGCGAAATATCTCGTAACACAAGAACAAAACCGGTGGCCGGGTTTGCGGTTTCTCGATCTGTCGTCGTCACCACGTTGGAAACCGGCGAAATACTTATTTCAACGTCTAAGGTCCCCACTCGTGCCTCTTTCAAGATATTGGCCTTTTGAGGATTAAAGTAATCGAGGATGGCTTTAGGAGGCTTACCCGGTAAACTCAGAAAGTGAGTAACGGACAAACCTACGGGATCCGTCAGATCGAGTTCTGTTTTTAGCCAGTGACGAGCGGCCGGATTGATAGAGGACACTTGAAAGGATGGAGTTAGGGTAATAATCCCGTCTTCTGTTTCCTGAAAAATCGAGTCTAGCTGTTGATAAGCAACCGTTAAATCGGCGGTTCGTTCTTCTACCAAGGCTTCCAATTGCTGATTATAAGCCTCTAATTGGGTTTGAGCATCAGAGAGGTCCGTAATGGTGGTTCGAAGGTTGGCCAGCAGTCGGGACCGTTCCAGCCCATTGTGGATAGTTAATTTAAGCGACTCATTATCCCAGGGCTTTTCAATATATTTATAGATGCCAACCGAGTTAATGGCGGCAATGGCGTTCTCTTTATCCGCATACCCGGTTAGCAAAATCAATGTTGCTTCAGGTAAAACCCGCTTGACCTTTTCAAGGAAAGCAATGCCATCCATCTTGGGCATCAAAAAATCGGAAATTACCAGATCGGGCGTTTCTTTCGTCAGTGCTTTTAGCGCCTCATCGGGCCGATTAAACGTTAAAACTCGATGAGATGTTTCCAGTTCCAACATGGTTTGGATACTGGTGGTTACCATCACTTCATCGTCTACAACAAAAAGCACGCCAGGCTTTACTAAAGACACCTCTGGTTGAGAAGAAGGCTGATTCGAGGATGTTAAACCCTTCTTTTGATCGGGTGTTAGGTCGTAAGGGGGCATGTTTTTTGCCAAGGTTGTATCCTTTCAATTAATATCATTATATCGAGAACCCATTAGAGGAGAAGAAAGAAAAAATTTGGAGAAAGGCCAACACGATGCCACAGGGTGAAGTACGGAAAACAGAAAACAGGCCGAAACGAGGACGCCTTATAGTGATTTCGGGACCGTCCGGCGTCGGAAAGGGAACGCTTTGCAAAAAGCTACTTCATGGGTTGCCCCACGTGTGTTTATCTATTTCAGCCACAACCCGTTCAAAACGACCCGGAGAAGTACACGGCCAATCGTATTTTTTTCTGACACGGGGTGAGTTTGAGCGTATCGTTCAGTCGGGCGATATGCTGGAATATGCGGAATATAACGATTGTTATTATGGAACCCCTCGATTTTATGTAGAAAAACAGCTTGAAGGGGGAAAAGATGTGTTACTTGAGATCGAGACTCAAGGCGCACTGGAGGTGAAGCGTCAATTTCCAGATGAGGCTCGACTAATTTTTCTGGTGCCGCCTTCCATGAGCATCCTTCGAGAGCGGCTGGCCGGACGAGGAACCAATACGAAAGCGGACATTGACTCACGCATGCGTATTGCGGAAAAAGAAATGGCCGTACGAGAACAATTTGATGTTTGTATCGTTAATGACGAGCTGACCTCTTGCTACCAAGCCGCCTTAGAAGCCATTGAATAACTTGGAACGGTGACCTGCTAAAGCCCTTTAAAAAATAGGGGTTACTCCCTACTTTTACATCGACGAAGGATCCATTAGGTGACCCTTATTTTCTCTTTTAGTCTTCCCCCATTTTAATTTCAAAAGTATAATTCCTTCGTAAGCTTTGATTTGAGCCTTGCTTCAAGTGAGGAGAGATTAGAAGCTTGTAACATACTAGGTTATAGGATGGAGGATTCCTTTCGTGAATAAAGAAGAGTTAATTCAAGAAGTTGCAAAGAAAACAAAGCATTCACAAAAAAGCGTCGGTGAGATCATTACTCAAACCGTTGCGACCATTCAAAAAACAGTCTCTAAAGGCAAAAAAGTGACCCTGGTTGGCTTTGGAACCTTTGAGCCCCGTAAGCGTGCCGCTCGAACTGGGCGCAACCCGCAAAATGGCAAACCACTTAAAATTGCGGCAAAAACGGTACCTGCATTCTCTGCCGGTAAAAAATTCAAGGAAATGGTGGCTAAAAAGTAATTTAGCTTTTTAAATATCTAACCCTAGCGGGTGTCAGTTGATCTGGCACCCGCTAATTTTTGTTTCCTTAAGCGGTCGAAGGTTTGCCGTCAAATAGAAGAACGGGGGAATCCCGTTTTTCCTGATCTTTAAGAGGGATCCAGTAATCCTTTACCAAGAGCTCAGCGTCATAAAGCCGTGAAAAACCTAACCCCTCCAGACATTGAAGCTGGTTGGCATTAAAGGCATAAACCTCCATAAGGATACGGGCATTTGCCGTTTGTTGAAGAATAGTGTAATTACCAAAACGCAGTAAATCTTCAAAGCCGTCTTCCCAGGCGGGGCTGAGAATAAGTTCCAGATGGAAGTCTTTATAGTTCTCCGTATAAATTAAAATGCTACCCAATAGCGTATCATGAAGCCGATCCTCAACCACCCAACGTTTGATGAAGATACCTTTCAGATGGTTCGTAAACGTTTCAAGAAGGGAGGGGTTAAAATCCCGATGACTTTTTTCAAGAGACACCCGCTTATCCGTGGGAAGGGCACTATGATAAAGCTCTTTTAACCGAAAACGGTCTTGTGCCGAAGCTTCTCTAAGCCCTCTAATATTCGGTTTTTCTGATGATAAAGCCGTTGGATTCTCGTGAGAAAAGTAATGAAGCCGGGTTACATGACGGAAACCAGAAGATTTTAAAAGAGACAGGGCTTGCTCATATTGATTTCGAACCGTGGCCAAAAACGTTTGAACCCCTTCAGCGCCATAACGATTGGTTACATAGCTAATTAACTGGGCACCGACATCAAAGGAAAACTCTTCGGGATCAATAATAAGTTGCTCAATGCGCCAGCGGTTGTGTTTTTTGCCGTCTTTATTCAGCCAAATAAGGCCCAATACCTTTTCCTGAGACTGTTCCTTGGAAACAACGACGTAAATGGCAGGAACAAATTGCCATCGAGGCGGAAGAGCCTGACTAATCCACTGCAGAGGGGCGTAAAGCTGGCGAAAATGTGCCAACATGCCGTACTCAAACCCCTCTTCCGTAAAGCGCTCTAACAGGCTAAGGACTTGTTTGAGTTCCTTGGTTCCCATGGTTTGTATTTTAATCATTGGTGTGGGTCATCTAATTTCAGGCCGTTTAACGTTCTGTTTATTATACTCTTTTTGGTATCGCACCTTGACAAGACGTGGAGAATTCTTTGGAAAATTCCACTGGTTTGCGTATTTGTTTACCTTTCGAGCTTAGAAAACCAACAAACTCTTGTTAAACTGATAAGTATTATGGCTGACTCGTCGAAAAAGCAATCCAAGAGAAAGGGGAAGTCCTCCTCCCTTATTGCCTCAAACAAAAAGGCTTACCACGATTTTATCGTGGAAGAGACTTACGTGGCAGGCATTGTGCTGACCGGAACCGAAATTAAGTCCTTGCGCCAAAGCGGGGCCGTGTTGGGTCAGAGCTTTGCCCGAATCAAAGACGGCGAGGTTTTTTTAATGGGAATGAGTATTGCTCCTTATGAACAAGGTACTCATTATAACCATGAGCCTGAACGAACGCGAAAGCTCTTGCTCACCCGGCAAGAAATCCGTAAACTGATAGATAAGATGAAAAAGTCTAACTATACGTTGGTGCCACTCAAGCTCTTTTTTTCAAAATGCTGGGTGAAGGTCTCGTTAGGTCTTTGTCTTGGTAAAAAGACCCATGATAAGCGGGCCACATTGACTGAACGAACACATCAACGAGAAATGGATCGCGCCAAAAAACAGGTTAATTATTAAAAGTCCATTGATTAGAGCGAGGTTTTAAGGATTAGATGGCCCCTCGAGTTTCAAAAAAAGACAGAGAAGAGTTGCCTAAGCCGATAGTTCAAGTTGGTACGCTGGGTGTCTATCCTCTGACCAATCTGGCTGTGTCCTATCTGTATAATGATTATGCAGATGTGCTTCTAGGGATTAAAGATCATAAGAGCACGTTAGCGCTTAAAGGAAAGCCTCAAATTTCTGTTCTTGAACCAGGCAAGAAGAAAGCCGTACCTTTTGAGATCAAAGGCCGCTTTTTTAATGGGTTCTCGGATTCATTTTACCGGGGAAAACTGCCTAATGTCGTTATCTGCCTTATGGATGCGACCCACCTAGAATATTTTGCCGAAGAATTTTTAAATCATATGGAAAAAATGTTTTCACTGGGTTTTTTCCTTAAAAAAGTAAACCCGGTTGACGAACTTGTACCCTGCTTTTTGATTGTTAGTAATGGTATTTTCTTTGATAATTTGATAAAAAAACTGACTCTCGCACTGGAGTCCTTTAATGGGGTTGACGAACGGCTTCTGCAACAGATTCTAGGCAAGCTATGCCGTGGGGTTCTTGAGGGTTACGGTAAAAATTATACGACTGGGTCTGTCTTTGATATTGAAACACCTTCTCCAATCCGGCTAGCGGGAGGAAACGGTTCAACCCAAATCGTGATTCAATCTATCCTAAGCGCTCATAGAGTTGTTTCGACCACCGAAAAAACCTCAGCAAACCCTGTTGAGCGTTTAGAGTTACTCAACGCTTATCGCCGAATTGCGTTTTCGGTCTTGCCAAGCCTTCTCGAATCAAAGCATCTTAATAAAAGCGAGATAAAGCAGATAAAATTAACTCTGGAGGAGGTTATTTTTAAAATAGGACTCGATAGAAAGGCGTTTGAATCCCATGAGACCCCTAAAAAAGTACTCAAAAATTCCGATTTAACCCATGAGTCTAATGAGATTCTACCGAGCGACTCGTTTACCTTAAAAACATTAGGGGCCATGGCAACGTATTATAAGATGGCATCGGCCCAAACGATTTTTAAGCGAATAAGTACACAGGTTGAGATGTTGTTGAAAGATCAGGCTCATTCTGTAGAGTAAAAATTATGTTTCAGGGATAATTATATGACATGGGATTTGGGTTAAACCGGATCAGGGATCAGCAGATAGGAAGTGACTCGCGCATTCATTATGGCCTCAGCGCAGAACAATATTTTAATTTTGAGCTCGAACACAGGTGGTGGACACCGGAGCGCTGCTCATGCATTGGAAAACAGCTTCCAAAACTTAAGCCCGGAACAAGCGTTTGTTAAAATTGCTCAGGTTCTTGAAGAAGCCAGCCTTTTGACCCGAAATTTCTCAGACTTATATAATTACCTGCTTCGTCATCATCAAGACTTAATGCAGTATTATTACTGGTTTATCCAACATTTTAAACCCAACGAGTCAAAGCTGATTATTAAAAGCGCTTTGCGTTATAGCTTAAAAGTGGTGGAACGGGCGACACCGGATGTGATTATCTCTGTTCATCCAATGACCCAGCATTTGTTTGCCAAAGTACTCCGAAAATTAGGCCTTCTGGAAAAAATTCCGCTAGTTACCGTTGTGACGGATCCCTGCTACGGTTTTTGGAAAGGTTGGGCCTGTGACGACGTAACTCATTATTTTGTAGCGACAGAAGATGCGGCACAACAGCTGGTTGATTACCGTGTACCAGCAGAACGAATTCAAGTTGCTGGTATGCCGGTACACTCTCGATTTAAACCCGCTTCAGATGGTGAGAAAAGACGGCTTCGGACTGAATTGGGACTTGATCCAGAAAAATTTACGGTGTTTTTAAATGCCGGCTGGATTGGTGGAGGAAATGTACCTGCCTTGTATGAAGTGTTGGCGGAATCCAGCTTAGACATACAAACGGTTTTCCTTGCGGGCCATAATAAAAAGCTACAGGCACAGGCGGAGGCGATTGCTCGAAAGGCCCCTTTTAAGAGCTTGGTTTTAGGATACACCGCTCAAGTTGATCAAGTGATGAATGCTTCGGATGTGATGGTTTCAAAGCTTGGAGGACTCACAACTTTCGAGGCGTTGGCATGTCAATTGCCGATTCTGGTAGACTCTATAACGCCTCCCATGCCTCAAGAAGCCAGAACAACTGAGTTTGTTGAGTCTTCAGGCGCTGGCATTCTTTTAAAACGCCCTGATGAGATTATACCGGTTGTGAAATCCCTGCTTGCTTCTCCCGAACACTGTGATATGATGCGTCAGTCCGCACTCAACTTTGGTAAGCCCGGTGCCTCCGATTTGATTGCAAAGCAGATTCTGGGAACCCTTCAAACTCGCGTTTAGACAGTTCCTATACCCGTTTCAAAGATAGCAGGTTTCAAAACGTTGACAATAAAAGCCACGGATATAACCCATAAAGCGGAAACCGACCCTTCTCCGGGAAAAGCAACATCTCAATTGCTCAAAGGGAAAAAAGCATTCATTAGTGGTGGCTCTAGAGGGCTAGGCAAGGCTATTTGCGAAGTTTTTGCCCGGGAAGGCGCGGATGTCGCTTTTAACTACCATTCCTCAGATGAAGGTGCCGCGGACACGCTTCAACGGATTGAAGCACAGGGTCGAAAAGGCCTCAAATATAAAGTCTCGGTGACAAACCGGGATGGAATTCGGGATATGGCCAAGGACGTGGTCGAGCAATTTGGTGGGGTGGATATTCTGGTGAATAACGCCGCTCTTAATCGTGGCAATAGTTTCGCGACCATGAGCGAGTCATCATGGCTCGATGTGATTGACGTTAACGTCAATGGGTTGTTTTACATCACCAAACCCTTTTTTAAGCAGATGATGCGCCAGCGATCTGGTAACATCCTGAACATCAGTTCCATCGCTGCGGTTCGTGCCGTACCTACATCGGTTCATTATTCTACCGGTAAAGCCGCCGCCATTGGCTTTACCAAATGTTTGTCTCGGGAGGCGGCACCCTTTGGTATTACGGTTAACTGCATTGCCTCGGGTATTCTAGATACCGATCTGGGTAACGAACTACCGGATCAGTTTCTCGATATTTATCAGTCCTGGTGTTCAAAGGGACGACTGGGCACCCCTCAGGAAATGGCTGAGTTTGCCGTGTTCCTCGTGTCCGAGCGCAATACTTATATGACGGGTGAAGTCATTGTGATTGACGGCGGAACCGTAATTTAAACCCATTGAAAAATAGTAACCTTTACGTTAAAGTAAAGGTATAGTTATTTTGCCCTTTTATATGATTTTAGGTACGGGCATAAAAAGCCTGTAAGATTGGAGTTTCCTTCGTGGTAGAAACAACAGAAAAAATTGTAGATCTTACCGAAAAAGCGACCGAGCGCTTAACCGAGCTACTAAAGAAGCATCCCGATGAGACAGCAATTCGCTTAGATGTTGAAGGGGGCGGTTGCGCTGGTCTGCAATACAAAATGGCACCCTGCAATTCCAAAGAGCCAGAAGATATGGTGAGCGAGGTCTCTGGTGTCCATTTTTACGTTAATCCCAAGGTTGTCTCATACTTACAAGGGCTCACCATTGATTTTAGTGACGATCTCGTTGATGGCGGCTTTAAATTTATTAACCCGAACGCCAGCAGTACATGCAGTTGTGGTACGTCATTTGGTGTTTAACGAAACCATTTATTCATTAACGAAAAAGGTAAACAAGAGATGAGTTCGGTCATTGATTTAGCGAAAGTTCAGGAAGTTTTGGAAGCCCTCCGCCCCTATCTGCAAGCCGATGGTGGCGATATGGAGCTCGTGGATGTAACCGATGAAGGTGTGGTCCAACTCCGCCTCCAGGGCGCATGTGGGACTTGTCCAAGTTCAACATATACCTTGAAAATGGGTATTGAAGAACAGCTTAAACAGCAGGTACCCGGCATTACAGAAGTGGTTGCGGTTCCCTAGGCACGCGGATAATTCAAAATGAATCCTTATGAAGCCGAACTCGAAGAATTAACAGCTCAGGATCGGTTTCGTTACTGCCGAACTGTTGAACCTGCGACTAACTGGCCTCAAGTTAGAGTTGATGGTCAGTTGGCTGTAGATTTTTGTAGCAATCACTACTTGGGTTTGGCTCAGGATAAAAGGCTGAAGACGGCCGCTTATGAAGCAATTCAGCGATATGGGACCGGGTCGGGGTCTTCTCGTTTGGTTTCTGGAACGTCGTTACCCATCAAACAACTGGAAGAATCGGTTGCTCGCTTTAAAGGCACCGAATCGGCCCGAATTTTTAATTCGGGCTATCAGGCCAATGTGGGAGTTATCCAGGCACTATTAGGTAAAGGGGATTACGTGTTTATGGATCGCTTGAACCATGCCAGCCTCGTGGATGGTTGCCTACTTTCTGGAGCCCGGCTGGTACGCTATGCTCATCTAGATATGACGAACTTGGAATCCCGGCTAAGAAAAGTGCCTGCGGATCAACGGAAATGGATTATCTCGGATACCGTATTTTCCATGGATGGTGATAGTTTAAAAGGTCAGTTGGGCCACTTGTTGGATCTTGCTGAACAGTATAACGCTTTGGTGATGCTAGATGAAGCACATGCCACTGGTTTATGGGGTGATAAACGGAGCAGTGGATTAGTGGAAGCTGAAGGGGAAACGGAACGAGTGACACTCCACATGGGAACCTTTAGTAAGGCGTTGGGTGGGTTTGGTGCCTATGTGGCTGGTTCTCAAGCGTTAATGGAGGTATTAACCAACCGTTCTCGAGGGTTTATCTACTCGACGGCTCTTCCCCCTGCCGTGGTTGCCACTGCTGAAGCTGCACTGACCATTGTCCAGTCGGATAGCCGCTTAAAAGAATGCTTGTGGGATAACGTACGTTATTTTAAATCTTGCTTGGCACCGATTTTAGAGGGTCAACCGGAAAGCCATTCGCAAATTATTCCTATTATACTAGGCCAGCAGACGATGCCTGTTTGTGAAGCCCTTTTACAACAAGGCTTTTTTGTTCAGGGTATTCGTCCGCCAACGGTACCGGAAGGAAGTGAGCGGCTTCGGATTTCTATTTCCGCCGTGCATAGCCGAGAGCAACTGGATGCGTTTGCTTCGGCATTGTCAAAAACCGTGTTAAATTGGGTCGACCTCAATGTTCTCACTCGCTGAAGAAGAGAAGGGGGGCCAGTTTTTAAGGTTTAATCGACTTCGGTGGCTTTGATACAGTAAGTGGTTCAGCCGCTCAGCGGGCGAAAAGTTTGAGTCCACCTTGCCGGTCAGTTTGAGTTCTAGGCGAGTTAGCCGGGTCAAGAGGGGATCTGAGCGGTTAATTTTACCAAATGTTTTTACCTCTAATGATTCCAGCTTTTGGATCATGTCCGGTGTGATGCTGTAATGATATTGGGTGTTGGCAGGTTGTGGGTTTGAGTAATAGGTTCGAGTCCGTGTGGTGGTATAAGGGTAAGTTGTATAGCGTCTGGAACGCTGGGTACCGGCTGTACCACCTGTCTGATATTTCGGGTCGTAGCCTGGATAGCTATACGTTTCTTGAAAAACAACCTGACCCGGTGCACTGGTATAAAAACTTTGGCTCGAACGTTGGGTGTTTGTACCAAAAGGGGTTTGTCGCTGATAGACTTGTGTATGGGTTGTGGTGGATGGGGTCACAAGTTGAGTGGGAGGCGAAGAGTAGTTGGAATTGGAGTGGGGTCGTGCTCGAGAAGAAGGAAATTGAGGACGGATGGAGTATTGCAGAAAACTTTGGAGTCGGCTTACACGGGTTTCCAAGGATTCTCCAGAAAAAGTCTGCCTAAAGTTCTGACGCTCCAAGGCATCCAATCGTTCCGTTAAAAGTTTACCTTTAGAGACACTGCCAAAAGTATGTTGCTCCATTTCGTCAAGGGTTTGATGAAGGCCGACTAGCGGTCCCTTTAATTCCTGAGTATTGTTTTGAAAATTAGTCTGGTGTCGAGGGCGAGAGGGCGATGCTGTATGCGTTCGAGGCATGGCCGTAAACATAGACTCAGGCACTCGACGCTTAAGCTGATCCACCCTGTCCGACAGGGATTGTTGAGTAAAAGAGCGCTCAAAAAGTTTTAATTCGAGTCGTTGAAGCCGTTTGGTAATATCTTCATGAGGAAACGTTCGGCTGTAAACCACTTGTTCAACCGCTGTAATGGCAGGGTAATCCGTTACTTCCTCTCGATGTGGAGTCGTTGCAGGAGCTAAAGTGGAAACCGGTTCTCGTTTTAGCTCCTGTGCTTCGGGTATTATGGAGGAGAGAACTTGTTTTAATCGGGCTTCCCGTTGGCTTAAATCACCGGTTTGCGGTTTGCCAAAAATACTGGACTCTAGTCGGGAAAGGCGATCCGTGATCGATTCGGTTTCATAGCGTTGCCCAAACAGGCTCGTTTCATAATCGCCTAGTGGATCCGCAAATGCGTTACCCGAAAACAAAGCGATTAAAACTAGGGTGCAAAGCACTTTCGCAAGAGCCTCTACCAGTTGGGTTATGGTCTGTTTGTCTCTGCCCATGGGGAAACCTCTTAAGGTATACACGGCCTATTTAGGATCATAGTCGATATTTGTCGAAATTTCATCCTTCTCGCAGATGGGAGAGGAAGAAGGGAGAATCGTCAATAAAAAGCCTCGATTTTTATCGAGGCAATAGAATAAAAAATTTGAGAAAAAAATGTTACAAGATGTTCGCTATAATATAAATATCGTAGATTCGCTTGAAAGCTAAAGGGCGATTTTTGGTTTTGTATCAAAATTGTAACAACTTAATGCCCGTTAATGAATTAGCATACAATCACCATAACTAAAGAATCGGTATTCATCCTGAATCGCACTTTCGTAGGCGTTTAGAATGAATTCTCGCCGAGAGAAAGCACTAACCAACATAAGAAGGGTGGTTTTGGGAAGGTGAAAGTTGGTCAACAAGGCGTCTACCATCTGAAACTGAAATCCGGGGTAGATAAATAAACGGCTCCAGTCGGTGTCAGCTTGAAGCTGACCGTTATATTTTTGCGCTATCGTTTCCAGTGTTTTGGCGACGGTGGTTCCAACAGCAATCACGCGTCCACCTTGACGCTTTGTTTCTAAAATCGTTTGAGCGGCTTCCGAATTTAACCTGTAATGCTCAGGATCCATTAGGTGTCCTGTGATGTCTTCGGTTTCCACATCACGGAATGTACCACTGCTAACAGAAAGCGTAAGTTCAGCGATATTAACCCCATGTTGCTTTAACGCGTCAAACAGGGTTTCTGTAAAATGCAGGCCCGCTGTGGGGGCCGCTTGAGCACCGGGGACCTTGGCGTAAATCGTCTGATACGTGGTTTGGTCCGATTTTTCGGCGGCGCGTTCGAGATAGGGTGGAATGGGCATTTCGCCGACGGCTGTCATGAGAGCCTCCATGGTCTCAAAACCATCCAAATGGATTTGCACTTGCCCTTTGCCCCTTTCTTCCTGAGAAAGAACCGTCAGAGTGGTTTTTGTGTTCGGTAGTTCAATGCGGGTACCGGGTTTTAACTTTTTAGCTGGGCGCATAAGTGCGTACCATATCGGAGTTTGAGGCGTTTTATCGCTGACAATAGTAGGGTGAAGGAGAAAAATTTCGACTTTACCCGTATGCCCTTGTCGATTGCCGAGTAGTCGGGCCGGCAAGACCTGTGTGTTGTTTAGAACAAGTAAATCGCCGGGCTGAACCCACTGGAGTAGGTTGTTGAATGAGTCATGACCAACGGCACCGGTTCTTCTATTGAGGGTCATCATCCGGGAATGATCCCGCTGAGCTAGCGGATAGCGAGCCACGAGATGACGAGGGAGGGTGAAGTCATAATCGGAAAGTTGAAGACCCGGCGGTTGTGATTTGATTGTACTCATTAGACTGGAGAACCCGTGTCGTTTAGTGTTTGGAAATACGGTCATGAGAGCCAAACTCAAGACGAGTCATGGTGGCCAGTCCGGTGATGGACACTTTATGCTTGGTGCCTTTCACGCTTCGAGCCAGAATAACAAAATTATTTTTGGCACCCAGTTTTTCCAGATCCACCAGCTTATTCAATTGGCTTTGAATGGCCGAGGCAATGTCCACAGGTAAAGCGGTATCGCTGGAGGTTACTTTTAAATCTCGAAACATGAGTTTTTGCCGTTTAATTTTCATTTGTCCTTCAATGGTAATGGGAGCGGCAATAGCTTGACCCACCACGACCATTAGGTTCATTCGGATTTTTTCGCCACCCAATAAATCCAGGGTTGGGTTAGAAAAACGGATGAGGTCCATCCCACCGGTTTTCTTGCGAATGGCTTGCTCCAGCTTGGTAACCGTTTTAGGGTGGGCAAAAAAGTTTTGCAAGTTTTCTTCAGAAATATGTAATTCAACTTGGGCAGTTACCGGTTGATCTAGAATAAACCGCTGATGGCTTAGGAGTTCCAGCGTATCGAACGAAAAACTGTTTGTATTGATAATAAATTCATCCACTTTAATATTATTGTCAAAGTGACCATTGATCATATCCGCTTTGAGTGACTGGAGAACGCCCTGCTTGAAATCGATACCATTGGCCTGAAGCTTAAGCCGACCCACGGAACGGCTAGAAAATCGTGCGTCCTGAATATCCAATGTAATGGAACGAGCGCTACTGGTGGGTAAATCGGTGATTCCAACAGTCCCCGCGTTAATCAGAGTCACCTCTTCGGCTTGTGCGATCGAAAAAGGTAAAGCCAGTGTCAGGAGAAAGAGTAAAACAGATAGAAAAGCGAGCAATTTAGAGTAGCTTATTTTCATTGGGTGATCTCCATTGTGTGGGGCGTGATTTATTGTACCCCAAACGAAAAAGAGAAACTGGATCGTAAGCGGAGAAGCCATTTTGTAACATGTTGTAATCAAGAGGAAAGTCAAGAAAGGTGCTTTGGGTTGGGCAATTCTAACGAAGGGGTTGGGTTTTATGTTTTAAGATTGTAGTATTCTTTTGATTTTTAATCTATGATTGGCGATAGATTAGAACTTGGCTCAAATAACAGTAGCCTATCGGTTGGGAATGGTTTTCAATGCAGTTGAATGGGTTAATTCAATCCTCTCAAACTAACCAGAGGTCCGTGTCAACACTTCTGGACCCTTTAGTGCGTCTGCCCCTTCAGAAGGAAGCGGAGAGCAATGATGCTTTTAAGGCCTCTAAGGAGTCTGTCCGTTTTGGTTCACAAACGCCTTCGCCGGAATCTCAGGTGCAACTATTTGAAGAATTGATCCGGCAGAAGTACCCTCATATTAAAGCGTTAGAACCCTTTCAGAGGGAAGGGGTCCAAATACTAGCCAAAGGGGATAGCCTCCTTGTTGCAGCCCCTACAGGCTCAGGAAAGACATTGATTCCTGAATTTTTGGTTCAGCGTGCCTTAAACCATTCATCACTTCTGCAGTCCAAGCGGTTGGTTTATACACTGCCCCGAAAAGCTGTACTAAATGAAAAATATGAAAAATTTGCCGAAATCTATGGCGAGGAAAATGTGGGGCTGATGACCGGGGATGTTACTCAAAATCGGGATGCCCCTATTTTGTTCATGACGGCTGAGGTTTGGCAAAATATATTAACAGCTCCGGAAAAGAATCTGGATCTACTCCACTCGGTTCAAACTGCCGTCCCTGATGAACTCCATTTTATTGGCGATGAAGACCGAGGAACCACTTGGGAAGAAGCCATTATATTAACACCCAATCAGATCCAACAAGTCTATTTATCCGCCTCGATTGGCAACGCGCCAGTCATCGTGGAGTGGCTCAATGAACTTCGCGAAAGAAACCGTCAGGAAGGCCCTCTTTTACCCCTCGATTCAAGTAAAACCCCCTGGAAATCACGTCTTGTAGGGGGGTTGAGCACTTTAGCAGGAAAATTAGGTGTCAAGCCATCATTGGGTTCAGGAGAAGCAACATCCCCAAAAGTCGTCAAACTGATTCAAGCGGATGAGCGCCCTGTCCCGCTTCGCCATATGTTTTTAGGCCGCTCAAAAAACGGTTCGCCCACATTGATTGAAATTTTTGAACGGGATCAGGGTCAACAAGATCAAGTCAAAGCCCTTCGGTTAGCTATTGAAAACCAAACCACCATGCTGGAAGAAAAACAAAATGCTTACAAGAAGCTTCGCCAGTCCCGTCAGCGCCATATTGACACCCACTTATCACAAAGGAACCTAGAAGAGATAGAACGCCTAAAACAGGAGATTCATACTCTCAAACAAAACGCGCGAACATTACGCGGGCAATGGCTTTCTCATTTAATAAGAAGGACGTCTAAAGCACTTCAGGACGTCTCAGACAAACATCAAAAAATAGAACAAACACTTATAGAGAAACACCTTGATAAGAGTAAGATTAAAGGGGAGGCTGACTTTATAAATTCCCTAAAAAGCCTGAATGGACTCAAGGAAAAAATACGTTCGCTCAAGCGGCAATATAGAAATGAAAGCTTTCAAGTTCAAGAGCAGTTTCCTTCTGTTCAATATTTAAACAACCCTCAAAAGCGCATTCAACAAATGGAAGAGGAAATAACCCAATACGACTATCAGTATTCTCTTTTGGAAGAGGCTTTACAAAAAGAAACGCAGCAACTATCAGACCAATGGCACTCACTTCAAAATGAAAAGGACTCTTCAGGGCAACCTCTCATTAATTTTAAGACCATGCAAAAAGAACTTTCGGATCTTCAATCCGAATTAAACGCAACCACAAACCAGTTAAAAGCCCTGCAGAAAAGAGAATTTGAATTTAAACTAACCTATGCCAAAAAGAAGCTGGCGGGCTACCAGCGTGAACTGGAAAACCTGAAAAACAAAACCGATCGACCCGGCGGGCAAGCTCAACAGATTCGGAGAACAGAGCAGAGCATTGAACGCCAAGAAAGCCGTGTTAAGGCTCTGGAAAGAGAGGCTGAACTCTCACTTACCTTACCCCCGTTAACCAAAACTTTTAAACAGGCCTTTCAAACAACGCGCCAACTTAATTCTCAAGAAGCCCCCAACGTACTGGAAGTGGTCGGGCTACTCCAACGCGAAAATGGGTCACGGTCCCATAACCTACTGCCCGCTCTCTTTGTCATCTACAGCCGGGACGGATGTCGTCGCAAAGCACTAAAATTAGCGGAAGCCTTATCCGACGAACCTTTAACCGAAGAGCATCAACAGTGGTCGCCCAAAAAGCTTCGACCCTTAGTGACACAGGATGAAAAAGATGCTATTGAAGAGGTCATTCAGGAGTTCATACAGCCGAATCGGTTTCCTGAATTACGTGAAGAACAGATGGTTGAAACCTTAGACGCTGAAGGTAAACTCGTTAAACAGAAAGTACAGACGGATAGTGACGTGTTAAGATGGGCTCGAAAAGGGGTTGCCGCTCATCACGCGGGTATGCTCCCTAGTGAGAAAAAACTGGTGGAAACGCTATTGGATCAGGGGCTTTTGAAAGTTGTCTTTGGAACCGATACACTCGCCGTAGGGCTAGACGCACCTTTTAGAACTGTCGTGCAGTTTTCTTACGAGCGGGTAGGCGAGATGATCGATTCATCCACCCTGATCCAAACCGGTGGGCGTGCGGGCCGAAAAGGCAAGCATGAGGAAGGGTTTTATATCCTGCCCTATACGAAAACAGGCTTAGAGACCCCTTTAGAAAGCCCTAAGAAGCCAGTGACCCTTCAAGAAGAACGCTCCGCCTTTATTGACATGATCACCGAGCCGGCGTTGCCCATTCAAAGCCAGCTTAAGCTATCTACCTATCAGATTTTAAACTTGCTTAACCGCAACGAAACGGATGTGGTTGAAAAGTTAATTCAACGCTCGCTGGCTGTTTTTCAAGCACGAAAAGAACAAGAAAAATTGTTAGCTGAAAATCCAGATAACACGACCGAAGTGGAAGATCCTTCAAGTCGCTTCGTTAATTCTTATCACCGGATAAGAAGCTCTCTCTTCCGAGAAGGCTTTCTGGATGCAAAAAATCGCCTGACCCGACGAGGAAAAATAGCCAGTGAAATTCCAGGACAGAACCACTTGCTTCTTGCCAAGGCATTAGAGCAAGGCGTATTACAAGAGCTGGATGCCTATCACCTAATTACTTTGTTATCCACCATGGTTAACAAGCCCGTTGAGGAACTCGGCGAAGTTAATCAGTTGGATAGCCGAGAGGAAGGGGATGAAAATACCAAGGAATCCTACCCGTTTGATTTGGCACTGAACAAACTGCGTCAGTTAAGCCGAAATAGTTATGAGCATGCGCAGCGAGAAGTAGGAGGGTTTCTGCCTGTCCCTTTTATCAACATGAAACATGTGGATGTTATTCGGCATTGGATACGGGATACTTCTCATTGGGGTTCGATTCAAAATCACCCGGAACGTGGTGCCATTTTTAATGCCATTCGCCGAACGGAAAATATGCTAAAACATATTCAAACCGCTTCAGAACACTTGGAAATGTCACCTCTCGAACGAAAAACGTTTAATAAAACACTTGCGCACGCCAGAAAAAGGGTTAATGGCCCTGTCATTAAACGACTAAAATCACCTCGAACCTAAAAAATGGTTTCCCCGATTCTGAGTCATAATTGTCATTATCAATATAAAATATTGAATCAACAACAGAAAGAGTGAATAATACAGGAAGAAAAAAGGAGCCATCTTCCCTTTATCAACTTAGTCGTATTATTGTTATTAGAGAGACTGACTTTTATGTCACAGGTTACGAAAAATACAGCAGGGTCTATGGAAGAGAAAAAAGGGAAACAACGAAACCTAGTTAAGGATTTGGGTGCTGCGTTAACGGTTTTCTTTGTCGCGCTTCCTTTGTCTATTGGTGTTGCGGTCGCTTCGGGTGTTGATCCGGCATGGGGTTTGTTTTCCGCTATGGTTGGCGGAATTACAGCCGGTATCATTAGCGGTGTTCCGCTACAAATTAATGGACCTTCGCCTGGCCTCATTGTTATTTGCTATGAAATTGTTCATATGCTCGGTGTTGAAGTTTTAGGGTTCGTTGTTTTTCTTGCTGGAGCCGTCCAAATGCTGGCCGGAAAACTTCGCTTAGCCCAGGTTTTTAGAGCGATCTCACCCTCCGTTATTCTAGGCATGCTGACGGGGATCGGCTTACTCATTATTTTTAGCCAAATTCATGTCATGTTGGACACAAAGCCGGCTGGAACAGGGATTGATAACTTGCTGACCATTCCAGGCGCTTTATGGCATATGGCTCAACCCGGCGAAAAAATGTCGCATAAGCTGGCGGCAATGCTTGGCGTTTTAACCATTATCACTTTATTACTATGGCAGGGAGTCATTCGCGTTAGCCCTCAACTTAAGATGCTCCCGGCAACTTTGTTCTCGGTGATTCTGGTTGCGTTTATTGCGAACTTTTTTGGACTCCCGGTCAAATTCGTAGACCTTCCAGAGAATATTTTTAACACCCTCCACTGGCCTGAATATACAAATTGGCTTGGGTTACTTGGGCGGTATGATGTATTGCTCAGTGTTCTTGCACTGGTTTTTATCTCTAGTGCCGAAACGCTACTGGTTTCTATGGCGATTACCAAAATGAGCAAAGGCGCCCGACGGCCAGACTATAATAAATCACTGACATCCATTGGTGTGGGAAATTTGGTAAGCGGTATTTTAGGCGTTTTGCCACTCTCAGGCATTATCGTTCGGAGTGCGGTTAATGTCGAAGCCGGGGCAACAAGCAAATACTCCTCCCTCTTTCTGGGAATGTGGTTGATCTTGTTTCTCTTGCTCTTACCTTTGGTTTTTCATTTGCCACAATTTCTTAACTGGGTCCCTATGTCTTGTTTAGGAGCTGTTTTGGTTTATACCGGATTTAAACTGATTGATATCAGCGCCATTCGAGAGCTTTCTTCTTATGGAAAAAGTGAGTTGGTTATTTTTGCCGTGACGGTTCTTGCGATTGTTGTTAAGGATTTACTGTTTGGCATTGCCCTGGGGGTCGTCCTGGCGGCCATAAAAATTCTCTATATTTTTACCCATTTAGAAATTGATGTGAAAGAGGACTATAATAACCGGGTCATTCATATTGATTTGATCGGCTCAGCCACGTTTATGCGCTTACCTCTCCTTGCGGAAACACTCGAAGACTTGCCGGAAGATGCGGAAGTTCATATCCATGTGAATAAACTAGACTATATTGATCACGCCTGTTTGGAACTCATGATGAACTGGGAAAAAGAACACGTCGCCACCCAGGGAAAACTGATCATTGACTGGGAAGAACTTTTTAACACAGCGACTTCTACAACGGACCAGACCCCTCAAAAAGATAAGCAATAAAGAGATGTATCCTATGGCAGCGCCCCTTAAAAGTGATGCTTTAGAAAAGGGTCTCTCGAATGCCGAAGCTCAACGTCGACTTCTAGAAGATGGCCCTAATGAGCTCTCGAAAAATAAAAAGCAAACCAGATTCGCTATTATCCTGGAGGTACTCCGGGAGCCCATGTTTTTGTTGTTACTTGCCAGCAGTCTGATCTACCTGTTTTTAGGCGACACGTATGAAGCCTTGATGCTGGTCGGTATGATTCTTCTGGTGATTGGGATTACCTTTTATCAGCAAGCTAAAACAGAAAACGCTTTGGAAGCCTTGAGGAGTCTTTCCAGTCCAAGGGCTTTGGTTATTCGGGATGGAAAAACTTGCCGTATTGCTGGAAATGAAGTGGTTCGAGGTGACTGGGTCATTTTATCGGAAGGTGACCGAGTTCCTGCGGATGGCATCTTGATTTCTGGTCCGGGGGTCTCTATTGATGAATCCCTATTAACTGGGGAATCGGTTTCAGTACGTAGAAACCCGGACGCTGGGGAGGCGAGTCGCCTTTTTTCGGGCACGTTAATTGTACAAGGACAAGGCGTTCTCAAAGTGCAACAGACTGGAATGCAAACCGAATTGGGCAAAATTGGCCGTTCGTTGGATACCTTGGGTTCAGAAAATACCCTCTTACAAAAAGAGATACGTCGGTTTGTTGTTTTGTTTGCCACTTGGGGCGGTATTTTGTGTCTTTCTGTCTTTTTAATTTATGGCTGGGTGCATCACCATTGGATAGAGGGACTATTAGCTGGAATTACACTCGCCATGACGCTTTTGCCCGAGGAGCTGCCCATGGTCTTAACCGTTTTCTTCGCTTTGGGCGCTTGGCGAATTGCCCAGAAACAGGTACTGACCCGACAACCTCGAGCCATTGAAGCTCTTGGATCCGCAACGGTTCTTTGTGTGGACAAAACAGGAACACTCACCTTGAACCGAATGACCGTCGCTTGTGTCACCAACACACAAGGTGAGTTATGGATAGCAACAGGTAATCCAAATAGCACACCTAACCCGTTTTCAGAAACATTTTATTACGCCGCCCTTGCCAGTCAACGTCAAGGGGTCGATCCCATGGACCAAGCCGCTTTGGAAGCTTCTAAACGGTACCTGCCTGTAGAGACTCAGCAAACAATGACAAGCTGTGAGCTGCTTAAGCTCTATCCAATTACAAGTAAAACAATGGCCATGACGCAGGTTTGGAAGTCACTATCCGATGATGGGACGAGCTTAGTTATCGCCATTAAAGGGGCGCCCGAAAAGGTCATGGCACGTTGCCAATTATCGCTACCCAGACAAAAGGCGATTTTAAAACAACTTCAGACCATGGCACAGAACGGGTTCCGGGTTTTAGCGGTTGCTAAAGCACATTGGCATGATGAAGTGACTGAATTACCGGAAGACCCTGAAAAAATTTCTTTTGAATGGGTGGGACTTATTGGTTATCAGGACCCGATTCGCCCGGAAGTACCTGCGGCAATTCAATCGTGCCATCAAGCCGGTATTCGGGTGATTATGATGACTGGAGATTATGAAGAGACGGCTCGAAGTATCGCACGGCAAATCGGACTTGGTCATCTGGATCAGATGATAACCGGAACTCAGCTGGCCAACATGTCGGACGATTTGTTAAAAGAACAAGTCGCTGAAACAGACGTTTTTGCTCGGATGCTACCTGAGCAGAAGCTTCGACTGGTCAACGCCTTGAAGGCCAATGGAGAGATTGTTGCCATGACCGGTGACGGAGTGAACGACGCTCCAGCCTTAAAGGCTTCCCACATCGGAATCGCGATGGGGAAGCGAGGGACCGATGTCGCACGAGAGGCCGCTCATTTGGTTTTGCTCGAAGATGATTTCTCTTCGATTGTTCAAGCGGTTGGGCTGGGTCGACGAATTTTTGACAACCTTCGCAAAGCCATGGGTTTTATTTTTTCAATCCACATCCCCATTGCCGGCATCTCTATTTTACCGGTTGTGTTTAATTTACCCCTTGTTCTATTCCCGGCTCATGTGGCGTTCCTGGAAATGATCATTGACCCGGCCTGCTCCATTGCGTTTGAGTCCGAACCTTCCGAAAGGGATGTGATGAAACGGCCGCCTCGACCGACTTTAGAGCCCTTATTTACGCGAGGTTCACTTTTTTACTCAGCTCTCCAGGGGAATATCTTGCTGTTGGCGGTTTTTGGTGTCTACGGTTTTTCAATAAGCCAAGGGTACGGAGAAGCTGAGATTCGAACCATGAGCTTTACCACGTTAGTGATTGCGAATTTAATGCTCATTACTGCTAACCTATCTGGCGAAACGCCCGTTATAAAAATGCCTTTCCTTAAAAATCGAGCTTACTGGCTCATTCTTGCCTCTGCCTTCATTTTATTACTCCTGATCCTGACCCTCCCTTTTTTAAGAGACCTGTTTCACTTTAGCCCGCTCAGCTTTGGGAGTTATGGGGTTTGTTTTATTGCCGGGCTATCCTCTCTTCTCCTGCTGGAAATACTTCGGATTCTTAAGAAACAGAGGTCAAATGGAAAAGCTCGTTTCTCGAGTATTTGACGCCTACCGACTTCAGGTATCCGCTGAAGACGGCATTTTTAAGAAAATTAAGCTTTTGGGGATGTTTTCTCTATAAACTTTAGATATAATCGATACAGGCATGAGCCTAGCTTAGTCGAACACATGACACATGCCCCATCAGGTCAAACAGTGACAAGCCTCTTATTTTGTTGTTGGTTATTATGGAATGGTATGTCTTTCATCTGCCCTAAAGTTTGGAAATACTTAAAATGGAATCCGTTGAAAAAGCGTCTCGCTTTGACGTTCCTTCTTTTACTGATGAGCGGCAGTATGGTGATGGGAATGAAAGGATTTCCCCTTGAAAAAGACAAAGAACCGGATACCACTTTTGTTCACGATCGGCCCGCATTGCGGAAAGCCGTGCCCATGGTGCGTACACGGCGGGTAGATAACCTGAACCATATTTATCAGTTTGAACACTCAGAACTGGGGCAGCGGGTCCCGGTCGTCTTGCTACCAGGACGAGCGGAAGAGTTTCAACGTAGCTCATGGTGGAAAAAAATCCGAAAAATGACGAAAAAGAATAAGGCCTTTAAGCAGCACTACAAACTGTACGCCTTTATTTATGACTCCACGGAAGAAGTTGAAGAACAAGCCGATGATTATGTTCGGGAATTAAAGGCTTACTTTGGGGACCTCCCAGCCGTTAACCGACAAGTCATAGCCATTAGCTATAGCTTAGGCGGGATGATCCTGCGCGAAGCAATGATGGACAAAGAGATTGATCAGTTAACAAAAACGGTCTATGCCGTGGCAGTCCCTTTTCATGGGTCTCCCATGTTTGATACAGAGTGGTTTACTAAATATTTACGCCCGCCTAATCATTCTCCCATCCGAAAGCTATGGGACCAAGCGGTGTTTAGCGCTTACATGATGGGTAAAGATAACCTTAAACGAGGACTGCATTGGAGTAACTTTGACGGCTCAAAACCCATGTACGAAAAAGCGGAACTGAATGGGGATATGCTTATTTCGCCCGTTTATTCCTATACCCCACATCCGGCGGAAAGGGTATTAAAAGAAAAAGTAGTTATTTATACCAGCTATCTTGAAAACCAATACACTGAAGCCTCGGAAAAAGGGGTATCCAAAATCATTGAAAAGCCCTTTCAGCTCCCAAAAGCGGTGCTGGGTTCTGTTCTACCTATCTATGGCAAGTCCGTTCATTCCGTATTTTCCTATATGAATGCCCAATTAGCGACGTTGCCAACCTACGATCCTGAACACCCCAAAGGGGTGGAAAGCCATTTGTACCGCTATAATGATGGAGTGTTCCCGATTACGAGCATGTTGTATTTACCGGCACAGGATAAGCCTTATAACGAAAATTTTTCGGAGCTAGTGGATTTTATTGATGTGAAAAAAGCGCGAGTGTTCGTCAACATCGATCATATGCACATTGGTGAATATGCTTTGTTTAAAAAACGGATTCGAACCGAGGATGCATTGCACCCGGAAGATGGAGAGCGCACACCGAACGAGTGGCTCATTTATGACCTGCTTAAACAGGCTCCTGAACTACAGGTAAACTCCAAATAAAAGAAACTCGCAGGGGTTACGTCAGGAGAGAACATCGGTTAAAATAGCAGGATAAGCCATGGCCCGTTTTACTGTGGAATAGGATCATGTGTTTGTTTAGCGATTTTGGGTTTGTCGGTGTCTGAAAAAGAAATGTCTGAAACCAAGGAAAAAGAGAATCCGCTGAAAGAAGATCAACTATTTGATGAACTTATGGCGATCTTGCGTAAGCAGGAACGATCGTCTGATGATATGGGGCTCGTTCAGCGGGCGTTTGTTTATGCCCGGGAAAAACATCAGGGACAAAAAAGAAAGAACGGCGAGAATTATATTGTTCACCCTGTTAGTGTCGCAATTATCATTACGGATATTCCGGTTGATGGGGTGAGCGTCGCATCAGCTATTTTGCACGATACGCTGGAAGATACAGATGCGACATCGGAAGAGCTTCGGAAAAACTTTGGTGACGATGTCTTACGGGTGGTCGAAGGGGTTACCAAGCTGGGCAAATTTGAGTTTTCCTCGGCAGAAGATCGGCAGGCGGAAAATTTTCGGCGTATGTTTTTGGCCATGGCCCATGACATTCGAGTGATTTTGGTTAAGCTTAGCGACCGAACTCATAATATGCGGACGCTTCACTACATGAAACCTGAAAAACAATTGAAAACCGCTACGGAGACGCTGGAAATCTTTGCCCCACTTGCCAACCGAATGGGAATGGGAAAAATCAGGGCCGAACTGGAAGATTTATCATTGAAATTTTTAAAGCCCGATAACTACCAGAATATTGAAGATGAAATTGCCCATACCAAAACCCATCGAGAGGAAACCATTAATGAAGTGGTCGGTAAAATCCGCGACAATCTGGATACGATCCATGTGAAAGCCAATATTTACGGGCGCGTAAAAAATTATTACAGCATCTATAAAAAAATGCTAACCCAGCAAAAAGATATTCACGATATTCATGACATCAGTGCCATCCGGGTTATTGTCTCTTCGGAAAAAGAATGTTACGAGGTCTTGGGTGTCATCCATAACGCCTTTAAACCCATTCCGGGTCGTTTTAAAGATTACATTGCCATGCCCAAAAGCAACTTGTATCAATCTCTCCACACCACGGTTATGGGGCCTAGTGGTCGTCCCCTTGAGATCCAGATTCGAACCGAGGATATGCACCGGATTGCTGAATACGGGATTGCGGCCCATTGGAAATATAAAGAAAAACGCTCTGGCGGGCCGGATGATTCCGGCCTTAACCGGGATGAGGAAAAACTGACCTGGCTTCGGCAAATGTTGGAAATGAAAGACGAAGCGCAAGACGCGTCTGATTATGTTGAATCCGTCAAAATGGATCTGTTTCAGGATCAGGTGTTTGTCTTTACGCCCAAAGGGCGGGTGTTGGATATGCCCATGGGCTCAACGCCAGTGGACTTCGCCTATCGCATTCACACGGAAGTGGGCAACATGTGTACGGGTGCCGTGGTCAATGGAAAAATGGTACCCATGAATGCTGTTCTGGAAAACGGAGATATTGTTGAAATTGTCACCAATAAAAAAAGTACGCCACGCCTAGACTGGATTAATTTTGTTCATACTCAAACCGCTAAAAGTCGGATTCGTCAGTGGTTTAAGAAAAATTTGCGGGAAGAACATGAGCAACAGGGGCGACGCCTGCTGGAAGACGAATTGACCCGTGCCCGGGTAGAAGAAATGGTACGTACGGGTCGCATGCTGGAAGTGGCAAAAGAAATTAATTACTCAACTCTGGAGGACATGTATACCGCTATTGGCTATGGCGAACTGAATTTAACCCGGGTGGTCAATCGACTGAAAAAAGTTCAGTCCGTGGCCAATCAGGAAGAAGCCCTAAGCCGTATTCTAAAATTTAAAACGCTTTCAGGAGCGACAGATGATGAATCGAGGCAAAGCGGCAAAGGCCGTTCAGTAAAAGACACCTCGGAAATAAGAGGGCTTCAGGGAATGCTCTATCATCTGGCCAAATGCTGTACACCGGTACCGGGTGAAGAAATTTGTGGTGTGGTCACTCGTTCTCGCGGCGTGATGGTGCACCGGGTCGACTGCGTGAACATGAGTCATGTCAACCCGGAACGGGTGATGGAATTGGACTGGATTGGTGAAGTCAAAAGCAATAAAAACCACACGGTTCGTCTAGAGGTCCACGTCATTGATCGTCTGGGAGTACTCAAGGATATTTTGGGCAAAGTCGCAGAAATTCATACCAATGTGTCCAATATCCGGGTCAAAATGCATAAAGACAATACAGCTAATATTGAACTCACCGTCGATGTTTCTAACCTTGAACATTTAGACGGCGTCAAGCGCGCCATCCAAAAAATCCCTGATGTAATCAGTGTGAAACGCCAACAGTTCCGAGTGGCTCCCTTAAATGCAAAAAACGAGAATAAGAACAAAAAAGCATCCGATGGCTCTGATGAAACCGCATAAATTCCAATAAATATTAAAGAATCCTTAATTCTCGTTTTTGCCTAGCATTAGGCCTCTTTATTTTGTTTTTATACAAATATAATTAGGGATAGGTATCAGGGTCGTATTCGATGGTGTTAAATATATCAAATAACAGTTTAGAAATGGAATCAGGCCAAATAACGCCTGATTTGACAAAAAAAAGTAAGGCTTTAAAGACGTCGAGTACTCAAGAAAATGCGTTTAAAACAAAGCCGTATCAAGCGCAAGTGGATGCTTTTGAGCAAACGCCATTTTTCAATCGTTCGCCTCAAGAGCGAGTCGCTTTCCTTAAAAAGAAACAAGACCGAGGTGAAACGTTAACGGCACTCGTGTTCGATAGTTTTTATCAGGAAGAAAGCGATGGGGATTTAAATTCTCCTGAAGAGCAAGACCGTTTGGAGCGAAAGCGAGATAAGCAATCGGATATCAATGTGGATGGCTATCTCGACAAGGTAATGCATGGTGATCTTGTGGCCGCTTTTAATCGAAGTAACGGCGTTCGAGTGATTCCGGCGGACATTAGCGGTGTGCGCCCGGAACAACAGAATGATTCTCTTTATACCCTTTCTAAAAGGCGAGAGGAATGGATCTCTAAAATAGAACGAGGTGAAATTAAGGTGGATATCGTTCAGCTTTCACTTAATCCTCCTTATACGTCTAAAGGCGAATGGAAAAAAATGACCTATGCTGATTTAGAACGCTTGAGTGGCGTCAGCGGTATTACACCTGAAAACCTTCATGAGAAAGAAGAGGCTATCATGAAGGCTTTTGAAGCGCGGTATAAAGCCTCTCGCCGCTCCACTGAGGCTGAACGTAAGGATGAACGTAAGGGTAAAAAAGGCAAATCAAAAAATTCTCAAGCGGTTAATGATCTGATTTTTATAGAAAAGACAGTTGGAATGGATCGACATGTTCAGCGTCTAAATCGTGTCGAAGTCACAACCGTTGTTTCTGGAGGTAATGCCGGGTTGGTCAATACAAGCGATGAAACCATCAATGCTTATTCATTAGGAAAGCATGTGGTGAGTGTGGGCGCCCTGGATGAATTTGGCAACAAGGCCGCTTTTTCTGCTGATCATTCCTTGATAACCCACCGGCGACCCGGCGTTTACACGGTAAAAACCCTTAAAGATGGGATTGATATTACAGGCGATAACATTCCTGATTTTCCGTTGAGTATATTGAATTTTGATGATACAGAGCCTTTATTTGAAGGTAAGAAGTTTAAGGGCAAGAAACTGAGCGAAGTTCAAGGCAAAATCACGCCTGAAATTGAAAAACGGGCGAAAACTCTACGAGGAAAGCACGACGGAATTATTCCAAAAAAAGCATGGAAAGCGTTTTTAGAAGATCTGGAGCCAGATAAATTGTATTCAAATATGGAGCTTAATGTTTTAAGAGGTCGATTGAGCAGAAAAGAATTGAAATTAGCGAAGTACGCGAACCTCTCTTTTTATTGCCTCCCGAATTCAAAGCTGAAAATGATAGAAAATGAAGACGGTGTTCTTGATTATGATACTCGACGAAAAGGAACCTCCTACGCCGCCCCTTTAATACCTTAATTTAAAAACGAATTTCTGTGAGTTTAGAAGATTTAAATTTTGATTACCCGATAAAACATCTATGTTCCGTTCACGATTCAAAATGCTCTGATGTAAAAGGGGTAATTAGAAGGCATAGGTTTAGTGCTCGCGGCTCGATGGAATGACTCGCTACACGACCTTACCTATGATATGATATGGCCTCAGTCATCATAAAATGACTCCTATTTACGGGTTTCTCTGGGGGTTAAGGATTAAAGAGAGGAAAGACACTTGCTAAAGAGCATTCAAGACCGTTTTCTAACACATATTCCGCAGAACCTGGTTGCTGGCCTTGTTGCCGCCATTGTTGCCTTGCCTATTTCTCTTGCTTTTGGAGAAGCCTCTGGGCTTGGGGCTCTTTCGGGTTTATACGGGGCCATGGCTTGCGGTATTCTTGCCGCTTTATTCGGTGGGACAAAAAATCAGATCACAGGCCCCACCGGTCCGATGACTGTTGTGGCGGCGGCCATTATCGCTAGTAACCCAGATAAACCTGAACTTCTATTTTTTGCTGTTGTTCTAGGTGGCTTTCTTCAACTGGTCTTAGCTTGGTTAAAAACAGGTCAATACGTCTATTACCTCCCTTATTCGGTTATTTCTGGGTTCATGAGTGGTATTGGTATTATTATTCTTTGCCTTCAACTCTTGCCCATCATTGGTTTTAAGGGAAAAGGCGATGTTCTCGAATCTATTGAAGCCTTTTTTACCATTATTACTCAATCTCAACTGAGCGAAACGAATATCCAAGCCTTCATGGTTGGTTTGATAACATTGGCCGTTATTTATCTTTTTCCAAAAATCACAAGAAAGATACCTTCGACCCTCGTTGCCTTAGTTGTCGGTACTGGAGTGGTGATATGGCTTGGTTGGAATATTCCAACCATTCCGGCCATTCCTGATGGTTTTATTCAGTTTCAACTCCCCTCGCTTCACCATTTAAGTGAGCTTCAGGTTATTTTTACGGGTGCCATTACACTGGCTTTACTTGGTGCCATTGATTCGCTCTTAACGTCTGTTGTTGTCGATCAAATGACAGATACTCGCCATAATAGTGACCAAGAACTCATTGGCCAAGGACTTGGCAATATGGTCAGCGGTTTTATCGGCGGGCTCCCCGGGGCCGGTGCAACCATGCGAAGCGTCGCTTCGGTTAATGCAGGGGGTACAAATTATCTTCCTGGGGTTGTCCATGGTCTGATTATTCTAATTACCGTTTTTTGGTTGAAGCCTTTTGTTTCTCTTATTCCATTAGCCTGTCTGGCTGGTATACTCGTGTCTGTTGGTATTTCTATTATTGACCGCCGGGGTTTAAAACATATTCTCCATGCCCCAAAAGCTGATGTTCTGGTTATGGGAGTGGTTTTGTTTCTCACGGTTTTTGATAACCTCATTGTTGCGGTGGGTGTTGGCGTCGCTCTGGCCAGCATTCTATTTGTAAAACACCTCAGTGACTCTCAGTTTTCAGAACACGGTGAACTCGATCAATGGTATAACAAGTGGTATAAAGGCACCGACCAAGAACATAAAATTGACGAAACCCTTCAGCATAAGGTCTATGTCTATCAGTTTAATGGGCCGTTATTCTTTGGCGAAGCGAAAAATTTTAACAACAATCTATCTAAATTACTTCAGTACGAAAATATTATTCTCCATTTTGCCAATGTGCCTATTGTCGACCAAACGGGTGCTTACGCTTTAGAGGACGCTATTCGGAAAATTGAAGAAGCTAATAAAGCGGTTTATATTGTGGATCTTACTGGTGACGTGCGAGCCATTCTTTCCCGCTTTGATATCCTTAAGCACTTGCATTTAGAAGGCCAAAGCCACCTCACTTTTGATGAAGCGGTCCAAGAAATTAAAACCCGACACCAGTCTCTAGAGCTTATCTCGTAAATGTTGGGTGCGATGTTTGGTGTTTTATAAGCTTTTTATTTGCCAATATAGCCATAGCCCATTTGCTCATCAACGATTTCCCAGGTTAAGGGCTTAAATCCATAAATACTTCCCATGTTCAGGATGCCACGATCCTTCAGGTTCTTATAGGTCGCCATCATGTCTTTAAAAGCCTGTTGGTTTTCCAGGCGGGCCTTCGTATGGCGAGTGGCATGGTCCCAAAATGCCGACTCAAAGGTTGACCCTCCTTGATAATAATAACTGATAATATTTTCGACGGGCTGAACAGCGTCAACGAAGGATGTATTCGTTTCCTCTTCGGTCGTGTTTCCCATCATGCGGTCATAAATAAGACGCATGGCGTATGTATAAAGCGCAATAGAATTAGCAACCAGGGGTTCAAAAAATAGCGCCTTGTTCCCATTTTTAAAAATGCGGCCTTCAACCAACTTTGGGGTGTAATAACACTTGAAAACGTATTCTTTATCTTCAATTTCATCCACCTCAAGAATCCGTTTCATATCCTCAACGGCCTCTTCTTTCGCCGTAATCTTGTCATTATAAAGGTAGCCATAAGTCTTTCGAGATTGCAGAGGAACCCCAAACATCCACCCATGGGCATGGGCGATATGGTCGGTAAAGGGCTCATATTCAAAATCTTCGATACTGTGAACCAGGCATCGATTCACTGGGGTGCAGTCACTAATAACGTAGTCATCATAATTGCTGGGAAAGCCCATACAGTCGATAACAAAATCGAACTCATGTTCAGACTCATCAATGGTTACGGTGACTCGATCAGAATGGTTGACCAGTTCTTTAACATCGCCTTCGATAAAGCGAAACTGCTTTGGCCACAATTTCTCAAGTCTTGAATAAATAAAATCCTTAAAGAAATAATTGTTGAAATGAACGGCCGTATTTCCATCAAGCAAGGGGTTAATCCAGGAAGCCTCTCGCCAACCACTAAACTTGCTGCCAAACTTAATGGTCGCATCCAGTGCTTTTAAGTCTTCTTGGCTGCCCAGACAAAAATGGGTTCCTCGTTCCAGAAGGCCCACAAATTCTCCATTCGTGCTTTCGCCAATACCCAGAATTTCCTTGGCTGGATTATGAATCGAATAGATTTCCCAATCCTCTTCAAGCCATGTGCAAAAATGCACCAAGCTCAACAAGCCGGCAGAACCCACTCCAATAACACCTAATTTTCGTTTCTTTTTAAGGCCGGAGACTTCTGGCTCTTGTTGCGGCCCTAATTCGACCTTTGGTTCTGGTTCCAGTTCTGATGATATGGGGCACTGATGATCCGGTGTTGGCGTTTTGAGCATCATTTTTTTAAATTTTTCAAATAAAAACAAGGGTCGGCCACCTATCGAATGGGATTGTAAAGTAACATACGGCAATTATATTATATATATAATAAAACATTAATATGGATTTATTTGCCTCGTCTAAAAATAGATCGATAAGGTGTCATGAGTAGAAACATGCTGGCCCCTCTTACTTATAAAAGGCAAAAAAAGACTGACTTCTTATCTTAATTTGATGAACATTTGTAACGTATTCAGATAAACATCAAAGGCTCATTCAGGCACTCAGCCGGTAAAATAGAACGAGTTGGCCATAAGCCGGGTTCTGTCGGGGACGGTCATCTGTCTCGACTTATTGTCTCCAATAAGCTCTAGCGGTCTTATCGGAAGCAGGCGGGCCGCCTTTGTGATTAAACACAGCCTCCAGTGCCTTGCACGCTGTCGGGGTTTACCTAGCCAGAGCCTCTCGACCCTGCTGGTGGGCTCTTACTCCACCGTTGCACCCTTGCCTGTGCTTTTTGAGATTACTCCCATCCAGCCATCGGCGGTTTATTTCTGTGGCACTATCCTCGTGGTCACCCACACCGGGCGTTACCCGGCGACATGCCCTGTGGAGCCCGGACTTTCCTCAGATGATAGGTCATACCATCCGCGACCGTCTGTCCAACTCGTTCTGCCCAATATTATAGCCATATTCCATTCAAATTTCTATCTTTTCTCTTCGGCCTTTTCGTGTTGTAAAACAAACGCGGCATTAAGGCTGGGTTTCTGAGTATTCTTCAAGAATGACCCATTTTCCCTGATTATCCGGCCCGACCAGAAGAATAACCGGGGCGGAATAGTTTTTGTTAATGGCATAGCGGGTAGCATGGATACGAACCCGTCCGTCATCCAAGGCAGCAAATTCCACGTTAGAATAGTCGCCCCGATCGTTAACCGCTTGGGCCATGGGCATCAGTTGACGAATCATGGCTTTATAGCGTTGAGGAGGAATGTGAAGAGTTTCTGTATGGCCATCAGAAAACTTGCGGGTCGACTTAATCATGGCCGTATCCGAATAAAGATCCGCTAAGCGGACATCAAAAGCTTTTTCTAATGAGACGTATTCGTTAAATAAACGCTCTGCCGCCACCGGAATTCCGATTTCGCTTTCTTTAAACTCGGATTTGGCATCGAATACCGGCGTAAACACCAGAACAAACATGCTATAAGCGGCGATGAGTCCCATGAACAACTGTTTTTTCAAACAACTCAAGTGATATTCTCCTTTGGGCCAATACGTAAAAAAATAAGCTCACCCTATTGTAAGCGGTCTCAATGGCTCTTACAATAGGGACATGCTGGAACGACCTTTTAAATTAATTTCCGAATACGCCCCGGCAGGCGATCAGCCAAAGGCGATTGAATCTCTTGTAGAGGGTGTGGATTTGGGGCATGAGGCGCAAACGCTTTTAGGTGTTACCGGTTCGGGGAAGACATTCACCATGGCCAGTGTCATCGAGAAAACCCAGCGTCCGGCGTTAATTATGTCTCACAACAAAACGCTGGCCGCTCAATTGTATAACGAGATGAAATCATTTTTTCCCGATAGTGCAGTGGAATATTTCATTAGCTACTACGATTACTATCAGCCAGAAGCCTATATCCCCCGGACGGATACCTATATTGAAAAAACGGCAAGTATTAACGACGAAATCGATCGTCTGCGCCACTCGGCTACCCGGAGCCTCTTCGAACGGCGGGATGTTATCGTAGTGTCTAGTGTCAGCTGTATTTATGGTTTGGGGATGCCGGAGAATTATTTTAACGCCGCCCTAAGGCTATCGATAGGCCAACAGATTGAACGAGACACTATTTTACGCACCCTCATCCGAAACCAATATCAGCGAAATGATATTCAGGTTTCCCGTGCCGAGTTTCGCGTTCGAGGTGATGTCATTGAAGTGATGCCCGCCTACGAAGAAATGTTGATTCGTCTGGAATTGTTTGGCGACGAGATTGAGCGGATTCGCATTGTCAATCCGTTAACAGGCGATGTGAAAGACGAGCCGGAAGAGGTGGTTATCTACCCGGCAATACACTACGTGGCGAATCCCGATGACATTCAGGATGCCTGTCAGCAAATTGAACTGGAATTAAAACTGAGAACCGCTGAATTGGGTGAGTCCGGTAAACTGCTAGAAGCCCAACGGTTGGAACAACGGACTCAGCGGGATTTAGAAATGATTCGTCAGTTAGGGTATTGCAACGGCATTGAAAATTACAGCCGGATTTTTGAAAAGCGCGCACCGGGTACCCCACCCAAAACCCTGTTGGACTACTTCTCTGATGACTTTTTGTTATTCGTGGATGAATCCCACGTGACCGTGCCACAGGTTCGCGGCATGTATCACGGTGATCAGTCTCGAAAAAACACACTGATTGATTACGGTTTTCGCTTACCCTGCGCGCGAGACAACCGCCCACTAAATTTTAACGAATTTTTAGAACGAATTGGTCAGCGTATCTTTGTGTCTGCCACGCCATCATCATACGAACTGGATGAATCGGTTCAGGTGGCAGAACAAATTATTCGGCCTACTGGACTGGTGGATCCTGAGGTGATGATTCGTCCCACCGAAAATCAGGTGGATGTTTTACTGGATGAAATTCAAGCACGGGTCAAGCGGGATGAACGAGTGTTGATTACAACGCTGACCAAGCGCATGGCGGAAGATTTGGCGGAATATTACGAGTCGTTGAATGTGCGGGTTAGGTATTTGCACAGCGATATTAAATCGCTGGAGCGGATTGAAATCTTGCGAGATTTAAGGCTCGGTCACTTCGATGTACTAATCGGGGTTAATTTACTGAGAGAAGGGCTTGACTTGCCGGAGGTGTCGCTTGTCGTCATTATGGACGCCGATAAAGAAGGCTTTTTACGTTCCGAGTCCAGCTTAATTCAGACCATTGGCCGCGCCGCGCGAAACGCTGATGGACAGGTATTATTGTTTGCCGACAAAGTAACTAATAGTATGAAAAAAGCATTGGATGAAACCAAGCGGCGCCGAGATCTCCAAATCGCTTACAATACAGACCATGGTATTGTTCCAAAAACCATTAAAAAAGCCATTTCTAACGGATTACTGGACATGCTGGGTGCCGATCCGCGGAACAAAACGGATCAGGCATTGGAAGAACTGACCACGGAAGCCCGTATGCTTTCTTCGGATGAATTAAGCGGACTGGTAGAACAGTTGGAAGTCCAGATGAAAGAGGCTGCTCAGATGTTGGAATTTGAAAAAGCCGCCAACCTGCGGGATCAGCGTATGGCGTTGATCAATCTGATGGACGAAGGCTCGCCGAAAAAAGCAGGAAAAACAGTTTCTTGAATTAAATTGTTTCCCAAGGTTCAGTAAGGCCTTTAGTGTGTTTAAAATAAGGTGGACTCAAACCAGCAGGGTCAGTTGTTCGCTCACTTCGACAATTGAAAATTCTTCAGGTTTTAAATCAGAAGAGGAAAGGTGTTTTGTTTTGGTGAACCCAAAAACTAAGCCATAAGCCCCCTGTTACAGGAGAAGACTCTTTATTCTGAAATCAGCTTTTTTTGCTCAACAACATCATCAAGAGAGGTAAGACCTAAATGCCTTAAGGTATTTGGAGTAACGGTTCGGCCACGAGGGGTTCGGTTAAGTAGCCCTGCTTGCAACAGATACGGCTCGTAGACGTCTTCAATGGTTCGGGCGTCTTCGCCCAGAGCGGAAGCCAGTGTTTCCACTCCGACCGGGCCGCCATTAAAATTTTCAATAATCAGACTTAAAAGACGTCGATCCGTGGGATCTAGCCCTAATGGGTCAATTTCAAAAAGATTCAGTGCCTCTTCAGCGGCGGCGGAATTAATACTTTTCTGCCCTTTTCGCCGAACCTCAACAAAATCTCGAACTCGGCGAAGGAGCCGATTGGCAATTCGGGGCGTTCCTCGTGAACGTTGCCCAATCGTTGAAGCCCCTTGTGGTTCTACGGCAATTCCAAGGATTTCCGCAGAGCGGCGAATAATCGCGTTTAATTCAATCTCATTATAAAAATTCAGACGGTACACAATCCCAAAGCGATCTCGAAGAGGACTGGATAAAGCGCCTGCCTTGGTGGTCGCGCCAATCAGGGTGAATTTAGGCAGAGGCACCCGAAGAATTTTGGCCGCATGGCCCTTGCCGATGGTTCGATCCAGTGTAAAATCTTCCATGGCCGGATAGAGAATCTCTTCGGCGACTTTATTCAGGCGGTGAATTTCATCGATAAACAGGACACTACCAGGCTCCAGTGACATAAGGATCCCAAGAATATCCCGTGGTCGCTCTAGGGCCGGAGCAGAGGTCACATGAATATTAGTGTTCATCTCATTGGCCAGTACCATGGCCAGTGTTGTTTTCCCTAAGCCCGGTGGGCCATAGAGCAGAGTATGCTCTAACGGTTCTCCTCGCCCTGTGGCGGCATGGATGCTAATGAGTAGGCTTTCTTTTAAGGCGGATTGCCCAATATAATCATCCAGTGTTTTCGGGCGAATGGTCTGCTCTTGCCGTTCATCGTAATCGGTTTCTGTTTTCTTTAGCAAACCGGTTCGTTCAGCTGAATCCACCTCTTTTTTACGGGGCTGGCGTGTGTTATTGGGTACATCATTATCGTTTGAATAGCTGATAGCCATAAGAAGTCGCTCTAAATCGGTCGCTAACTGAAAGGAGTGTCCCTTGCCATTCTAACATTTTAATGCAGGAGAAACGTCCTCATGTTACGGAGGGTTGACATGCAACGGAACGACTTCGTTTACTCTCGTCTGTTTTCCTGGGCTTAAGGTATTTGAGGCCATTACTCCTTTTAAATAGACCGTGAGTTAAAAGAAGAAGGCGAACGAGCAAGTCGGTTAATAATTTGAGGCAGTGTTTCCAGAAATTTATCGATGGCTTCGGTGGTTGTCCTGTGACCAAAAGAAAGACGAAGCGTGCTGGTCGCCTCGGCACGGGATTTTCCTAATGATAAAATGGTTTTAGAGGGCTCAATAGTGGCACTGTGGCAGGCAGAACCACTGGAAGCACAGATCCCTTTGAGATCCAGTTGAAGTACGAGCGATTCACCCTCAATGATGACACCATTTTCACAGGTTAAGGAGATATGAATATTGCCCGGCACCCGGCGGGATAAATCTTTTGGACCGTTTAAGTGCCACTGAACGGCTGTTCCCTTAAGCGCAGTGCCCAGCTGCTGGATTAAATAGATTTGTAGTTCTCTTAACCGCTGGCTCTCTTCACCCATTTCTTGACAAGCAAGCTGAACAGCCTTAGCCATTCCTACGATTCCGGCGACGTTCTCGGTTCCTGAACGCAGGCTAGCTTCCTGACCACCGCCCCAGAGAAGTGGCACTGGGCGCGGAGCGGATTTTCGAATGAAAAGCCCACCGATTCCTTTGGGGCCGTAAAACTTGTGTCCGGAAAACGAGAGGTAATCTACAGGCAGGGTATTTAGGTCAATTGGAACCTTTCCTAGTGTCTGCACAGCGTCCGTGTGAAAGAGGATATTTTTTTTACGGAGCAAGGTACCACACGCTTCAATGGGCTGAAGGGTACCGATTTCATTGTGACCGTGAATCACCGAAACCAGAGCCGTATTAGGCTGAAGGGCGGCTTCTAGTTCGTCCAGCGATACAAACCCTTCGGCGTTAACGCTAAGTTGGGTTACTTCCCAGCCAAGTGTCTTTAAATGTTGGCAAGGGTTGAGAACAGAAGGGTGTTCAACTTGGGTGGTAATTAGGTGGTGTCTACTGTTGGGTTTTTGGGTTTCTCGCATGTCAGCCAACCCTCGAACCGCCCAATTATTGGCTTCTGTCCCTCCACTGGTAAAGAAAATCTCATCCGATTGAGCGCCCAGATGGCGAGCGATTTGGGCGCGAGCCTCTTCTACCGTTTGACGGGCCAGTCGTCCAGCTTGATGCAAACTGGATGGATTGCCATAACCTGATGCTTCTTCAAGCCAAGGCAACATGGCCTTTTTGACAGAAGGCGATAAAGGTGTGGTGGCAGCGTGATCAAAATAAAACATGAGTAAAAGAGATCCAGGAGGTTATTGAGAATATTTTTAAGGTGCTTTTTACAAACCTCTATTATAATGAAACCCTGCCCTAATCAGAAATTTTAGACATAATGTTTTGTAGGAACAAATATGAAGCGGGTTTTAATTGCCATTGGCGGGAACGCCTTATACGATAAGGATCAGGGGAATAACCTGGAACTTCACCTCTTACGAGAGGTTTGTTTCCATATTGCCCATGTGGTGAAACGGGGCTATTTGCCTATTATTACGTTTGGGAACGGCCCACAAGTCGGTAATTTATTAGCCATGGCGGAAAAATCGGCCGACTTGTTCCCTTCGCCGATTCCGTTGGATACGTGTGTTTCATGGACTCAGGGAGAAATCGGCTATTGGCTGGCCAACGAAATTTATACCCAGCTTATTAACATTGGCCTGGACTATCATGTAGTAGCCATTAACACTACTGTAGAAGTTTCTCCAGAGGATCCGGCGTTTCAAAAACCCTCCAAGCCGGTGGGTCGATTTTTAACTCAGTCTGAAGCCCAGGAACTTTATGAAGATCGAGGGTACATCGTTACTCAGGACGCCGGGCGGGGTTACCGTCGCCTGGTTCCATCGCCTAAACCCCTTAAAATATTAGAAGAAAGAGCCATCCAAAAGCTGGTGGAACAAAACATTATCACCTTGTGTTGCGGCGGTGGTGGCGTACCGGTGTTTTGGTCGGATGAAGGGGTAAAAGGGATTGAAGCCGTCATCGACAAGGACTACACCTCTTGTTTGTTGGCAAAAAATCTGCAAATTGAAAATCTGATCATTTGCACGGAAGTGGATTACGTTTACCTGAACTATGGTACATCGCAAGAAAAAGCGTTGGGTCAAATGACGTTGGCCGAGGCGGAGCGCTACCTGGCCGAAGGGCAATTTTCCGAAGGCAGTATGGGCCCAAAGGTAGCGGCACTCATTGATTACCTTAAGAGTGGGGGAAAGCGGGCACTTATTACCAGTATTCCTCAAATGTCCGAAGCCTTGGATGGGAACGTGGGTACTGCTATTTCTTGCTCACTCTAAATAAAACGAAAAAATACGGTACTATTAAAGGATAGAAAGTTTGTTACGAGGAAAGACAGGTCGGCAATGGATATTAGCCATGCGGTGATTAAGGCTGTTGTTCAGGGGTTAACCGAATTTTTACCCGTAAGTAGCTCTGCTCACCTGATCTTTACCGAGGAAATCACCAAAGCTTTAGGGTGGAACGCTTCTAATAGCCTTATAGAGGCGGAGTTCTACGATATCCTCTTGCATATGGGCACACTCATTGCGGTGGTTTATTACTTTCGGCGGGATCTCACTATTTTGATTATGACCCTGCTGAAGCGAAAAATCCCTGACTTTGATGGGTATTCTATTCGGCCTTTTGAGGAGAAAAAGTTACCGCTTCAAATCATGATTACCACCGGGATTACCGTGGTGTTTATCCTGGCTCTGCTTAAGGGATCAGAATGGGGGATGGCGGCAATGGGCTGGACAACAGCTCAGGTCACCGATATTTCCGAATATTATCGGGCGCACCCCATGTGGGTTGGTGTGCATCTGATATTAACCGGTGGTTTGCTCTTTTTTACGGAAAGCTATTCTGCTAAAAAACAGCCTGAAGGGACCCAGCCATTCACTCTGAAACAAGCTTGCCTTATCGGAGTCTTTCAAGGGGCCGCGGCTATTTTTCGAGGTATTTCCCGTTCAGGCTCAACCATTTCGGGTGGCCTCATCGCCGGAAGCGACCGACTAACAGCAACACGGTATTCCTTTCTCATTAGTATCCCAGCCTTTTTATTGGCCATTGTTTACGAATCAATTAAAGTTAGCCACCATGACCTCGGTCAAGGGTTTAACTGGCCGGTCATGCTCGTGGGAGTCCTTGTGACCACGGTGGTCGCCTATTTTTGTGTCAAATATTTCATTCTGTTTGTGGCAAAGCATAGTCTCAAGGGGTTTGCCTATTACTGCTGGGCTGTGGGCTTGCTGATGGCTTTTTACTTCGGGTTACAAAGCGCTTGAGAAGGTCTCAATCATTTTGTAGAAGTAATAAAATATCACACCGGGTTTTAGCCTGAATCGCATGCCGAAGCTGGGGTGTCATGGCGATGATAGTCCCCGGTGTCATGGGCTGGCTTTGCTCGTTAGCGGAAAAAACGGCTTCGCCCTGAAGGCAAATCAACAGAGCTCTTTTCGGTGCCCAGTGTTCAGCCAAAGCTTCACCGGCCTGAATGACAATGTGTTTTGACTCCTGAATGGCGTCATCAAAAATCCGATGAGCCATAATTTTTCTTTGCGGATCGTCCGAAAGGTTCAGTGAATAGTACTGAAAGGTTCGATCAGGCCGTGTAATGGAAGGCGTCGGTGTTTTGAGCGCTTGGCTTCGAATCGCCTCTATGCCCGCAATGACTTCCTCTTTTTCTGTATCGGATAGCGCCTGCTCACAAGTCGGAAAAATACCGCTGTTTTCCCGGCCCATGTGATCCAGCATCTCCTGAATAAAGCGCTGGCCAACATCTTTTACTGTATTCAGCGTTTCTGAAGTGGGTTTATCTGTTTGAAGCGACGCCAGCAGACTATCCTTCAGGGCAATTAACTCGTCATGTTCAACTTCCATCAATACCATGGGGTGATAGGGTGCTACCGCCGGAAAGAGGACCTGTTCCTCGCAAGCGAAATGGGTATTGATCTCTGATTCAACCTCACCCATGACCCTTTTTGCCTTTTCCACAAGGCGATCGGGATCGGGTTCCGCCAAAGCGTTTTCCAGATTCGCCAGTAATTGTTCCATGTGCCGGTGATCCTGAATTAGACGGGCACATGCTTCTGTTTGAACGTGTGGAATTTTTCCAGGCATTAAGTTGCCCTCCATGACGATTATTCTATTATTAGAATAGTCGAATCGAAGACTTTACTCAAATAGAAAATAGACGGTTTGAATAGAGGTTCAAAAGTAAAGCGAACGATGACAAACGCCGATTATCCTTGTTCATCCAGTTTATTGGAAGAGGGCAATTTTGGAGACTCTTCTATTCTAACGGCTTCACCTTCAATGTATTCATTCTGTTTCATGCTATCAACGATTTGCTTAATATCCTCATTAGAGAGTCCTTTACTTGCAATCTCACCCATGTCTAGCATGATAGATCCAAGATCAAGCTCGTTTTTTCCAATTAATTTGCCTTGAGCACTCGTGTCTTTGTCCTTAATCGGTGGTCGAGTTAAGCTTTCATCTAGCCCATCAGGACTGTTGATGGAGCCCATAATAAGAATGGTGGGGATATCCAATTTGTCTATTTCAGCTATCAGCTTACTTAATGCAGGGTGCGGGTTCAGGCTAGTTGCGTTATGGTAACCTTCAATCGGCTTTCCTTTGGAAATAACGTCACCTTCGATTGTCTTGGATTGATGTGGAATCAGCTGTTTTTGAGTGCCAAAGTGAATTGTGGGGAACATGAGAAAAACTCCTTTTGGGTGACTTACTAATCAGTATAAAAACCATCAATGTTATTTATTGCTAGTTGGATTGGGAGCAATATAATATTACCCTTAGCTTGAATTCTGTTTGGCTTTTGCCTACCATAGCCGTATTACGGAAATGAGAGCGATCCGTGTGTTTATTCACGTTTATTAACCATAACTTTTGGGAGACGATTTGACCATGCCAGCCTTTAACTTTATTGATTCACCCGAACAACTGACCGAGCGTAAAGCCGAAATAGGCGTGTTTGGGGGATCCGGTTTTTATGATTTCTTAACGGATCCAGAATCGGTTCAAATCGAAACCCCCTACGGTTGCCCGAGTGACGCGATTACCATTGGCACCATTGCCAACAAGCGTGTGGCTTTTTTGCCCCGCCATGGCCGGGATCACCGTTTGCCTCCTCACAAAATAAACTACCGGGCTAATGTATGGGCGTTTAAATCTTTGGGCATTACCAAGGTCATTAGCCCGTGTGCCGCCGGCAGTTTGCAGGCCCACGTGAAACCGGGCGAATTTGTGATTTGTGACCAATATGTGGATCGTACCAGTGGACGGCTAGACACTTTTTTTGATGGCCCCATTACCACCCATGTCAGTGCGGCGGATCCGTTTGATGAAGACTTGAGAAACCTGGCCAAACAAGCGGCGGATGCTTGTGGCATTACCTGCCATGATAAAGGCACCGTGGTTGTTATTCAGGGACCTCGCTTCAGCACCCGTTCCGAATCCATCTGGTTCCGCAATCAGGGTTGGGAAGTGATTAACATGACCCAATACCCGGAAGTGCATCTGGTAAAAGAACTGGAGATGGGTTCCTTGAATATTTCCCTGATTACAGATTACGATACCGGCGTGGAAGGTGTTGCTCCCGTCAGTCATGAGGAAGTAATCAAGGTCTTTACCGAGAATAACGACAAGTTACGCAACCTGCTTTTCAAACTGATTGAACTCATGCCTAAAGACACGCTGGAAACAGGTTCTACTCGTGTTCTCGAAGGGGCTCGAATGGGCTAGGCGCCGATTTAAGCACCCTCTTCTCATAAAGTTTTAAAAAAAGGACACCGGATGAACCCACAAGCCATTGGATTCTTTTTGATTACGGCCATTGATCTGTTTATCATACTGCTGATTGTCCGAATTTTATTGTCGTGGTTTCCCGCAATCAACTGGCATGAACAACCTTGGGCCGGACTTCATTCAGTCACAGAAGTGGCCATGAAGCCCTTTCGGCAGATCGTTCCCTCCATTGGCGGGCTGGATTTCTCTCCGATTATTCTGTTTATTCTGCTTCAAATCCTTCAAGGCATCATCGGAAAAGCTTTTGGCGTCCATTCACAACTGCCGTTTTAAAGAAGACCCTATAAAAAGTTACGTCTCCAGCCCTAAATGGAGCCCGCTTCGCGGGCCTAGGCAAATCGCTTTCGGATGACTTCGCCCTCATGAATATCGGTTGGCTGCGACGTGAAACGGGTATTGAACATTCGGATAAAATCAGAGGCCGTGGACGAGCCGGTATGGGCAGATATTTTTTTGTCGTTCCGCTTTTCTTCGGTATAGTCCACTTCTTTTAAAGCCACGCTATAGGCTAGTTCATGGCTTTCAATTTTGTTTTTCTTGACGAGGCGAACATCTCCGGCACCGCAATAGCGGCAATATTTATGCAGGGGACTGACGCTTCCGTCAAACGATTTTTTAGGTACCCGCCGTGAATTGCATCCTCGGCATTTAACTTGCGCCCAAAGAAGCTTAACTTTGTAGCCGCAATCAGGACAAAAGCAGGCACTTTTGCTAATATTTACCCGTAAATGGGCACAGTCCTGCTGGATAAGTTCGTTATAAAATGCATAAAAGGCTTTGCTAATGCTCAAAGTCGGTGTCCCCAACAATCCCAAACTAACTCACATCGTTTCTCTTCTCGACTTCTATCATAATGGAACAGGGCTTGTTTGCCCATACGCCAAACAATTGACCTTCTTTTAGGCTAATCCTCTTCATGCAGGAGAAAGAGGATTAAAAACAGGAGAACCTTTAACTCTCTTTTTTCTTAAAAACCCCCAAATATTCCATCCCCTTTCGGCTTTCATGAGAGTGGGGAGTCCGTTCGAGGGTTGTTAATTTAAAGCCACCGGAAAATAGAGTCTGAATTTCTTCCAGGGTTATATTATACGGCGGGCCGCCGGGTTGACCATGGACAAAAAACAGGGCAATAAGCTGCCCACCCGGTTTTAGAAGACGCTGAACAAGGGCCGCATAGTCGGGTCGTAAATCCGGATGAAGGGCGCAAAGACAGGTGTGCTCCAAAACATAGTCAAATGTGTTGCTCAAGTGTTCTGGGAGCTGAAAGATATCGATACAGTTAAACTGAGCCATATCCCCATATCTTTCCTTAGCTCGTATAACGGCATCCATCGTGTAATCAAAGCCAGTAACGTCGAATCCCAGCTTACCAAAGAACCCGGCGTCATGGCCTTGACCACAGCCCAATACAGCCATTTTTTCAGGGAGAAAACTAGTCGCTTGGTTAGCCATAAGCTGGACAAACGGTAAAGCAGGCTCACCTAAATCCCATGGCAATGTATTTTCAGCATAGTGGGCTTCCCAAAATGTGGCCGGAAGCACACGTTTTTCAGTTTTTTGAGTGTTTTTCGAAGGTGTCATGTTTCTATTATAAAACGGCTTGAAAAAGCGGGGGTTTTTCTTGAACGCTTTTCAGGTAAAATCGGGAAATCCTGAATTACCCTGTTGTTTACTCGCTTTTGAGAGAAGGATGGTTTTCCTATGATTCAACTGACGACCTCCCACGTAGATACTCAAGTCATTGACTCCGAACATGGTCTTGATTTGGACAAAGAATACGCCGCTCACGCATTGAAAATTGAAGAGATTGTAAAGGACCTGTATGCTTCTAAAGATAAGCCTGGTCATTGGACAAAATGGCTTAATCTTGGATATGACGAACCGTTGGCGCATTCCATTAATCACTACGCCCAGTCAGTTAAGGGGAATTTTGATGACTTGGTCATTCTAGGCATTGGAGGATCATCGCTTGGGGGGTATGCTCTGCTGAAAGCGCTACGCCATCCACAGTGGAACCAATTATCGTCACCGGAAAAACGAGGTGGCTACCCACGGTATCATTTTCTTGAAAACGTAGATAGCGATCAGATTGCTGGTCTGCTGGATCATTTGGACTTTAACCGCACGCTGGTAATAATTATTAGTAAGTCCGGCTCGACCGCCGAACCCATGAGCGCATTTATGCTCTTTAAACAACGAATGGACGAAGCTCTGGGAAAAGAAAACACGCCCAATCATGTGGTTGCGATTACGGATAAAGAAAAAGGCATTTTACGCCCATTGGCTGAAAGAGAAGGCTATCAAACTTTTGAAGTACCCGATGATGTGGGAGGGCGTTTCTCTATCTTTTCTGCCGTCGGACTGGTTCCAGCTGCGCTTTGCGGTGTGGATATTCTGGCGCTTCAACGGGGAGTCCGAGAACTGGATGCAATTCTTAAAAATCCGGATATTCAGCAAAACCCGGCAGCACAACTGGCGCTTATTCAGTATTTACTCTACCAAAAAGGCAAGCCGATCTCTGTGTTTATGCCTTACAGCAATGCGCTCAGTTCTGTTTCCGACTGGTACGTCCAACTTTGGGCCGAGTCATTAGGGAAGCGTCATGATTTGCAAGGGAATGAGGTCTGTGTTGGCCCAACGGCAGTCCGGGCCGTGGGTGCAACGGATCAGCATTCGCAAATTCAGCTGTTTAACCACGGCCCCAATGACAAGGTCATCACATTTGTGGTTGTGGAAAAACCGGAGCGGTCACTCGTTATTCCAAACGCTTTCCCGGAGCTGGAATCCTTGAGTTACCTTTCGGACAAACCTTTCCATCAACTACTCAATGCTGAATTTGAGGGGACACGTGCCAGCCTGACTCATAACCAGCGTCCTACAACCACATTAACCTTGCCTCAGGTGGATGCCTATCATTTTGCTCAACTGCTCTATCTGCTTGAAGTACAAACAGCGATTGCAGGCGGACTCTTTAATATAGACCCCTTCAACCAACCCGGTGTGGAAGATGGAAAGAAGTATGCTAAGGCCCTTATGGGGGATCCCAAGCTGGCTCATCTGCTGGATGAAATTAAAACGCCTAGTAAAGTACGGCCTGTAAAAGCTTAGTCATTATAGAACTCAAGTTTTGCTCCTATTGTACGATAGAAGTTTAAGCCTTTCGTCTCATTTTTATGACAAAACCTATTGAAAAAATCCGGTTATATACTATAGTTTCTATTGGAAGGTCTGTACTTAACTTAAAAAATTAAATTCTCAATAATAAACGTGTTTCTGTATTGGAGGAATGTTAATGCCATTCGTAATTACCGAACCCTGTAAAGGGGTTAAAGATAAAGCCTGTGTTGGCGTGTGTCCTGTTGATTGTATTATCGAACTTGACGGTGAGCCGATGCTCTACATCAATCCCGATGAGTGCATTGACTGTGGCGCCTGTCAACCCGTTTGCCCGGTTAGTGCCATCTATCCGGACTCAGAAGTACCTGATGACATGCAAGAATATATTGAACTGAATGCGACAAAAACCGCAGGTTAGTCTTTTTATCTGAAAACTTTATAAAAGCCGGCTTTGTTACTAAAGTAAGCCGGTTTTTATTTTTAGTTTTTATTAATTAGATTAGCCCACACTAGCTGTATCAACGGAGCAGTTTTGAGTGATCACCTCTTTTAGAGCACTAAGCAAGGCTGTGATATCTTCCGCCTTCGTGAAATAGCCAATACTGGCTCGGATGGTTCCACCTTTACCTAAGGTGTCAATCGCTTCGTGCGCCATGGGGGCGCAGTGGTACCCTGAACGCAAGGCGATGCCATAGTCATCAAAGAGAATAGCACCAAGAATTTCAGGCTCGTACCCTCTAACCGTAAAGGACACAACGGGTGTTTTTTCATCCGGACGTTGATGACCGTAAATCGTGACCTCGGACAGCTGGTTTAAACCCGACAAAAGTTGTTCGAGTAAGGCTTTTTCGTGGGCATGAATGGTCTCAATGCCTTTTTCCTGAACCCATTTAACGCCTTCAGCAAAGGCAAGGATAAGAGGTAAGGGGATGGTGCCAACTTCCACCTCAAACGCCATATCATGCTTGCCAGAATCCCCTCCGGTGCCGCCTTCCATAAAGGAATTGAGCTGGAGGGATGGATTCAGGTACAACGCTCCGACACCTGGCGGGCCATACAGGCTTTTGTGTCCCGGAAGCGCTAAAATATCAATATTCTGGGCCTGGACATCAATGGGAAATACGCCTGCAGTCTGAGCCGCATCCACCAGATAAACTGAGTCATATTGATGGGCCAAACGACCAATGGCTTCAATCGGGAGAATTGACCCAATCACATTGCTGGCATGGGTGGTGGCCACCATACGAATGTTGGGATGCTTTTTCAAGAGGCCTTCGTAAGCGGCTAGATCAAACGGAAGCTCATCCGTATAAGGCACAATATAAAACTGGATTCCTTTTTCCCGAGCCATTTTACGGATAGGGCGAGAAACCGCATGATGCTCGATAGCACTCATAACCACCCCATCGCCTGCCTTCCAGGGAAAGGACTGAATGGCTAAATTCAAGGCATGAGTAGCCCCTGAGGTGAAAAAGACCTGATTTGGGTGAGGGATATGACACAAATTAGCGATGGCCTGCCGGGCTTCATCCAGTTTGGCACCACCCATGCGAGAAGCCCTAGAGGTTCCACGCTTCGGGCTAAACATCTGTCGAAAGGAAGAATCCATGGTGGTGTAAACAATGTCAGGTTTTGGCCAGGTTGTGGCACTGTTATCGAGATAAAACACGGTACTCGCTCCTATTAAATGCTACAGCTTGGGTCGCCAATTTCTTCGTTCGGGCTTTTCGGACAGGCCATCATATAACGAACCACTTCGTCGGGCAGTTGAATTTCTTCCACTTTCACTTCATTGGAATAGCCCAAATCCGGATTCAAATATTCTTTTCCGAGAGGAGGGGAGTAAATATGAAGCGTAATACACTTCTCCCTCGAACAGTTTGCGATTTTGTGCCGGAAACCAACGGGAGCATGTAGAATGGCCCCTTTTTTGTAGGTGGCTGTCACCACTTTGCCATCAGGATGATAATCCGTGTTTTGAATTTCTCCCTCCAGTACAATAACCACCCCATCCGTTGGGCCATGGCCGTGCACTACCGTTTCCTGCCCTGGCATCCAGCAGACAACCAGGATTTCCATATTATCGGTTTTGAGTACCAGGTGACGTGCATAGCGTTCATCATCGAACGTTTTGAAATCAACCAAGTTCAACATAAATGATAGCTCCTACCCATGATCATCTTTTATTTTAAATACCCTTCAGGCTCATTGTACTGCAAACAGACCCACCGTCTAGTTGCGTCAGCCCTATTTTATAAACGATCAATTTCCTGTTTCTATTGCCTTACAACTTTTATTTGATATTCTAACAGAAAGAAAAGTGTAAAAAAATAGGGGAGCGGGGTCAAACATGCGTCTAACACCTTTAATTGATGGTCATAGTTCGCTTGAAAAAGGAAAAAAAAACACCCAAAAACAGGCCCTTCTTTTTTCATCCAATCAAGATCAAGAGGAAAAAAATAAAGTTGCGGCAAAAAGCCCGACCTATTTAGTATTGGCTTTAATCACATCGCTTTTTTCGCCTCTTATCGGTGCGGCGGATTTTTGGAAAACCCCTTCAGCGACAGAGTCTATGAAGGGAAAAGTGATGGGGAACCTGATGACCGAACAGGGGGAGCCCAGCAAGCATTTGGGAAGAGCGTTTGTTGGATTGGGAGATCTCTTACCTTATGTTAATAGCAATAACACGCTGATTCTTGGTTCACCGGTTATGGAAGACCCTTGGAAAGCCGGCTGGTTGCTTGGAATAAAAACGATTCTAAAGCCGATGGCGGAAAAACGGCCTGATTTGAAAGTCACCTTGGCGCCTCTTTTTATAAAGCCCCCCATGGGAAAAGACCTGAACGTAAACGTATTTGCACTCGTTGGCGATAAAATAGGGCCTTTAGATACTCGGGTTGATGTCGGGGTAAATTATACTCGAATGCATCCAATGACCATGGAAATGGGAAACGGAATGAATAACATGGCCATGATGCCACATTCTGTGAACTCCGGTATGACTATGTCTCAAAGTATATCACCTCAAAATATGCCGCTAACGGAAACCGTTTCACCGGTTTTAACCGTTGAACAGCCGCTGGGGAAAATCTTGCAGAAATTAGAACCTTGTGCAGCCCGGGGAGAGTTTAATTTTAAACCTGCAAAAAAAGGAGGCTACAGCATTTTAGGCGCCCGATGTGCACTCCCTAAAAACCCGGTTGTGGATGGGGTTTCTGCCGGGTTTGACACAAAGAATAACGCACCCATGTTCTTTATCAATAAAATGTTTTAAGCAAAGGGCTTAAAGCAGCACAATAGAAAGACAGGGCTGTTTTAAGAAAAACGCCCTGTCTGAATTAAGGGATTTAGTTGGAGTGTCTTACAAACTAATCTTCGGTGAGAATTAAACAAAGGGTTAGGGTTCTTTTGAACCAAAATCCTTGTTCTTTTTCCTTTAAAAACGGTCTCTAAATTGATGGTAAGGGTGATTTAGAGACCTGCTTCAGAAGGTTCGCCATCTCGATGGCCGCCATGGCCGCATCGGCCCCTTTATTACCCGCCTTCGTACCGGAGCGTTCAATCGCCTGCTCAATGGTTTCCGTGGTTAACACACCAAAAATAACAGGAACATTCGTGGAAAGCCCCGCTTGAAGGACACCCGAGGCCGCTTGGGAGCAAACATAGTCGTAATGAGTGGTAGCCCCTCGAATAACACACCCCAGAGTAATAATGGCGTCATACTGATTAGATTCAGCCAGCTTTTTAGCCATTAAAGGCAGTTCAAAGGCACCCGGAACCCAGGCCATTGTGATGTCCGCTTCATCGACACCATGAGAAATTAAAGAGCCTGTGGCACCTGACAAAAGTTTTTCTGTAATGGCTTCGTTAAACCGGCTGACAATAATACCGATTTTCAGTGCCGTACCAATCATATTTGCTTCTAGTATCTTGCTCATGAGCATTTAGATCTCCACCGGTTCTGGATTAACGTTACTGTTATCAAACCCTAATATATGGCCGAGTTTGGATTGTTTGGTTTTAAGATAGAATTCATTTTCGGGTAACTGTTCCGTCAGCAGAGAGAGTCGCTTTTTGACGGTTAGTCCGTAACCATCCAGCCCTTTTATTTTTCGAGGGTTGTTCGTCAACAGGTTAAATTCTTTAAGCCCTAGATCCAGTAAAATTTGAGCCCCAACACCATAATGACGCAAATCAGCGGGGAAACCCATCTCAAGATTCGCCTCTACCGTATCTCGGCCCTGATCCTGTAATTCGTAAGCTTTCAGCTTATTTAACAGGCCGATGCCTCGGCCCTCATGCTTTCTCATGTAGACCAATACACCTTTACCGGATTCCGCGATTTGCTGCATGGCTCCATGAAGCTGGAAGCCGCAATCACATCGGAGGCTACCCAATAAATCACCCGTCAGGCATTCGCTGTGCATTCGAACCAACGGAACATTACCGTCATTCTTTTTCAGGTCGCCCATAACCAACGCCAGATGCTCTGAGCCATCCACATTGTTTTTAAAACCAACGACTTTAAATTCGCCATGGCGTGTAGGCAGTTTTGTGGCGGTTACCCGACGAACCATGCGTTCATTCTCCAGACGGTACTGAATCAATTGTGCCACGGTAATAAATTTCATTTGGTATTCTTGAGCAATTTGATGGAGTTCATCCCGGCGAGCCATGGTGCCGTCATCTTTTAAAATTTCACAAATCACGCCAGCCGGTTTAAGTCCTGCCAGCCGAGCCAGATCCATGCTTGCTTCCGTTTGTCCGACCCGTTCGAGTACGCCACCCGGCTTGGCCTGAAGCGGAAAAATATGGCCAGGTCGCCGAAGATCCAGAGGAACAGCATCATCCGCCATGGCCACTTGGATAGTTTTGGCACGATCCTGGGCCGAAATACCAGTCGTTACGTCAAACCGGGGATGTGCGTCTACGCTAACAGTAAAGGCGGTGCCCAGTGGATCCGTGTTTTGATTCACCATCTGGAACAGTTTGAGTTGATCACAGGTTTCCGGTGTGAGGGTCAGACAGATAAGTCCCCGGCCATGGGTGGCCATAAAGTTAATGATTTCCGGCGTCACTTTTTCGGCGGCACAGACAAAATCGCCTTCGTTTTCGCGATCTTCGTCATCTGCAACAATGACCATTTCACCATTTTTAATGGCTTCAATGGCTTCAGGCACCGTACTAAACTGAAATTCCGAGGGAGAGGAGGTGTTTTCAGAGGGCATAGAAATCGTCGAACCTAAGGGTTATGGGCTTAAAATTTAAGAGATGCTGTGTTAAAAACTTCTGAAATAATTTTTTTGATATAAATCTTTTGAAGATGGCTGAAATTCTGTTTTTCTTGTTTGCGGATCGCCAAACGTTCTTCAAATCCAGTGAGTCCAGTAAAGGCGATTGTCGCAGGGCGGGTTTTCTTTTCTGGCATAGAGGGTTGGGTCATCATACACTCCCTTTTGTCGCTTGTAAACGCTCAGAATCTTCAGAAGAGATCGGCTTTTCCAGATTAAACCAGATGCCGGTATGGAAATTGGAATTGCCAATACGTTCGGTGGCTTTCGGCTGCAAGCCTAATGAGGGATGGTCTGAATATTTTTTTGGCTCCAGTGTGCCCGCCGTCATATTGGGCATTAGCTTTTGAACATACTTGCCGAGCATGTCCGTTTCAATGTTGACTTGACTATCCGGTTCATAGTCGCCCAGGCTGGTGTGGGCTAAGGTGTGGGGAATAATAGCAACGGAAAAAATCAGTTTATCTACAGTGTTTACCGTTAGGCTGATGCCGTTAATTGCGACAGAGCCTTTGGAAATTAGAAGTGGTGCCAATGCCGGGTTGTCGAGTCGAAAATGATAAATCCAGCTCATGCCGTCCTGTTCCTTGGAAATGATTAAGGCCGTGCCATCGATATGGCCCGTGACAAAATGTCCGCCAAGTCGGCTAATGGGCGTTAACGGGCGTTCCAGATTAACACGGGAGCCGGGCTCCAGTGAACTCAATATTGTTTTAGAGAGGGTTTCCGGCGAGGCCTCAATGGTAAAACCGTCATTGTTAAAATCAACGACTGTCGTGCAGACCCCGTCAATGGCAAGACTATCCCCTTTTTTAACACCTTCTAAAACGACTTGGGCTTTGATCGTCAAAACCGAGCCGGCCGATGTGGTCTGGATGGAATCCACAATACCTATTTCTTCAATCAGGCCAGTAAACATAAGCACTAATCCTTAAGTGTTTGAGAGGGCGGGTAAGGGTTGAGTAAATAAAAACGACGGCAACCGAAAATTGCATCCTGCTCAATATTTAATAGAGTAATAAAAAAACATCCACCCGTCCAGAAAGCTTTAAAATAGGCAAAAAAAATCCCGCTTCATTGATTCCCCTATCGTGAAGCGGGTTTTGTTCCCCAGTTATTCCTATTTCGTGTGTCTGTTACGATGTCCCACCGTTTGTTGTCAAGTTTTAGAATCGTCTACCTTTCGGCTGGGTTAACCCACCCATTAAGCCGCCAACACCGCTGGCCAATACGCTACCAAAGTCGGTCTTATCAAGGGCTCCTTTGAATCCGAAAGGTGACTCGGCTGAAGATTCTCCCCGGTTGTTAAACACTTGAGAAGCAAGGTCGAGTCCCGCACCGGCCAGTCCACCAATAACCGCCGATTCCTGTGCGTTATCGCCAAATATAGAGCCGATTGCAGCCCCGCCGCCGCCGCCAATAGCCGATCCACCAAATTTATTCGATGCAGCAGCTCCGCCGACTGTTCCAAGCACCCCATTAAGCGCGCCGTTGCCCGTCAGTCCGCCATCGAAGCCGAGACCCATGAGGCCGCCGCCACCAAAAGAACTGGTTGGGAAAGGTCTTCCGAATCTTCCTCCACCGTGGAAACTGTTTCCAAAGCCACTGCCGTAGAGGCCAGGTTGGCTTAACATACGTGGATACCCGTAATTAAATCCTTGACTTCCTGGAAATCCATCCGCAAGCAACAGGCTTTCGTAGCCGCCTACGCCCTGAATACCGCCAAAAGGATTATGGCCAAACCCGCTACCGAATGCAGGCATATGACCTCCCGGTCTGGGACCGCCTCCGTTAGCGCCGCCGTAATTATTAATAATGATGGTGGTACCGCCACCGCTTTGGCCTTCTCCGTGATGATGACCACTACTACCGCCGCTTCGACGAATGGTTGTCCGTCTAATAACACGTCCGGTACTATTATTATTTCTAACACCTGGTAATGTCTGTCTGAGCATACCAACTACCCCCGTTGAGATTCCTACACACACTGGCTCGCTAACTTGCGGATTCCTATTGATTGACTATAAGTTCAATCGGATCTTTTCAGTGAAGCGAACTGATTAAATAACGCTGGTTTTTCAACATTTGTATAAATGATAGGAAATAACCAAACGTTGTTTTTCTTGAAATGAAACTGAGATGAACTGAGAAAATGAGATGTTTTGAGAGAAACAGAATAATGTTGTTTTAACATAGAGATGATTTAGTTTAACTGTTGTGATTGCATAAAAACAATCAATAAGATTCTTGTGCGATTATATTACGAATTGTTTACATTAAGCCTAAAAGGAACCGCGTTTAAATTTTTCTCGAAATGAGTCAAGCCGAAGTGCTTCCTCTTTTGAATATGCGGTGTGCTTTGCGACGGACTGAGCTGAGGGATGAATCATCATGATGTTATCAATGTGAATCTGTAGAAAATCATACATACGTGCTGTTGAAGGCTGGGTACGCAAGGTCATTTCCACATCTTTAATTGCGAGAAAACGACGGTCCGATCCGTTTAGCATTTCTGTTAACCGGCGTTCCGGGCGTGTTTCTCGAGAAACGTAAACAATCCCTCTAATTTCATGATCCGCCGTAAGCAGGGTCACTTCCACCGGCATCATTTTTGATCGTTTCTGTTTTGCTTCTTCCTGTACCAATGGACTCTTCGAGGGACTTGCTTTGGCTTGTGATGGGTCAGATGCTTGGGGCATAGGGGTATTCTCCTCAAAACTCAGATGGGATAATCTCAACAAACGACTTTTTGGAACCGCTAGTATGAAACCCTCCCTTTTCAGAGAGTATCGGTAAACTCAGCGATGCCTTCAAGGGTTTATTCGGAAATCCTTTATTTAGAGGGCTTTTTTCTAGGCTGACACACAGGCTAGGTTTTTCGCTCGATAACAAAACGCCCCAGTCCTATGAGCGCCTCTTTTTCTGGCGTGTTCGGTAGGAAATCAATAGCGTTTAATGCCTTAGTAATAAAGGATTCGGCCAATGCTTGCGTCTCTTCAATGGCACGGGCTTTGCCCAGGTACATTTGGATGGACTGAACCAGTTCTGTTGCTTCGTTTTTAGAAGTTGCATCCACGTCAAAAAACCGGCGGATGACCTGCTTGAATTCGGTTTTCTCCGTATCATTCAAAGCCTGATCCGATTTCAGAGCCAGTAGGACTGGCGCATTAACCAAGCCGTTTTTTAGGTCGTCAAAAACCGGTTTACCCATGTCGGCTTCGTTGCTGGTATAGTCCAGCAGGTCATCGACGATCTGGAAGGCAATACCAAAATTTTTCCCAAACTGTTTCAGCTTCTGGACGTGTTCTTCGGGCAAGTCGTTTAAAACACCAGCGGCTTCGCAACCAGCGGAAAATAGAGTGGCGGTTTTGCAGATGGTTTTTCGGTAGTAACTGTCCCAGTCAAGCGCATCCAGATTGTAACTGGCTCGAATCTGTTCCACTTCTCCGTCGCATAGATCCGCTAACACATCGGAATAAATAGACACAATCCGGATTGAGCCAACTTGAGCTAGCTTTCGACTGGCTTGCGCCAGTAAATAGTCGCCGCTAAGAATAGAGACCGGGTTTCCCCACAAAGAACGGACCGTAACCTTGCCTCGACGAAGATCCGCGTCGTCCAGCACATCATCGTGAAGCAGGGTCGCAATGTGGATCATTTCGGAAATAGCCGAGGTTTCCAGGTGGCTATCTTTAATCTTACCTGTGGCACCGCAGGCCAGTAAACAGACCACCGGGCGGAGCAGTTTACCGCCGGTGCCAAGAGAGTGATGGAGGGCTTCCGCAAGTAATTGTGACTCTGGCGGTACAATATTGAGCAATTTTTCCCTCACCGTATCCAGATAGGGTAAAACGGGCTGATAATAAGCCTGAATGGATTGCTTTGAGGTCATTTTTTCTGCGGCTGGTGTGGTCATCAACAATTCCCTTGCTGGATAATTGAACCGGGTAGTTTTTCATTCTTATTATGAAAGAGAAACACCCTGTCGTCAAAGAGGAAAGATAGAGAGAGGGTTAGGAAGAGGCGAACGGATCCATGAATCGATAGGGGCTGTTCGTGGCGGCTTCGTGTTTGTGGTAATTTGAGGGTATTGGCCGTTTAAGCTGGGATAGGAGAAAAGGGCTGACTTGCATGGATAAAAATTGGGGAATAAACCTTCAGCCCTATCTTGAAAAAAGAGTACTTGATCCGTTAACGGGCATGATAACGGTTTTCTTTCTTTTTGCCGTTATCTGGGGAATGGTAACAGTCGTACGTAAATACATGATTGAAGACGCGCGTGTCGCACTACGGATAACCCTCGGTGCAGATGAAAACGGGGTGACGTTTACGGTGCGTTATGTGACGGACGACACTCTGTGGCGTGGGATAAAAAGCACTTTATTTACCGGAAGCAAAAATTGAGACCGAAACGATGACTCAAACCACTTTAGAAGCAACGATAACCAAAATTGAAGGGGCGCCCGGCACCGGGAAATCGTGGGCTTTAATCCGGGAAGCCGTCCGGCGGGTTCAGGCAGGTGAAGTACCGCCTGAAACGGTTAGAATTTTGACGACTAGTCCGTCTCACGTTGAACAACTGACGTGTTACCTGAATAATTTTTGTGACGGAGAGACCTTATCAAGTCAAGCTTTGGTCATTGAGACGTTTGAGCAGTTTTGTCTTCAGATTCTTCAGACGTTTTCGCCTCACGTTTCCCCTGGCAGTCAACTGCTTTCTGAACAAGAAGCCCATTGGCTATTGCGTCAACTAGGCCGTAAGATTGCTCAAGAACGGCTGACGGTGGAACATCCGCTATTTTACGCTATTCAGACGACGGGGTTTTCTCGACAGCTTTATCCTTTCATCCGGCAGTTCCAAACGTTTGGGATTTCTACCTCTGATTTAGAACAAGTTTTAAAGGGTTTGCCATCATCCGACGACCCTGAAAACCGGCTGGCATTAGTTATTGAGTTTCAGCGTCGGTTCTTTGATTATTGCCAAGCCCATCATTGGATGACTTACCGGGATTTAACCGAGCAAACCGAGACATTATTACGAACCAACGAGAGGGTGCGTCAGCGGGTTCAACGTCAATACTCGCTGATTCTGATCGATGAAGCACAAGAGTTAAGTCAACGGCGATTTCAGCTTTTGCGGCATCTTTACCCAGAAACCCAGTTGGTTTTTTCAGGCAACGATCGTCTTTGTCTGACAGCTTTTAGAGGGGCGGCTCCCGATTGGTTTGCTGACCTAACACTTCCGTTTGGCGAAAACGTGCCGGTTACTTCTTACTTCTCGCCAAATGAGCTGACATGCTATCGGAATAACGAAGCCCTACTCTGGTGGATTGGCGAGTGGTTAGAACAGAAAGGTTACGGAAAAAAGCTCTGGGGTATCCCGACGGTGGTGGGGCAGGATATGGATTACAAAACCCAACTTCAGGAGCAGGTACATCTGGGCTATTTTTATGAACCTGAGCAGGAAGCCCAAGCCATTGCTCGAGAGTTAAAAGCTTTAAAAAAGGAATTAGGCTGTCCATGGCAGAGTATGGCGATTTTATTCCGAAACAACAATGCGGGAGAATCTCGAAGAGGATTCCAGACTCTTTTAACACAGATTCTACTGGAACATCAGATACCCGTAGTCTGTAACGGTTTTCCTGAGAGTCTCCAGCGGCCTAAGAGTTTACTGTTTCATGCCTTGAATGTTTTTGAACTTATGGAAAAGCTGGGATTGACCGAGCTTCCTGAAAAATCTTTACGAGATGAGAGTGTGTTAAAAGCATCCTCTCTTTCCGTTTTGGAAAAAATGGCTTGTTTAGAGTCAATGAACCAACATTTGGTGTCCTGGCTTTCGTTGGATACCGTTTTCTCGGAAGCGACCGATTTATTGGCCCGAATGGCTAGCTATCAAGCGGACATAAGCAACCCGTTAGCTGGCTGGACCCTTATTCGAGAGTATGCTCGTTACGAGCATCCATTACAAGAAAGGACAAAGCAGTTTTTAAGTGCCATGGATAATGCTTATAAGCACTATCTGAAAACCGGTCAGTTGTTTCCCCTCTGTCAGAGAATTATGGAACAGGCCGGTGTGGTCGCTTTATTATCGGAAGAGACCTTGGCACTTCAAGGCTTGGGTAGCTTTCTTCAGGCGATTCAGTCGCTGGATAAAAAGTCAGAGGATAAAACACCCGGTGATCTTGGTGGGCTTAATGGGTTCTCAGAGGATTACCTCTTTTTCTGGCCGCAAGAGGGTGGGACTCAACCTTTGCAGACAGAGGAGGACGCGGTTCAATTAAAAACGATTCAGCAAGTACAGGGCAAGACGTTTGATGTGGTGTTTATTCCTGAGTTGACTTCGGATGATTTCCCAAGGACGACAGAAGAGCACCAACTGTTCTCCATTGAAACATCTAAAGCTCTTCAGAGTTACCTTTTAGAGCGAGGGCACAATCCATATACTTTGCCATTAGGGTTCGATCATGCCCAGCATCAGGCAGGACTTCATCACGAAGCACAATTAATGACCATGGCCATGAGCCGGGCGAAGAAGAAATTGCTTTTAACCAGTCATCAACATCATGCCTCAGCGGAAGGCCGGGTGGAATCCGTGTCACCATCGGTGTTTTTTACAGATTTCCTCCAGGCACACCCTCAATTGGCTTCTTTGGATTCATTGCCAGACCTTTCAAAACCACCTGGGTGGTTAACATCGGTGGCAGAGACGGCTTTAGAGCCAGAAGGCTTAATCACTAAGGAACGTTTGGAAACAGAAACCCGAACGTTTTACGGGCATTCTGATTGGGCCGAATTACCAGTACAGTCCCCGGAGCCGATTTATACGGCAGAGGAGTGCCTATCACTGAGTCCGTCCGGGATTAGTAACTACATAGCTTGCCCTCGGAAGTTTTTTTATAACCAAGTATTAGGAATTTTAACAGAGAGTGGAAAATCCGCTTTTGAAGGGACTTTGATTCATTGTCTGCTCGAAGTATTAAACGATCAATTCCCCGAAGAACCTTATACAGCAGAGCGGTTAAAGTTTTTGACCGAAGCCATGTTCAAGGAAGATACCACCCTATTTAAGGAGAAAGATTTCCAGAAACTAAGGACTTACAGCCCCGTTGACCTAATGGATTTTAAGCTCTGGATTCTGAGAAGTGTGGATGCGTTAGAAGGGCAAGGGTATTTTAATCGGACGCCCAAACAGATTTTAGCAGAGCGATCCTTTCGTTTTCAGTCGCCGCACCTGCCGCGGGTGGAGTTGAATGGAAAAATCGATGCCTTGATTCAGTATGAGGATGATACGGGGAAAAGAGGCTGGGATCTGCTAGATTACAAGACTTCCCGCTCGGCCTTTGGCGAGAGAAACCCAGATAAACGCCAGGAAAAGCTCATGCAAGTGTTCCATCCCATGGGCATTGAGCACGACGAGCAAGAGTCGCTAGACTCGTCGCAAGTCCATGATGCCACGTTTGGCCGAGGTCAATCGTTTGGCGCATTGGAGCGTAACTATCAAATCCCTCTGTATTATCTGGCAACACAGCAAGATTCAGTATTTGAGGAGGTTAAAGTAATTGGGCAGTGTGGTTTACAGATGGTCCGGCCATCGGAACAAGCGACCGGTGCCGTTCAAGTCGCTGTGAGTGCCGAGACGATTGAACCTCATACCGACCGGCTGTTGGCGGATTTGGAGCGATGGGTGGCCACGCCCATTCTAAACGCTCAATCATTCTCCGCTAATACGGGCGAATCTTGTAAGCAATGTGGTTACAGGGAAATTTGCGATCAAGCGGAATCGGAGGAGGCTAACATTAATGCCGTATTCTGATCAATATAAAAACACAGACCTTCAAAGTCGTTTGCTGGAAGGGCTGAACCCGGAGCAGGCCCGTGTCGCTTCTACTGAGCGTGGGCAAGGAGTTCAAGTTATAGCCGGGGCCGGTACGGGAAAAACCCATCTGATTTCCCGCCGATTCGCTTTGCTGGTCGAGGAGATGAAGGCCGAAGGGCTTCCCAGTCCTGAAGAAAAAATTCTAGCTGTAACCTTTACGGTGAAAGCGGCTCGTGAGATGCGAGAACGGATTCACCGTCTTTTGACCACTCATCAAATGGATGGCCTTAGCCCGTATACGTCGATTACGAACTTTCATGGATTTTGTAACAGGCTACTGCGTCGTCATGCACTGGATATTGGCTTGACACCGAATTTTTCTATTTTGGGCGGGTTGGAACAAACCCTGTTGATGACCCGTTTATTCGATGGAATGAAGCATAACGAGTACGCTACTATTTTGCCTGCTTTGAAGCGCGCGAATTTGGCGGATGTGTTATCGCCGAACATTTTATCGGTAGACGCTCTCCAACAATTGCCTGTATCGCCTATTGGCAAAGCACTAGATGATTTCCTCGGGATTCTGGGCAAGATTAAATCCACTGGGCTGTCGCCCCGGCAGTTTTTTGATACGGCTCTAAACCAGAGTCGACGGCTGACAAAAACATTGAAAGCCCTGCCTCTGCGTAATTCAGCCGGTGGGTTTTTTGAGGATAATGAAACCTATTGCCGTGTCTGGCATCAGCACTTGGCAGACTGGGGCGACGATCATTGGCATTTTCTGGGTGATACCATGACAGAAGAAGCCTTTCACGATAAAAAGTGTCGAGATTCGGCCAAGCCGGATAGGTACGATTGGAGTAATAATGAGTCCTATTACCAAGAACGCCTAAAGTGGCTGGCCAAGTACGAGTATCCTAAAAAACAAAGGGCTTTTGTGTGGTTTGATGGCGTGAAGAAAAAATTCACTTCAGGGACGGAAGACCTGTCCTTTCTGAATGAAATTCAAGCCGAAGAAGAGCAGTTTATTGGGGTGTTAGCGGCTGTATATGCTCTGTACCAATATATTTTGCATCAGCAAAATATCTGTGATTTTGATGACCTGATTAATCGGAGTTTGGAACTGTTTGAGGCCTGCCCTCATTTGAGACAACATTATCAAAGTTCGTTTGAAGCGATAATTGTAGATGAGTTTCAAGATTCCAACGGTAGTCAACTCCGTTTGATGCAACAACTCCTCAGGCCAAATGCGGCACAAGTTACCGTCGTGGGTGATTTAAAACAATCCATTTACGGATTTCGCCATGCCCAACCGGAGAATATGGACTTAATTTTTGACGGGCGTTCTTATAATGCGGTAGCTTTGCATACCAACTATCGATCGCAGGCATCGGTGCTGGCTGTAGCGAACCGATTGGCGGAAATGATTACTGGTGATCAAAGCCAACGTCTGGATTTATCCGATAAAAACGCGGCCTTGGCCGACTCGCCCAAAGTCACGTGGGTGGAGTTGGGCGTAAAAACAGAAAAAGAAACAAAGAAAAATGGGCTGGAATACAAACATCAAGAAAAGATCGAGACGCTTCGGGAGCGGGAAGGCCGGTTTATTGCCCGAGAAATTGCCGAGTTGATTACGAGTGGTCAATACGAGCCTCAAGATGTGGCTGTGCTGGTCAGTAAACATGGCCGGGCGGATGAAATCGAGTGGGAATTGCGTCAGTTAGGGATTCCGGCCATTAAGCAAAAAAATAAAGGCTTTTTTAATGAGCCGGTTATTTTGGATGCGCTGGCTCTGTTGCGTTTATTGCATAACCCTTACCACGAAGGGGCGTTGGTTCGCCTGCTTCAGAAAAAACTCAATCATCGGCAATTGCGGATGTTGGCCGATCAGAAAAAAAGAGAACACCCTTACGAAAAACGAGCGTTGTTTCAGGTGTTGGAAGCACTGGCCGATAGCTCGTTTCTGCCGGGATTTTCGTTAGCGCAACGCACGGCGTTGGTGAATTTGGCGACCGAATTGAATCGAGCCAGAAAAATGCTTTCTCGAACGGATTTGGTCTTTACGTTTTTGCATCTGGCGGACACATTGGGACTGGTCTCGCCAGAGGCTCCACGCGATGAACAAGTGGAAGCCCGAACCCATCTGAATTTATTCAAAAAGTTTTTATATCAGCTTGTACAGGATAGTACCCTGACCCCCAGTTTGGCCGAAGTACTAAAAACGTTGGGCCAGTACCAAGAAGATACCAGTCTGGATTTGCCGGTTAATAATGACGAATTTAAGGAAAATGCCGTTCGGTTAATGACCATTCATATTGCCAAAGGGCTTGAGTTCCCCGTGGTGTTTGCCGCCTGCACTGAAGACACCACCCGAAGCAATCGAAGCGGTTTTGGTGCAGCACCCTATGTGCATTTTGACCCTCAATACTCGAAAAAAGGCGGATTCGGTCTGTTTATCCAAAAGCACCATGATGAAGATACGCTAAAAAAGTTAGTTTATCAGAACGTTTGGGAAAAACCCCGAGAAGAAGCGGAAAGTAAACGAAAATTTTATGTGGCGGTGACCCGAGCGGAAAAAAAGTTGTACGTCATTCGGGGGCCTAAATCCCATGCTTGGACCGAATCATCGTTATATCCACAGGAAGCTTTGTCCGTCATTGTGGAAAATGACGAACCCGACGATTTCTATTATCGTTATTGCGATCCGGCGCTGGATGTTAAGTGGCGAGAGAAAGTCAACCACAGGTTCTCTGGTTCATTGGCTGTAACGGTGGAAAGTCGACCTAAAAAGAAGGAGAGCCCCTCTGTAGAGCCTTTAAATGAAGAGAACAAAAGCTCGCTTCAAGGAACACTCAGTTTTTCTAAACTCAATGCTTTTAATCAATGTCCGACCCGATACTGGCTTCAATATGTCGGTCGTTTGCCTGTGCCAAAGCAGGCCACTCCGCAAGTTGGGACCTGTGTGCATCAGCTGATTGAAAAACACTATGTTAACGAGGGGCAGGTGTCCGAGGCGGAGAAAGCCCTTATTTTGGACAACGCTTTTGCCGCCGATCAACAGACGAAACGAGATAAAGCGGTCCGTTTGTTTGAAGCCTTTCTGGCGTCGAAATACCATTATGAAATACTCTCGAAACAGGGTTGGCAGATTGAGAGCGAAAAACCCATTCAGTTCCCTGTTAAAGGGTCTGATGATCAAACCGCTCCAGCTGTCTTCAGGGGCACTCTGGACTTGCTGTTATTTAATCCCGAAACACAGCAATATAAGTTGATTGATTTTAAAACCGACCGACAGCGATGTCCTGAAAAAGAAGCTGTTTATTTTCAGCAGTTGGCCCTATACCGGGAAGGGCTTAGGGCCTTATGGCCTGAGCGAAGCCTCCCGAATTCAGCTATGGTGCTGGTTCATGTGAGTGAACAAGAGGCAGAAGAAATCACCTCGTCGGATTCTCCTTCGGCAGAAGAAATTAAACAGTGTATTTTGCCTATTCAGCGGGTTCATTACGAAAATAAATTGCCGGAACGATCGGCAACAGCCAATTGTAAAACCTGTCCTTACACTTCTTTGTGTCCTCAGGCTTCAATGGATTGAGTCATTAAAGTTGAGTGGCCTTCTGGCGTTTTTTTCGTTTTTTCATTTCCGCCAATTCCACCAAATCAATGTCCTTGTCACTGTCTTCGTTTTCACCCACGTCCCAGTCGGGATCAATCGAATCGTCTGAATCATCCCAATGGTGGTCATCTTCAAAATTGTCCCGAGAGTTCACTTTTTTCTTGAGGCTTCTTGAGACTTGGGCCTTTTTTTGAGCCTTGTTTTTGGCCGGTTTTCGCTTTTTCTTTTTGAGATTTCCAAAGGGCAGGTAAGGTTTCAGCCAGTGATCCAGCCCATAATGATTACCGGCACCGCTAACATACAGAACCAGTGCCATAGCGAGAAACGCCATATTGACCAGAAGTTCACTCGGATGAGTGTGCTGTGCGGCCATCAGAAAATTCAAATTGAGAAAAGCCTGAACAAGAATCATAATGGGCATGAAAGCGCCCAAGACATAGCCAACACCAACAAGAAGCTCGCTGTAGATAACAATTGGGGCAAAAAACCAGCCGTTGGGGATAATCAAGAGGTTTAGTAAGTCTTGGTAAAAGAAAATCGGATTGTTAGCCGACCAGCCTGCCAGCATGCTGGGAAGGCGAACCGCGAAATTGGGGTCGTTAAGTTTGGTATAGCCGTCATAAATAAAAAAGGCACCCACCAAAACTCGGAGAAGGGCAACGGCGACATAGGCACGGCGGGCAGGAGTAAAGTATTTATTCATTAAACTCTCTTTGACGATTGATGCTTTTGGCGTGGTTTGTAAAAGCTTGTTCCAATTTGGGGATGGAATGAAACCGCATTGACCCTTACCATATTACAATGGGATGAAGGATGAGGGGAACGGTTTTTTCATCCTGTATTTCCTGCTATTCCCGTTTTAATTCGTTTTCGAGATGATTTCCTTTGCCACTGACTGTTCCGCATAAGCGACTCTGCTTTATTCCGTTGGATGCACGCCCTGTGTGTTACGATCAGCCCCGGCGGCTAGCGGCCATTGCCGGACTAGAATTGGACATGCCCTCGCCTAAACTGCTGGGCAAACTTAAGCAACCAGCGAATTTCAAGACCATGAAGCGGTGGATCAAAAATCATTTATTTGAGAACGCACCCGTTATTGTGGCTCTGGATACGTTGGCTTATGGAGGATTGATTTCCTCTCGGGTCAGCGAGGAATCGTTTGAGGCCATTGAAAATCGGCTGGATGAATTTTTTAATGCGGTTCAAGCGCCGTGTGTGTATGGCTTCTCATCAATTATGCGGATTCCAGATTATAATTCGTCGGAAGAAGAACCCGATTACTGGGCGCTTTACGGAAAAGCACTGCATGACTATTCAGTGAAAATGCACCAAAACAATAAAGCGGGTCAGGCATTGCTTCAAACGATTCCGGCGGATGTGCTTAAAGACTTTGAGGCTCGTCGTCGTCGCAATTTGTCCCTGAACCTGCATCATCTGGAGCGACTTCAGGCGGATCAGATCGACTATCTAACGTTTTGCCAGGATGACACGGGTGAATACGGATTAAATGTTCAGGAAGCGGAGACCCTCTCAGAGCAGTTAAAAACATTGAAGTTGACTGAAAAATCCCATATTCAAACCGGGGCGGATGAGGTCGCCGGGAGTCTTCTGGCTCGGTGGTATAGTGAGGCACAAGGCATGGCCCCTCGTATTTTCCCTGTGTATACGGATCAGGCCGGTCGAAAAATTCAGGCTCGTTTTGATGGGTTGCCCATTGAAAGGCTCGTGAACCAAAAAATATCCGACTGCGGTGCCGTGCGGGTCTCTTCAGAAAAAGAGGCGGATTTGATTCTGCTGGTACATACACCCCAAAGCATTCAAGGGGATCATTGCGAAGGCATTTCTGCGAAGAACAGTTCGGAGCAAGTTGACTGGACACTCGCCTATCTGGACAAAGCTTTTGCCAAAGGCCAATGTATTACGCTTGCGGATGTTTCTCATGCCAATGGAAGTGATCCCAAATTAGCAGAGCAAATGGTCTGTCGGTTTGATGACTTAACGCCTCTTTACGGTTACGCAGGTTGGAATACGCCGGGAAATACACTGGGAACCGCTATTGCCATGGGAATGATCCGTTGGATTGCTGAGGAAAAAGGTCACTATCATTCTGATGCGTTTAATCAGCTATTGATGATTCGACTGGGAGACGACTGGTTTTATCAGGCCAATGTTCGCTATACAATACGAGAGGAAACCAACGGAAGCCCATTGGGAGCCGCCGAAGAAATCCGGTTGAACCTGATGATGGCCAATGGGCTAGAACTTATCCAAAACCGACTGGGGTTGGAAGATGTTTCGGTTCAATGCCGTTTCCCGTGTCATCGTTCGTTTGAAATTGAGATTAATCTATGGTCATGATCATTGAGAGCCCATTGAATCCGGTTATTAAAGAAGTCGCCGGCCTTCACCAGAAGAAAAATCGAGATGAAGTGCAAGCCGTCTTGGTGGAAGGGAAACACCCCATTGAAGAGGCTGTCAAAGCCAATCTAAAGGTTTATCAATGTTTTGCGTTGGATGAAGCCTCCTTACCTAAAGATTTACCAGATAGCACGCTTCAAGTTTTGGTTTCCAAAAAAGTGATGGCCAAGCTGGCCTCCACTGATTCGCCGGTTCCCTGTATCGCCGCGGTGGAAAAACCAGACTCACCACCGTTAACTGAAATTAAAGGAAAAAACCGAACCCTCTTAGTGTTAGATCGCTTGCAGGATCCGGGGAATCTGGGAACACTCATCCGCTCGGCCATGGCCTTTGGCATTTCCGCTGTCGTATTAACCGATTGTTCTGTGGATCCGTATAACCCCAAGGCTATTCGTTCCTCTGCCGGACTTGTGTTCCACTTACCTATAATTACAACTAGCGGTACGCTGAGGGATACGCTGGAAAGTTTAGAAAAACTGGGTTTTCAATTGATGCTTACTCGAGGCGATGGGGATGACCCAAAACAGAAAAACCAAAACAACCATTATAAGTCCATGGCTTATCAAGGCGAACTGGCGTTTGTTCTTGGGAATGAGGGGCAGGGTATTGACACCTCAGCACTGGTTAATATTAACCCCGGTAACATGCGCTGGGTGTCTATTCCCATGCAAGATGGGGTGGACTCATTAAACGTGAGTGTGTGTGGCTCTATTTTACTGGCTGAAGCGGCGGCTCAGCGGCAATCGCAGTGATGGAGCGATGATGGGTACGACGCCTGATTTGAATACAGTGAACAATGAGATTCCGGTTGAAAATCAGCCAGGGCAGAACGTCCAGATGAGCATGATGGATCATTTGGATGAATTGCGTCGGCGTTTGATTGTCGCGCTGGTCAGTTTTGTTGCTGGCGTGCTCATTTCGTTTGCTTTCTCACGTTACCTGATTGAGGGCTTAAAATATCTGGCGCCAGAAACAGTGCATTTTGTTCAACTGAGTCCGGGCGAGGTGTTAATGACTAGCTTTAAGCTAGCCGTTTTAGGTGGGCTGACGCTAGCATTCCCCATGATACTGTACCAACTCCTACGGTTTATTTTGCCGGGGTTAAAATCAAAAGAGAGGGGTTTTGTGCTTCTCTGTGTTATTTTTGGGAGCATTCTGTTTATTTCGGGAGGTGGGTTTGCTTATTGGGCAGTCATTCCACCAGCCCTTGGGTTTTTGATGGACTACGGAAGCGACGTGGCTGAAAGCATGATGAGCATTTCCTTGTTCATTGATTTTTGCTCGTCTCTCATTTTATTAACCGGACTGATGTTTGAACTACCGATGGTGCTGTTTTTCCTTTCAATGACCGGGTTAATTCATTCCAGCCAATTAATCGCACACTGGCGAGCCGCTATTGTGGGAATTTTTCTCCTGTCGGCTATTCTCACACCCTCTCAAGACCCTTTTACCATGCTAATTGTAGCCAGTGCGCTTATGGCACTTTACATGGCCAGTATTGTTCCCATTAAGCTGTGTGGTCGGTAAAGAGTTTTGACCCCTCTATAGGGCCGGTTGCAGGGGCTCTAGGGTGATTTCAGGGATAAATGCTTTTTTCGGCTGACGCAGAATGTACAGTACCGTATCCGCAATGGTCTGACTGTCCAGCATGCCCTCTCGCTGGGGTTCGTGGTCGAGTTCGACGGTTTCCCAGAGGGGAGTATCTACGGCACCCGGGTAAATACTCGTTACCTTAATATTATTGCTTCGTTGTTCTTCAGCGACGGCTTCGGTAATGGCTCGCAGGCCAAATTTAGAAGCATCATAGAGGCTCCAGAAGGGAAAGGCGGTTTTTCCGGAGACGGAGTTAATATTAATAATAGTCCCCGCTTGTCGGGGAACCATGGCGTGAAGTAAAACGGCCTGCATAACAAAAATAGCGCCTTTGAGGTTGGTATCAATGATCCGGTGAACTTCTTCAGTCGGGATCTCCTGAAGCAAGGCGGTTTTTCCGGCCACCCCGGCGTTATTAATCAAAATATCAATGCGCTGAAACTTTTCCAGAGCTTGAGTGACGAGTGTGTTAACCTGAGTGGGGTTGCTTACATCGGCGGGGAGGATGAGAACGTCGGCTTCCGGGAGGGTCTGTTTTAAATCATTCGCTAGTTTTTCTAATTTTGAAACGGTCCGACCCGAAAGTACCAGGCGAATTCCTTCTGAGGCCAAGGCATGAGCGGTTGCCAAGCCAATACCGCTACCGGCACCGGTGATTAGAGCCACCTGATTTTTGAGGGATAAAGTCATGGGGGAGAAGATCCTTTAAACTAACGAAGCAATGATGCGCCCTGATATTCAGCATAATTATTGCGAGATTCCATAAGGCGCAATTTATGGAGGGTTGCAGGCGCCGGAATATATGGCACCAGTTCATTCCAAATGGCGATTACGATGTTTTCCGACGTGGGGATCTGATCGGCCATAAAGCTCACATCCCGATTCAAGTCTTTATGATCCAACAAATCAATAATGCGGCTGTTGACTTGCTGGTTAAATTCGGCCAAATCAATAATCAGACCGGTTCGAGGATCGGGCTGGCCTTTGACGGTGATCTCGAGCTCGTAGTTATGGCCATGGCCATTGGGGTTATTGCATTTGCCAAAGACGGCCCAATTTTTCTCGTCGGAAAAATCAGGGTTATACAGTCGATGACTGGCGGAAAAATCATAGCGTCGGGTCAAATAAATCATGGAGCATTCTCAAAATTGGGGGCGTTAATGGCCTCACCGAAGTAGGTGGCGTACAAATCGTCGTCTTCGGCTATTTTAACCCAAATTAATTTTAGGTGTCGGGCGTTTAACCGAGGCTCCAATCGATTCCAGATATAAAGCACCAGAGATTCCAGTGAGGGAAGACGGTCTTTAAAAAAGGGCACTTCCTGATTCAGGTTTTTGAAATCCAATGGCTCAACCACCTCTTCATTTAATAGGGATTTAAGTTGAGTTAAGTTGATTACCATACCGGTTTCAGGGTTCAATTCTCCCTCAACGGCTACCTCTACTTCATAATTATGACCGTGGCCATGGCGGTTGGCGGATTTTCCAAACTGCTGAAAATTTTCCGCTTCAGAGTATTCTGGAAGGTAAAAATAATGAGCCGCCGCAAACCGAACTTTCCGTGTGATGCAGACCGGCGCCATGGCTATGAGTGCAATCCGTGGGTGGCGGTAACGTTCTCTTCGTGAAAGGCATAAGCATTATGACCATGGATACTTTCCAAGGCTTCGACTTCAATGGAAAAGCCAAGGACGCCCGGATATTCTCGAAGCACCAGCGTCGCGTCGCGTACGACATCCTCTACAAATTTAGGGTTATCGTACTGGCGCTCGGTGACGTATTTCTCATCAAGCCGTTTGAGAACAGGGTAAACGGGACAGGAAGCACATTCTTCCAAGGCGGCAACAACGTCCTCAATCCAAACCATTTGATGATCGGTGGTTGTGTCGAGAACCAAATGTGCCCGGATTTCGGCTCGCTGATTATGGGCACCGTAGTCAGAAATCTCCTTACTGCATGGGCAGAGTGTGGCCACAGGAACCGTCACTCCAAGAACAAGCTGGTGGCTGAGTTTCTTTTCGGATGTTCGGATAAGACTCGCTTGAAACGAACAGGGAAACGCCATCGGGGCTGAGTAATGGGTTACCGGCGCTTTTTTATCGATAAAATAGGCAAAGTCCATTTTCATATGAGCGGCTTTGGAGTCTAGCCGGGTCATCGTTTCTTCCAGCAAGTCTTTAAAGTTCAGGGTAATGACCTTATCCCGGCTCCATTCGGTGAGTTGAATAATAAAGCGGGACATATGAGTGCCCTTGGATTCTTTTTCCAGATGAACCCCCAAAGAAACCCGTGCCTTAATAGATTGAATGCCCCCGCTTTTTTCCATCAGACTCAGAGGCATATCCACCTGCTTAACGCCAGCCTGCTTCAAGGCCACGCCTCGGGTATCCGCGTAACCTTGTACGTCATCCAGTGGTGTGGTAACGGCTTTTAATGGAGGAGTCATGAGTGTTTCTAACCTTCTTTCATTCCGTTATTGTAATCCATCCCAGTTTTGATAGTCCAATACTGTATCGGTCATAATCTGTTAAGTCTACTGAAGGGATGGGTTTGTTCCGATTGACGTAAAGAATAGTTACATTTTAAACGGCAAATCAATAACCAATCCCTTACAATAATAATTAGGATGACAAAAATAATACAGAGTTTGGATCCAAAACGGGCAGGGCATTTGAAGGAGAATGCCCCGGTTACGGAAGCGCTTTTTTCCCAGCGGGTTCAAGCGTTTCTTTCGGCAGAGGAAGACGATAACTATACCCGGATGAACCGGCTGAGAAATTGGTTCAACGGTAATTTTTTCCCTGTATTCGAGCTGTATCTAGAAGATGTCTGGAACGAGGCTTCAGATGGCACGCTACATCCGGGAGAAACCCGGTTTGAGTATATTCTGAGGCACACCAAAACGGCTGATGAGACCGGTGTGCTGGCTTACGATACGTATAAAAATCATCAGGACGCTAAAGGCGTGTGGCATTTAGGTGAATATATCAGCACAACCCTGTTAATTCAGGACGCAAAACCTTTTCTAAAACTAATGAATCAATATCACGACTCTTGGGAGAAAAAGAAATCAAAAAATTCAATTGGAATTAGGCCGAATAGCTAATCTTAACTGGACGAGTCCGCACGTCCTGGTGAGGAAGAGGAGACTGAGTGGTCGGTGGCGGGGTTAGTTCATAGGGGAGGCCTTTTATTCGGGCTTTGACTTCTGTTAGGCTTCTTGCATAAGCACCGAGACCCGGAACGAGACTATAAAAGGCGCTGTCCAGGAAGCTTTTTATCGACTCCGGCTCATTCTCTGCAAATAGGCGGACTCCCATCTTTCGCTTAATCGTTTTTATTTCATCTTTTCCTTTTTTAGAACCTGCTGTAATGGGGGTCTCCAGAGAAAAGGTATCCTGATCTTGGCCCCAAATATTTGTTTTTCGAGAAAATAGAAATCGACTTTCTGGGAAGGCCTCAAAGCCGTTTAAAAACTGGAGCGAAGCAAGCCCTACTTTCTTTCTTACCTTTTTGGGAACAGAAGAAGTAATATTCAGGTTTTTAGGTAGGTTAGCTTTGATTTCTTGAGTTGTCAGGGTGGTCATTCATTTCTCCTTTAGATAGAAGATTGTTTTAATCAACTACAACTGTATTAATAAAAGTTTTGTCGGTCAAGTTATTTAAGTTATAAGCCACTTCTCTTATCCAATCTATATCACTAGTATTTCACCTGAACGAGTGGTAGAATAAAGGGAAACGCCGGTAATGGCAAGGATAATCCGTATGATCGATCTACATCTACACACCACATACTCTGATGGGGCTTCGGAAACGGAGGATCTTGTCAGGGAAGCGTTGGCGTTTAAGCTACAGGCCATGGCCATTACGGATCATGATAATACCCAGTCCTATGCTATTGCCCTCGAAGCCGCTAAGGGGACGGATTTGGAAATTATTCCCGGTATTGAAATCAACACGGTTTGGGCTGAGCGGGAAACAGAAGTCCACGTATTAGGCTATTATATTGATACAGACAATAAAGCCCTACAGAAGGTGATTAAAAAACATCAAGAAGCGCGTGTTGAACAAATTCGAGAAATTGCGGGTCTCCTTCAAGGTCAGGGCGGGCTTGCCATTACGTTTGAGGATATTCAGGCCCAATCCCGTGATTTAGGCAGTTTGGGTCGCCCTCATATTGCTCAAACCATTGTGGAGAAAGAGGGAGCGGCCACTATTTCTGAAGCATTCAGTAAATATCTAAAGCGTAATTCCTCTACTTATGTTCGGCGCAGTACGGTATCGCCCCACGAGGCGGCGGAAGCTATCAGCGAAAGTGGGGGGATTCCAGTTATTGCCCACCCGGGAGATATGGAACACATTGAACAATTGGTCGTGGAAATGATGGATTACGGCCTACGAGGTCTGGAAGCCTATCATCGGAGTCATTTTCCAGCGACTATCGAATTTCATTGTGGGTTGGCAGAAAAATATGGCCTGATTGTCACTGGTGGAACCGATTATCATGGGATGGCAGATTCCTATCAGAATGCTCTGAGCCGACTTCATACACCGGATTATGTGTATGCCGAATTAAAAAAAGAGCATCAACAAAGACACAAGGCCTCATTTAAAGTTTCTTAAAAATCGGCCCTATTGTGAGAGATCTAAATTAAAAAGATCGGACATAATAACATTTAATGGGATAATAGGGTACACGTGTGATATAGAGAGTTTCATTTAAAATGACCACCTTCTGGCGTCTTATCAATCAAATCTTTCTGTTGGTGGGGTTTACTCTGCTTCCTATCCTGCTGTTAATTGGCTTAAGCTGGTTCGCTTATAGCTTTGCCCATGATGTAATCTATGAAAAAGTCTGGGCAGGCATTTTTCTCCTCTTACTCAGCACCTTTTTGGCTGGAGTAATTAGTCGGCAGATCATGAACATCAAACCCATTGGCGGTGAGGGAATGGCGCTATTTATTGTCTTTATGCTGGCCCATATGGCGTTTGCCTATCTCACGTTTCGAGATCTGCAGTTGGAAAATGGGTTATTCTCAGCCTACCTGCCCTTGCCCTTAAATACCAGTATTTTACCCTTTATTTACTCGATTCCCTTTATAGGAATGATCGGCGTGGTGTTTTCCAAAATATTTAGCTTTGAGCGGAACTAAGCTGTTTTTATAGGATTTAAAATCATTTAAACAGCGGTTGGGACGGACTCATCGAGAATGGCAATGCCAGGCAGAGGGCTACCTTCTAAAAATTCCAAACTGGCGCCGCCACCGGTACTGACATGGGTATAGCGGGTTTTATCAATGCCGAACTGTTCGATGGCGGCCACCGTATCGCCACCACCCAGAATACTTTGGCACGGACCGACCTGAGTTTGCTTAGCCACGCCTTCCGCAATGGATTGGGTTCCCGGGGCAAAAGGTTTCATCTCAAAAACCCCCATGGGGCCATTCCAAAGGATGGTTTTGGAATTCCGAATGATCTGCTGCAGGGCAACGATGCTATCCGGGCCAATATCCAGTCCCATCCAACCGTCAGGAATACCAAGTTCAATGGAAATAGCCTTGGTTTTTGCTGTTTCGCTAAAGGCATCGGCAATCACAACTTGTTGAGGCAGTTCAATACGGGTTTCTTTTTGCTGAGCCAACGCCAGCAAGTCTTTAGCCATCTCTAGATAATTATCCTCAACCATAGAAGCGCCAACAGCATGACCTTGAGCTTTCAGAAAGGTAAAGAGCATAGCACCGCCAATAATCAGCGTATCCACATGGTCTAGCAGGTTTTCGAGCACGGTGATTTTGGTTGAGACTTTACTGCCCCCGATGATGGCTGTAAACGGATGCTCCGGCCGGGTCACAACTTTAGAGAGAGCTTGAATTTCCCGTTCCATTAATAAGCCAGCGACCTTTACCGGCACGTAATGAGCCACGCCTTCGGTGGAAGCGTGGGCTCGGTGGGCGGTACCGAAGGCATCGTTTATGTAAATGTCGGCCAATTTTGCCAGATTTTTAGCCAGAGCGGGGTCGTTCTTTGTTTCGCCTGGTTCAAACCGAATGTTTTCTAATAGAATGATGGCTCCCGGTTTTAAGCTTTTTACCGTCTCTTCCACGGCGGATGAAAAAACCTCTTTTAGGGCCGTTATTGGGGTGTTAGGAAGTAGTTCCTGAAGTCGTTTGGCGATGGGCGTCAGCCGAAGCTCCTCTTTAACCGTCCCCTTAGGACGCCCCATATGGCTAACCAAAATCACGCGGGCACCTTGCTCTGTTAGATACGTTAGGGTCGGTAGGGCTTCTTGAATCCGGGTGTCATCCGTAATTTCGCCCTGCTCATTTAGAGGCACATTAAAATCCACCCGAACCAGCGCCCGTTGGTTGTGCCAGTGTGCAATGTCCCGAATGGTTTTTTTGCTTTGAGTGGTCATGGGTGTGTGTCCTTTTAAAATATTAAATCAGTTCCCGAAGCAGTTGATTGACCAGCTCAGGGTTGGCGGAGCCTTGGGTGGCGCGCATAATTTGGCCGACGAAAAAGCCCAACACCTGTTCTTTGCCGTCCCGAAATTGTTGGGCCTGTTTGGGGTTATTGGCAATGACATCTTCGACCATTTTTTTCAATTCACCCACATCGCTGATTTGCGCCATGTCTCGTTCTTCCACGATTTTAGCGGGTGAACCGCCTTTTTCTAATAGTTCGGCCAAGAGTTTCTTGGCGGTGGTGGAGCTGATGGTGTTGTTTTCTTGCAGTTCCACCAGTTCTGCCAGTGCATTAGGGGTTAAGCGGGTGTCAGCCATGCTTTTCTTTTCGGTTTTGAGGTAGGCGGTAATTTCGCCGGTGAGCCAATTAACTAATGTTTTGTAGTGAGGGCAGTGGGGTCGAGCGGCGTCAAAGAAATCACCCAGCTCCTTAACGTCTACCAGAATGCTTGCGTCATGGGTGGAGAAGTCTAATTCGCTGATATATCGGGCACGTCGTTCTTCAGGAAGTTCTGGGAGCTGTCTTTTGAGTGCTTCGATCCATTCCCGGCTAATGTGGAGGGGACGGAGATCCGGCTCAGGGAAATACCGGTAATCGGCTTCGCCTTCTTTAACTCGCATTAACATGGTTTCGCTCGTTGCCTCATTCCATAGGCGGCTAGCTTGAGTAATGCTTCCCCCGGATTCCAGAATTTGAACCTGACGGGCGATTTCGTATTCCGCCGCCTGTTCAATGGCTCGGGTGCTATTCATGTTCTTGATTTCGGTTTTGGTGCCGAATTCTGTTTGTCCTTTGGGGCGTACGCTGATATTGACGTCGCACCGCATAGAGCCTTCTTCCATGTTCCCATCGCATACGCCAAGGTAACGGACAATGTTGCGCATGTTAGTCATGTATTCCCGGGCTTCAGCGGCACTTTTAATATCCGGCTCGCTGACAATTTCCAGAAGTGGAGTGCCAGCCCGGTTGAGATCCACCAGGCTGTAATCGGATCCGGCGAGTCCTTCGGCACCCGCGTGAACCAGCTTTCCTGCATCTTCTTCCATGTGGGCTCGGTTGATGCGAACCCGGGTGCCGGTGCTAAGTTCCATATAGCCGTTGGTGCAGACAGGCATGTTGTACTGAGAAATCTGGTAGGCTTTGGGCAAGTCCGGGTAAAAATAGTGTTTTCTGTCAAATTTAGAAAGCTCGGCAATCTCGCAATTTAGAGCCAACCCCAGCATCACGGCGTATTCTACGGCTTTTTTATTCAGTACGGGCAACGCACCGGGATACCCCAAACACACAGGGCAGGTATTAACGTTGGGTTCATCGCCAAACCGAGTGCTGTCCGGGCAAAATAGTTTGGACTGGGTGCGAAGCTGAACATGGATTTCCAGGCCAATAACGGCTTCGTACTCTGTTTGTGTGGGCGTTTGGGGCATGAGGCAACTCTCCCAAAATTTTGATTCGATGCCGTTATTATACGCAGGGCACGGATCCAAATCCACCAGCACAGCGGGCCTTATTTTAGGATGATTTTTACTTTGAACGGTGATGGGAACCAGTGATAGAATGGAAGAATGACTGAACAACCCCCTGAAATACCAGAGGAGAAGACGGGTATTCCCGAAGAAATCGTTAACGAGGCTGAAGCGATTCAAATGCCGGCCCCTCCTTTGCCCGCCACGTTTGGCCTGATTATTTTGCTCGGAGTGATCTATGGGATTACGTGTTACCCCTCGTTTCTTCATCCCGCTCGCTGGGCGGTAACGATCGGTAGCTATTATTCGCCCAGTGTGGCTTTCGATAACGAGTGGTGGCGGTTAATAACAGCGAACCTCTTGCACTGGAACCTAATGCATTTGTTGAGCAACGCATTTGGTTTATGGGTGTTCGGGCGTATTGTAGAGCCGCTATTGGGCACCCGGAATATGGTTTATCTTTATATTATTTCGGGTCTGACAGCATCGCTGGCCATGTTGGCTATGGATATGGCAGGTATTTATTGGCATAGCCAAGGACCTGCGGTTGCGGCAGGGGCATCGGGGATTGATTATGGTGTTATGGCTGCGGCATTTACGTTTTACTTGCTGATCCGGAGAAAGACCCACCCTAATAGCTTTGGTAGCGACTTACGAGGTCTGATTATTCTCTTAATTGTTTACACCTACATGAATTTGACGGAAGCCCATGTCGCTATCTTTGCCCATCTCGGTGGATTTCTCGGTGGCCTCTTCTTTGCTCTGGGTTATTATGGCTTACTCACCTCCAGAAACAAGGCTTAAGGGGAAGGCTTTTAGCTCGCTTATTGTTTATCGAGGACTTTTTGGATGTCGCTCCAGATGGGAGAATCAAATAAGATGGAGAACCCACTCTCCTTTTCAAAGTGAACCAATAGAGAGCCCAGCGTAGCTTTAATTTCGGTGTTATCCTCACCGAGTAGGCCTGCATTCTCTTTCAGTGCGGTGTGGAGTTCCTGAAGTTTATCTTTGAGTTCGGAATCCTGTTGGGATTTGGGGGCAAACCGGATAAATCGATGGACATCATAACGTTGTCTATTCATGAATAGATTCAGGGTTTCGAGGGCTGTTTCGTGTGTGTATTTAGGGGGCGAGCCTTTAAATAATGGCCCTTTAAACTCATTGGGGTGTGTCGAGACTACAGAATGTCTTAAAGCAGGATGAATCATGGAGTAAGATAACCTCTTTCGTTTTTAAACTTAAAGTAATCAACACCAGTAAAAATATAAATTGCTTTAAATGTAAATAAGCTGACTAAATAATCGTTCTGTAGAGATCATAAGTGGGTGAAGACCAGCTTTAAATCAGGAATGAAACAACGCTTTATGGTGTTGATACCAATTGCTTTGGAAACGCTCGTCGGGATCGTAATGTAATTTTTTATCCAGAAACGCCTGAAACTTGGGATAACACTGAGTGATCTGTTCGCGATTTGCCCAACGGTGATACGTCAGGTAAAAACTGCCGTTAAAGGCAATCGCCCGATCAATGAGTAATCGAAACGCCCGTGCGGAATGGCTCAATCCTTCCGGTGAATGAGGCGTGTGCAGGTTAAACACAATGCTCGCGTAACGTTCCTTGGCCCATGGCAGAAAACTTTCATCATCTTTTTCGATAAACCGAACCGTGCCATAAATTAAATTGACCTGATGCTTTCTAAAATCCTGCCGAACCCGCTTTAAGAAGGTCGATAGGATCAAACGAGGCACGTAGATTTCGGTAATCATCTCCGTGGCCTGAACCGGTTCGTTTTTAGGCCAGTCTAGTCCTTCGTGGTAATTATCCCGGTAAGGTCCCATCTGATGAGTATCCGACCAATAAAGCTGACCCTGGGTTTTTAGGTAATGGGTTTTATACTGCTGAAAGGCTTTGGCTTTATCGTGATGCGCCAGAGCCACCAGTTCCTTCCAATCTTGTTGGGAGAGAGATGTCTGCTTTTTAGGAATGGTGGTTTTAGGAGAAACAGGCTTGTAATAGGACAGGATCCCATCGGTTAAATAGCCGGGACCCTTTTCGTCAATCTCAAACTGAAAATCACCGTATAACGCTCCGTCCTTGCTCACTCGTTCGATGGTCGATACGGCATCACCAATGGATAGAGGCTGAACAAACCGACGGATTTTTTGTCGGAGTGATAGCCTAAGGGTCGCTGAATAAATAGTTCCAAACAGTCCATAGCCACCAATTACAAGGCTGAAAAGTTCAGCATTCTGGGACCGGCTACAAACCAAACGTTCGGCAGAAGCATTAATCAGTTCAAACGATTCAATATCCTGAATAAATGGCTGGTAATGCAACCCTCGCCCGTGGATGTTTGAGGACATGGAGCCGCCAACGCTAATATCATCGGTGCCTGTTGGCTTTTGACGGATACCCCATCGGTCGGCTTCAGGAATATTAGCCTGGAGGTGTGCTAGTTCACGCATCAGTTGAGGCCATTGAATTCCGACTTCCACGGTTACGGTCCCCGCAGTGGGATTAAAGTCCAGAATCCGATTCAAGCATTGGGTATCAACATGAATGGCGCCGGTCGCAAATTGCTGGCCACCCATCGCATGCCGACCTCCAGCGATAGAGATAACGTGCTTTTCTCGCCGGGCGCGCAACACAACGGATTGAATCTCTTCAGGAAAAGCAGGGTAAACTACTTCTGCGACACGTGTTGCGTTTAACTGAGAGTGAACATCATTGAGCCAAACACCCTGTTGGCTTTCGGCATAGCTTTTAAGGGTTGACCGTCTCAATACAAAGCAGGGAAGAACCATAGCGGCTCCCAACGCTTTTATAAATTGCCGACGTGTCAAATAAAATCCATGTAAACCCATAACGCCATTTTACCGGAACGACTCTAAAAGGTGAACAATAGGGTATTAACTGTTGCCCATGTTGGATTCTTGGGATTCGTTGACGACCAATTTGGTAAATAAGTCGTTATCAGAAATATCTTCTGCGTTGCGCTTTTCCCGTTCTTCAATGTCGTCTTTATTTTGTGTTTTTTTGGAGGTGAAGAAAAAACTAAGCAAGTGTCCTGTCAACTGAACTAGCTTGTTACCTAGTTTTTGACCGGCCTGTGAAATAAATGGAGGTAACGGAATCGGTAGTTTTTGCAAATTACTAAAAAGCGCGGCTAAAGCGAGCAAAGGACGAGCTAGCGAAATAGCAAGACGTTGTCCCAATGTCTGGGGTTGAGGGAGTTGAAGACGATGGGCTTCCTGAGCGGTTTTAGCCTGATTCGCATGCAGGCTGTTCATGAACTGGGCGATCATATCGCTTTGTACGCGTGTTTTCTGTTTGGCAGCCTCAAACGTCGGCATGACGTAGCCTTTACCCGCACAATATTTAGTGTGTTCCTGTACATTAACCATAATAAAGGAATACCTAGTGTTTAAAGGACTCTCTTTTTAAGACAACTCTGGTGTCCTATTATAGCCTGTTTGCTGTGTCTATCCTAATACGGGAGCCCGAATCAAACAATGGGAAAGATTATTCTTTGCGACGGTTTAAGGTGTTGGATGAGTCACTTGATCGGAGATCATCCGTCCGTCAAGCAGGGTGATTGTACGATCGGTTTTTTTTGCGAACCCCTGTTCGTGGGTCACAATGATAAACGTCACGTTATTTTCCTGATTAATTTCTCGCATGAGTTCATAGACGTCTCGACTGGTTTTATGATCCAGCGCACCGGTAGGTTCATCGGCAAAAACAATTCGCGGGTTGTTAATCAGTGCCCGGGCAATGGCCACCCGCTGATTTTGCCCGCCGGATAACTCGCCGGGCATGTGGTGCATGCGCTTTTCTAGGCCAATACGGGTAAGCAAATGTTTGGCGCGTTCAACAGTTTCTGGCCCTAACGATCTACCGATACGAGGAGGCATTAGCACGTTTTCCAGGGCATTGAACTCAGGCAATAGCATGTGAGCCTGAAAAATGAATCCGATTTCCTGGTTACGAAACAGAGAACGTTCTCCTTCACTCCAATGAGAAATATCTTGCCCATGATAATTGAGCTGTCCTTCGGTCGGCGAATCCAGTAGTCCCAGTAGGTTCATCAAGGTGCTTTTACCTGAGCCGCTTTCGCCGACAATGCTGAGAAACTCCCCTTCCCGAACAGAGAAGCTAATGTGATCTACAGCAGTAACGGGTTCAATACCGGGGTAAGTTTTGGTGAGATTGTGGGTTTCGAGTAATAAAGGGGATGGCATATTGGGGAAAGGTTCCTATGGTGTTGGTTTTATTTAGCTGTTGATGGCTTTCACTGGATCCAGTCGACTGGCATGCCAGGCAGGAAACAGGCTGGCGAGGAAGCTGCTGAGCATTGCGTAGATAATGGCGTAGTAAGTGTATTCCAGATTGATTTCCACCGGTTGGCGGCCAATACCGAGAAAGCTTTCGGCTTTAGAGTAAGGGGTGGCGTTATAGAGTTCAATCAGCCCCATGCCACCAAACACGCCCGCCGTTGCGCCGAGAATACTGAGGCAAATAGCCTGAAATACAAAAAGTCGCATAATAGAACCGGGTGGTAACCCCATGGCTTTTAAAATGCCAATTTCCTTGGACTTGGACGCCACCACCATGATTAGAACACTGGTAATGCTGGATGCGGCGGCAAAGACAATGAGAAAACTGATAAAGGCGATAATTACTCGAAACATGCCAATTTGATCCAGAATCACCTCATTATCTTCCATCCAGTTGCGTGTCTTCAGATGAAAGGTCTGATGAATAACATCCGATATTTTAGGTGCGGCGTAAATATCCTGAAGCCGAATATTGATACCCGTAATCTCATTTGACATGTTGAGTAGTTGTTGAGCAGATTTCAGGGAAATGTAAATGGTATCGAGATCTTTCTGATAAATACCGGTGTTAATTAACCCAGCTACTTTATAGCTTTTTCGACCTTCGCTGGTTACCAGCTGAATCCGGTTACCCAACCGCACTCCAAGCTCATCGGCCAGTCGCCAGCCGATAAACACGTCGCTACTGCCCATGTTATCGATATTGCCAACGGCGATGTCTTCTTCCAGCTGGCGAATATTTTTTTCCATTTCTGGGACAATGCCTTGAATACTCCCGCCTCGAATCTGACTGCCGTGGGAAACAATAATCTGTTCATTAATATAGGGTGAGACTTCCAGAACGCCGGTTACACCCCGAATCTGTTTCATCAATTGGCGGTAGGCCTTGATATTTCGTTTACGGGTCAGGGTTTGGTCGGAGAAAATAATGTGAGGATCGTCGTTTTCAGGACTACCTGAGGTGAGATGCCGGGTCAGAGCCTGAATGTTCCGTTCCATGGTTTCCAGTTCACGGGTCACCTTAATATGGGCCGAGTTTTCCACGGTTTTTTCCAGGAAATACCCGAAAAAACTTAGGTTGACCGAGGGAATGAAAATAATAATAGCAACCCCCAACCCCACGGCAAATGCAATCATTAGCGATTGTTTCATGTTGGCGAGGGTGTAGCGGATGGCGATAAAAAGTTCAGGGGCAAGGGTCATCGGATGCTACCCCTTTTGCTTATTGGCGGGGCTACTAGCAGGAATAGCATCAAAAGGAACGGGTTGAACCTGCTTTTTTTCTAGTAAATCGGGGGTCGCGGTTCGGGCAATCCAATCATCGGGTTGCAGGCCCTCTACAATTTGAAAATACTCCAGAGAAACTCGTCGGGCTTGGACGGCCGTTTTCTCGATGTGATTGTCCACTAGCTTAAAGGCCCAAAATTGATTTTTATCTTTGTAGAGAGCAGTCGAAGGCACGACCATACTCTCGGTTAGGGTATCGGTAATAACATTAATGTCTGCTGTCATACCGGGCAATAATGCAATGGAGGGTGAAGGGGTTGATGTATCAAGAATCAGGCCAATCTTGATTTCCACGGTTCCGTTTTCCGGGTTCACCTCACTGCCGATACGTTGAATCTTTCCTTTAAGTGGCGTTTCCGGTTCAGCATCCAAGACCACATAACAGGCATCGCCGAGTCTGATCCGGGATAGGTCGACCTCTTCCACATAGCCAACCACTTCAAGGGTGTTTTGGTCTGCGATTTTAAGAATGGGTTGATTGGGTTGGGCGATTTCGCCGGGCTCTTGCAGACGAGCAAGAACAATACCCGATAAATTGCTTATGAGGTTCTGATCTTGGAGTTTGGCGTGAGCGGTGTTGGTGCGTTGGTGTGCCGCTTGATAGGCGGAGCGGGCTTCGTCCACTTCAGGCTGAGTTGGGCCAGCCCGACCTTTTTCAAGGGTGTCTTCCATCTGAGCTAGCCGAAATTTGGCTGAAGACAGATTCGCTTTCGTGTTTTCAACCTGTGTCAAAGCGTTGTCGTACTCGTTGTCGCTTATGGCTCCATCCTGGTGTAGAGGTTCCATCCGTTGGGCAAACCGTTGGGCCTTTTCATATTCGGCACGAGCAGATTCAATTTGTTTTTGAACTTCTTTCGCGCTGTTTTCTAACCGTTTCAACTCTTCTTTACGAGTACCCTGAAGTACAAAGGCCAGCGATGCCCGTTCTTTTTCAGCTTGGGCCTGAGCTTCCAGGTAACTGGCCTGCAGGTCATCGGAATCCAGTTGGACGAGGACCTGTCCCGGTTTAACAAGATCCCCGTCATCAACCCAGATTTTTTGAATCCGAGATTGAATGGGTGCCGTGACATTGACCGTATTGTCGGCACGAACTTCACCAGTAATGGTCAGAGAGACCAGGATGTTATCTTTTCTAACCTGATGCGCCACGATGGATTCGGGCACGGACAGTTGGAAGACATAGATAACAAGAAAAATGACCGCTACGACACTGGGGATCACTAGCCACCCTTGTTTTTTTATTCGACTCAGCATGGTTTTATTTTACTATTAAAATAGATTATGCGTATTGTCGTGTATTAAGGTGTCGAATGTTGGTAAGGTGGTTTCATCATGGCAGACTCCCCGTTTAAGTATTTAACCGTCATTGGTACCGGCCTCTTGGGCGGGTCTTTTGCCATGGCTTGTCGGGAAATGTTTTCTGACCTTCATATCCGAGCCGTCGATTCAGACGAGAAAACCCTTCAATATGCCATTCGGGCAGGTATTGTAGATGAGGTATCCCTGACGCTCCCTGTGACATGGGAAGAAGATCATCTGATTGTTCTGGCAACTCACCTCTATCAGAGTATGGATTTATTAAGACTCTTTGCGCCTGAGATCAAAGGGAAACACGTTACCGTAACAGATATTGGGAGTTGCAAGCGAGCTATTTGTGCCTTGGGGGAGGAGCTTCTCCCTTCCCAGTTTATTGGAGGGCACCCACTGGCAGGTAAGGAGCTATCAGGCATTGCCCATGCCACAAGTCTGCTGTTTGCCCAAAAACCCTATGCTTTCTGTCCGTCAACCTATTTAGATCAAGACGCAGAGCTTCAGGAACGGTTTGATCAGCTTAAAACCTTTATTACGGTCGGGTTAAGAGCTAAAATCGGTGAGTTAACCGCAGAAGAGCATGATCGGTACATGGCTTTTGTGAGTCATTTCCCACAACTCTACGCCATTATGTTGACTAACTTGCTTCATCGAAACCAGCCCGGCAAGCTACTCGCCTTCCACGGCGCCGGTATCGATGATCAACTTCGTTTGGCGGCGAGCCCTTATACCATGTGGCGGGATATTTTTGACTTGAATCAGGACAATATTCGCTCAGTGGTTCATGAATTTTTTACCATGGCAGCCGAAGCCGAGGACATTTTAACCAGCCCTCCAATGGCGGTATGGTTTAACCGAGCGAATGAACTCTATCAAGAATTTCATGAATTCCGGCTTAATTAATAGAGTTGATTTCCTGCTTCCTTCAGGTTATAAAAGACTTCACCCATTGATGGGGGATTGGCGCAGTTGGTAGCGCGTCTCAATGGCATTGAGAAGGCCACCGGTTCGAATCCGGTATCCTCCACCATACTTTATCTTTAGGCAAACCGACCAGTTTATCAAACGGTCGGTTTAGCTTATAGTGGACTTCTTGCCCGTCTAAATATAAGTTCGAAAATACAAATCCGATAATCTTGCGTTTTTGTTCTATTTTCGAACTTTTGAAGATTTTGCCAGCATTTGAAACGACTTTAAGCAAGAGCACTAAAGAGTCTTGGAACTCTTTATGATCTTTCCTGCCGGAGGAGATGAGCAAGCTTAGCTGTTGTATCTTTTTCTCGATTTGTAAGCGAGTTTTGTCGTACTTAGGCGCTGTAATACTCCCGCTAAGATAAAGTTCAAACAGGCGCTCTTGTTTCTTTTCTTCTTTGTTAAATTCTTTTTGAAAGCCTTCAACGACGGATTTATAGTCTTTTTTCTCATTTGAATTAGTTTCTATAAGGTATTTTCGAATTTCTTCAAGCAATGAGTCAGGTATAACAAGGCTGTTTAGCACCTCTTCAACAACTTCTAAAGCGACTTCTTCCCGAATTCTTTTACTATTACATATGTCTTTCCCTTTTTGTTTGGTACAGAAAAGGTAGATATATTTCCCTTTTTTAATATCGGAGCATATAGAACAACCACATTGAGCGCATTTCATTAACCCTCGGAAAACAAAAGGCTTTTTACTCGCTTTAATTGGTTTTGTTCGATTACTTTCTCGAAGTGCCTGACAACGATTAAAAAGGGCTTCATCAATAATTGGGGGGTAAACGTGGGGTTTAAGATTTCCTTTGTAGAGCATAAAGCCCATGTAGTAGGGGTTTTTTATAACGTCGCAAATGCTGGCATGGACAAGGGCGTTTCCTGTTTTGGGATTGGTTAAGCCCCATTCTTCGGCTTTAAAGGTTAGCTCTCGCAGAGAATAGATACCGGAGGCATAAGAGACAAACAGGCGTTTGATGAGGATTGCTCTACCTTCGTCTAAAATAACGCTTGCTTTGCCCGTAATGGGGTCTCGATAGTTAAGGTAGCCTGTGGGGACTCTGCCAATGACTTCGCCTTTAGATATTTTGTAAGCAATAACCTTTTTGATGTGTGCTTTAGATTGAGCAATGAACATTTTGGCTCCGAGGATTGAGAAATCGAATTGCAATAATTTAGCCCATTCTGTTTCTTTATTGAGTATTAATCGTTCATTTACCACATGGATTTCAAGTTGTTCTTCTTCTATTAATTCTTCGATGATGCCATATTCTTTAAACCCTCGAAAAAGTCGATCGGTAGAGTGAACCACAAGAGCAATAGTTTCTTTTTCTTTTTTAATGAACTCAAGAGCTTGATAAAACTTTTTTCGTTCGCCTCGTGTTGAAGATTCTACGGCTCGAAAAGTTTGGATAATATCGAAGTGATTATCTTGGCAGTAGTCTTGTAGTTTTTGATCTTGAGCATCTAAAGATACTCCCTCTTCTTGTCCCACACTGGAAACACGTGTGAAAATTACGGCTTTCATTTTAAGGGTTCCTTTACTTTCTCTTTTTATCTTAACTTTAAAAAATATTTTTCGCTTTCTTTCGTTTTTTTGTGTCTAAATTTTTATACTTGCTTCTTGGAAAATTAGTCCTGTCTTAACGGAACCGAAGGATTCGAGGGTGGTTTTTATGGCTTCTAGGTCTAAAAAAAGGGTGTCTGTGGCCTCTGCAGAAAAGCCTTTAAGCCCTTTTTTGATTCGAGAATAGCTCTTTTCTCTACCGCTACAATAAGAGCGTAAGTCATCCCAGCCCGTATCCCCTACAAGAGTTAACACTCCGAGCTGTTGTAAAAGAGTCCCTATTGTAGCTTCAGGGGCGTGTTTTATCAAACTATCTAGCAAACTGCTTGGACTCTCTCTTTGGGCTAGTATGATGCTAGGTAAAGCCCGTTCGTAAGGTTCCCAGTAATGAAGCAAAGCTTTTTGAGCAATGTCTTTTTTAAATAGAGCAAAAAACCGTAGATCGTCATCGGGTAAATTAATCTTTTTTAGAAGATGTTTTATTTGTGTTCGAGTATTGAGGCGGGCTTCCATTCGTAAAACCTGAGTTGTTATCGAGGTTTCAAAATGTTCCAGTAGATCCATTTGAATTTCGTTTTCTTGCTCATGGGCTCGTTTCTTGCCTCTTTTTGATTTTTTGAGATCCTTTACTTTGTCATAAAAAGCCAATTCAAAGCTATTAGAATGAATTTTATAAAGGTGTCCACCATTTCTAAATTCAATTGAATTATAATCAAACCATTGATTAATCGGGACTTTAGCTAAAAAACGAAGAATGCTTTTACACAGGCTATAAGAAGGAAGAACAATATTTTTACCATAATGAATAGCCCCTACAGGCGCTTTTCGAAGTAATTCAGTAAAAACGATAATATTCATGTCAAGAAGTCGGTCAGCCAGAATTTTAATAACTCGGTCAAAATCTGTTTCTTCTAATTCGTCAAAATTATTACCATAAAGAAGTTTAGGAATAGAAAGCTCAATGACCAGCTCAACCGTGTTAGGGGCTCGTCGTCGCAAGGTGAGTCGAGGCGCATAGAAGGGTGAATCTTTTGAAGGGTTTAAAACGCATTTTATAACGCCAGAGCTTTTAAGCCTCTTTTCCATATCAAGAATCCTCTTGGCGTTGGGTTTAAAGCGCCAAGGATCAAGGATGGTAAAAGTACCTTCATCTAAAATCAGCCGAACGGTATCGATCATGGGGCTCTACATCTTTCTGAATCAAACTTAATTCTTTAAATACAGCTTTCTCAATGGCTTTGCTAAGGCTTTGTTTAATGGGGTGGGCAACGGTGATTGTGTTTCCGTTATTCAGCCGCCTATTGGGATAGGTCAATCGGTAGCCTTGTTCATGACGTTTTTCATGAATGCCAATGCCATCAATGACAATAGAGTCGGATAAGACAATCTTTACCATTGCAATGAGCCCTTGGTATTGGGGAACTCGATGAATATGAACCTCTGTTACTTTAAACGGCATGGTCATCAAGCTCAATCTCATTGTCTTTTACACATTCCAATAACACTTCAACAAGCCCTGTTAGGTTTCGTATCATTTCAAGACTTTCTAAAGGCTCTATTTTTTCATCATAAAGAGTCTCTATTTTGTCTCGTATCGGATTAACTACTTTGCTACTCAAGCTTCTATACTCCGGCGTTTTGCCCAGAATATAAAAAAGCGATCTGGGCTACTTTCTATTAAGCCAGATCGTCATTGGGTTTGTCTTTTGGTTTTATTTTGGAATTCTCTTTGGAATTTACTTTGGTTTATATCTGAAGTGTATAAATCCAACTGTTTTTACGTGCATCAGGTAACAGTTGTCTTCCTAAATTGGGTTCAACTTCATTAAAAAAACGACGAAGTTTACTTATCCCTTCAAACAACCTTCTTTCCTTATTATCCGAACGGTCATCTTTCCAAAGTATGAGTAATTGTTCTTTTGTTAATCCTTCGGGATTTTCAATAAGCATTTTCAAAATTTCAAAAAGTCTTGTTTCTGTGAGTAGCTTTCCTGAACAAGTAAGGTTTTTACGTTGATGGTCAAGGTGTATTTTAAAACCTTGGGCATTTATAAGCTCTTCATTATTAGAAGCCTTGTTTTTATTTTCTTCTTTCTCCATTATAGGGCTTGATAAGGGTGTGTTTGAGGCTTCTCTTAGTTGCCTATAATCCTCTTTTAACCGTTTGTTTTTTTCTAATTCTATTTGACCTTGTAGGAAGTCGTTTCTTTTTTTTAGCGTCTCTAATCCTGAATGCATTCGTTTTTCATTCTCTTTTTTTCGCTCTTCAGGGCTAAGCTCTTTACCATGCCATATAGTTTCAGCTATTTTTTCGAGTTCAATAAAGGGTTCTCTCATTGCTTCCAAACTGGTTTTAAGACCTATTTTTTCAACTTGTTTCTCTTTTGCCTTTTGAGAAGGAACTAGCTCCGCTAGATTGTGTATTCGAGGTATAAACCTTTTAAATGCTTTTAGCTCTTGAGGAGGGTTAAGCATGAGGCGCTCAAGAAGCCATTGATATAGCTGATAACGAGCTGGGCTCCCTTTAATCGGTCTTGAGCGACTGTCCCCATCTACATAAGGCTTGCATAATATGTGAATACTAGCTAATTGATCTTGCCCTTCAATGGCTTTTTCAATTTGAATAAGCTTTTCGTCAACCCATTGTACTTCTGGCTCTTTAGGAGTTAGAGCTAGGTTCCAGATTAGGGGTTCACGTCGATTATGAGTATTGAGTTGTTCTAACATGAAGCTATCTCGTTCGGGCTTGGGTGAGGCGAAAGAGATTCTTTTCTGCCATTTATAAGTTGTTTCCTCCCAAGGGAAGTATGCTTCTAACATCTCCCAAACGGCAAAGCGAATATCATTTAAATCTTGAAATTCAGGAATGGGCATTGTGGCAAGAACAAAAGATTCAAAAGCGATTTCTTCTCTCTTTAACTCTTCTTTTCTAAATTTTTGATAACGAACATTTGAAATTAATTGCTCCAGAAATGAGGAGCGTTCAATAACAAGCTTATAAAGCAAGGCTCGATTAGCAATGCCTTGTTGAGCTAACGTATTAAATGTTTTATGGTTCTTGCGTTCTGTTGATTCCTCGGCATTTTGCTCCTTTGGGTCTTCTGCTAGTTCACCGATGAGGTTTCCAAGGGGGAGGGTTGTTTCTTCTCTAACAGCGTTGACAATGTGTTCTTGAGTTTGTTGAATCCACTGTTTTATATTTTCTATTTGGAGATTTGGATCATCTTTCCATAGACGGATTTTGTCTTTATATTCAAGAAGTAATACGCTCTGTTCTGTTTCTGTTAGCCCTTCAGTAAAAGGGTAGTTATCTAAGGGGAAAGGATAAAGGTATTCAATAAAGGCTTGCAGACAGTCATTATAAGAGCTTAAAGCAAGCTCGTTGATAGGTTTCTCATAGAGTAGGCTAGGTTCTTTTGCCTTCTCTATGACGGGAGCTGTGGATTTTTGTTTCTTCATTACATTCTTCAATCATTACTACGTTTCTTATTAACTTTTAACTTGGTAACAGAAAAGAAGCCAGAGGGAAAATAAACCAATAGCTATATGCATAAGTCCTAAAACAAGCAAAGTTGCTTGAAGAGCATGCGTCGTTCTAAACATATAACTACCATCAATCCCATATTCTTCTTTATAGATTTTATTACGTTCATCATCTGACATTGTGCTGTAAGGAGCTTGAGTGTTTAAGTAATCTGAAATTCTTATTTCACGTTTTGTATAACCAAACAGTTTATCTGCAAGGTTCTCTAGTTCTTCATTTGTTATTTTTTGATTAAGGCAAAAGTAAAAGTAAGCTAAACTGGAGCTGATTCCCATTAAGGCAGGCATCCAAAATGCTACTTTTAAAGCCTCATAATTCTCGTGGGAAAGGACAAAGGAAATAATTGCACCCGTTATGCCGTAAAAGAATATTGTAAAATTGATTACTATTCTTAAATAATCAATAGTTTCACTGGATAAAATTTTATATCGTTCCCATAGTAGGTTTCGGTCAGTTTCATCTTGTTCCCAGATAAATCGGTCTTGTTCAAATTCTTTAGTCATTTTGTTTGGTTACCTTTTTAAGCAACGTCATGTTCAACGGATAGTTGGAATCCTAGGGCTTTTAATATTTGTCTAACGGTTGTGAATTGTGGGTTTCCTTTATCTGAAAGGGCTTTATAAAGGGGTTCTCTTGATAGTCCGGTTTGTTTTGCAAGAGCCGTTTTTCCAATATTACGAGCTTTTGTAAAATCATCCAAAGCCAATAGAAAGACACAAATATCATCGTCTTTAAGAGATTCCCGAAGATATTCAATGGCAAATTCATCGTTTTGAAGTTGCTCATAGATGTATTCTTTATGGTCTTTCATCTCTTTAATCTCTCTATTTTTAAGCTTAATTATCGTAATCTATAAATTACAGTTTTTCAACTGTTTTTAAAAAATATTAATGTTTGGATTTAAATAGACTTTATTCAGTGTAGAGAATGCTTCTATACGCTATACCATGTGGAACGACCTTGACCGTGGCGGGTTAATTGTTTGCTTTTAACAAGGTCATTGAGTCTTGCTTTAATGGTGCTTCGGCTTTCACCGGTGATTATCTCGATGTCCTTGGTTTTGATGCGTCCTTGTTCTTTCGCTAGTTCAAGTATTTTTACGGAGAGGGCGGGCAAGGCACCGGTTATTAATTGCTCACGTTCAACTTTTACTTCAAGACGGCGCATTTGTTTTTGCATGGCTCTTAAAAAGAAAAGAGTCCACGGTTGCCAATCAGGACGTTCTTTTTCCAGTGTGCCTTGTGTTTTTCTTAAAGCAAGATAATAGCTGTCTTTACTCTCTTCAATGATGCTTTCTAGTGAGCTATAAGGGGCATAAGCATAACCCGATTTTAATAGCAAAAGGGTGGTCAGAATTCTAGAAAGCCGACCGTTTCCATCTTGAAAGGGGTGGATTGATAAAAAGCTAACAGTAAAAAGGGCAATTACTAATAGCGGATGGAGACTTTTATCGTCTAAGCTTTCCCGTGTCCATAAAATTAACTCGGTCATTTTGTTTGGCGTATCAAAAGGGGAGGCGGTTTGAAAGACAACACCTAGACTCTTGCCATCAGGGTCAAACGCTTCCACGTGATTGGCAAGGGTTTTGTATGCGCCTCGATGCCGTTGATCTTTGGAGCTGTATTGTAAAAGCATGGCGTGAAACTGTTTGATATAGTTCTCGGTGAGAGGGATGGACTCCCACGAATCAAACACACGTTCCATGACACTAGCGTAACCCGCAACCTCTTCTTCGTCTCGGCTTTGGAAAGATTGAGTTTCTAAGTTTGATAAAAAAGCTTCGACTTCTTTATCTGTCAGCTTAACCCCTTCGATTCGGGTGGATGAGCCGACGCTTTCAATGGTGGCTACTTTTCGCAGTGCAGCTAGTCGCTCAGGAGCAAGGTTTTTAAGGGCTCTCCAAGCGCCTTTAAACTCGTCTAACTCAGCGATGAGCTGAAGCATTTCTGGGGTAATCTCGATGCTAAAGGTGTTCATGGGGACATGTCCGTATTTCTGACCAATTACGTCCAATTATAACCGATTACGACCAATAAGAGCCAAAAAGCTTTAATAAATTACGCCGCTCCGTCGTAGAGGTGTTTTTGGAATTGGATGAAGGCGTCTCGGATTCGTCCGACGCCTCCAAGGAGTTTATTGGCGTCGCTAATGGCTTTGTATTTTAGTTCGATGAGTTGAGGAAGCTTGTCTTGGTCTAGTTCGCCGACGCCTTCTTTGATGTATTGATCCAATACAAAATCAATAAAGATTCGGAGCTTTTCATCAAATTGACCTACGATAACGTCATGGCGTTCTTTGACTCGGGTTTCTCGGGTGATGGGTGCTTCGGCAAAGGCGATATAGGCAAGGACATCGAAGAGGTCGCTTTTTTCGGCGTTGATGAGGCGTTTCATTTCGTTTAATTGTTCGGAGCCATAGCCCTTTTCTGAAAGGCTTTCAAGGAGTTTCTTTCGAGTGTCGGGCTTGCCCCAAAGCTTTCTAAGTTCGGTTTCGTCTTTAAAGAGTTCCGGCAAATCGCCGAAAAGTTGTTCGATAAATTCACTGGCGGGCATGGGCTTGCCATCGGGACTCCAAAAACTGGTAACTTCCATGGCTTGGATGCTTCGTTCTTTGCCGTCGGCTAATTTTATTTTTATTTTGACCTTGGGTTTAAAATCTTCGTCGTTGCCTTCAGGACGTTCCGGCTTTGTAATGGGGGCTTCGTCTGGGGTGGGGCGTGGAGTGGGTGGCTCGGGGTCGATGGGTTCGCCGTCCCACTCGGGATCGCTAAAGTGTGTGTAGGCTTTGACAAAATCGTAGACCGTAAAATAATCTTTGCCGTCGTAGAGGCGAGTGCCTCGTCCGATGATTTGTTTGAATTCGATCATGGAATTAACAGGGCGTAATAAAATAATGTTTCTAATGTTTCGGGCATCCACGCCGGTGGAAAGCTTTTGGGAGCTGGTTAAAATGGTGGGGATAGTTTTTTCGTTGTCTTGAAATGTTTTTAGATGTTGTTCGCCTAATGCGCCATCATCGGCGGTTACTCGAACGCAGTAGTTTGGGTGGGTGCTGGTTTTTGTTTGGTTAATTAGGTTTCTGACAGCCATGGCATGGGCTTGGGTGGCGCAAAAAACGAGGGCTTTTTCGTTTTGATTAATGGCTTCCATAAATATTTCGACCCGTTTTTTTTCTCGGGCTTCAATTTCGATAATTTGATTAAATTCGCTTTCCGTATAGATTTTGCCCTCTTCAATGTCGCCTTCTATAACATCATCATCCGATGTGTAAGTGTACTCGTCTAGGGTGGTGCTAATTTGGCGAACTTTAAAGGGGGTTAGGTAGCCGTCGTTGATGCCTTCTTTGAGGGAGTAGATGTAGACGGGGTCGCCAAAGTAGGCGTAAGTGTCGGTGTTGTTGTCTCGTTTTGGGGTGGCGGTTAAGCCCAATTGAACGGCGGGGGCAAAGTATTCTAGGATTTTTCGCCAATTGCTTTCGTCTCTGGCTCCGCCTCGGTGGCACTCGTCGATAACGATAAAATCGAAAAAATCAGGCGGGTAGTCGCCAAAGTTTGGGGTGGGGTTTTTCTCGTCGTCGCTTCCGCTCATGAAGGTTTGGAAGATGGTGAAAAATAGATTACCGTTTTTGGGGACTCGTCCTTTTTTTCGGATGTTTTTTGGGTCAATGCGAACGAGGGCATCATCAGGAAAGGCGGAAAAGGAATTGTAGGCTTGATTGGCTAAAATATTACGGTCGGCTAAAAATAGGATTCTTGGGCGACGACTGGGGGCTTTATCGGGGTTTGTTTCTTTCCAGTCGCTGAGGTTCCATCGGCTATAAAAAAGTTTCCATGCCAGTTGAAAGGCGATGGCGGTTTTGCCGGTTCCGGTGGCGAGGGTGAGGAGGATTCTGTCTTGCCCTTGGGCGATGGCTTCTAGGGTTTGGTTGATGGCGTTGTGTTGGTAGTGTCTGGCTTGGAACTTACCGCCGCCGTCTTCGTAAGGGACTTGGGCAAAGCGATTGCGCCAAATGTTTTCTTGGGCGAATGTTTTTTGCCATAGTTCTTGCGGGCTAGGGTAGCGGTCGATGTAGCCTTCTTTGCCGGTTTTCATGTCCACTTGATAAATTTTTAAGCCGTTGCTAGCGTAGGCAAAGCGGGTTTGTAGGCGGGTGGCGTATTCTTTGGCTTGTTGCAAGCCTTCGGTTGCGTCGAGGGTGTTTTTTTTGGCTTCGATGACGGCGAGTTTTTGGTCTTGATAAATGAGGACGTAATCAGAGAAGAGGGGATCAGAGCGTCGACCGGAACCTAATAAACGACCGGGGGCGATGACCTCTCGGCGGATTCGGCTAGCGTCTTTAACGCCCCATCCGGCGAGCTTTAAGGCAGGGTCAATCCATTCCGCTCGGGTTTCGGCTTCGTTTAAGGCTTGGTTCTCATCGCTCATTTAAATCCCCGCCGCCTCCATTTCTTTTTCAAGCCTGCCACTCAGTTGTCCTGTGAATGCTTGATGGAGCAAGGATTGCTTAAGTTCATCGAGAGCGCTAATTTTATCTTTATAAGCATTTGTTAATTTTTCTGATTTTTGTGAAAAAAGCTCTATTGCCTCTACAATTTTTTTTTGTTCCTTTAATTTTGGTATTGATATGGGGAATTTTCTAACAGTTCCTACATTTAAATTGCCCACACCACTACCGCTCAAATTATTAAAAGCAAATTTTCTTATTTGAGGTGAATTAAGATAATGCTTTAGAAAGTGATTGTATAAAAAGGTTTTTGGTTTAATAAGTGTGAGGCTGACAAAAATACTAAATTCTATTTCTTTATCTATTACCGCAGCATCACCAAGGCAAGCTCCAATTCTTGAGTAAAGAAGATCCCCGATTAAAGGTTTATTATGTTTAGTAAGCTCTGAATGTGTCTTTATTGAAACGTGTTTAAAGCCTTTCCAAATAATTTGTCCATTTTTTACATTTTTTGCTGATAAAAAAGGGATTCCTTTGTCAATATATTCTGGACGAGCAGCTACACCACAAGTTATTAAGTTAGTTGCATTTTCAAGAGTCATTTCTTCCCAATCTTCGCCGGGGTTGGTGAAGATGTTGTTTAGGTAGCTGTCGAAGAGGTCTTTGGCGTTGGCTTGGTTGCGTTGGGCGTTGGCACGGGCAAGATCAATCGCCGCAAACGCCTCATCCAAAACCCCAACAATCCGCTTTTGCTCGTCGAGAGATTCAGGGTAGTTAAAAGGGGTTTGTCTGATATCAGTTTGGTTGACACTTGCTTGATTAACCGATTGTTTGCATATTCCCAACCAATATTTTGAAGAGTGTAGATATTTAAAATATTGATTTAAATATCTAGAGCAGATAAAAGTTTTGGGTCTAATTAGAATAAGGTTTGTTCCATGGTATATTTCGGTTTCTGAATTTAGGATAGCTGTTTTTCCAACATGAGGAGGGCTGTTAATATGGCTAAATAGAATATCCCCTTTTTTTAATTTATATTTTTGTTTTTCAGAGTTATTTAAAGAGCAATAACCTACTTTTTCAAAGTTAAAAACTCCTGAGGCTATTGTTTCAATTCTTGTAATTTTCTTCCCGATTGTTTCTTTATTTTGTTTAGAAGTGGTGCCATTTTTTATCGTTTCAATAATTTTGTCAATGTTTGTTCTTATCCAACCTTCCATTAGAGCATCCCCCGAACGGTGGCGAGGAGTTTTTGGCTGTCTTGGTCGAGTTGGGCGATTTCATCGAGAATCACCAAAGGCTCTCGCAAAGGGGCTTCTTCTGCTGCGTTAGGGTTTTTAATGCTGAGATCTGCCGTGTCGGGATCAACATCCCCTATATTGACCGTCCAACTTTTTTCACTCTCTGCCAAGCTACTTTGCAAGGCGACAAATTCTTTTAAATCTTCATCATTCAGGGGATTGGTCTTGCCCATGTTTCTACCCGGATCAAGCTGATAATACCAAACCTTTCGAGTGGCTTCGCCCTTCTTAAAAAACAAAACCACGGTTTTAACCCCCGCCCCCAAAAATGTCCCGCCGGGGCAATCTAACACCGTGTGCAAATTGCAATTTTCTAAAAGCTCTTTTCTCAGGGCGGTACTGGCATTATCGCTGTTGGATAAAAAGGTATTTTTAATAACCACCGCACCTTGCCCACCGGCTTTTAGCATTTTAATAAAATGCTGTAAAAACAAAAACGCCGTCTCGCCGGTTTTAATAGGGAAATTCTGCTGAACCTCTGGACGTTCTTTGCCTCCAAACGGCGGATTCGCCAAAATCACGTCGTAACGGTCTCGCTCCTGAACGTCGGCTAAATTTTCCGTCAGGGTGTTGGTATGCAAAATATTAGGGGCTTCAATGCCGTGCAAAATCATATTCATAATGGCAATGACATAAGCCAAGCTCTTTTTCTCTTTGCCATAAAAAGTCTTGCCCTTTAAGGTCGCCAACTGGGTGGTACTCTCGGCTTGTGGTAGAAGATAATCATGCGCCTCACACAAAAATCCCGCCGAGCCACATGCCCCATCATAAATCCGCTGACCAATCTCGGGTTTAATCACCTGAACCATCGCCCGAATCAGTGGGCGAGGCGTGTAATACTCTCCCCCGTTCCGTCCGGCATTGCCCATGTTTTTAATCTTGGCTTCGTAAAGGTGAGAGAGTTCGTGTTTTTCATCCTGAGAGTTAAAGCTTAGCCCGTCAATCAACTCCAAAGCATCCCGCAAGCTATACCCACTTTGAAAGCGGTTTTTAATCTCGCTAAAAATCTCACCAATCTTGTACTCAATGGTATCTGGGCTACTGGCACGCTGTTTAAAACCCTTTAAATACGGAAAAAGCTTGTTATCCACATAATCAATCAAGTCATCGCCTGTTAATGCCTTGTCGTGGTCAAACGTTCCATCATCCTTTTTGGGAGCCGCCCACAGCGACCAACGATGCGCCGTATCAATGATAAACTCGTAGCCCTTGCCCCGCAACTCGGCTTCTAATGCTCGTTCCGCTTCAAGATCATCCAGATACTTTAAAAACAGCATCCATGAGGTCTGCTCGGTGTAATCCAGCTCGGTGGTACAGCCAGCCTCTTTCCAAAGGACATCATCAATATTCTTAAAAGCTTGTTCAAACATAAAGACTCATTTCACTCATTGATACTAAACGAATCTTTTATTATAAAGTAAAAACACCCGAAACATAAACTCTTCCTTCCTATATATAAAAAAGGTCTTGAGTTAGCAAGTAGCGTTTCCCCCTAAATGATTTCAAAAATAAAACGCTAAGCTAAATTAAAGTTTAAACTGCTTTCTACAGCTTTAGCATACTGTCCAAACTCTATAACATCGGCATAGTAATTGGTTCGAACCGAGTCAATCTTCCTCCACCAAGAACCATCAGGCTTTCAGCGCTTGGTGGTTTTTTGTATTTTTGCCTGGAAGTGTAGTGGAAGTGCAAGAGGATAAAATTTGCACTTTTTTGGTGTGCGGGCTTCTGTTAAAAACGGGAGGTACCCCCCGCCTTTTTTCGACCCGGTGCGATCCCTTCTTTCGTCGACGCTCTCCACGGGAGAGCCCCTTGCCTGAGTTTTGAACGGTGAAAAAAAATAAAAATATATAAAATTAGTATACCTCCATTACTACTTTTAAAAATATCAGGAACTCATAATCCCTTGGTTGTAGGTTCAAATCCTACTGGGCCCACTCTCTATAACTTGATTTTAGGGTTTGCGTCCTAGGTGATAATATGATTTACCGCACTCTCCCCGCATTTGCGTATAACAATTGGTGATAAATCGATTTACCCCCCCCCCTTCTTTTTGACCCCTATGCGCCCCTTCTTCAATGGCCCGCAGTGTGTGAGAAGTTCTTATGCCTCCCCTTTAGATAAAATTTTAAAAAAAATACCCACAAAAAAACAACAGTGGTTTTAGCTACTCTTCACCAAGAACCATCAGGCTTTCAGAGTTGGGTGGTTCTTGGTATTTAGAGTTGGAAGTGACTGGTCCCCTTTTTTAATACCAGGTGGCATTAGAGTAATGGGATCATATCACAGCCTGCGGGGGAGGGTTGGTATTCGTAGAATACCAACGGGCGGCGAATTCAACCGGTGTCGCGTAGCGTAACGACCGATGAGGGCGAAACGTATTGTACTGCTTTCGCCACATTTCAATGAGTACTCGCGCTTCCCGCATTGTCTGGAACCAATGGGCATTCAGACACTCATCACGAAGCTTGCCGTTAAAACTTTCGCACTTACCGTTTTCCCAAGGACTGCCAGGCGTAATAAATATCGGCTGAGTGCCTTGCTGCTTTAACCACTTGTTCAATGCCCTTTCAATAAATTCAGAACCATTGTCACTGCGTAAATAACACGGTGCCCCGCGTTGGTTAAATAGCGATTCCAGTACCTGCTGGACATCATGTGACTTTAAAGAATAATCCACATGAATATTCAGTGCTTCTCGGGTAAATTCGTCCACCACTGTCAACATGCGGATTCGCCGCCCATGACGCAAAGAATCATGAACGAAATCCAACGTCCAAATATGATTCGGCGCGAGTGCTTTTTTAGGAAATAAGGGATTAATACTGCCCTGACGTCTTCTACGCCGTTTCTTTTTGGGTACTTGCAACTGATGCTTTTTCCACAAGCGCCAGATGCGTTTGAGATTCACCATCCATCCTTCACGTTTTAACAATGCCCAGATACGCCGGTAACCGTAACGGTTGTAAGTTAGTGCCAGTTCTTTCATTCTGACCTCCAATGGTTCATTGGCTAGTGACGGCTGATATCGGGCGGCCACACGTGACAACCCGATTAACCGACAACTTTGCCGTTGAGACAATCCTTTGTTGACCAGCGTCTCAACCACTATTTTTCGTGTATCTGGGCTCAGAGCTTTTTTAAGGCTTCGGCAATGGCCTCTTTTTCCAGCATGAGATTGGCCACCATCTGCTTGAGTCGGTTGTTTTCCTGACGTAAATCACGCAGCTCTTTGACGTCTTGTACTTCGAGTCCGCCGTATTTCTTTTTCCACAGGTAAATAGTGCTTTCCGAGCAGCCAAGCTTTCGGGCTTTTTCAGCAAGCGTAATGCCGCCTGCTTCCAGTTCTTGCAGGGTTCTGACTATTTGTTCTTCGGTAAATCGTTTGGGTTTCATTCGAGATCTCCTTTGACTCTATTTTACGGAAATCTCTAACAACCCCTGGTAACAATTTTGGGGAGCACGTCAATTTTATATCTAAAGAAAAGATTGCAAGATTAGAATCAGACTCTTCTACTATAGAACTCGCCGTTTTTAATGCTCCATCTCTCCAGTCTTTATATTGTTCAACATATCGCTTGAACAATTCTCCTTGAAAGTTTTTTGGATTTATAGAACCTTTATAAAAGCTGTCAGGGTAACGTTTAGTATGCTCACTTAAACGATTACCAAAGCAACTACTTCTAAAAGTATCGTCAAGCTTTTTTCCAACCAGAACAGTCCATAAGATCTCTAAAATATGGAGCTCTATAGGTGCATCGATAAAATAGTTTACTTTGTTAACAATATACTCGTTTTTTGTTTTTCTATTCGTTAAAAACGTTCCTGTTTTCTTACTATTTTCACCCTCATTTTCAAACCCCTTAAAATATAATCGAAAATCAATATCCTCTAACCAAGCTTTAAAATCAGGGTGCTTTAATGGACTTTTACTATTTAAAACATTTGCTATTTTGTTAAAGGGGTGGTCTGCTTTATTTTTAATGTCTTTTGTAAATTTTTTAAGGTTATATTTTAATTTTTTTGAGTTAGTTATATCTTTTGAATTAACTATATCTGTAATATAAGATTTTTCAAAGGTAGCAACACGCTCCTTCAGGAACAGATTCAAATTCTCAAAATAAGCATAGGTCTTTAATAGCTTGTAAACAGAACAAATATGCTCAATTGTAACTCCATTAAAACTCATTATCTAAGTGTATCCATAAATAGTATGCTTTTTATAATGTTAACTTATTTAAAATAGAAGAAGTAAAGTATGAGCAAGTTCTTTGTCACGAGCTATTGTGACGTAACTGCGATAAAACCTTTAACACCAAAAAGCCAAACCCTAAACAAGCCTATGAGAGTATGCGGTTCCAGTAAGATTCGAACCGGATTTGAGGTCTTTAGTTGAGTGCTTAATCCCAGTCTTTCATAGCATCGATTACTGCCTTTTCGTCGGACATAAGATAGCCTTGGGTAGTTCGAATATCGGTGTGGCCAAGGGCTTTTTGGATGAGGTGCAGGGGCTTGCCGTTTTCGGCATGGCGGGTGGCGAAGGTTCGGCGGAGTCCATGAGGAGTGATGGAGAGTCCCATGCGTTTTGAGAAACGCATGAAGCGACGGGTCATATCGGCAGTTTTAATTCTTGTTCCTCGGCGATTAATGAAAAAGGCTGTGGGCTCAAGGTTTGCTTTGAGTTGGCGTTCTTTTAAGTATTTGAGCAAGATAGGACGAAGCGTCTGTGACAGACCCACCTTTCGATCCTTTCGGCCTTTTCCCAATCGAATATGAATCACGTTTTCTTTAAAGTCTACATCTTCTAAATTCAGCTGGCACAGTTCGGCGTTTCGGATTCCGGTGTACATGATGGTTTCTACGATGGTCTCATCTAAAATTCGGCTGTAAGTGGAAATATAATTTCCGGTTTGAATGGCCTGACGTAAGGCTTCGATTTGATTTTCGTTTTTGAGGACGGTTTTTCGAGCGGGAATGACCCGTTTAGGGCGGAATTTCCGAAGTTTATCAATAAGGCTGTTTTCCACAAGGCCTAAGGCGACAAGAAATCTCGCAAAACTGACCAGGCTATACAGCATATTATGTCGGTTTGAGAAGCTTTCTATCGGGTAGCTACTCAGAACCCGGTAAACTTGGGTCGGATTAAAAACTTCTGTCAGACTGAGCGCTTTGGGTGGACTCGCTTCCCAGCCGAGGCGAGTATAGAGGATGAATCGACGCTTGAAGGTTCGAACCGTCACCGGTGTGTAAGGACGCATGCCTTGCTGCATATCGAGGCACCAGAGCTCAAAGTATTGCTGTAGTTCAGGTGACCACCACTCCGGGGGTAACATTCGTTTTCGTTCGTAAATCCGAGGCATGTGTTCAAGGCTCCTTTTACTTAACGGTAGGACACCCCATTTATTGCTCCAACCCAGTTCCTTATCCAGACTCCAGACACAATGGGACACAAAGAGGCGCTTGATAATCGATATATATGGGTAGAGCAAAGAACAAACACTACTTTGCTCCATCGAGCAATAAGACCCTTTTCAGCCCCGTATATCCATTATCTCAAACAACCTCAAAACGCAAAAAACCCGCCTGTTGAGCGAGTCTTTAGATTTGGATGGTGGCTCCTCCCAGATTTGAACTGGGGACACAAGGATTTTCAGGTTTGCAGCAACTTATTCCATTGATTTCCTTGGTTTTCCAGAAACCTCTGGTTGCTACCTTATGGGACGCTAGCTGCTTCGGTAGTTTAGTCTCAAAAATTCTTATATTTACCAGTATTTACCAAGCTTTTCTATGCACGGATGCACAAAAAGTGCACAAGAATGGCTGCTACAAAAGTCTAGTTCGCGATTGTAACCTATGCCATTCTCCAAACGTTATAATATCCCGGTTAGGGGTTTCCAAGGCTAATCCAACAAAAATCATAATCCCTTGGTTGCAGGTTCAAGCCCTGCTAGGCCCACTATCTTCTGGCTTGGTCTTCAGGTGTTTTGTGCACGTGGTATACTGAGCCATATTGTGCCGATCCTGTGTTATCGTGCAGGGATTTGTAGAGAACTGACAAGAACTGGAGTGGAATATGGCTGAGATGCTTATTAAGAATAGGGAAGTCTGTATTGACCTTGCTAAAGCTGAATCCGAGGATGAGGTTATTGAAATACTTGAGCGTGAAGGATATTGGGTAGACCCTTCAGCCTGGATCGACTTTGGGTACAATGAAAATAACTTCTCGACAATTGGAAATCAGCAGAGTAGTCCAGACGCGGCTTTAGTAGAAAAAATTATTAATTCAGTTGATGCCCTGCTGATGAGAGGGTGTATGGAAAAAGGAATTAACCCTCTCAATACAGAGAAAGCACCAACATCCATTTACGCAGCTTTAGAAGATTTTTTTTGCATTTATAGTGGGCGTCTGACAAATTTGCAGGTGTCAGAGAGAAACGAGTTAGCTGAAAATATCAAGCTCATTGCTACAGGCAGTAGATCAAAACCTTGTTATACGATTATAGATGAAGGTGAAGGGCAAACTCCGAATAAGATGCCCGATACATTTTTATCTTTGAACAAATCAAATAAGTTAAGAATCCCCTTTGTGCAAGGTAAGTTTAATATGGGGGGAACAGGAGTTCTTCAATTTTGCGGTGTTCATAATGTACAGTTGATCATTTCAAAGCGAAACCCATTGATTCTAAAAGAGGATGACCGTTTTGTTGATGATTCTTCAACATATTGGGGGTTTACGGTTGTACGTAGATTCGATCCATCCGGTGAAGTAAGAAGTTCAGTATACAAGTATTTAGCCCCGTCACGGAAGATTTTACGCTTTGAAGCAGACGAATTGCCGTTGGCGCCGACTAGTTCTGATGCATATGGGATGCCAGTTACTGGGGGGGCGTTTATCAAATTGTATGACTACCAGATGTCTGCATCTTTGCGTACAAATATTTTGTTTGACCTATATAACAGGCTTTCGCTTCTGATGCCGGAAATAGCTCTTCCTGTGAGAATGTATGAGAGACGTGACTATACAGGTCACACTCTTGAAACAACCTTAACAGGTCTAAATATACGAATAGAGGAAGATAAGCGCAGCAATGTTGAAGAGGGTTTTCCGACTTCGGCAGTGATACATTTTGAAAGTTTAGAGTTACCTGTTAAACTCGTTGCGTTTAAAGAGGGGCAAGATAAAAAATATACTACGAAGGAGGGGATACTTTTTGCTATAAATGGACAAACCCATGGATATGCCGAGAAAACGTTTTTCAAGAAAAAGTCTGTGGGAATGGCATATATTGCCGATTCAATACTGGTCATTGTTGACTGCTCGAAAATACCAGGAAGAGCGCGAGAAGATTTGTTCATGAATAGCCGTGACCGTCTGCGTAAAGGTGAAGTGTATAAAAAGCTTATGGGTGAATTGGAGGAACTGATTTCAAATCATGCTGGTCTTCGAGAGTTAAAAGATAAACGCCGAAGAGAATTATTGGATCGTAAGTCTGAAGATGATGAACCTATTGTAGAAGCCATAGAAAAAGTTATGAAAAAATCGCCTACATTGAATAAATTGTTTATACAAGGCAAGAAAATTACAAATCCAGTTAACCCAACCGGTGGAAAAGATAAAACAAAATTTGAAGGTAAAGAGTTTCCGACGTACTTTATGTTAGAGAAAGAGTACCCAAAAGAGAATCCTCGCAATGTGGAAGAAATGAGGCGGTGCAGAATTAAGTACAAGACGGATGCCAGAAACGATTATTTTTCCCGTGAGTCTCATTCTGGTGAAATTTCCCTCTTTCTAAATAGAGAAGAATATACCGATTTTCAGATGAATTTGTGGAATGGATATGGAACGTTAAATGTTTCATTGCCAAAGACTGCTAGTAAAGGAATGAGTTATACCCTATCCCTTGAAGTGTCGGATCCTACCCAAACAGAACCGTTTTCAAGCGAATTTACTCTTGAAGTAATTCAAAAAACGGAGCATGGGAAAGGAGAAAAAGGTAAGCGGAAACCTCCTTCTGAAAGGGACAAGAAGGATTCAGATAAAAGTCCAGAAGGCTTAGCGTTGCCGAATATTATAGAGGTACGGAAGGATGAATGGGGAATCTATAATCATGACGAGGAAACAGCGCTAGAGGTACGAGACGCTGGTGTCGATGGATACGACTTCTTTATTAACATGGACAACATATATCTACAGACTGAGAAAGTCGCGAAAAAAAATTCTGTGGACACGATTGAGAGGCAATATAAATACGGCTTGGTTTTGCTAGGCCTGGGCTTATTGAACGGTATTGAAAATAAGAATGAGAATGAAGACTATACTGTTGAAGACATACAGGCAATCAGTTCTTATATTGCTCCGTTCTTAATACCTACTATTGACTCCCTGCACGAATCAGTAAATGACGCTTCTCATTAGATAGTTCTTTATCGTTCTATATGCCTGCTGCTGAACTAATAGATGATTTTCAACTTACTCGCTCAAAAGGCAATTTTGGTTTATGGCACAACGATCAAGGGGAAAGCATTTTCCTTGACCCCAGTGTTGCCGAGGAAGGACCATCTTTTGCTTTAATAAAGAAAAGTGCTTTCTTAAGTTGGTTGGATGAAAATGATCTAGAAGTTCTGTGGTTAATAGGTGGGGAGAAGCAATTGTTTCATTCCTTTAGCACTTTCCACGGGCGTCTAGTTTACAATGTGCCTGCCGCCTTGAAGGCACTGAAATTGTTTCGAGTGTATGGTTTAGAACCTCAATAGGTTTTAACTACTTTTAAATGGCACCCATTTCGGGGACCGATCAACTCCCTCCGGGCTGTGATATGATCCCTTTACTCTAACTCGACCTGGTATTAAAAATGGAGACCGGGCACTACTTTCTCATGCAACCCAAAGTGCTAACATTTCGCAACCTCAATTTATTGAAGCAAAACCTTTACTAGAAGATAATGCTCAATAAATGAAAACTAATAAAAGACAAAGCTTTATTGGGGTTCATATATTTTTCTTTTTGCCATTACATTTCCGGATGGATCTCTGGCTTTTATGTTATCCCAAAAAGTTATTAGCCCCCCTTGCAGATTAAAAAGATATCCTTTTGATAAATTTTCCCACACCCCAATGTTCATGAGTTGACCGTTTGGGTAGCTATATTGAAATATTTTCTTTGGGAACGTTTCTCCAATGTAATAATCAACTGCATACAGAGAACCAGTATTTGAATAATAGAAACCCATGTCTTGAGATTCATTTACAATTCCATAACTATTTATGTAGTCATATAATGTTCTCTTTGTATTATTTTTTATTTTTTTGTTTCTAATTTTGGCGTTTTCCAGATAATTGGGATCAAATGATGGAATTGCAGACAAATCTCTAGTCTGCATAGAGTATGCTTGCTGAAACGCTTCGGAACGTATTACATCAACAGGATCATGAGAAGTAGGATTAATTTGTGTTAAAGGAGGTAAACTCTGAGGTACTATTGAGTCATTTATGTCAGGATCTACATAGTTGAGAGGTGGTAAGGAATTTGTTGAAGGAACATTAGTGTTAAAGGATGGGGCGGGATAATACGTTGAAGGAGGAGTTTGAGTATAAGGATTCACATTCCCTTTAGTTGACCAGTTGTCCCAAACACTAGAATTAGGGCTAGAACGCCAATGCGGTTTTACATATGTCCCATCTTTACGGTAATACCCTTTGACACGAGTATCTGCCCATAATGGCACTATTGATATCATACCAATAGCCCCAATAATTATAAGGCTTATTATTTTGCTTTTAATTAACTTCATAAAATAACGTCCTCAGGAGAGTGTCAAAAAGAGGAGTTCAAGTCTTAAAGATTTATCCAACTATCTTTTATTTCCTCATAACCAACCATATGCTCCATAAACCGCTTTAGTTCCTCATCCAAACGGCGTTATAGTTACTATTTATTTTAATAGGGATTCCTTCTTTCTTTCAAACTCCTTTTGGGTCAAAACTCCCTGATCACGAAGTTGTTCAAGTGATTTTACAGATTCTGATACCTCAGAATCTGTATAATGTAGGAGATTCACGGGGACAGAGTTTTCTGTGCCAGTAGCTTCTGCTGTTTGGGCTGGAGTGGGGGCATCGGCCACTGCAACCATAATGTCACGGTCAACATAAGCATTAATAATTGTTCCTGCCGGAACTTTGGCATTCTTACCACGCATAAACAAGAATAAGGGAGTGATGATCAGACTAAGAGCAACCACAGTACCCAGCTTCCCTTTTCCTTCACGGTGAAGAGAGGCTCTTAAAGGAACCCTTTTCCCATCGCTGGCCTTAGTGGCTTCAATAGACAGGGAAAGCTCCCCTTTTGAGCCGACCATACCTCTTTCCTGAACTTCAGTAACAGAACCCCAGGCTACTGCTCCCGATTTAATCAGAACGGTCTTACCATCGGCAGTTGTAATGTCATCAACTACCCGAAAACTGATGCTATCGCCTTCATGGTTACTTTTTGACGAGATTGTATCCAGTAGCTTTAAGCGTACAGGGGTTCCTTCTTCAAGTTTGATTTCTTTTGCCAGAGCCATCATCGGAACCATCAGAAATACTGAAATGGCAACACAAGAGGCGCATATTCTATTTTTCAGATTCATCGATTATTGTCTCCAAATCTTTAATTAATACCTGTTTTGTAGTTTCTACCTCATCTTCAATGTTAATAACCCGATCAAAGACAACAGTAGTAATATCTTTCACCTTTTTAGGAATGAAAAGCATTGTCGTTACACTCCCTTCGGGGGGAAGATGCCCTCCATCAAAGTTATTTTTTTCAAGATTAGCCTTTACGCCATTGTTTGTAACTTTCGTATGGGTGCCTGACCACACAGCAGCAGGAACAGCCAGAATTCCAAAAGAAAGTAAACCTGCTGGAACAGCCCAGGCAACCCCACGCCGGATACCATGCCGTCTAATTTTATCGAAGATTTCCGCATCTGTTGGTGGAGGGACTTTTTCCCCTTCTGTAGTGAGAAAATAGACGTTTTCTCTGGGGATTTTCAGCAGCTTTCCCGACTGGTTTGTCAGAGTGACCCGTATAGGTGTGTACCTTTTTCGTATTCGCTTCTTTAATTCGTCTTTTGTTGACTCTCTTGTCTCCCGAACTGCCGTAATATCCATCTGTATTGTCGTAGAATCAACCGTAGGAAACGAATTTTGGGTGTCTTCCAGAACCTCTCCTGATTCAGGTACTGACTTTCCGCTTTCTTGGGCATAGGCAACCGAAGCCGTCAAAAAGCTTAAGACAAGCCAACAGGCAATGTATTTCTGCATTGGAGAGGCTTCCTTACAGTTGCTTACCCAGTTTTTAGAGGCAAGAAAAAGTTACTACAAATACAGCTTTTCATCCATCCTGATTCTGGCTATTAAGGATCAAAAGCTTGTTATTATTGCAACAGGGTTTGTAAACAAAGGTAACACCCCAACCAAACCATTGTTCTGTGACACTTTTCGTAATACATTAACCTGCCATGGAGTCCTTCAATTCGAGAGGAATTCTGCCATGAAAAATATCTTGACTTTGACCCTTATTACCCTGTCCCTAACAGCATTTTCTATATCATGGTCGGCTGATCAGGTTAAAATTCCAGAATTGGAAGAAGGTCGGCGTGGCTGCTGCTCTTGGCATGGCGGTGTCTGTGGATGCTCAAGTGGTAGAGCCAAATGCTGTGATGGTAGTTTGAGTCCATCATATGGATGCAAGCACGATAGTTCAACCGACTATGACCTCTCATCCTGTGAGAAAATAGATACAAACCAACAGGAAGAGAAAGTCAAAACAAATGGTGAGATATAGTCACCCCCTATCCAAAGCAGAAAGAAACCGGGAAATATACCAGCGGTATAAGGCCGGTGAACGTATTGTGTCTTTGGCCAAAGAATATGGGGTTTCCGAGGGACGAATCGGTCAGATCGTTGAAAAAGAAAGGCGAATCGAGAATGAGACCCTTTAAAGATACTGTATTGCTGTTGTGTTTTATACTTTTGGTAACTTCCCCGGTATTTGCGGATAACCCCGAAATCCACTGTAAGCATTTTTTCTACGGCTACCCGGCAGGAACCCCTGAAACCAATGATCTCATCATCCGGGATACCTATGCCCTATCCAACAACGATGAAACCAAGTTTGCTGATTGGGTGGCATACCGACTAACCCCACATGAGGTAATGGGAACATTGGACCTGTTCAGAGAATGGCACTCTGACCCATGGCTGGATGAATCAGAAACCCTTGAGGGTGAGGCAGCCATTGACGATTACGAGGGGGCGTATTCTGCCCTTGGCTATGATCGGGGACACCAAGCTCCACTGGCATCATTTAAGGGCACCAAGTATGCTAGCCAGGTCAATTTCATGAGTAATATCACGCCTCAACATGAGGATTTAAACCGAGGGACTTGGAAGGAGCTTGAGGGTAAGGTGCGGGATTTAGTAATGGAATACGGGACTGTTTGGGTGATGACCGGTCCGCTGTATCAAACTGATATGGACGAGCTTCCCAACGCGGATGACGACCATGTGGTTCCTTCAGGCTATTGGAAGGTGGTAGCAGTGCAGACGGGTTCAAGCTCAGACACCATTCAGACAGCCGCCTTTATGATGGAGCAGGCCACTCCTAGGGGTGATCGGATCATTGATCATGTAACCACTATTCATGAGATCGAAGAGTTCACCGATTTAGACTTGCTATGGGAGCTACCGGATAACGTGGAGCAAGAAATTGAACAGCGAGGGCTCACAGAGTGGGCTGAGGTGCATTTTTAGTTGGCATTTCAGACTCTGAAAACGGCTGGATATGATCACTATACTTAAAAAGAGCCGAGCTAAAGAAACCACCGCATTGTTCCTTTAGAGTACAAGGTTCGCACTCTGGCATGTATTCATTTTTCCAGTCGCTAATGCTTTTTGTATTGAAAGGCCACAACCGCTTATCAAGCAGACAGAGCTGGTGGTTATAGATTGAAACATTCATGTTGTACCTAGCCAGAACATCGATTGCACGAACTAACTCGGGCTGATAGTCGATAGGATCTACCCACAGCTCATCTATATTGGCTTTTGTGAAACCCATCATTTCTAGCCCCATGAGGGCAACGTGATCAACGAAGAGGAGGTTCCGCGCTAGGAATTCAGCCAATTGAGGCAAACGTTCATATGTTTGTTTATGAATCACTACACGGATTTCTACTTTTACTCCGTGTCTTTTCAGATTCATAATTCCTTTAATCGTTTCATCAAAGGCTCCATCTGCTTGAACGACATAGTCATGAATATTTGAAATGTCTGCATATAGAGGAATTCCAATCATTAGATCGTGGTTCTTTACCCCTGCAACTTTCCGAGCCAGATCAATATTGGCAAAATTTCTACCATTCGACAGTATGTGCACTGATGTGGATGGAAGATAGTTTTTTAAGGCTCGGAGGATTCTAATTAAATCATCTCCAAGAATGGTCGGTTCTCCACCGGTAATGCCAATTTCTTCAGTTTCACGCCTCATTAGCGGAATTGCAACAAGTAAGTCCTGAACAATGTAGCTATCATCAATGTCTTTAGGAGGCTGTGAGCACATTAGACAGTAGTTGTTACAGCGTTCAGTTACCAGTAATGAATTGTGCTGTGAATTTTTACGGTAAAGCGTGTGAAGTTTGATCCTTTTTGGATCGAAACGGATAACATCTCCATCACGGAGGTAATGCTGATCATTGGGAATGATGAAGACATTAGGAAAATCTTGATTTGCTTCAACGCTGTCTAAATTTTTTCTCAAAATAAAGTATGCTCTGAACCCGTCAGGCAACTTTCCCGAATGTGTTTCCGGTGCAAGAAAGATTTCTTTTCCTCTAAGCGGCAACGGATATTGGTCATTCTCACTAAGCCGAGCAATGAAGGCCTCTTCGCTGGAGGTGGTTAGACATTCGATTTTCGTTGTATGAAGTTGAAGCATGTTTATACCCTCACCCAACTCAATAGAACGTCCCGTGCTTCTGGGTCGTCTTCTAACAGCTTAATCAGATGACGCATGATGGTCATATTTTTCTTGCAAAATCCACTGAAGGCCTTGTTTCCAATGATATCACCTTGAGTTGCGTAATGGTATACCGGGTCACTTCCGCAATAGTTTTGAAAACCGCAATCGTTACACATAGGCATGCTTTCCGTGATAGTTGCCTCCAGTGGTCCTAAGAGAGCATCAGAAAGCATGACACCTTCGTACGTATCTTGAAGAAGGTTGCCCAAGCGGAATCGCTTTTCTCCCATTTCAGCTAACATTCTTGATTCATCTGACGCATAGATGTCGCCATCATAGTTAAAAACAATTGCGCTGATTGCCATTCCGGACGGTGATTGAAGATCTACATAAGTAGTCCCAAAGGGTGTTAGCATTTTGTTGAGAATAAGCGCTGTGTAGTCTTCTATAAAATACAAGCCCTGTTTGTTCAACTCGATGATATAGTCGAGACCTTCTTTGTAAAATTTAAGCCATTCTTCGGTTTGGTATGCATCAAATGACTTTGTTTTAATGGCAAACCCGTAGGGACTTAATGGGCGTAAAAATATTGAAGAAAAGCCTTGCTCAACGTATTCATCAATTATTGGTTTTGCCTGTGTTAATGAATCTTTTGTGGTGGTCATCAATGCCCCAAGCTTGTCCGGTCCTAGTAGTTCTCTAACTTTTTGCATGCCCGTCATCACTTTTTCATAGCTGTCCTTGCCCGGACGAGGGCGGTTTCCATTGTGGAGCTCTTCCGGACCGTCTAATGAGGTGGATATCAGAATGTCGTACTTAAGGCAGAAGTCAAGCATCCCATCCGTAAGTGGTGAAAGGTTTGTGGCTATCACGAACTGTAAGTCACGATTTTCAGTTTGGTTTCGCTTTGTGGCTTCTTCTACAACGTATTTAACCATTTCGAAGTTAAGTAGAGATTCACCACCTTGGAACTCGATTTTGATTTCGTTAGAAGGGCTTTGAAAAGTAAAGTCAATGGCTTTGTCAGCGATCTCTGGGGTCATGTCAAAAGCCGCTTTGTCTTCACTTTGCCGTGAAACTTGACAGTATGGGCAAGAGTGGTCGCAGCGTAAAGTAGTTACAAAGAGATGAAGCCCTGTGAAGTTAGCAAGAGGGGCCATCTTTGTCCGGTATTTTAGCGCCAGTAGTTCAAGAGCTACAGAGGAGTCGTCATCATATATAAAGTGCTTGGATTTCAAAGTGTTATAGACTGGTGAGCCCGGGCACAGTTGTTTATTTGCGACAGCATATAAATCTTCTTTGGTGATGACTAAATATTCACCGGCAATATTGGTAATGACATATCGGGAGTCATCGAGCTTGATAAAGTTAAATGGTAGCAGCTTGTAACCGCTTTCTAGACTTTGGTTGAAAAAGTCTAGATCTTTAAACTTAGTCGATGCAAGTGCCATTCCTACCCCTCCAGAAGAGAAGTTTTCGAGAAGGCCTGTGCTAGTATCAAGCTTCTTACGGCATGGGTCTCGGAAGCAATACGTTCCCTGAGATCCTGGTCGAGGACCTCGTTACAGAAGGAATTGACGAGCTCATCCAAAGCCTTAGACGGTATATCAGCGGTTGGTTTGCATAGAACTTCATATGCAGTGTTCTGCTCATTAATTAGAAACGAGCAGGAGTCCGTAAACTTATAGGAGGCTTTCTTGACAGCATCTAAGCTATACACGGACTTCGGAAATAATATGATCAAACTTCCGTCGTCATTTTTGACGAGCGGAGTCGTCGACTCCTTAGTCATGGCGATAATCTCGAAATCTTAGTAACCGGAATAGTGCGAGCGGTGAGAGGAATGCGACCGGTGAGACGAGTGTGAGCGGTGAGAGTAATGGTATGCAGCTTTATTTGCATCCATTTGTTCCGCTGGCTCGATCATCAGAAAATCGGGTTGTGTGGATTCTACCTGTTGTTCCATCACAACGGCTTGCGCCTTTTCTAGCGCAGTTTCAATACTAGTGTCGGAGACACTGGCATCCGATACACCGGTGGCAGCTAATAGGGCTACTATAGCCACACTAAGAGGTTTTAAGTACTTTTTCTTATCTTTCATAATGAATTCTCGTTATGATTTTGCCGATTGTAGACATTACTGTATACCAATAAAACCAGATCAGCAAACAAATTTGTTATGAAAACCCCTCTAAATCTTGACAGGCGCCCATCTACTATGCTCAGAGAATTAATAATAGTTTACAAAAGATGACTGCCCCCCAAAAATTGATCTAGTCAAAACTAGAGAGTGGGATCATATGGTCTTGACCCTAAATGCGTACCAGATCAAGTGAGAAAAACGGGGTTCAAACAGTCTGGCTAGCCAGACTGTTTGCGGCGGCGAAGGAATGAGGTGTCTGCTCTCCTAATGAGCTGTGGGGAGGTTCCTTGTTGTAGTGGTCTCGCCACATCTCAATCACGTTCTGGGCTTCCCGCAGGTTCCCCCACCATTCGGCATTCAGACATTCATCCCGTAACCGTCCATTAAAGCTCTCACATTTGCCGTTTTCCCCCAAGGGGATGCTTTGCGATGCCACGGACTCCCTGGGTCAATAAATAACGGCAAGGTGCCTTTTTCTTTCAGCCATTTTTGCAGGCTCTTTTCGATAAATTCAGACTCGTTGTCGCTTCTGAGATACAGCGGCTTGCCGTAATCCTTGAACAGGGTTTCCAGCGTGGTCTGCACATCCGCTGCCTTCAATGAGTATTCCACCCTCAGGCACAAGCACTCACGGGTAAACTCGTCCACCACCGATAACAGACGGATACTTCGATTGCTGGCCAGTGTGTCGTACACAAAGTCCACCGTCCATACATAATTAGGGGATTTGGCCTGCTGATGAATTAGCACTAGGACATCCTGACGTTTGGGCCGTCTGCGCCGGCCGTGCTTCCCATAACTTCCAATCAAATGGCGTAAATGCACAAAAAATGCACAATGGTTCATATATCTGGATGCGGAAGTGCATAAAGTCCTGCTAAACTCTTGATTGTAGGACTAGGGATAAAAACGACCAAGGGACTAGAGGGTTTTTGGCCACTTTTTTCTGTGAGCGTAGCAGACGTATAGAGATTCAGGTTATTTCCCTGATTTTATGCTCAATGAATCCTTAAACAGCTTGATGGCCTCGTCATGAGCCCCCTCCGCATTGTACATGCTTATCCTGGAATCCTGTTTGACCTGTTCAATGATGCCGGGTACAAATTTTTTACCTTCTGCCCGGAGTTTTTGGACATTGACCGGCTCAAATTTGTAACTCTCCGAGGGCTGGTCCATTACCTGGAACAATTCCAGAGCTTCATTGAAAAGTTCAATCATCTGCTCCACACGGCTGATCAATTTCTCAAGAAAGGTCTGCTGGCTGTTGAACAGCAAAGGACGTCCGTCAAAATACTGCTGACTAATCCATTCCACGACCAGCTGCTCACTGACCAGATCCAGCAAAAGTTTTTGGGCACTATCTCTGAACATGGCCAGTTCCTTTACCGTGGGCTCCTGTTTGGAGGAGTCTTTCAGTTTTCGGAATATTCCCTCCAGTTGGTGCGCCATGGTGCTGATCCAGTATAGATAGCGGTATTTATTGGTTTTGATACGCATCGAGGGTGCCATTGCCAGTTCATAGAGAAAAAACAATTCCCGCTGTACTTTCTTGCATGCCCGATGGATTTTTCGTGGATCTTTATCCCCTGCCCCTTGTTTGATTGCCTTATACATATTTTCACGAGTCTCTGCCATCCTGACCAATGTTTCACCGGTATAACCCCATAGAATAAAGGCATCGAGATCATCAAACTCTTTCATCCGCTCCACCAGATGGATAATAACCTGCCTGGGTGTTAGTTGTGCCTCCAGCGTCTTTAGGCGGTTTTTGGCTGATTTCATGGTTCCAGCTCCAAATCCAGTAACTGGGGTTCCGACGATTTTATAGTCGATTCCAGCAGGGCAAGGCGTTCTTCCAGTTCGCCCTGAGCCACGGCTTTCAGGAACACTCCGGCAATGCGGGCAATACAGGAGGCCACACGGGGATCAACATCCCCATGACTGACTTGTCCCATGGTCTCGGCCAGATAGGCAACAATAATCTGGATCGGTTTGTCGGATTTTTTGACCATTTCGGCCAGATTGTTTCGGTTAGCGGTGTTATTGCGATTTTCGCTCCAGCCAGCCTGTGTTTTTAGCCAGAAGATGGTCATCGTCGGATTTTCCCCGGAAACCGCCATTTTATAGGCTGTTTGCATGATCTGGGCTTTGGCCTTGGCCTTTCCACGCTGGAGTTGCTCATCGGCATATTTTTTGAGGGTATCCAGACACATGTCTTTGGTCAACGCAATATCCTCAAAACGCATGCCGAGTCCGGCCAAGGTCTCAACCTCGGCCAATTCTTTTACGGTCAGTTTTTTGGGCGGATTAGGCATTCCTTTTTTTATAACTCCGAAGTTCAGGAACATGAGTAAGAATATGATCCCGGATATGCCCGGCAATGGCGTTCATCAGAAGTGGAGGAACACTGTTGCCAATACGGGCCCATTGCTCTTCCAGGGAGCCGGTAAACTGGTAATTATCCGGGAAAGATGCAATCCGTTTTAGTTCCTCAGTAGCCATGTAACGGCTCTCTTCGGGATGCAGGAGGCCACATTGTCCGGGTCGGACAGACTTGCAGATTGTCGGAGCCACCTTGTACCAGGACAAACGCTTCAGGGAATAATCGCGCACCTTGCCACCAAGACGGGTTCTCAACCTGGAACCATCCTCACCCGGCTTCAGGCATTCGGCAAGCCGGGCGGCTGTTCCTTTGGGATACAGTACTTTTAATGGTGGCTTCAAGTCTGCCAAAGCTTCTTTAAGGAGGATGGGTCTTGTTTCAGGTAGAGGGTGAGAAGGTGAAATATCCAGATCTTGCCGGACACCAATAAAAATGACACGCTTGCGTCGCTGGGGAACGCCGTAATACTGGGCGTCCATCAGGCGGGCCCGAACCTGATAACCACTTTCCTTTAGCGCAGTCAGGATTTCTACAAAGACGGGTTTCATCTGTCCGCGCACCAGGCCAGCTACGTTTTCCATTACCAGAACCTTCGGCTGCAATTCTTTCAGTAGCCTGACGTATTCCTTAAATAAATGGTTTCTTGGATCAGAAATTCGGCGTTTTCCCGCTGTTGAGAACCCCTGACAAGGTGGAGAGCCGTCCAGAATATCCAGTTCACCCGGTTTCATTCCAATCACATCCAGTATCTCGGCGCTGGTAACTGTCGTGATATCACGCTGAAAGACAGGGGTATCGGGATGGTTCAGGCGGTAGGTGTCACAAGCATTTGCTTCCCATTCGATAGCTAGCGCAACCTCACCCCCAGCCATTTTATAACCGAGGGACGAACCGCCACAGCCCGCAAAAGTGGATACAACCTTGAATGCATTTTCAGGCATTGAAGCTCGTTCCACATTCAGGGCAGGTAATCTGCTTTGTCGTACTGTTCTCCACAAGAGTTTCATCCAGTTCGGGTTCCGTATCAGGGATTGAGGGTTCGGCAAAGAGAATTCCGATTTCGGCATTTCGGAAACCCGTTAATGAGAGGTCTTCAAAATCCAGTTCCTGAAGACGTTCCAGCTCCAAACGCAACAGATCCAGATTCCAGTCGGTATTCAGACACAGCTTGTTATGAGCCAGAATGTAGGCTTTCTTCTGGGCTTCGCTGAGATGGGAAAGCTGGATGATCGGCACTTTTTCAAGTTGCAGTTTTTTGGCGGCCAGCAGACGGCCATGTCCTTCAATAATGGTATTGTTTTCATCAATTGCAATGGGATCATTGAAACCGAAAGCCTGAATGGATGCCGCAATCTGGTCTACCTGCTCTTCGGGATGTTGCTTGGCGTTGTTGGCATGAGGAACCAGTTTCTCTGTTAGAATCCATTCTATTTTCAGTTTATGAGAAGCGCCGGCCATACGAAGTGCCTCCTGTTAAATACCTATCATTCCACTATAACAGGGGGATTAGGGGTGTTGAAAGAAACAGAATAAAATGGAAGTTTGCAAGATTATTAGTCCTCTTGATGCTGGATTGTTGAAAGGATTCTTTTAATTTCACTTGCCCGTGAGCGCATCCGGGCATAGGCTTTTTTCTCTGACTGGAGACATCCGGGTGAAAGATCTTTGTAATGAGGCTGTGTTCGAATCCACAGACAGGCTTTCCACTTCAAACGCAATTTTTCAAGTTCGGTTTTCAACGCTTGTACGTTAGCTACATTATCTACGTTTGCAACAATAGGGTCTGCTTTTGTAGCTATTGTAGATACTGTAGCTTTTGTTTCACTGTAGAAAAGCTCAAGCCATTTATTCATCGGATGTTTCCCAAATTCTGGGATTGACGTCGTAATCAGCCTTTTTTCGACCTGCCGTTTCGCCTTCCCGACTGGGTACAGGATCGATCCAACCGGCCTCTTCCAGTTCATTCAATGCCGCATACATTCTCTCGGCCTTGTTGATACCACCGAGCCGTTTTTGTTGCAGTTTTCTGGCGTTGACGGTTTCCGGACGAGCTTTGAAGATAAAACGAGCCAGAGCGGCTGCATCACGTTCATGGCGGGGGAGTGCAGCCTCGCCGAAAGCCCGCTTTGCCATCGGCTTGAAGTAGGCGTCCGCAAGACCCAGTGCACCATAAACCGATTCTTTTGAAATCTGGCCGGGGGGTTCAGGACTGCTGAAAGGTTCAACGGCCCAGCGCATAAATTCAATAATCAGTGCCAGTTTCAGAACCACACCCGGAAGCTTGCCCAGAAAGGAAAGGTATAAGCCACTGGCTCCTTCCTCTTCCCTGGCTAACTCCAGACGATAATCATGGAAACAATCAACCGCTTCGGATGCCAGAGGGTAACCCTTGGGAGTAGGTTCTCCGAATTCATTCAAGGGCATGGGGATGTTTAAAATTCGCCGGAGGGCTTCAAGGGCAATGGTTTTGTCCGTTTTCCCCCTGGGACGTGTTGGGGTTACCGGATCAGGCCAGAAATACAAAAATCGTGCACTCAGGCCGTCATCATCTCCGCCCAGTATGGCGCTTTTCAGTTTGTCCGGCTGAATGCCCCCCGCAATGGAAAGCGACAGCCGGGGAATACGAATCGGATTTTCATCATTTTTGACCCGATCCATCACGTAACGATTTCCATTGTAGGCTTCATTGTAAAAAGCCCGGTCAGCCCCCTGAGAGCCATAGCGCCCGAACCCTTCAATTAGACCGGAAAGTTCATCCCTGAACAAGAGCAAACCCCGTAAATTTCGGGAATGAATTTTTGCCAATGATTCAACGGTGGCATCAACGACTAGCAGCCGGGGTTCCGTGGGTGGTTCAGGTTCAACGGCCTCATCCGGCATGGGGGGAGCAGGTTTATTTTCCTGTGTGGCGGTTTTGACTTCCAATCGCCATTTATCCTTGATTGCCCGTGCCGTCTCAAGCTTCTGGGCATAGTCCTGACGCTGTTGTTTGAGATCCTTGGCCTGTTCGCTTTCAAGAGTGCGCAGCAGTGAGAGGACAAAATCCAGGGCCGGTGTTTTTCCGGCAGAAGGGTTGCCGACACATGCTACCCACAGGGTGGTTGATTGATTCCAGTCCGGCCAGGGTGAAACAGTAGCTACGTTACCAACTAAAGCGGATACAACAGCCATGACACCACCTACGATATAATCAACTGGTGCTGAACGTCCATTGGCCGCTACTTTCATCCAGGATGACCAGACATCCCCGAACACAGCCAATGGAATCTCAGGAGCCTTCTCTCGCCCCCCGCTGATTAATGCCATGTCCGGTTTTGGCCATTGCTTCTGATAGGTTTGTGCCAAATCCATAATGTGATTGGTGTTCATTCGGGCACAACTCCTTTCAACAATATGTCATTAAAATCACTGCCAGGGACAGGAGAAACGGCCATCGCCACATGAAACCCTTCTCGTGCCAATATGGCCGCTGTCTGATCCGCAGCTTTGATTCCTGCCGGGTCATGATCCGCAAAAATATAGACGGTTTTCACGCTGGCAGAGGGGCGTATATTTTTCATATTGGCTGATGAAACGCTTGCCCAAGTTGGCAGTCCGCTCAACTGCTGAACACTCAGCGCGGTTTCCAGCCCTTCAGCTAAGGCCAGCATGTCTAAAGGTTCTGCCAGCTGGATGATACCGCCCCGAAAGCTGCCCAATGTTTTTTTTGAAGGTTTCACAGGGGCTTTTTTGCCATCTGGAGACAGCCAGATTCGATGAATTGCAATAAATTCTCCCGTCGGGTCGGTAATGGATGAAATCACCGCCGGAAAATACTGGCCGCTTTCCGTATGTTTCAAACCGGGATGAAACCGGATGACGGGAGGGAACGAAAGATTGATCCCGCGTCTTCTCAAATAGCACTCGGCCAGGGTGTTTTCTATAGCAATGGTCTCATTCCAGATTCGCAACGCCCATTGTCGGGTTTCCAAATTACTGTTTTGTGTTTTTTGGAAAGATGCGGAACGGGTGAATGTATGACTTGAGCCCAAGGCACTCAGAAGATGATGGTTCGAGGCGCAGGAGTGGCAATACACCAGAACCTGCCCGTTTTTCTCGCAGGCTGTGAATTGATAAAGGCACTGAGGGCATGGAAAATGCCATTCCCTGCCCTGTTGCCGTGCCGGGCCAAATGTCTGCTCAAGAAGATCAAGCGTGATCATAGGGTTTTGTCCTCTTTAGATATTGTGACTTTGGTCCTGATGGAAACGGGCCTGTGCGGTGGACTGGAACCGGCCATCATCATTGAGCCAGCCATCCAAATCCTCCTGGTAATAAAAGACCCGCCCTTTCTTGATAAATCGGGGTCCAGAACCAGAACATCGCATCATGGCAAGCGTCTTTGGTTTCAGGCCAAGATACAGTGCGGCGTTTTCAGTGTCCATCCGTCCGTCATGGAGCATCTGAACTTGCGGGGTTTCGTTTGGGGTGACATCTTCAGTCATCGTTACTTCTCCTTTTGTTTAGCGTTTAGTACATTAGAAACAATATAGACAAAAAATTTTTGTATTCAGGTCAGGATTAACCGGTTGCCCTGCAAACCATGCCAGAGTTTTAGTTTGTCCAGCCGGATCTCCATGGCTTGTTTGGAAGTATGAAACCGCCGGCATAATTCATCGGTAACCATCATTTCCACGGCCCAACGATTCGGATTACGTCTAATTTCGTTCGTAATCTCGTGGAACTGTTGCCGGATCAGAACTTCAGGCATCAACAGTTCGCTGGCAAACAGATCCGCCTGAATTTCTTGCGGTTCTCTCTTTTCCTTTTCCCTGCACATAATGGCCGCATCCGGCTGATCATTATCAACGGGCTGTTCGGAATCAAAGAGGCTCTTCTGGATATGGCGGTTATCATAGAACGGCCGATGCAACTGGTCATGACCAATTTCATGACTGACGGTAAACAGATACCGGCCTTCATTACCAGTCGGCGATACCCCTGGCTCCAGGCTGCTGTCAATCCAGATTTCCTTCCGATCAAAATCAATGAACCCAAACGTATCCTGGAATCCGAAACGATCACCAAGATGATCCAGGTTCAGCGAGTATCCCAGGTGAAATTCAGCAATCTCTTCAACAGGAATGGGGAGTGTTTGTTCAGCAATGGATTTTCCATTAAAGTTAAACAGCAGTTCCTCCACCAGCCGCCTGATCCGGCCGTCAGGAATGTAGTTTGGGTAAATGATTTTCTGGTAGTTCAAGGGTCAATCTCCTCTTTTTGGGTTTTGGACAACACTTCATTCTGTAACTTCTCGGTAATGCGTTGGATCTCTTTAACGCTGTGGCCATGCGTGGAACGAAGAAAATTGGCAATCACTTTAGGATGTTCCATGATGAGTTCCTTCAGATCCGTGGAGACCTTTCCGGCCAAGGCCAGCAACTCGTCTTCATCCAATTCCAAATGTTCTGCAATGATTTTGATTTTTTCTTCACCCGGTGCAGCCATTTCCCCCCGTTCAATCTTGCTAAGATAGGTTGCACTCAATCCCACCTGTTGTGCAAACTTTCGCAACGAAATGTTCTTGGCCTCCCGGCGTTCCCGGATAAGCTTTCCAAATTGATTTTCTTGGGGTGTTAAGGGAGTCATATCGGCCTCTCTATACATTTTTGGGTTCTTACACGATAGAATGGAATTTACAGTGTGTAGGAATCACTACACAGAAGTTTATCTCTCCTGTAAGATTAATACAAGTGTTTATTAACCAAAAGGTAACAATTGAGATGAGCAAGCGATTTGAGAAGCTGACAAGACAGGCCCTTCGTTCTTTGCCCCCCGGAAAGCGGATTGTCGAGCATGGGATTATTTATGAAAAGCTTAAGAGCGGCGATGGTCGTTTTGAGATTTGTGTTCAGGTCAACGGAAAGCGGATGCATCGGGTCGTCGGGAATGAATCGGAAGGCATTACCCGAACCCATGCCGAAAACGCGATTGAAAAGCTCAAGAATGAGGCTCGGATGGATCGTCTGTCCCTTCCTAAAGGCCGAAAACTCCCATTGAGTTTCAGGGAAGCGGCGACCCGTTATTTGGATCGCATTGAACAGGAAGGCGGCAAGAATATCCCTATAAAACGTCAGCAACTTGAGCAACGCCTGATTCCTTTCTTTGGAGATATGCCCCTGGAACGTATCGGATCTTTTGACATCGAGCGATTCAAAAAACAGTGTTTGGACTCCAAACTTTCCACGTCTACGGTGAACCGATATCTTGCGGTTTTGTCACACCTCTTCAGCAAAGCGGTGGATTGGGACTGGCTGGATCATTCACCGGCCCGTGTCAGAAAATACAAGGAATCGCCGGGGCGCATTGTCTATCTCACGCAACCACAGATCCGCAAACTGCTTGAGGAGGCCAAAAAGGATAATCATCCCGTGGTTTATCCCTTCATCAAAATTGCTTTGGAAACAGGCATGCGCCGGATGGAGATTTTATCCATTCGTATTGAGCATATTGATCTCGAACGACGGACTATTTATGTCCCTGAAGCGAAGGCTGGATCTCGGGAACAACCAATAACAGCTAATTTGGCAGACTTCTTGCATGAGTATCTGGCCAGCTACACGATATCCGGGCAGGAGTGGTTGTTTCCGTCTAAAACATCCAAAACAGG
>JAJCZA010000016.1 GCA_029262635.1 Vampirovibrionales bacterium | reverse complement strand
CCACTAGCTGGCGTTGTCGATTCTGCCCCCGCAAGCGGAAGACTCATAAGACCCAAGGTCATGGCTAAAACCAGTGTGTTGGCAACAATTTGTCGACTTTTCATAAGCAATTACTTCCTATCCGATTATTTTACTCATTGTTAAATACCCCATCGTCTAAACGCACGATGTGAGCCAATAGTATCACAAGTTATAGTTTAGGACATGGTCATTTTTAGGACGTGTCCAGCATAAGGAGTAGAAAATGAGAGAACTGATTAGTACAAAAGAGGTAGCCAAGAAGCTGAATAAGACTCAGCGGCAGGTAAACAGACTAATTCAGGCTGGTAAGATACAAAGGGTTGAGGGGGCTATGACAGAAGCTGGGGGCAGTCTTGTTATATGGTTAGAAGAGTACATTGATAAGTTTGGCTCTAAAGAGAAAGATACACGTCCTAGAGTTGAGGTAGGGCATCAACCTTATAAGGATGACTGGTATAGATGGGCTGAGAACGGTTGGATAAGTAAGAGACCTTTAGCTGAAGCTACTCTATTTAAATATAACAGGGCTCTTACAGTGTTCTTTATTAAGTACTCACAGGTTAATGTAGGCACGCTTCAGCTAGCATTAGAACAGTATCGTACCGACCAGTATGGCGCACGGCATGATGTGTATAGCGCCTTAACCTCTTTCGCTAAATATTTAGTGAAAAACAATATGGAAAACGAGGCTATACTTAATGAATTTAAAAAGTATAGACCTGAGAGAGTAGGGGAACCCTCTAGGGTAGTATGCGATGAAGGTGAAATTGAGCAAATATTTAATCATATCAATAATTATCCCCGCTATTCGGCTTATAGCAGGCTCTTAAACAGGCTTATCGTTAATCTGCTCCTTCATACAGGCATCCGGGTATCCGAGGCTGCTAATATAAAGATGAAAGACATTGATTTAAAAGGAGGACAAATATTTATTTTTAGAGGCAAAGGAGCTAAAGACAGAATCGTGGGTATAAGTAATCAACTACAGCATGTCTTAAAAGAGTATTTAGAAAAGCGGCTCGATACAGAAAGCCCTTACCTCTTAATTAATCCACAAGGTAGACACTTAGTGAAAATACAAATACAGAAGAGGATACAAAAGATTAGCGAACAGGCTGGAGTTGAGATAACTGCCCATGGCCTTAGGAGGACTTATGCGACTCTATGCTCGAAAGCGGGGATGCCCGTTGAGTACATTAGTAAATCTTTAGGGCATTCTAACCTTGCCGTAACAGAACTTTATCTAATGACCTCCCAGAAAGCTGTTGTAGAGAGAATGAAGCAGATAGAATTACCAAGCGGGTAAATACAGAAAAGAGAAAGAGAGACTAAGGCATATTATATAACCTTAGTCTCCTTATAGCTAACTTGCATTAACTTAGCTATTGGTAACAGTCACATCGTGTCGGCTGTAGTCTTTATTCCGTGAGTGAAGACCACCCAGGTCCACGAAGTCAATATCAATATCAGCCCCGGCAGCAGCAACACTAGCAATTCTGAACTTACCCTTTGTTCCCATTGCAACGAAGGTTTGCATCCCATCCACTCCCATTGAGCTGAAATCAGGGGTGGCATAGAAGTTGGTATCATCAAAGGTTTGTTCCACAGTAACCACACCAGAGTCATAGGTAGCTGTGGGGGATTTTACCTGAACGGCATAGGTATTACCAGGGATCAAATCAAAGGCTGCTGATAGGACATTATCTGTAGCTCCATCAACTACCTGGGTTGGGGTCATCATATTAGTTTCTCCTTAAGGATATAAAGTATTAATAGGAATAATCAAAGGGGGGTATAGGGATCAAGATAACCAAGAGGATCAAGACACAGGATTAAACAATGAAGAACAGAGACCATGAAGATCCCTCACTTCTGACATGAAGGTACATGTATATACATGTTTATTATCCTCTCCCTCTAGATAGGGTTAGTAATTGGAAACCCGCTCTACGAAAGGGTTTCAAGCGTTGAATTTTATTTGACTTATCTATTGACCCAATTCCGCTCTGTGAGGGCATTTCCGCCGTCTAACGAGTTTTGCCAATTTTCGAGTTCTTCTTCTAACTTTCGAGTGAATTCCTCATCAACCTCTTGGTCAACGTCTCTTGCCATTACATCAGTCCAATACTGAACACACATCGCAACAGCCTCTACCCGGTCATCGTGAGGGACTGCGGCTTTTTTCCTGTTTTAATTTCCTCAAGGAGATGCGTTCTTCTCCTTTAAAGTGTCCAGTAATTAAGAGATCTCTTAAAAAGCTCCTGTAGAGGCCTTTTTTTCGTATTGATAAACGAAGCTTATAGAAATCTATGCCTTCCAATATGTTCGTAGTAATCTGGAACGCATTCAGTTCGGTTGATGGTATATAAAAATAGAGGACAAAGGCTCGCGCCTGAATACGAATAATTCGTGATTGTTTCAAGAATTTTAAGATTGAAAATAACATTTCTGGTGGGTCTCATTTTAATGGTCCATTTACTGTTTTCTGGAGAAGCTCAAGAAAAGATCCAAACGGTCCTCAGTTTTGAATCTGTTCTCGACCAGGCCATTGCGAACTCTTACGACCTTCAGATTTCGGAAACAGATATTGCGATTAGCAAGACGGGTATTCTCGAAGCGAGAGCCGAATATTATCCCCAGATTCAAGGGCGATTCAATAGTGAGTATCAGCGGGATCTGACCGGGGCGCTTTCTTCTGTGACCACCATTGGTAACACAATTTTACCGGCAGGGACACGGTTCCAGAATTCAGCCAATGTGCAGGCGACGTTGACTCTTTTTAATTTTGGGATTCGACGCAAACGAGTGGGTATTGCGAAAGATGATGTGGGCGCAAAAAATGCGTTGTACCGTCAACGATTGCGAGATTTAAAACTTCAGGTGCTGGAACATTATACGAAGGCCCTGCAAACGTATCATACGCTGACGGCCAACCGAGAGACCCTTCCAACCCAACAGACAATCTACCAGATGACCGAACGACTTCATCAGGCTGGTGAATCGTCCAAAGTGCTGGTGGCTGAAGAGGCTATTCAGGTCGCCAAATCGCTGAGTGAGCAAAGCAACTTAAAAGCGCAGTTTCAAAAACAACTCAAAGCACTCTCGTATTACACGCAAGCGTCGTATGATTCAGATCGTGTCGAAATAAGCACTCTTGAAACACTGATCACTCCTTCAGACATGGAAATGATTGAAGCCAACCTGCCTGAAATGGCCTTTTATAACCTGGAAATTGACAAGAAGCGCAAAGAGCTGGCCATTCAACGCCGGGAGCAACTCCCTCAACTCACCACCTACACTTATTACAATCTGTTTGGCGCCGATCCCGATCAGTGGTCTCGTTCGGTAAGCGATCTCCAAAATCGCTCACTCTCGGTGGGCGTCTCTCTCAATGTCCCTATTTTTGATGGGTTTAAAAATCGGGCACAAATCAAACGTGCCAAACTGGAAATTGAAAAGCTGGAAATCGAAAAAGAAAAAAAGCTGGCGGAGTTGCGTCGGGAATATGAATCCACCCACCTCGTTGCGGTTTCTTATCAAGAGGTTTTAGAAAATCGGGCTGAAGCCGCCCTTCAGAGTGCGGAAAAACTCATGATGGAAGAACGCCTTTCCGTGCAGGCTCTGCTGGATCGCGTCAGTGTCCTCAAACAACATCTTTCAATGGTTGAAGAGGAACGGGCTTTAAAGCAAGCCAAAACTCAGAAAAATTCAGCCTTGGCCAAGTTGCAGATAATGACAGATATGGAGGCTCAATAGACGATGCAAACGGGACTCATCGCCATTGAACTCATTTCAAAGATCAACCAAGTCCCCATCGACATGCGGTCTGTCATTCGAGAATATGCGCTAGGCGAAGCGGAGTTAAAGCCTGAAGAACTCATTCGCATCTTAAAAAACTTGGATTACAAGGTCAAGAAGAAACGGATTTCATTCGCCGATGCCATTGGTAAATACCCTTTGCCGTCCATTTTAATTTTGGAAGACCAAAGCTTTCGGGTGCTTTTAAAAGTCGATGTTAACGAACAAAAAGCGTTGATTTTTGAAGCGTCTGAAACTGACCAATCCAAACAAACACGGGTGCTCACCTTTGAGGAACTGGCGGGCATTAGCACGGGTGACATCATTGTCCTGAATCACAAGATGATGACGGCTCAAATTAAATTTGGCTTTAAATGGTTCTATAGCGAAATTATCAAGTACAAACGGGTCTTGACGGAAGTCTTGCTGGGTTCGTTTGTCGTCCAACTCTTCGGCTTGGTGATTCCATTGTTTACGCAGGTGATTCTGGATAAGGTCATTACGCACCGAAGCATGACCACCCTGGACGTGTTGGCAGTGGCCTTTATTGCCATCATGTTGTTTGAGTTTTGCTTGAACCTCACCCGAAACTATATCTTCACCCACACGGCCAACAAGATTGATGCGAAACTCGGCGCTAAATTGTTCCGGCACTTGTTCGCGCTCCCCTTTTCCTATTTTGAATCCCGACGGGTAGGCAACATTGTGGCGCGAGTCCGAGAACTGGACACCATTCGGGAATTCATCACGAATAAATCCGTCTCCGTGATTATTGATCTCATTTTCTCGGTGGTCTTTCTCGGCATGATGCTCTTGTACAGCGTCAAGTTAACCCTCGTGGTTATTGCTTTTATCATCGGCATTGCCATTCTCTACTTACTCATTACCCCTTCATTGCGAGAACGACTAGAGACCAAGTTTCAGATGGGAGCCCAATCCAACTCATACCTCGTCGAATCCACCACCGGCATTCAAACCGTGAAGTCCATGGCCATTGAAGGGAGTATGCAAAAACGGTGGGAGGATCATCTGGGGAATTACCTGAAATCAGGGTTTGAGCTATCAAAACTCAACCATGTGGCCAGTGCGTTATCCACGATGCTCCAAAAAGGGATGACCATTACCATTTTGTATTTGGGAGTCAAGCTAGTTATCGAGAATCAACTCACTATTGGTCAGCTCATTGCCTTTCAGATGTTTGCCGGTCAACTCACCCAGCCCATTTTAAGGCTGGTCAATCTTTGGAATGAATTTCAGCAAACCCTGCTGGCGGTGGATCGCCTGAGTGATATTTTGAATCACCCCACGGAAATTCAGTCCAGCCAAGCCATTACCTTGCCTCGAATCGAAGGGGCCATTCAATTTGACAACATTTCCTTTCGCTATTCGCCGGAAGCGCCGTATGTGCTCAATAACCTGTCCCTGGATGTCAAGCCGGGGATGAGCATTGGCTTGGTGGGGCGAAGCGGCAGTGGGAAAAGTACCATCACCAAGCTCATTCAACGACTCTATATTCCACAGGAAGGATCGATTTTTCTGGATGGCATGGATACCCGTCATTTGGATGCCTATTGGTTGCGGCATCATATTGGGGTGGTCCTGCAAGAGAGCTATCTCTTTAGTGGCACCATTCGAGAAAACATTGCCATGCCCAAGCCGGATGCCTCCATTGAGTTGATTATCCAAGCCGCCCAAGTGGCGGGTGCCCACGAATTTATCACCCAACTCTCTGAAGGTTACGACACCCAAGTGGGCGAGCGAGGTTCTGCGCTTTCCGGCGGGCAAAAACAACGGATTGCCATTGCGCGAGCCCTCATTACCAACCCGCGGATCATGATTTTTGATGAAGCCACCTCGGCTTTAGACGCCGAGTCCGAACGCATTATTCAGGACAACTTAAGTCAAATTCGGCAAGGGCGGACGCTGTTTATTATCTCTCATCGCTTAAGTAACGTCATTGATTGTGATCAGATTCTCGTCATGGAACAAGGCCAAATCATTGAATCCGGTACCCACACCGAACTCCTCCGCGCCAAGGGCCCCTACCACGCCCTCTACACCCAACAAGACAACCGAAGCCTGCAAGCAAGCTCCAGAAGTTTGGCTCATGTTTAAGTTTTTGAAACGGCTGGTTCGAAAAGAAGATAGTCATGAATTTAAGCCCATTCTATCGGAAATTGAAGACAGCCCGGCCAGCCCGTTGGCATTGACCACGTTCTGGATTATCCTATCCGTGTTTGTCTTTGCGGTGCTTTGGATGTTCATGGGCGAAGTGGATGTGGTGGTCACGGGACGCGGCAAGGTCATTCCCAAGGGGAATGTGAAAGTCCTTCAACCGTTAGAAACCGGGGTTATCAAAAACATTCTGGTGGAACCCGGTGACCCGGTTAAAAAAGGGCAGCTCCTAATCACCATTGATACGGCTATGTCCGAACCCGAGTTGGAGTCCGCCGAGAGTAATCTCAGTCATCTAGAGATAGAGCAAACTCGCATTCAAGCTAATATTGAACAGGCTCCGTTCGTTCCGAACCCAGAATCCCATTCAGACCAAGAGCTTAATGCGTTAAAAACCCAGCAACAACTCTATCACTCCGCTCAAAATAACTTACAGGCTCAATTGGCCGCCAAGCAAGCTTCGCTTGAGAGTATTGAACAACAGCTACAACAGGCCCAGGTTGAAATGGCTCAAAATGAATCCCTGTTAACCCTGGCCGAAGAAAAAGAGGCTCGCCTGAAGTCCGTTCTGGATATTATTGCGAAAAAAGACTACGAAGCCATTCAACAGGATCTGATCACGTATGAAAAGGCCATTGAGCGACTCAATCACCGAACCGATGAGTTGAGTTACCGACAACAGGAAATTCGGCAAGATATGACCGCGATTCGTCAGTCCCACCAGAAGGAACTCCTCACCGAACTGTCGGAGAAGCAAAAGCAAATCAGCCAGTTAAAAGCCCGACGCGAAGGTTCGGCCTTTACCCATGCGCGTCATCAAATCATTTCGCCGGTCACCGGCACGGTCAATGAAGTGTTTATTCATACCGTGGGCGGGGTGGTGACTCCGGCTGAAAAATTAATCTCCGTGGTTCCCGAAACTGAAAACCTCATGATCCAAGCGAATATTAGCAATCAAGACATTGGCTTTATCCAGAAAGGCATGCCCGTTTCCATTAAAATTGATACGTTTAGCTTTCAGAAATATGGCTTACTCAGTGGCGAAGTGATTCAAATTGCAAAAGACAGCAAAGTTAGTGAATCCGATCCCACTCGACAAGCTCAAATCTATGAAGTCATGATTCACCCCCTCGAAAAACACCTCATGGTCGAAGGCGTGGAACAAAACATCCAAACCGGCATGACCGTCAGCGCCGACATTAAAGTCGGCAAACGAAAAATCATCGAATTCTTCATCTACCCCCTCATCAAATACCTCAACGAAGGCATCAGTGTTCGGTAGGTTTATTATTAAGCTTTTTTCTGAGCTTCATAAAAGGAGTAGAGGTATTCCAGGGCTTCGCCTTGAGGGTGTTGCTAACTATTTGAGAGTTTTAATGCAAAAAGTAATTTAAGGCTTGCGACGACCATTGATTTTGATTTTGAATAGCAAAATGTTTTCCGTCGAAATCTTGCTAAATAGTGACGGATACGAGAATTCATTCCTTCT
>JAJCZA010000015.1 GCA_029262635.1 Vampirovibrionales bacterium | reverse complement strand
GCCTTGGCAAGCAAACCTCAAAGCTAAATTTTTCAAGCATCAGAGTTCTGGCGTTTTCTCGCATGAAGGTAAAGTTATTGGGTTTTGAAACCACCTCCAGCATGGTATCCACGATTTGATCGATGTCATAGAGGTCTATAAGTCGGCCGTTTACATGATCCATCAGCACATCTCTGACGGGTAGCGAATTAGACCCAAGCATTAAAACGCCTGTCGACATTGCTTGAAAGAAACTCCAGGATAAGGTAAAAGGCGTTGTCCAGTAAAAATGGCAGTCGCTGAGTCGAAATAAATCAACGAGAGCGGGTTCAGAAATCCAATTTAAGAAATGAAAACGGGATAAGTCAAAATCATGTTGTTTCAAAACGTGGGCTTTAAAACTTTTTCCTTTCAAATGAGCCATCTCAGAGCCATAGTGAGTATGAGGGTTGCCGGCAATGACAAAATGAACATCATCTCGTTTTTGACATAACTTATGAGCTGCCGCCATAAAAATATCAAAGCCTCGCATGGCTTCCAATCCACGAGAAACAAACGTGATGATTTTTGCGTCACGCGGCCAGGTTCTGTTGAGTGCTGTTGAATTTAACACTTCGCCAGGTGAATATAAATTGGTATCAATCCCGTCAAACAGCACCTCAATTTTATCTTGATAGGCTTCCGGATAAGTTGATTTCTGAAAGGGTGTTGGTGAATACCCTTTGGTACAATATTCCAATTCAACCAGTTGTGTTGCGTTTCTCAAAGGCACGCGCAACCGGTTTGCCTTGGGTGACGTATACTCCGGCCGGGAATCCGTAATCTTTCCAGTGGCGTCATAAAAAAGTTCGTAGAAGCCGATTTTAGACACTTCGGGAAACTCACAATGAAGTAGCCCAAGTGTACCGAAGCCGGCATGCCCCACAAACAAATCCGGTTCCTCTTTTAGAACGTTTGTTACGCTAGTGTGAATGCCATGCATATTGGCAACTTCTTCCTCAAAATGGCGAGAAAAGAAATAGGGATTCTTCTCATGACCGGTTTTCTGAGGTTCATAAAAATAGTGATTAATTCTTGCTTCAACGGGCTTGGCGGTATACTCGCTAAAAAACGAAACTTCGGCATCATAGTTTTTCAGAATAAACTGACTAATGGGGCCGAATTGAGCCGGATAATTCTGATGAAGGAAAGCCACATGTTTTTTCATGACACCTTTGTTTATACTACAATGGCTCATGATTTTAAATCATGCATTTAAGGTCAGAGTTCAACAAGTAGGAATGGTCGTATTATAAGATGGTGAACACACTGGAAATACTAGAGGACAAGAGAAAGAAGCTTGAAGAAGGGTCTCAGGCCTTTCAATCAGCTGACTATGGAAAAGCCATTCCCCTATTAGGCAAGCTGTTTAATGAGAATCCGAAAAACCCTTTACTGGCTTTGCAACTCGCCTTATCTCTTGAACGATTAGGGCATTGGCAAAAAGCCCTTGAAGTGTATCGTGTGGCTTTAAAACATAATCCAACGTGTGGTGAGCTTTATAACAATGTGGGGAATGTGTATAAAGAGCAAAGGCTCTTGGAAAAGTCAATCCATTGCTATAAGCAATCCACGTTGTTTCAGCCTAATCTGCCAGAGCCCCATAGTAATTTGGGTTCCATTTATCAACTTCAAGGGAAAATAGACGATGCCTTTATCTGTTATGAAAAAGCATTGATCATTAATCCAAATCACACTCCCACGCGTTTAAATCGAGCTCTAAGTTATTTACTCCTTGGAGACTATGAAAAAGGGTTTAAAGAATACGAGTGGCGTTTGAAAGAGCAAAATATTCAACAACGAATTTTTGATAAGCCCCAATTGACTTCTCTCAAAAATAATAAAGATCTCAAAAATAAAACATTATTGGTTCATGCGGAACAAGGTTTTGGAGACACCATTCAATTTATCCGCTATTTACCTCTAATGAAAGAATTAGGCGCAACGATTATTTTTGAATGTCAGCCCGAACTAGAGTGCGTTTTAAAAAATATGAAAGGCTATTTTGATCAGCTTACTGTAAAAACGAAAGATAAGAAAAAACCCGTTGAATATGATTACCACGTTCCTTTACTCAGTTTACCAAGTCTTTTTCAGACCACTCTAAAAACCATCCCTGAGAATGGCCCTTATCTCTTTCCAAATCTTGAAAAACAGAAGCTCTGGGAAGAACGATTAAACAGTTCTAAATTAAATGTCGGGCTCTGTTGGGCAGGAAACTCAACCCATCGACATGATCGATATCGTTCCTGCCCTTTAAAACAGTTATTACCTCTTGAAAAAATATCATTCGCTCGTTTTTTTAGTTTACAAAAAGGGTCAAGAGCAACTGACCTCAGTAAGGTTCAAACCAATATCATTAACCTCGATTCCGACATTCAATCCTTTGAAGACACCCTCGCCATTATTTCAAATTTAGATCTGGTTATTACAGTGGATACCAGTGTCGCTCATCTTGCGGGAGCAGCGGGTAAGCCCGTCTGGCTCCTCCTCCCTTACACACCTGATTGGCGCTGGGGGTTGAAAGGAGAGACGTCCCCTTGGTACCCTAATATAAGACTTTTTAGGCAGCCCAGGCTCGGTAACTGGAAGTCCGTTATTCATGAGGTCAGAGAAGAGCTGAAGAGACTTCAGTGATAGGTTTTTTCATCTAAAAGTGATATATTTCCTTAAAAATATAGCGTATTGACGGCCTCAAGGAATTGATCTGGCTCAGAAGTAGGGAAGAGGGTCAAGACCGATTTTACGGAAGTCTTAACTTTTAAAGGGCCCCCATTTCGGGGGGCACGTTATCTTCATTCCAATTCATGAGAGTATGTGTTCCTTCAGACAGTGACGAAATACAATTAAACCTACGCGAGATTCTAGCAGCATCTTGTTCGTCATCTTGCCACGCATTGCGTTCACCAGTAATCACCCACATACAATCTAAGTTTTCTTTTTGTAGAACACTATTAAACCAATCTGCTCGGACAATGATTCCACTCTCCACAAAATCTGCTTTTTCTTTCTCTGATGACCATGCCACTACTTCGCCATCAGAGGTTTGTATCAGTTGATGAGAAAACGGAGAGAGCTCTAATTTTTCCGAATCCATTAACCAACCCGAAAGCACAGTCGCATCCGCTCCTTTTGGCAGGGAGCTATCTAGATGAGATTCCCAATAGTACTTTTCGGCTGGAAAGGCTACTTCAAACACTTTATTACGGTCAAATCTAGGGAATATATTATGCCATTTTTGTTTAGGCCATATGTTTCGGCGTCTAAGCTCATATAAATAGTATTCGTCAGTATACTTAATTGGACTCCAATCTTGAATATCGATATGTACAGTGGTTTGTAGCGACTCTATTATAGCTTCCCTTACCTTTGTTTTACACATGATGGCATGCGTGAAAGCAAATTGTTGCTGAGCAAAATTATGTCCAAGGGTTTGTCTCTCTATAGCTTTTCTCCTCACCGCACGAGAGTACCAAGCAAGTCTATACCACTCTGTCCCATTACTGTCGGTTATCCGAATCTTGCTTTCTGTATCGACACTTGGTTCATCTCGAAAGGGCCATTTCAATAGATTTTTCCCGTTAAGAGGTTCTATTCGTAGTGGGTTTTGGGTAAGTCCGTGTTCTTTTTCAAACAGTTTACCATCTCCACATTTTTCGGATGAGAACAGTGTAGGATCAATATCACGTTCAAAGCTTAAATCAGTTGCATTATCGTACTGGCGAGCGCCTGCATCGTCCCAATTCTCAAACAACCAATAGCGATCAATCAGTCTGGACAGAAGCTCTGAACGAGCAAGCCACTGATATTTTTTCCCTATACGCTCTACCTTTGGGCGGTTGCGTGCATAGTGACTATCATATTGACGGATGTCGTTACCAAAAAGTTTCTTAGTCCAACCCATGTTGTAGGCTCGTCTCGCAATCCAACGACTAACCGGCAAGGGGGCAAAGGTCTCAACATTATCAGGTTCTCGAGAGCGTTTGTCTCTCCTGGAGGGGAGCAGCTCTGGTAGCCATGTCTTACGGTATTTTATTTTTTGTTTGTCTGTAAGAAGGGAAAGAAAATAAGATTCAATGCTTTTAAATTTTTTAACTTTTTCTGCATCAGAAAATCCCTCATCAATTTGAAAACCAAGAGAACCTTCATCCTGTTCACCATATTGGAAGGTTCGTTCATTTCGTATCAATTGTTCGATTAACTGTAATGTTTCATGCTTCTCCCCTCCTTCGAGGCGGACTTCCTTTTCAAATTGGCGGGAAAGCTGGTTTCTTGTTGCAGGTGCTGAATCGGCAAGCCGTGTTGTTGAAATTTTGTTTATGCTCGGTCTAACCTCATAGATCTGAAAGTCTCCCATTTTTCCACAAGAGTGCAAAATACTTTCTCCACCAGCACTTTTTGCAATCGTTTTGATTCGTTCTTCTGTCGCATTCAGAATTACGCTTTTTGATGAATATGGTGGATGAACCTTTTCGAGGTTAATTTCGTTGGGTAAGACACCTAAAGTATCCGAAACGTCAATAATGCCTCGCGCATAATCACGTAGAAGTATGTTAGTCGGAACATGTTCTCGAGCAAAAAAACATTCCCATGTGACTTTGGCGTATGAATAAGCTTTACTTGCTTCAGGGAATCTGAGGAGTGTTCCGTATCCAGCAGCGAGAAGTCTTTCAACAATATACAAATCATCTAAATCACAAAATCTTCGTAGCATCTCCACAAACAACTGTGACCTGTCTGTAAATAGTGAGCTTAAAGCTTTTGTTGCTCTATCCCTTACCCAAGAGGCTGAACTAGTTAAAGACCAACAAAGTGTCAATGCCGAAAGGTAGAGAACTTTGATATCCGCCTTCTCTTTTGATGCCTCTGAACACCAGTCAATAAGGCGATTGATGGGATGTCTCTCTTCCACTCCTTGGGTTGAAATGTGCATAGTCCAGTTCTTATCGCGTACAGGCAGTTTCCATCTTCTCAGGTTTTTGTCTAATAGTTCAGCATTCCAAGGGTGGTCAGGTTGAGGAGCTAGTTCAACCAACAACATTAATAAATCGTCACCTTCTTCATTCACTTCCAGACGGTGTGCTAACTCAAACGTTCTATCTGTAATAGCATTACGTTCACGCCATTTCACACTTTGAATGAAAGCCCTTTGGTTCCAGTGAGACCATTGATGTTCAAAGCTTCCCGGCAGAGCATCAATTAATTCCATTTTAAATTTTTCGGGCACCTGAATGGACAACGCTTCTATAAGTCCTTGCCAATCCCACCTCGGTTCTCCTTCTTTATTTAGCATGAATGCTAGGGATCCGCTTCCTTCGAATTCTCCTGATATATCTGTAACTGTATTAAGAAGTGCTTCGGCAGTCAGGTGGTCTTGGAATCGCTGAAATGCAAAACGAATTACATCGGGTTTATGGTTAAGCGGATTATCAGTAGGTTCTTCTGGGTATGGATCTTCTCGAAATATATCATTTTGAATAAGTACCTTGAGCCATGTTTTTTCTTGAGGTGCAGGAAAAGTGGAAAATTCATTTTCAACAATACTTAGTGCTATATTCTGTTCTAGCCAATCTTTTTGGTTTTCTGCCATAGTTCTTGCAATAGCAAGGAGGGCTGATTTACTAGGCGCTATAAGATCATTTCCACCGTCCCAATTTGTTCCCAAATTCTGTGCAACAGTTTCAATGTAAAATTTTAGTAGCTCTTTTATTCCCTGCAACCCTGTTGGGAATTCTGTTTTTCCTACCTTATTCAGACCAACACAGGTACTTCTTAGAAAAAGAGGATTAACAAATTCTGGTGCAAGCCATGGTATAGGTGGCCGCGTAATCCCTCTCTTATCAATATAAATACGAGCGGCCGCTTCTATTTCTTCTTCTGTCTCAAAACCCCTAATTTCAATAATAGGAAATCGTGCCTGAGCTTCAGGTGTGACTACATAAGGAAGATAGACATCACGGCAACTCAATACAATCGCAAGATTAGAAAATGCTCTTACCTCATCTATAAAACCTTCAAGCTCATTTCTCCATTGAAGAGTGCCTTCATTTAATGCATCGATAATAAGTAAGCCTCGTTTACCAGATGCACACGCTGCTGCATCTAAAGCACCTAGCAATTTTTCCTTGGGTGTATTGGGAAAACCTAACTGTTCTGCTATCTGTTCCCAAATACTTCCTTGATGGAAACGTTGGCCCAAAAGAAAAACACAAACACCTTGATCTTCATGTATCTCCTTAGCAGCTGCAGCTAGAAGGTGTGACTTTCCTGAGCCAGCATCTCCAATAATAAATGCTGATCGTGACATTTCAGCATCAAAGGCTTTCGAGGAGATCACTGTAACTAAAGTCTTTAAGGCTGAATGAATAGCTTCAGCTTTATACCTGAGATAAGTGAGTTCATCATTATTAGTGGTTCTCCTTTCCCTTGATAGAAAAGAAGCATAAATCAATCCTTGTATAGTGTTCTCCAGCTTTTTTAAATTATTTCGCCAAGCCTCTACGGGCCATTCCATAGAAATATTTTTGCAGACTTCTTCTTGAAAAGAGGAGAGGCTCTCAACGGCCTCGTTTGCATATAAAATAGCTTTTTTTTTCTCTGAGTCATCAGTCCATATTTCGGGAACATCGAGCCTGTCACAGGACAAAATGTTGGATACACTAAATAATAGTGTTTCTTTTACGCCTTCAGTCCGATGTAATATACGAAAAAGATCTTGAGCATATACTTCAACGTGATCTTCAGGATGGAACCTGTCACCAAGAGTTTTTAAAGAGGAGTCAAGCCAGCTTCGTAACTTATTAGATGTAATTTCAATTGCACCAAACCAAAATTCGGGAAGTCCAACAGATTCGGGGCGAGCAAGTATTCCTAATAAATCACTTGCTGCTTTTAAGCTGATGGTAACGTCTCTGCCTTTATTAGTAGCGTGTTTTTTTAGCTCACTGTAGACTTTATTCCAATCATCTAATCCAGAGCGTGCTTGTTTGCCGGAGCGGGTCTTTCGACCAGTAGGGCCAGTGAGATCACAAGCAATGTATATCTGATATTCTTTTAAATCATTATGAAGTTTGAGAGCAGTGTGAAATGAACCTGTAATCTGTTTCCAATCTACCTCACCAGATTTTGTAAAAAACTTAGCCTGAATACCAACTTTGAATCCTGGCTCTCTATACCAGAAAGCTTCCACACCACCATCTCCACCAGCGCCCTCAAGCCTTCTCCAAGAGGGTTGATTTTCAGCCTCAGTTCGGCGGATAGCTTGGCAAACTAATTCTTCAAAAGCATCATTTTGAGAGCCTTTATAAGGTTTTATTTGGGTAAAACTTATACTCAATGGAGAGGTTCCTCAATTACTTAGTCTTCGTTAGGTTTTTATAGGGATTAATAACGTTTGAGCGTGAAAGGATTGTTAACGAACTGCGTCCGCGAGTCAGAGCAACATACAGGTTTTTAGGATCTAAAGCGTCTGCATCTAAAAGAATCGCATGATCAAACTCTAATCCTTTTATCAACAGAGTTCTTCCAACAGCAAATCTTGGGATCTTTCGCCCAATTTGTCGAGTACGGTTTCTAACTTCCCATGCAGCATCCCAGAGGCTTTCATATTTGCCAGTGTCAAATTCTTGAATAGAGTTACACATAGCTCTATATAGCTCTCTCCTATAACATTTTAAACCAGCCAAAGCGTAGAATGCTTCAAGTCCTCTTAATATTGATTTAAGTGAATTATCCCCAACTATGTCTTGAAGACTAGAGGCCAATTCGACATTGCTTCTCGGATTTCCTATTTTTCCATTTTTAAAGTTTCTCTTAAGCGTACTCAAAACCGAAACACTGGAGATTGGAGAGAAACACATACCTAAGAAATCAATTAAAACCAATGCTCTAGCAAAACCTTTGGTTTCAAATAGCTCTTTGGCTGTTTTCATTAAATTCTTGCAATCAATAGTTTCAACCATTTGATAAGGCTTTGGAAGCCCTTTTACGAAATTAACACATTGGGATTCACGCTCTCCATGAGGATAAATGACAATTGCATTACCATTGTTTTTTAACGTTTCATTACAAACCGATTTTTGTATAGCTTCATATTGTCTTGGGTCATTCGGAAGCTGTTTCCATATCACTGTACTAGGGAGTTTTTCTAAACTAATAGGCTGGTTGCTTTCAATAGCTGGTCTCACAACATTTGACAACCATTCTCCTAATTCTTTATTTTCACCATCCCACCGCCAAGGATAATCCAATTCAGGTAAAGCTTCAAAATCAGGCTCTACATGAATAGTCCAATCAACAATTGTATTGTTTCCAAAGTCATATATTCCTTGTAATGGATCTCCTAATAGTCGGGTCGGTATCAGGTCAGAAATCTGGACAATCAAGTTATGCTGCTGCTCTGTACAGTCTTGATATTCATCAACATACATACCTTGGTAAGAAGCTTTGATAATATCCTGAATGTGCCGATTATCAAGTAGCTTGGAAAAGCCCTCATACACTTGATTCCATTCTTGACCGTCACTTGGTTTCAAGCAATTCACTCCTGAAATTTTAGGATAGGATGATGAATAACGTAGCGCAAACCCTGCAATTGTCTCGATATGATAAGAGGAGGCAGAAACACCCTGATTTTTCATTTTTCGGCGAAGTGAGTCAACCCCTGCATGTGTGTGTGTCAAGACTAGCTGTCTTAATAAAGGGTTTAAAGCTACAGCTTCTGCAATGATATGGGTCTTACCATGTCCCGCAGGAGATACAACATAAGCTTTTTCAGCATCAAGTAGACATTGAGGAGTCGTCATTGCCAAAAACCCATCTCTTTAGCTGTTTAATTTTTTGTCCCGTATCTTTTTGAGCGAGCTGCGTTAAGTATTTACAGAGGATGTCTCCCATTTCCTGTCCTAGATCTAGTCTTTTAAACCACTCTTTTTCTTTTGCAGTTTTCCCTATCGCTTGTCTCAAATTTGTGTTGATAGTCCAAATATCAGGGTTTTCTAAGAGAGTAAGTTGAGGAGATGTCCTAGTAACAATAGATTGAGTAATGGAGGCTATACTTTTTTCATTTCCTATCCATTTTACAAGCTCTTTAATACCCTCATCAGGTAAATCTTCGAAGATTCGCTCTTCTATTGAGCAGGAACCAGCCCATTGTACAATGGTAACCCCAGATTGGATAAGCTCTGCTTCACTTGGAGAAAGGGTTACATCTGAATCAACAAGCAGGCATACATCATAACCCAGATTGATAAGGTTTTTTACAGTTTGAGGGGAGTCACTTCCACCTCCGTTAACAGGGACGATCCCAAGGTATGTAAATGAGTCTAAACCTTGATTTTGCCAGTAGTTATCTAACGCCCAACAAAGCCCTAACTCTGTTTTGCCCTCACAAACCAGTACTTTTTTAGCAAGAAAAGCTTCTGGGGCTTTCCTTACAATGTTCTGTAAATCTGAAGGAACCGGCGTAATAGTTGTTCTCCCTTCCGTAGAACGGATAATTTGAATGTTTTCTGCGGATAGGGAGACAATGGGAACTGGTGAATGTGTGGTCATAAAAACTTGAGAATTCATTGTAGTCGAATCAGATAGATTTTCAGTAGTTACAGAATGTTTTTCTGTGAGACTGCTCAAAAGATGTCGAAGCCTATGAGGTTCCAAACCGTGTTCTACTTCATCAATTAACGTAATACCTCCCCTGCGAGCAGATTCCCGCTGTAGTGCGATCGCTAGAAGCCGTCGAGAGCCAAAGCCAAGATTTCTGAGAGGTATTTCTCCATCATGCAGGGTAAGACAGCCAAGTCCAATATGCTGAGCTTGTAAATCAAGACGTGCTGAGTACCCTTCTGCAGAAACATGAACCCCTGACTTTTTTGCTTGGATTTTCGAGGTTTCCACAGCGCTTTTTACAGATGTAATTTCTGAAGGTTTTAAACTTTTTTTAACTTCCCGTATAACATTTGCGAGTATAGCGGGAGCCTCTTTCACCTCTCCTGTAAGCCTTGTTAATATGGAGCCACGACCCCATGTAAGATGCCTATCTATTATTGTACCTAGTCTCGCAGTAGAGAATAATTCTCGGTCACGAGCAGATATAGGTTTACCTTCAATATCTCTCTCATTCATAACCGTCCATGACGGCTCAAGAGAAGCGTCTACACGTAATCTTACTGTTAAGATCTTCTCATCCGTATTTTCGGGTTCGTCATGCAAGTTGCCCTCTGCACTCAAGCCCTGAAGTAACAAGCCAAATTTTGAGTCCTTCAGGAGTTGCTCTGGCAGTTCGCCAATTGTAGCCTTAATTTCTATAGGTTGGGAAGTGTCAGCCCTGTAGAAGTCCGTATCCTCAAATGAAATATTCCATCTGGACGAGAGAACGAACTCTATTGCGTCTAAAATAGTTGATTTAGTTGAATCTCCAGAACCGACTAGGCATAAAATATCCGCATTAGGAAACCACTCAAATTGATTAACCCCTCGAAAGCGTTCTATAATTAGTTTACGGATTTTCAATACAGAAATTCTGATTCAACGATATGGTAACACCATAACAAATAAACTTGTAATTTACTATTAAATAAAAGCCAAGAATGTTAGCAAGCTTTAATCTCAAAGAATACTCTCACTGGTTTCATAGATTTGCACAAGGGTGCTTGATGGTATAACATTAAACTACTGTGAATAAAATTTCCAACTATTTTACGAGCGAAGATACGATCAAGTATCTAGGTGTATCTTCGGATATGTTTAGAAGGTGGGAACGGACTAGAAAGATACCAACGATTTGCCATTCACTGAATAATTACCGGTTGTATCATAAGGTAGGGCTTGAAAAATTTCTTTCAGGTACAGGCAATGGCTAGTATTCTTAATGTCGGTGGTTCAATTGGCGGAATTATTGCTGGAATAGGGACTCTTTGGTTTATCTACGAGAAATATGTATATAAAAAACCAATACTGAAATACCATCTATCTTATGAAGCAGACAAAAAAATCGCTATAACTGTAGTCAATCATGGTTATAATTCTTTTTACTTCACGGATATAAAAAACAACTCTAATTGCAGCTTTGTTTTTCCTACAGGAATAGAGCTTAAAAAAGGTGATAGCTATAGATTTGAAGTTAGCCCAGGTAAACCTCTAGAATACTATACATCTCTATATCTCACGAATCCACAGAATGAACGACACAGACTTTCCAAAGGACTTATTAACTTCATAAATGAGCAGAAAAATAATCTTGAAAATCCTGATGAGTTTTCGATATGGGTAAATCGACAAAAAAGATTAACAATACAAGAAAAATGGGATGCATTGACTTTTGATGTTAAGAGAGAAAAGTATGACTTTCAAGTTGAAAATGCCTTCAAGGATTTAAAAGCCTATGAAATTTCTATTGGCTACATAGACCGCTAATCTAATAATCTAAAGGACTCCTTTCAGACTCCATGTGTAATTTCAAGTATCATATAAAATTTAAGAAGACATCCGGGTTCAGCGCGGTAGAACCTATCCCATATTAAAGCTTACTTGTGTCATAAATTTATCGGTCTACTGGGGTCTTTAACCTGATTGCTTTGCATTTCTTCTAGGCGTTTAATGGCGTCAAATGAGTGTTGGGTTGGCATGTGGACGTAGCGTTCTAGCATTTTAATGGAGCTGTGTCGTGAAAGTTGCATCATGACGAAAGCGGGGACATTATTCTCTGCTAATCGTGTGATGA
>JAJCZA010000014.1 GCA_029262635.1 Vampirovibrionales bacterium | reverse complement strand
TTGGAAATCATCGGATTCGACACAGCGGAAAAATGGTCGATGAAGCCATTGAAGCCGCCTATGAAATTGTCGAAGAAACCCCTAAGGTTTTTCATCAGATCGAACACTTTCGCGGCATTCCGCTAAATGCAGAAGAACAGGACATTTTTGCAGAATCGGCCTTGACGCTTCGCTGGCCCGAAGAAGACCGGCCTTTCCTGCCCGCCCAGATCCTGGCCCCTCGAAGACGTGATGACCAAAGCCCCGATTTATGGACCGTCTTTAATCGCATCCAAGAAAACCTCTTACGGGGCGGCATGAGAGGGCGGAAAAAGAACGAACAGGGCCGAATTCAGCGCACCACCTCAAGGGCGATTAAGTCCGTCTCCGAAGACTTGAGACTCAACAAAGCGCTTTGGACGCTCACGGAGAAATTCGCGGCTTTAAAAGGCTAAATCAAGGGGCTTGCGCTTGTCTTTTCAATCGACAGGCGCAAGCCTTTGCGCCACTTAATGGATGAGGATTAAAAAATAAATTCTGGCCGTCATCTTCTGACGGCCCACGAGGGAACATAAGATTCAAGGCTGTTTTCTTTAAAAAGGACTCACGGAAAATGAACCTTTTCCGTGTCTTTATCGGGCAGATTAACATGACGTTTTCAACACATAGAGACTGGGTGTGCCTCACTGAGTAATCATGGTGTCCCTGAACCTCTTAAAAAAATGACCAACCCATATTAAAATCTCTTCCAAAATTGTCTCCTACACGGACAAATAGGCCCGCAAAACCGTCTGAGACAGGAAGATCAGTCGTGTCAAGTACGGCGGAAGTACCGCCCCCTTCAACATCCACGGATAATGAAAATCGAGTAGATGAAGCCGACCATATGAAGAAGACCTGTCTAGAATTTGTGTTTGCCGGTTTTGTCCAATTTACACTTATCTGGCCGCCAAAATTTAAGCTGGAAAGATTGTGTGTTGACGGATTTGTAAGAGATGCGAACTTAGATGCATTAAGCTCTGAATTGAGTAATGGTGGTTTTATAACTGTATCTGTATATGTTTGGAGAACCGTACAAGAGCCAGTCCCGTTGTTAGCAAGATCAATTGCCGTCTCCGAACAAAGAGTAAACGTATATTCTGCATTATCCGGGATAGCAGATATCAGAGCATCATCAGATATAATAAAAAATACACCGAATGATCCAAAAATCCCAAAACTAGGATCTGGAAACCGATGCTCATACACGACACCATCAGCGGGCAGACCGGGACCACGAACAACCGCTGACCTGACCCCCTTATTAAAAGCAAAATTGAAGTCATCTTCCAGAGACAGTTCAAACCCTGTGGAAAAGGTATTTGGAACTACCCCACCTGAAACACTCATAAATGCACTTGCATTTGCTCCTGTATCAAGCCATTTTCGATCTCCAAACCAGAGCCATGTTGCCCCGTCGAAAACCATTGGAGTTAAAAAGTCACCACTCTCAATATTGTTCGAGAAAGAAACTCTGACCGAGTACCCTTTCGTATAAACAGTCGCACTGACATCTATCGGCGCCACAATCACTGCTGAGAAGGTTTCACCAATAATGGGGTCATTATCGCTTAACCAATCATTAAGTAAATTAGTTTTATTTTGCCCCTCGTCAAGGAAATCCTCAGCGATACGATTATTTACCCAGTCTGTAATTGCAGTGCTAGAAGGTGCCGTTACAAACAAATCTTCAAGAGACTTCCAAAACGCATTAATCGCTTGTGCATCTGTCAAAGCTCCTTGAGATCCAGCTTCGTCCGCGGCTGGAAGACCTGAACTGTCGCCGAGGACCGTAACATCGTCGGTGTAACTTGATCCTGTCAGATTATTTACAATTGTTGCAGTATTCCCATTGTAACTGATTTCAATCGCATCCAATACCGCATCTAATCCAGAATGGTCTGCTTGAAATGGGGTTGTCAATAAGTCAGTATCCGAGGGAACCCCCATCGCATTCAGTAATGGCGTCAATTGAGTCTGAACGTCGGTTTCAGCCGTTGATAAGGCGGCCTCACTCACCTGGGTCGTCCCCCAACTATTAAATGCGGTCTCGACTGATCGGCCTATTGCATTTCGCAATATGAAATCCGTGACCGGAGTGATATTAATCGTCCCTGCGGAAACTCCAACAGAATAGATTTTTATCCCCTTTCCGTTCACTGTGCCTTCTGCGAAAAGGATATATGGAGGGGTAAGACTTGAAACATCAAGACTGTAAGTTCCGTCTGTGTTTATTGGAGATGAAGCAACTTCCCCATTGGCACCTTTAACATTTACAATTCCCGACACGGGTGCCCCTGCTGCGGCTACGCCAGAAATTGTTACAGCGCCTCCACCTGGATTGTCACCTCCACCACATCCAGCCAAAGAAAACCCTAGAATCATTACCAACAGCATCATTTTATTCTTTAAGTTCATCGTTTTCTCCATTATCTCGACGGGTATTTCCAAAACACAAATTGCGTTTTCAAATGTTAAAGTTTTGGTACAAACTGGTCTTATGCAGAAAATTTTATGTATAAAACTCGTGGTATTGGTGTTCTATGGAATTAATTCTGTCCAGTGCTTCACCATATACAGAATTTTTGGCAACGCTACCAGAATTCAAAGCGTTTCGTTGTGCAGGAGGATTATTTATGTATCACAGTAAAATATTTTTATAAATAAAAAAGTGAAGAGTTAAAACAGGTATTATAAACACAGGCACTTCTTCACCTCTTACGTTCACTAAAATAATCCTCCCTGAGTCCTGTGCAAGTTCCCATCGTAATAACGGAAAACGGGTCGTTTTTCGTGGAATAATTTGCCCTTTGCAAATTGTTGATTTGTAAGGGAGTGAAATCACGACAAATTGGAACGGGAATTTTTGCTTATTTTAATGATAAATAGGGTGCTTGATGTTTTTGAGGAAAACTCCCTTGTTTTTCCAGCAAAAATATTGAACTGACAGACTGAAATATAGGATGTAGCCTAATCGACACGAATACTCATCCCCCGATTCGTTTCAATCATTGAATACTGCTCGAAGTTAATAATTCTAAGGCTCACCTAAAATTGAATATTATAGATATCTTCCTCTATTATATAGAAAGACGGGTGCCTACC
>JAJCZA010000013.1 GCA_029262635.1 Vampirovibrionales bacterium | reverse complement strand
TGCCGCCTGCTTCCAGTTCTTGCAGGGTTCTGACTATTTGTTCTTCGGTAAATCGTTTGGGTTTCATTCGAGATCTCCTTTGACTCTATTTTACGGAAATCTCTAACAACCCCTGGTAACAATTTTGGGGAGCACGTCACTTCCCATTACACGTTTGATGGTGATTCTTCCGAACGTCTGATGCTGAAATACTACGAATATCTCTACCGCATACGTAATTTGCTACAATCCAAATACGATCTGTCAGTTCTGGCAAATCTAGAGAGCTTTCCTGTTAACCTTGATCCATCACTACAAGAGTACCATGAGAAAATTGCAGAAAAAATTGAGAACGCCCGCTCAAATCCAGATAAAACCAGTACAACGGGCCGGTACTATATTCATAAAACACGCCCGTTCTTCATAAATGGAAATATCTATTACGAAGTCACGTTCTATCGAGCCATCAACAAGGTGAGCAAGTTTGACCGTATTATTGCCTTCACGCATATCGACATGACCGATAAGTATGCAGCAATGTTGACCTACCAGCGTGACTCTATTGATGTATTAGATCAGACAATGCCAATCATCATCATTCGTAAATGGGAAGTTTCAATTCGCCCCTGCGAATTTAATAACTTTGCACGTCTTTTAGGATTCCATTTAAAGGCGCGAACAGAAATGCCAGAGTATCGCTACTTGATGCAGGGTTTAACAGTTGGCTCAGGTAGTTTGCTCGATATTATTGATATGCCTGAAGAAAAATATCAAACAGTAAAAGAAAATGGAACAGTTAATGTAACCCAGCCAATACTGTTTCCCGTATTGGATAAGGTGCGCGAAATTGTACGGTCGGATAGGCCAGGGAAAAACATACTTCGATACCTCTTACTGCGAATGCACAATCAGATCCTTAAATTTCCGTACCAACGGGAAAACTGCAATCTTCTCTCTGAAATGAATCTAAAGGTTGGTTGCATACCTTTTGACAAAATGCCGTTCTGTACGTCGCTGCCAGGGCACAACCCCCGGTATTGGGATCTCGTCGAAAGTCTTGATACAAATGGTCGGAAGCACGAATTTCTGGCTAGGCGGGTTAGAAACAACGTAGAACATCATGGAATTCTCTACACGCCTGTAAGTGACCTTGAAGGTTTTGAAGATCTCGAAGACCTTATCTCTCAATTTAATAATAAACTTTACCGCACACATACTGAACGTCAGCTAGTGCTTGATAAAGGGCACGTTTTCATTTGTGGGTATGAGAATGATACTGTTTCTATCGTTGAAAAGCTTCAGAAATTTTCATTGTCTGGAATTGCTGGCTATACGAAAGCCGTTGAGCGTTGGCTTAGTGAGACTGCAGGAGGCATCGACGATCAAGTGAAGGTTGATGCGCTCAAGCATTTATTTAGCCAGTTGACTGCCCCCCAAAAGTTGATCCAATCAAAACTAGAGAGTGGGATCATAACACGAGTTGCTTAATTGCGGCATGATTGAATGGGGAAGGATTGGTATTCGTAGAATACCAATGGGCGGTGAACTGGTGAGGGGTCCAGTAATTGAGTGCGCTGTGAGGTCTCTCTGTATTGTAGTGGTCACGCCACATTTCAATCACGTTTTGAGCTTCTCTCAAGTTGCCCCACCACTCGGCATTGAGACATTCATCTCGCAAGCGGCCATTAAAGCTCTCGTAAAACCCGTTTTGCCAAGGGCTTCCTGGGTCAATAAACAAGGGCAATGTTCCCTGCTTTCTGAGCCAGCTTTGCAAGCTACTGGCAATAAACTCAGACCCATTATCGCTACGCAAGTACAATGGACGTCCGTAATCTCCGAACAGCGTTTCCAGTGTAGCTTGCACATCGACGGATTTCAGAGAATATTCCACCCGTAAACATCGCGAAGCATCCCCTTGGGGGACAGGCACTCCCGAGTAAACTCGTCCACAACAGAGAGTAAACGAATGCTTCGACCACTGGCCAACGTATCGTAAACGAAATCGACCGTCCACACATGGTTAGGGGACTTCGCTTGCTGAGGAATCAAGGTTAATTGATCGAGATGCTTTCTCCGTCGTCTTTTTCGCTTTCTAACCTGTAAAGCTTCCTGTTTCCACAGTCGATGCACCCGATTTTCATTGACCGTCCACCCTTCTTGTCTAGTAAGGATGCCATGAATTCGACGATATCCAAATCGATTATACTTGTTTGCTAACTCAGAATTCGTTTGAGTAGGGCTTCGTTTTCACCCTTCGGGTATCCATATTCGTAAGCTTCATTTTATTCAGCAACGACTACGGACGAACGTTTTCCTGTTTTACTATTTCGACTCAAGCCCACCAAGGCATCGCAACGCATCCCCTTGGGGGAGAACAACGGCGTTGAGACAAGCGGTGTGTCTCAATCAGCCGTTGCTTCAACTGGCGTCGCCTCAGCGGGCTTAAATCTTTTTTAGTGCCTCCTGTAAGAGATCTAACTCTAGGCTTCGTTCTGCTAAAAGCTTTTTGAGTCTGGCATTTTCTTGCTCTAGCTTGTCCGTAGCCCTTGGCTGAAAGCCGTAGGGATATGGATGCCTGTGGTGCGTAACCGTTTGGCTTCTGAAACACTCATTCCCCCATATTTTCTCTTCCAACCGTAAAAGGTGGCCTTATCTACAGTCGTTGCTCGTGAGAGCTTACGAATGTGGATACTTGAATGAGTACTGATTCCTGCTTCTCAACAAAGGGCATCAGCCGTTTTCTCTTTGTTTTCATGCTTGCGTATTAATCGAACAATTTGATCTTCTGTGAATCGTGACTTCTTCATTTTGAGGACTCCTTTTTGTCAGGTTAAATGGAAATCCTCTAGCGACTTTTTTCAAGGTGATATGATCCCGATAGATCTGCTTCTCATTTTTGGGTCTTGGGTCAGTCTTCCAACGCAATTCGGTTGACGGTAATTGCCACCAAATACGGTGCGCCTCGCGTTAGACAATCTTTGCCTCTTGATCGAACAGCCGAAACCTCACCGCACAAGTTAAGATGCGCCGTGCCGCGTACCCGCACTATCCATTATCTTTCTTGCAGATATTGCAAGACTTTAGCCACTCGGGCTAGAACCATCAACCTCTATCCATCCTCGTTTAGCTCGATAGAGGTAGAGTTTCTTGTCGCTCTCGTGATCGATGGCCATCAGGTGTATCCACTCGTTATCGCAAAGTTGTTTGAGAATGGGTTGTCTTTCAATAATGTTGAGGATGCGTTGCCGCGGCGCTTCAACGGTAACAAATAATCGTAGAGGTTCATGGTATGTCAGATCGCCGTTCGCTACTGATTGCCATGCAAGACCCGTCCGCAAATCGCTCTGAGGTCCAGACATAATACCGACACGTCCTACCACGTTGTGGTATATCTTGCTGCCGCTTCCGTAGATTTCGGGATCGGTTGCTGAGAAATAGTGTTCGGCATTAATCCACTGACCAACAACCATAGGGCCCATAAAAATACCCTCAAGCAAAGCGCCTGTGGGATCAAGTCGATAATCGTGGGAGTTGAGAAAAGCTCTGCCCCCAAGATTGAGCTCGCGGGTCAACGTGCGCTTCCCAATAACAAAAGACGCGTTACCTGAAAGCCCCCATTCCGGACGGGTTTCACTCCAGTCGCCTGATCGTCTGCAAATCTCTTGTACAGCACCATCTGGTGACAAATTGTTGCCAGCCCCTGGCAGTTGAATGCATCGTTCAAGGTTGTTTTTCACAGCGGCTTTTTGCAGACCGACCTTCAAATCTTCAACATCCTGACGGTGAGACTCTGGCAGATCTTCGAGATCATATAAATCCACAGCATCGGTTGTGGTGTTGTGAACAGCGCCAATGAAATGCGTATCTTCAGGAATCACGATGCCATTTTTCGCAAGGTGTTCCCGCACTTTTGGTTTGTTGGCAATGGCTGCAAACAATCGTGCATTAGGCTCACCGGAATTGCCACCACAAGCTCCGCAGTTTAGTGCAGCTTCGTACGGATTGTTATCAGACTGGCTTGTGTGCCCGGCCACAATTACAAGGCGGCCAAAATTATCCACTAGCCCCATGGTTCTCAGTGCCGTTTCAATACTGGCGTTTTGTTGCTCGTCAGTCAGACCACGATCAGCGTCGTCTTTATCAATAGTCATTTCAGTGGCTACTGGCGGTACAATGGCATTGTCAATGGGGTCTTGCCATTTACGGTAAACGCCTGGAAGGAAGGTTCGTTCTATCAGGTGCCAGCCAAAAATCCACCCCAGTGCTTCTACCAGAATGTAGGGGGTTAGCACGTGACTCTTCAAATCATGAAGGAGGTCATGCAACATGTGTGTAAATTTCTTGCCGGCATCATGTTTGTCCTGGTACTGGCCCTGATTTTCTCTCACAACCTCATGGACAGTATACGCCGGTTGAACAATGGCAGGACATTGATCTGTTTCGTGATGCTGATCCAGTGCCTGGCAACGTATCGGGATACCAAAAAATCCGGCAAAGCCGATTGTTTCATAATTGTCCACAGCTTCCAGATTTCGCCGGAAGGGTTCTGAGCGAACATCAATACAAAACATAAGCTGAGCCAGAGGTCGGTTTGTTTCGCCAGTGTCACTGCCGTTTTTAGAGACCACGGTTTCAAACTTATCAATCAGATCATTCTGGTATCCGGCTTCATAAGCATCAAGCCATACAGGTCCGTGCTCAGATTCCGGAAAATCATCCAGCCAGCTTAACAACTGCTGCAGTTGATCATTAGACGCCGCCTCCATATCCGCCTGCGAAATCTGAAGGGCATTGGCCAGCATGGTCAATCGCCAGGCTACTCCAAGTCGTGCAATCTCATTGGCATCAGAAGGGGTATCCTGTTTGCTTCGCTCCTGGGAAGCAATGGCATCTAACTTGCCTTCAATATCAAGCTCACCTCGACATGCCTGATGAACCAGTTCCCGCTCGTAAAACAAACGCACAGCAAGGTACTGAACCAAATCAATAGGATACGCTACCTGCCAGGGATAAGTGCTGTTTTCTGAACGCCAGTTAATGTAACTTGCCCAGCCATATAATGCTGTAAGTTGAAGAGAAAGGTAATCCTGCCTGAGTTCCTGTGGAATGGCAAGTGTATCAAGATGCTCAAGCAAGGCTTCTTCTGGTGATTCTGGCAATGAATTGATCTTCTTGTTGCTGTCAGCAATTCCGCAGGGTGACCATTCCTGAGATGCCAGTGTTTTCCAGGCAGCATAAAAACCTTTTTCTTTTTCAGGCATAGACCAGGACGCATGCCCCTCATCCATAAAGGCTTCACACCATTTAATCAGTTCACGATCAATCTGCCAGACAAGCTGAGTATTCATCGTCTGGTCACACCACTTGGCCAGGGTAATATCCTGGCCAAGTACGCGGGTCTGGTCGTCCGATTCAGTTTTAATGTCTAGTCGCTCCGCTAAAGAGCGCACCACAGCACTGTTTGGATCTCTATCGATGAGCGCCGGGATTGTTTCATCGGATGGGGCCGTTATTCCCTCCAGCAGGTGGGCACGAACAACCTCAAAGCGGCTGACCGTTCTTCCATCAAGCTCCACTTTACTGTTCTGGGCGAAGGATTGAACCGCCGCATCCAGATGCTGAGCTCTAATTCGTCCAGATGTGACAAGCTCTCTATACATTTCATTGGCCAGATAACCGCGACCGCCAATGAAGCGATGCGCAACTCGAATGGCCTCGTGGAACGGGAACGTCTCCAGGCTGCGTATTGGATTGTGATGGACGAATGTCGTCATCGGCCAATAGTGGGCAATAACGTTACTGGCGTTATGCACCAGCTCTTGGAGTTCTTTTACTCTCACTGAATCCATGGCGATCCCCCAGTATTCCAAGTCACCTCGGTAATAGCTGCATGCAGCCAATTTTGCGGAATGCCACTGGAAATAACGAGCACAAAAATCACAAGTACGAATGCCGCAATTTCAGCAGGGCGAAGATCTTCGTAGCGAAGATCCTTACGATGAGGACCAAAGAGAAGCTGCTGCATCAGCTTGAACAAATACCAGCACGCGGCAAACCATGTCACAATGATTACTGCCAAACCAAACGAGATGCCTGTAGATGGACTTAAGAGGATTCCAAGATAACCAAAGAAAAGACCAAACGGCGGCAGTCCGAGGGCGGCCATAACCAGCAAGCCCATGCACACTGCAAAATGCGGCATTGGCTGGAAGAGTCCACCAATGCGGTTTAAATTCAAATCACCATAGCGCACACGCACCCGATCCCACGCCAAAAATAATCCGCCCCAGACCAGCGTGACTGTCCACGCGTATAAGAAAGCATCTGACGTGATCTTGCCAGACTGCGCGACATGCCACCAAAGGATGGAGTACAGCGCGACCCCACCATAGGACAGTATATGAGAAACACGAATTTGCAAGAGTGCCTTGATTGATCCCCAGAGAGCACCGACGGTAGCCAGAACACTAATCGCTGGTAGAAACTCCTTCGGGATTTCCGGAAGCGACCAGAACATGGCGCACAGCCCCAGCATTGGAAGCAATACAGAAAGTGCTGTAACCAATGTTCTTGGTGCTTTGGTCAGCACCGTAACATACAGGCCATGAAATGGAAACAGAGGAAGGAGCAAAGCCGAGAGCGCCATCAGGGCGAGTGTTTTTCCAGGCAATGCAGGCAACCCTCCTGTTTGTTGATATGCCATAAGCAGACCGGCCATGGCTACAACAATGAGAGCCAATGGCGAACCATCAACGGCTTTTCCAATTCTCTTAAGGGTGCCCCATAATCTCAGAGTAACGCCATCTAGATAAAGGCGGTTCATAAAAAAAAGATATGCTTTACGTTTCAACCCTTCAGCCAAAGGTGCACGCCCATCTTTTTGCTGGAGGTATACCGAGAAGAACCAACCCACCACAATTGACAAGGCGAGGAGTACTGTCAGTGTCAGGAACCAGTTATAAGGAAGTTCAGCGGCGTGGAAGTATGATTCAACCACAGCAGAATCCGGAATCAGGAAGTGGGTAAACTGTTCGGCAGCAAAGAAATACGCTGTTGCGATCAACCCAATTGCAATCAACATGCCACCTTTTGTGACCAACGGTTTCTTCAGCCGGAAGAGTGTAAGCATGGCTTGCGAAGCCGTTACCCAACTAAAGAGCAGAAAAATCAAATGTCCTTGTGCGTTCAGGAAGTTAATGCCCAGCATATTATGAACACCAACCGTAATTACCAGAGGAATCAGAAATGACAGCACCAGAGCTGAGATCCAACCGAGAATACCGGCACCGGATTTCTCCAATTGAGAAGAATGTTGCAAGGGCTGAGCAGGTTCCAGACGAGCTTCATGAATCCCTTTACCACAATTGAGAAAGATATCGGCCTTGAACAAACCGTGAGCGATAAGGTGAAATACTGCCAGCGAGAATGCACCAAGGCCACATTCCATGATCATGTAGCCCATCTGGCCAATCGTCGAATAGCCGAGGCTTTTTTTGATGTTGTTTTGCACCAGCATCATGCTAGTGCCAAAAATCGCTGTAACCAACCCAATTATCAGAACCACATGAAGCGTCGTAGGGCTTAAGAAAAATAACGGTGCCAGTCGAGTCAGGAGAAATCCGCCCGCATTGATACCGCCGGAGTGTAGCAGTGCATGGACAGGCGTCGGGGCGTACAGTGCATCCGGCAACCACATGTGAAAAGGGAACTGAGCTGATTTGCTCATTGCACCGATAAAAATTAACAGCGTGACTGCCGTTGCTCCTGTTATCTCCAAGCCAGTTCCGAATAATGAAAATACCGTCTGATCCACAGCCGCAAGCTCGAACAGAGGCGAAAGCTGAACAGTGCCATAAAGGTGATAGGCAAGAACGATACCCGCAACAAAGGCCATGTCTCCAGCCCGCAACATAATAAAGGTTCGAAAAGCACCCTGAGCCGTAGGAACATGGGCATAGTTGTGAGAAAGTAAGCTGAGAAACCAGCCCGAGACTTGCCAAAAAATAAAAAGCGTCACCAAGTCGGCACTCGATACCATGAACAGCAGAGCCGAAGCCTTGAGCGCTAATAGTGTTTGATACCTGCCGTGGTCAGGGTCTTGTTGTAGGTAACGTGTGGAATAGCGATAAAGAATTATGGTGAATCCAGAAATTAACGCCATCATAACGGCAGACAGTCGGTCAATGGAGAATTCCACCATCGGCAAAGCTTTCCAAGGTGCAGCAAAAAGAACAAGGTGGGTCGGCTCCGAACTCTGGAACGCTTGCCATAGCAATAATAATGAAGTTAGAAAGCCAACAAATATTATCCACCAACCAAGCTTATAGCTCCTATCGCTTAAGTAGCGACGAGGTAAAGCAGTAAGAAGCGCCGAGATTAGCGGCGCCAGTGGAACGAGCAATGGATAAAGGTTAGACATGATGTTACTATCGATAAAAATTAAACATTACGTTACTGTGATGAATGTTTTTTGTTTTGGTTCTAAAGGCCTCTACCTGCCTTATCGCTGAGTTAAATCTTCCGTTTGCGACTAGACTAATGGTACGATTAGTAATAATTGAGCTTGACCTTATCAACTTTCATCTTCATGTTCTTTACAATATTATAAATTTATAATATTGTAAAGAAGTAGTTTTTTTATGGCATGGTATTGAATATGCACCGACAAAAATTTGATTCTGTATTGAAATCCACTGCTAGGTTATTCCGGTTGTTATCTCATCCCGACCGGCTTCGGCTTTTTGGGCTACTTATGAATGAGGAAATGGATGTCAGTAGCTTGGCAGAAGCTTCACGGATCAGTCATTCATCAGTTTCCCAGCATTTAAAACTGATAAAGATGCATGGGATAGTATCGGAACGACGTGTTGCAAACCATGTCTACTACAGACTCAGGACCCCGGAAGTTCAAAAATTAATTATAGCAGCGGTTGAAATTCAAACTAAAGAAAAGTTGATGCCCAATGAGTCGACTCTGTTCAAGGAAATGTTATCCTTATGGCAAAAATAGTAGATAGGAGCAAACACTGGACCTTAAAGATGCCATGGTTTGTTAGTTTAATGGTCATATTATGATTGATTTACAGCCTAATATTCATCACTTTCCCGATAGTTTAAACTGTGGACATACAGTGCTTACAGAAAGTGTTTGCCAAGGCAAATTACCCGAGATTCTAATAATTAAATGCTCCTTATTTAATGAGGATCCTGCTCCCCTACAAACGTTTGTTCGTACAGGACGGTCTTATTGTCTTCAAACAATGGGGAATCTTGTACCAACTTATGACAATGAGACAGGACTATCTGAAAAAGCCACTCTTGAACAAGCTGTAGTACTAAATCAAGTCGAACATATAATTGTTTGTGGGCATCTACCCTGTAGAATCATGAAGGAATTGGTTGAACAAAGTGTTGTTGAACAGGCAAAACTTCATATAGTACCTCCCATATGGCACAACTTTGCCATGGTAACTGTCAATCTTTTAAGAACCCACTATAAAGACTTTACAAAAGAAAGCTTGTATACAATTGCAACACAAGAAAATATTTTGGTCCAAATCGATCATCTCCTTACCTACCCGTTTATCCAAAATAAAATCAAGGCGAAAAAATTATGGATTCATGGTTGGCTTCAAATTAATGATGAAGAAAAAACGCTGTTTAACTATGATTTTAGCAGTAGAAATTTTATCCTTCTTGAGCAGAACAAATTTGATAATGATGGAAAACTAACTTACTTACCCAAACAATATTGATTTGGTTCAGGACTTTTAGAGTAATCGCCGAAGCTGTTCAAACTGATTGTATATTTGAGAGCTTTAGGAAAGTAATGATAGCCATGAACATACCAATAACTCGACGGAACCATTCACTCTAAACTTGGCAAACATGACGTGCCCCCAATAATGGGTGCCATTTAAAACTAGAGGGTTTCCAATTAACATAGACGAAAAGTAGCCTAGGAAAATACAAGGGATAAAACGAAAACTGGCAGACGTACCAGATGTTAGGCTAAATCCTCAATCCCAACCTGAGAATAGTCATCATTCCATCAGATGGTTGTGGATAGATAGGGTGAATTATAATCCGGGAACGCCATAAATGGGTTGTCGCTTTTTAGGGGCACCTAAGCACCCTTGTTTGGAACAGTCAACCGGCCGAAGGGTTCCAGGGTCTGATCGGGTGGTAGAAGTGGGTCCAAATCGGCCCGGCTTCTCTTTGGGGTAGGCATATTGTTCAATAGTGGAAAGAACTTTACAAGCGGCTCCTCGTAAATCTGCGCTAGGGTATTTCAATTTATAAGTTTGGTAATAGTACACATAGGCATACCGGTTAGGGCTTTCAATATAGGTCACACGCGAACCCCAAAGATCTCGACCCGTTCGTGCATTACGTGGCAATTTTTCAGCCGTACTTTTGGAATATGCCAGCCCATAGTGAAACTTTTCTGACTGGGAAGTGGATCCATAATATGAAGTGGCTGCGCTAGTAACTGGGTATCCGCTAGTGAGTCGAACCGCTCGATTCTTTCTTATTCGTAATATTCCATTTGAGATACCTGCAAAAGGAATAGCGCTGGGAAGTCTTTTTTGAGAGCCCGAATATCCCCCCGTACCACAATCACCTTTTCCAAACCTTAAAGCACCGGAAGTCAATTGTGTTCTTGTCGGTGGTTTGGGTTTATTAGAGTTGGCTGCATTACGAGAAACTGCCTGCTCCTCAACTTTAGATAGTAGAGAGCAGACAATGGATTTGAGTTGCGTTTTACTAATGTTACGGCCGGCAGGATAAGCCTTCGCATGATTCAACGTATAGGGAGAACTCAACACAAAAGCGTATCGATCGCGACTTTCAATAACAAATTTCCTATCTTTCGTTTCCTTGGACTTAAAACGGGAGAGACCTGTTTGATAGGTTGTAATGCCTTGCTTTGTTTTCTTATCCAGCCAGTAAAAGGCCAAGTGTAGTAAATATTGTCCATTTTTATAAAGCTCTGCGTTACTAACTTTCACACCCTGAGCACTCGCAATTGAACTATGAACCTGAAAATTATAGCCCTTTGTCGTTAATCCGTGAAAAGGTAGTTTTCGCCAGTTATCATATTTTTGTTTATCCGCCACACGTTGTCCACATGCGTTGGTTCTGTTTCCAGAACTATTTGATGAAGGAGTATTCCTAGACGAAGTGAGATTTGTCTGAGCTCTAGGATTAGGATTAGGCTTGGGTTTAGATTCAGTTATTTTAGGGGCAGGGCCAAATGCCAGTAAACGAACCGATTGACCCTTTTTAAGTTTTGATCCGGGGCGGGCAAACTGTCCCTGAATTTTTCCTTCTTGTGTATTAAATTTTGCAGAACGCCCGCGTTGAACATCAGGCTTAAGTCCCACATTTCGCAACCTTTGAATCGCCGTTTGAACCGGCAGGTTAACAACATTCGGCATCGTTACCATGGAAACGTAAGGCCCATAAACTAGAAACGTGACCCGTGTACCTCGCTTAACTTGCGAACCCGGCTTTGCAAACTGCCCCTGAACCATCCCTTCTTTTATTTTGCTTTGGGCCGGTTTTCCCGCACGAGGATCTGAAGCCAAACCGATTTTAAGCATTTTTTCTTGAGCCTGCTTTAAGGTGGTGCCCACTAAATTAGGCATCGTAACAGTTTGAGATAATTTATAGATTGTCATGACAACAGGGGTATTTGCTTTTGCATTTACCCCTGCAGCAGGAGTGGTAAATGCGACCTTGCTTGATAAATTTTCTAAGCGAGCCGGCGCACCTTGCTTAACAGAAAGAGATTTAAAACCGCTCTGTTTTAATCGATCGCTGGCCTCATTTAAAGAAAGCCCCACCACATTGGGCACCGTAATTTTAGGAATATAAGGACCATACACCCAGAGTGTGACTGAAGAATTTTTATCCCGTTCGCTCTCAGCCTTGGCGTCCTGACGCTCTACAGTCATCGCCTTGGTTTTACTAGGCGCAGAAGAACCTACTTTTAAAACCGGGTTTAACTTTCGTTGTGTGAGTAACTTTTTTGCGGCATCCGTCGGTTTACCCACCAATTCTGGCACGATGGGTTTATAACGGTTTTCACAACGCCCTGTATTATCTTGAGCCAGTTTGGCATCAATATACTCACCCAAAGTACAATGATTCACTGAATCCAATCTGCTTTTTACCGTCCAAAGATAATTAAAATGAGAGGCGAATCCGGCAGCTTCATCGGGCTTAGCATTGAGGGTAATACTTCCGGTGGGGGTTTCTCCATAAACCTGCCCCCATTTTTCGTAGCGCAAACTGGCTCCATATTTTGCATTATCCGGTGGTTCCGCCAGCGAAATCCACTCAGTAATAATAGATTGCACATTAGGATTATCAGGTGAGCGCTCTCCTTGGGCCGAATCAGATCCGGAGCCTGAGTCAGAGCCAGAATTCGAGTCAAGACCATCCTCCCCTGAAGTCAAAGTCCCATCATCATTAGCAGAGCTATCCCTATTAGAATCGTCGTCGTCATCACTGGCTACACTTGGAGGCGTTCCCATAGCGCTTTCCAGAGACTCATTTAATGCATCAGGCATTTGAAACTCGCTAGCCAACAAACCCTCTTCATCGATCCCACCCCATTCATACACCAAGATCAATTTCTGGGTTTCTGGAATATGATTCCCTCCGTATTGATCAGGTCGGTGAAAAGCAACCTCAATTCTCAGGCCCACCTTTCCTTTATTGCTATCTAACGGCGTTTTACTGCCGCCAGGAAAAAACGAGTAAGGAATTTCCAGTCGATTATTAGCGTCATAAGGAGACGGTTCTGAATAAAAAGCTTTCACAAAATGACCGCTACTTTCTGCCGTTGAGACAAAGTACTCTTCGGCCTGCTTATAGCCTTTTGTATTTTTCTTTTTTGATTCCATTGCCAAATCTAAAGTCAGGGTTTCTTCATCGGCCCAGCCTGTAAGTCCGGCTTTATCGCTTTTATTCGGGCTAATGGGCGTCACTTCGCTCTTCCTATAAACCAGTGGTTTTTTTCCAACACCAAAGAAGTACAAGGAAATTGGTTTCGCTCCCATCGCAAGAGTCGGATCAAAAAACACGGACACATTGGCAGGTTGCATCGCGTAACTATGCCAAAACCCGCCACCATTATGGCCATGTTTCCAGACATGCCGACGTACTGCTTTCACCTTAAAAGAAATTGGTTCACCCATGATGATTTTTCGAGGGTAATCCTCTAATTTAATGGCGATGGTTTCATTCACTCTTTTTGTGCAGTCTTGGTTACCCTCAAGGCAGGGCTCTATAGAAAAACCATTTTCGTTAGTCACTTCTTCATCTTTTTGGGCAACATTTTTAATGTCTTTGTTATAACGGATCTCTTTTAGAATCAAAGCCAGTCCGCTACCATTGCCTTGAGCCGTCTCTGTTAGTTTTAGTTCTAAAGCTTCTAAGCGGGCAAGAATACCTAAAATTTTCTGCACATAAGCTTCACGCTCTTTTAAAGGAGTTTCGGCCTTCGTTTTTTCCGGTAGTTGGGCTTCCAGTTTGGTCAGCTCTGCATTAAGGCGTTGAATTTCTGTTTTAATCGCATCAGCATTAACCACTTTCAAATTAGCTGTTGAATTAGAGTTTGCCTGAGGGGCGGTATTCGTATTCTGGGCAAATACTAAATTAGCGCCACCACTATTAAATAAAAACAGTGTCAGAATTAAAAACCAGGAGCACAATTTTTGAAGCGTCATTTTCCGCATTAATTGCTCTCCTCAATAAAGTCAGAGGCACGTTTTCCATGAGGGCATTCTGAGGCATATTCAAAAGCATTACCCAGAAAATCAGCAGCCTTTCGCTTCAGTCTGTTTTTTGACTGGGTTAATAACCTTTCGCCCAATTTAACGATAGCACCAGGCGTTACTTCCTCCTCCATAAATTCGACCATACTCCAGCCACCTAAGGGGTTATACTCTCCCCAACCCCAGTTTTTATTCGGGAAGTACCCAGCCTGTTTTTTAATCCGTTGATAATGCATGTAATCTTTTAGAAGCCGATTGTTGTCAACAGCAATACAAGGAGCTCTCGGGCTTTTCATATTGCAGATGGGTATTTTAGGAAAACCGTATCGAGTACAATGACCCGTTGTTTTGCACCATTGAATCATGCAGGGTCTATCACAACGTTTGATGCCCACATAACCCATATCCAGATCAAAAGCCAACGTAAATTCATCCTCTTCCATGGCACCTGGTGTATAAGGGTTATAATATTCTGCACCATGATGACTCACATTCCCGTCATAGGGTGTTAGTTCATTAACAACCTGATTACTGCCCGCCACGACCGTCTTCTCTTTAGAGCCGATAAACCCCGTGTTAGGATTAAACGAGGGGGCCTCCAAGTCTTTGGTAAACCCAAAGGCCAGTAAATCGTAATCAGCGGTGAGGGGGCGAGGAACACCGTTTTTGTCCGGATAGGCCAACACTTCCATAGCACGTTCATTAGTGGTATCAATGGAGCTTCGGTTAATAGGATTTAAATCTTTGTCCAAATAGGTTTTGGTATTGGGATCGTAAAAGACCGTAATTTCCTGACCCGATTTAACGTCTCGGACCACTTTTACCGGCTTACCCTCTAACTTTAGCTCTACCTTAAATAAGTGGGCTTCGTCTCCTTTTTCTTTAAGAAATTTTTCAACTTTTTCATGAAACTCTCTCACTTTTGCTGCATCCTCAGCAGAAAGGTTACCACTCACCCGCTTGTTAGGATTTCCCAGTTTGCTAAAATTTTGATCCACAGGCACAAAACCTTCGTGAGCGCCCCAATCTGCGCTTTTTCCTTTAATATCCATGCCCTTGGTATGGACACCAAACTGTTCCATCAGTTCTGCAGCCTTGGGGTTAACCGCCCGATAGATCAGTCCGATTTCTTCTGGATCTAAATCGGGTGCTGTCCCTGCCTTGACTCTGCGCAAATATTCCATAATGGCTTCCGCATGGCTAGGAACCATACCGGATTGACGAATCACATCCTCTGGATTTCTAGGCTGGTAAGACAGAAGGTTCTTTCGGAGGGTCTCTTCAGCTTCCTTAAGAGCTGTTTCATAGTATTCCGGCTCCATTTCTTTAATCAGTTTTAGCTTTCGCATCTCAGAAATTGCCGCCGTAAACGTTTCGTTCATAAACAACTCTTCAGCTTCTTTAGCAGCTTTTTTCGCGGCTTCTCTTGCGGCCTTGACTTCCAACGCTTCAACTTCATCAACCCATCGGCGTAAGGTTCCGGCAAAATTCTCCATATTTTCCCGGCTAACACCCCACCGTTCAGCAAGATCTGCAATCAAATCATTGTGTTCACTAATTTTACCGACAACTCCACCGGATAAATCGGTCAGACCTGAATGGACCCCAACTACAACACGCCGACCATTGGCATAAGTAGCCGCTTCCGTCAATTCGCTCATATTGGTAAAAAACCGAGCCAGACGGCCCTTTGGAAATCGCTTGAGCCAGCCATCAATCATTGTTGGCGTCACTTGAGGTAGCAATGCAGCCATAAACTGAATGCCGTAATCCAGTCGAGTTAAACAATGACCCGAGAAATCTTCATGAGCATATAGCCCGTAAGCCAATCCATACCAGTCAATGGCATCACCTACAAGAGGAAGTACACTAGCCGAATCGACTCCCAACTGTTGCTCAGTAATTACCATGCGGGCATGAGCCATAAATACATCAGATTCTGCAGATTGCAACGTACGAATGGCATTCACATAATCACGCAGATGTTTTAAAGAGAGATCAGGGCAACCAACAACTGGAAATTTACGGTTTCCAATTTTTGTGAAACTAAGTGTTTTGCCTTCCGCAGCACAATAGGGCAATTTTTCACCACTAGCCAACAGAGATCGCAAGTAGGCGAGGGTCACCCGCTTAAATAACAGCACCCGGTATTCATTCTTCTTTGCCATAAACTCGGCAATTTCAATTTCCCGATCGGTTGCAGTATCAAAATAATCATTGAATACCACCTCCAATGCGTCCACAATAGGGGCCACCGGAGTCCCTTTCATTCCGGTAGTGGCACCTCTGGATGCGGCTTGCATTGTCGATTCATTTTTTGGGATTTTGATTGATTCCATTTGTTTGTTCATATAGCGTCGTTTTAATTTTTCGTACATGAGGGTGTCATCAGGATGGGTGCTATCAGGAAGTTCAAAGAGCGTGCCGGCAATAACATCCTTACCCAACTCATAGAGCTTCGTGAGCTTAATAACATCCAGGCCGTTATAATGAGCAACAGCCGTGGATTGAGTCATCACCTGATTTAGTTCGTTTGTTTTAATAGCCAGAATTTCTTTTTCACCGGCCCGGCTCCAACCATTCACAAGGACTAACAAACGCTGCCGCTCCGTTTCCACTTCTCCTCTTATTTGTGGGTTGGTTGATTTGGTTCCGTAGTAAAAAAAATCATCCTTACGGGCTTCGTCTTCCAGAGCTTTCTGTCGAACTTTGACACTATTTCTCACAGTGTCCAGTATCTTTACCCCACGGCTCTTTTGTTGCTTAGTAACGCTCTCCATCTGTCGCCAATCCCACGTTTGAGCCAGCGTATTTAGCGGCAACGACAGACAAATCAACAGCACCAAAGAGCCTGCCATTACCCTACAAAAAGTTGAAGACAAAACCTGCATCATCAGACCCCTGAAGCCAATAGTACAAACGAGCCAATCTACACTGGCTAAGCCAGCTTTCCGATGATTTTATCACAACACCGGGGAGACTTCTTCACCACTAAAGAAAAATTGACCGTAATCGATATTTGTTTTTGTCTATCTACGCCCCGTCTCAAGGCTTGTAATAGGAGGAGCTCTCTGATATTAACCCATTGGAACCCCTTTTTTCGAAAACATTCACATTCGGACTATCTGGCACAATGAGAGAGAGCGATGGCAACCAGCTGATGAACGGTCGCCCCTTTAGCGAGAGCGCGATGGTTAACTACGTAAGCTGCGTTTCCAAGTTTCTGTTTCATTCGAGATCTCCTTGGTCATGATTATACGGTCCTCAGCCGTTGACGTAAGCCTTACGGATGTGGGTGCCGTAATGGTAAAACCTCTAACTAGTCTTGGTATTAAAAATGAGAACCTGTCAATCGAGCATCCGCATCTATAAAACAGTTGCAGACAAATCTGGGAGGAGTCACCACTCCACCATCGATTTACAGCTCGTACTCCTTTGTAATAAACGCCGTTGACCTCTTATGGTCTATGAACTTGGGCTCATCTTCAAGTAAAAGGGCACTCACTTTCTGCCCTTCCGGAGAACTCATTGAAGCCATAAGCTCCTCTTCTGACTCAAACCAAACTTCAGCAACCCCGTCATATTCCTGCATCATACCTCTTGATTCACGGATGCCTTCGTTTAGTGGCGTATCGATTGTATGGCACTGTATATATCTTTTCGATCGGTATGTGTCTGCAAATTTCTGGAAGAGTGGCGCATGGCTGTTAAGCCAATAATCTTGAAATTGTTCTCGAGTCATATCCGGGTGACGGGTGCAACACATAATAAATTTAATCATTAGAAAATTCCTTTTAATATTACTCAGTTAACGAAAATAGCATTAATCTCTGCTTTAGATTTGACCTAAAAGGGAAAGCATATCAATAGAGCGGCCAAACCCACCTCTGAAAGGGTTTTTTCCGCCTGCGGCCTGTTTAAAAAGAGAAATGGCTTTGGCTTTATTTTGTGGAACACCATTGCCTTCCAGATACATACAGCCCAAGTTATGCAAAGCATAAGGGGAGCGAAAATTGTTTTCATGAGGCTGGATTGCTTTTTCGTACCAGAAATGTGCCTGAGCAATATTCTTGGAAACACCCTGCCCCTCTTGATAAAGCAGGCCTATATTAAATTGAGCTGTTGGATGGTTCCCCTTGGCAGCATATAAAAACAGGTTTGCTGCTTTCTGATAATTTTTGGGGACGCCAATCCCAGCAAAGGTCCAAACAGCCAGTTGCTGGATGTCATAAACGAATTTTGGCATAATACCTTTATTAATTTTGGCAATCTGTTTATTCGCATCTCGTGTGATTTCTTTTAGCTGTTTTTTATTTTCAGGCGGGGCAAACATTATACCGCTATCACCTAACCCTATTAGTGAGCATTGGGTGGAGACAGGTACTTTATTGTTAACCCAATGCTTCGAACGATGATAAATAGGTTCTTTTGTTGTTTTATTAGAGAGTGCTTTTCTTTGAGATGACGCTGTTTTTATTTCAGTTTTTGTCTCAATATTAGCTTGCATATCAATATCCGGGTTACCCTCTGTCACTTTGACCCAGACCGTATTTTTATCAACACTAATAACCGTTCCTGTACCGGCCTCAATCTTAAGGTCATCTAATAAAAGTTGAAACTTAACAGCGTCACCAATAGAAGGCCTTTGTCCTTTTGAAACCGTCACCTGAACTTCAGTTTCTTTTTTTCCAGTGACCACACCGTTTACTTCACCTGCAAAGGCAAGTGGACAAAAAACACTAACCACAACAAAAGGGATTAGTATCCATTGAAAGAAAATATTTTGCGTTAGTTTAATAGTATTTATCATTCCAATACTCTGTTGGTACACCCATTATTGCTCCTGATGGTTTTGAGGGTGCTACTCTCTGCCTCGTTGTAGGTTTTGCAGGAGTGTTTGTAATATCGGCACGGCAAGCACCCGAACTATTTGGAAAGCTATATTGCCCGGATTTATAGTATAACAAAGCATTTTTTCGTGCGTTTTCACAGGATTTAAACGGGCCGGTTTTAACATACCACTTAGTCGTAGGTCTTTGCCTCCCTCGTTTCAAGCGAAGATGAGCGGGACTTGTTGTTAAAACCTCGAAAACATACCAATCCCCAGTACCCAAAGATTTTGAAGACGACATCTGCTGTCTGGATTTATTAACAGTGATGCCACTGGCTCCTCCCGTAGAGGGTGTCCATGCTTCATGTACGCGCCTATTGCTTTCATGGTCGGTAGAACGTCTCAGATGTTGCATAAAGCCTATGCCTCCACACTTAGAGCCACGAAAAGTACGCTCCCCACAATCTGTCGACTTCGGAGCTGGTTTACTGGCTTCACGAACGATTTGCTCTCGCCGTTCTCTTTCTATCGCTTGTTGACGGCGCCTTTCTTGCTCTTTGAGCCATTGCTCTTCTCGCTGCCTACGCTGTGCAGCAATTTTTGCACCGTCTCTATAAATATAAAGATCGACGATACCATTTTGCCTCACGCGTGTTCCAGATCTTACAGACTGTTGTTGTACCCGTCCTATGTTATAAGCTTGAAATGTTTGAGCTCCATTGAGTAAACGGGCTCGATTTCCAACTTCACCCAAAGCTTTACGTGCTTCAGTAACCGTCATACCAATAACATCAGGAACCACAGGAGTATAAGCACCCAATACTCTCAGACGAACGAGCGTTCCTTTTTTAACTTTTTGACCGGGTAAAATAGACTGTCTAATCACCTTATGGCTTTCTGAAGCAATTGTGGTCGGAGGGCCTTGCTCTATCGTTGATTTTAGACCTATAGCCGTTAGCTTATCTTGAGCTTCAGTGACGGGATAGTTCAATAGACCTGGCATGACAACCAATGGGGCAAAACCAGGATGAACAGTTAAGGTCACTAAGCTTCCTGACTTTAATTCAGTCCCAGCTTTGGGCGATTGCGCTTCGACTTTTGTGCTTTGTTGGGCATTGGTGGGAGACGACCCGAGTACTAATTTTATTTTAAACCCTTTTTGAGCCAATGCGGTTTGTGCTTCTTTAGCCCGTCGTCCCACATAATTCCCCAATGTTTTGCGATTCACATAAGGTGAATAAATCGATAGAACGACAGAACTCTGTTTCTTTAAGGAGCTTCCTTGAGTGGCGCTTTGCTTGATAACGGTTAAAGATTTTGCCTCGTTAGGGGCCGGGGCACCGACTTTAAGTGCGGGTAATAGCTTTCTCTCTTTAAGAAGTTTTTGAGCGGCTTGGACTTTCATTCCTACCATGTTGGGAACCAGTGGTTTGTAGCGCCCCTTGCATTGGGCTGTGGATTGACTGGCAAGTTTAATATTGATGTATTCACCCAGTGTACAGTGGTCAACAGAGTCTTTCTCCGTTTTTACTGTCCACAAGTACTTAAAATGATCTGCATAACCCCTTGCAGCATCTGGTTTATCGCTTAAGGTAATCACGCCAGTCGGTGTTTTTCCATGAACCTGCGCCCATTTTCCGTAACGCAGTTCGGCGCCAATGGTCGCATTTTTAGGCGGCTCTGCTGTATTAATCCAGGCAGTGATTAATTGTTGAATACGAGGATTATCAGCGGAAATTGCTTGAGACGGATCCGTTTGGTTATTTTGCCCATTAGTCTGAGTTGTTGATTGCGGATTAGAATTGTCTGTCATTTGTGAGTTGTTTAGACCTGAAACATCGTTTTGTCCGGTCGTAACATCTGTGTTTTCAGTATCTGAAGCTAACGTCGTATCATCCATGACATCTAACTGTTCAGCAATTAATGGCTGGTCATTCTCATCGCCCCATTTATATTTAAATTTAATAATGGCACCACCGCCATCAAAGAAAACAAGAAGTCCTCTATGCCTATCTTCTGGACGTAGCTCCAATCCAACTTCTCGACCCAGGTGAGAACCACCACGATGTGTGTCTTCCTTGCCATTGGTTTTTAAAGTAGCAAGTTTGTAGAGTGCTGTTTTGTTTTTAATAGATTGGAATTGGAAGTCAACAAACAGGTTAACCGAATCCGATTCGTTAACACCATCTTTTTTGGTTGGTGCATCGACCATTTCTTTTAAACCACGGACTTCTGTAATAATCCCTCCGATTTTTAGAAAAACTTTTGCTTTGTTTCGAGCAGCTCCGCCATGGGTATTGTATAAACTAACACCATATATCCCCTCAGGCTTTTTGAGCCTTGAACTCCCTTTTAGCCGAAAAGAAAAGGATTGGCCCACTTGAATAACGGAAGGGTATTCTTGTATCTCAAGGGCGTTAAACCGAATAAGAGATTTATCACGACAGTCTTCTGGATGGCATTGTTGATATTGGCTACCAGCGATATTTGAAGGTTTATCATTGATTAGTATTTCAGAAAGAATTAAACGTTTACCTTCATACTCTGCCTGCTGTTCTTGATTCGGATTGGCCTCTTCATTTTTAAGAGCGGTGATTTTTTCTAGCAGGTCGATGACTTTCTTTGTATAAATTTCTCGTTCATTTAGGGGGGTTTTTAGATTAGTGTATCGGGGTAATTGCTTTTCCAGTTGAATCAGTTCTTTTTCCAGAGCTTCTAGGGAAACAGGCGGGTCTGCCGGAACACCTAAGTTTTGAGAAAAAGACAAGGATTCCACCAATCCCAGAACAAAGAGGGCACAGATTAGTATGGAAATAACTTTTTGATTAAATTTGATAAAACCCATTATTGTCCCGCCTCAATAAAGTCGCTTGCCCGCTTTCCGTAAGGACACTCTGTGGCATATTTAAATCCTTCCAGCATAGATTTTGCCGAGGATTTTACGATATCATTTTTGGCTTCTCTGAGCATAGAATTAGTATTTCTCAATGCCTGTATAATCACAGGGGCATCGGCTTCCATGTAATTCACCATAGTCCAGCCACCCGTAATGTTGTACTTTCCCCAGCCCCAATTTGCATTGGGATAGTAGTTGTACCCTTTAAGGCGCATAGCATGCATATAATCTTTTAAGGACCGAAATGGATCGACTTTTATGCAGGGTTTTGTCGGGTTAGCTGGATAGCAGATAGGGGTGTTTGGAAATCCAAATAACTTACAATTACCTGTTTTAGTACACCATTGTTTCATGCAATTGAAGTCACACTTGGAGATCTGGAGAACTCCATGCTCAACATCTATCGCCGTGACACGAGGATCTTGAAAACCCGGCGAACCGGCAAATAGAACATCCGGGCCATGGTGAATTGCAGTACCCGGATATTTTCGATTCTCCTTCAGGGCACGGTTCAACGCTTCCATTAACTCGTTTTGTTTCGCTGTGCTATACCCTGTCGTGGGGTTGGCATCAGGCATTGCTATATCCGTTTTAAAGCCATGGGCAAGGACATCATAGTCGGCTGTAATGGCAACCGGAATTCCGTTTTCATCGGGTACAGCAATAACTCTCAGTGCTTTAGGCTCAACAGAAGAATCTATATATTTAGCCGGAATAATGTTTTTCAGTTCATCACGATACGTTCCATTAGGGAATAAAGTAGCGGTTGTGTTATGGCCCAAGCGTGTGTCCTTAATGACCATCACAGGGAGATCAACTATTTTTCCATCGATGGGCGTTTTTATTTTCAGATCCACACTATAAAGGTGCTTTTGATTGCCCAATTCCTTGTAGAAGGCTTGAACCGTTGTGTTGTACTCGGCTATTTCAGCAAGTACGGAAGAGGGGTAAACACCATTTGTCGCTTTTTTAGGATTGGCGAGTTTGCTAAAAGCCTGATCTACAGGGATATAAGCACGATGAACACCCCAATCCGAACTCTTCCCCTTAATGAACATCGGCTTTGTATCAACACCAGACTTGATCAATACGGTGGCATATTCATTGACATGCCGCATAATTAGTCCAACATTTTCTTCCTCGCTATTTCCGGGCTTAAGGAGCCCTCCTCGCCGGACGTTCTCTCCGGGTGAAAATTTACCGGCACGTTGTTGAAGAACGGCTAATATTTCCTCGACATGTTCTGGGACCATTCCAGACGCTTTGAGAACCTCTGCTTTGGATGGCTGTACCGAAAGAACACTATCGGCCAACACTTTTTCAGCTTCTTTTAGGGCCAGTTCATAGATCTCAGGAAGTTCTTTCTTGAGTTGCTTTAGCGCTGCAACTTCTGTTGATGCGTTCGTAATGGTATCAGAGATGATACGCAACTGTTTGAAATGTTTTCTCTGCTTATTTAATAATTTTTCTGCCTTGATAAGTCGTCGAATACTTTCTTCATTGGAAACATTGGTGGCGTTTTTGGTTTTCTCAATTCTAGCTATCGCTGCAGAAAGGTTTTGTTCGGTTATGGTTTCTGCCGTATCAACAAACGTTGCGCTGAGGCCACCTCGTTCAGCTTGTTCGATAAGGTCGATAGAGTCGGTGATAGACTTGGCAAAATCTTCCATTTGCTCTGCCGAAACACCCCAGCGCTCGGCGAGGTTTTCCATGGCAGGGTTGTTTTTCGTGACACGGGCAATGGCGTTCCCCCCCGTACGATTTATTTCTGCACGTGCAGCGTAGGCACCACGACGAAGATTACTATAGGTGGTCATCTGGTTAATGCCGGTACTGAGCTCTGACATATTAATAAGAAACCGGGCAAATGCACCTTTTTGGGCGTAAGCCAAGTCGGCATTTCGTTTAAGAACCCCTTTGATCATTGCTGAGGAAACAAACGGAAGGACCGCAGCGGTGAATTCAATCCCAAAATCCAAACGTGAGAAACAGTGACCACTTAGGGTCTCCTTACTGTACATACCGTAAAGCAGTTTATACCAATCGATAACATCTCCTACAACCGGGAGAGCACTTGCAAAGTCAGCCGTTAATTGTTGTTGGGTAATAATTTGCTGGGAGTGAAAAAGGAAGTTATCAGCCTCTGCATGTTGAAGTTTCTGTATGGCACTGACATATTTTTTTAAATAATCAAGCGATTCATCCGGGCAGCCAAGATAAGGAATTTTCTTTCCGTTCACAAGATTATATTTGAGGGTCTTGGTTTTAACATTGCATGGCGGTAATGGTTTGGAGGAAAGCAATAATGCACGAATATAGTTGAACGTGACCCGCTTGAGCAACAGGACCCGATACTCTTGTTTCTTTGCCATAAACTCCGCAATTTCAATTTCCCGTTCGGTGGCGTTCTCGTAATATGTGTCAAACAGGTTTCTAAAGCTGACGTAAAATGCAGGTTTCATGCTGTCTGATGCATTGGAAAGACCAGTAGAAACTGCCCTTTTTCTCATAGCCTCGTAACTGTGGTCATCGTCAGGATGGGTGTTTTCAGGGAGTTCAAACAGGCTCTTACGAATGGTTTCTTTACCTATTTTATAGAGTCTTGTGAGTTTTTCGGTGTCGTATCCGTAATAGTCTGCAATCTCGACGGCCTCATTCAGGGTGTTGTTAATGTCATCGGTGCTGAGTTTAAGAATCTGTTCCTGATCCATTTGTGACCAGCGCCCTACTAAGACCAGTAAGGCAGTGGCGCGGGCTTTAACATTGGCACGTTGTATTTCAGTAACAGAGCGTTGCTTGCGGTCATGGACTTTCTGTGAACTCATGGCATCATAATAGGGGTCTGCATTTCTAAGAATGAGGTCTTCTCTTCTTCTGGATTCATAGACCGGCGGGAGCCCTAAAAAGCCGTCCATATCACGGGCGGCTTTCTCCAAACTAGCTCGACGTTCCTTTACACTGCTTCTCAGAGAATCTAAAATCTTTACACCCCTTTGAGCCTGCTCTTTTGCCTTTTCAACAGTAACTCTTGAATCGGAATTTTCCAGAGCTCTTGAAAACGCCACTAAAGGCAGACAAGACGAGCCAATAAAAATAAGAATGAATAAGCCTGACAGGACACTTCTTGAAGGCATTTTTTAGGGCTTCCCATTAAGAACATTAATCCGGTAGGTTATCCAGTTTATCACCAACTTAACGCGCATTAAAGACCGCCGTAGACTCTACCTCATCAACTGACTGACTGTTGAATATCCCCTATTATTTTTGACCGTTCCCCAGCCGCTATTTTAATCATTGGTCTTGATCGGCCCCAATTTTTAGTACCATCCAAAACTAGAGATTTCCTTAAGGTTTGTCAGACTTAATTCGTCTATATCCCGGAACTTAGTTGGAGTTTGCCGTTTTTTCGGATAAGGCGTTTGGCTTTTTGGATGCCTTGGGAATTAACGGGGACGGCCGGGGCGTTGACTAAGTTCTGTAGAGTGGACGGAACCGGTGACGTGTGTTTCGGTGCGGATAGGAAATAATCCGGTTGAATCGTATTTCTGATTTCATTGGCGGCATTGTTTTTGCTTAAAAAATCCACGCTAGAAGGCGTCGGCTCGCCATTCAGCCCGGAAATCGGCACGTTGTTAAAAATGGCAAATGTGGAGTAGATTCCGACGCTGTTGGGGTTTAATAAAGCGTCGTAATAGCTATCATTACCCGATAGGTCTTCCAGCGGAGCTAAACCATTGAAGGTCATGCCGTTGGCGCCGCCGCCATCTACATTGACTCCGAAAGAAGTAACCGTTAAATTGCCTGCAGTCACAACTTCCAGCGGACTGGTTCGCCCACCCACGTTACCGCCAGCGGTGAGGGTCACGTTTCCGGTGGCGTTAATGTTATTGGCGCCGCCATTGCTATCGATAATACTGCCGGTCGCGCTGAGCGTAAGATTCGGGCCGGTAATAGAGCCCCCCAGCGTCATGTTGCCGGTTCGGGCTTGTAGCGTCAGATCATTCGCGCCGGCGGTGATATCGCCTGCTGTGATACTACCGCCAACAACACTAACCGGGAAGGTGTAGAGACTGGTATCCCAGTTATTGCCAATGGTCACGGCACCACTGCCTGAGGTTTGATCCCCAAAGGTCACCTGAGAGGGACTGACCGCACCGGTTTGGATGCCCGTCAGAAAGGTATTGTCAAACTGAACCGTCCCCGCACCGCCATTTAGACCAATGCTATTGGTGCTGGTTTCTGGCGCATAGTTAATCGCTCCCGCGGTTTCAAAGGTAAGTCCGGCTAAATTCCAGGTATCACTAATGGCATTGATATCCCCGGTTGTTAAATTGTTGCCAATGGTGCTGACCCCCGTACCAATAATTCCGGTTGAAACATTTGCTCCCTTTGTTCCGTGCAGTGTGATGTCTCCTGATGTGGTTAATACGCTCACGTTGGTTGAGAGTTTAACCCCATCATTAGTATTTCCACTCCCATTGCCGCCGGTTCCATCTAAGATAACATTCCCTGTTCCTGTGGTGGTCACGGTTCCGCTATTAAAGAGAAAAACACCATGGTTATTTGTGGTTCCATTGCCACCGATACCGGTAATATTGACATTGCTACTTCCGCTCGAAGTAATGGTTCCCGAAGCATCAAGGAAAACACCTATATTATCATTGCCACTTCCATCGCCACCGGTTCCAAGGACGCTCAATGTGCCATCCACGGCACTGATTTCACTACCGACGCCATCAACATAAACCCCTCGGTTCGTATTGGTTCCATTACCGCCAGTACCGGTCACATTAACCGTTCCAGTTCCTATCGCTCTGGTTTTCCCGGCGCTAGCAACATAAACTCCAAAATTACCGGTTGTGCCGTTTCCGCCGGTACCGTCTAGTATCACATTGCCCGTTCCGGTTGATTGAGCCACGCCGCTATTCGCAACATAAACCCCAAAATTATCCGTGGTCGTTCCTTGTCCGGCTCCAGTAACCTGAAGCGTTCCATTCACGGTGCTCACTTCAGTACCTACGCCATCAATGTGAACGCCATTGTTACTTGTGGTTCCATTACCGCCGGTGCCGTCTAAAGTTACATTACCTGTTCCGGTCGAGCGAACCACACCAGCAGTACTCACATAAACACCCCGGTTTGACCATTGACTTCCTTGTCCACCTCTCCCCACCATGTTGATGGATCCATTAACGGTACTGACCTCAGTGCCTGCGCCTGAAATCTCAACCCCACGGTTGTGACTTGTTCCATCAGCGCCCGTGCCGTCTAACGTTATACTACCCACTCCGGTTGAGCGAACCACACCGGAAGCAAAAATGCTAATACCTGTGTTTGAATTTTGAGAGCCTCGAGCGGTCCCTGTAATATCGACGGATCCATCCACGGTACTGACTTCGCCGGTAATGCCAACACCACTATTAAAAAATGTTCCCGTACCACCGGTGCCGTCTAATGTCACATTACCCGTTCCGGTCGAGCGAACCGCACCGGAAATGGAAAGGCCCGTGTTATGAGAAACTGTCCCTTGAGCGAGAGACGTGATACCAAGGTTTCCGTTTACCGTACTGACTTCACTACCCGTATCAACATTAACACCGGAGCTAAACGTCGTTCCAGTGGAACCGGTGCCATCGAGAGTCAGGCTACCCGCTCCGGTCGACCGAATCATACCGGCGTTTTCAACATGAATACCATAAGTGCTCGAGCCACTTCCTCGGCCGGTTCCGGTGACATTGAGAGTGCCATCCACAGAACTGATTTCGCTACCGACACCATTCAAATAGACACCCCGGTTACTATTGGTTCCATTACCGCCAGTGCCAGTAACACCCACGGTGCCAGTGCCTGTGGATTGGATTTTTCCGGCACCCACAACATAAACCCCATGGTTTGTTGTACTGGTTCCCTGGCCGGTTCCAGTGACATCGAGGGCACCATTCACCGTACTGATTTTACTGCCCGCTCCACTGACCTCAACCCCCCGGTTATCAAAACCGGTTCCTCCACCGTTTCCGGTGAGATCGAGCGAGCCATTGATGGTGCTGATTTCACCATTATTTAAAACCAAAACCCCCCGGTTCGCATCGTTTCCATTACCTGCGGTACCCGTAATATCCATGGTTCCCGTTCCGGTAGCCCTAATTTTTCCAGAATTCATGACAAGAACACCATGATTGGTTGAGGTGCCACTACCCCCGGTTCCGTTCAGTATTATATCGCCCGCCCCACTCGACGTGATGGCCCCCGAATTAACGACATAGACACCATAGTTATTATCCTGGCTCCCTTGGCCGGTTCCGGTGACATTCAGATCGCCATCCACAGAACTAATTTCACTGCCCGCATTCTCAACATAAACACCAAAGTTCGTCGTGGTTCCATTGGCTCCGGTTCCGGTTATGGTGACGGCTCCGGTGCTGGTGGATCGGATTTTTCCGGTATCAATAACATAAACCCCCCGGTTATTATCGCCGGTTCCTTGAGCGGTTCCGGTAATATTAAGGGCACCACTAGCCGTGCTTATTTCTGTACCCGCATTCCCCATAATCAAGCCTGAATTACCCGCCGTTCCATTTCCTCCGGTGGCGATTAAGGTCAGGTCCCCGGTCCCTGTAGCTTGTGCTTTAGCGCCTAAAGAAACCAGAACACCTTGATTACTGGCACCCGTTCCCTGGCCCGTTCCGGTGAGATTAAGGGCACCATTGACCGTGCTCACTTCTGTGCCTGCCCCTGTAATATAAAGCCCTCGGTTCGAATCGGTTCCGTTGGCTCCGGTGCCGATCAACGTAACGGTCCCCGCTCCGGTGGCTCGGATTTTGGCACCCGTACGAATTAAAGCCCCAAAGTTATTACTTGCTGTTCCCTGGCCAGTTCCCGTCATATTGATAGCACCATCGGTGGTACTAATGTCCGAATTATTTTGAAGCACAACACCACCATTCCCAATGGTTCCCGGACCGCCGGTACCAATTAGGTCAATATTCCCAGAAGTGGTACTTAAAATAGTATTATCGAGGCGGATCCCTTCATTGCCCCCTGTGGCGACATTGATATGCCCTTGACCTCGAATCGAAATATTACCCGCGCCGGTATTAATGGTACTGCCATCCGTATCCACCCCTTGTATGAAAGCGGCTAAACCAATCGCTCCTGTCGTAAAGGGATCCAGCCCTCCGCCAATGGTGACATTACCGCCGTTGGTATTAATGGTGGTGTTATCCAACACAATATTACCATCCCCCACATTGTCAAAATTCGCATTCAGGATCAGATCGAGGGTTGAACTGATTGAAGAGATGTCAATGCCCGTGCCAGCGGTTCCATCAAAGAAGATTCCTCGATGGGCGTTCATACGAAGCGTGGCCGCTCCGCCGGCGGTTTTGTTGATGGTGACGCCGTCGACAACAGTGATATCGCCATTGGCCCCACCGGCTGCCGCCGTTTGGATGGTCACGTTGGTGCCGGTGTTCAAAGTCGTTTGGATGTTATTGGCAAAGACATTGGACGCTGTATCAACCCCGGCGCCAACGTTTACCGTCATGTCCGTGGGATCCATCAGCCACAGGCCGCCATTGCCACTGGGCGCCGAGGCGTTAACATACGACGACGCTTCCACAAATAATGTTTCTTTTCCCGATGTTTCAATGAAT
>JAJCZA010000012.1 GCA_029262635.1 Vampirovibrionales bacterium | reverse complement strand
GAACCCACCGGTGTTGGTGCTGATATTTCCCTCGTTGATAATGCCGGCTGGACTCACGCCGTCGGGTCGGGTAAAGACCCAGTTGTCGTTCAGGTAATTGGTGTTAGAAAGATTCAGGGTAGACGCAATAAAGCCACCGGTGTTAATATTCGCTGAAGCGCCAATATTGATGCCCGCCGTGTTCGAGAGCAAGACCGTCCCGTTGCTGTTGATGTTCCCGAAAATATTTGACGCGTTACCGCCCAGAACCCGATTCAGCAGAGAGGACGTATTGGTGGGCAACAGAAAGTTCACGGTTTGCCCCGCATTCACATTAAAACTCTGCCACTGAACAACAGCCTGCGCGGAATTAGACGTAATGTTGTACACATTGCCCGACTGATGCAAGGTGACATCGCCTGAAACCACTTCAAACCCGGTCAAGGCAAATGAGGCCGGTGCGATAACCACCTGCCCAAGTAGCGCCAGAAGGAAGCCTAAAGCCTTAAGTCGTCGTATCATGCCTTGTCATCCAGGGTCTTACTAATTAGTTCAGCTTGCTATTATTAAAGGTATCGACACCCCACACAAAAACTGAAGGAAAGAACGGAAAATGTCGCTTTAGTGATACGGCGAATAGCTTTTGAGGCTTTTACCTGTTTTTTGATAAATTTGAGTTAAGGTTTTTATATCTCTGGGTGAGGGCTGTGGCGTATTCAAAGAATTCAGCCTTCTCCCCGACAAGGAAGACTGACGAGGTGAACGCCGATTCCAGGATTTAGGAATATCATAGTCCTCTAGCCCATTGACGGGGTAAAGGACATCGTGTGGATTATTACTATGCCCCCAAATGCCAAAAGCATGGCCCAATTGATGAAGAACACCATGGCGAAGCCGGATGGCCAATGAAGGCTCATTCGGTAACGGGGGAAGATGTTTATAAGGAGTCATGTCAATGAGAATTAACGTTCGAATATTTTTTTTGCCATCCAAATGTAAAATAGGGCGAGTAATGGGGTTTTGACTGGCCGGCTTTCGGTTCCACTCAATAAATACATCAGCCTCATAAGGAGATGAGGATTGCTTGACCGGGAAATGATGTCCCCAAAGCTCTAATGCCTCTCGGGTCAGTGTCAATTCATTTTGAGAGGCATTTTGTACATAGACTTGAATTGGAAGGTTGATCCACCTTAAGAACTCACCCTGACTGCTTCGGTAGGTATTATTCAAATAATCGCCAGTTAGAACGGGCTGTCCCTCAGGTGTTTTTAACATTTCCTTTGGGGTCGAGTAAGTCGGGGAAGGTGCATGAATCGTATGGGTGTTTGGCTCCAAAGGCTTTTCTCTCATCGTCGCATGGGATGCATGGATTGAAGAGGGTCCTTTTTTTGCCGGAAAAGGACTCTTGAATTCGATGGGCTGTTCGGAAGTAGAGGTTGACCGGCTCTTTGCCGATGGAGACTGGCTTGAGGCGAGTACAGCATCTTTGTTTGAGACACGAATTTCCTTTGCCAGGATCGGGATGGTGTAGGTTAGTTTCTTAATACGAACGTCAATCGGGTATTCGTAAAACGGCTTACCAAAAACATGGGTTTCCAGCTGGCCGATCCGCTGAGTTACAGGCTGCTCAGGAAAGGTTTGCTGAAAAATTTTTGTTTCAAGATACTGAATCATAGGCTTGTGCTGATCATGCTGGGCATTGGGGCGACTCGAAATTTTCAGGTTTTCCTCAATGGCCACGAGCCGATTTTCCAGATTTCCTCTTTTAGGTGTCCCAAACAGGGTTTTTTCAATTCGTCTAAACCTTTTATTTAAAGGGTTTTCCCAATATGTCTTGCCATACAAACGCGTCTCAACCTGGGCCACAACACCATAAACTTCGCTTGCGGTTCGTCGAACAAACTGACCATTACCATCATCCTTATAAAGTCTTTTCAACGGTTTAGGACGAAACCCCAAGCCCGAGCCGGAATGTTGTCCGGCCTGACCAAAACCAGGCTGTCCAGTCACCTGAGCCTGTGTTACTTCCGACATCCCAACGGCCAATCCACAGAAAAATAGGATTAACAGAACCATTCGGTGACCCATCACATTGAGCCAAAGCTTTTCTCTTTTATGGAAATTTAAAAATAGGTTTTTTACAGGTTTAGAAGTCATTTCAAGGTGTTTTCACCCTATGCTTAACGGTTGAACCCCCATTGGATCCTCTTTCAAATCATATCAGATTCAAGGAATTTCTTCTTTTTTTGTTCATTTTCCTTTGGGCTTGTGATAAATTTAGACCTCTCTTAAAATGATACAGAGGAATGGTATTCAAATGAACAACTATGAAGCTTTAATTGTATTTAAACCCTTTATTGACTCGGATAACCCCGAGCAAGTGGTTCGCATTATTGAAAACGCAATCAAAAAGGCGGATGGCAAACTGAAAAAAGTTGAAAAACTCGGCCGAAAGCGGTTGGCATATGAAATTAACAATTTTAAAGATGGATTTTTAGCGACAGCCCTACTGGAAGTCGACTCATCCCATATCGAGGACTTTAGAAAAGCCTTTGATCATAATGAGGACGTCTTACGGCTAACCATCCTGAAGCTGGATAAAGTGGCTTTGAAAAGTATTACTACCCCCCGCCCCTTACGTGAGCATCAATCACGCGGTGACCGTCCCTCTCCGGGTGGGCATCGGGCGCATCAAGGCGGCCGGAGGTAAGCACATTGACATTTGCCAAAGTTGTACTTTCAGGAAGCGTCATCGCTTCGCCTGAAAAGCGATTTACACCCAATAATACGGCCGTGGCCAATTTTGACTTAAAGGTGACCCCGTCCCCTCGGTTTAATGGTCAGGTAGATGAGCCTTATACGGTTAAAGTCACATGTTGGACACGATTGGCAGAAGGGGTTTCTGAACAACTTCAGCCAGGTGATCAGGTGATTGTTGAAGGAAAATTGCTAATAAACACTTTTCAGACACCCGAAGGGGTTCAAAAGAAAACTTTTGAAATTGAAGCCCATTCCGTGGATCAGATTTCTGGAGCAGTTAAGTCAATTACGGCTGAATCCGTTCAGACAACCTCTAATACGGCGCCAGCACCCACACCAACTTCTCCCGCCCCCGCAATGGCTTCTGCCTCGGCACCTTCCTCATCAGGGACCCTTCCTCCAGATGACAGCTTGACGGAAGACGACATTCCATTTTAAACTCTGATTTATGTAAAATGCGATGGTTAGGCTTTTCTTACCGTTGCTAACTCAAAAGGATATATGATTCACCATGGCAAAAGATTTTAAAAAGAAAAAATCCTGTTATTTTTCGGTTAATAATATTCAATACATTGATTATAAAGACGTTAATCTAATTCGCCGATTTTTGACCGATCGCGGGAAAATTTTACCTCGCCGTATTACTGGTGTTAGTGCTTTTTATCAGCGTAAACTCGCCAAAGCGGTAAAACGTGCCCGCACGGCCGGTTTAGTCGCATCCGTTATTGAGGCTGTTTAGCCCTACCCATCAAACAACCCTGTTTTTAACCCCTTGCTTTAGAACACTCTCAAAGCAAGGGGTTAATATTTTCTTTAGATTTCCTTAGGAACTTTTTTACTCTGTGACGTCCTTATCTATTGTGGGGACCTTAGATAAAGGTCGCTATAAAATACAAATCGATATAAAAGCAAGGACGGTTGATAGCCATACCCAAAGTATCGGCATGACCGGGGAGAGCGAAACCAATGAGTCAACAATGTAATTATCAGGCTTTAGAATCTGAAGCGAACGAGTTGAATACAAAAATAAAGGCGGGACACCGTAAAAAAACGGATGCATTACTCAAAAAAATATCCCGACCTGAACCTCAAAAACCTCTCAAAAGCAAAGGGGATGAAAAGGACACTCTTTCAGCCAATCGCTTGGAGGGTTCTTCGAATGATATTTTACAAATCTTTCTCCGTGATGTGGGCAAGGAAGGTCGAATCACTCATGAAAGAGAACTCGAATTAGGTCGGCTCATCGCTGAGGCGAGTCAGTCCCCAGAAAAGGCAGAAAAAGCAAAAGATGAGCTAGTCCGAGCCAACCTCCGGCTGGTTATCAGTATCGCAAAAAAATATATCGGTAATGGGGTTGGCTTCATGGATATGATTCAGGAGGGGTGCCTGGGCTTGATGAAAGCAGCGGAGAAATATGATTATAAAAAAGGGTTTAAATTTAGTACCTATGCCACTTGGTGGATTCGTCAGTCCGTATCTCGTTGTATTGACAATACAGCGCGCACCATCCGTATTCCAACTCATATGATTGATAAAATTAGATTACTAAAAAACCGAAGTCAGGAGCTATCTCTCCAGCTAAATCGAGAACCCACGTTAAGTGAGTTGGCTCATGCGATGGAACTCAGTGTGGAACATGTTAAAAGGATTCTAGCCGCAAAGGAAACCGAATCCCTAAGTCTCGACTTAGTTGTTGGTGATGATTTAACGTTACAAGACTATGTTTCGGATACGGTCAGTGAAAATTCACCGGTTCAGTCAGCCGTTAGCTCATTGATGAATGATGACTTGAAACAAGCTGTTCGACTTCTCTCTTCCCGAGAGTCTCATATTCTGTTTGAACGCTACGGGGTGAACAAAGTAGGCTCCCGCCGGACGCTTGAGGAGTTAGGACGCGAACTGGGCTATTCTAAAGAACGGGTTCGACAAATTGAAAATCGAGCAATCAAAAAATTACGTTCAAACTCAGATATTGAACACCTAAAGGACTACTTAAACTAATCAACAACTTCATTTTTTACCACTCTCTTACTTTATTTCAAGGATCCTTCCCCCTCTTTTGGATCCTTTTTTCTTTTTCTAATGAATCTGGAGGATAAACGGTCATTAAAAAATAAATTAAAAAAGAGGGGTAATTAGCCATTGCTCTTATTCAAGGCCTCTCTAGGTCTATTTTTTATTTCTACGCTTGCCTTTATTTAAATACTTATCCTTAAAAGACTTGCCAAAACTGAATTTATCATTCATTATAGTATGGATCTAGCTGGTTGATTTAATTTAAAATGTCTGCTCTACTGTTAGATAAACGTGAGCATTTTAATTTAATTAACGAGCGTTATTAAAAATTTGATGATTAATAAGATTTAATAGGTAGGAATTGCATATGTCGGTTACAATTACATTTGACACATTAAAAGACCTGCAGGCTTTTTTAAAGGGCAAAACAGTTTCCGTGGCTTCGGGTACAGGCAAAAAGAAAACCACTGCTAAAAAATTGACAGCGGCGGCCAAAAAGAAAACCACCGCTAAAAAATTAACAGCGGCGGCCAAAAAGAAAACCACCGCTAAAAAATTGACAGCGGCGGCCAAAAAGAAAACCACCGCTAAAAAATTGACAGCGGCGGCCAAAAAGAAAACCACCGCTAAGAAAATGACAGCGGCGGCCAAAAAGAAAACCACCGCTAAAAAATTAACAGCGGCGGCCAAAAAGAAAACCACCGCTAAGAAAATGACAGCGACGGCTAAAAAGAAAACCACCGCTAAGAAAATGACAGCAACGGCTAAAAAGAAAACCACCGCTAAGAAATTAACAGCAGCGGCTAAAAAGAAAACCACCGCTAAAAAATTAACAGCAGCGGCTAAAAAGAAAACCACCGCTAAGAAAATGACAGCGGCGGCCAAAAAGAAAACCACCGCTAAAAAGGTGACAGCAGCGGCTAAAAGGCCAAAGGTAGCGAGTTTGACAGGGAAAATTCAAACAACTATTGAGAAATTTATCAATAACAAGCGCTCGTTTACGGCCAATGACATTTTTATGGATCTATCCAAACAGGATAAAAGTGTTAAAAAACAGTCTGTTATTACCTCTGTTCTCAAACAGATGAAAACCACGTTTGCGACCATAAAGGTCATGGAACAGCCAGGTGCTGGTCCTCGCCCCGTTAAGGTTTACAAGCCTGCATAAGCCTTTGTCAATTCATTCTTTTTAAACCGATCGGTCTTGATAAAAAGATCGATCGGTTTTTAACGACTGCGTCTGATAAAATTTAGAGAATGAAAACACATTAAAGAACAAAGGGGTCCTGTTTAAAAAGCAATGACGGAAGGTGCACAAAAAACAATTCAAACTCAATGGGAGCTGAACATAAGGAAAGTACTGGAAGAAATCCCAGCCAGCCTGTCTGGTACGGAGGCTTTCCATGACTACCTTAAGGGAGTTCCACTGGCCTCCTCCCCTTCTCAAAGAGATCAATGGGGACAATGGTACGAATCTCAACTGAGTTTGACCGAACGCCGGATGAAAGGTCAGCACTTTACTCCCGACGCTTTGTGTGACTTAATGCTAGCGCTGACGGTTGAAAACGGCTCTGAACTAATTTTAGAGCCTGGCTGTGGAACAGGGGCTTTTCTACTCCGAGCTTACGAACAATTAGGCATGCTTCCCCCCAAAGAGCCCTCACACCGACAAAGATTGAGTCAATTATGGGGAATTGAACTGGATTTAAAAGCCGGTTTTCTTTCGGCCTGTCAACTCATAAGCCAGCAAGGACAAACGTCCGAAAAACGGGTTTTGCCCCATATTCGACTCGGCGATTTTCTGTCCGTTGATGTTCACTCTGTTCCCAACTTTGATGTGATTATCGGTAATCCACCCTATATTCGTCAAGAGCATTTGAAACAACAAGAACGGTTTTCTTTTGAGTTGGCAACAAAACAGGTACGGCAGGATTACACGAATTACCTAAACCGCTACCCAGAGCAAGAAAAGCTCTTTCGGGGTCACTCGGATTTATATTTGTGGTTTTTCCTTAAGGCAACTTGTTTATTAAAAGCGGGCGGACGATTGGCTTTTGTCACCAGCAATGCCTGGTTAACCTCGTCTTATGGAAACGCCTTTCGACAATTTCTCACCCATCATTTTGAATTGAAGGCCCTCATCGAGTCGGATCAAGAGTGTTGGTTTCCAAACGCCGCTATTAATCCGGTCATTACAGTCCTGCGTCGGCGATCTGAGAAGAACAAAGATCAACCCGGTCGTTTAATTCGTTTGCGTCAACCGCTGGCTCAACTCTTGCCCACAGTTTCTAAGCAAAAAACGAATCAAGCTAAAGTCGAATACTGGCGTGCTTGCCAATCACTAGGTAAACTACTGCTCGAAGGGCTTCCCCTGAACGGGGTGAGTAACGAAACCATGATAATGCCCCCTACTTTGCCAGAAACGGAATCAAGCATGAAATCGATTCAGGAATCGCCATGGCAATCGTGGATGTTTCAACTTAAAACCTTAAACCAAACCCGCTTTTTATTTGAACCACACCCGACCCTTTCTACTAAAAGGGAAAATTCCCGTTGGCTTTCTCTTGAGGATTTCGGTCGGGTTCGGTACCCTCTGAAAACCGGGATCAATCGATTCTTCTATGTAAACTCGGAGACGATTCGGCATTTTGGCATCGAATCTGAATTTCTTTTTCCTGTACTCAAATCGACCAAAGAGATTACGCATTTAAGCCAGAATTCGACCGGTTTTTCCACCCTTTTATTTTCCTGTTCACTGTCTCTGGCAGAACTAAAGAAGCGAAAAAAGTACGGGGCGTTAAGCTATATCCAATGGGGAAGCAAACAACAGTCCGGCGTTCGGCAGAAGCGTCAACAACCGGTATACTGGCCCGATATTCCTTCTGTTCAGGGACGACCCTTCTGGTATCAATGCCAACCCTTAACCCCTGCTCATCTTTTGTGTCCTCGGTTTTTCGACCGTCGATTTTTCTTCACCCAACCGCTGGACGAGCTGTCTGAAGACCAAACCTTCTACGGGGTAACGCTTCACCAGAAAAATCCGACATTTCAAGATACAGACTGGCTTGCCGCTCGCTTAAACAGTACATTATCCTATTTTCTTGTGGAGCATTTAGGCCGAGGAAATTTGGGTGACGGTGTGCTTCAGTATGCCCGGCAGGATATGGCACGTTTACCCGTACTCAACCCTAATCTGTACTCTTCTAAAGAAAAGCAGTCGATTTTGGACGTTTATGCGGTAATGAAACAACGACCCATTGAGCAAATTGAGAAGGAAGTGCTGAACGCAGATCGCCGAGAACTTGATCAACAACTTCTCAAGCCCTTTACTCAGGCAGGGAAAACGACGGTCGATGAGATCAGAGAGCGGCTGGTTTCATTACTTCTTGAGCAGGTTCAACACCGAACTGAACGCTGAAATTGTTTCAGAAAGCAGAAACAAGACTGTTTAAATTTTCAATCCGGCACCGTCTTTTATTTCCCCATCTTTTACTTATAATAAAATAGGTGTCAGATTGTTGCGCAATGAAAAGGGACTTCATTGGTGTCAAACCCGGTGGAAACTGATTTAAACGGCTCGCTTGAAGCCCTCTCGGTTGAAGAATTATGCCGTCAGTTAAACGCTTTGCTGGATCCCTTTACACTGGGTACGACTCAAGATACATTCCCTTGGACTTCTATGTTAAGCCAGAAGCTGGGGCCTCGTGGACAAGGTTATTTAGCCTTGGCTCAACTGAACGTAACAGCGGGCGACTTGGCAGGAAACAGTCAGCAGGTAATGCGGGCGATTCAGCTGGCTGAAGCGATGGAAGTGGATGCCATTGTCTTTCCAGAAATGGTTCTTATGGGCTATCCTGTTGGTGATATCATTCAGCGTCACCCCTTCATTGTGGATGAAAACCTGAAGTGGCTAACCGCCATCGCCAAACGCACCGGAAAAACTCGCGCATTGGTTGGCTTTGTAGAACCTCGTTATCGAACAAATAGAACAAAAAGAGGCAAGCAAGCCCCGGGCAAACCTTTCTATAATTCGCTAGCCATTTTAGGGGAGGGGAAAATTGAAGGCATTGTCAGAAAATGCTTGTTGCCCAATTACGGTGAATTCTATGATGCACGTACTTTTGAGGCATCTCTATACTCTGGCGTTCTTCCAGCCGAATGGCTTGGTCATGATTCTGCTTTAGAAAATTCGTCGTCTTCACAGGGGCAACCCCTAACAATTCATGGCCATACCTACGGTATTTCCATCTGTGAGGATATCTGGAACGATACTGACTTCTTTAGCCAACCGCTTTATGCCAGAGACCCCATTGCCGAACTGGCTCAAAATCATCCTGATGTGCTGATTAACGCCTCGGCCTCGCCCACCCGCTCTCGCAAGGAACAAATGAAACACAACATGCTCAGTCATGTGGCTCAAAAATATGAAATCCCTGTGGTCTATATCAATCAGGTAGGCGCAATTGATGAGCTATCTTTTGACGGCGCTAGCCGGGTTTACAATGCGTCGGGTCAGCTAACCGCCCGAGCTCATTCCTTCCAATCGCAACTGATGATCGTTAATCCGGTAAAACCGTTTATTGGTACTATTTACCCTCTACCTCTCGGGTTGGAGAAAACCCTGACCGCTCAAAAAGTATTTAACGCCCATGAAACCTCGGATTTGGGCCGAACCTATGAAACGCTGGTTCAGGGTATCCGGAACTATTTTAAAAAATCAGGTTTCCAAAGGGCACTGCTTGGTCTATCCGGCGGTCTGGATTCTGCGGTTACTGTGACTTTATTGGTTGACGCACTCGGGGCAGACTCGGTAGTTGGTGTCAGTATGCCATCAAAATTGACCTCTGAGGAAAGCCGGGAAGATGCCCGGCTTTTGGCGGATAATTTAGGTATTTCACTCGTGGAAGTCCCGATTACCCATGTGGTGGAAGCTTTTAATTTGGGGCTGAAAGCCCATGGCGGCGGACTGGAAAAAATTCTGGAACCCACCTGGGGACCTCTCAACGAGCAGTCGTTTGCTCGAGATAATGTTCAAGCCATTAGCCGCGCCACTGTCTTAAGACAACTAGGGAATAATTACCACGCCCTACCTATTGCCACTTCAGATAAATCGGAATACTATCTGGGCTACGCCACGGTGAATGGAGATATGTCGGGCGCTATTTCCCCATTAGGCGATGTGCCCAAAACAAAAGTTCGAGCGCTGGCCCATTGGTTGAACGAACACAGCCCTGTTCCAAATCGCATTCCGGCTCGAACCATTTCCAAACCGTCGGGAGCTGAGCTGGCCATTAATCCAGAAACAGGAGAAGCCCTCACCGCAGAGTCCGCCTTAATGCCCTATGAGTTTGCTGATGAAATTATTTGGCGTATTGAAGCTTTGCAGCAAAGTAAAACAGAAATACTCGCGGCTTCATTCCAATGGGAGGTTGAGCATTCGCTTTCCTTAGAACAGAAAAAAATCTGGGTCGATCGTTTTTTCCGCCGAATGGCCGCCTCGGTGTTTAAGTGGTGGATCGCTCCACCGGTTATCCTGGTTGAAGGCAATGGCTCGATTACGAAAACCGATTACCGGCATCCCATAACCGCAAATCAAATTCAGTGGGAAGGAATGGGTGATTCAGATCGTAATGCCTTGCTGGATGCGATCGGTTATCAAGTAACCCCCACGGGCTGAACTAAAAATTACGGGGCACGAAACAGTTCTTCCAATCGCTCCTGAATTTCCTCATTGGTGATTTCCGGGTTCACCACGTTGAGCTCCAGTGCTGTACTGTAACTTTTCGCCGCCTCAGCGACTCGGCCCAACAACTCCTGAGAGCGCCCCAGATTAAACGCTGCCAGCGTGTAATCTGGTTTATATTGAAGTGCCTTATCAAACATGAGATGAGCTTCGTTGGCGTTAAAATGTTCATCCAGATAAATAACACCCAGATTATTATAGGCCACATGATTATTCGGATCGTAGGTTAGTGCCTGTTGATAGGACTGGATGGCTTCTTCGTTTCGATCCATTTGCCAAAGAAGATAGCCCACATAGTTATGACAGTCTGGATTGCTCGGATCACACTGTTGAATAACCTGATAAATGTCGAGAGCCCCTTGCATGTTGCCTTGCTCAAAATAAAGTTCTGCCAGCATCACCAAACAGTCCAGATTGGTAGGATCAAGTTCGTTTGCCAACGTTAGCGCAGAAATAGCCGCTTCCAGATCCTGACTGACCTGATAGTAAATAGTTCCAAGAGTCTGAGCGACGGTCGAAGTCCAAACAGGATCTTGTCCATAGCTGATCGCTTTTCGATATTCTTCGATAGCACCATCGTAATCTTCCAGCTTGAACAAGACATAGCCCATGTTACTATGGGAATAAGGGTGATTGGGAGCCAGACGAATGGTTCGTTTAAAATAATACAATGCTTGCATGTATTCTTTATTTTCTGAATACATTTGGGCCAAAGCATAAACCGAGTCAAAGTCCGACGAGTCGGATTCAACCCATTGTTTTAACGTTTCAATGGCATGGGATGGATCCTCAGAGGTCGCATAAAGGCCAGCCAATTTTTTACGTAGGACCGCATTATCCGGATCCAGTTCCTGTGCTTGATTATAAAAATAAAGAGCCGTTTCAGGATCATTTTGCTCGTAATAGGAATCGCCCAATAGGTGGTAAAAAATCGATTCCGACGGCATTTCTTTCGTTGCCCATTCATAAATAGAACAGGAAAAATCCCACGCCGGGTTCACCCGACGTGCCACACGAAAGAGCTGAGCTATACCCAAAAGGCCTCGAACTTTAATATCGCTAACAAACGCCTGACCTAATAAAGCTGAGTTTTTTTGATCGAATGGGAGTAAGCCAAGTCCCAAAATAAACTGTGCCCCTCCCTGAAACGTTAATCCAATGCGCTCTCCCATCGGTAAACGGGTTGCTCCTTCAGAGGCTTGGTTAATAAGACTCATTCCCAACGCCATACGTGCCTTGGGTAGTTTAAGCGGTGATTTAGCCATCGCCAGCTTAAACTGACCGACAGCTTCATCTAATCGGCCAGACTGTCGAAGGAAATAGCCCATATAGAGATGGGCTTCCGAGTTATCGGGCTCATAGGTTAAAGCCAGATGACAATAATTCAGAACGCTCTCAATGCGAATGTCCCCTTTTTCCCAAAGAGCGGAAGCCAGCTTTACGTATGCTTCTCCAAGTTCTGGGTCGATATCGAGCGCTCGTTGATAACAGCGGAGCGCATTATTTAACGTCCGTGTTTCACCTCGCCGCTGAAAATCATAATAAAAACGGCTTCCTTGTTCTAGGTAAAACCTCGCTGAAACATTTTGTTCCTCTTGCTCAAAAAGCACATGCCCATCATCGTCAGAATGATTAATAGAGAAAGGGTGATGTGTCATAAAAAAAATCCTGCTTCTCGATTTAACTGAAATAACGGATTCTCAGCGAGTTTTAAAATCCGTTAAAATGCCTTGCTCTTCCCATCGGCAACCACTCATAAAACTTTATGTTTTTAGACGACTTTTTTTCTATCCCATTCACATGATGGAGAAAAAACAGGTTAAGCCCGAGGAGAGAAGAATGGCCTATTCGAATCTTAATCAGCTTTTTACCTTAGACAACACAAACTCAAGGCCCCAACGTTAATCGCTGAGGTCATAAGGTTTTCTGGAGTCGAGATACTTTTTAAACGAATTAAATAGAGGATGGCGCGGTGGTTTTTCCCAGTAAATCCAGATAGCGATGGACAATAGCATCTGGCGTGTGATGCTGGCCAACATATTGAAAACCATTGGCTCGAACATCTGCCATCATCTCTGGTGATTTTGCGAGTCCCAAGCTACGTCGTAAAGCATCTCGAAAAGCTTGCTGTGTTTCTTTTATAACGTTTTTATCTTTTTTCGACAATGCTCCACGGCCTTGGGCGACCTTAGAAACCGCTTTTTGATAAGCCCGCACCTTCACTGGTGCCATTAAAACACCCGTCTGCCCATACTCCCATACCTGTTCTTTTGGACCATGGGCCTCACTGTTTACGCTTGGATCCGAAATGGTCGAGCGCAGACCGTCCACAGCATGCCCTAGAGGAATAACCCCCATCTTCATGGCTTCTAGCTGAACAATGCCATACGGTTCATACAAAGAGGGCATCAACATGAAGTCACTCCCTGCTTGGAGGCGAATGACATCGGAAAAATCGATATAGCCTTCCAGTAAATGTATTCGCCCTTTCAAAGAGGTGTCTGATTTTAGGTCGTTTATAAACTTCGTCACAGCAGGCTCTTTAGATTTTGGCGACACCCCAAAAGACATGACAAGCTGAGTTTTCGGGTTCTTTTTTAGTAAATCCTTCATCTCATTCATAACCAGAAGAGCGCCCTTTTGATAGGGGTCATACCGAGAGGTCCAATTATAGACAATGGCATCCGGGTCTTCATTTAGTCCCAGCATCCGTTGCATAGCCATCTTGTTCGTTTTTTTAAAGGATTCAAGCCCTTTCACCCCATTTTTTAGAGGGACAAACCCGTCTGTTTTCAATTTCAAGTGGGTTTTCGGATCATACTGGTTATCAATAAAGTGGTGCATGTCAAACACCCGCCCTTTTCTCATCTGGCTTTTCAGGGGAGGGATATAATCCGCCCCTTTGACGAAATCCGTTTCCGTGATGGTCCGTGCATAATTCCCGTTAATAATAACCCCATCAGCCATCTTAATGCCCAGTTTCAACGGCGAGTAAAACGGATTCTTTTTCTCAGACTTCGGAATTTTTAACCCGTGTTGACGAGCCTGTTTCGCAGGGCGCAACTCATTATAGATGTTGTGGAACATGAAAAAGGTATCAATGTCGGGGTAATCCTGCTCTGTTTCGACAAGGAAAGGTGATGTCAGCCAGTCATTGATGATTGCAAAATTTATTTGGCTCTTAAATGGCGTCAGATTCACAGAGCCTGGTGGCTCTTTTCGTCCATCCAGATACGGTAAAAGGGCTTCAGAAGCTCGGTTAAACATCATCACCGCCGTCCACATGGCATCCTTTCCCAACGTTGGATACCCATTTTTCTTTGGAGGTAAATAAATAGTGTCATAACGGCCAAAATACGTTTCATTGGCGATGGCATACACCCAAGTGTTCGATTCGGCCTCAAATTTCTGCATTAATGTAAACGGGTGTTTCTTTCCCTGGTGGTCTTTCAGCTTGACCGAAAGACCGGTATCGGTATAACCCTTATCTTTTAAGGGGGCAAGGTAGGGCATTAACACGCGTACATCCAACTTATTTTTGGATGTGTTTAACGCCCTCGGGATAGTCCGGGAGACAACGCCCAATCCCCCAGTCTGCACCGGGGAGCGTTCTACGGTTATCCAAAGGCCATTCTTTTTTTGATTCGATGAGGTGGTCCCAGCAAACTGAATAACCTTCAGCTGAGGTTGGGCGACAGCATTAAATCCATCTGGCTTCTCCGACCGAAGCTGTCCAAACACAGGTTTTGTCAATAACGAAACTGAAGGCTGTTGTTGTACCATAGGAACAGAAGTTCCGAAATTTAGGCGACTAAGGGGCATTATGTCAAATCCTCACCGAACTTTTATTTTAACTATACTTTTATTTCAACTGTTAATTATTTTATGAGCAATTTTGTTGGTAATCGTAACAAAAAGAGTAAGCGTCTGTCTATTAATCAAACGATCCCATTTCCCAACATCGGCTATTCTTTTAAAAGTCGATTATTTCTTTAAAACGAGGATTTACTGGGCCAGTTGGCGATTAAAGAGCCAGGTTGCCAGAACAAAGCTTATCCAAGCCAAGACCGATACGACCATCAGGTAACCATTGTCCAGCTGTCCGTACAAAAACGCTTGCCGCCCTCCATCAAAGAGTGCTGTGGTTGGTAACCATCGAACAAATCCCTGTGCCCAATCGGGAAAAGAACTCACAGGGAAAAACAACCCGCCCAGGTAAAGCAAAGGCGTAATCACAATGGCTTGCGACTGGGCAATTTGATCCGGCTTGCGAAACAAGGTACCCACCATGGCACCAACGCAGGTAAATAGAATAGAGCCTGGAAACATGTAAAGTAAAAACAGGCCAATGTACTTAAAGGATGTGGAATAGGGGCTAAATAAATAGAGGATCAGGGCGACGAGAAGTCCTTTAGACAACGCCATCAGAAACCCGCCCAAAATTTCGCCAATAATAATATCCGACGTAGAAATCGGCTTAATCCGAAACTCATTCATCATCTTATTATGCCAACGCCCAAGCCAAAGCCCCCAGGCTCCAGTGCGATAAGCTTCTAATAGAATGGTCAGAGCCACCAGCCCGGGTGTAATAAACACCATATAAGGCACTCCGGCCAAGTCGTCGATGTGTCCTCGTAGTCCCATGCCAAAAGCTAAGTAAAAGGCAACAGGAACCGCGATTGTCGATAACACTTCGGTAACCCAGCCGTCGGTCTCGGCCTTAACGACTTTTTTAAAAATAGGGTAAATCCCTCGCTTAAAATGGAGTCGCATCATTAAAGTGTCTTATCTCCCATCGAGTCAACCGGTTGGGTAGCCACCGAGACAAAGACATCCTCCAGGTTAGACGTCAACTCACCAAAACGCACCAAATCTTGTGGCTCAATCAACTGAAACACATGGGTCAATGACTCTGGGGTCGGTAAATAAACCTCCAACCGATAATCCGTCAACCGTTTTATAATAGCAGGCATCGCCAGTTCGCCTCTCGGCCAGTGTTGTTGGTTCTCTCGAATAACCGCCTCTATTTTCGTTTGATAAGCCAAAGCATCCGGGGTTTTTAAAACGATTTCATACTGGTACTGAGGACTCATACGAGATTTCAGCTCCCGTGGCGTTCCCCCCATTACCATATGGCCATGGCTTAGCATCAAAATTTCGTCGCTTAACACGTCGGCTTCTTCCATGTAATGAGTGGTTAAAATGACAGTCGCCTGCTTGGAAAATTGCCGAATGGCTTCCCAAATCTGCCGACGTGCCACCGGATCTAACCCGGTTGTTGGCTCATCAAGAAACAACACTTTCGGCTCGTGAAGTAAGGCTCGGATGATTGACACCCGCCGCCGCATCCCGCCAGAAAGTTGATCGCTCAAGTCATGACGTCGATTCCACAAGCCAATCTCGTTCAATAAATGTTCGATCCGAGGCTCATAATCCGCCCGGCTTAACCCATGCAACTCCGCATGAAGTTTTAGGTTTTCCCAAATTGTAAAATAGGTTTCAAAATGGTCGTCCTGAGAAACAATGCCTAGATTATGCCGAACCAGAATCGGGGCCTGATGAATATCCAGACCTAATATTTCGACTCGTCCGGAGTCTGGCCGGGTAATGGTGGTTAAAAGGTTAATAAGCGTGGTTTTCCCCGCACCGTTTGACCCTAAAATACAAAATACGGACCCTAAAGGCACTTGAAAATCAATACCTTTCAAGGCTTGAAGAGAGCCAAACGACTTTTTAAGCCCTACGGCACGAATAGCAACGTCTTGCGATTTCAAATGTTAACCTGCCTGTTCATTCCGTCTTGGTGCATCCTTGATTTCCCTATTTTAATTGAAAATTCTTGTTTACAGTGTCGAGATTAATAACCATAACCCATTGACAGAACGGAAGGTTCTTTTATTGAGTTTTTTTACGTTCGCCTCTTTATTAAAAGAGACCCCTATGATATAATAAGCAAACTTAATAATAGGGATAGAATGTGGGAAGAAAAATTAGACTCGACTGAAGGAGTACTATTTGGGATGAGGCTTAGTTCTACACAAAACCGGGTGGCTAATGTGCCATTACAAACGCCCCCTCGCTTTGGACAGTTTGTAATGCCTACAACTATTATAAAAAATTGGATGTCAGGCGGAGAGAATTCTCCTAACATCAATGATGGGGATACTTTGGAACTGTCCAGTCGGGTTCCCACGATTCCTTCGCAAGTCATTCAGGACGAGCCCTCTCTTGAGCTTGATGACATTTTAAGCGCATTGAGCCATCAAACTAAATCAATGGCGTGGGAGCGGCAAGGCAGTAATTTGGAAAGCCGTCTGAACATAAGTGAGAATACTTATATAGTTCGCCTAAGTCGAGATCAACGAACCATTCAGGATTATCCTATTTTTGACTTTCAGGTTTTCAAAGTACGCCCCTTTCTTTTGCCTTCCACTCTTCTCTTTAACGTCAAGGATATGGGGCATGACCTTCCGGTAGGTCAGCAATTGGCAACGATTTATAATCAGATAGAAAAAAATTAATTTTTTCCCAGGCTGAAAGTTGGAAATTTGACTGTGAAAGCTCTTATCGCTGTCTCGTATCATTTTTTAAAAAACAGCTTATGTCTTTTGGACCTTTTTTGTTAAGAATATTTACTAAAGTGTTCTTCAGATTCGCCGATAGAGACTCTAGCAGTAGTTAGGCAAGATGTTATTTTTGTACCTTTTTGTACGTAAGATATCCACCCTACTGATTTCTCCCTCCCCTGAAAATCTATTTTGCGCTTGAAGGAGGCACCTTTGAAAGACCGAGAACAGCCGAAGGGCAATGGAACAGCAATGGAAGAAACCCCAGAAAACCAAGCCTTAAAAACAAATGCCATGGAAGCGATCTACGCTTTGAATATTGGTGACTTTCTTGCGGATGATTTTATTTCGGATGACCTGCTGGATAAAATCAGTGATAGCCTTGCCTCAAATCCGGAAAAACTTCGACGCCAGTTGGATGAGATGATTCGAATCTATTCAATTGATAAAACCCTTGGCATTCTTGGATTTGAATCCGATGAAGGGTTTATTATCTATGATTCAATTGCCTCGACTCTGGCAAGAATGTTTCAAGTTGATGCCTGTCATATGTTTCAGGAAGCACATCGAGATACGGGCGAACAGTATTTAAGCCTCAGCGGCACCTCTAAAAACGTGACCGGCCAAAACCGGTGGAAAATCGGTATTGAACTCGCAGAAGAGACCTTACTGACTCAGGCTTGCCAAAATAATCAAACCCTGGTGTTGCCCCGAATTGATCCAGAACAAATGTGGCAACCGCTCTCTCAACTGAATCAGGAGGCGGTTCAGGCACTGATTGCAACCCCGATGAACGAACGAGGTAAACACTTAGGACTCATTCTGTTTGAGTCTTACCAGGAGAGAGCCTTTTCAGACGAACTGATCCGCTTGGCAGAAGCTACGGCAAAGGTGTTTGTCACTTCTTTGCAACTGCAACAGTTAGTGGCTCGAGCTCAAATTGAAATTTCCAAAACCGACACCGATAATACAGCAGAATTACGGAGCCTTCGCGCTGAGATTACGGAAAATATCGCAGATTTAGGCGAGCATCAACAAGCCTTCGTTGAACTTTTAGGAGCGGCTATTGATGCCCGGAACCAATTTACCAAAGGGCATTCCAGACAAGTGGCTGAATACGCTCGTCATATTGCTGAAGCCATGGACTTAAATGAAAAGACCGTTGATTTGGTCTATTTTGCAGGTTTGTTGGGCAGTATCGGTAAAATGGATATCCCTCAGCAGGTTCTGACAAAGAAAGATCAATTGGATGCTAATGAATGGGAAAACTTAAGAGATCACCCTAACGTGGGTGTGGCTCTTTTAGTTCAGATCAATTTCCTATCCGAGGTGATTCCCTACGTGAACTATCAGCATGAACGATGGGATGGTAGTGGCACACCGGAAGGACGTTCAGGAAAAAGTATTCCTCTCGGCTCCCGTATCCTGGCCATAGCAGATGGCTATCAGGCCATGACCGCAAAGCGACCTTACCGAGAACAGCCCATGAGCCACGAAAACGCTTTAAAAATTATTCAGCAGGAGGCAGGCTTTAAATGGGATCCGGTGGTTGTAGACGCTTTTTCCAAAATTCCAGCCGATTCCCTGCAAAGCTCTTCTATCCGTCCATAAAGAATCGATTCCCATTCTGTCTTTTTAAAAGAGAGAAATGCAATGTGTTTTTGGCCGTAATAACAAGCCACTTCCTGAAATAGTGCTTGGGAAAATAGCGTTCTAGACACACCATGAGGGGTTAGAAATGCGGCGCCATGTTGTAAAATGCCACCATTCCGTCGTAGCTGAGAACAACCGGCCACTTTTTTTCCTTGAACGTCCAGTAAGTCTGACGGCGTTTCTGTTTCAAAACACAAGGGTGACAGAGTATAGCCTCGATCCGAAGCATTTGAGGTGGTCAAGCTTACACCTAAACTATTTAATGTTCGCCGAACAAAGCCCATTAAGAAACCATAACTCTCTTTTAAGGACATCTGACAAATTTCAGGGCAATTGGTGATAAAAGAGAACGAAATATCTTTGTCATGTAAAATAGCGCGACCACCGGTGGGACGCCGAACGACTGCAGTGATGCTTGAGCCCCCTTTGGGAGAATAGGATTTCAGTAGTTTTAATATCTCCTGTTCTCGTTGATGTACTCCATAGGATAGTGTGGGTGCACACCAGCCATAGGTTCGAACAATAAGAGCCGGTGTCGGAAGACTTCTAGCCCACTCTAACAAGGTTTCATCGAGCGCCATGTTAAACGCACCCGTTTCAGCGCCCGATACCCATTGGTATAATTTCGGTGTATCCATGTCAATTCTAATAGCTCAATGGTTATAAAAGGGTTACCGCCGCACGATGCCAGCGCTCTTGCCTTTTTTTAAGAACGTCATCCTTTTGTTGCTCCTGTGCCAATGGATAAAAAGAAGGCTTTGACACCCCAACTGTTTCTGAAAAGTCATCATAAGACTTTCGTTTTTCCAAAAATGCAGGGGTCACGCTTAAGATTGTCTCTTTCGTCATGCTTAGTTTTTCTCTATTTTATCAATGTTGCCTTTGAGGAGTGTAAACCTTACTCAAACGTAAAAAAAGAAGGCTTACTCAAGGATTTACAAGTATTTACACTGCGAGAATAAAGTAAAACAAGAGCAAACCCTTTAAACTGACTTCATTACAAATATTTCGCACCTTAGAAATCATTCTGCTGATTCTAAGAATTCCTCATAATTTTCCTTTTTCTCGTTTCTTTAAGTTTTTTTATTATAGAATAAGGGCTAAGTTAGTATTAAATTAAATGGCTGACGTAAAGGTTAATACCAATTATATTGGGGGAGGCAAGTCAAATGGTATCTACAACTAGCGTTTCGCAGCAAACCAGTAGTGAACGCTTAATTCAGTTTTTAGAGGGCGCAAATCTGCATAAAAAAGATTTCGCTGAAATGATCGGGGTTACCTTATCCTATGTTTATAGTTTGATCGACAGGGATATTGCCTTTTCAACCCGAATTACCACCTTAGAGCGTATTGCGGTTGTCATGGGAGTTGAGCCGGAATCTTTTCCAGAATACCGCCTTCCTGAAGAACCGCGGGTCTTAGATCCGGGCATTGAGTTTCTTAAACAACAGCAAGCCGCATTGGGACTAACCAATGTTCAGTTTCTAAAAAAGTTTTCACGAAATCAGCGGGTCGACATTGTGGATATGTGGCGTGGCTCGTTACCCCTTCCGTTGGATTGGTCTCAACTTTGTACCATTGCTTCGGTTCTTGGCGTCCAAAAAGACGAGGTTCACCCTTATTGGCAGGCCCGCTTGCAACAATTCCTAACGACAGGCGGCATTGATCCGCTGACCAATATTGGGTTAATTAATGCTATGTTTCAAGGTGTTAAAAACTATTTAAAAATCAGCTAATTTTTAGGCATTGCCAAAATAAAAAGCCCCGATTCCTTCTCCCCCATACAAAAGGAATCGGGGTTTTCTGTTATAATTCAGCCATAAGCACAAAAGAAAGCTTAACTGTTTATATGATTCACCGTCAATCTTGAGAGGGTTCCCCCATGTTATTAAAGCGCTGGCTGACCGCACTACTTTCGATTACTCTGTTGGGCAGTCTGATTTTATCCCCTGTGTCCTTGGCCAAGCCCTTTGAACCCCCCTCTTCTCCGACGCCGAAAACGATAAAAGCCGCTCAAGACATAAACAATGATCGTGGTATTTACCAAATCCAGCTCCCCTCTGGGCAGAGGCTGTATATTAAAGAGGCCCATGATCAACCCATTGTTACCATTGACACCTGGGTGGCCACCGGTTCGGTTAATGAAACAGAAAACACCAACGGCGTATCTCATTTTCTCGAACATTTACTTTTTAAAGGGACCGACCGCTTCCAGGTCGGTGAAATTGATCGTCTGATTGAATCAAAAGGGGGTAATTTTAACGCTGCCACCAGTGATGACTTTACCCATTACTACATCACCACGGCAACCCCGTTTTTTAAGGAAGCCTTGGATCTCCATGCCAACATGCTCCTGCAAGCCACCATACCGGCAGAAGAGCTAAAGCGAGAACGTAAAGTGGTTCAGGAGGAAATTAACCGAGCCAATGACAACCCTAAACGGCGACTTCTGGTATCCCTTTCTGAACTACTCTTTAAAGGTCATGGATACACATACGATACGCTCGGCCCTAAAGAACTGATTGGTTCTGTGCCCCGAGAACGCATTCTAAACTACTACCACTACTGGTATCAGCCGAAGAACTTTCAAACGGTTATTGTGGGTGATGTTAACACTGCCGACGTGGTAGAGCTGGTGAAAAAAGCGTTCCCCGCATCAGATTTTCCACCCGTTACTCAAGGCACTCATGCATATATCCCACCTAAAAACGACCGTGTTCCGGCGCTAACGGAGGTGAAAACCCGGGTAATCGAAGACCCGAACGTCTCACAGGCTTATCTGGCACTGGCCTTTATTGGTCCCAATGTGGAGGATAAAAAAGACACCTATGCGTTAGATACAGCCATGATGGCACTTGGAACCGGTCAAAGCTCTCGTTTATACCGACGGCTTAAAGAGGAAACAAACTTGGTCAAAAGCATCAGCGCCGGTAACTGGACGCAAAAATATGCCGGACTGGTCTATGTGCTTGCCGAACTCAAACCAGAGAATCTCGATGAGGCGAAGCAGGCAGTTTTTGACACCCTAAATCGCCTTAAACAAACCGGTATAACCCTTGAAGAACTTGAGAAGTCAAAAACTCAAACCATTAAGGACTTTGTGTTCCTCAATGAAACCACGGATGGCGTCGCCAGTTCTATTGGCTACAATGTTATTATCGGTGACCTGAGCGACTATACAGATTATGTGCCCAACCTTCAGAAGGTTACTTTAACGGATGCAAAGAAAGCCCTGAATCGTTACTTGACTCTGGATCGGGCGGTTTTGGTCGAAGTGGTCCCGGAGGGTACGTTTACCTCACTCTCAGAGGAAGAGGCCCGGTTAAAACAACAACTGTTGGCTGCCGCAAATCCAAATACCCACTTTCAGCCTACAGCAAATAGTATGTCAGCCCCTAAAGTTACCAAAGAGGTTTTACCCAATGGGATGACGCTGATTTCAAAACCGAGAAAAGAGTCCGAAACTGTGGCACTTCGGATTTTTATCCGTGGCGGTAAAGCAGGCGAAACATTACCCGGAACATCTCAGCTTCTGACTCAGCTTCTCAAAAAAGGAACTCTGGCTCGAAACACTGAAGCCATCAACCGGGAGTTGGAGTCCCGTGGTATGAATTTGAGTATCAGCAATCATGATGATTATATTGAGATTAGCGCTGACGCGGTTTACGAAGATCTAGGTGAGCTGTTTCTTGTTCTTCAGGACATTATGCGTCATCCTACTTTTCCTACAGACGAAATCACCAAAGCAAAAGAGCATCTCGCTTTGTCCATCCAGTCCAGTCGGGATCAGCCTGCCTCTGTGGCTATGGAAAACCTGAATCTGGCACTTTACCCTTATCATCCTTACGGCAATATTGGCCGCCGCGTTGAAAGTCATCTGAAGCTTATTGATGCTCCAGCGATTCAAGCCTATTTTGATGATTATTTTGTTCCCACCAATATGGTGGTTAGTGCGGTTGGACAATTCCAGCCCGAGGTTCTTAAAAACTACCTCCTTTCAGCTTTTCCTGAAACTCTTAATAAAGATTCGAGCCTAGTCAAAGATCCGATGGAAACCCCAGTGGTTCCGCCGTTAAAAGAAGATGTTATTATCCGAGACGGGAAAAGCAAACAGTCGGCGACATGGATTGCCCAAGGTTGGCTAGGAACCGAAGCCACATCGGAGGATTACGCCACTTTAAAAGTAATAAACTCACTTCTTGGCTCCGGACTAAGCTCTCGTTTATTTGTAAACTTACGGGAAAAGCAGGGGCTTGCCTATGTGGTTTCTAGCTCCCTTCCCAGCGTTAAGGATAAAAGCCGGTTTGTCCTATATATTGGAACGGATCCCAAGAATCAAAAAAAAGTAATTCAGGAATTCCAGCGAGAAATTAACAGCCTGAAAGACACGCCCGTCCCAGAAAAAGAGCTTCAGGAAGCAAAGAACAAACTGAGCGGCGGGTTTGCGTTGGCGCATGAAACTAACAGCAATCAAAGCTTTTATTTGGGCTTTTATGAACTCATGGGTATGGGCTATGAGTTTGATCAATGCTATCCCGAACACATTCAGAAAGTCACTGCGGCTGATGTACAGCAAGTAGCTCAAAAATACTTTTCTCAGCCCATGGTCCTTTCCATTGTGGCCCCGCCACAAGATGTTTCTGTTCAAGCCTCGCCACAACCAACGTCAACCCAAACAAATCAACCATGACAACACCGTTAAGAACCCTCACCGTACGCACCCCTGCGACCACAGCGAACCTGGGCCCCGGCTTTGATAGTTTTGGTATGGCCCTGACTTTATATAACACGTTTACTTTTCAGGAAGCAGAAACCGATCAAATCATCGTTCACCCTGAGTCCAGCGTGCCCTTAAGTGATCTAAAGGTCAAAGACAACCTTCTCTTCCGAGCACTTGATACGGTCTATCATCACTTCAGGAAGGAGCGTCCGGCTTTCCATGTGACCCTTCAGGCCCATATCCCAATGGCTCGAGGACTGGGTAGTAGTTCGACAGCGATTGCTGCTGGCCTGTGTGCCGGAAATTACTGGAATGACAGGATTTTGAAACCGAGTCAACTCGTTGAACTGGGTACTCTGCTGGAAGGACATCCCGATAACATTGCTCCCGCTCTGCTTGGAGGGACTTTACTCTGTGATGGTACCCAGAGTTATCCGCTCCCATGGCCAAGCCAGTGGAAGGTTTTACTCGCTGTACCGGCACATCCCCTGCTCACCGAAACCGCCCGAAAAGCGATGCCCGAACATTATGTATTAAGTGATGCTATTTTTAATCTGCGTAAAGCCAGCCTATTGACCTACAGTCTACTTAAAGAGGATGCAGAGGCCTTTCGCTCCGCATTAGACGACCGTCTTCATCATCCTTACCGAGGGAATCTGATTCCTGAATTCGCTTTCTTAAAACAATTGGCCGAAACCGCTGGTGCGTTGGGAGTGGTTATTAGCGGTGCCGGCTCTACCCTGGCGATTTTCCATGAAGCCTACAAAAAAAACGCACTGATGACGGCTTTGGAAACATTTAAAGCCACGCAAGCTCCTGATATGACCTTTTTAGCTCTTGACCGAGATGAGGCGGGCACCGTGGTGGTGGTGGATGGAGCCGAAACTTAAAACATTGAATAGGGTTCGCTTAGTCATTAGAATAAAGGGCCTTAACCATTCAATAGTATAAGCCCACCGGCCTCATAAAAATAATCCCCTAACACCTGACGGGTAGGGGATTATTAAGTGTTAAGCAAATAGCGCTTACTTTAAGTAGGCAATGCTAATGGCTTCAAGTTCCCAAGGTTTTTTCGTGTCTTTCCGGAAACCATCGGGTTCAAAGCCAGCGGCGGCCATTTCGTCTTTAAATTTGTCCGGGTTATCGGCCGCTTCAATCATAACACTGCTCACTGTTTTCATCGCCTCACTCCAGTTTTCCTGCATTTCGTCCGTCCATTGGCCTTCCTTGGAGAGGTGCTCATTCATGACCGCTAACAAGTTTTCACCCACCGCAGGATAGTGGCTGTTCAATGTTTTATAAGCCTTATGCCGAATACCCATCGCATGAAGAAACGGCATCAACTTATCCGGGCTTTGAACCAATGCCACGATGGCAGCAACTGAAGAAACCAGTTTTTTATGTTGGTCTTCTGGGGGCGTTGTAAACAGTGGTTTTACCTGGGGGTATTTTTCAAACAGCCGTTCATAAAACCGAAGACCAAAAGCGGTAATGCCTCCATTCTCTACTTTAATTCGTTTTAATGTGTCTTTGAGTACTTGTGGGTTCATGGGTTAAAGTCCTTTACTTGATTGTAAGTCTTTGATTCAGTGTCAGTTGATAGAGCGATTATCATTTAGCATAAAATAAGGATCGCTCTCCGTGTATTAGCCATTTGGCTAATGTCTTAAAAAATTGAACAGCATAATACCCCCAATAAAAGCCATAAGATGATACATACCCATCACCCTATGGAGGGATGGCAGGTTAAGTCCTTAGGCTTCGAAACTTCGGAGCATCCAGGCGGTTTTCTCATGAATGGTCATTCGATCCGTAAGCAAGCCGATGGTCACTTCATCATTAGCTTCCTGAGCCGATGGGAGTATTTCTCGTGCTGTGCGAACAACGCTTTCATGAGCTTCAACCAGATGTCGAATCATGGCTTTGGCCTCGGGGACACCTTCTGGTTCTTTGATACGAGTAAGTTGAGAAAACTCCCGGTAGGTTGCCGGAGCCGGAAATCCGAGTGCCCGGATTCGCTCTGCAACCGTATCCACCGCCTCGGCAAGCTCCAGGTAATGCTCCTCAAAAACCTGATGAAGCGGTTGAAACATGGGACCCGTGATATTCCAATGAAAGTTGTGGGTGGTTAAATAGAGAGTATAGCTATCAGCCAGTAATTTGGCCAATCCATGTGCAACGGCTTCACGCTGAGCGGTGGGGATACCAATATTAATTTCTTTAATAGCGGTGGTCATTACTTTTACTCCTTTTCATTTGGGCTGTTTCACCGGGTTAGCTTACCACAGACAGGCAAGTCTATTATTAATTATGAACACTTCTGAATCCATAAAGTCTGACAATGATCGGCTTGATGAGTCGTTTTTACGATTTGATGGCCTTCCTGACGGATGCTGTTGGGGATGTTAATGGCAGATTCACCATCGATCAAAATCAGGATTTCCAAAATCTCGCCAACGGCCAGTTTCTCCAACGCTAATTTAGTCTGAACAAAATTTAGAGGGCATTTCGTCGTCCTTAAATCCAGCGTGGTTTGCGGCGTTTTTTTTTCAGAAAAATTGGTCATGGAGTCAACTCCGGTCTTATTTTAAGTCCGCTAACAGTAACAGGTAGAGGTTTCCTGTTTGGGGCAGGCGGTCGCGTCAAATTTAAGCCAAGGAGTCTTAAAACAATCTCGAGCCTGAACATAACCCCAACAGAATTCGGCCATAGCTTGTTCGCTTTGTTGGTGCTCCCTGGCAAGACAAGCAAGGCAAAACGCGTCATCGACAAGACCCAGAGCTAAATTCATCAGGTTAACCCGCTCGCAAAATAAGGCTCCGCAACCATCGCACGTATAGTGGAAAAAATCAGCGGACGTTGCAAACATACGGTAAAAAAGCTTTCTTTTTATAACATCCCTTAAACTTTACCATTTAATGGGTTGGGACTAAAGCGGTTTTCCCGTACAATGGAGCTGAGTTCAAGGCTGAATTCACCCATACTCCAAACAACAGAAGGAATTATCCCATGAGTTTATCCTCGTCCAATAGTCCTCGGGCTTTTATCAGCGTATATGATAAATCCGGCCTGGCACCTCTGGCAAAAGCGCTGGTTGATGTGTATGGTTATGAATTGATCTCCACTGGAGGCACTCGAAAATTTTTAGAAGAACAGGGCATTCCTTCCATCGAAAGTTCCGAGATTACCGGATTCGGCGAACTCATTGGTGGACGAGTTAAGAGCCTTCACCCGGAAATTTTTGCCGGTATTCTCGCCAAACGAGACGACGCCTCGCATACCGTCCCGTTTTATATTGAGACGGTCATTGTGAATCTCTATCCGTTTGAAGCCGCCTTAGCCGATACCACCCTAGCCAACGATGAGGCGAAAATGGTGGAGTATATTGATATTGGAGGTTCCTCCCTGATTCGCGCGGCCGCCAAAAATTATGCCTCGGTCAATGTACTCTGCGACGCGACACAGTACGACAGCTTTTTACAAGAACTAAAACTCGGCGACGGTAAAACGAGTGTCCCGTTTAGAAAAAAACTCGCTTCGGACGCGTTTACTCATTCAGCAGACTACGACGGCCACATTCAGCGCTACTTTCTGGGACAATCGGCTAACCCTAATTGTTCAACGGCTTCCGCAGAAACATCAATGGGGACTTCAGAGGCTACGCTGGACACTCACATGACATTGAACCTAAATAAGATTCGGGATATGCGCTATGGCGAAAACCCACACCAGAAAGCGGCACTATACCGTCTCACGCAACCCGGCCAGCCCGCAGAAACGGGGGAAGGGTTTGAACTCCTTAATGGGAAGCCCTTATCGTTTAATAACATTGTTGACATGGAATCCGCCTGGGCTATTGCCACTGAATTCACCTCAGAACCGGCCTGTGCTGTGATTAAACACAACAACCCATGTGGCGTGGCATTGGGTCATACCATTGACGATGCGTATCACACCGCCTTTTTTGCGGACTCCCTAAGTGCTTTTGGAGGCGTCGTTGCTTTTAATGGCATGGTGAATGTGGCGGCGGCAGAACAGATGAAAGACGTGTTTCTGGAAGTTATCGTCGCACCGGGCTATGAACCGGCGGCACTGGAATTACTCCAAACGAAGAAAAACCTTCGGGTGATTCAGCGACCGTTGCCGGTTCAAGATGATGAACAGGCTAAAACACCGAATTTCCTCTTTAAGCAGGCTTCCGACGATCTCTTTCTGGTTCAAGCGGATGACCCCGCCCAGACGACAGGCATTGATCAATTGCTCCACGAAGGTACGCTGGGTGTGGTGACTGAAACCCGTCCGGATCCCAGCCAGATGGAAGACATGGTATTTGCGTGGAAAGTCTGCAAACACGTGAAATCCAATGCTATTGTACTGGCCAAAGGTAAACGAACCGTGGGCATTGGCGTAGGACAAACCAGTCGAATCGGTGCGCTGGAAATAGCATTAAGGCAAGCTTGTGATGAGGCAAAAGGCGCTGTAATGGCCTCCGATGGCTTTCTTCCCGCAGTAGACAACGTGGAGGCTGTTGTTCAGGCTCGTGTCGCGGCCATTATTCAGCCCGGTGGCAGCATTAAGGATAAAGACGTGATTGCCGTGGCAAATCAGCATCAGCTCCCCATGGTCACCACCGGTGTCCGTGAGTTCCGGCACTAAAACGAAGCTTGTCAGAGTATTCTGTTAGCCCACGCCAAGTGTTCTGCCTGGGTAGTTATTTTCCAAAATACGCTGAAAATCGTTACCAGATTGAAGCGAACCGGTTTTAGAGCTTACTGTATTATTGCCAAAACCTGCCTTTGGTAGTGCTTTAGCAATCCTGTTTGCGTCATCGCTCTTGCCGAACTTGGGCTTACTACTATTTGGTGACAAACCACTGCTAAAAAAGCTTGCTGCATTGGATGAAATATTATTTGTAACTGGAGACATAGTGTTCTTCCCCTATAACCAATAGAGTATCTCGTTGATTCCCTTGTGTGACTTGTTCTTTGTAACGTGTTTAGGTTCCCGTTGAAATCCGTTTTAAATCGGTTTACCTGTTCCCTGTGTGTCTATTCCATTTTGAGTTTATTTTATTGTAGAATCCCCCATAGGGATACCCTACAGTGGCATAAAAACACTTTCTTAAGGTTTTGTGCCAAAATATGAATGAATCGAAACATTTTCTTAAGAGGACGGCAGTATGCTGGCCGTATGGGAACCAACGGGAACCAAACTCTCTTGCCATTCCCGAACAATCGCTTCCCGGCGATCCAACGAAGCATGATAAGGGCACGAAGGGCTAATAACCGTCACTGCATCCGTATTCAGATTCACATCCCGCCCTTTTTTACCGAACAGGCAGACACCCGCATTTTTAACCGCCCCCGGCACATCGGCAGTTGGGTTGTAAAAATAGCCGCAACTACCGCAAGAAACAATGGTTAAACCTTTACTAAGCATTTTGGACTCCAACTCGTAAAAGGCCTGATCAAGAATACGGTAAGTCTGGCTGGAGAAGGAAACCGTTTTATATTCCAGCGTCATCTGATACAACGCTTCATTGGCTTCATCATGACTGGTTTTTGTTTTCAGGATGGCATCAACCTGACGCTTTCCATTGGAGATGGGCACGTTTTTTTCAATCACCCGAGTATGCTTGGGCGTAGGCGCCGGGGACATACTGGAAGGAGAAAGTGAATGAGCATAGGGCTTGATCTGTTGTTGGTGTCCTTGTTCTCTATTTCGCTTTAAACGACGCATTTCTGCTTCATTAGGAGCATTTTCCACCAGCATATCCCGGATAATAGCTTCTTGCTGATGGGCCGTATCAAACATCGATGGTTCAGGATCAATGGTTTCATTAAAACGGGTTCTAAACTCACTTTTGTAGCTTTTGGTGCCTTCAAGCGACCCGCTACCCAAGGTGAGAGCCACAAGAAAGTTAACAAAGGCCACCGGCATCGAAACCAGGCCAGCGATATAAAGAAGCGGCGTCCATAGAATACTGGTAACGTAGTCCACCGTCTTGCCTCGAGCAACCATCATGCTGAAAAGGTGCAAAACGAAAACGCTACCTGCAAACGAAGCCCAGATAATGGGTTCGCCGAGAAAGAGCGCTGGATAGGTATAAGCCAGAAAAGCGAAAAGCGCAAATAAACTGCCTGTCATAAAATGGGGCGGCTTAAGAACCGTGACAAACTCTTCAAAATAAGTAAAATCCAGCCGGATTAAGGAACGAAAAAGAAGCGGCAGGCCATAGCGGATAAAAATCTGGATTCGATTAAAAAAGGAACCGATGCAATCGGTAACAAAAGGCAAAAATTGATAGTCTTCGTCACTGTAAACCACCATGTTGGGTGCCCAGCTAACCCTAAAATTAGAAAGATTAAGTCGAAGGGAGTACTCCAAGTTATCCAGGTCAAACCCTCGGCGGTAAGGGATCATTTCCAGTACTTCCTGCTTAATCACCCAACCAGAATCTTGCAAACGACAGCTAAGGCCCAAATGATACCGGCCTGCGTTGCTAATTCGATTAATCAGGCGTTTGGAGAGGGCAACCACCTGAGCGAGCGGTGTGAAGGGCAAGCGCTTCGTCGCCACATAGCCTTGCATAACAGAATGCTCAAATCCACCGGCCACAACATTCTGAAGAAAGTCGGGTTTAACAATATCAGTGGCTTTTAGAAAAGCAAACATCTGATTACCCCCTGCGGCGAGACAGCGTTCGATCAGCCAGGAAATAGCTTGCCCATGACTAGCACGATGGTTTGGATACGTCCAAAGCTTTACATTCACGTTAACCATGTCCGGGCTTAGGTCTTGAACAGTTTCCTGAGTACATACCACATTAACGGTGATTCTACTGGACGGATACTCCTGATCCTTGATGGCCTGCAAGAGCTGAAGCAAGTGAGTTAGATCACCCGAATCGAGATAGGGAACAAGAATAGCAATGTTAAAATCCGTACGGGCTTTGTACAGCTTTTTGACTAAATCCTGCTTACGTCCCTGTTCCGCTGAAAAGAGAACAAACAATTGACGAACAACGAGAACCGCTCCAACGACAATAAGCCATGTATCAAATTGGGTTAATAGATTCAGCCAATTATCCACGCGTGTTGATTCCCTTCTCTATAATAATCGAGTTCCTTCATACCTGATTCTACTATTTTAACCGAAACAGAAACGGGATTACAGATAACGTCTTGCGCTTTGAGCAAGACGTGATTCAGGTTCCAGTTTCAAAAATCTGGAAAACGCATCTCTTGCGTCTTGTTTTTCTCCCATTTTATCGAAAATCAAGCCCATCAAATACCACGCCTCACTATCCTCTGGATTAATGCTTAGAATATGGCGCATCGTGTTTCGAGCGCTGGAAAGCTTACGGGCATCAGCATAAGTTTGAATTAAATTTTTGTAATAGAGTTCAAAATTAGGATGAATTCGGATGGCTCGCTGGTAAGAAGAAATCGCCATGGGGAAGTTTCTGGTCTTTTGGTAAGCAATGCCCAGATTATTATAGAGCGAGGCGGATAAAGAGGAGTATGGATTGAGGCGAAGTCCGATTTTAAACTCCTCAATGGCTTCATTATATCGTTGAAGCACCATAAGTTTCCCTCCCTGTTGGGCGTGAACTATCACATTATCCTCAATATGATAGCTATACGCTGAGGGCGAAAAGAAAATCAATAGAATCAAGACAGTCAGAGCCTTTGGCCATGGCCTCTTCAGAGCCGTCTGGAATCCAGTCATACATCGCTTCATTATTTTTATTGTAGCGCACTTTTACTGGGTTGCCATAAAAGGACTGGTCGCTGTGACCATGTATTCAGGCTCAATGAGCAAGGTCTGTTCAGCGAAAATGCGCATCCGGGTCACTTTGGCCTGTGGATTTTTGGAAACAAGACGACTTTCCCAGCGGAGTTCAAGATTCATGGCCAGTGCATCCAGCAGGGCAACCTGTTTCTTAATCAGAGCCATGGTTTCTGGATGGTTTTGCATAAACCGGGTTTGGCGCACTGTTTTAAAACTCTCTTGAAAACGCTGAAGCGACGGCCCTGGCTTTTTCTGTTGATTGTTCGTCGAATAATCTTGAAACGAACCATTTGAATAGTAATCTGTTCGATGGATGGCGCTGGCGTTAAGCTGGTTCAAATTACCCATGATATAAGAACGGATTTGAAGGTGATCCATGTTAGCGGTAGGCGTACCATCAAACCAGGTTTTTCCGCTATTATTCATATAGGTTTTTAGTTCATGAGTACTTTTAACCAGATTCTGAAGAGCGACAGTGGCTTCAGGGTCATTCGTCTGATTGGCAATCTGGGAAAATAAATAGCCTGCGTAGCTAAAATATTCCGTGCCCAAATGATTTTGGGTTTGCTTTAACGTGAACGACTCATCCAGAAGTTCCATTTGAATGGATTGATCCAGCGGTAAGGTCGTCCAAGAAGGTTGATAGTCGTTATTATTAATAAAAAACCGGGGGCGAATGACCACTGCCTCTTTTTTCATCTCTCGCTGTTCGTCTGGCGACACCTTCGAATCCGCAGAAGCGGTTGATGCTCCTAGAAAAGTCGCCTGAGCAGACGACCCCTCAGGTGTCAGAGGAATTTTAAGCTCTAAGAAACTAAAGTAAGCAATAAGCACAAGCAAAATGCCCACCCACCGAATCTGCTTAATCCGAGTTCTTTTCAACCCTCTTAAAAGCACCATAAAAAACAACACACTCTCTTTTTTGTTCGCTTGTACGTTCTTCGCATGCGTAAAAAGGCGGACAAACCTTTTCTGCCGCTCTATTAATGCTATCGGCCTAATTGGGTTTTCATGAAGGGATGTCGCGAACAATCTTAACTTATCGTTACAGTTAAGTCCGTTCATTGACAAGAAGGCTGATGCCCCCTTGAGTTACGTCATTCTCTCGGTTGTACGGATTGTTTCTTATCGTCGAAAGTTTTTAGCAGGACTGCTCTATCGGTTGATTTTCGCTTTTAATCCCCAGCGCCGCTTGAATCAGGCCACTAAAAAGCGGGTGAGGGCGTTCAGGGCGTGACTTAAATTCGGGATGAAACTGGGTCGCCACAAACCAGGGGTGATTTGACAGCTCAACAATTTCAACTAGCTTTCGATCCGGTGAAGTCCCGGAAACAACTAGTCCAGCTTGGGTTAGGATATCCAAATAGTCGTTATTAATCTCGTATCGATGGCGATGACGTTCCATGACCACCTCAGCCCCGTAGGCCGTTGCCGCTTTTGAGCCTTGAGTCAAATGGCAGGGGTATTGCCCTAAGCGCATGGTCCCGCCTTTATCTTTTAACTCTTGTTGATCTTCCATCAGATCAACAACCGTTTGATCACTCTCCGGAGCAAATTCCACACTATGAGCCCGTGTTAACTGGGCAACATTACGAGAATATTCAATGACAGCACACTGCATCCCAAGGCATAGCCCAAGGAAAGGCAAGTTATTCTCTCGGGCGTACTGGATGACATTAATTTTCCCCTCAATGCCTCGATAGCCAAAACCGCCAGGAACCACAAGAGCATCTACATCTGAGAGAATAGCTTCCGTCGAATCCCTATCCACACAGTCTTCTGAGTTAATCCACTTGATTTCAACATCCGAATCATAGGCCGCTGCCGCATGATTCAAAGACTCAATCACAGAAAGGTAGGCATCGTTCAGCCCTGTGTACTTACCCGCCAGTGCGACTTTTAAATGCTTATGGGGCTCTTTAATGGTCTTAACCAGCTTTTTCCAGGTTTTCAGATCTGGTTCAGGGCTTTCTACCCCGAGTCGGCTGAGCACCTGAACGGCTAACCCTTCCTCCTCCAGCATGAGAGGGACCTCGTAAATGGATTCCAGATCCGTATTCTGAATAACGGCCTCAGGCGAAACGTTAGTAAACTGAGCAAGTTTTAGCCGTTCAGCCTTACTCATGGGCTCTTCCGTTCGGCAAACCAGAATTTCCGGCTGGATACCGATACTCCGCAAGGTATTCACACTGTGTTGAGACGGCTTTGTCTTTAATTCGCCTGACGTTTTCAAATAAGGAAGCAGGGTCACATGAATACACAAGGTATTTTTAAAGCCCACGTCGTAGCGGAACTGACGAATGGCTTCTAAAAAAGGTAGCCCTTCGATATCCCCAACCGTTCCACCAATTTCACAAATCAGAAAGTCGGGGGCGAGTGATGTGGCCGCTTCTCGGATTCGGCTTTTGATGGCATCCGTAATGTGAGGAATAGTTTGAACGGTGGCCCCCAGATAATCGCCTCGACGTTCCTTGTTAATCACATCCAAATAAATACTACCCGAGGTCACATTGTTAATTCGGGTGAGGTTCGTATCAATAAACCGTTCGTAATGGCCCAAATCCAAATCGGTTTCAGCACCATCATCGGTTACAAACACTTCGCCATGCTGAAAAGGGCTCATGGTCCCTGGATCCACATTGATGTAAGGGTCAAACTTCTGCATGGAAACGTTAAAACCTCTAGACCGGAGCAATCGCCCAAGGGAAGCCGCGACAATGCCTTTACCCAGTGAACTGACGACACCGCCGGTAACAAAAATATATTTAGTCGAGTCCATAACGTCATTACCTTTTTGAGTTTTTAGTTTCGTTCATTGAATGGTTTAGTTCTCAAGAATTTTAGGAACCCGGAAAAACCCTTCTTCGGGCTCCGGTGCAATCTTCAAGAGATCTTTCCGGTCAAACCGTTGTTGAGGGAGATCCTCCCGAAAGGGGACCTCTTGAGAAGCATCCAGTTCAAGGGTCACTTGACTGACATCCATGGTGTTGAGCGACTCAATCAGTTGAATAATATTGGTCAATTCCTGAGTATATTGCTCTTTTTCAGCATCGGTCAAGTCTAACCGAGCCAGCTTGGCCACATGATCTATTGTTTCTTGATCTATTACAGTCATAAGAGGCTTTCAACAAGATACGTAACAGGTTGTGGTTTATATGTAAAATATCCTAATCCTTTTATTCTCGCTTAAACCGAGGACTAAGATCAAGTTAAATCGAGTGAGAAGGCTTGAAAATCGTTATTTTAGAAAATTTGCGCTTTTTTCTTTTTTAATTAAACTACAATCAATAAGCGACGGTGGTTTTAACCTCAAATAAGAAAGGGGAAATGATGCGTCTATTCGCACAACCTCAGTTTCGGGGCTTGGTTATTTCCAGAACGGATAAAAGAGTCTTCGATGAACGTTATATGGACACCCGCTATAAGGTTAGCCTCGTTGAGGAAGGGTATACTATCCCTGTTGAATCGATCCCAAAAGAGCGAGCCAATCACTTTAAAGTAATTTTGGACGAGATGATACATTCTAAAAAGAAATATAGCTTTAGCTTGCTCGTACAATCCTTTTTTAAGGAACGAGCCCTGTTTAAAGAAATAATGAAACCACTGAAAAAGGATGAAATTCTTCTAAAGGGCGAAGGATATCTACCTATAAAATATCAGCACCCTTCTGTCGGAGAACTAACCGACGTCATGGTGACACTAAGAGAAAATGAAAATTTATTAAGCATTGAAGATAAGATGCCAGCCGCGACAATCGGTGACATTCTGGGAGAATCCAAATTAGTCCTCACTTCCAATCATCTTATGATCGGTCGAAAAATCCTTCATCATAGTTATCGAAAAAAATTAGACCCTCTTAATATTACAATAAAAGGCCCTAATGACATCTCAATGACAATGGGTGTTCTTTCACATGTGGGGGTTCAAAAGCGAAAAGAGGATGACAAGTATAAAGAAAAAGAAAGAAAGTATTTTCAAGATTTAATTGACCGTGGCCAGTTAGCCCAAAAGAAGGGTGATAAATCAGCTTGATTGCAGGTGTCCCAACGCATAATAAGGCCCTAACGTTTTAAGATAAGTTGTATCGGCTTCCAGATACATGTTGACCCGTTCGTATTCCGGTTGCTTCAAATCCTTTTCCACGTCAATAAAAAAACGATACGTACCCACATCTTGCCGATTGGGACGAGACTCAATTCGGGTCATATTAATCCCATAGGCCTTTAATACCAGTAACATATCGACCAATACACCCGGTCGCTCCTCCAGCCCCATGCAGAGGAACGTTTTAACCGACTCCGTCTTTGAGAGAAAGGAAAACCGCTGTTTCTCCCCGGACGACTTTGCCGACGTGATCAGCATAAACCGGGTAACGTTATCAGGCGAATCACTCATATCACGGCGAACCACAGTCATTCCATACAGTTGAGCCGCTCGTTCCGTTCCAATGGCCGCACAGGAGGGTTCTGCGTCAGCCAACTGCTGAACTGCTTCTGATGTGGACGACATGGCCTCTTTTTCCAACGTGTTACCAAAAAGCGTCTTTAGGGTTTCTCGACATTGTCCTAATGCCTGAGGATGAGACATGACCGATAAAATAGGCCGTTCCTTCCCTCCTTTCTGAATTAAGCAATGAATCACAGGATAAGAACATTCCAGCACAATATCCAACGAATACGACTCGCCGCCCAAAGCTTCAATGGATTCGATAACGGATCCTTCCAAAGCGTTTTCCACCGGCATCATGCCGAATTGAACCTTTCCGGCACTCACCGCCTCAATCAACGTGTTTAGCGAGGCGTACGACACCAGTTCATAATCGACTAAGGCACCTTTAAGACGTTCATCCGCGACCAAACGTAAAGCCGCCTGATGGGAATGGGAACCTTCCGGACCTAAATAAGCCAATTTCGGTATGGATTTTGTCAAAAAGAAAAACTCCCGGTTTATCGTCAATCGGTACCATCGACGGAATGATATTTTCTATTATGGCAGAAGGATGCGAAAAATCGAAAACATAAAATAAACCCTGTTTTAGATACAATACAAAAGCAATCGACCCTTTAACACGCCCCAAAACAAAGGATTCAAACCTAATGGCCTATATTGTGATTATCGGCGGCGGACTCGCCGGCTCGGAAGCCGCGCTTCAACTCGCCGAACAAGGGATTCCGGTCACCTTATATGACATGAAACCTCAAAAAAAATCCCCGGCCCACCATAATACCAATTTAGCTGAAATCGTATGCAGTAATAGCTTTGGCTCTCAAGGCCCGACTACTGCCAGCGGCTTGCTCAAACTAGAGTTGGACACTTTAAATTGTCAGCTTTTGGCCATTGCCCAGGAAATTTCAGTCCCGGCGGGCAAAGCCTTGGCCGTGGATCGGGACGAGTTTGCTCAACGAGTCACGGATCGTATTATGGCCCATCCAAACATTGATTTTAAGGGCGAAGAAATCGACACCCTACCTGAAGACGCCGACTTTATTCTCATCGCCACCGGTCCTATGACCTCTCCCAAGCTCACCGAAGCGCTCGCCCAAAAGGTCAACCGACAACAACTCTTTTTCTTTGATGCCGCTTCGCCCATCATAACGAAAGAATCAATCAATTTCGATACGGCCTTTGTGCTGGATCGCTACGGGGATGAAAAGATTTCCGAAGAACCCCAAAGCTATATCAACTGCCCACTGGATCAGGTCCAATACGAGGCGCTGGTTCAATTTATTCTGGCATCGGAAAAAATAGAATTGAAAACCTTTGAAAAAGACGAGAAAGCCAACTACTTTGAAAATTGTCTCCCCGTGGAAGTCATTGCTTCACGGGGTATTGATACCCTGCGTTATGGCCCGATGAAACCGGTGGGGCTAACCGACCCAAAAACAGGACGCTGGCCCTATGCGGTAGTACAGCTCCGACAGGATAACCGGGAAGGCACCCTCTATAACATGGTTGGTTTCCAAACCAACATTAAATGGGGCGACCAAAAAGCCATGATCCAAATGATTCCGGGCCTGGAGTCCGCCGATGTGGTTCGCTACGGGGTAATGCATCGAAACACCTACCTTCATAGCCCAGAGGTTCTTCAATCCACGCTTCAGCTCAAAACCGACCCTCACATCTTCATCGGAGGACAACTCACGGGAACTGAAGGTTACACGGAGTCCATTGCCACTGGCTTAATAGCAGCTCTCAATATCCGCCAGCGGGTAGAAAACAAACCTCTCTTGATCCTGCCACGAGAAACCATGCTCGGCTCCCTTCTCCATTACATTACCCGAGACGAAGCTGTCGGCAAAAATTTTCAGCCCATTAACAGCAACTGGGGCATTTTACCCGAACTGGCCAATGGTTTACTCCCAGGGAAACGAAAATTTAAAAAAAAGCAGGAGTGGAAAGCTTATCGCAACACATTACTAAGTCAGCGATCATTAAAGCAACTCCAGATGTTAATGGCCCAACATCACATGCCCGTTCAACATGAAGTTACTGTCCCGACACCGCCTATTTTGACTGAGACAGCATTTGCGAATCCGTCACCTTAAGTTGACTTACGGCATCACGTGATAGGGCCATCAAGGGATCCGCATACACACCAAGAAGTAGTGTTCCCAAGAAACAAATCATCAACGCCAACGTAACCGGAAGAGCGGTGGCAAATTCCACCCGTCGTGACATAGCGATTACCGTGTCTGACGGCTCGGCTACCAACATCAGTCGAATCACATTGATATAGTAATAGAGTGAAATGGTACTATTTAACAAAGCGATAACAACAAACCAGATATAGCCACTACCAGCCGCCGCAACGGTTTGAAAAAGGAAAAATTTAGCGAAAAAGCCAGCCGTAATGGGAATTCCAGCCAGCGAAAGCAAGAAAAAAGTCATATAGAAAGCAAGGAACGGTTTTTTCTGAACCAGCCCGGCATAGGCGGCAATATCATCCCGTCCCGTTTCATTGGTAAACTGAACCGCCACGGCAAAGGCGCCGAGATTCATAAATACATAGGTCATTAGGTAAAACAGGATACTGGAAATGGAATCCACACCCATCACCAGAAAGCCGAGGAAAAGATACCCAACATGGGCAATGGTACTGTAAGCCAGCATGCGCTTAATGGTGGTTTGCTTAAGCGCCGCCACGTTGCCCAGCGTCATCGAAATCAACGCCAGTACGCCAAAAATCATGTAAAGAGGCATCAGTATCTCTTGCGCCGGTGCCACACTCAACACAACAAAAAGGAAGCGGATTACCATCGCAAAAGCACCCATTTTGGACACCACGGATAAAAACGCGGTCACCGGAGTGGGCGCACCTTCATAGATATCCGGTGTCCACATATGAAAAGGCGCTGCCGATAATTTAAACGCAAACCCACCTAAAATCATGATAAACATGAGTGACACCACGGCAAAATTTAGGCCAGAGCTATTGGCCTGTTGAAGTCCCTGGACAATTTCCTGAAAGCCGGTTTGTCCACCTGAAAGACCATACAATAGCGAAAAACCAAACAGCAGAACAGCCGTAGCGGTTCCACCAAACACCAGATACTTCAGAGAGGCTTCTGTACTTTTTGGCTCCCCACGTAAGTAGCCCGCCAGAATAAAAGAGGAAATCCCCAGGGTTTCCAACGCCACAAACAGCATGATGAGATCATTAGCGCCCGCCATGAGCATAGCGCCTAGCGTAGCGCCTAGCATCAGAATATAAAACTCGCCGGGCACTGAGGAGCGGGTTTCAATATAACGACGGGAAAAGAGCAAGACCAACAACGTGCCCAGGAGAAGGAAAAAGCGAACCGTAACAGAAAACAGGTCCGCCCGAAACATGTCATAGAACACAGGCAAGCCAAGTGTCGATGGCATTAAAGTCGACGAGTCCATAAAAAGATAAGACACTCCATCGGCTGGATCCACAATGAGAAAAATTGAAACCAGACTAAACAATGCCAAAAACACGCCGAGAACAGAAAGCTTCCAGGTTTCTTTCTGATCATCCAAACGATCACTCATGGTTTGAAACAGGCCCACAGAAATCACCACCAGCAATAAGAATTCGGGAGTCAGTAACAACAGGTTCTCTGCACTGACAAATTGCCCAAACGGGCTTTCAACAACCCAACCAAATATGGATTGAATCAAATCATTCATAGGTAACCAACTCCTGTTGTTCGACAGTGTCTTCTACTTGTGCGCCAGATATTGATTCGGCACTGGATAACTGTTTTATCGTTGATTTTGGTCCTTTTATTTGACGCGCCGCCGACGCTTCCATTTGCTTTCGCGCATGAATCATCGGATACATTCGGGCCACATTAGACACTTCCGCTTCAAAATGGTGCGTAATCAACGCCGGTTGAAATCCATAACCCATCACCAAAAGAGCCAGCGTCGCCAACACAAAGACCTCGCTTCGGCTTGCGTCGGCCAACTGATTCCATTTTTTAGGCATCTCACCAAAAAAGACTCGCTTTAACATCCAGAGCAGGTAAGCGGCACCAATAATAATACCCAACGCCGATAACAAGGTCGCTAAACGCATATGCCAGAAGAGCTTCAACCCGAAAAAAGGAATCGTATGGTGAAAGAAATCGGACAAAAACGCCCCATAAAACACCAGCGTCTCACTGGCAAAGCTGATTAACAGGGGCAAACCTAAACTGGCCATGGACATAAACATAAAGAAGTAGAAAATCACCGGTACCTGCTTGCCCAGACCACCAAAATCCGCAATCATTCGAGTATGGGTTCGGGTGTACAGGGTGCCCACACACATAAAGAGCGCCGCACTAACGATTCCATGAGCAAACATTACAAACACGGCGCCATTAAAACCAAGCTCATTCATGGCCGCTAGCCCCAACAGGACAAAGCCCATGTGGCTGACACTACTATAGGCAATCAGTTTTTTTAAGTCTTTTTGAACCAGCGCAACGCCAGCCGTATAAACAATGTTAATCACCGCCAGTGCCGCCACCCATGGAGCAAGCTCGTAAGCCGCTTCGGGCAAATACTCCCAACAAAAGCGCATCATCCCATAAGCGCCCATTTTCAAAAGAATCCCGGCTAACAGCATACTAACCGGCGTCGGCGCCTCAACATGGGCATCCGGTAACCAAGTATGAAACGGCACCATAGGCAATTTCACGCCAAAACCAATAAAAAACGCCAAAAAGATTAACAACTGGGCCGTCGGTGCCAACGTCGCCGCATGGGCCTGAATAATCGGGAACAGAAATTCTTGTCCCTGCACCGCGATACCACCGGTACTACTGATGTGAAAATAAAGCCCTAAAATTCCAGCCAGTAAAAAGACCGAGCCAAACAGCGTGTACAAGACAAATTTCAACGATGCATATTTACGATTCGGACCGCCCCAAATGGCAATCAGCAAGTACATGGGAATCAGTTCTAACTCATAGAAAAGGAAAAAGAGGAAAGAGTCCCGCGCCAGAAAAACACCCATCACCGCCGTGGTAAGAATAAACAACATGCCATAGTAAAGCTTAACTCGTTTTTTAATGTTGGTAATACTGGCCACTGACGCCATCACCAACAGAAACGTGGTTAAAATCATCATGGTCAATGACAGGCCATCAGCCCCGACAGCATAGTGAATCCCCAAATTAGGAAACCACGGATGAACTTCCGTTAACGAATTGTATAAAAGATTCAGTCCATCACCTTTTAAACGCCCCGTTACCAGCCAGGCAAGTGACGAAAACAGAAAAAGGACAACCGAAGCGCCTACACCATAAAAATGGATATTCTTACTCCCTTCGTTGGGTTTAAGGAAGGGAAGAGCCAACGCAAAAACAATAGGCAGCGCAAGCAGGCAAGTAAGGTAGTTTTGAGGCAAAAAGTTTTCAGACACGAGGTTCAAACGCTCCTATAGAAACCAATACATTAATAACAGGGTCAGAATAACAACCGAGAAAGCCACTACCGCAACGTATGTCTGGACTTTACCGGTCTGTAATTTACGTAACGCGCCACCGGTCCCCATAACCGAAGTGCCCGTCCAGTTAACAATGCCGTCAATAAAGCCCTTATCAAATCGAGCCGACGCTTCGGCAAATACCAGATAAACTTTATCCACAAAGGCACCATACATCGTATCAAAGTACCATTTATTTAAAAACAGTTGATAGAGGGGAGAAAACGAGGAGCGTAACTTGCCAGGCAGGTCATTCAGGGGTTTCCAATACATGAGTGTTGCCAGCGCAAAACCAGCCAGCCCCAACCCCATGGATAAATACCCGATTTGGTCATGGGAAAAAGGCCCATGATGTGCGGCGCCATGAGTGGCCCCGTGTGCCACTTCATGCCCATGATTCATGCCTGTTAGAACAATCATATCCGAAAACGAGGGGAGTTGCAGACCAACCAGCCCTGATTTACCAGAAAGCAAAAAGCCAATAATCAAGGACGGCACTGCTAAAACCACTAACGGAAGTACCATAGCGGACGACTCATGATGGACATGCGCTTCCCCTCGATATTCACCCAAAAAGGTCATATAGAAGGTTCTAAACATGTAAAAAGCAGTCACCCCAGCCGTTATAGCAAGAATCCAAAAAATAACCATATTAAACGACTGGGCACCGACTAAAATTTCATCTTTTGACCAAAACCCGCTGGTCCATAACATACCAGAAATAGACAGGGTTCCAATCAAGTAAGTCCAGCCTGTAATGGGCAATTTTTTCAGCAGACCACCCATCTTCGTCATATCCTGTTCGTCTTCACAGGCATGGATCACGCTACCCGAACAAAGAAACAACATGGCCTTAAAGAACGCATGGGTAAACAAATGGAATAGTCCTGCCGCGAAAGCACCGCATCCCATAGCCGCCACCATAAACCCTAACTGGGAACAGGTTGAGTAGGCCAGTGCCTTTTTGATATCCGTCTGAGTCAAAGCAATGGTCGCCGCAATAACCGCCGTAATGGTTCCAATAACCGCTACAAAAATCATTGCCGAAGGCGATAACTGGAACACCGGAAACACCCGACCCACCAAGTAGACACCAGCCGCCACCATAGTTGCCGCATGAATCAGGGCACTAATCGGTGTGGGGCCGGCCATTGCATCAGGTAACCAGGTATGAAGAGGAACCTGAGCGCTTTTTGCCATAGGTCCCATAAAAATTAATATCGCAATCAGAGTCATGACGCCTGCAGGCGGCAAAAGCCCTGGATTCAAATGAGCCGCTTGGGCAAACTGGGTCATGCCAGTAAAGGACAACAGAACCTCATTACCTGCAGAGGTCATCCACCAGTTGAAAGTCATAAACAGGAAGAGCAAAATGCCAATTAAAAGGCCAAAGTCGCCCACCCGATTCATTAAAAAAGCTTTCACCGAAGCCGCTGCCGCATCCGGACGAGTAAACCAAAAGCCAATTAACAAATAGCTAGACACACCAACAAGTTCCCAGAAAATATACATCTGGAACAGGTTTGTACTCAAGACCAAACCTAACATGGAAAAATTAAACAACGCTAAATAGGCATAAAACTTGGAATAGCCCGGATCCTTTTCCATATAGCCGTGGGTATAAATCTGAATAAACAGACTGATAAAGGTCACCACAAACAGCATCATGACAGACATGGGATCAATCAGATAACCCATGGACAGAACAAAATTACCCGCTTTGAGCCACGGTACATTCACCTGAATATCTTGCAGTTGGCCCGCTAACAACTGGGAAACAAAGGGCAACGTATGCATTAGGCCCATAAACGTAGCTAAAACGGTTGTCGCCATACAGAATTTTTTGGTGCTGTCATTGGTCACACCCCCGACCACTCGAATCAGCAGGATCAGGAAAAACCCCAACAGTGGATAAACAGGAATCATCCAAACGTTTTCGATAAGCCAATGTGTCAGTTGTTCCATTGTTTGAGAAGACCTCTTTCGTTAAAAATGTCGTGTTTTAAATGCCTGTTACTTCTTATTTTTACTTTCTGTACCTTTTAACCTTTAAGCAGGTTAAACGTTTCCATATCCACGGTTGCGCGTTGACGATACAGGGCAATGACAATAGCCAGACCCACCGCCGCCTCAGCCGCCGCAATGGTTAAAATAAAAATCGAAAACACATGACCGGAAAGTAAAGGGGTTCCATCTGCCATCTCTGGATTCAGATAATTATTAAATGCCACCATATTAATGTTAACCGCATTAAGCATCAACTCCAGAGACATCAGCACCCGAATCACATTACGACAGGTCATAACACCCACAAGACCAATAATAAAAAGAACCGATGCCAAAACCAAATAATGGGTCAGTGTCACATTGAAAACCGTATCCAGCATCCTGCTAAACTCCTATCATTTCTTGTGTTTCAGCGCCATTTGTTTCCGCTTCAGAGGCCGGTTGCTCCTTGGGCAAGTGCCCATGAAACGGGGCTTTCTCATAAATTTCTTCCGCTGTGCTTCCCAGGGTTGTCGAAGGTAACGCATATTTAACCGAGGTTTTTTCGGTGGGAACCATCTGTTTTTTAGAAAGAATAATCGCGCCCACCATGGCAAGTAACAAGAGTACGGAAGCCACTTCAAAAGGCAAGGCATATTGTGTAAACAAGGCTAAACCCAGTAAACCCGTACTACCCTCGGTCATATACGTAGCAATCAAAGCTTCGGAAGCCGGATGAATATTGTATTGATAAACCGCAGCGGGAATCAACATGGCCAATAACATGGCCCCTACAATCAGGTAAGCAAGCCGTTTGCCCGGTGAAGCCAAGCGATCATCAAAGGGGCGATCGCCAGTAAACATAATTCCAAATAAAATAACAATGGTTAGGCCCACACCGTAAACAATGGTTTGAGCCACCGCTAAAAAGTCGGCATTATTCAGGACAAAAACACCAGCAATAGATAGAAACACAACAATGAGAAACAGCGCAGAATAAATCAAGCTGCGATGAAACACAACACCCAAAGCGGCGGTCACCGCTAGCGGGGCAAAAATCCAGAATAGTATGTTCTCAACAATCATGGTTCGTTCTCTTCCAATAATTCGTATTCATTATTTTACGGTTTTTTCCAGCCCGTGCTCCACACGCCACTGGTCCGACGCCTCACCCGGAAGGTTCAGATCGAATTTATCCAACACCAGCGCTTCACGGCTATAATCCGCCAGTTCAAAATCCGATAACATTTTGATGCAATCCACCGGACAGACTTCGGTACAGTTACCACAAAAAATACATCGACCTATATCAATGGTAAAACGATCAATCACCGGTTTTTTATTTTCGTCCCGGTGCATTTCAATCTGAATCAAATCATCACACGGACAAACCCGTGCACACGCCTTACAGCCAATGCACAAATCCGTACTATCCGATTTGGTGAGCAAACACAGCCGTCCATGAAAGCGGGTACTTAAGTCCGGCATCACTTCCGGGTATTCCAGGGTCACCGGCTCACGCCCAAAATGGCTCATGACAGTAGCCAAGCCTCGACCGATTTCAACCAGACCGCTTAGCACTCTATTTTCATTACCAACAGGACTCATGATTGGGTAAACCTCGCTTTTAATTTACGGGTCTGAAGTTCACTCATAAACCAGCAAAACCCGCCAATACCAACTACCAAAACCAATGCCCACACAATACCAAAAGGCATGTTCTGGGTAAAATTGGCGACCATAGACTCTAGGTCTTTCACCGGGGGTAACCACATTCGCCAGAACGACACCATAAAGATATTAAGTAAACTGAGAGGAATCAGGAATTTCCAGCTAAAGCCCATTAATTGATCTGGCTTCAATCGAGGCAGGGTTCCTCGAATCCACATGGCAAAGAAAATAAAGAAATAGATTTTCAAGACCATCCAGCTCACCATCTCCAACTGAATTATCCACGGTGCCACACTGCCAGATGCCACTCCCAACATATTTTCAAGCGCAGAAGCAAGACTCAAACCTGCAATCAAGCCTGGAGTTCCTACCAACGTAGAGGTCCAGTGGATACCACCGAGTGTTGCGCCCGCCAGTGGCGACATAAACCCGCCAAAGAAGAAAACAACCGTCAAGGCACACATAACAAACAAAGCCGCATACTCAGCTAAAAAAAACATCGCAAATTTCATGCCACTATATTCTGTATTATAACCACTTACCAGCTCGCTTTCCGCTTCCGGCAAATCGAACGGAATCCGATTCACTTCGGCAATGGACGAGATCAAGAAAATTAGAAAAGACAAAGGCATCAGAAAAATGCCAAACCAGGAAAACATCCCAAGCGGGCCTCGCTGAGCTTCCACAATATCCATCAAATTCATGGAACCCGCATACAGCACAACCGCTAGCACGGCCAAAACTAATGGAATTTCATAACTAATCGCCTGCGCCGCACTTCGCATTCCGCCAATAAGCGAATATTTATTGTTGCTCGCCCAGCCCGCCAGTACCATGCCAATCACTGAAATCGAGGATAAAGCAAACAGCAAAAGGGCTCCCACCGGCAACCCAATACCGAGGAGCCCTCCAAAGACAATTTCACCATCCTGAGCAATCGCACCCGTAAACGGCACCAAGGCAAACAGAACAAACACGGGCAAAAAGAAAATCACCGGCCCAAGCGTAAACAGCAATTTATCCTGTCCAGGAGTCATCACATCTTCTTTAAATAAGAGCTTTACTCCATCAGCGATAGTCTGAAGCAAGCCCCAAGGCCCAACCCGGTTCGGGCCTTTCCGTTGGGTAACCCACGCCAAGACTTTCCGTTCCATCAAGACCATAAACACAACCGACGGCTTGGCCACCCCAAAAGAGATGAGCACAAACAACACCACACCCCACACAAAAAGCATCAGTGCCTGTTGCCACGGATCCATAATATCAATAAAAGATAAGCCGGGAATATTCTCACTAACCCAGACGTGAAGCTGGATAAACCAGTCGGGCAATTGGTAGGGATTCATCACATTCAGTCCAACAGTCATTTTCTAGCGATCCACCTCCGGTAAAATTACATCCAAGCTTCCAAACACAGCCATCAGGTCAGGGTACAGGTTGCCAATCATCATCGATGGCAGAATAGAGAGGTTTGAATAAGAGGCGCCCCGCCACTTGATTCGTAGCGCCTTAGGCGAGCCATCACTAATTAAATAGCATCCCAGAAAGCCACGAGGCGATTCCACCAAAGACATACACTCACCAACAGGTGGCTTAAAGCTAACCATATTAACTTTTTTCTTACCCTGAATCCGCCAATCTTTGTCTAACTCTGGCGGTTCCTCTTCCATCTTTTTTACATCCGCCGGCTCTGGTTCTGTTTCCTGCTTCTGGGCCACAATCACGCGTTTTTTCGCTTCTTTAATTTCAGTCGCTACCGCATCATATTCGGCCTGAAGCTTTCGAATGTCTGCCGGTTCACCGCCAGGCAGGTTATCCAAAGCCTGGTGCACAATTCGAAGCGACTCATACATCTCTTGAATTCGAACCTGATAGCGAGCATAGACATCCCCGTCCGTTGACGTGGGCACATCAAAATCGACTTCATCATAACTGCAATAAGGATTCGTTTTCCGTAAATCCTGAGCCACACCGCAAGCCCTAAGGGCCGGACCGGTCACCCCATACTTCAAGCAGTCTTCCGTATTAATAATACCAATACCAATGCACCGATCCATGACAATGGGGTTTTTGTTGACAATGGCTTCATACTCGGCAAAACGCTTGGGCAATTCATTAATCACTCTACGCACATCCTCAATCCATCCATCAGGAATGTCGGCATTAAGTCCACCAATTCGGTAGTAGTTGTACATCATTCGTGCGCCCGAAATATCTTCAAAAAGTTTCAGGATTTTCTCTCGATCTCGAAACGCATAAAAGAAAGGACTCGTAGCGCCCAAATCCAGTAAAAACGTTCCAAACCAAAGCAAGTGAGAAGAAATCCGGTTTAACTCCATAGTGATCATGCGTATGTACTGGACTCGTTTTGGAATATCCAGCCCTGCCAGCGTTTCCAATGCCGTACAGTACACATAATGGTCATAAAAAGCACTCAGGTATTCCACCCGATCAATCATGGGTTGATACTGGAAAAACGTGCGATTTTCGCCCATTTTTTCCTTACTTCGGTGCAAGTAACCCACCACCGGCTCCATATTTTTAACCACCTCACCGTTTAGCGTGGTCACTAAACGCAAGACACCGTGGGTACTCGGATGCTGAGGGCCGATATTAACCACCATATCTTCAGATTGAATGTCTCGCTCAATTGTAATGCCTTGAATATCACTCATTATCGTCTATTCCATACTAGTCGCGGATCATTTTCTACATAGTCTTTTCTTAGCGGATGCCCAATCCAGTCTGTTGGCATTAAAATCCGCCGCAAGTCCGGATGTCCTTCATAAATAATGCCCATCAGATCGTACGTTTCCCGCTCATGCCAATCCACCGCAGGCCAAATCGGCATCAAACTAGGAACTGCCTCTTTTTCATCCGCCCGAACCTTAATACACAGGGATTCATTAGAAGAAAGCGAATACAGATGAACCACTGAAAGGCGGTAATCCACCATGTCCACACCTGAAACAGAGACCAGCAGATCAAATTGACACTTTTTATTATCTCGCAAGTATTCCGCAACTCTTAATAAAGACTCAGCAGCCACCTCAATCATTTCAACGCCCATAGCGTCCATTCCCAAATGCTGGACTTTAAATTTCTTTTTTTCAAGAAGCTCACCGTACACACCCGGTTCAATAACGGGGGGCAGGTCATCTTTTGCAGCTTCTTTGCTTTCAGACTGTTTCTCTTCGCTCATGACGGGTCTTAATATTTCCTCTGACTAACTGACCTTGTTCTTTGATCCAATTTTCAGGATACGCTTCTTCCTGAACACCCCACCGGATATGCTCCTCATAACCTTCCAAGGGTAACAGCACATCTCCATCCCCAAGTCGAACCCGGGGGTGATGCTCCAAAGCTCGCTCACGACGATGCGCAATGGATTCCATTCGAATTTTCTTCTGAAGTTGAATCAGGGCATCAATCAACGCCTCAGGACGAGGCGGACACCCTGGCACGTAAACATCCACCGGCACCAGACGATCCACACCCCGAACAACAGAATACGAGTCGTTTTCATACATGCCGCCCGTTACAGTACACGCCCCCATAGCGATAACGTACTTGGGCTCCGGCATCTGCTCATAAAGCTTAACGAGGGCTGGCGCCATCTTATGAGTAATCGTTCCAGCGGTAATCATCAGATCCGACTGTCTCGGGGTTGCCCGAAACACTTCCGACCCAAAACGAGCCAAATCAAAGTCCGACGCCGACGCTGACATCATTTCGATACCGCAACAGGAGGTGGCAAACACCATCGGCCAAACCGAATTGGAGCGCGCCCAGTTATAGACCGAATCAATGGTCGTGGTTAAAACGCCTGCGCTTTCCAACATGTTCTGAAGCGAAACAAGCACCTGATTCTGCGGTTTGGACTGTTTAATAGTCATCGGGTCATACTCTCCAATTATCGGCGCTCCTTTACGCTACGTCGCTCGTCACTACTGCCATCTCAACGCATCTTTTTTCCAGGCGTAAATCAAGCCCAAAAGTAAAATATCAAGAAACAAGTACATAATAACCAGGCCTCGGAGTCCTAATGACTCAAAACTAACGGCCCACGGAAACAAGAACACCGTCTCGATATCAAACAAAATAAACAACAGGGCAAACAGGTAAAATTTAACGTCAAACTGAATCTTGGCGTCACCAAACGTATCCATTCCAGATTCGTATGTCGTGTACTTCAAATCGGTCGGATTCTTAAACTGAACCACCTGAGCGATACCCAACAGGGTCAACGGCATAAGTAGTCCACCTAACAAGAGAATAAACAGTAAGGGAAAACCATTTAAATGAAAATAACTCTCAGCTTCCATAGTAGGGTCAATCGCCTCTGCAGATATGATTTAAAAGATTGATAAACGCCATTTTCTATTGATTAAACTACAGGATAGAGTAAATGATCAATGAGGTCAAATCCTTTGAGAAAGCCTTTTTTCTTTTATAAAAAATCGCCTAAAATAGAAAAGACCCCTTCGTATTCAATTGTTAAACGAGACCCGCCCTCATGCCTTTCTTTTACTTAAACCTAAAACCCGTTCAATCCAGCTTGTTTACTCTTTTTATTCTCTTGACATCTCTTGTTTCAAGCTCACTCCTTCTTTCCGGCGCTCAACCCGTTCGTTTTACCGCCCCTTCCCCCATCTTGCTTGAGGCCGATCGCCTTCTGAAAACAGGAAGAGGAAACCATGCCAAGGCCGTCTACGAAGCATACTTAAAAAGCCACCCACAAGAGGTTACCGCTTTTTTAGGACTGGCTCAAATCGCCCAACGCTATACCGATTATCCTCAGGCACGTGTCTATCTGGAAAACGCTTTAACCACCGACCCCGAAAACGTGGAGGTCATCGCCACTCTCGCTCGACTGTACCACTTATGGTCAACCAATCCCTTCGGCCCTCAAGAAAAATACACCGATCGGGCTAACGAATATTTCGTTCAAGGAGAAGCACTCAATCTAGATCACCCTCTCCTCATCGCTTACCGAGGCGAATGGTATCTGGATCAAAACGATCTGGTTTCTGCACAACGCAATTTACAGCGAGCCATTCGACTCAACCCAAAATGTGTGCCCGCGTTTCAAGGGCTCACCCGGTACTACCTTCAGGTAAAGGACCTGCCCCGAGCAAAAGAGACGGCTCTTCATGCTATTGAGCTGGATCCCGATAACAGTCGGAGCCATTTCCTGGTGGCTCAACTCTTGGCTTATGCCGAACACCCGGATAAAGCCATTCAATATGCCCTGAAATCCGAGCAATTAGACTTTGGCCGTAATCCAGAACGCAACCTGTTTTTGGCTAAACAATTTGAAAAACTGGGCAACACCACACAAGCTCTTGAATATTACACCGAAGTAGCCAAAGACGCTCCTCAACACAACCAAACCCTTCTCCGCATGGCCGAACTCCACGAACAAAACGGTGACGAAAAGCAAAGCAAGCATTTCTATAAAAAGGCCATTGCCAACGATCCGAGTATTTTGACTCACATGATGGACAATGCCCAACAACACTTGCGAACAGAAAACACAAAGCCTGCTTGTCGCCTCTTTTTCAAAACCCTTATGCTTAGCGACGATCCGACGATTCAGGAGGATGCGCTTCAGGGGTTAGCCAGTGCCGTCTATCTGGATGCTTACTATCGTCAAACCGATTCATCACTTTTAGAACATGTTTTAAAAGCCCTGGAGCCTCAGGTCCACAAAAAAGCGCAACTTCAGCTAGCCTTTCTTAAAGCTCGTATCGCCAAGGCGGGTTTTGTACCCTCTGGATTGAAAAACGAATTAACGCTCCTGAGCCAAGCCAATGACCCTCTAGTTTCAGGGGAAGCCCTGTTCCTTCTTGGCGACTACACAAAGGCAAATGAGCAATTGGACCGTTTGGATGGCGAAACCGCTCGGGGGTATCTTCGATTGGGGGATCGTCTTCTTATACTTCAGGCATTGATACCTGCAACAGCTATGTATCAGCGTGGCTTTCAGTTAAGTCCTCTACCGGAGATCAAACAGGGACTTCAACGCATTGAAGCCAAACGTCAACTGGCCGATCGACGAATCGCTGAAGGCAACAACCACTTTAATAAAAAAGAATACTTAGAGGCCCTTCGCCCTTACGGGGACGCTAAAAAAATTGTTCCGGGCTGGGAAACCCCGCTTCTAAGGCTAGCCGATACTTATGAGCAGTTAAAACAAAAGGCCAGCGCTTTTTACGCTTATCAACAGGCCATCCAAATCAATCCAACCCTGTTGGACAGCAAAGGGTTTACTAAAAAATACAAGAAACTTGAAAAAAAGACCCGAAAACTCGAAGCAAAAAAAGCCAAACGGTAAATATCAGAACTGCCGGTAAGCTATTTGAGGATTTTGTTTAGTTTTTCCTCATACGTCATGTTTTCTCTATTTGAGCTTCGGCAAGCTTTAGAAGTTTCTAATGATGCTCCTTTGATTCTGAAGGAGGTTTGGGTTTAGAAATTAGCTCAATGGGCTTTACCACTTGTCCAGGCTCCTCAGAGGATGGAGGAATGGGTTGAATAATCTGGGGCACCAATGCGTTTGGCTCGCCAGAATCCACATACTTAATCTGAATCGGCTGATTGTTCCCATCGAAGGAAAAACTATCAATTAACTGAGAGTCCAGCGATGGGGGTTGGTTTTTCAATGGCTTCTTAAGATGAGGCCGGAACTTTTTTTCTTGCTGTGTTTTGGGATCGGTTTCCGTGGAAGCGTGTTTGCTATAAACAATAATATCAATCCGCCGGTTTTTTTCCCGCCCGGCCTTGGTTTTATTGGTATCAATGGGTCGACTATCCGCAAAGCCCACAGCCGACATGTTCACTGGATTAAACTTCTCTTTTTTAATAAGATACCGAACCACCGCACTGGCTCTCGCGGTTGAAAGCTCCCAATTTGACGGGTATACCGCAGTGGAAATGGGCATGTTGTCCGTGTGCCCCTCCACTTGAATTAAATTTGTTTCATTCAGTTTTCTTAGTCGCTCAGCAACCTTGGCCAGCTCCTTAGCCGCCTCTGGTTTCAAGGCCGCGCTACCTGAGTAGAACAGGAACCGGCTATCAAAACTGACTTTAATCCCTCGTGTTTGAGCCGTTACTTCTACCGGACGAATGGTTACCGATTTTTTTGCCGGCTCACCAACATCAGGGGGAGCCGTCTTTTGATTCTGGTTTTCTTTCTCAATGTCCGCATTAATATCCTCTAAATCCGTCATCATTTTCCGAACAGCGTTTTCAAAAGCTTCCACCTCGCCTGGGGTCCACATCATGCTTTTAAAATCGCCCATCACTCCGTCACTGGCACCTGAGTTTTGATCGATGGCAGATGAACTATCCCCAGCCGCTTGTCCCGACAGAACCGATTTTACACCCTGAATGACCGACTGGTCCACATTTTTGAAGCCTGTTCGCAATTGTTCTAGTATTTTTTCTTGCTCTGCCTGATTCTCAGCCTTCGCCAAAGCAAAAAGTGCTGTAAACGTCGCAAACAACAGGGTCATAAAATCCGCATAAGAAACCACCCAACGTTCCAGATTCTCATGTTCGGGATGTTTATGCTTCTTACCCATCGACCCTTTCTCTTTCTCTTGATACGAGCATTAATTTCTCGCTAAAAGCAACCGACGCTTCTATGCATTAGCGGCTTCATCCTCGGTTAATTTCCGAGCCACCGAAGCCGGCAAGAAGACCTTCAGTTTTTCCTTGATAAAGTTCGGGCTCTCACCGGCTTGAATCGAAAGAATCCCTTCAATCATCATCTCTCGAGCCACCACCGAAGCCTTGCCCTTGAACTTAATTTTACTGGCCACCGGTAAAAAAAGCAGGTTCGCCGCGCCAACCCCGTAAACGGTGGCAACAAACGCAACCGCAATCCCGCCACCCAATTTTTCCGGGTCATTCAGGTTCTGCATAACATGAATCAAGCCCAGAACCGCACCAATAATACCAATGGTTGGTGCTAGGGCGCCAAAAGATTCGCCAACCTTCGCACTATGACCAATTTCTTCCTCAAACATACCCAACTCCGTCTCCAATAACTCTCGAAGCAATTGAGGGTCGGTTCCATCAGTCATTAGCTCTAACCCTTTTCTTAAGAACGGGTCTTCAATACTTTTAATGTCATTTTGAAGTGCTAATATGCCTTCTTTACGGGCTTTTAAGGCGAGGCCAACTAAAAATTCAATAATCTCAACCGGCTTTTCCTTCTGGGGTAGAAAAATACTCACAAAATATTTAGCGAAATCAGTCAACTCATTCGCCGGATGGCTTAACATGGTAGCGCCAATCGTTCCCCCAATAACAATCAACGCCGCCGTAAACTGTAAAAGGGACTCTGGCCCCAAGCCTTCCATCATGGCCCCGACAAGTACAGCACCAAAAGCAACGATGATTCCGATAACGGATGTTAAATCCATGGTTAAAATTTACACTCCCTATTGCCGGCGGCGATTGAGTCCAACTGAAAACTTGTTTTTAGCGTTTATTCGTCGCTTATTGAACACAATAATGAGTTTTTATTATAGCTCGATTTAACCGTTAAAAACCGGTCTAATAAAGCCAATACCGGAGGAGTTTTCTTAAAAATCCTCCATTTGATGTAGCTCGACAACAATCACAATAGCCACATCCCATCATTAAGTCAGGTGAAATACCCACCACATCCCCACGCCAAAAAGAGAGCAACGTTTCATAACGGCATCGGGTAGAAAGAACCCATTTCCGTAAGGTTTTTAATGCTTCAATCTGACGTTTTTGCGAATGCTTTGTTCCCAAATTATTATCCCACTCATACCGAACCCGAGACGCAATCCTTTCATAGTCTTCTTTTGTATAAATAACGTGCCCATCAACGGCCCTCACCTCACTATCCAAACCATCTGATGGAACCTGAAACAGATTGATAAAAAGAGCCTCCAAGCTAGTAGGAAGTTCCCAAAAGAATAGCCGAAGCTTTTGTTTGGAAGGCGGAACTAAAAACCGTCCCCCATAGCCAAACATCACCACAATTGCGTTATTTTGAGTCAGAAACGCCTGCTCAACCCGCTCCCTATCCGCTGGTTCCAAACCCGGATGATAGACGTAAACCGGATCAAAACCGAATTGCACGAGGGCCGCCGAGACTTTCTGGCACACCTTTCGACCATTGGTTCGAATAACCACCGACCCCGGCTTTAACACATTTCCAATGGCCCCGTCTTCTGGCCGTCCGGCCAGTTGAGAGCACAAATACCGGAATTTTTCGTTCTCTGTCATCAGCAACTTAACCCGAATTCGAGTTTGTTCCAGCGCCGGCTCTTTCTGGAAGGTCTCATACGATGAAAATCGTAGCCGGCGAACTAATTCCTGCTGTCGGGCCGGTGGAAGTAAGCTTGAAAATAAAATAATCGGTGGTTTTCTCTTCAGGTTCTCCAGCCCTTCCCACAATTTCCAGTACCGGTAAGACCCCGAAAACCCATCGAGTAAATAGTGTGCCTCTTCAATGGCCAGAAAGCTAACCTGTGCATGCACCATGACCTGAATAAACCTAATCGACGAAAATTTTTCCGGGGTCACAAACAGTAACTGTACTCGATTGTGGTTCACTTGCGATAGAATTGCCCGCTCCTCATGAGGCATCTGGGCACCGTCCAAGGCCATAACCTGAGGGGAGCCATACCCGGCTTGTTGCAACGCAACCCGGTTGCGATAAATAGTGTAAGCGTCTGGACAAACCACAATGGCCATCCCCTGCCCTGTCATCGCCGGAAGCGCATAAAGCGATCGGGTCGTGTACCCCATGGGAAAACTTCCCACAATATTATGTTTGTGGAAAATAGACTCAAAGAACTTCTTCTGAAAGCTCTCATGGACCGGCGCATTCTTGAAGAAATCAACCATTCTCCTAATTTAGCATAAGTAACGCTTCAGGTATTTTTCATGGCACTCCTTGGCACCCTCCAACTTCCTGGAGATAAATCCATTGGCCACCGTGCGCTCATGCTGAGCTTACTGTGCCCTGGGACAAGCCATATTATTAACCTGCCACCCAATAAGGACGTCGAGGCCACCCAACATAATCTTGAACGGCTCGGTGTAAAGTTTAAACAAATAAAACCCGATGAAACACTGGTTCACGTTCCCCATAAGCTTACACAACCAAAAGAAAAACCTGTTATTCTTGACGCTATGAATTCAGGTACCACCATGCGGCTTCTCTCGGGACTCCTTTCTCCCCTCGGTGTTCACGTCCAGCTGACCGGAGATGCCGCTTTGTCCAAGCGTCCCATGAGACGAGTGCTAAAACCGCTTCAGGAAATGGGCGCTCAAATCACCGGGGCAAACAATAACACCACGGCACCCATCACCATTTCCCCTTGTACAAACAGCCTGAAGGGGCTCCGGTACACTTTACCTATTGCTTCTGCCCAGGTGAAGTCCGCTTTGATTCTAGCTGGACTCTTTGCGGACGGAGCAAGCGAAATAATCGAGCCGAGCCCAACACGAGATCACACGGAGCGCATGCTTCGATTTCTAGGCGTCCCCATCACCTCAACTGACAATACCATCACCGTCCCCGGTTCACTTCAGCGTACACTCTCGCCTGTCACCTGGCAAATTCCAGGCGATATCTCGTCAGCCGCTTTCTTCATGGTGGCGGCATCACTCATTCCCGACTCACATGTGACACTGCCCCATGTGGGCCTAAATCCTCAACGAACCGGTATTATTAATGCCTTAAGGCACGTGGGTGCTTCTATTGAACTATCCAACCAAAAAACGCTTTGCGGCGAGCCGGTAGGCGACCTGACCATCCGTTCCGCTCCACTAAAGGGTGACTTACTCATTCATGAGTCATCGAACCCTAGCCTACCTAGCCTGATAGACGAAATTCCTATTTTAGCGATTATGGGCTGTTTTCTGGACGGAACGCTGGAAGTTAGAGGGGCTGAAGAGCTTCGAAAGAAAGAATCCGACCGCATTAAAGCGATTATACAAGAGTTTAACAAATTGGGCATTGCCATCGACGAATTCTCTGATGGTTTTTGCATTACAGGACAGCCACACCGTCAGATTTTATCCCCGGGAATACCTTTATTTGCTCACCATGACCACCGCATTGCCATGGCTCTGACCGTGCTAAACGCCATTGCCTCTCTCAAAAACTGGCAAAAAACGCCCTGGCCTATTGAGGGACGGGAATGGGCTCAAGTGTCTTTTCCCCATTTTTACGACTCTTTCCAACAACTAATATCCAAGGAGGAGCCAACCCATGGCCTTTGATCTGAGTACTTACACTACCCGAACCGAAGCAGATTTTAACCATCCTTCCCGCATCTATGGTTTCCGTTTTTTTAAATGGCTCAGTCAAGTTTACATGCATGTGATCGCCAAAACGAAAGTCTATGGGCTGGAGAATATCCCGAAAGACCATACCCATTTTATTGTGGCTTCTAATCATGCGTCGAACTATGATCCCTTCTTGGTCGGCAGTTCTATTCCCTACACCAATACGTCCTTTCTCGCGAAAAAAGAACTCCTTGAAGACCCTCGCACTCGGCTTATTATGGATCTTTGCGGGGTTATTGCTTTAAACCGGGAAAAGATTGGCATCTCTAGTATTCGCTCGTGTAAGGCGGCACTAAAATCTAAAAACTGGTGCCTTGGTATTTTTCCAGAAGGCACCCGCAACAAAGGCGGAGAAGTCATTGAAGTCAAAAACGGCGTCGGCTTTTTTGCCAAAAGTACCAAAGCCCCGGTTTTACCTGCCGCAATTCACCTTTTCGGGAAAAATAATCGAAAAATTACCATTGTCTTTGGCCCACTTATTCCTTATGAAAGCCAGTCGGTAGATGAATTCACCCAGTTGGTCATGGAACGAATCAAAACTCTGAAAAAAGAAGCCGAACACTACGCGGAAACGGATTTTTAATCTTCATATAGATTAACCGCAACATTTTCTATCGTTGGGGTTTCATGCAGATGTAAGCTTACGTCACTTAATTCTGGGTTCTATTGCACACATGGGCGTTCAAGGAATTAACCCACAATACCAGCCGACACCTCTCTTGTCACCCGAATCCGGTCGACAAGAGATTTATACTGTTTCCAAAACCTTCGACTCTTTCCAGCGGGCTCAGGCCCAACCCGCTCTAGAGACCTCTATGGGCAGTCGCCTGATACAGGCCCTGTTTCACCCGTTTCAGACATTCCATCTAACTCGCTACCTTTCGAAAGGGAGTCAAGACTCACAGGAAGGGCTTTTTGGACGCATCAAAATGTATCGAGACATACGAGCCAGCCTAAATAGAAAAGGCAGGAAAGAACTCAGTGCCCTCTTAAAATCAAACGTATTAAGCGATAATAGCGCTGAAAACGGGCACTCTACTCTGTTCCAGCTCTATTCTATTCTTAAAACCCGGCGAACTCCAGGACTCAAAAACGAAAAGATTCTTGAAGAAGTTATTAAAATCCTGAACAGACCCTACACCATCACTCAAAAATTTGCTCCGCTCAGCGAGATCGCCGCCCAGCAGATCTTGCAGGTCAGAAATAACCCGCTCCCTCTTAACCGAACGGGTGTAACACCAGCTGTTAGGCCATTAGGGTGGAATGACATTAAGGTTAAAAATAGTGCGACCTGTGTCTCTTCTAGCGTCATGTACTACATGGCGGATAAAAGTCCCAGCGAACTCGCACGACACCTTAATGAAATCACCAGCCCCATGCAAGCTTTTTACGAGAAAGCCAAGCTCAGTGAAATTTCGCCAAGTGACCCACAACAGGCTTTCGCTATTCTGGATCAGGCAAAAATCAAATACACTCGAACAGAAAACCCGGACGAGCTGATGATCAAAGTCGAACTCCCGCCAGCCGGCTATATTCGAACCGTTAACGCCAGCAACCGACGAAAAAAGGGAGAGGCTCGCTCGGGTGTGGAAGCTGCTTATCAGTCGGCGCTATCGTTTATGGCCACCCGACGAACCTATGACCCAGCCACGGATTACCGGGACTCCGAAATTCCTGGTGAAATGAGCAAGGGACTCACCGAACAAGAAAAAACATTAATGGAAACCATTATCAAGGATAATGGCGGCGTTATGTCTATTACCTATCAGCTTGCCACAGGCAAAACCAACCCCCAACCCGATGAAGAGGGCCTGCCCTTTCTCTATGGCTACACGCGTTCCTTCGAACAAACCACCGCCGATATTGCTGAGTCCATAAAAATGGATGAGCCTGTGACTATCGGTATCACCGATACGGACAATAACGGGGCCATTGTTGGTGGCCATGAAATCACGATTACCACCGTTTTTGTGGATGAGAAAGACGGCGAAATTAAGTTTAAAGTAGTCGATAGCGATGATACGATCCCCACACCGGTTGTTCGTAGCGCTCGAGAGCTCATTCCACGCATCCACCATGCGGGGATGCCCTTAAAGCTTGCTCAGCGTATTCAGACCGAGATTGATAAAAACACGGGGTACTTTATTCCGACGGCAAGCGACCAAACATTCTACAACCCCATCCAACGCACTCAGGATCCACTGCCAGCCGATGCCTTTACCACTCTAGAAGACGTGCAGGCCTCCCCAACACAAGAACCGATAGAAGGATTCCAGCCTGTCAACACGCCTGAAACCCGTGTTACTTCAGCTCCTTATGTCGAATATGTTCCAGTCTATACGATGCAACCCATGCCTTATTACAACCCTGCCGCTTACACATACCCCGCCATGGCATCAACCCCTCAACCCCATTACTACCCATCAGGATACGGTTATTAATTAATAACCGCTTATAATCCTCCCGCACCATCCGATCGGGGAATAAAAATATTCTGATCTCGCAGGGTCTCTCTATCTAGGTTGCCATCGTCTTTCAGCTGTTCCATCCGTTCCTTATCGTCGGAATTATAAATATCCCCCATGGTCGATAAGCGCCGAAGCATATCGGATCCAACCCCCGGCAAGCCTGGAAGAACCATTGCCCCCCGGCCATCTGAAGGCTCTTGAATGGCCAATCGGTTCTCTTTCACACGATGCCCCGCAGCGCCAAGAAGCTCCAGCACTTCTAAATCTGAATAGTCAGAAGCGCCATACGTATACGCTTCGACATAGACCGGCTGTCCGACTAATGAAACTTCATCAGGAATAGGAACCGTCAGGGTGGCAACCCCTTTTTCCGAAGCAATGGCCTCAAGCACTTGATGTTCTTTACCCACTCGTAGGGGTAAGCCATTGGGGGTACTCATCCCCGCAGGTAAAGGGGATAAATAGAGAACCACGGTATTACCCGCTGGAACACGCACCACAAACTTGTTATCCGCCCCAATCAGCAGGCGGGTCGGCAAATACAAACTTGATTTATTTTTAATCAACTGACTCAGCCGACTTTTCCGAGGGGGGGCCGCATCGGACGCCAAAGGGAGCTCAACCGCCATCACCCAACTCAGAAACAACAGTCCCAATATCATCGAAACCCAAGGCATCCGACCGGTTTGTATTCTGTTAAAATTCATGATGGTGATTTCCCCATATTATTAACGAATAACGCATCGTCTCCCTATTGTACCGAAAGTATTTGCAAGCGCCAAGGATTGTGATTAAATAAGTCATCAACAAAATCAATTTCGATGGAAGCTCTGTTTTATGGACGTTTTTAAACTCATTCTTGAAGTTCTCCAAATTCTCTCCGCCTTATTACTCATCGTCATGGTCATGCTCCATTCCCCTAAAGGCGATGGAATCGGTTCTATTGGTGGTGCCGCCCAGGTTTTTTCAAGCCAAAAAGGGGCCGAAGCCACTCTGAATAAAATCACCGCCTGGATCGCCGGTACTTTTTTCGCTCTATCCTTTGCGTTGGGCTATTACCTCTAATTTAACGTAACTTTTTAACTTTTTCAGACTACCAACTCGTCCAACCGCCATCAACGGGCAGATTAATGCCCGTAACATAAGAAGCGGCGTCAGAAGCGAGAAACACGAGTGGGCCAATAAGCTCTTCAGAGATGCCAATGCGTCCCATGGGATTTTTATCGCACAACGCCTGATGAAACGGCGGATTGGTCTTCGCCACAGAGGGTTGTGGAAATGGCCCCGGACTTAGGGCGTTGACCCGGATTTTTTTCGGTGCTAGGTGGCAAGCCAGATAGCGGGTCAACTGAATCAACCCGGCTTTTGCCGCACCGTAATGGGGGGGGTTATTTTGCCCACTATCCCCATAAATACTTGGATCCGGGCTCACCATGCCATACATAGAACCCATGTTAATCACCGACGCGCCGCCTGAATTTTTTTTCGCCGCTTTTTCCAGATACGGCAATGCCGCCTGAATCAATCGAAACGGCATGCTCACCGTCAGGTGATACGCCGAGTTAAAATTCTCCACCGTATCGCTTTCCACCTGAGCAGCCACACCATGATAAGCGTTATTCACCAACACATCGATCTGACCAAACTCACGGCCCATCTGCTCAACAGCTTCCAATAGACCGGGCTCATCTTCCATATCAAAAACGCAGGCCGTCGCTAAATAGCCTTTCCCAGTTAAACGGTCGGCCAGTGCGTTAATTTTTTCTGGTGTACGTCCATTGAGAATCACATGCGCGCCCGCCTGACAAAGTCCTTCCGCCATCACCTGGCCGAGATGCCCTGCCGCTCCCGTGAGCAAAGCCACCCGATTCTTCAGAGAAAACAAGGGCTGCTTAGAGAGTCCGGTCAACGTTTCGGTCGTCATTCAGATAGTCTCCATAAAGTGGGGTTCAACAAGGCTTCTGGGGCACCGGTTAATCGAGTTTCCACGAGTTCAACTTCCATTGGCGTTAAGGCAGAGCGCTGAAATAACGCCAGATTTTCCGCCAACTGTGTCGGGGTTTCTACACCCACCACGATACTATGAATCCAGTGCTGAGAACGCACATAAGCCAGACATAAATCAACCCGACTTTCCCGGTTCAACTCGGTTCGCAATTGCGTCAATCGCTGAACCCAGTCGTCTGATCGAATCTCGGAACCTTTCGGCCAGCACGAAGCGTCCGCCGCTAAAATCCCCTGAAGCAATGCGCTCCGAGCGTAAACCATCACATCAGGGCGCTTTTCTAATAAAACGTGATGCACTCCTGCCGACTTCCAACGATGATCTAGCAAATTAAAAGGCAGTTGAAGGCAGGAAACCAGAGGCTCCTTTAAAGCTTCAAGCGCTTCCTCAGGAGACTGGACCGAAACACCCAACCGGATAATCCGACTTTGCTCCTGATGCCAACGTAATCGTTCCCAAATTTGCCCTTCATAGGCCGTGTAGTGTTGCCAGCGGTGCAACATCAATACATCCAGCACCGGACGCTTTAAACGTTCGCACGATTGGATAATCGACTCGTCCACCACTTGAATAACTTGCGTTATTAGCGTATCCGACCCAAGCTGATCCAGTGGAGAGAGCTTCGTAATAACCGCAACGTCCTGGTTGGCAAGAGAATCCATCGCTTGCCCCACCACTCGTTCCGCATCACCATAAGCTTGTGCGCAATCTAAATGAGTGATTCCGCCTTCGACAGCCTGACAGATCAACGAGATGGCCTGCGATTCCGAAGGCTGACCCGTTTGATTCGCCGCCCCGTAGGTTAACCCGAGTTGCACCGTTCCTAACGTCATCGGCGGAACTCCGTTAACCGGTTTCATTCTCAATACAGAAGCAGGTTGATTTTTAGTTATGCGGGGCATGACAGTGTAAGTACCTCTTCCAGTGCCTGAACCACCTGATCCTGCTGAGCTTCCGTTAAATCATAGAATAAAGGAAGGCTGATAGCCTCGGCATAATAGCGTTCTGATTCTGGGAAATCGCCAGAACGAAAGCCAAATTGGCGGTAATACGGCTGAGTGTGTACCGGAATATAATGTAGATTGACGCCAATCCCTTTAGCACGTAGGGCCTCAAAGATAATTCGATGGGTTTTCCCAGCTCGTTCCGCCTGAACCCGGATAATGTACAGGTGAAATGCCGAATGCGCATCAGGGTGTTGCCATGGCTTTGTTAGGGGTAAGTCCTTCAGTAAGGTATTGTATCGAGTAGCTAATTCGTGACGCCGACAGACAAAGTCATCCAGCCGGTTCAACTGACTTAACCCTAATGCCGCCTGCATGTCGGTCATTCGGTAGTTATACCCCAGTTCAATTTGTTGATAATACCATGAGCCGTCCGTTTCGCTCTGAGGCGGCGATTCCATCAGAGAATTATCCCGAGTAATACCATGCGTCCGCAAGAAAACGAGCTGGTCGTATAAGTCTTTTCGGTTGGTCATCACCAACCCGCCTTCACCTGTGGTCATTATTTTAACCGGATGAAAGCTAAACACCGTCATATCGGAAAAAGCGCCATGGCCAATTGGTTGCCCCTGATATTGCCCGCCAATCGCATGAGAGGCATCCTCAATCACCGTAAATCCGTACTCCTGAGCCAGTTGATTAATCCGGTCCATCTCACAGGACTGTCCAGCCAAATGGACAGGAATCACCACCTTGGGTAATCGCTCGTGAGCTTTGGTTTGAATCAACTTTTCCTCAAGCGCTGTCACGCTCATATTGTAGGTTTTAGGATCAATATCCACAAAGTCCACATCGGCCCCGCAATAGCGACCACAATTAGCCGAAGCAACAAAGGTATTGGGCACCGTCCACAGGTAGTCCTCCACCGTAAGCCCCGCCGCCAAGCAGGCAATGTGAAGCCCTGCTGTGGCATTACAAACCGCCACAGCATATTTAGCACCACAATACTTCGCCATAGCTTGTTCAAACGCCTCAACAGCCGGCCCTTGGGTCAGGAAATCTGAACGTAAAACATCGACCACGGCCTGAATATCCGCTTCACTAATGTTCTGCCGTCCGTAAGGGATTACACCGGACATAGCCCAAGCATCTTATTCAATTCATCGACATTCATAAAATCTGGGTTGGTTTCCGAATTATACTCATGCCCTAACGACACAGGCTGCCCGGTTTCGCCCAGCGCATTCATCGTAAAATTCCGATTGCCCAAATGAATAGAGGGCTGAATCACGTAGTGATCCTGAAATTCCAAGGTCAAATGAGAATCATCTGCCGGACACATGGTTTCATGGAGTTTCTCACCGGGTCGAATACCCACATTTTTATGCGGTAAGCTCGGATAAAGCCCGGTGGCCAAGTCTGTTATTTTCATCGAGGGTATCTTGGGCACAAACACCTCGCCCCCCTGCATTCGCTGGAAGGATTTAAACACAAAGTCCACGCCTTGTTCCAAAGTAATCCAGAATCGGGTCATACGAGGATCGGTAATGGGTAGTTCAGTTGCGCCTTCTTCCTCAACCAATTTTCTAAAAAACGGAACCACAGAGCCACGGGAGCCCATCACATTACCATAGCGAACCACACTGAACCGGGTAGACCGTGCCCCAACCAAACTATTGGCGGCCACAAAAAGCTTATCGGAAACCAGCTTGGTGGCCCCATACAGGTTTATGGGGTTAGCCGCCTTGTCCGTGGATAAGGCGATAATTTTTTCCACTTTATTATGAATCGCCGCATGAATCACATTTTCAGCCCCTCGGACATTGGTCTTGACACATTCCAACGGGTTTTGTTCGGCAATGGGGACATGTTTTAAAGCGGCCGCATGAATAACAAAATCTACCCCGTCCATCGCCCGAACCAGCCGATCCTGATCCCGCACATCACCGATAAAGTAACGCATGCGCGGGTCATTAAACCGTTGTTGCATCACAAATTGTTTGTACTCATCCCGAGAAAACACAATTATTTTTTTGGGATTATACCGTTGCAACAGCATCTCAACGGCCTTGTGCCCAAAAGAGCCTGTTCCGCCGGTAATTAAAATCGCTTTATCATTAAACACAGAAAAGCACCTATTCTCGTTTTTATCTTCGTCAAAATCCGTGATTCCAAGCCATTTTACCGAAAAAGCGACAACTTGCAAAATGCCAGTGTGCCATCCCGGCCGTCTCTGCTAAAATGCATTATGATGCACAACACACGCTTGCCCTCCCCCCTTCCTAAGAGTTGGATTATCCTAGGATTCATTCTCCTTCTCGGGCTTGGCCTTCGAGCGGTTCTCGTACCCTCTGGCTTACCTTTTCTCTTGTATGAAGACGAATCCATTTACCTCACTAAAATAATGGCTTTTGGCTATGGGGATTTTAACCCGCATTACTTTAAAAAACCCACGTTTTTTCTCTACTTCCACTTTGCCTTTTTCTATTTACACTATCTGTTCGCTCTACTGAGCGGAACATTAACTTCTTGGGCCGAATTTGAAAACGTGTTCTGGCAAGAGCCCTCTGCCCCCGTAATTTGTGCCCGAAGTTTGAGCTTACTTTTTTCCACCGCTTCCATTGGACTGGTTTACGCCATTGGCAAACGGGTTTTTTCAGCAACCGTTGGCTTGAGTGCCGCTTTCTTACTGGCAATGTACCCAACCCATATCAAATTAACACCTATTTTAATCTCAGATATTCCTGCTCTCTTTTTTATTCTGCTGGCCTGCTGGTTTGCTCTAAACATCTACGATAAGGGCCGCTGGAGAGATTATCTAGCCTGCGCTGTCGCCATTGGCTTGACCATGTCATTCAAGTACAACTTCTTTTCTGCCGGATTTCTCGTGGCCGCTCATAGTTTGCGTTGCTGGCCCAAAGGTTCACCTTTGTTACCGGCATTAAAAAAGGTGGTGCTGGATCGAAAGCTATGGATCGCTTTTTTAGGTGCTGGCCTCGTGTTTGTAACGCTCTCACCCTATGTTTTACTAAACTTCGGACAATTCTATGAACACTTTGCGTTTGAGCGGGATCATGTGCTTCAACGTACTATGGGACTAAAGCGAAGCGCTAAAGCGTTTGTCAGCCTCCCTAAACTCTTGTTTAAAATTATGCCAAGGGACGCCAGCTGGGGCCTCCATGTTTTGAATCTGCTGGGCATGTTGGCTCTTGGACTAACACCCGTCAACCGTTTTTTTAAAAAGCTCTTTCCAGCTGAATATGACTGGAAAAAAGGATGGATTCTGCTGGCTTTTCCCCTGATATTCTTTTTGGTCATCGCCCAGTTTCGTCTGGTGAACGCCAAATATCTGCTCCCCCTAACGCCTTTTCTCCTTCTCTCTGGCATGGCCTTACTGAGTGGGTTAACTCACCAGCTGGTTTCAAGAGTCAAAGCACCTGCCGCTTGGCTCACGCCGGTTCTACTTAGCTTTTTATTGCTAACCGTTTCACAGCCTCTCTGGAGTAAAGCCCTGGCATCGAGTCAAGGGCACCTGAACGCCACCCATCTATTACCTCTAACTCAAAAAAAACTTGTCCTCCAACTGACACTTGGTCAACGGCTCCTCATTGAAAAACACACATTCCCGGCTCGAAGTTTGCCAGTGCTTCAAAACAGCTTACCGGGAATCACGCTTTTACAAATGGGTCAACCCGAAACCACGGTTGGAACGGTCAAAAGTTTTCAACCCGACTACGTCCTGATCAACCCACAAACCATCCGGGATGGCGAAGGGCATAACATCCTGAGGTTTCCGCCCGACTACTACGCTTACCTTCGCCAACACTTTGAAACCGTGGGTATTTTTACGCCCTACGGCACACAAGCCATCATCGACTACCCCTCTGACGCAGAAGACTACCTGGCTCTCTATCAAGCCGTGGCTCAATACGGCAAACATCACAAGAGTATCCCGACCAATCCTGGGCCGGTATTACTCCTGCTAAAAAAATCATAATTTGTAATAAAGCCAGAAAAAACCACCGTTTTTGCCCTATTTATACTATGATTTCGTCACTGTCCCTGAACACCAAAGGATACGCGCTTCATGAATCTCGTTCGCTCCTACGAAAAACGTCGCCTTAAATTCCGCTCCCTGTTGTTTGATCGGGAGAACCTCTCTCTGACAGAAGCCCGATTGGCTTACCTCACTCAACGCAACCCGGCACTGTCACTGGAAGCGGATCGACTTCAGGAGTTCGCCGAATTTTATGGCATGAGCGAGGAAGAAGCCCAGAACGTCCAGAGCATTAAAGACAAAGACGCGTTGGAAAATATGTTTAATGCCGTTGAAACGGATAGTGGGCTCACCCAAAACTACCAGGATGCCCGTATCTTATACACAGCTCGACTTCAGCTAGCCTACACCCGTTTTCCTTCGGCACTCAAACTGTTGCGTCACCTAAACAGCCTTTACCTGCCTTGGCAACGAAAAAATATTAAGGTGTTGGATTACGGTTGTGGTGTGGGCGACTACGCATTGGCCTTTGCCACCCACAACTATCCGGTTACTCTATGCGATATTGAAGGGGGGAATTTAGACTTTGCCCGCTGGCGCTTTGAACAACGCCCTTATCCGTTTGAAGTTTTATCCGTCACCGAAAGCAATCTTTATCCAAATTTAGGCCAACACCATGTGGTTTTGGCAGGCGAAGTACTCGAACATGTTCGAGCGCCTTTACAGGTTTTAAAAAATATCCATCAATGTTTGCCCAAAGGGGGCTTGCTCTGGTATTCCGGCTATCCGGATCACCAGCGAGAAGTCGGAGGCGACCATTTAATTGAAGCCGCCGAACAGCGCATGGAGGCTTACGGTTTCGTTCAGTCCCATTTTAAACCCGCCACGACACTCCAGCTACCCGGTGCCCTCTACAAAAAACGCTAGGCGTTCACTTTCGCTTTACCCTTTGTTTTTAATTATCATGGCATACAAGGTCCGCTCCGAACCGTCCACCGGCTGACTGGCTTTGATATCAAAATACCGTCCGAACTCGTGTTCAAACATAGGCTGAACATACTCAGGGAAAATATCTTCCCGAGTACTTAATAGGCGCTTAACCTGCGAGTCACTCTTTGGAACAAATTCAATAATCAGCGAACGGGCAACCCGACTAAAGAACCGGGCGATTCGCTCCAGCGGAAGATTATTAGAAATCGCCAGGTGATGAATCAACGCCAAAGCCATGGCCGTATCCACCGGCCCTCGCTGAGCAAAAGCGTCACGCTCTGTATTATCCCAGCCCAAACCTGGACTGGGGTTGGTTAAGTCTAACAAAAGCGGAAGTAAGTGACTTTCCTGATGGCTTTTCAGAGTCCGATAATTTTTCTCCACCGCCGCCGGATCAATATCAAACGCTACCGTATGAATACCTTGTTCACTAGCAATACGGCTGAACTCACCCGTATTCGCTCCTAAATCCCAAAGGGTTTTGGGGCTTAGTAACTGAATATAATCGTTGACCAATGCCTTTTTCCGCTCAAACGCATCCGAAGAATAGTTAGTTGCACTATAGTAATCACCCCATTCGGTCCCTTTAGGCGTCCACTCCAGGTTTTTAATGGTGGATTCTAGGTTATCGATAATGCCTAACAAGCCAGTCTTAGAGACCTTAGCCGTTGTCGAAGTACGCTTTTCTTTGGATTCATACTGTTTCTGCGTGTTAGCGTGGAAATGAATATGCGTCAACAGAGAAAGGTTGAGTCGGGTTTTGGTGGGGAGTAGGGCGCTGGCCAAATCCAGCGGAATTCCATCTATATAGACCTTCAACAGTTGGTTCAAACGAATATCTTTAATGGCCATTAACGCCAACGGTGCCAGGAAATGCTGACAAAATTGCTGGTACGCAACCCAGGGCTGTCCTTCTCTATAAGCCTCAAACGAAAGCGTATCAATAAACACGGGCCGATGATTCAAAAACTGGACATTATACGCCGTTGCGTCTTTTAAACTCATTCCTTTGGCCAATGCCTGTTTTTGAATATCCAGCGTCAATAACGCCGCGTCTTTCAACTGACTAAACGACCACTCATACGGATATGAAATAAACGGGATGGGCTCTGGCTGAATAATCCGGTAAGCTTGCTCTAGCTGAAGTTTTAAGCTATCTCCATCCCGCAGCTGATTGAAAAGCACCTGCTTATCAACTTCGGCATGCGGAATCAACTGTTCTTGCGAAGTCAGCGCATTCATTAACCCGGAAGCTTCAAGGCATTCATAGTCGCTTCGATACGTTTCATTAATTTGTCGATACAACACCCCGTCCGCATAAAAAAGAAATCCATCTGGATCTCGAAACGAACTGGCCAATTGCCCCTGAGTCGAATTAGACGTTTTGTGAAGAGTCTGGATCATGGGCATTCTTCTTTGGTGTGGCAGAAAATAACTGAGCTACCTTATAGGTAATGGAATGCCAAAAAGTTTTCAGCGTAAAGGCAATCCCCAAAAACGATGCCACAACCACCTGAACCACAAAGCTACCACTTCCCGGATCAAGATAGGCCGATGCACTGAGAGGTGAAAACAGCCAGAACAGTGCCCCAAAGAAAAGACTCAATGAAGTTTTAGGCGAAAAAAGCGTCGAAGGAAGCAGGCTCATCGTAAGGTGGAAATCCTTAAATTACAGGCATTTCGGTAAAAATATAGAAGGCTGAAAATTTTGCTCATCATAGCACCGTCTCATTGAGCGGGTCAAGAAAACAAGCCCGTTGATAGTGGGTCAGTTCGAGATTTTCTTATTCCCTTGTCATTCCCATAAAAGCGAGAATCCAATAGAGCCAAGGCATAGGGTAAGGTTACAACCTATACTTTGGTGTTTACAAATCCAACTCATAAGTAAGCCAACTGTGCCCACCGGTTTGTTGCTAATTAGAGGGGTCGGGTGGCGATTCCCAATGAGATTAGGGTATAATCAACAGGATTTTCCCTTTTAAACAAATCCTAAAATAAAGCAGGACCCTCTTCATGGAACGTTCTTCAACCCCTTCTCCCCTCCCGCCAAGCCTCACCTTAAAAACCCGAAGCATTGAGGGACTGCATATTTTAACGTTGTTCGCCTTTGCCGTTGCTCAACCCTTATACAGCTTACTGGGTTCCCAAACCGGTTTTTTTACGGCCAATCAAATGGATGGGGTTGATGTTCTGCTCATTACCCTGACGCTTAGTCTGGGCCTCGCCTTGCCCCTGATTTTTATTCGAGAATTGGCAGGTTTGATTCACAAACAAGTACGTACCGGTTTGTTGGCTGGAATAATCGTCATATTACTCACGGCCATTTTTCTCCCGCTGGTTAACAGCTTGAATCCAGTAATTGGGGGTGTTCCCGCAGGGCTATTACTAGCAATTGCTTTACTATTGGCTGGAATCAGCACTTTTTTATATTTACAAAAAGCCACTGCCCGGTCACTGCTCACGTTTTTGTCGCCGGTTGTTGTTATTTTCCCCTTGCTTTTTATCTGCTTTAGCGATGCCACCGCCCTTATCTTTGAAGCCCCTATTAGCAAGACCCCAGAAAACACCGCTGCCACGGCAGGTCTTAGCACGCCCCAAAACTTACCTCCTATTGTCATGGTCGTTTTAGACGAACTGCCCTTAGCCTCTCTGGTGGATGCCCATGGTGAAATTGACGCAACCCGCTTCCCTAATTTTGCCCGTTTGGCCCACGAGGGCACATGGTATAAAAACACCTATACGGTGGGGGCCTCTACCCTTTGGGCCGTTCCGGCTATTGTCTCCGGCCAGAGCCCATCGGATGAGGAAAAACATTCCAATGGCGAGCTGACACATAACCTGTTTACCCTATTCGGCACCACCCACCAATTGAAAAATATTAGCGAGAAGCACACGGCTCTTTGTCCTGAAACACTCTGCAAAGCCCGAAAAAAGAAACGGTTTAAACGGCTTAAGTCTTCGGTGTCCGATTTAGCGGTTGTGTACCTGCACATTATCACCCCACCAAAATGGGCAAAACACCTGCCTGATGTAAGCAACAACTGGGGCGATTTTAGTTGGAACTCTTCTAAAGCACCTGAAGTCCCACAGATTCATCAAACAAACCCTGTGCAAGCCAACATTTCAGCGCCTAAAACACAAACGCCCAAACGGATGAGCATTGATCCCAAAACCACTCGCCCGGGTAAAAAAGCCGTGGCCAATCATAAACGGGGTTTATTCCAAAAATTTATCCGCCGCATTCAGCCCCACCGCCCCGGCGAAAAACCGACGTTGAATTTCATGCATATTTTAATGCCCCACGTTCCTTACAACTATACCCCCTCCGGAAAACACTATCGAATCGGGCCTTATCGATATTTTACAAAATGGGAACACGAGCAGGATATTTTCTTTGACTACCAGCGCCATCTCCTTCAGGTGGGCGCAACAGACGCCCTCCTCGGTGACATGATTCAACGACTGGAAACACTCGGTCTATATAATGACACCCTGATTATCGTGGTCGCCGATCACGGGGCTAACTGGAGTGGTATTGGTGAAGAACGGCGTAAATTAACCTCGACAAACTATGCCGATTTAATCCAGGTTCCTTTGTTTATTAAAGCCCCTCACCAGACTCAGGGGCAAACCGTCAAAAAGCCGGTTCGCCTACTGGACATTCTTCCAACCATCGCAGATATAACACGCATTCCTCTGGACACCGCATCATTTGACGGCCACTCCATGCTTCGGGACGATTACCCTGAAATTACCTCGGTAGAAGTGGTGGATAATCAAGGCGAAAAACGTTACACGTTTGCAACCAATCTGGACATTACCCAATCGCCCAGCCTAAAAAACAAGCTTGCCTGGTTTGGAACCGGCGATTGGGGCAACGTATTTTCGTCAGGAAAAAACAAGCCTTGGGTCGGACAGTCTCTCCAGAACCTAACGATTATTCCTCCAAAAGAGTCACCTTGGGCATTCCAGCTTCATTCACCCGATGCCTACGAAGCCGTTGAACTAGACGACGACTTTATTCCAGCATTAATTGAAGGTGAAGTGGTTTCTATCACCGGGAAATCAAAATCTTCCTTCCCTAAACGGCTGGCCATTTCGGTTAATGGGGTTATTCAGTGTACGATGCCACGGATTATTACCAGCGACGGTAATCGATTCTTGTTTGGCGGACTCGTTCCTGAATCCAGCTTTAAAGCCGGTCAAAACAGTATCCAGATCTTTTCCATTGAAACCGGTTCAGCAAACGGGGACGAGATATTACGGGAAATCCGTTCCCTATGAACATTGCCTTTCGTACGGATGCCTCCAGCGCCATCGGCACCGGTCATGTGATTCGTTGCCTGACGCTGGCCAATGCCCTTCGGAAAAAAGGGCATGAAATCGTCTTCATTTGCCAACCGCTTCAAGGCAACCTAAACACCCGCATTGAAGAGGAAGGGTTTCCCGTTATTCCCTGCTCTTCTACTGAACCTGACATATCAGAGCTTCCTCTGTTTAAAAACGGATCTAAAGCGGATTGGCTGATTGTGGATCATTACAAATTGGATCGTCAGTGGGAATCCACATGTCGACCATGGGTCAAACAAATTTTAGTGATCGACGATTTAGCTGATCGCCCGCATGACTGTGACATCTTACTGGATCAAAATTTCATGCCCCATCAGCCGACTCGCTACCATGGTCTTGTTCCGAAAACATGCAAATGCCTACTGGGGACGGAATATACCTTGCTTCGCCCAGAGTTTTTAGCGTCCAGAAAGGTACTCGACGCTCAGGGGGAAAAGCTTATGGCTGTCAAACCTGTTCATCGGATTATGGTGTCGTTAGGCGGAGCGGATCCCAACAACGCCACGCTGAAAGTTCTGGAAGCCCTTAGCCAGCTGGCTCGATTTGAAAGCGCCCCATCGCTAGAGGTCAGTGTCATCGTTGGCGCTGCCAACCCAAACCCGTCTCTGATTCAAGCCTTTGCGAAACAACACGGATTTGAGTATCTGACCAACATTCCCGACATGGCAAAAAAGATGATGGATTCAGATCTATTCATCGGTGCCGGCGGCACCACCACGTGGGAACGATTTGCCCTTGGCCTGCCGGGGCTTGTGATTTCCATCGCGGAAAACCACCGGGAACTCAGCCGCTATCTGGCCGAATGCGGTTATCAGGTGTACGCGGGGGAGATTGACACCCTGAAACCCGACGTACTCGCTCATATCATTCAGACTCTATGCCATTGTCCAGAGTGGGTTTCGTTTATCCGACAGCGGGGCATGACACTTGTTGATGCTCAAGGGACAGCACGCGTTTGCCAACAGCTCCAATCCGCTACAATTCCTGCATCTATGTTACGATAAATGGGTTATACGAGAATAGCGCCGGAGAACAGAATAAAACAGCCATGGCCGATTCATTTAAGCGTTGGTACGATAAAAACCCAGCAACTTCTAAAGCGCTCAGTTTTATGTTTGAACTGCCCGACGGCATGATGGTGATTGTTTGTGACGGCATCATTCATCTAGTTGAGCGAGATCTGAAGGAAAAAGAAGACCTTAGAAGTTACCGTAGCCTGGGAAGCGAAAAAGTATTAGCGCTTTATAAGTCCAAACAACGGAATCGAAACTACGACAAAAACCCGACCGTGCATAAAATGGTCAATTACCTGTATCAACTCACTGATGAAAACCGGCAATTTATGGCCCACCACCTGCTCACCCTGATTAGACTGGTTCAAACGTATTTAGAGGCCTGTCAAAAAAATGACTACCCGTCACAACTCGATGATGTTCGTGAAGTCGTCAGTACCTACGTTTTTAAAAACAGCACTGAGGCTGAATCTATGCTTGAAAGCATTATCGCCCGCCTTACCCTTCCCCAAAATTCTGGAGAATCCCTTGAAGAGGTCGCGAAAGACCTTCGATTAACGGATACCAATAATCACTAAAAACAGCAGGAATCCTATTTCAATGCCAAACGCCAAACTTGTCCTTCATCGGTTTACGTTTTTATTGATTTTCTTACTGGCTATTCTCGTCATTTATCCCTACGTGTCTGAAAATACCCGTTCCATTGAAGGGGAATTTATCCGATTTCTCTATATCGGCGTCTTTGCCTCAGCCGTATATGCCTTGAGCGACACACGGCAACACCTTATCATCGGTTCTTGTTTGTTTCTACCCATTATGATTTTAAACATCGCTGGTATTTTCTATCAGGTCGGCTTTATGGAATCCCTTCGGCTGGCTCTTTCCGTTCTATTCAGCATCTACACCCTATATACCTTTCTCGTCTTTATTTTTATCCGGTGTGAGCGGGTCACCCACTACACCCTTCAAGGCGCCGTCTGTGTGTACTTGCTCATGGGACTCACCTGGGCCATGGCTTATGCCTTTCTTGAGGGCGTCGCGCCAGGTTCTTTCATTTCAACCTATATCAACCCCACCGATAGTATTCTGGATTTTCCTAATTTTATTTATTACAGTTTTATCACCCTCACCACACTGGGCTATGGCGATATTCTGCCTGTCACCTTACAGGCCCAGTCTCTCTCTCTACTTGAAGCCATTGCCGGTATTCTTTATACGACTATCCTCGTTGCCCGACTCATTGGGATCTATTTACTCGACCAGCGCCAGCATCTTTAATCGTTATCTTCAAGTAAGTCTGCCTTTAATGCGGTAGTAATAGATAAATAACCACACCCAGAATGGCCAGCCATAGGTTAGTAATGTTGCTGATTAGAATATTCAGCACAGCTGCTTTCATTTTTTTCCGCTTCAGCAAGCTGGTCGCGGTCCGAAACTCAGGCCATGACGTGATGAAACTCAAGATACAAAAGCTAATCACGCCTTCGGGCACTCGACTGTTTATTGCGGTAAAGCTCACTGCCGGATCCAGGAAATAGCCTGCGGTTATCAGAAAGAGAATCGCAGGAATAATATACAGTGGTGGAATAGCATCCTCAATCTCCTCCTCAACCGCCTCATCAATTTTCATGAAATAAAATGTGGTGCTCAAGGCTAGCGCGATCCCGGCCCACCCCCATAACAGAGAATCTCGACTCTCCGGCAGCAGAAAGAAGCTGGCGGCTAGCCCCATAGTGCCCAGTAGAATGGTCCCGATTCGGATCATATTTTCCTTGAACAGCATCAAAAACATACCGGTAATCAAAGCCGCCACCGTAAACAAGATGGGGTTGGCAAAATTAGATCCCAGCGGAACCCCCATGGCGAAATAGAGCTTGTTATGGAACAGCCCCACCATAATCACCAGCGCTTCCGGGCCATTCGTAATATAGCCGGTCAACTCCCCCATGCGAGGATGGTTTTTCAGCACACCCAGAATCAAAGCGATGCTGTGAGAGACAAACAGCATCAGCACAATAATGGCACAGGCCCCAAAGAAGGTTTGCTGAATATCGCCTTGATAAAAGAAGGCGGACACGCAGAAAAACGCCAACACGAGAAACCAGGAAATAAAATCCAGCTCGTCCAGATCGAACTTCAACAGCACTTTCATGATTTGTTTCATACACGCTATTGTACCGCTTTAAGTTGGGGAATTAAGCGATTAAATTTTAGTCTTTCGTCAAGACACCGTTTAGAGGGTCGCTTGAAGCGTCTTTGGCATTTTAGACAATAACATGGGGTCTTCCAGTAAGCTGACTAGCCCTTGAGCCAGTTTCCCCATTTCACTCGCATCATTCGGGTTCAGTTTTTGAATAATCTCTTTAGCATTTTCGGCAATAACACGACCGGAAGGCTTATTGGGCAACAGCCCAAGATTCAGCGCTTCACCGTGACTACCGGGGCCTTTTGCCATGGCCAGATAGTCTTTCAAAAACTCATCGGGCTTTTGCTTCATATGGTTTACCAACGTCTTAGCATATCCTTGGATTGTCCCCAAATCTTTGTTTTTTGAGGCCAAATAGAGCGCCAATAAACGCCGATCCTGCTCTGAGGTTAAGCTAACCCCTTGAGCAGATACATGTCTCGGAACCGACACTTTGGGCTTAAAAAGTACGCGCCCCTCTTTATTTACAAATGCCATTGCAGGCTCATTTACCGCTTTGGATAAAGCCTTAATATTGGTTTTCCCGACCCGAGTGATTTCTTCTGCCAGTTTTTGGTCAAAAAGCTCTTTTACGGGCTGTCCTAAAGGCAGTACCCTCGACTGAATACCCGACTTCTTAATCACCGCCGCAAGCGAGTCCTTCAGAGAAGCCAAAGCACCTTCCTTGGGTAATTTGTTGTAATTCTTGAGCAGGAGATGAACTTGAGAGTCGGTTAACGCCATGGCGTCAGGGCCATTATTCTTCAAGATATTAAGGCCCATAGCCACAAAGTCTTTGGGGAGATTCTCACTCTTTGTTTCTTTTAGAATTTTGTAGACATCCTGGCTAAGGGTTTGCCTCGCTTGAGGGGACAAACTGTTTTTTATATTTTCAAGAATTTCTTTGGGCGGCAGTACTTCCTTGACCGAACGTACTGCTTCTCTTTCTGCTTTTCGTTTGGCCAATGATTTCACGTTTTCAATGAGTTGAGATAAGTGCCCTGTCCATTTATTCCATAGGACTTTGGCGGATTCAGCAAATTTGTTAAAAAACCCGAAAATCCCTTTGAAATCTGTCGCTTTCGCTTGACTTTTGACATTAAGCTTAATGAATGAGTCGGCCTCAGTCGGTTTTTTAGCCATCTCTGTCAAGGTGCGCCAAACCCCCATAAACCCTTCGTCACTGAGTTGCTTTAGGTTTTTTTCACCCTCGACCAAAAGGCGTTTGGTGATATAGCTGATCGGTGCCGCCATGCTGAAAGAGCCCCTCTAATGTCTTGTAATGACCTTATTGGTAGCATAAAACCGAAAAACACAAAAAAGTTGCCCGTTTTATTTAATTTAGGACGTGGCGAAGCGCACCCTTGATTTCGGGATGGAGAAATTTATAACCTGTGGCTTTCAGGCGAGACGGTTCAACCCGAGTGCTGGAGAGCAACAGGGCATTGCCCATTTCGCCCGTTCCCAACTTAATCGCCAAAGCTGGTGCCGGAATAAAATTGGTCATGCTACCCAAACCCGGGATCAGAAACGCCCGTTCCTTCAGGGCGCTTGTAAATTCCCCATTCGTCACCGGATTGGGAGCCACCGCATTAATGGGCCCTTTAATCTCGTCATGAACTAAAGCATGGTTAACCATGCCCACCAGATCATCCAGCGTTACCCAGCTCATATACTGTTTTCCATTACCCAGCGGGCCCGCAATGCCTAATTTAAAAGCAGGGAGCATCTTGGACAGAGCCCCTCCTTTTTCGCTGAGAACCACACCGGTACGAAGCTGGACCACTCGGATACCCGACTCTAAAGCCGGACTCGTTGCCTCTTCCCATCGACGACAGACTTCAGAGAGAAAACCAGCCCCCCATGCCGGATCAAACAGAAAAACCGGGGCTTTTCGTTGTTGCAGTTGAGCCGATGAAGCCGGCAAGCTCAATTCTGTAAGAACCTCATCTCCTCGACTGCCGTAATAGCCAATAGCCGAAGCATTAATAAGGACTTTGGGTTTATTTTTCAGGCTAGCTAAGGCTACAGCCAGTAGCTTCGTACCATCCACCCGACTCTCCTGAATAGCGGCCTTTTTTTGCTTCGTCCAAACACCCAGAACACTCTCACCCGCCAAGTTAATAACCGCATCAAACCCTTCTAATGCATTACGATCAATGGTGTTTTTCTCAGGACTCCATTGAATTTCCAGCTCATTGCGTGGCTTTCTGCGAACCAAATGATAAACATCATGACCCGACTGAGTTAAAAATTCACACAACGCTGACCCGACCAACCCGGACGATCCACTGACGAGAACTTTCATTCCTTGAACTCCTATTTAGAACACTATCCGTATGAATACCAATCATCGTAAGTTTACTATCATACCGAGGATCCGATGCGAAGACAACCGTCTTCGGGTGTCTCAAATAATCATGGGACTCTGGAGAAGTGACACGTCCCTAAAACAGAGGATGGATTTTCTGAAAAAACCCTTTATTCTGTGATCAACAGGGATTAACAGAAGGTATCGGACCCATTGGATCGGCAAGGCATTTTTGATTTGTACTATCAGGTTTTGGCCACTCTTCAGAGAAAAAGTGGCGAGCTGTTTGACGAGTTTGCCGATGAAATTCAATGTAAAAAAGGCTGTTCTGGCTGTTGTATTAATGGGTTTAAGGTCCGCTATATTGAAGGGCTTAATTTGCTCAATGGATTTGCCGAAGCCAAACCGGAAACTGCCAAACAGATTATGGAAAACTTAAGCGACTCCCGCCGAATGGCCTGTCCTGTTTTAGTCAATGGCGAATGTGCCCTTTACGATCACCGGCCTTCCCTTTGCCGAGCTTATGGCGTTGTTATTCAATTGAACGATGCCCTTGCCACCTGTAATTTGAATTTTAAAACACCACCCAACCCAGCCATTCCTATTAAAAGCCTGGACATTCTGCCCTATTATGAGGTCATTGATGACTTATCCCAAGAAGCCTGGTCCGCGCAACCCCTGAAAAGCCTTTCCCAAAAACCCCTTCCACCCGGTGTTGATATACGGACATTTCTAAATGCCTTTATCCATGGAAGTCAACAAACACCCTCTTCTCATCACAAAACATTATCAACCGGGTTTATGTAAATCCAGTTTATAATAGAGAGACATAAACACTGTTAAACAAAGGATTCCCTCCGATGAGTTATCCCGCCGCTTCTCACCAAGGAAAGCCCATGGCCTGCCCCGTCTGCAACGAACCTCTCCATGCGTTCGGGTTTCATAACATTGAACTGGACATTTGCCAAGTCAATCAATGCGGCATCTGGTTTGATCAACATGAATTGAGTGCCGTTGAGCTAAGTGACACACTTGAAAACATTGATCAAGCCTTTGAGGGAGAGTACAAAACGAAATCTCTGGATAAAAGTTTTTCAGAAGGGGAACGCTGTTGTCCTCGGGATGGCTCGATACTGGAAAAATACCATTGGAACCTAGGCTCAGGCATTGTATTTGATCGGTGCCGGGAAGATCAGGGTATTTGGGTAGACTCCGGCGAACTGGAAGGCTATGCCAATTACGTCAAACGCTTTAGAGCCAAAGGCATTCAAGCCTCACCTGAACTCAAAAAGCAATTAGCCCAAATCGAAACAGAGCGAAACGCTCAATACGACCAAGCATTAGTTCCCTGGGACTTCGGCTTGCTCGACGACATGCTTCGCGGGCTCACCAAGCTCGTTTCCCGTTCCTAAGATAGAACGCCCCCTGTAAATAAAACAAAAAAAATCTCCCCAGGTAAGACTCGAACTTACAACCCTGCGGTTAACAGCCGCATGCTCTACCATTGAGCTACTGAGGAATAGATTTTTAAATAGTATAGATAGCAGTATAAACGAGAGGTTTCTATTCTGTAAACCCTTTAAATTAAGGAAATTTAAAAAGCGGTATCGCAGCCGAAAAGACAACTCTTTGATTAATATTTAGAGCATGGAAAAACAAACTATTGCAACTAATTCTCAATTAGGCTAAGATACCTCTCAATTGAGAATTAGTTTCAATTAGTCCTTCCTTCTGGAGGCTGAGCCTCCAATACAGACACACTTTTATTTAGCCTCGTCAATTGATCGTTAATATCAATAACGAGGCTTTCTTTTTATTTGACCTCGTTTCAAAAATCTGGTTAAATAATAAACCTTACATTTTTTCTAAATTTAATCAGGATTTTTATTTCGATTATTCTTATGAACACATTGATTAACAGCATTCAAATTATTATTATGCTCACTGCTTCCCCGGTGAGTTCTGATTGCTGTTGATACGCTAAGAAGAACTTAACATACACAAACCGCCGGGATGCTTCACATCACCGGCGGTTTTTTCATTGAACCGAAAAGGACACCTCCCCCATGACGACACTCTCATTTCAATCCGTAACAACCCAAAGACCTCCGACCATAAATAATAACCGCTTGACTCAACAAACGCATTCTATGGGTTCCCAAGCTTTTTTCCCGCATTTTGGTCAGGCGGCCAACCATGATTTGGACTCTCTTTATCTCAATAGCCTTCAAGCGCAGAAACGATTGTTACCTTATATCGATGCGTTACGCTTAACCGGTCTGCCTCGAGAAACCCATGGCGCCATTACTCCCCTTCAGGCCTCCCGCAAAAAACCCGGACTGTTTTATAAACGAGAAGACTTAACCAGTACACGCGCTTATAAGGTTCGTGGTGCTGTTGTTTCGATGTCGAGAGCCATGGAACAAGGAAAAAATTCATTTGTCACGGTGTCAACAGGCAATCACGCCATGGGCGTTTTAAAAGCCGCCGAGTTGCTTCGCCCTAAACAAGTTCAACTGGTCATCCCGACAAACGTACTGCCAACCAAACAAGAAAAACTGCTGGCTAAAATAGAAAACCTAAAAGCTCAGGACGTTAATGCCCAGCTGGTTTTACAAGGCCAAAACTTTGAGGAGGCCCGCACCCATGCCCAAAGCCTAAAAGGGCATTACATTGACCCTTTTCTGGATCATGATGTCATCTCAGGGCAAGGTACCATCGGTCTTGAACTGGCCCAACAGGTGTTACCTTTATTAAAGCCGGAAACACACCAACTTGATGTGATTGTCCCGGTCGGCGGCGGTGGATTACTCACGGGAATAGCCAATGGGCTCGGTTCCGCATCAAAAACAATTCCGGGCTTGAAAAACCTGACTCTCCGCTTTATTGGCTTGCGCCTGGCCGACATGGCATCGCCATTGGGTGACGCCATTCGAGTAAAGACACTCGAAGCAAAAAGCCGTCATCGATTAGAACATCTAAGGGTTTCTCTTCGAGAGGTTCCCAATGCAGATATCGAACAAGGACTGAATTTTGTACAATCCGACCTCAACACCCACGTGGAAGGTGCAGCCGGTGTCGCCGTCTCACCCGTCTTATGCCAGGAGGACTGCCGCCCAACCGCCGGAAAAATAACCGTTAGCATCATCAGTGGTGGCAACGTAGCGGAAAACCAATAGTGAAGTTAACGCTAAAACGTTCTCACCAGGAAACAACCCTTTTCTATTCCCTTATTTTCATTTTCTCCGAATAGGTCTTTTTATTTATGATGCCCGGTTATTTATGATATTTCCGAGCCCTTCTAACGCACCCTAAAAACAGAGACGTCCACTGTGAAGAGGATTTTCTCCTGATTCTGATCTGTTTCCCTCTCACAATCCCACATCTTGGCCTACAATTAATAAAGAATAAAAAACAAAGAAGATCACCACGGGAGTGTTTTGAATGAGTGAGCAACAGAACCCTTATTTCCGCACCAAACCGCTAGCCACTATTCTAGAGGAGTCTAAAGAGAAAAAGGAAGGACTCAAACGGGCACTTAACGCTGTTGACCTAACCGCCATCGGCGTAGGCGCTATGATTGGCGCCGGGATTTTTGTTTTAACCGGCACCGCCGCCAAAGAAGCGGCTGGTCCGGCCATTATGCTATCTTATGTCTTTGCGGGCATCTCCTGTATCCTGGCCGCCTTGTGTTATGCGGAATTTGCCTCTCGCCTGCCAATCTCTGGCTCAGCCTATACTTATTCCTATGCCAGTGTCGGCGAACTATTTGCCTGGATTATCGGCTGGGATTTAGTATTAGAGTACACCATTGGCTCCTCAGCGGTAGCCGTCGGCTGGGCAGAATACTTGGGCCAATTAGTCCACCTGCCTGACTGGCTTATCCATTTACCTCTTCAAATGCCCTGGGGAGGAGATTATCATATTAACGCACTCGCTGGCATCATGATTCTTTGCCTCACGGCACTGCTGGCTATTGGGATTAAGGAATCGGCCCAGTTTAATAGTTTTATCGTCGCTGTTAAAGTCGGCGTCGTTCTATTTGTTATTCTTGCCGGACTCTTTTTCATTGATCCGGCTAACTGGCACCCCTTTACCCCTTATGGCCCCAACGGAACCGCCTGCCCCGAAGGCGCTTTTTGCTGGGATGGGATTTTCACAGGTGCCGCACTGGTGTTTTTCTCTTATATTGGGTTTGACGCCGTTTCCACCGCCGCCGAAGAAGTGAAAGACCCGCAAAAAAATATGCCCATCGGCATTATGGCCTCCCTTGGCATTTGCACTTTGCTTTATATTGCCGTTGCTGCCGTTATTACCGGCATGGTCCCTTATCAGGAAATTGATCAGGGCGCACCACTTGCCGCCGCCTTTGGGTCGGTTAATCTGGATTGGGCTAAAACGCTGATTGGCATTGGCGGCGTAGCAGGTTTGACCACAGTTGTGTTGATTTTACTGATGTCACAGCCTCGCATCTACTTTTCTATGGCCAGAGACGGACTCTTACCTCCATGGTTTGCCCGGATTCACCCCAAATTCAGAACCCCCGTAAACGCCACCATTTTAACCGGCCTGATTGCCGCTACGATTGCCGCCTTTGCCCCCATGGAAGATCTCCATCACATGGTCAGCATTGGTACCCTGTTTGCCTTCACCATGGTATCCGCAAGCACCCTGATTCTCCGTTACAAGCAAAACAAGACCGACCTAAAAAGTACAGGTTACGTGATTGCTATTGCCATCGGGCTCGGGCTGGTTAGCGTTGGCTTTATGGCTGATAACAACCCGGTTCAAATAACGCTTTGGCTCCTGGGGAGCTTGCTGGTCACGATGCCAACCTGGAAACTCCTTCAAATTAAAACCCTGAACCTCCCCGAAACCTTCCGGTGCCCATGGGTGCCGTGGGTGCCCATTACCGGTATGGCCTGCATGATTTTCATGATGGTTCAACTCAGTCAGGCCGCCTGGTTTCGCCTGGGTTGGTGGCTTGTGATCGGCTTTCTCATTTATGCCTTTTACGGCATTTGGCACAGTAAGCTAAAACGAAATGAGTAAGAGACAACCTATTTTACAAGCTCATGCTTCCGTTTATTGACGGTTCAAATTAGCCAAAACTTGAGCAAGTCGCTGGAATTCATCGCCAGCGGGTTCTTCTGTTTCTGGGCGCCGAACGAGTGTAAATTCATCATTCGGTTGAACATTTATATAATACTCCTCACCACCAACCTCGACTCGAAGTTCATTGCTCGTTGAGTCAAACCGCTTAAACAGCCTCCCCTGCACCTCTCCGCCATCAGTGTAGCCTAATAACTCTCGAGGAATTTTAATTCGGTCACCGCAGAGCAGGTCTTTCGCCACAACTCTATTTAATGGTTCTTTTGATAAATTACTGGAAAAATGTATTCTGTAAGGAGTCTTTACGTTCATATCAAATGTTTCCTTTTCATTACGTTAAGACGACTTATTAAAGTCTCTCAAGATTTTTTATTGCCTCTGCTCATTACATTCATTAATCCAACCCTCGCTACCGTTTTTTATCGATAGGATTGCAGGTTTAAAGGCAGTCGGGGCGTATCAATTTCAAATATGTGAATACGACCTGGGGCCAATTCTATATTGACCTTATTGTTATCCACAATGAATGTACTTTTTCTGCCGTAGGCAGGAACTAAATCGGTTAACTTTTGAGATTCCTTTACACCCGGAATCGTCAATTCCGCCGAATGGCCAGCATTAACATCTTTATTGGCAACCACCATCAGGGTTTTTCCTCTGTGATGCCGGGCAAACGCAATAATTTGTGTATTTTCATCGGCTTCCGCAATGGGGATAGGGATAAAAAGCCCCTGAGTAATCACATTTTCATACCGTTTTCTAAAGTTCAGCATGGATTGAAGGAAATCGCCAACCTCTGGGGAGCTTCCTGTGGGTCGTTCCCGGTAATTGAACATATCAAAAGGTTTTTCATACCCCGTTGTGAATCCATCCAGAATATACGGGTTCGTCCAAGGTTGAGTCGCCATAAGACCGGCCGCAAGAAAATTCATGGTCACCCCACCCCGCTTCATGAGGCTGTAATCATAAGGGGTCAGAAACGAGCCGATAAACGACTTTCCCAACCCGGCTCGCCGTAACATACCATGGCCCTCAACCAGATAATTAGCATATTCCACAGCGCTCCGCATTTCCGGAAAACGATGAAACTGACCATAGATGGCATCAAAACCAATTTTCAATAGATGTTCCGGCACATCGCGTGGAATGTTTTGTATGGGCGAGGCGTCTTGGTGACTGTAGCTTTCAGCTAGCCAAGCCTTATCAGGATATTGCCCAATGAAATATTCCCAAAACCATGCCGGACGAACCCGGGCAATATCGACCCGATAACCATCCACGCCCAAGTGATCCATGAGTTTAAAAAAGTTTTCGTAATAGTCCACTAACGCACCATTGTTCTCAAACATCAGCACATCCAACCAATTATTAGGCTTAAGTGGATTCCCATAGGGATCTCGTGCAATGAGCTCAGGGTATTTTTGTGCCAGTTTGTAAGAGGGAAACATGGGCACATCCATCAACACATTGATTCCCCGCCGGTGTGCTTCCTGGACAAACCGCTTTGCATCAGCCATGGTGCCATACTCTGGGTTGATAGAGAGAATATCTGAGGGCGCATAAGGGCTTCCAGCCTCCCCTAGTCGCATAATCTGGCTAACAGGATGAATAGGCAAAACGTGAACTGTATTAACCCCTAAGGCTTGTAATTCATCCAACTTGGGAATCGCCGAATTAAAGGTACCACTTTCACCCAATTTAGGAGAAATAACCCCATCACTGTTTGCATCGTTGGCCCCAAACGTTCGTAAATGCAACGCGTAAATAACCGCCCGATTTTTGTGAAACATCTCTTTTAACCGATTACGCCACAGCTGAAATGAAGCTGGAGCCAGAGGATTAATATGAACCGGTACCCTGCTCGGCGAATGATAAACCGATGGCATCGATGGCGAATACCCCACAAATGGTCGTGTAGAATCACTCATGGGTAAAAAGGACCCTGCTGATTGGGCGTAGGGAAGCCCACTGGATTGTGACGAGGGTCTCCCGGCCGGATAAAAGCTTGGCCTATAGCCAATATTTCCATATCCCATACCATTTATCATGACGTACGCCCCTTGGGAGAAGGTGGGCCAAAATCCCGCCCTAGAATAAAGGATTCAAATAGAAACGTCGCAATCGCCATACCGCCACCAATATAACCTATCATCCGTCTTCGCCAGATTTTCTTGGCGGCAACATTTCTCATTGAATGAAGTAAATGGCTTCTTGGGCTGTCTCCTAATAGTTCAGACGCCCCTCGTTGGCTTTTATTTTTAAGAAGTTGATAAACTTTGCTAAATAACTCGGGATCTTCAACAGTTAGTTTTCTGGCATCTTCAATCCGCCCTAACTTAATTAACCGTTCAACTTCACCAATCACGGGCTTTTCAGTCAAATAACGGACCTCATTAACACTTAAATGCCTTTGCTGTAATTGTTCAAAGAGGGTTTCGTAATGGAGTATCTCTGATAGGGCATTCCCCTTACGCCGATACAGATCCATTAAAATACGCTTAACCCGGTTTTGCCCAAAATTATGAATGTCATCCTCACTCTTTTCAAGGCTTTTTTTAATCAACTTTTTATATTGACTTAAGGCTTGCAGAATATCATTTTCCAGCCCATCAATCGCTCGCCGCTCTTTTCCAAGCAAATTCAACACATTATCCAGCGTCTGACGATTCTCGGGAACATCTGACAACTTGGAAAAATAGTCAACCAAGCGACCCATTAGTTTCTCGTCGGACGCTTTCAAGACTTCCTTCGGCTTGAACAATTTATCAAGCCCAAGTGTCGTCACCAACTTATGCTCAAAGTTCGAACGCCAACGGAGAGACCAGGAATTGGCGCCACGACCCAGCTTTTCCTCAACATAGCCATCCAGATGATGTAACATTTCCGAAGGCATCGGGTTTAAAAAAGACCCTGCCTTATTATGGTAAAACGCTTTTATGGAACTCACAAACCCCATAATGGGGGTTGATGCCGAATTAACCACCCCCATTGCCGTAATAGGAACAGCAGCACCCACGATTAAATTCCACCATGTTTGGGCTTGAACTGAAATCTGTCTGACTTTATCTTCAATTTGCCGTTTACGATCCACCCCATACGGAATATTAAGGCGATCACCAATATTATTTAATTCCTCTTCCGACAACAACTGAAGTGGCAAATATCGCGGATCATCAAACAAGCCATAACGATTACCGTACGTATCAACATAGTCTTTATTTAGGTTAATACCGCTCTTAAGCTGAACAATGGCATTAATCACCTTAGGCCCATAAATTAGAGCCGCCACCCAAGCCGCTAACCCAACCCCATGCCGGATACCCATTGCTTTTCGCTCACGACCCAGCGTTGCCAATGTGGCAATAATCAGACCGCCCCCTAAAGCCAATGGATTCTTAACCGTTGATAGCTCATAATCCGTTATTGTTTTTTTATTCACCCCTTGCGTCACCAATGAGTAGGTCGACTTGAAAGGCATTTTAATGTAATCAGAGAAAGTTTGCTTTGAAACAAGCCGGGCGTATTGATACTGAGGACGATTTAGATTATCCACCAAGCTCACCGCCTTTCTCTCGAGTCGCCACCCTAAAGCGTTCGTTTTTCAATGAGGCTGACGGTTGTCGCTGTTCAATAAAGGCCTGAAACGCTTTTTGACTTCGAAGCCGTTGCGCCTCTCGAGAGGGAGAATGGCTCACCTGAAACGGAGAAGGTTCATACGCTTTTGGCTTAACCACATTAACGCTTTGATACAGCCCATACGCTAAAAAGCCTAACAGCCCCCATAAAGCGGATTTTCGCATTATCGGCGTTGATTTTTTCCATAATAACGGTTGGCGGAAAATAAATTCTAGAAACTCGTTCCCCCGCTTTAGCGTAAGTCTCAGCCGATTAAAAAAGCCACCTGTTTTTGGATCCGACCAAATCTTTCTCAAAGCGTCATTTGGATTTAACGCAACCGCCCAAGCATTTGTCCTCGCGATTTGTCCAGCACCCACTGCGGCCAAAATAATGCCCAGCATTATTTTTAGCGACTCCGCTGAGCTAATGGCCCGAACAACCTGCTCCCGACAAGCTTGGTTGGGATCCGCCAAGTCTGGTGGGATCCCCATTTTTTTTCGAATAACCTGATATTGTTGTGATGTTAGCAAGTCAAACCGAGGAGAATCCACACTACTAAACACTTTTTCAACCCGGCCATCGGCTTGTTGGTACCTTAATCCAAAATCAACCCCATAACGTGCCTTATAAAGACCATCAACAAAAAGGTTAGCCGCTAGAGCACCTGCGTAATATAACCCAACCCCAACCCCCATTCGAACCGCTGAGACCCCCTTCCGCCCCGATGCCACGAAACACCCCATGAGAGCCAGACCACTTAGGTAATAGGGAATGTTTTTAATCAATTCCTGATCCGTTTTGGTGAAATCCTGATCCCCTCGAAGCCCTTTAAACACCGTTTTTGGAAGAATATAGGTTATGGTTTTAACGTGATGAGCGACCTTATCCAGCCAAGAATAGTCCAGCAGACGATCGACCGGAACATGGTGTATATTCCGCTCCTTCGCCGTGATTGGATCTGGAAAATATAGTTTAGACAGATTTTTATGATTTCCAGAATTCTTAAAGGCAGACCACTGCGACTCCGGCGATGACTGGATATTGGGTAAGGTCATCATAAAGAGAACATTTTAGGGGATTCCTCCCCTCCATCAGGTTAACTAAAATAATTTCATTCGGGTTGAGCATGGGGTGATATAACAATAAGACCGCTGAAGCCAAAATATTGTTACTTTCATCGACCGTCTTAAGTTTTGTTAATAATTCCCTCTTTCCAGCAATCTTCCGGCTCAAACTTGATACTATTAAACCACATTGGCGAGCATTCAGCCTGAACGGATTCCTGCTCGGACAAAGTTCATTCAGCCCCTGCTTTTCGGGAGTCCCTCCACTGGTGGAAAATATAATACAGACGGATACGCTTGAGGTTCTGGGTGAAGCTCAAAATTACAATCGGCGCATCATGCAGACCATTGCTCCTCATGTGGGTCGACGCACACTGGAAATTGGTTGTGGCATTGGAAATTTTACCCAACTTCTCATTGAGCACACTCAGGATTTAACCGCTCTCGACATTGTTCCTCAATACATCCGCCACGTTCAGACACAGGTTAACATTCCTTCGGATAAGACCTTAAAAACTTACTGTCAAAATGTTTTTCATTCGCAAGAAGGGCTTAAACCCTTTGACACGATTGTCATGCTTAATGTTCTCGAACACATTGAGCATGACCAGAAAGCTCTTAAACAACTCCATAACCTGTTGCTCCCTGGAGGCAAACTGGTTTTACTGGTTCCAGCGCATCAATTCCTTTACAGTGACTACGATCGCTCTATTCACCATTACCGGCGCTATGAGCGAAAAGAGCTTCAACAACTTCTAGAAGCAAATCAATTCCATATCAGCCATATCCAACATTTTAATTTTATCGGCATTTTTGGATGGTGGCTCAAGTTTTGCCTTCTTAAGAAAACGAGTATGGAATCCAATTCCGTCAAGCTGTTTGACACCCTTTCCCCTCTCTTTGAACTCATAGAAAGCCCGCTTCCACTACCGCTTGGGCTCTCACTTATCTCGGTCGGGCAGAAAAAACAATAGCTACTTATAAGATAATAATAAAACAACAAAGGCAATATACCGTTACAACCGAGCACGGAAAATTTTTGAGTCCCTTTTTTAAGAGAAAGCAATAAGAAAGGACTCGGAAAATTATATGCTATTTAAAGTTTCTCTGTTATTTAAGAGTCACGTCTCAGCCTTTTTTTCCAAGGGACTGTCCCCCGGCATGATCGATACAATTTGCCGAACGATTGCGGTGGTCCTCGGTTCAAACCTCTCTCCCGCGTCCGCCTTATTCAAAGAAACCCTTTCTCCTTGGCTGGATATGCAAGCTTTATCTCAACCCGATCAAGCACTCATTGCAATGCTTGCCTTTTACCAGCAATTGCAAACTCACCGTGAAATAATCATTGAGGAAACCCTGCCTCAGCTTTTCCTATGCCTTGTCTTAAGCCTTGGTTTTCTTTATGTCTGCAATCAGATAGGACACCACGCCGCAAAATACCTCATCAAACGGTATTTCTCAAACCTTCTGCCCGCATGAGACATTATTAGAATACCCGTTTACAGCGTTAAACGTCTAAACTTCCGCAGGCTCATCATCACTCAGCATTTCAGCCGGCACTTCTTTCGGTTCTACCGGCTGTTGGAAAACAGGCGGCCTGAAGCTTAAAGAAATACGACGCTCGCCCGGGCTAAACTTAACAATATAAACCGCAACGGTCTCGCCGGTATCCAGCTTTTTTTCATGCTCATTTTCATAATCCGTCAGATCACGACTCGGCAAGAGTGCTTCCACGCCCGGAAAGACCTCGACAAAAGCACCAAAATGCTTTAATCGCGTGATAGTTCCTTCCACCTTATCGCCCAAGCTCAGCTCTTTACCTACTTGCGTCCATGGGTCTTCGTACTGACTCTTAATGGACAAGCTGACGCGCTGTTTTTCCATATCGATGCCAATCACTTCAACTTTGACTTTATCGCCAACCTTCAGGATATCTGACGGGTGTTCAACCCAACGCCAGGACATTTGAGAGAGGGGCAAAAGCCCATCAACACCGCCTAAATCAATAAAGGCACCAAAGTCGGTTAACCGAACCACTTCACCTTCAACCAAAGCGCCTTCGTCCAGATTGGTAAACAGATCTTTTCGCTGTTCGGCCAACTGTTCGGTTACCACTTTCCGGTGAGATAGAATAATGTTGTTTTGCGCTTGATCCAGACTCAATATTTTTAAAGGCAGTTGCTTGCCCACCAAACTTTCGAAGGAATCTCGAACACGCAAATGGCTTGAGGGAACAAAACCCCGAAGTCCTTGAACATCAACCAAAAGACCGCCTTTAACCACATTACTAACCGTGCAGTCAATGACCTCATCGTTGGCTAATACATCGTTCAATTTTGTCCACGTTTGCGCTTGGTACACGCGCTTTCGGGAGAGAACAAACTTCTCATCTTCCGTGTCCTCACGGAGAATGTAAAACTCAATATCCTCGCCTTTGGGTAGGACTTCATCCATATTTTCAGGAAGCGGCGTAATAATTTCCTTATTGGGAAGAAAAGCGAGGTTTTTCGCCCCAATATCAACCAAAACCCCTCGGGCTTCGTAACGGACAACTTGCCCTTTTACGATTTTGCCCCGTTCAAAGGCATAGTCAAACTGCTCAAGAAGTGACTGAAACTGTTGTTGCTCGGCTGTTAATTCTTGACCCTCCTCTTGGTTCAGCCGTTGCTCTTTTCCGGCCTCGGACATTGTGGGGGGGTTCCTCCAGTAAACATTAATCAAAATAAAAAACGGACTAAGCCGTTCACATTACAGCTTAGTCCAGTATCAAGATTATATCAATAGGCGAGACAGATTAATCCATTATCTGCTTTAGATAGGGCGAATGGCGTAGCTTCGTTAAGGCCCGAATCTCTGTCTGGCGTATGCATTCCCGAGTTACACCATATAGACGACCAATTTCCTCCAGCGTCATCTTTTTTTCTTTCTGGCCATTTAGTCCGAACCGCATAGCCAACACCTCTTTTTCACGTTCTTTCAAGCTATGCCGAATGGCCAGCGATAGAGTATGAAGCGTCCGGCTTTGATGAATGGCTCTTTCCGGATTGTATGTATCATCCTCGATGGTCTCGGCCAAGGTCTGGGTGTTCCCATCTTTCAACAGAGTTTCTGACTCTAGACTCAGGGTTTTTTGGGACACCCGTGCCAGCTGTTTGACTTTTTTAATCGAAAGGCCAAGCGTCAATGCCAGCTCTTTATCCGTTGGCTTACGTCCTAGTTCCAATTCGAGTGATTCTTTTGCCCGTTTTAGCTTGGAAATACCATCAATCACATGACCCGGTAAGCGAATTAGTCGATCATGTTCAGCAAACACTTGAAGCACCGCTTGCTTGATCCACCACGTGGCATAGGTGGAAAATTTATAGCCCCGACGATAATCAAACTTCTCAACGGCTTTCATTAAGCCCACATTCCCTTCCTGAACCAAATCCAGAAAATCAACATGACGCCCCGCATATTTTTTGGCAATACTAACCACCAACCGAAGATTCGCCTGCACTAGCTTTCGCTTAGCCACCAAATCCCCTTGCTCAATTCGCTTCGCCAAAACGATCTCTTCACGGCCATCAATTAAATCGGCCTTGGCACCAATATACCTCAAATACTTAACGCCCGCATCCTCAGTCAAGGACATGGGTTTCGATTTTTTTGTGGCCATCAGAGTCATAAAAGAGTATCCTCCTATATTTGCGGTATCGACAAGGTCATTTAGATTAAAGCGCACAGAAAAATAGACCTGTAAAACAAGCGCTTGTTGATATCTAACAGACTCGTTCCTTCAGCTCACTGACATCAACGAGAGCATAAAACGCTTAAATAAAACGTTTAGCAAGATGGGGTCTTATTTTTCTCTACATGAATAAAAGGGAGTGGTGTGAAATGGGGTGAACGGAAAATAATACTCACTACTTTTTCTTTTTAAATATAAAAATCCAAAAGAAAAAAACCTTTGAATCAAAGGTTTTTGAATTGCTAAACACAATGGGGGGATATGTTTAACAATATGCCTTCCAGATACGATACTGAAAGACCATTATTGATCGGTAGTTGACAAGCGTGTGTAGGTTTTCTGTAAGTCCCTTGGTTTGATATGTCCTGTATTCTTGCTCCGGTTCCTTCGTTTTTTATTGAAATGCTTAGTTCGTATTCTAACTATATAGACAAACAATATACTTTTCAACCGTTTTTTATATATATTGTTACATTTGTTTGTAAAAACAATGAAAGCCCTTGCGCCATCACGCCTTAAGAAAAACATATTCTGCCTCTACTTGATCCAAGATCTTCCGAAACGCTTTATAAACCGGAAACCACCAAGCTTCTACATGCGGATCCCTGCCGGGTTCCTCGCCGTTGAAACTCTTGCTCAATCTCATTCATCATCGCTAATTTCCGCTGCATCCATAAGGGTGCCACTACATGTTGGTGATGCCCATTCCCCGCAACCCGATGAATCACGCATTCTGGGTGTAGTCGTTCGATAAAGTCGCAAACCGTTTGAATATAAGTTTCCTGACTCATCGGCTCCCACTCGCCTTTGCGGTAATTTTTCGCCACCTGAGTCTTCTCCATTGCGACCAACATATGGATTTTCACTCCCTTAACCCGCAATTCGGCCATCCTATCCGCCGTGGCCATCATATCTTCCCAAGATTCCCCCTCCATCCCTAGAATAATATGAATACAGTGGTCTAGTTTGTGTTTTTGGGTTAATTCATACGCTCGAATAAAATCTTTATAGGTCTCACACCGGTTTACTCTCTCTAAAGAGCGATCATGGATGGTTTGCAATCCATATTCCACACTAATATAACGCCCTTCTCCTTGATAACTCGAAATTAGGGCCAGTTTTTCGTCATCCACACAGTCCGGTCGCGTTGAGATGGCCAGCCCCATAATATCTTCATGAGACGCCATGGCCTCATCGTATAACGCTTTCAAACGTTCTACTGACGCATACGTGTTGGTTCGAGACTGAAAATAGGCCACAAATCGGTCGGCTTTAAACCGTTTCCTCTGCCGCTCAAGGTTCTTTAAAACCTGCTGGGTGATCGTATCCCCTTTTTCCTGCGCTCGTGAAGAGGAACCGGTTTCATCGCAAAACGTACACCCTCCCCAACCTTTTTTTCCATCCAAGTTCGGGCACGAAAACCCAGCATCCAACGTTACTTTATAGATTTTAAATCCAAAAGTATCTTTTAAATACTGGCTATACGGGTAATAGGGCTTTTCAGTTCCACCCAAAACAGCTCCTGTCTAACAAAAGTCAAGTGGGGTTACCTTTACTGCTCCGATAGTTTACCTGATTATCATTGAGAGATAAAGAGAGAAAATATCACCTAAGAAAAAGAAGAAAGAGTCTTATAGCCTTCTATTGAATCGTTCGTGTAATAAAGACAGGGGTTGTTTTTGTCCTTTGTTTTGATAAATTGATTTTAACTTTAGTGAGTGGTATCCAATTTTCAATCTAAAAATAACCCTTTCGTCGGCACACGGATTTGTGAGAAAAGACAACGTTATTTCTTAAGGAGGGCGGGAGCCATGTTAACGATTAGCGAGCCAAAGCTGTCACCGCGCGATCTGAGTACGTTAAGTCGTTTAAAATACCATCAGCTTTGTCTGGTTGAAATTAAAATAACGCGTTTTTCTCCCATGCTTGGTAAACGCCTTGAAAGCATTTCCTTCCCACAAAATACACGACTCATCTGTGTTATTCGAAATCAATGTCCTATCATCGAAACCCGCTCCCTCTTCCTTGAAGAACACGACATTGTTTATTTAATGACTAACAATGAAACGGCTATCAGAGAACTTTTTACCATTTTACACGAATAGGCCCTTCTCTTTCCTAATTTAAGCCCCATTAAACCTCTACTGAGCCTGCCAAGCTTTTAATCACTTATAAAAAGGGGCGTGATTTAATTCGGCAACTTATTAAAAATTTACAATCCGCCCCCTTTTTGCATGAGAGACGTTACGCAACGGCGGATACAGAGACCTTAACTTCCACGTAACCAAGAAACGAGGAAATGTCCAGCAATTGCAAGCGTTATAAGGGGTTTCTGAGATTATAATGATTATTTTTCAGGGTTTCCACCGTTGAAGGAAGTTCTTATCTGCGTTAGGCTAATGTGTAAATAGAGTGCCTGATTGTAAAACCTTATCAGACGGGCTTGTTCGTATTGTCTTCCAATCAACTCCAAGCCTCTCCAACCCAACAGATAAAGAACGATTAAAGGCATTAATAAAATAAAGGGACAAAGAAACACGAGCCTTTGTCTCTGACGTTATTTATTGAGTGAAAAATAAAATAATGCTTGCCAAACAATTACTGAGACTATCGGAAAAAAGCTACCTGAACATCGAAAAAGGAGCCATGTGGCTTATTCCTGGTTTGGGCATTCCCGCATTGCGTTATTTCAACGACCCGAAAGAAACACGAAATCAACTTTTTTTCAGAGACCTCTCCACTTATGTGACCGGGGCCATCATTGCCTTTGTAGGGGGAGAAGCTATTGAAAGACAGCTTGCCCGGTTTAAACCGTTCGAAAACTTTAGGGTCAGAAGTTTGACAGCTTTAGTCTCAGCTCTCTCGCTTTACGTACTCTATTCCGGTATTGCCGCCGTTAAGCTTTCTGAAAAATTTGCGCCCCAAAAGGCCCAACCCGATAAGCCGCCTCCATCGCCTGATATAAAATTTGGCCCGAGAAAAAAAGAAGACATCAGCTCAATGTCAAAGGTTGCTTTACCAAATGGCAAAAAGCCGATGAGCCAGTTTTCTTCTCATCCGCCGGTTCGTTGGAGCGCTAAAAGCACTGGTAAAGCTCCTCTTCATAAACCGAACACACATCTTGGCCCTAGGCTATCAACCTTCCCGCCACCGAATTATTATCCGGCTTTTTATTCTCCCCTGTATCGTTAGTCAAGTCGTATTTACCTTTTTATGGTTATTCTCAGCTTTTGTTCCTTTTTACTTATGTTCATCATCATTGGTGTGCTTTCAGCATTTAAACACCGTTCGACCAATGTGGATTATCTTTTAGCGGGCCATAACGTCAAGCCCTGGCTTGTCGCCTTATCAGCAATAGCCACCTACAACAGTGGCTATATGTTTGTCGGTCAAATCGGTTATACTTATTTGCACGGTTTGTCTTCCATTTGGTTGATGTTTGGCTGGATTACCGGCGATTTCCTCACCTCGTTTTTTGTCCACAAAAAACTACGAACCGTTTCTGAAAAACAACATGCCCTGACTTATGTGGGTGCTTTAAGCCAATGGTATGGTCAACATTTTCGGGTGTTTCAAGTTTTAGGTGGGATCATTACGATTATTTTTCTGGGTGCCTATGCCGCCGCTCAGTTAACGGCAGGAAGCAAGGCTTTACACGTTCTTTTTGGCTGGGATTATGCTGTTGGCGCATTCCTAGGCAGTATCATTGTGCTGTTATACTGCTTTGCTGGAGGTATTCGTGCTTCCATATGGACTGATGCAGCACAGTCCTTTGTTATGATTGTTGCTATGGGCCTACTCTGTGTCGAGGCGGTTCATGCCACGGGCGGACTTCCCGTATTTTTAGAGAAACTTCAGCACATTTCACCGCATTATTTGGAATGGTTTCCACAAAACCTCGACTTCGGTACCCCGTGGGGGCCTATCCTCTTTGTCGCTGGCTGGTTTTTTGCGGGTATTGGGGTCATTGGCCAACCTCATGTAATGGTTCGTTTTATGGCCATGGATGATCCAGCCCATATGACACGAACCCGAGTTTATTATTACCTCTGGTATATCGCCTTTTTCCTCCTGACTATTGGGGTTGGCTTTTCAGCCCGACTTTTAATTCCCCAAATCGATCATTTCGATCCAGAGCTTGCCCTACCCACCTTATCCCTCCAGCTGCTACCCGATATTTTTGTCGGGCTGGTGCTTGCTGGATTATTCGCAGCCACCATGTCTACCGCTGATTCGCAGATTTTAAGCTGTTCCGCCGCCCTCAGCCGTGACATTTGGCCCGGTAAAAATATCAAATACATTTACACCAAGCTGGCCACCGTGTTCGTTACCGTCACCGCATTAGCCATTGCCTTGCTGAGTAATGAAAACGTTTTTCAACTTGTCCTTATTGCGGCAGGTGCGCTTGCTTGTGCGTTCGCCCCCATATTAACCGTATTAGCCTTTAACAAAAAGCCCTCCGAACCACTTATGATAATTATGATGCTTAGTGGCATCGCTGGAATGCTGGCTTGGCGCTGTTGGGGATTTCCTGAAACGACCTATGAAATTATGCCGGGCATTCTAACCGGATTTCTCGTCTTCTGGATTGGTCAACATGTTGAACGCCCCTTTGGCAACGCCTCCCCAAAAACAGACCCTTGACGCCACACCTCCATTAGGAAAAGCAAGGTTAAGATTCTTGATATCTCTCGATTCCTGTAGGACAATGAAGAGGTTCGGAGGCAAGCCGTCCTCGAATTCCCTCTATTTTCGGTCCTGTTTTTATCATTTGAGGTTCAATCTGTGAACAACTATTACCTGCTCGAAGTGGGCACTGAAGAACTGCCTCCTGGTTTTATGGGCACCTTGCCCGCTGAACTTAGCCAGGCTGTTGAGGATACCTTGAATGAAGCCCAGATACCTCCTGAAAAGATAACCGTCCACGTCACCCCTCGACGCATTGTTATCGCGATTGACGGTCTTCCGGAACAACAGACCTCTCGAGATGAGGTTTGCCAAGGCCCTCCTCTACGTATTGCGACGGACAAATCCGGTCAGCCCACCAAAGCGGGTGAAGCCTTTGCCCGAAAGTTGGGCGTTCCATTTAAAGATTTAAAACAGGAGACCGGGGGGAAGGAACCTTGTCTGGCTTACACTCGACACATCCCAGGAAAACCCACCCCTACGCTTCTTAGTGAAGCGCTTCCAAACCTAATTCTCGGCCTTAGTGGGCCTCGGTTTATGCGCTGGGGTGACGGCAGTGGTATCCGCTTTGCCCGTCCTATCCGATGGCTGGTGTCCCTATGGAATGATGAACACTTGCCCCTTCATATTGGAGAACTTCAATCCGGCAATCAGTCTCAAGGCCATCGCTTTCTCTGTGAAACACCCGTAACGATTCCATCAGCCCGTGCCTACGTAGAAACCATTGAGACCAAGGGTCATATCATTGTCGATCGGGAAAAACGGCTTCAAATTATCCGACAACAACTCAAAGCAGAATCAGAAGCCCTCGCCGGAAAGGACCCCGCCTTGAATCCGGCCAACGATAGCCTGTTTGAAGAAGTGACCAAAATCGTGGAATACCCTTGGGTGTTCAGCGGCTCCTTTGAAAAACGCTTTCTTGAACTACCGAAGGAAGTTATTATTACGGTCATGGCGGCTCATCAAAAGTATTTCCCCGTAGAAGCCTCCAACGGTTCTTTGCTAGCTCATTTCCTCGTGGTTTCCAACGCCCGAAAAAAAGCGCTTGAGACCATTCGAAAAGGAAACGAACGGGTCTTAAAAGCCAGACTAGAAGACGCCCGTTACTTTTTCGATGAAGACCGCAAGAAGAAACTGGCAGATCGGCTCGAAGACCTAAAAGGCATCACGTTTCAGCGGGGTCTGGGCACCATGTTCGATAAGACGCAACGCCTGATCGCCCTAACCAAATCCACCGCTAAGGCTCTGGGTTACGACAAAACGACCATCCAACAGGCTACTGAAGCCGCCCGACTCTCCAAGGCCGATCTCGTTACAGGGATGGTCTTTGAACTGACCGAACTTCAAGGCACCATGGGCCGGATCTACGCCCAGCATGAAGGCCTAGATCCAAAAATTTGCCAAGCCCTTGAAGATCAGTACACTCATGTTTTCACTGATGTCGACTTTTCCACTACCCCTATCAGCGTTGCACTGAGCCTCGCTGACAAAATCGATACGATGGTGGCTGTGTTTAGTCAGGTCAAGGCCAAAATGCCCACAGGTTCCAAAGACCCATTAGGGCTTCGACGGATGGCCAACAGTATCATTATTATCATTATTGACGCTCAGTTGGATTTAAACCTGCTCTCGCTACTTGAACAAGCCTACCCAACTATCGAGGTCAAGGAGAAAGCCGAATTCGACGTTGTTCAAAAACGCTTTACCGACTTTATGATGCAACGACTGAAAGGAATCCTGCTAGAAAAAGGGTACCGCTACGATATGATTGATGCCATAATCGAAACTGGCAACCCCTTTGAAAACCTGAACGCCATGATTCATCGTTTGGAGCTTGTCAAACAACTCACCCAAAATACAACCCAATTTGCAGCTATTTACGAACCTGCGAACCGAATTTTTAAAATTTTAGGAAAACATTATCGACCCGAGGTCGCCTTTGGAGATATTCAGAAGACCCACTTAAAAGCGCCTGCCGAACAGGCCCTTTATAAAGCGATGACTGTTTTGAAAGATGCTCACACCCAAGATAACCAAACTCTATTAGGAAACCTAGAGACCCTAACGTCTACTATTCACCCGTTTTTTGACAATGTTCTGGTCAATGACCCTGATGAAACCATCCGTCAAAATCGATATAATTTACTTAGCATGCTCAATCAATGTTATCTTCGGCTGGGGAATTTTACCAAGCTGGTTATTAAAGGAGAATCAACGGAATGAGCCGGGATTTTGAACTGCCGGTCGACGTACCTAAAAAGTCAGAAATCGTTCAACAGCGGGTTGGGCTAATTTTTACGGTTTCCATGATTGTGGGTATCGTCTTTTTTATCTTTCTGTTCTCGATTAATTTTGGTCTGGTTCTAGCGAAAGGAGCGGCCGCTCTGCCGGATATTAAAATTCTGGAAAGCTACCACCCAAACCAGAGTACCCGGATTTTTGATCGCTATAGTAACCTGGTGGCTAATGTTCATGGGGATGAAGATCGGGTGGTTGTTCCTTTAAGCCAAATTTCTCCCAACATTCAACGTGCCGTCATGGCCATCGAAGACAATCGTTTTTACCAGCACAATGGCGTAGACATCAAGGGAACAGCCCGTGCATTTCTCTCTAACGTTAAGGGAGAAGATGTTCAGGGAGGCAGTACCCTAACTCAGCAGCTGGTCAAAAACATGTTTTTAACCACCGAGCGCTCCTACAAACGAAAATTGGCCGAAGCCATGTTGGCCATGCGCGTCGAAAAACACTACAGTAAAAACAAGATTTTGGAAATGTACCTGAATCAGGTCTATTGGGGGAATCAAGCCTATGGTATCGAAAAAGCGGCCCGCCGTTACTTTAAGCGCCCGGCAAGCGAGCTCACTATCGCTCAATCCGCTCTATTAGCAGGACTTCTCTCCTCTCCTGAAGGTCGCTCCCCTTTTACCCGACCACAAGCGGCCCGGCAACGCCAACTGGAAGTTCTCCGAAAGATGCGGGAACATGGCTACATTAGTAAGGACCAGTACACCGATGCGGCCAATGAAACCATTTCATTAAATAGTAGAGAAGTTAAGGCCTCTAAATACCCGTATTTTGTAACGTTTGTCATTCAACAACTGGTCGAGGAATATGGCGAAGACGTGGTGCGTCGGGGAGGGCTTCGTGTTTATACAACCCTTGACCCGGAAGCCCAGGAAGCGGCTGAAAAGATTCTGACTGAAAAAGTAAAAAAGCTCCCCCAATATACAAACGTCGATAGTGGGGCCCTTGTAGCCATTGACGTCAAAACAGCTGAAATTATGGCCATGGTTGGCGGTGTGGATTTTCGGAGTAATCAATACAACAACGCGACTCAAGCAAAACGGGCCGCTGGTTCTCAGTTCAAGCCCTTTGTTTACCTGACGGGTTTTCGATTGGGTATTATCACGCCAGAATCTCCCATTGCGGATAAGCCGGTCAGCTTTAATACGGGTGTTAGTATCTGGCGCCCTCATAACTGGGATGGTCGTTTCATGGGTGCCATGAATATTAGAAAGGCCCTGACTCTATCCCGAAACACCCCAACGGTTCAGATTGGTATGCGGGTTGGTATTGACGAAGTTATTAAAACCGTTGAAGCCGCAGGGGTTCATTCTAAAATTGATCGAAATTTTTCTAGTCTGCTAGGCTCCTCCGGTATTCCACCATTAGAAGTAGCCACCGGATTTTCCACCTTTGCCCGTGGCGGGGTTCGTATGTACCCCACCGCTGTTAGACGGGTTCTGGATGTCGAAAACAAGGAACTTCCCTTCCAAAAGCCCAAGCCCGAACGCACATTGGATCCAGAAGCGGTCGCGCAACTCAATTCGATTCTTGTGGACGTCGTGGAAAAAGGCACGGGCCGAAGCGCACGCCTGTCAGGTCGGCAAGTGGCTGGTAAAACAGGAACCACAGATAAGGTTCGCGATATCTGGTTCACAGGCTTTACCCCAGACATGGTCTGCACCGTGTGGATGGGCAACATTAACTACACTCCTCTACGGGGGGTCTTCAGCTTCAACGCCGCCGAGATCTGGCACGATTTTTCTGAACAGTACTATAAAATCCATAGCATTCCGGCCACCGAACTCGCTAAACCCACCGGCGCCAAAATCAAGAAGCAAGGGGTCATGGTATTGAACCTGAACCCGAAGCCTCATCATAATGAAGATATCGCCGCTCCACTGCCCGAACTCGATGAAAACATGTTACTAACCCCTTCTCCCACCGAAACCATGTACAACACCTTTGATAATGATTATCAACCCATCTACCCTATGGAAGATGAGAGAGCCCCTGTTCCGGCAGGTCCTCCAGCGCCCCCCGCTACCTCACCTTCTTTAGAGAACGATTCTGCGGTGAACACGGATGGAGCGCTTCCCTTTTAAATCTGGTGTACACTATAGATAATGAAATACTACTTTGAAGATGCAAAAAAGCCTTACACCGGTTCCGAACTGGTGAGCCACTGGATTTATAAAAATACCGGGATTCTGGGTGATGCCATCATCGCCTTTGCCGGTTCCTGCAACGTCGATGTATCTCGTATGGTGGATTTAGAAGATGTGCGCAATGAGGATTACATTTACTCGGAACAAATGCTGCATTTTATTATTGAGATCTTTGGTATTCCCCTGGAAGAAGGGGTTTTAATCCAACGGCTATTTACCTCCATCTTACAGGACCGGATTAACGCCGAATGTGGTGAACTCAAAGTTAAACGCATCGGCGATGATCTATTTTATCGAGACACTAAAAAATTATCAGTCTCCATCTGCACCGTTAGCCCAACGTCGATTCTCATCCATACCGGGCTTAATATTATACCTGACGGCGCACCGGTTGAGGCCGCTGGCCTAAAAACCGATTTAGGACTGACCAACATCCAGACCCTGGCCACTTCATGCATGCGGCTTTTAGCCGAAGAGTGGGCCGATACCAAACGGAGTACTTATAAAGTACGGGCGGTGGTTTAAATTATGGGCGCAAGAAAGATTCTGATTCTGTTCTTTTCAACCATGACCGTTTCATTGGTCATTTTAATTGTCCTCTTTAATCTCTTGTTTAAAAACATGAATATGGATTTCGAGACTAAAACGCCTGAATCCGCACCCACCATTCAAATCCGAGAACCTGAAAAAAGCAAAAACGATGACATTAATAGCCCTGCCGATTTTAAGCAGAAAGGGAATAGTCAATCCAGGGTTCATGTTCCGGGACAACGAATTCGACCTTCTCAAGATAGTCCGGAAACGCTTCTCACTCCAGAGCCTCCCACCCAGAAAAGCCTACCCCTCGATACGCAGGATTCTCTCACACCGCCAAAAATCGTGGACTCTTCAGGCCACACAAACAAAGCACCCATCATTAAACTTAAAAAATTGCCCGAGGAGAATCCCTCACTCTCCGAGAATCAAACCTTTTATCAAGTCTATATCGACGGCTTTCACTCAGAGGACGAGGCTCGGCTGAAGGTCGCCGCCTTAAAAAGCCAAGGGATTGACGCCTTTGTCAATACCTCAGGTGGACGCCCAATCATTAAGCTCGGCACCTTTTCCAACCAGGAAAGTGCCCAAGCCCTCGCTTCCCAACACGGCGCCAAGGTTAAACCGGTGAATTAACATGAGTCCCCTTTGCCGCTACCTGATAGCCCTTGGTTGTGTCATTTTTTTGGGGATAAACCTCACAGGCGGGGCACAAGAGCAATCAGCTCCTGAATGGCATACATTGCTTGGTGACAGTGTTCAAGCAGCCCAAAGCGGCCACTACCCAAAAGCCATCGAACTAAGCCATAAAGCGCTTAAAGCCACTCAAACGCTGCCCGCTTACCAACGGAAAAGTATCACCGCCCAGATCTATAGTAATCTGGGAACCTTATATTGGGAACAAGGCCGCTATCAAGAAGCAGAACAAACCATCCAGCAGGCGATTGCCTTATGGGACAAGGGAGCCTTGAAGCCCGATCCGCTTGCGCAAATTATGGCCTATAACACGTTGGGCAATATCCTGAAAGATACCGCCCGCTACACTGAAGCCCATTCTTTTTATAAAAAGGCAATCGCTGAAACAGAACAGCTCGGACTTGAAAAAACAAAGGACTATCCTATTATTCTCGATAATTGGGCTGAGAATTATCGGTTACAAAAAAAGTATGCTGAAGCAGAACTCCTTTACCAAAAAGCCATTGAACACTTTGAAATCATTGAGGGAGAAAACGCGCCGTCCAGCGCAAAGGCTTTTTCAAACTGGGGAACCTTGAAAAACCAAACTGGCCAATACAATGAGGCTTACACGCTTTATAAAAAAGCTTTATCTTTAATGGAACAAAGCCTACCACCCAAGCATCCCCGTCTCGGGTTAAGCCAGGCCAACGTGGGCGGTGCCTTAATTAATCTGAAACGTTTCGATGAAGGAAAAATTTATATTGAACGAGGTTTAAGCATTTTAAAAGCGGCTTTACCCGCTGAACACCCTATGATCGCCCTTCAACATCATAACCTCTGCGTTATTTACGGCTCCAAGAAGCAGTTCACCCAAGCCGAGTTTCATTGCGAAAAAGCATGGACCCTAAGCAAGAAAAAATTAGGGGAAGAACACCCCACCACAAAACGCATGGCCAAAACACTTGCCGATCTCCACCTGCTCATGGAAGACAACCCTACTGTTCCTTCGGTTAACCCAAAAATATCCTCTAAGCCCGCTTCAGAGTCTTCATGGCAAAAGGTTTCACCCGAAAAATGGGCAGCTGAAATTGAAAATAAACATTACCCACCTGAAGAAGCCTGGAAAAAATATCAAGATTTAAGCATCAACTATTTCCACCAAGGTCAATTTTCAGAGAGTCAATTGGCTTTACAGCGAGCCCTTAAGCTGGCCAAAATGGCTTCAGTCGATCGAAATCTGCAAATCAGCCTGATTAGCCAATTAGGCACGCTTTATCGTGCCGAAAAAAACTATGACGAAGCCCTGAAACATTATACGGCAGCCCTTAATTATTATCGACAACACCCGGAAACCTCTGACTCATTCGCTCTTACTAGCACTTTAGGCAACATTGGCGAACTTTATTACGCACAAAAAAAATACGCCGAAGCTGAGTCTTACTTCAAAGAGGCCATTCATCTTTTTGAGCCCTCCACTCCCATGCAAGATTCCTACTATGCAACCCTTGGCTTTGTTTATCAACATTGGGATAAGCCTGACCAAGCCGAATTTATGTTTAAAAAATCCCTCAATATTTTTGAGAAGGAGCCCGTCACCATCCCCTCCTACAGGTTTGATGTCTTAACCAATCTGTTTCACTTATATCGAGCTCAAGGCCGATACGAAGAAGCAATCCCTATCCTTGAGAAAACACTCTCGGCTCACCCCCTGAACGCTCAAGACCGCCAGACTATTTTAGGCTTTAAAAAACAACTTGAATGGGAAAAACACATGGAAAACGCCAAAAGCCATTTGGCAAAAGAAAGCTACGGCAAAGCCGAACAATCTACTCGAGTCGCCCTTACCTTAAGTCAACAATCCGGTTTAAACTCACTAAAAGAAGCGATTACTCGTACCTTACTTGGCCTCACTTTATCCAAACAGCAAAAATGGAGTGAAGCACAAAACCATTTAGAAAAAGCCTATGCGATTGGCCTAAAACACAAAGATACTCAAAACGATTTGTTAGAAAGCATTCAAAAACTATTAAACAAGGCTAAGCAGCAGGCCAACACAACACCCTAAAAAGCATCCTTCTCCCACTTACTCATAGCGGTAACAGATGGCCTTGGCATCGGAGAAAAACTCCAGACTGTATCGTCCGCCCTCTCGGCCCACACCACTTGCTTTTTTTCCGCCGAACGGTGTTCTTAAATCTCGGGCAAACCAACAATTAACCCATACAATACCCATCTGAAGCGCCCGCGATACTCGATGACACCGATTTACATCCCGACTCCAGACACTCGCCGACAATCCGTATTTAGTATCATTCACCATCGTCACCACCTCGTTTTCATCTTTAAATGAAACGACCGGCAAAATAGGACCAAAAATCTCTTCCTGAATTAACCGAGAGTGATTCTGAACTTCAGTCACCAACGTGGGTTCAATAAAACAACCCTTCAAAAACTCTGCGGGCAATTGCTCAAGGCGTTTTCCACCTAAAACCACTTGACCATCCTGATGCGCCACCGGCATGTACGATAAGACTTTCTCCATATGCTCTTTTGAGATAACGGCTCCCATGGTGGTATTTGAATCCATAGGGTTTCCCACCCGAATGGCTTTGATTCTTTCTGTTAATTGACTCACCACCTCCTCATAAAGTGATTCATGAACATAAAGCCGTGAGCCCGCCAGACAGATTTGTCCCTGATTTCGAAAGGCCGAATGCACGCAAGCCCCTAACGCTTTATCCAAATCCGCATCCTCAAACAGGATATTGGCACCTTTTCCTCCGAGTTCAAACGATACTTTTTTCAAGGAATCGGCAGCGGCTTTCATGATGGTTTTTCCAGTTGTTGTTTCGCCCGTAAAAGAAATCGCTTTCACGTCCGGGTGCCGGGTAAGAGCTTCTCCTGCACTTTCCGGGCCAAACCCATGAACCACATTCAGTACTCCCGGTGGCAAGCCCGCTTCTCGGGCGATTAGCCCCAACATAAAGGCCGTTGATGGTGTCCATTCCGCTGGTTTTAAAACCACGGTATTTCCCATAGCCAACGCTGGAGCAATTTTCCATGAGGACAAATACAAGGGCAAGTTCCAAGGCGTGATGAGTCCAACAACTCCTAAAGGCTCTCGAACCGCAAAATGGCGCTCGTTCTCATTCAGCGTAAAGCACGTTTCCTGAAGCGACTGAGCGTAGTCCGCAAAAAAATGAAAATTACTGGCCGACCGGGGGACATCGCCATTCAATGACTCTTGGTAAGGCTTTCCCGTATCTCGGGTTTCCATCATGGCCAGCGTTTCCTGGTGCTCCAGAATAAGATCACCCATCTTTTTTAAATATTGACACCGTTCTTTCATAGGGAGCCTAGACCATTCTCCCTGCTCAAACGCCTTTTTTGCTGAGACAATAGCCTGATCCATTTCTCGCCGACCGCCCAAGGAAACCTGTCCAATAACCTGCCCGGTTGCTGGGTTAACATTGTCGAATGTTTCTCCGTTTTCAGAAAAACAGATTTCCCCATGAATAAAATGCCCCATAAGTGGCGTGTTTTTTGCAGTTTCCAGAGTAACCGTATCCATGGTGGAGAGCATGGGCAATGAATCCTTATGATTATTTACGATGGTTTATAGGCAATGGCTTTGATTTCAACAAAGTTATTGCCCGGCGGCTTGGCTTCAATTGTGGTGCGAGCAGGCAGGTTTTTAAAATTAAAATACTCACCATACACCTGATTAAATTCAGGAAAATCTTTCATATGGGCGAGAAAAACCTGAACATCAATAACATCTTCGATACAACACCCTGCAGCCGCCAGGACAATGAGTAAATTCTCCAGAACCGCTTTGGTTTGTATCTTGATATCATAGTGGGTCACCCGATGATCGGGATCCAGCTCGACACCCAGTTCCGTTCCTGCTTTGGGACAGCGGGCTCCTAATCCACACAAGTAAACAAAGCCGCCAGCCTTTACCGCATGGGAGTAGGCGCCTAATGGCATGGGGGCGCTTCCCTCCGGTAAATTAATAAATTCCCGTTGATTCTCTTTGACAATGGTTGCTTCCATTTTAATAATCGTCCTTTTTCTTGATTCGTTTAATTATTCAGGCTGTATTCAACCACGGCGTTGCCAGTGCCCCAAACCGGGCCATAAGCTAACAGTTCGCCCGGAACATTGGGTGTACCAAGAACACCCATTAGCCAGTAGAACCCTTTAAACATCATTTCCGGGTTGGCCTTTTGGGCGAAGTCTTCCACTAAATCCATGGCATCCTGGTTTTTGCCTAATTGGATCAAATCCAGCATTTTCCGGTTCCATTCATCATCTTGTTCACTGGCAATGCGATCATCCGTCGACTGAATCTCTTCCGTCATAAAGCGGTGGGATAAAGCGGTGGAAAAAATAACCACAGCCGTTTTACCTGATTCCCTTAGGGCTTCTCCCATGGATTCTCCTAACGCCATAGAATCTTCCTTATCGGCGTAAACATTCGATGATACAATCACCACCGGAATGCTGTTATCAGGATTAAAATACTTCAAGGCAACTAGCGTACCCGTATCAATGGGGAACCCTTCATAATGGACACTTTTTGTTGCAAGCCCTTTGGCTTGAGCCTTTTCCTCAGCCAGTTTAGCCAAACTGGTATCCACTTTAAAATTAAATTCGAAATCGCCCATGGCATGCCAATTGCCGTCCACGTGAACCCCTTTGGGGTTGGGATCCGATTGAAACAAATGGCCGAGTACCGAAAGCCACTGAGCACTATAAATAACAATCACATCCGGGCAAACCGATCGGGCGTCTTCTCCGGCCTTTTTAAAGGCTTGGGTCAATTCCGGCCAACCGTCAGTCAGGGCCAAATGGGGTTGACCCGGCACAATAAACGCCTTTTTAATATTTTCTGCTGTTGTAGAACTAGGCATGCACCATGGCCTCCTCTGTTAATGTTCCCTCTCGACGAGCTTTATCCAGATCCCACTCCGCCACCACATTGCCCGTTCCAATGACGGTACCGTAGCCATGAATTTGTGCCGGTATTTTTGGAAAATTCATAGCTGACAGCATCCAGACCAATGACCCTGCCTTTACTTCTGCAAAGGTTTTTTCCATAAATTCAGGCAAAATATCCATCATTTCATCCAGCTTGCCTTGCCGAATCAACTCAATAAATCGCATGTCCCACAAATATTGTTCATGGCTCATAATGTGTTCCTGACTCATATCTTCCGGAATAGCCGGCTCTCGATCAAAATGAAGATGAGACAAGGTGTTACTTGCCGCTAAAATAGCACGCCGACCGGTTTTTTCGATGGCACGACGGGTGGCTTGTCCCAGCTTGATCATTTGATCCTGAGCATAATCATGAGTGTGATAATAGGGCGAATTATTGGCTGAAATGCCCACCACCGGAATATCCCAATCGGGATTTAGCATGTGAAGCGAGGTAATGGTGCCGTAATCCACCCGAAAATTGGGATTCACCATTTTTTTTGCCGCCAGCCCCTCTTCTAGCGCTTCCTCATAGCACGCTTCCGCGAGCTCAGTATCCACATCCAACTCAAAATCATATTGGAAGAGGTGTGGAAAAATCGGATCGACGGAAAGCCCTTTAAGTTTCGGCACGTCTAAAAAATGATGCCCCACCACTGTTTGCCAATGCGGACTATGCACCAAAATCACATCCGGCTTCAGCGCCTTGATTTTATCCCGGCAATGTTGATAAGCCCATCGAAGGTTTTCCCATCCCCCTTGAGACTGAGGCTTATTCTGCGGCGGATTTTCACCATAGACTAAATGGGGCGGATGCGGCGCAATAAACCCGGCCAAAATCTCTCCCGAAGCATCTCGATGACTCACTATAAACACCTCCGATTAATCCTTGTTCTATTGTCCATTATCGCCATAAACACACAAGAAAAACAAACGAGAAAACCGACGGTTCGTCCTGTTTTAGACAAGTCTAATAAACACCCTTTGAACAGGAAGCGTAAGCTTTCCTTTCATTTTCTTTACAGTATTACTTATTGATTGAAAACCTTGTCAAAAAAGGCATTCATTGCCATAAAAACTTCTGGTGGTTCGGTACTCTTGACCGAATAGTTAAGATTGACAGGCGGTTGTGTTGTCTTATCCTGAACATTAACCGTAAAATGGTTATGATGGCTGGTCGCAGCGGGTTTTTGTTCTGTCAGCAGGGTAATTTGAGGGGCCTTACCATCATCAAATAAAGGATCAACCGATACCACCTCAGAACGTATTGAAGGCGTTTCTTGATGAGTCATGGAAAACTCATTGTTTCCAACAAAAGCCTGTCCTTCAGTATTTCCCGATTTTATCGCTTGTTGCGCCACTGTGGAAATATAGTCCTGAATAGCTTGAGCAGTTGTATTAGACGAACCCCCACCAGAGAAACGGGGTTGAATAGAGGCGGACGATTGAGCGGCTAGGCCAAACTTGGGAAGGGAAGTTAAAGTCATCATTCCAAATATCACTCCTTAAATTACTTGAGATTTTTAGCAAAACTACTACAAATAGCAGTGGATATCAAACCGAAACTTTAATCAAACTCACCTTTAAAGGTATTCAGCCGTTTGGTTAAATTGACAGCACCATTGTCTTTGTTTGATGATAAAAGCGGTTTTTAATAGAATTAATAAAAAATAGAATCACATCAGAAACTGGAGGGTGTTGGAACCATGTTATTTTCCAAGTTTGTGGCTTGTGTCTTACCTGATAATAAGCACGCGGCCAATAAATATCAGGAATCACTGGAGCAAATTCAATTGGCTGACGCCATCGGGTTTCGAACCGTCTTCCTTTCTGAAAATCATTTCTCCTCTCGAGAAGGCTTGCCTAACTTCAAGGGCGAAGTCGGTATTACCCCAAGTCCACTGACCTTTGGGATGCAGATTATTGAAAACACGCGAACGATTCGGGTGGGGACCGCCATTCGTAATATTATCTTCAACCATCCCATCCATATTGCCGAAGAGGCCCTTGTCTTTGATCTGCTTTCAAAAGGGCGCTTGGATTTAGGCATTGGCTCAGGATATCGCCCTTGGGAGTTCATCGGCTGGGGTATTGATCCCAAGGAGGCCAAAGCCCAATTTTTAGAGGCGGTTGAGATTCTGGATCAAGGCATGCGGGGAAAACCCTTCAGCTTTACTGGAAAGTACTATGATATCCCCGAAGTCACCCTGGTTCCTGGCCCCTATTACACCCAACCCCGCCCAGAAATTTATCTGGCCACAGGCGACCCCATGCTCGTGGAGCTTGCCGCCCAAAAAGACTTTGGCGTCATGTCGTTTTCAACCTCCAGTAAAGACCATCTGGTTAAAATCTACAATGACTGGACGACCATTGCCCGTCCTTTGGGTTATAACTGCTCCAAAACCCGTTTCCCGTTGACGCGCCAAATTTATATCCACTCGGATCCAGCGAAGGTCGATGAATTCGTCAGACGTAACTTGCCAAATTATAAAGCCGCTCTGCCTCCCAATAAAGAGTGCCCTTCAATTGAGGAGCTAAAAAAACTTTACATCACTGGCAACCCCGAAGAATGTGTCCAGCAGATTAAAGCAATCCGCGACGAAATGGCCTGTGAGCACGTGATTCTTTGGTTTAATTTTGGCTGGCTTTCTCATCAGGAAGTCATGGATCAGATGGCCCTGTTCCATCGAGAGGTCATGCCTCATTTTGAAGACTCCGGTTTCTCATCTCAGACCAATTGCGCTAAACTGGAGGCCGTCTGTTCTTAAACAATAATAAAAGAGAGAGTCACTGAAACCATTATGCCCTACCCACTTCCCTGGCAGCCTTTGTTCACCACGGAACGACTTGGCCGCAATCCCAACAAGGAAACCGGCGAGTTTTCCCATAGTATTCCTGAAATTACGGTTCATGGTCTTCTCGCCGTCTGGACAGGAGCCCGTAAAGATAATGGGATTGAAGCCTCCGTTGGTGACCTTCAGGTCCCATTATGGAGCCGCTCTCTTCTAAAGCCCATTCAGCTTCTGTGTCAACTGCCCTTTATTCAGGCCAAATTCCCCAAGCTCAAGCCCCATCACTATGCGGCCATGATGTCCTCTCACAATGGCGACTCAACTCAAATCGGCGTTCTGGAAGAGATTCTGGATATTGCTTTGCTGAACGAGAACTTTCTGGACTGTCCATCAACCTATCCACTATCTCAGCATCATGCTTACGATATGAAGCGGCGAGGCCAGTCTGATCGCCCTATTTACCATCCCTGTTCAGGTAAGCATTTAGGTATGCTTTTAGGTTTACAGGCCAAAGGACAACCGGCAAATAATTATTTGGCCCCGGATCATGCGGAATACAAGACCATTCGAGACGTGCTAACATGGCTTTGTGGCGATTTTCCTGAAATTTACACGGTTGACGGGTGTCGGATGCCCAATTTCGCCCTCTCCGCCGCCCAACTCGCCAAGCTTTACGCTCAACTTGCCCAAGATTTACCCGAATCGCTACTCGCCTCTTGCCCCGACCACTTAAAGGAAATCGCTGTTTGCTGGCCAAAACTCCGGGAATACATGATGGCTGAGCCTTTGATGGTGGGAGGTATGGGCCGACTAGACACCCGAATCATGGAAGGCCGGCTGACCCGGAACCGGGAACTCGGCATTATTGCAAAAGAAGGAGCCGATGGCTTACTGACCATTGGTATTGAGCCGACTGAAAATTTTCCAGACGGGGTGGGTATTTACCTTAAATTGGCTTCAGGTTACGACCCCCATTATCTTGAGCTGATTATTACGGAGGTTTTCGGGCGACTGGGCCTTGGACGATTACACCTACTTGAACAGGATAAGGTGCTATCCACCCATTACTACTTCGATCTCCATCAGCCCCTTCGAACCTAACCCGGAAAAGCGGCTTTTATGACCTTTTTTGAACCTGTTGATATTATTGATATTTCCCAGCCCATTGACGAACAGAGTGCGGTGTTTCCAGGAGACGTCCCGTTTCGCCGAGACATTACGGTGAGCTATGCCGATAGTGGCGTGATAAATCTCTCGTCATTCACCATGAGTCCCCATGTTGGAACCCATGCCGATGCGCCGGTTCACCTAAAAGGTTCTCTTTCAGAGGGTGAGGGGGTTCCCCCTGTAAACCATGCCGGTTCGCTCCCATTATTACCTTATATCGGTCCGGCGTTCGTTATCGACCTTGCTCCTTGCCACGAACCGATTACGCAGGCTCATCTTCCAGATAGCCTGAAAAACACTCCCCTGCCCCGACGCCTTCTATTTAGAACCAGACGTTCCTTACGCTATCAAGTGTTTGAGTCGGATTACGCCAGTTTTGCCCCTGAACTCATCGCTTATCTGGCTCAACAGGGGGTTATTCTTCTCGGTATTGATACCCCGTCGGTGGATGCAACGACGTCTAAAACCCTCAGTGCTCACCATGCTCTTATTCAGCACCACATGAGCTGGATCGAGAACCTTCATTTGCAAGACGTCCCTCAAGGGGATTATTTCCTAAGCGCTCTTCCCCTAAAATTCACAACCCTTGAAGCCACCCCGGTTCGAGCTATTTTATTACCGACGTCCCCAGCCTAAATCGTTCCAGTTCCTTATTTAATAAGGGCCTGAAGCGCTTTAAAATCGGGATGTTTAGCGTGGCGCATCAGTTCGAAAACAGCCATTTCCACACAACCATCAACCGCACCAGACTGACGCATTTTATTCAGCGCAATTTCACAATGATGAAGATCCCGTGAAGAAATAGCATCCTCAATCAGGTGGGGTTCATACCCTGATTCAAGAAGTTGATGAACCGTCTGATTGACACACACATGGGCCTCAATACCACAGACCATGACTTGTTGACGTCCGAGTGCTTGAAAATAGTGTGCCATGGCATGATCGCCCAGACAGCCAAAGGCTGTTTTTTCCAGCCTTGTTGCGGAACTCGGTAATTTCTCAAGAAGCTGAGAGGCGGTTGGTCCTAATCCCTCAGGATATTGCTCACTAATTAAAATAGGAATATCAAGCTGTTTCGCTGTTTCGATCAAAATACCCGTTCTTTCAATCAATGGTCCCGAGTTTTGAATCACCGGAACAAATTTCTCCTGAATATCAATCACCAATAAAACAGTCTGTTGGGCATCTAAAAGTCGGCGTGCCTGCATCCTCAAATCTCCTCTAAATGGATGTGGTTACAATACTCTCGTGTTTTCAAACCATTGAGCATCATTTATACTCATCATTATGGCGAGATCGCCGGTTGAAAGCAACGGATAAAACAGAACGAGAATGAAACAACAAAACGGTATGCAATTTCAATACACATGCATCGGCATTATGATAATGCTCGTGTTGATGATGGGCCTCTATGGAGAGGGTGATTGGATCACTGTCTGGTCAGAAGAGCTTACGGTTAGTCGTCAGGAAATCCAGGACTACTTTATCCGCCATTCCGGTAATTCAACCCGAGCCGCTCACTGGCAAGACTCTTATCAGGGTAAACGCGTTGCCTGGGAAGGTGTGGTTTACAAAATCAAGCGACACCCCAAATCGCATCGAGTTGAAATAATGGTAAAAGTGCTTGAAAATGCGCTCCTCTACGACACCATCGTCATTCTAGAAGGCAACACAACACTGAACCCAGCCATTCAAAAAGACGTGAAGATTGCCTTCCACGGAAAAATTTTCCATGGCGTTGACGCCCTTGGCGTCAAACAGGTTCGGGTTTTAGCTCCCCACCCCCAAGCGGTTCAGCTGAAGCCCTTAACCTCCCAGTGATTTTAAGCCCGGTTCAACCACCACATCACCGGTGATTTTACATTGACACGACAACCGCTCATTTTTTTCAAGGTAAAACACGGGCTGTTCTAAGTGAGTTTTGGGGTTAATGTTCACCATACCTTCCAGAACCATAATGATACAGTTGCAACAAGCTCCTTGCCCACCGCATCGATCCTGTACATCGATTCCCAGTGTGTGAGCCGCGTCTCTTAAGGTGACATCTCCATCAATTTCCAGCGACAATCCAGAGGGCTGAAAGGTTACTTTGGCCATTTTTTAAAATACTTTTAATTTAACAAGAACATTTAAACCCTATTATAAACCAGATTAACCGGGGAAGGGGATTCAATCTCTTAATATACACCCATAGGCACGTAGGCTTTTAACTTGCATCAAAAGCATTTTGAACGTGGGTGAGTTCAAAGGGGTCTTGGCTGGATGTTGTGTGTGAGTCGGGACAACGTAGAACACTCATCACATCAAAGCGAATATCGCCCTCAAAAGGATGTTCATAGAGATAATGCTCGGCAACCCGAAAAAGAGTGTTCTGCTTGGCTGGAGTAACCGATTCGGCGGGATCTCCGTATCTTGAAGACGAACGTGTTTTTACTTCAATAAATACCAAAGTTTTTGAATCCGGTGTCAATGCAATAAGATCAACTTCGCCCACTCGCCCGGCTCGCCAGTTTCGGTGACAAACCTGATAATGGTTGGACTGGAGGTAATGGGCAGCCATATCTTCTCCGCGTTTTCCAAGCGGAAGACAGGCATGTTGGCGAGACTGGTTGTTAGTGGCACTCATCTATTAGAGTGTAACCGAACTGTTGTGTTTAAACGAATGTTTTAAAGGTCGAAGCGATGTTCTTCCCAATAACCTTCCGTACCGCGTCAATTTCCGTTTGCACCGCGTCACGTTGTGTATCCACACGACGGAGTTGAAGCTCAAGGGCTTTATCAATTGACTGGAGGGAGGCGATGCGTGCTTGTAATGCTAGCATTTGGGGGGATTCAGGTTCTAAGTTTGCACTAAGAGCAAATAAATCACCTGTAATATTCGCCAGTGATAGACGAGCCTGGTTGATGAATTGTCCCTGAAGTTCTAAATCACTCTTACGAGCGGTTAACATCAGGTACCTTGCTTGACTTGCGGCAAAACCCATATGATGACTCTCCTTGCTCTTGCCTCTTCTGTGTTGTCGATTGCCATAATAATAATAAAGATGACTTATTATTAAAAAAACATTAATTAAGACAGAATTGCTCTTTTACGCCTGTTTGTAAACAAACATAAAGCTAGCCCGCTGGCAAAAGACTCTTTCAACAGTTTAAAAGACACAGAGTTTTTAAAGAGAGTAATGTCAAAAGGGAGAATACCTAATAATCCTTGATTGTGGTTAAATACGCCTTATCTCTTAGATTCACTTTTATGTTTGGAGGTTTTTAAAAAATGAGCAACCTAAACCTTAATCCGGTATTATTCTCTGGGAGAAAGCCCGAATCGAGGTTTAAAACATGGGCTACCATAATGGCCACAGTACTCCCCCTCTCGGTACAAGCCGAAATGCCCTCAGATACCCTTACCCACAAAGCCGGTGATCAGTTTGAGCTTACCCAGCCCAAGCCCTCTCAAGCCCAATGCCCCATGCGTGACATCGAAGCAAAGGTATTGACTACTCTTCAGGAAATTAAAGCCGCCAAAAAAAATAATAAGCCGCTTCCCAGAAAAAAGATTGAAGAGGTCATCACGACATGGAGAGCCTATTTTCTTTTGGGAAGAGAAAACACAAGAAATGGGAAAGAAAGCACAATAATTTTGATAAATGCGATTACTCAAGAAATAGAAGAAGCCCAAAAAAGCGGCACGCCACTGACAAACGACGAGATTAACTGCAGGATGAGAGTATTGGATTTACGACTGTTAGCAGAATCTCCGTCAATGAGACAGGAAATAAAAGAATATACAAACAGTTTAGAGGGGGGGTTAAAGTAAAGAACTGCAATTTTCCGGTAGTGGGTCAGTTTGAGGTCGGCCAGGTCTGTTAAGTAAAAGTAGAACTAACATAAAAAGCACTCATGCCAGCCCTACCCATCGGTGTTTTAAGAGGCTTTATAAAGATTGTATACAAACCGTTTATCCTATGCTAGAATAAGCTTCAGGTAATTAGGCTTAGGACAATGGCCTACTTTACAGGTGGCTCATAAAGTGAGGTTAAAAAACGAGTCACCCTTGTCTCACGTGAGTTTATACCGTGTTTTCCTGACTTGCTTAAGAGAAGGGACAAAAGTTACAACCCACGGTTTTCTCATTATTCCCGGTGGGGTTAGTATTGATGCGAAATAAAAAATAGAGGAGTATTATCGTTGGCTATGAACCCTTTTTTAGAATCGACCGAATTTGAAACCCCTAACGAAAAACTGATGGCTCTCATTGCCTATCGTTCCCAAACGGATTCATCTTATCGAGAACTGCTTGACGCCATGTTGCAGGAGTCTTAATCCTTCTGATTAAACAACCTAAAGAAAGTCCAATGCGCATAAATGATCAAAAAAGGCTTGTTTGTTTTGCGTATTTGCACTCGGATAAGCCTTAAGCAACAGGTTGTAAGCCTTAAGCAACTTTCGATGGGAACGTTTAACCAACCCATGGTTTGGGTTAAAGCGTCGGCTGTGGTTTTCTGATGCCGTTTGGGTTTGAGCAGACCAAGAGGAAAGATAGTCTTTCTGTTCTGTAATCGCTACGGTCAACAGATTTTGAACGCCTTTCAACCGTCCAGGTGATTCCATCACCTGGAGCCGGTGGATCACAGGGGTAATCTGCTTCTCATAAACGGTATAGCTAATGCCTCGCTTACCCTGGGTTTGAATCCATAGCATCGCCTGAACCCGAAGTGCCATAGCTTGATCCGTCAGATCAAACAGTTCTCTCAGCCTTGCCTTCGTCGTGTCCTTTAGTCGGGTTTCTCTATGGGGGTCAAACTGGGTTTGGCGATGCGGGATAGCACGGTAAGCCTCACCGACCGTCATCTTACCCGCATGGGTTATCGGGGTTAAAAGCACAAGAACGGATAACGCCATCAGCCCTAGAAAGCGGCAAAAGACGACAGGTGAAGAACGTTTCAATTTACAGACCCCCATTAATATGAATCAAAGTAATGTAGCAGAAAGAGACCATCAAAAAAAGATTAGAAAATAAAAGGGTCGCAGAGATTAATAAGAGAATTTCTTAAAAATTTACCTTAAAATAAAAACAGAAAAGGATGATTTTAGTTCCCGTACAGAATCGTCGAATAAATTAAAAGCATAATGATTTAGGAGCCTAGTTCATGACCATTTCACGTTTAATCATGGTTTTGTTCCTCTCTCTTTTCCTGATGGGAAGCATGTTTTCTCTGGCTAATGCCGGAGGAGGAACCAACGGACTGCTCCGACGAATGGAAGCCATGGTCACCCAATTAGAACGTTCCGGCGAAATGGATGCCGAGGAAGCGGCAAAAACGCGAGGCCAAATTAAAACCCTGCGAGGCAATATCAAGGATCGGGTGGATGAAAACGGCGGTTGGATAAACCCACAACACGATAAAGATATTTACACCGAGATTGATCGTTACAACAAACCCCTGTTTCAACGCTACGAGCAATCAAAAGCTAAACGGTCAAATTCACCGTCCACACTAGGGATTAGCCCGAACGATAAGGATTATCCGGGGAGAAATGACCGAAAACAGCCTTAATACTTTCGACTAAAGCAGTGAACTTTGAAGCCCAAAATGGACACGGGGTCTAGCCGTATCTGCCGGGGCTCTGAATAAAGGCCAGGCCACATCAAACCGACCCGTGAGGAAACGAGTGAGACGAACTCGAATACCAAACCCGGCGCCTAACGCATATTCACTGGCTTCTTGTCCAACCGGAGGCTCGTTGACATAGGAAGCACCAAAATCAACAAAGGTCACAACTTCAAGGTTCTTGCGTAACGTCCCTTTGACAAAGGGCAGTTTCCAATGCTTCGGGAAAATATAGAACGGAAAATGGGTTTCAATGCTTGCAACAAGCCCGCTATCTCCGATAAGACGACCTTCTCGGTAACCACGGACTGAAAAACTGCCGCCCACCTGAAACTGTTCGGCGGATACCAATAAATCTCTCGTTAACTGGGCATTGACCTTAATAATGCTAAAGGCATCCAGAGGTAGTCGTTGAAGTCGGGTTAAAGAGCCTGTCCATCGAGCAAATCGGCTCCCCGCACCCAGTCGATTTGCGGAAAGTTTACTGGAATCCCTCGGACTGCCCACTTCATTACCTGAAGTGGCTCCTTCAAATAACAGACCAATGCCCACCTCGTTGGTAAAAATTGTGGTACCCCATCGATCAAATTCCTGAAGCGTCAAGCTGGGACGAAGCACTCGAATCCGGTCTTCGGCAAAAGGCGACCCGAACACATCATTGTTACTCCGTTTAATATCAAACGCCAAATTGAGATCGGCCTTAAGACGTCTCCCGCCATAAAGCCGCTGGGAGATGAATGGACTAAATGTTTTAGAACCACCTCCAACATCCAGCAAACGAAATTCTTCCCGTAACTTAAGAGAACTGCGACCAAAATCCATCCCAATTTTGGTTCCATACTTCCAGACATCAGCCTCATAATGATTAACGATACCGAAAGAGCCTTTACTCCCGGTCACATTAAACGTATTCCGATCGCCAAAGCCCAACATATTATTATTGGTCAGGGTCAATGAGAGGCGCTCGTTACCAATAAATTTCCGCCCCTGATTATCGTAACCGAACATGGCGTGAAGTGGATTCTTATCGACCACAAGGAACTTCAGGTCTGTTTCGCCCGGGCTTTGACCGGCCACAAGGCTGGTTCGAATCTTTAAATCTGGGTGTTCATTAATCAACGCCAAGCTCTTACTGAGTTTTCGAATGTTCAGGAGTTCTCCTTCTTTAACATCGATTCGACCCGAGTATGCATGGGGCTTAAACCAATTGCCTTCCCCAAAATGTTTTTGCCCCACCCGACCTTCAACCGCCTGCATGAGGACTTTTTTCCCCCCGACTTTCTGGCTGGGAATATACACCCGGCTGGTCACATAGCCTTTGTCCCGGTACCGTTTGGTCAACTTATTGGCCAGCTCTTCCAGTTCTGAAAATTCGACTCGTTTCTTGTCAAACGGCTCCGTCACCTTACTAATCTCTTTAGGACTTAATAGCGTACTTCCCTTAACATCCACCCCTTCAATAAAAACATCAATCCGGGAGGATGGGTTGGTCAAGACCTGATCCTCAAGGGGAGGCAGTTCATAATCCATTTGTGCTGGCGGCGGAGCCTCAAGATCCCGGGAATCCAACCCATCCCTTTTGGGTGTGAAGTCCTGCATAATAGCGCCCGGTGCCATATTTCTCGGGGCCGGGTTCACTTGGCTCAATGCCGTCGCCCCGGTGTGGACCGCCAACAGAGTTGCCACACACAGAAACCCGATTCTCCATGCTTCAGGGCGTCTCATGTTTGTGATGAATCTAAACTCTCTATATTGTCATTCCATTCTGATACCGACTGATTATAAAAATCCGCTCAGAACGTCTCTATCATTATACCGTTTTTATCACAACTGAGTGGGGCGCTACACGGTGAGTCAGGAAAGGCCCGAGTAAGACTCCACTGACTGAAGGTATTTTCAACCTTTTTTATGGTTCTGGCACTTTTCAAGTTTCCATCTTCACGTTACACTAATAACCATAACGATAAGTGGTGTTTGGCTTGAAAAACAAATCTATGATAGAAAAAATATAGAATCATCGTTCCAATGGCCCTATAGCTCAATGGTGGAGCAGACGACTCATAATCGTTCGGTTGCAGGTTCGAGTCCTGCTGGGGCCATTGGCTTTTTAGTTTTAAAACCGCGCTTAAAGCGGCGCTATTTATTCACGAAGCCAGGCTTTGAGCGGGATCAGTCCAGTTGTTTTTTAAGCAGTTCGTTTAACAGCTTGGGATCGGCCTTGCTCTGGGTGGCTTTCATCACTTGTCCTACAAAAAAGCCAAACAGATTCGTATTCCCCGTCCGGTATTGCGCAAGCGGCTCCGGATTGTCAGATAACACCTGCTGAATCACCGGCTCAAGGGCCTGGGGATCCGTAATTTGTCGCCAGCCCTTCTCGTCGATAATCGTCTCCGGATTCCCGCCTTCCGTTATCATTACGGCAAAAACATCCTTACCCATTTTATTAGAGAGGGTTTTGTCATCCATTAAGGCGACCAGTCTAGCGATTTGAGGGGGCGTTATGGATAATTCCTCAAGAGGCGTTTCCTTGATCACCCGAAGCAGTTCGTTGTTAATCCAGTTGGCAATACCCTTGATATTATCGTGATGCTGAAGAGCCGCTTCAAAAAAGGCGGCCATGTCGTCAGACTCCGCCAACAGAATGGCATCATCATAAGCCAGTCCCAAATCGTTCTGATACGTTTCAAGACGTTTTTCCACTTTGGGTTCCAGTTTCTTTGCCGTTGGGACGGGCACACCCGACTTCTTCTTATTTACGGGTGTTTTCGATGACGCCTTCGGTTGCGTTGAGGGAGTCGGCGGTGTTTTGATTTCTTTCGCCCATGAATCTCGTAGCGCGACGGTTCGGTTGAAAACCGGATGCCCTGGAGTCGAATCCACCGTATCAACGCAAAAATAACCTTGACGCTCAAACTGAAACGACTCCCCTGGCTTTGCTTCGGCTAAGCTGGATTCCAGCTTGCAGGCCGTTAGCACTTGAAGCGAAGTGGGATTCAGAGCGTTTAAAAACTCACTCCCCTTACCACTTCCAGGGCTTTCAACCGAAAGAAGCCGATCGTAAAGGCGAACCTCAGCATCCACGGCATCTTCTGCGGAAACCCAATGAATAGTGCCTTTAACTTTTCTGCCCGACGGCGCTGTGCCGCTTCGGGTTTCTGGATCGTAGGAACAGTGAAGCGCAATAATTTCACCATTCTCATCCTGTTCTACGGATTCGCATCTAATGCAATAAGCGTATCGCAAGCGAACCTCCCGACCCGGTGCCAGGCGGTAAAAATTTTTCGGCGGTTCGACCATAAAGTCATCCCGCTCAATATAGATTTCCCTTGCAAAGGGCACTGAGCGTGAACCCTCCAACGGAATATCATGAGGGTAATACGGCGCATCCAGCGTCTCTATTTGATCTTCAGGATAATTATCAAGAATTACTTTTAATGGATTTAACACCGCCATCACCCGCCGGGCTTTCATATTAAGGTCGTCCCGAATGCAATATTCCAGTTGCGCCATATCGACCACACTATTGCTTTTGGCGATGCCGACACTGTCGCAGAACTTACGAATAGACTCTGGCGTGTACCCCCGACGACGCAACCCGGAAATCGTGGGTAATCGAGGGTCATCCCAACTGCTGACATGGCCAGACTCAACCAGTTCTAAAAGCTTTCGTTTACTCATGACCGTGTAGTTAATATTTAACCGGGCAAACTCAATTTGCTGAGGATGGCTTTCCAGAGCCAGTTCATCCAGAACCCAGTCATAAAGCTCCCGATTATTTTCAAACTCAAGAGTACAAAGAGAATGGGTAATTTTTTCAATGGAATCTGACAGGCCGTGGGCAAAGTCGTACATTGGATAAATACACCACTGATTACCTGTTCTGGGATGTTCCACATGCCGAATCCGATAAAGGAGTGGATCTCGCATCTTCATGTTGGGAGCGGCCATATCAATCTTGGCTCGCAGGACACAGTAACCTTCTTCAAATTCGCATGCTCGCATACGAGCAAACAGGGCTAAATTTTCGTCGATCGACCGTTCTCGATAGGGGCTATTTTGCCCCGCTTCGGTGACGGTCCCTCGGTATTTACGAATCTCATCTTCACTTAAATCGCATACATAGGCTTTTCCTTTTTTAATCAGCTCAACGGCATAGTCATAAAGAGCTTCAAAATAGTCGGATGCGTGAAACAGGTTATCCCCCCAGTCAAACCCAAGCCATCGCACATCTTCTTTAATGGATTCCGCGTAAACCACCTCTTCTTTGGCTGGATCCGTATCGTCAAAGCGCAAATGGCACTTGGCGTTAGGGTACTCCTTGGCTAAGCCAAAATTCAGACAAATGGATTTAGCATGACCAATGTGCAAATAGCCGTTTGGCTCGGGTGGAAAGCGAGTAACGACCCGTTCTCCATTTTTCCTGGTTTTCAAATCCTCGTTAACGATGGTTCGAATAAAATCCACGGATTTTTCGGTAGTACTACTTTCAACCGAAGTAACAAACGGTTTTTCCGTAGGCTTGGATGGCGTACTCAAGGGCTCGTCCTCATCAGAGTAAACAGGTCAGGGTATGCAAACCAATATATCACACCCCATCATGACCAGACCTTCTTTCTGACCGTAAATAATTCAAACGAACTCTCTAGTCTCCCTTCTAATCAGAGACAAGCCATAGATAAATAGTGAGAGAACATCTTTTTTAATTTAAGTCCTTATTATTGGAAGGCCTATGCAATGGAAGAGACGATTTGCCTGTATATTGGGGATAATACGAAGTCATCCAAGCAAGAGCAAATAAAAAGCGCTTAAAAAAACAGGGTGCCAGCTTTTATTTTATGCCAACTGTTGATAGGATGAGGGAACATGATCAATAAAAAGGCGTCTTCCTCTATTATGCGATTTTTAAACGGCTTTAAAATTTATCCTGTTTTCCTGCTTCTGTTTCTTTTTGGATTTAGTGGCCTGCCACTAGACAGTCAAGCTCAGCCCCAAACTCAAACCGCTCGGGTTGAAAAAACAACCCACGCTGTTGCACAACAGGAAGCCGAAGCTCTTTTAAGTCATATTTTACAAGCGAATCAACTTGCCGCCAATACAGTCGAAAAATTTGAACTGGTGGATTCGGAAGATCTAAACGCCGCAACCGATGGTAAAAAGATTATTTTTACCAAGGCCCTATGGGATGCTTTAACTCGAAATGATCAACGCGCATTTGTCTTGTCTCATGAATTGGCCCACATTTCACTGAATCATGTGCCTAAGTCCATGGCACGACGTGTCAGTTTTTTAGGGTTAGGGCATTTTCTATCCAAGTATTTTTCAAAAAGTGAGTCGAAGAAAAACCAGGTTTTGAGCCAGGCGAGTCAGGCAGGGCTTGTTTTAGCGGATTTAAAATTTTCTCGCCGTGCCGAGTACGGAGCGGATAACCTGGGCCTAAAGATGATGGTCGAGGCAGGCTATGATCCCAATGGAGCTCTTGAAACTCTGGATATACTCGCTAAAGCCTCACCATCACAAACACCCCAATTCTTACGAAGCCATCCCCTGAGCAAGAATCGCATTCGTCGTCTGGTTGAGCACTACAGCCAACTTTCGTTTAAATAAGCAAACACCCTTCACCGGTGTTCCTCGTTCTCCAAGGACCTCCTCCCCTTGACGCAGGAAGCATGAGAGAAGTAAGTTTTGGTGGGTCAGGCTTTAATAAGCTAAGCGTGGAAATGCCCTTTGCCACAATCGTTATCCGGCATTACTAATTAAAGATATAAAGTAGCCCCGACTCTCTTACTTGGGCCAAACAAATTAGACCCCACTAAGCAAGTAGCCGCCCTGCTCTTCACCTTCAGCGAGACAATTGAAGATAGGCCAGAATAATAATGGGCAAATCATAGCCAAGCCCATGAACGAGGATCGGAGCCAATAGACTGTTGGTTTTTCGGTAAAAAAACGAAAAGACGACCCCGCCAACTATCACCGACACCGTCGCCAGGATTGCGCCCAGCGGGGTAAAAGACGTTTGAAGAATAAGCCAGTGGTAAGACCCAAAAACTATTGAAGAGACCAGCATGGCCGTTTGTTCCGGCATCCAGTCCCGACAACGGTGATAAATTAACCCTCGCCAGAACAACTCTTCGAGAACCGGGTTGATCAAAACAAAATAGAACGCAAAAAGAAGAAAATGTTGTCCCTTGTGGAAGCCCAGCGATTTAAGGGTCGTTATAAAATGACCCGGAATAAAGATAGTATCCCTTAACAACGCCCAGCCAATAAACATGGTTCCCATGCCAAAAAGGACTCCCCCTAAAACAAGCGGGAGCCTGAAATACTCTTTTGAAACCCTAGGCTTTTTGCCGACAAAAAGCACATAAGGAACAAGACAACCAAAAACCATATAAAAGCTAACGGTTAAGGTAATGTTTTTAAACCCCCACATGCCCAAAGCAATCCACCCCCAAGGGAGAACCATCAAGAGGAATAAAACGGGTAAGGATAGGGGGAGAGGTGCCCCATTTTTGATGTTAAGCCTAGGTATCATAGCGAGAAAAAGAACCGACTTTCTTTTTTAGAGGAAAACAAGCTGAAAGCACTCGCTCTATTATAGCTTAAGAAGCCAAAGTCTAAAAAGAGAATGAAAAGCAGGGTCGTGGGTCAATTTGAATCAGAAAAGAGATTAAGCCTTTCGGTTGGTCCTCACTATCGCCCCCGCGAAAACGGAAATTCAGAATCAGCACAGCGAGGTTTTAAACACTAAAATTGGGTTCTAACCTTACCCTACACCTCAACTCTAGAAGACTTTTATTTCATACAAAAAGCCTATCACCAAGAAAATAAGAACGTGTCATTTTCTTATATGATATGATAAGAAGCATATGGATAAGCCTCTGAGTAAACGAGGGGCCAGAGAGAGTTGTTTTAATGCGAAAAATCGTTTTATCGTTTCTGTTAAGTTCATTGTGGCTTTACTCAGCCGGGATTGGGCACGCTGAAAGTTGGAAGCTCCTGAAAGAAGGCGAAGGCGTTGCCTCTATTTATGTGGATGAGGATTCTTACAGTAACTCTGAAAACTTACGTTATTTCTGGCTAAGGAGTGTAATGGCTTATCCCAAACAACGGCGAAAAAAAGATCAAAAACGAGAAGTTCGCTTGTACCACGCACTGGACTGTCAGTCCAAAGACGTCTACCCGCCTGTCAAAATGAAAATGTACCGTGGTGACGGGAAATTACTGGACGAAGTTGAGCAGAAATTTGAAACCATAAAGGACGGAAAGCGAAATATTTTCAAAGTGGCCGCCGGCAAGAAGGTCTACGAATCCGTTTGCGGCACACAAGGGGATGACACCCCCCATTAACATAGGGTATACTTACGATTTAGTATTAAGATGGTAATCAGGGTGATTGTGATATGACAGACAACTCAACTAATGATGCAGATAATCAGCGCGAAGACAATCGGCGCAGTGGACAAGACCGTCGTTCAGGTCAAGATCGACGAGAGGGTCAAACTGAACACGAACCAGAACGAAGACAAGAGACTCGACGGACTGAGAAGCGTCGGGAATCGGATTAGACAAGGGTAAACGCCTGTAGAAAAGGAATTTCAGCACATGGACGCTCACCCCCTCCCATCCGAAAGTTCTGTAACGCGTCCCCAACTATCCATTGTCATGTCCGTTAAAAATGGCATGCCTTTCCTGACGGAAACCATTGAAAGCATCCTGATTCAGACCAAAAAAGATTGGGAACTCATTGCCATCAATGATGGTAGCGATGACGATACCGGGCCATATCTTCAAGCCATGGCTCAACAGGATTCACGAATTAAAGTGCTTCAAAATGAAACCAGTCAGGGCATGGGAGCGGGCTTGAACCAGGGAATCGAAGCCGCCACTTCTGACTGGATTGTTCGAATGGATGGCGACGACATCATGATGCCCCAACGCCTTGAACGTCAATGGGCATTTATTCAAACTAATCCCGATGTGAAGGTGAGTTGCTGTCGTGGGCGGTACATTAACGAAAACGGAAAAGAATTTGGAAAAACCGCTGGCAATTTGTTCACCCGTGAAAAATTCCAATGGTACGTGGACCAAAATGAAGCGATTGGCCTACTGCATCCAGGGGTCATCATGCATCGAGAAACCGTCCGTCAGATCGGTGGTTACCGAAAAGCGTTCTGGCCCGCTGAAGATATTGATCTCTGGAATCGGCTCGCTGAAAAAGGACACTTAATCCTGATACAGGACGACGTTCTGATAAAATACCGGCTCCATTCCAGTTCTGCCATTACATCTGGATTTAAAAAAGGGCGACTCAAATACGAATGGGTTCGGGCCTGTATGAACGCTCGGCGATTGGGCCAGAAAGAGCCCTCGTGGGATGTGTTTATAGACCAACTAAACCGGGCCCCATGGTGGAGACGACTGAACCATTGGCGAAAAACAAACGCCAAAGCCTTTTATCGGGAAGCCGGACAGAACAAACTGGCCGGACGACTTCTTCCGTTCATGCTAAAAGCCAGTCTGGCTTGCTTCTTACAGCCTGGATATGTTTTCAATCGAGTACGAGAACAAGTCATAGGCTAAGTTGAGCCAGCTTAAGCCCTATATTAAAAGCTTTGAGGTTCCGCCAACTCTTCCGATAGCTTATTCCCGCAGAGGCAACAGAAACTGTTCGTATCATTAATTTCGTTTAGTGTGCCGCATCCCGATAAAATCGCCATGACATCGTAACTGCTAAGCACCCCGATAATTTCATCCGAATCATCTGCTGTCACAAACACGCGATGGATCTTATGGCTTAGCATAATATCAGCGGCTTCTTCTGCAAACAAATTTCCACAGACGGTAATAGGTGCCCGTTTTTCAATAATTTGCCCTACGAAGGTTGACTCCATATAGTCACTATCAAGTTGCAGTTTTTTTAATATACCTTTTGAAAATAAGTCGGTCCGTGAGAGTACGCCCACGTATTGATTCGCCTCATTTTTCACCGGAGCGCCACTGATTCGGGAGCGACTGAAGACCTGTGCGGCGGAAAGAATGGTTTGGTTTTCCATCAAATGAACAACTGGTGTTGTCATCATTTCGCTGACTTTAACGCCAATATATTTTCCTTTTAAAGTCATAATGAATCCTTCCCATGATTCAGATAATTTAATAAGACACCTTTATTTCATTATCGACCAAAAGGCCAAAAACTAAAATTACGAAAGACACCCTTTTTACAAAGAAGAACAACAATAAAACCTCCTCTCGTGGTTTCTATCCAACTTCTTTATATCGTTGTTGATACGATCCTTAATCGACGTAGTAGAATAAGAGTTGTATACTAACTTTTATGTAAAGGTGAGTTGATGAGGAGCTTCGTTTAATGACCAAACGGTGGCATGATCGCCAACGCGACCTAAGTACTATGGTCAAACTACTTCAGGAGCTTCCTGAAGAACTCCGTCATATCGTGATTGATGCCATTGACGGACGAGTCGAATCCAAGTGGGAAACCCGAGAACTACTCAAATCATTGGGAACCGAGAAAATTCTGGCCTTCCACAAATCAAAAAATAAAAAGCGCAGTTATGATAAAGACCCACGCCTCCATAAAACCGTTAATCACTTTTTTTTACTCCCTGAAGCCGCTCGAAATGAACTGGCAAGAGAAAGCCTGTTATTTACTCGGGAAGTGATTCGATACATTTCCAACTGCCAGAATAACCATCGAACGCCCAACTCTAACGAGTTAAAAGAAATGATTCACATCTTTATCACACGGGGGTATGATTTTGTACATCATTACATTTTAAGCAAGTACCCGGAGTTTCAATTCTCGGAAGAAGTGTTAGAAAACGAGGAAGGTATGCGGGTTCGTAGCGAAAAGAAAGAGTAAATAAAGTAAAAAAGGAATATAAGAAGGTTAAAAAATCAGACTGGCATGAGTATTGACCCCCAAAAATTGATCACCGATCTGAATTCGGAAGACGACGTTGGCTTACTACTTCGAGGACACCTTTATATTGAACGAGAATTGGTACGAATCATTGAATTTCATTTTGAAGTACCTGAGCTATTTGACACCGACTCGATTAACTTCCCCAAAAAAATCTACCTGGCAGGTGCCATGGGTGTGATGACCCCTGAAGAGATTAAGCCTTATATGATGCTGAATAAACTACGCAATAAAGTGGCTCATAATCTGGATTCGTGCGTTACAGAAAAAGATATTCGGACCCTGATCGAGTCTTTCACTGAAAAACAACTTAATATGTTGAATGTGGCCATTGAGTCCCGCCCTCAAGACACCCAAGGGCTGAGGCATTGCATTTTAATCCTGTTCCTCTATTTATTTGCGTTATTACGCCATAAAAGTGGCGTTGTTTACGATGAACTGGCTGAGTGGAGACGCCTGTACCTGGAAATCGAGTAATTAACGAACATGGGCTCTTCTTAACATCATTAAGACCGTTGCACCTGCTCCAGTCGAGCGACAACCTGACTCCGAAAAATGCTTGCCTCAAGATTCTGTTTCGTATCTTCAGACAAAAGAATGGCCGAATTCAGCGCCTCAACCGCTAACTTAAACTGCTTTAGCTGGTCATGGATAAAGCCCAACTCAAAATAAGCACTGGCTTTATCATTATTGGCTGAGAACAGTCCAATTGCTGTTTTATAATCCTTCGACGCCTGCTCCAGAAGGAGGACCCATAAATCCGGATTTTCCTGCTGATTCCTTAGGGCTTTTTGCTTCAGCGTATTGGCAATGCTGTAAATAATAGCGGCTTTAATATTATCATCCGGCTCCTGTGCCAATGCGCTTGAAAAATCCACAATGGCCTCATCAAAAAGGCCCAATTTAGCTTTGGCACTACCTCGACCAAAATAGGCCGCAATGTTAAAGACAGATTCTCCGGCAATATTTAAAAACGAGGTGTAATCATCTACCGCACGTTCCAGTTGCCCCAATTGGGTATACAACGTCCCTCGACTCATGAGAGCCCCAACCAATTTTGGATTGAGTCGAAGCGCCTGATCAAAATCAGCAAGAGCCCCGGTCGGATCGTTTGAGAACAGCCGTAAAACCCCTCGGTTATTATAAGCATTCACAAACGACGGATCCAGTTCCAGAGCTTGGCTATAATAGCGCATAGAGAGGGTTGGGTTATCCATCGGAACATGATAAATCCAGCCCAATCGAAAATAAGTCGTCGCCAGCCCATCAACAGGTGGAAAAGCCATGTTAACCGAGGCCATAGTCTTGGCCAGAACCAAGATAGCATCCTGATAGTTTTTTTCAATGTCGTACAATTGCCCCAGCATCAGGGAAGAAATAAACGCCCGGTTTTCAAAAAAATTGACGGAAGAAAATCGATTATGACCCGAAGGCGGAATGATAAAGGTGCTATCATTCACGTCAAAATCGGCTAGCGTGCTCAACAGCTTGGTTTCGTCCGAGCTAAGCTGCCTTAGGTTCAGGACGTTGAACGTGACTCGCTGTCCTGTATCGGTTCCCCAAATGGTGGCATGAGCCTTGTACTGATTCCCTATTTTCCGTGCGTTATCAACGTCATTCGAAAGCAGGCGAGTATAAACGGTTTCAATACGAATGTTTTCCAAGCTTAATTCTTCAATCGCTTTTACCATACCAGACTTTAACTCTTCCGCAATGTCTCGATCCCTGACCGTATCTGAATGCAGGAATTGAGCAATAATAATTAACTGTTCCTGTTCGCTCGCTAGATGGATGTGAGGCTTAAGGGGTCCCCATTTTCTCAGCCCTATCCAGACCAGCACAAAACTGACCAGAACAAGTAAAAACAGACCTGTTAATTGCAATCGCCTATACTCAGCAGTTCTTAAGCATCATCATGTCATCCATATAAACACAGCCTAATCCTTTTACAGCCTATCGGCAACGTTCCAAAGTTCTTCAGTTTTAAATTTTAAATGGTTTATCTGTCTGTACCGATGAGAAACATTGCAATCCATTGAAAAATAATGCCGTCTGGCCCATAATACGCTAAATCAGTCGGACTATCAGGGCTTCTCATTTTGTTCCTTTTAACAGTATACATCAATGAGTATACTGTAGATTTACCCCCTCCTCCATTGATAGTCGAACACTCTTTCATCAAGTTAACCCATGGACACCAGCGTGGATAAACCCTCCGATAACAATAGCGATTCAAACCCGCCTCTACCACCATCGCATCAACCCCTAAATAATAAGGGGAAGGGTATTGAGCGGCTTCACCCTGCGGGCAACCCATCAGACAAACCGTCTCGTCTACCTCTCTTAATATTTTCCGCCGTAGCACTAAGCGTCGCCCTGTTTTTCGGTATTGGCTATTTTATAGATATCCCGGATTTACAGATCCCGGTTCCTGGCACCAACGGTAAGACCATTACCATTGAGGCACCAAAATCTCCAGGCCCGCCGCCTGAAATGGTATTACTCGTGATGGGCGTTGACTCTAACTACGACAGCCATAACCCAAACAGCTTTGAAGGTGTGCGAACCGATAGCATGATGCTTGTTCGGGTTAGCCCCGATAAAAACACGGTTTCCATTGTCTCTATTCCAAGAGATAGCAAAGTGTTTATCGGGAAAGGTCAGGGTATTGATAAAATTAATGCCGCCTATGCCTACGGTGGAGCAAAGCTAGCTGTTTCCACTATTGAAAACTCTTTTGGTATCCCCATTGACAATTATGTCGTTATTAACTCACAGGGTATTCGAGAAGTGGTTGACGCTATCGGGGGCGTGAAAGTCTACGTAGAAAAGCCTATGAAATATACGGATCGCACCGCCAAGCTGAGCATTAATTTTGACAAAGGCTACTACACAATGAACGGCGAGCAAGCCGAGGGTTACTTGAGATTTCGGCACGATGCCTTGGGCGATATTGGTCGGGTACGTCGGCAACAGACCTTCCTTTCTGCATTAGCCCGAAAGTTTAAGGACCCGTGGATGCTGACTCGCATCCCGGCACTAGTTCAAACCGGCTCAAAATATATTGATACCGATTTGCCAACTCCGACATTGATGAAGCTGGCATGGTTTGGCAAGGATTTAGACATGGATCATATCCGGGTCGCCACACTGCCCGGCCATCCTTCCAGAACGGGAATCAGTTACTGGATTATCAGCCCATCATCAGCCGAACTGGTTTTGGATCGCCTGCTTCTGGATAACCCAGGCCCTGTTGGAGAGGTTACTGAAGAAAGCCCTTTAAAAATTGGTGTCTTTTATCCCCCTGGCTTTGAAGAAGAGCTGGACCCCCTGATCGACTCCATCGAATCTGATCTCCGTTTTAAAGTCGTGTGTCAAACCACCCGGGAAAACAGATCAACCCAAATCGTGGAACATACCCGACGGGTTAACGATGGCTCTACCAACCAACTTCGCAAAGCGCATCGGCGATTTAAAAAAGCTCGCTTGATCTTTGCCCCTGTAGGCACTACATTTGAAATGAACGCTTGTAGTTCCATTGAGGATTACACCATAATTATCGGAGACGAGATGAGCAGGAGTAAAACACAATGATAATCCATCCCGTATTGAAACAGTTGACCATCGCTTTTATGTTAGCGTCGATAGCCCTTTTAGGCACCGCAGGGCTGGCTCCAATGTTCGCTTTTTCCCAACTGGGTCCACCGGCACCGAAAGAAAAAGAAGTGCCCGAAGGCGGCAAGATGGAGGTTCTTAAAGAAAAATTCGGGAAAATGTTCCTCCCCCAAGAGGGAGAGGCCTCCGCTAAAGAAGAGGAGTACGAGGAAGTCAGACGAGGTGCAGGCATGCCTGGCCAATTTGATACCATTAAACGCAAGAAAAAGAACACGGCTCCAGCACCCCAAAAGACCCGAACCCAAACCGGTCGTCCTCCTCTATTAACCCAGCCTAAACTTGCCAACCCCAAAGTTGACAATGCTGAGGTCAGTAACGAAAACCCTCCTCAATCGCTCCCTTCTATGGATGACCCCAAAAACCCATTGGGGATTGCGGATGCTCAAAAACGACTAAATGAAACAGCCGAACTGATTGAAAAAAAGCAGATCTACACTGCTAAATCAAAGCTGGTCCCTTTAAAAGAATGGCTTATTGAGTCCACTGAGGCGCATATTGGCCTTTATAAGGTTCTCAACGATGTGGGTTCCGCACGCGTTCAAGCCGAACTGGAAAAACAGGTGGCACTGGAATTCGCTAAAATGCGGGATAAAGCTTTTTTTCAAATGGGACGAATCTACATCGAAGAAGGCGAACACCGCCAAGCCATCAAGATGCTAATTGAGGTCATCAAATCTCAGCCTCGGGGCGACTTAGGGTTAAAGTCCTATGAACTGCTCCAGAAGATGGGCTTCACCCAAAAATTACAACTCGTTGAGTAGACGGTTCCGTGTTATCACGTGAGAAACAGAGCCTGCAATGCCGAGGAGTTATCCACAGCAAGTGGCTTTCTGACCTTCTCCAATTGTTCTGCCGATTTAACGTCAATATTCGTACTATTCAACTGATACCCGTCTTCGCCCCTAACGGTCAGTGGGATGATGAAGCGGAATTAACCTTAGTCTTTGAACAACACGTTACCCCCGAAAAGGAAGGATGGGCTTCTCTATTCGAGCAGGCTATCCAAAATCACCTGCGACTCCTCATTTCTTCTGTTCCTAAAAAATAGAAACGCTGTACCGCCTAGTACTCAGATGAATAGAAGTCGCTATAACCTTCGTAATAAGCCATTTTAGCCTCTTCTGAAAGATCCACCAAGCCGTAGACTTCCACCGGCTTGCTAAACCCTTTCACCTCAATAAGGCCCAGATTATTGACCACAACCAGGTTACCGCACTGCGCCATGGTTTCCTTGCTAATGACAATATCCATACCGGCTTGCCGGGTATAGGCTTCCAGCCGGGCACCCAGATTAACGGCACTGCCCATCACCGTAAAATTCTTGACCCTTTCAGATCCAAAATTCCCCACAAACATTAATCCCGTACTCAGCCCCACACCTAACCCCAACTCGCTCTTGCCTTCTTTTACCCACTTTTTGTTCAAATCAATCAGAGCATCACACATCTCAACAGCAGACTTGGCTGCGTAAAACGCATGGTCCTCAAATTCTGCGGGGGCTCCAAAAAAGGCCATGATAGCGTCCCCCATATATTTATCATAGGTTCCTTTATTGGCCAGAATAATATTGGTCATCACGTCAAAATATTCGTTGAGTTGTTCCACCATGGTTTCGGGGTCTTCGTTTTCAAATGTACTGGTGAACCCTTTTAAGTCCGAAAAGAGAACGGTTAATTCTTTTTTGCTTCCTTTCAGGTTTTCCATGGCCCCACCAGGGTTCGACTGAATTTCATCCATTAACTGAGGAGAAACATATCGCCCAAAAGCCTGGGTCAAATCCCGGCTTTCCTTATCCAGAACCACATAGCGCCATAATGTGGATCCGACCAACGCCACTGTCATACACAGTACCGGCAAAATAAACGGCGTGTAGTAGCCTAAAAACATAAACACGGCTAACGACGAAGTGCAATAAGCAATGGCAATAAACACACTGGCTCCCAGCGCAATCGGCAAATCATCAAAGGTCAGGGGAAAAAAGCTCGCCATCAGGGAAAAAACCAGAACAATTAAAATTGTAACCGGCAGTGGGGTAAATTGGATGAACATCGTATCATGAAGGATCATGTCCGTTACAGTGGCAACCACCTCAGGGCCATAGATAACCCCCATAGGGGTTCGGTGGATATCAGCCAGCGCATCGCCATAGATAACGATTTTATCTTTAAACGAAAATTCGCCACTAATAGGGTTTCCTCGTATCCGCCAAATTTTGCTACCAACACCGGTCTGCTCAAGCTGGTGTCGTTCCTGATCAATCGCTTTCTGTCCTTTGATTCCGATTTGCTGAAGAACCTGACTAATGGAGACTCGTCGATAAAGATGCCCAGACAGTTCATGGGCCGTCCTCTTTTGCGGGCGAGAAAGTTCGGTTGGATGAATCGGCCATAGAGCCTTCTGTTCGTAAATGTTTCGGTAAAAATTACGATAGGGGCTAAAAAACGCCACCTTTGCGTTGCGTGCGGTTTCCCCTGTATTCTCCCAGGGAGTATTAAGCTGAGTCCACAAATTTAGCAGACGTTCCGGCTCATAAAACGACTCTTTCGTCCGGGGCAAAAAGGCGTACTCCGCATAGGGCAGGAGTTGAATTTGGAAGCCCTTCGGAAGTATTGTATTGAGCCGAGCATAGGGGAATAACAGCTGAGCCTTATAATAATGTTCCAAGTTCCCGCGCAGATTTAGATTTTCCACTAGGTTATCGGCACTTCGCCAGTTAATAATACTGGATGGCGGCTTTACCATCGGAATCTTTCGTTCGTCCACCTGAAAATAATCAGGGGTCAGTATTATTTTCTCAGGATTTAAAAGACTAAGGGCCGCTCGAACCCCTAAATAGGTGTAGGACACATCATCATAAATTTTGTAGAGAAGCGGGGTTTTTCGATCAAACTGATCATCATCGTACTCCACACTGGTCACCCCAATATGAAAGCCGCTTGAGTGCAATGCTTTTTCAATCGTATCCGCCCAACAGTAAGAGTACGTACTTTCAGTCCAGGGATCCAGTCGTACCGGAAACCGCACATCAAGCCGGTTGGCTTTTAAAAGTTCCAGGTAAGCGGTAGTGCTTTGATACTGCTTCTGATAGTTTTCTTTTAGGCAGACCTGCTTTTGATAGTAATATTTAGTAATAAAAGCAAACAGATCCGTCCCGCCTAAAATCTTTTTCTCTTTTCGCCGTTTTTTATAAACCTGTGCCTTCTCAGACAACGGACGGTACACATGGGGAAGCGCCTGCAGACGAAATGTTTCTGGGTAGGGAAACACGCTGGTTCGAGCAGGAACGAGTCTCGACGTCGGGTAGGGGTAAAACCGTGGAACAGGTTCAAACGCCACAAACATAAAAACAGGCGAAACGACACTGTAAAAAGGCTGACCAGACAGGCGAACTATTTTATTCAATACTTGGCTAACCCGTTCGTAAGGTAAAACAACCTGAGGGTAAACCAAATGGTTCAAAAGGAAACGGTTGTTCTGCGGACTTTGCTCCTTGAGTGAATCCAGATTTTTAATCAGTTGGGCGTCGGTTCGAAGAGCTAGAAAAAGCTTATCTTTCGGTACTTTACTCATGGCCTCGGCCAGCGGCCCATCATTTTCCTCACCCTGACTCCCCTTAAACTCCACGTCAAAGACAATGGCTTTAGCCCCTTCTTCCCGAAGGTAATCGATGATCTTTGCCACATAACGCCGTGGCAAAACACGCTTTTCCACAATGCCAATTTCTGGGTTATTCCGCCCGTAAGCCAGAGTTTCATTATCCATCGAAAGGAAGATAATATCCTCGGAGGCAGGTATCCTGACGCTTCGAATGTTTTCTCCTGTCGCCCGCTCCCGGATCAGTGTGTCCAGAATCGTGTTTTCCGTATGAGCAAACATATTGGCGGGTATCAGGACCAGATAGACCAGACTCGCAATCCCGATAATCATGGCAAGATACAGCAGACGCTCGCCATATTTATGTATTAATCCAACGTGTTCCGAAAAGTGCTGTTCGATCCATCCATCAAAAAAATTGATTTTCATGCTCTTATTTTAATCGGAGTTCTTAAGCCTCGGGGGATTTTTAGCTTTCTCCCCCCAAAAGTTCAGATACTTAGAGGAGAGAAAGGAAAACACAAAAACACGTTATGGGATAACGAGCGCTAATGTTAAAAAATATAAACTTTTTTGGCTCTATCGACAATTTAGGGCATCGCTTTGTTTTTATATATTATAGATATACTAATTTTATCTACCGTCTAACTTTATCTAACAAATCATCCGAACAATACCTCTTTTTATCCCGATCTCTCTCGTGTTCAATGAATCGTCCCATTAAAATTCGTGGTAAAATAGATTGCTTGACGGATAAAAATAATCTTGCATTTTGCTACATTGTTAATAAGATATAATCAGGCCAACACATTTTAAACGACGTAGCAGGAAGACAACACAAAATACACTCGACAAAAAACGCTGGAAAACGAAGGAAGAGAACTAATTTTGGGTTTTAATTTTATGACTTATTCTGAACGCTTTCAACAAACACTCATCTACGGCTTACTTCTTAGTCTGATTTTTATTGCGGTTCCCAGCAGTGCCTTTGCCGCCGGACCTAAGGATGTGAGCGTCCGTGTCACTAAATCCGTTGGCGATTTAAAAGAAGTTTCCGCCAAAGTGACGGTTAATGCCCCACCACAATTTGTCTGGCAAACGCTCACCGCTTATAACGAAATTGCCTCGTTCATCCCCGGTTACAAAAAATGTAAGGTCCTGTCCCAAAAAGGCTCTGTTAGCACGCTAGACGTGGACATGAGTATTTCACGCTTTATGCCCAGCTATAAGTATCAGGTTCAGGTTCATGAAAACGCCAAAGCGCTCCAGTTGAATCTTCACCGAGTTTCAGGTGACTTTAAACAGATGGATGGGACTTACCGGTTATATGCCACTGGAAACGGAGCAAAAACAGTCGTCGTCTATAACTTGAAGGTAGACTCTGGCGTAAATATTCCTGGAAGCAATGGTATCCTTAAATCAAATGTTGAAAAGGGCTTGCTTGCCGTTCGTTCCCGCTCAGAAAAGAAGCACCAAAAAAGTCTAATCGGGAAAAAATAGGCGTTATTTTTAAGGACACGGCTTAAAATCATGCGAGTACTGGCCCTGGATATTGGAAATTCCAACGTTAAGGTCGGAATCTTCGATCTTGGTCGGCTGGTTCACTTTTGGCGCATTCAAACTGAGACAGGCTATCCAGAACGTGTAACCGCCCAGATTGACCATTTTTTATCCCACGAATTGCCCAAAGAGTTAACACCGGACGGTCTGACTTATTGTAACGTGGTGCCAGAACTGGAAGCGGCTATTATCCCAACAATCACCGACCGGTTTCATATCGACACATCTCATGTGATTGCCGTGTCACCTGGGGGTAACGTACGTATCCCCATTGACTTAAACGGTTATCCAGTAGAACAGTTAGGTCCAGATCGACTGGTCAACGTCTGCGCGGCCCATTACTTATTCCCGGATAGAAATGCATTAATCGTGGATTTTGGTACGGCTACCACCTTTGATTTGGTGGATCGAACCGGACAATTTTTAGGAGGTGTCATTACGCCCGGAATGGAAACATTTTGGGGTATTCTGGCTAAAAAGACCGCCCGGCTTGATGACGTCCTATGGTATAAGCCCGAATCCGTTCTCGGAAAAAATACCAGCCAGTGCCTGCAGGCCGGGTTAAGCGCAGGCTATGCCGGGCTATACGCCGAAACCATCCGTCAGATTCAGGCTGAACGCCCAGATATGGAATTTCTCATTTTGGGAACCGGCGGGCTAGCCGAACCGTTTCAGAAATTGACGGATTATGCTTTTAAAATGGACCATGTGGATCCTTGGCTTACGATCAAAGGACTTTACCACATCTACAAGCACACCATACCTTCATCAGGGCTGTAATTTTGGTTCTATTAGTAAATAGCTAAATCTGAATCGGTTCCATCATGGATTTTAGCCGGTCAATGGTTTCGTCAATCTCGATAATGTCCCCTACGGACTGCTGAAGGAAATGATTAATCTCGTTAATCACACCAACAGCCGTATCAATTTTCGGATTTGAGCCTGCAACATAAGCACCCACATCAATCAAATCCTTGGCATCCGCATAGATGGCCATTAGTTCTCGCATCTTTCCCGCCGATTGAATATGCTCCTTGTCCGAAATTTCCGTAAACAATCGACTAACACTCTGCAAAACATCAATGGCAGGCCAGTGATTCATGGCCGCAATCCTTCGAGACAGCATGATGTGACCATCAATAATCCCTCGAACCGTATCACAAACTGGATCATTAATATCATCGCCTTCCACTAATACTGTGTATAAAGCCGTAATCGACCCTTTTTCGGTCACACCCGACCGTTCCAGTACCTTCTGGAGCCATGAAAAAATAGACGGCGGATACCCTTTCATCGTTGGCGGTTCACCAATGGCCAGGCCCACCTCACGGCCTGACATAGCCGCTCGGGTTACAGTATCAGCCATCATAAACACTTTATTTCCCTGATCTCGAAAATATTCTGCAATGGCCGTCGCTGTTTGTAGGCACTTCATTCGCATCAACGGCGGCTGGTCTCCAGTAGAACACACCAACACAGAACGCTTCATACCTTCCTCGCCGAGGCTGTTCTCGATAAACTCCTTGACCTCTCGACCCCGCTCTCCGATAAGGGCCACTACGTTGATATCTGCATCCGAATTTCGAGCAATCATACCCATCAAGGTTGATTTCCCAACCCCTGATCCGGCAAAAAGCCCCATTCGTTGGCCAGCACCCATGGTCAACAGTGAATCAATGGCACGCACGCCAGTGGAAAACTTTTCAGAGATGACAGGCCGATCCAGCGGATCCGGCGGCGAAGCGTCCACGCTAATAATTTTGGCCAGCGACGTATCCAGCGGTCGTCCGTCCATGGGCTCACATAGAGGGCTCACTAAACGGCCTCTGAGAAAGTCACCTACCGGAATTTCAATGGGTTTTCCTGTGGTGGTAACCCAACTCCCTTGAGAAATACCTTGCCCATCGTAAAGCAGAAGCATCTGAGCGATATCGCCCTTGAAGGCAACCACTTCCGCAGCCTTGGGTTCACTATCCACAGCCTCAATAAAGCATAAGTCCCCAATCTTAAGCTTGGGCAAGTGGGCTTCTACCAGCAAACCTTGCAATTTGGTAACTCGACCTTTGTATTTATACAAATCCGCACCATACAAAATTTCCCGGATCCGACTTTTCGTTACTTGAAGTTTTTCAACCGGAATAACCGGACGTTTGGATGGGGGCACAAAAACACCTCAATTACTTTGCGTTATTCTTCTACTATTTATTATTGTACCGGGCCTTAGCTAAAAAGCAGTCAAAATCCCAACAAACGAACCTAAAACTCCTCAAAATAAAGGAGTCCATTATGGTTGGAATAATAAAATAACGAACAGGGCTGTTTCGGTTACAATAAAGCATTATTATTTTAATAATGGAATTTTGACCCATGACCTCGATTACAAACGATGCAAATCAAGCCATCATTGAAACACTCCAATCCGAACTACTCGCTAACCACGTGGGTGTGGTAGATAATAGCTGGCAACACGCCGGGCATCAATCCAGCGGAAGCCATCTGGTAATCACCATTGTTTCGTCAAAATTTGAAGGACTTCATCTCTTGGATCGCCATCGACTGGTTCATAAAGCCCTGCAGTCGGAAATGGAAAATACGATCCACGCACTTGAATTGAAGACCTATTCGCCTGACGAGTGGAATAGCCAAAGCTAACTGTTATCAACTTTCTGCGCTCGAATATCCAGATAAAGCAACCCTTGCACAAACGTACCCAAGGGCAAAAGCAAGAGGGTAATTGCTGTGTTGGTAAACAAATGGACCACATCCAAGGCCAGTAAGGGCGCTTCATCATAAACATCCACCCCAAACGTTTCCAGTTGATGAATTGTACCCGTCGGGATGCTGTTCAACATGGTATGGATAAAATATAGGGCGGGTGGCCTTAACAGATGAGTCAGGTGCAATAAATCCAGAATCAACGTGACCACAAACGGTATAACCATACCGGTGGTAATAGCCATGATGGTAAGCAGAAGCAAAGTTCGCCAGAAGTTATTTTTCACCAACTGAAAACTTCGCTTGACCACGGCCATCCCACTACCCTGAAGCGTTGGTTCTAGGCTGAATACTTGAAATGCCAGACTAAAGTAAACCGCAAACACCGTTGCCGCTAAAACTAACACCAGCGATAAGAACCCAAAAGTAAGCAAAAATCCAACAACCGCTACCCAATTATCCCCAGACAGAGCAGAACCCGATAATCCCACACTATAAGCAATAATAGCCGGTACCCAAATTGCCAGCAAAACCAACAGCACCTGCGAGTAAGCTTTGACCGGGACCCGGCGAAAAGCCTTCTCAAAATCAGGAGCCCCTCCCTGTAAGCACTCCATCAAATTGATATTGAACGAGGTCATGTAAACCATGTACAACCAAAACCCTCGACACATCAGGGCAATTCCCGGAAACGGCAGAATAAAAAACGTGAATAACCGTACCGGCACCCGCAGGGTAAACACCCAATCGGTAAATGTATTGAAAATAAACAGGGGCAATAGTACCGCAAGAATCATTCCCACTATTTTCAACAGGACCGGTAACAGCAGAGGACGAGTAAACACCCACCATTCGGTTCGGTACAGAGCCACACTTTCCTTTAGAATCTGGCCTATGCCACGGGAGCGAATGAGTGTCGCCCACTTCCCTGAATCATTAAAAGGATCAAAAACGATTTCTTCAGGCATGAACCCGTTCTTTGTTGATTAAATCCTGAACCGCCTGCTGAAACTGATCGGGATATTGAGCATCCGGGCTTTCGCCGTAAAGCCGCAAGATAGGCTCCGTACCACTGGGACGCAAGAGCAACCAGTCGTACTGACCAAACAGGAGTTTCACCCCGTCCTTGGTCACCACATCCTGAATAGAACGACCTGCAAAGGTATCACCCGGTTTCAAGGTTCTCATATCCGCCATTAACGCATCTTTTTTCTCGTTCTCTAAATCAAGATTCACGCTCAGGCCATGAAGCCGAACCCCGGCTTCTTTCACCAGATCCTCGTAAATCTCGCTCAGAGGCTTGCCTTCGACGGCAATCATTTCGGCAATCAATAAATCACCCAAGATACCGTCTTTTTCTGGAATATAACCCAGAATACTGAATCCGCCGGATTCTTCACCGCCGATAATAATATCTTCCCGACGCATGACCTCGCCCAGATGCTTAAAGCCGACTGGCGTCTCATAAACCGTCACGCCCAATTTTTTCGCCATGGCATCCAGCAGATTAGATGTGGCAATAGAACGAACCACGGCTCCACGAAACCCGCGTTTCTCGTAAAGGTAGCGGAACACCAGAGGAATAATCTGATTGGCGCTAAAGAACCGACCCGATTCATCGACAATCCCAAAACGATCCGCATCCCCATCGTTAGCCATGCCAAGATCATAGCCGCCTGCCGGGGTTTTTTCAATCAGCTCGCCCAGATGATCCGCTTTGGGTTCGGGAATGGTTCCACCAAACGAGGGATCCAACCGGTTATGAATCATGGCCATGGTGTGGCCGGTTTTTTCCTGGTAAATCCGATCGAGAAAATTCATACCTGCCCCGTACATTGGGTCATAGAGAATCTTCAGGTTGGCTTTCTTCAGCACATCAAATTGAACCACTTCTTCCAGCCGTTCTAAATAACGGTCATAGGGATCAAAAATTTTGATCGTCCCCGGTGTCGTTCCCGTAGGGATCGGAGGAATCCCGTTGGCTTCATATTCTCGGATATTGGCGATAATTTTTTCCGTAATATCGGATGTCGCTGGACCGGCGTATTCCGGAATAAATTTAATGCCCATATATTCCGGCGGGTTGTGGCTTGCCGTAAACATGAGAGCACCTGCCGAGTCATAATCCTTGGCGGCATTAGCAACAGTGGGAGTCGGTTGGTAGCTATCAATGGTCAGCACATTGAGTCCCAGATTTTTAAACACGTTAGCCGAGAGAGCGGCAAATTTATCGGCTAGAAACCGGCAGTCATAGCCGACAATCACGGGCTTCTGGGTTCCGAATTTATCCAGAATATAATGCCCGATAGCGTGGGCAACCAGTTCGCAGTTATCAAACGTAAAGTTATCGGCGATAACGGCTCGCCATCCGTCGGTGCCAAATTTAATCGGTTGCTGACTTCGCTTGCCCATCGTGGATGTTCCTATCTGTTCTAACGTCCCAATAATAACTTCCCCATTATATCGGGGCGACACCGGAAAGGAAAGGCCAGCATAGCTGGCTTTTCTTTTGGGATCAAAACCATTTATTTTGAATGAACATATTTGCCCACCCTCTAACCCCCTGTACACTTGGGTTACCACCTGTACCGAAAAGTCCCAACAAGTCAACGCACCTGCTCAGGTCGGCGGGGATTTTGTTTTTTCGTCTTTTTTATTAACCGCTTTCCAGATTGTTTTTCGGCTGTCTGGTGCGCCTTCAGGAAACGGCCTGTCCAGCTTTCTTTATTCGCCGCCAATGCGTCAACAGCCCCTTGAAAACACACCGTGCCACCCTTGTCGCCACCTTCTGGCCCCATGTCCACCACATGATCCACTTGGGCAATAAAATCCATATTGTGCTCAATGACAATCAACGAGTGTCCTTCATCCACCAGATGTCGAAACACGCCGACCAATGTATCAATATCGCTCATATGCAGCCCTGTCGTCGGTTCATCAAAAAGGAACAGGTATTCGCCAGATTTTTTCTGATCCATCCGCAAGTAACTGGCTAATTTCAAACGCTGAGACTCTCCCCCCGAGAGAGTAGAGGTTGACTGCCCCAGTCTCAAGTAGGATAGCCCAATGTCTTGTAAGGGTTTCAGCCGTTTATAAATAGCCGGTGCCGTTTTAAAAAACTGAAAAGCATCAGCGACGGTCATATTCAACACATCGTTAATGTTTCTACCAAACAACTCAACTGATAGAACCTTGTGCTTAAAGCGTTGCCCTCGGCACTCAGGACAGGTTACGGTGACATCCGCCATAAACTGCATATCAATGGTAATAAACCCAAGGCCCTCACATTTTTCGCACCGACCTCCCGGCGTATTGAAGGAAAAATCCCCCGGTTTTAGCCCCAGCACCATGGCCTTTCGAGAATCAGCGAACAATTTACGAATCTCGTCATACGCCTTCATGTAGGTAACCGGATTGGAACGAAGTGAACGGGCGGGCGGCGACTGATCCACCATCACCACCTCTGTGAATCCCTCCAGTCCCCGAAGCGCTTCATAAGGGCATCCATCCTGATCCAGTCCTCGACCGTGAGCATGTTGGTAGCCTGTGTAGAGGGTTTGCTTAATCAGGGTTGACTTGCCAGAACCTGAGACCCCGGTTACGCAAACCAACTGCTTTTTCGGCAAGCTAACGGACACGTTTTTCAAGTTATGACCCACAGCACCAATAATATCAATAGTTCGTGACGTCGCCGCTACCCGGCGTTCTGTCTTTTTCTTCTTTTTCACACTCGAAACGGCGGATTCAGCCTTGAGCAAATACTGGCACGTCACAGAATCAGGCGCTTTTAGCAAGCCCAAAAAATCGCCTTCATAGACAATTTGGCCACCTCCCTCGCCACCGGAAGGCCCCATATCAATAATGTGATCCGCTCCCCGGATCATCTCCGGGTCATGCTCTACCACCACCATGGTATTTCCTTTATCCCGAAGAGCTCGGATAATATCAATTAAACGATGGGTATCCCGAGCATGAAGTCCGACAGTTGGTTCATCCAGAACATACAGGGTGTCTGTCAGGCCACAGCCTAAAGCGGTTGAGAGATTAATCCGCTGGGCCTCACCCCCCGAAAGGGTTCGGTACTGGCGATCCAGCGTTAAATAGCCCAATCCTGCGTTGACCAGATAATCCAGCCGGGCGATCACATCGTTTAAGATTCGTTCGGCTATTTTCGCCTCGTAATCCTCTAATTCCAGCGCTCGGATAAACATGAGAAGCTCCGACACCGGTATGGAACAGCAGTCCAGAATCGTCTTCCCTCCTACCACGACTTTCAAAGCTTCCGGGCGAAGTCGAGAACCTTGACAGTCCGGGCAAGTATAATATCCTCGGTACTTGGCCAGTTGAACCCGAACATGCACTTTATACCGCTTGGTTTCTAGCCAATCAAAAAACCGTCGAATTCCAAGATAATCATCATGACCGTTAATGACTTTCACCTTTTCCTCATCGGTCAACTCGTGATACGGCACATCCACCGGAATCCCTTCGGATTCGGCCATGGTCAGTAAATCTTCCTGTAATTCCACGTTAGCGGGTGTTGAAAATGGATGAACAGCCCCTTCTTTCAAAGATTTTTCCCGGTTGGGAATCACCTTATCCATGTCCAGCCCAATAATCCGCCCAAATCCTTCACACGTCGGGCAGGCTCCTAACGGGTGATTAAACGAAAACAGATTGGCGTGAATGCCCTCCCGCTTTTCCTCCTGATAGCGCTGAACATCACCCTCCGTCAGATCCACCACATCCATCAGTCCCTGCCCTAGCTTAAAGGCATTCTGAATAGCTTCTCGCAAACGGTACTCGTCTTTTTTCCGGACGATCAGCCGATCGATAACCACCTGAACCGGTTGAGCTTCAGGTAAATCGGTCAGCACCTCAGCGAGTTCAACCACAACACCCTGATGATAGACCCGAAAATAGCCCTGTGCCGATAGTTTGTCCATCCATTTTGGATCGTCTCGGAACAAATCAGGCAAAGGGGCCAACACGACAAGCTTTGTTCGTTCCGGCAATTGCACGAGTGCTTCCTCTATGTCTCGCTCCGGTGCCACAATAACGTCACCCGTTTCTGCCGACAACCGTCGACCCACAGAGGAGAATAACAGACGTAAGTAATCATAAACCTCAGTGGCCGTGCCCACGGTGGAGCGGGCGTTCTTTATCCGGTTTTTTTGTTCCAATGCGATAGCAGGCAAAATATGGAGAATCTGATCCACATCGGGTTTTTCAATCCGTTCCAAAAATTGACGCGCATAGGCCGACATGGATTCTACATAACGCCGCTGACCTTCAGCATAAAGAGTATCAAAAGCCAACGAAGACTTCCCCGAACCCGACAAGCCCGTAATAACGGTCAGGGCTTCGTGAGGAATAGCGCAATGAACGTTTTTTAAATTATTCGTCCGGGCGCCGGAAATTTCAATATTTCGGGTCGGGGGTTTCGTCATGCCCTCTATTATGCCTGAAAAACATGTAACAAATCGTGTTTTTTCACGCCTAACCGGTTCACCCATCAGATTCAGGCGCATTTATGAGAGTAACTCAAAGGAAACATTAGCCCATGGATACGTCCTCTCTACACCCATTGGTCGATTCCAAAATTATCGCCATCCCATACAATAAAAATAGCCTCACAACCGGAGTATCCCTGCTTTTACGCAAACGAGGGTTAAAACAGGATTTGACGGAAAAGAGTCTGGAAAAAAGATCGGATAAAGATCGGATTATGTTGTTAGACAATGGAACCTGGAGGTTTTGTTCATGAAATCGCATGAACAAGTCAACGAAGCGGGTTTACGCTACCCATCCAAACTGGTAGCCGCCCTGAATAAATTTACCGGTGGCCTCGCTACCGAAGTGCATAACCCGCTTTCTAAAAAATACGGTAGGGCTTACGATTACCTGATTTCCGCTGACGCCCTTCGTTACAAGGAAGACATTGAAGCCGCCATGACCAAATACAATCAGGCGCTGGCCCTTCATGGCAATTTTACGGAAGCCTATACCGGACTTGGTAAATGCTTTCGCCGAAAAGGCGACAACATGGGCGCTATTAAGTATTTTAAATTGGCCCTGAATGGCAACCCCTTCGATAAAGAGGTTCATGTGGATATCGCCAAGTGTTATAACGAGGCCGGTTATCTCGAAAGCTCTATGAAACATTATCGCCGAGCCATTAAACTGGATCCCGATTTTCTGGAAGCTAAATTTGGCTTGGCTCTTATTCTCGAACTCAGCGGTGAAATTGACGAAGCGATTACGCTTTATAAAGCCATTATTCAACTGGACGAAGACTTTCTGCCCGCTTACAATAACCTAGGCAGCATTTACCTTCGACAAGGTATTTTTAAAGAGTCTGAAATTATTTTCAAGGATCTAGTCAGACGTGCACCAGATTTTAGCCGAGGCCACTTGGGGCTGGCCCTAACACTGGATAAATCCTCTCAGCCCAAGTTCGCGATCGACGCCTATTACCGGGTGCTGGAACTGAAGAAAAACAGCCGAAATACCGGGTTTATTAAACGCCGCATTGTCGCTCTCAATAAGGATCTAGGCCGTTCCGTCACCCGAAAAAACACCACCCTTGTCCTCGTCAAATGATCTCCGGCCAAATCGGGTCTAATGGGGCTTTGGAGTCTAGCAATCCCTTTTTTATTCTCGTTTGAAACTTTGGGCGGTTTTTTTAAACTGCTCAAAATAGTTTTCCGTATCGTTTTTGCCCACAGCACCTACCAAAATATAATAATGCTGACCACTAAACAGCATCATTTGATAGAGCGTCATGGGAGAGGCCGTTTGTTTGTCTTTGGCTCTGGCCATGATTTCAAACCCTTCTAACTTGTCGACCTTTGCGGGTTCAACCGACTCAATCTCAACATCCTTCAGGGTCGGGAAATGGATAACCCGGTTTTTAGCAAAGGCTAACGGGTCTTTAATCTGCTGTTCAAAAAAAGAGCGCCCCACAATAAACATGGGATCCTCGGGTGAAGGGTTCGGGGTTTTCCCATCACGAGTATAAAGCAGGGTATTTTGCATGCGTTGAGCCAACTTTAGCCCCTTTTCCGGTTTAATTTTAAAACTCAAATTTGCCTCAATGTCCAGTTTTCGTTGTGGATCCCACTGAGCGGCCATCAGAATGCTCTCCAATTCCTGCCCTAGCGGATTACTTACTTTTTCCTGCATCGGGTAAAATGCATTAACCATAATGGTCTTATCATCATCCCCAAAGAGAAGAAGCCATTTAAAATACCCGGTTGATTTGACCCGCTGACGAATGGATAGCAATTGCGCCGGAATCGCTTCACCCTCTTTTTTCTGGTTATTAAGATAAACCTCCCGACGATCCAGCACATGGAGGCCTTCTTTTTCCAACAGCTCTGTGGTCATCCCTTTTGATACCGAAGCGTATCCACCCTGAATTTCTGACACCATAACCCAGGCATTTTTTTCTTTGTTTTGATAACCGTTAAAAGTGGTGGCCTGAGAGAATCCTTCGGGCTGGATTAAGCAAACCGGCGTGGCGGGAATGAATTGACAGTTTTTCTCTTCGTGTTTTTCCGAAGAAACCGGGTCTTCATCGCTGTCTCCAAACAAGGCCCAGCCTTGAATGGGCAAAGTAAGCAAACTACCCAGCAATAATCCTCCAATTAGTATTTGAACTGGTTTTTGGCTGCAGGCAAATTGTTCTCGTAATAAACCCATCGTTGAAACACTCCTTTTTAGACCATGGCCGGGGTACCCTTCTATTATCCGTAAAACGAATAAAAAGCCAACCATTGGAAGCCTATGTGCTTTCGGTTGAAGCAAGTAGCGTACACGCTCGACTGAAGATGGCGTCAAACATAGGTTCGGTCAGGCGGCCGGTAAAAGTGTTCTGTTGACTCGGGTGGTAGGAGCCTAACAGGACTCGGTTACCGGGAAGCAAGTATTCTACACCATGACCAAAGGTATACTTTCCTGGCGACTCACCCGTCTCTTCTTGAAGGGTCTTAAGCACACCGTCAAAAGCTATTTTACCTAAGGCCAGAATGACCTTAAGGTTTCTCAGAGCAGCGAACTCTCGCATCAAAAACGGGCGACAAGTTCGAATTTCCTCGGCCGTTAATTTATTTTGGGGTGGCGCACAATGACAAGTGGCTGTAATCAGGCAGTTTGTTAAGGTGAGGCCGTCATTGATATCTGTTGAAGTCGGTTGATTAGCGAATCCTACTTTATAAAGCGCTCGATAAAGCCAATCACCACTCCGATCACCCGTGAACATTCGTCCGGTTCGATTCGCCCCGTGGGCGGCGGGGGCAAGTCCAACGATTAGAAATTGGGCCTGATAATCGCCAAAGCTCGGAACAGCTTTCCCCCAATAGGTATCATCCATAAATTGACGACGCTTTTCGTCGGCAATTTTTTCCCGCCACACTACCAGCCGAGGACATTGCCGACAATTGACAATCGTATCTTGCAGTTCGGTCATGACCTGAGTTGAATCGATGGGCACCACGGAAGAACCTTCAAACGAGTCTGAGTTGTTAGTACCTTAAACAAAACAGCAATAAATGACAAAGGAAGGTTGACAGATACCTCAGGATACGGTCTAATTTATAGTCCAATGCGGGTGTAACTCAGTTGGTAGAGTATCTGCCTTCCAAGTATGTTGCCAAGAGGCAAAAAGCGAGAGTCACAGAACCGTCGAAACACACAACAGATAGGAGTTTCCACTAATATAAACATGTTCATGATAGAGTCATTTCAGCATTTGTCAACTGAGACATTCCTCAGTTTCTCCTCAGTTGGAAAATTTTCAAAGTTTACATGCGGGTGTAACTCAGCTGGTAGAGTATCTGCCTTCCAAG
>JAJCZA010000011.1 GCA_029262635.1 Vampirovibrionales bacterium | reverse complement strand
CGGAAACATTAACATTGTGGCCAATACCATGACCAACAACGGCAGTGCCACGGAAGAACGAGCGGGCCGAATCTATGCCCACGGCGGTTTAAACACAGCCGGTGCCACCCAAGGTAATGGGGGAAACATCGATATTAACGTGATTGGTAGTTTTACCGACAATGCCTTTAGTAAAATCGATAGCCGGGGGAATCCGGTCAACGCATCGGCAACCAATGGACAAAACCGAGTTTCTATTAGTGCCGCCAGCATGAATGTCAATGGTCGGGTCAACGCATCAGGCTTTTACGCCAATGATCCAGGCGGTTATGTGGAATTGCTGACCACCAGCGGAAATCTGAACATTAACAATGGCAGTCTCGTCAGCGCCAGCGGCGGCATTGGTGACATTTTTAACAACCAGGGCGCGGGTGGCCAAATTGTCCTCAATTCGGCAAACAACATGACCATTGCGGGCAATGTTAATGCGGCAGGCCAAGCCGGATTGCTGGGCGGGAATATTGATGCCACAGCGGCTGGGTTACTCACCATTTCCGGTACGGGTATTCTGGATACCAGCGGCTCTTCGACGGGAAGCACGAACAATGTGATCAGCATCAATGGTAACAGCTTATCGATTCTGGGTGCGTTGACAGCCTCTTCGAGCGTAGGGCAGGGCGGAACCATTAACGCGTCCATTAATGGCAATGCCAATACGTCGAGCTTTGGTGTCAATAATTACGATGTGTCCGGTACTTCCTCGGGTGGGACTATCCATTTGACCGGCGGGACTCTGACCAATAATATCGCTTTAGATGATGCGCAGACCCATTGGGTTCTTGAATCCGAAACCGGTGATTTAAATGTGAACAATACGGTTCGCGGTTATGAGATTGACCTAGTCAGTAATGGAGCAGGTTCCACCATTGATGTGAACAGTTCCTTAACGACAGATGGTTTGGCTGCTAGCTTAAACGGCGGTAATATCACTATTACGGCGGCCAATGACCTGACGGTAGACAATACCATCAATTTTGAAGGAGCCTCGTCAGGACAAGGTGGTTCGGGCGGTACATTTACCGTCAATGCGGTTGGCGATGTTACCTTCAACGCCGACATTAATGGCGAAGGATTTGTCAGAAACGGAGTCAATGGCAATGGTGGCACCGTTGATATTAACGCATTGGGCTCGTTTACAATGAACACAACATCCCATATTGATCTCGACAGTGTGATGCAAAGCGACCGTAATACACCCAACGGCAACGGCGGAAATGTAACCATCGATGCTCAAGGGATCACCATTAACACCGATCCAGGTAATGATTCAATCAAAGCCAGAGGGGCGTCATTCACCCGAAACCGCCGAACTGGTGGTGACGGTGGAACCATTACCATGACGTCGGGTTCTTACATTGATTTAAATGACTCTGGTTCAAATGGATGGTTCTTTGATGTCCGAGGCGGAAACACCGGACGCCGTGGCGTCAGTGGCGACGGCGGTGATGTTCGGTTTAATTACGGCACCACTTTAACCATTGATAACGAAAGTACATCCCCAGGCGGTTCAGGTAACTTCTATCGAACCGGGGGAACCACAGGCAGTGGTGGAACACCGGGACAAGATGGTGCCCTTCTTTATAATGGGGTTGCTCAATAATCAAAACGATTAAGAACATTGATTGTATTCCTCTTCTTGTCCCCAGCCGTTTTACTCGGCTTCGGATGGAAGAGGAATCTTTCTTGGAAGTCTCTTGGCCTTAAATGATAAATCCTTTTACGGCACCGTTATTTTTTAAAAACTCTTGAACAGCTTCTGCTTTTGCAAAATCAAGTGCTGTTCGTCTGTATTTATCCTTTAAGTTAATTTTGGCCTCTTCAACAATCAGGGTTTTGACAATGGGCAAATTATCTTTAATGACAGCTTCCATCAAGGCGGTTTTGCCAGAGTTAGATTGGGCGTTAATTTCGGCCCCTAGAGTAATAAGCTGACGGATCAAAGCCTGATGCTCTTGCATGGCCGCTTCCATTAAAGGCGTTCGCCCCGTGTTGTTTCTGCAATTCACATCTGCCTGCCAAGCCACCAGTAAATCAATAATTTGAACCCGTCCTGTCCGAGCCGCTAAGGTTAAGGCAGATGACCCGGAAGCGTTTTTGTAGTGAACATCAGCCCCATTTTTAAGCAAGGCAATGGTAATATCCACTTGCCCTGTAAGGGCGGCCCAAATTAGCGGGGTGTCTTGCCGGTGGTTTGAGATATTCACATTGGCACCGGCCTCGATTAAGGCCGAAGCTTTTTGGAGATTATAATACTTGATCGCAAAAATCAGTTCTTGCCCAAGATCACCCAGGTTCTCACCAAACCGAATAGACGGTTCTTTGGGACGTTCAGGAAGAACAAACTTTTTTTTACCGATTTTTTTCAAGGTTTTTAAGATCATACAGAACTTCCCCCCAGTCCCTCTTCTTTTTAAACTCAACAGGCCCTCAAGGTAGTAGAAGGCCGGTCGCTCTCTTTTGTTTAATTATAATCATGTTCTTAATGTTTGTAAAGTGACTATCTTAAGGATGTCTTAAGAATCTTTCCAGCAATTTCAGGGTAAAAATTGTTTTTATTATTTGTATAGAGAGAAATAGAGCATTCAGTTCGTTTATGTTAGGAATGAGTCCGTCATGGATCCGTTCGATTTATAAAAATCGAAAGAGAAAGAGAAAGAGTAAGAGGGAAATGAAGAGTATTTGTGGATATGATTAATATCAACCCGAACCCGTTTCAAGCGGGCACTGATGTGAATAAGAAGGAGGATAAGGAAAAAAGCCCGAAACAGCAGCCTACGCAAAAAAAAGAAAATCCTTCTCAAGACTCTCAACCTGCCGGTGGGATGTTTGCCAAAATGGATACCGCTCTATTTGAAACCTCTAATCTTGATTTAGGAGCACTGGGAAATACAGAGGCCTCTTCTCTTCAAAAAGAGAATGACAGCAAAAAAGCCGATGATGACAATGAAGATGGTGATCTTCCACCCGGCTTACAGGACAAAGGCGGGCCGCCAGGATTAGTAAAAAAATCAGATACCGCTGAATTAGATTCAGCCGAAAGCGACGATGATACTGTAGATGGAATCGAATCAGTTGATGAAACCGGCACGCCTGAAATACCAGAATCCGGCGAAGCTGAGGGAGAAGTTGAGCCAGCGGAAGGAGAGGAGAACGAGGGAATAGAATCCGGTGAAGCGGCAGGAGAAGTTGAGCCAGCGGAAGGTGAAGAATCACTCCCTGAGGAAGAAAATCCTTTTGCTACAATCACGATTCGTGAAACGGAAGAGGAGGAGGAGACTGAAGGGCCCCCTGGATTAGTCGGTAAAGAGCCGCCAGATAATAGAGAAGAAGTGCCAGAAGTCAATCCGATTAGAGAAGCCGTTAATGAAGTGATAGAACCCACCCCCGAACCCGAAGTTTACCAGTCTCCAGAACCCGAAACAAACCAGCCTGTTGAATACGATAGAAATTCTGAAGAGATTTACGGAACGGGAGAAACCCAAGGGCTTGATCCCACAATGAAAGAAATTGTTCGGAGTAAAGTCTACAACACCATTTCATCCGAGCGTAACCAGAAACTGGGTAAAATCGATCATGATAAAAACACGGTTCTGGAAGAACGGGAACTATTTTTGACAGGTGAAGAAGATACAGAGATTACGGTGGAAGAGTTCGAAGGCCGAATGGCTGAAATGGCTTCAAAAATTGACCTGATGGACCGCAAGTACAGCTATGAATACGCTCGTTCTCTGGCGGAACTCTTTATGCTAGATGATAAGCTGGATGTAAATCCCATTCACTCCGTTATTCCAAGAAAATAAGAGGAAAGGGTTGACTGCCTCCCAAAAGTTGATCTGTGAATGTATAATTACTATTTTTACTGACGGGCTGAAACTTTTTCCTGAGAGACTCCAAATCTGTTCTTTAGTTTTTCTGGCCTAATACGGCGACGAATTGTCAATGAAACAGCGTCAACAACCTCAACTAAATTTTGACTTCGGTTTGCGATATAGACCTTCCGTCCGTCATCACTGACACTAACGCCATAAGGACGGTTGCTCACTTTGATAGTGTGCTTTACTTCATCGACACGAGTATCGATAATCGAAATAGAGCTGTCAAGATAATTAGCCACATAGAGAACCCGTCCTCCAGGACTTACGGCAATAGATTTTGGCCCTTTGCCAACATTGATTTCACGTGTTACCGTTTCTTTCTTCGTATCGATCACTAGAATCTTGTTTCCCCGATAATCGGCGGCATACACCCATTTTCCGTCTGGGCTAATCGATACAGCGACCGGCTTACCACCAATGGGTATTGTCTTTATAACACTTGCGCTTAACGGATCAACGACCATAATTGTTCCATCGCCAAAATTAGCGACATAGGCCTTACTGCCTTCTTCATTAACAACAACACTACGGGGTTGTTCTCCGACCTGAATGGTGGATTGAACGTCGTAATTATCGGTATTAATAATAGAAACCGTATTACTCTCCGAATTAGTGACAACAGCTATATCTTTTTTACCCGTCACTGAGATGCTAGTAGGACGTTCACCCACAATAATTTCAGCAATGACTCTGTTGGTACGGGTATCCATAACAATCACCCGATTTGAGCCTGGCTGAACAACATAGGCAACTTCACCCAAATCTTTGCCTTCAACTTTGAAGGTTCCACCACCGTAAGCAATACTTGCAGACTGAAAGTTTTCTAAAAGACCGTAAGAAACCTCAACGATAGATTCGGGCGATAAACTGCTTGTATAATTTGCTGGTGTTGGTTCATTGAGAGCGTTTGCCCATTCAATGACGGGAAAATTTCCTGAACCGGCATTGACGTCATGGCTTCCACTATTATCCCGAAGCATTGGCTCAGGATCCACCGTATCAAACGTTTCAGGGGCCGGGGGATTTTCAAGTGTTTTTAACGTTAGCGTACCATTACCGGTTGCCAACAGGTTTCCACTTGTATTAATCGTACCGCTGACTCCCCTATAATTTGCGGTGATAGTGATATCGGATCCCTCGCCCATAATATGTCCGGTATCCACTGAACCACCCGCATTGATGATCAAGTTTTTACCCTGTACCCACTGAGGGCTATTAAACAAGGTTCCATTATTTCCACTACCGGACATATCAGCAACATTCGTTCCCGTTGCTTCATCAAAATTATATCCAAAGCTCAGGTTCGCTTCCGTACCGTCTACGCTTGTCCCAACACCGTTATTGTACAGGGTGCTTATTTCTCCTGCGGTCAATGCCCGATCATAAACACGAACTTCATCAATTTGCCCCGCATAGTACAGACTATTCCGAGCACCATTAAATGCAGGGGCCTCTGATCCATCCCCAACAAAGCCAAAGCGGGTGACGTTTTTTCCCAGATTAGCTCCACCATGGGCGTTGATTTCGTTATCCAATCCGCCATCAATATAAATCGCTTTATCCATCGCACCAGAAGCGTCGAACGTCGCAACAACCTGATGCCACTGACCGTCATCGACCCGAGTCGTACTGCCAAAATCATGAACCGTACTGCCCGCATTCGTATCCCAGGAAACAGTTCCATTACCCGTCGTACTCGCAAAATTAATGCCTAACGAATAAAATTCGCTTCGATCAAAATCAATAATGCCGGCTTCCGTGTCCGTACTTCGAACCCACATAACAACCGTTAAGTCAGAAATATCCTGCGCATTTTCAAATAAATTATTAATCGCCAGATAGTCGTTCGTACCATCAAGATAAAGAGAATCTCGATCCAGGAAAATGCTATTCCCTGAACTAATATAACTGCCGCCGGCGTTCAAGGTCAGATCAAATGCGCCGCCATCAATACTTTTTCGTCCTGATAAATCCAAACTGTTAACTAAAGTCATATCACCGCTATTATCCAGACTGCCTATTTCAACATGAGAGGCAATAAGACGCCCAAATTCAGCTGCTGAAATATCAAGTAAGGTTGCGGAATCATTGTTGTCTACTGGATCGTTCAGATGAACATCTTTTGAAACACTGGATTTAATCTCAATAGTTGAGGTTCCTGCATTGACTGTTTGGTTAATATCAATCTGGGCTCCCGTTAATTCAATGGGAGTGTGGCTACTATTCAGCACTCCATTAATCACCAAATTTCCGATGTTATTTTTGCTGGCGTCGGCGACCAAATTTGAATTACCGCTAATGTTACCGGTTACCGTTAAATGGTTCCCAGCTTGAATATCAACAACACGGCCATCACTGATAATGGTTCCGGTGGATACATTTCCACCAGCCTGAATATTCAGATCATGACCGGTCACTCGAGTCGCACCAACAATAGTACCCGTGTTTCCACTTCCCGAAAAATCCGTAACAGTCGGGCCACTGCCTTGTGTAAAATCGTAGCCCAAAACCAGATTAGGCTGTGGCCCAATAGCACCCGGACCGTTATTATGCAGTGTGGAAATTTCTCCATCCGCCAAGGCTCGATCATAGATCTGGACACCCTGAATAACGCCATCAAAATAAACATTGTTTCGGGTACCATTAAAGGCCGTCGCTTCAGAACCATCGCCGACAAATCCGAAACGGTTCACGTTTTTCCCAAGGGCGACATTGGTGCCATACTGATCACCCTGAGCATCCAGGGTGCCATCAATAAAAATCGATTTTTCGTTGAGTTGAGAAGCGTTAAAACGGGCCGCAATCCCATGAACCTTACCATCATCGATTCGAGTATTACTGGAGAAGTCTTTAATACCGCCCGCTGTCGCATACGTATCAAATGAAACTTTTCCGTTATCGGCTCCGCCACTGTGAAAGTTAATACCTAAAGAATAAAACTCACTCCGATCAAAGTCGACCAGAGAGGTCACTCCCGGATCGGTTGTTTTCAGCCATGTCACGACTGTCAACTCATTGATGGAGTTGGCCGAATTGTATAGCAGATTCTGAATCGCCAGAAAGTCATTAACCCCATCAAACTCCAGGCCACTAAACACACTGCCGAGAGATATCGTCTTTCCATTCCCGTCAAAATCACCATTAGTCAGAAAGCCCAAATGATATCCCGTATCTGTAGATACATCGATATTACCAAGAAGTCGAATGTCATTATTGAGGGTTTCCTCCCCGATTGAAAGGGTATCTGTCTGAATGCGGTTCATTTCAGCGGCAGAAATATCCAGCCGCACCCCTGCCAGATCATTATTATCTGTCGCACCGGCAACCGTAATATCTGGATTACTCGTCGAAGGCTTGATAAAAACAGTTCCCGTTCCCGCGTTGACATTTGCGTTGATATCAACCGTTGCGCCCTGCAATAATAAATTCCCGTTATTTGTTCCCAAATTCGCATTGATATTGATACCACCCAGATCATTCCCATCACTATCGGCAACCAGCTCAATACGAGCATTGTGACTCGTTAGCGCCGCATTAATATTAATGTCATTTCCTGCCCGCATCGTAAGAGCGGCACCACTATTGCCCGTCGCGACATTCGTATCAAACGGGCTATTAACCGTAATGTCGTTATCTGCAAGCAGTGTAATAAGGCTAAATCCGTTAAAAGAGGCACCGGCCTGGGGATCGAAAGCACCTCCGTTCTGTATCAGAATATTAACCGGGTCAATGAGAATTTCGCCATCTGTTCCCTCAACAGCTTCTCCAAAGGCTTGTCCTTTAAACTGGACTGTCTCTTTGCCGCTGACTTCCACAAACCCGCCATCCCCGGAAATGTCACCGCCACGAACATCAATAACCGCACCCGTATCAAATTCTGTGTCCTTATCAGACCATATGGTAATCTCACCACCATTGCTATCCTGACCCTGACCCCGGGCTGAAGTCAGGCTACCTTTTTTCAGGATGGTTTCAGTGGACGACTGTATTTCAACGACTCCGGCATTTTGCCCGTCAAAACCATCCGCCAAAATATTCCCAGATTGAATCACCCGATCGGCACTAATTGTTACAGTTTCAGCCTCTATTGTACCCGTATTATGAACAACAGCATCACCATCTGATTCTCCTAAAATACGGATTATCCCGCCTTCCATAGCAACACGGGTTCCTTTTATAATGCCCTCCTGATTCACCACGCTGTTGTACATATCTTGTTCGAGTTGCGCCTGAAGCTCAATAATATGAGCATCAATGGTGCCTGTATTGATAATCGCATCTTGAATATCATCAACTTTTTGCTTCAGAGCTTTGTTGACAACAACTTCAGCAGCCACAGATTCACCCAAACTGACGGTGATTTTCTCCCCAACGACCAGTTCCACCCGCCCTTCAGGGACAATAATCGTACCATCGTTACGCACTGAAGCGCCCGCCAACACGACAAAATCCTCACCCTCAATATTACCTTCATTAATAACGCCACTCGGCATAAGGCCAGATTCTCTACTGAAGACAAGTTTATCGGCCATATAGTTCGCGTTTGAAACATTGAGCGTCGAAGCAAGAAAACCCGCCGTGTTGATGTTGGCCGTCGCACCAATGTGAATTCCTGACGAATTAACGAGAAGCAATTTTCCGTTAGATTGAATACTACCCAATATGCTGGTTGGATTGTTGCCAATAACACGATTAAGTACTGATGAAGTGGAACCGGGTAAAATAAAGTGAACCGATTCACCTTGAGTCACATTAAACTGGTTATAGTTGATAATGGCCTTGTCAGACGTGGATATAATGGTCATGTTATTTCCGTCAATGTTAAAAGTAACATCTCCAGAAATTACATCATAGCCTTGAGGCAAAGCTTCCACAGGTGCGTTAGAAAGTATTCCCAACAAAGCCAAAACGAGGCAAAGCTTTGAGAAACCCAAACGAGAGGCTGTCCAGACTTGATTCAACAAGCCATACAAGGTTGAAATATCGAATAAATCTTTTTTTGCGGTTTCAATAGAAACCAGCCGACCATCTACAAAGCTAATATACCGGTGGCAATTACCACCAGTGCGGATAATACCGGGCGTTACGCCCGAAGACTGTCGGGAGCTGTTCATCTGATACGACAACTTCATCTATTCGCAATAGCTTCTTATATAGTGTTTATCGGCAAATTCAGAGATAGATTAAGGAAAAGTTTTTTAAAACAGGGGTTCTAGATAGAAAAACTTTAAAAATCATACGAATAGATGAACTTTCAACCGTAGACAACTAAAAATAGCTGCCGGAAAAGTGAAATAGGTTATGAGTACTTTAAGGCTTCTTATGACTTATGTTCCTGTTCGGCAACGATTCGTCTAAATCCTGACACTTTCTAAAAACATCTCCTCAAAGGTTCGGTATTACCTGCCCTCAAGAATAGGGATTCTTTAGGAGAGGCGTCAACACCTCACCAGTTTACCGACCATTCATATCAATGCTTCCCACTTAATTAAGCAACTTGTGTGTTATGATCCCACTCCTCACTTTTGATGGGATCAACCTTCGGGGCGGTCAATAAGGTTATAATATGAATTCACATACCAAAAACACCGAAAGACAAGTAAACTCTATGCTAGCAACTCATAAAGCTGACAAAAACGCCCCTATTTCCTCTTGGGAATGGTATCAGCAGGTATTAAAAACACTACCGGGCTTTTCCCGAAAAAACACGTCAAAGCCTAAGAGCGCTGTATACGATGACATTCGGTTGCTTGGCACCCTTTTGGGGAGGGTCGTAGCTAAAGATGGTGAGCACGGCGTAGCACAGTTTCAACTTATAGAAGCCCTTCGGTTAAAGGCCAAGCAATCTCGACAACATCACCAAACCCCTGCACTTGAAGAAATTTCGTCTGTGTTCGACGAACTTTCCGCATCTGATAATCAATCTGAGCATTTAGAGCGTGTCTTAAAAGCAGTGGACGCTTTTCGGATCTTTCTGGAACTCGCATCCATTACGGAAAGTTATCATCAAGGGCAGAACACCAAACAAAATCAGACCATTGAACATGCACTGAAAGTTCAGGTAAACGAAAATACAGCAGAAGCTCTTGTAATAGAAGCTCTAAGAAAAATTAAAATCCGACTCGTCTCTACCGCTCATCCAACACAAATATTCAGAACAACCTATTTGAATCATCATAAAGATCTTCTCAAGTTACTACATCGATTCCATCAAACAACCACCTATGAAGAGCAGAAAGAGGTCATTCAGCTTCTAGAAAATCAGATTCAAAGACTTTGGTTTTCCAGCTTTGTTCGCTGGGTAAAGCCGGAAGTTAAAGATGAAGCGAAAGCCTTACATAATTTTTTAGACGTTCTTTATACCGAATTACCTCAACACCAAATACGAATTAATCATCTATTGAGCGAAACCTATAACGCGGTACAACCCATACAAAAAGAACCCTTAATTAAATTAGGTAGTTGGGTCGGGGGGGACATGGATGGAAACCCAAACACAAAACCTCACGTTTTTGCTCAAATATTAACACTACGCTGGGAACGAATTTTAAAAAAATATCGAGATCAGTTAGAAGAAACGGCTTTTCTCTATAGTTTTTCAGCCTTAAAAGGCGTGACAGCAAGTGCCGAATTAGAAGCGTCCATCAATCAAGACCTTTTGGAGTTAGAACAGGTAAACGATCGGGAATTTCAACGTTCAGCCGGTGTTCATCGATATCACCTTCGGGAACCATTTCGTCAAAAGTTATTATTAATGGTTGCCCGTCTAAATAATACCCTTTCTTATCGGCTCACATTACATGGGCTAGAAGAACATCGCTTTCAAAGTCAATTTACTTTTACACCACAACCCAAATCTTCACCATTTATTTACACGGATGCCAAAGCTTTAGAGATCGATCTTGAATGCGTTATTCAAGGTCTTCGACACCATGGTTTTAAAGAAAGATCTCTTGACCCACTTAATCACCTATTATGGGCCCTGAGGATTTTTGATTTCTGTTATACCGGGATTGATTTACGGGAAGATTCTACTTACATAAAAACAACCCTTCAGAGTGTACTTCTAGCGCAGGGCTATAGTTTGGACTTTATAGACTCCTCATCCGACGAAAACTCGTTATTCGACTTTATAACCGAACTTCTGCAACAACCCGGCACATCACCACTGAAGCCTCAGGATATTGATCGAATTATCAGGGATAATCCTGAAAAATATTCAGAAAATGGACAGTTTGAAAAGCGACTGTTATCCATGCTATCCGTAATGAAACTGGCTCAAGAGGAAATAGGTAGTAAAGCTTCTGAACACTTGTTGTTAAGCATGTCTCGAAGTGTCAACGATCTATTGGGCGCCTTGTACCTTCTTAAACAACAAGGCCTCGTTCATTTTCAATCAGGGAAACTTAAAGGACAGGTTCATATCGTTCCGCTATTTGAAACGATTGAAGATTTAGAGCAGGCACCTAAGATTCTAAAAAAGCTTTTTGAAAACCCGTCTTATCGTGGCTATATTGAAAATCAAAATAATCTGCAAATCGTTTTAATGGCTTACTCTGACAGCAATAAAGATGGCGGTTATTTAACAAGCCAGTGGAGCTTGTATCAAGCGCAAAGAAATATTCTTCGTGTTGCTAAAACATTTGGCATTAAAATCCAGTTTTATCATGGACGAGGGGGCAGCATCGGGCGAGGGGGTGGCCCTACAAAACATCACATTTTATCTCTCCCGACTCACAGTTTAGACCAGGGCACTCAAATTACAGAACAAGGAGAGGTGCTTGCCCGACATTATCTGACCGGTGGTACTGCCCGAACGCATTTAAATAACCTTCTAGTTGCTTCGTTTGAGCGTCATTTATCATCAGAGGAAAGTATCGAAGCCTCTGACGAATGGATTTCCATACATTCTATACTTTCTGAACATTCGAAAAATAAATATCAGGCTTTAAAAAAACACGCTGGCTTTGTGAATTATTTCACCTATGGGACACCCAAGGAAATTGAAACTATCCACATTGGCTCACGCCCATCACATCGGCGGAAAGAAGCCGTAATTGAGGACCTTCGAGCTATTCCTTGGGCCTTTCGGTGGTTCCAGTCTCGTACGATCATTCCCGGTTGGTATGGTGTGGGTACTGCTATTCAAAAATACATTGAAGCATCGCCTGAAGGATTATCTCAACTTCGAAAAATGTATAAACAATGGCCCTTTTTCAGAAGTATTATAAATAATAGTGCTATCACCATTTTACAATCCGACATGCTGATTGCCCGCCATTATATGACATTACTCCAAGCTACAGATCATGATTTAAAGACCATGCAACAAATTTATAATGATATTGAACAAGAATACGATCTCACCAAAAAAGTTTTAGAAGAACTCTCAGAACAAACCCCATTGTTAACGGATGTAGCGACTCGCTCGGTTTATCAATCCATTGAAATGAAACGGGCCTATCTGGATCCGCTTAATTACGTTCAAGTGTATCTCTTACAGCATTTTCGACAAAATCAAGATGAAGCCAGTAATGCCGTTCAATCTCTTTTTGGCCGCGCCTTTATTTCTTCAACCGGAGGTATTGTAGCAGGGCTAGGGACATCAGGTTAAGCAGTCTATTCTACAAACTAACGTGCCCCTGACTGCCCCCAAAAAGTTGATCCTAATAATCTGCTTTTAACCGGGTCCTATTTATTGGGGCAGACAAACTGATCGGTCCCCGTTTTTAATACCAGGTCGCATTAGAGTAATGGGATCATATCACAAGAGGGAGGGGGATATTGGGATTCGTATAATACTTAGATTTTATTGTTATATACATAGAGTTTCTGAGGCCTCTTAAAGGCCGATCAAGAACACATTTGAAATGTCTCTGTTGTAGGATTAAGCCGCACCGGCTTCGGTGCGGCTATTTGGATTGACGATTTCTAACCTGTGTACCGCTGAAAAAGTTGTTCACAAGGCAGACAGTAAGCCACTAAATTCAGGTTTTTAAGGCCCAATGCCATTCAGGTGAGCGCTGCTTCCAGTGCCTGGATTTGCTGACGTTCTAAAATGACGGCTTGAGCGGCGGCCAACCGAGCAACCGGCACCCGGAAGGGCGAGCAACTTACGTAATCGAGCCCGATACGGTGACAGAATTGAACGCTTTGGTTTTCACCGCCATGTTCGCCACAAATACCAAGCTTTATATTAGGGCGTTGCTCTCGTCCTAAATCCCGAGACATTTCTAGTAGTTTCCCGACGCCTTTGGGATCCAAGACTTCAAAGGGGTTTTCCTCGATGATGCCCTGCTCCAGATATTGAGCCAAAAATCGTCCTTCGGCGTCGTCTCGGCTATATCCATAGGTTAGTTGGGTCAAGTCGTTGGTACCAAAACTAAAAAACTCGGCGTATTCTGCAATTTCATTGGCCACCAGTGCCGCCCGAGGAATTTCAATCATGGTACCAAACAGGTAGTGAAGCCAGGTGTCTTTTCGTTTCATCACCGTTTCCGCTGTTTGCTCCAACTGTTCCCGAATGAGTTTAAGTTCATTAGGATGGCCTATGAGAGGAATCATAATCTCCGGCTTAACGGAAATGCCTTCCCGCACCAAATCGGTGGCGGCCTCAAAAATGGCTCGCACCTGCATGGTATAAATTTCTGGGTAAATAAGACCCAGTCGACACCCCCGGAACCCCATCATGGGATTAGATTCGGCCAGAGCGCTCACTTTTTTAAACAAGGCTTCTTTTTCTTCGATAATGGATGCGCTGGCGGCGCTGGTTTTCAACTCGTGGATCGTTTGGATCAATTCCATGGGGTTCGGTAAGAACTCATGAAGCGGCGGATCAAGGAGCCTAACGGTTACGGGATGACTATCCATGGCTCGAAAGATACCTTTAAAATCTTCTAACTGCATGGGTAGGAGTTTTTTAAGGGCCTCCTCCCGAGTTTCCGGGCTGTCCGAAAGAATCATCGTCTGAACCACAGGCAGACGATGGCTTTCCATGAACATGTGCTCGGTTCGGCATAAGCCAATGCCTTTGGCACCCAGTTCAATGGCTTTTTGCGCATCTTCCGGTGTGTCAGCGTTGGCACGGACACCAAGCTGTCGTTTTTCATCCGCCCAGCGAAGCAGAATGTCGAATTCCGGGCTAATGACCGGTGGGATGGTCTGGATTTCGCCCGCAAACACCTCGCCTGTGGCACCGTCAATAGAAATAATGTCCCCTTTCTTGAAAGTTTGTCCATTGGCAGTCAGGGTTTCTGCTTTTAAGTTAATCTGACAGGTTTCGCACCCTGCGACACAGGGTTTACCCATACCACGAGCCACGACAGCAGCATGGCTGGTATTGCCACCTCGAGCGGTGAGGACACCGGTAGAGGCGATCATGCCGTGAACATCATCGGGACAGGTTTCTAGCCGGGTTAAAATGACCTTTTTACCTTGTTGGGCCCATTCAACCGCTTCGTCAGGATCAAAGATGATATGACCGGTGGCGGCACCAGGTGAAGCGTTAAGCCCAGTAGCCAAAAGGCGTTCACTGGCACTGGCCTCTTTTTTCTCCAGAGGATCGAAACTGGGCAGGAGCAATTGAGGAAGCTGATTGGGCTCGATTCTTAATAAAGCTTCTTCTTGGGTGATTAGCCCTTCGTTAGCCATGTCGACTGCGGTTTTAACCGCCGCCTGGATAGTTCGTTTACCGGTTCGAGTCTGAAGCATGAAGAGTTTGCCTTTTTCTACGGTAAACTCCATATCCTGCATGTCTTTATAGTGGGTTTCCAGACGTTGAGCAATTTGGGTAAACTCTTTGTAGACGACAGGAAGGTCGTTGACCATCTGGCTAATTTTCATGGGGGTCCGAATACCGGCCACCACGTCTTCGCCCTGAGCGTTAATCAAATATTCACCATAGAGTTCGCTTTCCCCGGTAGAAGGATTTCGGGTAAAAGCAACCCCTGTAGCGGAATCTGCGCCCATGTTGCCAAACACCATGGCTTGCACGTTAACGGCAGTACCCAAGTCATGAGGGATGCGATTAAAATTTCGGTAAGCGACGGCTCGGGGAATTGTCCAGGATTTAAAAACCGCCTTAACGGCCATCTGCAGTTGGGTTTTTGGATCTTGTGGAAAGACCGTTCGGCTTTTTTGAGCCACCCATGTTTTATAAGAAGCGACGATTTCTTTTAGAGCCTCAACGGGGAGTTCATGATCGTGTTGAACATTGAGCCGCTCCTTGTGTTCGTCCAGAATTTTATCAAACCCTTCTTTCTCCATATCAAGTACCACCGTACTAAACATCTGGATAAACCGGCGGTAACTATCATAGGCAAAGCGTTGGTCATTTGACTCTCGAATCAACCCCTGAAGGGTCTGGTCGTTAAGACCTAGGTTCAGCACGGTTTCCATCATACCGGGCATAGAAATCTTGGCCCCTGACCTTACGGAAACGAGAAGCGGTTTTTCAGGATTACCAAATTCTCGCCCCATGGCCGATTCAACATGTTTTAATGCGGCTTCGATGTCATCCATTAGGCCCTGAGGCAAAGTGAATTGGGTACTCAGATACTGGTTACAAATTTCAGTGGTAATGGTAAATCCCGGGGGAACAGGGAGTCCCGCCTGTGTCATTTCCGCCAGATTGGCACCTTTTCCACCTAACAAATCCTTCATCAAGGCACTGCCCTCATGAAACAGATAAACGCTTTTCATGCGATACCGCCTCCTGTGTTATTTAAAAATATGCAATGTGTTGTGAAAATACTAATTAATTTAACGCTTGTACTAGGTTACCAAAAAAAAACAGGTAGAATAAGCGGATTCTCAAAGGGCACGATTCTTTTAATAAATATTAATAGATGGGTGAGGGTTTGTCGTTAGAGAGTGACGCATTTGTCTCGAAGCAAAGTAGGCTAAGCTGACTAGAATAACGCACCTGGCCCAGAATGAAACCAGCTGTGCTGGCTAGGCTTTAATTCGTTGCCAAAGGCAACGCGATCATCAAAAACGAAGCATTCACCCTCCCACAGGCTTTCTGATTCTGGTACATGGGCCAGATAATTCAGAATACCCCCTTCCAAATGATAAACTGTCTCGAAATTTTCCTGGAGCAGGTAGGATGACGCCTTTTCACATCGGACTCCGCCGGTGCAGAACATGGCGACTTTTTTATGGCGTTTAGGATCCATGTGTTTCTGTACATAATCCGGGAAATCAACAAAAGCCTTAATGCTAGGATCCACAGCGTGCTTAAAGGTTCCTATTTTGACCTCGTAATCGTTTCGGGTATCGATGACGAATACGTCTGGATCGCTAATAATAGGGTTCCAGTCCTCCGGTTTTACATAAGTGCCTACAGCTTTTTTAGGGTGAGCGTTCTCTACTCGAAAGGTGACGATCTCCTTTTTCAGCTTGACCTTCATTCGGCCAAACGGGAGCGCCGGGGTTGGGTATTCCCGGTGGGTAAGGTCCGAAAACCGAGGATCCTGCCGGAGGTAATTAAGAACGGCCTGGATATTTTTTGGTGTCCCGGCAAGGGTACCGTTAATGCCCTCTGGTGCTAAATGCAGGGTGCCTTTAATTTCATGTTCCAAACAACACGCTTTCAATGGTTCCCGAAGGGATTCAAAATCAGGCAGGTCCACGAATTTGTAAACAACAGCCGTAATTAGTTGTGTCATTTTCGAAATCCTTTTATTACAAGCAAGAGAAATGTTAGAAAGTTAAAAAGAGTTAACGGGTTCGTAGAAGCCATCCGCTGGGCCACTGGCTGACGTTTTGGGTTAGAGGGCTTTTCTTAAATGGCCACAAAGGTGTTTTAGCGGAAAATTCTGGATGTTTTTCGCAAAATATGCGACTGGCTTCTTCCGCATTATCCCATGTCCAATCTGGATTGGCACGGGGTGTTTTGGCAAGGGCGGCATGTTTCATGATGCCATCTGTAGCGATTAGATACGAGCCGGGTTTGACCAACGTATGATAGGCTTCCATTTCGTTCAGCATATGAGTAGCACTGTGGCTGGAGTCCAAAATCACCAGTGTCGACTCATGGGGTTGGATTTGAGTTTTGACCTGAGTAATGACGCCCTCGTCTGCTGAGTCCCCTTCAATCAAGGTGATATAACGGAACAGTGAGTGTGTTTCAATGGCGGTTCGGCTAGATTTCCAAAGGCGTTTATCCACACCAATAACCCGACCTTTTTCCAAAAGGTGACAGAGGCTGGCGTAAAAAATCAAGGACCCTCCTCGAGAAATACCGGTTTCCAGAATAACATCCGGCTGAACCTGTTGAATCACTTCTTGCAGGCGGATTAAATCTTCAGGAATCTGAGTAACAGGAAGCCCCAGCCAACTAAAAGTATAAGCGTATTTTTGATCCCATCCAATTTTGAGCCATTGATCACTGACCATTTCAAAAGCTTCTTTTGAATAGAGAGGCTGTGTTTTTTTAGATGTAGCTAAACCACTGGAATCTTCTTCTGATTCTAGCGTAAGGGTTTGGGCTTCCGTATCAATAATGACTTTCATCGTGCTTTACAGGGTACCATAAGGTGCTTTGTTGAAGGATACAAGATAAACCCTTAACCCATACCTACTTTGCTGACTTTGTATTCACCCCAGTGAAGCTGTTTTTTCTTCAGGACAGGAACTGAATCGATTTCATTCACCCCGGCTTAGAGACACTTCTCTTTTAGCCTATGGGATGCTTACCCTGGACTCGAAGAAGGCAATCCGAGAGTTCACGGACAGCACCATTTCCCCCTGTGTACCGAGAAACAAACAGGCACTGGGCTTTTATTTCCTCAACCGCATCGACAGGACAGCAAGGAAGCCCAACCGCCTGAAGTGGTTTTAAGTCCGGTAAATCATCGCCCATGTAAGCGATTTGAGAAAAATCAATTCCCAGTTCTGTGGCAATGTCAGTCAACTGATTCAGTTTTTGTTTCACATTCTGGCAAATGTAGTCAATACTGAGTTCATGGGCTCGATGTTGATTAATCGCTGAACTTCGGGCGGTGATAATGGCCGTTTTAATACCGACTCGATGAAGCAAATTAAGCCCTTGGCCATCTTTCGCATTAAACGACTTGGTTTCATAAATGAGTCCCGTATCAGGATGGGTTGTATATGTGATTTTTCCGTCAGTCAACACACCATCCACATCTAGGGCTAACAGACGGATGTTCGCCAGTTTTTGCTCTAAATCCATTAAGTAATCCCTGTTTTCAGGATGTCGTGCATGTGAACCACGCCCCGAGAAGTGCCCTCTGCATCAGTAATAATGAGCATCATGATTTTATGCTCTTCCATTTTTCTCAGGGCACTGACGGCTAGAGCATCAGCCTGAATAGTTTTGGGACTCTGGGTCATGATTCGGGTAATGGGGGTGGTTTTAAGATCCAAACCTTGAGAGAGGGCGCGTCGAACATCGCCATCGGTCAGAATACCGAGAATGCTCTGACTGTTATCCAAAACCAGTGTAAAACCGAGGCGTTTGGTATTAATTTCCGCGAGAGCATCCAGAAAAGGGGTTTGGTTATTGACGGCGGGAATCGCCTCATCAGTATGCATAACGTCTTCCACTTTCAGAAGCAGACGTTTACCCAATGCGCCTGCCGGATGAAAGAGGGCAAAGTCTTCAGGTGTGAACCCTTTACGTTCTAATAAAACAATGGCAAGGGCATCGCCTAAAGCCATTGTTGCCGTTGTACTGGCCGTTGGTGCAAGCCCCATAGGGCAAGCTTCCTGTTTCACCGCAATATTCAGAACCGCATCGCTCCGTTTGGCGAGAGTCGAGTTAAGATTACCGGTCATGGCAATCAATGGGATGCCAAAACGTTTAACAAGCGGAAGAACGCCAAGGATTTCTGGTGTTTCACCACTATTGGAGATACCAATGACAATGTCTTCAGCCATAATCGCTCCCAAATCACCGTGGGTGCCTTCCGCAGGATGGAGAAACAACGCCGGGGTACCGGTGCTCGACAGAGTCGCCGCAATTTTCTTGCCAACAAGACCGGATTTTCCCATCCCGGTAATAATGACTCGGCCTTTAATTCGCTCGATCTGTTGAATCGCCTGCACAAAATTCTTATCCAGTTGGGTTTTCAGATCATGGAGAGCCTCAATCTCAATATCAATAGTGTTTTTAGCTCGATCTAAGAGAGAAGAGATTGAAATTTCGGAGGGCTCGTTCGCCTGAGAGGGACTTGGGTTCATGATTCGTGTCATCAGTGGCCTCGGTGGTTGTGCTAATTACAGCATCCCAGAAAACCCCACTATTTTAACACAGCCGAAATAGATTACTCACTAATAAGAGGTTTTATCTTGCCCTATTTACTATTTAACAGCATTCCTGTTCCGGCTTTTCTTCAGGCTTTGGATGGATTTTTTTAAGAATTTCCACTTCATCGATCTGAATCCAAGGATCCTTCAGAGCAGTGCTGAAGACCTTGCCTTTGATCTTTATTTCATCACCCGATTCCAGCTTCAGGATGGCGTCGCTCTTTTTGCGAGGATACATCAACTTGAGTTCAGCCAGAGGGATTTTATGGTGTTTGACGTCAGGACGAAGAATCAGGATGCTGATAAAATCCTTGGGATCTTTAAAAGCCTTTTTATAGTTCAGCCCAAGGCTGGAGAAGCTATTAAACGTACCTTCAAACTCAACGGATTTGTTCAGGTAGTTTTCTGGTGATTTAAGCAAGTCAATACTGGTCGTCTTGATATAATCTATCTGACTCGCTTGAGGAGCCGGAGCTTCCACTTTTTTAACCGCAATAAGTCTGGAATGGCTATCATCCGTTGGATGGCCCGCAACGGCAAGACCGACACAAACGGTGAGGGCAAGGGTACTGGCTAAAAGGGTTTGGGTTGAAAAAGAGTGGAGAGACAGCTTCATGGTGGTTATATCCTTATTTTGCGTCAGTCCTAATATTCTACACTAAAATTGGGTTTACCGAGATTCCGGTTTTTAAGGCTGAACAATCTGGCCTTGCACGCTGGTTTGCACATTCAATGAGTTTTTCAAGCTCTCCGCTAAATCCGCCGCTGTATTGGCGCTATAATACTTGCCAAAGGTCGAAAGAGCGACACATTTTAACTGACGTGTCGCAGCCAAGTCATGAATCCCAAAACCAACCACGTTAATTCTAACATCCACGTTATGACGAACCATATCAACAGAGACACTGCAAGGATCCGCATCACAGGTTTCCATGCCGTCGCTCACCAGAATGATACTTTTTTTACCCGGCAGGTTGTAAAAATCCTGATTGATAGCTTGGTTAAGACTGTAGCTGATGGGTGTCATGCCCGTTGGCTTCAGCTTAATTAGGGCATTAGCCACCTGATGACGGTTATTGCTTCCAATAGGCACCAGTGTTTGAGTTGCCCGGCAAGCTTTACTGGTTCTGCGGCTACGCTCCTGCCCATAGACTCTTAGTCCAACATTCACGTGGGAAGGGACATTTTTCAGCACTTCGAGGATGGTCCGTTTGGCGATAATCATTTTGGTGTCTTCACCGGAACGGGTTCGATCCCCATCTAGGTTTTCAATCATAGAATAAGACGCATCCAGAATGATCAGCACGTTCTCCTGAGCGTTTGGCCCGTGCTGGCTTTGTCCTCTGTCCGTCGTTTTCTGGACCGTTCGTTGGTAGGTCTGAGGATATTGTTGCTGAGGAAAAGCAAAAGGCGATAACTGAATAACAAGAAAGGCCACAAACGCAAAGGTAGCCGTTGGTCGGAATAAGGGTCTAAATGAAGATAGGACTGATGAGGGGTTCAATACACGTCTCCCAAAAAGTTGATAACAACGCCGCTCTACTATTTTAAGTTTAAGCAAAACAGGATAAAGAGAACGACGTTAGGTTACCAAAAATGTTTCCATGCCATTAGTATAAGCTACCTCAAGTCAAATAAATAAAGACGGCCTTTTTTGGCAAAAAAAAACCTCTTGCGGAGAGGGGGAAGTGCAAGAGGTATACGGATAGAGAGAGAGGTAGTATGAGAGAGAAAGAGTATAAAATAAGAGAGAAGGAAAGGACTTGTATTGTGTTATTTCCTTCACTGACATAAATCCTCGTCAATAAAATTTATTGCCCAAGAGACACCTATTTTGTTACATTATTTAACTTTAACAATTGAACAAACAGCTAAAACCCTCGTTTTCAGGTGTTTGTTCAATTGTTTTTATTTCTGGCTTAAATGGCTTCAAGGAATTTTCGAATACGAATGACATCAGGCGAATCGGCTTTATAGGGCTCTCGAATCAGGTAAGCGTCAAGGGCATTCAAGGCTTCGGTTTTTCGTTTTAGCTTCCCCAGAATCCAGGCTTTCTCCCAATAGTAGGATCCATTATTGATGTCAAAGCGGATCGCCTGGTTGATGTCATCAAGAGCAGGCTCAATGGCGTTAAACTCTTGAAGAACAACGCTCCGGTTATAATAAGCCAGAGCGGACCGAGGTTCTAACTGGATGGATTTGCCAATGGTCTCAATCGCTTTGTCAAACCACTCTTGAGCTTCTTCTTCCAAGGCTTTCCGTTCAATTGGGTCATTAACAGTTTTTGTTCGTTTGGCAAGGGATTTGCCTTTCGAAAAATACGTAGTCCCCAGATTAAGCCAGGTCAGGCTGTCATTTTTTTCCTTGTTTTTCTGCTCATCCCGTTCAATCTGTTCGTCCAACCGTTTGGCCAATTCAGCCTCCCGCTCGGGATCGACTTTAGTGGACGCAGGTAAATTAGTGATATCCGCCATTTCGCCATAAAGTTTTTGAATGGTGATACGGTCACGGGTAGAAAGCTTATAAACCAGTCTATTCTGGGGAAACATAATATCTTTTGGATTTTCACTGTGGCCGAGTAAACCAAGAGCGTGTCCCATTTCGTGAATCGCAATCGCAAAGATATTCTCACCCTTTTGAGGCTTCTTACGAATATCGAACGTCGCCATTTTGATTTCCATACCCATGAGCTGGTCAAATTTTATCTGAGGAACCGTAATGCCCGCATGAAAAGTGGTTCCTTCTTCCGATGTTTGCCCCTCGGTATCCAGTGTATTTACCCAGGTGATTTTAATATCCGCTTCTTCGGGACGGTTGATCATCACATAGCTAAGCTTACCTTTAAGTGCCTGTACCCAAACATCCAACGCCTTGGGTATACTGCTGACAAAGTTTCTCTGAAAGTTTCTTATCCCAACAGGGCTTTCCTCGACGTAAAGCTTAAGCGGCATCTTCAGGGTGGACCAACGAACCCGGCGGCCACTATCGGTTATATCGTTTAGGTAGTCGTCCCCTTTGTCAATAATGTTATCAAATTTATCGACCCGCTGACCGGTTATCCGATGAGTTGTGGTTTCTTTTCCTTTAATACGATAGCGGCTTTCCTCCAGCTTGCGAAGTTTTCCCAGACTCACCCGAGAAAAACGAGCCGCTTGTGAGCTGGGTGCCAGCGCCAAAATTTTCTGATACTCAATCTGGGCTTCCCGGTAACGTTTTAGCTTGACCAGTGAATCGGCCAGATAATAATGAATATTGGCGTTGTTACGGTCATTTTTAGCCGCCTGACGGAAAAACCGAATGGCCAGCGGATAACTTTGTGCATGATAGGCTTTAATACCCAGCTCAAAATCCCCGGCAAATGCATGAAACGGACTAACCCATGCCAAAACAAGGGCCAATACGCCAGCTAGCAAGAGAGCATTACGGCTTTTTTTTAAAAGTTGGGTCGCACCTTTTTCCATGGAGGGACGTTTATTCCCTTGTCAGATCATTATTAATTAATTTTACCGTTATTTTCAGGTTAGAACCACTGTTAAGCCTTTGGTTTCATTCTCTCGAATGAGAACCCGGTGAAACACCAACCAATACTATGAAATTACCCTCGATTAATTCAATTTTTACAGGCCTCGAAAGCAATCCTGTTATCGAGGTAATGAGCAAGGAAATTTTGGGTATTAACCTACCGAAAACGGCCATTGTTCGAAGTTCTGACGAAATGGTTGACGTGGCATTTAACGAGGCGGGAAACACCATCGGATTTTTTGGTGGTGGCTTTGCCTTACAATGGCTACTGGATCGCTTGCCAGAAAATAAACAGCTTGAGGGGATTTTAGCGGAGCGTTCACAACTATGGCGGCAAACCGGCAAATCGATTGCCATTGCCAGTGTCTTATTCTCACTAATGTGGGCTATGCCCTTTCTCCGGAATTATCTGACTGCCGTGAGAACGGGTACGGATGACTATACCCAGGTGATCGGATCCAAGGCAAGTGGTTCTGCCGGGTCTGATTCCCTTGGGTTATCATCTGACTCAAAACAACAACGCTTGGAAGAACATAAGCAGGGCTATCTGACAACAGCCTTTAAAACAATCGGCATTGGCTTAAGCATCGCCTTGGCCGGGCTTATAGGTTCTCGTGTCGCTATTCGGAAGGGGATTCCGATTGGGAAAGAGTTGGTGAATAGATTAAAAACAGAATCTGCCGATGGGGGTAGCAAGCTCAAACACTGGTTAGGGCAAGCCGGCGAATGGACTCGAAAGACAGTTGGCCTGAAAGACGGAAAATTTAAAAACTTTAGCGACATTCATGCCGCCTTGTTCTGGGGGTTACCTGCTTACGGCGGCTGGATTGCGGCTTCAAGAGACGGCTATGAAAAGAAAGAACAGGTTTTAAAGGCCGCCAATTTCTTTATTTGGTTCTTTGCCTTGCCTGCTTTGATTCGAAGACGCTTTGTGAAGAAGTATCCTAAAAAACTGGTGGATTACATTGCTGACCATAACAAATCGCAAATGTTACCCAAAATTAAACGGGTGACCAAGGCGCTTATCGAGAAAAATGCGGACAAATTAAAGCTAACACCGACGGAGAAGGCGACAGCTATAAGCCTTTGGAAAAAACAAAGCCTAACCAGCTGGTTGGCTTCCATTGTCTTTTTGGGTGTTTCACCTTCGATACTCAACATCTGGCTCACCAAGCGCCGAATCGCCGATGCTCATGAGCACCAAACCTCGGCACACCAGACTCGTCGCCCTTCACTTCCTTCCAGTACCTCCGGCAGCCTTCAAAGAAAGTCGTTTGAATCCTTTGTTTTGCATCAGACGTCAGGACAGCGCTATAATGACAGAAATTCAAGTTACTAAATGAAAAGGGTCGGCTAAATGTTTAAGAAAAGTTTTCTTCTCGTCTTGGGCGTGGTGGCTGTTGTCTTCGCATCGGCTTTTACAACACAAATGGTTTTATCCGGCCAGCTACCTTCGGCCTATGATCCGGGAATCGCCGTTGATGAAGCCTTTAAGACATCAAAATATCCTTTACTGATTGAATTTTACTCAGATACCTGTTCCTCCTGCCGGACAGTCACCCCACTAATCCACCAGGTTTATGATGCCGACTATAAAGATAAGCTCACACTGGTGATGGTGGATGTGAATGATGATGATGGCTACCAAATTTCTCGACTCTTTGGTGTGGAATCCATTCCCGCGGTGTTTGTGTTTGATTTCAAGCACATGAAAAAGGACGAATTGGACATGGAACACTTGCTAAGCCAAAAATCCTTTTCTACGGCGCTGGATCAAGCCTTGGCCAAAGCGGATAAACGGCTTGTTATGCCTCGGGATACAACCGAGGCGAGAGGAGTTAAGTAGCCGGTGAACGTGCTCTTAAAGCATACAAGGGAACAGTCAAAGGTTAACTTGACCCAGGATACGCAAGAGGTCGTGCGTGTTTTCTGGATCACTTTGTTTTTAAACTTGCTGGTTGCTTTTAGCAAACTGGTTTTAGGCTATTTAACAGCAACATTAAGCTTAATTGCCGATGGGTTTCACTCCTTGCTAGACGCATCCGCTAACGTGGTCGGCATTTTTAGCATCAAAGTTGCCGCTATTCCACCGGATTCAGATCATCCCTACGGGCATGGTAAATTTGAAGCGTTTGGCGCCATTATTATCTCGTTTTTTATGTTTCTGGCTAGTTTTAGTATCTTTGAAGATTCTTTTCATCGGTTTACAGATCCAGAGCCCAGATTTCCTGAAGTCAGTTGGATCAGTTATGCAGTGATTATAGGCTCTTTGCTCACAAGTTTTTGGGTGAGTCGTTATGAAAAAAGAAAAGGCCAGGAACTAAAAAACGATTTACTGGTCGCTGACTCTCAGCATACCCTTTCAGACGTGTATAACTCTATTTCTGTTCTGGTCGCATTAGCGGCCATTCAGCTAGGGTGGCTCTGGGTCGATATGGTTGTCGCGTTGATCATTGTTATCACAATTTTTAAAGCCGGTTATGAAATTATTACAACCCATATGGGCTCACTGGTCGATGAAGTCGTTCTGGATCCAGCAGACGTCCGAAAAAAAGTACTGGAAGTGGATGGCGTTCTGGGCTGCCAGAAAATCCGGAGCCGAGGAGCTCAGAACCATGTGTTTATTGACCTGAACATTCAGGTCAACCCCAAGATGACGGTTGAAGAAGCCCATAAAATTGCACATGCGGTGGAGGACAAGCTCCTGACCACTCAGGACTATGGAGTGGTGGATGTCCTCGTACATGTGGAAGATGCATGATGAGATTTAAAAATACGCCATGAACAAAAGAAATTTCTGAAAACCAGAAAAAATTATTAATAAAATTTCTTTCTTTCGAAAAATCCCTTCAGTTTTCATGAAATTAGCCGATACTGAATCTATCGAACAAATTTTAATGATCCGTGTTTATCGATGGTTTTTAGCCGTCGATTTTTTAGTTTAATCAAGAATCAAGAAAGATTAATATAAAGCTGAAAATGTATGCTTATTGATGCCAGCCAATTTATTAGTCAGTCTCTCGCCCCTGCGTTTGTTTTGTCAGGGGTCGGGTTATTAACCGTTGGTTTGCATAACCGGTTACTCGTCATCGCCGGACGGATTCGTGATCTTAACCGAGAAATAAGAAACTCAGAAACACCCTTAAAGCGTCAGGCCAATGCTCGCTTGCAAGTGAAACTACTTATCCGACGAGTTCATTTGGTACGCAACGCTTTGTTCCTTTTGTATGGCGCTATGGGGTTAATGGTTTTGACCGCCTTATTCATCGCGTTTCATGAACTGTTTGGAACGTTTCCAAAAGCCAACATGCCCATATGGGCCTTCTTATCGGGCTTGTTTTTCATTTTGGCCGCAGTCGTGCTTGAAGCCTTCGGTATCGTCATTAACCTGACAACTATCGAGCTGGACACCCAGAATTCAGAAGCAGTTCAAGAAGATAATCAGAAAGCCTAGCCTATACCTAATTTATAGAAGAATAGAAAAGCGCCTAACTACCGTGATGCTGATCCCGATCGTTGGGATCCTTCATCTTTTTAAATTGGAATGAAATCTGAGGATTGGCCACCAGCTTAAAAAGAATCAGCGAAGCACTCCACAAAAGCGCCCCTTGAAGCAGGCCAATTTCCGGTCCCCCTAGCCCTTCAAAAACAATCGCATTCCAAAAAACTTGCGCAATAAATGAAGGAAGCAAAACGGATAGAATCGCCACGCCCACCACGGCTAAAATAAAAGCCAGCAGTCCCTTAAACCCTTTAATCTGATAAATCTGCATCGGTTTCGATGGTTCCTTCGTTAATTGTTAATGAGCAGAGTCTACTTCTCTCATCTGTGTTCTGTTTAAGATGATGAATCCGCAATTCGAGCCAAAAACTCAGCCTCAGATAATATCTTAACACCAAGTTGCTCAGCTTTCACCTGTTTTGATCCGGCATTATCTCCAAGCAAAACAAAGGCCGTTTTCTTATTCACAGAACCGGCAGGCTTTCCCCCATGCTTACGAATAAGTGCCTCAGCCTCACTTCGCTTTAGCGTGGGCAAGGTGCCGGTTAGCACAATATTCATCCCTTCAAAAATAGGGTCCCCTTTTTCTTCGCTTGAAATTTGATTCTGTTCCATAGCCAAGCCCAGCGTTTTCAGGTCTTCCATCAAATTGGCGTTTTCCGGGTTGCCGAAAAAGCCCTCAATACTCTCGGCGATTTGTGGCCCCACTCCATCAATACTGGCCAGGGTTTCCATCGAAGCGGCCATCAGGCTATCCATCGAACCATAGGTTTCCGCCAGTAAAAATGCGGTTTCCTTGCCCACATGACGAATCCCCAGCGCATTAATCAGCCGGGCCAGCGGACGAGCCTTGCTGGCTTGAATGGCATCGTAAGCGTTTTGAGCCGATTTTTCCGCCATCCGCTCCAGATCCAGGAAATCCGCCACCGTTAGCCGGTATAAATCGGCGGGCGAAGAGAGTTTATCGTGCTCCAGCAACTGCTCAATCAAAGCCGGGCCCACACCGTCAATATCCATGGCGGCCTTGCTCACCCAATGCTCCAATCGCTGAAGTTGTTGTGCCGGACAGCCTGATGTATTCAGGCATCGCAAGGCCACTTCGCCTTCAATCTGCGCTGTTTTTTCGTTGCACACCGGACAATGAACGGGGCGCTGAATCGATTGGGCGGAAAGGGGGCGTTTTTCCAGAACCACCTCGACAACTTCAGGAATAATCTCGGCGGCTTTTTGCAGGCGAACCCGATCGCCTACCCGAACATCCTTAGCTTCCAACTCGTCGAAGTTATGCAAACTAGCTCGTTGAACCGTTGAACCGGAAATCAGTACAGGTTCCATAATCGCTACCGGCGTAATCACGCCGGTTCGTCCCACACTAAACTCAATATCCAATACCGTGGTTTCCTTCACCTCCGCTGGATACTTCCAAGCCGTCGCCCACCGGGGGCTCTTGGCCGTATAACCAAGCCGGTCCTGCAAGTTTCGATCATTGACCTTAATCACCACACCATCCGTGGCAAAGTTCAGCTCCTGCCGAGCCGTCGCCCAGTGCTCGATAAAGTCAGTCACGGCTTTTAAATCTGCGCAATGCGCCCGCCCCGGATTGACTTTAAACCCCAACGCCGCCAAAAATGTCAGCGACCCCCAGTGAGTTTTAAGATGGGTTTGGGGGGATATAGCTGTTTCCCCGCACATATAATCAAGCCTTTGATCAATCCCCGAAGAAACCTCCTTAGATATTGAAAAAAACTGCTTAAATATTTGTCCGAGAATAGGAGGACTCAGCACCGCCATATCGTAGAAAAAGGCGTCCAGTTGGCGGGCTGCCGTGATCTTCGGGTCCAATTGGCGAACCGAGCCTGCCCCAGCGTTTCGTGGGTTGGCGTATTCCTTTTCGCCCTTAAGCTGTTGCTCTTCATTGAGTTTTCGAAAACTCTCAAAAGGCATAAAAATTTCACCCCGAACTTCAATATGTTCAGGAACAGACTGGTCAGAATAGCCCGAACCAGAAACCGGTATCTTAAGCGGAATACTGGGAATCGTTTTCACGTTGGCTGTAATATCCTCGCCCACCACGCCGTTACCTCGGGTCGCTGCTCGGACCAGGTAGCCGTTTTCATAAACCAGCGATACCGCCAGTCCGTCAATTTTTAGCTCTGCCACATAGTCAATAGAAATATCGGACGAGATATCCGCCTGACGATAAAGTCGGGATTCCCACTCTTGTAACTCGACAGCCGTAAACGTATTGTCCAGACTGTATAATCGAATAGGGTGTTCCACCTCGGTAAACCCACCTTTTGGCTGTGCGCCTACCCGTTGGGTGGGGCTATCTGGTGTTACCCATTCCGGGTTTTCGGTTTCAAGCCTTATCAGTTCCCGATAGAGTGAGTCGTACTGGGCATCCGTAATTTCCGGTTGATCCAACACATAATAGAGGTAGTTGTGTCGATTTAAAGTAGCTCGAAGTTCTTCGATGCGTGGGATATTCAACTTTTTCTCCAGACTCTTTTCATACTCAACAATAGGAATAACAGGCTCTAAAACGGGTCCACAATCATCTCTCATCATTAAGGAATAATATCAGAAAAACGGGGACACACCCTGTAGGGAATAGGGAAAAAGCCAACCCTATTTTTCTTATTGCCAGCAGGTTGCCTTAAAGCGGTTTTGATACTATATTCTATAAATCCATTGGGAACCATTATATGGAGCGGTGTCCGAGTGGTTTAAGGTGCAGACCTGGAAAGTCTGTGTTGTGCAAGCAACCGAGAGTTCGAATCTCTCCCGCTCCGATTTCCCCATCGTTAACATCTTTTACGGGCAACTAAGGTATTTCTAAGGACTCACGTCCTAGAACTCCCTTATCCCGCTCCGATTTCCCCATCGTTAACATCTTTTACGGGCAACTAAGGTATTTCTAAGGACTCACGTCCTAGAACTCCCTTATCCCGCTCCGCGCTTCCCATTGAAGGCGAGGGCAGTGTTAAGTTTTATGATTTTATCAGAGAATTTTAGTAATCAGCTATCTTGAGAGACTTTAGACCTTTAACTAAAAAATAGGAACTTTAAACCATGAATTTTACCCTTTCACCCTCTTTTTCCGCCATTAAACCCAATCTCTTTTCGGGTCAAAAGGCGGCCCATCCGAGCGGGAAATCACTTCATTTTGCAGGAGATGCCTTTGAAATTAGTAAAAGACTTAATAAAAAAGTAGAAGGAAAGTTTAAAGTGGCTTGTGAGCCGATTGTTTGGAGCGGAGATGACGGTGAAACTTTAAATGTTGTAGAAATGGTTGCCTTTTTATGCAGAATTCAGAAGGAACAGGATTATCCGGGCTGCGGGACCATCGAAACAATCTCGAAACCTTTTCCAGGTATGAATACCCGGACATTAGAAGATGGATTTAAGGAACTTCACAATCTAGGTTATCTTGGAATTGAGGGTTATCTTGGAATTGAGGACAAAATATTTTGGTTAAGACCTGAGGGGCTGAAGAAGATAAAAGAAGCATATCCTAATCTAACACTACCGCCTGAAGAAGTACTTTATACCTTTCACGAGGCGTAAGCGATGATGGCGAAAAATCTAACACTACCCTTGAAGAATCGCTTTTTGCTCACCCTTTCCTAAATAAATAGTAAGGTTGTATAAAAGAGTCCACAAAGGTATCCTAGGTTCATTAAAAGGAGATTTTAATGAACCCTCATTCATCGGCAAAAACGCTTTATCAAAAAATATGGGACCAGCATGTGGTCCACCCCAAAGGCGAGAATCCTGAGGGCTTGCCCACTATTCTTTATATTGATCGGCACCTGATTCATGAAGTAACGTCGCCTCAAGCCTTTCAGGGCCTCCGGGATCGTCAGCTTCCTTTACGACACCCAGAAAAAATTATTGCCACCATGGATCACAGCATCCCGACCATTGGCAAACAGCCGGATGGTTCTTTAAAATTCACGGATCCACAGGCCGAAGCACAGGTCAACGCCCTGTCTAAAAACTGTCAGGAATTTGGTATAACGCTCCACGACTTAACCAGCGACTATCAAGGTATTATCCATGTTATCGCGCCCGAACTGGGGGCGATTCATCCGGGCATGACCGTTGTCTGCGGCGATAGCCACACCTCTACCCATGGTGCCTTTGGCGCACTCGCCCATGGCATCGGTACCAGCGAAGTGGAGCATGTGTTCGCCACCCAATGCCTCTTGCAAAACCCATCCAAATCCATGGAAATTCGGATTGATGGCAAACTAGCCTCTGGCGTCACGGCCAAGGATATTATTCTAGCGGTCATCGCTAAAATAGGCGTTGGCGGTGGGACGGGTTACGTATTTGAATATACGGGAAGCGCCATCCAAAACATGAGCATGGAAGGCCGAATGACTGTTTGTAATATGTCTATCGAAGGAGGCGCCCGGGCGGGGCTCATTGCCCCTGACGATATAACCTTTGCCTATCTAAAAGACAAGCCTTTTAGTCCGAAAGGCGCAGAGTGGGATAAAGCTGTCTCATTTTGGAAAACCCTAAAAACAGACCCTAATGCGGTCTATGACAAAACCATCGTCCTAAAAGCTGAAGAAATTGAACCCATGGTGACCTACGGCACGAACCCCGGTATGGCTGTAGGCATTAGTCAATGTATCCCACCAACTAACAGTGATTCGGAACTTGCCGAGGCGCTAAATTATATGCAGCTATCTCCGGACACCCCGATTGCGAACACCCCGATTGACGTTGTTTTCATTGGAAGTTGCACCAACTCTCGAATGGAAGACCTACGGATTGCCGCTAAACTGGCAAAAGGGCATCATGTGGCAGAAAACATGCGTGCTTTAGTTGTTCCCGGCTCTCAGGAGGTCAAAAAACAAGCCGAAGCTGAAGGGCTCTCTCAAATTTTTATTGATGCCGGCTTTGAGTGGCGGGAGCCAGGGTGCAGTATGTGCATTGCCATGAATGGCGACCAGCTAGAACCAGGGCAAGCTTGCGCCAGTACGAGCAACCGAAACTTTAAGGGACGACAAGGGCAAGGTGGCCGAACATTTCTGGTCAGCCCGCCCATGGCCGCGGCAGCAGCGATCAAAGGTTACCTTACTGACATTCGATACTGGAACCAGAACTAATTCAGGGAGATTCAACCCATGCCTCAACCGTTTATGACCTTTACATCCCGTTGCGTTCCTCTCAATGAGGAAAACATTGACACCGATCAGATTATCCCAGCCCGTTTTCTCAAAGGAACCTCCCGAACGGGCCTAAGGAAAAACCTGTTCAATGATCGACGGTATCAAGACGATGGCACGCCCAACCCAGCGTTTGTCTTGAACAACCCAAAATACGCCGGACAAATTTTGCTTTCAGGTGATAATTTTGGTTGTGGCAGTTCCAGAGAACATGCCCCCTGGGCACTGACCGATTACGGGTTTCGGGCTATTATTGCCTCGTCATTTGCAGATATCTTCAAAAACAACGCGCTTAAAAATAATCTCCTCCCTGTTGCGCTTAAGCCAAATGAGGTTAAGGCACTGTTTAAAGCCGTTGAAGCCAACCCTGCTTTGGAAATTACCATAGACCTAGCCGATCAACAGGTCCTGACCCCACAGGGCACTCTAATGTTTGATATTGATCCCTTCAGAAAACAATGTCTCCTCAAAGGCAAAGACGACATCGGCTATACCTTGGGGCATCTCAATGAGATTGAAGCTTATGAACAAACACACCAATCAACCCCTGTCTCTTTGTCACTAAAAAGTCAGTAATACTAATAAAACGAACCCTTACGTGAGGGTCATTGATTTCACCTTTGTTTCAATGTAGACTTCGGTTATACATTCAAAACGGATAGTGAAAGGATCTTCTCCCTATGACCGATGCAACCACCCTGACTCGACTAAAAGACGAAATCGAAAAAGAAATCGCCGAACACAAAATCCTCGTGTACAGTAAAGGAACCGATCTTGTTCCTCGATGTGGCTTTACGATGGAAACCAAAGAGTTTTTTGACCAACTCGGTCACCCCTACCGGTTTATCGATGTGCTGGATCATCCGGAAAAACGCCAGCTCCTTGCGGAAATGACAGATTGGCCGACACTCCCTAAAGTGTTTATTAACGGCAAGTTTTATGGCGATACGGATATTCTCGCGCCCATGGCTGAAAAAGGCGAACTTCAAACGATTCTAAAAGAAACGTTTGTCGATGAATCTGTAAAAGGCTAATAGTTTCCCGTTGAAAGCGCTGTTGAAGCGGCTTCAGTGAATCCGGGTATTTCTTGATCCGTGATATTCGGGCTTAAATCACCAATAACGTCTAATGAGTCTCCTCCTCCTCCATTCGCCTGCAACTGTTGCGAGCCATGGGTCACCAAAGACATGAGCTGTTCGACTTGTTGGTAGCCCGAAGGGTCTGATGAAAAAGCATCGGCCACCTCATCGGTCAAGATATCAACCGAATTATTATTTTTCTTTGCAACGGATTTCCATTTTTCGCCTGGATTCGGTTTATCAATGAACTGGCCTTGCTCTTTAGCTAAAGAATTCAGCTCTTTCGCAAGTTCTTTCAATGCAGACTGTTGATTCGATGTGAGTACGGTACCATCCAATAACGTTCCCGATGTCGCTATTTGATCCAGCATATCCGAAACTAACTGAGTCGTTCCTTCAGCACTGGTGGTTGATGAGCCGCTAGTCAGCATAAACGAGCCATCCGAACTCAGCATACTCGTGGTGTTGCCATCAGGGCCTGAAGAATCTGGTAATCCCGATGCGATAGGGGGCGAACCATTTTTGTTCCAGCGTTCTGGAGTTAAGAGGGAATTGAGTTCCTTGACTCCCTCTTTTTCAGAGGTCAAGATATCCGAAAAGCCAAGGCGAACGGTATCGCCTAGGAACATAACCGAAGGAATCGCAACCACGATAATTAATGAAAACAGAAGGACATATTCACTCGTGCTGATCCCAAAATCTCTTCTTCTAACCGCCATACAAATCACTTCCTCTAAAAATCATCATTTCTTGCTTCTTGTTTTGTTATCGACACATTTCAGGCTAAATTGAACCTTTGTAAAGAAAAAAGACAATTTAGAAGTCCCAATAGAACGTTTAGCCTACGGAAACAGCGTCTAAAACCTGAAGTTCACCTGTTTTTAGAGAGCGGTTAGCGGCTTCAAGGATTTGAACGACCCGTAAGCCAGCTTGTCCATCGGTAATGGGAGGGGTTCCTGTCAGGACGCAATCGACAAAATGGTCGACTTCCAGTTTTAATGCCTCTGTCAGGTCGAGCACCGGCGACAACATGTCGCCAATTCGATATTTTACTAATTGTTGATAGCGGACCTCTTCGGATTCGGGCGACTGAACCTCGATGCCCTTGTCATAGATTTTGATTTTCTCCATGGGCTCCAAGTCATCATACACAACCATCTGCCGGGTTCCGCCAATCAACATCTGGCGAATTTTAACAGGCGACAGCCAACTCACGTGAAAATGGGCAATAATATTATCGTCAAAATTGACGGTAATATAGGCCACGTCTTCCAAGCCATTGCCCGCATGACACGCGCCGGACGCATGGATGGTTCGGGGCGTTTTTTGCAGGATATAATCCATGATGGATAGGTCATGGGGGGCTAAATCCCATACGACATTAATATCGGTTTGAAATAACCCTAAATTAACCCGAACCGAGTCAAAATATAAAATCTCGCCCAATTGACCGCTCGTAACCATCTCCTTCACTTTACGTACGGCCCCATGGTAGACAAACGTGTGATCCACCATCAACGTCAAGTGTCGTTCCTCAGCAAGCGCAATCAAATCCAGACACTCGGCTTCTGTCATGCACATGGGTTTTTCCACGAGTACATGCTTACCCGCCAATAAAGCTTGCCGAGCAAGCGTGTGATGAGTATGCACCGGAGTCGCAATTACAACAGCATCAATATCGTAGGCAGACAACAGTTTGTCATAATCTGTTGTTTTCTGGACCGTTGGGTAACGTTTTCCTAGTTTTTCCATGCGTTCTGGAATACGGTCGCAAATAGCTTTTAGCTCCACACGATCATTTTCGAAAAAATTTCGGATCAGGTTGGGGCCCCAATAACCGCAACCCACAACGCCTACATTAACGGTATTTTCCAGATTCCTTTTATCTTGAGCTTCTGCCATAACAACGTTTTCCTCTTTATCGTTTATCGATACAAGCGACTCGGACAGGAATTATCTGACAAACGGCTTAAGGTTTCAAACCCAGTCCCCTGCTAAGTGCTTTAGATGTCCAGATACTTTCGTACCGAATTAGCTGCACCCCCTGCGCCGACAAGAATCCCCATTAACACGAGAACCGTGGAAACAAACCCCAAACTGTAGCCGCTCGTGGAAAAGTGGAAGGATTCAAACACATTGTTGATATAGGTCACCACAATGGAAAGAGGGATATAAGCAATCAATGCACCGACGAGTCCATAAACCGCTCCCTGAAAAAGAAAGGGCAGGCGGATATACCAGTTTCCGACCCCCATCATCCGTAAAATCTCAATTTCTCGTGAACGGGCCTCAATCAACAGGTGAATGGTATTGCTAATAACAAACAGGGTCATCATCCCCAAGAAAAGGGAAACGATCATGCCCACACCCGAAATCGCACTGGACGCACCACGCAGTTTTTCCAGAAAATCATGGGCATAGCTGACCTGCTCCACTTCCCGAAATTTCTTTAGTTGCTCCACAGCACCCTCGATGTACTCTTGATCGGTCATTCGGATATGAAGTGTGTCGGGCAGGGGATTTTCAAACTCGGAAACCTGCAAGGATTTCTGCATTTCCATCCAAGCATTTTCTTTGGTGACCGACTCAATGGCTTTTACATGAGGAATATCCCTGATAATCTCTGATTTCACATTGGCCAGTGTTGCGCCATCTTTCAGATAAACTGAAATTTCAACCCCAGATCCAAAGTGCTGAAAGAAAAGCTGGGTTTCAACAATAAAAGCGAACAGGGTACCAAACACACTTAAAATTGCGGCCATCGTAATGACAATTACTAAATTCATCCAACCACTTCGGCGAACCCCGCCAATAGTCTCTTCGCAAATACGCTTGGCAATACGAAGCTCTGTCGTAATAGAATCCATGACCAGACTGCTCATCAGCGGTAAGCCCCACTCACAACGTCACGGGTCAGCTCTCCTTCGGTCAGGGTAATCACCCGTTTCCGCATATGATTCACAATGGTTTGGTTATGAGTGCACACCAAAATCGTGGTGCCTCGTTTATTTATTTGTTCCAACAAATGCATAATTTCAAGAGATGTATCCGGATCCAGATTTCCGGTAGGCTCATCGGCAATAACCAACGAAGGGCCGTTAACGATGGCCCGGGCAATACCCACCCGCTGTTGCTCACCACCAGAGAGTTCTTCCGGGCGGGCATCGACCTTATCGATCAAGCCGACTACTTTTAAAGCACCCAACACTCGTTTTCTAATTTCTGTTGGCCCAACGCCTAGCGCACGGAGAACATAAGCCACGTTATCAAAAGCAGTTTGTCCGGGAAGCAACTTAAAGTCTTGAAACACAATACCCATACGCCGTCGCAGTTTAGGCACCTGATTGGGCTTTAGTTTAGACACATCAACCCGACCGACCAGAACCATACCGGAGGTCGTCACCTCTTCTCGGTAAATGAGCTTCATAATAGTGGATTTGCCAGCACCTGATTGCCCAACAAAAAAGACAAACTCACCAATGTCAATCTCAAAACTCACATCGTGCAACGCCGTTACGTTGCCATATTTTTTGGTTACGTTTAAAAATTTAATCATTTATAAGCGTTATTGGGCCTAAGCCAACAGATAATAGCTAATTATACTGCACCTCCCCAAAAGATCCACCGAAAATCAAGATATATTGCGCTCATGGAAAAAGCAACCCGAGTAGGAATCCAAATCCATTTTCAACAAGTATACAAAAACTGGCTTGACAATCTGAAAAAAAGATGGAGAATAGAATTTTATTATTGACGCTTTAATACGAAATATTTTCTAAATGACTTTTTTATCCCCCACGTTAAAAGAAACCGCCATGAATCGGCCTGAGAACACCTCGGCTAACATGATGATGTGTTGCATGATGTGCTCGCACATGGGTTCGGCGTGGCGTCTTATCTTATAAAACACGGATAAACGCATTTAAATCACTTTATAAACCGCCGACTCCCTTCAGTCGGCGGTTTTGTTTTATGTTCATTTTACGTCTTACGTCCCAACCTCACTGATTCAAAAGGAACCTTACAATGTCTATAATTACCTCCTTCCCTTACCTCCTCTATTCCAAAGCTCCCCAACACCATTCTTCTCACCTCCAGCAAGCACATCAACTTACACCCACACCAAAAACCACTTTTGGTAACAGCCCAAATCATCTAAAAACCCATCAAGTCCCCTTTCTCAGAGTCACAGACCCTCGCGACAACAACGGCAATAAAGCTCTGAACATTATTGGCTTCTACGGTGAACCCCCTAATGCCGAAGTCCTCTCACCGGAGCCTGAGCGACAAGTGAATCCATTTGCGGAAACCGTTAAACCTCTAAGTCCCTTAAGCTTAAACACACCCATTGAGTTCTTTGCCCATCGGGGCAGCCCCTCTCATAATATCAAAACTAATTTAACCTTAATTCGGGGCTCTCTCAGAGATGAAGTAATGGAAATTATTGCCAGTAAAGCTCGTTTCACTCTTATCAACCCCAATAGTGGCAAGAAGTTGGAAAACATTCCATTTAAATGGGGCTTTTCCGAAGCTGAATCGGAAAAGCCCTTTGCCTATCTGGGAAGCGCCGACACGAAGCATCGAAATCGGTGGTTTGTCGAATTCGCGATTAAGGGTTCCCCTAATTCCGAATCCACCCTTAGCGCCAGCGAAGCCCTTGGTCTGGAATACGGGAAGTCACAAAAACTGATGATCAAACGAATCCAATAAACCCTCGAAGCGAAAAATCGGAGATTCAATAGATAGGTGACTTCATTTTTCATCGCATTTGTCTTCTGTTTTAGCTAGGATAAGGGCTCTGTTTATTTTACTGAAGAGGAATATCCCGCCATGAGTACAGAAACCCAAGATTTTACGGAAGTTAAGGCCAGTCATATCCTGGTGGATACGGAAGCCGAAGCCATGAATCTGAAAGCAACGATTGCCACCGGTGATCAAACGTTTGAGCAAGCCGCCAAAGCGGTTTCTAAATGTCCTTCAGGCAGCCGAGGAGGCGACTTAGGTTACTTCACCCGTAATCAAATGGTTAAAGAATTTGATACCGTCGCTTTTGACCCTAGTCAAAAAATCGGCGAAATTTCCGAACCCGTAAAAACCGATTTCGGCTGGCATCTGCTTTTGGTTACCGACCGAAAATAAGAGTCTCTTCTTCATTATCAAACAAAAAACCCCGTTCTATTTAAGGTCGGGGTTTTTTATCAGGGTTTTTCAATATATTTAAGGTAGGATTTAGAGTAAGAAAGAATTAAATTTTTTCCTTTTTATATCCGTTGATACTTTAGGCAAGCAGGTACTGGATCATTAAAAATTTGCAACAGGGATTACTGCTCGCTCTCATGGGCTGGCTTGTCATGCAACCGGTTGGGGCCGAAGAGATGTGGGATCTGTTTTCCGATTGGCACCCAACAGGGAATAGCCCGGCAGGCGATGCGCATTATATTGCCAGAGACTCGATTATGAAAGCTCCTCAAAGCAATGATATGTTTTCTTTTTATATAAAAGTTCTGTTTAAAACCCCTCAACACGAGGAAGGCCTGTTTTTTGACGAGGAAATCGCCGATATGGTCATTGATTGTAGTTCAGGCCGAATGGATACCCTTTCGGCCGCTCGTTATTTTCAAGGCATTTTAGCCGGAAAACAGCGTTTTCATAGCGAGCGCTCCAAGCGAGTTAAAGTAGATACACTGGCTGAAACTGAATTACGACTGATTTGCGGAAAAAACCTCCCGCTCTACATCCAGCAAAAAGGCCAACCGAGAGTTCGAAGCTCTCGCCCTTGGCGATAGAGTCGGTCAGCATTTTCGTTAAAGCTAGATTTTTTTTACATCGGCAATAAAGTCAGACACAATACCCTGAAGGGCTTTGCCAACAAGGTCCTTAAATGACTCTGTATTCTGCGGAGAACCTCCTACAAGAAGCCCCCTTTTTACTTCTGATATCACCTGATCATCCGAACGACGAACGATTCTAACTATTAGCTCATCCGGTGTTCTAGAACTTTGTCCAGGATTAATATTTGTCGCAAAAACGATATCAGCGTCTATGTGCTTTTCAAGCCTTTCTATCATCGCTCCACTAACAGTACTGAAGTAGTCAACCTGTTTTTTCAAAAGGGTATAGGCGTCCTCTCGAACCTGCTGTTCATCATCGGAAAGGGGTTCTAGGTTAATAAACTGAGCCTTAGTCGTCAGAGCATCACGCCACTCACTTGGTGAGGACTTGTTCCAGGCCCCTTGAAGTTTAGCCACACCAAAACGGGGTTGTGTAACAGGGGATATTTGCATTGATGAAATCTCCTTAAATTTTTTCTATATTTTGAATTAATCCCGTTATTAGACCTTGAAGTGCCCATGATAACGCTTGTTTAAAACTGTTTGATCCCGTTGGCTCTCCTGTTAAAGAATTGACCAGCGCAAAGTCGCACATTGATACAACAGTTTGATCGGCCTTTTTAACCAGCTTAATGACAACTCGATCGGGATAAAGCTCCAACCTTTTCTGTTTTGGAAGCTTTTTCTCTACAAGCACATCCAGCCCAAGGTTGGTTTCCAAAGCTTGAAAAGTATCTCCAAGTGGGTTACTCGAATCAGTCATCCAATTTTCCCAGGTTGTATAAGCCTTTTCTCTATTTCCCTGAACGTTTTCGATGTCTTCTGCTGTCATGTCTTCTTCAGGGTTAAACGGCCGTTGCTTTGCACCCTGCATCCAGTCTTTTTCAAGTATCAGTGCGCCAAAACGGGGTTGTGTGAGAGGTGAAATCTGCATGGGGAAGACTTCCTTTTAAATTATGTTCTATTGGATATTCAGACAGAAACCAATTTATTACAACCGTAATCAATATTCAAGTTTAACATTATCTTTGAAAACATTAGACCTGAACCATCAGCCGATAACCCGGCCTCAAAGAATGAGCCGGGCTTTGAAGCTTTTCACGGGAAGAACGAATTTTTCGGATCTGAAAGACATACTGTTCAAAATTTGCGTTTAGATTCTCTGGAGCAGGGAACACAGGTAAAGCCTGCGGTTTTAGATTAATTTTGTTTACCTGCTGATCCGCTTTATAGCGAATCTCCGTCCAGTAGCGGTTGAGTAACGCCGTGCCCAAACCAACTCCGAGAATACCAATGGCATGAGGAATCAGAAACAGGGCATTTTTACCTTTAAGAAGTGGCTTTAGGTGTTTGGCCGCTTCGTCCTGAATTCTTTTTTCCGTGATTTGCTCCACTGGTAATACTTTTTGGAGCTTGCTTTTGGCATAGGCAAGGGCTTCCTGACCCAGTTCTTCCAAATTTTTAGGCACTTTTTGGCCCTTTTCATCCGCTTTTAATAATTCTGGAAAGCGCTGGCCAAAAGCCTTAATTAAAGTACCTTTGATCATCTCTTCACCATAAGCAAGATAAGACATTACAATGGCCAGCCGAGTCGCTACTTCCTTTCGTTCCAGATCGTCACGGGATGAATCGAGATAAGCCACAATAGAAACAGCCATAAAGGTAAGAAACTGGCTTCGACTCAGGCTCATTTTTCCGTTTTTAAAGTTAAAATCCATTTTTTCAGCCAGTTTTTGGAGCATTTTTATCGACCTAAAACCACCGCCAAACCGGGCAACCCCCGTGGCTAGTAACACAAGTCCGGTAGTGATGCCCAAACACTGGGCAATGCGACGGTGGGCCTTTTGCACCGTTTCGCTTTGCTCAATGTCATCCATCGGGTTATCACTCAGAGCGACAACATCACTAAAACTTTCTTTGTTAAAGACTTTTGCCGTGAGGAGATTCTTAATAAAAAGCAAGCTGTACTCGCCCGCAATACAGGTCATCCCTAACGTCGCAATAATCGTCGCTAAACGAATCGGTAACGCTTTTCGAATAAGATTCGGTGATTTTTCAGCTATTTCTTTCAAGGAAAGCTTTAAAACGTCTGGTTCTAGCCGCTTACCAGCGGCCATTTTTCGGAATGCTTTTTGAAAGACCTGTGTACCGAGAAACCCAATTCCATAGTAGACTAATCCCGATTCGAGGAATTCCAGAAAGGTGATTTCCAAATTTTCAGGGCCGCTTCGGCTCGCAACCATCCGGGTTCCCCAAACCGAAAGAGTATCCTGTAAAAATTTGGTATGAGCAAAGCCGCTTTCTCCTGATTCCAGCTTATTAACGCCGAGGGATAATACCCGTTGCACAGGAGAGGCCTGACTTAAAAGAGGCCGAAGCCCTGAGAATCTAAGTTGGTTGGGTCTGAGAGAAGAAAGTGGCATGGAAGTGGAAATCCTGAAAATTCAAACTAAAAAACGGCGGGTGATAGAGGGAGCCGCCGTTTGCTTGTTATCAAAATCGTGTTTTAAAAAAGGATTAGATTCAAATCACGATAAACAACAGCCCGGCGGCATGCTAAAGCCATACCAGCTCCAATAAAAGGAGACTGGCTGGCTAAAGAAATAAACGCTGTTGGCGGGCAGTTGCATAGAAGAAGGGTCCTGTTATTTTTAAAACGCATTAAAAAAGACGGCTCTTTGTGTGAAAAAGGAGGCCGTCGGTGTGTGTAGAGGGGCTGAGGGTCAGGTATTTATCTTAATCAGCGCAAATGACAGCTTCCTTTGGGGGAAACCACCAGTAATAGCGGATGTTAAACTGTCGAGCAGGCTGAATCATGAAAAAGGGAAGAACCTGTATTACTTACTAAAGAGAGTACGATATTATCACAAGGGTATAAATACGCAAGAAAATAATAAATCTGGGTAGTGGACTCGTTTATCCTACAGGCTTTAGCATATTACTGAGGCCATTTATTTTTTCGATTAAAACCGCCAATGGTGTTCATATTCGCTAGGTAATTAATAAAGTTTTCTTTTAGGATTGCCGCGGTTTTAGGGTCAGAATGCTTGATAAACCCAAGCTTGGCTGGCAAAATTCCAGACGCTTTCTCTTTTCGCTGTTGTTCTTCGGCCGGTGAGGTCATGTGAGAGTTTTTTCTCATTTTAAATCACACCTTCGCTATATAACTCGTATTACCTAAATAAAACCGTATGGCCGCTTAAGATTGTCTTTTAAGCAACTGGCAAATATGCGATATGTTTTCACTTTTTCGTTGTGGTTATTTGATATAGGTGGAGTTGACCGGTGGGAGAGGAGAAAAGCTTTTTAAACTGGTCAGGATAACGTTTTAAAAGCAGTTCGGTTGGGTTAAAGGGGTTTATCTTCCCCGCCGGATAACGGGCGACGAGATAGGTGATGCTGTTTTGCTGGAGGTATTGATACATGACATCTGCTTTTTGCTGAAACAAAAGCTGGAGTGCCTGAGGCGTTAACCGGGCTTTATTAATGGGCTGGGTATAAAAGAAAAAATGATCCAGTGTGGTGCGTTGCGTATAGAGGCTCAGCAGAAAATTTTCCCGTAATTGATCCGTCCAGACAATCTCATCCGAACGGGTATGGGTTTGAATAAACTGGAACAGGGCCGTGTAATCTTCCCAAGGGGTTAGGTTAGCGGGCATAGTGATGCCGGCCGGTTGGATTGCGTTGGGCTGAGCCCGCGTTAAAACGGGGGAAACAGCGTAAAGGTTCGTCCCCAAGCTCAGCAATAAAACAAAGGAAAAAACGATGATCCGAGTTCGGGGCGTTTTGAAATAGGTTGAAAACAACGGAATGAGCTCCAGAATAAGCAGAGGAAGAATGACCATGAGAAAACGAGGGTATTGTTCATGGAAACTCCAGAGAGGAAGGACGAAAAGGTAAAGTCCAAGATAAAGCCCGGCCAGAGAGACCTCTTTTTTTCGGACGGACTGAAGGCTGCGATATATGAGAAAACCCATCAACGAAAGGCCCAACAGTAGAAAAACATTGCCTAAATTATTTAGTCGGGAAAATTGAGTGAGGGCAGGGAAAATCGTTAACGTTATTTTTTCAAACAGTTGAACCGCCCCCTCTGTATAAAGGCTCAGAGGGTTGTACTCATAGAGAAAATCCATTTTAAGAGACTGAAAATAGCTTTCCTGAAAGGTGCGAACGAGGAAATCCTGAATGGCAACGGTGCCATCGGACTGATGGGCAGACCAGAATAGCCATGGCAAAAGCCCTAAGCCGCAGAGGGCAGAAAAAATAACCGCTGTTTTCTTGTGGTCTTGCTGAAACCAGAGCCAAAGTCCGATAGCCGAAATCAGGACAATCCCAAGGCTCCGGGTATAAAGGATGGCCACAGCAAGCAAAAGCATAAAAAGGATATTTGGCTTTGTCAGAGACAAAGTCTTATTGTCTGGGCGAGTGAGCATTACTAAGAGCAGTGTCGATAAGACGAGAAAGAGCGGTTCAGACATCAGCTCAACGGTGCTATCTATAAACCAGGGGTTGGTGCCCAATAAAAGCATGAGTCCGATCCCGGTTTTAAATGAAAACCCCCGACACCGGGTTGTGTAATAAAAAAGAAGCCCCAAGCTCAAAAGCCCTAGAAAGATATTGAGACCCTTAAACCAGAAAAGATTCTCTGGAAAATGGGGAGCCCAAAGCCAAATTGGAGCTAGTATTGCGGAAAAAAGAGGCGGGTATTTATACAGGGCCGGTTCACCGACAAGTCCATTCAGTACATAACCTTTACCCAACGCCAGCGATTGAGCCGCCATCAGGTAAATACCATCATCATATAAAAAGCCTGTCACCTGTGGACGCATCATAAAGCCATACAAAGCCCCGATGGCTACAAGCGCAAACAGGAAAACAATTGAATACCGCCGTGTGATTTGAGTCATAACTACTTAAGCTTACAATGGATTTTTATTGTGGTTGGCATTTGTTTTGTATTGTTTGTCGTAGAATAAAAAACTTGATTCAAGTTAATGAACAACGGTAAACTTTTCTCCCATGGTTTCTCTTTCTTTTAATCAAATTTTAACCGGGCCCGCTCAAGCCTACAGCCAACTTTCAGCCAAACGTGTGTTTTGGTCGGTTATTGGGTTTGATTTGATCGTGGTTTTACTCACGGTTTATCTGGAAATGACCACGCCACTCCAGTTTTTTAAAGAAGGTTATCCCATGACGTGGCTTTCAGCCTTCCATTTAGGCTTATGCGGGTGGACCTCCTGGCTCGCTTTTAAGGTTCGATTACCCGAAGCCGCAAAGCAGAATTGGAAATATTGGCTGAAAAACAGATCGAACCCTTCCTATATCTGGCTTATCATGGCCATTGGTTTTCTGTTTCTCGCCGTGGACGAACTGGTTATGCTCCATGAATTAATGGATCTGGTCATTCATTGGGTATTTCAAATTCAGGAGAGCCCATTGACGGATCGACTGGATGATTTTATCGTACTGGGTTATGGGGCGGTGGCGGTGGCCACTCTGTTCATGTATTGGGCTGAGGTGAAACAATACCGGATTGCACTGCCTTTTTTAATTATGGCAATGACATGTGTTTTTCTCATGGTGCTTTTCGATGCCATTACAAACCAAAACGATATTGTTCCCCTGATTTTCGGCGGGGACAGCGACAAAATCTATAACAATTTTAAACTCTTTGAAGAAGGCCTAAAAATCTGGGCCGAAGGTTTCTTTTTATTGGCTTTTTTCTTCTCGTACAAAAAAGCCTTAACGTTTTCCAAAACAACCGAGCCTACAGAGTAGACCTTTTGGGACAAAGAAAAGAATTAAAAGAATTAGAGGACTAGCGGGCTTCTTTTTTAACGCCACCGTCTTGTATTTCAATGACGTCACCCGCATCCTTCTTTTTTTCTTCGTCTTGCTGAACTTTTTTCTTTTTTTGAGTGATTTTAACCTGTTTCTGCTCTTGCCGAATAATTTGCCCTGAATCCTGTTGAGGGAAAGAAACCGGATGAGCGGCTCCCGCTGTTGAGAAAACCAGACTCACCACGCCACCCAGAAATAAGAGTGAAGAACGGCTCACTATCACGTTAATAGAAGTTCTCATCGACACGCATATCCTTATTATTCATTAATCCGATTACTATTATCTAATAATACAGACGTTCGTTCGGTTATTTGTTCCCCATCAAACCGTTCAAAGCTTAGATCTAGCTTTCAACTTCAAAGTAACTCGCATGCCCTCAATAAAAGCTTGCTTTCCCGATGAACCCAGCACTGACAGCTCGTTTGCATACAGTTTCTCAATAATTAAAGAAGCCACAGCTATAACGGCTAAATCTTCGCTATTTATAATCGTATCCAAGGCTGTTTGTTTATTAAAATTCTTCTTGTTAATAACTTTATCGCTCATTTTTTCTAATAAAAGCTGAACAGTTAACTCGTCTTTTCCTATAACGGCTTTGTGTAAAATGGTTTCACCCGCTTCGTTTTGAGCGTTAATCGTACTCTCATCCATGTTTGATAAAAGAAGATTAACCAAGGCTTCTTTTGCCTTGTTATTCTTCATGTTGCCAAGGGCATATAAATTATGCAGAGCCGTATTGCCTGTCTCGTTTTTCGCGCTAATCGCCCGACGGCTCATCTTTTTTAATAACAGTTCAGTTATGGGTTGACTTCCAATTGCAGTCGCCTTATGTAAGGCCGTATTACCGTATTTATCTTTTGCGTTGATCCCTTGAGCATTCATGTCTTCCAGAAGGAATTCAATCAAAGGCAGGTTATCCGTTCCGCCGCCAGAGTGGCTAATTAGTTTCTGCAAAAAGGTACGGTTACCCTCTTTTTTATCCCTTACATTGAACGAAAAACCCTTGGGTTTAGCGGCAAGCATTCCCTTAATTTTGTTGATATCCGGATTTGGCTTCCCCGATTCCTCCTTTAACAGATCAAAGAACCCATTTTCAAATGCTGTCAATTTCCGTGGTCGTTCAGGAAAAGGCCAAAAGCTTTCCCAAAAGGGCTTAGTGTTTTCTGAAATTGGAGAACCCCCTGAACCCGACATCCCTGCGAAACGAAGGTCAACCGAATCAGTGCTTAAAAGGGCTTCCGCATTAATATTAAGTTGATGGGGTAATGCCGTTTGTGAAAGGTAAGGGTGTATCAATGCCTGCATCATTAAGTATCCAATATTTAAATTCTCATTAGAAGTAGCATATTACAACAAAAACAACGGCTAGAATAGCAACATTGTTTATGAAGGTTTTTGAAAATTACTCCATTTTGATGAGGAAAGACGGAAGTGGATTCGCTATCTTTAGATATAGAGAAGAGATTTGATCAACAGAACGCGGGGTTAAGGTACGGTATGGATAAAGCAACCGTTTTTGGATTATTACTTGGATTTGGCATACTCGCCTCGGTGATTGTTTTGGGCAATGTTCCTTTAGCCACCCTATTGCAACCAGAAGCCCTTTTGATCGTTTTCGGCGGGACCTTTACGGCGGTTTTAATCAGCTTTTCAGGGCAAGCCCTTCAGCGGGCTTTAAAAGGACTCAGACAATGTTTTTTCCACGAGGCTTTTTCTACGCTGGAGTGTATCGATTACATCACCGATATTGCCGCCTATGTCCGAACCGAAGGCATGCTGGCACTCCAGCCCCTGATTCCCAATATTGACATTGCTTTTGTTCAGAAAGGGGCTCAACTACTGGTAGATAACCGGCCTGAAAACTTTATCCGAGATAGCCTGGCCACAGACATTGAAGTCTCCTACCGGAATGATATGGACAACTCCCGAGTATTTGAATCTGCCGGTGGGTTTGCGCCCACCATGGGGATTATTGGCGCGGTTATTGGTCTGATTCATGTGGTGGGTTCGTTTAATAACCCGGAAGTTTTAGCACACGGTGTCGCCAGCGCCTTTGTCGCCACTCTTTACGGGGTCGCCATTTCCAACCTGTTTTTCCTGCCTCTGGCTGGGAAACTCCGTCAGCGGGCTCGGGATGAATGGTTCCGAAAAACCCTGTTGCTTGAAGGCATTTTAAGTATCCAGTCGGGCGAACACCCGATTGTAACCGAAGAGAAGCTAAGAGCCTTTCTTAGTGAGGTTAACCCTCAGCAAACAAGCATAAATACATCATCCACTCACCGGGTATCAAGTCAGCAATCTCCAGATCAGGCCACACAAGAATTTTTGGCTACTTCCTTCGATCAGCCCCTGAGGGTTTAGGCTGATGGCACGATTATTAAAACCTCTGGGACAAACACACCAAAAGCCTTTGCCCAAAGATCAAAACCTGAAACCCGTGATTCAAGGCAACGGACGAGGGGCCAGCAAGCACATGTTACATCGTCTGGAATCTCTCGAAGAGGAATTGGCCAATTCACTCTCCTATACCGGAAATTCTCGTTGGATGATTCCCTATGCGGATTTATTGACCATTCTGCTGGGTCTGTTTCTAATTTTGCTCTCTCTTTCAGCACTGGATAATAAGGAATTAAACGCTTACGCCAATCAGGTCCAAGAAACACTCCAGATCAAACAGAAAATGGTTGCCACACAAAACGATGAGCTTAAAACGCTTCAAAGCAAACTGGAAGCGTTACAAACCGAAAAAAATAATTCCAAAAAGGCAATGCCCTCAACAGTAGATCCCTTATTGGCAATTAATTCTTCAGATTTAAACGCAACACCAGAAAACATTCAGGTATCCCAGCAGGAGCGAGGGTTGGTTATTAGCATCATGAGCGGTGTTTTGTTTGATTCGGGCAGTGCTCAGCTTTCAACCGAGGCCCGACAAACCCTGAACAAGTTAGCCACCATTTTAAAAACCGAATCTCATCCAATCAGAGTAGAAGGCCATACAGACACCACACCGATTGCCACATCTCAGTACGCTTCAAATTGGGAACTCTCAACAGCTCGGGCCACAAGTATTGTACGCTTTCTCGTTGAAGAACATCAATTCAATCCCGCTCAATTATCTGCTTCCGGCTATGGCGAGTATCATCCGATCAGCGAAAATTCATCTGTTCAGGGGAAACAAAAAAACCGCCGAGTCGATATAGTGGTACTGAATAAGCAGGCGATTCAGCAGGAACCTTTTTCCGATTCAAGACCTCTGAAAAACCGCCAGCCCACCCCTTGATAACGAGAGAACGGGAAATCGTCAGGATATAAAACTGGCAACGATAGAGAGGATATTAGCCTGATGGCCAGACCAACGAAGCCAAAAGATGTTAAACCCAAAGCCACAGAAAACGAGTCCGGTGGCGATGGCGCAGTCGCTACACAAGCTTCCTTTGACTTAAAGTTTATTGTAACCATTTTGGCCATTATTCTGATCGGTTTGGTCGGTCCGGCAGCATCTGTCTATTTTATTGCACCCATGGTCGTAGAACCTTTGGTTACAAATGCTTTAAGTAGCGCTGGCAGTAGTGAAGGCGGGCATGGAGAAGGTCATGGCAGTGCAAGTGGCCCTCATGAGACTTTAGGCATGAATCTGGAACTTGATGAATTCACCGTGAACCTGAAATCCGATCCCAGCCAGCACGGTCAGCAATACTTGCGCACCAAAATGTCCTTAAGCGTTAAAGTCCCCGCAGAAGAATACTGTGACCCCCATGGCGGAGAAGCTCATGCAAGCCTGCCCGAAGCAAAGGCTCAAACCCTCGCCTCTGCAGAAACGTCGGGTATGGTTGTGGGAGCAGCAGCCCATTTATCAACTTCAGAACCTCCGGCCGATCACCTCATTGCTTCAGGCGGCGGCGGTGGTGTTGATCCTTATGTCGCTTGTCAACAGACATTTAACACCAACATGAGTCGATTTATCCCTACCATGCGCGATATTATCAACACATCGCTCATGAAACGAACAGCGGGTAACCTAGAATCTATTGAGGGACAAGAGGCCTTAAAAGACGATATTAAGGATCAGATTAACCACTTGATGGGCAACCATTACGGAATCATTCGAGTTAATTTCTCGGACTTTATTATTCAGAAATAGAAGCCCACTATTTCACTATCCATTTGAAACGAACTTATTTTTATTGATTCTCGTTTTTATCGAATGACACCCCCAACAAAGGAAACGAAAAGAAGTAAGAGGACAAAACACTGTTATCCCAAGACGAAATCGATAATCTACTCTCTTCCCTCTCTGTCGAGGTCGATCAGCCTATGCCTGGGGAAGAGCCGGGGGGTAGCACCAGTAATAGTGTTGGTAGTGGTCGACCTTCTGAATCGGCTGTCGAAAAACGGAGTTATAAGCTCTATAACTTCCGTCGACCGGATAAGTTTTCCAAAGATCATTTAAGAGCTCTGCAAACCATTCATGAGAATTTCTCACGGCAACTCGGTTTGGTTTTAACGGCTTATCTTCGTACCACAGTTGAAATCGATGTGGTTTCAGTCGATCAGCTGACCTATGATGAATTCATTCGCTCCATGCCAAGCCCCATGTCGGTTAGTATTCTGGAGCTAGAACCACTTCAAGGTCAGATCCTCATGGGTATGGGATACGAGGTAACCTCCGGTATCATTGACCGAATGCTGGGAGGCCCCGGCGTTGCGGAGATTAAATCGCGCGAGCTAACCGATATTGAACAATCTTTAATTCGTCGGGTTATTGACAGAGCCCTCACGTCACTTGAAGAAGCCTGGCGTTCCATGATGACCGTTAATGTCATGCTAGTTGGCATGGAAGAAAGCTATGCCCTGATTCAGGTAGCGACTCCTGGCGAAATTGTGGCACTTGTTACGTTTGAAATTAATATTGGTAATAAAGATTCGGGTTTGATGAGTCTTTGCATTCCTTACCCTGTTGTTGAAAGCGTCATAGGTCAATTAAGCGCCCAACGGATCTTTTTAGGACAAAAAGGGGAAACCCCTAAAGAGCATCAAGATGCCGTCCTCAATAAGTTGAACTACGCTAAAATGCCAATTCAAGTCTTTTTGGGTGGAACTGAAATCAATGTGCAAGATTTATTGGGCCTTAATATTGGCGACGTGATCCGTTTGGACCGCGAAGCAAAAGACGATTTATTGATTAGCGTGAACAAAAGACCCAAATTTTATGGCCGTCCTGGTACTGTTAAAAAAAATCTGGCCGTCTATGTAGTAGACGACATCAAAGATACAGAAGCAATAGAAGGATTCGGATTCAATGACGAATGAAGAAATCGCAGCCGAAGAAAGCAATCAGGCCGAAACGAATCAGCCAGAAGAGACCTCAGCGAGTGAAGGTTCTAGATTGCCTAGAGAACAACTCGACACCATTCGGGAAATGACGACCATTGCGTTGGGCGCCGCTAGCTCTAATCTTGGCGTTATTCTGAATACCGAGGCCGAAATTCCGACCATCGAGGTTAAAGAACACGCTACACTATCCGCTTTTCAAGAGCCCTTTGAAGGCACCGAAAAATTAGCAGCCACCATGCGATTTAGTGGTGGAACACAATACAACACGGCTTTTATCCTAAAAACCAATGACGCAAAAACCATTGCCAGCATGATGCTCGGCGGCGACAAGACCGAAGAGGGTCCGCTTAATGAACTTCAATCCAGCGCCGTAAGCGAAGCATTTAGCCAGATGATGAACGCATCGGCCACCAGTCTTGCTTCTGTCTTATCCGCAGGCGTCGATGTCACCGCCCCAGAAATTGAAAACTATTCTGCAGATATTTTAAAAAGTTCGGTTACGAATAATGCCGATACGCCAGTTATTAGTATTCATTTCACACTCTATTTAGGTGACGGGCAATCTTTTGAGATGGTTCAGCTCATGAAAATTGACGAAGCCCTAGAGCAAGTAGACAAATTGATGAGTCAGGAAGCGGGCGCCGATGAACCTAACGAGTCAGAAGAATCACAAGAAGCGGCACAGGCGACCCCTAATAGCCCTTCTTCAGCAGCAGGGCCTTCAGCACCAACACCACCACCTCAAGGGCAGGATCCAGTGACCGTTCAACCGGTCCAGTTTGCGGCCTTTGATCAACAACCTGATGTCTATGGCGAGTACAATAAAAACTTGGACTTGGTTTTGGATGTCACGCTCAACCTAACCGTTCAGCTAGGCACCACCGAACTCTCCATCAAGCAAATTCTTGAACTGACCCGAGGCTCAGTCATCGAACTCAATAGAATTGCGGGTGAGCCGGTTGACTTGTTGGCCAACGGTAAACTCATTGCCAAAGGCGAAGTCGTTGTTATCGAAGACAATTTCGGTCTTCGAATTACCAGCATTGTCTCCCCTGAGGATCGCCTCCGAGGGCTAACCGGATAATCTAAAAAATAGTTTTATTAACGACTCCTTGAGTCTCTCTGAAACAGGCTTCTCAGCTCTAGCTCGTCTATTTTTTAGCATCCTAAGCAATCTGAATCTATTATTTGTTTTTATTATATATAGAGTGTATTAATTGTCCGTAGAAATAATAGAGAGTGTGCCGATAAGGCATTAGAGGAGAGAACAACCATGGGTGCTGTTAATGGCGGATTAACCCAAAGCGATCTTTATTTGCTTCAATTAGCTCAAACCCCCGATGGCCAGCGAAAGTTACGTTTGGCTTTTCCTGAGCAATTCGGCGGAGGAACAGGGACTGTCAGCAGTATTGCCAACAACCCCCTGATTACCGGAGCCTCCGTAGGCGGTGCTCTCGGTGCGAGTAAGGATGCCATGTTCAACGCACAGATTTCAGCGTTTGATCAAAAATATGGTAGCTTGATCGGAGCAGGGTTACAGTCGTCTCCCGAAGCCGCAGCTCTTTATCAGCAATCTCAAGTAGGGTTGCTTCAACAACAGTTTACAGGGCAGAATACATTATCTCCTCTAGGTGCCCTTGGGACCCTAGAAGGACTAGGATTAGGCAGCCGGTTTGGTGCTGGCGGCGTTCTTGGCGGTGGTGCCGCTCCTGTTCCTGGATTTGGTGCCGCCCCTGTTCCCGGATTTGGTGCCACTCCTGTTCCCGGATTTGGTGGAGCTGTAGGAGCGCAACAACAGAACCCACTTTCTACCTTGCTTTCAGGTCTGATGAGCTTGCTACAAAACCTAATGGGTGGTGCCGCTCCTCGTTAAAAAATCATCCTGATAATAGCTTTAGCAATTCATGTGCTACGGTTTCCGTGGCACTTTTGCCGTTAAAAGGTATTTTTTCTGCGATTTTATCAAACCCGGCCATGGCCTTTTGGTAAGCTAATGAATGGGAGTCAAACAGGGGAAGCAACGCTTCGGTAATTTTTTGTGGTGTCACATCTTCCTGCAACAGCTCCTGAATCATGGGATTTTCTGGATCCACCAGAATATTGGGTAAACCCCAACACGGCAGGCACATCACTTTTCTGGCAATCATAGCCGGAAGCCAGTGGCCTTTATATAGTACAATCATAGGGGTCTTATATAACGACATTTCCAGAGTTGCTGTACCCGACTTCACCACAGCAACATCCGCAACCGATTGCAAGGCATGGTGCTGGTTTTTAACCACACGAATCACCAGATCATTTTTATTCAGGCCCTGTAAGGCTTGCTCGAGTTTTTCAGAAAAATAATTATCATCTAACGAATTCGGCTGGGCAATCACAAACTGAAGATTCTGCTCCGGCAAGGTTTGGGCAATAAGTGGAACCGCTTCTAAGATAGGACGGAGCAGGTAATGGATTTCCATTTTTCGAGAGCCAGGGAAAACAGCCACAATCTTTGAATCAGGATCCAGTCCGTGTTGCCCGCAAAAAAGCGTTCGATCGACCGGAGTAGGCAATTCACCTGTTAACGGGTGCCCGACATAAGTGACCGGGACTTCATAACGTTGATACAGGGCTTCCTCAAACGGAAAAATACAGAAGACATGATCTACATAGCGTTTAATCTGCTGAATACGTCCAGGGCGAGAGGCCCAGATCTGGGGCGGAATAAAATAGAAGACACGATGCCCGCGTTTTTTCAGGGCCTGGGCCATCTTTAGGTTAAACCCGCCATAATCAATAAGCAGAACCGCGTTAGGCTTAAATTCTTCGAGGTATCGCACAATACGATGCCCCAATTGATAATGATAAAAAGCGCTAAAAATCGCCCCAGCCCCGACCTGTCCCATATGCGAATGGTCTTCAAAAATATGCGCACCGGCTGACTTAAGGGCATCACCGCCAACGGCGGATATTTCAGTGGCAGGATCAGCTGCTTTTAAGTAACGAACCACGTTCGCAGCATGTTGATCTGCTGAATGATCACCCGTTAAAATAAATAGCCGTCGACTCACGGAGAAAAACTCTCTAGGGAGGCTGATGAAACGACTTCTCTTTGTGTCGAAAAACAAACAGAGGTAATCACCATATGATGGTTATCAGCATAGGCAATCATTTCATCGGGTTCCAGAAACAAGGTCTTGTCTGCTTCTGTCGCAAGCACCCGAAGTCCGGCACGCCGCATCGTTTTTAGTGTTTTAACGCCGACAGTCGGCACGTCAAATCGTTGATCCTGCTCTGGTTTAGCGACCTTAACCACGACACCGCCTTTTTTATTGCCCCACTTTCCGGCACGTTTCAAACACTCATCGGTTCCCTCGATGGCCTCCACAGCCAAAACCATGCCCTGACTAACCACAATACTTTGGCCAATATCAAGTCGTCCCATCTCTTTGGCCATCTGAAATCCATATTCAATATCGGATGCCTCTGTCCCGTCCGGCTCTTGTCTACTCAAAACCCTTTCCGGCATGAAATGTTCTTGTAAAAATCGGGTTTGGCTCAGGACATCAATACCTTCGTCTTTTAAGAATTTAACGACTCCCAGCATGAGGCTATCGTCATTGCATCGATGAAGTGCCTGAAAAACGGCTAAAGCCCGCTTATCCATCCGAGGATCTTTAAAAAGAATCCATTTATTGACCTTTCCCGCGAAAACAAGATGCCGAATCCCTTCTTGCTTTAAAATCCCCAGATTTTGTTCGAGCAGACCGGGTGTTACTTCATAGAATTGGTCATTACAAATCGTTCTTAACTCACGACGGTTATTGGTCCCAATAGAAAAAGCAACGACCTCAAAACCCTGTTTTTTAGCATTTTCAGCAACATGAACCGGCAACAAGCCATCCCCGGCAACGAGTCCCAATTTCGTAATGTTCAAACCAGTTTCTGACATCGCCCTTTATTATAGCCACTAAAACGGGTCGCCTACAAGTTCAAACTCGCAGAAATCGGATTTTATTTATTTAAAGATCAGCATCATCCTCTTCACCTTCTTCACCGGGCTCGATATTCTTACCGAAATGTGTTTTCAGAAGATCCCGCAGAAACTTCCGCGCCTTACGATCCCAGACAAACACCAGATGTTTTTCGCCCCGTTCAGGCTCCGACTGAAGCGGTAGAGTTGAAATCTCCCGTAAATCCACAACCCCCTGATTGGAGTTAATCCAGATGGGCTCCCGCATTTCACTTCGGAGGTACATGGCTCGGGGCCTGACGGTAACCTCATCAAACCCAAATTCCAGTGAGAGTTTTCGTTTGTTGTAATAATCCTGAAGCGCCTCGTACACTTCGGGAATATCCACCAAGGAGCCTGAAAAGCCATAGCTTTTCAGATCCACGAATTTCAGGATCTCGTGTTTCATCATTCGAGAGGCCAGTTTCTTCAACAATGGATCTTGAGCGTGTGCGCTCCAACCCTTGATAGCCTCCCAAACGTAGCCATCATCCATGCTCAGGTAGTCTCTCGTACTCAGATTTTTTCCGTCGACCATTAACTTGAAAAGCGAATCAGCCGGGTAACCCGTTTCAATGTCGTTTTCCCTCGCCCACCGAAAGCGCTGAAGAGTCTTTTTCAGGCTAGTTTCCGACGCCTTGTCAAGTGAATGAAGCGCCATTTTATAGGCCTGATGCCTCCCAAAGAGGTAATGTTCAACGGCGGGCAGAGCCTCAATACGAACCGCAATCACCGGGTGGTCTTTTCGGAGTTCCACAATTTCCAGGTTGGTGATGATGCGTTGGTCTTCAATTTGTCCGTATTTTACGCCCAGAAAATGGCTGTCCCGCTGAAGGTAATCCAGCCGATCCATATCAAGCTGACTGGAAATCAAATAGGCGAAAAAATGCTTTTGACGACCTTCCGAGACGAAATTCGTAACAGCGTCGGGGAGTTTCGGGTTGTATTTCCCCCAAATTTTGAGAAGTTCCTCGTCTTCGGTAATAATTTTCCGGTTCCAATAATGGTCATGATGCATTCCCTGACGCTTCATATCCAAAACGTCTTCAAGGGTATGAGATAGTGGGCTATGGCCAATATCATGAATTAGGATACCCAGCAACAGCAGTTGGCTCAAGGGAATACCCGTATCTTCATAGGAAGATTCCAGCATTTTTCGGGAGCTTTTTAGTTGCTTGAAATGCTGAATGGTTTGAATCATCAAGTGAGTGGCGCCCAGAGAGTGGACAAATCGGTTGTGGGTCGCGTTGGGAAAGACAAATTCGGCCAAACCCATCTGCTTGATGCGCCGTAACCTTTGAAATGCCTTACTGTTCATGACTTCCAGTAACAGTCGGTGGTTTTCATCGTGTCGGTCGAACTGAATAATGCCATGAATCGGATCAGCCACAGACATCCAACGATTGGCTCGCATACGCTTATTCTTCCACTACCCTATCAACACTACACTTCTATTATCCGTCATATTGAGATGAAGCGGTAGGAAAAGAAGCGACAAAACTTAAAAATCCTCCGAACAAGCGAGATTATGTTCTTGGGCAACTCACTTTTTAGCGATTCCTTAAAAAGCCCGCACGACGAGGCAAAGGAGATTCGACAGGTTGCTCCACATTCTGTTTTCCTGAAGGAAGCTGAATAATGTCCTTGGCTCTTCGTTCCTCTCTTTCGATATCTTGCAAAGAACGAACCTTAACCCCGGCTTTATTCGAAACGGCATTACTGCAAGGAATACAATATCGCCCCTTTCGATTGTTTTCATCAAGAACTTCAGAACAGGCACGGCATTTAAACTTTAGAAAAAGGCCCGCCGTTCCAAGTTTGGCCTCGAAATAATATTCTTCAATCACCTCAATGGGGATACCCACCTGCTCTGATAAATCTTCAATCAAAATCCCTCCATGGGGCTGACTGCTTTGCAAGAGCCGGAACATTTTCTGAAATTGTTCGTTTTCTTTCTCTACACAAGTTGGACAGATCTCGCTAACCATCTTTTTAAAAATTTTATTACATCGTTTGCAATTAACGATTCCTGATTGGCTCATCGTTATTTTCCCGATTGGTAACCTATCACACCCTGATATATATTATTTATATAAAATACAGTACAATATTATCGACGGAAGTAGAAATATCTTAAATTTAAAGGAAGAGTCTGTTAAGAAATGCTTCATTGAACAGTTTAATAAGCGCTTAAAAAGCCCTTATTAAACGTCATAATTAATCCTTACGATCATCCCTGCCTTCGCATGGGTACAAATCTACGATTCTAGTTCATAAACAAAGCCAACTTTGCTAGTCTGTACTCCCGCCTTCGTGGGAATGGCAACGGAACAAGACCCCATCAAACCGACCCACAATTCCAATAAAAAGCATCAAATTGGCTTGAGCTGTTTTAAAGAAAGTAGAATGTCATAAAAACACTCATCTCTACAACAGGAAACTTGTATGTCTATCCACAGCGTTTCATCTTACCCTCATTTACCGGCCCGACAAGCCTCGGGGAGTTTTGCAACGCCCAGTCTCTTATTTTCAGGCAGCCATTCAGACCAGTTTCAGCGACAGGCTAATTCTACAGCTTCTCAGAAAAATATTTTTCAAAAAGGGATTGACGGGGTTAAAACCCTTCTGGGCTACATGAAAGACACCAAAAACCGTCCTTTCTTGAAAGGACTACTTTACCAATACGGCATTCCATCACTTGTAGGGGTTTCTGCCATCTTACTTGGCCCGATTGGCTGGCTTTTAGCCATACCAGGCATCCCATTAGCCATGGCTGCTTCCTGGCGAGGAGAACAACTGGTTGAAAAGGCTGTTCAAACCGCCCATAAAAAGGGACTAAAAGGCGATCCTCTAAAACGGCTTGCTAAGATGGGGATTATTTATGACACACCCACCGAAAGAACCGCCAAAGAATTTACTTACCAATTTAATCGCGTGCTTCGAGAGGTCTTTGGCGGGGAGAAAGGCACTCCCATGAACAAAGTTCGAAGGGCCCTTTCTTTTAAACCGGGCTCAAAAAACGCTCAATGGGCACGGACATTTTTTGAGCTCAAAGCCAAGCACATTGAAAAAAGCGGCTGGATCGGCAAAGGCGGCCGTAAACTGATGTCTAAGCTCCAAGTCGGACCACTCAAGCCCATCATGCTAGGACTAAGCGTTATCCTTAACGGGCTGTTCTTTATCTCACACCGTAAGGCATTTAACGAAATTCTAAGCCGAAACCTTAAAAAGGCTGCAACGGCTGTTTAGTATTAATCACCAAGAAAAATATTCACGCCACGAGCTGTTTTAACCAGGTCTGAATCGAGGGTCACGTAGTTATACTGGTTAATTGCATCAGCAATTGGAACGGAAACCACGTTGGGCTTTCGGTAAGAAACCATTTTCCCATAGTCGCCTTCCAAAACCAGTTCAACCGCTTTCACGCCATACTCCGTTGCCAGAATCCGGTCATAGGCCGTCGGAGTCCCACCTCGCTGAAGGTGGCCCAATATCATGACCCGTGCCGTCACATCCATTCGTTCTTTCAGCTCACTTAAAAGCAGATGGCCAACACCGCCTAAAATGTCGTTTTGATAGCCAACCTCGTCGCTTTTTCGAGAGACCGTACTTCCGCCAAGAGGTTTAGCACCTTCAGAGATAACAATAATGGCAAAACCACGGCCATCATTCATCCGGGTTCGGACTTTTTCCACCACTTTGTCAATATCATACGGGATTTCAGGAATCAGGCACACATCAGCACCACCAGCCAGAGCCGCACTAAGGCCAATCCACCCTGCATTTCTACCCATTACTTCGAGAATCATCAGACGACTATGACTGGCCGCCGTTGTCACCAGTTTATCCACCGCATCCGTCGCCACTTCCACGGCACTCTGGAATCCAAAGGTTACATCAGTTGATGAAAGGTCGTTATCAATGGTTTTGGGAATACCAATGATATTAAGTCCTTTTTCATATAAGCGCTGAGCAATATCCATGGAGCCTTCACCGCCAATGCTAACCACGGCTTCCACGTGCAACGGATCCGCCAGCCGTTCCAGCAATTCATCCGACCGATCCTCTGTTGTCCAGGAACCATCATCCTGTTGAACGGGCCAGGCAAACGGCCCGCCTTTATTGGTTGTTTTGAGAATAGTGCCTCCACGAATATGGATGCCAGAAACATCCCGGCTTGTTAAACGAACGACTTGTGGTGGATCCCGAAGGATTCCGTTAAAGGCTTCGATACTGCCCAAAACTTCCCAGTCCTTTTCCGATTCCATCCGCTTCACAACGGCCCGAATCACAGCGTTCAGCCCCGGGCAATCCCCGCCACCCGTCATAACCAATAATCGTTTTTTAATCACTTCGTGTCGTCCTTACAATTTTATTGTCTGGATATCATAACCAAGGGAAATTGGATTGTCAGCCCCCAGATTTATTATTTTTAGAGAACGTGATAGGATGGAATGGGCAAAAAAGCATAGCCAAAAGGTTTTTAACGGATTCTTATTGGTCATCCAACAGGATTTAACAAATGGTCAAGATTTTATATTTAATGGTTGGGGGCAGTGCAGGCACACTGCTTAGATACGGACTTTCACAATGGGTACAGGGTCACTGGGGAGAGGTTTTCCCTTTTGGAACACTCGTCGCAAACCTTTTGGGGTGCCTGTTGATTGGTGCCCTGTTCGCCACAGTTGAAGAAACTCAACTTTTTTCAACCGAAGTGCGTTTGATGGTTTTTACCGGGTTTTTAGGAGCCCTCACCACGTTCTCCACGCTTGAGCTGGAAGCCTTTATCATGGCAAAAGAAAATCATTGGGGACAAATGGCACTGTATATCGTCGGCAGTATCGTTTTGGGGCTATTGATGTTATGGATTAGCTATACTGCGACCCGTGCATTGATTCTAGACTAAGAAGGTCAAAACAGAGTGGGCTTCGTTCCTGTTTCCGGTTATTTTGATAGAATAACCGGCTTTTCTCGGCGAGCCGCTTTGAGCATAAGGAGCATATCGGTTTCCAGTGCAATGCACAGGCTATCAACCGCGTTTTTCTTGTCCTCAACAAAGTTGTCGTAATGCTCTTTCAAACTGGTGATTTCACCGACTTTCACCACGGCTGTTCGAGGATGGATCAAGCGGCGCTCACCAAAAACTTCTTTTTCAAGACGACGAATGAGTTCCATGTAGCGTTCTGGAGACTCTCTTTCCAAAAGATAACCTTCCTTAAACGTCAGAAAATTAACCAGCCGATCCATTTCGTCATAAAACCCGGAAAAAACAGTATTAATAGACTGAATAACCCGACTCTCGTAGGCAGATACATCTTTTTGCGGATCGTATTGATGAATAATCCGATCCATTTTATTGCGAATGGCCCGGATCCGGGGAATCAACTCGGGTGGATCAGGCAGAGACAGACCCAAGAAACTTTCCATTTTAGATAATGACTTATTTTTAATGGCAATAATACGGTCGTCAAGGGTGCTTTCTGGAAGTACGTCCATATCAAAATATTCTTCTCGGATCTCAATAATACGCTCACCCACCTGATGCAGTCGATCGTAAAACCGGCTATCTTTTTCAGGGTCGATGTCCAACGCCTTTTCAAGACGTATGATGCCTTTTTCTAGCGTGTTTTCGATCCCCGGCTCATAAAGGTATTTAATGACAACCGGAGCCACGTGAATCGCTGGGAAATCATCGCTTTTCGACTTTTCCGCAGCTTTGGCCAGATCGCTTTGCGCCAGGAAGGCCAACTGAAGCACACCCTGTTGTAATGGAATCAGACCATCATTATCATAAGAAACTTCACCTTCAATAAAAACCACCAGCCGACGAAGCCCCTCTTTCAAAATCATTCGAGTGGTTTTAAAGGATTCCCGATCCGAGGCGCCCCGAATGACCGAATACGTTCCGCAACGCTGAAGCAGATAGCCATGGAAGCCTTTCCAGAAATCGAAGACTTCCCGTGCCGCCACATAGTAAAAGGGTTCTTTTAGTGCTTTGGAAAGGGCAAACATGATCAAGGGATCCTCTTCGCCCGGATGATTCGGTAATAAAAGCATCCGCTCACCCTGTTTTTCCTTTAGCCGAAGCAGATCATCTGGATCAAGCCTGATTTTTAAATCCCTAAACACGAATTTCCGTAAAAAGGGCAACATGGCGCTAACCCATCCTGAAACCAACGGATTAGAAATGGGCGGACGAAATGCGGTGTTTCCCATGGCAGAAAATGCTCCTGTTCAAGCCCATGCATTTTGCATGATGAATAAAAAAACGATTTTGTTAGAATGCTACTATAATAAACCATATGAAACTGATTAAACAGCCACTACCCGCCATTTTAATCTGCCTTGTCGTGTCCGTTGTTTCTTTTTTTGGGGCCTTCAGTTACGGTCAGCCTGAAATTGAGAAGGCCAATATTCAGGTAATGACCCTGCCTCTTCCCATGGATAAAACACCAAGACAGGTTCGGCAAAATTTTAGAGGTTATCGGGTGATTATTTCCAATATGGGCAACACGGACATCCAGATTGAGAAAGCCCTAATTAAAAATGGTTATGACGGAGAGACCATCTATCGTTACACGCGTGGCAAAGTGTTTCAGTGGTCTTCCTTAAAATCCCTGGGTATCTCGTCACTTAAACAGGCCAACCGAAACCATAAAATTAGGCACGAAACACGTAACCATCCTAATTTAATCAAGCCCGGCCCTTTGCATGCCGGTGATTTTGTAGAAGCCATCACCTTTGTTCCCACCGGACACCATCCTAAACTCTCTATCCTTTATCGAGACAATCGCACCGGCAACCTCCACGAATTTCAAAGAGACTGAGCAATCTCCTGGAAATTACAAAATATTACAAAAGGGCAATCCAGCCCTTAATATTGTTTTTATATTTTTAGAGCTTTAACTATCTTTATAAAGATATATAACTGATGTGGACCGCGATTAAGTGAATCACTTTTAAAGAGAGCCCGGCCATCATCATTTTAAACAGCGAGGAGATTGAAATGGGAACGCAAGGTCTTGGCAATCCAATGTATCAGCAGTACATGACGACTGTAAATTCGGATATGAGCGACGATGGACAGATTAATGGCAGTATTTTTATGCAACCCCAGCAAGCTCCATTAATGCAAAATCCCGGATTTCAGTATCAACAGCCCCAATATGGTGGTTATCCACAAATGGGCAACGGCTTCGGATACCCCCCCACCCAACAAGGCTTGGGTATGGGTGGCGGACTCTCAGGTGGCTACCCTTATTCACCTCCTGTTTCCCAGCCTCCAGCATCAACAGCAATGGGTATGGTTTTCCAAATGATGGAAAGCATGATGAGTCTGCTACAACAAATCATCGCACCTCAGGCAAATACGCCTGTGCAAGCTAACGCAGGAAATGCGGGTAATGCCGGGAACGCGGGGAACGCGGGTAACGCAGGAAATGCGGGTAATGCGGGTAATGCCGGAAATGCGGGTAATGCCGGAAACGCGGGTAATGCCGGAAACGCGGGTAATGCCGGAAACGCGGGTAATGCCGGAAACGCGGGTAATGCCGGAAACGCGGGTAATGCCGGAAACGCGGGTAATGCCGGAAACGCGGGTAATG
>JAJCZA010000010.1 GCA_029262635.1 Vampirovibrionales bacterium | reverse complement strand
TGAGAGTATCATTTCCACCCGCACCTTTAATAATGGTCCCGCTGAGGTAATTCCCGGCATCATTACCGGTCATAATGTCGTCGCCCGTCCCCCCAATGATTTTTTCAATCACACTGGCTCCCCAGGTTAAGGTATTGCCTGCACTCTCGGTAAAAAGAGTGTTGGAGAGGTTAATATTAAGATCCACACTAAAACTACTGAAATCCAGCGTGTCAAAGCCGCTGATATCCGTCAGGGTGTCTTCACCAAAGCCCGTATCAAAGAGATATGTGTCGTCACCGGCTCCCCCGTCTAAAGCATCATCTCCTGCCGCGCCGTCCAAAGTGTCATTGCCTAGACCGCCGGTTAATACATTGGCACTGGCATTACCCGTGAGGGTATCGTTGCCGGCTCCCCCCACAGCGCCTTCAATGGCATTGGCTCCCCAAGTGACGGTATTGCCCGCACTTTCAGTAAACGAAGTGAGGGTTAAGTCCAAGTTGAGATTCGTATTCAGTTCACTAAAATCAATAATATCCAAACCACTGGTTTCGGTAATGGCATCCAGCCCATATCCCGAACTAAAGCGATAGGTATCATCACCGGCACCACCCAGTAAGCTATCGTTACCGACTCCACCGGAGAGGATGTTGGCATTGGCATCGCCTGTTAAACTGTCGTTGCCTGAGCCAGCCAAAATGCCTTGAATATCGCCTAACGTCCACGTCACCGTGTTGCCCGCGCTCTCTGTAAATGACGTGGCCGTGGATAGGTCCAACGTCAGGTTGGAACCATAGAATTGGGTGTCCAAAAGATTCAACCCACTGGCATCATTAATCGTATCCAACCCAAACCCACTGGTGAGCACATACGTATCATCACCGGCAGCACCCAGTAAGCTGTCATTGCCTGAACCGGCATTGAATACGTTATCCCCCGCATTCCCGGTTAGCGTATCGTTGCCCGAGCCAGTGGTTAAATTGTCCATCTCACCCGCTGTCCAGGTGACCGTATTGCCCACGCTTTCTACAAACGATGTGGCAGAAAGATCCATCGTTAAATGGGTTGTGAAGGCACTAAAGTCCAATGTATCGGAACCACTGGCATCGGTGAGCGTGTCATCACCAAAGCCCGTATTAAAGGTATAGGTGTCATCACCAGAACCGCCATCCAAGACATCATTACCAGCACCGCCTATGAGTTGATCCTGACCGTCGTCTCCAAATAACGAATCATTACCGACCAAGCCATCCAGCGTGTCATTTCCAAAACTACCCGAAAGCACGTTAGCCAGTGAATTACCCGTTAACGTATCGCCACCTTGGCCTCCAACAGCATTTTCAATGGCATCGGCAGCCCAGGTCACCCCATCCGTACTCCACGGGGTGGTTAACGGGGTGAAGTCTGCAGTATGCAAGACTTCCGTATTGGTGAAGTACACATCAGCCACATCCCCACTAGAAGAATCAGTCCCCGCATAGCCCATCCCAAAACGGATGCCGTTGGAGCCATACATCTTTGTCGTCGATGATAAAGAGGCTTCCAAGGTCCCATCTAGATAAAGTTTGTAGCCATCGCTGGTAGAGAACGTGACTTCCATGTCGTACCAGGTGTTGGTACTCACTGCTGTGGTTCCAGTGGCGGTTCCAATATCCCAGCTGGCATTGTTGGAGGACGCATGAAGTTTTAAGTTCCCGCTATGAACAAAAACACCGAGGGCCACATTGCCATTGCCTGCCAGGAGAGTTCGCCAAGAGCCCACATCATTGAGTCGTTGTCGCCAACGGAGGGTCCACGCATCGCCATCCGTATCCACGGCGGTGGATGAAATGTATTTGGTGCTGGCCAAGTCCACATGTTTTTCACCAGTAAGCCATGGACTGTCGCTTTGAATCGTTGCACTGTTAGATGCGGTCCAAGTGTTTCCGGATTCATCGGTAATGGTACTGCTGCCATCGGTGCCTGCAAAATGAAGTAACGCTTGATCCGTACTGGTTCCGCCACTGGCGCCAAATTCAGTCTGGGACAAATTAATATCAATGGCTTCCGTAAAGGAACTAAAGTCAAAGGTATCGTTTCCGCTGACATCTGTGACTTCATCACTACCCTCACCTTCACCAAAGACATAGATGTCGTCCCCGGCACCCCCATCTAAAGTATCATTACCGCCGCCGCCAATGAGAATATCATCTCCAATGCCACCGGTCAGACTATCCTTGCCGAGGCCCCCGTCCAGATAGTCATCGCCGTCTAAGCCTTGAACCGTGTCATCGCCCCCATTGGCCTGGATAAAGTCAGCGATGTTGGTTCCGCTAATATTATCCGCCCCTTCAGTGCCCCGGTTAATGAGCTTAATGGTCTCATCAAAATCAACGGTACTATGGTCATCAAAAACGAGTTTTTCAATAAAGCCCGTCCCTTCACCACTGGTTCCGGCTTTCGTTGACGTATCATCAAAATAATTGTCAATGACGACGGAATGGCCATTGCCAAAATCAACCTTGAGTTGATCCATATAGGTATCTGCATCCGTATCAAGGGCCTCTACCGTCACATCGGTGGTACTGGAACCAACAAAACTAGCTAAATCACTATCTGTAGGGGCCGATGGGTTCCCTGAATCATCAATGACATCCACCCCGGACGCATTACTGAGTCCCAGATACGTATCATCCCCAGCACCGCCCTTTAAGGTATCATTGCCCAGCCCGCCGGTTAAGATATCGTTATCATCGCCCCCTTCTAAAAGGTCATTGCCGTCGCCACCGTCAAGCATATCAGCCCCAGCATCGCCCTTTAAAGTATCGTTGCCAGATGCCCCGATTAATTCATCGTCCCCTGCATTTCCAACCAGACTATCGGCCCCGGCCTGCCCATTTAACCAGTTGTTGGAAGCATTCCCGGTCAAGGTGTCACCATACGCACTACCCACCACGTCCTCAAAATTTTCAAGCCCGGTGACGTCGCCGTCCCCACCACTGAGTGTTCCTGCCGTGAGATCCACCGTTAAGGCGGCGCTATTAAAGGCACCGTAGACCTGATCATTACTTGCCGTGGTACTGGCCTTAACCGTTTCAATGGCGGTCAGGGTATCGGTAATGCCACCGGTGACCACTTGATCGTTATCCGTATAATACTTCACACTGGTAATGGCGCTTGAATAGTCTGCCGTATCCGTTCCTAAACCACCGTCATACGCATCCGCGTCGGTATTGGTGCCATCCACAAACGTGTCGTTCCCATCGCCACCCGAAACACTATCCGCACCTGTGCCCCCATGGAGTTCATCATCACCCGCCAAGCCATTCAAGGTATCATCACCCGCCAGACCCTTCATGGTGTCGTTGCCCGAGGTGCCATCCATGGAATCGGCACCTGCTGTTCCAAAATCCGCACTCGCCAGGAATTGGGCATCCGCAAACGCCACTTCATCGGTGGGCGAAAAATGAAGGGTTTCAATAGCACCCGTTCCAGCGGTGCTGTTGGCCGCCTTGGTGGCATCATCGGCGAAATAGTTGTCAATGGAAACCGAATGCCCGTTTTTAAAATCAAGGGTTAATCGATCCACATTCCCGTCACTGTCCGTATCCAATGCCGCCCACTCGGCATCCGTCGATGCAGCACCGGTAAAATTCAAGACATCAGCGGTACCGCTGGCATCCTCAATGACATCATTGCCGGATACATTGGAGAAGCCCGCATAGGTATCGTTACCGGAACCGCCCTTGAGGATGTTATCCCCTGTGGTTCCCGTCAGGGTATCATTCCCCGAACCGGTGCTTAGATTCTCCAGACTATCGCTTCCCCAAGTGATCGTATTCCCCGCACTTTCCACAAACGAGGTTAATGTTAAATTCATGTCCAGAGGAGTCGTCAAAGAACTCAAATCTAAGGTATCCGTGCCTAAGCCGCCCGCAACGGTATCCAGACCAAATCCGGCATCCAACACAAAGAGATCGTCACCACTGCCACCCTGCATGTCATCATCACCGGCACCGCCTTCAAGGGTGTCATTACCGTCTTCACCCAAAAGTTGGTTGTCATCACTATTGCCCATGAGGCTATCATCACCGCTACCACCCATGAGGGTGTCGTTGCCAGCCCCACCATCCAAACTGTCATCACCGGCACCGCCTTTTAAAATATTGGCATCCGCGTCACCCGTC
>JAJCZA010000009.1 GCA_029262635.1 Vampirovibrionales bacterium | reverse complement strand
TTCTGCGGTAAAGGATGGACTACCAACCCCTTTAATAATATTGGCGACAATATCATCCCGGTTAATGCCCCAATCCACAGCCTGCCTAAAATATGGATTGTTAAACCATCGGGATTTTATTGGATCCACTAACGGTTCACCTTTGGTGATGGTGTTATTTATCTTGAGGATGGAAACGCTTACGGCGGAGACTCTCATTTCTATTACACTGCCCAATATTCTGTGCAAAATGACAAGATTGTTGCCGACTTTGCATTCAAACAACACACCTCAGGAAATGTGAGTGTATTTGGTGTAGATAGTGGTACTCTTGAGATTTCAGGCACTTGTACTTCTAATTCTGCCACACTTACAGCAGGAGACAGCTTTAAAGCGACATTGACTCTGTTAGAGTCTGCAAAAACTCTTGCTACTGTTGGCTAAATATCCATCCAGGTATCGTGCTTCGGCTTGTGGCCTAGCACATGGCCTCAATCCACTGCCGGGATTCCTTGGCAAAACGTCGCCGGTATTTTAAGATTTTCGGGGAGCACAACATCCAGACCGCCCCGACACGGGGCTTGATTCCCATCGAGACAGCCCCGAACATGCCTAGTATCGAGCCGTCTTCATCCATGATGGTGGTGGGGAGGTCTGAAAACTAGACGCCGTGGCTCAAGGAAACCACCGGTTTATGCCCACTCATGGCCCGGATTTCGGACTCGTCTTCCGGTCTCAAGTCCTGGGAGAGGGTAAGCGCCTCTGTTACTGAGGCAGGCTTGAGAGTGGGCATGGAAGTATATCCTCTTAATGATTTTCGACATGATTTAAGGGTTTTCGACATGCGGAGATTAACAGGCTTATTCTCCGCATAGTTTACGGAGAATAATATTGCGCTTGCGGAGAATAGAGGGTATAATATCCGCAGAATATGCGGAGAATAATAGGTGCCTAAAAATCAGACATACATCCATGAATTACCAGACTGGCCGAAACTCGAATGGGAGCACGAATCCTTGGCAACGCTTTTGGCCGATGTCCGCCATCGTCAGGGTCGCCTGATTGGCCGGATGGAGGGCTTGGGCTTTGAGTTTCGATCCGAGGCGGTTCTTCAGACCCTGACCCAGGATGTCCTGAAGTCCAGTGAGATTGAAGGGGAGAAACTAGATAAAGACCAAGTGCGCTCGTCCATCGCCCGCCGCTTGGGGATGGATATTGGCGGACTACCGCCAGCGGATCGGTATGTGGAAGGCATTGTCGAGATGATGCTGGACGCCACCCGTGAGTTTGATAAACCGCTGACAAAAGAGCGCCTGTTTGACTGGCATGCGGCTATGTTTCCAACCGGTCGCAGCGGGATGGTGAGAATCACGGTAGGTACATGGCGAACCGATGAATCCGGCCCGATGCAAGTAGTATCCGGGCCTATTGGCAAGGAGAAAGTCCACTACGAAGCCCCGGCAGCCAAACGGCTTAACCGGGAAATGAAGGCTTTTCTGGATTGGTTCAGTAATGCTTCAGCTAAGGAGACTGTTGATCCGGTGCTGAAAGCCGGACTGGCCCACCTGTGGTTTGTAACCATTCACCCGTTTGATGACGGCAATGGCCGGATTGCGCGGGCCATTGCCGATATGGCGCTGGCACGTTCGGAAAAAAGCGCTCAGCGGTTTTACAGTATGTCGGCCCAGATTCGACATGAACGCAAGGATTATTATGACCTCTTGGAACGTACCCAAAAAGGAACGCTGAATTTGACAGGCTGGCTGCAATGGTTTCTGGAATGCTTATCCCGTGCCATTGACAATGCGGAAGAAACGCTATCAGGTGTGCTTTATAAGTCACAGTTCTGGGAACGATTGTCTTCCCAACCATTGAACGAACGGCAACGACATGTGATTAACCGCTTGCTCGGTGGCTTTGAAGGTAATCTGACCACTTCAAAATGGGCCAAGCTCACCAAGTGCTCTCAAGACACAGCCTATCGTGATATTTTGGATTTGCTGGATCGGGCAATTCTGATCAAAAATCCTGGCGGTGGCCGTAGTACGAGCTATTCGTTGGCGGGGAGGTCATAGCCCGAATCTCCGCGTCGTCTTCCGGTCTCAAGTCCTGGGCAAGGGCTATCGCCTCTGCCAGCGTAGCAGGTTTGAGATAGGGCATTATGTGCTATCCTTTCATAAAGGTGATATGTTTAATGCAATGAGGTTATTCCAAACTAATTATTTTTTAGTGATTTGTAATGTTTCAAGATGACAGAACAAGACAAGCCAGATTGTCCAATTTATAAGCTAGTTGAAGGCAAACGAGTTGGGATTTCACAGCGAACTCCTGACAGACGATATAGTTTAAAAATCACGCCTGATGAGACTTATTATCTGGAATTCACAGACGAAGAAGAAAGACAACATGATGAAGAGGAGGCAAAGTGGGAAGCAGAGCGTCCAAAAAGGGAAGCTGAAGCTAAAAAACGCCAAGAGGAAGAAAGAAAATTTCGCGAATCTCTTCGGTATGAAAATCGAGTAGTTGCTTTTTTAGATGTTTTAGGATGGAGAGAATCTATAAAAAAATCCTGTGCAGATGATAAATTAACCCAGCAATTGGGTATCGCATTAGCTTCAATACAGGGGACTGTTGGTTTAATCGAATGGGGACAAAAGAATGGTGGTGATACTGGATGGCCTGGCGATCCTCAAATTACACATTTTTCAGATTGCATCCTTTTGTCTGTTGTTGCCGGTAATTATTGTCATTCCCAATTACTTCATTATTTAAAAGTTATTGTTAAAAACTTATTAATGCTAGGCTTCTTTACACGTGGTGGTATAGCCGCTGGTTCATTGATACATCGAGGCTCTCTAGCTTATGGACCTGCCTTAATAGAAGCATACCAAATTGAACAAAATGTTGCCTATTATCCTAGAATTGTTCTTGCTAGTAATTTAGCTGATGTTTGGGGACGTGGAGATAAATATTTTGATCGAGATGGAACATTTATGGGGCACGATAAATTATGGCGTATGGATAGTGATGGGAATAGGTTTTATGATTTTCTTCAGCCATTTATCACATTACCAAGTACAACAATAAATGCTAACCATTTCAAGGCAGAACTTACTCCTGTTCGTAAACTTATCGAAGAACGATTACAAGAGTTTCAATCAAATCAACGAATTCTTTGCAAGTATACATGGCTTTCAAATTATTTTAATGACGTTGACTGGTCCCCTTTTTTAATACCAGGTGGCATTAGAGTAATGGGATCATATCACAGCCTGCGGGGGAGGGTTGGTATTCGTAGAATACCAACGGGCGGCGAATTCAACCGGTGTCGCGTAGCGTAACGACCGATGAGGG
>JAJCZA010000008.1 GCA_029262635.1 Vampirovibrionales bacterium | reverse complement strand
GGATGGCCACGCCTTTTGGCATCCGGGTTGTGGCGTCTGGTGGCCGTGTTTCAAAAAGATAGGGGTAAGCACACAAGCGGTAAAGCGGACAATCCATACATACCGTATCGGGAATTGTACAGGTGACTTTTTTGAGCGCGTAGCCAAATCCGCCGCGAAGCATCGCCCCGGTATTTTTTGAAAAAGAGATGGGCGTATCGACAATCAGGCTGAAGTAAAACCGGGAGACCGAAAGGAGCTTCTTTTTTTCGTGGACAGAAAAAGAGCGCATCAACATCCTTAAAAAACAGTAAGAAGGTCTTTATTAATGTAAGGGTAATGCGGAGTTTCTATCACTCCAAAATAGAATAGTCAATCCCCTCAAATGAGGGGGGTCGCATAAAACTGGTATGGGCGATAAAAAAACAGGAAAGGAGTATCCCACAAATAAATCTCAGCGGTTTATTGGAAATTCAGATCAAAAAAAGTCCCGGATGCCATTGGAAGTTTGGATGTTTTAAAAAATTGCGAGATGAAGGTTACGGGAAGCCCCTTGGGTAAACGGGCGTCCAGCTAAGATGAGGAATACTACTCAAATTTAATAATTCTAAAGCTCACCTAAAAGCGAAGAGTTGGTAGATGTTTTCGACGAACGAAATTACTTTGTTTCCAAAGGCTTCGAGGAGAAACCTTCGGTGTTTTCTGAAAATTCCGAAGTAACGATTTGCAGAAAGCATTGGTGTTCCTAGGGGAACGATAAACCTTCAAATTCAAACCAAAATAAAATCCGACTTTAAAGGTCGCTACCGCGACTTTTTTATTTTTTTGGTTCTTAGTTTGCGATTTTTTCACCCTCATTAAGGCTTTTCGGGTTTAAAAAATGCAGTCAAGTTGTGGGGGATGTTCTGCGATAAACCCTGTTTTTCAGTGAAAATAGGCAGAAAATATATCTGAGAGGTTGCTGACAAGATGAAGCAAGACTCCCATGATCGTTTCAAAGGGATGATTTAAGCTTGGGCTGAGTGCTGATAAGGGACGATGTCTTTTATCCTATCCCCACTTTTTCGACGGGCAACTTCCAGTTCATAAGATTTTTGTAAGTTAAGCCAGAAATCCGGGGTTGTTCCAAAAAACTGCCCGAGACGCAAGGCCGTAACAGCAGTAATACTCCGCTCTCCGTTAATAATCTGGTACATGCGGTTCTTAGGAACCTCTATTTTTTCGGCCAGGCTCGCCGCAGTAATCCCTATAAATGTGAGTTCGTCAGCTAAAATTTTCCCAGGATGGATTGGGTCACCAAATTTGCTCATATTGCTTTCCTCAATGATAATCTACGATTTCCACGTCATACGGTGCATCGTCCCACTTAAAGCAAATCTGCTCTTGTCAAAAATATCGTCGACAAAGCCTAAAAACATCATCCAGATTTCTCAGCGTTTTCGATCACTTTCAATACCTTTCCTTGATATCCCTCAAGAGCACTTCTCACTCTATTTTCCGTTAATCGCGCGTATATTGCGGTGGTTGAGGGATTGGAGTGATTCAAGAGCTTACCAATCAAGATGAGAGATTCGCCCGATGTGGCCAACCAACTTCCAACGGTACGTCGAAGATCATGAATGCGAACATCGTCTAAGTTGGCTCTTTTGCGTATCCGCCCCCACGCTTTATTGATGTTGACAATGTGTTGTCCTTGAATTTTTCCTGGAAAAACATGCGGATTATCCTGCAATCTTGGGAGTTGTGCGAGGAGTCCGACTGCTTTTTGAGTCAGAGGAATATAGTGAATTCTGCCCGCCTTGGTTTCGGAAAGACGGAGTTCACAGCGGGAGAGGTTGATATCGGACCATTTGATTGAGAGGAGTTCGACTTTTCTGGCTCCTGTCAACAAGTACATCCAAATCACCCCGCGAACATAGGGATTATCTTCTTCAGCAATTGAGGAGACCAACCGAGGAAGTTCTTCTTCCTGAACCCATCGATCTCTCTTCTCTTCTTTAAATTTGTCGATCCGACGTGCTGGATTTGTTGACCCTTCTTCCAAAAAACCCCACAAGGAAGCGAGATCGAACATTTTGGAAATCAGCGCGATGGTTCTGTTTGCTTCGTAGGGTCCGCTTTTTTTTCCAATTCGGCCATGAAGCGCTGCAACATCAGTGTGTTTGATGGTCGAAACAGGAAGGCTTCCCCACGCGGGAAGGATGTGTCTTTGAATCCGGCTCTGGTCTGTTTCCCATGTCTTCTTGTGAAGCTTCGCATGCCGATCGATAAAAGCCTCGCACAGTGCCGATGTCTTTTTTTCTGTTCTCGATTTTTCTGCAGAAGGATCTTTTCCCTGAAGGACATCGACCAAGTGAGTCCTAGCCATCTTGCGTGCTTGATCTAAAGTGAGAACTCCATACATCCCTAGCGTCACAAACTTTTTTCGGCCTTTAATTCGGTAACGCAGGATAAATGCTTTTCGACCGTTAGGATATACCCGTATTCCAAAACCAGGAATATCATCATCCCAGCGAATATCTTGACCATTAGAAGAACGACTAGAATAGGATGCTGCATCAATCTGCCGTTTTGTAAGGTGCATACTGAGTGACCCATGAGTGACCACAGTGAATCAATTCACAGGAATCTATATAGTTGCAAACGAATATAAAGTCAATTTAAATAGATACTTACAGAACAACACCGTGCCTTATCACCCTATAGGAGTTTGACTACGAATCAAGGGGTCGGGAGTTCGAATCTCTCTGGGCGCACCATTTTAGACCTTTTTCCACAACAATTGATCTCCATCATCCAACACGTTATAATGAAGTGGCTTCAAAACCTTCACCGACGGATTTTTCGCACAATTTGATTTTGGGGGCGACCGGAATCGACGGGGATGGGAGGCTGGGGAGCGCATGTCGAGGTTCCATTGGGCTCGTTAAACAAATGGAAAAATGATAATTGCTGACGCACAACCGTTAGCCCTCGCTGCCTAGGTAGCGACATCGACCCTTTGGGCCTGCGCAAAGGGAAGGTGACTGATAGCAGGCTGCTCTCTTTTTTGTGTTTCAGGGGAAAGAGCTAAGACTCACTGGAGCTGGCGGACGGTACAACCGGTCTCTGGGTGGTATCAGATGCGAGACTCAAATCAGAGACTAAACATGTAGTGGTCTTTAGCTCAATATTTTCGGACGCGGGTTCGAATCCCGCCGCCTCCACCAATAGAAGGTTCAACAAGAACCTAGAAAAACCCGATAAGCCATGAATAACAACGGTTTATCGGGTTTTTTATTGCCTATAGCTTCCTATGCGGTTTAGCAACATCTTGTTTTTTTAGTAACACTCATAGTAACATCAAGCCAGTGTTACTAAATACGGTGTTACTAAAATGGCTAGAATAACCAAACCACTCACAAATACTGAAGTTCAGCAAGCTAAACCCAAAGATAAGGAATTCAACTTAGTTGATGGCAAGGGGTTAGCTCTGCGGGTAAAGCCCAATGGTTCCAAGCTGTGGATATTTAACTACTATCGCCCCTACACCAAAAAACGAACATCGTTAAGCCTTGGAAGTTATCCTGCCGTATCGCTTGCAGAGGTTAGAAAAAGACGTGCTGAAGCCAACGAATTGTTGGCGAAGAATATTGACCCAAAGGAATACAGGGATGAGCAAAGCCGTATCAGTGAGAAAGCTCTCAACAACACACTGGAATATATCGCCGCCCAATGGCTACACGTTAAGAAAGCTGATATCTCAGCAGACCATTCAACGGATACTTGGCGTTCTCTTGAATTGCACATCTTCCCTAATCTTGGAAAAGTGCCGATTCAAAAAATTACCGCGACAAAAACAATTGACACCCTGAGACCCGTTGCGGCCAAAGGCAGCCTTGAGACAATCAAACGCCTTTGCCAACGTCTTAATGAAATCATGGTCTACGCCGTTAATACCGGCATCATAGTGAGCAACCCATTAACGGGAATCAGACAAGCATTCCAACGGCCGACAAAACAGCATTTACCCACCCTCAAAGCCGAGGAACTCCCTCTTCTACTCCGTACCCTAACCACAGCCAGCATTAAATACACCACCCGCTGCCTGATAGAGTGGCAGCTTCACACCATGGTGAGACCCAGTGAAGCGGCTGGTACCCGCTGGGATGAAATTAACCTAGAAACGTCTATCTGGAATATCCCAGCAGAACGCATGAAGCGGAAAAAAGAGCATATTATTCCACTATCCAGCCAATGCTTGGCGCTGCTGGAACTCATGAAGCCAATCAGTGGGCGAAGCCAGTTTGTCTTCCCCTCAGATCGTAACCCCAAAAAGCACACCAACCCGCAAACCGCCAACACAGCCCTAAAGCGCATGGGTTTTGATAAAAAGCTGGTCGCCCATGGTATGCGGTCACTAGCCAGCACTATCTTAAATGAAGAGGGCTTTGATGGTGACGTGATTGAAGCCGCTCTTGCCCATATTGGGAATAATGAGGTTCGCAATGCCTACAATCGCGCGAACTACCTCGAACGGAGAAAACCTGTAATGGGGTGGTGGAGTGATCAGATAGAAAAGGCCGCAACGGGAAATATGAGCCTGACAGGCAACAGGGGCTTGAAAATAGTGGGTATGAAATAGCGGCTACCCCACAGCCTGATTTTTTATTTCACGGGCAACTGCTTTAGCGAAT
>JAJCZA010000007.1 GCA_029262635.1 Vampirovibrionales bacterium | reverse complement strand
GCATTTCTTACGTAACTTGAGCCCCCTATTTTTTTACTTTTCAAAAAAGGAGAAAACCCCATGGAACCCACAGTACAACCCTTGTTAAACATGCGGCTTGAACGGTCGGCCAGCACCAAAACCAACGGCTTTAAAGTGGCTGTTGACCAATGCGAGAGCGCCGAGCAAGCAAAGCAACTTATGACCGAAGGACTGGAAGCGCTCGCCGATGTCAATACGATGGCGAACGACCTTTTTCCGGTCGGATAGTATCCCCATTTATCAGATTAAACATATAGGAGACTCAACACCATGGCAACGCAACCAATCGAACCAACACCTCAAGCTCAAATGACACCGGTTCAAAACATCGAGACCAACCTCGAGACCATCAAAGAAAAATTAGACCCCAAAAAATACAATCCGATCATGCACTCGCAGGCGGTTATCGAGAGCCTGCCCAATGGAGTTACCCTCATCCCTTATGTAGTGAGCATCCCCCCTCATGAGCGATACACAAAGGATGTGAAAGACGGTAATAAAACCGCTGGTTTCCTTGATGGGGATGACGCTATGCTTGCCCATACCGCTATTAAAAGAATCGGGCGTTCGGCTGGCATTCAGCTCAAGCGAACCATTGACGAATTTATTCAGGTGCCTGATAAGAACGGCGTTGTTCAGACCTTTCTCCGATTGGAGTACGAGGCGTCCATGATGCTTCCGGATGGCGAAATGATAACCGAGACCGGCGGTAAAGAGGAGCTTTACGGCGGCGCTCATTGTCGAGAAAAAATCGACTCAAAAGCGAAGCGCAATGCGATTCGAGCGCTCTTGAATATTCCGATCACCATTCCCAAAAAAGACATGGAGAAGCCGTTCGTTATTTTCAAGGCCACTTACGACCCCTCAGCCGGTGGAATTGCTCTCAAGATGTACGAGGCGATTCAAGCGAAAAAAGAGGCCTCAATCGCTCAGCTCTATGGCTCAACGGTTGAACCAGAGGCTATTGATGTTCAAGCGGAACCAACACCGAATCCAGTGGATATTGCCCCGATTTTTGAAGAAATCAAGGCGACAACAAACAAGCAAGCGCTCAACCTGGTTATTGAAAAAATCAAAGGGATGACGCTTCCAGAGGACCAAAAAGACGAGTTAAGGAAGACGGTTCTTTCTCACTCGAAGTTTTTGGCTGAGGTTTCAGCGCAAGAACAAGCTGGATTTTAAGAATGCTCGAAAGGCGCTGGCAGGCCGCCGACGTTTGATAGTCTGCCACCCCATACGCCGGTAGCTTAATGGTAGAGCGCTGGACTCATAATCCATCGGGTGAGGGTTCGACTCCTTCCCGGCGTAAATTTATTAACAGGAGACCATACGAATGTTTAGAGTAGCGAGTATAGCGGATATTCACCTCACCGGCGGGTTTAACACGGACGAGGCCGAAGCGCTTTTAAGGGCGGCGGACCTTTGTGTTTATGACTCCGTATCGGCTGTCTTGGTGAACGGAGATGTTTATCACTCGAAGTCCACACCGGAGCAACGGCTCGTCTTTCTTGAATTCCTGCATCGTTTGACCAGCGCCGGGATTCAAGTCGTTGTTCTTCGTGGAAACCATGACGAGCGACACGACCTCGAAGTATTCAGCCCAATGGATGACGTCTATGTTTTCGAGGAGCCTGGGGAGGCTCATCTCTGTATTCGTGGCACCGATGACATTCTCGCCGTTCACACTATCCCGCATTTTAACGCTTCAAAGCTAGCGTTTGAGTCCGAATCTCTTGATCGTATGGGAGAGACCGGCTCAAACTGTTTTGAGGACATCATTGAGGGCATCCGCCAGTCCATTGCCGGGCATGGTAGATGCTCCATGGTGGCTTTCCATGGCACTGTTAGCGGCGCAATGCTCGATAACGGCATGATTCCAAAATGCGACGGGATCGAATTGAACGGCGAGTTGCTTTCATCGTTGGACGTTCCTGTTCGAGGTGGTCATTACCATCTTTATCAAGAGGTTGCTCCGAATGTTGTTTATTCCGGGTCGATCACCCTCCGAAATTATGGTGAGAGTGGTGATAAGGGATTCGTGGTTGATACCTGGAACGGTCAATCATGGGAGCCTCACGAGTTCATTTCTCTGGAGCCAGCGAAGCGGATCACGGTTGAGGCGGAATGGATAACTCAAGAAACTGACGGCGATCCTTATTTTTACATCATTTCCGACGAATTAGTTTCCAAGGAAATTTTATATCCAAAACTGGAAGACTTATTTTGTGAGGTTTTTAAAAACGCCCGTGTCCGGTTCCGTTATAAGGTCAAACAATCCGAACTCGCCTCGGTGGATGTGGAACCCGTAAAACGATTTTTTGAAGAAGCTGGCGTCCGGGAGATCAAATTAGAGAAAGATTTGATCATTGAATCCGCTGTCAGGTCGGAGAGCATTTTAAAAGCGACAACGACGGTTGAGAATTTAAAAGCGTGGTACACGCTCAAAGGGCTGGAAACCAAGATTCCACGCCAGTTAGAAGTTTACAACGAGGTCTGTGGGGACGGCGCATTGGAGAGCGCTGGCGACCAGCGACACGAAAGTGAATGTTCGTTTGGCTCATTAGACGCAGGCTGTACAGTCGAGCCGTGTCGGTTCGAATCCGACTCCCCACAACCTCAACCATCATTGTTTTAGAAAGGAAAAACCGTGCGGTTAAAAAGACTCATTTTTAAAGGCTTCGGCCCGTATTCGGACGAGCAGTCAATTACCTTTCCGACAAATAGCAAAAAAGTCATCATCAATGGGACGAACGGGGCCGGGAAATCGTTCCTCCTGGACACCGTACCGGCGGCGCTATTTAAAACCGTTCCGAATCGTGAAGGCTCTTTCTATGACCAGTTCCACGGGAACGACGCTCTCGTCGATTTAACGTTTGAATATGCAGGCCATGAGTACCGGATCCGACGACTGATTAACGCCGTGAGCCGGACACAAAAATGCTATCTCCTCCGGGACGGCGAAACCCTGACCGAAGGCAAAGGAAAAGAGTTTGAGGAGCAGGTGGCCCAGCTCGGGCTTGATAGAAATACGTTTCTGGCCGCCGTCTACCAAACCCAGACCGGTAAAGGGTCGGCCATGTCGATGGACACCAACGACCGGATTCAACTGTTGTCGGCCATCCTGAATTTATTAGATTTTGATGAGAAACACGAAAAATCCATTAAGGCGGTTCGAGAGCAAAAACGGCTCATAGACGAACTCAACACCCGCCGTCAAACGCTGGTTGAAACCCTATCCAACGTTGATGCGTTGAATCAGGATCTGGCGGCAACTCAGGAAAAACTAAAGGCGTTATCCGAAACTGAGAAAGCGCTTGATCTTGAATATGAACAGGCGGTTCAGTCGGTGGCCAATGCTCAAGCCAACGCCGGAAATTTAGCCGACATCAAGCGAGAGATCAAAAATCTGGAAGCCGAAATCAATGCGGACAAAGAAACCGCCGAAAATCGAGAGATCCGAATCAAAAATAATCAGGAGTTGGTTGTTGACCGGGCCGATGAAATTCGGGAGGCGGTGAAAAACACCGAGTTACGGCGAGAGATGGCCGCCACCGCTCAAAAAATCATCGCCGAAAATCGCCAGAAAGTAGACGAGTGGGAAGCCGGGCATCGGCAAAGAGTCGTCACAAAAACCCAAGAATGGGAGGGTTTTATAGCCCGGAGGAAAGTGCTGGAAGACGAACGGGCGGCGCAAGATAAAAATCTCGCCGGGTTTAAAAATGACAAAATATCAGCAACCAATGACCTGGCTCGCATTAAAAAAGCAACCGAGATTTTAAGCCGGGTGCCGTGTTCCGGGATGGACATAGAGAAGCAATGCGAGCTATTAAAACAGGCGCACGCTGAAGCCGCCCGGATCCCCGATGTTGAAGAGGACTTAAAACGGGCTGAGGAAAATATCCCGAAACTGGAATCCATTATCCAGAATGTCATGACTCAGATCATCGTCATAGATTCCAGCGTCAACCAAGCGAAAGCCGACCTTGAAGCCCTCCAGAAAAAGCAAGCACCACCCCAATTTAGCGAGGCAATCAAAGAGTATACCGAAGGTATCGCCGCCTCTGAAGATCTGATTAAACAGTGGGAGTCGCTTGTTAAATTGGCACCCCAACTGGAGGGAGCCGAACAACGAGTGGCCGATCTTCAGGCCGAACTCAAGGTAATCAGCGAGCGGAGCGTTCGGAATAACCAGGCGCTTACTGAGAAAAAAGCGAAACTTGAGCAAGCCGCCGACGTGGAAAATACAATCACCTCGGCCGAGGTAAAAAAACAGGAAGTCAACCGAAAAAGACAGGAAACCGAGGGCAGGATTAATACTGAAAACCACCGGCTAGGGCTAATAACCCACCAAATCCTGAAGGCTGAAGAAACCAAGGTTGCGATTGATTCGATTGAGGTTGATTTATTAAAAGCTGGCAACCATCTCGCCGAATTGGAACTCTTACGAGAAGCCCTTGGCCCGAAAGGCGCAAAGAATCTTAAAATAGATGCGGCGGGTAAAGCCATCACTGAACGAGCAAACCGACTCATTCGAGTCGCTCTCGGCCCTCAATTTTCTTTAGTTATCAACACACTTAAAGAACTCAAAACAAAGGATGAGAACGGTGAGCTAGAGGTTCGAGAAACCCTCGATTTTAAAGTGATTGATAACGAAACCGGCGAAGAAAAATTTATGGAGAACCTTTCTGGTGGTGAGAAAGCCATGGTCGGATTGGTGTTTTCTTTATCCCTCGCTATTGAGCAAGCCGAGTCAACCAACGCCGATTATAAGACTTTGATTTTAGATGAGCCTTCCGCCGGATTATCCGAAGAAAATTCAATCCGATATTTAGAAATGCTCGACGTGGCACTGGCTGAAACAGGGCTTGAGCAGATATTTATTATCAGCCACATGCCGGCGATGAAGAGCTTGTGCGACTCGGTGATTAACGTCACCAAAGCCAGCGATGGAGAGTCCGCACAAGTAGAAGTTTTAAATTAGTAAATCGTTAAGTTAAATAGAAAGAGAGAGAGAAAACACCATGGCAATAGAAACAGCAGAGAACTTAGAGCAAGAAGAAACCCAACAGCAGATCCCAACACACTCACGTGAAGAGATTCTTACAAGATTGTTTGAGATTCGATTATTAATCGCTGAAAAAGAGAGTGCGATTGATTCTTTTAAGGCCCAAATTAAAGAGGTTCGGGGGTCTATTGAATCTCTAGACAAAGAGGAGGCTGACATCCTGCGCAAGCTTGAGAGTGGGCAAATCGTTTTAAATGTTAGTGTTGATAATGCAAAAGAAGATGATGACGATTATCCCTCCGATGATGAGCTGTCAAAATTTGACGACCCTGAAAAAGAGTCCGAAGAGGAAGTCGAAACCCCTTTACTAACTGGTGATGTGGTTGAAGAGGAACCAGAACCAGAAGAGGAAGAGGAAGCCAAAAAAAACGATCCTCCTGAAGAAACGGAGGAAGAGGAAGCTTAATGAAATCCCTTGTTATAGACCAATCAGCTTCTATACTTGGCTTTGCGGTAGTTAAGGAAGACCCAAACACCCCGATTAAATACGGGGTGTTTGGGAGGCTCCTTCACCATGGCCGGATTAAGACCAATCCGAAGCAATATCTGCTTGACCGTCTGATGATTATAAGGGCAGATATTGAAGCCCTGATTAAGCGTCACAACCCGGATGAAATTGTGATGGAGAACACGCAATTCATCCAGCGAAGTTCGGATGGAGCTGGCGCAACCGGGGCGGTGGTTCGAGTGATTAAAGACCTTTGCAAAGCTTATGGTATTAATTATTATTTTCAGCACCCAAACACAATAAAAAAAGGGGTGACGGGAAATGGGAAAGCCGATAAGGAGCAGATGATAAAAGCCGCTATGGATCTGTGGCACTTAGGTAGATATAAAATCCAAGACGATAACCATGCAGATGCTCTCTGTGCGGCGTTTGTTTGGTTAGTTAATGGCGATGATATTCGAGAAAAAAAGAGGGCCAGCAAAAAATGAAAGGGATTCGAGTTGGAGATTTTTGCCACTGGCCGAAAAGAGATGGTGGCTCACCGCATTGGAAACCGCCTTATCGACCGGCTGTTTTTGACACAACATCCGCCAATTATACCCCAGCCAACGCTATGAATGGGGAGGATTGGATTGGGCTCCATAGCGAAATTTATGAAGCGGCAGAGGTTGTTCATAAAAATGTTTGAGCTTCGAGATTATCAATTAACAGCCATCACTGAGACTTACAGCTCGTTTGCTAGTGGGTCTAACGGGGTCTTCTTATGCCTGCCCACAGGTGCAGGAAAGACTGTAATATTTACCGAGATCACAAAGGATTACGTCAGCCAACACAAACGAGTCTGTGTGGTTGCTCATCGTGAGGAATTGATAAAACAGGCCGGTAAGACCATCAACGCTAACGGGATGCAACACGGCGTTATTAAAGCCAGGCCTTCAACCTTTCCACTGGCTTTAGTCCAGATCGTCAGCATCGATTCCATGAGAGTGCGTGAGCTTCCTTGGGAACCAGATTTAATCATTCTGGATGAAGCCCACTTATCGAAAGCAAACCGATATAACACGTTTTTAGAACGCCACCAAAACGCTCAAAAACTTCTAGTCTCGGCTACACCCGTCAGAACCGACGGAACCGGGTTTGATGACCTGGCTCAAGAGCTGATAACTCCGGCTACCATTAACGACTTAATAGAGCATCCTGACGGCCCGTTTCTGGTGCCGCCAAAACTTTACACAGGGAGCCGCATCTCAGAAGGTTTAAAGTCCGTCAAAAAGACAGCTGGTGACTATAATAAAGGCGCACTCGATTCCTTCATGTCATCCACTCAACTGGTTGGCGACGTGGTGGAGTCGTATAGAAAGTATGCGCCCGGGCGAAAAGGGGTTGTTTTCTGCGTTGGCATCAAGCACTCAAAGCTTGTCACAGAGCAATTTAACAGCTACGGAATCAAAGCAGAACATATCGACGGTGAAATGAACTCTACGGATAGAGATGGTGTCCTCGACAGGTTGCGCTCAGGCGAGACGACTATAGTCACCAATGCTTCAGTGCTTTGTGAGGGTTGGGACGAGCCTTCAATCAGTTATGTGGGTTTAGCAAGACCGACTAAAAGCCTTGCCCTTTACATCCAACAAGCGGGGCGTGGTTTGCGAATCTGCCCAGAGCAAGGGAAAAAAGATTGCGTGATTATTGATCATGGCAACAACGTTGATGAGCATGGTCATATTTTAGAGGAGCGTTACTGGACACTCACAGGTAAGGGGAAAAAGAAGGAAAAGAAGGATTACAAAGAGTGTCAGCGTTGTTTCGCTTGGATGAAATTATCTGCAAAAACTTGTCCAGAGTGTGGGTTTACGCCAGAAGTTCAATCCAGAGCGGTGGAAATACAAGAGGAAACTGAATTTGTAGAAGTTAACGTAAAGGATACCGATCCAATCCTTCGAGAATACCGAAAGCTCTTGAGGTTTGCGAAAGCAAGAAACAGAAAGGCGGGTTGGGCTTGGTTTAGAGTTGTTGAAAAATTCGGACAAGAGAGAGTGAAAGAGTCGCTTGATTGGCGCACAAGCCAGCGACTACAGAAGGAGTGCTATAGCGGTGAGTAAAAGACCTTATTTTCAATTTTATCCAGCAGATTGGAGCGCTGATTCAGCATTAAAATCATGCAGTGATTTGGCTCGATTATTATGGTTTGAGTTAATGATTTTAATGCATAACGGATCACCTTATGGGACATTAACGCTTCCAAATGGATCCAAAATTGAACCAAAAATGATCCAAAAAATGATCAATTTTGAATCAAAAAACGTTAAAAAAATTCCAAAATTGTTTCAAGAACTGATCGAAAATGGGGTCATAAAATGCTCAAAAAATGACGTTTTTTATTCAAAGCGAATGGTTGAGGATGAGTTTAAAAGGCAACAGTGGAGCGAGAGACAGGAAAAACGCAGAAAAAATAAAAAAGAAAAATGTCACGCTGATGTCACGCATGATGTCACGCCGATGTCACCCCGTTCTTCATATTCATCTTCAATTACATCTTCAATTACAAAAGACAAAGGTGTGTGTATAACCCCCCTACCCCCCTCAGAAAAAATCACACACAACACACCTGATTTTGAAAAAATACCAGAGTCACCCACTCGACCCGAACCCCCACCCCCCAAACAGGGGAGTTTAAGCGAAAAGGCAACGTTAGAAGTTTGCCGCCCGGGTGAAAAGCCGATGACTGAAGAAGCTTGGATTATTCGGGATATGATTCAGCATCTCAAGAGCCAGCGAATCCAATTAAATCAAATGGCAAGCGGTCTGGATGAGTTTATTTATGTCAATCCAAGAGCTGAAAAGATGGTGAGGTTTTGGTTAAGCCAGCCGGATTATGCCCGAATGGCCGCTTTGTTCTATGCGGCCAATAGCCCGAAGGTGGTCAACGAACTTGTCTATGCCGTCTCAGCCATCGAGAAGGATTGGGACGGCTATAAAAAATATCTGCTGGAAGCACGAGAAGCCATTGCCAGAAACGATAGAAAGGTTGAAATCTAATGGCTAAAATGAATAGCAAAAATTCAAACACCAACAAACCGCCAAGGTGGAAAGAAATAATGGCGTTAGATCCTGAAACAACGCTTTGGGATTTGGCAACAGGCTTTCTATTCAAACGGAAGCAAATCACACCGCTATTTGTCAATGAATTTTCCGAGGTGGTCAACGACTTTGAGGTTATGAGTTCAGCCAATGTTACCCTTCGGGAAAAAATGAAAGTCGCTGTTCGTTTAACTCGCCAGTATCCAGAAAAAGCAGAATGCTCAATACAAAGGGATTTAAATTCAACTTATGGGGTGGAAAGATGATGTTTAAGCCAGATAAGCCCTATAGGAAAACACTCCCAACGTGGTGTTATGCCCATGTTGATGGTCTAAAAAAAAATCAGGCCATTGCCAACGCTAGAGAGTTCGAGAAGGTGTTGCGCTCCTGCTACGTGAGCCTTGAGAACCCGGATAAATTTTATCAGGACAGAGAGTTTCTAACGGCAGCGAAAAGTCACATTGCCAAGGCTCAAATTGCTTTGAGTCATTACATTGCGGAGGAAAGCCAGTGAACGAGCAGATTATGAAAATTAACTGTCGTTACCCTGACCTTTCCATACTGGCTAATGGCGGCTGGAAATATTGTATTGAAATCAGCACATGGAAAGACCCTGTTACGGGTATATATCATAAAACCCCGATGGCCATTGTTATTGAACGGAACAGACGAAAGGAAAATTCCAGATGCATGACTTTTTAGAGAAATGCAAACCAAACGACTTTTGGCAGACGCCGGAGTATATTTTGGAGCGAGTCAGGGCTATGTACCCTAACTATTTTGACCCTTGCCCACCGAAACCAGGTAAAGACGGTTTGGGACTGTTTTGGGATTGGGATGGGGTCTTTGTTAACCCACCCTTCTCACAGCTTGCCAGATGGGTGGATTATGGCCTTGATCAACCAAGAGAACAAATCTGGTTAACCCACCACAAGCACGATACAAAGTGGTGTCAGAAGCTTGTTAAAGCCTCTACCGCCTTTGCGATGCTCAAGAAGCGGGTGAAGTTTATTGACCCAGCTACAGGACAACCCCGAAGCACTCAATTCGATCAACGGCAAACCCTTTGGTATTTGGGCAACCGGGGTGATGATTTTAAAGCGTGGTTTAAGGACTTGGGTTTTGTTGTTAACATAATGGAGGAAAGCCAATGATTACTAGTTTTTGGATCAAAATCAGGGCCTACCCGTCAAAGTACTGCAAAGGCAAGTGGGAATGCCGGGGTGCGGAGCTCCGAAAAAATAAGCCCTCAACCGGGCCGAATGAAATCGCCGTCAAAGTGAATTTTGAAGTGCCTAACAGTTATTTCAATGTGCCTGAATTTGAAGCCAGTATTCAAGTTCCGGGGTACTCAGACGACCGGACCACGATAGAAGCGGACGTTCAGGATAATATCGCTGAGCTGATCAGCGAGCAGTTAGGGGTCAAAGTCCATCTGGAGGTGAAAGACGATGACCCTACCGAATGACATAGCCCGGTGCGCTGTGGCGGCTGACTGCCTGAACGGAGGTGAGTGCGCCCGGAATCCGAAGATTAGCCCGGTTCGTCCACCTGCCTTGGAGGTGCCATGGTTTATGCCGGAGAAAGCCAACCGAAGTCGGGAAAATTGTGAATTGTTTATGGAGGTCGCTAGTGCTTAATGGCTTGGATTTATTTAGCGGGATCGGAGGAATATCCTTGGCGTTATCGCCGTGGGTTACACCAGTCGCCTATTGTGAAATCGAGCGATACGCTCAAGCTGTCCTCTTATCTCGAATGGCTGACGGAACACTCGCTTGTGCGCCTATCTGGGATGACGTTAAAACATTGGGACGTGATGATATCAAACTGCAAATCGATATCATCACAGGAGGTTTTCCTTGCCAAGATATCAGCGTTGCTGGAGCTGGAGCAAGCTTGGATGGCGAGCGAAGCGGCCTTTATTGGGAAATCTATCGGCTCGTTGGCGAGCTTAAGCCCCGATTTGTCTTTCTGGAAAACGTCCCTGCCATCACTACCCGCTTGGAGATGGTGCCCACTGGTATAGATGGTTCATTTTGGCGAGGGATTCCAAGGCCGTTGGCCAACGATGCAAAAAACAGTACACTACCGCCCAGTGCAATAAATTGGGACTCTATCCCGGGGTGGATCCTACGATCAAACCCAACACTAGCAGGAAGACGGTTGAACCCCGGTTATTACGAAGAAATTATGATGTACCCCAAAGGGTGGACAGAATTAAAGGACTGGGTAATTCAGTGGTTCCGCTCCAAGCCCGCACAGCGTTTGAAATTTTATCAGGAAGCAGAGAAGGAGAGCCAAGCCAATGACTAACGAAGCAAAACCGCTGACGGAGGAGGAGTTAATACTCCTAAAAGCTGATTTAAAGCACATCGGCTGGAAAGTGGTAAGACGGGTTCCTGAAGGTACAGGCATATCGCTGACCCGCATAGCGGCCACCATCGACGACCGTGACCGGCAGATTCAAGAGCTTCAGGCCCAGCTTGCGGCGGCGGTGGAGTGGGAAAAAGTTTTGCCAGCGGTGGCCGTGTTGCGGGAGGGGCTGGAATCGATAGCAAGCTACGGGTGCTGTAACGAAATTGATGGCTTCTGTAGATCTATAGAAACGTCGGTTGAAGAATATTGTCACCCCTGCCAAGCTCAAGACGTTTTAAACAAATTAGAGAAAGGCGGTGAGTGATGAAGAAAACACTAACAGAGCTTCAAAAAATTAATCGGTTAGGCCAGGTCACCATACCACTGGCTATTCGAAAAGAAATAAGCCTAAAAGAAGGGGATTTTGTAAGCACCACATTACTAGATGATGGCGTTATCGTGATCCGTCCGATTGAGAAAATTATATTTAAAACGTCACAGAAAGGCGGTGACAAGTGAGCTATAAAGTTACATTTACTGTTGAAGTTGACTTGGAAGATAAAGAATATCGAGAAATATGCGGAGGGTTTACATTCACCGATTATCTATTCGCCGTTATGCAGAATGAATTTGAAAAGTTCGAGATTAAAGAGGTAAATATCACTGAAATATATGGAGATGATGACGAATGACTAACGAAGTAAAACCGCCGACGGCGGAGGAGAAGCTCTTAAATAGGTTACAGTCTATAAAAAATGACTTCGAATTAAGTCGACATCCACTTCACCGGCCGCAAGTAGAGTGCCAGCTTGTAGCAATACAAAATTACCTACTGGCCGAAACCGCTAAACTCCAAAGCCAGCTTGCGGCGGCGGTGGAGTGCCTTACCCAAGAGGCTAAACCCTGCGGTTGTTGTTTGGCTGAATTTAATTGTCAAGTCAATAGTGTTATCGCTGACCTCTCCCAAGCCGCCGAAGCCCATAACGAGCGGATGCGGGAAGAAGGCAGGCAGGAGATATTGAAGCAGAAAGGCGGTGAGTGATGAGCGCAAAGCGCCAAAGTAGCGACAGAAAAGCGCTAAAAATTGGCATTATTTCTGCGATCCATTATTATAGTTTTAGAGTAGCTTCAAAAGCTAAAGACAAGTGCGTGGGTCTGAGTAGCTCCGGCGAAAATGGGAAGTGCATTTGTTTGTCCGAAACGGTCGTTGACCGCAAGACCCCGGATTATAGGGTGCAGAATAATTATGTCTCAAAGGGCAATGATTCATAAAACTTGCAACATCGGTTTTGAAGCCGATCAAGAGCATTTAATATCGCCAGGTGGAGAATGCTCAGAGGATGTTAAATTCCAAGCCGTTAGAATTGGCATTTGTCCTCTTTGTTTACGAGTTGTCATGGGCTGGCTGCCCATTGATTTGTTTGGGTTTGAAATTGATAGCTATAACCACATAGGCGACGATAAACACGATAAATGGATCAAAAGAATCAATGAAAAAACAGTCGTTAGAAAGAACAAAGGAACACTCTCAGTTCAAGGGAGTGAAAAGCAATACCCATGGCGATTCCTCTCAAGTATACCAGTTAAGTAAATTTCATCCGCTCCTCTTGCATTTGAAGCGGATACTTTTATGGTTTCCAGAATATTTAAAGTATCAAACAAAACGATAGAGAGTTTTATAAACAAGCTTATTTAAAATCTGTTACGATGAAAGTATGTTACTAATCGGGTTAAGTCGTTTTTATGGTTAAGAAACTAAAAAAAACGATAAGAAAAACAGAGCAAAAGCCTAAAAAAAAGAAAAAAATTGATTATCGTTTAAGGCGAGAGCTTATCATAGAAAGCCTTGCAAAGGGTGTTTCAAAATCTGAAACAGCAAGACTTCATGGGTGTGCACCTAATTATATAACACAGCTCTTAAAACAAGAGGGTGTTCAGGAAACAATCGACGCACGCCATAAAGAGATTATTCTCAATCGGAAAATTTCCAATAATGAATATATAAAAAACGAACAAGAAGTCTTGTTACGTATGGCGATCCGGTCGGCTGAACTGCTCGAAATGGCGGTTGAAGATAATTTCAAAGATGCTGATAAAGAAATGACCAAAACGATTAAAGGTAAAACCATAAAAGAATCACCGGTTAAAAAAATAGAAGTCGCTTTGAAAATGTTTCAAGCGGTGCGTGGTGTTTTAAAGGATCAAGGGATAATTAGTGAAGAGGATTTAAAAGAACCTGCACGACTCTCAGATGATGATTTACAGCTATTAGAAGATTTTAAAAATGGCGGGTGATGCTTCTGAAATAAAACTATTTAACGCTCTTATGAGAGAATCGTTTCGCCATTTTACGAGAAAGGTCTTTGCGACGGTATCACCCGGCTCCGATTACTCGCACAACTGGCACATCGATATGATGTGCGAATACCTTCAAGCCGTCATGGATGGCGACATGCGCCGGTTGATAATTAACATTCCCCCTCGATACATGAAGAGTATCACTGTTTCGATCGCTTTCCCTGCATTCGTTATGGGTCATAACCCATCCAAACAAATTCTTGCTGCTTCTTATGCCTCCGATCTCTCTCTTGAATTATCAACCGCTACACGGCTGGTTTGTGAGTCTGCTTGGTATCGGCGGGCTTTCCCTCAGTTTAAAATGGCGAAAGATCAAAACACAAAAGGTCAATTCAAAACAACACAGCGGGGTTATCGAGTTGCAACTTCGGTCGGAACCTCTCGGATTGGGTTCGGTGGCGATTACTTGATTGTCGATGATCCGATAGACCCAAAAAAGGTAGCGAGTAAGGTCCAAAGAGAGTCAGCCAACGATTGGTTTAGACAATCATTTTACACTCGTCAAAACAACAAAAAAAAATCATCCATTATCGTTGTTATGCAGCGCCTTCATGAAAAAGATTTAACCGGATTCTTACTGGAGCAAGATATATGGGAGCATTTAAAAATCCCAGCCATAGCCGAAAAGAAAACAATAATTGATTTTAGAAATGTTCGTATAGAACGCCCTGCCGGTGATATCCTTCACCCAGAACGAGAGGGTGAAGCCGAGATGGAGATTACAAAAATATCTCTCGGCTCTATTGGCTTCGCCTCTCAATACCAGCAAGAGCCCGCCCCGGCAGACGGAGCAATCTTTAAGCTTTCATGGTTCCGGCGGTACAAAGAACCGCCTGAGTTTATTAGGTTTGTGCAGTCGTGGGACACGGCTTATAAGGAAGATCAGTTAAATGATCCTTCGGTATGCACGACTTGGGGCGAAGCTATTAACGGGTTTTACTTACTCGATTCTTATGTTGCCCGTCTTGGTTATCCTGAATTAAAAAAAAAGGCCATGAGCCTCGCCGCTAAATGGGTTCCAGATGCAATCTTGATTGAAGACAAAGCAAGCGGTCAGTCACTCATTCAAGATTTAAGAAATGAAACAGCTTTGCCCATTATTACAATTTTACCGGAGGCATCAAAAGAGGTTCGGGCTTCGGTTGTTTCGCCAAAGGTTGAAGCGGGTCGAGTGTGGCTTCCTGAAAAAGCCCCATGGCTACACGATTACGAAACAGAAATGACGATCTTTCCTAACGCCGAACACGACGATCAGGTTGATTCAACTACGCAATTTTTAGGATGGATCACCACAAGAGAACGTTTAAGCACACCAAAGATTCGGAGTTTATAATTTTGTTCGGACTCGAAAAACTTTTCAATATTGAGCGTTCACCCGCAATCCTTGATTCAGCAGACGGAAAAGCAAGCAGAGCCGGTGAAATTGTAAGTTTTAACGTTTTAGGCCGACCTATATGGACTGGTCGAAATTACAAAGAATTTGCAGTTCATGGCTATCAAAAAAATGTAATCGCTCACACCTGCATTAAGCTAATTTCTCGAAACGCTGGTGGGGTTCCATGGGGTCTTAAAAAAAAACAGACCGACGGGAAATTTGCTGACGTTGAAAATGTCGATATTAATGCGTTATTAAATAAGCCGAATCTTCAGCAAACATGGAGTGATTTTGTTCAATCAGCCATTGCTTTTAAATTAATATCAGGCAACAGTTATATTGAAAGCGTTGTTTTAAACGGAAAAATCAAAGAGCTTTATTCTTTGCGACCTGATAAAATGCTCATCATTCCAGGGCGTGATGGCTTGCCAGCTGGCTATCAGTATTCAAATGGTGGGAGTAAGGTTTTATGGGATTTTAATCCTATCACCGGTGAATCCGATATTTTACATATGAAAAAATTCAACCCGCTTAATGACTGGTATGGTATGAGTCCTATCGAAGCGGCAAGCTATTCTATTGATCAACATAATATGGCATCGAGTCATAATCAGGCCTTGTTACAAAATTCGGCAACGCCTAGCGGAGCCTTGATTTATAAACCGGGAGATGCCAGCTCTAATTTAACCGATCAGCAATTTAACGATCTTCGAGAGGAATTAAAAAGCCGTCACCAAGGATCTACTAACGCTGGACGACCCATGCTCTTTGAGGGCGATTTTTCATGGGTTGAAATGGGAAAGAGCCTCAAAGATATGGACTGGCTCAAAGGAAAAGATTTAAGTGCAAGAGAGATCGGGCTCGCTTATGGTGTCCCTTCTCAGGTTCTTGGTATCGAGGGAGGTCAAAAATATGCCAACTTTGAGCAAGCCATTTTATATCTTTGGGAATACGGCATCATCCCCGAACTCGATGATTTAAAACAAGCTCTTAATTCTTGGCTGATTCCAAAAATGGGGTTAGGGCCTGAATTTCAGCTAGATTATAGTCTCGAAACGGTTTCAGCTTTAATCCCAATCCGAGAAAGAAAATGGGCGCAAATGACCGCCGCCGTTCAGGGTGGTGTCATCTCTCGGAATGAGGCTAGAGAGGTCATGGGTTTTGAGGTAGTTGAAGGGGGCGACGATATTTATATACCTGCCGGTTCTCTCCCTCTTGATTTTGCAATGAATCGAGATGCGCTTTTAGACGATCAGCCGGATACTACTGATCCCGATGCCTCTTGATCCAAAATCTGAAGCCGGACGATTGCGTGCGATAGAAATTCAGTTTCGCCAGCAAGTCGCTTTTGAAAAAGCCTTTGAGGTTCAACTTGCCAAAGAGTTTAATAAAACAGCCCTTGAAGCTTCAGAATCATATATTCAAACGAATCTATTCGATGGCGCAATGACACAACACACTATACGTCTGGACGGAATCATCAAAGGCTCTCTTGATGCCACATGGTCGTTTTTTGGTGATATAAGCCTTGCAGAAATAGGGCAATTGAGCGCATTCGGTTTGCCTCTTGGAACGAGAGATGTTTTTCGATCAGCTCAAAAGTTTTATGTTGACACTATCGGCGCTCGTCGAGTAACTCAAGTCTCAACAACGACGAGAAAACTAATTGCAAAAGTTATATCAACCGGGCAAAGGGAAAGCCTAGCGATTCATGATATAGCAAAATTGATAAGTAAAAAAACAGGTGGGTCTATTGGCCGAAAGAGAGCCCTTAGAATCGCTCGAACAGAAACCCATTCGGCGGCAGTTGCTTCCGACTTTGAGGCAGTTAAATCCACTGGCTTACAATTTGAAAAAGAATGGCTTACTTTTTTGGATGGGCGAACCCGCAATCATCATAAATCCGCTGATGGGCAGGTCAGACGTAAAGAACAACCTTTTGATGTTGACGGTCAGGAGCTTATGTACCCCGGCGATCCGGCCGGTAGAGCCTCCAACATTATTAATTGTCGATGTCAAGCGCTTTATAACATTATTCGATAAAGGAAAACTCATGCTGGTTGAAGTGAAAAAGAAAAGCTCAAAAGATCTTTGTTTCGATATTGAGTTAAAAGCCCTTTCGAGCGATGGAAGTTTCGAGGCTTATGCGTCTGTCTTCAATAACATTGATCGTGATAATGAAATTGTGGCGCCTGGTGCTTTTAAAAAAACACTGAGAGAACACCGGAAAGCCGGAACCATGCCCGCTCTTTTATGGCAACATCAGCATGACGAAGTTATCGGCGTAATTGAGGAAGCGAAGGAAGACCAGATAGGTCTAAAGATTATAGCTCGGTTGAATCTCGAAACGCAAAAAGGTAAAGAGGCATACTCCCTTTTAAAACAAAGCGCTTTAAAAACGTTGAGTTTTGGCTTTCGCCGCATTGCATGGGAAGTTGATGAAAAAAAGGGGACTCGAACCCTAACAGAATTAGAGCTATGGGAAGCGTCGCTTGTGACTTTTCCTTCAAATCCAAAAGCGCAAATTACAGCGCTAAAATCTCGCCTTGAAGATGGCGAGATTCCTACAGTGAGAGAATTTGAGAACTTTCTGACGGCTGAGGGATTCAGTCGAAAGCAAGCAATCGAAATCATAAACAATGGTTATAAGTCTTTTGGAGTCATGCGGGACGCTGGCGATGATGAGGCAATGAAGGACGTTTCAAACGCCCTTGACAGTCTAAAAAAATCGTTAAGTAAATAATAAAGGAAAAACAGCATGTCTTTAGAAGATATTAAAAAAAGCATTGACGGCATCAATGATGGTGTTGAAACCATGCGCTCAAAGTTTGAAGAAGAAATTAAATCTTTAAAAGAAGAGCACAAAAGCCATAAACCACTTACAGACGATGATTTAAAATCTAAAGTTGATGGTTTGACAAAAGAATTTCTAGCGAAATGTGAGGATGATATTGCTCAACTTGAGAAAAAAAACGAACAGCTGGAAATCGCCTATAAACGAAAGCAGGCAGAACAAGCCGGTGACGAAGTATTAACCGACGAACAAAAAAAACAACAGGATCTTATGTTCGGTGAAAAGGGTTATTACCGAAAAGGTGATGTTGCATTTCAACAAGTCGACACAAAAGCAATGAGCACCCTTTCTGATCCTCAAGGTGGTTTCTTTGTCCCGGTTGCAACGAGCGACAAGATCGTTAGAACCATACGAGAAACAAGCCCGATGCGTAACCATGCGGATCAAATCACTATTACAACCGGGTCAATTGAAGGCCCGACAGATTTAAATGAAGTCACTGCCCAATGGGTCGGCGAAACAGAAACAAGATCTGAAACAACCACGCCGGATGTTGGAATGTGGCGAATTGATGTTCACGAACTACATGCGAAACCGAAAATCACTCAAACTATTTTGGATGATGCGGGAATCGATATTGAGGCGTTTTTATCAGACAAGGTTTCTCGAAAGTTTGCCCGGACTGAAAACAGCGCCTTTATTAATGGAAACGGTGTCAATAAGCCCCGAGGCATTCTGACTTATCCGGCCGGTACTTCATACAAGCAAATCGAACAGGTTAACATGGGCCACGCAACCCTTGTAACCGATGACGGAGTTATCAATCTTGAGGATGCTCTCAAAACCGACTATAGAGTTGGGGCCAGCTACTTCATGAAGCGCCAAACAAAAACAAAACTCCGATTGTTAAAAGATGGATTTGGTCGTTACTTGTGGCAGCCCAACTTTCAACAGGGAGAGCCTGAAACTTTAAATGGTTATCCGATCGCTCTTATGGATGATATGCCAGCTGTTGGTGCCGGTGCGCTTGCATTGGCTTTCGGAAATATGCGTATTGCGTACTTGATCGTCGATCGAGCTGGAATTCGTATTTTGCGTGATCCTTATACAGCAAATCCCTTCATTCTGCTTGATCATACTAAGCGAGTGGGTGGTGACATTCTGGATTTTGAAGCTCTCAAAATCGGTAAAATTTCCGCTTAATTTTATGGAGAGCCTTATATACTGAGGCTCTCCACCTCATTTATTATTAATAATTTTTAGGAGAAAAATCATGCCAGCCGTGAAAACTGATTTACATAATAACGTTGAGTTTCGCCGGGCCATTAGCCCTGTCGTTGTTTCCGATAACACCCCGCTTGTCAGCGAAATTATCTTGAAGCAAGGTTTTAGCTCTTTAGAGTTTATTATTGCGACCGGAACTCTTGCCGACGCTGACGCTACTTTCACCGCTCTGGTCGAACATCGAGATGGGGCAGACGCTTTTGTTGCCGTTCCTGATTCTGAGCTTTTAGGAACGGAAGCCCTTGCGAGCTTCACTTTTGCCGATGATGATGCAATTAAAAAAATTGGTTATGTTGGTAAAAAAGAGTCCGTTAGACTCACGATTACGCCAGCACTAAACGCCGGTTCTGCTCCAATTAGTGCGGTGGCAGCGCTTGGTTCACCTTCTCAACTGCCGGTTACATAGGAGTAACCATAGTAGCTGAGATTTGCCCTTCTTGTGCATGTGGAGGGGAATCTCTCCACATGCTTTTTTTAATTATCAATGATTAAGGTGATTTTTATTATGAAATTAAAAGTTTTAAAACAGTTTACCGGATCCCCTTTGGGCTATGATTCCCAAGTTTATAATGAGGGTGAGGTCATTGAAAACTTAAAGCCCGACGTTTTTCAGTGCTTCCTTGAAACCGGTTGTGTTGTGGCTATAAACGACGATGAAAAGAAAACAAATAAAGCTGTTGAATCGGCGAAAAATGAATACTCTTTAGCCACTTTAAAAGACAGAGCCAAGCTCGGCTCTCTAAAAGAGGTAAAAGCAATGCTCGCCGATGCTGGGTTGGAAACAAAAGATTTAAAAGGTGATTCCATTATCGAACCGGCTTTATTTGAAGCTGTTTTAAAAGAAGCTGAAGAAAAAATAGCAGAGAAGGAAGCTGTTAATTAATGGATTCTTCGAGTTATTCACTCATCACTCCTCCCGCAAGTGAGCCAATAACTATAACGGAAGCAAAGGCTCACTTGCGGGTTGACACTCCTGATGACGATACTTTGATCACGTCATTAATTAAATCGAGCCGGGAATTATGCGAGCTTTACACTGGCCTGGGCTTACTCCCTCAAACGTGGCGCTTACTTATGGACAAATGGCCCACTGTCCAGAATGATGAATGGTGGGATGGTTTGCGGCAAGGTGCTTTTATCCCTACAGTAAAAAAAGAATTACTATTAGAACGAAGCCCCCTTGTTTCTGTATCAACTGTTAAAACTTTTGAAGAGGATGGAAGTGGAGCTATTTATGATTCCTCAAATTATTATGTTGATCCATCGGGTGGACGTATTGTTTTAAAAGCATCTTCATCAGCGCCGACTGGGAGTAAGTCGATAAACTCAGTTGAGATCGTGTTCTCTGTCGGGTATGCAGACGCTTCAAACGTTCCGGGAGCCATTAAATTAGGGATACTCGATTTGATTAACTTCCATTATGAACACCGTGGAGATGAGTCTATTCGTGCCTCATCCATTGAATCCGAGTCGGTTCACAATATCCCTGTGGGGATTCGAAACCTTTGGAACCCCTACAAGCGCCGAAAGTTAGGTTAAGGCATGGGCAAAAAAAATCCAACGGTCGGAATGTTGCGCCACCATGTTTCACTGTATAGCCGGACTGAAACGCCGACCGGTGGGTCAAGTGGGTTTCAAACTGATGAAACTTTCACATTAATTGGGATGGCGTGGACGGCATTATTTCCCTTGAGTGAATTAAGAAAACTAGATCAGAAACAAATAGGCGCTCCGGTTACTCATAAAGCCTTAATGCGCTACCGAGAAGACATAACAATAAATGATAGAATTTGGATTGAATACGATTCCCGGCGGTTCGATGTTAAAGGCTTCAGCGTCATCGGAGAGCGTCAACGTTTTTATGAATTACTTTTAGAAGAAGTCGAGCCGGTTTAATGGTTGTTGCATTAAAAATTTCAATCCCTAAAAACACGATTAAAAATCTTGGAAATGCGAGTGAATCAAGCATGAAAGAGGTTCAAAAGGTAATTGCAGGGTGGACAATTCAGACAAGAGACGACGCAAAGCGGTTGATTAAAAACACACCAAAGACCGGACGAGTTTATAGAAGATCGGGCGGCAAAACCCATATAGCCAGTTCGCCAGGTAATCCGCCAGCTACTGACACCGGTGATCTTGTTTCTGATATTTTTCATGAGATTCACTTCGGCGGGCTGGGTGGAGAGATCGGAACAAGTTTAGATTATGGGCTAATGCTTGAGGATGGCACAAAGAAAATGGAGCCTCGCCCCTTCTTGACCCCGGCGCTTGAAAATAATCAAGACGATATTGTAAACGACATCGTAGAAGCCCTAAAGGATCATTTAGTTTGAAACTTGAAGATATTATTAAACAGCTACGAACACAGATCCCAAGCTTTTCAAATAGGGTTCATGGGGCGGGTGAGTTTGCCACAATTCAAGATAATGAAAAATCAGATCTCGCCATTCCCTCGGCGTTTGTGATTCCTCTCGCCGATCAAGCGAGCGATATAAGCGGTGTTGAATCCAACGTTTTAGAACAAGCGGTCGAGGTTCGGTTTGGTGTCGTTCTGGTTATTAATAATTCACTTGATAGAACCGGGCTTGATGCATCCAATAATTTATTAGGCAATCAAGCTCTTTTATTTGGTGCCCTTCTAAACTGGTCGAGCGATCCGACAAAGTATAACGTCATTCGTTATTCTGGCTCTCGATTGCTTCGGATGAATCGAGCCAGAATGTATTGGATGTTTGAATTTAAATACACTTATCAGCTTTGTAATGCTGACGGCTTTAATCCTGTTAGAGATGATCTTGGATCTATCTATGTTGATTGGGATATGTATTCCCCCTCATTTACTGGAGCCGGGCAAGATGGAAATATTGATGCTCAAGACGAAATTTTAAACTTAGATAGTTAGGAGAAAGTTATATGTTTGTAGTGCCCTCGAATAAAGCCCAACTCGTTCGAGATCCGATCTCAATGATGCTCATTCCAGAGCAAGGGATGGAGGTTCCAAACTCTCAGTATTACCGCCGACGAATTGCCGACGGCTCGATCAAGGTGGGAAAGCCACCATCAAAAAATGTTAAGCCGTCAAGCAAAAAAGAGGAAAAATAAAACATGCCTATTGATTTTAATTTAATCCCCTCAAACCTTCGGACACCTGGTGTTTATGTAGAGCAGGACGCTTCAAGAGCCTTACGTGGGTTGCCGCAATTTAACTCGCAAATTTATGTCATCGGGCAAAAGCTGGCCGCAGGAACACAAGCTGAAAATACACCGACGCTTGTTTCCTCGGTTCAACAGGCCATGGCTTTGTTTGGTCGAGGGTCTCAATTGGCTCATATGGTTGAGACGATCAAAAAGAATACAAAATTCGTTGAAGTTTACGGAATTGCGATGGATGACGAAGCCGGCGGTACTCAGGCCGTTGGAACAATTACGGTATCCGCCGGTACTGCCTCTGAGAACGGAACGATTTTTTTATACATCGCCGGTCGTCGTCTCTCTGTTCCGGTTGTTTCAGGCCAAGATCAAGACGCAATCGCCGGAGCAATTATCGCCACAATTAACGCTGATTTAGACTTGCCTGTCACCGCTCTTGTCGATGGCGTTAATGCTAACGAGGTTGATGTAACCGCTCGCCACAAAGGAACGGTTGGCAACGCCATTGATATGCGAGTAAATCATCTCGGCCTTGAGTCCGGGGAAGTATTACCCGCAGGAGTCGCCTTAACCATCGTTCAAATGGCTACCGGTGCAACTGATCCAGACATACAAGGCGCTCTTGATGTTTTGCCAGAAGAGATTGTTAATTTTGTTCTCGTTGGTACAAATGTTTCGGCGGAAATCGCAAAAGTGGAAACCGTGATGACCGATCGATGGGGGCCAACTAAAATGTTTGAAGGGATGGCCTTCTCAGCGGTTGAAGATACGGTTTCTAATTTAACAACTTACGGTAATGCTCGAAATAATGAGTTCGTTACCATCGTTGGATTTAACGATAGCCCAACACCGTTTTATGAAGTCGCTTCTGCCTATTGCGCTCAAATCGCATTGGCCGGAACTATCGATCCGGCTCGTCCCTTCCAGACGTTGAAACTTGAAGGGGTTCTGGCTCCACCTAAAACCAGTCAATTTACTCAGACAGAAAGAAACACTCTTTTGTTTGATGGCGTGGCTATGTTGCGATATAGCGATACCGGAGCCGTTCTAATTGATCGGGCTATCACAACTTATCAAAAGAATGTTGCTAATGCGCCGGATGCTTCTTACCTTGACGTTAATACCATTTTAACGCTGGCTTATTTGCGACAATCAGCAAGAGTCCGACTACTCTTGAAATTCCCACGTCACAAAATCGTTGATAATGGCACTCGTTTTGGGGCAGGTCAGGCCATACTCACTCCAAATGTAATCAAGATGGAAATGGTTGCTCTCTTTAAGCAGTGGGAGGAAATCGGGCTCGTTGAAAACGCCAAACAGTTCAAGGAAGAGTTGATCGTTGAGCGTGATGGTGCGGATGTTAATCGAGTGAATATTTTGATGCCACCAGATCTTGCTAATCAATTACGAATCATGGCGCTTCAGTTCCAATTTTTACTATAGGCCGTTTTAATTAATTTTTAGGAGAAAAGAAAATGCCAAAAGCAATTGCCGGAACGGCTTACATAAAAGTCGACGGACAACAATTTGACCTTCGAGGAAACTTGAAAGTCAATATTTCACCTGTTGAGCGAGAAGGTAAAGCCGGGCTCGATAAGGTTCACGGCTTTACTGAAAAACCTGTTGTTCCTTATATTGAAGGGGATTTTGGGGATCGTGGGGATCTTTCAATCACTGATCTTCAGTCGATCACCGATGCCACTGTTACTGCCGAGCTTGTCAATGGGAAGAACTATCTCTTGCGAAATGCTTGGGTTGCAACAGCAATTGAATTAGACGGCGGCGAAGGTCAATTCACCGTGAAATTTGAAGGAGTTGAAGGCGAAGAACTGCCAGCCTCTTAACTGTCTCACTTTATAAAACATAAAATCAGGCGTTCCCGGTCGCCGTCAATCGACTGGGAACTTTTTATTTAGAAAGGGCGAAAATCATGACAAATGAACAAGATCTTATTGAACAAGAAGTCGAGAAATTAAAACAATTACCAGATCAAGTTGAAGAGCAACCGGACGGATCTTTGCTCGTTAATTTAACTTCAGAAATTCAAGTTGAGGGCTCGGCGACAAAACAGTTAAAGCTTAAGAAGCCAACAGCAGGGACTTTCCGGAAACTTCGTGGAAACATGGCCACTGAAACAATGGAAATGGCTTGCCAGTTTGTAACCCTTACAGGAAACATCCCACCATCAAGTGTTAATCAAATTTCAGGCAATGATTTTAATACAATTATATTGCCGTTATTTGCCCATTTTTTCGTATCTTAAACCCCGAAACCTTAAGCTCATTTTATCAAGCCATGATGCAAGTGTTTAGAACGCAACCGTCGGAGCTTGATGAAATGGGCGTTGAAGAGGTTTTATTTTACAGCTCAATTCTCCAGAAAGTAGCCGATGCCCAAATTTAACGTTTCAGTTTTAATCAACGCCATCGACAAAGCAACGGCACCGATGAAGGCTATCGGCCAGCAGGCAACTGCCATGGGCCAAAAATTCCTGCTTGCCGGGGCTGTTATTACTGGGGTGTTAGGCGCTAGCGTTAAAAAGTTTGCCGATTTCGAAAAGCAAATGGCCGAGGTGGGGATCAAATCCCAGGCAACCGTTGAGCAATTAAAAGACATGAGTAAGCTGGCTCGTGAAATGGGAGCTGTGACAGCGTTTAGTGCAAGCGAAGCGGCGGGGGGTATGCGTTTTCTTGCTCTTGCCGGATTAGATGTGAACCAGATTATGGCCGCACTGCCCGGAACGCTCGATATAGCGGCGGCCAATGCAATCGACCTCGCAACGGCAGCAGATATTGTCACCAATGTAATGAGTCAGTTTAAACTTGAGGCGAAGGACACCGGAAGGATTGGGGACATCCTGACCATGGTGGCCAATAGTTCCAATACAGAGTTTACCGAAATGGCGCAAGCCCTGAGTTTCGTTGGGTCAAAAGCCGCCTCAATGAATGTGTCGCTGGAGGATACAGCGACACTAATCGGCGTCCTTGGGAGTGCTGGTCTAAAATCTACAAGAGCGGGAACCGCTCTAAATATGGCGTTAACCAATATCACCGATCCTAAAAAACAAAAAGCATTACAAGCATTGGGTGTTAAGGTCTTTGACAAGAACGGTAATCTTAATAATGCCATTGATATTTTCGAAAAGATAGACAAAGCACTCTCCAAATTAACCATTGAAAAACGGGTGGGTGTGTTAAGCGATATTTTTGACGAACGAGGTCTAAAAGCTTTTAACGCTTTTTCAAATATCGGCTTTGATGCAATTAGAATCCTTCAAGAAAAAGCAACGAGCGGATCTCAAGGGGCAGCGAGCGAAGCGGCGGCAAAACAACTCGCCACAATCGCAGGAGCTTTCATTATCTTAGCATCTGCCCTTGAGGAAGTGGCTTTGACCTTCGGTGAAACACTATCACCAGCGGTGGTCAAGATAGCTAATGGCATTAAGTTTCTGGCCGATAAATTTAATGCGCTCCCAAAACCCGCCAAGGACTTTATTGTTGTTATGACGGCTATTGCTGGCATTGGGTTGGTGATTGGTGGCGCTTTATTAATTACTCTCGGCTCAATTCTGGGCCTGATTACTGGCATTGTCGGATTTTTCACTACCGTAGCCCTCGGCCCTGAGATTTTAGCAATAGGGGCAATTATAGCGGGGGTCACCGCTCAACTGGTTGCAATGTTTGGAATGCTTGCCTTTGCTTTCATCAAGCTTCAAGCCGACATCAAACAAGCTGGTGAGTTCTGGAAAAAATACGGGAATTTAATTAAAACGTTATTTCCGCCTATTCGGTGGATAATTAACGCTGGTGCCACGTTAAAAGAAGTGTGGGAAGCTGTTCTTTCTGGATTAGCTCAAGCTTGGAACAAAGTAGCAAAGGCGATACAACCTGTGGTTGATAAAATTAAATTTTTAATTAAGGGATTTCAAATAGCCATAAACCTCGCTGCTGATCTTGCGAATAAAAATCCCATTAAAGACATAAATTTAATCACTGGCCAAGAAATCAGCGCTACGAGCAATGGCTTTATTAAGCAGGCTTCAGAAGGAGCGATTGGGGAGCGTAAAGGTAAGAAAGATGACCTTTCAATTAGCTTAAAGATTGACTCACCGACAGGTGTTGATATGACCGGGTTCAAGTTTTTCGGTGATTCGGACATGAATCTTGATGTGGATATGGGGGCTATGTCTTAATGAGCTGGCGGGAGGAATTGCAAGAGGCTAGTTTTAGAGGTGCAAAGTTTGGAGTTGATCAAGCATCAACCGGCTTTGGGCGTCGAAATATCTTGCACCAATACCCTCAAAGAGACACTCCATTTTCTGAAGATCTCGGCAAACAAGCCCGGAACATAAGCATTACAGCGTTTGTCATCGGTGATAATTATGTTCAAGCAAAAGCCGATTTGATGCGAGCTATTGAGGAAAAGAATACACCCGGAACGCTGATACATCCAACGCTTGGTGCGATGCAAGTCATCCCGGTTTCTTGCCGGAACCGATTCAGTAATACTCAAGGCGGGATCGAATTTTTCGAGTTGACTTTTTCCGAAGCCGGGGAAAACCAATTTCCGAATCGTTCTTTTAACACTCGATCTAAAGTTATGGTTTCGGCGCTGGCTAGTCGTTCGACCGTCCAAAATCAATTAGCTAATGTGTTCAAAACCTCGAAACTCCCTCAATTTATAAGCGACGATGTTTTTGCCCAAGCAACAGAATTAAAAGATTTGATTCTCGATAAAATGACGACGAATCAAATCAAGCCAATTGAACAAGGAAAAATGAAAGAATCGCTCGATAAGTTTGAAGCTACAGTGACAGCAAATATAGCTGACCCGGCTGTCATAGCTTCAACCTTCGATGATCTGGTCTATCGCATCGAGAATCTATACAATGATGCTCTCGAAGCCTTCAGCCTGTTTAAAGCGCTTTTGGTTTATGGTGATACACTTGATCCAATTCCTCAAACGACAGCGAGCCGAATTCAACAAAAGATTAATCGTGATAGCCTTATTCGGTTGACCCATCGAGCCGCTTTGATTGGGATGGCCGTCACAGCCACAAGAATTGATTTTGTAAGTTACAATGATGCCGTTTCTTTAAGAAATGAACTAGCTGACTTGCTTGATGTTGAAATTCTCGCCACTGGCGAAACAAATGAAGATGATTCATTAATTAAAATAGAGCAACTCAGAGCCGACATGGTGGCAGATATAACAACACGAGGAGGAAGCCTTCGGCGCATTAAAAGAATCACCCTAGACGCAAGCGCTCCCTCTCTCGTTATTGCTTATGATTTTTACGATGATGCTGCGTTTGACGCTGAAATAAATGCTCGTAATAACTTGCGACGCCCTTTGTTCACGCCAGCCGGCCAAGAAATTGAGGTTCTTTTATAGTGCCAGTTACTTTGATTGTCGGGAGCGGTGAACATAGAGGCTGGAAACAAATCGGCATAAGCCTTTCTATGGAAAACCTTTCGGGCGGTTTTAATTTAACTGTTTCAGAAAAATTCCCGAAAGGGTCTCGTAACATTAAACCAGGCGATGAGTGCTCTCTCTTAATTGAGGAAAACACAATTATCACCGGCTATGTTGATGATGTTAATCCGTCTTTCAACGACAGAAATCATGATGTTATTTTCACAGGGCGAGACAAATCAGGAGACCTAGTTGATTGTTCGGCTATCAATTCACCGGGTGAGTGGTCAGGCTTAAAAATGGATCGTATTGTTGAGGCTTTGATTAAACCTTTTGGTATTGGTTTGAAGGTCGAGACAAATATCGGTGAAACCTTTCCAAAATTCAATATTGAACAAGGTGAAACGGTTCATGAAACTATTTCAAGAATGGCAAAGCTTCGGGGCGTTCTTGTTCTATCAGACAAAGATGGTGGTTTAATTCTAGCCAATCGAGCGCAAACAAGATCAGCTGATAGTCTCATTTCAATAGAAAATAACGACACTAATAATATTTTGGCCGCCTCTCTCGTTTCCTCTCACAAAGAACGATATTCAGACATAATCGTAAAGGCCCAAACACAGGGAAGCGATGATCAAAGTGGTGATGTGACTCGTGGTGCTCAAGGGAAATTCAAAGACGCAACCATTCGCCATCGTCCTTTATTGGTTATCGCTGAAGGACAAGCTAATGCAAAACAAGCGCAAGAAAGAGCGTTATGGGAAGGCGCAACACGCTTTGGAAAATCTAAGCGTGTTCGGATCGGCGTTCAGGGATGGCGGCAGAGTGACGGGTCTTTATGGGAAATCAACACCATAAGCCGAGTCGTAATTCCATGGCTTGAATTGGATGAAGACATGCTGATTGTGTCTTTGAATTTTCGTTTGAGCGGCTCAGGAACATTTACAGAGTTAGAACTCGTTCGGCCTGAAGCATATGACACCATTAGAGGAGCTGAAAAGGTTTAATGGCGACGCTTTTTAAAACCATTGAAAAGAAAATAGCTCCGGTCAAGCGTCGAGTCATGAACATGCTAGCTCGTGGCGTCATTAATTTAATCACTGATTCAGGTGGTGTTCAAGTTGTTCAGTTTTCCGGCATGGCAGAGGAAACTCACAATAAAGTCGAGCGGTTTCAAAATTATGGCTTCACAGCATGCCCACCGGAGGGCTCAGAATGCATTATTTTATTTATGGGCGGTAATCGTGATCATCCAGTTGTTGTCAGTGCAGAGCATCGAAATAGTAGAAAATCAGCCGTGGCGGGCTCGCAGAGTAGTGCAGGCGATTCCCTTCTATACACCTCGAACGCCAATTTTATCAGACTACAAAGCGAAGACGGAAAAATTTATCTCGACGCTCCAGATAATTTATTCATCCGATCTTCCAAAACGCTCAGGCTAGAAGCTGAAGACATCGAGATTCATGCAAACACAAAAATAAAATGGGATTGCGCTGGCCGTGGCTTTGATTACTTGCCCACTAAAACCGATTCTTGGGAAACCGGTTCAGTGGCGGGATCAACAAGCCCAATCACAGCGCCAGAACATCCACCCGCACCCTCGGAGACACCCTTATAATGGCTGATGTTAAACTCGTTTATAACCCCATTCAAGCGCAGGTCGGATATATTGACATCGCTCTTTTTGGCCGGGATCTCGATGGTCGAGACAGCCTTTCGACGGCTGTTTTAATGAGTCTCTTCACTGACAGAAAGGCTTCTAGGGATGATCCTTTACCTAATAATATTTCCAGTCGCCGGGGTTGGTGGGGAGATACGTTCGCAGATGTTGAAAACGATTTAATCGGCTCCCGCCTTTGGCTATTGAGCCGAGAAAAACAATTAGATTCCACCCTTTCAAGAGCGAGAGAATATGTGAATGAATCGGTTTTATGGATGGTTGAAGATGGGCTTGCTTCGAAAGTTGATACCGATGTTTTTTGGATTAAGAAAGCCGAAAAAGGATCCATGGGCATCATTGTCACGGCCACCCGCCCAGATGGAAACCAAGAAACATTTCGTTATGATTATTTGTGGCAAGAGTTAGTGGCTATCCCCATATTAACGAAAGCAGACGAAGACAGTTTGATTCCTATCGAAACCCTATTAACCGAAACTGGTGAAGCTATTATCACCGAAAATTCAGAAGGTTTAAGTTAATGACTTTCACACGTCCCACATTAACGGATTTGATCGCAAGAGTAGAGGCGGACATCAACACTCGCTTACCCGGCGGCGATAGTAGGGTAAGGCGATCTTTTTTGGGGGTCATGGCTCGAACTCTTTCCGGCCTTGCTCATGGGCTTTATGGTTATTTAGATTGGATCTCAAAACAGGTTTTCCCTGACACTGCCGAAGCTGAAAATATGGAGCGGTGGGCAAACATTTGGGGCATCACCCGAAAGGCTTCAGTCAAAGCAACTGGAACAGTAACATGTACTGGAACCGATGGGGCTTCCATTGATACCGGTTTAATTTTGAGAACTTCCGACGAGATAGAAATTATTACAACGTCGAGCGGAATTATTGCAGGTGGGACTTTAGTTTTGAATGTTGAAGCTGTTGACCCGGGTGAATTGGGAAACCTCGAAACGGGAACGGTAGTTACTTTTGTTTCCCCACTTGGTGGTGTGGACGCTGATGCCCTGACAGGTGCATTAACAGGGGGGGAGGATACAGAAAGCGATATTCTTTTAAGAGGCCGATTGCTTGATCGGTTGCAAGAGCCTCCGATGGGCGGGGCTGAAAGAGATTATATAAAATGGGCGAAAGAAGTCGCTGGGGTGACAAGAGCATGGGTTTTCCCTGAAGAGGATGGAGCGGGGTCAGTTCGGGTTCGGTTCATGATGGATGATACTTATAGCGATGGTGTTCCCTTAGCGGGCGACGTCACAACCGTTGATGCCTACATATCGATAAAAAGACCTGTCACCGCTGAATTATTCGTTTCAGCTCCAACGGCGGTTCCTTTGGATTTTGACATAACTTTAAAAGATGAATCAGGCGCAACGATTAACACCCCTTCGATTGTGGCGCAGGTTACAGCCGAATTAACAGACATGATCCGTCGAGATGCGATTCCAGGAGGCAAAATATTAATAAGCCATGTCAAAGAGGCTGTTTCAATAGCTGCAGGTGAATTTGATCATGTCATGATTGCACCGACGGCTAATGTTACTCATACCGTCGGGCAAATTGCAACACCCGGAACGTTTACATTTACAGCACCGTAGGGGGAACGCATGAATTGTATCGATTCTGAAGGATACGCCGAAACCTTGCGTCAGCTTTTACCTAAAGGTTTTGCTTGGGCGGGGAAAACCGAAAACGATGGAAACCTTAGAAAGTTAATTGAAGGACTCGCCATTGAAGCTTCAAAGGTTGATTGTCGTGCCAAAGAGCTTCAAGAGGAAATTGATCCAGCGATAACTCTTGAGCTTTTGAAAGATTGGGAGCGAGTTATGGGCTTGCCGGACAATTGTACTGAACTCGCAACAAGTATCGCCGAACGTCGAAAGGCTATCCTTTTTAAATTAAATTTAATTGGTGGCCAAACCGTTGAATTTTATATTGACATTGCGCTTTACTTTGGCTACATCATCACCATAACTGAATTTAATTTATTCAGGGTAGGTTCAAGCCCTATCACCGATCCGATTTATGATGAAGGTTGGGCGCATGTGTTTCAAGTAAACTCAGCGCTTGATACTTTCGTTTATTTCTTGACCGGAGCGTCTGAAGTGGGGATCGACCCCTTGAGAAAATGGGGCAATGAAACCCTTGAATGTTTAATAAATGAGCTGAAGCCCGCTCATACACAGGTTATTTTTAGCTACACTTAGGAGTCTTTTTAAAATGTATGGATTAGATGTTGCAACATCGGTAGCCGCCGAACCGGCAAGGCCGGCTCAAGGTGCGAATCAATTTTGGACAAATGGAGATCCGGGGCTTGGGGTTCCGGCAACCATCCCCCCTGCTTATTGGTTTAATATGGTTCAAAAAGAGATTTTAAAAGTTATTACCGATGCTGGTCTAACACCATCAAAAGCAGATGACACGCAATTATCTGCTGCTATTTCTGCCTTAATCGCCGCTGGTGGTGGTGGCGGTGGAGGCTCGGCAAAATTCATCTCACCTCATTTGATTCCTGTTTACAACAGTTCAACACAAATAACCTTACCGAGTGGCTTAACCGCCGAAAGCTCTACCGGCTCTCATACCATCACATTACCCGGCACTGTTAATCTTGATATAACCGTTTCAGGTGATGGCGGGTTAGATACCGGAGTTGAGGCTAGCGACACACTTTACGCAGTTTATTTGATTAAAGATTCAACCGATGTTTTGCCTGATTCCGCGGTCTTTTCAGCAAACTTTACCGCTCCAACACTGCCCGCAGGTTATGATAAATTTAGACGCTTGAACATGTGGGTTTATAATAATTCAGCCGGTGATATTCAACCATTCAGGCTTTTTAATTGGCCTTATAACACGCTGGTTTGGTACGATGCAAGAACGACTTATTTAAATGGTTCAGTTTTTGTTGACGGCGATTTGAATGTGTTATCAAAAGGGGCGGCAACTGTAATGACAACAGTTGGTTGTGGGACTTTCATTCCTTCAATATGCCGCCAAGCTTTATTAAGTGTTAACACAGATCATGCCGGAACTGGAACCGCTTATTTTTACATAAGACCAAAATCAGGGACAAGTAATGGAATTTCAGTCGTTGGGTCGGGTGCGGTGATGGATCATAATTTAATGGTTCCAACTGATTCGACTCAGAATATTGAATACCAAAAATATACAGACACCGGAGGCGGCGGTGTTCAAATGACGCTGGATGTTTCAGGCGGTTATGTTACGGAGGTTTCTTAATTATGGCAAAACCAATAAAAAAATACGTTAGACGAAAAGATAACCCGATGATAGTCACGGGGCAAAGTGGCTTTTCTGATTTTAAAGACCAGTTTGATCCGCTTATTTACGAGCAGGTCGAAGGGCTTCCGCCTGAAGGGGTCATTCGAGAACGCTCTTTATTAGAGCGATCGAAAGAAGCGTTTCAAGAATTAACAGTTTCTTTTTTGAGTACCTATACTACCGAAATGAAAGCACTGCCCGTTGATACGAGAAAAAATCTTGTTGATTTAATGGGCAAGGTTGAAAAGGCTCTTTTAACTTTGGGTGATATTGAACTTGCAAAATCTTATATTGAAGATTTTAAAAGCCCTCCCGGTTTTGGCCCGAAGCTCGACCCAATTAAAATCGCAATGAAAGCGAGGCTCGATAATGTTTAAGCGTTTTTTGTCCGCTTTACTTGTATTATTTTTATCGATTTCAATTGTACATGCTGATAAAAAAATACTTGAGCTAGATTCTATAACCGCTTTAACTAGTGGAACTAATGGTGTCGCTGTTCAATCAGGGGTCACAAAGCGGTTTGCTTTTTCCTTGCTTGGATCTTATTTGGGAACGGATGCCCATATTGCAGATCTTACGATCCACACTGTTTTAAATGACACAACAACGACAACTTCAAACCTCTGGTCAGCTTCAAAAATCAATACAGAACTCGGATTACGTGCTCTAACATCCCATGTTCACGCCGCAACGGACATAACATCATCGCCATTTGCCACGAATGGGGTTCTATTTTGGAATGCATCTACAATTGGTGCAACCTCCGCCGGAACAGCAAACCAAGTTTTAAGGATTCCAAGCGGTGGCGGTGCGCCAGTGTTCGGGCAAATAGATTTATCAAGTGGATCTGCCGTTACTGGAACGGTTCCTCTTGGGAACGGGGGAACAGGCCAGTCAACTCAAACAGACGCCATGAATGCCTTGAGTCCGACAACAACAAAAGGGGATGTTCTTGTCGACAATGGAACTAATGTTATTCGGCTTAGTGTTGGTTCAAATGATCAAGTTTTAACTGCGGATTCAGCAGAAGCTTCCGGCGTTAAATGGTCTCCCAGCGGAACTACCCGTATTGATTACGACAGAACTCAGGTCGATGTCAATAACACAACTTCTGAAACAACTATTTATTCTTTTGTAATTCCGGGCGGAACACTTGGAACCGACGGCTCATTAAGGCTTTCGATTCGAGGGGAAATAAAAAATTCAACCGGTACAAACCATGAATGGAAATTTAAAATAAAATATGGCTCAACGACAATAGCTGATACCTTTTTTCAAGGTTATGCTTCAAACCTAGTTCCAGCGGCTATTGCTTTAGATGTTCATTTATTTGCTGATGGAGGAACCTCGGCGCAAAAAGGTTATATTCATGGCGTTGCAAAACGTCAAGAGGACTTTGGAAGCTCGCAACATTGGCAGGGCTACGGAACAGCAGCGGAGGACTCAACAGTTAATAAAGCGTTAACCGTCACTGTTCAACTATCTACCGCCAGCACATCACTTTATATGCACAAGGAAGTTGCAACGCTGGAAAACGTTAAATAAAAAAGGGGAAATTTATGTTAGACAAAAGTAACGTGAGAAAACAGTTTTTAACTTTAGCAACTTTAACAACTTTAATGGTGGGCGGTTTTCAAAATACTTATGCTCTCAACCCGATTGAAGTCCCGAAGACTCCTCTTAAAGGGTCAACAATTTTCAACCAAAACGATTCGACGAATGCCTCTTTTGATGCTCTCGCCGCCGCCGCTGGCGTTGCTCATGATATTTTAGAGCTTGGGATCAGTGTTAAAACAGCCGACGATATAACAGTTAAGTGCGGCTCAACTGTTATTATCGGGGCGCTGCATTTCGGAGATAATTCCGGTGTTGTTCAAGATTTTTCAAAAACGGATTTTTCATGCGACGTCAATGAAGCGCTTGTTATAACGAAAGGGATTGCGACCACTGATGTAACCGTTTGGGGTAAGCGACGTGACAAATAAAAATAAAAAACTATCGGTTTTTATTTTGATACTTACCATTGTTATAAGTTTTATTTTTTGTGCAGTTTCGGGGGCGAGTCAATCTTTTTTGTTTGGCCCAGGCGGATTGGGTGGCGGTTTTATTGGTGGTTCCCTGCCGGTGCCTCTGCAAATCCCTGATCTTGGGACGTGGATCGATTTTTCTGATGTGGCAACCCGAACGGATGTTTCAACCGATATTGATGCGATTTCGGATAAATCCGGTAATGGGTGTGGGTTTACGGCTCAGGCATCCGGTCAACGTCCGGCCATTGCAACGGCTCAGCAAAACGGGCTGGATGGTGCCGATTTCGCCAAAGCGGATTCGGACTATATGAACATCGACGCCAGTTGCCTCGACCTCTTTAGAAACATACCTGGCTGGACGGTATTTGTCGTCACCGATAACATTAACAGCGGCGGTGGAACCTCGGTATTTGCCGCACAGTCTGGCGGGCAGGCGAAAACCGTCATAAACCGTCATGTGACCGGTCATATCCTGTCAGGCATTCGTCGGCTCAGTGCGAACGGTTCTTCTATGGCGGGGGTTTCGACAGAGTTCGGAACCGCTCCAATCGTCATCACACAACACGTTGATTTTTCGGTGCCTCGTCATGCCGTCCGGAGAGATGGAGCCGAAGAGGGAACCGTCGACACCAGCACCATCACCACCGGCGGAAACTCCGAGGACATCGACGCGAATCATATCCGTATTGGAACGAATGTGGCGTCGGCGTTTTATGGTGGTTACGTTTACGAGATTTTAGTTTATAAGCGAGCACTGACGACTACCGAGATTCAGCAGGTTGAAACGTATCTCGGTGACAAATGGGGCGTGACAATCGCCCACCTGCCGATTATGCACTTGTACGCTGAAGGGGATAGCCTGACCTCCCCCGGCGTTTGGTTGGGTAAGGTGGTCGCCGATGTGGATTATAGTGGTTATGATCTCGAATGGCGCAATTTTGGGGTTTTCGGCGAAACCATCGAGGACATGCAGGCCGACACAGCGGAAATCAAAAATATCAAAGTCGGTGCCAGCGATAAAGAGATCCTAATGCTTCTGGCCGGAACCAATAACTCGGGCGGCGTGGCTAGCGTTGCTGAGGGTTTATTGGATGACTTGGCCAGCGAGTTTCAGGCGGACGGCATGCAAGTTGTGGCTGGAACCCTGCCAGCCAGAACAACGAACATGAGTTTTGTCGATGCGTTTAATGTTTTGGTCAGAGCCAACGCATCCGGGTATTCCGATGGCGTTGCCGACGTGGGAGCCGACCCGTTGTTTGATGAGGAGGCCGACGCCTTGGATGCAACGTATTACACCGATGGAATCCATATGACGACAGCAGGGTACACGCAAGTTGGGGTGGTTTTTACCACCGCCGTTAATTTATTACCGTAGATAAAAAAGGAGACCACACTATGTTAGGTGCATTAATGTCTAAACAGGAATCAGACGATAAATTTAACGCTCTGATTGCGGATCTGGAAGCTTGGAAGCTGGCGCAACCGCCGGGGACTGATTTGACGGGGGCAGATGCAAAGATTGAGTTGTTGAATGAGATTATCAATCTTCATAACCCCGCTATCTTTGACGCTCTGAAACTCAAGGTTCAGTAGATGCTGGAAGTATCTTTTGAACAGATAACATTAACAGTCGGCGGAATTCTGGCCACCATGGCCGGAGCCGTCGGCTTTATGTTCCGGTGGGTGTTAAACGAGTTTAAGTCTCTAAAAAAGAAGTTGGATGCCTGCGAAATAAAACATACAAGAGCCTCAACAGAGCTGGCCGAACTAAGAGGGAAAATCGAGGTTATGGATCGTCATAATCCTAAAGATCTCGTTGACGCTTTCGTTATCGCTGTTGAGGAAATTGTGCACCGTAAACTCAATGAGGAACGGAAGTCATGACTTATTTAAAAGATTTAAAACTGACTGACAATTTTTGGCTTCATGAGTTCTTTGATAGTGCTGAATGGGTTCGCTTTATGAAGCTTCCAGAGGAACAGCGCCTTTTTCTTATTATCAGTCTTGGCCAAGTCGCTGCCGCTCTTCAAGAGCATGTTCGGGACTATTTCAGAAAGAAGACTATCATCACTGACGGGATGCGTTTTAAAGCGTCTGGAGATGGTACAAGTTTTCACCACAGCGGAAAGGCAGCCGACTTTAAGGTAGAAGGTGTTCATCATCGGACGGTTCAGGATCGACTGAATCTGATTTATCCGGGCGGAATCGGTAGCTATAATGCACACACCCATTTGGACATCCGGCATTTATTCGGGTGGCCTGTTCGGGCCAGATGGACGGGGAAAAGTCAATAATGGCCTTAAATAAACGGAAATACCCAATCCTGGAACCCGCAGGCATTGGCTTATGGAAGGTGCTGGAGGATTGGCACTATCTGTTTAAGGGAAAAGTCCGCACAATCAAGGCTGGAACAATCACTGACTTAGCTAGTATTCCTCGGGGGTTATGGGTGATTTATCCGCCCGACGGCCCATGGCGAGCCGACGTACTCGAGCATGACGATCTTTATGGGCATGATCATTACGGCTATGACCGCAAAGATTCAGACATCCACATGCGCCAGCGGATGAAAGAGGATGGCGTAAAATGGCACACCCGGCTTCTTTTCTATCGAGCCGTCCGACGGTTCGGCGGGGTTCACCGGGCTGTGGGGAAGGTGAAAAAGTTTTTCAGTAATATTTTTAAAAGGGAAAAATCATCATGAGTAATCAAATTTCAGACAGTTTAAGTGACCATAAATACACCTATATTGAGGTTTCGCCGGTGGACGAAGGGCGAACCCGTTACTCGATCGTTCGTCAAGCTGACAACCGTATCCTGAAAACTATCGAATTTCAGTATGGCCCCATACTCGAAGCCGGAGTCAATGGTGTGATGGATGAGAATCTATTGGCTATCGTTCGCCACCGGCTTCAAGAGTTTCAGAAAGGTGAGTTTTCCTGTCGTGAAAATGCCATTGCGATTACCAAGCTTGAAGAGGCTTTGCTCTGGCTCAATAAACGAAAGGCTGACCGTGAAGCCCGTGGCGTAGAAGGGACGCATAAGGTATAATAAACTCAGCTAACCTCGATACCTGAAATAAAACCCGCCAAGCCTCTTCCCGTCTTCAACGGTGCAAGCTCAAATCGGCGGGTTACTTATAAAAAGAAAAATTAACGCTAAACTTTTCTTTTTTACGAGAGAAAAGAAAGTTAGCGGTTAATTGTCCCTCGTGCGCCCCTTGCCTTTACGGTGAGGGGTTTTTTGTTGGCAATCTATACTTATTAAAAAGAGGGGGCAAGTGCCCCCTCTCCAGTCTATGCCCTACCTCCGAGGGGCCATGCCTTATACCCGTATTCCCAGGCGTCCATGATCTTTCCTGTCCGCCAGTGTTTAAAAAATCTGACGAATGTTTTTTCGCCCGGTTTTTTATAGGTGGGTTCTTTAAAGTGCCTCTTATTTTTTTTAGGGGGGGTCATCATAATTTTGACCTCCTATTAAAGGGCTTGTTTAAAAAACCATCGTTTCAGGTATAATATATATGTCTTGTGTTACCTGAAACGGTGGCATAACTCCTTTGATCGGCCCTGTTCGATTTCAGGAGTAAAAAAGGCAGGCCAGCTGTAACTGGTCTGCCTTTAATCTTTTTAAAGTTTATTTTGCTATGTTGCTCCAACGTTACATCCTTTAAATATAATCCGTTCGATTGGCCTAATTAAAATGCTTCCATCATCGTTTAAATCTGTAGCGACAAAATCTCCATTTTTTAAAGCTAAGGCCTCTCTAATAAATTTAGGAAGGGTAACTTGACCATGTTTGTTTATTTTTTGGAGTTCAGAAGTATTTACCATTTGTTCTCTCCTTTTCCGACTTTTAAAAAAAGTAGGTGGATTTCTACCATAAATATGGTATCAGAAAATCATTCATCTAAAGTAGATAACAAGTAGATCAATAAGATATCGTTACAATTAATAATTAAAGGTAATTATGAAATATCTGACAATATTATTTTTAACGTTAGCGATCTGTGTTTTTTTCGCTAAAGTTCACGCCTCCGAACGCGTCAAGCGCATCATTGACGGCGACACCGTGGTGACGACTCGCTTTGGCAAAATCCGGCTCTATGGAATGGATGCACCGGAAAAACGCCAACCTTTAGGGCCAGCGGCGACCGAACACCTGAGAACCTTGATCGGCGACGAGCGGGTGGAGTGCATCCGTATCGGGAGCTATAAAACATACAATCGCCGGGTCTGCATTCTCGTCACCGAGAGCGGGGTTTCACTTAACCGGGAGATGGTTAGGGCTGGGTACGCATACGACGAGCCCCGGTACTCGAAAGGGTTCTATAAAAGGTCTGAAGCCGAGGCTCGTAGAGAGAACCTCGGCGTTTGGAATGATCCAAATTCCGTAAAGCCTTGGGTTTTTAGGCGGAAATAAGATTATCCTCTTTTGGAAATTCTTTTTCACCTTCAGAAATAGCTTCTTTCACATCATCAGCAAGGTCATCATAATGAGATGGCTCGTTGCTAGCAACTTCAATCTGGAATAGCTCTTCAAAAGAGCAATCAAAAAACCATAAAAGCTTAGCTACATTTTCAAGGCTAAGGTTCATGCGTGTTTCTTTTTCTAAAGCGTAAAGAGTATTCACATGGATGCCAGTCTCAGATGACAAAGTGGCGATTGAACGACAACCCACTTCGGCCATAAGGATTTTTAATCTATGTTTGATTTTTACGGTTAATTCAATATCCATAATGTTAGTCTCCATAATGTTTATCCTATGATAATCATAACATAATGTATTCTAATTACAATAAAATGTAAATAAAATACATTATATTGTATAAAAACCCTTGAAAAACCTACAATATAATGTTATAATAAGGGCATAAGGTTAAGAAAGGCCCGAAGATGTTTGAAATCAAGAAAACAAAACAATACAAAAAAGATGAGAAAAAACACCCGGAACTCAGTAATCGCCTTGAAAGAATGGAAAAACATCTTCAGGAAAACCCCACCCACAAGTCGGGCACCATCGATAAAATAGAAGGGGAAGAAATCCAGTATCGGTACAGAATTGGTGGATACCGGATTTTTTACGAAGTTTTCGCCCAAACGGTAACACTTCAAAAAATTAAACCCAGAGGAGAGGCTTACAAAGAGTAAGCCTTAAATCTTATCTAAAATTGCTAATTTGTCTAAAACGCTTATTCCTTCCGGGGTGGGCGTTTTTTATTTTAAAACCTGAGCGGTGGTAATTCAATTCTAGGGGTGTCGTGCTTCACGACAGGCTCAGGGGTAGGCATTCTGTGAGTAAGCTTACCCTCCATAATTGAGGCCAGAACGTCTTTAGTGTCCGGCATGGTGTAGCCTCGTGTTGTCTTCATGTCTTTATGGCCGAGAATGAGCTGAATTTTCCACTCTTCAAGCCCATGGAGTAGAGCCACCCTTGCAAAGGTTCGGCGGAGGTCATGAGGCCAGACTACCATATTAAGGTCTTTAAGCCGGGCGTTATTTAGTCGACGAAAGCGATTAGAGATCGACACCTGTGTTAATTTCCCACCGTCCTGAGCAGGGATGACCCATTGTGATTCGGGGTTGCGTTCGCCTCTATAGGGGAACCATCGATTTAAAGCCGTGGCCAGTTCAGGGAAAATGGGAACATACCGTTCTTCTTTATTTTTTCCGAAAGCAATCAAATATCCATCAGACAGATAAAGATCTCTTATGCGGAGGCTGGCGGCTTCCATACGGCGTAAACCGGCATAAGCATACAAAGATATAAGAATATGGTTTAACTCTCGGTCATAGGCCGCTCGTCCCCGACTCCATGCCTCATTTTCTGCCAGTATCAAAGGAATATGGTGGGCGTCATAGACTCGCTTTTTAAGTTTAAAAGTCTTTTTCGGGCGATACTTGCGAATTTCCAGCAGGTCGTTTTCTGCTTTGGTCCCCATCTCAATAGCCTTCTGACAGAAGCCTGTGACCGCTTTATAAATATGAGATTTTGTCGAATGCCAGTCTTTTTTGTTCTCGTGGTCCAGCTCGAAGCTAGCCAGCACGATTTTTAAATTATCCGCATTGACCGCCTCAACGGTTGATTGTTGACCTAACACGTCCCAGAAACGGGTGAGGGACTTATCGATGTCGTCAATGTATTTCTCGGTGAGTGGTCGTCCCCAGCGTCCCCCACCTCTCATTTCGTCCAGGTATGCGTTTTTAACGTCCTCATATCGGGATGATGACGAGCCGGAGAAGTGAGCAAGCAAAGAATCTTTGTCTATTTCCCATTTATATCTGTCCCCCCAAGGGATTTTATTACCTTTAAAAGGTGAATCCGGCTTAATGAGGTGCTTTCGGAGATAAGCTTCTGATTTTTTGACGAGCTTAGAGGCTTCTTGGACGGAGATCCATTTGGTCATTTTTGCGTTCCTTTTTGCGTTCTCCGTTCCTTTTTCCCACTCTTTACTTTTTGAAGTAATATCGGGATGACAGGATTCGAACCTGCGGCCCCCTGCTCCCAAAGCAGGTGCGCTACCAAGCTGCGCCACATCCCGACTATTCTTTTTATTTAAACCCGGTTCAGGCTAAAAATCAAGAAGGCAATCTTCGGGAATGGTTTTAGAAGAGGTTTTGAAAAAAAGGAGAAAATAGACTATGATAAAACCATGAAAAGACGATTCTTAATGAGTTTCATGGTTTTACCCCTGAGTTTGTTGGTCGGCCAGAGCCTTCTGGTTAGCTGGGCTCAGGGAGGGATTCCACCTTCAACGAATCCAGGGCTTATTTTACAGCAACAACAGCGGGATATGTGGTACCGACAACATGCACCCTGGCTTTATGGGCCGATTACGGAAGAGGATTTAAGCTCGCCAGAGGAACCGGTTATTGAATTTCATGACATGAATGTGGATGCGCAAATCGTGAGTCCGGATTACTCACCAGAGCAAGAAAACGATCTGGGTGAATAAATAGGGTTTGAGGAAAATAAAGAGATGAACATGGTGGGAGTTTTCGGTATAATAATGCGCGGTCAAAAGCAAGACTGGCTATTGGGTCAGTCTGTTGATTAACGGTAAAGTGTCAGTAGAAGATATAAGCAAGGGCAGGTCGGGCATAATGGCGCAGGCGCAAGAACAGGCATTACAAGGGGTGCAGCTAAAAAGTTTTTTTGACGAGAGCGAATTGTTTCTTGAATGGCATGAGGCGAGTCAGCAGGTGATGCTTCGAAGAAAAGGGGTTACAGATCCCCTGGCCATTTGTTCTAGAGAGGCCGGGGCTTTGGCAAGGGTTGAGTTCTATGACGGGAAAGGCGGACTTACCGCTGTTATTACGACAGAAACCGGGACAAAATATTTTTCTATTCCCGGCTCTAACCTTTCTGTATCTGGAGTTCGCCTTACCATGCCGGGTGAGCCCATTCAGGTGAGTGCTGTGCCGCCAGCGAAAAAACGAAAAACTGTTAAAAAACAGACAGTTACACCCCATGCGGTAATTCTAGGAGCCGGGTTGGCCACCCGGTTTGAGCCGATTTCCGGAGAGAATACGCAAAACGCCAAGCCGAGTATTCCCTTGTTGGGTGATAAATCCGTGATTCGGCTGATTGCCGAAAATCTGGTCCGGGCCGGCTTTTCAGAGATTTTTATTAATACTTACTACAAGCGGGAGGCTCTAAAATCAGGCCTTAAGGGGATAGAAGGGGTTACCTTGCGCTATCTGGATGAGGATGAGCCGTCCGGAACCGCCGGTGGATTGCGTCAAATTTTTGACGAACCGGATCAGTATGTCGGGTATTTTTCTCCTGATAAACCCTTGTTGGTGGTGCAGGGCGATGCGATTACGGATGTTGATTTTTCCACACTGATGCAGACGCACTTGGAGCAGAACGCAGCGGTTACCATTGGCTGTATGGTCAAGCCCGATAAAGATGTGAGTAAATTTGGAATTGTGGCAACGGACCAGTCGGGAAAAGATGGACAATCCGGTCAGATTCAGATGTTTTTGGAAAAGCCAACGCTGGAAGAAGCCGGGCCGCATCGATTGGCCAACACGGGGTTTTATATTTTTGCCCCCGAAACCTTTCATTTGATTCGGCAGGTGTATGACTCCAAAATGGCCGATGTTTCAGTGGAAAAAAACTCAAAAGGCGAAGTAATTTTGGATTTTGCCATGCATGTGTTCCCGGAAGTGTTGAAACAGACAAAATCAGGGAATATTCTGGATGCTGAGACAGGCGAGACGAAATCCTTTTGGGCCCAGGTTGTGGAAGGCTACTGGAGCGATATCGGTAACCCGTCACAATATATCCAATCGGTTCGGGATTTATATGCCGGAAAAGCCGATATTCCGCTACCAGAACATTCAGAGTGTTACTATGATGCGGATGGGATAATTTATTGGCCCGGAGCAAAGGATAGGGCAAGAGCAGAGCAGGCAGAATTATCAGGAAATGTTGTGGTTGCCTTGCCATTGGCTTTTTGTTCGTCATGAGGTTAACTTCAAAAACGGTTATTGGGATTAGTTACGAAACTTAATCATAATGGCGAGCCTAACACAATGTGGCTTTCAGGAGCCTTTATTAAATACATTCAGGGACCGTTCAGGATTTTTCTACCGTGTCGCTAATTAACAGCTTTTCAAACGTTATAGCCAAGTTGCCGAGTAGCCCCAAGTTCGATCAGATGATGAGCAAGGTCAGCAATCCGGGACCAGGTAATGTTGCGCCTTATATTATCCCTGAGTCAGCCGTAATCACAGGACGCTCTACGTTTTCTGGGATTCGGGATGGGTGGATTGAGTTTCAGGAGCGATTTCTGGAAGAAACGACGGTTGCGATTGCTTGGTTCTGGGGGGTGACCTGGCTCGATAAATTGTACAAAAAAAATTGGAAAAAATGGGCGCCGGGTGATAAAAAATATCTGGATATGGATTTAGACTGGGGCGCTAAAAAGCCGAAAGGTATAGAATTAGCTTCGTTTGAACGTTATGCGTTTAACCGGAAAGAGTGGACGCGCTTTTTAAAGGCGAAAGTGGGCAAACTGGCCTTTGCGGTGGGTGGAACCTTATTAACGGTCGCGATACTGATTCCGTGGGCAAATCAGGTAAAAACGGATTGGCTTTTAAAGAAATTTTATCAGCCAAAACCTGTGCCTGAGCCTGCGCCGAACTCTCTGAAGAATGGACAGAGAAGCCATGGGGAATTAGAGAATCATCCTGTCTCTCGATTACCTGAAGCCACTCCGGTTGTTTCAAATGCATTGCCACCAAGTCAGAATCCGGCCTGGATCTCACCGGGTTCAAATGCTCTATCGCCAAGTCAGAATCCAGCCTGGTTCTCCCCAGTCTCTAACGCGCTACCACCGAGCCAAAATCCGGCTTGGATTTCACCGTCTTACCTTCCGGTCGGTCAACCTTCTCACATCTCACCAATACCCTACTCTCCTTACTCTCAAAATACGCAACAGGCTACCAACACAACGTTTTTAAATGCACCTAGCTTGATACCCACTCAAGCCGTTCGGTTCGGATTCTCTGGGGGTAGTGCTTTTCAAGCCATTGGCCACGCCATTGAAAACACAGACGTGGGTCGAATGCTGATTATCGATACGGGAATTACCGGTGGGCGAGCAGTGATTGCCGGGCAACGGAGTCCATTTGAGTCGGCGGAAATTGTGTTTCGGGATGTGGTCTCTCTGTATTTTTATATTCTGTGTGTTCCCCATGTGACACGTCTCTTAAACAAGTGGGTGAACCCCGCGCTTGCGGCTAGTATTTTGCTGGATCCAGCAGTGGCTGGAAAGCTGACTGAAAAAGTTCTTCAGGATAAAGCCTTACAGCAGGCTTTAAAAGCCGGAGCCGTTTCAGCGGAGCAGATGGATGGTTTGCTGAATCGGATTTTTTACGGTATTTCTCCAGAAAGCAAGGCTGGAAAAGCACTTGCTGACTTTCCATTGGAAAAAATTCAAAGTGACTTAAGAACCATCCGGGTTCAAAATCAGGGCGGGTTGCTTGAAAAAGAATTGTCCGTTTTGTTTAACGCGAAAGACGCAGCTGGCTACCGACAGAAAATCATGGATTATCTGGGCCACCCCAAAAATGTCAGTACCAATCAGGTCATGCAAATAATTCAGGAGATCGAGGCGGGGCAAGGCGGCTTTAAGGGCCTTGAGGCTAATGTACGGAAGGACATGATTACGGGTATTAAGCAGGCGTTTGGCACCCACATTGGTATTTCGGCTCAGGACTTTACGAAGGTTTACGATAAGCTTATTCAGTCTTTGGGTGATGAGGCACCCGCTTTTACCGAGCGCTTAAATGCCATGGCGCGTCAGGATGGGCGAGACGTGATGAATAAAATGTTTCGACGTGCCATTAACGTCAGCCGTCACTTGCTGGGTGCGTCAAACACGTTCGTTCATGAGGCGGAATATCTGTCAAAATATGTTGAGAAAGCGACGAGTCATAACCTTTCTTTAGGGAAGCTGTTGGCCAATGAGGCCCATGAGCTGCAAGCTGAACTGACTCGTAAAAACTTCAGTGTGACGGAAGCACAGCAAAAAGTGTTAGAACGTTTTCGTGATAAAACACCGTTTCAAACCGGTGATATTGCGCAAATGGATGAAATGCTCCGCCAAATAGAGGCGGGTCCACGTTCGATAAGGAAAGTGGGCCAGCAGCTAAACCATCTTAAAAAGACCATGGTGGAGGGTCTTTCTTCCGAGGTGATGGTTCAGCGTCAAATGGAACGTGTGCTTGAAAAAATAGAGTTAACTTTGTCTCAAAAAGGTGATGAACCGGCTAGAAAAGCGAAGGAGCTTATTCAAGAATATAAACAGTCTGTTCTCAGCCTTTTTAAGCCTGAGAACAGACGTCTGTTTTCGCTGGCGGTCGATGACCTGAATCGTCAGGCCCCGGAGCTTGCTCAAAAAACAAATGAACTGCTCCACGGTGGCTTAATTAATGATTCTGGTTTTTTAAAGACCGCCCTGCGAGAAATTAACGCACTGGACGATGACGCCCGAACATTTGTCAGTAAAGCAAAATCGGATGATATGGTCGGTGCGTTAAAAGACTATATGGAAACATTAAGAACGCATATGAAAAAGAATCAGGCTTCTTACTCTGACCGATGGACAAAAGAGGGCCTGGAAACCTTTTTAAACCACTTTCACCGACTCAGTAAAAATAGCCGGTATATGGTTCGATGGGTGGGCTTATTCGCCGCCATGGCGGGACTAGGGCTCTTTGTGCCTAAGTTCCAAAATGTATTGACGGCCCATTTGACGGGAAAAGATGAACACCCAGGCATTGCGGCGGCCAGAGCCCGACTTGGTCTGGAACCACAAGGCGTCGGAGTCCAAGAGCGAGGTACATCGTCTATGTTAAGCCGAAATAACTTTAACGCTTTTAAAACAGGATCGTTAGCCTAAATTTCCCGTTGTTTCGGTGATGGTGATGGATTCAACAGGCGCATTGATTTGTTCAGTCGCCTCGGAAGAAGGGTTGACGCCGATCCATGAGCAAAAACAAAGCGTTACGATGAACATCGATAAAGATATAAATTGTAGGTGCTTACTCATGACGTATCTACCCGTATTGATAATCGAATTTCTCTGTGATGATCCGATGGATTCACCACTAGAATAAAAACAAATAATGATTGTTTATTGCGTGTTTGTAAACTTTTAGTAATGGCGGGTTGAAAAATAAGGGGTTCATTGATGTCTATTTTAGGGCTGGTTTTTTGGAAAACGGTGAGTCATCCTAAGGGGGTGTTTTGAAGTTTGATTAAATATTTTATAAACAACTATTGATTTTTTGTCAGGGAAGCATTACTATAACAATTAAAGTCGGTTGTAGAAGGAACTGTATTTGTGTCTAAAACCATAGATCATGTTGCTGAGAATCTAAATCAGCTTATTAACGAGAAAATTCATAGTTTAGAGTCCCCTGTTGAGCGTGCGATGGCCCTTATTGGGGATAAATATTCGCTTCTGATTATTCACGCACTGTATCAGTTTGAGAAACAGCGATTTGTCGAGTTAGAGACACAAATTAGCGGGATTTCTCCTCGGACGCTCTCGGCTCGCCTCAAGCACTTGGAGCGATATGGCCTGATTAGTCGGCATCAGTTTCCGACGATTCCGCCTCGAGTCGAGTATGCATTGACCGATAAAGGGCAAGGATTAGCCAATACCTTGACAGAGCTAACCGCATGGGCGAATCAGTGGTATCCTTACAAGCCTTAATTAGGCCGGGGCATAATTTAGTATATTCGGTCCTTTCGGACGTTGAAGGTCAGGCGTGATTTTTCACGTTGGTCTTTTCGCGGGTCTTCTACGATTAGTTTAAACTCGTCCATGTTTTGCAGGGTGTTAAAGTCAAAATAGTAGGAGTTAATCGCTTCGTAAGGCTTAAAATCGGTACCCGGAACCTCTGTAGCGATTTTCTGGCGAATACTTCGGGTTGGTTTTAGTTTAAAACGTTTTCCCCGGCCAATGCCCTCAATGTAAGCGATGCTTCGGTAGGCAAAATTGGATGATTCGCCATACATAGAGACAGAAAATTTTACAAGGAGGGGATCTCGTGGGCTTCGGATGGTTCGAATAACCCGATGGTATCGTTTTCTGGCGGATTTAACATCGGCATTGCTTGGGTTGGTTGGGTACCCACCTCGTGCTGATTTGCTGGCCAGCATCATAAAAGGGGTATAAATATTGAGTAATGTGCCTTCAGCCCCCTCAATCCAATTGGGGCCCAGTAATGTGTACAAGCCCAGTCCGCTGTTTTGCATACCATATTTCAGGGCCAGATTAATGCCTTCCCTGTCCATCTTGATCAAGGCATGGGCGTTGGGTGTGAGTTGAAGGCTAAGGGTTAAAAAAGCCGTAAGTAAAATAAGTAAAAGGGATGAAGTCTTTTGTAAACGGAGCATGCTGTTTTATCCTGTTTTTGTTGAGGGCTGGCTTTACGCCTGTTCAGATTTATTCTACATTGAGAAGAGAAAAGTTTCCAATGGACGAGGAGAATGCTTAGATGAGCCATCTAAAACGAGTATTTGTGATTGTGATTGATGCCTTTGGTGTCGGAGCGATGCCGGATGCTGAAAATTTTTCGGATAGCTTGTCATGTAGCACGTTGGGCAATATTGATCGACATGCCGAGCAGTTGCGCTTGCCGACATTGGAAAAACTGGGGCTAGGCCATGTTATTCCACTGAGCCAGCTTAAGGCAGTAGATTCGCCATTGGGTTCCTATGGAAAAATGGCTGAGCGCTCCATCGGTAAGGATACAACCACCGGTCATTGGGAAATGAGCGGTATTTATCTGGATATACCCTTCCCCACATACCCCGATGGCTTCCCCGATGAATTGGTGAATCAATTTGTGAGTGAAACCGGCTGTGGCCAGATTTTAGGAAACAAACCCGCCTCCGGTACAGCAATCATTGAAGAGCTGGGCGAAGAACACCTGAAAACCGGTTTCCCCATTGTTTATACTAGTGCCGATAGTGTCTGGCAGATTGCGGCACACGTGGACAAAGTGCCATTGGAAACCCTGTATCTTTGGTGTGAAAAGGCGAGATCGATTCTGTGTGGTGAACATGAAGTTTCACGGGTTATTGCCAGACCCTTCAAAGGGCAGCCGGGTTCCTTTAAACGAATAGGCGCTTCCCGTAAAGATTATGCCGTTTCACCTCCCGGAATGACCGCTCTGGCTCGTGTTAAAAACGAAGGGGGTATTGTTCTGGGTGTTGGAAAAATTGAGGATATCTTTGCGCAGGACGGTATCACTCACTCCATTCACACGGATAGTAATGCCCATGGGCTGGCAGTACTCTCTGAGCTGGTGACCCGAAATCTTCCGCTGGATGAGTTGGATGTGGCCCAAAGAACATTAGGCCAATATGCCAAAGCCGATAAACAGTTTGTTTTCGCAAATCTTGTCGAAACGGATATGAATTATGGCCATCGGCGCGATGTGGAAGGCTATGCCCGGGCGTTGGAAACCATTGATGAATCGCTAAAGGGCCTGGTTGAAAATTTAGGGGGTGATGATTTGTTGATGATTACGGCAGACCATGGGTGTGACCCGACGGCACCGGGTTCGGATCACACACGGGAATACGTGCCGATTCTTGTCTACAATAAACAATTGAAACCTCAGAATTTAGGTACTCGATCGTCGTTTGCGGATGTGGGCCGAACCGTACTGGATTGGTTGGAACTGCCTTCAGATGGACTTCCGGGCGAACCTCTGATTGCCGCTACGAGGTAGCTTACTGGGCAATTAAGGCGCCAGAGCGGCACCCTTCGGCAATAAAGGCGATGGGCCGGTTGGGCAGGTGGGTTTTTATCATTTGGATCAACTCTTTTTCTCGAACCGGTGTGCCAAAATTGCCATTAACCGGGCTTCGGTACATGAGAAAGTCTGCGGAACCTTCGGGTTGGGTTGTGTCTTTCCGTTGCCCTTTGGGAATAGAGCTTTCGCCGGCGTAAACAATCATAAATTCTGCTTCCGGTGAGTTTTTAGCGAGGGTTGCGAGTTGTTTGACACCCTTTTCAATGGCTTTCCGGTTAATCTGATCCACGTGGTGAGTGTTTTCGACGGGAATGGCGTAGTTTTGACGGGCGACCTGAGTAAATGATTGAAACAGGTCTCGGCTGGTCTCGTTTTCTCCAATGGTTAAAACATATCGCGGCTTTTTCGGATTGTTATTATCCTTTTTGTGAAACGCTTGAAGCTGACGACCCGGCGTTTGAACCGGGTATTGGGTAATGCGATTCTGGTGGTGGTTGAAATTCGAGTCACACTGTTCCAGGTATTCAGAGCTTAGGGTTTGATATCCATTTTGCTGAAGGTGAGTCATGGCGCTTTGTAGACTCTCGGTATGCGCCATATAGTGTTGCGCATTCTGGAGGTAAAAGGACCAGTGTTGTCCGTCTTCTTGTTGGAGTATCCAGTTTTTCCCAAATTGGCCGACCGGAGCGTAGACTACTGTTTTGGGATCCCACTGAATTTGAGAGGATGCTGGATTAGGCTGTGGCTGTATTCCCACATCTTCAAGCGTCCGTTTTTTACAGTTGTTCGGTGAGCGAGAAGGATACGTTGACCCTGTACTAACGCTATGAATGGATGTCATGGCGTATCTTTCCTCTGACTGTTGCTTTTAACGGTCATTATTGCTGAGTCGCATTATCCGCATCGTTGGGTCTCGGTGTGGTATTTCTTGGCATCTCAATATAAACCGGTGGTGGCGACGGGGGTGGTGGCGGATAGCTGCCCATTTGCCTTTGTTGTGATGGATGTTCATTGGAGAAGGAACTGGCAAAGAAATACCCAAGGGCTCCGCCAAGTAATAGAGCACCTAAGTTATTGTTGCTATAACCACCAAAGCCATATCCTCCGCCGTAACCTCCGTAGCCGCCAAAGATAGGAGGTTGGTAATATGGCATGGGCCGACTCATGCCAAAAAAGGGCATTCTATGGTGATGGTGCCCATGGTGATGTCCGTGGTGGTGACCTGCGATAATAGGATGTTGATAGCCGCTAAACCCAAAAGGTTGAAAATGATTAAACCCGTACCCCATATGAAATAACCCTCCTGCCTAACCCTGAAAAAATAAATAAGAGTAAAAATGTCCTGCCTTGATTTTATAAAAACAAAGTGGAAGGTGTTTTGTTCTACTTTATAAAGTTTTATTACAAATTTAGCAACCGGTGGTCACCCATTCCACGACTTTTTTGATTAGGTTTCCCCGAGTTGCATAAGAGGAAAGGAATAGGGAAAGATGAGTCACGTTAGCGTGAGTACTCAGGTTCATGAGGAAATCCAGATAGCCATCATCATCCAGATCCCCAACCCATAACAGGCCGGGTTGCCCTTCGCTATCCGAATGAATAGTTGGGATGGAAAGCATTTGGGCCGTCTCACTTTCCACAAGGGTTAACATGAGGCGTTTAAAGGCCTTCTTTGTCTTCGGCTCAAGGATGGGTAAGCTATCAATCAGCAAGGTGGTCGATGAGTTGAGTTTAAGTTTCTGATTTTTAATAGCGGTATCGCCGCCGTGTAAGGCTAAAAACGGGATAAACGAGGCGCGCAAGGTCGGCACCTTTCCAATCCGAATTGTTTCTATATTTTTAACAAGGATGAGTGGTTCAACGGACTCGTTTTTAAGCGTGACTTTTTTCCCGGTTTGCTGACCCGCTTCATCTAAAACCGGATCCGTAACCGCTTCAATGCGAAGCGTCGTCGGGCGTAACTCAAACTGTTTGGAGCCTGTCAGTTGAAAGAGCCCAAGCCATTGTTCGCCATCCTGTGCCTGCACCTCGTCACCGTGGTAAGTGCCCATTTTTAACAGTTGAGGGGGCTTAGACTCATCGGCTTTCAGCTCACTCCAACCGGTGAGGGTCAGGATAAAAACTAAATAAAGAGAAAGCCCGTATCGTAAGTGAAGAGATTGCACGGTGTGTTTTTCCTTTTTGCTTTTATTTCAGAAGAAGGCTTGTTCTATTGTATAGTGAAATCCCTTTATCGTGAAATAAGAATGAATCATGTGAAACAGACGCTAGAACAACTGGTTGAACGTTATAAGACACCCGAATTTATCGAAAAGGATCCTTTATGGTTTCCTTCGCACTATCGAAGCGATGCCCAAACGTGTGAGTTGGTTGCGTTTATCACGGCGTTAATGAGTTACGGACGTCGAGAATCTATTTTTAAAGCCATGACCGATTTGCTCGATCGGCTGGATGGCGATCCAAGGGGATTCATGGAGAGCTATAGCCAGAGTAAAGGGCAGAAAGCTTTTCGGGGGTGGGTTTATCGTTTTTATAAGCCAGAGGATTTACAGCAGTTGTTTCAACAGCTTCAGCGGGTTTATGGACACCATGATTCGCTGGAATCGTTCTTTATGGCTTCTGGTATTGATAAAGACCCTTTTGAGGTTGCGTCTCCGGAAATCCTCAAGGAAAAAATTCATTCGTTCAGGATACGGTTTCTATCGATGGATGCTTTGGGCCAACAAGCTGAGCGGGTACCCGAATTATCATACGGGCTGAAATTTATGTTTGCGAATCCGCTTCGGGGTGGGGCTTGCAAGCGGTTTAATATGTTTTTGCGTTGGATGGTTCGTGAGGATAATGTCGATTTGGGCCTGTGGAAAAAAGCCCTGACACCAGCTCAATTAGTGATTCCGCTAGATACCCATGTTGCGACGCAGGGGAGAAAGTTGGGTTTGCTCCAGCGTAAAGCCAATGATTGGCAAAGTGCTGAGAGCTTGACGAACGTATTTCAGGAGTATTGCCCCGCGGATCCGGTTCGGTATGATTTTGCGCTATTTGGTCTGGGGGTTTCCGGGGAGTCTGAGGAAATAAAGGAGTCGCTAAATAAAATCAACGGGTGACTTTTATTTATGGCGGAAGCCCGGTATAATTTTAGAAACAGACAGAGAGTTAATTGGAATACCTGGGAATAAATAAGAAGATGACCGAAGATGAATTAAATAAATTATTAGGGGGCGAAGATCTGGAGAAAACGCTTGATGTCAAAACTCTGGTTCTGGATATTGTTCGGAAAATGGATGATAAAGAGATTTTGGCTATCTTTCGGGAAAAGTTGCCAAACATGACGGAAGAACACATCAAAGATTATTATTATATGCGCCGGGGTTAGACCGGGGTGATTCAGGTTGAAAAAATTGGGCTTTAGGGATAAAATCCCCTTACTTGTTTAAATGTAAACGAAGGCGTTAAGCCAGAAGGAGTCAGGCCGTGGTCAGTCCAGAGAAGAAGTCAGGTTCAATATTACCTGTTGTTATCGGTGTTTTAGTTCTGGCGGTGATTGCTGTCGGCGCGTTTCTTTTTCTGAGTAAGCCTCAAAAAGAAGGCTTGTATGTTTACTATCCCAAAAATGCTGTCTTTTTTATGGAGTTGGAGCCTGGAGACGAATTGGCGGAAAATGCCTTGATGTTTTATAAAAATCAGGAAGCCAAAGCGGAAGCGGTTTTTAAAAATAATAACCTTCCGGTGCCCGAGCATTCCAAAGGGCTGGCTGATACCATTATTGCCAAAGATTTTACAATCCTTTTTAAACCCCACTTAAGTTTGGGTTCCTGGGCAAAAGAGCAAAAAGAATCTGGTCAAACATCGACCTCCGTATCGAATAGCTTTAAAGAGGGACACCTTTTGGCTGTGATTCCGTTGCGGGATCCGGAAATGACTTTGGAAACCCTGATTACCAAGCTTGAAAAAACCGCAGAAGATTTTGAATCGACCGTTTATGAGGGGATTACGGTTTTAACTTCGGAAGAGGACAAGGAACTGTCCTTGGCTATTTACGATAAAAACCTGATGGTGACGTCGGGCCAAACGGCCATGGGCGAAGCCTTGGATCACATCATGGGGAAAGAAGAGCACATTTTAAATTTAGCGGCGCATCAAACAGGGTTGGCCAATCTACCTGAAGATCGAATTGCGACGATTGTGGCTAATTACTCTGAACTTCCCGCTCAGGCCAACAAACAGCTTCAGGATATTCAGGAGATGGTTCCTTATGTCTATGGTGCTGGGCGTCTGGAAGCATCGAAAAATATGATGCTGTGGGATGTGTATGCACCGGTCTTTATTGATCAAGTTAAAAACGAAAAACTTCAAGAAACCGTCCGAGGCTTTTTAGCTTCGGATAAAAATAATTTTAAAGCGCCCAACGCACTTCCAGAGGATACTCAATTGTTTGTTTCGCTGGGACGGGTCGATGATTTGATTAACATCGGTATTGAGCAATATGGAAAGGACAATGCTGAGTTTCAAAAGCAGTTGGCCGGTGCTCAATTTATGTTAGGGATGATGGAAATTGACCTGAAAAAAGATATTATTGGCTTTTTCCATGAAGAAGTGGTGTTGGCGGTTCGAAAAGGCCAAGGGGCGTTGGAAGAAAATAAAAACACGCCCATGTTGTTAACCGCGGACAATACCACCAAGGCAGGCACCCTGAAAAAACTGGTGACGGTTGCATCCGGGGGAATGTTGCCGGTTCAGCACAAAAACGAGCAAGTCGGTGATGTTTCGATTGATACGTTTGTAGCTCCTGGACAGCCCCAACGGATTAGTGTCGCCCAGTTGGGTAGCGGCATGATTGCTGTGACGGATCCGGTTGAGATGGATGCTTTGATTAATGTCAATAAACATCAATCGCCGCCTCTACACGATTCCGCTCTGTTTAAAGAAATAACAGGCTCGTTACCTAAAACAGGCATTACCATGTTTTTTATGGATATGAATAATGCGGACGAGCAAGTGGAAGGGCTGGCTGGAACCTTTGACTCGGAAGGAGAAAAAGGATTTAAAGCCCAAGTTGCGATTAAATTAAAACCGGGTATTTTAACGCAAAAATAAACGTGTTTATTAATCGGGTTAAATATGATTTTAAAAAGGTCTCGGCTGTTAAGGGCGAGACCTTTTTTTAAGCAGATCTGTTTAAGTCGAATGACTAGTGGTGTTTTCTCTCCACCTCAATGCGCCAGGTTTCAGGCCAATAGCGATAATTCTTTTTTTTAATAAAGGCAGTTGCGCCGGGTTGGGTCATATTCTGGTTGAAAATTTCTCGATCATTAATCACAACCGCGCCGCGCTTCTCACAGAGGAATCCGATATCATAGAGCGTTGAAGCACCGTGATCAAAGAGCGTGTTTTTTCTCGTTTTATAGGGCTGAACTTCTTTTCCTGTGGCAAAAACGCGACAGTGGTCTTGTTGGGTAGAAAGCGGGTTTTTTAAGTCATAGCTGACCAGCCCCACGGCAAGTGCCATTAGAGTCAGGGGAGCGAACATGATAAAAAGTTGAGCCGATTTCTTCATAGGGCCAGCATATCATAAGCCTACCTTGGCTAATAACAAGGTGTAAATCAAAGGTGAATCGGGCGAATGAGATTTTCATCTTCTAAGAAAGAGAAAATGAGGGATTCTGCGTTTTTACTTTCGTGAGAACTTGGAAAAACCTGGTGCCCGCAACGCTCAAAGGTATGGGTCACGATTTTCGGTGCGTTTTTCAGGTTCGTTTCCAGCTTCTCCATCTCATTGTAAGGAATTGTCAGATCATAAATAGAATGGCCCAAGAGAACAGGAACCTGAATGTGTCTGATTTGAGCGGAAAGGGCATTCAGCATCTGATTCCCCTCTTCGATTAGCCGATGAAACATCCAAGGGTGGAACTCGGGCCGCTCAAAGCCGGTGTATTGATCCGACACGTACCGGATGCCTTGCAGAAGGATATCAGGCGGCACATTGAGCAGTTCCATGGTTCTGTTTAGATTATAAGCATGCTCAAAGGGTGCGGCTAGAGAGATAATGCCCCTTAGCTTTCGAGGTTGGTGTGATGCGGTTAGTAAAGTGCAGATTCCCCCCAAGGAGTGACCAATAATCACCACATGGTTACACTGTTCGGCAAAAGCATCGTACTCGCGAAGGCAGTGCTGGATCATGGCTTCGCTGGAAAACTCATGAAGTGGACGGTGTCGTAGATCGCCATGGCCAGGTAGGCTAATGGCTCGTGTTCGATACCCTCGCTGAATGAGCGAGCGTTCTAGGTGGTGATACTCTCGGGGAGAGCCCATCAGTCCATGGATTAGAAAAATGCCAATCTTTTTTTTCTGCATCGTTTAAATTCCAGTGCGACCTGTTTTAATATCCTGAGGGTCTTTACTTTATCCTAGCATTTTTTAACCGGTATTAAACCCGTCATATGACACCTTGCTCGAAGACGTTTAAGTGAACAAACAAAGTGATTCCAGCTTTCTACTCTTATTTTTATCTAAAGAGCAGGATAATTTCGTAAAACACAACGATGGCGTAGACACCCATGAGAAAAAGTAGAACCCGTTCGACAAGAGTAGGGCGAAAGGGCTGGCACAATCTTAAAATTCCTAAGCCGCCAAGCGTGAGCCCTAATTTTGCTAAGATGAAAGAAACGCTTCCCACTTGTAGTGTCAGGGACATAATGGGATTTCCCTCAATAATTGCTTCATCGCTTTGAAGTAAGGCTTGGGTCATAAACAAGTCGGTCATAGAAAGGGTGAGAAGCAAGAGGTAAGGAATAAACCCGCTTAGTAGAGCTTCAGGAAAGGAAGTAAAAGAAAGTTTTTTAATGTGAGCCATAGAAAAACCTGTGATTGTAGTGTGAAAACGAGAACATGCTAGTACAAAACTCATCATAAATAAAAATTGTTAACAGAGGACGGTTTTTGAATGTAACAGTTTAGATATATTAGTTAAATCTTTTTATATTGTGGTCGATATGTTTTTAGAGACGCGAGTGATACGCATAGCAAGAGTCCAGAGACCCTTTGACGAGAAGGGATAAGTAAAAGAACGCAGAGGAACGGTTGTTTCGTATGAAATATATATTGTCACTTTGGTTGGCCGTATTTATTTGTGTTGCTGTGACACCAGCAACACAGGCAGAAGAGATCGTGATAGATGGTTATGCCAGTGTAAAGGCAGGCTCTTCTGTTATTCCGGGTATCGAGCCAAACGGGCTGATGATTGACCCGGCAGTGGTTAAGAAGCGGCATGAGCAAATTAAGCGGGCGCGAGTGACACGGCGTCAGATAAATCCATCACGTCAAATTGCTGTGGTGCCTTTTGATTATAAAGATCATTACAATGTCGGTGCTTTTGATTCTCGTCGGGGCGAGATGGATTGCTCGATGAAAAAGGCCTACGCTCACTGTGTTTATAATAAAAATTATTAACGATTACGGGTAAAGAGAGATACGATAAACGGCGCACGGGTAGAATTATCCGGGCGTCGTTTTTGTTACTCACTATCTGTTAAAGGTCCATTGTCGTCTGAAAAAGCGGCGTTAATTTGAGTCATGGCAACTAATCGGGAAATGATGGGATCCATGAACTCTTCTTCTCGCTGTAAACGCTTCAAAGTAGATTGCAATTCTAAAAAACCTTGTTGGACAGTAATGTTCTGATTCAGGTGTTCGCCGATTCGGTAGGAGAGTTCTTCCGGGTTAATGGTCTCGGGCAAGTGGGCAGAAGCATTTCGATTCAGGAGTTGATGGCTGAGGCGGGCCATGGTTTGGTATTTTTCTTTTAGGTTTTTAAAAAATAGTGGATCAATCGGTGCTTCAAGCCGATCAGCATACGGTTCAATGATGCCTTGAAGGTAAGGTTGGGTTTCATTATCCACTTCCAACAGCTTAAAACGTTGGAGTCCTTGGGTCATAATATCCATCCATCCGCCGTCGTGCTCATTTACGCGAGTGACTTTAGCAAGGGTTCCAATGGCGGTGGTAATGGCGACATTTTTTTGTGTGGTTTGAAGGTAAAGCGTCACGCCAAACTGTTGTTTGTCAGCCATAATATGATGGAGCATGGTTTGATAACGAGGTTCAAAGATATGAAGGGGTAAGCGCATACCGGGAAACAAGACCAGCGGTAGAGGGAAAATAGGTAGGCATTGCTTTTCATCTTTCGAAGTGTTGGAAGGGGAAGGCATAAAGTTCATTGTGGCATATGTTTGAGAGGATGGCGGCAATTTTAAGAAAGGTGAAGAGGGCGGGAGCCTTTTTAAATAGTTGTTGTATGATTGTAGCTAGAAAAGAGAGGGAGTTTTTACGCCTAATGAACATTGCTTTAGGAATGACCTCGGCGTCAAAGAGTAGTAAAAAAAATAGTGAGAACAGAGCGGCGTCTATTCGACCGAAAAAGGCGATTCAATTTGGCGAGAAACCTGTACCGCCAACCAAACCCAAACCGGATTTAAGCTCGTTAAAAGTGCCGGAAAATATGGGCTGGCCCGCAAAAGTTGTCTTGATCTTTATTGTTCCTATGGGTAGTTTGGTTGTGATTGCGTTTGAGTGGAAACGAATAAAGCAGTGGACTCAGAGGGTGTTTAAGAAAAAGTAGGGAGTGTTCTTTTAATAAGTAATAAAGCACCCGCCTGAGCGAGTCAGGGCAATTTTAGCAAGGGGCTTGTTTTTATTTAGAGAGATTAAAACCTTGACAAAATTTTTCGATTTCGCTTAAATCAGAAGCTTCAGTTGATTTAAAAATTTTCTTGGAAACTATTTTTTATGAACCGCAATACGAACACCTATTTCTACTTTTATTTTTTTAGCAGGGCCTGTCGGTCTTGTGAAGATTAGGTGTTGACTTAAACTTCCAAGAAACAAAGACCGCAGGCCAATCTAAAGGCTTGCGGTCTTTGTTTTTGGTAGCGGTTTCTCAAAAAATAAACAGTAATCCAAAGGAATTGATTTTCATGACCCCAGATTTAAAAGCCTTAAAGCAGAACCCTCAAAAACATGCCAAACAACGCCCGGATCATAAAACGGAAATTAGTATTGGTCAGATGCGGATTGGTGGTGCGGAGCCTGTGGTGATTGCCGGTCCGTGTGCTGTAGAATCCTATGAACAATTGCGTGAAGTGGCGCTGACGTTAAAAATGCTGGGCGTTAGAGGGCTTCGGGCGGGTGCTTTTAAGCCAAGAACCTCGCCTTATTCTTTTCAGGGAATGGGTGAAGAGGGCATTCGTCTATTAGCGACAATTGGCCAGGAGGTAGGATTGGCCGTTATTTCAGAAGTCATGAGTGTTGAGCAGATTCCATTGATGCTAGATTACGTGGATTGCCTGCAGGTCGGGTCTCGAAACATGCAGAATTTTGATTTGCTCAAGGCTTTGGGCAAGGTAAATAAGCCGATTCTATTAAAGCGAGGACTTGCGGCGACGTTGGATGAGTTTATGAACGCGGCGGAGTACATCTTAGCTGGTGGTAATGAACAGGTGATTCTTTGTGAACGCGGAATCCGAAGTTTTGATCCGGCAACGCGCAATGTATTGGACCTGGCTTCTGTGGCACTTTTGAAGGAGAAAACACACCTGCCCGTTATTGTGGATCCCAGCCATGCGACAGGACAGCGTAGCCTGATTATTCCGGCTTCCCGTGCGGGAATCGCTATCGGCGCAGATGGTTTATTGGTAGAAGCTCATCCAAGGCCGGAGCAATCTGTTTCAGATGCTGATCAAGCTCTGTCACTGGATGAGCTGGCGGAACTGGTTCGTCAGGTTCGTCTCATCAGTGATGCCATGGCAAAATGTCAGGGGTGTAGCACTAATGAAGCACAATCTGGGATTGACATCGAGCAATAGCTGGTTTTGGGCTATTCTCCCTTCCACATTTCCTTTACGAGTGCGGTAGGGTCTAGCGGGTTGCCTGTTATGTTCTGGGCGATTTGAGCCCACGGATCAGTTGCCCCTTTGGCACGATGTTCCTTTAGAAACTCCCCGGCTTCCGGAGTAAGCAGGCAGTCGGAGTTAGGCGGCTGACCTGGGCGGAAGGTTTCGTTGATGTGACTGAGTACCTGGGCTCGTTGGATATCCGCCAATAAATAATTTTGAAAGTATACCGGAGCAAAGGCATAATGGGGAACTTGGGTCCAGTCAGCCTGATTCTCTTGACCAGGAGGACGTTTTAAGCTTCTATACTTCTCCTGTTTCTGCCACCAGAGGTCGTTAATTCCTTGTAGTGAGGTATCCGGCTTGTTTGCCAGAGTTTTGTAGAGAGAGCGTTCGAAATCAATAATGGTGAGCATCGTTCGAATTCTGGAGAGTTTATCGACAGCGGCGTAGGCTTGAGCCTTCTTGGCAACTGTTTTGCTCTCTTCCGCGTCTAAACCCACAACCTCTCGAAACATTGCTTCACTGGTCATCAAGTCCTGGTGTAACATGGCGCTGGCTTCGGTGGTGATGGTGTGTAATTTTTGGAAGACTTCCGGGAGATTGGGATCCATTTGGGAGAAATCCAATCCGTGGCCCAGAGCTTCGTGGAACAAGACATCTAAGGCGTATGCCATGTTATTCTTGAACCCTTTGTCAATATTGGCTAATACCCGCACATCATTGGTATCAATAGGAAAGAGGGCCCAATGCTGAGATTTCCCTTTGTTGTCCGGCTCGTAGTACAAACTGCTCTTGTCAATGAGCCATTGAACGGAGTTCCCCATTAAATTGGCCGCTTTTTCCACTAAGGGAACAGGATCTTTACCTTCCAGGTAATCATCGGCTCTGAAATTGAAAAGTGTTTCCCTATTGCTTTCCGCCTGAAACCATGGCAGTCGGGTGCTTTTAGTACTCGGCAACTTGAACCGTTCTCTGGCCACCCCGTCCAGCTGATTCATCAGTTGGGCATAAGGCTGGTCTGTTGCCGTTTTTAATTGGTTCATGATGGTGACAAGCTTTTGTTCGTCAATATCTTGGAAATGCAACGACATGCTGTAATAATCGCTGAAGCCGTTCTTCTGAGCCATCTGGTTTCGGGTGTTGGCCAATTCGACGATTCGCTCAGCAACGCTAGGCCCCTTGTTTTCCTCTCCTCTGTAGGTTCCAATGGTCTGTTGGGCCTCCCAAAGCTTCTGAGCCTCTGCCGGATCGGTGCTGTCTTTGAATCGTTTTTTGATTTCCTGATTTCCCATTACTTTGCCATCGATACTTGTGCGGAAGCCATTGTACAGCGCTTCTGTTTCGGCACCCTTCTGGATGAGGGTTTTCTGAATTTCAGGACTCATGCTCCCTTGACGGAAGATATTGTACAGAATCTCAATCTGACGCTTGAGCTGTGGGTTATTGATCTCGGGTGAATCATGGAAGGTTGAAGCCTTCTGAAAATAATCTGGATTCTTTTTGTACTCCAGGTGTTTCATTTCCGCCTCCTGGAAGGCTTCTAACCGGCCGTCTGCTCCGCCCTGCGTGTAAAGCTCCCAGCAGGTTTCGTCACAGGTTTTGCTTAATGCCTTTAATTGCTCGCCGTGGGTTTTGGCAAAGGCAGCCGCCTCCTTCTCTATCTCGTTTTGTTGTTGCCCAAAACGGATTTCCAAGCTGTCCGGAGCGTTATTGGATAGGCTGGTATGAGCTGTTTCTGCGGGTTCGGGCTTAGGTGTTGCTTGTTGGCGCCGAATAGAGCAACGGGCTGGGTAATTTGCATAGATGACTCACTCCCCTAATTAAAGACTTATAAATTAATGTATGCTATTCTGTAGTAATAAGGATGGCGTTGTCAAGTCATGGCTTGCCCTTTTATGTGAAGCCTATCGTTTGCGAAGGGGATTAATGGTATGATTAATATTAGATTCGTAGGTAGAAAATAAAAATGGCCAAAAGTTCTCAGTTTGAGAAAAAAGAGATTCCTTGGATGTATTCCCGAATCGGGAGTATGGTGGCGATTGCCCTGATGAAACTGCACCCCATCCACCGATGCCTGTGTGAGATGGAAATTCGGAATATTCAGGATTATTTCAACAGTGATTTTGTCACACCGGCCCGCCGCCAGAAAATTGGTCGACTGAATGCCTTTCTCATGACTTATTTCAGCGCTATTTTTCGTATTGCCCAAGTGAGCAAGCGTGCTCGACAAGACTACTATGCACTGAACCGTCGGGGGAAATTTGCCGCGGACTATATCCCGGAGTTAGAGTCCGCACCCTATGTTAAAAGCCCGCACCTTCCTGTGTTGATTGTGCCGGGGCTGAATACACCTCCCGTTTTCTTTCGGGAAATGCACAGCTATTTTCAGGGACAAGGGTACAATGTTTCGGTGGTTTCGCTTCCGGATGAAGGGTTTGCTGATGTGGATTCCGCCGCTGGTGCCTTAAAAAAAGAGATTGAACGGGTTCAACAGTATTGTAATGTGAATCAGGTTAACTTGGTAGGGCATTGCCTAGGCGGAATTGTGGCCAAGTATTTTCTGGAAAATCATCATACAGGTGATGATACAACACCGGTTAAGCATCTGATCTCTTTAGGTAGTGGCTTTATGGGGGCCGAAGGGGTTAAGCACCTTAAAAATATGTGGATTCCCCGGAATCCGGGCAAGCCCATTCCGCAGGTTTTCGATCAGTTGATTCAATGGAACCTGAACGTGGCGCAAAAATCGAAGGATGTGGCGTATCATAGCTTTTTGACCATTTGGGATATGATGGTTCACTTTCGTAAAGGTTTACTTGAAAAATCTGAGCACGGCAATGAGAACGGTGAGGTGAATAATCTGATCATCGAGGATCCGGCCATTGATCACCTCACCCTCGCCTTGAACCCCAAAATCTTTGATCAGATCGATCAGATTCTATCCGGACGTCAGTTGGTCCCTCAGCCGACGTTATAGGTTCTTTTGCCGATCAGCGATTGCTTATGGGTTTTCTCCATGTTACCCTTGTAACGAACTTTGGCTAGTGCCTTGATTAGTGACGTTTGTTTTTAGATTATTCGTAAGGGGTTTTTCAATGGATTTTTCGGTATATTCAGCACCTACTTTGGTTGCCAAAAACCAGCAGGGGGCTTCTAAAACTACTTTTTCACCCTCTCAACAGTTAAGAGGAACCCTTTCGGATGACGTGATGTTTTCAGGGGATTCACGTTCAAAAGCCTCTCACAAAAGTTCTTTCTTAAAGGCCGGGCTTTTTGCTTTTGCGGCTCTTCTTTTCCCCTCTTGGGCCATGGCGAGTCAGGAGGCCTCAAGTAACGACAGCTTTGAAATTCCCGCCAGTTTAAAATCAGACCACCGCCCCACCTCCCCCACCTGTCCCGATGACGACCAACGCCCGGCCGAAGTGGCTGAGAACCTTCGAGGATCCAAACTTATCTCCGCAGAACAAGTGGCATTAGCCGAATATTTAGAACCCCGAACCGTCTTGATTTTAACGAAGCCCAATCCAAGCTCCGTTTCCAAACTCCCTCCTACAGACTCTAAGAAACCATCTTCTCCAAATGAAGCCAATGAATCTTATGCCAACTTTTTTAATTTTATGGAAACACCTCCTGAACTAGCCAAATTTATAGAGCAATTTAAATTGCCTAACGGACAATATGTTTTTCCTGCACTTCCTCAAGAGTTATTGCCAGAGCTTGAAAAATCGACAGAAAACTTTCAAACACCAAAAAATAATCCAGAGCCCTCTCCTCCTAGAGGTCAAGCAGGAACAGGTTTTATATGTCAAGAAGATGGGTTAATTCTAACGAATCATCATGTTATTGAGAAGGTGGAAGAGGGAGGAGAAATAGTGGTTGATTTAGGGACTAAACGCTATCAAGCGAAGCTTATAGCCACGGATCCTTACGTCGATCTTGCTTTTTTAAAAATTGATACGAGAGGTGAAAAGTTGCCAACTCTTTCCTTTGCTCCTGAAGTGAAAAAAGGGGAACTCGTAGCGTCAATGGGAAATCCCACAGGGTTTAAGAATGTAATGAATATCGGGGATTTATCTGCCCTCTATCAAGTATCTCCACCTGAATGGAACGACCCGTCACCCCCTTTTCATATTGTCAATAGCGCTGTTAATAAAGGAAACTCCGGTGGAGCCTCTGTAAATATAAAGGGGGAAATGTTAGGACAACTCTTCGCTAAAAGCGCTGACCCCTTTGTTGAGGGACAAGGTTATGTAGCACCTCAAGAATATATTGAAGGGGCTATTAACCGATTACATGCGGGAAAACCTATTGATAATCGTTTATCCATAGGGATTGACATTAGGCCTCTGCATGAAATGACTTTTCTTAGTAATAAGGATATTCAGGAACTTGCCAAAGGTGAGTTGGAGGCAAATGAGCTAAAGATCGTTCGTGACATTGCATTAGGTGTTTCAGAACGGATGGATGAGACTTTTGGCGTTTCTGTAGGAAGTATTATTCCCACGGGCGCGAATGGCGAGCCAACCTTAGCGGCGTCTTCGGGTAATTTTCAGCTGGGTGATGTGATTGTGGCGGTGAATGGGCAATCGTTTGAATCTATGCCCCAATTTATCGCTCAGGTTAAATCGATTTTTCAGGATGAGGCGTTTGAGCTGACCTTGATTCGTGATGGGAAAAAGAAAACCGTATCGTTCCCGGGTGAAAGCAAAGACAACAAAACGTCTTAAGCCCTTTTTAAATATTATAAGAGCGGCAAAAGGCAATTTGTATTCTTGCTTGGGTTTCTATTAGGATGTTTATTACTCGTTATGGGATGAGGATTTTTCGATAATGCTTTCTTCTCCAGTTACTTTTGGTGCCCGGTTCCCACAAAAATCCAAACCGTTAAACTCGCTTAAAATAGGAATGGTCGCATTGACGGCTCTTCTTTCGCCGGGCTTGGTATCGGCTCAACCACCAACCGGTGCGGATTCGGTTGAAATTACGACTCGGAGTGTGATTCCGGATAATCTGAAATCGAATCATCAGCTAACTTTCAGCACGTGCCCAGATGACGGCGTGCGTCCCGTCGCCGTGGATCCTAAACTCTCAGGACTGGCGGCGAGTTCGGCGGAAAAGGTAGCGTTACTGGATTACTTAAGACCTCGAACGGCCAAGATTCAGATAAAGTACGAAAGGCCCACTACCCCAACGGATAAAATGTCCACAGTGAGACAGGACGAATTTGCGCCTTTCTTTAGGGATTTTAGTCTGGAAAAAGGAGGCATCCCAAAATCGGATGGAACCGGGTTTGTCTGTCAGCCTGACGGGGTGGTTCTAACCAATCACCATGTGGTTAAAGCCGTCTTGAACCAAGCGGGTAAAATCACCGTCGAAATTAATCGAAAAATCTATCCGGCTCAGATTATCGCTCTGGATGAAGCGGCTGACCTTGCGGTTCTAAAAATCGATACTCAGGGTGAAGAGCTTCCTACGGTGCATTTTGCGCCAGAAGTTCGGCAAGGTGAATTTGCGGCCCTGTTAGGGTTTCCGGGAGGACTTCATGAGGTTCTGTCTTCAGGCACTCTTTCAGCCTTATATCAGGTTCCACCTCGACCCTTGAGTAACCTGACGGCGCATTTAACGGAAGCATCGGTTAATTCAGGAAATTCGGGAGGAGCTGTCTTTAATAATAGAGGAGAAGTCTTAGGGCAGGTGTTCGGAAAGGCGGATCCTCGGCGTGCTGAAAATCGAGGGTATGTCACGCCCATCGAGTTTTTACAGAGTGCGTTAGCCCGGCTGAACAAAGGCTTGCCCATTGATAATCGATTGTCGTTAGATTCTAATGTGATAGAGCAATATCGGGTTGCAGGGTGGGATGATGATGACATCGCTCAACTGGATAAAAACCCGGAAACACAAGCTTTGTTGAAAAAAATTCGAGCAAAAGCCCTTGAGGCGTTTGAAGTAATGAGCGAAGAGGAAGTTGGAGTCTCTGTTATTAAGGGCTCTGATCCGTCAGGGGTTGGTGATGTTATTGTGGCTGTTAATGGAGAGCGTTTTCAAAACCAATTCGAATTTCAGGCTCTGCTGAAATCGATTTTTCAGGGTGAGGCGTTTGAACTGACCATAATCCGTGATGGCGAACGAGAAACCCTATTGTTTCCTGGCAAATAAAAACCTTTATCCGCTCTCTGGCGATTTGGCAGAAAGCGGATAAATAAAGGATTCATTTTAACAAGCAGAATTTAAATACTGCCGTCGTTTTTGGATGTTTTGCTGTTTGCCGGAGCGGTGACGTTCACATCTACGTCAACGCTGGGCAGGTTGTCATTAATGGCGGACTGGGTGGAGCCAGCGATTTCTCCAATACCGTTAAACGTATGGCTTGTGATTTGAGCGGCTCCTTTGCCCACACCACTAATGACCTTAACCAGTCCGGTTGTGGCTGAAGTCACCCCGGAAATGGGAAGTCCAACGGCAGAGGTGATGGCAGAGTCCAGCTTGCCTTCACTGAGGTCTTTTGTAACGACAATCGGCGTCGCAATGACATTGACCGTTCCTTCTATCATGGATTCAGCCCCGTCAGCGGTCATATCCAGAGCCGACGGGCTTTCCGCATAGCTCGTTGCCATCGAACTACCAAGGGCAATGCACAAAGCGAGGACAGGCAAGGTGTACTGAAGTTTTAACTTTTTAGTATTCATGAGGGTCATCTCCTTTTTCTAAATAATTAAACGATTGACTGTGAACACTTTGCATTATGGCTGAACAAAGTCGGGTTTGATAAAAGCCTATGACACTTTTTTAAGCGTCATAGGCCGTAGAAAATATAAGATTGTGGTATTTACGAGTCTAACCCTAAGTGAAGCCAGCTGTGCTGGCCTGTGTTGGCTTAGGCCGCACCAATCGGTGCGCCGGTTTTCTTTTTTAAACCGGAAGCTTTGAAGGCGGTTTGGACTCCCGCAATCCAGGTTTCATAAGACTCTTCAAAGTCTAGATCGCAGTCGACTCGTTCATGAGAGCGGTGGCTACCAAACTGGGCAAACAGCGTATCAAAATCTTTGCCGCACTGGCAGAACTGCTCATAGCTTGTGTCGCCTAATGCCAGTACGCTGAACTGACTACCCGACATATCCGGCTTGGCGCCGCCTTTCATTTTTTCCATGAGAGCTTCTGCGTTGGACGGAGGCTCGCCGTCTCCCCACGTGCTGGTAATGACGAGTACGTTAGCAAAAGAGGGTAAGTAGTCGATCTGAACGTTTTCCGCGTCCAGAACTTGTACCGTATAGCCATCGCCTTTTAAGCTGTCAGCGGCCTGAGTGGCCAGATCTTCGCAGTTGCCTGATTCGGTTCCAAAAATAATCGTAATTCCTTCGCTGGCAATGGTTGTGTCGTAAGGTGCTTTGGACTCTTCGGTTACGGCAGTTATTTCAACCACTTCCGGGGTTTCGTTAATAACCGGTGAGGATTCTTCAGGCTCACTTCCGGAAATTACTTCAGACGACGCCTCAAAGGTAGGCTCGGACTTGGCTTTTTTCGACCGTTTTATTTGAGGGAACGTTTTTCGGGTAAAAGCAAATCCCAGAACCGTAATAGCTGTCAGTATAATGGCAATCCACAGAAAGGGCGTGTTCAGGGTGCTTTCTGGAAAAAATAGATGGGAAACAACAGCAACTAAAATACTATAGGGGCAGAGCAAGGCCGGATGGGTGAACAATACAGCGACACCCAGGAGAATAGTGCCGATTAAAAGAGGTAGTTCGAGGGTAAAAAGCTCCAAATGGGCCAAGGGAACAGCAATGGTTAGCATGGTGAGGAAAAACACGCCGCCATAGATCAGGGGCCAAATGTTTAAAGACGGTTGTGGATCGTTACTGACGGGTTGTCTGCTCATGGTTCGTTTATCCTCTTTCCGGGTGTCCCTAAAACGGTATGAGTCTCTGGGTCCTATATTATATAATGAGATAAAGACTATTATAATACGAGGAACGGTCTCAGAGAAGAGTCGATCACAAAAAGAAGGGATACAACGCATTATGGCTACTAAAACATTGGATATGAAACCGGGGTTGTTAAATTATATCCATCAGTATGGTGTTCGGGAGTCAGCCATACTCCAAGAGTTGAGAGAGGCAACTCAAGAAAAAGTAGGGCCTTATTCGGTGATGCAAATTTCGCCGGAACAGGGGCAGTTGATGGCTTTTTTAATCAGACTCATGGGAGCGAAGCGAATTTTAGAAATCGGTACGTTTACAGGCTACAGCACACTGGCTTGTGCCATGGCACTGCCTGAAACCGGATGCATTGTTACTTGTGACATTAGCCAGGAATGGACGGATATGGGTCGCACGTTTTGGGAAAAGGCGGGAGTCGCTCATCAAATTGATCTGCGAATTTGTCCTGCCGATGAAACCTTAAATAATTTATTGGCGGAAAAAGATTTACCATCGTTTGACATGGCCTTTATTGATGCCGATAAAACCGGATATGACACGTATTATGAGCAAGCGCTTCGGCTGGTTCGGCCCGGCGGGGTGATTTTAATTGATAATGTGCTTTGGGGTGGCGCAGTCGCTGATCCGGCCTTGAAAGACGAGGATACCTTGGCCATACGAAAGCTGAACGAAAAAATTCATAGTGACCAACGGGTGGAGATGAGTTTGGTTCCCATCGGTGATGGTTTGACTCTCGCTCAGCGAAAAATATAGCTAAAATTGACTGCTTTTGTGCGTGATTCTTGTGTGCTTTAGGGCTTTATCGGACTATCGTAAATAGTGTTTAATCATAAGCAACTTTTACGATAAGATCATTTTATTATGAATGACCCTTTATCCATCAGCCTTTGGGATAAAATATGGCCCGTTGAATCTTTGCTTCGAGAGTTGGTAAACGAGCGTGTGCATTATTCCGCTTATCGGGAACTGGTTCAGGGGATTCTCTTGAAAGAGGGGTTTGAGGAGCATCATCTTTCGCTGGACTTAAAAACACCGGAACGAGAGCAGGAGCTGTTGGATACATTCTGTCAAAGCCAGAATATTAATAATGACTCAACCACGCTGGAGATGTATTTAGAAAAAACACAACAGACCTTGGATGAACTGAAAGAAAAATTGTTTTTTCACTATCGGGTCGATCGGTTGAAACAGTTGATCATTAACGAAAGGCAGGTTCGGGAAGCTTTTTTGGCGCAAAAATCCCATCGGGATCAGGTGTTGTTTCAACTGATTCGGACCAAGAGTCAAGGGGAATCTGAGGTGTTGTACGAAACCATTCAGAGCGGGCAAAGCGATTTTACATCATTGGCCTTGGTTCATTCGATTGGCGATGAAGCTAAACATGGCGGCGTTGTGGGGCCGGTTCCGTTGCGAGCGTTAACGCCTAAATTAGGGGAGACGTTGTTAAAGCTTTCGCCAGGACAAGTTAGTTTCCCCTTTTCAATGGAAAATGGGTCATTTCTTATCGCTCGCCTACTTCGCTTTGATTCAGCTGAATTAACCCCTCGTCTAGAAATTGCTATTCGGGATGACCTGTTCGAGTCTTGGATTCAAAAACGACGCCTTCTGGCCAAAGCCGGGGCTAATTTTTAAATAAATCATATAATCATACTTTGTTACTTTTTATTAAAGCCATGGTGTTAATTGCTTAAGGTATAGAGGCTTTGGTCGATATGATCAATGAGCTGTTACGCGTGTGTATCTAATATAAGTATATTGGCTTTAAGGGACTAATTTGTATGGCGTTGTTTCATATGCTGTCTGAATCGGGTGCTCTAAATCAGGAGAACGACTTGTTGTCGTTGAATCTGGATTTTCTATTGCCAAAATCAGATGAAGAATCCTCGTCAGAAGAGGCAGGGCTTTTTGCTTCGGTACAAGCCAGTGGTCTTTTTCATGTGTTAGGGGTTGGGCAGGGGAGGGCTTCTAGTGTTGCCGGGATTGATAATACAGGATTTGCACCAGAGAGCTTAAACGCTCAGAGCCTTACAGCGGATGCCGTTGCTTTTGCCGGACCAACCGATGGTCAGTGGCACCTGAGTAATTCCGGTGGATACGATATGAACGTATTATCCGTCTGGAGTGACTATACAGGAGCCGGTGTAACGGTTGGCGTTGTGGATCAGGGGGTTCAATACACCCATTCAGAGCTTTCAGCGAATTACGATACGAGTATCGATTGGGACTTTAACCTGAATAACAGCGATGGTGGTGCTAAAACTTCCAGCGATCGGCATGGAACCTCTGTTGCCGGTGTTATCGGCGCGGCCAATGATGGGGTTGGAACCACGGGTGTTGCCTATGGTTCAACCATTACAAGCTTTAGGCTGCTTGGTGGGAGCATTAACTCAACCCAGCTTAACGGTGCCTTAACGCAGGATGTGGATGTTTCTAACAACAGTTGGGGCTGGACGAAGCCGTTTGATGCCTCGTTTTTTACCAGCACAACCGAAGGCGCTTTTGCCGATGCCACAACTAATAATCGGGGCGGTTTGGGCACGATTTTTGTTTTTTCCGCAGGCAATAGCGGCGACATTGGGGATGACGCCAATTATTACGAAATGCAGAACTCCCGTTTTACGATTACAGTTGGAGCGGTTAATTCCGACGGCACCCTGGCTTCGTTTAGCACGCCGGGGGCGCCGGTACTGATTAGTGGGCCGGGTACGGGTATTTACACTACCGATTTAATGGGAAGCAATGGGTATTCCTCAAGTGATTACGCAACCGTGCAAGGAACTTCTTTTTCCGCCCCGGCTGTATCGGGCATGGTAGCGTTGATGTTAGAGGCCAACGCTGATTTGGGCTGGCGGGATGTTCAGGAAATTTTGGTCTATTCCGCAACCATGACAGATTCCGGTGATGCCAATTGGCAAGTAAACGGGGCCGGTAATTGGAATATGGGCGGGCTGCATACCAATTATGGGTTTGGCTTTGGTTTGGCCGATGCGCGTAATGCGGTCCGCTTGGCGGAGACTTGGGATATTGTTAATTCGATTACAGGCACTTCGCCTAATGAACAATCGTCTACGTCGTCAAGTGGTGCGCTATCTGAGACGGTTTCGAATACGGGTGGTGATTCGGTCACAACGGTTCAGTTTGTGAATAGTTCGTTATCGATTGATCATATCGAAATCAGTTTGAATCTGAATCACACTCGTCAGCAGGATTTAGTTATTACGTTGACCTCGCCTGACGGGACCAATAGTGTTCTGCTCAACCGTCCCCCGGCTTCTAACGAATTTGGCGCTGTCAACACGACTTATGACACAAGCTGGACACTTTCCAGTACCCAGTTCTGGGGGGAAGAGTTAGATGGAACCTGGACACTAACGATTCAGGACCAAGTCTCAGGTGTGAACGGTGTTTTGAATAGCTGGTCAATGACAGGTTATGGGGATGATAGTGACTCTTCGGCGACACCGTATACTTATTATTTTAGCGATGAATACAGCGATTATGCGGGTAGTCGTAATACGACCATTAACCGACCGGATGGGCAGGGTTTCTTGCCAGAAACCTATAATGCGTCGATGGTCACTAGTAACAGTGTGATTGATCTCTTGCCCGGCGCTCAAAGCACGATTGATGGAGCCACGGTAACGACCACGGCGGGAACGACCATTGAACACGCCATCGGGGGAGATGGCAACGACACGATTTCAGGCAATAACGCCAGTAATATTTTGTATGGTGGCCGGGGAAACGATATACTGGATGGCCGGCTGGGCGTGGATACGATGTATGGTGGGCAAGGCGATGATATTTTCTTTGTGGACAGTTTGTCCGATGTGGTGATTGAATACGCCAACGAAGGCTACGATATTATTTATTCAACCCTCTCCAATTATGTTCTCAGTGCCAATGTGGAATTATTGCAGTTAATTGCCGGCGGTGACAATATTACGGGTAGTTCCGGGGGTGATACGATTGTGGCCAATGATAATGCCAACCTGATTTTGGGACTGGATGGCAACGACATTATTTCGGGTGCGGGCGGTGATGATACCTTAGAAGGGGGCAACGGCAACGACATTCTTAACGGCGGAACCGGCGCAGATGTTTTAAAGGGTGGTTTAGGCGATGATATTTTTATTGTCGATAACATTGGCGATTCGGTGGTTGAAAATGGCGGTGAAGGGCTGGACACCGTGCGCTCGTTTATTGATTTTACCCTGGGCAACGGCATGGATCGTTTGGAGCTTCAGGGAAGTGCTGATCTAGACGGTACGGGGAACGGTGGCGCGAACTTTTTAATTGGGAACTCTGGCAACAACACTTTGACAGGCGGTGCCGCCAACGACTATCTCTACGGTGGAACTGGCAGTGATACGCTGATCGGCGGAAATGATCACGATACCTATGTTGTGGATGTTTCAACCGATGTCATTATTGAGCAGGCGGGAGCACCCGGTGGTGATGATAAAGTTTTTTCGGTCGCCAGTGATTATACGCTTTCAGCTAATATTGAACGGCTTCAACTTGCTGGCACCGGAGATATTAACGGCACCGGGAATGATGGCATTAACTATATGGCGGGTAATTCGGGTAATAACACACTAAACGGCGCCGGCGGCGATGATTTACTGAACGGTGGCGGTGGGACCGATACCCTGTACGGTGGGACCGGCAACGACCGAATTATTGTGGATAGCTTGGACGATGTGGCTATCGAGCTAGCGGGCGAAGGGACAGCCGATGAATTGCAGTCGCTGGTGGATGGCTATGTGCTGCCCGAAAACTTTGAACGCTACTTCCTTCTCGGAACCGGAAATATTTCTGGGACGGGTAATGCGCTTGATAATTATATGCAGGGGAATGCCGGTAATAACACCATGAATGGTGGCGCGGGCAACGACTTTTTAATTGGCGTTCAGGGAACGGATACGCTCTATGGCGGACAGGGTGATGACATTATGTTCCTTTGGACCGCGACGGATACGGCGATTGAAAACGCCGGAGAAGGCAACGATACCGTACGAAGTTCGGTCACGCATACCTTGGGAGACAACATCGAGAACCTACAGCTTTGGTTCAATTCGTCGATTGATGGCACCGGGAATGCGTTGAATAATTCCGTCATTGGAAATTTAGGCCATAACACACTGACAGGGCTTGCGGGTAATGATTTGCTGGATGGAACTGCCGGGATTAATACCTTGATTGGTGGTACTGGCAACGATACTTATGTGATTCGAGGTGCGCTGGATACGATTCAGGAGAACGCTGGCGAAGGGTCGGATATGGTCCGCACCCTGATCGATTACACCTTGGGCGATAATTTGGAACACATGATCTTGGTTTCCGGTGATATTAACGGAACCGGCAATGCGTTGAACAACACAATGACGGGTAGTACGGGCAATAACACCCTGATCGGAGCTGATGGGAATGATACCCTAAATGGTTCGGATGGGGATGACATCCTGCAAGGGGGTGTAGGCAACGATCAACTTATTGGCGGCACGGGGAACGACACGCTGGATGGTGGGGTCAGTAGTGACACCTATTTGGGTTTCCTTGCTGGCTTTGGTGATGATGTTATTTTTGATAGCAATGGCAACGATATTTTAAATCTGACCCAGTACAATTTGGCGGATATCGTGTCGTGGACAGCCGTGGATTCGGGTGCGGACTCCTTTGTTGATCAACTGCTCATGAGTTTTTCAGGTGGGGACAGCATTACTATTAATGACTATTTTGATAACACGGCCATTAGTGATGATTTAAGTGGGGCGGGAGTTGGGCTCCTTGAGAGCATTACGTTTTCGGATCAGACCGCGGGCTTTACGGATGTTCAGGGCCTGATTGCCTGATTGTTTTTTCAGGTTTGCATGTCTGTTCTTATTGTTGTAGTATGCTGAGGCCTCTGTATATTAGCCATGAGCATTTCTAGGGGCAAAAACGTTTTCGAATGGGTTGGTATTTGTTAAGGAGTTATTCAATATGATGCATACAACGTTTTCTTCTTTGTCTTCCACGTCTCCAAAGCTTGGAGAAATGGCGTTACCTCAAAAACTGTTGGGTACAAAAATGGATATGCCGTCCACACCTGTGGATTCGGTGAAATTTGGTAAAACGGCGGATATTGAGTTTAACGAACAGTATGGGACGATTGGTTCAGCGGTTTGGAGCAATGACGTCGTCATTGTGCCGGTTTATCAAACCAGGGGCAAATTTGTTGTACCTAAAAACATGCAGTTAAGTGAAATTGCTATAGAGACGATTCAGGCGATGGTTAAGGAAAGCGGATTTACGGGGAAAGCTGGGGAACAGTTGACGTATAGATCCAAGCCCAAGAATCAGGTACTCACGTGGATTGGACTGGGCGAGCGGGCCAAAACCACCCCTCAGAAGTTCAAAACCATCATCGAAACGTATTTAAGAGGAAAGCCGCGTCAAAACATGGACGATGTAGCTGTCTTCTTACCGCCAGCAACCTCGGCCCTGAAAAAAGAAGCCGCGCTAGAGGCGATTGTTTCCGGTGCAAAACAGGCCACGTATCGGACACCCATTGCGTTGGACTCTAAAATAAAAAAACTCCCTGCGCTTAAAACGGTTTCGGTTTATACGGGGCAAAACCCCATGCCGAAATGGCAAACGATGTTAAATAAAGCGCTGGCCATCACCACCGCCGTTTCCGAAGCCAAAGATCGGGCCAATATTCCTTATGACCACATTATACCGAATGAGGACAGAGGCATGAAGGTTGCCCGAATTGCCGAAGATGCGAAGGCGCTGGACGGAAAATATAAAAACCTGCGAACCACCGTACAAGATCACCATTGGGTTAAAAGCAACGCTCCTTTGCTCTGGGCGGTGGGTCGCGGTGCCGAAGGTGTGGATCCGCCCAAGATGATTAAAGTAGTTTATGAGCCTGAGAATCTGGATAATATTCAGGAAGAGATTGCCTTAGTGGGTAAAGGGATTATGTACGATACCGGCGGGGTCATTAGCAAGCAAGATCATATGAACAACATGAGCAAGGACATGAGTGGCGGCGCTTATGTGTTGGCGGCTATTGAAGCCATTGCCAAGCTAAAGCCGGCCAATGTTCGGGTGACGGCTTATGTTCCGGCGGCGTTTAATGCCATGGATGAGCAATCCTATGTGCCGGATGCCGTATTGCAATCGGACGGCCTGCCGGTGGTGAAAATGGATCACCCGGATGCAGAAGGGCGGCTGGCGTTGGCCGAAGCCTTAAAACTGGCTAAATGGGATTTGCGGGATAATGCGCAGGGAAAAGAGATTCCTCAAAAAATTATTTCAATCGCCACATTAACCGGTGCGGCTCGTGCGGCCGTAGGCCCTAATGTTCTGGCATTAGCGGATGCCTCGAAACCGGGAAGTGTGGCGCTTCAGGCTCAAATTCAAAAGCTGGCCAAACAGTGGGACGAGCCGTTTGAGAGTCTGCCTATTGAGGCCGAAGATTTTGACTCGATCCAAACCAAAGGGATTGATTACGCGGAGATTTCAAATATTGGAAGCACCAGAGGTATTCGAGGTTCACAAGGGGCCGGTGCCTTTCTTAATGCCTCACTCCATGACATGGATCGCGATCCGTTCCTAGGTGATTACCTTCATCTGGATATGGCTGGCGTTATGGACGATAAGAACGGCAACGCAACAGCTCATGGTGAACGAACGCTGATTGACTATGTAATGGATGAGGATCAGAAACTCAGCACCGCCAGAAAATAGAGATTAAAATTAACTTATTCGCTTATTTCTAGCGACTCGATTTGAAGCGCCCGGTATATCTGGGTGCTTTTTTCTTTGTTCACTTCTTCGGATTCCTGAGTTGAAATCGTCACAGCAGCAACTTGCTTCTGGCTTTCAGCCTTTTGTTGTTGGGGCAGGCGACTGCCCGTAGTTGTGTTGAGTCGCTCTAAAATGGTGTCCGTTGTTAGTTGCCCCGTTTCATACAGGAGCTTGCTTTGAGAAATATTGTAATTGAGTACGGATGATGAGTAATCCATTTTTGCCTGAATCATGGCGGTTTCCAGTTGGGTCATTTCCAGTGTTGTGCCCATGCCAGCCTGTTTGCGCAGGTGGGCAATGCGATAGGCTTCCTGGGTGGCGCCTCTTTTCTGGGTCATGACCTTCATTTGTTCTTGATACATTTGGGTGTTGTAATAATCTTCCGAGATGGTCTGGTAGATATCATTGAGTTTTCGTTGTTTGATGAGAATGGCTTCTTGAATCTTGGCTTTGGCGCTTTTCAGGTTGCCCCAGGTTTCCACACCCATGTTTTTAAAAACGTTGACGAACATTTTTCCGCCGTATTGCTTAATTTGATTCAAATTACCGGGAACCGAGCCGACCCCGCCAATGTAAGAACTCAAGTTTAGAGAGGGGAGAATATCGGATCGGATCATTTTATAGGCCAGTTTGGCTTCTTTAATTTCTCGATCCATTTCCTGAATATCCGGTCGTTGAGTATGTGCGGTTTGAAGATAACCTTCCAGCGTGGTGTTCTTCTTCAGAAGAGAAAAAGGTTGAATGGTTTTCTGCTTTAATTGAATCTCCCATGTCAGAGGCACGTTGAGGAGGGTCGCTATTTTGAGTTTGGATAGATTCACCTGATTTTTGCTTTCCAAAACCTGACTTTTTTTGTCGGCCTCAATGCCTTGCCGTTCCATAACATCCAGCTTTTTGACAAAACCCAACTCAAACTTTCGCTGAGTTAATGCCCGATCCATGCGGGCCTCTTCCAGCGATTGCTCGGTGACGGTTAGTTTTGAGTAATTGTGGAGCAAGTTAAAATAGGCTTTCAGTCCTTCAAAAAGCGAAGATTGATAAATCCGGTCCCGGCGCAATTGAGCGCGATGAAATTCACTCCGGCTGGCCTTCAGTTGAAAAATTGGGCGGCCCCCTAGCGGGATGTCATAACTCAACGAAGCCTTGGGTAAGTGGGTGGTTCGTTTTACCAGAACCGGGCGCTCATCAACAAAGACCTGCCCGCCATCGTAGTTTTCGTAGGAGTATTCGCCCACAATCGAAGGCATAAAGGGAGCAATTGAACGAATCATATTGCCTTTGGCATCCTTTATTCGGCTTTCGCTAATGGCGATGTCGAGGTTCTGGTTTTCAATGGTATAGAGCAAGTTTTCAATATCCACAAGAAAATTAGAGCTTTTAACACCGCCGGGCAAAAACATGATGGGGATAAAATGGTTCAGGTTTCGGGATTGGTTTTTCAGGTTGGCTCGTTGGATGTTGGGGGGTGATTGAGGCTTTGATTGAGCCAGAGCGGCTTGTGATAGGGCAAGGGTCAGTATCAAAAGTCCGCCTAACACCATGCAAACAATCCCATGGCGATGCCATAGGGACGGTTCGATGGATTTGTAAGCCGGTTGTTTCCTCGCCATGGTGTAAAACCCCTTCTCCTTTTATCAGAATAGGCGAATAACGCTTGTCTGGATTCCTCCAGATGGCTGAAAGAACCCGATTGGTCAAAGGCACTGATATTATCGGGTAGAAGGGTCTCGCAGGGCACGGTCGATTTTGAATTGAAGTGGTTCTAACAGAAAACTGGCCAGAGTCCGTTTGCGCGTAATAATATCGCTGGAAACGGTCATGCCTGCGGTTAGGTGGTGGGTTCGTCCGGCGTGTTGAAAAGCGATTTTGTCGGGACGGATTTTGACCATGAAGTAGGAGGCTCCCCGGTCGTCTTTAACCGCGGCAGGAGAAATGCCAATGACCGTGCCTGATATTTTTCCGAATTTTTCCATGGGCAGAGCCTCCAGCCGAAGCGTAGCTCGCTGATCGGGATGAATATAAGACAGATCCATATTACTGACCTTGACTTCGGCAACCAGAGCTGGATTGCTGGGATCTCCCTGGTCTTGATTCAGCGGGACAATAGAGAGAAGGTTTTCACCCGTCTGAACCACATCGCCAAGCCCCCGGAGAGCTTGCTGATGGACAACACCATTAATAGGTGAAACGATTTGCTGCCGTTTACTGGTTAATTGGGTCTGGGCAGCGTTGTGCTGAAATTCGACCTGATTTTTTTGTAGTTCAACAATCCGGTTAAGTAGGGTTCCCTGAAATTCAGCGTCCACTTCTTTGATGTATTGTTTGCTCTGGTTTAGTGTGGCCTGCTTAACTTCCACTTCTTCAAGCAGAGCGGCTCGCTCACCTCGCTGACTAATGACCCGTTGCTCAAAATCCATGACCTCCAGCTCAGAAAGACCGCCTTCCTGAAAAAGCATATGGTATTTGTTTAACACGGCTTCGTTTTGCTGGAGCAGTGTCTCAATATTGTCTAGCCGTTCTATAGATTGTTGATAATCGTGCTGGGCCTTTTCAATTTGCATTGTGGCGGATAATCTTTTGGACTGATAAGCACCACGAGCCGCTTGCATCCACTGGTTGGCCAGGGAATTGGATGAGGTGGTTCCCCCGTTTTTGAGGGCACTAATTTCTTCCTGCAATAAGGTCATCTGTTTTTCATAGCGGCTTTTTTCAATGGCGTTAGGTTCCGGGTCGAGTTCCGCAAGAACTTGACCTTTGTGGACCGTATCGTTCTCTCTGACGGTAAGCAGAGAAACCTTACCGCCGAGTGGCGCCCGGAGAACACGGATTTTTCCCTGAGGGACCATTTCGCCGAATCCGCTGACGGATTCCTCGATCTCTCCCAAGATCAGCCAAGCTGATAGACAAAGACACCCAACAGCGACAACCCCAAAAAATAATATGGACTGTCGACTCAATTCAAACCTTCCTTTTCTTAGGGCGATAAAACCGCAGATTCTGGCTTATACAGATAATAATAATAGCCTTTGGCCTGAATCAGATCCTCGAATTTACCCATTTCGGCAATTTTGCCTTCGTTGAGAACCACGATCTTGTCCGCCATCTGGTGGAGAGGAACAAAGTCGGAGACGAAAAGACAGGTTTTGTCCCGGTATTTGGCACCGATTCGATTAAACAATGCCGATTGCATGGCAGGCTCTAAATGGGCGGTGATTTCATCTAGCATGAGTACCGACGGGTTGCGTAAAAAAGCACGGGCCAGAGCAATACGAGCGGCTTGTCCTGATGAAAGGTTCGCGCCTTGTGCCATAATGTGCGTGTCAAACCCTTCGGGCGTTTGAAGCAAAAAGTCATCCATCTGAGCCAGGCTGGCGGCATCGGAAATCTCTTTTAGAGGCGTATCCGTTTTCCCAAGGGCGATGTTATCTCGAATCGTGCCCGAAAACAAAAAGGGACGTTGGAGAACGAGCCCGATGTGATCGCTTAAAACTCCGGCATCACATTCTGCCAGATTGTAACCATCCAGTAAAATATGTCCATCGGTTGGGTCGTAGAGCTTTTGAAGGAGTCGGAGCAAGGTGGTTTTTCCGGCCCCACTTTTTCCGGTAATGACGATCTTTTCACCCGGTTGAATGGTTAGGTTCACGCCTTTTAATACTTTAGGAAGCGTTTGGCTGTATTGAAAATGTACATTGACCAGCTGAATATCACCTTTCACGCTGTCGAGTATGATTCCCTTTTGGCCCTTTGAAATGACGGGTGAATGAGCCTGAATTTGTTCGAGAATAGGGAGGATCTGCTGGTATTCGAGAAAGGATTCAAACAGTTTGTTAATAACACCCAGCACATGGCGGGCCAACATGCTAATGGCCAAATACACCCCGAAGGTAATATCGCCGGAGAGGACCTTGAGGGCACCCACATAGAGTAAGGCCATGTTGCCACACAGCATGAGAGTCTGTTGGATATTTCGAATGTTGATTTTATCAAACCGGGCACCAAAACTCTGATCCAACGCCTCGTTAAACGCCATCGTAATCTTTTGGTTGAGTGGAGAAGAGACATTCAGGGTTTTAACCATCTCCGCATTATCCAAGCTTTCCAGTAGTTTAACCGCTGACTGACGCTTTTCTTTTTCAAAATTTAGGTGGCGCTGTTTAATCCGGGGGGTTGCTCCAAACAGGATAATTGCCATGGGAATTAGTGGTGCCAGCGCTATAACCGCAAGCTGAATGTCCATTAACAAGAGAATGGCAACGACCAGCAGAGAAAAAGCGGCATCCAGAGAGGACACAAAAAACAGGGTGCCGATAATCCGATTGACATCCATCAGTCGGCTAAACTGTTCGGAGAAAAGCCGGTTATTGGCCGGGTTAAGTTGACGAAGAGGCTGATTTGAGACCCATTGAAGAAATTGTTGAACGGTGAGCTGATCTATTTTTTTAAACAAGCTATCCAGCATGGGTGAACGGAGTAGTTTAATTATCAGATCAAAAGCCAGTACCATCATGAGTCCGATTCCCATGACATCAAGGGTGGCCAGATTTTGCCGACCAAACACCCGATCAAAAATAATCAGGTAAAAAATAGGGAAGCCGAGGGAGAAAACCTGAATAATTAGTGAGGTCAATAGAAGCTGGAAGACTAGGTCCGTGGATTTTAAATACTGCTTGAGCAGGCCGCTAACAGAGAATAGGGCCATACGAACCGAGGAAGAGGGGGCTTGTTTTTGATTCATCGCTTACCTGCGTTTAATTCGGGGGATCCCGCAGAACCGGGAGTCACTCTTTAGAAAAATTGGATTCCTCTTATTATGACAGCTTTTACCTGGAGTCGAGCCGGATTTTGATTAGAATTAGAGCGGTTGATGTAGGCTATTGATAGGAGCGTTATGGATCAAGACGGACGTGCTGGCTCCAGAAAATAATCGCCTTGGCAAATTCTTCAGCTGTGTAGGGCTTTTCTGGTTGGGTCCCGCCGGTTAGATTTAAAAAATTCCGGGCCATGGTTATGGGCCGCATCGGTTCGGGGGTTTCCTGAGCGTAGGCGTTAATGGATACAATATAGTAGTCAGCCTCTTGAGGATCTGGCGCGTCACCGTCTTGAGCCAGGGTTTCATGGCTGTACAGGATAATTTCAGCATATCGAGCAGGCGTTTTTTCTCCGTAAGGTGTTGTAACCTGAATAAAAGGCGCTTCCTTTTCGGTTCGGGCTTCAAATTGGGCCTTAAGGGGCAGATTTTTTGTTACGGGAATAATACTGGTGTAAAACCGAAGGGTTTGCTCAGGGGGTATGGGCACTAAAACAACGCCTGAATTATGAGGGGAAACATGTCGATGGACCCACTGGGCAAGCACAATATCTGTGAGCTCCTCCCAACGACCATCAAAATGATTATAAGGGCTGTCTTTGGTCTGGCGCTTCACAAAATCGAGAACGCCGACGGTTATCGTATCCTTCATGATACGGGTATTTTATCACGGCGGTTTTATTAAGAAACATAAACTTGTATTGCATTAAAATGCTTAAGACTCATCGATTCATGGAATATCTAAAGTAGACAAGTCGGTCGACTGTTGTTTATTCGTTATTGATGAGAGATCTAAGGGCGTTTTTTACTTTAGTGCTGTATTGGCATGGTGTTATCGGATCGGGTTTGCCTTGAAAGGGGTATTGAATGTTGTCTAGAAAATGTGATCCCAAAAATTTCAACGCGGCGAAAAAAGTGGTTCTGAAGCCTTCGGAAGATGCTTTTTTGCCGGAAATAATTGAGCAAGGTCTGGAGAATCAGAAAGCACAGCTTGAACAGCAGAAACAACGTGATCATAAAACAGAAGCGCGCCCAGAAACTTCTTCAGAAGCAACGCCTTTTTTCGCCAAAACAATTGATCAGAGCCTGATGATGTTAGCCAGCCGAATGACCGGCCTGACCGATGATGAGGCGGAAGAACGGAAAAAACATTATGGGGCCAATATCATTGAAAAGGACTCGTTTCAAAAGAAGCAGATGCTGTTCCTGTATCAGTTTAAAAACGGGGTGATTTATCTACTCTTGGTTGCCGGGGTTTCATCCTTTGTGATTCAGGACTATGTTACCGGTATTGCGATTCTATTAGCCATGGTTCTGAATGTTCTTCTGGGTTTTTTGGCCGCATGGAAATCTCGAAGAAAGGGGATTGAATTTAACGAATTTACGAGGACAGCGGCGAGTGTCCGGCGGGATAACCGGATCCTTCAGGTTTCGGCAGAAGAGGTTGTTCCCGGTGATATTCTCTTAATCTCTTCAGGGCAGGTGCTTTGTGCTGATGCTCGCCTGCTTTTTAGCAAAGAATTAAAAACGGATGAGGCTCTGCTGACTGGCGAGGCCGATTTAGTGGTTAAGGACGCTAATGCCCGGTTGGCCATGGGGACAGACGTGTCCGAGCAATCTAACATGCTGTTTGCTGGTACTCGTGTCCGGACGGGGAAGGGGGAAGCGCTTGTCATTTCAACGGGGGAGAACGCCATGGTCGGAAAAATTGCGAATTTGGCAAACCTTTCGGAAAAGCGAGAAACCCCCATCTCGAAAAGTGTCAATCGTCTGGGCCTGTTTGTCTTATTAGGCGTGTTTATTATGACGGTTGTGGTCGTCGCTCTAGAGTATTATCGGGGAACGGCTTTATTCAACCTAATTCCTTTTGCCCTAATTCTGCTGGTGGCAGCAGTGCCTCAAACTCTAGCCGCGGTAACCACATTTATTCTTTCTCTTGGGCTAGAACGTCTTGCCAAGGAAGGCGTGTTTATTAAACATCTAAAAGCTTTTGAGGGCATTGGGTCGATTTCTGTTTTGTGTACAGATAAGACGGGAACCTTAACCGAGAACAGTATGACCATTAATGAAGTGTATGTACCGTGCCGGGAAACGATGGGCTATGACAAAGACTGGGCGATTGAAAAGGGGATTCCCTGTTCTTCGGTAGAAGTCCTGTTGCGTATTGCCCGAAACTGCAACACAACGGTTTCCGAGGGTGTGCGAGGTAATATTATGGGCGATCCCGTTGATATTGCCTTGTTCCGTGCGACACCAGCCATTTATGGTGCGGATTATCAATTGATTCAGGATTATCCGTTCCATTCGGAAACGCGTAAAATGGCACGGGTCTTAAAGCCAAGAAACGGGCAAATGGTTTCTATGATTAAAGGTGCGCCCGAAGAAGTGATTTGCCAGTGTGCGTATTTTCTGAATCCCGAGGGTCAGATTGTTGACATGGATCAGCACACCCGAAACGAATTGATTCTCATTAATCGGGAAATGGCGATTGAGGGTGCTTATCGAGTGATTGGCTTGGCGCAAAAAGTGATGGACGACCCCACGGAAGACCCTTACTCTAAAGCGGTGTTTGTGGGTTGGATCAGTCTGAATGATCCGCTTAAAGAAGGGGTTGAAGAGTCGATTGCCGCTTGCCATGATATTGGCGTGGACGTTACCATGATTACCGGCGATCAAAAAGCAACGGCGGCGATTATTGGCCAAAAACTGGGCATTTTTAAAGAGGGGTCAAACGTATGGACGCATCGGGAGTTATCACAATATGGCACCACCATTCCTAAATCGGTGCGTATTTTTGCTCGAACCAAGCCCGAGGAAAAGCTCACCATTGTTGAATTATTGCAAAACAGTGGAGAAGTAGTGGCCATGGTGGGAGACGGGGTGAATGATGCACCGGCGCTTCACCAAAGTGATATTTCTATTGCCATGGGGGTTCGGGCTTCCGAGGAAGCCCAAAAAAGTTCGGATATTATTTTACTGAACGATCGATTTGAAGGTATTGTGGCTGCGGTTTTAGAAAGCCGCTATTTAATCATGAACATGAAAATGGCGGTTGAGTATCTGCTGAGTTGTAATCTTGGGTTGGTTATTCTGGCTTTTATTTCTGCTATTGTTGGATTTGGCCAGCCGCTGAACGCTACCCAGTTGCTATGGCTCAACTTAGCAATTATCACCTTTCCAGCGTTGACCATGGCCCTTGTGCCAGCGAATCCAGATAAAGTTTGTGGGCCACTGTCCAATACCAGTAATCAGATTATTAGCAAAAATCGGTTTTTTGCCATTCTTTTTTGGAGCGCAATGATGGCGAGTGCGGGCTTACTGGCTTTTATTCTCTCTCAAAAAGTTTATGGTCATGCGACAGACGTTTCATCGACGCTGGCTTTTTTAACCGTCTCTTTTGTTCAAATATTGAACTTGCTGAATGTTCAGTTCTCTCATGCGGAAGGCCGGATGACGAGCTACCTGAAAGATGTCGCAAAAATACCTGTAATTTGGGGCACTTTGATGCTCATGTTTGCTATTCAGGTTGCGGTTGTCTTTTTTCCGCCCATGCAAATGATTCTTCAAACAGCAGTGTTTGCGCCTGAGTTTTGGGTATTGCCTGTCGCTATTTCCTTGAGCGCATTTATCCTGTCGCTTTTACTTATTGACTGTAAGCAGTTAAATTAAGACTTAAACAGTTTAGTAACATCTGCCATGGCGGAATTTTCGTGAGTGACGAACAGAGTGCGAGTCGGGTAAGCAAACTCAATTTTCTGTTCCTCAAACGCTTTAAAAATAGCGAGATTGATGCTTTGCTGCAACTCCATATACGTCCTGTAATCCGGCTGTTTCACGAAATATACGGTTTCAAAGTCCAGAGAGGAGTCGCCAAAGCCGGAAAAATGTGATCGGTCAAACCGGGCTTTACTCTGGGCGTCAATGATGGTTTGAATAATCGATGGAATGGCCGCCAATTGGTCGGCCGAGGTTTGATAAGTGACTCCCACTTTAAATAGAATTCGGCGTTCGTCCATTCTTTTATAATTACGAATCCGGCTACCTAGCAGATCGCTATTGGAGAACACAAGCTGCTCGCCACTGATGCTGCGTATCCGAGTTGTTTTTAGGCCAATGTGTTCCACATGGCCCATTAGCGTATCCACAATAATAAAATCACCGACGACAAAGGGCTTGTCAATGACAATGGAAAACGCGGCAAAGGCATCCCCTAATAAGTTTTGAACAGCCAGAGCCACAGCAATACCGCCAATTCCAAGCCCTGTAATCATAGCCGTGACGTCAATGCCCACGTTATCTAAAGCCACTAGAAGCAAGACAGCCCATACCACGGTTAATCCCAGAAATCGGAATGGGCCGATTAATGTTCGGGTTGCAAGGCGGTCTTCTTCGGTGGGTCGAGTTTCTGCATACCGGTTCAACGAAAATCCCACGGCTCGACTGCCCCATAAGGCTAACTGAAGGATTAGAGCCAGTGTCGGTAAAGTTTGGCTAAGATGACGTAAGTTGTCCGGCAAGACCAAAATGGCGCTGCCAGCCCAAAAGGCGATTAAAACCAAAAGAAAAGGTTTGGTCGAAGCGATGAGCTCCACAATAAAGTCGTCGATTTGTGTGGATGTCTTTTTCGCCAAAGCATCCATTCGCTTTACAACTAGAGGTTTTGCAATGGATAAAATAACATAAATCGTCAGGACAATACCTAAAGCAATTAGCCATGCTTCAATTGTATTTCCGTAAATCACGTAGTCTAGCATAAGTGAATGTTCAAGGCCTTTTAGATTCATTAGATGAGATGCTCTCCAATTGCTGTTTGCTCTCTATTTTGCCTGAAGTATCCCAAATTAACAAGGCGTTTACATTATCACTTTCTGCGGATACAATAGGGGCAACAAGCTCTTGGGCGAGTGGCGGAATTGGTAGACGCGCTGGTCTTAGGAACCAGTATCTTTCGATGTGGAGGTTCGAGTCCTCTCTCGCCCAGAGTTTTTATCAGCTTCTAATAAACAGTTTGTGAGATTTGGGGTCGGCGCTCAGGCAAGAGTCGCATGAGGTATAACAACAGGTATCCTGTAACCGGGAGGTTAGGGTGATTTTTTCTGAAGGAACTCCAAGTTCGCTTAAAGCCTCCTTAAAAAGAGGCATTAACTGATGTTTTTCGGCTTCTAGGCGAGCCGCCAACTCTTGCTCAAACCGTTCTTTTTCCTTTAAGACAAACACATCGGGTTGATTCGGAATATGAGTGCGTTTCGTGTGTCTTATCAACCAGGTCCGTATGGCTTTAGCCCCTTGGCTTATAGCCTTGGTCAGGCTTTGGTGTTTGTCATGGTGCCCGTATTGGTTTAACCAGTTTTTAAGCCGTTCCAGCGTATAGGGGTTCCCTTTGATTTTTTCTATCGAGTGATTATCGACCTGATCCAACGTAATGAGCACGTTTAGTTTATCAGTACTTTCAATCCGCCATATGAGCCACCCTTGTTGTTTTAGTCTCTCATGGGTGTGATGCTTTAGTAATGTGTCCTCAATGGTGTGTCGTCGTTGGGTTCTCGCCAAGAGTTGAGCCGGCCTGTCTTCCAACCGGCTGCGTTGAGTAGAATCAGCGTTGCCAAAATAGGGCCTACCGGTTAAGGCGGGTGACAATACCAAATGAACATCCTCCGAAGGCAATAAAAGGAAAGCTATCTTACATACACTATTGTCATTAAACCATACAATAGTAAAACCCTTCAACTGGTTTTATTGTTAAAGTATTTGAATATATCGCCTATAATATCAATATGATTGATAATCAGTTTCAAATTGAACGATGGGAAACCTTGATATCGGCTTTGAACCCGCTTGAGTTCCTTTCATTCTACGATAACGGAATGGACGGCCTGATTCTGTCAGTAGGCAGTACTCAAGGTTCAGCCGATGGTAGCCATCTGCTCCGGTTTCAGATTACCTTTACTCAGGCTGTGGCTTACCGGAAAGAGCCTATTATTTCCACGTTTATGAGTGAAGAGGAGCGTCAATCGATTTTTGGTAACACGATTGTGATTCCCAGCTCTCAGTGGCTATCTGATATTCAAATGGAAAACCCTTTTTTGGAAATGGAATATGCCGGGTTGACCCACCGACTCATTCGAACCGTCAGCCAAACCATTGAGGTGATTTCGGCTAAGGCTCCCCAATTCCAGCGTGTGGTTTGATTGGCACGGGGTGTTTTCTGCAAGATTCTTGGATCTATCTTATAATCGATATATCAGAGCGGTATTTAAAGTGGAATTGACGAATGAAAGATTCGGCAAAATTTATTTTTCTAGCTTGCGTTTTGGCGATTATGGTCAGTCTTGTTTTATGGGCTTATCAGTCTAAAAATACGGAAAAACCCAGTTACTCCCGTGCTTTTCAACACCGGTATCATAAGAAGGACGAGAGGAAAGAAGAGCAGGAAAAGGAAAAAAGAGAGTACCATGGCACTCGGGAAAAAGATACTCGCAAGTGGCAGGGTGACCGGTACTCGACCTATTAACTCTACCCACTCTGTCTAATTTAGGCACATGTTATCGATAAGTCGGACGGAACCTGCCTTGCCGGCAATAAGGACCCGAGTGTTTTTATCGAGAAAGTTGACCGGTTCGAAGGTTTCTTTACTGACAGCTTCTAGATATTCCAGCATAAAAGAAGCAGAGGTGCCGTTTAGTTCAGAGAGAACCTCTGAGACAGCATCTCGAAATACAGGTTCTTTTAGGTTTTTTTGTCCCTTCGACGCGTTTGCTATTTTTTCGTGAATACGTTTTAAAATTTTAGAGGGCGTCAGTGCCGCTTCCTTTTCCTGATCAGTTTTTAAGTAATTGTTACGAGAACTGATGGCGAGCCCGCTTTCTTCTCGCACGGTAGAATGGGCGACAATTTTTGTTGGTAAGTTTAAATCCTGAACCATTTTTTGGATGACGGCGAGCTGTTGTGCGTCTTTTTCTCCAAAAACAGCAATATCTGGCTGGATCAAATTAAATAATTTGAGCACCACCGTGGCCACGCCGGTAAAAAAGTGAGGGCGCGTAATACCACAGAGCTTTTCCGTTAGTTGAGCCGGTGGAATAACTAGAGTTAAAGCGTCTTGACCTTCCGGGTAAATCAGTTCCGCGCTAGGAACAAAAACGGCGTCCACGCCAGCTTTTCTGCATTTTTCCAGGTCAGCCTCCAAAGGGCGAGGGTAGCGGTAATAATCTTCACTTGGGCCAAACTGCAGCGGATTCACAAAAATACTGACTACCACTTTGCCTCCCTGCTTTTTAGCCAGCTCAATCAAGGAGAGGTGAGCTTTGTGGAGAGCGCCCATGGTGGGAACCAAGACTAATGCTTCAGAGCCCATTTCTTTCCGGAAATGGCGACAGTCATTAACCGTTTCTAACGTATTCATTGAGGTTAAACCACTCGCTTTATATTACTGGTATCTTCGTTCTGAAGAGCGACTGTCTGCCATTCTTTTAATAGTTGAGGCAGAAACTCAGGGGAAAATCGAAACGCTTCGCTGGTATTGTCGGGGAAGGCACCCGAACGAATATCCTTGCCGTACTCTTCAACCGCATGTTGAGTTAATGTGTCCAGATGAAGGTATTTTCTCACAAACCGGGGCGAGAGATCGGGATAACGTCCTAAAAAGTCATCGACGACCAGAATTTGACCATCACACTGGTTTCCACTGCCAATTCCAATGGTTGGAACCGTCAGTTGTTCTGTAATAAACGACGCAACCTCAACCGGTACCATTTCAAGTACCACAGCGAATACACCAGCAGCCTGAAGCTGACGCGCTTCTTCGAGCAACTGTTTGGCGGCCTTAATGGATTTACCCTGTACCTTAAATCCGCCCAGTGTGTTCACCGATTGCGGCGTAAAGCCCAGATGTCCCATCACGGGGATGCCAATTCGGGTCAAGTGGTCAATAACTGCAAGAACCTGAGGGTGGGCACCTTCCATTTTAATGGCACCGCATTGGCCTTCCTGAATAAATCGTCCCGCATTTTCAATGGCCGTCGCATGGTTGGTGGTATAGCTCATAAAAGGCATGTCAGCGACAACCAACGCTTTTTTGGTTCCTCTGACCACGGCTTTCACATGGTGTAACATCTCATCCATAGTCACACTCAGAGTATTCGAATGCCCTAAAACGGTCATCGCTAAGGAGTCTCCAACCAGAAGAAAGTCCACGCCCGCTGTGTCCAACAACCGTGCGGTGGTGTAATCATAAGCGGTCAGAGATACGATTTTTTCACCCTGCGCCTTTTTCTGTTGGAGTGTTTGGGTGGTCGTGGGTTTTTGCTTTGCGATAATCGACATAAAAGCACCTGAGTCAAAAAGAAAGGGCGTTTAAAATAAAAAACGAAAAACGTTCATTTATTTTTGTATAGATTTTATGCGCCGGGCAACGGAATTTCAATACACACGGATCAAGGGGGATACCTTCAAAGGGTTTAAGGGGAGGAGGCCAATCCTGCTGAGTCCTTCCCTGCTTGTGCTTTCAAAAGATCTTCCGTGGCACGTTCTGATTTTTCAAGGGTAACAATCTCTTCACTTTTGATGTTTTCGTCTCCCTCGAAGTGTAAACGGTGTCGATAATTCTCTTTATACCAATTGAGAATGGCGCGTGCGACCCGTTTCGGGTTATGGCGGATGCTGGCTTTTTCTTTTTCGTTGACTAAAAGGTTTTGAACCACTTCCACACCCAGTGTTTTTTGACATCGTTCCAAATCAACATCAACAGGGATGCAATGGGCTTCTTTATACCGGTTTACAAGAACCTCAGGTAGCCAGTTGTTGACAAACACAGCGTCAATAATGCGTGGGTTATGGGTATGTTCAATAATGGCTTGAATATGATCGCCAACGGAGAAATCATCGGTCTCGCCGGGCTGGGTCATAATATTAGCGACATAGACCTTTGGAGCCTTGCTACGGGCGACGGCTTCAGCGATTTCTTTAATAAGTAAATTGGGGATGACACTCGTGTAAAGGCTTCCTGGCCCTAAAATAATTAATTCGGCACTGTTGATGGCTTTAATAACTTCGGGAAGCGGGCGGGCGTTTTGAGGTGTGGAAAACAGGCGTTTGATCTTTCCTTCGGCTTTCGGAATCTCAGATTCGCCTTCGATCAGAGTTCCGTCTTCCAGTTCGACTGAAAGAGCAATGTTTTCTAGGGTTGAAGGAAGCACCTGTCCCCGGATATTCAGTACCTTAGAGGACTCTTTAATGGCGGACATCATATCGCCTGTTATTCGACACATGGCGGTCAGGAAAAGGTTCCCAAAGCTATGTCCTTCTAGCCCGTGTCCATTTTTAAACCGGTATTGAAACAGCTCGGTAATCAATTTTTCCTCGTCGGCCAAGGCGGCAATACAGTTCCGAATATCTCCCGGTGGGATAATGCCTTGTTCCTTTCGGAGTCGTCCTGAGCTTCCGCCATCATCCCCGACCGTGACCACGGCACTAATGTTGTTGGTATGGTTTTTAATTCCCCGAAGCAAGGTGGATAAACCGGTCCCTCCGCCAATGGCCACAATGTTGGGGCCTTGTGCCAGCTTGTAACGTCGGTATAAAGCTTCTAACAGGGATCCTTGAGCGCTTCCCGTTGCGGACAGGAACGTTTGGTAAACCTGACTGGCACCAAAATAAAGCATAACCAAGCCAATGAGCAATAGTGAAAGGCCACTAAGCTCAGAAGGGATGATGAGTGCCAAGGACTGAAGGGTTTTGATGAGGGCGGTAAACGGTTGCAAGTTCAATAGCAGTGCCATGCCGGTAATGCCAAGGACAAAACCTGCCAAAGAGATAAGAAGCCATCGTTTGATGGAGAGTCCCGGAAGGAGCCAAGTTATTTTTCGAGTGAGTTTTTTGAATCCCATAATGACTTTAAACGCTCCAGAGGGGTTGGTGGGGCAAAACAGTTTACGACAGGTGGATGGGCTGTTGGCAGGAGTCCGTGTGGGGTATCGGGCTTGAGTGGGAAGGAGGCCAATTGTCTTTTTCTCGATGCGCCACCATAATATTATACCCATGATGCTTGTTTCGTAGGTAATCGGCTAGAATTTCCGTTAGGCAAACGGATCGGTGTTGACCACCGGTACAGCCAATAGAGATCGTTAGCCGAAGTTTTCCTTCAGTGTGATAATGACCAAGGAGGTTGCCGATCATCTCTGGCCATTTGGTTAAAAACTCTTTTACGGAGGGTTCAGCTAGGATGAAATCTTGAACCGGCTTGTCTAGTCCGGTTAAAGGGCGAAGCTCATCGGCGTAGTAAGGGTTTTTTATAAACCGCATGTCAAATACCAATTCCGACTCTTTGGGTAATCCGTGTTTAAAGCCAAATGATTGGATATAAACTGTCATTGGGGTCAGTTCAATATTAATCCCCAGGATTTTGGCAATTTTGGCCCGAAGTTCGGTATTGGTATGGGTACTGGTATCAATAGCGTAGTAGCCATTGGGGAATTGTCCTTTTAGAGCTTTAACCTCCGAATAGCAGGTCTGCTGCTCTCTAATAGCCTGTTTTAGGTTGCCCTCGGCTTCAAAGGGGTGCGGCCGTCCAGAATCTACATAGCGTTGAATCAAGATCTCTTCTGGTGCGTCGAGGTAAAGGATGTTCAGTTCGGGTACCCTGCTCTTGATGGAAGGCAGATCGCTTATAAGTTGTTCCAGTTCTTTTACGTTTTCCGGCGTATTGGAAAGGGTAAATGCAATGTGTGGTACTTTCTTTCGGAGGGTTGTCATGATATCCAGCCATTTATCGGGTTGAACATCGGCCACCTGCACAAAGCCAAAGTCGCTGAATAGGTTAAGCGCTGTGGTTAACCCCGTACCTGCCGAGCCTACAATCAGAAAGATGGAGGGAGGAATATTCGGCCCTTTGTTGAAGTCTAAAGCCATCCAGATTCTCCTACGGAAATGCCTGGCAATGAGACGGGCTGGCCCACTAATTCGTAAAGCTTTTTGGCAACGCTGGAAGCTTCATCAAGCCGGGGACTAATGTGCCAGGTTTTAATATGGTCATAATGCACGGGCTTGCCATCAACCGAGGTTAGAGTTTTTTCCTTCAACAGTTGTTTTGCCTGATCTAGCAATCCTTGCGTGTTTAGATTTTCATGAAACTGTTCTTCGAGCAATAATCCTTCTGCATTATACCGTTTTCCAAGATAAATTTCCGGTGCCGCCTTAATGCCGACTTCCTCGCTGATACGCTGGAGGATGGGACCTGCCGGTGCGATAAGGAAAAGCCATGGATTCATATCAAACAGAGTCTGAGCAACCTGTTTCGCCTTTTCATAATCGGTTAAAAATAATCCATAAAGGGCACCATGAGGTCTTACATGAGCTAGCTCCAGTTCTTCTGTCTTGAGCAGGCTCGTAAAGGCCCCGATTTGAACCTGTATCCAGGCGGCTAACTCTTCATTGGAAATATCCATCACCGTATATCCATAGTTTACCGGGTCGGGATAGGCAATATGAGCGCCTACCACACAATGGTGCGCTTTAGCGTTGGCTATAAGCTGTTTAACCTCCAGTGGATTTCCATCATGAACACAGCATGGAATGTTGACTGAACTGACGTAATCCAGCAATGTTTCGTTCTCATTTTGAAAAAACGTCTTATCCTGACTTTGGCCGTAGTCGGTATTAATATCGATATAGTGCTTTAACGGCCCTTTCAATAGGACTTTGTCTGCTGTGTTGAAGGTTTTTAAGGTTTTGGTCATGAGATCCTCGTTTGGGTTCAATGAAGATTAAAACGGAGCCATCGAAACAGATGCTTTTATGGTAATCAAGACTTGGCTCAAATACAAGTGATTTGAGGCTTTTATTAGTAAATAATCGCCCATAAAAGATATCGAAGAGGCCGCACAAGTCCAAATAGGGTTAGGGTGGCTGCAAAGTCGTATAGAATAGGCGAAGCGCTTAGGTGTGTTGCCCAATGAGTTACATCAGGTAATGTCTGAATGCCGAAGAGCATGAGTAAAAGAAGGCCGGCGATGCCAATGGCATGGACAGTTAGTACGCTAAAGGCTGAATTAAGTAGTAACTTGGCCCAGGAAAGTAGTGGGCTTTGCGGCGGTTTATACACGGTGTTCATCACTTTAGCGCAAACCAGTGTGCCAGCGAACATACCGATAAAATAGCCAAAACCGGGTTCACTTAGGTAGTGAAGCCCGCCTCCACTTGCAAAAAGAGGTGCGAAAAACAGGCCCAGTAAAATGTAGATTAAAATAGAAAGCGTTCCGGGAACGACCCCGAGAAGGGCGCCAATGAAAAGGCAAACAGGAATCTGAAAGGTATACATAATCGGTTCAGTCAGTGTTTGTAAGGTTTCCCCTTTTTCAAGATGAAGCCAAAGCGTAACCAAATCAGGTAAAGGGAAGGTCATGTATCCTTGAAGGACAAACACCATAAAGAGAAATGCCATGACAAGTAGGCTATTAATTGAGGGGCGAGGTGTTCTGGAAGTGTCCCGATGAATTGATGCTTTCCAGGTGATCAGCTCTTCATCAGATCGTTCCGGGGTTTGAGCCGGTGTTTTCAGACTCCTTGGATTCGGTATGGTTAGCTTTGGACTCAAAATTCAAACCCCTGGGGATAGCCCCCGATTTTCTCAATCAACTGGTGTTTGTTTCTATTGTATAATCCCCGAAAGGATTGGGAGGTGATGTTGGGAGTCGTCATGATCAGAGCATCTTCCCGATTGTCCTGATAGTATTTGTGCCGAAGCCCGGCGGATTCAAAACTGTATTTATAATAGAGGTTTTGGGCACTATAGTTAGAGGTACGCACTTCGAGTGTAACCCAATGGACGGTTTGCCCTAACACTTTTTCCAGAAGTTGAACCAGTTGAAGTTCGCCCAGAGAGTTGCCTCGGTATTCTGGATGAACAGCAATGGTCGTAATATGAACCTCGTCTAAAATCAGCCAATAGCCAAAATAGCCAATAATTTTATTATTTCGAAAATCGGTCAGGGAATAGTAGCGCCCCAGCTGGTTGTTCATCTCGTTGAGAAAAGATTCTTTTGCCCAATGGTGTGTACCAAACGAAACCGATTCGATTTCCATCACACCCGGCACATCTTCCGTTTTCATTCGGCGGATAAATAGCTGGTCGGGCTTAATGGCAACCGGTGATAGAGAAGACGGGTTCCCGTCCTTATTTTCAGGCGAGGTCATCATACGTTGTTATTAAACCATATAAAAAAGTAAAATTGCGACTTCCGAGGATATGAAGCTCATTTCTTTTTTATTTTATATAAAATTTTTGATAAGCTAATGACCAATTGGCGATGCTGAGCCGTTACGTTCAATTTAGTTAATCAGTCGGGATATAGAAGCGATTCAACCCAACGACTTTAATGTGTCATCGTCCTCAATGGTTTCCCTTGAGGCTCCCAAGGGGCTTTCCCCTTCGCTACAGCAAATGTTGGGCTCTGAAGACGATTTGCTCTTTCGTAAACCAACCCTTGAGGCGTTAAGTGTTCATGGAAACCGGCGGCTTAAGTTTAAGTTTCCGGTCATCCGAAATCGTGAGGCTGACGAACGCTTTGTTTTAAAACATAGCCATCAGCCCCGCCTCTCCCAGAACGTGGTTAACCACTTGCCCACACCTATTTTAGAAGCTTTTAGTCATGCTTTATGGCAGTCTTTGTTTAAGAAAAACGACAACAGCGATCGTCAAGATGATCATGTCGTCGCCAATCGGGTTTTAAACCTTTTTTTGCTTGCTGAAGAGAAACAGCAGTTCCAACTGCCTTTCTGGGTGGCGGAAGACGTAAAAATGCTTGGATTAACGGATTCAACCCGATTACATAGTAATTACTACCGAGATGAGAGACTAGATTCGGATTCCTTATCGGCGATTCTCTCTGCTCATCACTTTCATTATTCCGTTCTTAACCCTAAAAACAGAGCGGATAAAAATAACCAGTGCTTTCTCAAGTACCTGATCGCTCGTACGCTTACCTATGGACTTCCCTGGGCTGATTTTTTAGATCATCAGCTTCCGTCTCAGCCATGGGAGTTCTCTTTGCTACATCACCTTAATCAGGTTCATCACTACCTGGCTGATGAGAGTGTTTACCAACGATTTTCTGATTTAGCGCAGAAAATGCCACCTCTTGACATGCTTTTGGACTGCTTCGGTTTTTTGGAAACCCTTTTGAAAGAACGGAAGTATGGAAGCAAGATAGGAAACTCCGAAACGCTTCGTCCCACAAACCATTTGGTTATTGTGGAAGGCATCACTGAGGAGCGTTTACTTCCCCAATTTGCTCACGTCTTGGGATTGGACTTAGCCCAAATGGGTGTCCGTGTTGTGGCGGCAGGGGGGAAAAACCAGGTGGTTCAACTGTATCAGCAATATTCTCCGTGCCTGAGTATTCCCATCATGCTTATTTTGGATGAGGATGCTGAGCACGTTGCGGAGCGAATTCAAACGGCTTTACGTTCAAAGGATCGTCTGGTAATTTTGGCTGAAGGTGAAATTGAGGATACGTACCCTTTACCTTTGGTTCTAAAAACGATTAACCGGTTTTACGAGCCTGTTCTTCCTCTTCAGGAAGCGGATTACAATCAAATTATTCAAGAATGTCCTTTGGAGACTAGACGAGTTGATGTTCTGAAAGTACTCTGGCGTCATTATGAGCTGGGGGATGGGACGTTTGACAAGATTCACTTTGCGGATTGCTTGGCTCAAATGTTGGAAAGTCCCGATGATATACCGGAAGAATTCCGGAAAATCCTTTGTTATCTTGAATCTTAAGTGTTTGAATAGGCTGTTATCATGGTTTACCAATGGATTAGAATTAGTTCCGAGGGTTGCATTTCTCCGTTTAAACCGATTGAGTCTGTAAGTAGGGAGAGCCAGGCGGGTCTTATTTTAGAGGACAGTCACTCGGTTTTTACCACGTTTCGATGGCCCCTTACTCCGGTAGGACTGCTGGCTCACCTGCATCGTCTCCAGCAAAATGCGCGTACTCTGGAGTTTGGCTTAGAAACGGATTTGAATAGGTTAGTTATTAATTTGACGGCTTTAATGACGCAGGCTAGCCCCTTAACGAAGAAAAATTGGGGGCCTGTCATTCGTCTGACGGTTATGGATTCTCTTAAAACTGAAACGCAAGCACAAATGCTTGTCTCCAGCCGCCCACTTCCTGACATTCCTGTGTTGGGGAGCCGACTAAAAACCGTTGTTTTTGAAAAGCTGTTTCCAACCGTGAAGTATGGTCGCTTGGCTAAGGCTTTTAGCCTTCGGGACGAAGTACAGACCCAGGGATTTGATGATGCGCTTTGGCAAAATACCCAAGGTCTGGTCACCGAATCAACGACTGCCAACGTCTGGGGAGTTAGTCAGGGCACTCTATACACACCGGATCCTGAGGCAAACGGCTGCTTGCCGGGAATTACCCGTGAGCAAATCATAAAGCAGGCAAAAGGGCTAAACATTCCTGTTGTTATAGCTTCCGTTTCGCTGGAGCAATTAAAAGCCTTAGATGCCTGCTTTTTAAGTAATGCGGTTATGGGGGTTCAAAAGGTTACGGTGTTGGATAGTCACCTGTTTGCGTGGAGTTCCTCTTCACGTCAGGTTTATCAGTGTCTTCAGGAGAAACTTTGCCAAGAGGGTATTTAGTCATCTCCCATACTGGCATAATACATACGAATGCCGGAGGAGAGAACCCCGGTGAGTCCGTTGATTTGGCGAGAAACTTCGTTAACGTTGGTTTTTGTGCCTCGTGCGTTAATGGTATATGTTAAGGTTGTCGGTCCATCATTACTGCCCGAAGTCTTGACCTCTAATATTCGGTCCTCAAAATAACGTTCCGCCCATAACTGAACTTCAGGGACTTGTAGGGCATTGGCGGTAATAAGTATCCGGATTCGATTGAAAGGTTTTTGGTGCTTTTTTGTCATGGCCCGCCCCACTTTGCCGAGCAAGAAAAGAACCAAAACCGCGAGTAGGGTTGAGATAGCGGACAAGACGTAATAGCCCGTTCCACTCAACATGCCGATACTAGCGGCCATCCAGAGGCTGGCCGCTGTGGTTAATCCGCGAACGGTTGCGCCATGGCGTAGCACGGCACCCCCGCCGATAAACCCGATACCCGTGACAATTTGAGCCGCAATTCTTCCGGGATCTCGGACAATCCGGTAGTTGGATTCATTGAGTCCTAGCTCAATAGCGGCACTCGAAAAGCTAAGGCCGTGTGTTAAGTCAGAAATGGACAAAATGGTAAAAACCGTTGCGCCCATGCAGACCAGAATATGAGTCCGAAGGCCAGCCGGATGCATACTCAATTCTCGTTCAAAACCAATAACAGCACCCAAAGAGATGGCCGCCAGAATCCGGAGGATTGCTTCAAATAGGGTAATTTCCATTCAGCACCTGAATTAATAGAATCTAGATGTGAACCGCTCGCTGGGTCTCAAAATAAGCGTCCGCCAAATGATTGATGCGTCGAGAGACAAAAGCGGTCTGTTTCTGGTAGAGCAATGCCCGTTCCGGCTCTAGCGGGCTTAAGTGGTGAATTTGGATTGAATGATGGCCGGACGGTCCTTCATCTTGATTTATTCTATCGCCTTTTGCTGTCATGGGGATCTGGCGAACGAATGATTTTTTCTTTTGGTTAAAGCTACGAGTCGAAGAACTCGGTAAGTCTTCTTCAGGTGAGGGGTGTGTGATCATGATTTCTTTGGTCAAATCGCTCAACAGAGGGTCTTCTTCAATATCCTCAAGCAAGCCGGTTTCCATTTGCTCAAGAACATGGGCAATTTCAGCCTGATGCTCGTTAAAAAGCAATTGCTCGGTCTTTTTATCCGCAAAAAAGCTGGTGATTTTTTCAGGAAACAGAGCCAGTAAAGCTTCCTCTTCGGATTCTGGTGGCAGGGCCTCTTCCAGAATCTGATTAAGGCGTTCTGCCTGTGTTGGCTTTTGGTGTTGATTGAGTAACAGTAACGCTTTTAAGATAGCCTCCCGGTTAAAGTCGATACGCTGTTTCAAATGGCGCCAAAAACGGTTTGGCTTTTTTTCTTCGAGAAGGTACGTTTGGAATCCCAAAACATGAATCCTCACAAAATTGGTCGCTTCCTTTTCCATCAACGCTCTCAGCGTCCTCTCTCTGTCGTCGTTGTGTGTGATAATCCGTAGATAAGTGAATTTACACATTAATGTCATTAATGTCCAGAGAGAAAATATTTCCACAACGAGTTATTGTTTTTAAAATTGGATCGAACTGATTCGCTTACTTTACTTATTATAGTCGATAAGTACCATAAAGCACATCATTCACTCAAAGGACTCGGATTATTAATAGGAAGCCCCTTTGTTTTAGGATTTACGATACACTTCCCGGCCACGAACATAGGTTCGTTGAATCAGTCGATCATCTCCCAGAAAGACCAGGCTGGAAAGAATAACATCCAGCTCCCGATGGGCCAGATCGTCAGGAATACCGGTTTTACAGTGAAGATCCAGCACCAGAAAATCGGCCTCTTTGCCCGATTCAAAATTGCCAATGCGGTGATCCAGTCCTAACGCTTTGGCGCCGCCCAGCGTCCCATGATAAATCAGATGCTGACAATCAATGACCTTTCCTTTAAACAGGGCCGACTGTGTGTATTGAGCGTCTTTCATGACTTTAAACAGGTTCAGTTCGGGGCCAGCCCCCACATCAGAACCCAACCCCAAAAGAACACCTTTGCCCTGCACCTCAAACCATCGAAACAGGCCGCTATGCAGGAAAAAATTAGCGCTCGGGCAGTGGGCGATGCTAACGCCAGCCTCCTGAATACGGGCTAATTCTGAATTATCCAGATAAATGCCATGAGCCAAAATAGTCTTTTCGCCGAGTAGCCCAAACCCATCGTATACATCGGTGTAAGAGGCGGCCTTGGGAAACAACTCCAATACGGCCGAAACCTCATCTTTCTGCTCGGAAATATGTGTATGACAATAAGCGGTGGGGTATTTTTTTCGGAGTTCACCAATACCCGAAAGCAATGCGTCACTGCAACTAATGGCAAACCGAGGTGCCCAGGCGTAGAGTAACCGGCCGTCGTCCACGCCATGCCATTTTTGATAGAGGGTTTCTGTATCCAAAAGCAGTTCATCTGTTTTCCGCAGAAGAAATTCTGGGGCATGGCGATCCATGAGGTTTAACCCCATAATGATCCGATTTCCCTGTTCTTTCGCCGTCTCAAAGGCAATATGGCTGGCCGCGGTATGAATCGTTGTAAACACGTTGGCTGTAGTCGTCCCGTTTTTTAACAGCTCCCGAAAAAACCACTGGCTTACCTGACGTGCGTGTTCATTTTCTGAAAATCGTTTTTCCGCCGGGAAAATATGCTCCTCCAACCATGTCATCAGGCTTGATTTCTGCCGTCCTGTCACTTTAATCTGAGGTAGGTGTACGTGCATATCTACCAACCCAGGCATAATGAGGTGCCCTTCGGGGAAAACGGTTATAGTGGGATTGGAAGAGGAAAACGTTTTTTCAAGATCGGCCCAAACGCCGCAACTTAGTATTTCCCCTTTCCCGTTAACGGCTAACCCACCATCGGGGTAGTAGTCACCATGGCTGGCTGAAATAGGGTGGTAAAGCGCACTTCGATAAAGGTGAACGGCATGTGGTTTCAATGGGGAAGAATGGGGCATTTTTTCTTTCAGACAGACTAATTTGTATATAAGCACGAATTTAAGCTTTGATGTTTAAAGGCTAAGGGTACTTTACCCGGTTTTTAGGCCGGGTTCAAATCAAATATATTCTTGTTGAGGGTCGTAAGAGTGAAAGATTTGAAAGAAAACACTTGTAGTAGGCGCAAGGTCAAGCGGGTCGTTTTGAAAAGCTGAAAAATCCTTCGCTCTAGGGTGTTTTGCTGAATTTTAGAAACTGCTTTGGATTTTAGAATTTTCTGGTAAAATACAACTTCTAATTAAGAAAATAAATCGTGTAAACAAGCATAATGACAGTAGAAAACAGGCTTTTTTAATGTGAAAGATACAACTCTCAACCCCTCTTCTGATACTTTCTCAGCGGAACCTCCAGCCCCCCCGTCATCCGTATTTAACTTGGGCAAGCACATCCTTGCCGAACTGTATGAATGTGATTCAAATATTCTAAATAACACAACTCTGATTGAGCAATTTATGATCGAAGCGGCTGAAGTTTGTGGTGCTACAGTGGTTGAAAAAAACTTTCATCGCTTTAGCCCGTTTGGCGTTAGTGGAGTGGTTATTATCGCGGAGTCTCATCTGGCTATCCATACCTGGCCTGAGTTTGGTTATGCCGCCGTGGATTTATTCACCTGTGGTGACTCCTGTAAGCCCGATGTGGCCTACGAGTATCTAAAAGAAAAGTTTAATGCCGGTTCTGCGTTTTGTTCTGAATTGACGCGTGGCATGATGAATGTTCAGACTCAGGAGCTTATTCATGCGCCGTTTCAGGTCCGTCATGAAAAGGACGAACGGGTGATGGTCGCCTCGACTCAACCGCTAGAGGAGGCCTTGCAATGATTACGGTACGTTCTGAGTTTGGGCCGCACCTGATGATGGACTGCCGTCAGTGCGATCCCGATAAAATCAATGATCTGGATTTTGTTTTCCGCTTTTTGGATCGTTTGCCCGAAGAAATCGGTATGAACAAGGTTACTCGTCCGCATGTGATTCCGTATGAGGGCTTAATCCCTGAAGATAAAGGGATTACGGGTGTGGTGGTGATTGCTGAATCGCATATGACCTTCCATTCGTTTACGGAAAAAGATTACTTTTTCTTTGATATTTTTAGCTGTAAGCCTTTTGATGTGGAAACAGTGCGGGACCGGGTTATTGAGGCTTTTGGTGTTACTCGCTATGAAAGCCATTTGGTTGATCGAGGCCGCTATTTCCCCCGAACAGTTGAAGAGCGGGCACCTCAACTTGCTTGTAGCCTAAAATAACGATGAAAACTCGATTTAATCGTTTGTAACCGAACATCGATAAGAGGTCCCATCATGCCAGAACAGCAAGAAACCCAATGGATGACCGAAGAACATAAACAGGTGCTTCGCTACGGGTTTAAGATAAAAGAAAAACTCTACAGTGAGCGGTCTGTTTTTCAGCAGATCGATGTGGTGGATACCGATTTTTATGGCCGGATGCTGTTTCTGGATGGCGCGGTTATGACTACCGAGCAGGATGAATTCATTTATCATGAGATGATTACCCACATTCCCTTGCTGGGGCACCCTAACCCGGAATCTGTTTTAATTATTGGCGGCGGGGATGGAGGTGCGGTTCGAGAAGTACTCAAACATCCTTCCATTCAGGAGGTGGTACTGTGCGAAATTGATGGCATGGTGATTGAAGCCTGCAAACGTTATTTGCCCTCTATTTCAGGGGGATTAAACGATCCGAGGGTGGATATTCATATCCGGGATGGCATTGAGTTTATTGCTGAGCATAAAAATCGTTTTGATGTAATTTTGGTGGATTCTACCGACCCGATCGGTCCGGGAGAAGGGTTGTTCACGGAATCGTTTTATAAAAACGTACGAGATGCGTTAACGCCGGGCGGTATTATGGTTAACCAGTCCGAATCTCCCATTGCCCATGTACGGGAGGTTGCGTTGGTGTATCAATTATTGCGGAAAGTGTTTCCGCAAGTGACCCCTTATATTGCCACGGTCCCGACCTACCCTGGCGCTTACTGGTCATGGGCCTACTGTATGAAAGAGAGGTATCAAGGACCTTTCAGCCAGATAAACGATTTATTGGCAGTCGATATCGAGCAGTCTACCCGTTATTATAACCGCCAGATTCATCGGGCGGCGTTTGCGTTACCAAATTTCGTACGAGAGCGTACCCGTACTGATTTTGAGACACCCGCATCATGCTAACAGGCCCTTTCCTCCCCAAAAACTGGTTGGCGTCGATGGATTTATTTCAAGACGCGGAATGGGTGATGGTGGGGTTGCCTTACGATGGCACGACTAGTTATCGTCCAGGAACCCGTTTTGCGCCAGAGGCGATTCGGCAGGCTTCTTGGGGGCTGGAAACCTGGTCGCCTTTTTTCCAAAGCGATTTGGCCGATGTCCGGTTTTATGATGCTGGCGATTTAGAACTCCCTTTTGGCAATCGAGATGAATCGTTGGCACGTATTCGTCAAGCCGCCGAGGAAACCCTTCAGGCTGGAAAACACTGGTTTGGTGTGGGGGGTGAGCATCTGGTCACCTTGCCTGTGGTAGAAACCTATTTGGAAAAATACCCAGATTTGGCCCTTTTGCACTTTGATGCTCATGGGGACTTGCGCGAAGATTATTTGGGCGAAACCCTCTCCCATGCGACGGTCTTACGGCGTATTGTTGAACACCCCAACATGAGTCCTGATCGCTTGGTTCAAATCGGGATTCGCTCAGGCCCGAAAGAAGAATTTGATTGGATGAGGCAACACGAAACCTTGCTTCATCCGTCGGGTTCGCCAGAGGCGTTGACTCGAGCTCTCCAGCGTTTATCAGGGCGTCCGGTTTTTGTTACTCTGGATTTGGATGTATTGGACCCTTCTATTTTTGCTGGAACCGGGACCCCGGAGCCGGGTGGACTGACGTTTGTAGAACTTATTGAGTGGCTAAAGGTTTTTAAGGGGATTAATATGGTGGGCGCTGATGTGGTTGAGTTGTCTCCTCATTACGATTCTTCTGGTGTTTCTGCCGTGGTTGCCGCCAAGGTGGTACGAGAATTATTTTTGTTGTCGCTTAACTCTTAATTTTTCGACATAGTTCGACATAGTTTGTATCTGACTTGCTGTGTTTCTCCAAAACGTCCTGAGGAACCTTTTTGCTCCATGGACGTCGTTTATTTTTATGTTGAATCCACTTGGCGTGGCAGAATCTTCATTAAGGGCTTCTTAAAGAAGCGGGTTATGATTCCGATAAGTGATTCAATGGTTTAAACAGAAAACAAACAAACAAACAAACGAACGGACCCCTGAACGAATGAGGCGAACCCATTTTTTTTCAGCTTTATCTCCGGCTTTCTTTATTGTGATGCTGGCGGTGGTTTTCATGAGTCTGTTTTCTTTTCAAGCAAAAAGTGAGGCTAAGCCCTATGAAAGTAAGCCTCAAAAACAGTCAAATAAATTAACAATGCCATTAAATACTCCCCAACAGTTGACTAGGCAAGATTTTCAGCAGGTTACGTGGATGGAAGAAGCGTTGCTCGCCACCACTTATCCGAAAGCGGCTTTGGGTGAGCGATTGGCTCGTTTGGAAACCCTGGTCTATGGCGATGCGCTGTTTAGCTTATCACCGAGTGAACGAATCCGAACGCTGCATTTTACGCTTATGGAGCGGCAACGGGTGAGTACCATCGAAACGGGAAGCAAAGCCGTTAAAAACACAAAGGGATGCTGTTCGACCAAAGGGGTTAAAACCCCTGACAATTTGGAACAAGATGATTCGGTTGCCGAAAAGTCCCTACCCAATAAGCCTAAAAAGGCTGAGTCCTCTTCCCCGTCATTGCCTGAAAAAGTGGAATCGGATTACCCGGTGGTTGCCCTAATTGAGAACAAGCTTTTTGGCCAGCCGGATCCGAAAAGCGCTTTAAGTGAAAGACTGAATCGGTTGGATACCCGAGTGTTTGGTCGCCCTCAACGAGGGTCTTATATGGAGCGGGTGGATAATCTAAGACTCGTTGTTCTCGGTGACACGGGCGGTTCCGGCTATTTTCCTTCTGCGGCCCAAACCCAACCGAAGGTTCAAAACGCTTCCTATTTCCCCGGAATCCCTCCTCGATATTCTTACCAAGGTACGGCTTCTGGCTCATCACCCCAAGCGACTCCACCGGTTTTTACAACCCATGGTCAAGCGCCTTCATTGCCTCAGCAAACCCAAACCTCAGCGCATACCGCTTTTGATAACATGTTGCTTCAAGCGGAACAAACGGTTCTCAATCGGTCTTTTCCTGCTGAGCCTTCCGGCCAAAGGCTTGACCGGCTTGAAGTTAGTTTGTTTGGTCGGGTTGCTCCACCCGAAATATCAGAACAAGATCGGCTTGACCGTATTCTTGCTGTTGCGTCTGCCGAAGGTCAAGCTACTTCGGATAGGGATCAGATTCTTTCCTTCCCTTCGGGAACGACCACAACGGGTAGAACAACTAAAGGTGGAGCTAAGTCTTTGTGGCCCCTGATCCCAATGATTATTCTCATGCTTCTATAAGATTTAGAAATCCAATGTTTTTTGTATGACTCTCGTTCGTAATATAATGCGTCGGGTTAAATTTTATTTAGGTTAATTCGGTTGTTAAGAATATGGCAAGTCAGGTTAGTAAACGGTTACGGTGTTTTGTTCAGGATTCTCCATTGGGGCCGCTAAAGGTGACAACAAGTGATCTTGGGCTCTGCTCAATTGATTTCGGCTCAGGTGATTTGCATCAGTTAAATGATCAAAAAACAGAAAAAATAGAGGGCAGCCTTGAATATGAAGTGTTTCAGTGTTTAAAGCGTTATTTTCAGGGGGAATTTGAGGCCTTTAAAAATATCCCCTTGGACATTCAGTCAGGAACCCCTTTTCAGCGAGCTGTTTGGCAAACCCTAATCGGCATTCCTTACGGACGGGTTTATACGTATCGTTGGCTTAGCGAGGAAGCGGGTTATCCTAAAGCCTACCGGGCAGTGGGGCAAGCTAACCGAAGAAACCCAATCCCAATTGTTATTCCCTGCCACCGTATTCTGAATGCGAATGGTAATTTGGGCGGTTATCAAGGGAAAGAAGGGGTTGCCATAAAACGCTTTCTGCTTCAACTCGAAGGAGCCTTATAAAGGCTTTGGGGTGCTTGAGTTCAGGACAAATGCTGAGTAAGCAGCAAGGAGAAACTTCCGATCAGATCCGGTATTAAGGCCAATAGAGCTGAGCCGACCAGTATTAACGAGACAATTACACCGGCATAATCCATAATCGTTGCCTTCGGGTTATTGGCTTCTCGTTTTGGTGCGGTTATTTCAGAATTGATTCTAGAGCTAATCACTGGTGATGGAGCGGTCATGGGTCTTTATTCCTGTCTTTTGAGAGTCCTTGAAAGGGGTTCTGTTGAGTAAGAGTCGCCTCAACAAAAAAAGTTGCGGCAAAAACGGATGATGTCATAAAACGTAACATTGGGCTTTGATTTTAGGTCTGATTTTGCTTCTGGATTTCGTGTTCTTTCTGAATCCGTGATAATCGCTTTAATTGCCATTCCCAACGCATGGCCTCTGATTTTGAATTAAAGGGCCAATAGGCAAGCAAACGGACCGGAATGCGTGAGCGAGTGTATTTTGCCCCTTTGCCCAGATTATGAGCTTCAATCCGCTGAGCAAGCCGGTTTGTCCAGCCGGTATAGTAAGTTCCGTCCGCGCATTCAAGAATATAGGTCACATGCTCCATACGTTGAGTCAGCCTTGGAACTGTTCCGCGATAGCTTGAGCCGTTTCAATGTCTTCGGGACTCATTGTTTTACCAATGGCTTTCATTTGAAATCGGGCTTTTCGGTTTCCGTTACGAGCTGAAATCGAATACCATTTATAAGCTTCAACATTACTGTTTGTTACACCCTGACCTTTGGTATATAAGCTACCTAAACTATACTGAGCTTTGGCATGACCCTTATAAGAAGCCATTTGATAGTATTTAGCGGCTAATCCGTAATTTTGCTCCGTGCCTTGTCCTAATTCATACATGTAGCCCAGATTATATTGGGCCAAAACATTACCACCTTGTGCGGCTTTCTCATACCATGCTCTTGCTTTGGCATGGCTTTGAGGTACGCCTGCCCCGGTGATAAACCGATGTCCTAAGTCATACTGAGCATTATAATCCCCTTCTTCCGCCTTTTTAATCACCTCTTGCAGGAGCGGTGAAAGGTTATGGCTGGGTAACTCTGTTTTTGAAGCGTTTCCACACCCGGCTAGTGTTATTAGGATAAAGCCAAGGACAAGGGTAGAGAAGACAGCTTTGAAACTGGGCATCGTTAAAAACTCATCAATTCGTCGGGTTCGTAATCTAACTCTTTCTTATTGTACACCGCAAAGTAGGACTTACGTAAAAAGCACTTGTCACAGTATATTTTCGTAAGTTCTATAAGGTATTTAAGAGGATGTTGTCATTTGAATGAGCTGTCTTTTTGCCTGAGGGTGACCCAGGTTGGCGGCCATTTTAAACCACCTTAAAGCCTCTTCGGGATTCACCTCAACCCCTTTACCGTGCTTAAAAAGGTATCCTAAATTATGCATCGCGTTGGCGAACCCGTCCTCAGCCGCATTGCGAAACCATTTTGAGGCTTCTGCGTAATCTTGTTCAACCCCATTTCCTTGGGCATAAAGGGCACCTAAATTGTTCTGCGCGTCATTATCCCCTTGTTCGGCGGCAAGCCGATACCATTTTTCAGCGAATGCGAGGTTTGGGGACGTTCCTTTACCTTCCGCATGCATCACGCCCAAGTTATACTGGGCAACAGGATCACCTTGCCCAGCGGCTTTTCGGAACCATTTATAGGCTTTTTCGTAGTCCTGAGGGAGGTCTTCGCCTTCCAAATATTTTAGGGCCAAATCATTTTGAGCAAAAGCGAGGCCTTGTTGCGCTTCCCGAAAGAGTTTGTCCATGTTCATCCTCTACTCTGTAACCCAATTACGACAATATAGAATGACATTTATTTTACCCTGATTTCTATTCCTGAGGAGAACATGATATACGATCAATATTTCTTTGTTCATTTCGCGCTGAGTACCGCACCATGAATCTAGCTCGTCGGAACTATTGGTATATCGGTTTTCAAACGTTAAATTGAAAATAGACGATTATCGGTTTCGTAACAACTCATAACAAACGCTGGGAGAAATTGATTATCATGATGTTTACACGTTTACACGGGTTCTTACATTGTTTACTCATCTTTTTGTTTCTATTGGGCTCATTTGGGGCCGGGCTCTTTCAATCGGTTTTGGCGAATGACGGGATTGAGTCTCAAACGGCTCAGCTTGCCCTTTCTTCTCCTGGACTTCTGTTGATAGATGCCCGAGTCAACCTTGAGTTGGAAATGTGGCCGGAGCAGATTAAAAATTATAATGACGATCAATCTCGTATTGATCGAGAGCAACCCCGGCTTCTTCATCGAGATCATCAAGGAAAAATGTCCAATGGGATAAACAAGGGTTTTTAGGTCTTTTTAAGGCGTTAGCGGTTACTGTGCCTTGCTTTGACATGCGGTGCAGTGCCCGAAAATTTCGAGGTTATGATAGAGCACCTTAAAATCTGGTGTTAATTGTTTAATAAAAGGTTCTAAAGGGCAGGTATTCAGTAGAGCAACCGCATTGCAACGAACACAAATAAAATGATGATGGTGGTCTCTATTTTGAGAAATGGGTTCGTAACGCACATGACCATCATTAAAATTAATGGGTTTTAACTCGCCTTGCTCAACTAGTGCATTGAGGGAGCGATAGACACTGGTTAAGCTTCCTCCTCGCTTTGTATTGGGGTGTTTGTCGCGAATCCAGTCAACGATATCCTGAGCGGAGGGGTGCTCAAGTTCTTTTAACGCGTCTAAAACAAATTGGCTAGAAGGGGTTCGTCGATTCAAAACAGGGCTCCCTGGAAGTTTGAATGAATTAAATTTTCCAAATTCTTTCAAACATTCTGACATCTTGCATTTTAGCATCTAAATTAATAATAAAAATGATTTTCATTTTAATAAATTTGTTCTTTGACATTCTAATTTTAGCGTTCAATAATAATAATGAAAATCATTTTCATTTATAGTTTACGATTGGTTATCAGATTAATGGGCACTTTCTTTCCAGCCAAGTTTTACTCTAAACATATTTGTCAAAGAGTCTTAAGCAGTGTGTTTTTGCTTTGCTTATTCGGTGGTAGTGGTTTTGGCGAAGTCGCCAATACAAAGGCATCACCCCCTTTAAATACATCCGAGCTGTTGCTGCAAATTTCAGGTCAGCTTCAGGGCATTAATCAACGGTTGAAAGAACTTGAAGATAAGTCCGGAAAGCGTTTTGGTGAGATTGAACAGGCCGTTGGCATTATTCAATACAACATGGAAGAGCTCAAGGGGGAAGCGGATTCAGAAAAAGCCAAACACTATCCTGATACGGCTGATTTGGATGTTGGCGAAATGCTTCTGTCTGAGATTGATGTTTCAACCGACAGTGTAGCCGGGGTTTCTGATCCACAAGCCAGCCAAACGTCAGGTTCAGTGCTGGGACGAATCCAGAACATGAACCCAAACATCAGTGTGCTCAGCGATTTTGTCGGTCATACGGCTCGGCGAACCACGACGGATTCTCGCAACCGGTTTTCGCTTCGGGAGCTTGAAATTGCCTTTCAGGGTGCGATTGATCCTTATTCCCGCTATGATCTTTTTATTACAGTCCCCGATGGGGAAGAGATTGAGGTTGAGGAAGGCTTTGTCACCTTGTTGAACCTGCCGGGTAATTTAAGGGGGAGGGTCGGAAAATTCCGTTCCCCCATAGGGAAAATCAATCGCGTGCATGGCCCCGAACTGCCGCAAGTGGATCGTCCCAACGTGATCACTAACCTGTTTGGTGAAGAGGGTTTAGCGGAAACCGGTGTCAGCGTAAGCAAAATTTTACCCCTGCCCTGGTTCTCAGAAGTGGAAGTGGGTGTGTTTAATGGTGATAATACCTCTCTCTTTGGCCATGGCCGGGTTTCCAAACCCTTAACGGTTGGGCATTTTAAAAACTTTTTCGAGCTGACCGAACGAAGTTCCTTGGAAGTTGGGGCTAGTGGGGCTTTAGGAGCACGAGACCGTGGTATGAGCAGTAATTTAACCAGCGTAGCTGGTGTCGATATGACTTACCGCTGGATTCCCGCTAAAATGGGCCGCTCGTTCATCTGGCAAACGGAATTCTTGACAGCCCATTTGGAAGACCCGGTTATGGGTCGGGATAATCTGACTGGATTTTATTCCTATATCGAAAAACAGTTTAATCGGCGTTTCTCCGCTGGGGTCCGGGTGGATTATTCGGAGGTGCCTTCGCTGGCAAATATCCGAGAATTTGCTATTGCGCCTTATGTTAATTTTTGGCAAAGTGAGTTTGGCCGACTTCGATTAGAATACAAACACACCCACCGGGCTAACGCTCAGTCCAACGATCAACTTTGGCTGCAATATACGGCCACATTGGGTACTCATAAGCCTCACCCGTTTTAAGTTCTAGTCTTTAATTTTGTTTGGAGTCTTTATTTTGATTACGCGTTTTCATCCTTTTCATTTCCTTTGCCTAATGGCTCTCCTCATCTTTTTGTCGGGAGGGGCTGAAGCCAAAATTAGTGTGGTTACCACCACCGAAGACCTTGCGGCCATCACCCGAGAAATTGGCAGAGAGCAGGTGACGGTTTCTTCGCTGGGAAAAGGCTATCAAAACCCTCATTTTATTCCACCCAAACCCAGTTTTATTCTAAAACTTAAAAATGCTGATTTACTGGTAGTCGTCGGCATGGGCTTAGAAACCTGGCTGCCGCCATTGGTTCAAAATTCTCGAAACCCTCATCTATTTTTAGGCGGAAAAGGCTATGTCAACGCGTCACAAGGCATCCCGCCCATCATGCCTCAAACGGGCGGGCAAATCGATCGCAGTATGGGCGATGTTCATCCGGCGGGAAATCCTCATTACTGGCTGGATCCCGTTAACGCTAAATTTATGGCCGCCAATATTACCAAGGGCTTAAAACGGGTGGATCCGGCCCACGCCGCCTTGTATGAAGCTCATTATCAGGAATTCATTAAAGAGCTGGCGAAAAAACTCACCGAATGGATGGGGCGTGCCAAAATGCTCAGTGGAAAAAAAGTGGTGGCCTATCACAATACGTGGCCCTATTTTGTCAGGCGATTCAAGCTGGATGTGGTTGCCTTCGTGGAACCCAAACCCGGTATTCCGCCCGCCCCCAAACATACCCAATCCGTTATTCAAACCATTCAGGAGAAACAGGCTTCCCTGATTATGGTTGAACCTTATTTTAGTCAGACCACACCGAATATGATCGCCCGTTCCACCGGTGCTCGGGTGGTTGTACTGCCCTCTTCCGTTAAGGGCGTTCCTGAAGCGAGCGATTACTTTGAGCTCTTCGATACCATTTTGGATCGTTTGCTGAAGCCCTAACCCCAAATCACGATTTGAGAGCGAGTCACCTCATGAATCCACTGGACGTTTTTCAATTTCCCTTTATGGTACAAGCCCTGATGGCCTGCCTGCTCATGTCTTTTCTTCTGCCTTATCTGGGGATGCACGTGGTTCAGCGAGGCATTGTTTTTATTGATTTGGCACTGGCGCAAATTGCCTCGTTGGGCGTTGCGGTGGCGTTGCTTGCCCATGGGGATCCACTGATCAGCTCGCTCGCGTTTACTCTTATTGCTGTTTTAGGCTTTACTTTTCTTCTGCCTAAAGGGGAATTACAACAATATCAGGAAGCCTTTATTGGGATCCTTTACGTCATGGCTTCAGCGGGTGTGGTGCTGATTCTTTCCAAAATTCCGCATGACGACTCGGATATTATTTCTCTGCTTTTTGGCAATATTTTATCGGTCTCGCCTGAACAGTTACAACAGATGGTATGGGTTTTTCTGGGGATCGGCTTATTGCATTTTATTTTTCGAAAACGGTTTTGGGAATTATCCTTAAGCATTCAGGATTCGGAAGTTTGTGCCTTGCCCGGTCAGGCGCGATGGAATTTTTTATTTTACCTTAGCCTGGCTTTGGCCATTACTTATACCATTCATGTGGCGGGTGTTTTGCTGGTGTTTTCTTTTTTGGTGATTCCTTCGGTGACGACGTTTCTTTTTACCCGACAATTGCGTTGGGGGTATATTCTCGCTTTCTCTTTTTCTGTCATTGGCAGTGTTATCGGCTTACTCGGTTCATACCACTTTGATTATCCCACTGGAGCCAGCATTGTCATGAGTTTAGGGCTTGTTCTTCTCGTTATGCTACTCGTTTTTCCGTTGTTTAGAAAGAAGTAATGAGCCCTTTGAAAAAGGTGAACCCTTGTTTCTCTAACTCGCTTTTTGGCTTACGTAAAATGGTTGGGTAAACCCCTGCAAGGAGTCTTCCAGCTCTTGCGCTTCGTTAAGCAGGAAGAAATCAATATATTCGTTTTGTTCGAGTACTTCACGAGAAATGGCCATGGTATCAAGCAACAAATTGTTTTCCCAGCAAGCTTCCTGCCCCTCGCTCATTCGAACGCCAACCGCCAAGTGGGGAGGCCCATTGGAAATTGAAATCTGAAAGAGATAAGCCCACTCAATAAACTGTTTGTTCTGGTTAAAGCATCCGGTTATACGTTCCAGGAGCATAGGGGAGGGCGGTAGGATTGGAATGCCTACGGATATTTCCGAAGCTTCATCCAGCAGAAGCTCAGGACTCTGATTCCCTGAAGCGCAAGGGGGAAGTAACCCTTCAGCCAGGTAGGACATTTCGTACGACGTAATTTCCCCACGAGCGGGTCCTGAATCGTTAATAACAATGAAATCAAGCCCTTGCTCTAATGCTTTTGCACAAATGACACGGAAAGGGACGGCAAAATATTCACTGGGCTGGTTGATCCAGATACTCATTGAGGCTTCACTTGTAAAAACGGGAATACCCACACTGCCATCATCTCGAATAAGGGTAGCCAGATGGCAAGCATCTGAATCCTGCTGAGCGCCTATTCCGGGAACAATAACAATCGCGCGAGTTAACGCACGATAAAAGGGTTCCATCGCTGAGTAGAGGTCACCTTTTGGGTTTGCTTCACAGACGTCAGCCACCTGTTCCATCAGGTATTCCAGTTCCTCACCCAATTCCCAGAATTTTTCGTGAATGTTATGAGGGTTTGGATTGTTATCTTCCTCGAACAAGTTAAATAGATTGTCGAACATCCTGTTCGTCTCCCATAAAAAGCCGTAAATAACGATTACTAGACATGTCGGTAGGCTAAAGGGAAAACTGAAGGGAAATGACAGAAATATGATGCTCTGTAAACAGAATGTCATTCGTTAGAACTACATATAAGGGCGTTTGCAGGCTAATAAATAGAAATTCCCCCCTTTACTTTTAACATGAAAAGCAGGCTAGCAAATCCTTACAGGCCATTATGGGAGCCGGAGAGGAATGAATTGATCAAATGGAATAGCTTTTGCTTATCGAAAGGCTTGGCGATATAGCCGTCCATGCCATGGGCAAGACTCTCTTCCCTGGCTCCTTTCATTGCGTTTGCGGTTAGGGCGATAATGGGAATATGTTTGCCGGTGATCCTTTCCTGCTCTCGGATATGCCGGGTGGCTTCGTAGCCATCCATTTTTGGCATCTGGCAGTCCATTAGAATCAAAGAAAATGTTCTTTTTTCCAGCCATTCCAAAACTTCTTCGCCATTGTTGGCAATGGTAACCTGGTAACCCTGCTTCTCTAGGGTTTGGAGGGCGACTTTCTGGTTGATCCGATTATCTTCCGCCAAAAGAATACTGGCCTGTTTTTGAGAAGGTGTTAAGTCGTTGGGCAATTGAGTGGGTTTATTGACTTGGGCATTCAGCTCGTCTTCGTTAGGAATGCCAAATTGGGCGGTAAAGGAAAATGTGGTTCCTTTACCGAGTTTGCTGTGTACATTAATTTCACCATTCATCCGTTTTACCAAATCCTTACTAATGGCCAGCCCAAGTCCTGTCCCTGCGTATTTCCGTTCAGTGGAGGCTTCGGCTTGGGTGAAGGAGTCAAAGATTTTATCTTGAGAGCTTTGTGGGATGCCAATCCCTGTATCTGTAACGGAGAATTGAAGTTCAGCGGTTCCGATGTGTTGATAGGCGGGGGCGACACAAACCTTGATATAGCCTGATGGCGTGAATTTGATGGCATTATTAATTAAATTTACCAAAATTTGCCGAACACGGGTCGGATCGCCAACCACAACCGAAGGGGTTTCCGGGACAATACTTAGGGACAGTTCCAGTTTTTTTTCGTCGGCTTTAATTTTCATAATATGTATGAGTTCGTTGAGAACGTTGCGGAGATTGAACGGGATTTGTTCAAACTCCAATTTTCCAGCCTCAATTTTTGAAAAATCAAGAATGTCATTAATAATTTCCATCAGAGATTCGGCTGAGTGATGGACCATTTTAAGGTTATCCCGGTTTTCTTCGCTCAGCTCACTTTCCAAGGTGAGTTCGGTTAATCCTAAGATACCGTTCATGGGGGTGCGAATTTCATGACTCATTTTGGCGAGGAACTCACTTTTGGCTTTAACAGAGGATTCAGCGGCTTCTTTTGCGATTTTAAGTGATTCTTGCGTTTGCTGTCGTTCCAGCACATTACTGAGTTGTTCGCCCAAGGTCTCAGCAACGTCAAGAATCTCCTGATCCGGTTCAAGGGATTGAAAGGAAAAGAATTCAAGAACCGCGACGGTTTTGTTGTTGAGCTTGATGGGAAAGCCAAAAGCGCCTTGAACACCTAAGTTCTCTACTCTTTTACCCCTAAGAAAATTATCGTCTTGTATCACATCAACAATCCAGGCTGGCTTTCCTGATGAAATAATACGTCCGGGTAACCCATTTCCAGGAGGGTATTTAGAGCTCATTGTGATGTCTTTAAATGTTTTAAAAGACTCTTCATTTTCAATATACCAGATGTTGGAAGGCTCCAGTAGTTTAGGCTCTTTGTCCGGTAGAAAATAGACATGGCCAACGGGCCAGCCAATCGTCTGGCAGGTTTTTTCGATACAGAAAGCGAGAGCGTCATCAAACGACTGAGAGCGGGAGGAGACTTCAGACACTTCGTTAACAAGGACGGCTAAAAGCGCGGAACGACGGGCCTGTTGTTCCGCCAGCTCCCGTTCTTTTACTTCAATCATGAGTTGATCATGAGTCTCCTGAAGCTGTTGGTAAGTCCATTCACTTTGCTGGTGGGTTTGAATATAGGCGAAACAGACGCCAAGGAGAGGAAGAATATATTCAATGACTTTCAGGTAGTGAGCGACGTTAAAATAATGATCAAAGGGTTTGTTGGATCCAAAAATCATGGCGGTTTCCGCAATGGTAAAAGGGATAATACTGAGTAAAAGAGCATGAGAGAAGATACTGGGGTGTTTTTTATAGAGCCGGTCAAACGTAAACCAACCTAGGGTAAGGATAAGCACCATAGGGAATAGATTAAAAAGCAGAGGTATGGATTGAACAAAAGACCCGAAATTGTCTTCTTTTAATAAGAGATACAAAATGCCCACAAGAGAGAAAAGCCCCATTAGATAGAAACAAACTTTAATAATGGGATGAACTTTTTTCAGCTGTTGTGGAGAGGATTCATCACAGAGCAAGATAGTCCAAGCGCCACCAATCAGGATAAAGGCATGAAACGAACGAAATAAAGGCCAGGTTTTGGGGAGTCGGTCGCTGAAAGTGTTCAGCTCATGAAACGAAGGAATGATGTGGCTTTCACTCAAAATGTGAAAGGCGTCCATGATACCGGCGCAGATGAGTGCAACGCTGATAAGGGGAATGACCTTATCGTGCTTTAACTTGTAGTGGATAATACCGAATACGCCAATGAAAAGAGAGATACAAAAAGCGCTCCACTCCAGCATGGTATGGAGATAATTGCTGTTCCCAAAAGAGAAGTCAACATAAAAGCCCTTTTTAAGAATTAAGGGGAGCAGGCAAAGGGCAATAACGCCGACTTGCCAGGCTTGTGAGAGCTGGGTCGATGATTGAGGTTTAAGCTTGCAGAATGCTTTGTTGGGCATAGCGTAATCAGGTGTTTCTATAAAAAAAGGAGTAAGAAGGGCGTCTGTTTTTTCACTATAACCCTTGAAGCCCGTCCTACCACAATAGTCTATCTGTACTGGTTAGAAACATAAAAAGTCTAAACCTTGACGCATACGTTAGGGTGGGTTAACCTGAGTGCGGAATCGAAAGGAGCGGATCAAGCTTCCCTTCCTTTTTTGAAACGAGAAATAAGTAAAATAGTGTGTCAACATAAAAACGGATGGCTTTCCTATCAATGTCTGTACTGACGAATTCGTTGCCTTCAGTGGTCGAGAAACAAAAAGATTTTACGATTGGCGCTCTGGCAAAAGCCTGTGGTGTGACTGTTCGGGCACTTCGGTATTATGAAGAAATGGGTTTGATTCGTCCTGTAAAGCGAACCTCAGGGAAGTACCGTCTCTATAATCAGCGGTCTTTCAAGCGGGTTAGTGCTATTTTAGCGTTACAGGCGTTAAATTATTCGTTAGATGAAATCCTTCAGATGTTGGGTGAGGACAACGGAAATCTCGTAATACCGAAGTCGGAACGAGTTGTTGGTACTCAGAAGGCCTTAAAAACCCAGCAAGCGCTGGTGAAAAACAAGCTTGTTTCGCTTCAGCGTTTTAAGCATGATATTGACCAACGCATGAACGATCTGGCGCAGTTCTGCGAACCGTGTCTGGACAATGAGCCAGAAAGCAATTGTTGCGATGGATGTGACCATCGGGATGTGCATTTCTCATAGCGGTTAAAACAAAAACAAGATTAAGCCAAACAGCCTCACTCCAACCCTCTTATTAATTAAAGGATCATGAACTTATGTCCCCCTCAAGCGATCTGCCTACTCCTTATCATGAGAAAGAGTATCGTTATGGCTTTGTCAGTGACATTGAAGCCGAGGTAATCCCTAAAGGGCTGAACGAAGATGTGATTCGGATGATTTCGGCCAAGAAGAACGAGCCGGAATTTATGCTTGAATTTCGTCTGAAAGCATTTGAGTTGTGGAAAAAGATGGAACCGCCTGAATGGGCTTATGTGGATTTTCCACCCATTGATTTTCAGGATGTTAGCTACTACTCAGCGCCAAAGGAACCGGAAAAGAAAAAAGACAGCCTGGACGAGGTGGATCCGGAATTACTTAAAACGTTTGAAAAATTAGGTATTCCCCTTTCGGAACAGAAAAAGCTTTCAGGTGTGAACATGGCCGTAGACGCTGTTTTTGACAGTGTTTCCGTTGCGACCACGTTTAAAAAGGATTTGGCCAAACATGGGGTTATTTTTTGCTCTATCTCTGAAGCCATTCAAGACTACCCCGAGCTGATTAAGCAGTATTTGGGTTCTGTGGTACCGACGACGGATAATTTCTACGCCGCGTTGAATTCTGCCGTATTTACGGATGGTACGTTTGTGTATGTACCGAAGGATACGGTTTGCCCTATGGAGCTGTCTACGTATTTTCGGATTAACACGGCTGAAACGGGGCAGTTTGAACGAACACTGGTCATTTGCGAAGACAACAGCTACGTTAGTTATCTGGAAGGTTGCACTGCACCCAGTTTTGATACCCGTCAGCTTCATGCTGCCATCGTTGAACTGGTTGCGATGGATAATGCGGAGATTAAATACTCGACAGTGCAAAACTGGTTTGCGGGCGATCCAAAAACCGGAAAAGGTGGGATTTATAACTTTGTCACCAAGCGAGGGAAGTGTCTGGGCAAGGGTTCCAAGATTTCATGGACACAAGTAGAAACCGGTTCAGCCATTACGTGGAAGTATCCCAGTTGCCTGCTTATTGGCGATGATTCCGTGGGTGAGTTCTATTCTATTGCCCTGACCAATCATTTTCAGCAGGCTGATACGGGAACCAAGATGATTCACATGGGTAAAAATACCCGAAGCCGGATTATTTCCAAAGGTATTTCCGCCGGACGTTCCTGCAACAGTTATCGGGGATTGGTCAGTATTAAAAAAGGAGCTAAAAACGCCCGAAATTATACCCAGTGTGACTCCATGCTGATTGGTGACATGTGTGATGCCAATACATTCCCCTATGTGGATGTGGCGATACCCAGCGCTCAGGTGGAGCATGAGGCGACAACGTCGAAAATCAGCGAAGACCAATTATTTTACTTTTTGCAGCGAGGTGTTAATACGGAAGAAGCCGTTTCGATGATTATTGGCGGCTTTTGCAAGGAAGTTTTTAATGAATTGCCCGGTGAGTTTGCCGAGGAATCCCGGCGGCTTCTCGGCCTAAAATTAGAAAACAGTGTCGGCTAATGCCCGGACACACCAACCCACGGAGAATTTGTACACGTGATTGAAATCAAAAACCTGCATGCCTCAGTTGGTGATACCCCCATTTTAAAAGGGGTGAATCTGACTATAAATAAGGGCGAAATTCATGCCATTATGGGCCCCAACGGCTCTGGGAAGAGCACCTTAGCCAAGGTGATTTCGGGTCATCCTGCCTTTAAAGTGACTGAAGGTGAAATTCTTTTTGAAGGAAAGGATTTGCTCGTACTTGAACCAGACGAACGGTCTCGGGAAGGTATTTTTATGGCCTTCCAATACCCGGTGGAAATCCCCGGCGTAAACAACGCCAGCTTTTTACGCTTGGCCTATAATGCTCTTCAGGGGCATCGAGGCTTGCCGGAACTTTCTGAAAAAGAGTTTGATGTTTTCTTGCGGGAAAAAGCGAAAATTGTGGATCTGAACCCAGACTTTTTAGAACGGTCGGTCAATACGGGATTTTCTGGGGGCGAGAAAAAACGGAATGAAATCGTGCAGATGGCGGTGCTGGATCCGAAGTTAAGCTTGCTGGATGAAACGGACTCCGGGCTGGATATTGACGCTCTTCGTATTGTGGCTCGGGGTGTAAATGAACTCATGACCTCGGAAAAGGCTATGATGGTGATTACCCACTATCAACGCCTGCTCAATTACATTCAACCGGATATTATCCACGTGATGGTGGATGGACGTATCGTCAAGACTGGTGGTAAAGAGCTGGCATTGGAACTGGAAGAAAAAGGGTACGATTGGTTGATTGAGGAATCCGAAGGTAATCAAGATGATCGTTGTCACCCGAAAAAAGCATTGTGTTCCACCTCAGGAGATGCTTAATGACTGTGGAGCTTGTAGATAAAATGGACACACAAACCCCTTACGAGGCGAGCCTGGCCGAGAGCTTGAAACAGGGGGGCGCTTTCCAAACCTCCGAACCCGGTTGGCTGACTCAACTTCGGGAGGCCGGGCTGAAACGTTTTGACGTCTTGGGGTTTCCTAATCGGCGCCATGAAGCGTGGAAGCAAATCGATTTGCGTTCAGTGCAGACAACGGCTTATGTTCCTTTTGACGGCACTGTGGCTGGGGCGTTAACACCTCAGGATATCGATAATCACTTGATTGAGGACTCCAAAGAGACTCGCCTGGTTTTTATTAACGGATATTTTCAGCCTTCTTTTTCCGTAACGACTCATTTGCCGGATGGGGTTGTCATTAGTGATTTGAAAACCGCTTGGGAAGAAAACCCAAAATGGGTTCGGCATTACTGGGAGCTAATCGGTGCCGATGGCTCCGAGGCTGAAAAGGAAATGGATGCCTTTGCGGCGTTGAATTGGGCTCATTTTACCAACGGGCCGTTTGTCTATGTCCCTGAAGGTGTGCATTTAAAGACACCGGTACAGATGCTATTCTATACGGAAGGCACTTCGGATACGCCTAAGGCCGCTTATCATCGAGGACTGTTTATTGCGGAACCCAACGCTAAATTGCGGTTGTTTATTCAATATGTCGGCCAGTCGAATCAGCATGAATACCTGAACAATCAGGTTTTTGACCTGTGGGCGGAACACGGTGCCGAGATTCATTATACTTATGTGCAGAATGAGGGTGAGCGTTCCGGTTCGTTTGCGACGACCCGTGCGTATCTGGACACTGAAAGCAAGGTGGCTCTTTCGACCATTGCCCTTAATGGCGGCCTCTCTCGGCATAACGTGATAGTACAATTGGCTGGCGAGAAGGCGGAGTGCATTTTAAATGGCCTGAGCGTTTTAAAAGGCAAAAGCCAGACGTATAACCATACGGAAATCCATCACCGAGTGCCCGAGTGTCACAGCTATCAACTTTATAAGGGTGTTCTGGATGACGAAAGCTGCAACGAGTTTGACGGGACTATTATTGTACATCGAGACGCCCAGAAGACAGATTCTGTACAATTAAACAAAAACTTGCTACTCTCCGAGGAGGCACAGGTCTTCACTCGGCCTCAACTTAAGATTGAAGCGGATGACGTAAAATGCTCCCATGGGGCGACGGTTGGTGAACTCTCTGAAGAGGAGTTGTTTTACCTTATTAGCCGAGGGCTTAATCCCAAGGTGGCTCAATGTGTTTTAACGTTCGGATTTGCCGAAGAGGTGATTCAGAATATTCCTCAGCTGGGTATTCAGGCGTATGTTAATCAGTTGGTGTTGAGTAACCTGGGGCAAACCAAAAACCCCCTGACCTGTTTTGCCCATTGTGAAACTTGCCCGACCTCCCATTCCGTGAAGTTGCCTCATTTTTAAACGTTTTTAATAAGGAACCATAACCCCATGGCTGATGTGCTGAATCCTTCTGAATCCAAAGCATACGATTTGGCTGCTATTCGGCAGGATTTTCCTGTTTTGTCGCGAACGTTTTACGATAAACCATTAGTCTATCTGGATAACGGGGCAACCACCCAGAAGCCCAAAGCGGTCATTGACCGGATCCATCGGTTTTATAGTGAGGAGTACGGCACCGTGCGCCGAGGCGTTTATGCTTTGAGCGAAGGCTCTACCGAGGCATTTGCCCAGACGCGGGAAACGGTTAAAGCTTTTTTAAATGCGGCGCAGTCGTCGGAAATTGTGTTTACCAAGGGCACCACCGAGGCCATTAACTTGGTGGCGCATAGTTACGGTCAGCCGTTTATTCAGGCCGGAGACGAAGTGATTGTTTCTGCCATGGAACACCACGCTAATATTGTGCCGTGGCAGCAGGTATGCCTTGCTAAAGGGGCGACTCTAAAGGTGATTCCCATGAATGAGCGAGGTGAGCTTATTTTAGAGGAGTACGAAAAGCTTTTAAGTCCGAAAACCCGGGTGGTTGCCGTGAACCATGTGTCTAATGCTCTAGGCACTATTAATCCTATCCGACGGATTATTGAGCTGGCCCATCAGACAGGAGCGGTGGTCTTTATTGACGGCGCTCAGGGCGCACCGCACCTCAATGTGGATGTACAGGCGCTGGATTGCGATTTTTACGCCTTTTCCGGTCATAAAATTTACGGACCGACCGGTGTCGGGGTGTTGTATGCCAAGCAAGCTCATTTAGAGGCCATGGTGCCGTACCAGACGGGTGGCGACATGATCGAGACGGTAACGTTTGAGAAAACCACCTTCACCCAGCCGCCCTACAAATTTGAGGCAGGAACACCACCCATCGCTCAAGTCGTCGGGTTGGGGGCCGCTATCGATTACGTGAACGAGGTGGGCTTAAGTGCCATTGCCGCCCACGAACACCGACTTTTAAAATATGCTACCGAACAGTTGAATACGGTGCCGGGTCTGAGTATTATCGGTACCGCCAGCATGAAAGCGGGACTCATTTCCTTTGTATTGGAAGCGGCTCATCCGCTGGATATTGGTACTTTGCTGGATCATGAGGCCATTGCCATTCGAACCGGCCACCATTGTGCCCAACCGGTGATGAAACGCTTTAACGTCCCCGCTACGGCCCGAGCCTCGTTTGGGATGTATAACACCTTCGACGAAATTGATCGCTTGGTGGCTGGTCTGCATAAAGTTATTGACATGATGGGTTAAGGCGATAGCTTAGCTAAGCTTGAATGTCTAATGTATTTTCTAACCTTTCTACCCTTTCATTAAGGTTCTTAATCTGAGCATATACTCCTAGTAATGCACTTTGATGCCCCTCTAAAGTCTCATTTGCCGAATGTAGAGTATTTACTATTTGTTGAAAAATTGTCATATTAGGGGGCTTCTTATCCTGTCGCTCCATTGAATTCAAGCTACTACAGAGAGTATCACTTCTACTTCTGGTTATACTGTTATTGTCCTCTGATGATTTTATGTTGTCTCTTATGAAATTGAGCTCTAGTGTTGGGGGAGGTATTATTGATGGCATGGTGTATAATCCTTTATCTTTTAGTTACTATTAGTTATTGAGACTTTATTTTTTAGATTAACGGGTCTCAATACAAGAAATTGACTAGATTATTGCAAATGTTAATAATGATGACTCCATCACAGATTCAAGACCAGATTGTTCAGGAGTTTGAAGCCCTGAACGACTGGGATGTGCGTTATAAACATATTATCCAACTGGGCAAAAACTTACCGGATTTTCCTGACTCGGCTCGGCTGGAGGAGAATCTTATTAAGGGATGTCAGTCTCAGGTGTGGATGACAGCAGAATTGAAAGAGGATGGTCGAGTTTGCTTTCAAGCGGATAGTGACGCTATGATCGTTCGAGGCTTGGTGTCACTTTTGCTGAGACTCTACTCCGGGCAACCACCGGAAACCATTTTGGCCACGGTGCCGGAGTTCTTTGAGCGAATTGAAATGGGTAAACATTTATCGATGCAACGCTCCAACGGATTACACGCCATGATTAAGCAAATGAAGTTTTATGCGTTAGCCTTTCAAATGAAACAGCGGGGGTAGCGTGCCTGTTGGAATACACGTTTTTAGTTGCGATTCGTTAAGCTTTTAAAATATGGGTTGACAGAGCAAAACCCCTGAGCTAATATACTCATCCCTTCAATCAAACAACCGCTGTACAAGAGACAGCCACCGTTTAAAAGAAGGGAAACAACAACACTTCATTCTGTACATTGAAAACTGAATATCACAAAGAACATTTATAACCTCGTTCAATTCTAAATTTGAAGCAAAAGCCAAACTCTGAGGAGTTTTTAAGCTTTTGTCGCGAGACAAAGACTTTTAAAATTTCTGTTATGGAGAGTTTGATCCTGGCTCAGGACGAACGCTGGCGGTGCGCCTCATACATGCAAGTCGAACGATGAGGCCCTTTCGGGGGTACATCAGTGGCGGACGGGTGAGTAACACGTAGGTAACGTGCCTTTTACTGGGGGATAACAGCGGGAAACCGCTGCTAATACCGCATACGATACGGATTGTAATATTCGTATTTAAAGCTCCGGCGGTAAAAGATCGGCCTGCGTCTGATTAGCTTGTTGGTAGGGTAATGGCCTACCAAGGCTACGATCAGTAGTTGGTCTGAGAGGATGGCCAGCCACAGTGGGACTGAGACACGGCCCACACTCCTACGGGAGGCAGCAGTAGGGAATTTTGCGCAATGGGCGAAAGCCTGACGCAGCGACACCGCGTGGAGGATGACAGTTCTTGGATTGTAAACTCCTTTCAGCAGGGAAGAATTTTGACGGTACCTGCAGAAGAAGCACCGGCTAACTACGTGCCAGCAGCCGCGGT
>JAJCZA010000006.1 GCA_029262635.1 Vampirovibrionales bacterium | reverse complement strand
TCTTGCACTTCCTTCTCTGTTTTTTATTCTGAAAACCGGCTTTAACATTTTTACTCGATTGACAACAAGGGCAATTCATAGTCTCTATCCTCTAAATAACACCTAGAGAATATTATATCTTATTTAGTTAGCAATACCCGATTTTTAAGAGAACCGCTGTGATGCCTTTTTACACGTTATTGCCTAAAATCTTACAATCTCAGACGAGATGTTTTTCTGTTAAAACAACAAATGCGCCAGATTTTGGATAAATTAAAGCTCACACAAGATGAACAACTCAGGGCGTATTATGTCTAGCAAGCCTGAAAAGGCCTCTTTTTATTACAATTTATAAATAAAAATCCAAACCAGGGCAATTCTCGTGTTTCAGGTCTCTTTATCCATTAGTTATAGGAACTAGCTGAAAGTTATTCAGAGGTTCCTAGAGTTATTTAAAGTTGGAGGGTAAAGTGACTTGAAGAGTATTAATTAGGAATGAAGTAAGGTGTTTTCAGATTTATAAGGGTGGGCTTCGTGTTCAAAATCGATTAGGTTTCCTTTGTGTTCGAGCAAGACCGTTTTACATTTAATTTGTTTTTCGGTCATTTCAAACACAATGTCTTTGGCACGCCACTGGGTTGCAATGAGGATAATATCCACTGGATTTTCAATTAAATAAGCTGAGGGAAGAATTTCTTGCCCTGTACCGGGAACAAATGTACCCACTTTGTCGAGATCAGAATCAACGACAAGCGGAAAGCGCTTGCTGTCTAGATGATACCGGTTGATAAAGGCAGATGCTTTTCCAGTGCCTCCCCAAATAGCAACAGACTGACCTGAAGCAACTATTCTTTCTAATTGTTGTTGGACAGTAGAATGGGTCAAGGTATTTTCTTTGTTAAAATCCAAAGCTTCTTCAGCAAAAATCATTTGCTCTGAATTAACACAGAGTTGTGCAAAACCATAAACGACTTCATTGTCATACCCTTGCTCTACCAACTCAACACCTGATGAGCATCGTAATAGTAATTTTCTTAAAGACTCAGATGTAAAGTGGGAGTTATGTTCGTAAAAGAAATCAGCGGTTCGTCCACTGTCAAACACGCGATCAATACAGGGTACTTCAATAAAAAGTTGTGTCTCATTACCTGTCCATCCCGCAGAAAAAGCCAAAGTCTGAACAAATTCGAGTGGGTTCATCAAGTGTTCTAATACGTGGCGACTAATGATCATATCAGGTTGATATTCAGCCATGTGTTCTGTTGGGTCAAACAGACAGTATTTAGCTTCGATTAATCCAGCACCGGTTTCAATGGCTCCATTAGGATCAAAGCCAATATAACGACCTTTTGGATTCGCTTCAGCTAAAGCTCGTAAAAGATGCCCTTCGCCACAACCGATTTCAACAACCGTTGGGTTTTCAGGTAATCGTTCTAAGATAAGATCTCTCACTTGGTTCAAATGAACTTTCCAAAGGTGTCCTTTGTTAAACATCAGATTCGGTTTGTCTGAATAGGGCACTTCATCGTAGTGAAAATCTTTATTATAAACATGGCCACAATCAATGCATCGTATAAAAGATAAAGGCAACCGTTTCATTGTTTTAGCTTCAGGCTCACTAACAGGCCATGCTAATGTGGTTAAAGGCTGTTTACCACCATCGTAAAAAGGAACAGCTACATGATGACCACAAGCAGGACAAGTTTCCGTCATTAATATTTCTTTGAGTCGATCTCTTTTCTGTTTCATCTGTTTTAATGAATGCATGATTAAAACCTTTTCAATTAAACTGAATCGGTAGCTAAGGAGGAGGCTCTTGCCTCTTCTACTGCAGTAGAGAAGAAAGTCGCTAACTCATTAACAGCTTCAGTATCCTGATAAAGTAAATGATTCTGTGTTCGTATTTTTTCTGATATTTCTTGATGATAGACTCGATCCGTAGCTAGGCGAGTTGCCATATGAACATATTCATCTGGGCTTGTTGCAACACAATCCATGATGCCCATTTGCTCGTAACAGCCCAACGTGACACGTCCTCGCATAAATTCACCGGGTAAGGTAACAATGGGGGTTCCAAAGGCAAACGCTTGATAATTTGTATTACCGCCGCCAAAACCAATGGGATCAAGCATGACATCCGCACAAGATAGCAAACCTAAAAATCGTTCTTGCTCCATTCGATCGATTAAAACAATGCGGTCTAGCACATCAGAAATTGCATTAGAAAAACGTTTGAGTAACTTCTGATTAAACAATTCTGATTTATCTCGAATAAGTATAATTTTACCATTAGGATCGTTTCTTAGAATGTCGCCAAAAAACGGATCAAACGAAGGGTGAAGCTTTTGCAAGGACTGTGGGCAAATATAGATATTTTCCGTTTCTTCAAAGCCAAATTCCGACTTGGGTAATTGAAATTTCTCTGTTTCAGGAGGATCGTAGTAACAAGGTAGTTTATCAAATTGAACAAGTTTTTCTGTGTAATGCTCGTCAGCGTCAACAGGCTCAATGACTTTACTCGAAATAAAATAATCAATATTAGGCACCCCGGTGGTCACAGGATGGCCCCAAGTACAACACTGAACAGCTGCTAAACGGTTTAGCGATAAAAAGTAAGTGGTCAGATCCATACCGATATCAGAGTAAAAAAGAACATCTAATTCTTTACTTGCAATGATTTCAGCCGAAATCAGGAGCTCTCTGCTTGGGAGTTTGATGTGTTTTACATCGTCTAAATGAACTTCAGGAGTAGAAACACCGGAAACATAATGTGGATCAATATGAAACACAGAAACATCAAATTGATCCCGTGGGAGCTCTTTAATGAACCCACCTGTTAGTTGTCCAATGGTATGGGTATTTGTAAATAGTCTAGAAATAAACCCCACTCTTATTTTTTCATGGGGTTTATGATCTATGTAAGGTCGTAAGTTAATGGCATTAGAAAATAGTTGTCCAAGCCCTTCGTTAATATCTCGGTCGTTTTCACCTTGATAAGCAAGGAAAAAATTGACGGGTGCTTGAAGCTCTTTTAAAGGATCTTGCATTTTTAAATCACTTTTTAGAAGAGCAACAAGGTTTTCCATGTATTGTTGACGGTATTGAGTAAGTTCACCCTCTGACTCATACAGATAAGGAAGAATCGTTGCCATTTCAATACAGAGTCCTCCGGAGGGGGCCTCTGAAAAGGCTCGTTGAAAAGCTTCCATTGCTTTTGCATACTGACCATCAAGAGCATAGAGGTTACCCAAAGTTTTACGTGCAACTGTTAGAGTAGGATCCAGATGAAGAGCTCTCTCGTAAGCTTTTTGAGCTTTTGCATATTCACGAACAAAATAATAATTATTGGCTAAATTACTCCAAATAACAGGTGAATTGGGGTGAAGGGCACATGATTTCTCGTACAGTGAGATTGCTTTTTTAACTTCACCCATTACGGCGTATGTTCTTGCCATCATTGCGTACGCATTAGCATAACGATTATTGTTTTGAATCGTTTTAGTAAAAAATTCAATTGCTTGCTCTAATTGCCCTTTCTCATGATAAGTCAATCCTAAGAAATAATAGGCTTCAGTCAGCGTATCGATTTTTCCGCTTTTTAATGCATTTTTTACACTGTTATTAATCAATTCAATAGCATCATCAAAGCGAGCTTCTTGATAAGCAATAAGGCCAAGCGAATGGAGTGCATCAGAATTATTCGGATTCACACTCAAAACATTTTGGTAAAGAGCGTTCGCCTCTTCTAATTGTCCACGAGTTAAAAATTTCTGAGCCTTTTTAAGATTTCTATTAAGCGTCGCCATCAATACGTAATCCTATATTATTTTGTTTAACATAGCATCAAGCTAAAAACAGCTCGAATACCTCTCCTCTCTTCAGTAAAACCCATGATAAGCCTCGATTACATCCTATCAATAGACTATTCATACTTATTTTCTTCGATGTCGATAAAGCGGAGATCCTTGAAGGCGTGGACTTCCTTGTGGCAGTTGCTGCACAGGAGGTGGCAGCGCATGGCTTCGGCTAGGATCTTGTCCCAGGCCATATCCGATAACACGGCGGCGTTGAGGGGTAAGCGTTTATCTTCTGGGCTTCGGTGGTGGAAGACCATCACTTGGGGATGAAAAGTCCGTTGGCAGCGTTCACAGAGTCCGCCTTTGGCAGCCACCAGCTTGGATCGCAAGAGATGGCGTTTGAAATTGCGGTCTTCAGTGTGTTTGCGCCCAAGTTTGGCCGACCCGGTATTCTGCCGTGATGGGGCAGCGGAGGGAGAAGTGTTCTCCGGCCCGCTCGAAGCAGTAGACTGCGATTTTTCCGATTTCATCTGCAAACTCCTCTTTAATTTGTAATTGAATCTCATCGTGGATGTGGGCAACCTGTGCCCAGTCTCGTCCCCAGACATACCCCTTATCGGTTAGTTCCTCGTAAAGGAAGACTGTGGCTTGTTTGACGATTAAAGCGCCCGCCGATTGCAACAGTGTGTTGAGAGCGGCATGTTGGGAACGCACATGAAGCAAGCGTCCATCCAATCCCCGGAGCGTTCCTTTGGTTTGAACCTTGGCGGTGATCTTTTCTTTTAGCCGACGAAGCGCCGGGGTTTTTCTGAGAAATTTAGTCTTTAGACGTTTCCCAATATCAGCGCCCTTGCTCATAATGGCTCCGATTCGAGCATCGCCAGCACCGTATAGAAAGGCATAGATAAAGCGCTTGGCGACGATGTTTCGGATCCAGTTGTGATGGGGTAAGTCTTTGTTAAAAACCTTTCCAGCCGCAATTAAGCCTAAACTCTTGGCATTGCGCCAGTGGATATCCCCTTCCACCACTTCTTTGGCAAAAACCCCTTTGTCATAGCGGGCTAGGTAATGTCCCAAACAACGTAATTCCAATCCGCTGGCATCGATACCTAACAAACTGTATCCCGGTGGGACGGTGAACAAACTTCGGCAGTCTTCGCCATAGGGGACGCCTTTAGCGGGCACCTGAGCCATGTTCGGATTCTTGTGAGTACAACGGCCTGTGACTGCTCCATTGGTAATGACCGCACCATGTATCCAGCCGTTTTGTTGTTGTTTGAGCCATGCTTGAGGCCCCTCGGCCAGTTGAGAAATTCGGTTCTGAACCATTAGGTATTCGGACAATAGACGAGCTTCGGGCCAATCCAACGCGTTTAGGACGGCTTCATCAATCTTGGGCTTGCCATCCTTGGTGTATTCACGGGGAACCCAATTACGTTGAACTTGGAGCCGGAAAGCAATTTGATCTCGGCTGTTGGGATTAAAAATCGTTCGTTTGATCTTGCTGGTCAGAACACCCTTTTGATAGCCGTACTTGGCGTTGTTAATCTTTGGGACAAAGGGGATATGTTCTTCCCAGGGCGGGAAACACTGCTGGAGTTCTTCTTGTAATTCGTTGCGACGTTGACAAAGTTTGACATAGAGGGATTCCGCTGCTGAGACATCGAAACAAAAACCGTGTTGTTCTTGCTTGAAGAGGATATGGGCGAAGTCATGCTCCAACTTGATGGCCTGTTCGCTGTAACGTTTGGATTGCAGCTTCTGCCAAAGCTGATACGTCACCCTCACATCCTGCTCACAGTAGCGTTGCATCTCTTCAGACCATTGTTCCCACGGCCCACGGAAACGATCCTTTTGAGCGTCCAGCCGATATCCCCAAGCTTCCAAGGCATGTTTGCCGATCATCTTGGTGGGAAAATCTGGGCGTTTGTGGCGGTAGGAGAAATCTCGATCCTTGAGGTTGGCATAGATGAGGCGGCTCATCACGAGGGTGTCCCGGATGCTGCCTTTGGGCTGGAAGTCGGGGTAAAGCTTCTGGATCACCGGCAGGTCAAACTTGATGATGTTGTGGCCAACGATGCAATCCGCTTCCTGCAATAGCGAAAGGCCCGCTTCGATTTGAAACGGGCCAAAACTGTGAAGGGCTTGGGTGTCTATATCCAACAGGACCAAACAGTGAATGGTGGTAAACGCCTCCAAGAAGCCGTCCGTCTCAATATCAAAAACGTAGCGCATATCAGACCGAGAGCGCCTTGTTCTTTTTCTTGCGTTTTCCGAAGCCCTTTTTGCGGCACTCCGGACAATAGCGCCAGCGGGGTGGTTCTATGGCGTTATAGCGATCTATATCCAGAAATGCCCGGTTACAGGCTTTGTTCTTGCAGAAATGCGTGACATACACACGGTTATTCGATGCCTCAAAGTCGAAAGACTTAGGCATGGCGAGCCTCCTTAGGTTAAAATGGAATTGTTTAAGTTTGACTTTCAAAGGGGAATTAATGCCAAACTATCGGCAGGGAGAATTAATCTTGGCAGCAGTGGGAGAACCCACTGAAGTAAAGCCTTCAAGTAAGTTTCACGATTCCTTATACCGAAAGCTTCATCTTAAGGAAGGTTATGCGGTATTTGTAAAAAGCCCTCCCAGAGGTTATGTTAGCTTTTTGACAAAAATGGTTATTAAGAAAAAGAAGCTTGATCAAGAAGTCCACAGCATACATATTTTTATTAAAAGCCTGGACAGCTTGGAAAAAATACTTGCAGAAATTTCTGATATAAAGCCCGAAAGCATACTATGGGTTGCATATCCAGTAAAGGATGAAAAATTGCAGGAGGCTATTGCCAGCCTTATGGAAAAACAGGTGTCCATGAAAGATGCTGAGAGGATTCACATTAATAACAATTGGTCTGCAAGCTTATTTTTACCAACCGAAAAAACCGAACAGCACAAGAATACTTTCAAAATGATCAGTCAACTGAAAGTATCAAAGATTGCTTTCAAACTCTCTGTAGGTATGAATTTTTTCATCCATTCACAAGACAAACAAATAGATCAGATTTTTAAATACTATTCTGCATTTTCATTCGGGAAGCATGTACTCGAATATGAGGAACTAAAACTTCAGAGAGAGCAAGAAGAATTAGGCGGTGCTGCTCTTGAGCACGCTGCGACTTTTCTCATGGCACTACAAATGGACGAAGCTTTGAACCAAATTTTTGGGAAAGAATATGAAAAAAATCCAAAAACGGAATTGGATGAAGCACGACTTATTATAAAACTGATTCGGAACTCCTTTGCCCATAACCCCTTTGCACCAACATGGAATATTAGGAATCCAAATAATTATCCTAAAAAGAAGCTCTCTGTTGCTGGGGTTTTATCAATAGACATCTCGAACATTAATAATATGCCTGCTCAGTGGCAAGATTATGGAGGAAAACTGGCTGTTTTAAGGTTAGTCGATTACATCATTGATGAATTATTTGAAACAACGCATAAATAAAAAATACCCGGCAGCGATAAGAGAGGGCACTGCCGAGCGGAATGAGCTAGGAGTAACGATGTGGTGTGTGGGTTAAAAAAGTTGTAGCAATAAGTGTTTAAGGGGATTTAAGGGTGTATTGGGGGAGGGGTTACAAAATATCACTAATTAGCAGTATAATAAGTGATATGAATAGACCCTTAATAAGAGGAGCCATGATGAAATTTAAGAAAATCACCGATGCCCACAAGAACTTTGGCCAATTGGTCCAGCTCATTGAGGAGCAGGACGAGGATGTCATCCTGATTAAGAACGGCAAACCCTGTATCCTGTTGAAGGCGATGGATGAGGATGCCTTGGAAGACTACATTGTGGCCAAGCATTTCAGTGTGGATAAATTAGCCAAGGAAGCCGTTGGCGATACCATCAGCCTAGAAGAGGTCGAAGGTGAACTTGGCTTACAAGGTTGAATTTGAAAAACCCGCCCTGAAAGAATTAAAAGCCTGTCCTAAAAACGATCAAGCGGCGATTGTTAAAAAGGTGCGAGAGATTTTGACGTAAAACCCTTTTCCGCAAGGGAAGACTGTCAAGAAACTTCAGGGTTTGGATGTAACGGTGTACCGATTGCGGGTGAATGCCTCCCAGTCTTATCGGGTGTTTTATCAAGTGTTTGGCGAGCGGGTGGTGATTCGGCGAATTGTCTCCAAGAAGGATGCCGACCGGGTAATCAAGGTGCTAAAAAAGTACCTAAAGGACGAATAGTTCCGGTAACCTCATTTTGATGTGTTCTAGGTAGGTATCCAGCAGGTGGAGGGATTTCACCTTGAACTGATCCTTTCGTTTGCATCCCAGCTTGGTGAGTCGTCCACCAATAGGATCGAGGGTGCTGTAAAAGTTGAACCAGTCCGATACATCGAGACGTTTAAAATCAGGCACCTTGAGGGATCGCCGAACTAGGTGTTTTAATGCGGGAGAGCCAAGCGGCGATCCGACGGTAATGAGTGAAGGGGTTCCACTGGTGCCGATATAATTCTTGAGGGTTTCGTAAGCCACGACGCTTCCGAGTGAGAAGCCGATAACAATGGCGTTCGGGTTTTCGTAGAGGACACCGGCCAGGCGTTTCATAATTTTGTTGCGAATGCCGGGGACCACAAAGTACATCAGGATGTCGTCGAGGTAGTCCTGAACATAGTTAGCCGCAAAGCCTGCTGCCGGAGTGGCGTAATAGGAAGCGGCAACACGGGCCGTAGAAACCAGAAGCCGGTTGAGCCAGTTATGCTCCATGAGGTCTTCGTAGTTAAATTCAATGATTCGTTCTGCTTCGATTCCCAAGATGCGGTGGGCGTTTAATTTATCAGACCATCCGGGATTGTTGTTGCCAATCCCGTGAATCAAAATTATTTTCATTGAGTATCCCCCTAATCATATTTAAAGAGAGCCGACCACGTTCGTGGGCCGACAATGCCGTCATTGATTAACCTGTTTTGTTGTTGAAAATCTTCCACGGCTCGCTTGGTTTGAAGGCCAAAGAGGCCGTCCATATCGATTTCAGAAAACCGACTAAGCTTGGCCTGTAGCGTTTTCACCAAAGGCCCTTTGGATCCTTTGCGCAATACGGAGTAAACCAGTGGGCGATACCCTGCGGCCTTTTGAATGGCTTCGGGTGAGTTGTGATTTCGTTTGCGATTCCAGGTGGCCACATCAAACGAAGGGCAATCTCGTTTTGGCGTCACATCTCGGTGTCCCACGACTCTGGCTTGCGGGAACTTAGCTTCGAGTTCGTTGACTAATTGCTCCAAGGCAACCCATTGGGCGTTTGTATAATTTTCTTCAGCACTTTTCTTGTCTTTGGATAGGCCACCGACTAAGCAAAGTCCAACACTTCGGTCATTGACACCATAGGCATGGGCACCGGCTTCAGAGACTTCACGACCATGTTCGATGCTGCCATCCCGGCGAATCACAAAGTGATAACCGATTTTGAACCAGCCTTTGACCCGGTGCCAGCGGTCGATTTCCTTGGCCCCAATGTCCATTGAGGCCGGTGTGGCTGAACAGTGGATCACAATAAAATCGGTTCGTTGTCGTTGCATGGCGGTTACTCCTTGTTTAATTCAACTATTCTTGGGGATTAGAAGTCGGAATCACCCGGCTCCTCGTCCTCGTCCGGGACAACGGTGCTGTCGTAGCCGTTTTCTAGATCGAATCCGAATTGGCTGGCACTTGGTCCGGTGTATTCAATGAGGTCCACAATCTGAGCGGCTTTTAATCGCAGCTTGACGCCTGCTCCTACCAAGTCCGTAAAGTAGGGCACCAACTCGGCACAAACCCGCATCTTTGTGCCGCTACCAATGCGTAAATCCGGGGACACCGCTTGGCCTTTTGCGTCAAAAATGGCCAGCTTGATATGAAACGGTGCCGCACCATTGCGAGGGGTTATCTTCGCCTTGGCTTTAAAGTTAAATTGAACAAAGTCGGTCTCTTCACCGATGTCATTGGTGACAATGCTATAAGGCGGGTTGGCCGGGCGAATTGTATCCGCCTTGGCCGGGTTTTCTGAAATCGCTTTTTCCAGCGACTCTTTCAGGGCCGCATCAATGGTGCTAATCAGCTCCTGAGCTTCGGCACTCGGCAAGATTAAGGTCACCCGATATTCGCCATCCGGGTCAAACCGGGTGTGAGGGCGCAGCAAGAAAGGATATCGTGCCACGCCCTCCGGTGTGGTGATCTGTGGGTGCTTTTGTCGGGGCTGTTTACTAGACATGACTTATCGAACCCCGATATCCCACAGGTAGGGAACGTCTAAGACTTGAAACTTGGATTCAAAGCTATCGCCATTGATTTCCTCAAGGGGTAAGACAATGGGTTCCGGCAATTCAAGCCAGTCTTTAATGACAGGAGAATTCATAGAAAGGCCTCCGTTTTGGTTTTGTATTCGTTTTGTATCTCTATAGGGCAACCTATTTCGGGGCTTAGATTCATATCCTGATTCAGTATCAGAATATGATAGTGTTAAGCAAAGAAAAAAGCGCTCTGTTTCACCATCTCTAGATCCAGGTTGCCTTGGGGTGGAATCGGCGGGAGTTTTTGGCCGTTTTTCTCGGACAGCAGTTCCAGCAACTGGGTTCGGAAATTACCCAACACATCGTCCTGATACATCCGAACAAACATCTCCCGGATACAGCAGGCCGAGATCTCGGTATCCGCTGCCAGGGTGCCATAACTGTCATGCACCAGTGAAAAGGCTTGAATCCCATATTCACTGGCCATATTGACATAGAGGTGCAAGGCCGCCGCGTCCATTGAGTGGACAAAGTTGGGGCTGATGCCATTGCTCTGACGCCGCTTGTCAATGGTATCCAGATGTTCCTGAATGGTGAGGTAGACGTGGCGAATCAGGCTTCCGGCCAGTTTGGTTTTAATGCGACGGGTGCGCACATCCCGGTAGGCTTGCTGCACCGGGAAGCCTGAAGGCGACGACCAATTCACTGGCAAGCCTTCTTTGGCGGCTAAGGATGCTGCCTTTCGGAGCCAATCCATGACATGGCGGGCGGCCACGACGACTTCGCCGATGCTCGTCCAGACAATGCCCGCCAGGAAATCGGAGGCTTCAAAAATGCGATCCCGCTCGCCCAGTTGAAAGGGATTGTCTCGGTCCTTCAACAGTTGTCGAAGTTCTTCTTCAATGTATTGGCGACAGGCATGACGGGTGCCGCCGTAGGGAAGGATCATCACCGGGCGCTTGGTGAGACTTCGAGTAATGCCAAGTGAGAGCCAGGTTTTAGCCAGCTCTCGTTTTTCAGGATTATCCAGTAGAGCTTCCAGCTTCTCCGTGGTCACATCGGCCACCCGTTGGTAAATATCTTGGGGCTGTTCGGAGGGAATGAGATTAACGGCTCGTCCGCCGATTTCATCTCGAAGCATGGCGGAAAAATGCTGCAAGCCGTTGCAACTGCCGTCCAAGGCCACCGGTAAATGAGAGATAAAGTCATAGCCCTCTTGGAGATATCCGGCCCATTCAAAGCAAAAGGCCAGAAACTGCCAAGGCTTGTCGGCTTTTGTCCAGTCGGAATGGGCCAGAGGATCGTCGGCAATGGCTTGAATAGTAGGTTTCATCTCATGGATAAACTGAGCCCGCTCCTCCAGACTCACCCGGTCATAGCCATACACATTGGCTCCATGAATGGCCAGCCAGTTGGCCGCCGTTTCATTGCCGATGGGCTTGCCCTCGGCAAAGGTCAAGAGTGCTTTGGAGACATCCGGGCCTTGTGGATTCAGGAAATGCGGCACGGCATAGACCCGGCCTCGAAAATCCAGACAGTGTGGGAAGTAGAGGGATAATTCGTCTCGGAACTTATTGGCCAGGTAAATGACTTTGCTCACTAGCAATCGTTTGGAGCGATTAATCACGTTGGCATCGTAGATACTGGCGGCTTCACGCTTCCAGTCTTTGAAGATGGCTTGTTGTTCTTCGGTCATTGCTTTGGGTTTGAGATCTTTGGAAAAAGGGCAAGCACGAGGCTTACGATCATCCTTTGAAGGCAAGTCTCCGATTTCCAAGTTATTCTCCCAGACGGTTTCCAGAACATCCAAGACCGGTTTATTAATTTGCCAAGGGGTTTTCTGAATTTGATTCACCGCACTATAGACTAATGGCATTTCGACATTTCGGAGTTCATCCAGATAAGCGCTGTTATAACTTTTAACCAATTGCAAGCGACCCGCCATGACTCCGGTGTATCCACCATCAAAAGGCGTGGTCCAATCCTTGGGCTCCACCAGCATGGGAAAATAGGTCGGGGCTAACAGCTCACATCGGGTGTTTTCAATATCCAGCCATTCCAGCGTTTTACTTGTGGCGGTGACATAATAGCGGGTCTTTTTTCTACCCTTTCGGACTTCGATAATTTCCACGAGTTGGGTGGCTTGATTAAACAGGTCAATGAGGGTCTTGCCCAATTGAACTTTATCTGCCGGTGCCCAAGCCTCCCAAGAGAGTCCGGCTTTGCTCATAGAATGCACCAACACCGTTCGCTTGTAGTCATACGAGGACTTAACCTTAACCCGGTTATAGACCGCATTGTAATAGTCAGCTTTCTCGGCATTATAGAACCGGAATCGGGCTTCGTCTTCAATAAGTTGGCCCACTTGAAAGGCCGCATGGGTCAAGCTTTGGCGTCGGGTCACACTATTAAGCAATGACTTTGCCGTGAGAAAGGCAATGATCTCAGGCTCCAGTAAAGTCATATGCTGATAAGCGATGGGCTTGGGGCCTCGGTTAGAATCAATCGCCGTGTAATACGCTTCGATGGCTTCTACCGTCGGATCAATGGCCCCCTTCAGTAGGTGCAATCCAGCTTTTGTTGAAGTCTCTAATTGATTTTCTACGGCCTTGACGCTTTGGTTCCGATACCGGGTCACCGTCACCCCTAACATCTCGTTTTCCAGTTGATATTGCCGTTCTGTTTTAGAATGCGCATATTGTATGGTCATCGTTCTAGCTCCCTATGGTTGTTCCAACATCACCGGGGCTAGCCGTTTCGCTGCCCGTTTTATATTTCTACAGGGCAACCTATTTCATAAACTGATTCAGTATCAGAATCTGATACATTAAAATAAAAAAAGAGAGAAAACGGGTAAAGCCCGGTTAGAGAGCGGCTTTCATAGCAAAACTGTCCCTACTGGGGTTCTACCCGTTTTTAGAGTGTTTTAAACCTTTTTATAGGTTAAAAGTGCTTATTCTAGTGCTTTTTAGACTTTTTAGTTGTGTTTTTCTTCAGAATACCTATAACCTTCTCTTTGAGTTCTCTCCCCTTGTGCGTCAAGAAGGCATTCTTGAAGATGCGGCTTTCTGGGTCTTCCTGGGTGTACAAGACTTCATAGCCGTCGTAGTAGTCTTTGCCGTTGTATCGGTCACTGGCCAGCGTGTTGACCTGCCGAGATGTTTTCAGGGTGTTCCAGTCTAACTCTTCCCCTAACTCGGTTAAAGGGTATTCTTCTTTGGTGCAAACCAGCAGATAGAGGATGGTTTGCTCTAGGGATAATTTAGGGGACAATTCACTAGAAAGCTCTTTCAGACACTGGATAAGCGTCTCAATTTCCGATTCTGGCATTAACATCTCCATTTCTATCAGAAAATGATATTATATCAGATCTATACCCCAAACCAGAGATTGGTAAACCTATTTTTTCCGGTTGCTTGACGATTTTTTGCCTTTAAGTATATCGATTAGTTTCTTTTGAATTTCTTGTCCCTTTGGTGTTAAGAGAGCATTTTTATAGGCTCGATGAGTTTGATCGGCTTCTGTATAAACCACGTTATACCCTTCATTAGCTTTTCCACCAGCAAAACGACGATCTCCCAAAGCACTGACTTTTCGAGACGTATCAACCGTATCAAGGTCAAGCTCATTTCCTAATTCTGTTAAGGGGTATTCCTCCCTTAGGCAGATATGCAGAAATATCAGGGTGTCAAACAAGGATATTTTAGGTGACAATTCCTCGATCAAAACCTCAAAACACTTAATCATCTTGGAAATTTCAGGTTTATTCATCACAAGCTCACTTATATGACACTTTGTTTAACAATCTTACAAAGTTTAACACTTCCCCTCGTCTTGAGCAAAATAAAAAACCTCCACCCAAAGAGCCTGAACCCTTTGGATGGAGGAATCGAGTTTCTAATACTCATCCGGTAATAGCACCACGGTTCTATTTTGTGGGTCATAGTTGCCGGGACTTTCATTGATGGCCCAAAAAGTAATGTCTTCTTTTAGGTCTGTATAGTCTAACTCTTGAGTAATTAAGGTCCGGTATACCTCGTCACTATCCAACTGATCTTCTTGCTTCAGGGTAAAGACCGCGCTTTGATCGTCATTGACCTTGACCGTTATAATTAGAAAATAATCAATGTCTTTTATCCCTGAAAGCTTGGAGACGTAAGACGCGATAACATCCAAGACCCAATGACATTGCAGGTGTTCGCAAGTGGTCATAACCCCATAGGTTGCGATCCAGTTTCTGGCAAAGGGGTTGAATTTATAATAGGTTTCGGGTTGATAAATTGTTTCAGTACTTGTGTTCATTGGTTGTGCTCCTATTTTAATTAACTCAATAAGGAAGGGATATTCCCTCCAGAAGGCCCACCGAGACGATGGACCCGTGGAAGGAATTAAGCCGCTTCCTCTTGTGGCTCCTCCAAACCCTCGGCTTGCTCCATAATGAAGCGGTGGGCCTTGCTGGCTTCTGTAGCGGCTTTAAAGATGGCTTTTTTATCGTTCTTTAAGACCTTGAGCCATGAGGCAATGTAACTGTCATGTTGTACTTTGCCTTCAATGCCAAGAGCCGCCACAAGGAAAGCCGATCCCATTTCCGCTATGAGTTCCTCAAAAGCGTAGGACTCATCCCCAAAGCGGCCTTTAAAATCTCGGTTCATGCGCTCTTTGTGGCCGGTCCAATGGGTTAGTTCATGAAATAGGGTGCAATAATAATCACCCGATGCCTTGAAACGTTCTTTCCTTGGCATGTTGATGTAATCAAATACAGGGGAATAACAAGCCCTTACCCCATGTTTTGTTTCAAAGTGAATCTTTGCACCGGATGACTGGATCACATCCTCAATATGTTGTTGATCTTGCCATGTTTGTTCCCGCTTTTTGGGTGCCTCTTTGGGCTCTAATCCCTCAACCTGATCCAGGTTGAACACGTTGTACCATTTCATAAAGGGGATCCGTTTTGTTTCTCCCTTTTCCTCTTTTTCAAACATCGACCAGTAAACAACGGTAGTGGACTTCTCCCCTTTTCTCACTTGTCCACCGGCGGCTTGAGCCTGTTTGTAAGAAAGCCATGCGCTACTTTGATAACCCTTTTCTTGTTGCGTAGCCCACAAAATAGGGATATTGATCCCACGGTAGGAATAGCTTGTTTTCAGATTATATGGGATGCCTTCAAAGCCACCGTAACGGCCTTGATCCCATGGACACTTCCAAGGTCTAACCCCTTGCTCAAGGGATGTAATAATTTTATCAGTGATCTCTTGATAGAGATCCCGCTTTGCTTTGGCTTTTGTCATGGTTGTGGTTCCTTTCTTGAATTAACATTGTTAAACTATTTAACTTTGTTATAGTCTTAATTAAATAAAAAACCCGTTTTTGAGCTTGTTTATTACAACAAGAATATAACTTTGTTAAACACATGGTAATCAGATAAATTTAATTATGTCAATCCCCATGCAAAAAAGTTTTTATTTATCGCAATCTTTTTTAATCAAAGGACAGGTTATACCACCGCATAGCGGGCCAATACAAAATAATAAAACTTCTTTATGCTTGGCCGTTAAACAAAAAGGGATCGCGCATGTTGAACAGCGATATTCAAGATAAATTTCACCCACAAAGGGAATACGGATATGGAGATCATTAAGCATTGTTTTCTTACTCCATTGATAGCGCGCAAACCGTTGGTTTCCCTGTTTACTGGTATTATGCCCATATTGACGAGATTATAAACGTCTGTGTTTAAGTGATAGATAGTGTTATGCTTGTATTGATCAAACAATAGATAAGGAAAAGATGTCTCAATAAAAAACTAGGGTGATTCAGTGTTTCTATCCCTTGTTAGCTTGCTTAGTGAGGAGAAAGTGAGGAATTATTCATTCTAACTAGGCTTTCTTGAGTCTGTATAGCCTGTTATAGCAATGGTTTTAATGGTTAGGCCTCTTGCTTTGATGGCAAGTTGTCTCGTTGTAGGCTAGTGTTTATAGGGGTATAGGGGGGCTGGCTGTCTTTCATTGTACGATATAGCCTTTCACAAATCTCTGCTAATTATTTCTTGGTCATTTTCGCTGGATGTTGTTGTGTCATTTTTGCCGTGGCACTTTGTTTTTTGATTCACGGCTTACAGCTTGAGTTCAAGAGCATGTTCAGGAAAAGCTATAGTAACATCTAAACTAACTATATAGTCATGCTGTTTAGGCTTTCCTACAGGGCAACCTATTTCAGATTCTGATATAAATAGCCCTAGAGAGAAGAGAAACGATTTTGAGCTTTGCTGGCGTTCTCTTTTTCAGAGATATACCTTATTGCACCTGTTTTACCTAAAAAATATGGTGCAATAAGGTGCGATATGGTATGGTAACTCTTATAGCCCCTAACTCAGGATGTTTCAGTCATGTTATCTTTCACCCTCTCCCCTAAGCTGGAAAAAGCTCTAAAAGAGCTTCAAGCTGAGCTTGGGCAGCTCTCCGAGATGTTTTCAGTACTCACTGAGGATGAAAAGGAGTATCTGCACAAGTGTGCCCTAATCAGTACGATTGGGGCATCGACGCGTATTGAAAACGCGGTACTCACCGATGCAGAAATTGAGTGGGTAGACACAACACTGACAGCGGACGCCAAAACCACTGCCTTTGAACAAAAGAAAACATTTATTCTGGATAAACTCTCCAAAGACCGTGAACGTAGCGTCGAAGAGGTAGTCGGCTGCCGGGAAATTTTGAATCTCGTTTACCTTCAAGGCGACGATATGTTCCCCTTGACCGAAAGCACAATTCGAGGATTACATCATTCTCTGCTGGCTTATTATTCAGCGGCCTCTCGTTATGCAGGGGGGTACAAAACGAGTCCCAACCGGGTTGTATCCATTAACCATGAAACCGGGGAGCAGCGGACTGTTCTGGAACCCTCATCACCTGGCCCTATTACAGAAGTCGCGATGCGTGATTTGGTCGATTGGTATAATGCTTCTATTCAAGAGAATCCTTGGCCTCTACTCGTTGCAACAGAATTTGTGTTTCGATTTCTGGCTATTCATCCTTTTCAGGATGGCAATGGGCGTTTAGGCCGGGCGATATTCTTGTTAGCTTTGATTCAAGGTGATGATACCCATTTGCATCAAGTGATTCCTTATATTTCCATTGATCGCCAAATTGAACGGCACCGTTCAATCTACTACAGCGTTTTACGGGAAGCTTCCGAGGGGCAATATCGCGCTGATCCCACGGATTACCGCTTGGAACCCTTGGCTTGGTTCTTTTTAAAGATGTTTCGATTGGCTTTGGCCGATTTACCCATGTTACGTCAGCGATATGCGAATCTACAGAAATTATCCGGGAGCGCCTTACAAGTACTGGCTTGCTTTAAATCCTCCCCTGAAAAGCGGTTGCAGGTCTCGGATCTGATGGAGGAAACCGGGCTTGTCCGAAGAACCGTTCAGAACTCGCTTGTTAAGCTGACAAAAATTGGCTTTCTACAGCGTCGTGGTGCAGGCCCCGCCGTTCGATATCAGTTAGTCTTCTAAAGAAAATCCCGAAGATCATTCGCGTAAAGTATCGAAAAGTGATACTTTACGCGACCAATATTCTGAAATAGGTTGCCCTATAGAGAATAGAAACGGTGGTTATTTCAAGAATCCATCGGTTCTTGACTCTTTTGAATTGAAAAATAAATAGGGTGCCCTATAGGAGTACAGAACGATGCTCGAAAATAATTTTCCACTCATCCCCAAACTATTATTAGATGAACTCAACCAGCGCTACCCGGAACGGTCTGCGGATCCCGACTGGGCAGATCGTGAGGTCTGGATTAAGTCTGGTGAACGTCGAGTGGTTCGATTTCTCAATGAAATGTATCGACGGCAAAATGAAAATATATTAGACGGGCCGGTGGGTCCGTTAAACAGAAACAGTGGGCAATCCATTAATTTATGAGGTGACTCAAATGTGTCTTTCCAAACCCAAGGTTCCTAAAATCAAGCCGGTTAAAGCGCCGGAGTTGCCACCACCTCCCCCAGCACCAGAACCCACCCCGGAAGCCCCTGTATTGAATGATACCAATCGAAAACGTAAAGGCGCAAAGAAAGCAAAACGTTCTGGCACTCGTAATCTACGAATTGACCTATCTATTCCTAGTTCAGCCAGCGGATTAAATATCCCCTCATGAAGGTTTCGACGAAAAGGCTTTTGATTTAAATGAATGAGCCTATAAATAAGACCCCACGAAGTGGGGCTGCTGAAGCGCGTTATCGTGAGCTTGAGTCGAAGCGGAGCGTGTATTTAGAACGGGCCAGAGAAGTATCAAAACTAACGATTCCCAGCTTGCTGCCGCCAGATGGCCAGACAGATACCATGCGTTTGGAAACACCCTTTCAAGGCGTTGGCGCACGAGGCGTTAATAATTTATCGTCTAAATTGCTATTGGCCTTGCTTCCACCGAACAGTCCGTTTTTTCGATTAAAGATAGAAGACTTCACCTTGAGTCAGCTTCAAAATAGTGACCCTGAATTAAAGACGGAGCTTGAAACCGGCTTGTCTCGAATTGAACAGGCGGTGATGACTGAGATTGAAACGTCTTCGGATCGGGTGGCTGTTTTTGAGATTCTGAAACATCTTTTAGTGGCAGGCAATGTCTTGATGGATATGTCCCGTAAAGAGGGGATTCGAGTCTTTCATCTCAACCGCTATGTCGTTCTAAGAGATCCGATGGGTAATGTCTTGGAAATGGTTGTCCACGAAACGGTTGCGCCGGTAGCCTTGCCTGAAAATATTCGAGAACTCATTGCCGCTCGGATGGACAGTTCGGAAAAGAACGTCAATCTCTATACTTGGATCAAGCGAACGGATAAGCAATGGAAAGTTTCTCAAGAAGTTAAAGGAATTGTTATTCCCGATTCTGAAGGGAGCTATCCGCTAGATCGTTCTCCCTTTATTGCCTTACGTGGAAATCGGATTGACGGTGAAGACTATGGACGAGGTTATGTCGAAGAATACCTTGGCGATCTCAAATCACTCGAAGGATTATCCCGTGCCATTGTGGAAGGTTCTGCGGCGGCGGCGAAAGTGTTGTTTCTCATTAATCCCAACGGAACCACCCGTGCTAAGACGCTAGCCGAATCGCCCAATGGGGCTATTCGAGAAGGCAATGCCGATGATGTAACCGTTCTTCAACTCAATAAATTTAATGATTTTCGTATTGCTTATGAACAGATGGGGCGGATTGAAGAGCGACTTAGTTTCGCCTTCTTACTCAATTCCTCTATTCAACGAAACGCCGAACGAGTGACGGCGGAAGAAGTCCGCTTTATGGCCCGTGAATTAGAAGATGCTCTTGGCGGACTCTATTCCATTCTCGCTCAAGAATTTCAATTGCCTTACGTGCGGCGAAAGATTCACCAAATGGAAAAGTCTAAAAAGCTCCCGTCCTTACCCAGGGATTCGATTAAACCGATGATTATTACAGGCCTAGAGGCGCTGGGACGGGGGCACGATTTAAACAAACTCGAAGTCTTTATCAGCGGGCTGGCTAACACGCTGGGGCCAGAAATTCTGGCTCAATACATGAACCTTGATGATTACATTGCCCGCCGGGCGACGGCCATCGGCATTGATACCAAGGGTTTGATGAAGACTAAAGAAGAAATCGCCGAGGCGCAACAAGCCGCCCAACAACAAGCCATGCTCAGCCAGTTTGGGCCGGAAGTTCTCCGACAAGCTGGCAGTCTTGCCCAAACCGGAATCCAGAAAGGAGTCCCCAATGTCCCTCAACAACCCAATTAATCATTCTGATAGTCCTTTAAAAACCCTTGCTTCTGAAAAAGCAGCGGTTTTAGAACCTGAAAACGTGAAGTCTGACTGGTCCCCTTTTTTAATACCAGGTGGCATTAGAGTAATGGGATCATATCACAGCCTGCGGGGGAGGGTTGGTATTCGTAGAATACCAACGGGCGGCGAATTCAACCGGTGTCGCGTAGCGTAACGACCGATGAGG
>JAJCZA010000005.1 GCA_029262635.1 Vampirovibrionales bacterium | reverse complement strand
CCAAACCGGTGGAATCACGGCCGTCAACGCTACCGTCGCAACCACAGGCTCCAACAGCGGCATTACACTCAACGACAACGGAAACAACATCGCCATTACAACACTCTTCGACCTCGATACCAACGGAGATAACAGCGCCGTGAATCAAACCGGTAACGTAACAGCAACGACATTTACTATTGATACAGCCGGTACTGGCAGTGGTATTACTCGAAACGGATCCGTGACCGTTGTGGGTGGAACAGCAGCCTTTAATACCACGGGCAATAACAGTGCCATCAATAATACCAGTAATTTTAATGGCGCCAATTACCAGTTAGGTACAACCGGTAACAATAGCGGCATTACCCAAGCCGGAAATGTCATCCACACGACATCAGGGGTTTGGCAAACGGCGGGTGACAGCAGTGTCATGGTGATTAACTCGAGCATTAATGGGCCAACGACAACATTGCAGGCCACAGGCGATGCCAGCCATATAACACAAAATGGTAGTATCACCGGAACCACTGTGAACCTGACCGCCAATGGATTGGGTAGTAATGTGACGCAAGCCATTCCAGCCACAACAACGGCAACCAATTTAAATATTGATTTAGGTACCGGCAATGTGGCCAGTGCTGTTCAACGGTATGATGTGAATGTTACAAACGTGACCGCTAACAGTACCGGGGGCGATATCTACCTAAGCGAGACCGATAATATTGTCTTTAATGCCGGAACCATGACAGGTGATCTGGATGTGGTTGCCAATGGCGATTTTACCGTCAATGGTGCTTTATCTGCAGATAATATCCTGTTTGACACCACTTCGGCCAATGGGGGTGTAACCCTTAATGCAAATCTGACCGGAGTCACCTCATTAAATATTGAAGCAGTCGGTGCAGGTTCTATTACCCAAACCGCAGGCCGAGTGGGTGGCGGCACCGTGACCCTAAGTCAAGCCAATGGCGATTTGGGTAGTGGTGCAGATCTACTGGATACAGCCGCCAGTACGCTAAACCTAAGCGTTCTGGGGGGTGGTGCGTTTGTTAACGAATTAGATGCCGTCGCTATTAGTGGCAGTAACTCTGCCAACGAATTTACACTTCAGGCGGGCTCGGATATCAGCTTCACCGGTAACGTAAACGCTGCGGACATTTCGATTTTGACCACAGCACTCAATGGCGATATTACCTTGGCAGGCGGAAACTTAACGTCGACCAACAGCATGGATTTAACAACCACGACCGGTGGCGCAATTAATCTGGGTGGTCAGAATATTACCTCGCTTGGAAATACCATTAATTTGACCTCCGACTTTATGGATCTGTCTGCCGGACTCGTGAATAGCGGAGCAGGTACAGTTAATCTGGCAGCAACCAGCGCAGGATCCACCATTGGCCTAGGTGGAGGTGCGGGTACCTTTAATCTGACCAATGGAGAACTCAATAATATTGGTGCGGGCACGTTGAATATCGGTAACACAGCCACGGCAGGAGCCATGAGTTTGGGCTCCTTTAATTTGACCGCTGGCGATATGAACTTAGGACTGTTTACAACCAATACCATTGTGGACGCCACACCGGGTGATGACTCGGTAGCTAATATTGTTCTCGCTAACAACCGCAACCTTCGACTCGATGGCGGCATTTTAGGCAGTGGGCAAATTGGAGACGGCGCAACCTTAGATACAGATATTGACATTACGATGGGCTCAATCGGCAATAATGGTACGCTTAATGTTCGAACCAATAATGCGGGCGCCTACATTAATTTGACCACTGGCGGTAACCTGGATCTTATTGATGTAGGAACAGCTGGTGTTGAGTTAAGAGCCAGCACTGGTAGCTTGCTGGATAGCAATGGCGCCGGAAACAACGTTGTCGCAGGTGCGGACTCAAACTTCGTTACGCCTTTTGGAACCATTGGCAGTGACGTCGACCCGCTGGATGTTATTATTGTTGGCGGTGACTTTAACTATAACGCTGGCGGTGTCGTTGGTGGCGTTTCAGTCAATGTGAATGGAGTGGTCGCCCCTTCCAATACCCTGTTTGGAAACATCCCCCCTGGCATGGTCATCTTTAATGGCACTATTTTAACGGTGGGGCAAGTCGTTATTGATGAAACCCTATTTGAGCTTGTATTACTCAGCGTGGGTGTTCCCTATATCCTTGAAGGAAATAATGATGACGATGACGACTCCACACCGAGTACAAACGACGAGATTGATAAAACAGGCACATTGGAAGTCGTTAACTCGGATAACGGAACAGATGGTGAAGCGTCAAGCACCGACGAATTTAATAGTGATGATAATAACCAAGGATTCTTTGACCTAGTTCCCATGTCTGATGACGAAGAAGATGAACTGAAACGAAAAAGACGGAAGAACAAAGGTTCCGTTTTAAGTAAAGCATCGGCCCAGTAAGTTTATTTATCTCATCACGTCGACAAATTGCGACTCTCTTAAGGTGTCCAGTAAGTCATCACCTGAAGTAGAATCCGATTGAGTCGCAGGCTGAAGCGACTTAAGGGGTGAGAATTTCGGAATAAAGCCAATGGCTATTGGCTCATTCACCGATTGGTTCCAAAACAGGGTCAATTTCCGTTCATCAATCTGAGCGGTTGGGAACCGACGCTGGATTTCCTTTTTAAGGGCATCTAACGAATGGGTTTCGGTTAAAGAGAACGGGCTAGGAAAAACCGTGAGTAAAATCTGATCGTTATTTTGTTCAAGCCAGGCAGGATTATAGGAGACCTCAACCAGCGTGCCGATAGCAACCATGGAAAACAACTCTTCCGAATCTTTAATTTTCATCCGAATACATCCATGAGAGCTAAAGTGCCCAACAGACTCTGGACGGTTGGTGCCATGAATGCCATATTCCCCTTTGGCGTCTCGTTTAAAGCCCAACCAACGAGTTCCCAGCGGGTTTCCTTTTCCGGGCCTAATCCGACTAACGCCAACAGGCTTGTAGGGATTTTCCCAAGCGGGGTTTTCAACTTTTCGAATAATATGGTATTGCCCTTTCGGAGTGGGAAAAGTTGGACGACCAACCCCGACGGAATACTCGCGGATCAATTGATGTTGACCGGAATAGACCTGTAACTTTCGGGCCGGAATGTTAATCGTAATTTTGGAAACACTCTGGCCTTCTCTCGGCTCTGAAAAAACACTCGCCCCAATCCCAACAAGCAGGAAAATCAGGGCGAGTGTATAAATAGACTTCCAATAGTAAGAAGCAATCATGAGCGCTTCAGTTTACCAGTATCCGCGAACCGGTTCCTCCTGAACAACCGGCTCAACGTATCGGGGTTCCGGCTTTTTAGGAAGATAAGGCGCTTTGTATTCGTTGGAAAGAATCAACTGTTGCAAACGGTTGCTCCATTCCGCATGCTGTTGTTGTGTGGCAGAATAATGGGCTTTCTTAACAATCACCCCATTCAAAATATAGCCACCTGCGATTTTCTCACCATCAATATCCATCAGATAATAGGGGACCAGTTCACCCGACTGAATACCACTCATATCGACGGTCAAGGTTCGTTCTGACTGAAGGGGAACATAAAGCTTTTTATTTTGGCTTGGCACCGAGAGGTAATAGGGCATATCGGTCGGATTAACGGCACGAAGCGAAACATCGGCTTTATTCATATTTTGAATGAGAGGCAAAAGCTCGGGTGCCTCAAGGGTTCTCGGGTTTTGCAAGTAGAAATTTACTTCCGTATTATCAAAAGATTGACGAACGGGTAGCAAATCTTCCAGCAGGCCTTCACCAGCATAGGGGTAAGCAACCTCTCCATAGGAATCTTTAATTTCAATAAAATGCTCATTGGTGCTGACGATATCACTTTGACCCTCGGCGGCAAAGGCCCCGGAAAAAGCAAAAGAACACACCGCACCCGTGGCCAGAAGACTGACAAGCATGCCTTGTTTCAATACATTAAGACTAAGTAGACGACCCATCGTACATCCCTTTCTAGATTGATTTAAATTGTTACTAAGTAATACAAATGTAAATATAGAATAATATTCATTCTAACCCACTCGGTTCTGGATCACAATCCTTAATTATGGTTTAAAAGTAAAGGCACCGTCTTTTAGAAGTCAGGCCTCCGACGTGAAAAGAGATAAGAACCGTCTTCCATTTGTTCGCGTCGCCGAAAGCCCAGTAAGTGAAACGTTTCTTTCACAAAGAATCGAGCAATACGGGTGTTAGCAATATAGTGTTCGGGTTTATCTGGGTGAGGCCGAACACCAGGAAAGAAAGGAACGAGTCGATCTAGGCGAAAATGCCGAAGTAGGGCGGAAAAGGCCAGCCAAAAATAAGAGATGTCCCGAATGACAAAGTAACCATCCTCACCCAGTGGTTGATAAAGAGGCATTAAAATTCGTCCTGACTCTTCAGCATAAAGCTTCCCCGTATGATCCTGGGCGAGACACTCATCCTGAGTGATTTTTTGAAAATTATGATAACCGGGATTCATTTTGAATCCATCGTCTTCCGTTATTTTATGTCGGTATCGAATTTCAACAAACTGAGGAAATGTACCTCGTAACCCTTTTAAACGTTGAAGGTGTTCATGATGGTTAGGGACCATTTTTTGTTCCAGTAACCCGGAAGTATATAGAGTTTGCCATATGGCCGCCTCAGCATTATCGATGGTTTCTGGATCATCGTGTTGCCCTCCCTCAAAGGCAGTCGTGATATGTCCTAAATCATCAAGAAAGCCAAGCATCGAACCCTCAATGGTTTCCTCCAGACCAAATACAACGGGCACCTCGAGGGGAAAAGCGATTTTCCGGTTCCGTAGCGTATCCGCAATCCCACAAAAGGCGGCTCCCTTTGCCGAAGTACTATGAATATCCAAGAAAATCAGAGGCGTCTGACTTTCTTGGGCCAGCTTTTCAAAAAGATTCGCCAGTTCACGTTGCTCATGGTCTTCAGGAACAGGCGAGTCGTCCATGTTATCAGACAAAGCCTGAATAGAAGCAGGGTACCACTTTCGATTTAAATCGCGCCCTTGAAACCGTTTTCCTTTCGCTAAAGCCCCTCTATTTCCTGAAACGCCGATGAGTCGACCCTTTAACGGCCATTTTTTCTCTTTGAGCTGCTGAAAAACCCGATGAAGCGCAAAAATACCCGCTGGCTCGTTACCGTGAATACCGCCGATAACAACGACAGTAGACCCAACCTGCCCAGCTGTATACTCTCCAATGACACGCGGGATATGAACAAGAGAACGATCAGGCGAATCCGAAATAGCCGACAATCAGTCCTCCCCCTTTAAAATGCTTTCAAGAAGCTTTCCTGCCAGAGCAACAAAATCGTGTTCCGTCACCAAACCGACCAATCGTTCATTTTCAACAACAGGAAGACAGCCAATCTGATTATCCCGCATCAACTGGATTGCTTTCAAGCTAGGCGTATCGGGTGAAATCGTAACTAAATCTGTCTTCATGGCTTCTCGAACCGTCACCGTTTTCTCTTGTTGCATGGCCAACAATCGAAAAAGAGTCCGATGAGAGAGAATACCCAATAATCGCCCTTCATTGTCCTCAACCGGCACATGGTGAATATGTTCCCAATCCATAATATTAGCCGCTAAGTTGATAATATCATCTGGCGAGACCGTATAAAGTTCGGTGGACATAAATTGATTCACGGTTCGATAGCTATGATGCCAGCTATCAGTTTTCTGCAGTTCGGCAGTATCCCATAAATGAACCGGTTTACCCGAATTCTGGTTTTTCAGTAGTTCGGTGGTTAATGAACGACACTTCAAATCCTTGCTAATTTCAGGACCCATTTCCTGAAACGATTTTAAAATCCAACGAGCACCCGTGTTAGTCGACTTAACCCGATCTTTAATAATTTTCATATACCGGTTAATATCGGCTTTTCTGAGGTGACCATCCATCAGCCCTTCCCGGGCAATCGGTAAAAGTTGCTTCAAGATTAAATCCTGCGCTGTATAATTCTTACCATCCAGCCAAGTAAATTGCGCACTCAGGCTATGGCTAGCGGCTTTGAAGAAATTCTCCTTCACATCCGCAAAAGGCATCATGCTTTTAATATCATGGTACTGATTGGAGAAAGCCCGCATCAAGCCAAAATAGAAAGCCGCATTGGCTACTTCATCAGCCACGGTTGGCCCCGATGGAATATAGCGATTTTCAATTCGCAAATGGGGTTTACCATGATCGCCGACCCCATAGCAGGCCCGGTTCCATCGCCAAATGGTGCTGTTATGGAGACACAAAGCCTGAAGCCTTGGAACACCACCGGCTTCTAAAACCGCCAGTGAGTTTTCCTCCAGCTTTCTGGCCAATAACAGTTTAAATTGAGCAATATCGGCTCGAAACAACTCTAAAACCGAGTCATTCACCCATTTATCGCCAAAATGAACCCGAGCCTTTTGACCACGATATTGGTGGGTGGTCGACCGGGTATCGACTGAGCGTTGATATAGAGCCAAACGCGTTTCATGCCAAAGCCGTTTACCAAAGAGCAAAGGCGAGTTAACCGAAGCCGCAAGAATCGGGGCGGCGATCACTTGAGCTACATTGTAGTAATTAGCAAAATGTTGAGGGCTAATTTGAAAATGAATCTGAAAGCTCGTATTGCAAGATTCCATCATAATATTGTCATGGGTCAGGTCCAGATCCTCAGCACCGCCTTTGATTGACACATGAAACTTGCCTTTTCTAAATTGGTTAAGTGCCTCGTTCATCTGGTAATAGCGAGGGTTAGGGGTCATATTATCCAGCGTTAAGTGAGTTTTCTGAAGGGTCGGTAAAATACCCGTCAGCAGGATATTTCCATTCTGCCGTTCTGCCGCCTGCTGAGCTTTTTGAAACACTTCCGTGAGTTCCTGCTCCAGATCACTCAGACAGGAGCCTGAAAACTCCAAAGGCGTCAGGTTAGCCTCCATATTAAATTTAGCCAGCTCGGTCGTAAAACGGGGATCGTCAATCTCTTTAAGAAGCTCAGGACCAATCGAAGCAGGAAAACCGTTTTTGTCGATAATAAACATCTCCTGTTCGGAGCCAATTCGGCTAATGCCCGTTTCAATCATGTTGGAATCCAACATTTTTTCCAGAGCTTGAACATCATCGAGCAAAGCCTTCATAAAGGCTTGAAGATCAAGGTCTTCTGGACTGGTTACCACATTGTGTTCACCCATAATGCCTGAGGCTCCTCATTCGAGCATTGATAAAGAAATAGAGTCTGCCTTTATTCTACGTTCTGTCTACGGCGGACGCAAGAGCAAAAATAGAGGCAAAGAGAGAACAGCTATTAATATGAGAACACGTTAATGAGTCCAATGGGTCAGCTGACCAGAATTTAACGCCTTTCTCAATTTATCCTGAAACGTTTTAACCCGTTGGGCCACGTCTAACACCTCTTCTGGAACGCCTTCAGGGTTTTCCGCACATTGACAAAGCAATTCAAAATAACTACTCAGGTTCTGGGATTCCAACTTGTTTTTCTGCGTATAGGTTGTCAACAACTGGGCAAAGGGCTCATTAAACTGGTATGTGTTTGGATCGACCAAAGAAGATTCAGAGTGGGAATCAGCCTGAGCGTCAGCCGAACCCGATTCAGTTTTCATATCATGGAGTAAGAAGCCAACCCCAAGTGCCGCAGGAATAGTCACGAAAACGAAAGGCGTAATAATGCCGCCTAAAAGCCAACCAAAAACAAAATGAGTGAGCGGATTTTTTAAAAAAGGATTATCAAAAGAAAAATAGCTTTTTAACTTATCTTTAATCGTATATTCTTGGCGAGTAGGCTCTTCGGGGATCTCATTCCGTTTATCTGGTTCAGACTCAGGGGCAGAGGTGAACAAATGAGTATAGTCCTTCTCGGACAGAGGAACACTGTCATCCTCTAGTGGCTCAGATATTTCGGAAGACTCCAGATGACCAAAGGCTTCCTCATCCCACTGGTCAACAAATTTCTCCATCATCTGAGCAACGGCTTCCCATTTGATATTTTCTATACTTTCTTCGCTAAACTTGCCCTTTTCCACTAACCCTTCAACCGCCTGAAAAGCCATCCCTTTAATAAAAAAAGAATCCGGGGATGGGGAAATTCCCATTCTTTCGTGCCCAACCACTTGGGGCATCTCATGAATGGCGCCTTCCAGCACACCAACAAGACCCAATGTAAAAGAGCCAATGTCCAGCTTAGCGCCCCCTGTTCGCCCGGCATGGCCCATGGCTGATTGAAGCCCAGGCGCAAAAAGAGGTTGGTTCATTTCCTTCAGGATCTGAGCCGTCTCTTTTACCTCGTTTGCAGAAACTAAAATAGGCTTGTTCTCAGAACGTTTCGTACTACTCATACTGTCGGACTCACCAAAATAGACAGAGGAAGAGGCGAACGATACCCAATCGTTGGGTCTTTCCTTCCTCTGACGAGGTCGGATCGTTTCGGCTTGGGGTAAGTAAGAAAAGGGAGTGCAACGCATGAAGAGATGAACCTAGCTTTCCGTTTAATCTGTTAATCTGTAAAAAACTGACTTCCTGTAATTAAATGCCAAACCCATGAGAAAATTGCTCAAAGCTCTAAAAAGTTTTAAAAACTTTAAATTTGTGTCGCTAATGCTCTTGCCAATACCCTTAAAATTTATCCAGTTTTATCTAACCGTTCCAAATCGGATTATTTCCCGTCGCTTTGCAGTAAACTGATTCTATCTATTTGAATATGTTAGCCGTTTAGGAAAGCAGGTTAATGCCTGACTCAAAATCCTCTATTTTTATTTATTACCACACCCATTGGGATCGGGAGTGGTATGAGCCTTTTTCTGCGTTTCAGGTTCGACTGGCCGACGTAGTAGACCAAGTTTTAGATCGTTTGGATTCCGGTATCTTGCCCTGTTTTACGCTAGATGGACAAACCAGCTTGCTGTCAGATTACTTGGAATTTCGACCCGAAAACGAAGAGCGGTTAAGGCACTATATCGAAAACGGGCCAATCAATATTGGCCCATGGTACGTGATGCCCGACGAGTTTTTGGTAAGTGGCGAAAGTCTGATCCGCAATTTAAAACGAGGTATTGAGGAGGCTCAGGCTTGGGGGTGCCATCAATTTACCGGTTATTTACCCGATACCTTTGGCCACTCGGCAGACATCCCGTTAATCCTAAAGCACTTTGGCATCGATTCCGCCGTGGTTTGGCGTGGGGTTAATCCGGAGACCTCCGAGTTTATCTGGAAGAGCCGGGATGGAAGTGCCGTGTTGGGCTACCATTTGGCCGAAGGTTATTTTCAAAACATGCTCCATGACCCTGAACTAACAGACGATGAACGCGTAACAGCACTCTTGAATTTGCAGAAAAAAGCCCTCACTAAATCAGCCAGTCAATCGGTGCTACTACCTCTGGGTGGTGATCATCTGGGACCGATTACGGCTGAGGGGAAAAAGATACTCAATAAGAAGACTATTTTTAGTTACACCTCTGGCCACCCGGTGGATTACCTACGCATGCTGACCGAACAAGTTCGGACAGCAAAACTGAACCTACCGGTCCTAGAAGGAGAGCTTACCGACAACTCGGTTGCGTTTTTATTACCGGGAGTCTGGTCTTCTCGAATGTATCTGAAACAGGCCAATCGCATGTTGGAATACGCCACTCTTCCCAAGCTGGAACAACAGATTGCCATGAATCAACGGCTCAATTTTTCAGGGCAAAGCCAGCGATTACCCTACCCCAAACACGAACTGCATAAACTCTGGACGCTCCTACTTCAAAACCACCCTCACGATAGCATTTGCGGATGCAGTGTGGATGCCGTGCATCGAGAAAACGAAGTCCGGTTTGATGCCGCCAACCAGATCGCCCATGCCCTCACCACTCGCCTGAATCATCAACTAGCCCAATCCGCCACGGAAGAAGAATGGGTCGTTCTAAACCCGACTGACGCTCCCTATACCGGGCTAGTTAAAGTGGTGGAACAGTCTGATTTGGATCCCGACAGTTTAGGATTTCCGGGAAATGCAACTGACAAACAGGGGGAAACGTTTGTCGATAATTACCGCTGGAACAGCCAAGATGTACCTCAAGCACACCGAACGCAGAAGCGTTTCATACCCGAATGGCTTTGGGTAGATAAATTGGCACCGCACAGCGTCACTCGACTAAAGAAAACTAAAGTTAAAGATTTAAAACCCACGGTGCCGGTTCAGGACTTTCACCACAACCTGTCGGGAAAAAAGGTTTATGGCCTGGAAAATCAATGGATTCGGGTAGAAGCGTCTCAGGAAAAAGGGATCCAATTATTTAACAAACAAACGGATGAGTGTCTCTGTCAGCAGCTTAATCTCGCTATGCTTCCAGAGTATGGAGACTCTTATAGCAGCAGCCCCGGAACAACCAAACAAGGCACAAAGCAGGATCAACCGTGGCACCTTTCCTGTCAGATTAAACCCATGAAAGAAGGCTTAGAAAATCAGCTCTCAGTATGCTACACCCACAAAAACACAGCTGAGAACTGGGTATTAACCCTAATTTTGAGGGCCGATTCGCCGTTACTCCAAGGCCATTTATCAGGCCGGGTTGGAGCCGGGACCGCTCAAAAACTACAACTTCAGTTCTTGTCAAATTCACCACTGGAACAGCTTCAGTGTGAGTCCCACTTTGGGCTAGTCACCCGGAACTACGATCCCAGTGATTGCCTAATAAGCCAGATTCCAGCCTCTCCTATGAAAGAACTAAAAAGCAACACCGGCCCTATTCAAAGATTTATAATGACACCTGATCAACTTTGGCTCACCAAAGGATTGACCGAGTACGAGGTCATAAACCACCGATTGGGCGTGACGGTATTCCGTTCTTTTTCAGAATTGTCCAGTGATCAAACCGGTGTTCGAGGCGCTCAAGCCGGACCTCCCTTTAAGACGCCTGAAGGCATGCTTACGCATCGAAAAATAGAGGCCGAGTTCGCGTGGGCACCCTTATCGTCCAGAGAAACGGGCCAATCCACCGAAGCCTTTGCCTATGAAATGGCTCAACGGTTTTATCAACCCCTCTCTGGGTTTTCTGGAAAATTGCCTTGTCAGAAACCAGTACTAACGAGTCAGTCCTACTCACTCATCCAATGGGATAATCGGGATATTGTGAGTCACGCCCTTAAGTGTCCAGATAATGACTCTCACGGACTCATTGTCCGGCTGGTTAATATTTCCGCTCAACCTCAACCCGCCCGAATTCAGGTTGGATTTGACTACACCCATGTGGTTGAAACCGATTTTATGGAAACCATTCAATCCGGTGAATCGCTGGATCTGAAAAATTCACCGTTACGATTCGCACCTTATGAAGTCAAAACCCTTCACTTTCAGGTAGAATAAGCATATGAACAAAAATACGTTACGATTGAGTGTGTTGGTCAGTGCTTTAGGGCTACTCGTTTTCCTTCCCCCTGTGGCGGCTTATGCCTTTTGGCCTTTTGGGTGGCTGGTTAGCGATCAATCGGAAGATTTTACCCCTCCGGCGGAAGATACTATGGAAAAAGAGTGTGACCCCATTCGGCTAAAAATCGTGAAACTTAACCAGAAAAATAAGGTCATTCACCCCTTTTACCGGCCACGGATTGGTTTGTTAAAACGAAAATACAATAAATGCACTCAAAAATTTCGAGATCAAGAATATAAATACCTAAAGCATGCTCAAATTCAGCGCCCTCAGCCTCTAACACCGCCGGACGCATCATCGCCCAATCTAACGCCTCTGGACGATCCAAGATTAAAGAAAAACGCAGAGCGAGGACTTGATCCTGCACTATTTGCAGGCCCTCCCTTAACTAAAAAAGGAAAGTGACACGTCCGCCCCTTCCTATTTTACAAGATCTTTAAAACCAGGACAAAATGTGATTAAATAAAACCTATGATCGATACACTATGGTTCTGGATGGTTATTATTTTGGCCGAGAGTCTTCTCGTCGGCGGTCTGATTTGGCTGTTTCTAAGATTACTTTGGGTTGAAGAACAGTTTGAAGGCTGGCGGGTAGAAGCAACCCCAGCAATTCAAAAGTACCGCCTTCAGATGCGGAACTTACGCCATCAACTGGAAAAAATGGATGCTCAGTCCGATCAGCTCGCTCAGGCCGGTGGCTGGCGAAGTCGATTAGCTTTGTTTGTGTTCAACCAGATTGTTAAATCCCCATTGGATTGAAAGTGGAAGCGCTCTTGAAGTTACCTTCCGTTTGCCCTAAGCTAGGCGTGAAACCTGAATGTGTGTTTTGAATACGCTTTAAAAATAAGTCAGGAAAAAGGGAGAAAGCCCATGGCCCAAGAGAGCAAAGGAAATGATGATGGACTGTTTGCCTTTATATTAGGCATGTTGCTTGGCGGTGTTGCGGGTGGTATTGCCGGACTCTTATGTACGCCTCAAAAAGGGTCTGCTTTCCGGGAAGAGATCAAAGTTTTTGTCAAAACATTGCCGGAAAAACTGGGTGATGAGATGGAACCCCACAGTAGCACCCGGAAATTTATTGATCGGACCCGCATTAATATTGAAAGCCAGATGGAAAAAGCGGAAAAAGATAAAAAATCCCGCCGACTAACGCAGGCACGTCGGCGAGAACAGGTGGCCCTTGGCAATGACTACAATCCGTAGCAGATAGAAGTAGGAAAGAGAGCGTATCATGGAATCTCAGTTGGAAATCTTAACCACCGTTAGTTGGGTTTTATTGATGCCCGTCGGCGTGCTGTTGGTTATCGTTCTGTTCAAGCTGGCGTTTATCCTGCATGGTGTGTCCGAATTTTGGACCGTGGCCCGGTATGAATTGTATCCAACCCTAAAAGACTTACGTCAAGTGGCTAGCCGGGCAGAAATTTTAAGTGAAAAGGCCGTTACCGGTGTGGAAACACTCGAAAAAGGCGCCGTAGCCGCAGGACAAGGCATCGAAAAACTAAAAGGTTTTTCTGAAGGCTTCTCGAGTAATTTTGGCGGTGTCGCTGGCACTTTTTTAAAAGCCATGTGGGAAGCAGTTTGGGCCCGACGAGATAAAAAATAAATAGCAAAATGCATAAATAACAGAATAGGAGCGTGAACGCATGTCATCTTTTGGAAAATTTTTATTCGGTGCGGTTGTCGGTGGTGCAATGGGTGCTTTTGCAGGAATGCTGTTTGCACCCCGCAGTGGTAAAGAGACCCGCAACATGATTCGTGAAGATATGGAAGAACGCTGTACGGCCTCGACCGAAGCCGTTCGAGAAGCCGTGGACGAGAAAGTAGGCGCTTTAAAAGAAAAAGCCGGTGAAATGGGGCATCAGCTCAAAGATTCTGCGACCGCCCTAAAAGAAAAAGCCTGTGCCTTGTCCGAAGAACTGGAGGAAAAGGGTCGCCAGAGCTTAAGCGATAACAAAGCACCCAGTAAAGCTTAGACCTCAGTCTATGACGGCAAAAAAACTCTATATTTCCGCCGATATTGAAGGCATTAACGGTGTGGTCTCACCGTTTCAGTGTAGTCCTCACCCCCTTCACCTAGTTGCCTATGAAGCAGCGGTGGATCAGATGGCGCTAGAGGTACGCTTGGTAACGACAACAGCACTAGAAGCCGGTGTAGAACAGGTGGTTATTAACGATTCACACATGAGTATGACCAACCTCTCGCTGGATCATGTGGCTCCTCAAGTTGCTTTGCTTTCTGGTAAACCGAAGCCAGTAGCCATGTCCGCTGGACTGGATGCCAGTTTCGACGGCGCCATGTACATTGGCTATCACGCCAAAGCAGGAACAGAAAAAGCCGTTTTATGCCACACGTTTCACTCCCTTTTATACGATGTGTCCATTAACGGTAAATCATATGGTGAAGGCGGCATTAACGCCCTGTATGCGAGTCTCGTCCATCAGGTACCCGTAATTCTGGCAAGCGGAGATGACGCGTTTTGCCGAGAAATCACCGAGCTGATTCCCGATTTAAAAACAGTGTGTACCAAGTCTGCTCTGGGGTTTTCGGCATCTTTAAACCACCCGGAAGAAACCGTGTTATCCAATTACCAAGCCCAAACAGAAGCTCTTTTTTCCAAAAAAGGACAAACCTCTTGGCACGAGAATCTATTAACTCTGGACTCTCCGTATACATTGCAACTAACATTTATCAATAGCCTTTGTGCCGACACAGCCATAATGGCTCCAGGCTGGCAAAGGCTGAGCGGCACCCAAATCCAGTACGAAGCCACTAATTTTCACACACTCTATCAGGCCCTTCAGTCCGCTTACGCTATTCTCGCCTATGCCAAGCCCTTGCAATCCGCATTTTAAATTAAAAAGCGGATTGATGAAGCCCTAGTATACAAAAAAGATTGACTCGATATTAGACCGGTCTAGGAGTAAAAATCCTTGTATATTGTAAAATAGTGTTATTTTATGTTATAATTGTAACAATACTAGTTTAATGGCACCCGTCAGCCCCATTCCACCGAACCCAACCTTGTGAGGTATGGACTTATGGAAATGAATCCCATTCAGACCGCGAATATGATTTCCGCCGCTGCTTCGGCATTGGGCAAAGACAAGGACGAGAAGAAAACGGGTGACGAAAAAGAACAACTTCGCCGCCAGAATGTGCTGTTTCGGCAAATGAGAGAAACAGAAGAAAGCACACAAGTCAAAAAATCCACCAAGAGCTATTTAGCCTGATTTATATGAACCGGGAACTTGACCCGCCTGAATCGCCACCGTACCAAAGGCCATCGAGCTGACCTTAACTTGAGTCAAGCCCGCTTTGAAGAAGGTTTCAGCGATGATCTCAGGTGGAGGAAAATCAAGGGTGGATTGTCCTAAATAGCGGTAAGCCTTGGCATCATTGGATACTAAATGGCCAATAACCGGCATGACCATCGAGAAAAGCGGCCAAAATCCGGGAATTTTAGTTTTGGGTGAGGTGTCCAGATTAACAACCCAGCCGCCAGGCTTAACCACACGAGCCATCTCCGAGATACAGCGAGGAATGCTTTCCACGTTTCTTAAGCCAAACCCAATAATGGCTCCATCGAACCGATTGTCTTCAAAGGGAAGCGCTAACGCATCACCTTGCTCAAAACAAACGTTAGCGAGATATCCAAAACGTTTTTCGGCAATCGCCAGCATTTCTGAGGAGAAATCGACACCGGTTATCTGTCCCTGTTCACCGACAAGCGGGATCAGGTTTCGGGCGAAGTCGCCCGTACCCGTACAAACGTCCAGTACGCTTTGCCCCGAAGTAAGCTGAAGCTTCTGGACAGCCTGAACCTTCCAATGCCGATGAAGGCCCAGCGTCATCACATCGTTCAATACATCATAGGTTGAGGCAATCCGGTTAAACATGCCCGAAACAGCCTGTGCTCGATGCCCCCCCTGAGTCGCAGGCATCGGGGGCGTTTCTTGAGAGTCATGGGTCGATGGAGGGGAAGACAAAGTCATAAAGCAGTTTTATCACGAATGCAAGGGTGAATCGAGCGAAGGTTTTTGTTCACCTTTTTCTTGCTCATCTCTCAACGGCGTTAAGGTCACCGAAGCGTAAGGCTTGTTAATGGTTATTTTCGGAGTAGGAATAACCCCATAGATCACCCGGTTTTTTCCTTGATGCTTAGCTTCATAGAGGGCTGCATCCGCCTGTTCTACCAGTTCGAAAGCGGTATGATGTTCTAGATCCATTTGAGCCACTCCCACACTGATGGTGATAGTAAGTGGGTTATCTGGCAAACAGAATACATTCCGTTCGACCAGACTTCGGAGACGTTCAAGGAGTTCGTAAGCTTCTACCTGACGAGTTTCAGGCAGGATCAAGGCAAATTCCTCGCCACCATATCGAGCGGAAATATCACATTCTCGAAGGTTCTCGCTAATCACAGCACCTAATTCTTTCAAAATACGATCACCCACCGGGTGACCATAGAAATCATTTATTTTCTTGAAGTCATCAATGTCAAAAAGAGCCAGTGTTAGGGGTGAATGGTGCCGACGTGCCCGAGCAATTTCTGACTGAAGTCGGTGATTAAACTGCCGCCGATTGACCAACCCGGTCAGTGCATCTGTTGTGGCTAGCGACTGAAGGTGGGAAACCTGAGTCGTCGAAACACGAACCAAAGCGGCGATAAAAGCCCCGTAATGAAACAGGGACAGAATAAACGGAATAATTAGTACGGTCAGGGGGATGGTCTTCATAAGCGTTACCGTAGGATAGCCAAAGGGGGTGAGGATCGCCGCAACGATAACACCGGTCAAAAGCAAGCCTCGAGAAAGCTGATAGTGACCAAACAACTGGGCCTGGAGAATTGGAAACACACTAAACAGGATGATCCAGAGTTGACCCGAAATTAAATAGGTAAATTCACAGTACGCCAGAAGGACAATCGGTAAAAACACGCTGATTTTTTCCAGCGGAATCGCCTCTTCCGTTTCTGAAAATTGTTTCAGGCTGGCTCGCCCAATTTCGTTGGCAAAAATAAAGCCTAAAGCAAACAAGCTCCAGATCAACACCTGCCACTCCGGCCAAAAAGAAGAACGATTGCCCAAATGAGCACCATAGGTCAGTAGCCCGTAGAAAAGAAACGACAGTCCGATGGTTCGGTTAAGGCGCAAAGTCTTTTTAATGTTGCCATGGAGCATAAGCCCTTAGGACTCCTTGCGATCGTTATCATCTACAGACGGCTTTTCGGCGGGCGGCTTCCCACCCTCTTCTTTTTGCTGTTTCGCCTGATTCGACAGAAGTGTATTCAGACGGTGGACGGACTCCAGTCCAATCGGGTTGGAGATGTTCACATCCTTGGCCTTGGTGTAGAAGGGAATGGCTTCTTCAAGTTTTCCCAGGTTTTCCAACAGGGTGGCAATATTAAACAAACTACGTTGATCATTGGGCTCTAGATCAAGACAGGCTTGATACGCCTTTAGCGCTTCATCGTAACGTTTCGCCTTTTGAAGGACACTGCCTTTGTTAAAAAAATACTGAGGGTTTCCCGGATCCAACCGTGTCAGTGTATCAAAGGTGTTCAGGGCATCCTCAATGTTGTTGTTCAAGGCATAAGCGGTGGAAAGACCATTGAGCGTATTCAAGTGATTCGGATTAATCTCTTTAGCTTTCAGAAAAGCTTTAATGGCTTTTTTACGATCGTTCAGGGTGAGGTAAGCAAACCCGATGTTGCTTTGCGCTTCAGTCAAAGTCGGATCCAAAGCAAGTGCTTCTTCAAAGTTTTTAATGGCCTGCTTTAACAGGTCTTTTTGACCGTTCGTGTTCCCTTTCTCCGCTTGATCTTGCCCAACTTGGAAGGATTGAACCCCTCTATTATAAATAGCTATCGGATCCTTTTGGCGAGGGGCGGGTGTTTTGGGTTGAGCTATTTCAGCTTCTTTTTCAGGAATAGGCTCTTTTTTTTTGGCTAAAGCCGTTACTCCCAGCCCAAAGAGACTGAGAAGAAGGAGGCTTAGGACAAGTACTCGTGTCAGGAAACGAATGTTCATTAAGGGTTAAAAGCTCCTACAAGGTTTCTTTCCAAGTCGTGGGATCGTTCAGCAGATCCCGTTTTAACTCACCTTCGCTGGCCGCAACAATAGTGGCAACCGTAACACTGCTCATCACATTGGTAACGGTCCGGCACATGTCCAATATGCGGTCAATGGACCAAAGAAGGGCAATCCCGCTGGCAAGTAACGTCATATTATAACCCATACTGGTGATAATAACACTCATGGTAATCAAACCCGCACTAGGAACCCCGGCAGCGGCCACCGAAGCGATAATAGCCAATACGGCAATCATACTAACCGTCACCGGATCAATCGGAATATTATAAGCCTGTGCCAGAAACAAAACGGCAATCACCTCAAACATGGTGGTGCCCGTTTTATTAATGGAGGCGCCCGTTGGAATAACAAAACTAGCAATACGGTTGGAAATACCCGCTCGCAATTCGCAGTTGGCAATAGTGATCGGCAAGGTGGCTGAACTGCTAGCGGTCCCAAAAGCAACAAGAATGGCTTCCGAGATGGCACGGTACAAATTCAGGGCATCCACCCGAGCAAACAGATACAGTAAAGTGGGGAAAACCACCACAATCTGTAAAAGCAGACCAGAAATAACCAGCAAAGCATAAGGAAGGAGCTTCAACAGCATTTCCGTTCCGCTAGAGGCCACCGCAACAAACGCCAAGGCAAAGACACCCGGAACCGCCAGCGTCATGCACCAGTCCGTCAGTTTCATGGTTGCGGTAAAAAGAGATTCAAAAAAGGAGATCATTGGTTTACCAGCCGGGCCAATAAAAGCCAGAGCAAAGCCCAGAAGAATGGTAAAAATAATAACCGGGACCATATTCCCTGTAGACAAAGCCTGAATTGGGTTCTCAGGTATCATCTCCAACAAAATAACTTTAAAGTCCTTCGGTTGAACAATCAACGTTTTTAGTTCACTCATCGTCTCCTCATAATGAGACGATTGCGCCCGTTCTTCATTAATATGCTCGATAACCGGACGCATATTTTCTCCTGAAGGAATAACATAGGCCAAGGTACCGCCAATAATTGTTGAAATCACCATAAAAAGAAGGAAAAAACTAAACACTTTTCCGCCCATACGCCCTAACTGATGAACATCCTTGAGAGAAGACACACCAACAATCAGTGAACTCACCACAAGGGGAATCACAATCATGGTGATCAGCCGGATAAAGACCTTACCCACAAAGTCAAAAAGGGCCAGGGAGAATTGGCCTTGCTCCGTCTGAGCCCAATGGTACTTGTAAAAAATCAGGCCCACAAGAAAACCAAGCAGGATCGCAATAAGAATTTGCCAATGACGCTTGACGCCAAAAACCATGGCCATAATGACTTTGATGAAGAAATCCATAGTAAAAAGCCTTTAATTTGAAAGAATACACGTATTTGACTCTCTAATTATAAGGGAATCTCTCGCAAGGAAGGAGAGCCTCGCAACATCCCGCAATGTTTTGATAAATGTCCCCGAGAAGAGTCGGGAGAAAAATAAACTTTATTTTCGAAAGAACGCCTAAAAACAAAGCTGTTTTTAAAGCACTTCTTAGGATCGAGAGGTTTTGTTTGAAACACGACAAGTTAAACACGTGTTTCAAACAGAAAGCATCTCATGAAATTACAAGCTGTTTCGAGACCCTTCCCATCCCCTTCGATGAATCAGCCATTTCAACACAGCCTTTCAACTTTTTCTTTAAGTTTCAAAGGGAACTGTTCACCGCCAGGGCAACTGGAATTACCCGAAACGCCTACAAGGGTTGTAGGGTGGTGGCGTTCATGGTTTAAACCGATTAAACCATTAGATGACGTTGCCGAGTCTCTCCGGCCAAATACCGTAAGCCTCCGTAGTAATAACTATTCCTTTAATGGTTCAGGTGTGTGGATTCGCGACATAAAAACAGGAACCTACTACATTTTAACCTGCCGCCATTTGTTTGAGGCCAACACGATGGAGTTACACGGAATGGCCGAGTTCTTTTTTGGCTCAAGAGACCCCAAAAAACAACAGAATGTTTCCGGCCTAGCCAAAATTGTTCAGCAATACGATAAAAAGGACTGGCTTGACGAACTCTACCCGGATATCATGTATTACAATGACCTCATGTTACTAGAGCCCACCCAAGGCCATGGCCGACTCGTGTCTCATCCCCCTCAATTAGCACCGTCCAGTTTCCTGGGACTCAACCTTCGTCAAGGCGAACCAGCGATTGTTTGCTCTTCAAGACAACAAGGGTTTATAGATAAGGTTGAGATAACAACCCTCTTAGAACAAGCCGATATCGGTTCGGACTTCAATCTAGAATATATGAGTGGAAAAATTAAAAACGGAGACTCCGGAAGTCCTGTTTATAATAAAGAAGGTGATTTAATCGGCATTTTAATCGAAGGCAATCTAAACGGAGACTGCAAACGGGGAAGGGTGCTCAACATAAATTCTCTTCGAGACTTTTTAGAACGCCAATGTGGTTTAAAACTCGGCTAAAGCACCCAAAGAGGAAAGTAAGGTTGTAGCGAAAAAGAGGCTTTTCCGATATAATCGCAAGACACTTTGTTATCAGCGCTTTTATTTAAGTAAAAGGAGAGGTTGTTATGACGACCCAGACAGCACCCCAAAACTTATCCTGTGCCGTGACCGGTTCTCAGGACTATTTGAACTATATTGGCGGAAAATGGGTTCCAGCCAAATCCGGCAAGACCTTTAAAAACGTCAACCCGGCAGATCCTTCTGATATGGTTGGCACGTTTCCCGCCTCCGGCGAAGCGGATATTCAGGAAGCCATTTTAGCGGCCAAAAAAGCGTTTGAACAATGGCGACTCGTGCCAGCACCCAAACGAGGCGAAATTATGTTTAAAGCAGGCAACCTGCTAATTGAACGTAAAGAAGAATTAGCACGAGCCATGACCCGTGAAATGGGTAAAGTGGTTGCCGAAACCCGAGGAGATGTTCAGGAAGCCATTGATATGGTGTTTTACGCGGCTGGCGAAGGACGTCGACTGTTTGGTGAAACCACTCCCTCAGAACTGGTTAATAAGTTCTGCATGACCGTTCGTCAGCCCTTGGGCGTGGTGGGACTGATTACCCCTTGGAATTTCCCGATGGCCATTCCAAGCTGGAAAATCGCCCCGGCACTAATTTGCGGCAACACCATGGTGCTAAAGCCCGCCAGCGATACGCCGTTATCATCGATTTTACTGGTTCAGATTTTTGAAGAAGCCGGTGTACCGCCCGGTGTTATTAATCTGGTTTGTGGCTCGGGCTCAGAAGCCGGCATGCCACTCATGAAAAGTGAGAACGTCAAACTGATTTCCTTTACCGGTTCGTGTGAAGTGGGCCGTATCGTTAACGAAACCTGTGCACCTGATTTTCGCCATGTTACGCTGGAGATGGGCGGTAAAAACGCCTGCATCATCATGGATGACGCTAATCTAGAACTGGCTGTTGAGGGCGTTGTTTGGGGCGCCTTTGGTACATCTGGCCAACGATGCACCGCTACCAGCCGAGTGATTGTGGATCGAAAGGTCCATGCCAAGGTTCGAGAATTAATTCTCACCAAAATGAAAACCTTGAAATTGGGCTATGGCCTGAATGACGGCGTTAATATTGGCCCTGTTGTTAACGAAGCTGCCATGAATAAAATTCTGGAGTACATTGAAATTGGTAAAGCCGAAGGCGCTGACATGTTGGCCGGTGGAAGCCGGGAAACAACAGCTGGCTCCGGCTGGTTTGTTCAGCCTACCCTATTTGACAATGTAAAATCCACCATGCGCATTGCACAAGAAGAGATTTTTGGCCCAGTCACGGCATTAATCCCTGTCGATGGGTTAAAAGAAGCCATTCAGGTCGCCAATGCGATTGACTTTGGCTTGTCAACAGCGATCTACACCAAGGATGTGAATCAGGCGTTTACGGCTTTGCGTGATCTGGAGTCCGGCCTGACCTATGTCAATGCCCCAACCATTGGCGCCGAAGTGCACCTGCCGTTTGGCGGGATGAAAAACACAGGGAATGGTCACCGGGATGCCGGTCAAACGGCACTGGATACCTTCTGTGAGTGGAAATCCTGTTTTGTCGACTACAGCGACTCCCTTCAGAAAGCTCAAATCGACGACTAACCGGTTTCTCTTTCCAAAAGATAAACACGAAAAGCCCCATCAATTAAATGAAATCAATGGGGCTTTTCTCTTTTTTAACGCTTTACGTGCCATAATAAAAAATACCGTAAAACAGCCTATAGAATTAGCGAAAAGGACAGCTCTGTGGAACCGGTCGCAAACCAAGTCATGACCCAAAACCCTATTTGTGTGGATCACTTAATGCGTTGTGAAGAAGTCCGAGAACTTCTGCTCTCAAAAAAAATTACGGGCGCACCCGTGATCGGTAGTGCCGGTCAACTCGTGGGGGTCATTAGTATCATGGACTTACTCATCTATGAGCAAAACGCATCCTTCTCATCAGAGGCCAGTGGTGGCTATGTTTCTGATTACATGAGTCCGATTCAGGAAGTCGGCCATCTGGAGACACCTGTTATTCAACTAGCCAAGATTATGAGTCAGCACCGAATGCACCGGATTGTTATTGTGAAACCAAAAGACAACAAGCCGGTAGGGATTGTCAGCACGCTGGATATTATCGATCTAATTGCAAAACAACCCAAACCATAGGAAAGCTAAACCGCTAGATTCCTCTCCTTTTTTCTCACTAATTTTGGTGGGATAATAAAAGAATCAAAACTCGTTAGAATCTTTTGAGAGGGAGTATGCCCGCATGACCATGACCACCACCACGCCAAACGTATACATTGAGGATTTAGCTCAAAATGGCACAGCCTATTTAGGTCAAGACGTTACGCTCCATGGATGGCTTTACAATAAACGCTCAAGCGGCAAACTCCATTTTTTACAACTTCGCGATGGTACCGGGACGATTCAGTGTGTCCTATTTAAAGGCGATGTGCCGCCTGAGATGTTTGAAGCAGGAAACCGGGTAACCCAAGAATCCTCGGTTCGGGTACGAGGTACCGTCAAAGAGGATAAGCGATCCACCCTAGGGTTTGAAATTGGGGTAACCGATTTTGAAATTTTACATGAATCTGTGGATTATCCCATTACCCCCAAAGAACATGGCGTGGCCTTTTTAATGGACCACCGTCATTTATGGTTGCGTTCATCTCGTCAACATGCCATCACTCGAATCCGTGCGGAAATCATTCGTGCCATTCGAACATTTTTTGACGAACGGGGATTTACCTTGGTGGACGCACCCATTTTTACACCCAACGCCTGTGAAGGTACGACCAACCTGTTTGAAACCGACTACTTTGATGACAAAGCTTATTTAACCCAAAGCGGCCAACTGTACATGGAAGCGGCAGCAGCGGCCTTTGGCAAGGCTTATTGTTTTGGCCCCACGTTTCGGGCAGAGAAATCCAAAACCCGACGCCACCTGACTGAATTTTGGATGGTGGAACCGGAAGTGGCTTTTCTGGATCTGGCAGGGGATATGGATCTAGCCGAGGATTTTGTTGCTTTTATTGTCCGGGCCGTACTAGAAAACCGACGCGCTGAACTGACCCTACTAGAACGAGACGTTTCAAAATTGGAAGCCGTACAAAAACCTTTTCCTCGAATTACTTACGACGAAGCCACTAAAATTTTAAAACAGGAAGGCCACGCGTTTGAGTACGGCGATGACTTTGGAGCAGAAGACGAAACCATTATCTCTAATCATTTTGATCGACCCGTGCTCATTCATCGGTATCCATCGGCCATTAAGGCATTTTACATGAAGCCAGACCCAGAGAACCCTGAATTATCACTGAATGTCGACATGATCGCACCGGAAGGCTACGGCGAAATTATTGGCGGTGGCCAGCGGGAGGATGATTTGAACGTGCTACTGAAAAAGATAAAAGAACACGAGCTACCCGAAACCGCCTTTGGCTGGTATCTGGATTTACGCCGCTACGGTAGTTTCCCTCATTCCGGATTTGGACTGGGTGTTGAGCGAACCGTGGCCTGGATTTGTGGGATTCATCATGTCAGGGAAACCATTCCATTTCCACGCCTCATGGAACGGCTAACGCCTTAATTCATTCCTGCCCTTTTAAAATAAATTAAGACCAACCAGCCTAAAACGTCCTCTTTTTAGAGGAGCTTAACTAAAGTATTGGGTTGATTTCATTGATTTAGAGGTTCAGGATAGGTCGATCCATTGGTATGCTTGAATGGGATTAGAGTTTTTCTTCAAAAAACAAGAAATGAAAAACAAAATCTCGTCATAAAAACAGCCCGTTGGAAGCATTAAGGTAGTCGATGATGGCCAGTCCCAAAAAACCTAAAAAAGCATTTGTACAATTCGCTGTGGCAACCGTCATTGCTCTTGTCGTCGGCGGAATCGGCCTCGCCTTGCTCTTTCTTTTGTTTACAGGCATCACGGCCAATAACGAAATAGCTCAACAACAGCATCAAGAAGAACTAAAGAAAAAAGAAAAGAAGATGGCTCTACTCGAGAAACAAGTGGAACAACTGCAAAAACAGGGTTCTGGCCATTCTTCAGGAACTAAAAAATACACCGAGGTTCAACTAGCCGTAAAAGTCCCTTTAGGAACCCGGCTTGAAGAAAGCATGTTAAAAGAAGTCGAATTGCAACCCGGTCACCGGCCTTCTATGGAAAGCTTTTCCAGAGTATCCAATGTGGTTGGAAAAATTTCGTCCATGGATTTATTGCCCGGCGAGATCATAACCCGAACAAAACTACTCGATACCAAAGGCATGGTTCCAGTAACAAAGGGCATGCGAGCCGTCAGCATCAAAGTAAACGACATCGCCTCGGTGGATGGTGCCATCGCATCAGGAATGTTTGTTGATGTTATGGCCACATTCCCCAAATCGGAAATGGCTAAAACACTGCTTCAAAATGTTCGTGTTATTAGCTCGGGTGAGGCCCCCTCCTCATCGCCCAGTGGAGGAAAACCTCCCGCAAGTACAGCTCAAAAGAGTTCAAAAGGAGCCGTCACTCTGGAGGTCACTCCAGCTCAAGCTGAAACACTTGCTTTGGCTAATAAGGTCGCCGAATTCCACTTGGCTCTCCGTGGTTTTGGCGATAAAAAGGAAACCACCCTCTATGGTTCTGACATAGGGCAACTCATCAATGGTCTGAGCCCGGCTGATCTAAAGCAGGTCGGTTTTTCTGAACACAATGTTCCCAATCTACCCAATGATATTCCAGTCAATTATTCAGAAAATCCAGAAGCCTTACCAGAACCCGCAGTACCCGAACCCGAAAATCAAACTTTTCAAATGGAAATCTATAAAGGGGCCAACAGCGAATCCAAAAATTTTCAATGGCAGTACTAATCTCCATATGATATTGGCTAACACCGGCTAGAGAGACAAAAGAGGAAGAAACACGATGAGAACGGGGTTTATTAATCTAAATCCATTGAAACCATGGATAGCAACAACATTGGTTGTTGGAACACTTTGGGTCACAGGCGGATTTTCTCCATTACACGCCCTTGAGAGACAAAACCATTTGATCCAGCCTTACGGTAACGGCATCATAAAAGAACTCTCAAAAAATGCGCCAAAAGACATCAATACCATCGCCAACAGCACACCCTCATCATTACCAAGCTCAGGGTTTGCGTTACAAGAGTTAGAAGAGGATCATACCCCCAGTGGCCAAGCGGAAAACAAAAGTGAAGAGACTCCTATTCTTCGAGGAAATGTCACTTCACTTACCGTGACCCGAGGGCGCTCTCAAATCGTCAAATTTGCTCAGCCCATTATGCGCTTATCCATTGCCAATCCACAATTAGCGGATATTATCCCACTGTCACCGGATCAATTAATGATCAACGGTCGCCAAAGGGGCGTTACCAGTTTAATCGTCTGGGATGAAAACGGACAAGAAGGCATTTTCGATCTCCATGTCCAAAATGACACCACCGAACTCATGGCAACGATTAACGCCATCGCCCCAAGAGAAAACATTGATGTTCGCATTACGGATGATTCGTTTTTAATTTCAGGTCAAGTCTCCAGTTCCGTAATTCTGGATGAAATCCGCCGAACAGCTGGTGCTTATGGGTATCGGGCTGAAAACTTCGTGGACTTGACCGAAACACCGATCCCTCAGGTCGTACTTGAAGTCAAAATTGTTCAAATGAATAAAAGCACCGCTCGAGACTTAAGAACATCCTTTGCCACCCAGGGACAAGACTTTACCGTAACCCGTCTTCAATCCGCTCTGGACCCCACCTATGTGACTGCATTGGCCCTAGGCGCAAGCTCAACTCTTTCACCTGGAACCAATATCGGAACGGCTCTGGCAGGTGCCGCTTTAAATGTAGATCGATCAGTTCGATTTTTACAACAAGCGAATAACGTCGGTGGACTAACAGGTGTCATGGGATTTGGCAACTCTTTGGATGCGGCCTTTGACTTTCTGCAAACCAATGGAAAAGTTTCCATTCTAGCGGAACCCAAACTCGTTGCCACCCATGGACGAACGGCTTCCTTCCTCTCCGGGGGGGAGTTCCCCTTCACCTCTGGAACAGACCAAAACGGGAGCCCCATTATCTCGTTCCGGGAGTTCGGTGTAGGACTTGAATTTACCCCTTGGGTCAACATTCGGACCGGTTTAATTGAACTCCGAATCGCACCGGAAGTTAGCAGTATTGATACTGCCAACTGTGTGCCAGGTGCCGGGGGGGCTCAGGTCTGCGGATTGTTGAAGCGGACAGCGGACTCAACCGTTCAGTTGCATGATGGAGAAACCCTCATGCTGGGCGGCATTTTGACCCGAGAAGAAAACAACACATTTGAGTCCGTCCCGTTCATTGGCGATTTACCGATTTTGGGTAAATTCTTTAAAAACGGAGCTTACCGAAAATTAAATACGGAGCTGGTCATTCTGGTGACCCCTCATGTGTTGGACAAGTCAGATTTTGGAAAATATTTTGAAAAACCATAGTCGAATCATTCGAAAAACAGTTAACAGGAACTAAAATCAATGGGTAAAATCTTTACAGCCATTATTATTGAACACGATCCGGAAGCAAGAGCCGCCATCCGAGACGCCTATAATGAACTCGGCATTGTTGAAATTCTAGCTGAAACAGATAGTTTAATTTATGGCTATGAACTGGTTCGGCAAAACCGACCCGACATGGTATTTGTGGATCTCCGGGAAGATCAGACCAAAAGCCTGGAGATTATGACACGAATTTCGACTTATTTTAAAGAGATCATGGTGGTGACCTCCGGTGATCAAATGGATATGCAGACGATTATGGAGTGTATGCAAGCCGGAGCCCGAGAGTTTTTGCAACGCCCCTTTACCCTAGAAGCACTGGAAGAGTTAGTCGTCAAACACCGACGTTCGTTGAGTGTTGATGTCGGAGGGGATACAAGCGGCCGTATTCTAACCGTATTCAGCAACAAAGGTGGCTTAGGGAAAACAACCATCGCGGTAAATACCGCATTGGCACTCTCTGAAATTACAGATAAGCCCGTGGCTCTGGTTGATTTAAACCTTCAGCTAGGGGACATTACCACCTTTCTTGACGTGATTCCCAAGCAAACTATTGTGGATATCGCCAAGAATATTGGACGGGTCGATGCCACTTACTTGGAAACCTCATTGGCCAACTTTCGTTATGATCAATCCAATTTATACATTTTAGCCGATCCGCTTCATGTGGAAGAAGCCGAAGAAGTAACGGCAGACCAAATTAATACGGTTTTAACCGTGTTAAAAGCAACGTTTGAATACGTGGTGATCGACACCACCACCTCATTTGACTCAAAAACCCTAACTGCATTAGATTTAGCGGATAATATCCTTCTGGTTTCCATGGTCAATTTACCTTGTATCCGTAGCAGTCAAAGAGTTTTAACGCTATTTGAACGACTCGGCTATGACAAGGAAAAAGTGAAACTCATTGTAAACCGCTATGTCCCGGACGAAGAGATTACTATTGATGATGTAGAACAGACACTGGAACATGATGTCTTTTGGAAAATTCCAAACAATTATTTTTCAATTATGACCGCTATTAACCGAGGGGTTCCCATTAATTCGCTAGAAAATGGAAAAACCGTTTATCAAAATTTCCTCGATTTTTCTCGTCAAATAACCGGGTTAATTCAAGGAAGCACAAAGATACCAACCAATGCCTCTTCGCTAAAAGCGGGCAAAAAAAACCTATTCTCCATGTTTGGCAAATAAAGGGTCAATAAAAAGGTTATCATTTTATGTCACTTCGGGATCGACTCAATCAAGCGAATAAAAGTCAACGGACAGGTCTTCCTTCTGAACCCACGAACGAGCCTAGCGGATTGGTGTCTTCCGGAAGTCCCTCTCCCTTGATGAACGAACAAGACGAAAATAAGGTCACCACAAAGAGTGAACGGTTTGAGGACCTGAAATCAAAAATCCACAGCAAATTAGTGGATAACATGAATATTGGTCCAGATGACAATCTGGATGCCAGCGAAATTACGACAGCAGCTCATCAATTTTTAGAGCAGTTTTTACAAATCGATAAAATTCCAATGAGCCGCCCTGAGCGCGAAGTGCTGGTTCGGGAGCTGGTTGAAGAAATTATGGGCCATGGCCCCATTGAGTGCTTACTCCACGACCCAATTATTTCCGAGATTATGATCAATGGCCCCAATAAAGTATTTGTGGAAAAAAACGGCAAACTAGAGTTGACCAGTATCCGATTTAAAGATAACGACCACCTCATGCATGTCATTGAGCGGATTGTTTCCTCTGTTGGTCGTCGGGTCGATGAACGAACGCCTTTGGTTGATGCACGAATTAAAGCAGACGGTCAGCCATACGATGGTTCCCGTTTTAATGCGATTATTCCACCACTCTCCATTGATGGAGCAGCGGTGACCATCCGAAAATTTAAAGCCGATGCAGGAACACTCGATAAATTGCTGGGTTGGGGGTCTATGACCAAGGCCATGGCCGAGACATTGATTGCCGCCGTTAAGGTTCATTTAAATGTTGTTATTTCTGGAGGTACGGGGTCAGGTAAAACAACCATGCTCAATAGCTTATCCGCATTAATTGCTAATGATGAGCGTATTGTCACCATGGAAGACGCGGCAGAACTTCAGCTCCAACAAGAGCATGTAGTCCGTTTGGAATCTCGCCCTGCCAACATTGAAGGCGAAGGAGCCATCCCGATTCGGAAACTCTTGATTAACTCGTTGCGGATGCGCCCCGATCGTATTATTGTCGGTGAGTGTCGTGGTGGGGAAACGCTAGACATGCTTCAAGCCATGAACACAGGCCACGATGGTTCCCTAACAACACTTCACGCCAATACACCTCGAGACGCTATTTCCCGTATCCAGACCATGTGTTTAATGAATGATAACCCTTTACCTGAAAAAGCCATTAAACAACAAATTGCTTCTGCCGTTCATCTGATTGTTCAGGTGAGCCGTCTCATGGATGGCTCTCGTAAAACCACCAGCATCGCTGAAGTTATTGGCATGGAAGGGGACATGATTACCATGCAGGAAATTTTTAAATATGAACAAATTGGACTGGATAGTGATGGGAAAATTATTGGGGCCCACGTCGCAACCGGGGTTCGGCCCCGGTTCGCCGAACTGTGCAAAATAAAAAATATTGATTTACCGTTAGAATATTTTGAAAAGCAGTCGGCTCGCGATGTTTTGGGAATAGCTATCGATGAGCCTTTATCAAAAGAACCCGAGACACAACCGGATGAAGAATTAAAAACTACAGAGGTTAGTAGTCGTCCTGCCCCCAAAATTCCCTCGAATGGAGAGAGTCTTCGGGATATTCTAAAGCGTCGAGATTCAATGTAACTTTTGCTAAAATTTTTTCAAAACAGAAGTGAGTGTGTAAAACAATGGCATACAAAGTAAGGACTTAGCATCATGGCAGATTCATCAACATTGCTCATGTTTGTCGCCATTGTCGTTGTTTTTGGCCTATTGGCTCTTTTAATCGGAGCCGCACTGTACTTTCTGCAAGCCTTTTTAAGCCCTGAGCCCACGTTTATGCAACAACGTCTTTCTAAAATCAAAGTGCAACACAATGAAGAACAGCTCCGGCGGAGTGAATTAAAAGAAAGGCATTTAGGTGATATGTTTCGGGATAAAACCTATGATAATGCCGCACTCGGAAAGCTACTCGAAAAATACAGTTTTACCAGCACACTTAAAAAGAATTTGTTACAAGCTGGACTCTTAATGCCCGTGGATAAGTTTATCATTTATTTTATGGCCGGTCCTTTTGGCATTGGGTTTATCCTATTTCTGGTCAGTAAAAGTTTTATTTTTCTTCTGATGTCTCTTAGCATCCCTGTACTGTCTATTTTTGCACTCAGTTTTCGAAAAAATCAACGACTGGCCACATTTACAAAACAACTCCCCGAAGCATTAAGCCTCGTAACCAGTTCTCTTCGGGCTGGCCATTCGTTTCAAGCCGCCATCGGCGTCGTCGGCTATGAAATGAAAGATCCCATCGCAAGCGAATTTCTGGCGATGGTGAATGATATCAATATGGGAATCCCTGTTAAAGAAGCCATGGGACGAATGGTTGAAAGTGTTGACCTGCCTGATGTCCGTATGCTCACAACAGCCGTTTTGATTCAACGGGAGGCTGGCGGTAACTTGGCCGAAGTCCTTGACAAGCTCGGCTATACCATTCGAGAACGGTTCAAACTAAAAGGCCAAATCTCGGCACTGACCGGACAATCCCGAATGACTGGATACGTTTTAGGTGGAGCGCCTGTAGCCCTATTCGGTTTCTTGTCCTTATTTATGCCGGATTATGTTGCTCCCTTAATCGAAAATGAGATTGGCCATATTATGCTTGTTGTGGCTGGCATCATGCAATGTATTGGGTTTTTTATTATGAAAAAAGTCATTGAAATTCGAGTATAAGAAAGCAAAAACAGGTATTCAAAATTGGATAACGATAACACCCAAACCCTTATGATTTTTATGGCCGCAGGCTTACTCGCTGTTGCAGCTTTTGTTTTGGTATTGGGCTTGCTCTCTGTAATCGTGCCCGAAGAGAATCCCGTACATGCCCGTTTACGAGCCTTAAAATCGAGAGACGAAATTGGCGGGGCAAAAGATCGTGACCTGATACTAGAGACACTGATTAAACTAGTCGAACCAATTTCTCGCTCCTTTTATTCAAACAATTATTCACACCAAATACAAATTAAAGCCCTATTAACCGAAGCTGGAAAAAGCGACTCTGATAAAGCCGTGTGGCGCTTTTTAGCAATTCAAATCGCAACCGGCCTCGTCATCGGCATCGTACTGGCAGGTATTGCTTTTCTTCTGAGCCTAACAACCATGGGCTTTGCTCAGGCTTTAATATGGGGTTTTGTTGGTCTATTTGGCGGTGTCGTTGTGGGTCGTTATATCCCACCTCTCGGTTTGAAGCTGGAAGCAGGCAAGCGAAAAACTGAAATTCGATATACATTGCCCGACACACTGGACTTAATGGTCGTTTGTGTGGAAGCCGGTCTTGGACTGGATTCCACAATTCAGCGCGTTGGAGAAGAAACCAAAAGAATGGCACCCGATATTTCACTTGAATTTCAGCGTGTCACAAAAGAGCTAAACGCTGGAATTAGTCGATCCGAAGCCTTTAGTAACCTGGGGACCCGAGCAGGTGTCGACGAACTAAACTCATTGTGCAACATGATTGTCCAAGCCGATAAATTGGGAACAAGTATCGCAGAGGCGTTACGTATTTATGCCGATGATGTCAGAACCCGACGACGACAAGCGGCCGAAGAGCTGGCCTCCAAAGCCAGCATCAAAATGACCTTTCCTTTGGTTCTATTTATTTTCCCGCCTCTGTTTATCGTGTTGATGGGGCCAATGGTCATTACTGCGATGGGCACCTTTTTTGGAGGGAAGTAAATAGAACCAAAGGTTTTGAGTCGGGTACAATAAGGCTAAGATGTTTTCCTTTTTAACCCATAACGATTTAAAAGTCTCGCGCCATGTGATTCCACTATCAGGACTTTCCCCCTCTTTCGTGCCACCGGGAGAATCCTCATTTCGTTTAGTACAGGTTTCGGACCTCCATTTTTATGAATACACCGAGAGTCACTACTACCAAAGGGTGTTGGATGAAATTCAGAAGTGGGCCCCTCACCTCATTGTCTCCACCGGCGATCTTATCCACTATGGAAGCGACTATATCGAGCAGGCAGGAGAATTCTTATCCTTGCTTAGTGCGCCTTACGGCAAATATGCCGTACTCGGAAACCACGATTACGCCGATGGAAAACGAAGTCAAGCCATTCGACAAATGCTCGAGTCATCCGGCTATCATTTATTGGTCAATAACCACATCGGCCTTGAGCCCCGCCATGGGCAATCGGACACAAAACTCTGGCTTGTTGGACTGGATGACTATAAATATGGCAAACCGGATCTAACAAAAGCCCTTTCAGGACTTCCTCCCCTCTCTCAAACAAAAAAAAAGGCACCCGTGATCATGCTGGCCCACAACCCCCTTCATTTTGATGTGGTGACACAGCAGGCTGACTCACCTGTTGATTTAGTTTTATCCGGCCACACCCATGCTGGACACTTTTACCTGCCTTTCTTAAAACCCATTTATCGCTATGTCTTCAAGATGAAGTATCGTTACGGGTTTTATGAAAAAAACAAAATAAAGCTCTATGTCACCAGCGGATTAGGGGCCGCCGCTTTTTATATGAATTTTTTATCCTACAAACGGGCTTTCCCTCGTTTTCGATATAACGCCGAGCCTGAAATCGCCGTATTTGATTTTATTCCGGAAGAGACTCAGCAACATGACGGCCCGACAAAAAGAGATAACTAAATAATAAAACCGCCGATGTGGCCGAAACCACAATTCGGATCAGATCGGGAACGTCTTTATTGAGGGACACCATGCCTTCAATAATGCCGGCAATCACCAATAAAAACACACAGCCTGCAATTAAAATAAAAGATTCGCGGGCTTTTTCTCGTACATTTTGCCAACGGGGTTTATCTCCCGGAAATAACATGGCCAGACCAATGACCATCCCGGCGCCCCCCGAAATAAAGATCGTGGTTAGCTCGATAACCCCATGGGGTAGCATAAAGAGCAAGAGCTTTTCGCCCATGCCGTACTGGATACAAATTTGTAAAGGGCCGCCAAAGGCGAAAAGCCCATTAAAAAACAGAACAAACAGCGAACCTATGCCGAACAAGAGGCCGCCAACATAGGCCTTAAAAGCCACCTGAACGTTATTGGTCATTAGCATACTCGACTTGGATGTCCCCGCTTCAATGTTGTCCATCCATAACTTGCCTTCAGCCACTTGATCAATCACCGCAGGCGGCAAAAAAAAGGAAGACGTGGACGGATCCAGGTGAATTGTTGTCATAGACAAAGCCGAGCCCAGAGCAAAGGTGAGAAAGGCTAAAAAAATGATCCCACCATTTTTTCGGACACACTGAGGAAAACTGACGAAGAAAAACGTCACGATGTCACGCAGGCGGGTGGGCGGTTTCTCGTAAACCTTGGCATGAACCCGCTGGACCAGATTGTTTAAATAAGGAACCAAATGCTGATACTCACGGGAAGAACGAACCCGGGACAAATCCTGGATTGCACTGCGATACATAAATCCCAGGTCTCGAATTTCCTCGGGAGACAAGCGTTGAATATTGTTTTCTGACAACTCCAACAACTGCTCCAAACGTATCCATTCTTTTTCTCGATTTAAAACCCAGCGTTTCAGGTTCATTGCCTCAGAATCCTGTCTTCAATATCTTAGTAAGTAGGGTATGATCAATTAAATGGAAAAGCATCATAACGCTCTTTTATTATGCCGGAGAACCCCATAAAAGCCAATGACAACAAACACCCTCACTTCATCTCGTGAGTTAATGGATATTCGCTCACTCCACACCATTGAAACCGCCGAACATTCCTTTGTAGAGATTGAATTGGCCGGGGTGGGCAACCGCATTTTTGCCATGCTCATCGACCTGTTTTTAATGGGCATTTTATGGGTGATCGTGCTTGTTGTGATGCTATTTCTCAGTCGTCAAGGCAAAATATTAGCCGAAATTGGACAAACCGTGTTTTACTTAGGTTCGTTTTTTACCATGTTTGGCGTGCAGTTCCTTCAGGAATGGCTTTGGAACGGTCAAACCGTTGGGAAATACCTGCTCAACATCCGAGTCGTGCGTAATCAGGGCGAACCCATCGGATTTTGGGAAGCCTTTGGCCGGAACCTGTTCCGCATTATCGATGTTTGGGGATCAGCCGTTGGCCTGTTGCCCATGATGTTTTCCCGACGGGAAAAACGGTTCGGAGACTTTATCGCCTCAACCCTTGTAATTAACAACCAGAAAATTGGGCGGATACCGGTCAGTAAAAAATGGCATGTGCCCATTGACCGCCCTGAGCTGGAAGCAACAGAACCGTTTCTTTTAAACCTTTCCAAACACTTAACACCAGAAGAGTTTGATACCCTCCACCATTATCTGGTAAGAAAAAAAAGACTGTTTAAGGATGCTCAGAACACGCTAGAGAATGATTTTCGCATTTACTTTAAAAACCGTCTGGATTTATCCGACACCATGGCTGAAACCCCAGAGCTATTAACCACTCTGTACTTTGGCCATCAAGATCACCTGCATCAGCTCGAAACCCAGAGTAACAGCTTTTAAGTGGGTTCTAATTCGTCATTTTTCTCGCTTATTCTTCTAGCGTCGACGTATCGCCCTCAGGCAAGCCCAATTCTCGGGCCTTTAACAAACGTCGCATAATTTTCCCGCTTCGGGTTTTGGGCAGATCGGGGAGAACAGCGATTTCTCGAGGATATGCATGGGCCGCTAGCCGATGTCGGACAAAGGTACGAATCTCTTGAATTAACTCGTCACTTTCCGTAAAGCCGGTTTTCAGAGAGACAAAGGCCTTGATAATTTCCATCCGCTCTTTGTCCGGCTTGCCAATAACCGCCGCTTCTGCCACAGCCGGGTGTTCAATCAGAGCACTTTCCACCTCAAAAGGTCCAACGAGATGGCCTGCCGTATTGATGACGTCATCATCCCGCCCAATAAACCAGAAATAACCCTCATCATCAACTTTAGCCCGGTCGCCTGTGATGTACCAGCCGTTTTTAAATTTAGACTGATACACCTCATCACGATGCCAATAAGTTTTTAAAACCGACGGTGCATTAGGTCTTAAGGCCAGATGGCCCTCTTCGCCAACCGGAACCGGATTCCAATCTTCATCCAGAATACCCGCCGTAATCCCAGGAACCGGTTTCCCCATAGAACCGGGCTTCACATCCAGGCACGGGTAATTACAAATATGCATACAGCCCGTTTCCGTTTGCCACCAAGTATCGTGGAAGATCTTACCAAACACATCCTGTCCCCAAATAATGGCCTCTGGATTCAGAGGCTCACCCACACTACACAAATGGCGAAGAGAGGATAAATCATATTGCTCGACCAATGCCTCACCGGACTTCATTAACATCCGAATGGCGGTAGGGGCGGTGTACCAGACGGTAACCTTGTAATCCTGCATGAGCCGGTACCAGTCTTCCGCTTTAAAACCGCCTTCGTAAACAATTTGGGTTGCGCCCAAAGACCATGGACCAAACATGCCATAAGAGGTTCCTGTGACCCAGCCAGGATCCGCACTACACCAGTAAATGTCACGATCCGGCTTTAAATCCAGAACATACTGCGCTGTCGCGCTTTGAGAAACCAAGGCACCATGACAAAGAACCACACCTTTCGGTTTACCCGTCGTACCCGAGGTATAGTGCATAATAGAATAATCGTCAGGATCCGTATGGACAACCTCAAAGGTATCCGAGGCTTCAGCCATGGCGGCAGCATAATCCAACTCATGGGCTTGCAGCGAGTCTGTTTGCGTGTTGTCTCTATCCACAACAATCACTTTTTCGAGATGGGGCAAATCACCACGAATACTATCCAAACGGGGTTTCAACGCTGGGCTGGTTACGACAAGCCGAGCCTGACTATCCTGAAGCCGATCCTTAATGGCTTCAGGACCGAAGGCGGAAAACAAGGGCCCTACAACGGCACCGGTTTTCAAAGCGCCAAAAATACTAATATAATTTTCTGGAATCCGCTCTAAGAAGGTGAAAACCCGATCGCCTTTCTCGATACCAGCCTGAACAAGCACATTAGCAAAACGGTTGGTTTCTCTTTTCAAATCCTCAAACGTGTATGTTTCATCTTTAAATTGACCTGTTGTTGAATCTTTTCTAATCCAGATTAAGGCGTTACGCTTCATCACCTCGGGCGGGTGCCCATCAATACAAACAGAAGCCTGATTGACGCCGTTAGTTCGGGGCAGTTTCAGCTGGTTTTCAATTTGCTTCCAAGAAAAGTCATCGCACATGGCGTCGTAATTTGCCATATTGGGAGGAATCGCCCATTTTTCAAGGGGTGGCTTGACGATGGTTTCAAAAGAGTGTGTTTCAGACGATGTGACATGGGTCATAATAATGGGCCTCCCTATCTCTCTCTGTCATTCTCTCCGAACAACTAAGGTATATTATATATCAGTATCTATTTTAAAATAAGCAGACTCTCATAAACAGTCAGCACATTTCTAATTACCCCATCAACGCCATTTATTGGGGGAACGTTTCCTCCTCAAACCCCCATTGTGCTACTTACAGTCTTGATGGGGTAATCAGTCAACGCATTTGATTTAAAAATATAGCAAGGTAAAGTAAATAGAAATAAATGCGATAGAATAGGGGTATGACCCGATCAAGCCATTTAACCCAAGACCATCCTCCCGCCTCAAATGCTGAGTCTCCTTTAATCGAGTTAAAAGGACTGACCAAGCATTTTCCCATTCACAAGGGCTTTTTTAACCGAAAGGTTGGTGAAGTTCAGGCGGTAACCGATGTGGATCTCACGATTTATCCGGGCGAAACTGTTGGGCTAGTTGGTGAGTCCGGTTGTGGCAAATCCACGGTTGGTCGTTGCATCTTACAACTACTGCGCCCCACTTCAGGTAAGGTTTTCTTAGAGGGACAAGAACTGACCCAGCTCTCTAACCATGCCCTTCGCCCACTCCGTCGGGATATGCAAATTGTATTCCAAAACCCATATTCCAGCTTGAATCCCAGAATGACCATTGGCGCCATTCTAAGCGAACCGATAAAAATCCATCAGTTGGCTTCGGGTAACGCTTTAACACAGGAAGTCTATCAATTACTAGACATGGTCGGCTTACCCAAAGACGCGTTTTACCGGTACCCCCACGAATTTTCCGGCGGTCAACGGCAACGGGTAGGTATTGCACGGGCATTAGCGTTAAAACCCAAGTTTATCGTTGCGGATGAACCGGTAAGCGCGCTGGACGTATCCGTTCAGGCGCAAGTCTTGAATCTGCTGGATGACCTGAAAAAAGAATTTAACCTCACTTATTTATTTATTGCCCATAACCTGAGTGTGGTTGAATACATTAGCGATCGGGTGGTGGTCATGTACCTGGGCAAGCTGGCTGAAGTGGCTCCCGCTCGACAACTCTACGAAAAACCCCTACACCCTTACACCCAAGCCTTACTATCAGCCATCCCCGTACCAGACCCGGATGCGGACCGTAGTAATCGCTTTTTCCTGGAAGGTGACTTGCCAAGTCCGGCGAACCCGCCTAAAGGCTGTCGTTTTCATACACGTTGCCCTCATGTCACAGATTTATGCCGCGAGAGAGTCCCGGAAGCCATCGAGTATTTCCCCGGCCATATCGGCTACTGCCACCATATTCCAAAGTTAAACGGGCTCAACTAAATTTTCGAGTGGAGAACAACCCTGACTTATATCCGTTTTTAGAGACGGGTGATCTATAATTAAAGAAACCCTTCATCAGGCTGTTGATTACGATGAACATTTAGCGAGGTGCCGTTATTCCACCGGTTTTTGGACACACAAAAGGCTTGAAAAAGAACATGATCAGTCGTTTAGAGCGACTGTACCGTCGAAAGGTGTCGGCAGAAAGTCTATTTTCCTATGACCTCGCAGAAGAGCTGTGCGATTGTGCCATCGCCATGCGTCGAGATATTACCGTGTTACTGGACCAGCGAGGCCGTTTGCAGCATGTGGCGGTTGGAGTAGAAAGTCATCTCGAGCAGATTTTGGAGCTGAAACCCCCAGAACCGGAAGCTGGACTTTCTGACTTTTATTGTTTTAGAACCCATCTAGGCTGGTGCGACTTTTCCCAGCCCGAAATGAGCTTACCGGATCAAGTGACGGTTCTCCAATACCACTTACCAATAATGGGCGTGTTAATCGCCGGAACACAAAAAGCATTTAGCCGCCAACGGGGAGAAAGTCCTCACTTCTGTGATGCCGTGTTTCTGCTGCACCCAACAACATCAACAACCCCTGAGGAATCAATGGCTTGCGAGGTTGAGCCGCCAATGGTCGCCCATCAGCTAGAGGCTGAGTCACTTGAAAAGTGGATCGATTGGGGCAAGGAGGTATTCTCACCCCAACGCTCAAAAAAAACAACTTCACAGGCACACGGCAAAGAGCGGGCTCTCTTAATTGGGGTGGACATCACCACCAAGCACGAGACATACAAAACAGGAACTCGACTGGATATTGAGGATTCCATGGGTGAATTGCGCCTATTGGCAGAAACTGCCGGGGCTCAGGTAGTCGGTCAGATGATTCAGTCCCGAAAACAACCGGATTCCACCACCTATATCGGCAAGGGAAAAGCGCAAGCACTTGCATTGGAAATTCAGCAAAATCAGGCTCAAGTGGTGATTGCCGATGATGAACTGAGCCCGGCTCAACAACGGACACTGGAAAAAATCTTGCGTGTTAAAGTCATTGATCGAACCGAAGTGATTTTAGATATCTTCGCCCAGCGGGCCCATAGCCGGGAGGGTAAAATTCAGGTGGCGTTGGCTCAGTTGAGTTACCTGCTTCCTCGCCTGATGGGTCGAGGACGAATGTTTAGCCAACAAACGGCGGTGGGCGCCAAGGCCGGTATTGCGACAAGAGGACCGGGAGAAACCCAGTTGGAAACAGATAGGCGAGTATTAAAAAAGCGGGTAGCGCACTTGGAACAAGAAGCCAAAGCCGTGGTTCAGCATCGTCAACGTCAACGCCGACAACGACAACAAACCGACGTACCGCTGATTACTCTGGTCGGCTATACGAATGCTGGAAAATCAACATTAATGCACCGCTTAACGCAAGCCAATATACTGGTAGAAGATAAACTATTTGCCACCCTAGATCCAACCATTCGTCGCCTGTATTTGCCAACAGGCAGAGAAACCTTACTTTCGGATACGGTAGGATTTATCCAGAAATTGCCCACGTTTTTGGTTAAAGCCTTTCAAAGTACCCTTGAAGAAGTGAGCGAAGCCGACATCCTTCTCCACGTATGGGACGTGAGTCATCCAAGCCGTTTGGCTCACTGGCACGCCGTAGAAGAAACCCTATGTGAATTAGGTATTTCGGATGTTCCTGTCGTAACGGTTTGCAACAAGGTCGATCGACTGAAGAATAAAGCACGGGAACTTCAATCGCTGGAACCCCTGTTTTCGAACTCGGACAAAGACTGGGCGGCCATCTCGGCAACCACGGGCGAAGGCGTGGATGATCTCCTTGCGGTGATCGCTCAACTATGTGATGAGATGGCTTTAAACCCGATTACAAAATACCAATAGCAGAACGAATGGCTTCGCCAATTTTAAAGAGCTTAAGCATGTTGGTGGCTCCAATAATAGGTGTGTTACCTGCGCAAAATAAAATACTATCGCCACTGGTCAACAATTTACGCTTGAGAATCACCTCTTCACCATTGTTGATGATTTCTTCGGTGGTTTCGCCGTATTTAATTTTCAGAGGCAAAACCCCCCAAAGCAACGTCATACGGCGACAAGTCTTATCGTCTTCCGTGAGAGCGATAATACGCCGATGGGGCTTCAACTTTGAGATTCGTTGAGCCATTTGCCCTGAGCTCGACAGAACAACCAACGCTTCAACATTAGCCTTAATTGCCGCATAGCTCGCAGCATGGGCAATGGTATGATGAAAATGAGGAGATTGAAGGGTGCTTTTTTCATGGGGACGGCTTTGTAATGCGGTGTAATGGTCCTCAGCTTCAGAGATAATCTGACTCATCATTTGAACCGAAGCAACAGGGTTTTCACCGGCGGCACTTTCACCTGAGAGCATCAAGACATCCGTCCCATCAAAAACAGCATTGGCAATATCACTAACCTCAGCCCGGGATGGATGAGCGGAAGTCATCATGGATTCCAGCATTTGGGTTGCAACAATAACTGGCTTTTCCAACTCTCGACATCGGCGAATCAATTGTTTTTGGACCGTAGGGACTTTCTGAGGCGGTAATTCGACCCCTAAATCTCCCCGAGCCACCATGATGCCAAAGGAAGCATTAATAATCGCATCAATGTGTTCAAGGGCTTCCGGTTTTTCAATTTTCGAAATAATCGGCGGAAGTTCCTCTTCTTTCGCCAAAAGGCCACTTTCCCGAATAAAATCTTGAAGCTGAATAATATCGTCCACATGTCGCACAAAGGAAAGTGCCAGATAATCCACCTCGTTTTTAACAGCGAACAAGGCATCCGCTTTGTCTTTTTCTGTTAAAGCCTGAAACGACAATGGCGTATTCGGAACATTAATGCCTTTACGCTCGGAAAGTTTCCCGCCTTGCACCACCTGACACCGCAGCTCTGTCGGACTCAAACGTTCAATCACCTTAAAGCGAAGGCGACCATCATCCAGCAGAATCACGGTATCCAACCCAATGGCTTCGATCAACTCTATTGAAGGCGTGGTAACCACCTCAGCGGTACCCGCCTCAAGCGAAGCTTTCAGAATAAGTTCAGCATCACGCAAAAGATCAACCGGTTTATTATCAACCAACAAGCCCGTGCGTAATTTAGGGCCTTGTAAATCGGCAAGAATTCCAATGCTTTGATCCAACTGTCGAGAAACCCGACGAATCCGCTGGATATTTTCGTAATGAATCTCCTGAGTTCCATGAGACATGTTAAGACGAATCACACTGGCACCCGCTTTAATAAGCGAAGCCAATATGTCATCTGTTGCCGATGCCGGACCAAGGGTCGCAATAATTTTTGCTCGATTTTGAGGTTTAAATGAAGCCATCATTATAGTTAAGAGCGCCGATCATCAAGAAGAGAGTCTTCCATATCAAATTTCAACTCATCAGGTGCGTAAAAAAGTTCATAATCCGTAATGTCTGCGCTATTGGGCAGATTAAAAAAGAGATCTTTCGAAAATTCAAAACCGGGCTTTACAGCGACCGTGCCCACCAATACATTTTGTTCCGTGCCTCGCCCAAACTCTTCTGTATAAACATATCCAGGAATAGCTTCAGGTGGGACGCTATAGGCATCCGGCTCTTTAGCCTGTTTTTTTTCCTTAAGGGAAAAGTCAGTGAGAGTCACCGAGAGTTCGGACTTGGTTTTGTTGGCCAAATTAACCCGAGTAAGCGCATAGTATCCCCCTGGGCTTGAAGTATAACCAATTTTTGTTAGAAGTATGGTTTTCTCAGTAGTGATTTCAAGCTTATCTTTTACCGTTTCATCTTCTTGAGCGGCTTGTTTACTTCCACCTCCACAACCCATACCTAACACAGCAAAAGCCATTACACCGATAAAAAATGTGAACAGAATGGTTAAAGGTTTATTGGCGATCATGGGTCTAAAGCTCCTTTTCAAACGGTCGAAAACTATATCTTCTGCATTGCTTATCCTATTGTATCAAGGATTGCCGTTTCATTTTTTGTGAATGCGCACAACCGGTTAAGTCGGTTAAGTGTTGTAGGCCTTCGCTCTGGCCATAAGCCATCAGATCTTGATGAATCTTACTGAAAATCATCGGGTTCCTAAAACTTTGGGTACCTATTTGTACCAGTGAAGCGCCAGCCATCATAAATTCTAACACGTCGTTAGCGGAAGAAATACCGCCAATGCCTATAATGGGGGTTTCAGGAAAATGATGGTGGATCTGCCAAATGGCATGAAGGGCAATGGGTTTGATGCCAGGGCCGCTGTACCCCCCTGAAATCCGATTTAAATAAGGTTTTTTGTTTTTAATATCGATGGAACAGCCGACAACGGTATTAATGGCACTAATGGCCGAGGCCCCCCCTTCGATGGCCGCCTCAGCGACCGGAAGAATGGAAGTAATATTCGGGGTAAGCTTCGCGAAGACAGGGCACTTTGAAGCCTGAACCGTCGCTTCTGTACAAGCTTTTACCCGTCCAGGCGAGATGCCAAAATCCACCCCTCCCTTGGCCACGTTAGGGCAGGACAAATTAATTTCAATAGCATCGACCCAATGCCCGTTGGGGTGGTTTGTCACTATCTCGACCATAGTACCAAAGCCTTCGATGGAGGTAGCGGAAAGACTCAAAATAATTTTAACCCCGTATTGGGCGAGCATCAAGACTTCGGTTTCCAGAAAATAATTGAGTCCGGGATTTTGCAAACCAATGCTATTCAACATGCCAATGCCGGGTAACTCCACAGTGCGTTGTTGTAGATTACCTGGGCGTGGCTCCTGCGTGACGGTTTTGGTGACCACACCCCCCATGGACTCGTTTAAAGGGGCCATGGTATTAAACAGCTCAGGGTTAAAACAGCCTGATGCGTTTAGCAGTGGGCTTGAGAACGTTATATCATTCAGCTTTACCGAGAGCATACGATGTTCTCCTCGGGACTTAACGGCGCTGACGGCCTCCAAATTAAGGTTGTGGCATCAAACACAGGGCCTTCGACACAGACTTTTGAAGGGAGTGGCTGATCCGAACGAAAAACCACACATCCGGTACAGGCTCCAGTACCACAAGGCATCCGCTCTTCAAGGGAAACCTCAACCCGAATGGCCGGGTTCATCTCTCGAAGAAGTTGAAAACAGGCTTCCATCATCACGGTGGGGCCACAGATATAGGCTTCTTTTGCCGCCTGAACCCTTTCCCTGTTTTGTTTCAAAAGGTCTCCCACATTGCCATGAAAGCCCACCGAACCATCATCGGATGACAGATGAAGACACTTCGAGCCAAACTGTGCCTCCAGAGAATCCTTAAGTCCAACCTCCTGATGAGAGCGAACACCATAGTAACAGTTGGGTGTTCTATTTTCGGTTCTATTTTTAATCTCTTGTCCCAACATGTAAAGTGGCGCGATACCAATACCGCCACCAATAAGCAGTGCGGTTTCCGGTTCAGTTGGGGGAGTAAAGGTATTACCCAAAGGGCCTAGAACCTGAATTTCGATACCTGGCTGCCATTGAGCCATTATCTGGGTACCCTGACCATGGACTTTATAGAAGACGTCGAACCGACCGTCATCATGAACGGCTAAAACGCTCATGGGACGACGAAAATAGAACACAGGCGTGGGCATGTCAATCATAACAAACTGACCTGCCCGGCAATAAAACCCATCAGGATCGTTTGTTTTCAGCGTTAGGATATAAAGCTGATTACCCACATTTTGATTAGCCATCACTTGGCAAGTGTGGTCTTTTAAGTTTTTTTTATGGGGCTGCTGGCTGGAGAAGGGCATGGTAAAAGAATCCGGGCAGGGGTTAAAGATTATCGGGGAACAGGGATTTTATTAAGGGTTTGCTTGATAATATCATCCGGGGTCAGTTCGTCAAGTTCGGCCTCAGGGGTTAGAATCAGCCGGTGCCGAATAATGGCAGGAGCAACCGCTTTGACATTATCCGGGGTAACGAAGTCTGAGCCGTTAACAGCCGCATGAGTTCGGCTGGCGGTCATCAGGGTCAAAGCCGAGCGGGGACTGCAACCGAGTTCGATGTTTGGGTTTTCCCGAGTATCATGAACCATTTGAAGAATATAATCCAGAAGGCTGTCATCAACCTGAATGGCATTGAGTTCTTGACGGCACATCAGGATTTCTTCTCTAGACGTCACCGGTTCCAAATGTTGTTGATGCATGAATCGGGTGCTGGCGTGTTGAGAAAAAGCCTTGAGCATCTGTCGCTCGGCTTCCGGTTCCGGATAGGTCACCAAAAGTTTCATCATAAAACGGTCAAGCTGGGCTTCGGGCAGCGGATAGGTGCCCTCAAATTCAACCGGGTTTAACGTTGCAATAACGGTAAACAGGGGAGATAACTTGTATTGAGTTCCGTCAGCCGTGACCTGATGCTCTTCCATCGCTTCCAGCAATGCCGATTGAGTTTTTGGCGGTGTTCGGTTGATTTCGTCAGCCAAAAGCAGGTCGGTGAAGATCGGACCTTTACTGAAGCTGAAGCTTTTTGAGTTCAAATCATAGATACTGGTGCCGGTTATTTCCGCAGGCAACATGTCGGGTGTCAGCTGAACCCGCTGAAATTGAAGCGAAGATAATTGAGCCAATGTTTTCACCAGAGTGGTTTTAGCGGTACCAGGGATGCCTTCTAAAAGAATATGGCCTTCGGCGAGAAGGCCAACCACGAGCATTTCAACAACGTCGTCTTGGCCGTAAATAATTTCCGAAAGACGCCGGGTCAGCTTTTGGGCAACAGCCTCAATGTGTTGATGGGGAGGAAGGGATGCCATGGTGGAGTCGTTCCTGTATTAACGTGAGCATTTGGGAAAGGTAGACCAGCTTTTTAGGAGAGACACTTTGTTGCCAATTAACAATTTGTCGGGCCTCCTGAAGGGCTTGGAAAAAGGTTTGTTTATTACTATAGTCGGGACTCAGCCTTTCAAGCAAGTGCTGAAGTTTTTTATCGGCTTCCGCAACGGTGGTGAATCCGGGTGCTTTAATACAGTATCGCCGTCGCAGGGTTTGTTCAATAACAACCAGCTGAGGGCCCAACGCCAGAGAAGATGCATTGGTTTTAAGATAAATGCCTGACATGGACTGGACAAATTTCTTGATATTCATATCGTTGATATCTTTCGATGCGGGATAAGGCGGCCGCCATGGCTTAAAGCTGAACCATAACAGAAGGAAAAACAGAAAAATCACTTGGTACAACATAGGTGTTAACGGGGTTTTCATGTAATAAGAAAACAAATCCGGCGTCTGTAGATAACCGTGAACAAACTCGTTAATGATCAAGGGCTTACGCTCCAACAAAAGCAGATTAGTAAAAAACTGAAGATTATCATTGCCCGTGTCCAGCAGAAAACGATTACTCGCCATATCAGCAACGGTACCAATGATAACCACGCCTTTCCCCAGTCTGTATTTTTCGATCAGGGACGCTTTACTCGCATCGCTGAGCAACGTTTGGGAAGAAGAAGGCACGAGAAGCCCTGAAGGGGCTTTAGACCTTCTAGAAAGAGTTTCAATGCGGCTTAGAGTATGAGTAATGATAGGCTTGGTGATATGCCGTTTTAGGCGAGAAGAATAACGAGCAGGGACTTCCAAGGTGTATTGAGGGCGAATACCGGGATCCTGATTCTTTTTCCAAACGTTACCAGATTGAAGTTTTTTCAACAGCTCATAGCCAGACCCATCATCAAAACTATCCATGAAAACCAGCGTATGCCCACCCTTAGCAACCCACTGAAGCAGTTTGTCCAGCGTTTCCTTGGGCAGGGTTTTTTGATACCCTTCACCCGGCTTTGAAATGTACATTTTAGGCTGAATAATCACCATTGTGGAAGGTTTTTCAATTTTATCCAGATGTTCAAACCCTTGTTGCCAAACCTGATTCTCAATATGAGCCAGTTCGATCGTTTTGTGCCAACCCCGGTAGCCGGAAATTTTATTATTGTAAATCGAAGCGTTTAAGGTTTTTTCCGTCGCGGGTTCCTGCCGTTTCAACATCAGGCTAAAAGAACTGAAAACCGCGAACAAACTCAAAAGCCCGACAAGAATAAGAGAGAATTTCTTGTCGCTCATGACTTTTGCGCCTCTTGCTTGGAGACGATTGGCTTTAACGTACTAAACAGGCTATCTATTTTTTCCCAACAGGCTTTATAGCATGCTAAATCCACAGGCTTATGGCCGTACCGAGTACGTTCAAACGTTTGAGCTACTACGGTAAACCATTGTTTCAAATTCTCCTGAAACCCTTCGGACTGGGGGGTGTCCGGTGACAAGGTCTGAATACGCCGGAGATACTCCCAATTGGTTCGGTTGGCTTCAAAAGGAACGAGATGGGTTTCATCGAGCAGGCAGAGCATGGCAAGATACAGCTGCCGGACACCTTCTTCATATTGACCTTTATCGGCAAACGCCTGAGCGCTTTTCATATGAGACCGGGCCGAAGCCAGTAACGATCCATCCACCTCACGCAAAATCACCGGTTTAGGGCGAGGTTCTCTTTGTGTCCACAGCTTTTTCAATTGCCGCAAGAGAAAATAACTAATGAATCCGGCCAGAATAACCAAGAACCCCAACGTTAGATAATGAACCAGCCCCTGAATAACGGTGGGATCGGTTCCCTCCCCCAGGTTCATTTCAGGAAACAGATTTTTCAGGAAGTGGGAGACAGCTTCCTGAATAGAGTGAATGGTATCAAAAAGAGCCTTGATACCATTTCGGAGCTCCGGAGGAAGCCCATCAATAAAGGAGCTAGTCTCTTCCGATTGGAGCTCTCCCATGCGACGAACTTCATCCATGGCATCGTGGATGTCGACAAGGCCGTGAGTCAAGCGAGTAGAACCATTTGACGACATGGAGGTAAAAATCTCTCTCAAAATAGGCTATAATGCCAGTATAGAACAATCTGAAACAAACGTTTCAGAAAAATCAGCAGTGAAGCAGTAAAAAGGAAGAATAAAAGAGAAACAGCACCATGGCCATACTCAACGTTGTTCAATACGGTGATCCGGTTTTACGCAAAGAAACGGAAAAAGTACATAAAGTTTCGGCAAAAATTAAAAAGCTGGTTGCCGACATGTTCGATACCATGTATGCGGAAAATGGTGTGGGCTTGGCCGCACCACAAGTGGGGGTCTCAAAAAAGATTTTTGTACTCGATTGCTCAGCCGATGGCACGGATTTACCCCAAATGGTGTTTATTAATCCGACCATTGTCCGAAAAAAAGGGGCAACCCTAAGCAAGGAAGGTTGCCTAAGCTTTCCTGGTGTCTACACAGATGTTAAGCGCTACCAGGAAATTACCGTACGCTATATGGATCTCAGCGGCAAGCGTCGTGAAATGACCGTCGATGATGGAAGCCTACTCTGTCGTGCGATTCAACATGAGATGGATCACCTGAACGGGGTGCTGTTTGTAGACCACGTGATAGACCGCTTTGGAACCGACGAGCAGTTAAAAGAACACGAACTCCCCCCGATTGATCCAGCCAAAATATTAGAAGAACCGGAATTGGATCAGATTTTGGTTGAGCCGATGGAGTCTTAGACGCTATAATACTTCCACCATGACCATTCGACTTGTTTTTTTAGGAACACCTGATTTTTCCGTACCCACACTAAAAGGACTACTCGGGGCGGAAGATGTAGAGGTGCTGGGAGTAATTACCCAGCCCGATCGCCCTTCTGGGCGAGGGCAGAAACTGACGTCACCACCAGTAAAGCAAGTGGCAGAGGCGGCAGGATTGAAAATTTTTCAGCCCAAGTCTCTACGGGGGGATACGGTTTTACTGGATTGGCTCATAAAAATAGAGCCAGATTTTCTGGTGACCATCGCTTTTGGACAAATTCTGTCTCAGAAGGTTCTGGATATTCCACGTTTAGGTACCGTCAATGTCCACGCTTCTTTATTACCCGAATACCGAGGAGCCAACCCTATTCAGAACGCTATTGTGGACGGTCGGGCTGAAACAGGCTTAACCACCATGTTAACCGATATTGGCGTGGATACGGGCGATATGGTCTTAAAAATCACAGTACCCATTAAATCGTTGGATACGGCGGTTGACCTGCATGACCGATTATCAGAAGCCGGTGCTGATTTACTTCTTCGATCACTACGAGGGCTGAAAGACGGTACTTTAAAGCCGGAACCTCAGAATCATGATAAGGCCACCCATGCGCCTAAAGCCCGCAAGGAAGATGCCGAACTAGACTGGCGTCAGTCAGCCATTCAACTACACAATAAGATTCGAGGCCAACAACCTTGGCCCGGGGCCACAGGTCAATTTTTCGGACAAACACTTAAAATTAGCCAAAGTCAGGGACCCGTCTCCGATTTTGAACCTGATGAAAACGCTAAGCCAGGAGAGATTACAGGGGTTTCCCCCCAAGGCGGGCTAAAAGTTCAAACCGGTAGCGGAATACTGGAATTCCATAAGATTCAAGCCCCCGGAAAAAAACCCATGTTGGCAAAAGACTGGTTTAACGGCATTAAAGGACGGCTGAATCTAGCACCGGAAGAGCGCCCTCGATTTACAATGGATTGTTCTGCGAGTTTACCATCATGACAGCGGTCCAACCGTTGGCTTTATCGCCTCGCGCCGGAGCCTTTCGGATTCTATCCCGCTTTGAGAATGCCTTTAAAAAAAAATCAGCCCCGAAAACACCTCTAAAAGCAGAAAACCTAATTCACGAGGTTTTGAACAGCCCAGAAGGTCGTACGTGGACGCCAGCCGATCGAGGCTTGTTAACGGCGCTCACTTATGGCGTTTTACGCCGATGGCTAGCCTTAGAGTATTCAATTGAACAGCTCAGCCGTTTTCCTGTGGCAAAAATCCAGCCTAAGGCAAAGACCCTTTTACGATTAGGATTATTGCAACTGCGATTTATGGATCAAATCCCCCCCTATGCGGCCGTTAATAGCACGGTTGAGTTAGCGAAACAGCAAAAACTATCGCCCAAGACCGTGTCGTTTATCAATGGAATTTTACGAGAATACCTGCGACGGGATGAAAAAGGGAGCTTGCAGGCGCCTATATGGGCAGAAGAGCCGGAAGCTTATTTACAAGCTTGTTGTGGCCTACCCCTATGGTTTTCAAGGCAACTATTGGCCCAGTTTTCACCAGACGACGTCAAGGCCATGGCCGAAGTGATCACAACGCCACCCCCGTTAACCCTTCGGGTCAATACGCTAAAAAATTCAGTAGCGGCTTATAAAGGCCGGCTAAAAGCGGCCGAGATAACATTTGCTTGCCCCGACGAAACACTTCCGGAAATACTCACTCTAAACGGCTTTTATGGCTCCCCTCGATCTCTTCCCGGCTATTGCGAAGGATTGTTTTATGTGCAGGATTTGCGCTCAGCTCAAGTAAGCCGGGTCCTTTCGCCAAAAGCCGGAGAGACCATCGTGGATCTTTGTGCCGCGCCTGGCTCTAAAACGACCCATATGGCAGCGTTAATGGAAAATATGGGAACCATTTGGGCCGTAGAACCGGTAAAAAAAAGGTTGGAGGTTTTGAAAGAAAACCTCCAACGCCTGAACATCACCTGTGTTCAACCTGTTTTAAGTATGGCAGCGGATTTTCAGTTGCCTGAAGGAAAGCTTGCGGATCGGGTGTTAGTGGATGCTCCCTGTTCAGGTTTGGGAACGGTACGTCAGCATCCTGAAATCTTTCTACAACTAGCGGAATCAGCCTTTGAAAAACTCCCTAACATACAGTATGACCTGCTTGAAATCGGCTTCAATTTATTAAAGCCCGGTGGTATATTGGTTTATTCAACATGCAGTCTGGATAATCGAGAAAACCAGCAAGTGATCCAACGCTTTATAAGCGCTTACCCGACAACCCAACTGGATTCCCTTGTTCAACACCACATTACTGAAACCGGCGATGGATTTTTCTGGGCCGTGTTCCAAAAAGCCAGTTAATCGGCTTTAATATCGACAATCTGTTGCTTGGGAATATTATTGGCAGGTGTCTCTTTAGACGGCTTTTTATCTACAAGGCGAATGTAGGCGGTTTGAACAAACATAAGCAACATGGTCACCACCAAGTAAAGAATAACACCGGCCGGGATTGGGAAAAAGACCAGGAAGCCAACAAACATAAAGGGCATGAATTTCATCATCTGGGCTTGTGGACCAGCATCCGGTGTTTTAGGAGTATCCTTTGTCATAAGCCTCTGATAAAGTACGGTCGCTAGCGTGTAGATAAGAATCAGCCACAGTACACTTAAATGAAATTGGTCTTCGCCCTCCACACTAGGAATACTGGCTGATAATTTCCATGGCATGGCCGACATCCCTTCCTGAGTTGTGGGGTCCACGTTGGTTAAGGAGACTTCTGTTGGAATAAACGTCAGCTTTTCCACCTCTTTGGTAGAATCATTGACAACCGTTAAGTGCGCTGACTTAACCGCTTTCATAAAGGTTTCGGTAAGTGGGGTCTCCCCAATAAGCTCAGGCTTCAAGCTTAACTCAACTGGCGTTCCAGGAATTAACGGCTGAGGCTCGACTTGAAGGACTTTTCGATTATCTTTTACCTTAAAAGAAGACGTTTTACCGGTTTTAAAGTCAAATTCAATGGTTTTTGCCGTTATAAATTTGTCGTCAGCTTTGACGTTAAACGTACCGTCCAGCGTTTTTCCTGCATGGCTCCGCAGGGTTTGACCCAGATTTTCAATAAAAAGAAACGAATCCCCGCCCGCCATAGCGAGAAAATTGGGGCTAATCAACATCCCGTACAAGCCAATGAAAATAGGCAGTTGAACCAGCATAGGCAGACACCCGGCCAGCGGATTAAACTTGTTCTCCGTGTAGAACTTCATCATGGCCTCCTGCATTTTTTGTGGATTCTCTTTATGGCGATCCTGAAGTTCTTTAATTTTAGGTTGAAGCTCTTGCATTTTTTTCATGGAGCGGGTCTGCTGTGAGTTCAACGGCCAAAGTAGAAGGCGGAGTCCAGCTGTAAGCAAGATAATCGCCAGCGCGTATCCACCGCCGATATGAAAGCTATCCAGCCCTCCTTTAATCAGGTTCAACAGATAAAACATAAAATCGTTGATAATATCCACAGCAGGGGTCTCCAGTGTTAAATAAAAGTCAGGAACATTTGGGAGGAACCGGGTCCATACCACCCTCCGAAAAGGGATGACACCGACAAATACGTTTCGTTCCGAGCCAGCCTCCGGTAATCAGGCCATGAGTTTGAATGGATTCCAGCATAAAGTTGGAACAGCTCGGATAATATCGACACACGTGGGGCAAAAACCAAGTGAGCTTTTGATACAGCTTAATTAAACCAAGAACAAGCGGTTTCAGCATCGAAATGTTCATCTCTTTTACATACCTTATTTATTTAAGGACGAAATCGGAAGATTCGTAAAGCATTGTTTCAGTTTTAGTTTCAACTGATCGAACGGCGTATTCAGGGCCTGAGGACGGATAATAATCACCACCGTTTGCCAGTGGCTTAAACGAGCAGAATACTCCGGGATAATCTGGGTTCGCAGGATCTCCCGAAATTGACGCTTTATTCGGTTACGTCGAACAGCCCGTTTTTCGGTCTTCTTGCTAACAATTAACCCAAACCGCGGGAGGAAAGAAACCGCTGTTGCCGCTTGTTCAGGTCGTCTCAAAGCATAAACAGCAAAGCAACGATCAACATAACGTTGTCGATTACGGAGCGTTTGAGAAAATTGCCGAGAAGATTTAAGGCGGAGGGACTTTTTAAGCATGGACATTGAATAAAAGGAGGAGGGAAATCCAGCAAAATAAAAGCTTAAATGGCAATTTTATGTCGGCCTTTAGCTCGGCGGCGGCTCAAAGTACGACGGCCTCCCGGCGTTTGCATACGGGCTCGGAATCCGCTAACGCGTCGTCGCTTTCGATTGGTGCCTTCAAGGGTCCGTTTCATCGTCGGAGATCTCCAGAATGTTTTAAATACGTACTTACTGTTCAAAAAACGTCTTTCTACCTTATACAAAAAAACTTCACGAAAAGCAAAAAAACGACACGAAATTTAATGTAAACGCTTTGCAATGCGATGGATGTCACGCCATCGATCTGTGATACTTTAACAGGGAACTTATAAAACCTTATCTTATTTTTTGATCACCCAGAATAAGAGTATCGAGGGAGCGCCGTTGGTTGGTCAGCATTTAAACGGGTGGATTCCAAGAAAAAAGATAGTGAAGGATTTTGTTAGAATTAGTGGTTAGTTAACATCTGTTTGTTAGGCAAGAGTAACGTCTAGCACCCCTAAATCAGTAAAAAAGTCTACGTTAAGGAAGAGAGACACTCGCAGGAATGACAACATCGACTTCGGCAGATGGTGCGATTAACGCATCAAAACATTGGGTTCAGGATCTTCAGCCTGTATGGCAGGCCGTTAAAGAGTTACTCCGCTCCCAGATGAGTGAACCCAGTTTTGAAACATGGATTGGCCCACTAGTCGTGGATGCTGTCGAACATGAATCCGTTACATTGGGAACAGATAGTAGCTTTAAACGGGACTGGGTTCTTAAAAACTACCGCCAGCAACTTCGAGAAGCTTTTGGTGAGGTTGTTAGTCGGGATATTTCCGACATTTCAGTGGTTGTCCGAGAGAAATCACCGGAAGCCCCAGCCTCATCAACACCTTCTGGTCCAAGACTCCCTGCGGAAGAGAGTGAGTTACCCTTCCGGCCATGGACACCACGAACCAACAACAGTAGTCTTAACGCAAAGTATACGTTTGATAAGTTTGTCGTGGGCGAGCAAAATCAGTTCTGCCATGCAGCAGCGCTGGCCGTTGCAGAAAATCCGGCCCAGAGTTATAACCCCTTCTTTATCTATGGCGGCGTTGGGCTGGGAAAAACCCACCTAATTCAAGCCATTGGCAACTTTACTCTCATGAATTTCCCTGAGAAAAAAGTCAAGTACATTACTTCGGAACAGTTTACCAACGAACTGATTTCAGCTTTAGGTAAAAAGGACTGGAATAAATTTCGGGATCGTTATCGAAATATTGATGTACTAATTATTGACGACGTGCAGTTTTTTGGCGGAAAAGACCGCACCCAAAAAGAACTGTTTCACACATTTAATGCCCTGCATGAGTCGGGAAAACAAATTATTCTGTCCAGTGACCGTCCACCCAAACACTTGCCAGATTTGGAAGAACGGCTCCGAAGCCGTTTTGAATGGGGATTAATGGCGGACATCCAGCCACCGGATGTGGAAACCCGTTTGGCCATTCTCTACGCCAAAGCCGAAGAGAAAGGGGTGGATCTCCCGAAAGAGGTGCTCACATATTTGGCAGAATCCTATCCAAATAACATTCGAGAGCTGGAAGGGGCGCTGAATAAAGTGGTGGCCTACACCCTGCTGACCGCAACAAAAACCCCCATGAATCTTCAAACCGCGCAACGGATACTAGGTGTCCAAATGGATCCAGCCCGCCTCTCTTTGGATCGCATTTTGGAAACCGTTTCGGAATATTATCATTTACGGGTTGAAGATCTAAAAAGCTCATCCCGCTCTAAGGATATTTCCTTTGCCCGGCAAGTCGCCATCTATATGATTCGCACCCTGACCGATGCCAGCTTTCCTAAAATTGGCAAGCTACTAGGCGGACGAAAACACACGACGATTTTATACTCCTATGAGAAGATAAACGCCATCATGCAGGAACATCCGGTACTCGCCCAGCAGGTTAAAGAGCTAACTGCCCGCATCAAGAGCTTGTAAACGTTGTAAGGCTTACAGTATTTCCATTAATTTACTAATAATGAGTCGGCTATGCGCATAAACCAGCCCGCCCTGAAGGAAAACAGCGTAAGGTTCCCGTAAAGGGCCATCAGCAGAAAGTTCCAGCGTTGCCCCTTGGATAAAGGTTCCACCCGCCATAACCACTTTATCGCCATAGCCGGGAACAACGGAAGGTTCCGGGCGGACATTTGCGCTGACGGGACTGTTTGCCTGCACGCACCGGCAAAATTGAATCAGTTTTTCTGGACTGCCTAGCTCAACAAGCTGAATAATATCGCCCCGAAGGTCTTGCCAGTGTGGAAAAACCGTATAGCCTTTTTGTTCAAACAGGTAAGAAGCAAGTGTCGCTCCTTTCAAGGCGTCCAGAACCATACCCGGTGCGAGAAAAAGCCCTTGAAGAATCAAGCGATTTAAATCAAACGTATATCCGCCCTCAGCGCCAATGCCTGGAGCCGTCAAAGCGTAAGCACACTGTTCTACTAACTCTTTTTTGCCAGCAATATAGCCTCCCGTGGGAACGATGCCTCCACCCGGATTTTTGATCAGAGAACCGGCCATCAGATCGGCACCCACAGCGGTGGGCTCCTGTGCTTCCACAAATTCGCCATAACAATTATCCACCATAATGATGACATGGGAATTTAACTGACGTACCCACTGGCAGAGGGCTTGAATATTTTTAATCGTTAACGTTTGTCGAGACGCATAGCCACGGGAACGTTGAATATAAACCATGGTAGCGCGGCGAACTTTTTCATCGGCTTCAGGGGATTGAGGAAGATGAAAGCGGTTGTTGTGAAAGGGATCGATACTGTCATATTCGACCCCTTTGGCGATGAGCGACTGAGGGTTGTTAGCCCGCAAACCAATCACTTCTTCCAGCGTGTCGTAAGGACAGCCTGTTAAGGACAACATGGTATCTCCAGCTTTGAGAGTCCCGTTTAAGGCGACCGACAAAGCATGGGTGCCTGAAACCATTTGAAGCCGGACCAATGCCCTTTCCGCTTGAAGCGCGTAAGCAAAAACCTGATCGGTTGTCTGTCGCCCTAAATCATCATGACCATAGCCAGTAACTGATAAGAAGTGTTCCTCACCAACACGATATTGGATAAAGCCTTCCAGAACACGTTCAAACACCTGGCTTGAAATCGTATCAAGAACCTGCCAATGGCTAGCTAAAGCCACTTCCGCATCCTGAATCGTCGAGGTTGAAAAAGGCGTTATCGTCGTCATGGATAGGATTATCCCATAAAAAAGAAAAACAACCTCGCCAAAAACCGAGCCTGTTTGATGTTGAAGGCCCGGCAAAATATTGAGCAAAAGCTCTTTAAAGAGTAGGGGATGCTTTAATGAAACATGTCGCTAGTGGGTTACTTGACACACGTTAAAGTAGGGATCACGCCTAATTCTCGCTGAAGAGCCTTGGCTCGACTATAGGCCAGTTGGCGCCGCTTTTCTGCACCTTTAATCACAAAATGGATTGAGAATGATGTATTTTTACAAGCGGTTCGCTGAACAGGGGTGTCCAAAAGGGCGGTGTTCATTCTCATTCTATACAGGTCTCCGTTCTGACTCTCTTTAAAACATGGGGTTGGTGATGATTTGAGTATCGACTTGAAGCCAAAGAACTTTAAAAAAATGACAAAGACCCTTCAAATAAATTAATATTAAGAATCCCCTGTATTTCCAGGAAGTTGACCGATTTTGACTTTGCTTTCAACCGGTAATAATGTAAAATCAAGGAGCGTCAGGCTTTGACCTGTTTTAAAGATTTGCTTGAAAAGGATAATCACCATGATGGGTTTTTTCCGGGATAACGCCCGATGGATCGCTTTATTTTCGCTTATAGCCGCTGGAATATTCTTTATGCCCCTCGTCTTCCAGTCTGTTATGGCGGTGCTTCTAGGTGGCTCTTAAACCGTTGGATAATTGGGTTTCAAGGCGTTGCCGTCGAAGTCTTTCTTTGGGGCTCTTACTAGCTTTGGGGTTCTTTGCTAGTATCTTTACTCCTACCCTTGAGTGGGCTGGAATTCCGGCACAGGCACAAGAGAAAAAATCAACGAAGGATAAAGAAAAAGAGGTTCGAGAGAAGCTGGAAGCTCAGACTCACTCGGTTAATACCAAGCTTCGAGCCTTGAGAGCCCAGAAAAACGCTAAAATACGGGAAGCTCGGCAGGTTAACTCCAAGATTGTTGCTGTTGAGCGCAATCTGGATCAGACTCGCTCCAAATTACGGAGTCAGCAATGGCAATTGAGAAACGCCCGAATGCGGCTAACCACGTTGACAGAAGATATTGACAAAGCTGTTGGCGAACGGACCCGCCTGTACCAAGAGGCCCGGCAACGAGTTCGCACCCTATACATGGGTGGGCGAGTCAACATGCTTCAGGTTCTGATGGGCGCGGATGACATTTCCACCTTTCTGGATCGGTTGTATTATAAACAACGACTGGTGGCTCATGATAAACGCGTTTTGGAAGCGTTATCCTGGAAAGAGAAAGAACTGCGCCAACAGCGAGAAGCACTTTCTCGACAAAAAGTTTACGTCGAAGAAAATTTTAAGAACAAACAAAAACTAGAATTTTCTCTAAAGGATCAAATCGCCCGCAACAAGCTATGGAAGCAAAAACTTTTAAAAGACGCCAAGTATTACGAACAGTCGGAAAAAGAACTGCTAAAACAGTCAAAGAAACTGGAATCCGAGATCATGAAACTCACGAAAAAAGATCGAAAGGCAAAGATCAAGATTTCCGGTGTAACAGGTCATTATAGCTGGCCAGTAAAGGGGCGTATCTCTTCAGGCTTTGGTATGCGCCGCCATCCTATTGCAAGACGTCGTCGAATGCATACCGGGCTTGACATTGCTAAAGGTTGTGGTGTTCCAGTTAAGGCCGCCGATGGGGGCAAGGTCATTCAGGTCAAGTGGCGAGGCGGCTACGGTAAAGTGGTGGTGATTAACCACGGTAGCCGGGGAGGGAAGAACCACTCGACCTTGTACGCGCATTTATCCAGCCAGTCGGTTAAAACAGGCCAAACGGTCAGCCAAGGACAAGTGGTAGGCCGGATAGGCACCACCGGCAACTCGACCGGATGTCACCTCCATTTTGAAGTTCGACTCAACGGAAAACCGGTCAATCCACAGTCGTATTTAAGATAATTAATTAGTAAAATGCTGTCTTTGCCGTTTGCTTTTGTTACAATACGATGAAGTCATAAAGAAATTATAAAGAATACAAAAACGAAAAACTAACCGGAGCCTTCGCACTTGTTTTTAAAGCGTTTTATCCTTCCCCTCACCTTCCTAAGCTATGTTTGCCTCAGCTTGGCAGGCTTGTCATCTTGGGCAGGCCCTGAAAGCGTTCCTGAAAAGAAAGTGGACATTAAAGGGCAGGAGTCGTTTCGACAACCCATCGTCCCATCGCTGGAAATTGAAGAGATCCAGTCTCTGGAGAAACGATGGGACTCAGAAAACACCATGGAACCTTTGGAAGCCAAAGCCGTGGTGGTAGATATCGTAAGCCATACGCTGGAATACGATACGGATAAAAATCTCTACACAGCAACCGGCGAAGTGCACGTTATTGTGTCGGATCAAGGTACAGAACTGGTAGCCGACAAGGTTATTTACGACCCGGCAACCGAACTCATGGAAGCCGAAGGCAATGTGGTCATCGATAATAAGGGCGAGCGAACCTATGGGACGTACGCCAAGATTGACTTAACTCGAAAATCAGCATTAATTAACGACCCCATTACCTCATTGGATGAAATTCGAGTAAAAGCCAAGCAGGCTTTTGTGGATCCAGATTATATCCAGCTAGAAAACGGAAAGCTCGTCATTCCGCCCAAGGGCGTGGTCCAAAAAAAACAGTACACACCTGAAGATTTTGGTGAGGACGATTTAGCCAGCCTGGCCATGAATAACCCGCTTTTAAAAGACCAACAGTATGAAAACCAGGTGGTATCTCAAGAGTTGGATATGGATTGGGATAAAGAAGGCACGGGCTGGCGAAGTAAGTTTCGCTTGCATGCCAAAGAGGTTCAGGTTCGACGAAACGAAGATGGCTACGACGATATTAACTTGGTGAATCCCAAATTCAAATTTGGGAAATTTACTTTGGCCCGCCTGCATCAAATGGATTTATCTCATGATACGGCCACCGGAGATATTGAATACCAAGGCCCGGACATCGGAGTCGACCCAGATTACGGTGGTTTATACTTTGGCCCTGGGTGGGATTTTCGTCTGGGCAAAGGAACCGTTCGTTTCTCCCCCATTATGAGCTACGGAACCGGCGCTCGCCGCCGTCGAGGCGGTCAGGAGATTGAAGATACGTCGGGTTTAGGTTATGGGGCTTTATTAAACTATGTGTCTCATGACACGAAGATTCGGGCCGGTTATAACCATAAAATTGGGACGCCTAATTTATTTATGCGGAAAAAACTGTTTGCGGGTAAAACACGACTAATTGCCGCCGCCAATGAAGATTATAACCAAGGTTTTCTCGGCTGGGAACGACCCAAATACATTGCCCAAATTGCCGATGAGCGGAATTTAGTTCATAACGAACATATGCTGATCAAGAGCTTTGCAAGTTTGGGCGTGGCTCATGATGAATTTTTCCCGACCAATGATGAAGATTTTTTCGTTGAGACCCCTGATTCTGAACCAATTACGGCGGGACGAGTTCAGCTTCAGACACAGATTCAGAACATCAAACCTTTGTTGAAATTTGGAAATGACGATCGCTACGTCCGCGTCGGTGCCTCAGGCCAAATGGCCTTAGCCGGGTATACCACCGGTGATTTTGTGGGTGTTATGCGAGCAGGTCCCAATGTGCTCCTCAAGTGGGGCGATCGATTTACCTCATATAACCGTTATTTTTACGCCGCTACCGCCGGTGAAACCCCCTTTGTTTTCGATACGTATTATCGGGGCCGAAACAGTGCCTTATCGGTTAATCAATATCGAATCAACAAATACGTGACGGTGGGGTTGCGAAGCCGAATGAGCTTGAGCCGGGATAACTCGAAAGGAGCCTTGTTTACAGGTAGCTCCCTGTTTCTACTGGTTGGACCGGAAGACGTAAAGTTGAATCTTGCGTACGATTTTGTTCGCCAGCGCTCCTTTTTTGGGATAAACTATATCCCTGGAAATCGACGTAAGACCATTCATTATGACACGATGAAAATTCACCAGCCCATCAATTACGGTGGTCGGTCGAATCCGGCAGCGAGTACCATGATGGATAATATGGGTACCGTCCAGGATGTTGGCATGATGAATGGCGGGAAGGCCCGATAGCATCAATTTTAAATTTTAAGCGTGGAAGGATAAAACCACCTCATGTCACTTCGAGACTGGTTTGCTGAAAAAAGAAACATTAAAAAGCTGGATGCGGATGCGGTCAACAGTAAGCTGACTGATAAAGAACTGGGCGAACTTTGGATTCATTGCTTCAGTTGCGGCGTGAACATTACGAAGAAAGAGTGGCGAACAAACCTACGGGTCTGCCCAAAATGTAATTTCCATTTTCGAATCGGCGTTTCTGATCGCCTGGAACATTTGCTGGCAGATGACACCGACTGGTTTTCTGAAATCGATGAGACCATGACCTCTGCCAATCCATTGGACTTTGAAGATACCCAAAAATACACTGACCGAAAGAAAGAAGCCGATAAAAAGTCCGGGTTAAAGGATGCCATTGTAACCGGAGTAGCCTCTATCGGCGGTGAATCGCTGGCACTAGCGATTATGGATTTTTCTTATATGGGCGGTAGCATGGGAAGTGTTGTCGGCGAAAAAATCACCCGGCTAACTGAGCGGGCACTGACCGATCGACTCCCCTTGGTTCTCTTCTCCGCAAGCGGTGGGGCGAGAATGCAAGAGGGAACCTTTTCTCTCATGCAAATGGTGAAAACCGGCTCGGTTCTGGGCAAGCTTCACGAAGCGGGGCTTCTTTATATTTCTATATTGACCGAACCCACGTTTGGCGGGGTAACAGCTAGTTATGGCATGCTGGGCGATATTATTATCGCCGAAAAAGGGTCACGAATTGGCTTTGCTGGGCGACGGGTAATCGAACAGACCATTCGCCAAAAATTACCCGCTGATTTTCAGACTGCCAATTATTTGTTGAAATACGGTCAGGTGGACCAAGTGATAGAGCGTTCGGCGTTACGCTCCATGCTCATTGATTTGATTCGTCTGCACCGGGTAGCATCCGGCATGGAGCCAACCCCTTTAGCTCCTGAAAAAGGGAAGAAGCAGGGGAATGGTTCTTCACCTTCAGGCAAGGCATTGGTATAAAGCAAATGGCAAAATCCGACATACAACCTTTGGAATTTGAAAAGCCGTTATTGGCCATGGAAAGTAAGATTGAAGAATTGGTGACCATGAGTAAAACAATGAATGTGGATCTCGACGATGAAGTAAAACGGTTGCGCGCGCAGGCGAAAGGGGTAAAGAAAAAGCTCTACACAAACCTATCCGCCGCCGAACGGCTTCAGATTGCCCGCCATCCGCAACGGCCTAATTTTTTGGAAATCGTCAAAATGATTTCGCCGGATACCTGGATTGAGTTCCATGGGGATCGAGCGGGTTACGATGATCGAGCCATTATTGGTGGGCTTATCGAGCTAAACGGCCAACCTGCCATGATTGTGGGGACCCAAAAGGGTCGAGGAATGAAGGAAAACCTTCACCATAACTTCGGTATGGCAAACCCGGAAGGTTACCGTAAGGCATTGCGTCTTTTTCAACATGCGGAAAAGTTTAAAATACCGGTTATTACAGTGATTGATACCCCAGGGGCTTATCCTGGTATGGATGGCGAACAGCACGGGATTGGCCAAGCCATTGCCTTTAATATTCGAGAAATGGCCCGTTTACGTATCCCGGTAGTTTCGTTGGTAATTGGTGAGGCCAGCTCTGGTGGTGCGTTGGGCATTGGTGTTGCTAACCATATCTATATGATGGAATATGCGCTTTACACTGTCATTTCTCCCGAAGGTTGCGCGTCCATTCTTTGGCGAAGTGCCGACTACGCCGCTCAGGCAGCTGAAGCCCTTAAAATTGGAGCGAAAGACCTACTGGGGTTTGGCATGATTGAGGGAATTGTAAAAGAGCCTGAAGGCGGTGCCCACAAAGATCCGGAAAAAGCCGGAAAGGCGATTCAAAAAACGTTATTACAAGCCCTTGAAACGCTGAAAAATCTTGACGGAGACACACTAATGGAACAGCGATACGAAAAATTTCGTCAAATCGGAGCCATTCAAGAAACGTTAGCTTAGCGGCCTCTTAAAGACTCGGACTCATGCAAAGAACGCTTACAGAACCCATTTACCATGAAAGATTTTCAGTACATTTGGTCATTTAGCTTTATTTCTGTTAAGATTTGTAACCAATTCTGCTGTTTTTGAGGATTCACTAGCATCAAATCAACTGGATGTCTTTAATATGCTCAGATGGATAAAATAGACACACAAAAACAGATCGTCTCCCCCCAATTTAAATCGGTCATAATCTAAAAGAACCGTAATAATAGACACTAGAACGTTTGGTTATCTATCCTGTGTAACGTTGGTGATGAGGAAATCACAAAATATGACAAATGAAATTTTAGAACCTGAAAAGTTAAACGCCCCCATTGATGTTCAGGCAATTCCCAACTTTGAGGACATCAAACAACGCTTTGAAAAAAGCTTTCAGGCGTTTGTGCAAGATAAAAAGTATACAGCCGCCGCCGAGGCTATTCGCGACGAATTTGGCAAAGAGTCTCTGGTTCAGAATGAAGACTTCGTCAATCGTGTGGTAGATCACATGGATGATGAGACGCTGGTTGAAAAGCGATTCGTCTTTATCTCGGTGAACCAAGAGTATCTGGAATCCCTCTCGAAGAACTAGCTAGCTTTCTTTCTAACTGCCCTGTTGCAGAGTGTTGTTCTCAGGTTAGGTGTGTCATTAATTTGATATTCCTGACCTTTCCTTTTGATTTTAAGTAATTCGCACTTTTTTATAGCCCGGTGATTTGATAAAATTGACAATTACCCGTTTAATTCATGGCTTTAATTCCTTCTAGTCTTGAGGTTCCTAAAATGAACATAGCCCATTCCCAATTGCCCATCTCCCTTTCTACCGAACCGCCACTTGTTCATCGGGGACGCTATACGCCTAATCCCCAAGGAGGCTCCAGGTATGACTCCCTAGAAGAACGACGGCATGCATACACTAAGCAAACACAAGCTGTACATCAACTGACTCAACACCGTAATAACTACGGTAACAGCTCGGGGTATGGCGCATTGCTGGGAGGGGCTTATCTTTTGTTGATACAAGGGTTAGACCTCGTTCTGAGAGGGGCAAAGCAAGAAACAAAGACAGTTGCAGACAAAATAGGAAAACTCGCTTCAAAAACGGTAGAAGGATTAATTTTAGGCTTTTTCTTTGGCGGTGCGCTTTATATCGTATTGCATGGCCAAGAATGGGGTAAGGCTTGGAAGGACGCAACAGGTAAAACCTCCCTTCTGGAATCATGGAAATAACCCTACCAAAAACCCAGAATGCCGCCCCCATACAGGAGGTCTTTTCTTCCGTTCAGGGGGAGGGGGTTTACGTTGGGCATCGGCAGGTGTTTGTTCGATTTGCTCACTGCCATTTAAAATGCGCTTACTGTGATACGGCGATGACCACTGAAGACGGTCGCTTTTATGCTGAGCTTTCACCCGGTTCACCCCAAACTCAGGCTTACGACAACCCAGTTTCTACCGAAACACTTTTACAGGCAATCGACAACCTACTTGCTCAGGGTCGGCACCACAGCGTCAGTTTCACCGGTGGAGAACCTCTGTTGTATCACCGATTTTTAAAAACATTGCTTGAAGAATTCAAAAAAAACCATCCCGACATTCAAACCTATTTAGAAACCAGTGGAACACAGGCGGCGTTTTTGTCTGAAGTTTTGCCCTGGACGGATGTGATTGCCATGGATATCAAACTCCCCTCCACCACCGGAGAACGAGCCTTGTTTAACGAACATCAGGCCTTTTTGGCCATGGCCGCCACTCGGCCCGAAGTCGAGGTCTTTATTAAACTCGTGTTTGGGAAAAACACCACCGATGAGGAACTGGCACAGGTACGAGAGACCATCTTGGATCAAACCCTGCCCATTATTCTGCAACCGGTTACCTCTCTGGCCGATCACCGCATACATTTGGAACCTGCCCACATTTTACGAGTTCAAGATCAGCTCGCCCGCTGGTTTAAAGAGGTTCGGGTCATTCCTCAAACTCATAAGATGGTTCAGGTACGGTAAATGGCCAAAAGTTTAATCGATAATCAAAACCAGACAAGACCATGGGTGCGTTATTGGGCTCGCTCGTTTGATTTTGCCCTGTACTATCTGATAACCTTGTTGGTTCTTTTTCCACTGATAACAGGCGCGGGGTGGGGATTGTTTTTTACACCCATTTATTTAATCGTCATGATGGTCGTCTTTTTTCTCGCTATTTTTATTGAGGCCATTATGCTGTCCTGGTGGGGAACCACGCCAGGAAAGTGGATGCTTCGAGTGCAGCTTCGTCATGAGACGGGCGAGAAACTATCGTATTCCCAAGCGTTAAAACGGTCCGGCGATGTTTGGTTCCGGGCACTGGCGCTGGGACTGCCTCTAATCAATGTCGTCACATTAATCTACGCCTTTTTCTTTTTGAAACGGACCGGACAAACCAGTTGGGATCGAGATGGACGATTAACCGTCTCTCATCAACCCATTTCCGTCGAACGCTGGTTAACCACCCTGCTGGTGGTTATGGCGTTGCCTGTCTGCGAGTTTTTGATTAACCTCTTCTACGCCACGCTGACCGTTGTGGTTATGGGCGTACTTACCCTAACCGGGGTTATTTGCATCACCCTGTTCCAATGGGTTATGGGCTGGATAGAACAAACCGGCGGTGGGGCTGGGCTGGCTTAGGCATTGTAAGAAAAACGACGTTGCTGATGTTGCTGTTGCTGTTTTTGTGAATTCCCACCAAAGCCCTGCTGGTTTTGTCCTGACGGCTCGCCCTGACCACCTGCCCCTTGCCCTTCATTGCGAAACGACATGTAAGTTCCTCCACCGCCCTTTTTTTCCAGTGTATCGGCCATAAAACTGGTTCCAAGGTCTTGCGATAAACTAATCAGACCCACTTCACCCGCGTTCTTGGTCGGAGCCGGGAGCGTAGCAACCATCGGGATCATCCCACTCATTTCAGCGGCATGTTTAGCAGGGGAGTAAACCAACCCTTGTTGAAGAGCCGCATTCTGCAGGCCGTGAAGGTTTTTAGCAAAGTCTTCGCCAAGATTCAGGTTTAATTTTGCTTTTGAGGCGGCCATCTGGAGAGCGGTTTCCACCCCAATCTCCGATTCACTGCCAAAGACGGCGATGCCTTGTTCTTGTGGTTGGAGCTGAGCCAGTCGTTCAGCAAATGGGTTGGATAAAGGACCGCGGAGAAAAGGGTTAATATTTTGAGCTGGTCCCAGATTCACATTAAAAAGGTCTGGATTAAGTTTCAAAGCATTGAAATTCTGATTGTTGGTCAGTTCTTGTAAAAGCAGATCTTGTGCGTTAATGGGGCCTTTCGGATTGGGGGCGCCCGGTGGCTGAATGGCAATATTTCGGGCGGCAATAGGGTTGGCAGTAAACTGAGCACCTTGGGTGATCTCATAACGGTTAGCCAGAAGCCCTTCATTGTTTCGAGTTCCGTCAAACTGGTTCGCAAATCGGGCTGTATCGGTTTCAATACCGGTAATATTTCCCGCACCATCGGTAAGCACCTTAAACCCAAGAGGTCCATTTCTGGGAATGAGAAAATCCGGCCCGTTTTTTAAGGTATTGAAATGAGCATCAGAGAGTTCATAATGTTTAATGCGGTCCTGGAAATCAGCTCGCGTTGGTGTGAGAGGCGCTTGCAGTGGGACCTTATTATCAAACCCAGGGCGAAATTTACTATCCCCCGTAAAGTTTAGATTTAAAGGGCGCTGAAAGTTATTAGCTTCATTGATGTTCCGAGCTTCGACGGGGGCCGAGTTCCGTAGGAAGCGCTGATCAGCCCGAATATTAAGATAATTGCCTCGCTGGAATAAGTTGGCCTCCGTCGGCTGCTGATTAACCGCATAAGAAGCACTAAAATCGGTTTGAGGGATGGTAAAAGATGAATTAGCATTCAGACTATTTCGTCCCGTGGTGTTGGCAGTCAAACTGTTACCACTAACAGAATATAGGTTCATATTCTGTTGCTGGGTATTTTGCAAATACCGCTGGGTAGCCCCCTGAAAGCGATTAATATTGATACTGCCAATAGCCACAACCGATCTCCAACGCTTAAAACGTGCCTCGTAATAAACCTATCGGCGGAGGAAAGGGGAACTTGAAAAGAAACATATCTTGAAGATAGACAGATTTAACATCAATTTACAAAGACGGGACGAGTGGATAGTGATTGCCTCCCACAGGATAAAGCGTGATTCTTTCAGGCTTTCTCGCTATAGTATGGATAAGTCGTTGTTTTTAAGTAGAGGAGAGACACTTGTGGGCTTGTTTTTTTCCGCTCATCATGGGACACCTTGGCAGACCCATTGGCTTGGGGTGATTTTCGTGGTGATGGTCGCACTTTGTTCAGGAAGTAGCGCCGCCCAAGTCGCTTATACACTGGAACCTTCAGCTCAACAGGCCACGCTTGATACACACCCTCCTCTGACGTTTAACCTAAAAAACCGTACCCGCCCCGATAACACACTGGTACTATACACACCGGATTATGGTCTTCGAACCCGAACAAACCCCTACGGCGTAGAAGTGGTAGCTATTCTGGAAGACAAGTCATTAGGACTCTATCGAGTTACCAATATTTTTAGCGTGTGGGACTGCCAAAAGCAGGGGTTCCTAAAGGCCTGTGGCAATGTGACGGTCCCGGAAAACGGTCTAGTACTCTCCGCCAGTGGTAATCAGCGAAAAGAGCTTTTAAACCGGTTAAGCTTAGATGATACATTTGCCTTACGGCCTCAATGGTTTCAAAGCAAGGGTATTGCCATTCACGTGGTAAATCCCAACGTAGAAAACAACCGAGCGTCCTGTGGGTTCCCCGGTTGCCGAGGGGGCAATCAGCTAGTCATTTATAACCCACAATCAGGACGAAGCTATACAGAGACCAACGAGTTCGGATTTGAGGTGACGGTGATTGACGGCATGGTGGTCGCCCATGAAGGGGCCAACTCTAAGATTCCAGAAAACGGCTTTATCATTAGCGGCCATGGCCGGGCACGGGATTGGCTCATTGCCAACGCGCCTTTAGGGGCTCGAATTCATGTGGATCCTCTTCAAAAAAACCTGACCAGCCAGGTGGATCTTTGGACGTATCGCTATCAATTGGCTCGCCGAACAGAGGATGCCCAGTGCGTTGTTCCTGTGGAAGTGTGTCAGGCTGTCAGCGACGCAGAATACCAGATTGAACAATTACAACGGCAGGAACAGAAGGAACAAGCAGCGGAAGTGGCGGTAACAGCGCTGGAGAACCTAAACAAAAGTCTCTGGCATGAATATCCTGCCTTTCCTGCTGAAGCGATTAAAGGGATTTGGCATCGTCCTGTGGAAACCTCGGTGAGTGACATTGGTCAGACGCTTGATTTTTTAAAGGAAGCGGGCATTAACACCGTGTTTCTGGAAACGTTTTTCCATGGCTATACCATCTATCCCTCTCAAGTCATGGCTGATTATCATTTACCCAAACAGAACCCTAAATTTATCCCGGCGAAAGACTTGCTAAAACACTGGGTTCAAGAAGCACACCGTCGGGATATGAAAATCCACGTGTGGTTTCAATCGTTTTACGCAGGCAACAAAAAAGCGTACCCAGATAAAACCCTGCCGCCAGAAGGCCCCATTCTTCATCAGTACCCCCAGTGGGCAAACGTCCAATATTCAGCCTTGCCTCGCAATGGAAAGCCAACGCCCTCGACGCTGGAATCGGGTGGGTACTTTCTGGATCCGTCCAACCCCAAAGTACAAACATTTCTCTTAGCATTAACCGACGAAATAGTGACTCAATATGATATCGATGGATTTCAACTCGATTACATTCGTTATCCGCTAAGCTTTCCTCCAAATCGTTATAGCTACCTTAAAAGCACATGGGGCTATTCTTGGATCGCTCGAGATACGTTTAAAGCATTAAAAGGGTTTGATCCTAAAAATTTTACAAAAAACGGTGTAACAGCGGATCAGCAGAGTCTTTGGAAAGACTGGAACACGTTCAAGGAAAAGCAGGTCAACCACTTTGTCCAGAAAGTGTCTGAACGGATTCAGGAAAAGAAGCCGAAGGTAATGTTAACAGCCGTCATTTTTCCGGGAATTGAAGACTCCCTGATTCGAAAACATCAAGACTGGGCGACATGGACGGCTTCCGGCTGGTTGGATGCCTTGGCACCCATTACCCTAACCAGTGCGATTAAAGTGGTGGGCGAGGATACCCGGCGGGTGGTTCAGCGAACCCACGAAAAAGTGCCTGTTATTTCTGGAATTTTTGGCCCGTTTAATAACAATACGGCGGAACACACGCTGGATCAGGTAGAGTCCGCACGAACCGCTGGAGCTTCTGGGTTTGCCATTTTTGATACAGCACATTTAACTGGACGAATGGCCAAGGCGCTTTTCTCGGCTCAAAACCCACGGAAAGACGAAACACCCGATTTACCACCCGTGCCTTAATGTCTCTTCATGTCACCGGCTTTTCTCTTCCCTTTCTTGAAATTCACCACTATAATAAGGGGGCTTGTCCGATGAATGGGCGCAAAGCATAAAGAGACTAGAGTTTTAAAAGAGCCAACCGTACCTAAAGTACAAAGAGTAGAGAGTAAAACGAGGCAAACCATGAGTTATCGTCCCTGCCGATGGTATGATCCGTACCCTCGATTGGCCTTCGCCTTCAAACTACTGCGTTTAGCGCCACAGCAAGTTCGACAAATGGTACTGGAAGAGTTTGCCTTATTCATGGATCTTCATTGGGGAGAAGTCGCCAAGGATCAGTGGGTCTTGCCGCCACATAATCGCTGGTACGATCTGTCTGACGACGTTTCCCGATCGCTAGAGCGGATACGCCACGGTAACGATCACTTAAAGGAAGTGTCGGCAGACCAACTACTGTCTGCCTTGAAGCAAGCCGCCTAAAAACACAAAAACCCGCCTGATCCCTTACCTGGCACGGTTTTAATACGCTAAAACAGTGATCCGATCCGGGTTTCGGATCGTTAGTTTGTAAAAAATTATGTCACAATCGCAAAAAGATCGAGACGGATTCCTATTAACTATGTAGAATAATTGAAACTCTAACTCTCTATCCTTTGTGCCTTATGCGTGCGCCTGGTGCAGCAAGAGGCTTTTTTTTGGGAATTTTTTTATTTAATAAACCCTAGCTCAGCCATAAAAGTTATTTACGGCAAGTTAACACAAAGGATGAAAAACTTATTTAGCCTTTAGGGTGGGGAAGGCGATGACGTCACGGATGTTGGGGGAGTTGGTGAGGAGCATGACGAGCCGATCGATGCCGATGCCAAGGCCTCCTGCAGGGGGCATGCCGTATTCCAGTGCCCGAACGTAGTCCTCATCCATGCAATGGGCTTCATCATCACCGGCTTCTCGGTTTTTAAGCTGATCTTCAAACCTCGCCCGCTGATCCACCGGATCGCTCAGCTCGGAAAAAGCGTTGGAAACTTCCCAGCCATTGATTCGAGTCTCAAAACGCTCGACAAGACGGGGGTTATCTCGATGAACTTTAGCCAAAGGCGAGATGTCACGGGGATAATCAATGATATGGATGGGCTGAATCAGTTGATCCTCAATTTTAACCTCGAAGACTTTTTCCACCACATAACCCCAACTTTCGTTGGGTTCCGTATCCACGCCCAGACTTTTAGCCGCCTGGCGGGCTTCTTCGTCGGTTTCGATGGCGTTAAAGTCGACACCAGTTTTTTCTTTCACGGCGTCCATCATGGATTTTCGTTCCCACGGCCCGGCCAAATCAATTTCATGGTCGCCGTAGGTAATTTTGGTCGTTCCCAACACGTTTTGGGCGGCAGTAATCATGATTTCTTCCGTAATATCCATCATGTCGTGATAATCAGCATAAGCTTGATACAGTTCCATCATGGTAAATTCCGGGTTATGACGGGGGGAAATCCCTTCGTTGCGGAAATTCCGGTTCATTTCAAACACTTTTTCCGAAAGGCCACCCACAACCAACCGCTTCAGATAAAGCTCCGGCGCAATACGAAGGAACATATCCATGTCCAGCGTGTTATGGTGGGTGATAAAGGGCTTTGCCGCCGCTCCACCGGCAATAAGCTGAAGCATGGGGGTTTCCACTTCAATAAACCCTTTTCCGGTCAAAAGCTCTCGAATGCTGGATAAAATCAAACTTCGGGTTCTTAGGGTGTTTCGGCTGTCCTCATTCATAATGAGATCAAGATACCGCTGCCGATAACGGGTTTCTGTATCGGTCAGGCCGTGGAATTTTTCGGGTAGCGGTAAAATGGATTTAGAGAGAATGTCAAACCCCTGGGTCTTAACGGAAAGTTCGCCGCGAGGGGTACGACGAATAGTGCCTGTTGCGCCAATCATATCGCCAATGTCCAGCATTTTAACCTGGGTCATTTGTTCCGGTGATAAATTTTCTTTATGGCAAAACACCTGAATTTTTCCACTGGGATCCTGAAGGTCAATAAACATACCGCTATTACGCATAGCCATAATACGCCCGGCTACCTGAACCGTGTCTTCGGTTTCCTGCCCGTTTTCTAAAACGCTATACTTAGTCTGAAGTTCAGCATTACTGTGGCTTTTTTCAAATTTGTACGGGTACGGTTCAATCCCAAGCTCGCGCCATTGCTGAGCCTTTTCAATCCGTTGCTGCCGGATTTTTTCCAATTGGGATGACGATTCAATTTCAGACGGGGTAGACGACGGAGACGAAGGGGTGCTGGTCATGAGAAACGGATCCTTTTTATTCGGGTTCATTTTTATGCCAAACTACCATAACCACCGCATGAAGATAAAGTCTGAAGTCGTATTGGAGCCATTCCCATGACGTCATTAGTCAATCAAAAAACGAAACCATCACCCACAGAGCCCGCCATTGAGCCTCAAAAGCACAAACCGATTCTCCGAGATCCAGAATTATCGTTAGAGCCCTTACGTTCAAAGCGGGTTTTAATTCTAGGCTACGGGAATCAGGGATGTCCACAAGCCCTTAACCTAAAGGATTCAGGGATGCAGGTTCAGATTGGTGCTCGTGAGACAAGTCAAAATCGAAGTCGGGCGGAAAGGGACGGCTTTCACGTTGTGTCCATTGCCGAAGGCGTTCGGTGGGCGGATGTAGTTATGATGCTTTTGCCGGATGAAGTCATGGCTCGGGTCTATGAAGAAGAAGTGGCACCTCATTTAAAATCAGGCCAATATCTTGGATTTGGGCATGGGTTGGTAATTCACGCTGGCTGGGTCAAGCCCAACACGGAAATCAATGTCTTCATGGTGGCGCCCAAAGCTCAGGGAAAAGGGGTTCGTAATAAATACGTGATGGGCTCTGGCGTACCCGGTCTGTATGCGGTTCATCAGGATCCCTCAGGAGACACCAACGCCATTGCTCAGGCGTATGCCAAGGCCATTGGATGCGGACGAGCCGGGGTATTGCCCACCACATTTAAAGAGGAAACCGAATGCGATCTATTTTCCGAACAAGCCGTCCTGTGCGGTGGATTGACCTCGCTGATTAAAAACGCCTTCGAAGTATTGGTAGAAGCCGGATTTTCTCAGGAAGCCGCTTATTTTGAGTGTATGTACGAGGTCAAACTGATTGCCGATTTGCTTCATGAAAAAGGCATTTCTGGCATGCGGGATGGTATTAGCTCGACGGCTTTATTTGGGGATGTGAGCCGGGGTGAACGAGTGATTGACGGCCATGTGAAAGAAACCATGCGACAAGTGCTGACAGAAATTACGTCCGGCCAGTTTGCCGAAGAAATGAAACAGGAATTTGAGACAAAAAAGCCTCAAATCCTGACCCAAACCGAAAAAGACTACCACCACCCCATCGAGGAAACCCACCGCCGTTTAACGGCGAATTTTCAGAAGTAGAAAAAAGCAGTCAAAATCCTATTTTGTTGGTTCTTTCAACCTTAATGGGTTCATCCAGCATAATCGCATCAAGGTCGTATTGCTCTACTGTTTTTCTATCGTTGCTCTTTATTTCTAATTTCAAATCCCAACCTTGAGTGGCACTTTCGCCTTGTCTTTCGTACTCAAGTAGTTTTTCGATTCTCTCACTATTCCCATTATTCCAAAGGTAATCCCGAAGCCACTTATAGGCAATTTTATTTTGAGCACTTTTATCAAGTCTGAGAGGGCCGGTTAAAGAGCCGGTTAATTCTATTTTTGCAAATTTATATTCTTCAGTTGGTTTAATTTGTGGATCGACATCGCTAACTCTAATATCAATGTAAAACCCATAAAATCGCTTCCACCAAAAGAATCCAGTAACTTTTCTCTGAAATTTATTTCATACAAACTATAGTTCTCCTTAAAGAAATGGAATAGTCCCTAGGTCCTCGACTTTTCGAGAACCTAGGGACATAGAATTTAAACAGCGGCCACACCTTTTATTTTTTCCACGTTGGCGGCGACGTCGTCGATGGAGATTTGGAGCATTTTCTTTTCCGCGGCGTCCAGTTCGATTTCGATGATTTCTTCAATGCCGTTTCTGCCCAATTTAACGGGAACACCGACATACAAACCGTTGGCACCATATTGACCGGTGAGATACACGGCGCAAGGCAAGATTTTCTTCTTGTCTTTAACAATCGATTCAATCATCTCAGTGACAGAGGCACTGGGCGCATAGAAAGCCGAACCGGTTTTCAGGTAGCCCACAATCTCGGCACCGCCTTTGCGAGCCCGATCCACCAGTTTATCAATGGTGGCTTGTGACATCAAGGCAGTTAAGGGAATGCCCGCCACGTTGGAATAGCGAACCAGCGGCACCATGGAATCGCCATGGCCACCCAGAACAAAGGCATTCACCTGCTCAACGCTCACATCCAGCTCTTCGGCAATAAAGGTACGGAACCGGGCGGTATCCAGAACACCGGCCATACCAAATACTCGATTGTGAGGGAAGCCTGATGCTTGCAGTGCCACATGACACATGGCATCCAGCGGGTTGGAAACCACAATGATCATGGCGTTAGGGGCGTTATTTTTAATGTTGGTACACACGTCGGTCATAATTTTGGTATTGACCTCCAACAGGTCATCCCGACTCATTCCGGGTTTACGGGGCATACCTGCGGTAACCACCACAATGTCAGAACCCTTCACGATGTCATAACTGTTACTGCCCACCACTTTCGTATCGTAACCATAGACTGGGCCAGATTCGAGCATATCTAATGCTTTTCCCTGAGGAACACCGTCAACAATATCTACAAGCGCCACAACCCGGCTAAGTTCCGCTTCCGCCAGCCGTTGTGCCAAGGTTGCGCCGACGTTGCCGGCGCCAATAACTGAAATTCTCTCTAACATAATGACATTCTCCTAATTACCCAATAATAAAGCGTTGAGTGCCGTTCATATAAAGCCAGGCTATCACAGACAGAGACAGAGATACAATGAGCCTACTCTCTTTCGTTTTGCCAGGAATAAAATAGGGACGAAAACAGAAAGCAATTAGAGGACGCCTCCGGGTTTGATTGTGTTACCTTATTAATCACTAACTTTCGGAGGCTTATTCGATGCAGACATCACCATTGTCCCCCTTCACCCCAAGGACTCAGCTTCCTCAAGTTCAGCCTATGTTTGGTACAAAAAACACCCCCAAGATGCCTACTCAACTTGAAACACAGCGCCTCCTGGAGGCTCAAAACCGTCCCCCCAAAATTTTAAAGACAATCCGGAGAGGGGCGTACTTTTTGATATTTTTATTGGGTCTTCAAATAATCGCCAACCATCGGCCAGCCCAAAAGCCATCAGAATCGCCCAACGGATTTGCTTTCCAGCTTAACTCCTCCACTCAAGGGATCCAGATGAAGCCCGGAGCGGCTCGACGAATTGCTGAAATGGTCATAAAACCGACTCATAATGATGCTTTAAAAGCCTTAAGGGCAGAACTCAACGCAGCAAAAAAGAGCCCTTATTCCGAACATTTCCAGAAGATCCGAAAACAGCTAAACGATGGGTATGTACAAGTAAATGATGAGAATGAGGAGACACAGGAAGCCGGAACGACGCTTGTCCAAAAGTTAGATGATAACGAACGCATGGGGATTTTAACCCGTTTTTATGATTCGCCTTATCCTGAGGTTCGTGCTTTTGTTTTAAAGTTGGTTCCAAATGCTGATAGAATAGTGGGTAACATTAAGCGAGAATTAACTTACGCATCACAAGTTTAAGGACTCCCATGAGCACAACCGGAAAACGGCCGGCCGGCCGGAAATATTTTTTGGATATGGAGTTCAACGCCATGCCCAAGGGCCGGTATGAGTTGATTAGCATTGGCATTGTGGATGAGACCGGGCGAGAGTTTTATGCCGAAAGCAATGAGTTCAACGAAACCCTGTTAAACCCCTGGGTGTTAGAACACGTGGTTCCCTTGCTTGGCTCTAAGGAGAATCGGCGTTCATTGGCTGACATTCGCAAAGGGGTTGAAGCCTTTATTTTGGCAGAATCAGACATGGCGGTTTTCTGGGCTAAAAATGGGTCGCAGGATTGGTTCCTCTTTATGAACCATGTCTTTGACGGGTTTGCCACGCTGCCCGCTCATGTACAAACGTGGTACCACGAGCTTTATCAGCTTGCCTCGGAGAAAGGCAAGTGTATCAAAGGCGAATGCAAACCCTATTTGCCTCAGCAGGGAGAAGGCGCACATAATGCTTTGGACGACGCTCGATTTGATAAACTATTATGGGATTATTTGGATCCGTTACCGTCTGTAAAATAAAGAAAACAGGAGAGAGCATGGGGGTTATCAGTCCAGATTCGGAAACGATTTTAAATACCTTTCTAACCATGGTCAAAATCGATAGCCCTAGCGGGGGAGAAGAAGCCATGTGTGCTTGGCTCCAATCGCAGGTAAACAACTTAGGGCTTTCTTCCACGATAGATTCGGGTGGTAATTTAATTGTGGAAATACCGGCCAATCAGTGCACCCATGGGTCAACCCTGGTCTTTTCCGGCCACATGGACGTGGTTCCACCGTGCCATGGCATTAAGCCCTCGGTTTCGGGTGAGGGTGACGAACGACTGGTTGTCAGCGATAACACCACCGTCTTAGGTGCCGATGACAAAGCGGCATTAGCCCCTATTTTAGAGGCTATTCGTCTGTCGATTCAGCACAATTTGCCTCGCCCGAAAACCCGCCTGATTTTTACTACCCGGGAAGAAACATTTTTAGGCGGCGCGAAGGATCTAACGGACAAAACACTGGATGCGGACTTTGCGGTGACGTTTGATCACACCGGACGACAAGGAACGATTATTCAACGGGCGCCCAGTTATGTGGAATTTAACATTGAGTGCCGGGGCAAGAGCGTTCATGCCGGGATTATGCCAGAAAAAGGGGTCAACGCTATTGTCTTTGCCTCAAAAGTCATTGACCGAATGAATTTGGGACGAATCAACGAAGAAACTACAGCCAACATCGGCTTTATCACCGGCGGCAAAGGAACCAACGTCGTACCGGATTTAGCGACCATTCGCGGCGAGCTTCGCAGTCATAGCGAAGAAATGCTCAATCAACAACTGGCTTCCATTCAACGCATTCTGGACGATGAAAAAGCCAACATGCCCGGCGTAGATTACAATTTTAATCACCATTATGAGTTTCATCGTTATGATATTGATCCTGCCAGCCTCGGTGTGCGACGGGTCATGGAATCCGCGGAACGGGTCCAGATTGAACCCAGGCTCACCAAAACCAATGGCGGCAGTGATAACAACGTATTTATGCGTCGGGGGCTGAAAGGCATTGTCATGGGCGCCAGCTTTATGGAACCACACAGCTTACGGGAACGCGTATTGGTCAGCGAGATGAACCGGTGTGGTCAGTTTGTATCCAGTTTATTGGAGTGTTTTGCCCGTGAACCCTTTTGATTCTGATTCCGATTTAGCACTGACCGAAAAAACGGTTCGCTCCCAAGTGGTTTACGAAGGTCGGGTGGTCACAGTCCATCAGGATGAGGCCGAACTACCGGACGGAAAGGTTCGGCCACGAGACTTTATCAAACACCCTGGCGGCGTGGTTGCTTTGCCCATCCTAAATGACGGACGGGTCGTATTTGTCCGGCAATGGCGATACGCTTTGGGGCACCCTCTGCTAGAACTACCGGCCGGTAAACTGGAGCCCGACGAAACACCGTTGTTTGCGATTCAACGAGAGCTGGCTGAAGAAACCGGTTATCAGGCAAAGAACTGGGAGGAACTTACTTATATTTATACTTCACCCGGATTTTGCAACGAAAAGCTCTGGCTCTATAAAGCCACCGGACTTCACGAAGCCAGCGACGTAACCACGACCGATGACGAAGAGAATATTCAGCTTTTTTACCTCACGCCGGAAGAAATTAAACACAGGGTCCGGGATCGAACCATTATCGATGCCAAAACCCTGTGTCTATTGGGCCTAGAATTTTCTTTATTCTGATGCTTCTTGCGTTTTCTTATCTATATTTTCAATGAGAGCATTAAGCTCGCCAATCAAAATGTTGATTTCTGATTTTTCAGCAGATTTAGCTCTTTGTGACGGTGACGTGACATCCCTCTCTGCTTTTTCAGAAAGGCTCTTAACGGTTAAAGTATCGTCAAAACTTAAGGCTTCATTGGCTTTAAGAATCAGGTACGCTTGCTTGAGCATTGGCGGCAAGCCTTCAGGGTTATTTTCATCTAATGCTGCTTGCAAATTTTGCTGATTTTCAGACTTTTCAAGAGGCTTGGCAAATGTGTATGGGTTATGAACCTTTTCTAGTTTTTCAAGCTCTATCATAGCGCCAGCATCTTTCTCCTCTGTATCGGCATCAATGCTGTCAGTAGAGTCTGTTCCACCATCACTCTCCTCAGTCTCATCGACTTCTCCAGTTTTTTCAGCCTCGCCAGTTTTTTCGCTGCCGCCACCAAACATCGGCCAAATTACCAACGCCAGCGGAACCGTGAGGATGGAGAGCGGACCTCCCCCAAAAAGGATGCCTGCCGCAAGGCCAATCACGACTGCTGTCGCTGGGTTATAAAAAAAACTCGTCTCTTTAAACAGAAGGAAATCAGCCAGACGGCTAAAATACGGTTTCTTCGGTTCAGATTCAGCCGACTCGGTTTCTTTTTTATCAAACGTATCCGGTTCCTCTTTTGTTTCCGAGCCAAACCTTAAGGGCGTGGTTTGGGCGGCAGAAAAAGCCGGTTTGATATTCGGATTTGACACGAGAGGGAGGGTTGAAAGGGTCGGTGACATAATTGGATGTCCTTTGTTATTTGTACTGTTATGGGAGAGAGTACAGTGAAGGGATAACCGCTTCTGGTTAAATATAAAACCCTGAAAGAAAAAAGTTGCTTAGTTTTTTTTGTTTTCTGTTTTTTCAGACGGATTTATGATTTCACGAGCCTTATTCTGCAGCTCACGCTCATGCCCAAACCCCTGAATAAAGTCAAACGCCAGATACAGGGCCGCCAAACTAGCAATGCTGGTTGGGATCGCTATGATCGCAAGTGGTGGCGTAAGGGAAAGGGCTGTGGAGACAATACCAAAAATGGTCCCGGCAAAAATAACCTGAGAGGCCTGCCCGGTCAATCGCCAATCGGTAAAAAACGGCTTCATGGTTTTAAGCCCGGCTTTAAACGCATCTTTCCAACCCCGTTGACTAATGGCCTCAAGCTCTTCAAGAGAAAAAGAAGAACTTGCACCAAAACGAGATACGTCTTCCACAGCTTCTCCAAAAGAGAGAGAGGGAGATAAAACACGCTTGTTAACCCCCTGAGGTTGGGGGCCTGCTTGTGATGCAAAAGAGACGGAATTCATCATGCTGTCGAAGTCTCATCCTTTTTAAGTTCGTCTTGTTGAGCAGCATAAAATTCGGGCTTAAAAAACCCTTTAATGGCCCGAAACGTCATTTGAACCGTACTAAAAATAGCCATGGTCACCCCCAAAATCGGTAATAAGCTGGGTATCGCCGCCGCACCCAAACCTGTGGCTAATAAAACACCGGCCAATGCAACGCCAATACCGGCATTAATCCCTAAATCAAGGAATATCCCTTTTTTAGGGGAGGTAAAGTAACTAAGGACACCTTGCCCTGCTCCTTTCGCCGACTTTTTAAAGCTAAAGTCCTCAATGGTAAAAAAGTTTTTAATCTTCGATCCTGTTCGCTTAAAGAAATTCTCTTTCCCTTCTGAGGCATCCGCCGATTGGGTATTTCCAAAACGAATGGACAGCGCATCTGGCCCAGTAGTTATAGCCGGACTGGGCGGCATTTTACTTGTTGGGTTGAGCGACTGCAAGCCTGAAAAGGTGGGGGATTTAAGTGAAACGTCCATTGAATGTCCCTTTTTTGTCCTAAATAAAATGAGTAGTCAATAATAAAGCCTGCTTTCTATAAAACACGTCAATCAAAAAAAATGCGCCTAAATAAAAAAGAATATCAAAGCCTCAGAAGGAATTTGATTTATTCGTGGATTTTACAGGATAATGAATGGGGTAATAATCAATCGAAACACTTTAAAAATGTTTTGGAGTGCCCATGTCCCATTCCTTTCTTTCACAAACCGAACCGCGCTCTAAAAGGCTAATTGTCGCGCTGGATGTCAACTCCACCCAAGACGCCTTGAAATTAGTAAATCAGCTAAAGCCCTTGAATGTCACCTTTAAAATAGGGATGGAACTCTATTTTCGAGGAGGCATTGCTGTGGTACACACCCTTCAACAGGACGGGTGCTTTACCTTTCTGGACTTGAAACTGCATGATATCCCCAATACGGTTCGACGCTCTTCAGGGGTTTTAGCCTCACAGGGGGTCAATTTTTTCAATGTCCATACAACCGGCGGCCCTGACATGTTAAAAGCCGCTGTTGAAGGAGCCCAAGAGGGTGCGGATAAGACCAATCTGCCAAAACCCATGTTGATTGGTGTGACGTTACTGACCAGCCTATCTGAATCGGTTCTCCATGAGGCGCTAAAAGTCCATGGGACATTGCAGGATTATGTGGTGTACCTCGCAAAAATGGCACAGGAAAACGGGTTAGATGGTGTGGTCTGCTCTGCGCAGGAAGCAGCACTCATTCGAGAGGCATGTGGCCCCGACTTTGTACTGGTAACCCCCGGTATTCGTCCGGCCAACGCGGTGGCAAACCTAAAAAAAGACGACCAGGCACGGGTCGTGACGCCCGCTGAGGCCATGCGCAATGGCGCCAGTTTCATTGTCGTGGGGCGACCCATTACTCAAGCAGAAGATCCTGCGGCAGCCACGCTTCAGATTCTCGATGAGATGAATTCCGTTTATTCGGCTTCGTCCCCATCATGATCCGGCTCGTTTACCCTGAGCCTGACCATGAGACGTATGAAGCCAGTACTTTTCTGGTGGGTTCGGTTTCAAACGCACGCCTTTTATTGGATGGCAAGTCTGTTCCACTTTCAAACCAAGGGTTTTTCTCCTGGAAGATCCCTTTAGGGCCTGGTAAGAACACTTTCCAACTTCAGGCGATTCCGAAATCAGGATTAGAGAAAGTACAGGAGACTCTTGACTTAACGATCCTCCGGCACCCGCCCAAAGCCGCCTTGCCCCCAAATACCCTTGCGGTGGATGAAAACACTCTCATGCCCTGCGAGCCAATGACGCTGATTCCGGGCGATTTATTTTCGGTGGCGTGCCTAGCAACACCTGGTGTTCAGGCTAGCGTTACCATTCCCGGCGTGCTAAAAGAACCGGTGATTTTACTTCCAAACCAGTCGGAGGGTTCTCCTTCTTCTACCTATGTGGATAATCGGCAGGGTGTGTTTGGTGAACTCTATCAGGGCGATGTATTAATCCCAACGGAAGGCTATTATGCCGGATTGATTCAAATTCCTCAGAGTGCACAGCCCGTAGAACGGGTGCCCATCCAATTGAAATTAGTACACGACAACGGAGAAACCTTTACCCGGTCTTTCCCTTCATCCCTTTCTATTTCCTCGAGAACCCAAACCGGACGAGTTGCTTTGAAAAACGGACAAAAAACAGCGATTGTCCGAACCGGCCCGTCAGATCAGACGGCCAGACTAACACCACAACTCGATGGTGTATGGCTGATGTTGGATGCCCAAGTCGGCCCATGGTATCGAACACGACTCGACCAGAACGAAACTTTCTGGATCCATCAAGCGGATGTGGAAGGCCAATCCACCTTGCCGTTTGCTCGACTACCCGTACGACAGATCATCTGTCGCCAAGTGGCTCCCTGTCGTTCGGAAGTGGTTATTCCATTATCGGACAAAGTACCGATTCAAGTACGCTATGCTAATAATGAACTGGTGATTTCCCTCTACAGTACGGTATCTTATTGTGATGTGATTCGTTTGGATGCTGGCAACCCGGTTATCTCGGATATCCAATGGGTTCAGGCCAGCGAGAACCGGCTGGATGTCAAGCTAATTGCTCCCGATCTCTCAGGATACAGCTATGACTACACCGACGAGGGACTCGTCTTTTCATTGAAGACGTTACCCAAAGAGTCCTCCGCCTGTGTAATTTTGATTGATCCCGGCCATGGCGGTGAGGAAACCGGAACCGTTGGCCCCAATGGACTGGCGGAAAAAGATTTAAACCTAACTATCGCAAAAGAACTGGCTGAAAAGCTTAAAAACAAAGGGTTTAAACACGTTTTTTTAACTCGAAATCAGGATGAGTCCGTTTCACTGATAGAACGACATCAAAAAGCGCAAGCCGTTCAAGCGGATTTAGTAGTGAGCCTCCATCATAACGCACTACCTGATGGGCGAGATCCGTTAGAGCATCAGGGCATCAGCTGTTACTACTACCACCCCTTCTCCCAAAAGCTTGCCATGGCTCTTCAACGCACGCTCAGCCGATCACTTTCGATTCATGATTATGGCATGTTCTACGATAGTCTGGCCATGACCCGAATTCATGGCGCCCTTTCGGTGTTAGTGGAGTTTGGGTTTTTCACAAACCCAAACGAATTTGAGCGCTTAATCGAGCCATCCTTTCAAAAGAAAGCCGTCGAAACATTGGCCTCTGAAATGGATCGATTTATAAGAGCTTAAACCAGCTGTTTAGCCTTTTCTGTCACGCTTTTAGCAATGTCCAGACGGCAGAATTTATTATCGAAGCAAACTTGCTCCGCCAAAGCATAGGCTTTTTGACGAGCAGACTCAATAGAATCGCCCAACCCCGTGACATTAACAACACGTCCCCCATTACTGACAAGGGTTTGTTCAGGTGTCTTTTTGGTTCCCGCATGAAAAATGAGGGTGTTTTCCGGCAGGGTTTCTGGAACAGTAATCGGAAAACCCGTGGTATACGGGCCAGGATAACCTTCTGAAGTAAGAACTACAGTAACCGCTGACTGACTGGGTTTAAATTTAAATCCAATCACCTCATAAGGCGCTAAGTCGCCTTCGGCAGCCTGAAGCAGGATATGAGCCAGATCGTCTTCCAGTAAGGGTAGAACCACCTGGGTTTCCGGATCACCGAAGCGGACGTTAAATTCAACCACGTTCGGCTGACCTTCAGGAGAGATCATCAGCCCCGCATAGAGAACCCCCCGAAAATCGATACCTTCGTTAATCAATGCCTTTATCATAGGGTTCAACACCTCGGTTTGAACCGTAGCCAATAGTTCAGAGGTCACAAACGGCACCGGTGCGTAAGCACCCATACCACCCGTATTAGGGCCGGTGTTACCCTCGCCCACTTTTTTGAAGTCCTGGGCGCTCATCATGGGAATCGCCCGTTTTCCATCACAAATGGCTAATATAGAAAGCTCTTCGCCCTGTAAAAACTCTTCAATAATGACAGGCATATCTTTAGCAAAGGACTCTTCAATGGCAATCTTGGCCGTTTGTCGGTCAGGCGCAATCGTAACCCCTTTACCCGCCGCCAGTCCATCCTGCTTAATAACATAAGGGGGAGAAAACTGGGTCAGGGCTTGCAAAGCAAACTCAGCGTTATCGCAAAACACATAACCTGCCGTCGGAATATGGGCTTTTTGCATGAGCGTTTTAGCATAATCTTTACTGGATTCCAATTGGGCACCCGCTTTGGTGGGGCCAAAAACCGTCAACTGATGCTTTTGGAAGAGATCTACAATACCCAGTGCCAAGGGAACTTCCGGACCGACAATAGTCAGATCGATATTTTCCTTTTCCGCAAAAAGAAGGAGCCCTTGCGTATCAGTCACTTCAATCTCAAGACGTTGCCCCAGAGCCTCACAACCCGGGTTACCAGGAGCAAAGAAAAGCTCATGCGGAACCTTGGCTATAGGGTCAGTCTGTTGAGTCAACTTCCAACCGAGTGCATGTTCCCGGCCACCACTACCGATTACCAGAATTTTCATCGTCGTGTCTTCTCCGTGTTTGATCAGGAATGCATCATAGCGGAAACATTCGAGGGATGAAATGGTTGGTTTTATAGTAAGGCCTGTAGCTTTTTTGATAGGTCATCCAGCGTGCCTTCATTTCGTAAAACAGCGTCCCAACCTTCAAGCGCATCCAGCTCACATTCGGTAGGATCGTCTTCGCTGACCAGAGCGCCCCGTTGGGCTCGAATAGATCGACTCGCTTCAACCCGGATTAGAAAGGCGCCATGGTTTTTTAGCAAATCATATTCTCGCCAGAGCCGTACATCCGAAATGATTTTTGGGCCAGGAATATCCAGCACCTGCTTTAGCCAATAGTCTGGGTCTTCTGAACGGCCCCGATCACCTAAGTCAATCAGGCCCGGGCGATACTGGGCTTTATTCGCCTCAATCTCTTCAAGAGAAACGTGGTGCTGTTTAGCATAAGCCTGCTTAATGGCTAGCGCCAGTGGAACTTGCTTGAACGAAGGTAAGGCTTTCAGCAGTAAGGTCGTCAGCTGGTCTTTTCCAGAAAACTGTTTGCCGGAAATACCGATGAGGGTGTAACCCTTGAGGGCGTTATTTGAAGGATGACACGGAGGTGACGCCATGGAATTTTTGTCCTGTTTCCATTGGATTGGGGTCTGTATTAAAATCATTCTAACTCTATTTTAGTTTAATCGATTTGGGACAAAAGCGATGGCGTTTTTAACAGATGAACAAATCAGCATTCGAGAGATGGCTCGAGATTTTGCAGAAAAAGAGGTGGCGCCCGTAAGCTCGGTGCTAGAGTCCGGAGATTTAGACACCTTAAAGACGCTGTGGGAAAGAATGGGCGAACTCGGCTTGACAGGGCTCCCTTTTCCAGAGAAATACGGCGGGGCCGAAGTCGATAGTCTGAGCTACTTTCTCGTATTAGAAGAGGTTGCCAAAGTCTCTGCGGCCTTGGCTACAGCACTTTCTGTTCATGTATCGTTGGTGAGTTTGCCCCTACTAGAGAACGGGACGGAAGATCAAAAAGAAAAATACCTACCAGATTTAGTGGCCGGACGAAAAATTGGCGCCTTTTGCCTGACAGAGCCCAACGCCGGTAGCGATGCGGGCAGTGGACTAGTTCAAGCCACTAAAAATGGTAAAGGCTACGTAATGAACGGCACAAAAATCTTTATCACCAACGCCTTATTGGCTGATATCTTTTTAGTAACCGGACGAACCGATAAAGAGCAAGCTGGGAGTAAAGGACTCAGTGCGTTTATATTGGAACGTGACTATCATGGCATGAGCATTAACAAAGGCGACGATAAGATGGGGCTCATCGGTGGCGACTGGGGCGAAATGCATTTAGATAACTGTCGAGTGGCCACTCATCAGCTTTTACACAAAGAGGGCAAAGGCTTTAAGGTCTTTATGAAAAGTCTAAACATCGGTCGAATCAGCATTGCAACTATCTCTATGGGGATTGCTGAAGCCTGTTTAGAGGCCTCCGTTAAGTATGCTAAAGAACGTCAGCAATTCGGAAAACCCATTGCTAACTTTCAAGCCATTCAATTTAAGTTAGCCGATATGGGCACGAAAATTGAAGCGGCACGGGGATTGATCTATAATGCGGCTCGCATGAAACAGGCTGGTTTGGATTATGCTAAGGAAGCGTCCATGGCGAAGCTCTATGCCTCAGAAATCGCCAACCAATGCGCCACGGAAGCGGTTCAGATTCATGGCGGATATGGTTATACCACTGATTTTCCTGTGGAACGCTATTTTCGAGACGCCCGAGTCATGTCGCTTTTTGAAGGCACCAGTGAGATTCAGCATGTGATCATTGCGAAGCATTTATTAAAATAAAAGCTTTAATAAATTAAAAAGATAAAATTGGAGCACCCCAAGACCATGTCCACCCAGGTTGATATCAAAAACGAATTAGAAACCCTACGCCAAACTGCAGAATCCGAACTAGACTCTGCAAACAGTGTTCAGGCGGTGGATGATATTCGCGTAAAATTTTTGGGCCGAAAAGGACAGATTAACGATATTAAGCGAAACCTGAAAGACGTTTCTAACGAAGAACGTCCGGCAATTGGCGCTTTAGCTAATGAGGTGAGTGACGCTTTACAACATCAAATCGAGATGAAACTCGAAAGTTTAAAACACGCCGAGATTAACGCGAAAATTCAATCAGAAACCCTGGACGTAACGATGCCGGGTGTGTTCCACCGCCAAGGGGTCTTGCACCCGTTGACCATGATGACAGAAGAATTATCGGACATGTTTCGTTCCATGGGCTTTGACGTGATTGACGATAATTTTTGTCCCGAAGTCGAAACAGATTACTATAATTTTGACGCCCTGAACTTTCCGCCAAATCATCCGGCACGAGACATGCAGGATACGTTTTACACCGACGTGGATAGCCATGTTCTGCTTCGAAGCCAGACCTCTAACTCTCAGATTCGCTACATGGAAAAAAACCCGCTACCGGTTCGAGTCATTTCACCAGGGCGCGTGTATCGAAACGAAGACGTGAGCAGTAAGAAAAACGTGTTGTTCCACCAACTGGAAGGCTTATTGGTGGATGAAGACGTAACGGTATCCGATTTAAAGGGAATTCTCCAGGAATTTATCAAACGGCTGTTTGGCGAAGAGCGCCCCACTCGGTTTCGAACCAGTTATTTCCCATTTACCGAACCCAGTATGGAAATGGACGTACTGTATAAACGCACGGTGAATGGTCAAGTTAAAGAGGAGTGGCTAGAAATTATGGGTTGTGGGATGGTGGACCCCAACGTGCTGGAAAACTGCGGTATCGACGCCGAGAAATACACGGGCTTTGCTTTTGGCATGGGCATCGAGCGATTAGCCATGCTGAAATACAACATCCATAACATCCGAGACTTCTACCAAAACGATTTACGTTTTTTAAACGACTTTAAAGGCTAATCCACCTTTCTCAAAGATTGAATCAGAAGGAACCCACACGATGAATCTAAACACGGTACGCTTTCGAGGGCTCGCCAATGAAGAACAACGAAAAACTATGCGGCAGCGAGCCCAGAGATACCTTCATTTGCCCGCAGACCAAATTCAATCCGTCCCCGACGAGAATTATTTAATGGTTGATTATAAAAACCCAAGTAAATTTTCCATACTCAAAGATAATTTCCGTTTATTGAAAAATTTACTCTTTAAACGCCCCTATCAAGAAGGTGTTTTGTTGACCTATGAATTTAAAAATAGAAAACAGCGAACAGAGACCCGTAACCAATTAAATTATTTAAGCGGAGGACGACTTCTCAAATTACTTGGATACCAAATTGAAGACATTCGTCTCGAGGACTTAGGGACAACGAAAGTCATCAGTTATATTAATATCGAAAAAAAATAGACAAAGAGAAAAGTAGATAGGTAAAACGACACATCATGAAAATTTCTTTAGACTGGTTAAGCGAATATGTCAATGTAGACGGGATTAACCCGGCGGATTTATCCGAGGATTTGACCAACTCCGGGTTGGAAGTGGAAGGCATTGAATCCGTTGGCGCCGCCTTTTCTGGCGTTTGTCTCGGCAAGGTGCTGACCGTTGAAAAACACCCTAACGCGGATCGACTGAATCTGGTAACCGTCGATATTGGCACCGCACAAAACAAAGTGGTATGCGGTGCAAGTAATGTTCGAGAAGGGATTTTAATCGCCTATGCCTCCATTGGGGCAACCGTACTCAGCCGAAAAGACAACACAACCTTTACGCTGGAACGGGCCAAGATTCGGGGCGTGGAGTCCTGCGGCATGATTTGTTCACTAGACGAACTGGGCCTATCCGAGCGCTACACACCGGCGGAAGAAGGAGGTATTTGGGTCTTGGACGGGCTGGCAAACGAGAGTCCGCTGGGAGATGATTTGACGAAGGTACTCAACCTGTCATCGGATCAAGTGCTGGATTCCGCACCGACAGCAAACCGGGGCGATCACATGGCCATGATCGGTGTCGCACGGGAAGTAGCGGCCTTACATAATCTACCTGTAACCTTGCCGGAGATAAAAGAAAGAACAGCCTCTCCTGTTTGCGAGGGCTTTACGATTAAGTTGGACGACCCCGATATTTGTGAATATTATGCCGGTGCTGTGATGAAAGGGCTAAAAATTGCCCCCTCACCGGCCTGGATGGCTCGTCGGCTGGAAGCCGCCGGGGTGCGCTCCATTAATAATGTGGTAGATATTACGAATTATGTCATGTTAGAAACAGGGCAGCCCTTGCATGCCTTCGATTCTGATAAATTAGGCGCCGGTTTGATTGGGGTGCGTCGCAGCAAAGACGGCGAAACAATAACCACATTGGATGGCGAAGAACGGACCCTTTCTTCTGAAGCTGTACTCATTACAAAAGACGATCAGCCCGTAGCTTTGGCCGGCTTGATGGGAGGCGAGGAAACAGAAATTGGCGATGATTCAAAAAACCTGTTTTTAGAATCCGCTTATTTTTTCCCTCAAAGTAATCGGCGCAGTGCCAAAAGTGTAGGCTTACGAAGTGAAGCCTCAGCCCGGTTTGAACGTGGTGTGGATCGAGGCGCCTGTAAAAAAGCGCTGTTTCGAGCGGTTCAGCTATACGAAGAATTAGCTGGCGCTGAATTTATCGGCTTCGTGGAGTCGCCTCCACTTAAAACTCAAGAAGTCCGAGTGCCTTTGCGTTTGTCTCGTATTGAGAAATTATTAGGTGTGGCCATTGATAAAAAGACCACCCTCGATATTTTAGATAAATTGGGCTTTACCCCTTTAAGCGAATCCAGTGACACACTCGAATTTTCTGTGCCCTCTTACCGTCAGCACGACGTCTATCGGGAAGTGGATCTCATTGAGGAAGTCGTTCGAATTTATGGTTACGACAACGTGCCGTATACCCTGCCCCGAAAGACTCGTTCAGCGGCTTATTCTCTACGGCAAGATTTATTGCGGCAAACTCGAACCGCCTTAAGCGGCTCTGGACTTCAGGAAGTCATGACCAACTCGCTGATTGGCGAATCTTTACTCAAAAAAACCGGCTTTGAAGTCAACCGGGATCAATTAGTTCAGGTCATTAACTCTCATTCCAAAGAACACACACTAATGCGGCAAAGCCTGTTACCTAACCTGATTGAAATTGCCAAATACAACCTGAGTCAGGGTGTAGAAGATATCTGGCTGTTCGAAGTGGGTCGTACGTTTTTTAAACTGGGCCAGGCCAACGAAAAATCATCCGGTGTCGTGGAAAAACTCTATGTGTCCGGTGTGTTAACAGGTTCTGGTTATTCCGGCCAATGGCATGTGCCTTCGGCGATTCAACCGGTGGATTTTTACGAAGCGAAAGGCGTCGTAGAACAACTGCTCATCACCTTAAAGCTGGACAGTGTGTGCTCCTTCGAACCTGAAACAGGAACGCCCTACATGCATCCGGGAAAAACCGCCCGACTGCTATTGGGCAAAAAAACGGTCGGCATCCTCGGACAAATCCACCCCATGTTTGAGGCACGCTTAAAATTCCGTCAACCGGTGTTTGTTTTTGAGCTGGATTTTGAAGCCATTTACAAGGGTGTTAAGCAGCAAACGCAAACGACAAGAGAGATTGTTGTATCCAGCTACCCTTCTGTTAAAAGGGACATCGCTTTTTCCGCAGCGGAAACCGTTTCACACAAAGAGATTGTGGCTATGGTTACCGCCTTGAAAGAACCTCTACTCACCTCGATTGATGTGTTTGATGAGTACCGGGGTGAACAGTTAGCCAAAAACGAACGAAGCCTAGCCTATCGCCTGACCTTGCAATCAAACGAAACCACCTTGACCGATGCCGTGATTGATGACGTGGTGACTCGAGTAAAAGAGGCCCTGTCATCCCAATGCTCAATAACCTTCCGATAGAAGCGCGCGCTCCAGTTTATTTTTTAGAAGCGACAACCGGTTGTTCGATAAACTCAAATTTGGAACGCAGACTGAATTGTGGCAGTCCGTTCACCAGCGTTTTAACCGACTGGAAGTCATGAATCGCTTCCGAGCATTTAAGCTGATCGTTTAAAAAATAGTTGGAAGTGCGGTAGCGTTTTGCGGTGACGGAGTGTGGTTCGTACTCAGAGTAGGCGATCTCTTTTTTCTGTTCACAATGTGCCATCAATACAATATCCCCATAATTTTCCGAATGCTTTTTTATGCCTGTTATGCATCAGCTCAATTTCTTACTGATACTTCGGTTGTTCTCAGGTTGGTCGATCGTTTTTAGATTCGTGTGCTCTCAACTATATAAAGTCATTTTTCAGTGAGTTGATGACAGGATATGACCAACTATTAATTTAACTGTTTTTATACACTTAAAACCGAGCCTCTTCGGCAGCCTTTTCTCTTCGGTCCAGAGGGATCGTCTGGTTTGCGTTAAGATAATCTTAAAATCATAAGAATAGGAATGGCTTTTATGACCTCGGCTTCATCTCCCCCGTTTTCGTTTCAACTCGAAGCGTCTGAAAAAACAGAGAAGGGCACGGCTCGGGCCGGAACTTTTAAAACACCCCACGGCGAGGTAAAAACCCCGATGTTTATGCCCGTAGGGACCCACTCAACCGTAAAAACCATGAGCTGGTCTCAGGTAAAGGACACAGGCGCGTCCATGGTCTTGTGCAATTCATATCACTTGTACTTACGGCCAGGCCCGGAGCTTATTGAAAAAGCCGGTGGACTACACCAATGGATGAATTGGAATGGGCCAATCCTAACGGATTCCGGTGGATTCCAGGTGTTTAGCCTGTCCCAACTTCGGGATATTCGAGAAGATGGCGTGCGGTTCAAGGATCCGATCTCTGGAAATTACCATTTTATTGGTCCCAAAGAGTCCATGACCATTCAAAACAGTCTGGGACCCGATGTAATCATGGCGTTTGATGAATGCCCGCCCTATCCAGCCACACGAGACTATGCCAGCCAATCACTGGAAAAAACCCACCGTTGGCTGGACGAATGCTTTCAGCACCACGCTAGACCACATGACCAAGCTCTTTTCCCCATTGTCCAGGGCTCTACTTATCCAGATTTACGGGAAAAAAGCGCCCAGTTTGTTCAAGACTTTCCTGCCTACGGGTTTGCCATTGGGGGTGTCAGTGTGGGCGAACCCCGAGAGGAAATTAATCGGATTGTGGAACTGACGGCACCGTTTTTACCAAAGGATAAACCCCGATATCTTATGGGCGTAGGTACACCGGAGGACTTGCTGGACTGCATCCGACGTGGGATGGATATGTTTGATTGCGTCATGCCCACCCGGATCGCCCGCCATGGCTCATTTTTTTCTCCAGATGGACGGCGGATTATTAAAAACGCCGAATTCAAAGAAGATTTTGGCCCACTGGTAGAAGGTTGTTCGTGTTTTACCTGCCAAAACCATAGTCGAGCATACATTCGTCATTTATTCCGCCAGAAAGAATGGACCGCGTCCATGTTAATGAGCATTCATAATATTCAATTCTTGATAGAGACGACTCAATCTGCTCGGCAGGCCGTTTTAGATAGTCGTTTTGAGGATTTTTATACCGAAACAATGGTACGTCTGGGGAAAGCAAAAGTCGTTTGAACCAACTCACAGGCTTTCTTTTAAGTCATCCTTCTTTTATCCTATAATAAGCAAATCACGTTGATAGGGAATCAGAGATTAGCCATGGCTCAATGCTGTTCTATGGAGGATATAACCCGCTCTCTGCTTAAGAAGAGTCTAGCCCGACAAGCCTCAGGGCTTTGTTGCCTAGTGATATTAACGTTTTTCAGTCTAACCGGATGGACAGGCTCTGATTTATTTGCGATTCAGGAACAAGAGGGCTGGGGGTTCATTAACGCAAAGGGTAAGATAAAAATTGATCCACAATATGAGTTAGCAGGTGAGTTTTCCGAAGGTTTAATTCGGGTACGTCAACGTGGACGTTGGGGATACCTGAACGAGTCAGGAAAAGTCGCCATCACCCCCTGGTTTGTCAAAGCCACTGATTTTTCTGACGGATTAGCCGCCATCATGATCAATAAAGGCGATCGATGGGGCTATATCGATCAAAAAGGAACCATGGTAATTCCTCCTCTTTTTGAGCGGGCCTTTCCCTTTGTCGAAGGAATGGCTCGGGTGAAAAACAGTGGGCGCTGGGTGTTTATTGATCGTCAAGGCGCATTAGTGGTTCGCCCAAAAAGTGACCAGCAAGAGGCTTTTTCGGAAGGACTTTCGGCCTTTAAGGGTGAAAACAACTATTGGGGTTATATGGACAAAACCGGAACCCCCGTTATCGCCCCGTCATTTGAATGGGCAATGCCGTTTTCAGAATCGCTGGCGGGAGTAAAGCAAAACGGGCAATGGGGGTTTATCAATTTAAACGGTGAGTGGGTTGTTCAGCCTGAATTTGAGTTAGTTCGCTCCTTCAGCGAGACACTCGCCAGTGTCAAAACCGATGGGAAATGGGGTGTGATTAACCAAAAAGGCAAAATAGTCATTCAACCCACTTATGACCGAATTGGCGCTTTTAAAGAAGGTCGAGCCGCCTTTAAGCTCAATAAAAGGTGGGGATTCTTCGATAAAAAAGGACAGTGGGTCATTGAGCCCGTATTTAAAATGGCCTGGAATTTTTCCCGAGGGCTAGCGCTGGTTAAACACAGCACGATGGAAGATACTGGAATGACGGGGCTACAGGGCAATCACCATCAAAAGACGAGTAGCACATGGGCGTATGTCAACCGCTCAGGAAAGACCGTATGGCAATCCTCAAAACAGGACTCGGAGAATTAAACCGATGCAGGAACCACACGAGGAAAGACGAATGCTAGGGCTCCATCGTCGCTCTAAAGAGCGACAAGGAAAATATGACCGTCGAAAGAACCGGTGCGGCGGATGTTATCACCTTAAAGACAAAAATTACTGTGAGAAGTGGGAACGTGCCATGGATGAAGAGGCGTTTGCGTGTATCTATTTCTCCTCCCTTCCGGAATAAGCTACGACTTGGGCATCAACCACAGAGGAATATGACTGAATGTGTTTTGATGATCAAGCCACTGACGTAAGAAGACGCTAATATGCTGACCAGAGGTATGACGACCTTGCAGGGATTCGCCTGCAATCAGACGGTTCAGGATGGATTTTCTCTTCTGGAAGGTCACGAGTTTGGGTTCACTTTTCTCAGGAAGACCCATTAATTTTTTCAACACCTCAACCCCTTTGGCTTTTCCACCTAACTCATCAACCAACTGATATTCAAGAGCTTGACGGCCTGTGAAAATGCGGCCGTCCGCAAAGGTTTTTACAGTCTCCGGGTCAAGGTTTCGCCCTTGGGCCACCACACTGATAAATTGCTCATACGTATCATCAATTGTACTTTGCAAGAGTCCTTTTTCCATCGCCGTCAAAGCACGATCCGTACTCAGGATATCTTTAAATTCACCCGATTTAACTACCTCGGACTGAATACCGATTTTGTCCAACAGTTCCCGGAAATTGCCCGATTTAATAATGACCCCAATCGACCCGGTAATGGTCCCCCCATGGCTGATAATTTTATGGGCAGCCATAGCCACATAAACTCCACCGCTCGCCGAAACATCACCCAAAGTAACGACGATTTTAACGCCTTTTTCATTGCGCAGTTCCATCAGGCGTTCATAGACTGCCTGAGACGCTCCGACCGTTCCGCCGGGGCTGTTAATATGCAGCAAAATAGCTGAAAATCCCTCTTCCTCGACTTTATCAAGGTGGTCTAAAAACTCAGGCACTGATGACAATTCACGTTGCTCTGCAATCATTCCATTGAGTTCAAGATAAGCGACCCGTTGGTCATCAAAAAAACAGCAGAAACGCCAAAAACGTTTAAAAGGTGTGAAGAGTCCCATGGTCATTTTTATCCTTACATTCGTCATATCATATTACCCATCCACAGCAATATAGCTCGATTCATAGAAAAATTAAACCGGAAGCGTTTTGTATGAGCATTCGAATATAGCGGCGTATCGGTTTGGAGTAGACTAATCGAAATGATAGAGTCGAGAAGTTTTTATATCAGGCTTTTTGGTTATAATTAAAGACAAATTAATATAGGGGTAAGCAGATTGAGTAACGATGTATACATTATCAGTGGTGCCCGAACAGCAATGGGTAGCTTTCTAGGGTCGTTGTCCAGTGTGCCTGCTCCGGTCTTGGGTAGCGTTGTTATTAAAGCGGTTTTAGAACGCGCCGGTGTTTCGCCGGGAGAGGTTGATGAAGTATTAATGGGTTGCGTACTACCCGCAGGCCAGGGACAAGCTCCTGCACGACAAGCCATGATTAAGGCAGGCATCCCCACATCCACCGGTGCGGTAACCGTGAATAAAGTATGCGGTTCGGGCCTTAAAACCGTGATGATGGCCGCCGCAGAGATCAAAGCTGGCGAGGCGGACTTGGTGATTGCGGGCGGTATGGAGTCCATGAGCCAAAGTCCTCATTACTTGATGGATGCACGCAACGGCTACCGAATGGGGCACCGAGAAATTAAAGACAGCATGATTCTGGACGGCCTATGGGATCCCTATCACGATTTCCATATGGGAAACGCGGGTGAGATGTGCGCTGAAAAATACCACTTCACTCGAGAAGCTCAGGACGATTTTGCTAAAACCAGTTATGAGCGTGCCCGTAAAGCCATCGAGTCTGGTGCGTTTAAAGCGGAGATTGTGCCAGTGGAAGTGCCGCAACGACGGAAAGACCCGATTATTGTGGATACTGATGAAGAGCCGTTCAAAGGCGACCCTGATAAACTGGGTAAGTTACGTGCAGCGTTTGCCAAGGAAGGTACTATTACAGCCGGGAACGCCTCAACCATTAACGATGGAGCTTCAACCGTTCTCGTTGCTTCAGGAAAAGCCATTGAAGCTCATGGGTTAAAGCCCATGGCGAAAATCCTGGGTTCGGCCACGTTCAGCCAAGACCCCGAATGGTTTACCACCGCCCCGGTGGGTGCCATCAAAAAAATATTGGCGAAGCTGAGCTTGACGGTCTCCGATATTGACCTCTTTGAGATTAACGAAGCATTTTCTGTGGTCACCATGGCCGCCATGGCAGATTTAGATATCCCGCTTGAGAAAGTGAATGTCCGAGGGGGCGCCGTTGCCTTGGGTCACCCCATTGGTGCGTCGGGCAATCGATTGCTGGTAACCCTGCTTCATGCCTTAAAGGACCAAAACAAGAAACGGGGGGTGGTTACCCTGTGTATTGGCGGTGGTGAGGCCGTAGCGGTGGTGGTTGAAATGGTTTAAACCTTATAAACAGGACTCGCAGAAAATTAGGCAATAATTAAAAGAGGGCTGAATAGATGAGCAACGCAGTTTTATCGGAAACCAACGTGCTTTCGGTACAAGACATTAAAACCATTGGTGTTATTGGCGGTGGTCAGATGGGAAATGGCATTGCCCAGGTAGCGGCGGCATCTGCCGGTCTAAATGTAATCATCCATGATATGTCCGCCGACGCTTTAGGCCGAGCGGAAAAGACCATTGAGAAAAGTTTAGCCAAGTTTGTAGAAAAAGAAAAAATCACGGCTTCCGATAAAGAAAAAGCCTTAGCTCATATTCATTTTGAGCAGGATTTTAATGCCCTAAATAACGCAGACGTAGTAGTCGAGGCCATTGTGGAGAGCGAGGCCGTGAAAATAGACGTGTTTAAAAAGCTGGATGCCTTACTTAAGCCAGAGGCCATTCTGGCCAGTAACACCTCCAGTATTTCTATTACCCGTTTAGCGGCGGCCACAAAACGGCCCTCTCAAGTGATTGGCATGCATTTCATGAATCCGGTACCACTAATGAAACTGGTGGAGATTATCCGTGGAGCCCAAACTTCGGACACGACCTATCAAACCATTAACGCCTTGTCGCAAAACATGGGCAAAACCACGGTCGTGGCTCGGGATTTTCCAGGATTCATCTCGAACCGTATTTTAATGCCTCTATTAAATGAAGCCATGTTCGCCGTATACGAGGGTATCGGCTCGCCAGAAGATATTGATACGGTGATGAAGCTCGGCATGAACCACCCCATGGGTCCGTTAACACTGGCTGATTTTATTGGGCTGGATACATGCCTGTCAGTGATTAACGTGCTTTACGAAGGATTTAACGACGCCCGGTTCCGCCCATGTCCGTTGCTAAAACAATATGTGGACGCCGGTTATCTGGGACGAAAATCGGGACGCGGTTTCTTTGTTTACGATTAGCCTTTCTTTTAGGCCGAGCCCGACTTTAATGGGACTCTTCGTATTAGCCGCTATAATTACTTTTACCGCCTGCGACTCCGGTTATACTCAAAAACCGCCAGTATCGACTGAAAGTGAACGGATACCCTGCCATGTATTAAAGGTGTTTGATGGGGATACCATCGCCTGTGATTTGAATGGCAATGCCCAAATTGAAAAACCTCGGGAATACATCCGGTTTTTAGGCATCGACGCACCGGAAACCCGTTATTCAAGAAGGCGGCGCAATAATCCCGACATGGAAGGTCGAGACGAACCTTTTTCGGTTGAGGCCAGAACGTTTGTGCAAAATAAACTCCTCAAAAAAAAGGTCTATTTAATGTTCGATCAGGAAAAACAGGACCCCTTTGGACGGACTCTGGCATTTATCTACGAACAACCCGATGCACCACAATCCATTAATGAACAACTACTAGAACAAGGGTTGGTAACCACCCTGTTTATTCATCCCAATAAACGGTTTCAGAAACGTTTCGAGAGAATTGAAACACAAGCACGAATGGCTCAACAGGGACTTTGGCAGCCAAATTAACTTAAGCTAGCAATATTAAGCGATTTTAACTTGTCGAACCAGTCGATTCAAAAGGTTCAAGGACATGCCCACCACGTTAAAGTAACATCCGTTAATCCGAGGGATAAATAGACTTGTGTACCCCTGAATCGCGTAAGCACCCGCTTTATCCATGGGTTCTCCCGTGGCAATGTATTGCCGAATAAGCTCATCGTTCATGGGATCCATTGTAACTTCTGTCACGGCATGACTTGAGATGCATTGTCCGTTGTAGCAGACTGAAATACCAGAAATAACATGATGGCAATTACCCTGAAGTTGCCTGAGCATGGTAAAAGCCTCAGCTTCATCGTGAGGCTTGCCCAAAACCTGGTTTTCTAAGCTGACCACCGTGTCTGAGCCAATAACAAATGCTTGGGGGTGGCTATTAGCAACAGACCCGGCCTTTTTCTCTGCCAGGAATTCAACCAGCTGATAAGGCGTCAGATGGGCCACATCGAAACCTTCCTCATCCACATCAGGTTTGATGATACTAAACTCAACACCAATAGAGGTCAAAAGCTCTTGCCGTCGAGGGGAGCCGGAAGCTAGAATAATCGGAACGTTTCGAGGAAAGTTATGCATACTCTATTCAAGGCGTCTCCGGGTCAAGGTAACGGGTGCCGATGAGTTCATCAGGCAAAAAGGTTTGGGAGGCTTCCGGGTTGGCGTGAGTGTAAACATAATCCGCACCATGACCATATTTTTCCTTGGCGGCGGCGTAATGAGCATCTCGCAGATGGGCAGGAACCGGATAATTTTTACCCCCATGCTGAATATCATACAAGGCCGCATCAACGGCTCGGTAAGCATGATTCGATTTTGGGGCCCGGGCAATGTAAGCGGTAGCCATGGCCAAAGGGATGCGCCCTTCCGGTAGTCCAATACGTTCAACCGAGTCGGCAGCGGCGTTAGCTAATAATAAAGCGGTCGGTCGGGCAAGGCCCACGTCTTCCGAGGCTGTGACAATAAGTCGGCGGGCAATAAACCGGGGGTCCTCACCACCGGCAATCATTTTAGCAAGCCAATATAAAGCCGCGTCCGGGTCACTGCCCCGAAGACTCTTCTGGAAGGCGGAGGCATGGTCGTAATGTTCATCGCCATGGCGATCATAATTCAGGCGGTTTTGCTGAGCGAGTTGCTCCAAAAGGGGTAGGTCTACGGTACGCTGACCCTCCTTTTTGGGAGCGCATTTAGCGGCATTTTCTAATAAACCTAAAGCACTTCGTCCGTCACCGTTAGCATAATCCACAATAAAGCCAGCCGCTTCTTCGGAAAGTGTTAACGAGCCAAGGTGATCCATGCCTCGTTTGACCAGTGCTTTCATTTGCTCCCGTTCTAGATAACCAAGGCGCACAATTAACACTCGGGATAACAAGGCAGAGACCACTTGAAAAGAAGGGTTCTCGGTGGTGGCACCCATCAGGACGATGGTGCCGTTTTCCACGTAAGGTAGAATCGCGTCTTGTTGGGTTTTACTGTATCGGTGAATCTCATCAATAAAAACCACAGTTTGGCTGCCAGAGCTTCGAAGTGTCTCTTCCGCATCGGTAACAGCCTGTCGGAGTTCCTTAATACCGGAATTAACGGCACTAAGCTCAATAAAACGGGCATTGGAGTTATTGGCGATAATGCGAGCCAGCGTGGTTTTACCCACCCCCGGCGGCCCCCAGAAAATAAGGGAGGTCAATTCTTTAGCCAGAATTAAGTTGCGAAGCGGCGTATTTTCTCCGACAACGCTGTCTTGTCCCAAATAATCGTCCAGCGTTTTGGGGCGCAGGCGATCGGCCAACGGGGATTTCCGATTTTGATCGGCCAGTATATCCAGTAGGTTAGGCGATGAGCTCATGGAAATGGACTTTCTGCAACGGTTGTATCCGTTGCATTATATCGGATTATGTTGCCTATTGTAAGTGAAACCAATGAAAGGGTTAATTCAATGCGTTTTTGAGGATAGAATAGAACAAGAGGAAACGGACATGAGACGATACCCTGTCCGTTTTCTATTGCTATTGACAGAATAAAAAGGAGTTGTGGCTGTGCCCCTTTCCATTCGTCCAAAACGTGTTACCTCCTCCGAGATCGAAGCGTTTATTGATGCCTCAACACCACTGGTTGTGGGACAATTATTAAGACTGGAGGGCGATGCCCCCGTCTATACCGAAGTGACCTCTCTACAAACGTTGAGCTCGGTAGACCACTTAACGACAAACGCTGAGTGCCTGGCTTCAATGACGGTTCTTTTCGGGGAACCGGGCATGGGGTTTTCTCAGGCAACCCTTTTAAATGCCACAGAATTGGGGGGTGAACTCCAAACACTGTTAGGGCATGTACGCTCACCTTTGTTTCTTGGGGGCTCCTTTATGGGCGACCTAAAAAGACTCGGAACATTAAGTGTCGTTAGTGGTGATTCACTAGAAGCCAAACACCAGGCCCTGGTAGAAATCATGGACGGGCTTCAGGTGGATCAACGGTTATTGGTCATGGATCCCTTAGGATTGTTTGCCTTTGCGGAAGGTTATCATGTCATGACGGCCGGACAAGAAGTCCAACTTTCTTTACAAGGCATTGGGGTTGCCACGTTTTTATCTAAAGTGGGTGAAGCCCTGCCTGAAGCGTTCCAAGACGAGGGACTGGCACTTTTATCCCGCGCATTGCCCTTAACACTGGATTTTATCCCTTTCAAGTATTTTCTCAACACCCAACTTTACGATGAGTGTCCCGCCAAAGGTGCCCTGATTCACGTGCTCCATACCATGCATGCACAACAAGTCTTTGCTACCAGTCCAGAAAAGGTTTTTGCCATGGACGCCACGGTATCCGATCAAATGAATGTGCTGGACTTATCAGGTATTGAAAACCCATGGCGAGGCGTTTTTTACGATTATGTGTGCCATGAGTTGATCCGTCATAAAGAACACGGCCTGATTCCGGTCTTGGTTTATCCCGAAAATTATTTGGATAACTTACCCCACTACATTCAAAAGTGGGATGAAGCAGAATACAACGTGCTCGTGTTATCGTCTCGTCAGTCGGAAGCAACTTATACAGACGCTGTTGCTCACTATTTTGAAGCGGAATACGAATTGGGCGGTGATGAGGTTCATGTACACCTTTGCGGCGAAATGACCCTGGGCTTGCCAATGAAAGCCACTCTCAAAGGGCTTGATGGAGATGAACTGGATGAAATAGAGCAGCTGGAAGCGGAATCAGCTTCGCTAATAGATGGAGATACTGACGAGGCCGAGGAGTGCTTTACACCGTTTCCAGAGACTACAACTGCTAACACCGAACAAAAAGCGGAGACTCTTGTTTTAGAAGCGTCTAATCTAACCTTACAATCGGCAGAATCTTTATTAACAGAAGCATCAACCGACTCGTTGCCAGAAGAGGTGGAAGCAGAAGCAAAAGCGGACATAGAAGAAGATGACGATCTGGATTTTGATTTTGATACCCGGCTGGACGAACCGCTTCCTGATCGCCATCCCGATATAGCCCCTCCACTTGAACCGACTGATGACACACCTCCGGTACTGGACGCCGATCAGGAAGCGGCACTGGATGAACTCTTCCCGTCGTCTCTTGACGACCAAACGTCAACGGTATCCGATATGGACGATGAGTTCGATTTTGACTTTGATTCGGAAGTGACCTCTAGCACAGCCATCGGTAGCGACGATACCCATGTGGATGCCAGCGTTGCGACAACCCCTAAGCTCCAAAACAGGGCTTCCGAGCCGATCCCAATTTTATCAACCATGGACCCAGAAAGTCAGGATTTGATAGAAAAAGCAGGCTATCAAGCCGGCGATCGAGTCTCTCACGAGAAATATGGCGAAGGCGTCGTCGCAAAAGTGATTCCGGGTGAAGACCGAGTGACCCTGAATATCACCTTTGACGACGTGGGTAAACGTCTGATGGATGCGAGCAGTTCAGCTTTAACGACGTTGGATCATTCGTCAGTTTCCTAACCAAAACTTAAATCATAACCGCTTTTCTGGTAGACTATGAGGCCATGTTGCCTTGTTATTAAATACGTCAGGAATTACGATGACTTCTGCTGAAAACACTTCTGAAAATTCTAAAATCAACTACAAAGAGACCCTACTCTTGCCTGAGACGACCTTTAAAATGAAGGCCGGCGCCGCCACACGAGAGCCAGAAATTGAGCAGTTTTGGGACGATCAGCAGATTTATTTTAAAGCGCAAGAACAACGAAAAGCGAGTGGTGCCGAAAAATTTATTCTCCATGATGGCCCGCCGTACCTGAGTTCGGATAAAATCCACATTGGAACGGCTTTAAATAAAATTCTCAAGGATATTGTCACCCGCTATCAATATCAACGAGGGCATTATGCGCCTTACGTTCCCGGATATGATGGCCATGGCCTGCCCATTGAAAATGCGGTGGTCAAAAGTATTAAAGGCGGACGAAAGGCCATTTCTGACGTGGAACTGCGCCAAAAATGTCGAGACTTCGGGGCGAAAAACCTCAAAGGACAAGAAACCAATTTTAAACGCCTCGGCGTCTGGGGCGATTGGGAACACCCCTACATCACCACGGATCCTAAATTTGAAGCCACTCAAATTAAAGCCTTCTACGAAATGCACAAAAAAGATTACGTCTACAAAGGCCTAAAACCCGTCTACTGGTGTTCCCACTGCGAAACCGCCCTAGCCGATGCCGAAGTCGAATACGATAACCATACAAGCGATAGCATTTATGTGAAGTTTGCCATTGATAACAGCTCGCTCAAACCCGGTCAGGAGATGCTGAAAGATGCGTCCGTGGTCATCTGGACCACCACCCCCTGGACCATTCCGGCCAACTTAGCATTATCGGTGCATCCCGAATATGAGTATGAAGTTTTTGAAGAAAAAATATCAGGGCAAAAGTATCTTGTTGCTTCGGAACTTAAGGAACAGGTTATTGAATGTTTGGTAAAAGAGCTTGCTAAAATCGGCAAACAATTGGAACCCACCTTGGAAGGTGCCTCTGGAAAGGTTACAGCGTCAAATGAGGCTCCAAATAAGGGAATGAAACTACTTAATATTCAGGCTGCTATGATGTCAATGATCAAGCCCTTGAATGAATCAACATTTCCCACGTTGGCAAAGATTAAAGGGAAGGATTTAGAATTTCTCAATGCACATCATCCGTTTATAAATGATCGGGTAGTTCCTATTTTAACGGGCCGCCATGTAACTCTTGAAGCAGGTACCGGGGTCGTACATACGGCGCCCGGCCACGGGATGGAAGATTATGTGATTTGCCAGCAGTATGATAATGGCCCCTTAAAAAACAATCCCATTGGCATTGTGTCGCCGGTGGATGCTAAGGGCGTGTTTACAGACAAAGCGCAAGAACCTCGGCTAATCGGTCAACATTACAGCAAGGGCAACGAAATCGTCATTGAGATCCTCAAGGAAAAAGGTGCCCTGCTCGGACATCGCAAGATTGATCACAGTTATCCCCATTGTTGGCGTTGTCACCAACCGGTGATTTATCGGGCCACGGAACAGTGGTTTATTAGCATTGATAAAATTCGAAACGAAGCTCTCGGCGAAATTAAGCAAGCCAAGTGGATTCCGGAACGAGGCGAAGCTCGGATTGCTAGCATGGTGGAAGGTCGAGGCGATTGGTGTATAAGTCGTCAACGAGTGTGGGGCGTTCCCATTCCGGTTTTCTATTGCAAAGCCTGCGATAAACCTCTAATCAACGAAAAAACCACGGAAGATTTATATGACTTATTCTGCAAAGAATCTTCTGATGCATGGTGGGCTAAATCTGCCGCAGAGCTATTAAGCGATGACACGACTTGCGCCTGTGGAAGTAAAGAATTTACCAAAGAAACCGACATCATGGATGTCTGGTTTGATAGTGGTATTACCCACACCGCCGTGGTGGAAGCCCGAAAAGACGAATTGGGTGAAATACCCGTAGAGCTATATCTGGAAGGTTCTGACCAGCACCGGGGCTGGTTCCAGTCATCGTTGCTCACCTCGGTGATGCTCCATCAGAAAGCACCGTTTAAAAGCGTTTTGACCCATGGCTTTGTATTGGATGGCAACGGGCGCAAAATGAGTAAATCCCTGGGCAACGTGATTGACCCCAATAAAATCATGAATCAATACGGCGCCGACGTGCTTCGTTTGTGGGTCGCTAGTGTGGATTATTCGGTGGATGTGCGTATTGGCGACGAGATTATCAAACAGTTGGTGGAAGTCTACAAAAAAGTAAGAAACACCATGCGCTTTATGCTCGGCAATTTAGCCGGGTTTGATCCCGATTCTCATACGGAACCGTATGAGAATCTTTCAGACCTGGATAAATACACCCTGCACCGCATGCAAGAAGTGGTGAGCAAATTAACTGAAGCGTTTGATCATTACCAATTCCATCACTACTATCAAGTCCTCCAGAACTTTTGTGTGACTGAATTGTCATCTCTCTATTTTGATGTCGCCAAAGACGTCCTCTACTGCGATCCTGAAAACGCCCCTCGTCGCCGAGCCATGCAAACCGTCCTCTACGAAGTATTCACAACCATGCTCCCCATGCTCGTCCCCGTCGCCCCTCACTTGGCCGAAGACATCTGGTCACATCTTCAAGAGGAGCAAAAACCAAATTATGGGTTTGATATGCCTCCCGTAAGTATTACGATGGCACCTTGGCCTGAGCTTAACCAAAAATATTATAAATATGATGAACGAGAACAATTTGAAGCTATTTTAGCTTTGAAATATGATGTAAATCGCTCGATGGAAAGATTTAAAGAAATATCCTATAATCTAACGTCTGCTTCTGATAAAAAGATTGAGCAACTTACAGAAATAGTTGCAACTATTGGTGCGGTTGTTCAGAATGGATTAGAACCAATCAATAGAATAGATATGAATAAGACAGATTTAGAAATGCTTTTTCTTTGTTCAGAAGTTAACCTGAATTTCGAAGAGGACTTAGATTTGTCAGGATATTTTGGTCATTATGGAAATAATAGTTTAGTGGGTGAGCAATATTCAATAAAATGTAGCGTTTCTAGTTACTCAAAATGTGAGCGTTGTTGGAATTATCGGGAGTCGGTTGGGACTTTCGCTGATCATCCTGACATTTGTGAGCGGTGCCATGGGGCGGTGAGCGAAATGCCTCGAGAGGCTCCGGTTACTTAAAGGTAACTTGGTTATATGTCAGGAAATGTAAAGCTGAAAAGCCGGTGGGTTTCTATTGGTTACTGAACGGTAATCAACTCCCTGAGTGAACTTTGGAACATTTGAGGGGTGTATCGTCTACACTAGAGTATCTTCTTTTTTAAAAAAGATATTTAAACTGGATAATTGGTAAAAAACGAATTAATTCGAATTAATAAGTAAGGAGTTTAACCTCAATGAACTATAAAAATAAATTATCGGCTGTTGCCCTTGCCCTTGGTGTTGTTGCTAGTGTTGCGGCTGTTGATCAACAAGCTCAAGCTAACGATGGCCTTTTTGGTATGACCGAATTTACCGGAAACGGCACCCTCATCGCTGAAGGCGACAAATGTGGTTCCGATAAATGTGGCAAAGACAAAGGCGAGCATAAATGCGGTTCTGATAAATGCGGTAAAGATAAAGACCACGGCGATAAAGGCGGCGGAGATAAATGCGGTGCCGGCACCTGCGGTTCCGACAAATAACCAGCACAGCTGGTGTTAATTATTAGGCTTTTTTCGTAAGTAACTAATAGCTTTTAACTCTAAACTAATAACAAACAAATAATCCAGAGTTTTCTGCAATGGAGGCGAATCAAATGACACAGAGACATCAAGCCGGGTTCCAAGGAACGCCGATACTTGGTGTCGGCTTGGGTCTTCGTGATTCCCTCCTGCAGGAGACACTGGAAGCCACCGATATTTTAGACTGGGTGGAAATCACCCCTGAAAATTATATGGGTAAAGGCGGATTGGCTCGTCAACGTCTGGAAAAAGCCATGGCAGTCTACCCTCTTGTCTCTCACGGCGTGAGCCTTTCTATCGGCAGTACCGACCCGTGGGATCCCCTTTATATTCAACAGCTTAAAGAACTTTTCGACATCGTTAAACCAGCTTGGTTTAGCGACCACCTGACCTTTAGCGGGATTAACAGTTTGTATTTTAACGATTTGATCCCCATGCCTCGTCATCAAGCATCGGTAAACCATGTGGCCGAGCGAATCAAATACTTACAAGACACCTTTCAAATTCCGGTCTTGATTGAAAACCCTTCATTTTATGTGAATTACCCCGACAATGAGATGAGCGATGAAGTCTATCTGGCTAGTATTTTAGAACAAGCTGACTGCGGCCTGTTGCTGGATGTAAACAATGTGTTTGTGAACGCCACGAATCACCATTGGGATGTCAAAGCCTATTTTGATGCGTTGCCTTTAGAGCGAGTGGTTCAAATTCATATGGCTGGCCACACAGAGTATCCCGAAGGCTTGGTGGATACCCATGGTGCACCGGTTAAAGAGGCGGTGTGGGAGCTGCTGGATTATGTCTTAAAACAATGTCAGCCCAGCGGAGTGATGCTGGAGCGAGATCTTAATATCCCACCTTTCAGCGAACTTAGACCCGAAATTGAACGAATTAAAGCCCTTTGGGAAAAGCATTATGGCGTCATAAGAAAAACGGCTCCTAGAAAGCGAAAGGAGCTGGCAGGATAATGGCAAGCGTTAAAGAACTTCAACAACAATTGGGCACCGCCTTACTAACCATGGACGGCCATAACGTTCTGAATGATGAAGCCTCGTGGACCGCATTTACTCAAACGCCTCAAGGGCAGCATTTAGCTGGTATTCCAAGAGAAGGCTTGTATTTGTACGAAGAACTACTGCGAGGCGGTATTTTTTCGACAATGAACAATATCTTCCCCTACACGGCTCGATTTTTTAGCAATGCTCAATGGGTTCATCTGGCCGAAGTTTACCGGCGAATCTATCCCAATACCTCATTTCAGCTTTATCGCTCCATGGAAGCTTTCCCTGAGTTTTTAGAAACCATGGCGTCTAACCCTGCTGTTACTTGTCGTCATAACTTGAATGAAGTAGGAGATAAATTTCCTTTTCTTGCTGACTTAGCATGGTACGAAGGCATTGAAGTAACCGTTCAGAATGCGCCTGACATCGTCTTCCCTCAGTCATTCGAGCCAGGTGTTCCTGACTCTGCTAATGAGTTAGGCCAGTGGAAACCCGTCTGGAATTCAGCTCGGCACTTAAAGTCATTTATCTATCCGGTGCCCGAAATTTTAAGGCAAATGGATATGACAGAGGATGAGCAACTCACTATTTTTTCAAAGGTAAAACCGGCGCCCAGTGATATCTTAATTTATCGGGATCCCGAAACATTAAAGGCTCGGTTTTTCCGATTAAATCCGCTGACCTCAGCGTTTATGTCGACGTCAGAAAAATCATCATCTTATTTGAAAACCTTGGAAACGCTACAAAAAACCATGCCAGAATTGGAAGCGATTCCTAAAGAAAAGCTATTTGAAGAAGGGCTTAAACTTCTTAACCAGTGCTATTCTTTGGGAGTTTTATCCGGCTCCGTAACAGTCATTTAGAATCAGAATAAAGGAATCAACATCAATGAAACAAATTAAATTTTTAGTCGTACTCGCCGCTCTTTTAGGGATGGTTAGCTTTTTGCCCTCAGGTGCCGAAGCCAAATGTTTTTATATTGACGACCATTCAAACCGGGATGTGGTCCGCTTCTCGTCCGATGCTCCGGTAGAACTAATTGAAGGGGTCACCAATAAAATCAAAGGCAAAGTTTGCTACGATGATTCATTCACGTTTGATAAAAAGCACCCGTTTGAAGTAACCTTTAATGTGGATTTAGCCAGCATTGATACGGGTATCCCACTGCGAAACCAGCACATGCGGGATAACTTTTTACATACCGCAAAATTCCCAAAAGCGACATTTAAGGCCACTCGCATTAAAACCAAGGCCAAAGCTCCGTTTAAAACCGGTGATGTGGTCACCATCAACGCCACCGGCCCCTTTACCATTCATGGTGTGAGCGTGCCGAAATCGGCTTCTATGAAGGTTACTTATTTTGAAGAGTCGCTCACCACCCATAAACGATTCAAATCCGGTAATATGATTCGTATTCGAGGAACGTTTCCCGTCACTCTGACCGAACACGGCATTCCCCGACCGGAAGCCCTGTTCGTCAAATTATCTGAAACCGTGAATGTAACCATTGACGCCTTCGCCACCGATGACCCCGAATCACTAAAGTAACCCGAATCCATTATTTAAAAAGCTGTTCCTAAAGTTGGAAGACTTTGAGAACAGCTTTTTTGTTACTATAGAGCAAGTGTTTAAATAAGTAAGAAACAAGAGAAAATGTTTTATTCTCAAGAAAACATCAAGAAGCTTACAACAGGCTACAACTCTGTAGAAGAAACCCATCAAGACCTAGTATCTAAATATACTCTTTTTTTCGACACTCAGGAATACCCCAATTACGTATATAACGGGTTACTTCGTAGAATGTCTACTTTAAAAAGGTGTATTCAAAATACTTATATGCTTTGCCCTCTAAATCAAGCAGAAGGACCGTCTGATAAGACTCTCACTGATATTACTATTAACCTGCAAGCATTTTCTTTCAATACTTATGGCTGCATTGATAACCTTGCTTGGATATGGGTTACAGAAACCCAATTTGAGTCTAAAAGAAAGCATGAGGTAAGTCTATTTAATAAAAAAATTCAAAGGAAGTTATCTGAGGAATTCAGAGAGTATCTAAATTCTGAGCGGCTTACAAAGTGGAAAGAAAATTTAGAGCAATTCCGCCACTCTCTCGCACATAGAATGCCTCCTTATATTCCACCCTTTTGTTTAACCCCAAAGAAGGCGGAAGATTATAAGAAGAGAACCAATGAAAGGGCAGACTTTAAAAGCAACATTAACCAAACTCAGTCAGAAAATTTTAAGCCCTTTATTGTAGCTGACTCTGAAACCGATCCACCCATGATTCAATTTCACGCACAAATATTAGCCGACTGGAATACTATTCTTGATTTGTCTGAACGACTATTAGAAGAATTGAGAAGCAAGAAAAATCAATAATGTTTACACTCCCACCGGAAAGACCTTCAAGATATTATACGCCGTATCGCGTTGGGCGGCGTCGTGGCCGGTGTCGTGGATGGCTTTAACCATTTCTTCGACGCTTTTTCTCGTGGGGTTGATTCCGGCTTGGGTCACCACGTTTTCTTCGAGGAGCAGTCCGCCCATATCATTAGCGCCCATCGTCAGAGCGGTTTGACCGAGCTTAACGCCTTGGGTAATCCACGATGCACCGATATTAGGGACGTTATCCAGAATAATCCGGGCCATGGCACTGACTCGCAAATATTCTAGTCCGGTAGCGGCCTGATTGGGCAAGCGTTCTAACTTGGTGTTGGCTCGTTGAAAAGTCCACGGAATAAAGGACAGGAATCCGCCGGTTTTATCCTGCTGTTCTCGGATGCGGAACAGATGATCGATAATGTGCCAATCCTCTTCCATCATGCCAAACATCATCGTCGATGAGGTTTTCATGCCAAGCTTGTGCGCCGTATCCATCACACCCATCCAGTCTTCAGTCTTCACTTTTTTATGACTAACCTTGCGCCGGATATCATCGTGGAGAATTTCACCGCCGGCGCCCGGCAAGGACGACATACCGGCATCAATCAACTGCTCTAAAATCCATTTGACAGATTGCCCCGTCTGCTCTGCCATAAAAGAGACTTCTGTCGGCGAAAAAGCATGAATGGTCAGCTCCGGGAATTCATTTCGAATATTTCGCACCAGATCCGTGTAATACTCAAACGGCAAATCCGGGTTCACGCCGCCTTGAAGCAATAGCTGGGTTCCACCCGCAAGCATCAGCTCTTCCACCTTCTCTTTAATTTGCTCAAAAGTCAGGGTATAAGCTTCCGGGTGGTCTGCCGGACGATAAAAGGCGCAGAATAGACAATCCACATTACACACATTGGTGTAGTTCACATTTCGGTCAATCACAAACGTATATGCTGGATTCGCCCCGTGAAAGCGATATTTTACCTCTTCGGCCATAATGCCCAAGGTAAACAAATCCGCTTCTTGAAACAGGCGCAACGCCTCGTTTCGCTCCAAGCGGTTCGTCGGCAGTGTTTCTTTAATTTCGGGGGCCAAAGTGGTCATGGTTTTGTGTTCCCTTTTCGTCGGTGTTATAGTGGCTTCTACACTAGAATTAGCCTGTTCTATTTCGAAAAATAATAAATAGAATGCCCATATATTAAAACGAATGTGACGAAATTGTAATTAGGTAACCCAACCCCATGGCTCAAACCACCCGAAAAGACGCCGTCTACCGCAAGGACGAGGCACAAGAGATCTATCTTTACGATCCTGTCCCGCCCAACCCCGATGCGGTCAATCTCGGATTTATGTATCCCGCAAGCTATCAGATTGCCCTGTCATCATTGGGCTATCTCATTCTCTTTAAAGACATGGATCAAAATCCGGATGTTAATGTCAGCCGGGTCTATATGGATACGCTGACCGATTACGACCCTCGCCAGTTTGAACTCATGGGCTTTTCGTTTTCCTTTGAGCTGGATGTCATCGCGATTCTTAAAACATTCGAGACATACAACATCCCGTTTTTCGCCAAAGACCGGAACCGAAGTCATCCCCTAATTTTTGCCGGTGGCCCGGTACCCATGAGTAATCCAGAGCCCTTTGCCGACTTTTTTGATTTTTTCCTCGTCGGCGAAGGCGAAGAGATGATGAGCGAACTAACCCAAGCCTATAAAAAATACGAACACCTGACAGATCGAGAAGAACTCATTCGACGCATCGCGGCGGAAGTTCCCGGTCTTTACGCTCCCGGACTGTATGAGGTTGAATACGAAAGCCCGGACGGCCCCATTAAAAGCATCACCCCCAAATACGATGACATTCCCACCGTTGTGCAAAAACGCCTGATCGAAAACATGGATAACTTTGTCGCCTCCAGCCCCATTATTTCGGACAAGGCTATTTTTGCCAATAAATTTCTGGTGGAAGTCATGCGAGGGTGCGCCCACCGGTGCCGCTTCTGCCTCGCCAGCTATTCTATGCTCCCGGCTCGTGGACCCAGTGCGGATCGTATTATTCAAATCATTGACCAAGGCCTGCAACACACCAACAAGCTCGGGCTTTTAGGGGCGCTGATTTCCAATCACCCGAATTTTGACGATATCTGCGCTCACCTCCACAAAAAACTCGATGAAAACCCGGACTTGGATATTTCCGCCTCGTCTTTGCGGGTGGATACCATCACCGAGGATATTGTTAAAACGTTTGTCCGGGGCAATCAGCGCCAGCTCACGGTGGCCATTGAGACCGGTTCGGAAAAACTTCGTCGTCGCATTAATAAAAACCTGAAACATGAACAAATCATTCAGTGCGCTGAAATCGCCAAAGCGGGCGGACTAAAATCACTGAAATTTTACGGCATGGTAGCTCTTCCCGACGAAACACCTGAAGATATTGACGAAACCGTAGCCCTAATGAAAGAAGTAAAGCAGGCGGCGCCGGGTTTAGAAATTATTTTGGGCTCCAGTTCCTTCGTGCCCAAAGGTGGCACCCCCTTCCAGTGGATGAGTCGCCCAGATAATAAAGACGTGGACGCGCGATTTAAGCGCCTAAAAAAGGGCCTCGCTAAAACCTGTGATGTTCGGGCCACCAGCGCCAAGTGGGATTACTTTCAGGCGTTTTTGTCCCGAGGTGATCGACGACTCTCCAAGCTTCTTGTCCGGTTCTACGAACACGGCGGTTCGCTGGGTCATATTAATCGCGCCATGAAAGAACTCAGGGCTGAAGGCGAACTCGATTTCCCCGAACTCGATTGGTACGCCCTGCGGGAACGCCCGGAATCGGAAATCCTCCCGTGGGACACCATTAACCTCGGCGTCCCCCGAGACATCCTCTACAAAGAAAGCCTCCCCACCCCCGGCTATCTCAAAGAATACTACCCGGAAAAAGAGCCAATGGTCTAGATAATGCCAAACACCGAAGGTAAGTGTTGTATCTGTGGCCGTATTGGCCCCCTCTCTAGAGAACATGTTCCTCCAAGAAGAGCTTTTAACGAAGATACCGTATTACTTCAAGCCCTTGAGCTGCACAGTGGAGAACTAACTTGGCAAGGCAAACAGCGACAGGGGGGTAGTGCCGAACGGGTTTCTTGTCGAAAATGCAACAATGACACAGGAAGCTGGTATGCAAGACCCTACATAGAATTTATCAAACAACTTGTCGATCTTGCTCACGAAGGAAATGCTCAAAAAGACCTTCCAATCACTGTACGGGATGTTTTTCCTCTAAGGATTATAAAGCAAGTACTCGCTATGTTCTGTTGTACTTGTGGCACTGATTTCTCAGACAAACAACAAATTCTCCGAGAATTAATACTAAATAGAGAAAAAACCGGATCTATTGACCCGCTACATATTTACCTTTATTTAAAATGCCAAAGGAGTGGTCGCTATACAACAGGCATAACATCTCCTATAAATTTCAAAACAAGTTATAGCCAAATAGTTGCAGAGGTATCTTGGTGGCCAGTTGGTTGGATATTACTTTTTGATGATCAGTCAGTTGACGCATTTAATGTCACACACTGGCTTCATGAATACGACTATGATAAAAGTGATTCCATACCTTTAACCTTACCCTGTCACTATTCACAAAACTTTTCTCCCTTAGACTTTCGCAGTCCTGAAGAAACTAAATGATCTTTCTGCTTTAATTACCTACTTTAATTCAGATAAAAACTTCAATTATGACTACTGACCTAACCAATAATAAAAAACAAAACCAACGACGTGCCTCTAAAAAAATCCATGTGGGTCCCGTCGAAATCGGTGGCGATGCGCCCATTGCGGTTCAATCCATGTTAGTGAATGACACGCGGGATGTGAAAACCAGTGTGTATCAAATTCAGCGGCTGGCGGACGCCGGGTGCGAGATTATCCGGGTGGCCGTTCCGGATAAAGAAGCTGCCGATGCCCTAAAGCAGATTGTCCCCGCCTCGCCTATTCCGGTAATTGCCGATATTCATTTTGATTACCGTCTCGCCCTACAAGCGGCGGATAATGGCGTCCACGGCCTGCGCATTAATCCCGGAAATATTGGCCGGGCCGAATTTACCCGGGCGGTGGTGGCCAAGGCCAAAGAACGGGACCTCCCCATTCGAATCGGTGTCAATAGTGGTTCCGTTGAAAAAAGCGTCAAAGAAAAGTACCCGGACAATCTGGTGACCCAACTGGTGGAAAGCGCCCAATTGAACGTGCGCCTGCTGGAAGCAGAAGACTTTGACCAAATGAAAATTTCCGTTAAAGCCAGCGACCCCATGGATGCCGTGGCCGCTTACCAGCGACTGGCCAGTGAGGTACCTTACCCACTCCATCTCGGCGTGACCGAAGCCGGAACGCTGAAACGGGGTATTATTAAAAGTTCCGTAGCCCTAGGGATTCTGCTCAGCGAAGGCATTGGCGACACCATCCGTATTTCGCTCACGGCGGATTCCATCGAAGAGGTCTTTGCGGGGCATGAGATTTTGAAAAGCCTCGGCCTGCGAAAAACCGGCTCGGATATTGTCAGTTGCCCGGCCTGCGGGCGGTGCGAAATTGATCTTCACGGCCTGACCCGCCAAGTCGAGGCCATGGTGGCTAAGTATGATCGCATCTACGGTAAAAGCCCGCTTCATGTGGCCGTCATGGGTTGTTTCGTCAACGGCCCCGGCGAATGTGAGCGAGCGGATATTGGTATTGCCGGGGGTAAAGGAAAATTTTTCGTCTTTAAAGGCGAAGAGAAAATCGCCCGAATCGAAACCGAAGTCGAAGCCCTGACCTTTTTTGAAGCGGAACTCATTAAAAGTTACCAAGGCGACACCAGCCTAAAAAACGCCCTCCACGCCAAAGACATCGAAGAAATCGAAAAACCATTAGACAGCGACGAACTCATTATGGAACCGGTTTCAGGTTAGAGTGTCAATAAATCCTCATAAAACCCGCCCCATTGATTGGTCGGGTCAACCAAATGTATTTCTAGAATCCAGTGACGAAACTCGCCATGTCGATCCAGTGTATCCATTGACTTTAAGTTATCCGTACAAATATAATTCTCTGGCAACTCGCCACAACGCCTTTCATGGGAAAATTCACCAATTAAATGGCCACAATGAGAATTTCCATATTGCCACCCACGCTCCTCGGATAAAGAAACAATTTTTCCGTAGAAATCATGACCACTAAGCTCTGGGTTTTCTTTATAAAACTGTTTTCCTTCTATAAAAATACATTCCAAGTCTTTCTGTAGTCTTAATTTATTCGAATCCTGACCCAGCACATACGTACGACCGAGATCCGCTTCATAAGAATCAAAAATAGGACCAAAATCAAAGAACACAATGTCATCATCTTGAATGATTAAATTGGGCGGATTACCTGAATACGTTTCAAGTGTATTCAAACCTGAACGAACAATCCGTTTGTGCCAATATTTTTTAACCCCAAAAAGTTCATCGGCTAATTGATAAACCTCATCACTCAATTGTTTTTCTGTCTTTCCCGGCTGAATCAATTTTTGCTTTTTAGCTTCCTGAAATAGCTGAAAAGCCTTTCCCTGAGCTGATATAGTTTTTTCTTCAACCGAAAGACCCGTCGTCATTTTTTACACCTCAAACCGTGTTATTCTTCAATAAGAATGACGAAAACCGGGCATTCCTGAGCGGCTTGACGGCAGGCGGCTTCATGGCCTTGTATCGCGCTGTTATCAGCCTCACACACATCATGAACCGCAAACACCTCAGGACAAATAGATTCACAGACGTTGCAAGCAATACAGCCATCAGCAATCTGAACTTGCATAGGCTAAACAGGAAGCGCTTCGGGTGTCTGATGGGACTCGATGCCCAATTCGCAGACTTTGGCAACCACTCGATGGGAGATCTCGCTTAATTGCTTAGCCACTTCCGAATCCGGTTCTGAGAGAACCACAGGATGACCTTTGTCGGCTTGTTCCCGAACTTTCGAGATTAAGGGCACAGCTCCCAGGAAGGGAACGGCCAATTTTTCCGCCGCCAAACGCCCGCCATCATGACCAAAAATGTCATCCCGCTCATTGCAATGCTGGCATACGTGATAGCTCATATTTTCCACAATGCCGATAACCGGAATATTAGCATTGGTAAACATGGCCAACCCTTTTCGGCTATCCAGCAGGGCCACATCTTGCGGGGTGGTCACAATAACAGCACCTACAACGGGTGTCGCCTGAACAATCGTAAGCTGAGCGTCACCCGTGCCGGGCGGTAAATCAATAATCAGATAATCCAGCTCGCCCCAATCGGTATCATTTAAAAATTGGCGGATCACTTTATCCAGCATCGGTCCACGCCAGACAACCGGCTGATCGTCTTTCACTAAAAAAGCCATGCTCATGACCTTCACCCCATGGTTTTCTGGAGCGATAAGCTTGCCGTCGGCGTTAGTTTCCTTCAGGGTTCGGCCACCCAGTCCCATCATCAGAGGGACATTCGGGCCATAGATATCCGCATCAAGGATTCCAACGTTTGCTCCCTGCTTGACCATAGAACAAGCCAAATTAACAGCAACGGTACTTTTACCAACACCACCCTTACCGCTAGAAACAGCAATAATATTCTTAATCCCCGGAACGGCTTGCCGCTCTTTCACTTTAGCCTGAAGGGTGACCGTATCCTTGGAAATATTCACGGTCACGTTTTCCACACCGGAGACTTGCTTAACAGCCGCCATGGCATCTTCTCGCATCTTTTCCTTGAGCGGACAAGCGGTCGTGGTCAATTTCAAATCAAATGCCACGTTGCCTTCGCAAATAGTCAGCTTATCAATCATGCCCAATTCTGTCAAAGGACGTTTCAAATCGGGGTCATCTACTGTGGATAGGGCTTTAAGAACTGCTTCTTTTGAAACTTGTACCATGGAGTGGTTATCCTTTTTTATTTAATACCTTCAAGAGGGCCTGTCCATTCTGCCATGCCGGGCTCAAAGTTTTGGACATCTTCAAACCCAAGTTCATCAAGGTAATAGGCCACTTGCGCACTGCGCACACCGTGTTGACAGATTACCACGGTTGGAACCTTCGGGTCTAGTTCCTCCACACGAGCCGGTATTTCATGAATAGGAATCAAAAGACTCTCGGCCAGGTGTCCTAAATGGAGATACTCTTCCAGCGTTCGAACATCCAACAGACAAACCTGCTCATCGCTTTGCAGAAGCCGAGTCAACGCTTTTGAATTAATGTGAGTTAATGCCATAGGGTAAAATAGCGTTCAAATTTTATTAACCTTTACGTTAACGTTAACTTATCACAAATGGGATGAGGGTTTACACAAAAAATATCAAACCCATCATCTTTCAGATAAAATAGAATGCATCATCACTTGCTTGTTAGCCCTGAATGTTGAAAGGAAAACCTCATGCCGACTACCGATGTTTCCTCTGCTCCCTCCATCGCCGAAATTTTGAAGCTGGCAAAGACGGAACAGGTCAAAATGGTACGCCTCCAGTTTGTGGATATCCATGGTTTGCCTAAAAATATGAATATCCATGTGGATCAGCTGGAAAAAGCGCTGAACAATGAGAATATGCTGGACGGTTCCTCCATTGAGGGTTTCCGAACCATTGAAACCTCGGACATGGTTTTTCACCCGGACCGAAACACTTTTCAGGTAATGCCCTGGAAAGAAGGTGACCGAGGCGTGGCTCGGGTGATTTGTGATATTTATAACCCGGATGGCACTCCTTTTGACGGATGCCCCCGAAATAACCTGAAGCGGGTGTTGGCCGATGTCAAAAAACAGGGCTTTATTTTCAACGTCGGGCCGGAGTTGGAATTTTTCCTCTTTGAGAAAGACCCGGATGGTTCCATTTCTACCCGGACTCATGACACAGGAGGTTACTACGATTTAGGCCCGGATGATCAAGGTGAAATCGTGCGAAGTGAGATCGTGGAAGCCCTTGAAACCCTTGGTTTCGAGATGGAAGCCGATCATCATGAGGTTGCTCAAGGCCAGCATGAGATTGATTTTAAATACGCCGATGCCTTAACTCAGGCGGATCGGGTAACCACAGCCAAAATCATCACTCGAAAAATTGCCGCCAACCATGGCCTCCACGCCACGTTTATCCCCAAGCCCGTCTTTGGCGCCAATGGTTCCGGGATGCACTGCAACCAATCGCTGGCTCATCTGGATGGCAAAAATGCTTTCTTCGATGAAAAGGGCGATTACCAGTTAAGTGCGACTTCACACCACTTCATCGGTGGTTTACTGAGCAATGTTCGAGGCATCACCGCCATTTTAAACCCGTTGATTAATAGCTACAAACGGTTGGTTCCCGGTTACGAGGCACCGGTTTACGTGGCCTGGTCTGCGGCCAATCGAAGCGCCCTTTTGCGGATCCCGGCCAAGCGGGGCAACGCCACCCGAGTGGAACTTCGTTCACCGGATCCGGCAGCCAACCCCTACCTTGCGTTTGCGGCATTATTGACCGCCGGAATGCATGGCGTAAAAAATGAGACGGAATCGCCAGCCGCCATGACCACGAATATCTATCAACTCTCTAAAGCTCAGCGTAAAGAGATGGGTATTGCCTCACTTCCAGGGAATCTGTTTGAGGCGATGGAAGAGTTCAAAGCCAGTGAAGTGGCTAAAGAAGCATTGGGTGAACATATCTTCACCCAATTTATTAAAGTGAAAGAAAACGAATGGGATGACTTTAGAACCAACATAACCCCTTGGGAACTCAACCGCTATATGGGGCGTTTCTAAAAACAAGCCCACCTCTCAAACTAAAAATAAAAACCCGTCTTCTGAATCAGAAGACGGGTTTTTAGAAGTTTAAAGACGCCTATTTTCCTGCCCGTCCAGATAACTTTGCAGAATCAACTTAGCGGCCGTTTCATCCACCAGCCCTTTTTTTCGGGATTGTCTGGAGCTAATTCCCTGAGCTTGCAACGTTTGATGAGCAATAACCGAGGTCAGTCGCTCGTCAATAAACTCAACAGGTAGACCGGTTTCTTGCGTAAGCACTTCGCCAAACTCACGGGACTCTTGCGCTTTAAAGCCTTCGCTTCCGTTCATGTTCATGGGCAACCCAAGCACCACGGTATGGACGTTGTACGTTTCAAAAATGGGCTGTAACTGGGTGAGTAGATCGGTATTTTTGCTGCAAGTGAGGGTTTCTAATCCGACAGCAAAATGTCCCAAGGGATCACTAACCGCTAACCCGACCCGTTTTTTACCTAAATCAATGGCTAATATACGACCTTGTTTCGGAGCATCCATCGGGCGGCTCACTGTAGCTCCCATGTCGTGATCACATAATCCACCAGCGCTTCCAGCGTTCGGATATCCTGAATGGGGGTTGGGTTTTTTGTACCCACTTCGCTTTTCAATCGAAGCAATTGTTCCTCAATACATCGGCGACCAAATTGGCGAATAAAACCAATATTCAAAACTTTTTCTTCATCTTCCGGCTCGTAAGACACCAGTTTCATCACTTCCGTAGCGGCCAAGGCCGAAAAGGTTTTGCTTTCTTCCCGATTGAGCAGGTAGGCCGTGTCCGCCAAACGATAAATGATAATATCGCGCCATTCCGTGGTCATCAGCGCCATGGCTAAGCCCAAGGCATACCGATTCATAATGGTTATAAACTCTTCAACGGGCAAATGATCCGCAATGGCTTGCTGAGTAATTTGAACAATATCGCCCAAAACTTCCGTGACCACCGGATGATCTCCCTCTTCAAGGAACCAGGTCTCAAAATCCGGATGGCGGTATAAATTAGCACATTCAACCACCCACTCAGGCTTAGCCAAATCCCGGCAAAGACTCATGGTATCGATAGGCTCATTGGGAAAATCTTCAATGAGAACTTTCCAACAAGTGTATTCGTAAGGAATACGGTTTTTGTTCTTTCGAGACAGGGCTTCTGCCTGATCCAGTTTTCGACGGGCATACGAAGGCGATACTTCAATTTTGCATGATTCTTCATGGAATTTGTCAGAAATACGTTCAAAATCATCATGGCTAAGCTGGTAGAAACCAAAACAGTCGATAAGTCCATGAAGGTCGTTAATGGCCACGCTCATCATGCTAATATCCCCATTGTTCTGCTTTCGGCTGACAATGAGTCCCTGATTACCAATACCATCGGTCAGGGTAACGTAACACTGATAAAGGACACTGTCATCGAGAATGGTGTGAGGTTTAGCCAGCTCCTTTCGATAGCCCTCTAACAATTCCGACTTATAGATGCCGGCAATGCGAAGCTCGTTAATAGCATGTTTAATCAGCTTGGAGAGATTGGAATCAGTTTCGTACTCATCCTGAATATCATCAAGAAAAACAGCCGATTGCATATGGCGAATAGTGCCTAAACTTTTGATAATAAGTTCTTTCACCTCCAACGGAGGTTCGGCCAAAAACATGGGAATATAAATATTAAGCAAGTGGTCCATGGAGTAATCAGCCTGAAGTGAACTGAGAAGATTCACCTGCTCTTCCATCGGAAGAGAAAAAATAAAATCGATAAAATCGATAAGCGCTTCCGGGTTACGAGCCGCCACTTCCAGCATACGCTCGGTTTCCCGGTTAATTAGGCCCTGAGGATCTTCCAGATACTCAAGATAGAGATCAGGATCCGTTTCGTCGCCCAAATGACGCAAGATTAAATTAGCCGCATCCTTGTTCTCATCCAATGTATTGGGGTTTTGAATAATAACCCACAAAGGCTCCTGAAGCAGTTCAATGGTACCCAATTCCATACACAGCTCTGTAATAGCCTGAAGTGTCGATTGAGTGGTGGTGCGTTTGAGTTCTTTTAAAAGAATATCCAGCACGGTTTTTCGATCGGGAATATCATTGAGACGACGAATTTGTTTGGCACGGTCCTGCTTAGAAGGTGCTTCAACAACGCAGAGGTATTCAATAACCGCAAGCACTTCGCTTCGGATAAACAGTTTTGAAGGCGGTGATGGAGATTGACTCATAGTTAAGCTACTATAGCAGGTATGGAGATTTTCATCCATTCTGTTGTTTCCGACTCTCCGGCGGCACGCATTGGGTTGCAACCGGGGGATCAGGTGGTGGCTATTAACGGTCGGGACGACTTGGAAGATATGTTCGACTATCAATTTGAGACCGCTGACTCAGCATACCTTGAGTTTACGGTCAAACGCACCAATAGTTTAGAGGAGATTTCATCCATCAAGGTTTTTACCTTGGAAAAAGCTCCCTTTGAGGATCCTGGTCTGGTTTTTACCTCACCCGTGTTCACCCCCATTAAAACGTGTAACAATGCCTGTCCTTTCTGCTTTATTGATCAACAACCTCCCGGCCTTCGCCCAAGCCTGTACGTAAAGGACGACGATTGGCGCCTATCTTATTTCAACAACACTTACATCACCTTAACCAACTTAACACCGCGTGACCGACAGCGCATTGAGCAGATACGCCCAGGACCGTTGTATGTCTCCGTCCACTCCACCATACCCGAAATCCGAGTCCGTCTGCTCAAAAACCCTAAATTTGGCGGACACATCATGAAGGAACTCCGATGGTTGAGCGGGTTGGGCGTGCCGTTCCATTGTCAGGTCGTGGTATGTCCAGGGATTAATGATGGTGAGTCCTTAACCCAGACACTGGAAGATCTACATTCTCTTTCGCCCGAGACTATGTCAGTGGCCGTTATTCCTGTGGGATTGACAGAGGTTCGCTCCCACCTGCCAGACCTAACGCCTGTGGATGAAACATCAGCCCGCTCGGTGGTTCAACGGGTTCAAGCGTTTAAGGATAAGTACCGCCCAATTTCTGAAGACGATATTGAGGATTTTGTCTTTATTTCCGATGAGTTTTATTACAAAGCCGGACTGCCACTTCCCGATTATCAGACCTATGGCGATTTCCCCCAACTCGATGACGGGGTCGGGGCCGCTCGAATGTTGCTAAATGATTTCGATGAGCGGGCAACCGTTCTACCAAAGAGATTACCGAAGCCAAAGCGTATTCTCATTTTAACCGGAAAACTGGCCCTACCCTCACTAGAACCCATTGTCGAGCGGCTCAACAAAATTGAAGGGTTATCGATTCAGTGTCTAGCTGTCGAAAGCCAGATTTGGGGAAGATCTATCGGGGTCGCTGGCCTGGTAACCGGTCGAGACATTCGTCATACGTTATCCAACCATGACCTATCAGGGCAGGTCGAGGAAAGTAAAGGGTACGACTTTGCTGTGGTTCCCGGTATTATGCTGAAAGAGGACACTCACCTGTTTTTGGATGGCGACACGCTGGAGACCCTATCAGCAGATCTGGGACTCCCTTTTAAAGTCATTTACGATGCTTACAGTACACAGGAACTATTGACAGTGCTAGGGTTCTAGCTTATTGGCTCTGGAGCTTATTAAGACGTTGTTGGAGGGAAGGGATTTTTTCCGTTTGACCGCTTTCACGATAGAGTTCCATCAGATTATTCAGGCTTCGAGTGTAGCTGGCTTTATCTTTTAGGGCTTGCGCCATTTTTAGAGATTGCCGGTAGGCAGTCGCCGAAGCGGCATAATCCTGGTTCAGCCGATGCAGTGCCCCCAAGTTACTGTGAATATCCGGTAAGAAAGGGCTGACTTGCGTGGTTTGTTGCACTGAAGCCATATGAGTCGCCTCACTTAGTGTCACAAGCGCTTTTTGACTATCACCTTGTCGAAGGTACAGTACACCCAAGTCGTTTAAGATACCTTCAAACCCTTCTTGATGACTTTGGTTCGCTTTCCTCAAAGACAAGGCTCCTTCGTAATAGTGTTGGGCAACCTCAAGTTCACCTCGTTCATCATAATAGGTACCTAGTTTATAGCGGAGGGTGGCTTGCCTTTCCCATTGGTTGGCTTGACCAAGCAGGCGTTCGGCTTGCTTGAAATAAGTTATGGCCTGATCTTTCTGATTAGCTTTTGTCAGGGTTCGCCCCATGAGCGTCAACAATTGCCCTTCCAACAAAGGCTGATCTTTACCCTGAATGTACTCCAAAGCCGATTGGAAAACAGGCATGGCACCCTCAAGAATATCCCCTTGGCTAACCAGGGTTTTTCCCTGTTGAACCTGTGCTTTAAACGTTTTTTTCTCTTCAAGAGAAAGTGGACTTAAAAGAGAGTCGGCTTCTTTTTCTGGAATGGCATCAGAATCACCACCTTGCCAAGAGGGTCGGTTTAACTGGGTGGGAACCGGAGAAGTACTATCCCGGTATTCAATTTTTTGGAGCAACAACGCTTCTACCCAATCACGAACCACTCGAGAGGGCTGATCAAGGGCTTTAGCAATGAACCCATCTAGTGAATCGGCGGCAGTTTTTAGGGTTTGCCGAATAAAGGGAACCGAAGGAGATGTCTTTTCCGCTTGAAGAGAAACCACATTAAGGTAAGCATCCACTTCACCCCGAATGGTGTCGTCAGCACCAAGGGCGTCCATGGTACTTTTAAAATCATGGAGAATGGTGTTCAAATGAATTTTATGATGTTGGGCCTCTTCAACAACAGTCGCTAGTCCTTGAGACTGCTGTCGAGTGTCGAACCCTTGATTTCCCGCGTCTGGGGTCAGCTTTTGTTCCGCCTCCTTTTGAGGGCGAACAATATTGGGCATATAGCTGTTGTAAACCCTTGTAACCATTTTGATTTAGCCTCAACATTCCAGAATAGCAAGCCTTAGAAAAACACAAAACTCAACTTCTTCTTGTGGCTTCGGCGGTTCAATCGCAACCTGAACAGCGAAAGCCCGAAGTTACATTAAATAGCGGACACCCTGTAGGGTGATTCCATGGGCTTTCTCTTTTATTACAAGAGTAATTAGGTTTATCCAGAATTCAAGAACATAACTAATGAAAGCTATACTTGGGTCAGTACGGCAGGGGGAGCAAACCGTTTTCGGAAGGCTTCGGGTAAACGTCGATAATACCACTTTAAAGCATAATGATACGTGTAAAACTTAAGGAAGTTCAGCCCAAGATAAACTGCCAACGTCACCGTTTCCAAAATAAAAACCCAGAAAAAATTAATTTTAAACTGAAGTAAATCCTGCAAATCATAGGTCATAACGAACCAAGCCACTTCAGCAAAAAGTCCGACCAGAAACAGGAAATAAGCAGGATACAGTAAATAAACTAATGGCGAGCTAAAGGCAACCCGACGACATCGCTCGTAGATAGTTTTCGTTGTCAAGTCAGGCTCCGTAATCGCTACCACGTCACCAAACAGGGTAATCATCATAACCCAAAGACTGTTACCGATGGCAAAAATAGTAAACATCAAAAGCAGTAATGAGATAAACAGAAAAGAGATAATCACGGCCGGCAAGCTAGTTGCGGGCATATCGATAAATTGATTAAATAAATACAATTCCAAAAAACAAACGCCCACAAACGTCGACCCGATAATCAGGGGAGGCAGACAAATAGCAAATAATCGATAAAGATTCCAACTCTGAACCGATACGATAGATTGTTGTATATCCGGTTGATAGTCCACATGCAAGACATCCGATCGCGGAAAATTTTTAGCCCAAGCCTGATAATAGATCAATCGAATTCGGAGAATCAATTGAAAGACACCGAGAAAAGCCAGCAGTAAAAAGATGCCCAGTCGAACATAAAAGACCCACGGTAAAATAGTTTGCATCCCCCTCATTTCAGGCAAGATTAAGGAGCGAATCGCCTCAAATAGTGGGACAAACAAGCTCTGAGCCGCTAACAGGGTTACGGGAAGGATGGCCAGTAAAATGACCAACAGAATAAAGGCTTGAGGCGGCAGGAACATATCGAAAATAGTAGCCTTCCCCCCTGCCCTGTAAGGAGCAGGAGCCGACAATGACGCTGAGGGTTGTCCAGATGACGGCATTATTTCTTCAGACATACCACCTCAAACTTAGGCTTCCTGTTTTTCGACTTTTTCTACTTTTTCCACTTTTCCAGATTTACTCTGGCTTTTCGCCGTCCCTTTTTTTCGGGATTTTTCAAAAACGATAGCCTTCTCCTTCAACTTGGCCTCAACCACATCCCCGGCTTTAAACTTACCTGTAAGCAGTTGGTCGGTCAGTTCATCCTCAATGCGTCGTTGAATAACTCGTCGTAACGGACGAGCACCATATGCCGGACTGTACCCTTCGTCGGCCATAAAGTCTTTCACGTCATCGTTGAGCAGGAGTGTCATTTCTTGCTGTTCCATACGCTTCATCACGTCGTTCATCATAATATCGACAATTTCTCGGATTTCTTCTTTCTTCAGCTGATGGAAAATGATAATGTCATCCAGTCGGTTCAAGAACTCGGGACGGAACGTTTTCTTCATCTCGTCCATGACGGTTTCTTTCATCTTGTCGTAGCGAGCCGCCGAGTCATCACCCTGGGATGAGAAGCCTAGAGGCGATGGGTTTTCGATACCACGCGCACCGACATTGCTGGTCATAATAATAATGGTATTTTTAAAGTCAATATTACGTCCCTTGGAATCGGTTAACCGGCCATCATCCAGGATTTGGAGCAAGACGTTAAACACATCGGGATGGGCTTTTTCAATTTCATCAAACAGGACAACCGAGTAGGGTTTGCGTCGGACCATTTCGGTTAACTGCCCACCATCATTAAAGCCGACATAACCGGGAGGCGACCCAATAAGCTTACTAACGGTATGACGCTCCATGAATTCGGACATATCTACCCGAATCACGTTGTCCTCGGAGCCAAACAGGTAATCAGCCAGCGTTTTAGCTAGCTCCGTTTTACCCACACCGGTGGGGCCACTAAAAATAAAGCTACCAATAGGTCGAGCAGGACTCTTTAAACCAACTCTAGCACGGCGAATAGCCTTACAAATAGATACAACCGCATCATGTTGGCCAATCACCCGCTCATGCATCACTTCTTCCATCTTCAGCAGTTTTTCAGACTCACTCTCGGTGAGTTTTGAAACGGGAATACCCGTCCAGCCACTGACCACTTCAGCGATATGCTCTTCGGTCACTTCAATCTTTTCGTTTTCCAGTGTTTTCTTCCATTCCGCGCTAATCTCACGAATTTTTTCTCGTAACTCCGCTTCCTGATCCCGAAGGTCGCTGGCTGTCTCAAATTCCTGATTCCGAATGGATTCTTCTTTTTGACGAATAATCCCTTTAAGTTCCTGTTCCAGCTCTTTACCTTCAGGCGGTAGGGCACTGGTAGACAAACGAACCTTTGAACCTGCTTCATCAATCAAATCCACGGCCTTATCGGGCAAAAAGCGGTCGGCGATATAGCGTGAAGATAGATTGGCAGCTGCAACCAACGCATCATCAGTAATAATGAGCTTATGATGCTGTTCGTATTTTTCTCGCAAGCCTTTCAAGATTTCAATGGTTTCTTCAATAGAGGGCTCTTCAATCATAACCGGCTGAAAACGACGCTCCAAGGCCGCGTCCTTTTCTATGTGCTTCCGGTATTCGCTAATGGTCGTTGCGCCAATACACTGAATTTCACCCCGAGACAAGGCTGGTTTTAAAATGTTCGCTGCGTCAATAGCGCCTTCGGCAGCCCCCGCGCCAATCAAAGTATGGAGTTCGTCAATCACGAGAATAATGTTACCCGCTTGGCGAATTTCATCCATAACCTTCTTCAGACGCTCTTCAAATTCACCCCGATATTTGGTACCGGCCACTAATAGGCCAATATCCAACTGGACGATTTTCTTTTCTGTTAAGGTCTCCGGCACATCACCGGTATAAATTTGTTGCGCGAGCCCTTCTGCAATAGCAGTTTTACCCACACCAGGCTCGCCAATAAGAACCGGGTTATTTTTCGAACGGCGACCTAAAATCTGAATGACCCGGCTGATCTCTTTTTCTCGACCCACCACAGGATCCAAACGCAGTTCCTGAGCGGCCAAAGTAAGATCAATAGAGAACTCGTCAAGGGTTGGGGTTTTACTTCGTCCTGGTGAAGAAGAAGAAACCGCACTGCCTCGGGTTTCTCCCAGCATACGAATAACGTTACTACGGACCTTGGTAAGATCCACACCGAGATTCTCCAGGACACGAGCGGCCACGCCCTCACCTTCTCGAATCAGCCCCAACAAAAGATGCTCTGTACCGATATAATTATGCCCTAACTGTCGAGCCTCATCCCATGAAAGCTCTAAAACCCTTTTAGCACGTGGGGTGAACGGGATTTCCACCGCCACAAAGCCGGATCCTCGGCCTATAATTTTTTCCACTTCGGCGCGGGCTTCTTTGAGATTAACCCCCATGCCTTTTAGGGTTTTTGCGGCAATGCCTGTTCCTTCGCCAATCAACCCTAGCAAAATCTGTTCCGTTCCGACAAAGTTATGACCTAAACGGCGTGCTTCTTCTTGAGCCAGCATGATGACCTTAATGGCCTTCTCGGTAAATCGTTCAAACATAGGTGCCTCGACAGTTTAATAGACCCTAATAGTATAACAAAACCACTGCCAAAAGTCCTCATCTACTTCTGAAGCCCTCCAAATGACGGATTTATTTTCGTGATTATCGAGACCAAGCTGTGACACCTACAGTTATCTCGCTGGGAGATTTTCCCTGCTACCACGTCTCTCCCTGATTTTATAGTCAGGTTTATTTTTGAGTCCGTCGTTTTGAAGTCGGCTTTTTCCCTATTTCTTTTGCCGGGCCTTTCTGAGTAAGAGCTTTAATTTCAGGAACGGAGAGAGGACGAACCTTGCCGGGGGGTAGATCGCCCAACTGAACAGGGCCAAATTGGATACGCTTGAGGCTAGTGACCTTATAGCCGAGTAACATGAGCATCCGCCGAATTTGTCGATTCATCCCGGTGACCAGCGTTATAAGAAGAGTGCGTTCATCCAGAATCTTTACACTGGAAGCTTTAGCTGTCTTAGCCTCCTCTTCAAACGGGACCCCGGAAAGAAGGTGGGCGGTTAAATCGGGTTGGATGTCCCGGTTAACTCGAATCCGATAAACTTTTTCCATCTGAAAACGGGGATGGGTGATTTGATAAATAAAATCACCATCGTTAGTTAAAATCAAAGCCCCTGTGCTGTCTCTATCTAACCGACCCGCAGGATCACAAGCAGCATATTTCTTAGGCAGAACATCATAGATGGTCTGGCGTTTGGCATCCTTTTTTTCGTCTTTCTTCGTCGTAATCGCCCCTTTAGGCTTATGAAACAACACGTATATTTTTTGACGCTTTGGTAGGAGCCTGCCTTTTACTCGAATCTGATCGTTTTTTGGATTCACCTGACAGCCCAGGGTGGTCACTTTCTCCTTATTAACCGTCACCCAGCCCGATTCAATCAGGCGATCCGCTTCCCGGCGAGAACATAAACCACTATCAGCAATCAGTTTGTTAAGACGAACAGTCATTAGAAACCAGAGTGAATTGAGGGCGTGGCGTGCTGGCATTCGCTTTTTTCGAAGACGGGTTGGTGTAATAGTTGGGAACCCGATTACGAATGGTCGGACCGGTTCGAGACGAGGACGTCGCCTTAAACAGCGCCAACTGTTGCGAGTCGTGATGCGTCACCTCACACCCGAAGGTGCGGGCCAGCGCAACAACCGCTTCATAGTCTTCATGAGTGTACAACGGCCACCCTCCCCGAAGCTCACCCCCCACCTGAATGTCAACTCGGTCACCATAAATATGAAAAGCCCGTTGTTGCTGGACCGTTGTTTGTACTCCCCGAGTAATCGCACGTTCCAGCGCACAATCCGGAGAAACGTTCAGGGTTTTCATGACCATAAGAATTTGAACCAGTGTATCTTCAAGCCGGGTCTGTACCATGATAAGTTCATCATTCTGAAAAGCACCAATACATTCAATCATGGCCTGAGACGCCCGTGCAAGCGCTTCTTGAGTTGTTTTAGGTGTATCCTGTTGATGTATCCACAACGTTTGCTGCGCTTCTTCCAGTGTCATGGGCACATCATGCTCTTTAAAATCCATCTTGCTTTATCCGTCTATCAACCTTTGATGCCGTACCACCCCTCTTCTCTTCCATAAGTTCGTGAACAGCAGTCGCATTTTATCCTAAAAAGGTTAAAAATAACAGATTAAAACCCGAAAGACGCCTATACTTTTGTTACAATGAAAAACAACCTTAATTTGAGAACGGAGCATCTAATTTGTGGCGACCTGGGTTTTCTATTCGTTATTGGCACTGCTTTTAGGCGGCCTCGGCAATTTTATGACCCGCCTCGCCCATACTCAGGGGCAGTCGTCTTTATCGGTTGTTACAGTCATTTTTTTAACAAATTTTATCTTCGGCGCAACTCTGTGGGCTTTAAACAAGCCGAACTTACTAGTCTCACCCAAAGGACTGCTCACCTCACTCTTGGCCGGTGTATTTCTAAGCGGCATGGTCGTGTGCCTAAATGCCGCTTTTAGTCAACCGGGAGCTAAAACAGGCATCGCAACGGCACTGCTCAATGCCAACTTTGCCCTTGTCACACTGCTCAGTTTTTTCATCTTAAAAGAGACCCTGAGCATCAAACAGGTATTTGGCCTGTTAACCATCCTTGGTGGAATGCTTCTTCTCATTTAAATAAAAGAAAATCAAATCAATCCCCCAGTTTGAGGAAAGATAAGACCATGCAACCTTCAAAAAACCAAGCGCAAGCAGTAGGGGAAGCCCTGCAATCTAAGGATTTAGCCGGAAAGCATTTAGGGTTAAGACTATTAGAGATCCGCCCTGGCTATGCCCAAGTCAGCATAACGATACGCCCGGATATGGTCAACGGTCATGGTATTTGTCATGGTGGAGTGACCTATACATTAGCCGACACCGCTTTCGCCTATGCGAGTAACGCTCGAAATGAAAAGAGTGTGGCTCTTCATTGTTCAATCAACTATACAAACCCGGTCTATGTTGACGATCAGTTGATTGCAACTGGATCCGAACAGACTCTAAAAGGCCGTCATGGGATTTATGACGTTACGGTTACCAACCAAAACGAACAAATTGTGGCTCTATTCAGAGGTCAAGCGTATCGAACCCAAGAAAACGCCATTCTCTTTTAAAATCTGGTTAGATTATTCTGAATCAATCCAAAGCGCTTGGCTTTGAGGATCCCCATTAAGGCAACCGTGACAGACCCCAAAACAACAGTTTTCTTTAATCGCCAATTCTTTGAACTCGATTTTCCGTTGCAAAGGCGTCAAAAAATCACGAATGATGCGGTAAACCGTTTCCATATCCGCCCGAGTATTTTGACGAGAATCAATGGCAATAAACAGGGCATCAGGCTCCGCTTTGATAGTCCAAATATAGATTTTATTCTTTTTCAACTCAGCAACAATACCCGACTTTAAAAGGTGGTGGCGGGCATATTCTTCTGCTTCCAGTTCGTTGATACGGGTCATGCCCTCTATTTTAAAACAGAACCCCCTGACAAGTCAGGAGATTCTGCTTTTTAATCATAATTCCTCTTTTATTTCTCTACCTACTTCTTTTCCTTTAGACATTCTTTTTATTAGACTGGAATACCATTACCTCCGGCCTGAGGGCCACCAAATGTTGCGGCGACACCCGATGCGCCTAACCCACCAAGGTAAGGGCATACAGCTGTAGCGGCGGCTAGTCCACCTGCAGCGGCAACGGAAGTGACTGGGTGATCCTTAACGAGTTGAGTTGCTTGACCAATGGCAGCATCGACACCCCGAGACACATCTTGACCAATTTGTTGAGTGGTCCGGCCAAGTTGAGCGGCTTGATTCATAACGGTTTGCTGCAGACCTTGTTCGGTCACACCCTCTGTACCCAGATAAAGCTTATCTAATGCGCCAGTAAAACCAATGCTTAACGCATCGCCGTTGACAACACCATCCCGAGCAAGATCAAGCTCCAGTAACGTCTGAGCTTGAGTATCAATACCATTTCCACCCGATTTTGCGTCACTATCTAATGCATTACTGTTGGCAATGGTATAAGCGAGACTGGAGCCATCAATTTTTCCGCCGTTCATTAAGGGTTCGTGGCCATAGAGTCTTAAGATAGACTGCTCAAACGTGGATAAACCTGTCTTTTGCTGGAGCTGATCCAGATCGTTAACAATATTAATGGCACCTTGTGAAGCATTGACCTGCCGGTTGGCATATCGGGTCGATAAATCTTCACCCGTGAGTCGTTGATGGAGAGCAAAAAACTCTTCATCCAACGCAACACCAGTATCCACACCAAACTGGGCTTGATCTCTTGCCCGAAGTTCCGCAACTAATTGTTGTTCCGCAGCGGTACCCGTGTTGTTATCCAGAATATTAGTGTAGATACCGCCATCCTGAAACCCTTGAGAAATCATTTGACGACCATATAGATGGAGAACAGCTCGATCACGGTCATTGAGTCCAAGAGCAGTTCGATCTTGCGTACTCAGGGCCTGAAAATCAATATTCCGGTTAACTGCCCCTGAAACAGGCTCGCCATTTGGATTTGCCGGGCCATTGTAAAGAGGCTGGGTGGTCTGAACACCATTGGCATAGTTATTCAATAAGCCATCAATGGTACCGTTTCGAACCACATCAACGGCTCGCTGATAAGCACCGAGCTGAGGAACCGCTCCACTTGGACTGGAGGGAGAGTTCCCCTGGAAGTCAAAAACCTGCTGAAGCATTTGCTGACGAAGCGCCGGGTCTTGCTCTTCATTGAGCATTTTGACCACACCACCAATTGACTGAACGTCAAACTGGCCGACACCGTCTGTATTGGCAATGTCACCCCGGTTAAACTGAAGTAGAACATTTCTCAGGGCATTGTTGTCATACTCGTTTACGCTACCGGTCATCTCGCCCCGGTAAACCGCAGCCACCTTGGATAAGAGTTCCGCTTCCGGTGTAAATTGAACTTGTTGCGCTTCGGTAATGTTATTGGCAATGGTTCTAACATCATCAACACCCGGATCGAATTTAGGATCCTTTCCAAGAGCAAACGCTTTAAATTGGGCCGCATAATTCGACACGATCGCCGCATCAAACTCATTAGCACCTGCCGTTGCAAATCGGGAACCGTCCCGGGCAAAGCGACCTTCAATGGCTTCGTTTACGCCACTGGTACCACCTTGGGTCTGAGCTAAGATATAATCCACGGCATCTTCGGCGTCGGTCTGTAGATAAGGTTGCGTACCGTCATTACCAACACCATTGCCTGCATCACCTGCAGGAGGGGCTCCGCCGGGAGCACCGTAAGCACCACCGGGAGCATCATAAACACCAGCACCATTACCTGCGTTACCTGCATCAACAGGAGCTCCACCATTATCTGCGTTACCCGCATTGCCTGCAGCGGCAGTGGTGCCATAAATACCACCACTATTGCCCGCGTTACCTGCATTACCGGCAGCGGCAGGAGCTCCACCAAGAGCACCACTATTACCTGCGTTACCTGCATTACCCGCATTGCCTGCAGCGGCAGGGGTGCCATAAATACCACCACTATTGCCCGCGTTACCTGCATTACCGGCAGCAGCAGGAGCTCCACCAAGAGCGCCACTATTACCTGCATTACCTGCATTACCCGCATTGCCTGCAGCAGCATTTGGCTGTTGGCCTAAAGGTTTTTGGCCTCCCGGATTAAATTGTTGTTGAAGCACTTGAAGCAACATGCTCATCATTTGGAGCATCATGTTCATCATTTGAGCCCCTTGAGGCTGCCCTAAAGCTTGTTGCCCCACAGCCTGTTGGCCTTGAAACTGAGGCTGCTGAAAAGCGAGCGGCTGGGCCTGGGTCGGAAGCTGATACACTCCCGGATTCATCTGGAAGGATCTCGCTGTTTGGTAGTTGTTAAAAAGGGGATTAATCATAGTATTTCCCTTAAACTCTCTCAATCTCTATCTGCACACGGATCTGTATCCGTTAAAATTCTTCTTCTGATTATCAAAACAAACCATTTTTGTCTGTGTTTGATTTGTCATTTTTTAATGATCGATTAGGCACTCAAATAGAAGCACCTTTTAAAAGCACCTTTGCTCTCTTTTTGCCTGTTTTACATATGCTATTTATATAAAAACAAATATTTTATTAAGATTGCTCTTGGTGCTTGTTAATATTGCAGTTTTGTTACATTTAAAATAAGTTCTATGGTCTATAACAATGACCACGACCTTGTTTTTCAAAATAACGCTGATGATATTCTTCTGCCCGATAAAAGAGAGAGGCCGGCGTTATTTCGGTCACAATGGGCTGTGAAAATTTTTTAGCTTCTTCAAACTCTTGTTTTATTTGCTGGGCTTCGGCATGTTGAGCATCGCTATAGCAAAAAACAACCGAACGATACTGGGTCCCTTGATCCGGCCCTTGCCGATTCGGGGTCGTGGGATCATGAACCTGCCAAAAAACAGTTAACAGCATACGATAAGAAACCACCTTCGGATCAAAGACAATATGAACAACCTCAGCATGATCAGTAATGCCCGTGCAAACGTCTTCGTAAGTAGGATTAACCACATCGCCGCCAGAGTAGCCTACGGCAGTTTCCAACACCCCCTCAATCTTTCGAAATGTGGCTTCAACACCCCAAAAGCATCCCGCTCCCAATAACGCTTGTTCTTTTTCCATCGTCATCGCCCGTAAACTCCTTTTTTACTATCGTTTTATTGACTGGTGAACTTTTCATCGTATCACCTTCTTTTATTCCCTCTCCTTTTTCTCAGGTTCGGTTATAATAACCCTCTAATGAGAAAGCCACGGGTCACTTTTTTCGTTCCAACCTATCAATATGGACACTACTTAGCGGAGTGTGTCCATTCGATTTTAAAGCAGTCTTATGAAGATTTCGAGATCTTGATTCTAGATGACTGCTCTCGGGATCAAACACCCGAAGTCGCCAATCAACTTGCAAAAAACGACCCACGGGTTATATATATCCGCCATAAAAAGAATAAAGGCCATATGGCCAATTACAATCACGGCATCGCCATGGCCCAAGGCGAATTTCTTTGGTGTGTGTCAGCGGATGATTGCCTCACTTCGCCCGATATTCTTCAGCGGTACATGACCGTATTTGAGCAAGGCCCGGCTACCGGATTGGCGTTTTGTCGAGCTCAAGTGATGGATGAGGAGAGCCAACCGGTCGAAAAATGGGTGCCCCGGCTAAATTACCCGAAACTGGCAGAAACACCTACCGTATATCCGGGCCGGGCCTTTTACAAAAAAATCGTACAAGAGAATTTTGTCCCCGTTGTGGCGGCCATGGCCCGAAAAGCCTGCTACGAAAAAGCGGGCCATTACAACCCCAAGCTCACGCATACCGGCGATTGGCATCTGTGGATGCAATTTTCATTGGGATGGGATGTTTACTATGACCCAGAACCCATGGTCTCTTACCGAATCCACCGAAACAACATGCACCGCACATACACCCGGGATACACACACACAGGAAAATACCCTGGCCTGTTATGAAGCGTTGCTCGATTACATTCAGGCGAACCGTTATGGATGGCATGCGGCATTATTGGCTCGCCTCGCCATGATCCAATACAAACGGAAACAAACCCTGGATCTGGAGAGCCCTGAAAAATTACTACAAACGCTCATCCGCCCGTTTGTTTCATTTAATCGATAATTGCCTGACTAACCGCCCTAATCTCAAGCAGTCGGTACAGCAAGCGTTTGAGTCATCAGGCTAACCAACGTACGACAAAAAGCCGGTAAATCCGCCGGCGTTCGAGACGTCACTAGATTACCGTCCACCACCACTTCCGCATCCACCCATGTGGCACCGGCGTTCACCATATCATCTTTAATCGCCCGATAGCTGGTCACTTTTTTGCCTTGAACCACATCCGCCGAAACCAAAACCCAACCCGCATGACAGATAGCCGCCACCAGATTGTCTGACTCCACCGCTTTTCGAACAATTTTCAGCACGGCTTCATTCATCCGCATCTTATCCGGCGCCCAACCACCGGGAATTACGACTAAATCCCAATAGCCGACAACAAAATCTTCCGCACTACCGTCTACATCCACGGTAGTTCCTTTTTTGCCTTGGTAGGTCTTTTCACCTAGCCCGGCCACTTTTACCTCAGCTCCCGCCTCTTTAAAACGGAGCAAAGGATACATTAACTCGGAATCCTCATAGTCAGGACCCGCAAAAATCAGGACTCGCTTATCGCTTAATTCACTTCCTGTCATGGTCATATTAATACCCTCTCCATTTTTATCATTCCAACGATTGGCCTTTATCTTATCACCAAACAGAGACCTCCAACACACCTCACTTACACCTCGTATTTTCCTCACGGCGTTTTCTTCTATAATAGATTCACCCCTTCGCATTTTGTCCTGGAGCGTTTTATCATCACCATTACATTAAAAGCTAGCGTTGCCCATCTCCGAAAAATCGTGGGTCACCGCTTTGTTCTTGACGGCCCGGAAGAACTTATTGCCTACGAATGTGACGCCTGCCTGCTGATAAAAAACGCCCCGGAAATTGTGGTACTCCCCAAGACCACACAAGAAGTCAGTCAGGTGGTTAGCTTTTGCCACACCCATAAAATCCCTTTTACAGCTCGGGGTGCGGGAACCGGGCTATCCGGCGGTGCGCTTCCCTTAAAGGGCGGCGTTCTCATCAGCCTAAACCGCATGGATCAGATTCTGGAAATCGACACGGAGAACCACACCGCCACGGTGGAAGTGGGCGTCGTTAACGCCCACCTAAATCAAGCATTAGAGGCAACCGGGCTGTTCTATGCCCCCGACCCCTCGAGCCAGTCTGCCTGCACCCTCGGCGGGAATATCGCGGAAAATGCTGGTGGCATCCACTGTATTAAATACGGCGTCACCACGGATCATATTCTGGCACTGGAAGTCGTCCTTCCAGATGGTAAAATAACCCGACTCGGTGGAAAAACCCGTTCTTCTCATGGTTTGAATTTAATTGGTCTGTTAGTCGGATCCGAAGGCACGCTGGGCATTATCACCCAAGCCACCGTTCAACTAACCCCCAAGCCCACAGAAATTCGTGCTTATCTCGCGACGTTTTCCACCATTGAATCGGCAGGAAACGCTGTATCTCAGATTATCGCCAGCGGCCTTATCCCATCCGCACTGGAATTTATGGATGCCTTTACGGTCAAAGCCGTTAATCAGGCTTATGACATTGGCTTTCCTGAAGACAGCGAAGCCGTTCTTCTCATTGAGCTGGACGGAACCCTCCATGTTGTTCTGGATCAGGAAGACCGACTCATGGCCATCCTCTCGGAGAATAACGCCCAGCAGACCCGTTCCGCTCAGACCGCCGAAGATCGGCAAGCCATTTGGGCCGCTCGAAAAGGTGCAGTTGCCGCTTACGGACGATTCCAACCCGCCTTTTATCTTCACGATACGGTGATTCCACGCAGTGAGCTCACCTCTGTACTGAAAAAGATTTTGGCCATTGGCAAAAAGCACCAAATCCTTATCGGCAATGTCTTCCATGCCGGCGACGGCAACCTACACCCCAATATCCTGTTCGACCCGGACGATGCTGATATGCTCCAACGGATTTTAAAAGGAGGTGAGGAGATTTTAGACGTTTGCCTTCAAGCAGGCGGTGTCCTGAGTGGCGAACACGGCATTGGCATTGAAAAATCCAAATATATGTCCCGTCTGTTTTCCGAGGCCGACTTGAACAAGATGAAACAAATTAAAGCCGCTTTCGACCCTCAGCAACTGTCTAACCCCCTTAAAATATTTCCTATCCGAGCTGGTTGTGGTGAAACACACCTTTCCATCAGCAATCCCTTATTAACCACAGGAGGCGCATGGATTTAATGGATCTTTCAACCCAAGAACTGGAAGCCCTGGAAAGCTCATCCGTCATTCAACCATTATCCATTGGTGACATCCAGACCGAAGGGTTCATTCTCACCCCCAACAAGGTGGAACAAGTTGCCCAGCTCCTCCATATATCCGTTCAACAAAAGAGGCCTCTCTCTCTAAACTATAACGACGCTCTACTAATGGAACACCCCCTCTGGATGAACATGAAACACCTAAAAACCATTAGAAACCACCGAATAAATGACCTAATCATTACCGTAGAAACCGGCATTACCATGGGTGAACTAAGACAAACCCTCGCGAGTCAAGGCCAACAGTTCCCCTTAAGCTACCCGGACGATCTCTTACTCGCCGATGTCATCGCTCAGGACCGCCCAGCGGCGGAAACAGGGCTTTCAGGCGGTTACCCTCGAGATTACGTGCTGGGCCTGGAAATGGTAACACCCGATGGAGAAATCACCCATTACGGTGGCGAGGTGGTTAAAAACGTCACCGGATATGACCTCAATAAATTCTACACCGGGAGCCATCATACGCTGGGAGTCATTACCGCTGTCACCCTCAAACTAGCTCCACTACCCGAGGCCACTCAAGACTGGGGCTTTTATGTTTCGTCACCCCATCACCCGTGGCTGGAAGATTTGCTCCCCTGGCTTCATCAACACCGACACCAACTCACGGCCTGCGAACTATTTCAAAAAGAATCCTGGGCACTCTGGATCCGAGCGCAGGGAACCAAAAACTCATTCAGCACGCTGGAGGCTGAACTGAAAGCTTGTCTGGGCAACCCAAAACCGACCTCAAGCCAGACAACCCGATCTTTTCTAAAGCGGACACATCTGGATCAGTCCCACCTCCTTCGTCTGACCATACCCAAAGGTTTGTCCGCCTTACGAAAAACACTAAAAGAAATTGAGTCCTTGTTCCCGGAAGTCAAAAGCTACCCCATCCAGCTTCGTCTTGCCGCTGGGTTTGTACACCTGATATGGCAGCCCGACAATATGCCCCAATTGACCAAACTCAAACAACCTTTAAAGCAACTGGCTAAATTAGCCCAGAACCAAGGCGGGCATCTCCAGCTACTGGACTTTCCCTCCGATTTTCTCAGCCTAACTCAAAAACTAAACCTGCCTAACGACCCAGTCGCTCAAGCCTTGATGTACCAACTAAAAGCCCTGTATGATCCGCATAATATCTTACACTCTCGTCACCTGGTCTTTTCAAGCCCTTCTCACACAAAGGAATCGTCCAGCTCATGACCTTTTCTGAACCCTCAACACCTCTACCTTCCACAAACAGTCTGCTGAATTCGTTGAAATCGTGTATTCACTGTGGTTTCTGCCTACCCGTTTGCCCCACTTATAAGGTAACTGGCTCCGAGGTAGAATCTCCTCGAGGCCGACTTTACCTGTTAAAGCACATGTTACAGGACGCTAAAAACGAATCAGACGAGCCCAACGAGCATCTCCAGCCAAAGCAAATAGAACCTCACCTGAGCCAGTGCCTCGGTTGCCTCGCCTGTGAAACAGCTTGTCCTTCCGGGGTGCCCTACGGCGATATTCTTCATCAGTCCCAAAAGATGTTCTTAACCCAGAAAAATCCGTTCATTCGCCATCTCAAGCGCTTTTTCTTTCAAACAGTTCTACCCAACTCCAACTTACTTCAGTTTGGGGCCTTCTGGCTTCGTCTGTATCAAAAAGCCGGACTTCAACGTCTTGTCCGATTTTCAAATGTCCTAAGCCTCCTCCCACTAATTCAACATTACGAAGCGCTTATTCCTCCCATCCCCCAACACAAACCATTTAACATCGGCATGTCGTTTGGAAACCCTGAACACGAACGTGTCGCTTTATTCACAGGCTGTATCATGGATGTCATGTATAACTCTGTCCATTGGGCGACCATTAAGGCATTGGTCAATAACGGTTATTACGTCACACTCCCAGAACAAACCTGTTGTGGTGCACTGGCCTACCATGGCGGGGAAGACGACATTGCAAAAAAACTGGCTCGGAAAAACGTGCTTTCCATTTTAAGATCCCAACCCGACTGGGTTATCACTAATTCGGCCGGATGCGGATCCACGCTAAAAGACTATACGAAACTACTGGCCAATGACGGAATCTACGCTGAAAAATCTCGCCTTTTCTCAGAAAAAACCGTAGATATCATGGCTCTATTAGCCAAAAAACCCTTAAAGCCTTGTCGCCTTCCCATACCCCAAACCGTAGCTTACCATGCCGCCTGCCACCTACACCATGCTCAGGGTATTATTAACGAACCTGAAAACGTTCTCCACCAGATCGAAGGACTCACCCTCCTCCCATTAAAAGACGCTGCTTTTTGCTGCGGCAGTGCGGGCATCTATAATTTGGAACACCCGGAGCTGAGTAATGACATCTTGGCGGAAAAAATTCGGCACATCGAAGCGACTCAAGCTCAAACACTGGTCACGGGTAACCCTGGTTGCCTTCTTCAAATTACCAAAGGGCTTCAGGAAAACGCCAACCCCATGCGCATAGCACACCCCATTGAGCTGGTGGCCGAAAGCTATTCCAAATAAAAAACGCTCCTACCTGTCCACGGGTATTTCTTTTGATTCTCTGTTTCGTTTGTGACAAAATAGGCGCAAATCAGGTGTCATACTGGTTTGTCATTCAATCAGAGAGAGCCGATTATGTCGGCCTGGAGGGTATTTAAACCATGTCAAAAGCCGCAAAACTCTTTGCTTTCTACTCCCAACCGGATAATCCGGAAGATTTTGACCGCCAATACTTTGAGACCCACTTGCCATTAGCTCAAAAAATGCCAGGATTAGCTCGTGTTGAAGTATCCAAGCTCACTAAAAACATGATGGGCGGTGACCTACCTCATTATATGGTCGCTGAACTCACCTTTGATAGTATGGACGCACTAAAAAACGCGTTAAAATCACCAGAAGGTCAGGCTGCCGGGGATAACCTTATGAGCTTTGCCTCAAAATACGTCACCATGGTGACATCCGAAGTATCCACCATTGAAGGCGCAGGAGTTTATTAACGCTCATGACAACAACCCGTAAGACACACCCCATGTTAGGTGCTGAAAAACCTGAAGAAATGGGGTTTCAGAATATTATTTATGAAAAATACAATGGGCGAGCCAAAATTACTCTAAACCGCCCGAAAAGCCTAAACGCCTTTGACTTTCTCACTTTTCGAGAAATCATTCGAGCCACGGAAGACGCCTCGTGGGATGATGAAGTCGGTGTGGTAATTTATACGGGAGCCGGGGAACGAGCTTTTTGTACTGGTGCCGATCTGAAAGAACAAGCCGCCAACTTTCTGGACCGTCCGCGTGACTACTGGAAGTGGATGGGCGGGTTCATTGACATGCACGAAAAGCTCCGAAACGTTGGCAAACCAACTATTGCCCGGATTAATGGCATCGTCGTCGGCGGCGGCAACGAACTGAACATGGCTTGTGACTTAGCCATTGCCGTGGAGGACACTTACATCCGCCAGGTGGGCTCGGCTCATGGGTCGGTTGCTGCCGGTGGCGCTACCCAATGGTTGCCTTTAATTGTGGGCGATCGTCGGGCACGGGAAATCCTGCTTCTGTGTGAAGAAATCCCGATTGGAACAGCTTTAGAGTGGGGCCTAGTGAATCAAGTAGTGCCACGAGAACAACTGGACACAGCCGTTGAAGCCATGGCCGATAGGCTTCTAAATAAACTACCGGAATGCACCCGCTACACCAAACAACAACTAAACTTCTGGCGGGATTTTTCCTGGGGCATGACCATTGGTCATGCCCGAGACTGGCTGACCATCCACTCCGGCAGTCTGGAAACCGGCGAAGGCACCCGGGCATTTGTCGAAAAACGCAAGCCCGACTACCGCATGCTAAGAAAAGAACTGTTGGAATAGCATTTACCGAAAGAGGGTATAGACGATGGCAACCACTACCACAACGGAATATCAATATATTTTGACCCAAAAAGACGGCCGGGTCGGCATTGTCCAGCTTAATCGGCCCGATGTGCTGAATGCTATCAGCCCGGACTTAATGGTCGAACTGGTGGACGCCCTGGAAACGTTTGACAACGATGACACCATCGGGTGCCTGATTGTGACGGGCAACGCCAAAGCCTTTGCCGCCGGGGCTGATATCAAGCGAATGGCTGATAAATCCGCTGTGGACATGTTGCTCATTGATCAACTGGCTCGATGGGATCGAGTCCGCAAACTGAAGAAACCGATCATTGCCGCTATTAATGGGTTCGCCTTAGGTGGCGGCTGTGAGTTGGCCATGATGTGCGACATGATTATTGCCGGCGAAGGCGCTAAATTTGGTCAGCCGGAAATCAGTATTGGTGTTATTCCTGGTGCGGGAGGTACCCAACGATTGACTCGCGCCATCGGTAAAGCCCGTGCTATGGAGTTGATTCTTACGGGTCGCATGTTTGGAGCCCAGGAAGCCTACGACATGGAACTCATCACGAAAGTCGTGCCCGATGAAGTGGTATTGGATGAAGCCAAAGTCCTCGCTAAAACCATTGCGAACAAACCCGGTGTCGCCGTAAAACTGGCGAAAGAAGCCATCTTAAAATCATTTGATACCACCATTGAAGGCGGACTCGATTACGAACGCAAGCTGTTCTACCTGCTGTTTGCCTCACAAGACCAGAAAGAGGGCATGACCGCCTTCATGGAAAAGCGTCCAGCCGAATGGCAGCATCAATAGGAGGCATCGAAATGACTCAAGCAAAAACTGAAACCCAGTGGTTACTCGAAGAACTCAATGCGGAGGGTGTGCTAACCCTAACCTTAAATCGCCCTGACTGCCTGAACGCTTTTAATGACGAACTCAGCTTCGAATTACAAAAGGCATTAAAATCCGCCGAGCGAAATCAAGCAGTTCGCTGTATTATCCTCACGGGCGCCGGACGAGGCTTTTGTGCCGGACAAGATCTTCAAAGTCGTAGCGTTACCGCCAGTAACGGAGACAGTCCTCATCTAGGCGACTCTATTCGAAAGCGCTATAGCCCGATTATCCAAAAACTGCGCACCCTAGAAAAACCCGTCATTGCCATGGTTAATGGGGTGGCCGCTGGTGCGGGTGCCAGTATCGCTTTCGCCTGCGATTTGCGCATTGCTTCGGAGAAAGCCAGTTTTATTCAGGCCTTTGTCAAAGTAGGGTTGATCCCTGATTCAGGCGCTTGTTGGACGTTGCCTCGCCTCGTTGGTATGGGGCGTGCCATGGAGCTGGCTTTACTGGGTAATAAGATTTCAGCAGAAGTAGCCCTCGATTACGGGCTAGTCAACAGGATTTACCCGGCAGAAACCCTAAAAACAGAGACTAATGTGTTAGCTCAGACGCTTGGAAAAGGCCCCACTAAAGCCATTGGCTTAATTAAACGCGCCATGAATAAGGGACTAACCTCAGATTTAGAGAACTATCTGGACTATGAAGCCCACCTCCAGGAGATCGCTGGCCAGACCACCGATTACCAGGAAGGGGTTTCTGCATTTCTCGATAAACGGGAAGCCGTGTTCACTGGAAAATAATTAAACGTAAGGAGAACCAAACCATGGTAACCGCAGAAGAATTTGTAGAAAAAATCAACGCAGGTGAAAAAATTGAAGCCAATAACGACATGTCTGAAGAGTATCGAACAGCGCTGACAAACCTCCTGCTTCAACAAGCAGACTCTGAACTAGCTGGTGCTTATGGTTATATTCCATGGATTGAGAAAGCCCCGGATATCCACGAGAAAGTGTTGGTCGCCCAAATCGTCAAGGACGAAATTCGTCATGCTTACGCTATGTTTAATCTACTGGCCGAACTTGGCATGGACGTGGAAAGCTATATTAAGCAACATGACTACCATTTCCGAATGCCTTCGGGCCAAGAGCTGACCAGTGAAAGGCTAACCCAAGATAAACGGGTGAATATTTTTTATTATCCCATCGAAAGCTGGACTGATTTTATTCTATTTAACTTCCTTATGGACCGAGGAGCCGGACATCAACTGGAAGACACGCTGGAATCAAGCTACGCCCCTTGGATGCGCGGCCTCAAAAGCATTTTCAAGGAAGAAATGATGCACGTCGTCCATGGAGATACCTGGTTCAAACGGCTGGCCGCTAGTCCAGACACCAAAGTTGAGCTTCAGGAAGGGCTCAATAAATGGTACCCTCGGGTCATGAACATCTTTGGTCGACCTAACGCCCCTGGATGCCAGACCTACGTAAAACTAGGCCTAAAAAAACGCGATAACCACGTGGTTCGCATGGAATACCGTCAGGAAGTTGAAGAAAAGGTATTGGCCGCAGGACTGACCATGCCGGAATGGATCCCCTACTATGAGCAAAAAAACTGATACCCCTCCTGTTGAAACCATTAAACGGGTCGGGATTGTTGGCGCCGGTACGATGGGAGCAGGGATTGGCCAAATTTCTGCTCTCAAGGGGTTTCAGGTGGTTCTGTTTGATATTAAGGAAGACTTCCTCAAACGGGGCCGTACCCAGATTGAAACCTCACTAGCCAAAGGAAAGGCCCGAGGCAAGCTAACGGACGATGACCTTCAGCGGGTCAACGAAAACCTGATCACCACACTAAAGCTTAAAGAGACGGCTCAGTGCGATTTGGTGATTGAAGCCGTGCCGGAAAACATGGCTCTCAAAAAAGAGATCTTTCAAGAGCTAGATGCCTTAGCTCCCGACGGGACAATTTTATCCTCCAATACCTCGTCGCTCTCCGTCACTGAAATTGCGGGCGCAACCAAAAATCCGGATCGAATAGCAGGTCTCCATTTCTTTAACCCAGTGCCTCTGATGAAACTCGTTGAAATTATCCGGGGCGAACGAACAGATCCCCGTATCATTGAGACCTTAAAAGTATTCGCTCAGGCCGTCGGTAAAACCCCGGTTATCGCCAAAGACACACCGGGTTTTATTGTGAACCGAGTGGCTCGACCCTTTTACGGTGAAGCTCTCCGACTTCTGGGAGAACAAGCGACATCTCATGAGACCATTGATGAAGTCTTAAAAGAAGCTGGTGGCTTTAAGATGGGACCCTTCGAGCTAATGGATCTCATCGGACTGGACGTCAACTTCGCCGTAACTCAGTCTGTTTATGAAGCTTATTTCCACGAACCTCGTTATAAACCCCATATTATTCAACGTCGCATGGTTGATGCCGGCCTGTTGGGACGAAAAACCAATCAGGGATTTTACACCTACGACTCAAAGAAAGCCTAGACCATCGAGAAAGTTCAGCCCTTACCATGAGTAAAATTTTTCTGCTGGGCAAGCCCCAGGATGTGATTACCCAAACCTTTTTCAGTCTCTGTCGCACGGCAGGACATCAGGTTCATATTTACGATGACATTGACGATGTGGAAAGTATCCCGGAAGAACCCCTAGAGGCTCATGAACTGCCCGACTTTGTTATTATTTGCCATCACGGCTGGATGGACTACCATAGTCTTCCAGAATTTCTGGAAGCCCTATCTGAAGAGCATCATCCCATTGTTCTCTTATCAGGCATTAGCACCTCAGGCTATGCAACCACCTATGATACTCCCTTCTTTGACAGAGAAGTAATCTCCCGGCTCATCATGTACTCTCCGCTGGCCTTTTATCAAGGCCGTCACGTTATTGAGTTCGCGCCCACCAAGGCCACCGACCCTGAAGCGCTAGCCAAGGCTAAAAATCTGTTCCAATCCCTTCAGGTCAAGGCTTATGAAATTACGGACACCCCCGGACTGGTTCTCCCTAGAGTGCTTGCTATGCTCGTTAATGAGGCGGCTTCTGCCGTAATGGAAGGCGTGGCGAGCCCTGAAGATATTGACACCGCCATGAAGCTGGGTACGAACTACCCGGAAGGTCCACTGGCATGGGCCGATAAAATCGGTATCGACGTTATCTGTCAGATTCTCGACACATTAGTCAACGAATATTTTGAAGACCGTTACCGTCCGGTGCTTCTACTCAAGCAGATGGCTGGCTCCGGCAAGCTTGGTGTTAAAACCGGCGAAGGTTTCTATATTTACGAAGGTAGCAAGACCGAACTGGAGGAAACCTCGTCATGAACCCGACCACCCCGGAAACCACGCCCGTCATTGTTGACGCTATCCGAACCCCGGTCGGTCGATTTTCCGGTAGCTTGGCCTCGGTTCGTCCAGACGATTTAGCGGCTCTGGTCCTGAAAGAACTGGTTCGGCGTAACCCCCAACTGGACCCAACGCTCATTGAAGACGTGATTCTAGGTGCCGCCAATCAAGCAGGCGAAGACAATCGAAACGTGGCCCGGATGGCGGTCCTACTCGCCGAACTCCCGGAAACCATTGCTGGCGGCACTGTAAACCGACTCTGTGGCTCAGGCCTTATGGCCATTAATCAGGCCAGCCACGCCATTATAGCCGGTGAGGCGGAGTGTTACATTGCAGGTGGTGTAGAAAGCATGACCCGCGCACCGTTTGTTCTGGCCAAGGCACCCACCGCTTTTTCCCGGAAGACAGACCTCTTTGATACGACCATCGGCTGGCGGTTCACCAACCCGAAGCTGGCTCAATTGCACTACCCTTACGGCATGGGCGAAACAGCCGAAAACGTGGCCGAAAAATTTCAACTCTCCCAAGAAGCGCAGGATCAGTTTGCCTTTGATAGTCAGCAGAAAGCGGGCAAAGCCATGAGCGAAGGCCGGTTTAAAGACGAAATTATTCCAGTCACTATTCCTCAAAAAAAGAAAGATCCCATTATTGTGGATACGGATGAGCATCCCCGCCCAGACACCCTGTTGGAAAAACTACACACGTTAAAACCGGCATTTAAAGAGGGAGGAAGCGTTACGGCAGGAAACTCATCCGGCATTAACGATGGCGCCGCCGCCTTGCTCGTTATGTCAGAAGCGAAAGCGCTTGAACTTGGACTAACCCCAAAGGTTCGTATTCGATCAACGTCAGTTGCTGGGGTTAATCCAGCCTACATGGGATTGGGGCCCGTACCCGCCACCCGTAAAGCCTTAAAACGGGCAGGACTAACATTGGAACAAATTGACCTTATTGAGCTCAACGAGGCCTTCGCCGCTCAATCATTAGCTTGTATTCAGGAGCTGGGTGCCGACGTCTCTAAAATTAATGTCAACGGAGGCGCTATCGCACTCGGGCATCCACTAGGATGTAGTGGGGCAAGAATCATGACCACCCTAATTTACGAGATGATGCGCCGGGACAATTGTCGCTACGGTCTAGCCACCATGTGTATTGGCGTCGGACAAGGCATTGCCACGATTGTTGAAAAGGTTTAAGTCGAGTTCGTCATGTGTATTAAACGCCAAACCGTTCTCGAAGGTTATCGGGATTTATTCATCGCCCCTTCCCGTTTTTTTCAGAAAGATAAAAACAATCATTGGAATAAGCAGACACTGGCGACTTTATGGATTGGCATGTTGGGTATCACCTTCTTACTCAGCGTTCTTCACGAGATCATGGCCACCCATGGGCTTGAAATAACAGCTCAAAACCTTTGGAAGAAAACTCTTTCAGTTATAGCAACCTACTTTCAAACGCTGATCCACTCCTGGCAACTCCTTATTCTGGGGCCTTCAGTTCTGTTTCTCTTTCTCTGGGGAACCAGCCACGTGGTTAAAGCACCACTTCATTGGCGACAAGTCTTCATGTTATGTTTGTTTTTCACCTTACCCTCCCTGCTTATGATCAACCTTATTCTTTTCCCCCTTCTTTTTTTCATTCAGAACACCACAGCCCTAATGATAACTCAAGTCGTCACCCTGATCGTCATCACCCTTTGGAGTCTAACCCTCATGACATTAGGTACGCAAGCCTACTCCAACGCAAGCTGGCAACGAAGCCTGATTGCGATCCTTCCTGTTGCGATGATTCTTTTCTTGCAAATCAGTGGTGCGATCACCACCACCCTGCTCACTCTAATCGGACTAACCCTCCCAATCGAGCCGCCACCATCCGTCAATCCCCTATCCTTTTAATCGGAAGCTCGCTTATCCTCGCACAAAAAAATGTTCAGAAGCTTTTGTATTATATGACACACCCATGAGCCAAAAAAAACTCGATGAGCCTCTATGATGACCCTTTTTCCCACTCCGACCCTACCTGAAAAACAGACACCTCCTCTTTTCTCTTCCGAAGAAGCCCGGTCGTGCCTTCATCAGCTGATGGAAAAAGGCTGGCATCGATTAAAACCTGAATACGACGACCCCATTAACCTATTATATGACAACTTACCGGCCAATGAATGGACCATGGGATGGGCGCCCAATAACAACACTCTATATCTGATTATTTGGAAAAAAGAAACTTGGCAAACCAAGCCCTATTGGCAATTGCACATCAATGGAACCTTGCGTTTCGAGTGCCGTGAAGACGCCAAAGAGGCCACTCTATTCCATCAGCTGATGGAAAATAATGAGTTTGCCGACCTAAGTTTTTCCCGTTTTTTCGGACGCATAACCGACTACCACCTTTCCCCTGAACAACGAGACCAGGCATTAACCCGGTTATCCACCGCCCTGATTAACAACCCCACCCTCTGGAAGAGTTTCCAAATTCCGTTTTACCCTTATTTATCTCGCCACCTAAACTCGAACCACTGGCCCACTCTGGATTTGCTCAAAATCCATCAACTGGATCAAAAAACCCCACTACTCCAGGCCCTTAAAAATTGGATTTCAGCGGGACTAATCAGCACGCCGGATGAAAAACAACGGATCAATCGAATTTTAAACGGAATTCATTACAAATACGAACAGCTTGGACAACACATCACCCCCCTGGCCATCCCCTTTTATAACAAGGCCTATCAGGCATTCCAACAGACTGCTTCCGACGGATTTGGGCACCGTCCCTTGCTTCGCCCCCACATTTCCAAATCAACCCACTCGGTCATACCTTCTCATTTCTCTGTCACACCTCCGAACGGGTTGCGCTATAATGAAAGCGTTTTCTCCCGGGTTTAACCAACAGGACATTTACCCCCATGGCCCCTCAAAAAACATTAATTTATACTATTTTAGGTCTGATTCTTCTGGGCGGCCTTTTTTCCCTCCTTTTTACCGGCTATTATATGAACGGTGCCCCTGATCCAGAAAGCTCGACTAATAACGGTAAACCCATCGGCGACATTACCGGTGAGAACGTTACCTTCACCGTGACCGAAAAAGAACACAAAAAGTGGGAACTTCAGGTTCGGGAAACCGTTTACTACAAAGACCAATCGGGAGCTAACCTGACGAACATTTCGGGCACCTTTTATAATGACGCTGGCGAACCCGTCGTTACGTTTACCGCCCCAAAAGGAACCTATGTGGATAAAGATAAAGCCGTGGTCCTGACGGACGGAGTAACCGTCACCAGCATCGATCAGTCTGGCAGTTCTCTTAAAGCGCCTTCCCTTACATGGTCCACAAAAAAAGATCAGGTTTATGCCAGTGGCGGCATCGAGCTGAACATGGGTGGGTATGCGCTGGCCCATGCGGAGCGTTGCGAGTTTTCACTCGACTTCTCAACCGTTTCTCTGCTTGGGAATGCCCGGTCTGAAATTGCATTTTAAGACGTTCAGAGGATGCGTCCATACACGGGGATCAGGGATACTATTTTATAAAAATACTTTTTTATAAAAAGCGGGAAAAACAGAACCATAAAGCGGAGAACTTCCCCATTATTATCTGGATTGTTATTGGTCTTATCCTACTTTTGGCGGGCATTGCGGGCGGCCTTTATTTCTATTTCCAAATCGCCACCCGGTCACCGGAATGGTATTACAATCGAGCATTGGACTTTTATCGGAGCGGACTGATGGAGAAAGCACAACAGGATCTTCTAAAGGCCCTAGCCCTCTCATCTGGCTACACTCCCGCTTATTATACCCTGGGGTTGGTGGCCCAACATCAAGGGGATATAAAAAAAGCCATTGAGTATTTTGAGAAAACCATCGAACTCGATCCGCAGGATTCCGACGCCCTCTACAACCGGGCACGACTTTACTATACGGACGAACAATATGACCAGGCACAACAATACTTTGAGCAGGCACTGGAAATTAAGCCCGATGACAGTGATTCTCTTTATTGTATCGGACTCATTCATGAAAACCGGGGCGATAATGACAAAGCCATTGAGTCTTATAAAGGTGCCGTGGAATCTGATCCTTATAATAAAAACGCCTGGCTATTTCTCGGCAAGCTGTATGATCGCAACCAACAGTTTGAAGAGGCCATTGAAGCCTATCTCAAAGTACTGGAAATCGACCCCAACCATCTGGAAGGTAACTATGAGCTCTCTATCTCACTGGCTAAAAGCGGCCAATGGGAGCGCACCATTGAATATTGCCAAAAGACCATTGAAGTTGACGCCAACTACGCCAAAGCCTATAACCAACTAGGACTGGCCTACTATTGTAAAAATGAACCGGAACAGGCCATTGCTAAGTACCAAAAGGCCATTGAACTGGATCCAGATTACGCCACTGCCCTTAACAATTTGGGTTACGCTTTCGAAAAACTGGAGCGCTATCAGGAAGCCCTTGAGATCTTTAAGCAATACCTAGAACAAACAAGCAACCCTTCAGAAATCGATGAAATCCGACAACATATCACCTTGCTTGAAAATAAATTACTGGAAGTCTAGGCCTGGGTCATCGGAAACTGCGGAACAACCCCCATCTGGAGCGACACACCCAATAACTCGGTATCGAGGAACGTCACCTTCTTGATGGGACCATGGCCCTGTTTTTCAATCAGCTTGGGTGACGCCATATTGACCGAACGAATCACACCTTTCAATTCCTCATAAAGAGCCTCCGGCTGTTCCGAATAAAGGACAAACGGAGGTGCTGATTTAAACAGCAGGATAATCGCTGTTTTTAAAGCAGGTGGTGGTAGGGTGGACAAAATCGGCTCCTCTTCTTTTCATAAAACGGGTCATAAAAAACTGGCATAGGGTGGATTCGAACCACCGACCGCACGGGTATGAACCGTGTGCTCTAACCAGCTGAGCTACTATGCCATATGCCACAATTTTTAATTTTTTATTATGGTCCCAATGGATGGTGCTTGTCAACGGGTGGCCTTGTTATAATAAACTCAATCCAATGGAGAGAAGCTGAAGAGGGAGTTAAACTCAGTAATGCCAGAAAATACAGGAGAGTATCAACGGTGGTACGACAAGGATCCTGCCTTGAGTAAGGCGTTAGAGCAACTGCGCCAAGCCTCCGATAAATATCAGGCTCAGGTCGCCCTCAATATTATTAAGATTGTTATTGAGCACCGAACCGAAGCAGAAGCTCAAAACCCCATTGAAACCCTGAACCAAGCCGTGTGTCATCATGAGTCCATTGAAAGCGAGATCCTGCGACGCCGGTGGTACGACCTAAATGAAACCCTTCATTCGGCCATGCAACTCTTGCAGGACACTCCGGACGATCTCCAAAAAAGCCTGATTCCAACCATTGCTCAAATGATCGAATCTTCTTTACAAGAACATTATTAAAAAATCTCCTGACCCCTCACTTTCCATCCTTCCTCGAATCAAGCCGGGTCTTTTAGAGACTCTCGCTTAACCGTACTTTGTAACTTTTATTTAATAAAAACAGGGAAAAAGACAATCTGCCCTATTCTTTTGTTTTTATTATTCTAAGAAATAACAGTGGAATTGTTATTTTAGTTAGATATGAGTTAGAAGTGAAACAATTAATTGACCCTGCTCGATCGTCCTTCTATGGATGAAGAAGAAAAGAAAGAAAGAGGCGACGACATCTGTCCGTAATCAGGTGTGATTAGAGTCGGAGGAGTAAGCAATTTATGTCATTCCCTATCAACAACGCTAGTGGCTTTTCATTAACGCCGTTTGGCATGGGCACGGGAACAGTTAATGGCAACGGCAATGTCTCACTCGGCCCCATGGGTGTTTCAACCTCATTGGCAGGTCCCTTACCCATCACACCCGCAAATACCGTCAATGGCTTGGGTGTTGCCTCACCGTTTGCTCAGCCCTTTGGTCGCTTCAATCCAATCCAACCGAACTCGTTTGGCCAGGTCAATCCATTCAACCCGCTTCAGGTCACACCGTATGATCCTTTTAACGGGGCTCCTTTTGGTTCCTTTGGTCCAAACCCCAACCCATTAGCGCCAACCAGCATGATGCAAGGTGGGGCCTTTAGTAACTCCTTACTAAACCCAGTCAGTATGGGGCAAAGCTTAGGAACAGCAAGTCCACTTGGCTTTGGCGGCCTTAACGGCACCACTCAAGGGTTTGGCGGACAACCCGCCCTTGCTCAACCTTCCCAACCTTTTGGCTTCGGACAGCCCGGTGGTTTTTCGGCCCCGGTTGCCAGACCCGACACATCCAACTTCATGAATTTTCTCGCCACCGGCGGTGGTAGCTTTCTCATGAATCAATTAACAGGCCGAAATCCACAACAAGCTATCTCCGGTCTGGGTATACAACAAAATTCGCCCCTCTCTGGCGGTATGCCAGGATTTGGGCCCGTTAACCCATTCCAACAACAAATGACCAACATGCAAGGGCAAGGTGGCGCCGGTGGTCGGTTAGTTAGCCCATTTGGCACTTTTATCACCTCCATTGGCCCTCAAGGGGGTAATGCCAACGCTGGCTTCCTGGGCGCGCAAGCAGCAGGTCAAGCCTCAGCCCTAGTATTAAACCCCATTAACCCGGGAATGATTGTTAACTACGCTAACCCGGCTTATTCCAGCTTTAATTTTAACCAAGGTTTCTTTGCCGCATAGCAAGGGCTTCGTTTCTAAAAAGCAGACCGGCCCAACCCCTTGCCAAGCCGCTCGTCTTTTTATGAGTAATATTCTTTCTCGTGAAAATACCCGCCTGCGCAAACCATCTCAATGACCTTGAGCAAAAACTGGCGAGCCGCTTCCCCTTGGTTCAGGTACTGCTCCTCATCTCCAAGATGCTTAATACTCAGAACAGCTGGTGTATCTACTTCGGAAGGAATATAAAGTGATGCCACTTCTTGGGAGAGCAACTCTGAAAATTCGGGCATTAAATTACCATTGGTCATTTCAAGATAATCACCCCTTAATGCAACAATACGCCCGGTAAACAGTGGTTCTCGTCCAAAGCGATACATGGCCATCGGCCTTGTGTTCCCTCGTGCCGTAAAACTCACGGTGTGCCATAGCACATTGAGAATCCCCACAGACCGATCCGGGTCAATTCGGGAATAAATCTGGTCCGTCGGCACTCCTTTCGATGATAACGATTCCTGAAAGCACATGCACAGGTTTTCAAGCTCCCAAAGCAGCTGATCGAAAAGGCGGCCCGTATTTGAAATCGCTTGTTGGTGTTCGCCTAGCTGGTTTTTCATATGCGCAGCGAGAACATCCACCTGTTCCTGCATAGATTCCAGAGGTTTCTTAGGAAGCACTCCAGAAACGTCCGGCATATAAACAGGATTACCTTCCCGATTCCTCTCAGGCCAATTTCCCTCACCGAGTTCAACCGTTTTTGCGCCATGGCCTCCAAGCCAATCCTCAAACGGCATCAGATCTGACGCTTTAATTTTCGCCTGTTCTATAAAAGACGAAAAATGATTAATCGACTCTCTATCATCCATAACGGCCAATCACCAACATTAAAACCTAACCATTGAATCATTAATATAAGGCTTCCTTTTTAGAAGCCGTCCATCGTCTTCTCTATTTTAATGGATTTCCTCTAAAAAGGGGAGAGGCTTACCTAAGGATTGCCGACTCAGGAAGTAAGAGAAACGGTTTCTGAAGGTTCCGGTGTTTCAGGCTTTCGTCCAATGCTTATATAGGTATAGCCCAACTGTTGCATCCGTTTAGGCGAGAATAAGTTTCGACCATCCACCATCAAACGGCAATCACTGACTTCTTTTAATCTCTGAAAATCAATATAGGTAAAATCCTGCCATTCTGTCAGAACCGCAATGGCATCCACATCCGTCGCCGCCTCATAGGGGTCTTGACAGTACGTCACATGAGGCAGTAATGAACGGGTTTTTTCCATGGCAATCGGATCAAAGGCCTTAATCGTCGCCCCACGTTTTTCCAGCCCCCGAATAATCGTGACACTGGGTGAATCTCGCATATCGTCCGTATCTGGCCGGAACGCCAGCCCCCAAACACCAATTTTTTTACCATTTAGACGACCATCCGGCCCGCCTAAAATCGCAGAAATCCGTTCGATAAAGCTGATACGTTGATACCGGTTGATATCCCCCACCATTTTTAGCAGATCCAGATTCACATGCAATTCATCCGCAATACTCAGCAACGAGTTCATGTCCTTGGTGAGAAAAATCCCACCATACCCAATACCAGCCTGAAGGTAGTCCGGCGCAATCCGTTTGTCCATCCCGAGTCCTTTAGACACTTTGGTAATATCCGCACCGGTTTTTTCGCAAATGCAAGACAATGAGTTAATAAACGAAATTTTCATGGCCAAAAAGGCGTTAGTCGCATGCTTAATCAATTCCGCGCTACTGATATCCGTAATAAACATCGGCGAATGGAGCGGTCGATAAATATTCACCAGCATATCAATTGCTCGTTGACTTTCAGATCCAATGACCACTCGATCAGGATGCATGAAATCATAAATCGCGTTTCCTTCCCGCATAAACTGGGGCACTGCCGCAATCTCATATTCATGTTTGCAGTCCGCTGGACGTTCGGCCTCTAAAACCTCTTTTAGGAACATTCCTGTCTTAATGGGCAAGGCACTCTTCTCGACAATTAACGTATAACCCGGCCCTTTCAAGGCTTCCGCAATCTCTTTTGCCGCCTTGTACAACGGCCGCATATCCGGCTTGTCTCCAATAGAACCCCTTACACCCATACATAAAAACACGATCTCCGCATCTTTCACCGCTTCTTTCATGTCCGATGTAAACGTCAGGCGACCCGCATCCAGATTGCTTTTAATCAGCGTTTCCAGACCCTCTTCATAGAAATCAACCACCCCATTCTTTAGACGCTCAATATGCGGTTTATCGATATCAATACAGGTTACCTGATGCCCCATGTCGGCCATACAGGCTCCTGTCACTGTTCCAACGTATCCTGCCCCAACAACGACCATTCGCATGTGATTCTGTCCTTCAATTAATGGAGTAAACGGGTGCCAGCATATCACAAGATATCTTGCAAAAAAAACCCTGTTTACCGGACTTTTAAGCGTAAAAGCCCAATTTCTCCCCCAACAAACCCATCCTACAAACGGAGGATTATAACCACCTACAAGCTAAAGACTCGGCATATGGCAACGATAGGCTAAGCAAGAACACATTTGGGTAAAACAAAAACGCTTGTTTATAACCAAAAAACAGGCGGGTTGGAAAAAGACTCATCAGATTAACGAAAAAGAGAAACCCGAATGTGCCTCGAAAGAGGTTGCTCCAAATCCTGAAAGACTCAGGGGGCGGTAGTAACCTGCTCTCTACACGGACGTAGAAACACAGTTAAGGAGAACACCACCATGGGTCTTGTTGTTAACACAAACGTGACCTCACTCATTGCGAATCGTCGACTGACTCAAAATTCCAGAGCCGTTCAGCGTTCCCTTGAACGATTGGCTTCGGGATTTAAAATCAATCGGGCCGCTGACGATGCCGCCGGATTAAGTATCTCCGAAAACCTAACGGGCCAGATCCGAGGCATGAAAAAAGCGCTACAAAATACACAAGATGGCATTAGCGTCCTTCAAATCGCTGAAGGGGCTCTCACCGTTATTTTGAATGATCTACAACGAATGCGGGAACTCGCTGTTCAAGCCGGTACGGCTACTAATTCTCAGCAACAGCGAAATGCTATCGGACAGGAAATCCGCTCGCTCACCGAAGACGTCAATCGAATCGCACTCGGCACTCAGTTCAACAATATTAACCTGCTGGATGGCAGTGCCCTTAGTCCTCCTTCGGCTATTGCTCCTGTTATTCAGGTGGGGCCAGGTTCCAACACGGCAACCAACACCATTGATATCAGCAATGCGCTCATTAGCGCCCATGGTGATGCGGCCCCCGCTATTGGCGGTATCGGAATCTATGATACCGTTGGTGGGACCACTCACTTCACTTCCTTGAACAACATGTTCAACACTGGAACAGGCGTTTCAGCAGGTCTCTCTACCACCAATGACGCTCGTGCCTTTCTAACCGACATTGACAATTCGATTCAAGGGATTACAGCCCAACTGGCAACCATTGGTTCCTTTCAAAACCAGATGGACAGTGTCACAACCAACCTGCAAATCGCCATTGAAAATTTCTCCGCCTCGAACTCACGGATCCGAGATTTGGACGTAGCGGCGGAAAGTTCAATTCTAACCCAAAACCAGATTTTACAGCAGGCCTCTGTCCAGGTTCTTTCTCAGGCCAACACCATCCCTCAACTGGCACTCTCACTGCTCCAACAATAAATAAAAAGCACTATATTTATCACCTTCCACCCCCAATTTTAAAAAAGGAGTTACCTTGATCTATGGCTATCATGAAATCCCCCCCTTCGTTAACAACACCCTCACTTGATAAAACCCAACCCCATGATCTTTTCGGTGGTTTTATTCTCAACCCCTCCACCCTGTCGGTCGCCAAGGAAAATTTCACCGCTTCAAAACCTCCCATTCGAAATCTGAACGTCACCCACGAAATTTTGACCTTACTAAAGTCTCAGGAAGTCAAACAGAAACTGAGCCAGACCTTTGCAGAGCATGCCTCACAAAACAAACTGGCCTTTATCCACCCTAAACCCTTTTAGACTTTATCCTGAAGTAAGGTAAAAATTAGAAACCCCCTTTTCCTCTGATAGCATTGGAAAAGGGGGTTTTTTTAGGGGTTTCTACTGAATGAGATGTAACACTTTAGTTACATCTCATTCAGATAGATGACATCCTGTCGAATAAAACAATAAGACCATATTCACTATACTTATTTTTTATTACCTTTCTACTTTCACAACAATTCCTTAGTTAAGCGTAGGTATAAACAACACAGGCAACAAAACGTGCTTTTGTTGATCGGGCAAAGAGAGACCATTTATTTTCAAACAAATCAGGTGGAATAACGATTTACCTCTAAATTTAAAGAGTTAAGCAGGTAAAGAGAGATTGACCTTTTATTCGGTTGCTTTATTCGTCCGGGATCCAAACAGCGTGTCTGAATAACGACTTGAAACAGAACTGTTCAAGTCGAGCCTCAGAGGTCGCCTCGTGTGCATGGTCATTGTACGGAAACAATGTATTAAAAAGCATGTAAGGAGGCTGAATCCATGTCATTATTTTTAAACACCAACGTTTCTTCTCTGAACGCACAACGGCATTTTCGGGGCGTCACGGGGCAGCTCAACAAATCCATCGAGCGACTATCCTCAGGAATAAAGCTGAACCGAGCTTCAGACGGAGCCGGATCTCTGCTACTAGCCAATAGCCTGGAAGCACAACGCCGAGGTATGGATGTGGCGGCCAATAACATCCAACAGGGGATCAATGTTCTAAACATCGCTGATAGCGCTCTGCAAACCGTTCAAGGTGATTTACAACGACTCCGAGAAATCGCCATTGAAGCGGCTAACCCCACAGTTACGGACTTTACGGGTCATAGCGCTGAAGTCGGACAAATTTTCGCCAATATTGATGCCATCTCAAACGGCACCTCATTTGGTACCGGCGCAGGGGCTATTCAGTTACTCGACGGATCTGTGGCCGCTTTTGCCATTCAGGCCGGTGCGGGAACCGCCGGTTCGGATACCATTGATATCTCCGGCGCATTTGCCGATACCGATGCCGCAGCACTAGGCTTACTACAAAACACCCTTGCATCCAACGCCAATGCGACCACGCTCTTAGGCGAAGTCGATGCCGCTCTAACGGCCTTATCTGGGTTTGTTGCGACGATTGGTGGAAACCAGTCTCAGCTGGAAAATCGACTAGATTATGTCCAAATTTCCAGTGAAAACCTGTCCGCGTCCGAAGGAATTGTGAAAAACGTGGATGTCGCCGTCGAAACAGCAAGACTCACACAGCTTCAAATTCTTCAACAAGCCAGTGCATTAGCGCTTTCCCAAGCCAATCAGGCGCCATCCATTGCACTCCGTTTGCTTCAGTAAACACTCTTTTATCATTCTAACAATACATCGCAATGAATAACAAAGGAGTGTTATTGCATGAATAATTCCAATCCACTGAAGAGTGTCCGGCAGATTAAAGACTCTGCCGACACCCTTCAAGAAGAGCCTGTCTGGCGGGCAAAGGATTTGCGACCGGGCAACGCCAACGTCTCCAAAGCCGTCCAGCAGGAAAACGAAACCAGTACGCAACTGTCGTTACACGATGTGGATAGTGCGGTTCAGTTCTTGAGCCTCAAAGGGCATCCATTTTCTTTGTAAGGGCTTACCTTTCTGAGTCATAACCAAAAAAGCCAGCGATCTCTCTTGATCGCTGGCTTCAACTAAAAAGAATACTACCAAAGCCCTTCTAATTGTTTTAGAGAGAGCGATGCTCCCCTCGGGGGCTCGCTTTTTAAAACCACGTTTCTACTTAAAAGTGCCGACCCGTGTCATCCTCTTGGGACTCAACCTCTTCAGGAACCACGGGTTTGTTCTGATAATAAACCACCGTTACTTCCGTGTTCTCATCCACCGGCTGATTATAGTGAGTACCCAGAAACCGAACCACATCAGAGGCCGTCTGAAGCGACGGTTTTTGAGCCTTCAAATCCGCAGGGGATAAATCCTTAATAGGACAACACTTTAGGTCTCCCCGAACAATGGCCCGCCGAATTTTTAAATGATCACACCGAATATCCACTTCCTCATCCGGTGCCCAGTATCGACCTTCATAATAAAATCGGCCCAGCCGAAACGCCGAAAAAAGAGACTCTGAATCCTCAGCTAAAATCTCTTCCCGAAAGACCCGAGGCCAATGGATTGCTTTTGCCATAACAAAACTCCAAGTATCAAAACATCACACGCACACGTTCTTTTCTATTCTACACGGATTACAAGCCCGCAGAAATCAACCTCTCGTTATAAATCTTGATAATATGTCTTCTGTAAAAACATACTTGCCCCCCCTTGAACCGCTTTTCCAATAAGCGCTTCCTCTTTTTCCAAAGCTCGTTGTAGCACAACTTTATCTTGAGCCCCGACCTGCTCTTTCGATAAGATAAAATTCCGCTATTCATCCATAAGACGTATGACATAGCGTCCCTTAAATGATTGTTGTCGTTCTGACAAGAGAAGTTCATCCAAATTTATCTGTTGATTGAAGTAGGTTAGATTGTCTTTATGCGATCCAGACACTCGGATCGTCGCTCGGCTTATCAGCGAGTGAGGATTCGTCATACACAAAAAAATATCAGAAAGGGGCCGCTTAGCACTCCGTTAGCACTTCAGTTTGGTAGAATGAGTCGTCCCGAATCTTTATCGATTATTCAGAACTACCTTGCTTTAGACCCCTTGCACCCGCTAGCCCAATCATTGATTGATCTCTTTCAAATCCATGGCGAAGAACTCACGGAAATCGGTGTGCCTTACGAGACCGTGAAAGCACTTGAAAAAGAATACCCGCTCCTCCACTGTCTAAAAGCTTGATCCCCCCCCAAAAAAAAAGACTTTGCCTACTCTTTCACACTACCCATGAGAATCCCTTTTAAAAAATGGCGTTGCCCCAGTAAAAACGCAATCACCACCGGAATAATGGACAGAGTACTGGCGGCCATCAAAACCGGCCAATCCGTATCGTTTCGAAAACTTCCCTGAAGCGCCGCAATCCCAACGGGCAAAGTACGCATGGATTCCGAATGGGTAATAATCAACGGCCACATAAAACTATTCCAGCTAAAAATAAAAATGAAAATCGCCAGCGCCGCTAATGCCGGTGTCGCCAACGGCAAAGCCACTCGCCAAAAGATCTGCCATGGATTGCACCCATCGATACGGGCCGCATCCTCTAACTCTACCGGTAAACCATTAAACCACTGACGCAATAGGAAAACCCCAAAGGCTCCAAATAGCCCAGGCACAATCAACGCCCAAAACGTGTCAATCCAATGGAAGGTTTTCATCAGAAAAAACAGCGGCACAATATTCACATAGGGCGGGATCATCAACGTGATTAAAAACAGAAAAAATACCCCATTTTTATACGGAAAATCCAGTCGGGAAAATCCATAAGCCGCCATAGCACACAACACCACATGCATGACAGTTGTTATGGTTGAAACCAGCAAGCTGTTCAATAAATACCGTATCATGGGCACCTGCTCAAACAGTCGGCTGTAATTTTCCCAATGGAGAACCGTCGTGAATAACACCGGCGGCTTTTGAGTCGCCTGGGCTGGTTCAATGAGCGACGTGATAAGCATCACCCAGAAAGGTGTCATCACTAATACAGCGCCCAACGCCAACAAAAGCCAGACCGCACTCGCCGCCCAAGGTAAATTCGACAGGGTTTTACTCTTCATACAGCACCCACCGTTTCCTTAACTGCCATTGAACAAGCGTCAACACTAGAATCACCAGAAACACAATATAAGCAATGGCCGAAGCCGGACCAATCTTATAAAACTCAAATGCGTTTTTAAAAAGCCAGTAGACCATAACGTCCGTACTATGCTCTGGCCCGCCCTGAGTCAATAGATAAATGGAATCAAAAGCCTGAAAAGCATTAATCAAGGTGACCATCACCACAAAAAATAGGGTCGGCGTGATCAAGGGCAAGGTTAATTTCCAGAACGACACCCAGGGACTCGCCCCGTCCAACCGGGCCGATTCATAAATCGACTCAGAAACCCCTTGCAGGCCCGCCAGAAAAATAATCAGGTTGTAGCCGACGTTTTTCCAAACGCGTAACAGAATAATCGCGAACATGGCTGTACTCGGGTCATAAAGCCACGCAATCGGTTCACCCTCTCGGAAGGCCGCTAAAAGTCCGAGATTCTCCAAAAGCCAGTTCAGCACCCCGTACTCAGGATCATAAATCCAACCCCAGACAATCGCCACACTTACCATAGGCGTCACAAACGGTAAAAAATACGCCGCCCGAAACCAGGATTGCCCTTTAATCGCCTGATTAAGAACCACCGCTAGCCCAAGACCCAAAACCACTTCTAACACGCCAGAAACCAACACAAAAAACCAAGTATTACCAAACGCCCGCCAGAACAAAGGGTCCGATAACACTGCCTCATAATTATCCAACCCGACCCATGCGGGCTGACCCAACAGATCCCAATACGAAAAGCTCAGTCCCAAAGACGAAAAGGTGGGAATATACGTAAAAACAAATAACCCCAGCAGGCAAGGTAGGATAAACACCCATGCCCAGAAGGTTTCATACTGTCGAGCTGGGTGGTTTGAATTTGAAGACTTTGAGGATTGAAAGTGACTACTCATGGGTCACTACCCCCATGATACGCTCCAATTTAGGCTTTACCTTACGCATTGCTTCCTCAGGTGACTGTTGACCATCCCAAACTGGCTCCAACGCTAAGTTCAATTCCTCGGATAATTCATTCCACCGAGGGTGCGACCGGGTCGGCATTCCCGATGGAATCACATCCAGAAAGACCCGACTATGGGTCGGTAATTGATCCGGCGATAAAAAGACCGAACTCTCAGCCACATCCTGACGAGCCGGAATCATCAGACCGCTTTCCGTCAGTCGACGTATCGCCATTGACGATGACAGGTATTCAATCAGCATCCAGGCCGCCTCTGGATAGCGAGTACTTGCGGCCATAGCATAACCGGAGGCGTCCAACCCAGAAATGGAGCCCTTTGGCCCTCGAGGCAGAGGTGCGATATCCCACTGGAACGTGGCTTTTTTTCGAAGAGACGGCACTCGCCAACGGCCATCTAGTAACATAGCGACTTTGCCATGGAGAAACATCTCGCTCATTTTCGTACCACCACTTTCTGTTTTTCGGGGGGCCACATGATACGTTTGTGGCCAATCCGCATAAAACTGCAACCCTGCCAACGCCGAAGGTTGATCCAATGCCACCCCTGTCTGATCCGAGTTAAACAGCGCTCCACCCGCACTCCAAACAAAAGGCATCCAAAAAATCGAGCTATGACGGTTAAACGACACCCCAAAACGATCCAACCGGCCGTCACCATCTCGATCAAGAGTTAGGGCTTTTGCTGTCTCCGTAAAAGTTTGCCAATCCCAGTCCGCCGAAGGTAACGGCACACCAGCCTGCCAAAAAACATCCTTATTGTAATATACCACCACGTTGGAAATGTCCCGAGGGATGGCCCCCAAAGCTTTTTTCCCACCCTCTTTTGTCATATAAAATACTTGAAGCGAAGACGGATAGAAATCCATTTCATCCAACACCTTACTCTCTTTTAAATAGGGCGCTAAATCGACAAATAAATGATGTCGAGCATACACCGGAAAACTAATGCTATTCGTAAACACCACATCCGGCATCAAGCCACCAGCAATAAGAATATGCAGTTTTTGGTAATAACGGTCAGGGATATGGATAATCTCAACCTGAACTCCCGGATGCGAAGTTTCAAAGGCTTGCACCACTTCTCTAATCACCTGGATCTCTTCCGCTCCACCCCACGTTGCAAACTGGATCCGAACCGGTATTGTTTCATCTTTTGCTGTTTGCCCACAGCCTACCAAAAAGACACAACTTAAAACCATTATCAGCCGGGCTTTTTGCAGACATATATTAAAAAAAGTAACAGTTCGCCTCAACGATATCCTCAATGGGGGCAATTTTAACAACAGGCTGGTTTTTTCTGTAACGTACATTAAAATAGAATCAATCAAATTTTTATAGAAAAGAATATCCTAGAGAATAGCAAAAACGATAAAGCGAATATCTCCTATTGTACTGTACAAATGAGTCGCCTATTTCAATCATTAATTCACACTGTCTACCTTTACGGGGTACCCCTTTATGAAACTCAACACACCCTTTGATCACGTCTTGGAACAACAACCTGTCCAAACCCTTCAGAAGCTCCTGCTTTGGTATGCAAGCGGACCAGAAAGTGTTGAGACTCAATCGCAGGCATTGCAAGCCATTCTCGATGAAGTACAAGCTTTGGATAGCGAAACCTGCTATCAGGCTTTGGCTAGCTTGAGCCTCCAGGAGGTGGTGGCCAGCTCTATTATGAACGAATTTGGCCCCTCTTTTACCGGACGACCTGGTTTTCACCTGCTGACCCAAGCCGTTACCCGCTCGATCCAGCAACAACCCGAATAAATTTCACTTGATAGCCTTCAGCCTGAAGTTAACGCGAACAACAGAGCATCAGCACCGGTTTTCGCCCAATAGGTTTCTGGTTAAAAGCCTCTCGGTTCTAAACGGCTGGCGTTTCCTGTCCAGCTTCTGATGATTCACTGGTATTCCGCTTTTTTTTCTGGAGGGTTTTCATCACCCAGTCTTTCAACTCCACTTGCCGTCCTCGAGCCACCGCCAGACTCCACGGCGAAACATCCTTGGTAATCACCGAACCCGCAGCGACTGACGAACGCTCTTTCAAATTCACTGGCGAAATCAACACCGAATTGCATCCCACCTTCACCCCGTCTTCCAATACGGTATGGTGTTTCGCATCTCGGACCGGATCATAATTAGCGATGACCGCCCCGCCACCCAGGTTCACCTCTTCACCCAGTGTCGCATTACCAATATAAGCCAAATGCTTGGCATTGGTATAGGCACCCACCTTAGCCATTTTTACTTCTACAAAATTACCAATCGCCACATGGTGATCCAATGTGACATCATGACGGACATGAGCATAAGGCCCCACCGTGGCATGGTCGCCAATAGCCACTGGCCCGGCAAGAACCGAATGCAGGATCGCCACATGCTCACCCACCGTCACCGGCCCATTAACCGTAATGTTCGGCCCCAACGTACAATGAGCTCCATAATGCTGGATTCCGGTTAAATACGTACCCGAATGCACCACGGAATCCGCACCGATTTCCACTTCTGGCGCAATCAGGACACTGGCCGGATCCAGAATTGTAACCCCATCCACCATCAACCGTTCACACGTTCGTTGATTCAACACCCGGTGACACAGCCCTAAATCCTGTCGATCGTTCACACCCAACATTTCCTGTGGATCCGATAAGAGCGATAGCCCCAACCGCAGGCCTGCTTTTTCTGCCAGCTCAACCGTATCCGTAAAATAGAACTCGCCCTGAGCATTCCCTGAAGAAATTTGATCCAGCAAGGGCGCAATAGTTTGCCAACGGGCGCAGTAAATACCAGCATTCACTGTTTGAATGGCCTGTTGAACCGGCGTGGTATCCTTATCCTCTACAATCCCAAGCACTCGCTCTTGACCGACGCTATCGGTTTCCACCAGTAAACGACCATACCCTTTCGGATTATCCAGAGTTGCGCCCAAAAAAGTCAGATCATGATTCGATGACTTATGCCGACTGACCAATTGAGCCAGCGTCTCCGCTCTTAGTAGCGGCGCATCACCGGATAAAATTAATACATCACCGATATCACTTCCTTGGCCGGTTTTTTCCCAATGGGCTTTCACCTGCATCACCGCATGACCGGTCCCCTGTTGGGGTTCTTGCACAACCGTATCAATAACCGCTGGGCAGGAGAACGACTCCAGATCTTCTAACGCCGTCAGATGATGTTTAACCTCATCTCGACCATGTCCTACCACCACGGTAATTCGACGAATCGAAGCCGATTGGCTGACCTCAACCAACGACCCCAAGACCCGTTGGATTAACGTTTGACCAAACAATGGGTGCAAAACCTTTGGCCTTTGGCTTTTTAAACGAGTCCCTTTACCCGCGGCCAAAATAATCACATCCAGCGATTTATTCATAAGATTCATGCACCTTTCTAATATTCGTTTGGTGTTATTTTGTTCATGGGTTACGACAAAGAGACCGGCTCTTTGTTGGCTGACTTTTCTGCCTCATCCGGGCGACGAATGCCTCGTTTCGAGGTCTCTATAAAAGCCAGTAATTCATTAATCAGTGGATCCTCGGTACCCAGCTCCTCTCGGACTTTATCCACTCCCTGAGAGGTATTCTCGTGAGAAAACCAGATAAGGTTAAACGCTCGACGCAAGCGGGTTCGATCTTCCGAGGAGTAGCCCTTACGACGCAAGCCCACTTTATTAATACCCGCCACCGTTGCCGGGCGACCATTACACATGGCAAAAGGCGGAATATCCTGACGGGTACCACTAAACCCAGCGACGATGGCCAGCCGTCCGATTTTAACGAACTGATGAAACACGGTAGTACCGCTAAGAAAAGCGTAATCACCCACTTCTACATAACCACCGAGCTGAGCATTATTCGCCAAAATCACGCCATCACCCAACACACAATTATGAGCCAAATGGCTATAAGCCATAATGAAACAGTCATTGCCAACCTGAGTGGTTTTACCTTGACCCGTGGCCCGATTGATAGTGACGTACTCTCGAATCACCACGTTATCACCAATAGTCACAAAAGCCTCTTCACCCTCATAAGCCAAATCCTGAGGGGCACCACCTAAAACAGCCCCCGAAGCCACCTGACCGTTTTTCCCCAACACCACATGGGATTCTAATACCACATGGGCAGAAAGTACGGACCCTTCGCCCACCACACATTGAGGTCCCACCACCGTAAAAGGACCAATGGTCACATTGTCCGCAATTTGTGCGGTTTCATCAATAATAGCTGTTGAATGAATGGTCATGGCCTGTTACCTTTCATATGGATGTGTCTTTCAATTGATTTATATTTTACTCGTTGTTATCAACTAACGAAAAAATCATGTCCGCCTCAACCGCCACTTCACCATTGACCAAAGCCCGGCATTTGGACTTCCCAATAGGCGCACGAAACTTCACCAGCTCGCATTCCATATCCAGCCGGTCGCCCGGCAAGACCATACGCCGAAAACGGACATTATCTAACCCGGCAAACACGGCCAGCTTATTCTCTCCTTCAGGCATGTTACTAATCAGCACCCCGCCCAATTGCGCCATAGCCTCAACTTGAAGAACACCGGGCATGATCGGGCGGTTAGGGAAGTGCCCCTGGAAGAATGGTTCATTCATGGTCACATTTTTGTAGCCCTTAATTTGCTGTCCCCGAATGTGATGCGTCACGGCATCCAGCAATAAAAAAGGGTATCGATGAGGAATGTATTGCATAATTTCCGTTACGGACAAGGGGGGTAATTCCTGCCCGGCCAGCTTTTCGTCTGTCATGGTTTCAGCCTCTATGGTTTCAGTATCTTGTTTTTCCTGTGTTTTAAGCATAATTTGACTATCAACTCCTGCTTCACTTTATTCCATTGGTAGACCAACATCGCTTTCCTTGGGCATTATACCCAAAGGAAAGCGAGGACACCAACCGAATTTTAATTCAAAACCCTCCTCGATTATGTCCCTTAATCCTTAATCTGCCCAAGAAAATGTTTCAAAGCTTTCAGGTACTGTTCTTCATCTCTTAAGACCGACTTATAGCCCTTGTCCCCCTTCTTTTTCTTTAAACCTTTACCAATATGGTCCGAATCGAGCGAAACAAAGCAAGGGGTTTTCAAAATTCTGTGGATGTCTTGTCCTTGGGTGTAGCTGGTTCGACGATCTTTTCGTCCATGGAGCATCAGAATGGGTTTCTTCATTAGAGGGCTCGACCTGAAAATAGGGGCTGTTTCAATTTTGTCCAAGCGAAGAGGCAAATCCAACGCTTCTTTGGAGGATTCATTAAATCCCGCCGCCACCTTTTCAACAAGATGAGACACAATGGGTTGGACTGGTCTCCAGAACCAAGAGAGAATGGTATTTTGGGGTTGATACGAAGATAACTGTGTGACGAACGGATTTTCTCGCACATTGAGGTGAGAATAGGAAGAGTCCAAAACAAGGCCATCCAGTGAGTTGTTCAACAGCTTGAGGGCGTCTGGATCGTCTTTTAGGCTTTCAGGTGTTAACATTAAAGCAGCAGCAGCCATCGAATGGCTTAGATAATAAAGGGTATTTGAAGCGTTGGGAAAGGTTTGTTTTACCGTTTGAACGGCAGCCAGTACATCACTTCCCTCATGAAATCCGATTGAGGTCTGTTCCCCTTCACTTCTCCCATGTGCCCGAAAGTCGAACATAAAAACATTCCATCCCTCCTTAAGCAACTCCTCTGCAAGTGGATACATGGTTGTCGCATTGGCGTAATAACCATGACCTAAAATCATCGTCTTACTCGCCTTCGGGTTATCGGAGGGAAACCAATAGCCCGTGAGATTGACGTTATCTTTCGTTTTAAAAGAGACTTCCTGAAAGGGCTTCGCTATTTTTTTAAACGTTTCGAAGGGCATATAGGGGGATAAAAAGTCGGGTAGAAGCTTTTGAACCTTCTGAGGATGGAGGTATAGATAGGTCATCAGTTTGACTATAGGGGTATAGAACCCATGAACTTTTTCGCTTTTTCCTTCAATACCCTCAAACTGATCAGCTTCCCTGCTGCCAAAATAGGGGTTAGAAAATTCAGGCCCTATCAGATCTCTAGGGTCGGGTCGGGTAAAGCATGACTTATATAGAGCCCCACTAGGATGCATTATTTCTAACCTTTCAGAAGATAGTATTACTCCTATACTAGTACAAAATGACTGAAACCCTTTTTGTGCGATCATCCTACAATCAGCTTGAATCATCTCTTTTCCCAGCTCTGGTCAGCAATGTCTGTCTTCGGTATAATCCTCGTACCCAACTGCTAAAATAAGCGGCCAATTGCATGGAGGACACCCGGTTTATGAACCCCGCACCCAAAACCATTCAGGAACTAGCCTTGGCCGTTCAAGGTGAAGTCATCGGCAACCCGAATTTACCCATTCACCGTCTGGTTCACCCTCGGTTAATTCAAAGCGCTGATGAACTGGCCCTCATTCTGGAGCCCGAAGCGGTCCAGCTTCTCCAGCTCCATGCCAAAACAATCAAGGCGGCTCTGGTGCCTAATGGCATCGAAATCCCGGAAGGCCTACTCGAAGCCTATATCGTGGTGGAAAAACCTCGTGTGGCACTGGCCACTTTGTTGCACCTCTTTAAGTGCCAGCCCCATCATGAGCCGGGCATTCACCCGACCGCCATTGTTCACGAGACCGCTAAAATCCACCCATCGGTCGCCATTGGCCCTTATAGCGTTATCGGCCCCAATGTGATTATTGGTGAAGGCAGTGTCATTCTGGATCATGTCACCATGGGCGCTAAATCCCAACTGAACAAAAACGGTCTGATCTATTCCGGCGTTCGCATTGGCGAAGAAACCCATATGGGTAGCCACGTTACCATCCATCATAACGCCAGCATTGGTGCCGACGGGTTCAGTTACGTAACCCCAGAAACCGGTAGCATTGAATCCGCAAAAAAGAGCGGCGGGAAAATAGAGGCACAAAACACGGAAATCATTAAAATTCAGTCCATTGGTAACGTGATCATCGAAGATAACGTGGAAATTGGTGCCTGCGCGACTATTGATCGAGCCAACCTCGGGCCTACTCTCATTAAAAAGGGAACGAAAATCGATAATCTGGTCATGATTGGCCACAACAATACCATTGGCGAAAATTGCATGATTGTTGCTCAGGCTGGTGTCGCAGGCAGTTGCAACATCGGCAATCGGGTCGTTTTGGCTGGACAATCTGGACTAAAAGACCATACTACCATTGGTGATGATGCCATCGTTATGGCGCAATCCGGTGTAATGCATAACGTCAATGAGAAAAGTATTGTTATGGGCTCTCCGGCCCTTCCTCAGCGAGATGCCTTCCAGCAATACGCTCTTATGGGAAGACTCAGCGACATGCGAAAAGACCTGATGGCTCTAAAAAAGCAGGTTCAACAACTTGAAGCACAACTCCTCCAAGCGAGCCAAAAATCTGAGGAGCCTGCCAGCGTATGACCTCTCCTACACCCACCCAAACCGAACGCCTACACGTCGAAGGAACCGGGCTTATTACCGGCCTTCCTGTTCAGGTGACGATTCGGCAGGGCCAGCCGGGGGACGGGATTCTTTTTGAGGTCGGCGATGACATTGAAATCCCTGCCCTCCTTGAAACGGTGGTCAACGCCGACCGGGGCGTCACCTTGGGTCATCCCAGTGGAAAAACCCTATCCATTGTCGAACACTTTCTTTGCGCTTGCTCACTTCTAGGACTCTCTAACCTGCGCGTTACCGTTCAGGGTGCCCCGGAACTTCCCCTTCTGGACGGCAGCGCCGCTCCCTGGGTTGACGTTATGGCCAACCATTTTAAACGGCCGCCCTCTAAACTGGTACCGGATATGACCCTGCCTCAGGCAGTTTTCTATGAACACAACGAAAAAACACGACTCTACGCCTTACCTGCCAGCCATTTCAAAATAACCTACTCCGTAGATTTCCCTCATCCTGGCCTGGAAAACGCCTTTGAACACTGGGACTCTCTAGCTGAAACTACCGAGCAAATCGCTCCGGCGCGAACCTTCGGCTTTGTCCGAGAATTACCTATTTTACAAGCCCAAGGTCTGGCCAAAGGGGTCTCTCTGGAAAACACATTGGGCCTCACAGACGAAGGCGGTTACACCACGCCGCTTCGGCTTAACAACGAGCCGGTTCGTCATAAGATGCTGGATTTAATTGGTGACTTAACACTCATGGGGTTTAACCCTTTACGCATGAAGGCCCATATTTACGCCTTTAATGCCGGGCACAACAGCCATACCGTTTTTGCAAAAAGGTTTCGCCAAGCCCTGCAAACTTGAGACGGACGATCCACCCTCTGATAAATAAAAATCGGGATCCCCCCTTTTTGTCATCTTCCCGTCAAAAACTTGGCATAGGATGAATTGTAAGTAGAACGGGGTTCTATTCAACTCAGCGGTTAACAGGGTATTTAATGTTTCAATGATTCTCCCCACTCTAAGACGTTACGCTCCTGAAGCCATTTTTTATGGTATGGCTGGTGTCGTTACCAAGGCAACAGGCTCTTTTTATCGTATGAGAGACGATTGGAACGCACCAAAAGAGATTAAAAGAGATACCCTGGAGCGGGAAACAACCATGCTTGCCATCGCTGGCGCTTCTATGATGGGGATTCAACTCTTTTTTACGGCTCTCACCCGAAACCCTAACTTTATCCGTGCCTTAAATGAGCAAGGAGCAAACCTTTTTAAAAAGGTTTCCTTTAAATTAGGGGACACGCTTAAAAAATATGAACCCGTTGTTCGCTTAGCTTTAGCGGTTCCGGCCTTTGCATTAGCCGAAAGTATTAGTCGTATTGTCGGGCCTCGAGAGATTTGGGGACCCAAAAGCCTCGCCTTACCGAAGGCATCGCCACTCGAAGACACGAGTCAACCACTTGTGAAAATCAAGGCAAAAAAACCGAAAGCTTCCTCCTCCTCTCATTACAATAACCCCAAACCGGTTTTCAACTCAGCCCGTCCAGTGTATTATCCTCATCAGACGACTAGGCTTCCCCAACCGCCTCAAATTTATTTCCATGCCTAACTCGCATACGTAAAAAGAAATAAAAGGATGATCCTAGACCCATGAGTTCAACAATTTTGGTGGTTGATGATGAGCAGGATTTGGTTAATCTCGTTTGCTATAACCTAAAAAAAGAAGGCTATGAGGTTATTTGCGCTTACAACGGTACGTCCGCCCTTGAGTTAACCTGGGAAAAGCAACCGGATTTAATTATTCTGGATCTCATGCTACCCGATCGTTCCGGCGTGGATCTCTGTCGAGAAATTAAAGGGGATGAAAAAATGAAGAAAATCCCCATCATTATGTTAACGGCCCGCTCTTCCGAGTCCGACCGTATTTCCGGCTTTGAAGCGGGTGCTGAGGATTATGTGGTTAAACCCTTCAGCCCCAAAGAGCTTACCCTTCGGGTTAAAGCCATGCTCGGACGCACCAAAGCCGAAATACCCGATACCCTTGAGCTGGGCCATCTAACTATTATGCCGCGTGAATACCGCGTACTGGTTGCGGACGAAGAAATCACCCTGACCCACATTGAATTTAAAATTCTCACGGTTTTGGCCAGCTTTCCCAACGTGGTTAAAACCCGGGAACAAATTCTGGAAGCCGTCTGGAAAGAAGACGCCGAAGAGATTCTGGATCGAACGGTTGATGCCCATGTCAAACGTTTACGTGGTAAACTGGGCATCGCACGCGATGCAATTGAAACAGTTCGAGGTATTGGCTATCGGCTGAACCATAAGCCCACATCCGCTCCCACAACCTCTTAAAATAGAAATCCGTTTTATTATGACCAACACATCGATTCATGATCCTCATTCGAGCCAAAGGGTTCAACAACTCTTTGAAGAACAACGTGCCTTACCGCTCCTGATCCAAGAAATGAAGGACGGGGTTTTAGTTTGCGATAAAAACAGACATGTTCTGCTATTCAACGATGCCCTGAAAAACCTGCTCTCCCTGAACAACAGCGTGCTCAATCAGTCATTTGAAAGGATCATCCCCAGCCCAGAACTAGAGCAAGCCCTAACCCTAGTTCTCACCAGCGGTAAAGCCTCTACCCAGGAACTGACCCTCACCCATAACAACCGAATCTTCTATTTCCATGTCCACCTTATTCCCCTTACCGTTACAGATCAGGTGGATGGTTGCGTGGCAATTTTCCATGACGAAACCGCTATTCGCCGAACCGAAAAAATGCGGCGAGATTTTGTCGCCAACGTGTCCCACGAACTGCGCACCCCGCTTAGTGCAATTCACGGTTATGCAGAAACGTTGCTGGACGGCGCACTGGATGACCGGGAAATCGCCTGGGATTTTGTCAAAGTCATTTTTCGACACTCCAAACGTTTATCTCAACTCGTAACCGATTTGTTAGACCTCTCTAAGCTGGAGTCCCCCGACTTCGAGCCGGAACTAGACCCTATGTCACTGCCTCACCTAATCCGAAAAGTCCATACACTAGCGGAAAGCAGTACACAAGGGAAAAGATTGACCCTCTTCATTCACCTGCCCGATAACCTGCCCGATGTCATGGCCAATCGGAGCAATCTGGAACAAGTCCTGACCAACCTGCTGGATAACGCCATTAAATACACACCGGAAGGGGGCAAGATCGCCATTTCCGCTTTTGAAACACAAGACCAATCCGGCCACTCCATCGTTCAGGTCAACGTGACTGACACAGGAATTGGTCTTGAAGCAAAACATGCCGCCCGACTATTTGAGCGGTTTTATCGCGTGGACAAGGCTCGTTCTCGTGAAATGGGTGGGACAGGGTTGGGGCTAAGCATTGTAAAACACATTATCCAGTACCATGGGGGCGATATTTGGGTTGAAAGCACTCCAGAAAAAGGATCAACTTTTAGCTTTACCTTAAGGATAGCCGACGAGTCGGATTAATCCAGAATCAAAACCTGTAAAACTCTCGGTGCTCTATTCCTTTATTCCGATTAAGCCCATAGTGGTTTTTACTGCCTTCCTGAACCCGTTTCAATCGTTCTCGTTCAGCCGCTTGAGCTTTGTCCTCCAACTCATTTTTTGAGAGTACCTCACTGCCAACCTCGTCTTTTAGCATGTCAGCACAGGGCTTACAAAATAAGCCCTCGGAATGAGCCCCTCGAACAGGCTCGGAACACTTAGAGCAACTAATAATTAACCACTCCTCATCAACCCCCAGTTGATGGTTATCGTAGAATGTTTCAACCTCCTCAAGCAAGCAACCCACTTGAACAGCCAGATCACTCATCGTAATCCCGCCTTGACTTCGACTTTGCCTCAAACCAGTTCGTGCCTTCTGGAGCCATTCCTGCTCTTTTTTAACGCAATCACCGCATTGCAGATTCACCGTCTTGGGGAACAGACGACTGCATCGAGTGCAATTGGCAAGCTGAGGCAAATCCATGGTGTTAATAAATACCTTATTGGCGTTAATTTTTCATACGAAACCTTCAATCAAGGTCCTATAGATCACTTATCGGAAGAAAAATGGGAAACTTTAAACGTAAAAGGCATTTACCCTAATCAATTCGTCGTAAATCCATAGAATACAGCTATTTATCCTATGTTCAGTTTGAAAAACAGTTATTATCACCGCACTTCCCCTTATTTTACCGTAGAACATTTATGTAACCCCTGTATTCTTTATAATGATGCCGTCTCACGATCTAATATCCGACAGAAAATGTTACATAAAAAAACATTTCAGCCCACGATTAAAATTGAAGCAAAACCCAAACGGCCCTATCTTTTTACAGAAAGTGTTCCTTCATACCTTGAGGGACTTCTTTATTGGACTTATCATTCAAAACAACAAATAAACTTGATTTTTTCTCTTCTTTCTGGCACCGTAGTAGCTCTACGCTAACCCGACGCCTCTATCACCTCAGAAAGACGGCTCAAGTAAAAAGGGGGTTAGAAGGGGTCAATAAGGACATTAATCGGTATCAATGTCGGGAATTTTAGGAGATTAACTCAGGTATGGATGTTCGTTTTCGTGCGGTTGCAGGAGTTCCTGTGAGTCAATCGCTTCCTCTAACTGAAGTAAAGCCCACCTTTGGTACAGTGACGCCGATCAAACCGGTTTCTTTCGAAGGTGCCTCAAAGCCAAACGGGTCAAAAATGACCCCCGCCACCTTTCTTACAATAGCTTCTCTGATGCTCGCTCCTGCCGCTCATGTAGGGGCTTCAGAGGTTTTTGCACAAAACGAACAGCCTGTCGTAACCGCAGAAGACACCCCGTCGAAATCAAAAAAAGCAAGCCGATCGCCAGATGCTCCCAGTGGCGGAGAGCGATTCTTCCCCGATAGAGACCTCCCACGCATGCTTAAATGGGCGAAGGAAGGAAAGCTCATTCCCTTGGGAAGGGAAACACTAAAACTAAGAGACGTCGAAGAAGAGGTTCTTTCTTTTCTTTATCGAGAAGGAGACTACCAGGCCCAATTTCACGTTTCAACCAACGCATTTGAGGATTCTTCCTCTTGGTTTTTACCCGGCTTCGTCTCTAACTTCCTCTCTAAGCCACATTGGTTTCTACCCGACTCCGTCTCTAATTCCTTCTCTACCCCAGCAGAAGGAATACAAACATTCCAAAAAACCCTCGCAGACGTGGTTAAAGAAACACCCTTCTATACCCCTTCGCGTTTTCAAGACGATGAATCTGTGTTTGTCAAAGCACCCCGCCCAGATGGCGCCCCGAAACACCTTGAGGTGTTCTCGGGTAAAGAAGGACATGCCCAAATCGAGGAATGGGTGAAGAACGGAACCCTTCGTTATTATTTGGGCGTTGAAAAAGCAAACGACGGACGCGACATGATGTCCTACCGGTACCGAGACGGAGAGTACCAAGCACGCGTTCACATCCCACTAAAAGACTTCTCTCCCAAGAAGCGCCAAGCCTTTCGAGAGAAACTGGAGTCCTTTGCCAGTGAAAGCGGTCGGTCATTAGTTATTCCCGGCGAACCCGGCCCCTCAAGCTTTGTAGACAACCTAAAACATGTAGAGTCGCTGGCTGAAGAAGGGCGATTAGAGCCGACTTACACAATAGTCTCCCTACAAGGACAATCCTACCTGGAGTTTCGTCACGCCACGGGTTCAGGAAACTCTTTTTATGTCCCGGATCTCCCCTCGCCCGCCGAACGGACGGAGTTTCTTGGCAAACTCAGAAAGCTAAGCGGTCAGCCCATGTCCGGAAAAATCGCACCGGAAAGAGCACCGATTGTTCAAACCACTCCCGGAGTCAGCGCGGCAGGTAACGTCGCTGAAACCAGTAGTAGTAGTGGCGGTGGAGGTCTCCTCGGCACACTCCTATTCGTATCCCTTTTCCTGGGAGGCCTTTTCATAATACAGCGTCACTTTTTTAACAAGCAACAGAAAAATCAGGAAGCAGGGGGGGCTCAAGGGGCTGGTAAGGTTGGGGCCGGAAGCTATAAAAGCGAATTTGACCCCATTCTGGACTCCGATGTGAGATTCGCTGACGTCGGCGGACAGGATGAATCCTTAAAGCGAATGAAACAAGATATCGGTAAATTCCAGGCCCGACGAACCCGCCTTCTGGAACTCAAGAAAGCGAACCGGGATCTAAAAGAAATTGAGACTCTTATAAGATCGACTAAAACATCGAGAGAAAATCGGGAAGCTCTGGCTCGAAAGTTCTTTTCAACAGAACCCAACTTCGAAGAAATTGAAAAAGAAGCTCGCTCCGGTTGGGAATTATTCAAAAAACGGTTACCGGCCAAGAGAAAAGCCCTGAAGGCTGAAGTACAAAGATTAACCCTTGAGGATAAGAAAGCAGGCGGTAAACCGGATGGTGTTCTGATGGCCGGTCCGCCCGGAACAGGAAAAACTTTACTCGCCGCTGCGGTTGCCGGTGAGGCCGGTGTCCCCTTCATTTCCGTTGATGGTAGCGGCTTTGACGAGAAGTTTGTTGGCATTGGGGCCGCCCGAGTCCGTGATATGTTTGCACGGGCCCGCGAGCTAGCTGAAGAATACGGCGGGGTCGTGTTGTTCATCGATGAAATCGATGGAATGACCAGCAGCCAAGAGGGTTCACTGAAAAATGATACACTGGCCAAATTGAAAGCCGAAATGGAAAGCTTGGCCAGCAAGAGTGGCATTGCACCTAATATTCTGATGATGGCTGCCACCAATAAGCGAACCATGCTGGACGATGCCCTAACCCGACCCGGACGCTTCGGCACCCATCTGGAAATGAAGAACCCAGCCAATTGGCAGGATCGGCTTGAGGTCTTGAAAATCGGGTTTAAACTGGCTGGCCTAAAAATGGCCAATGTGGACGTGGATCCGGCCGAGATTACTGCCGTTGTCGAAAAAGCTGTCAAAGATGACCTGCTTTCTCGCCCCGCCGATCAAATTGAGGCCCGTTATAAGCAGGCAATGGAAGAAGAGGAGTCCTTTAACGACGAAGAACGGGAAGCCATTCGTTTAGAATACGAAAAACTAACCGGCATCCGCAACAGTGTCGGCGTTGGCAAAGCATTGGAAGGCTTTGCCAAACGAATGGATAATAGCATCTCCGGCGCTGCTCTGGTCTCTTACGTTAAAGAGGCAAAGCTACTCCGGGAACGGCAATTAGCGAGTAAAGTGAACGCCGCCATTAAAGAAGCCATTCAAAACGGTGGACTCTCTCGACCGGCCAAAGAAGTGGAAACACGGTACCAGAATTTGCTGCAACTCGAGAGCAATCCTTTTGAGAAAAATTCCAGCGTGCCCCGATTTACGCCTGATGAACAAGCTGAGATCCGTAAGGATCAGGACACTCTCAAGAAAATCCAGGAGAAGTTTGGAGTCGATGAGTTGGGTGGTGCAGATACCGTTACGGAAAAAACCCTGACGGACGCCATGTTTAATAAGATGTTGGGCGAGGTATTGCCGCCAGACAAATGGCCAAATAAACAGAAACATGAATTGATCCTCTTGCATGAGTTTGGCCATGGCATTAACGCCCTTCTGGCCGGGTTTGATATTGATATCGTCTCTGGCGAGCCCCGTTCTGGCGGTGTTGGCGGATTTGTCATGCCCAACAATGATTCCAACCCCGAATACAGTGAGATTATGCCTGATCTCGGCTCACTCCTGAGCCAATTATTTATTTGCATGGGTGGAAAAGCCTTTGAAATCGGCCGTTTTGGAAGAAAAGGAGTCACATGGGGTAGTAGTAGCGATCGAGAGAAAGCACTGGATATCATCCGCAAACTGATCACCTCCGGCATGGTGGAAGAAGGCAATCAGGGTTACAAATTTAACGAGCCCTTAACCAAGGCCGATGCGCAACGAAGTAGCTTTATGCTGGAGGAAGCGCAACAAGCGACAATGAAAGCTGCGAAGTATCTGTTTGACAACCATCAGAATAAACTGATGGCCATGGCCGAGGATCTCGTATCCGGGGACGAGAAAAACCGGTTTGGCGACGAAGCCATGGCCCTGTTTGAGAAACACCTGGGCTTCCCCAAGGTCATTGCCGATCGTCATGGCAAACCGGACGCTTATCGACCTGAGATTTGGGAACCTATCGAGCAAATTTACAACGAGTACCTAGATAACGACGTCAGCTGGACACGCCTGAAAGATAAGCAAAGTGAGCTCAATGACAAACAAGAAGAGCAAATCATCGAACAGGTTATGGGTAAGCTAAAAGAGATGCTCCCGGGCTCAAAAAAACCATAAGGACTGTAAGCCATGGCTATCACGCAATTTAATCCAACGTTTGCAGCTCTGCCTAAGCTTTCAGGGCAACCCAACCTTTATAGTCAATCCGCCCAACAGATGCGGCCCTACTTTTTGGGTTCTAATGAAGCCTTGCCCACACCCGCTCAGGAAGCGATCACGAACCCATCGCAGCAACCCAAAAAGACCCAAAGCCTCCTTCGGTGAGGTGGCAAAAGAGGCTCGTATCAACGCTCGCTAAGCTCGGACAAGAAAGCGACGGTTTTGCGATTCCGTCCAACGTCGTAAAAGTGTAGCTGAACAAATCATAGCCGAAAACCAAGCTCAACAAGCAAGCAAATAGAAATACCCCAGGCAGGATTCGAACCTGCGACCGACCGCTTAGAAGGCGGTTGCTCTATCCAACTGAGCTACTGAGGCGTGATTTCTACTTTTTAATTCGCCTTCTATTGTAACTCAAGGCCTTTCTTTTTTTAAGGCAGATATCCAATAAAGGTGTTTAAAGCCGTTTCGATTATTTCAAAAAAGAAATCGGTCAACGGGTTCGGGAAAACAACCAAAACCAGAGAGACCAGAACCACGGCAATCACAATCGCCCCCGCATACTCGATAACCCCTTGCCCATGACCGTAAGTTCGGTGGTTTTTAACCGTTGAAAAAAGAGTCTTCCAGAATACGTTCAATCGAGTTTCCTTTTCAATTTTATTTTGCACGACTCACTCCCTCATACGAGACGGCCTAAATACTCCTACTCTCTTCATTCCACACCTCTATGAAGGCTTAACCTCTTGTAACAGGACTGTTACGAAGACAATCTCTTTTTAAATTTAAGAAGCGGCAACCAGGTTTTTCAGTTTTTTGTAAAAGTTTTCGTGAGGACCTATCAACAAAATAACCACACATTCCGTCTCCGTGTTGATATGGTAAGCAATTCGAAACTCTTTCCCTTTGTATTTAATATGGTGAGAATAAACACCACTGAGAGGCGTCGACAACTTCTCACCGACCGACTCGGGAGTTGCCGCAATACGCAACAGCGAATCCCGGACTTTTACGCGAAGTGGTTTGTCCAGTTTACGCTGTGACTTATCGGCAGTTTTCGTCAGGTAAACCGACAAGTTGTGGAAAATAGCCTGTTGCGCACTCATCGGGCCTATAAATCTCCAAATGCCTCGGCCATAGAAACAATGGCCCCTTTGCGAGCCTCATCCAAACTGGCCAGCACTTGGCCCGTCTGCTCCAGATCCATCAAAATCTCAAACGTCTCGGCCTGAGCCTCAGAAGCCTCTGGGAAAAAGCGCTCTAACAGTTTAATTTTTCCGTTGGTTAGGCTATGAGAAAATGCCATTCGGTAGCCCCCTATAGATATGATCACGTTTCCTACCTGTATAAAAACCACTTAGCTTGATTTTGTGCGTTTTCTGCCTTCCCTGGAAACACCTCCTCCATCTGAAGGACCAAAGAACGAATCCACCGCTTAAATTTAAAGTTTTGGAACACACAAGTCGATACCATGGCTATGATGAATGGGTATACAAACCAGGCCAATAAATATAAAGAACAACAGGTATTAAGCGCCACACCCGAAGAAGTGTTGCTCCTTCTTTATGATGGCGCCATCCGTTTTTTACTCATTGCTAAAAAGGGGATGGAAGCCAATGACATTGAAAAGAGCCATAACAACCTGATTAAGACCCAAAATATCATTACAGAGTTTATGGTCACCCTAGATTTTGAAGTCGGAGGCGAAACGGCTCAAAACCTTTATAATCTGTATGAGTACTTGCATTACCGGCTGGTTCAGGCCAACCTTAAAAAAGATGTTACCATGGTAGACGAAGTACTCGACCACTTGCGCTCGCTAAAGAAAACTTGGCAGGAAGCCATTCAAATTGCGGGCAAGGAGCGTACACAGGATCGCTCAGACCTACCATTACCAAAGGATGGGGAACCCCATGACCCACCATCTTACACCGCATGACTGGATTCAAAACCTCGATGACATTTTAAACCTGTCTCGTGAAATTTTGGTGATGGCATCGGATGAGAAAAAGTTGGATCTACCCGTACTCTCCCAGTTGTTAATGCGTCGGGGCAACCTAATTGCTCAAATGAGTAGGAATTCAATGGAAACAGTGTTTGAAAACAATAATGCAGCTCAAACTCAATTTAAGGAAACACTGAACCAAATTAACACTTTGGAACCGGATGTTCAGATTGCACTAACCGCCCTGAGAGAAAAGATCGGCAAAAAGCTGGACGCTACGATTCAAGACAAACAAGCCGTTCACCTATACCACCTATCTTCGCCGGAAGAGATTCGTTCGACCCGAACGGATCGAGCGTAAAACAAGAGAAGCGTGGTGAATGCTGTGACGGAAACAACGATCTTACTGGTTGAGGATGAGCCCCTTTGGCAGCAAGGTATCCAAAGCCTGTTATCTTTAGAGTCTGATTTTAAACTAATTGGCATTGAAGACAACTACGAAAGTGCCCTTGCTGTTTACGAAAGCAAAAAACCTGATGTGGTTCTACTCGACTGGAAACTGACAGGAGAAAAGGACGGACTGGACTTGGGACAAGCCTTAACGGAGCAAGGGCATTCGCCTCAACGATTGATTCTGGTCAGCGGTTCTGATCCGGGACTCTTTCCATCCCTCCCCTATCCGTTTGTATCGAAACCGAAAATCGCAAGCCAGTTGATTCCTACAATTCGGAAAGTGAGTTCATCAAGCCCTCTTGAATAGAGGTAAAAAGCCAAATGTAACAATATATTAAGCTTTTCAGGTTTTTATTTTTTAGTTTGCAGCAAAGAAAAACCGCCCGTTCCAACTGTAAACATCCATTAAGTATTTTGCGAATGCCCTTGCTATCCACCTTGTTATGGAGTTAAAATACCTCCCCCAATCACACTTTTTGCAAAGGACCTTACATTCTTCCTCTCCCTATTGCCTCTGGGCAATAAAAGGCTCTTTACATTGAATCTTTTTCTCTTATCATAGAACGTCAAGTGTGAAAAATTTTGGAAAGAAAGGTGTTTTCCGTGGGCACTCTCGCACAAAAACAAAAAACGGTCGCTGAATTGCAAGAAACACTTCAGGACACAAAGGTTTCACTGGTTGTTGATTATCGCGGTTTGTCGGTGAAAGAAATGACTGAAATCCGCCGTGAGCTTTATAAAGAAGATGCCTTGCTCACTATAACAAAAAACACCCTGCTGAAACGCGCCCTTGAAGGGAACGATATGGCGGCTATCACCGACCTTCTGGCTGGCCCTACCGCTTTGGCTCTTGGTCGAGGCGATCAGGTGGCTCCCGTCAAAATCATCAAAGAATATTTTAAGAAAAATAAGAAAACAAACGAAATCCGAGGCGGTTTTCTGGATGGGAAATTGCTTTCCTCTGAGGAAGTAGAGACCCTATCCAAATTACCTTCTCTGGACGAACTCCGTGCAAAATTGGTTGGCGGGATCGCTTCTCCGTTGAATGGTCTTGTTGCATCACTCAGCAGCCCGCAGCGTGCCTTGGTTAGTGGATTAGACCAATTAGCCAAGCAAAAAGAGCAACAAGGATAGTAATTGTAGCAAATAATAAAAGAGGCTGAACATGACCATGTCTGTAGAACTCGACGATAAAACAAATAAGATTTTTGAAGAAATTAAAGAACTAAGCTTTCTCCAAACGGCCAATCTAGTAAAAGCCTTTGAGGATGAATTCGGCATTACAGCGGCGGCTCCAGTTGCCGTTGCAGCAGCTCCTGCAGCGGCGGGCGATGCCGGTGCTGAGGAAGAGACCGAAGTTTCCGTAGTGCTAACCGATGCGGGCGCAACCAAAATTGCGGTTCTGAAAGAAGTCCGAGCCATTACCGGCTTAGGTCTGAAAGAAGCAAAAGAATTGGTTGATGGCGCGCCTAAAGCCATTAAAGAAGGTTTGAAAAAAGAAGAGGCAACACAGCTTAAAGAGAAACTCGAAGCTGCGGGTGCCACAGTTGAACTGAAATAACATGTTTTGAATTAAGGGCTTCGGACCCCGTTTCCTCTTTGGGGGATTGAGCGGTCTGAAGCTTCCTTGGTTCCTAAACTTTCTTAATGAATGCGAACTAGGTTTTATATTCATTTCAAACTAGGACTTAAAAACACTCTCCAGGATTTCCTTTTTAAGCCAGCCTACCCTGTACAGTCAAATTGCATAAGAGGTTAAAAATGATTTCAGCGACACAAGAGCGTATCACGATGTCTGGTATTGAGCCCCTTCCGTTGGATGAGCTTCATGATCTGGCTGAAATCCAGAAGAAATCATTTAACTGGTTCGTAGAAGAGGGTTTGAAAGAGGAATTGCTCTCTTTTTCGCCGATTCGAGATTATACGGGTCGACTAGAGCTTTATTTCCTTCCGGAATATACGTTTGACAGCCCGAAGTATACACTTTCAGAGGCTCGTCTTCACGAAACCACCTACTCCAAGCAGTTACGTATCATGATGCGTCTGGTTAATCGGGATACAGGTGAGATTAAAGAGCAAGAAGCTTATATTGGCGATATTCCGGTCATGAGTGATCGAGGAACCTTTATTATTAATGGGGTTGAGCGGGTTATTGTTAGCCAGATTGTTCGTTCTCCGGGCATTTATTATAAAAAAGACGTGGCACCCAATGGAAAGCGGATTTTTGACGCCACACTGATTCCAAACCGTGGCGCATGGCTTAAATTTGAAACTGATGTCAATGATGTGGTTTTTATTAAGATTGATAAAAACCGAAAAATCCCGGCAACCACATTACTAAGAGCGCTCGGTATTTCGGTGGCCGAAATGGAGAACCGACTCCGTCACTTTGATTTCCTCAAAAAAACCTTGGAAAAAGATACAACTGAAACCACGGAAGAGGCGCTCATTGAGGTCTATAAAAAGCTTCGTCCTGGAGATCCTCCTAGTGTGAGTGGTGGTCGCCAACTCTTGGAAAGCCGTTTCTTTGACGAAAAGCGCTATGATATCGGTCGCGTAGGCCGATATAAAATCAATAAAAAACTGGGTCTCTCGGCGCCTGACTCGGTTCGAACCTTAACCAACGATGATATCTTGTCAGCCGTAGATTACCTTGTTAATCTGCATTATGATGAAGGTATTGTGGATGATATTGACCACTTGGGGAATCGTCGAATCCGCTCTGTAGGCGAATTGCTTCAGAATCAGTTTCGAGTTGGCTTCACCCGTCTGGAACGAATCGTTAAGGAGCGAATGACGCTTCAGGATACCGAAACACTGACACCCAGTAATTTATTGAATCCGAAACCTTTGTTGGCTGCGATTCGTGAGTTTTTTGGCTCATCCCAACTTTCCCAGTTTATGGATCAGACCAATCCATTGGCTGAATTAACCCATAAACGTCGTATTTCTGCTTTAGGCCCTGGCGGATTAGCAAGAGAGCGAGCCGGTTTTGCGGTTCGAGATATTCACCCCAGCCATTACGGACGTATTTGTCCGGTTGAAACGCCTGAAGGTCCGAATGCGGGATTAATTGGTAGCTTAGCAACCTATGCCCGAGTAAATCCTTATGGCTTTTTAGAAACCCCCTATCGGGTGGTTGAAGGAGGCAAAGTCACTCAGGAGATTCGCTTTCTTTCTGCGGATGAAGAGGCCCGTTACCGAATTGCGCCGGGTGATGCCCGCCGAGGACAGGATGGCCTGATTGAGGGGCCAACCGTTCCTGTTCGCTATCGAAATGATTTCGCGGCCGCGAAACCTGAAATGATTGATTTTGTCGGCATCTCACCGATTCAAATTATTTCCATCGGAACAGCACTGATTCCCTTTATTGAGCATGATGATGCAAACCGGGCACTTATGGGATCCAACATGCAGCGTCAATCCGTACCACTTGTTAATGCTGAACGACCCTGTGTTGCGACAGGCTTGGAGAAACGTGTTGCAGAAGACTCGGGTATGTCATTATCAGCTGAATGCGATGGCACGGTTGCTAACGTGACGGGTCAGTTTATTGACATTAAAAATGGGAAGGATGTCATTCGCCATAACTTGGTTAAATACCTTCGAAGCAACCAGGATACGTGCATGAACCACCGCCCTATTGTGGAAATTGGCCAGGAAGTAAAAGCCGGTCAGGTGATTGCTGATGGCGCCGCGACAAAAGGCGGAGAGCTGGCATTGGGTCGTAACATTATGGTCGCTTTTATGCCTTGGGAAGGCTATAACTTTGAGGATGCGATTCTTATTAGTCAACGCTTAATCCACGATGACGTTTACACCAGTATTCACATTGAAAAACTGGAGATTGATGCCCGGACCACCAAGTTGGGGCCAGAAGAAATCACAAGGGAAGTACCTAACGTCAGCGAAGACGCCCTTCGTCATTTGGACGAGCGCGGCATTGTCCGAGTGGGTGCTCGGGTTTATCCTGACGAAATTCTCGTCGGAAAAATTACTCCCAAAGGCGAGTCCGAACGTCCTCCAGAAGAAAAATTATTACGAGCGATCTTTGCCGAAAAAGCACAAGATGTTCGGGACAATTCTCTTCGGGTTCCTCACGGAGAAGGCGGGCGTGTGGTTGATGTCAAAGTCTTTGATCGGGAAAAGGGAGACGAACTGCCACCAGGAGCCAATACCGTGGTTCGTGTCTATGTTGCCCAAAAACGCAAAATCAGTGTGGGCGATAAAGTAGCGGGACGTCATGGAAACAAAGGGATTGTGTCAAAAATTCTGCCTATTGAAGATATGCCTTACATGGCCGACGGAACACCGGTTGATATTGTTCTTAACCCACTAGGCGTCCCTTCTCGTATGAACGTCGGACAAACCTTTGAGACCATGCTGGGCTTGACGTCATTCTTGAATGGCAAGCTTTATGAAGTTCCTCCTTTTGATGAAATGCATGAGGACGAAGCCTCGCAGGCATCGATTAGTCGAGAGCTGAAAGCCGCCATTAAGTCATCGGGCAAGGAGTTTGTCCTTCCTGAAGGGAAAACGTATCTGTTTGATGGACGAACCGGAGAAAAATTCCATAACCCGGTGGCCGTTGGTAACATGTACATTATGAAGTTGGTTCACTTGGTGGACGATAAAATTCATGCTCGAAGTACAGGTCCATACAGCCTCGTCACTCAACAGCCTCTGGGTGGTAAAGCCCAGTTTGGCGGCCAGCGTTTCGGAGAAATGGAAGTTTGGGCACTAGAAGCTTATGGTGCTGCTTACACTCTTCAAGAAATGTTGACCATTAAATCCGATGACGTAACCGGCCGAAGTCGCGCCTATGAGGCCATTGTAAAAGGTGAGAACCTGAACCGTCCGGGTATCCCCGAATCGTTTAAGGTTCTGGTTCGAGAACTTCAAAGTATTGGTTTGGACTTAAGTGTGACCAAAGTCATGAAGGATGGCCGAGAGGTTGAAGTTGACTTGATGCAGGACGTCTCAATTGCTTCAAGAAAGAAAAAAACAGGTGGCGCTGAAAGTGAACTCTTAAACTTCTTTGGCTCCAACTAAGACCGTATAACCCCTTGTATTCAACACACCGAATGTTCTAAAGGAGATAGATTCAGTGGTCAGTACCAACATCGATCAATTTGATTTTATTCGTATCGGTATCGCATCCCCGGAACGAATTAAGAGTATGTCCCATGGTGAGGTGGAAAAGCCTGAAACCATTAACTATCGAACTCTTAAGGCGGAAATGGGCGGCCTTTTTTGTGAGCGGATTTTTGGCCCCACAAAGGACTGGGAATGCTTTTGTGGAAAATACAAGCGGGTTCGCCACCGGGGAATCGTTTGTGAGCGGTGCGGTGTCGAAGTCACTGAAAGTAAAGTGCGCCGAGTCCGGATGGGAAGCATCCCCCTGGCAGCACCGGTCACCCACATTTGGTTTTTAAAAGGCATCCCCAGCTATCTGGGTTTAATCCTCAACTCATCCCTCAAGGAACTGGAACAGATTATTTATTTTAATTCCTATGTGGTTCTGGATCCGGGAAATACAGAACTGAAATATGGCCAACTGCTTTCAGAGGAAGACTACGATAATATTCTGGAAGAAAACGAAGAGGCCCAGCTTGAGGTCGGCATTGGTGCCGAAGCCATTAAGAAAATGCTGGATAAAATTGACCTTCAGGAACTTTATAACGAGATCGAAGAAGAAGTGGCTTTGCCTGGTGGGTCAGCCCAAAAACGTATTAAACAACTGAAGCGGTTGCGCTTGCTAGAAGCCCTCATCAAGAGTAAAACGAACCCGGCCTGGATGATTATGGACACCTTGCCTGTCATCCCACCAGACTTACGGCCTATGGTTCAACTGGATGGTGGTCGGTTTGCGACCAGTGACTTAAATGACCTCTACCGACGGGTTATTAACCGAAACAACCGACTAAAGCGATTGTTGGATATGGGTGCCCCGGAAATTATTATCCGAAACGAAAAACGGATGCTTCAAGAGGCTGTTGATGCCCTGATTGACAACGGTCGTCGTGGACGAACTGTTGTAGGTCCCAATAACCGACCGTTAAAATCGTTGAGCAATATTATTGAAGGAAAGCAAGGTCGCTTCCGACAAAACCTGCTTGGAAAACGGGTTGATTATTCGGGTCGAAGCGTTATCGTTGTAGGGCCTTCCTTAAAACTTCACCAGTGTGGTTTACCCAAGGAAATGGCTCTCGAACTTTTCAAACCTTTTGTCGTTAATAAGCTGATTGAACAAGGTGAAAGCCAGAACATTAAATCCGCCAAGAAAAAGATTGAGCGTCAAGAAACCATGGTCTGGGACGTCTTGGAGGAAGTAATTCATGGACACCCCATTCTCCTAAACCGGGCTCCTACACTTCACCGGCTAGGGATTCAAGCCTTTGAGCCTGTTTTGGTTAGTGGACGGGCTATTCAGCTTCATCCATTGGTTTGTCCTGCCTTTAACGCCGACTTTGATGGAGACCAAATGGCGGTTCATGTACCACTCTCCATTGAAGCGCAAACCGAAGCCCGTATGTTGCTATTGGCAACCAACAATATTCTCACTCCCGCAACGGGCCAGCCCATCGTAACGCCATCACAAGATATGGTTCTGGGTATTTATTACCTGACCATTGATAACCCCAGTGCAACCAAGGGTGCTGGCATGACGTTCTTTAATTACGAAGATGCCTTGGCCGCTCATGAGGCGGGAAAGGTTGACCTGCATGCCAAAATACTGGTTCGTGATGACAATAACGAGCTAATGGAAACAACAGCAGGTCGTATTATCTTTAACAAGACCGTTCGAGCCGCTATTGCCGTATAGGCTAATCAAACCACCCGTCAAAATCGATCACTATGTATTGATAACAAGGAACGAAATGTCATTATGAGTATACTTTCCCCGAAGCAAAGCACTAAAAAGCAATTTGAGTTTATCAACCAAACGGTAGATAAGAAGGTACTTCGAAACTTGTTGTCCCAAATTTACAGTGAATTCGGCACTTCTCGAACAGGGACACTGGCTAATTCATTGAAAAATTTGGGTTTTAAATACGCCACTCTGGGTGGAATTACCATTTCAATTGAGGATCTGAGTGTTCCAGAAGATAAAAAAGCTTTGTTGGCAGAAGCAGAGACTAAAATTGCAGATGCGACCAAGCGATTTATCCGAGGTGATATCACCGAGGTTGAACGGTACACCATGGTTATCGATACCTGGAGTGAAACCACCGAAAAGCTGACTAAAAGTGTTATTGATAACTTTAGCCGTTTAAACCCTGTTTATATGATGGCCTTCTCCGGTGCTCGGGGTAACATCTCCCAAGTCCGTCAGCTAGTTGGTATGCGGGGGTTGATGGCTGACTCTCAGGGGCAAATTATTGACATGCCCATTAAATCCAACTTTAAAGAAGGGTTGAGCGTCACCGAGTACATTATTTCCAGTTACGGTGCCCGAAAAGGCTTGGTTGATACAGCGCTAAAAACAGCCGATTCCGGTTACCTAACCCGACGGCTGGTCGATGTCGCCCAAGACGTTATCATCGGTGAGGCCGACTGCAAATCCACCGATGGTGTTGTACTGCAGGCTGTTATGGATGGGGATAAAGCTCTGGCGACCCTAAGCGACCGGATCATCAGCCGAACCTCCTCTCTCGATGTGACAACTCCTGCTACAAAAGAGGTGCTGGTAAAAGCCGGTGAAGTTATTACTCCGGCCACTGCTCAAAAAATTGAAGAGGCCGGCATTCAGGAAATTCAGGTTCGCTCTGCCTTAACCTGTAATACCCAGTTCGGTATTTGCCAAAAATGTTATGGCTGGTCATTGACCACAAACAAGCAGGTAAACATTGGTGAAGCCGTTGGTATTATGGCCGCCCAAAGTATTGGAGAACCCGGAACCCAGCTAACCATGAGAACCTTCCACACCGGTGGCGCGGTTAGCGGTAGCGGTGAAAGTACAGAGCAAATTCGGGCTAAAGCCGATGGTATAGTCGTCAAAGAGATTAAAACAACAGAACACCGAACGCGTCATGGGGATGTGGTTCAGTTGACCGTCAAGGAATGTACACTCGAAATAAAAACACCCAAAGGCTCTGATAAATATGATTTACCGGCAAACGCCACTCTTTATGTAAGTAAAAAGGGAGACGAAGTAAAGGCTGGCGACCTACTGGTAGAACTCGATCCTATTTTGGTTGGTGGCGGTAGCCGATTGACAGAGAAAGCAACCAAGGATATTACGACCGCTTTTGGTGGTGAAGTTTTCTATGAAGGCTTTGATGCTGATGAAAAACGAGATCGGCAGGGTAACATTACCCGAACATCCAACCGAGCTGGAACCATTTGGATTTTAGGTGGTGACACCTATAATTTGCCAGCAGGGGCCAAGCACTTGGTAAAAAATGAAGAAGAAGTCAAAGCAGGCCATATTCTGGCCGAGTCGCTTCTGATCAGTGAAAATGGCGGGGAAGTTCGAATCCCTGATTCTTTAGAAACGGAAGATGTCAAAGCCGGCAAAGAAACCGTTAAAAACATTGTCAACGGAAAAGAACTGACCATTATCATTAACTCAATCCAACCCAATAATGCCGAACTAATCCAAACGAAAAAAGAACGCCTGTGGAAAACGTCGGTTGGAAAAGGAAAGTCGAAACAAGAAGATACCTTTATTATTAAGTCGCCGGATCGGACCACCGTAGAAAACGGCAGTATTATCGCTGAATTGGTGGATGACTCCCTTTCCACACCCACCAGTGGTGAGATTCGCTATGACGATCTGGAAGTGGATGAACAGCGGATCATTACCAAGCCCGGTAAAATTTTCTTCATTCCTGAAGAAGTGCATTCCGTGAGCAAAGACAGTTCGTTAAAAGTCCCCGACATTGAGAGCGGCCAGTTTATTACCGCCGGAACCGAAGTGGTTAAAGGGGTCATTACCCGGACGGATGGTATTCTAGAGCTGGTTGAGGAAAATGACATCATCCGAGAAGTTATTATTCGTCCTGGCGAGTCATTCCGGATTGATGATGTCACCACACTGGATGTCGATGACAGTGCGGTGGTTGAAAAAGGAACTCAGGTCGCGCCAAAAATAAAAGCCAAAGAACGATGCATGGTCACGGTCAACTTCCAGATGGATCTGCCGGAAGGTAAATCCGCGGATGATCTAGACGACACCTCTGAGTTTGAATACGCTGAGGTTATTTTACGACCTGTTCAGGAGTTTGACGTGACCCCCCGCGAAGTAGGAATTATGTTTGACTCCACGGACAACGAAAACATGTCCATTATCCCTGTCAGTCAAATGCAATTCAATGATGGCGACCGGGTTCGCCAAATTGAAGGGGCACCTATTCTTCGAACGAGTCTGGTTATTCAGATGAAAGGTGAGCTAGAGCACATGAAAGGGCTTGTCGAAGTTACTGAAGACAGTAAATCCGGTGACAACATGAAAATTGTCGTTCTGGAAAATTTGACCATTCGACGAGAGTCCTCGACCGATATGGGTGTTACGGAAGAAGCCACACAAACCCACCTATTGGTCAAAGACGGTCAAAAAATCAAACCAAAGACACCTTTGATTAAAACGCAGGTATTGGCCAACTCATCTGGAACCGTCAGCTTAGGGACCGCAAGCGGTGACGCTGAAGTTCGTCGACTTCTCCTGATTACGCCTCAGCATTTGACAACAGTCAAAGCATCCAGCAAACCTACCGTGAAAAAAGGGGATTACGTTAAATCTGAAGAGCTTCTGGATGGTCACACACCATCACCCGTGTCCGGTCTGGTTACCGATGTAAGCGCAAAGTCTGTGGTTATCCGAGAAGGCCGTCCGTACCTCATTGGTCGTAGTTCTCAGCTTCAGCTTGAGAACCGGGCACTCACTCAACGGAGCGATTTGATTGGTACACTGGTCTTCGAACGACTAAAAACCGGTGATATTGTTCAGGGTCTACCACGGGTCGAAGAACTACTGGAGGGCCGAAAGTCTAAGGAAGCTTGTATTATTGCGGCAACGGATGCGACGGTAGAAGAAATTAAAGAAGACGACATTATCCGAATCTATCTGGTTAATGAAAATGGCCGAGAAGAGGTGCAACTACCCGTTGGTGCCAATGTTCTGGTTAAAGACAAGCAACAACTCAAAGCCGGTCAGCAAATTACCGATGGCCCCATTAACCCTCATGAACTCCTTGAGGCCGCAGGTGTTATTGCCGTCCGTAAGTATCTGGTGGATGAAGTTCAGCGAGTATACCGCTCACAGGGTGTTGAGATCGCTGACAAACACGTTGAGGTCATTGTGCGTCAGATGTCTAAAAAAATCCGAGTGGACGACGGTGGCGATACTCGGCTTATGAGTGGTGAATTGGTCGATGAGCGGGAAATGAGCGACTTGAATGAAGCCCTTAAGAAAAGCCAGACTCAGGCGACAGGTCACCCGGTTCTACTGGGGATCACCAAGGCCAGCTTGAACACGGAAAGCTTTATTTCTGCCGCCAGTTTCCAGGAAACAACCCGAGTTCTAACAGAAGCCGCCGTGTCGGGCAAAAAAGACCGTTTACGTGGCCTGAAGGAAAACGTGATTATTGGTCGCTTAATCCCTGCGGGAACAGGGTTTCCTAACTTTGCAGACGAACGGCAAGATATGCTGGACGAGCAGCAGGCAACCAGCAAATCGACAGCCCGTAAGCCTTCAGCCATTTTGGAAGAAATCGAGAGTATGTTTGGCTCACCCGAAATCACGCCCGAGGCATTGGGCGACCTGCTCATCGACGATGGCTCGACAAACGCATCACAGGCGGATGAATAAAACGACGGCTTGATGATGGGCCTACCCTTAACCCTTTATAACCTACTGATGACCGGTGCGACACTGTTATTCCTCCCGGTCATCTTGGTTTGGTTAACTGTTTCCAAAAAAGCACGCAGTGGCTTCCGACAGAAATTGGCCCTATACTTCCCAAAGCAGCTTCGAGAAAAACTCGCTCATTTACCCGCACCCAATGAAAAAAAACGAATCTGGCTCCATGCGGTATCCGTTGGTGAGTTTAATGCCATTCGCCCTTTAATTAACCAACTCAAGGAGCACTATACACTTTTTATTTCGACCACCACACGGACAGGCCAACATCTGGCTCGGAAAACTTACCCCGAACTACCCATTCTTTATTTCCCTTATGATTTCCGACCGAGCATCCATCAGGTCCTTAACATGGTTCACCCCGACTTGGTTGTCATTACAGAAACCGAGATCTGGCCTAATTTTATTGATATAACAACCCGTCTGCATCAGACACCCTTGATTATCATTAACGGACGGCTATCACCAGGGTCGTTTAAAGGGTATCAGCGGATCCATTTCTTGATGAAGCCAACCTTAAAGCAGGTGACCCATTTCTATATGCAGTCCTCCGACGACGCCAAGCGAGCAATCCAGCTTGGCGCACCCAAAGAGCGGGTATCCCAGGTCGGAAATATTAAATTTGATATGAACCCAGAGCTAGAACTCATTCACCAGAATACATTGAAACGGCTTTTTAACTTTAACCCGAAAGATACCGTTCTGACTCTGGCCAGTACTCACTCTGGAGAAGAGCAACCATTAATTGAGGTGTTCCAGACCCTGAGAAAAGATTTCCCCGAATTAAAACTGGTGATCGCTCCTCGCCACCCAGAGCGGGTGCCCGAAATTAAAAACATTTTAAACACAAAAGCTTTGCCTTTTTGTCTACGAAGTCAGCTCTCAGAAACACACCCCAACAAAACATCACCCATTATCATTTTAGACACTATTGGTGAACTCGTCCTCACCTTAAGCTTGAGCTCTCTCGCCATTATGGGAGGCAGTTTTATTGAACACGGCGGACAAAACCCGCTGGAGCCCTTAAGCCAAAAAATCCCCGTTATTTTCGGACCCCATATGTTTAATTTTGGTGATATTACCCGACAGATCCTGGAACATTCCGCTGGTTTCCAGGTCAAACAACCCGAGGATATTATTCATCTGGCAACCGAACTTCTGACCCAGCCCGAACGGTATGACCAGGTGGTGGAAAACGGTCAGCACCTGCTCGAAAAGAACAGAGGGACACAACATGCCCTTGTTAAAGCGATTCAAGACCGAATTAAAACTAACACCCCATCGTCCATCACCCTATCCCTTCCAGAACAACCCGTCTCTTAAGTCAAAGTCAGCCCGTTCTTTGAGGAAGGATCTCTTTCAGAACCGAGAGCATCTCTTCTCGAGCTTCGGTCAACGGTTTCTCAATCGTACAGCCTGAAGCCATTTTATGACCACCACCACCAAAGGTTTCCACCGCCGCCGCTACATTAATCTGATGACTGTCGCTTCTCAAACTAACACGGGTGTGTCCATTATCACTTTCTTTAAACACGGCGGCAATAATAACCGAGTCAATCTGACGCAGTAAATCCACAATACCATCCGTATGCTCTTCAAGTGCGTTGTTTCTATCTCGCATGGCTTTGGTTACTTCAACCCAAGCTAACGTTTCATCTTCATTAAACCGGGCATTCATGACCGCTTCAGCCGTTAAAAGTGCCTGAGGTTTTGTTCGCCGTTCAAAAACCTGCTTATAAAGCTCTTCATGATTCGCACCCGCATCAATACATTGCCCCGCTAAGCGATAACTTTTACTGGATGCATTGGAAAAACGAAAGCCGCCCGTATCCGTAACAAGTGCAGTATAAATGCATGTGCCTGAATCCGCATCCAGCGGAATACCCATGCATTCAAAAACATCCGCCACCACTTCGCCACTTGCCGCCGCCTCTGGAATGACGATATTGACATCGCCAAATCGTTTATTACTAATATGGTGATCGATATTCACCGAGGTTTTAGCCCCATGAAAAAAACGTTTGTTCTCGCCCAACCGATCGGCCGAGCCGCAGTCAAGAGCTATCGAAACATCATACTCCTCAAGCAGGTTGGCGCCCTCCTGCAAAACATCTTTAACCTCATGAATACCCGGCATAAAATGGAATACGGCCGGCATCTTCCCCACCATGACACAATCAATTCGTTGGATATGAGGACAGTGACGAGCCAACCCATGCTTCAACCCAAGCATAGCCCCTAATGCATCGCCATCAGGCCCAACATGAACCGTCATAAAGACGGTTTTCGCTTTTCCGAGGGCCTCTAAAAAAGTATTTATTTCACTCGTATGAGAAATAGAATCAACTCCCTTACACCAATACAGATCCTATTAATATCTGAATTGCTTTCTATTATAACGTTTATCAACGAGGTCGCCTACCCCTTTCTCAGAGGATTCAACGTTGTCCCCCCCCTCTGTTTGGACTATGGTAGGGATAGAGCCAAAATACCCGTGAGGTTTTAAAATGATGTCCCATGTACTTCCTTCATCCGAACCTTTTGAGACCCTAAAAGGCCTTGAAAAACTACTCGCCGTGGTTAGCCGATTGCGTGATCCGAAAACGGGTTGTCCATGGGACTTAAAACAAACTCACATGAGCCTGAAACCTTATTTACTAGAGGAAAGCTACGAGGTCTTGGAAGCCATTGACGGTGACAACGAAAGCCCTCAACCGGATTCATTAAAGGAAGAGTTGGGCGATGTCCTACTCCAAGTCGCCCTGCATGCACAGATCGCTCAAGAGGCAAAGCGGTTTGATTTTACCGACATTGCCGAAGGGATTGCGGAAAAGCTCATTCGTCGACACCCCCACGTATTCGGTGATGTCAAAGTTCAAGACGCGGATGAGGTTACTCGAAACTGGAATGCCATTAAGGCTCGTGAAAAATCAGACCAAGTCTCTCTATCCCCAGAGAGAACGACAAAACAAGCCAGCATTCTGAGTGAGGTTCCTAAAAACGTGCCTGCCCTGACTCGAGGTAGCAACCTCAGCAAGCGTGCCGTGAAAGCGGGTTTTAAATGGCCTCACGCAGAATCTCTCTGGGCCTGTGTTATGAGCGAATTTGACGAATTCAAAGCGGAAACGCTGACAAGCCCAAAGGACCCCAAGCGTCAACACCGCCTTGAAGACGAAATGGGCGATATCTTTTTTGCTTCTATTAGCTTAGCCCATCACTATAAAGTCGATCCCGAAACCGCATTAATCAAAGCCAACGCTAAGTTCACGCATCGTTTCCAGTCGATGGAAGCCATGGCTCAAAAACCGTTGGAAGATCTGAGTTTTGAGGAATGGGATGCCTTATGGAAACAAGCAAAAAACCAGTTGTGCCAATGAGTACTCGATAAAAACAGGTTGCGAACACTTTTTTTTTATAGAACACTAAAGCTTTAATGTCCAACCCAACAAGGATATCCACCATGAGCGGTTTAAACCACCCTCCCTCAAAATCCGTTTCCACGGCAAACCAGTCTATTCAGCCGCAAAGCTATCATGTGAACAGTCTTGGACACGCTTGCATCGGCGACATGGATCTGACCGAACTGGCCAGAACTTACGGTACACCGCTCTATGTTCTGGACGCTGAAACCTTTCGTTCTATGGCACAGACCTATACTTCGGCGTTGACTGAACATTACCCAGAATCATCGCTGGTGCTGTACGCCGCTAAAGCCCAAATGAACATGGGCATCTGCAAGCTGGCAGAAAGCGAAGGGCTTGGTCTGGATGTGGTTTCCGGTGGCGAACTCTATACCGCCATTCAAGCAGGCTTCCCTCTAGAAAACGTTTTTTTCAATGGCAACAACAAAAGCATTGATGAAATTGAACTGGCATTGCACCATGAAATCGGCCGAATCACCGTGGATAACCCGGATGAGTTGGCGTTGGTTCATAAAGTCGCACAAAAAAAAGGCGTTAAAGCTCAAGTCCTTCTCCGTGTCAGTCCCGGCATCGAGTGTCACACCCACGATTATATTAAAACCGGTCAACTGGATAGCAAATTTGGATTTAACCTTTCGGACTTAGGCCCCGTTATGGAACGCATTACCGGTGAGTATAAAGAGACCATTGAACTCAAGGGACTCCATGCCCATATTGGCTCTCAAATTTTTGAAGTCCGCCCCTTTGACGATCTCATTGAAACCTTGCTTAATATCTATTACAACATTCGAGAAAACTACAATGGCCTAACCCTAACAGATATTAACCTAGGTGGCGGGTTAGGCGTTGCCTATACCAGTAACGATGACCCGATGAATGTCGAAAAAACCATTGCCCATATTGCAGAACGCCTAGTCGCCTATGCTAATAACCTAAAATACCCGTTGCCCCGCCTGATGATGGAACCCGGACGCAGTATGATTGCTAACGCTGGCGTAACCCTTTACACACTGGGTAGTTCTAAATCTGTTCCTGGCATCCGCAAGTACGTCGCTGTCGACGGCGGCATGGGCGATAACATCCGCCCTGCCCTATACCAAGCAGACTATTCAGCTATTGTCGCCAATAAAGCCAATCGCCCCTTTGATGAAACCGTAACCATTGCCGGAAAATATTGCGAATCAGGCGATATCCTCATTAAAAACTTGGAACTACCGGCCGTAGAGCCGGGCGATTTTTTACTTGTCTTTGGCACAGGGGCTTACAATTATTCAATGGCCTCTAACTACAACCGGGTTCCTCGACCTGCGGTGGTCCTCATTGAAGAGAGCGAGGCCCATCTATTGGTTCGACGCGAAAACTACGAGCACGTTGCGGCACTAGACGTTATCCCATCCTACCTGCTTAACCCTGAGCCAAAAGCCGACCCCGCTGTTCAGTAAAATCGTGTACAATAGAACCATGTAATTAAACCCATTGACGATGGATTTCTTTTTCGGAGAGGACGCCAACCCGTATGTTTCCTAACGGCATCTGGCAAGACCCCCAATTGCTCTTGGCCAATTTGGAGTGGTTATTAGGCATGGGAATCGACTGGAACCTCGTCATTCAAATCGGATTACTCGCTCTTTGTGGACTTTGGGTCTATATTCGCTTTATTCAAAAAAGTCAGGCCGAACAGCTATTAAAGGGACTCTCAGTCGTTCTACTGTTTTTCCTGGCACTTTTCAGCCTCGCCTTTTTCCTTGAGCTCAAACTGCTGGTTGCTGTGTTCGGCTTCGGCGTCCAGATTTTGGTTGTGGCGCTGATTGTTATCTTTCAGCCCGAACTCCGTAATATGCTATTCTACTTGGGTCAACCCGAATTTTTAGGAGGGCAACTATTCTCCCTGACCCCTCTTGAGCAAAAAGCTGAATTTTTGATTAACGAACTCACTGATACCGCCCGGTTTCTAAGCCGTTCAAAAACCGGGGCGCTGATTGTTCTCGAGTCAGCCAACAATCCCGGTGCTAACTATCTCGAAGCCGGCAGTCAGCTTGATGCTCGACTGAGTACGGAATTGCTTTTAACAATTTTCCACCCCAAAACCCCCCTCCATGATGGGGCTGTCGTGATAGATGCCGATAATCGGATTGTTGCAGCCGGTGTACTATTACCCCTAACTGAAGACCCAAAATTATCTTGGCAACATGGAACCCGACACCGAGCCGCCATCGGGCTTAGCGAAGTATCACCGGACAGCTACTGCCTAGTCGTTTCCGAAGAAACCGGGAATATTTCATTTGTCAACAATGGTAAATTGGAAAAAATGGCCAACGCCGATGAACTTAAAAAACATATGGAACGCTTGTATAAGGTCAACGTCTCCACGAAACGGGAAAGCAAAAAAGTCGCGTCCCTTAGTTCGCGATTCAGTGATATTTTTTCCGGCGACACCCTCCATAGCCAGATTCAACGGATCTTCTTACGCCAAAGTAAAAAAGAGTTGAAAACCGCTTCTCCAACGAAAAAGGAGCCTAAGGCCGGTGGCGGTGGCTCAGGCCCTTCCGCATCCTAAAATCTACCCTTCCAGCTCAATCCCTGTGGGCATCAAATGGTTATCGCAAGTAGCTTGGCTGATATACCCGAGAAACTCGAGGGGCAAACGGTGGCTGAACAGGATCCGGAAAACCCGAAGGAAGGGAACCCCATGGGTTTGGACGATCACCCTGCTTTTCTGATTCCCGCTCAGTTTCACGCTCAGCCACATTTTTTTGCGTGGTCAAAATATTAATCAGGGGAATACCCACACCTAGCAGGGCAATCGCAAGTACAATCCCAATTCCTGATGCAAAACTTCGGAATCGGGTCAACTTATGGAAAACTTTTTCCACGTCCCCTTCAGCCACTTTCACAGCCTCATCCCCCCAGCCACCAGCTGCCTCTCGTACCTTTTTCATCATCTGTGTTTTTCGATTATCCAACTGTTCTGCCGTTGGCATACCGCCTTTAAAAATAAACGATGCCTCTTTTTTCACTCGTTCCTTCCATGACGTCCACAGGCCCTCTCGTGATTTAAGCGGCTCTTGATAAGGGTTATGTACCAGCAGGTCTCGATACTCTTCCGGCGCAAAACGAAGGTAAGTCCGCTTAATGGGATCCACAGCGAGAAACCAGAAGAGCCAACCGAACAAATCTCGAACCGCATGTTCCCGAACTTCATTGTAGCTATCAATTTCCTGCCCTCGAACAGCACTGGCACCCAAACGAGACAAAATGACACCGGCGTAAAGCAACATATTCTGCTTTACCGTAGACCGGCCGAGTTCATCAAAATCAAAGGTGCGGAGGAAGGCACTAGTAGACGACCGAGGGGCAAACGTTCCCGCTCCCCGGAATCTAACGGGCAAGGTTAGGTTGTTCATGTTTACCATTGCCCTCCTCCTTGTAATGCACCTTGTCGCAACATACCCGAACGAGTCCCGGCACGTTGCTGCTGTTCAAACAATTGGAATGCGCCATAATGGCGCCCTTTAACCGGAGAAGCGCCTCCTCGGATGGACCGAAAAACCTGATTCCCCTTTCCCTTCGGTGGGCCACCCTCACCAGGGAAAAAGACTTTTCCAACATGTTTCTGTTTCGTCCACCAATTGTTTAGAGGAGCCACGATCGAAGCCAAACCAAGAGCCGCAAGAAAGGGCAGTGCCGTGAGCCATAATTTTGTTTTTCTCACACCCCGAATAAGATCGTCCAGTAGACCCATGGTTTGTTCTTTTGTAACATCATCCAGCTTTTTTCTAAGCTGACCTGTGAGCGGATCGGAAAGCACCCGATCCATGTATTGCTCAAGGAAGTATTTTAACTCCCGAAGCACCACGGGCAGCTTTCGTCCTTTTAACAGGCTCGTCCCGGTTCTATCCACCCAATTGACCGTATCCGTTAAACCGCCTTCCGTGGCCACTTTAATCATGGCTCCCACATGGTTTTTTGATGCCTTTTGAGCCGATTTACTTAATCGAACTATCTCAGCGTGCGTTTTCGGGGCCAACAATCGTTCAAACGCCAGATCCATCGCCTGTTTCTCCGGCAAGATACGCCACTCTGGTATTTGAGCAATAAGCCGTTTGGCTTCATCTTGCAAAGGTTCATAAGCCCGTTGCAGGTTCTTCCACCGTATGGCCCTCTCGAACACTTTATAAATGCCTTTTTCCATTTCACCAGACCGGTCATACATCGAAACCAGCGTCTCCAAAGCCTCTTTGGCAAGGTGGCCCTGAGCCACTTTCTCCGATAGATTTTTCCTTATAATTTGGGCCATCCGCTGATGGGTCAGCTTCCCAAGCAGATCTTGATTAATTCGATTTGCCTGAACATGATCTGTGGCTTGCAAACCTTCCAAGACCTTTCGAATAAAGGTTTCCCGAATAGCCTCAACACGACCGGAAGGGGTTTCCTTCATCGTTTCTTCTAAGAGGTTAGAGAACCGATCCATAGACTGGGCACTAATCCATGACCCAAAATGGATGCCCCTTTTATTAATCGAAAAAAACGAGTCCAACAACCGGTAAACACCATAAACCAATGACCCCATCCAACCGGCAAGGAAGACCGTCGAAAGGGTACCACCCCCTTCACGAATCAGGGTTTCTCGCCCCATATCCACTCCCCGCTCTTTGTATTCTAAAGCGGATCTTGGCAAGACCATTCCACCAACATCCAATACCATAAGTTGATTCAGCGGATTGCTATCAATCCGTGTAATGGCGGATGCGGCCAAATCACCCAACCCTCGACCAAACGTCAATCGAGGTACGGGTCCACTCAATGTGGGATGAATGGTCATGATGTAAAAGGGAACAACCTATATTCTTGTAATTAGTAACCTTGCCGAGACAATAAAGCCCCCTGAACACAGAAGACTGTTCATTTTTTTATAATTCTTTACGTTTATAAAAGTCATACCGCCCCCGAACAACCCTCCCCTTGTTACATGTTAAAAGACCGGCATGTACTATGTTAAGACATTTGGCTCGCTGAATCAACGCTCATGGCCCTTGATTTCACATTCCTTTATCTCTTACCCGCTCCTTACAGAAAGATTTTACTAGCCAAAAGTTGAAAAATTGCCTATCATGCGACAAGTGTCTTGTTCATACCATGGACCAGAGCCACTCTCTTGTGGCGATCAGTCAACGGAGTGAAACACACGGAAAAGGGACAAGAGTATTGGTGGGGATTTATTGATTAAGTTTACATCGCTTAATAAAGCTGCGCTAGGTAGCACAAAACCCCCTTGAGCCTCTTTTCTAAACATAGTTCTGGGAAAATAAGCAAAGAAAAAATATTTTGTGATGATTCATCAATCACCATACCTCTCCAATGGGGACACGATGCCCCGCCAACCTGTACCGTATCACTCGATAGCCCCCTATCAGGATCCGGGACCGGTGAAGCCACGCCGTCAAAATATCCAACCTCGATTCCAAAGCGCTCTGGCTTTTCAGCGTATGGGTACTGGTTTTGTCGATGGTCTGCAAAAAACTTTTAACAAAATTGATTCCTCCTACTTATATAGTTTTCTTGCTTTGGATGTCGTCGCTCTATGGATAGCCCGGGTTTGGATTGGCTGGGTTCGAGGCAGAGACGACTATGACCCAATCACCGACGAACAAAACGCAGGAAAAGGTCCGGCCGAAGTCCTTTTGAAAACATTTTGGCGTGACCTTAAAGGGCTAAACCACCAGAATGCCTTCGAAGAGCTATCACGAGAAGTCTTGACCGCTCCCGGATGTCTTGGCGCGCCCACATTACTTTTTGCGCTCGCCACATTTAAAAGCCGAGGACAAGCGTTCTGGTTGGGTCAGAAAGATTTTAACGGGTTAAAAAACGCGTTTATCAAGCATATAAACGACAGCGGTATCGATCAAACTCGTCCCTTATCCTCAGTTCAATCCAAAACCCTCGTCAAAGATTTTGTTTCCCAAATATTTGATGACTCTGCCCTGTTAAAAACAAAGGTCACACCGAGTGATAAATTAGTTAAAAAATACGGATTAAATTCCAAAACTACGGTTCCCATCGGTCAGTTCATCGAGAAATGGACCGACCAGTGGGCCGAACATGCCCTTCAATCCATGGATAAATCCAAACGCCATGGCGTGGATAAAATCTTGCACGAACTCAATGACGATCTCCAAGAGATCATTATTCACCAATATAATCGCGGGCAAAAAGCCAAAGACACACTCTTTGAAAGCCGAAAAATAAAAACCCGCTTTTTCAGCGCACTCAATAAACCCGAAAAACATTCGCTAGACGCCATACTTTCTAACTTGGTCAACTTCAAAGACTACGCCGTTGATACAATCCAAACCCATAACAAGACCACCCGTAGCAAACTGACCGAGATGGCCGAATTCATCGCTCGAAAGGTCGGACGAAATAAACTATTAGCCACGGTGATTGGGGTGGGTCTAGGCAGTTTATGGCTTGTCTTACTGCCTCGCCTTGTCCAGCGTGGAGAACACTACCCGGCAAATCGGCAAGATTACGCTTCTAAGCCCCCTAAAAAAGCACCGCATGAACATCAGACCATCACAGAAAAATCGCTCCCCTCTTCTTCTGATGCTAACAGGCGTCAAACTTATCGCCCGAACCCAAATATCCCGCCCAACCCACGCCGTTTCTATCCGGCTTCTCGCCAGCAGGCTCCAAATTTCTACCCCGGTAACGCCTATTATACTGCCTCCCCTTTTTCCCAGAACTATCAAAGGCAGTTGTTACCGGGGTTTCTTTATTTCCAAGGGATTACTCCACCCATCGGTCCGCCTGATTCGGGAGGTAACCCCCAATGAATCCCAACATTTCAAGCGCTTTTGACATCCATTCACTCAGCCCCGGTGTTGCCCAAAAAGCACAGGCGGATTTTTTAACACGCTGGCTCTATCCAGTGGCGAACCAATTTTTTACGGCGCCGGGGCGCCTGGATACCTACGTTGGGAACAAAGTGGAAGCCAATCGGCTCGCTCCCTCTTTGTTAAAGAAATACCTGATCAATCCCAGCCTTCTCACCGTAAATTGGCTTTACGATAAAGTATTCAACTTCGATTTTAAAACCCATTTGAAAGTGGGTAAAATGCACATCGCCCAACCACCAATTGGGGCATTTACCTTTATGATCCTCCCCATGACCATTGTCCCTCGACTTAATCAAGCCCGAAAGCGAGCGGCAGAGGGGGACGATAGCGAATTTGGCGATATCCTTCGTAGAGATATCCTTACCCTCATTACGATGCTTTACGCCTTGGATCCTCTGAAAAAATTACTCACCCGGAAAGTACAGGAGAAAGTGGGTCTTCGCCTCATGGGCGATGGGGATATTTATAACCCTGCAGACACCAAACTCTATTACAAACTCGATAGCCCACAGACATTAGCAACCATTCTCCAGCAAAAGGAACACAACGCACAAAACATTGTTGGTGCCCTCAAACGAACATTAAAACCTTGGCTGGACACCCATTTGATTTCGGACTCGGCAGACATTAAACAGGTATTAAACGAACTCAACACCACATTAGATACACTCTCTGAGGCCACGAAAACCAACGCAACGCGAAAGGTTAACACCTTATCAAAAACTATTTTTGAAAAAATGCAGTTTCTGGAAACCTGGCGACTTGACCGAATGAAGGGACTGGGTCCTGAGATTTCGTCCAAGTTCTCTTTGCTACCGTCGCTCCCAGAATCACTCGTCCACTATGCTGACCGCGTGCGGCTCCCGATCAGTGTGGTCAGCTTTGCTCTCGTAGCCATCGGCATCGGCTGGTTCCCCGTTTGGTTTAACAAATGGTGGCACGATAAAAAGAAGACAATGCCCCAACAGAAAAACGACATCACCGCTCCCATGAATACAAGTTCAGTGCCTTTTGACGCCGTATCCGCTTATCAGGCATTAAAAGGAACGTCCCGTCTCTCTCAAGGGTTCTACACCTAATTATTTCTGAAGGTCTTGCTGTAATAAAGCTAGATTGCTTCGGGCTTCCACATGGCTTTTATCCAGTTCCAATACCTTTTTATACAGTTGGAGCGCTTTCTTCTTATGTTCCAGCTTGTCTTGACACACAGCCAGATTATAAATCGCGTCAATGTATTTTGGATCCAACTTAACGGCTTCTGTTAAGTATTTAACCGCTTCACTATAGTTTCCCTGAAGACCACAAAGGGTTCCCAAGCCATAAGCCGCTGGCGAGAAAGCGGGGTCCAAACCGAAGCAGGTTTTATAGAAGCGCTCCGCCTCTTGAAGGTTCCCTTGAGCGTCATAAACCTTAGCTAACTCGTAACAACTGTCCGCATCTTTTGGGTTCTGCTCCAGGGCTTCTTTAAAGTATCGGATCGCCTCGTTAAGCTCCCCTTTATCCTTTAAGGCTTTCCCTAAGTTATACAAAATGTCTTCATTGGCCTCGTTGTAATCCAACGCTTGTTTATACAGCTGTATGGCTTCATCCAGAGCACCTTCCCCTTGATACTGCACTCCTAGGTTACACAGACAGGCCGCCATAGTCTCCTGAATTTTAGGATCCTGACTCTCAGGCGCTCTCGAGTTAAACGTCGGCTCAAAGCAAGTTTTTGCCTGTTCGTAATTTCCTAAATCAAAAAAAGCCTGCCCCATTTTACAGCGATAATAATGCTCATTTCCCTTATCCAGTGAAACAAGCTCTTCATATAGACTGACCGCTTGTTCGGGTTCGCCTGAATTTTTTAATACGTCCGCGTACTGCTCTCGATATTGCCGATTGGAGGGACTCACTTCAACCAGCTTCCCCAAAAACGGTTTTGCATCTGTATGACGCCCTTCGGTAGCCAGCATACTCACTTTCATCTTTAAGGCCTCCTCATGGCCGGGTTGAGCCTTTAAGACCGCATCCAATGACTGATGGGCGTCTCCATGTTTTTGCTGAATTCGGTAGATTCGAGCCAGCTCATAATGAGCCTCCAACTTCTTCGGCTCTATCTCCAACACCCGCCGAAACGCCACAATGGCGTTTCCGTAATCTTCTTTATACAAATGAATTCGGGCTATCTTAAACTGAATGGACGGATCATTCTTTCTGAAGGCCAAGGCCCTTTCAAAATGTTCCAAAGCTTTGTCGTAGTTATACTGAGCTAACTCTTTATTGCCAACACTAATATGTTCGACAAAACCCAACATCTCTGGGGTCGTTTTTTCTTTTGTTTCTTTAGATTTCTCTGTGGTGGTTTTAGACAGTATAATGAGAACGACAATAAGGGAGAGTCCCCCAATGGCAAACATCAGTAAAATTAACGGATCGGTCAAGTTCATCTCTGCAAAAAGCCAGCGTCCTATATCACTTCCTTTTATTATACAGGCTCTAACTGAAGAGAGAAGATAGCGGAGACCTTCCTTGTCCTCAAAGCCCTTTTTCAAAAAACTGTTAATCACCCGGCTCAGCGCTCATGGCGATGTGATTCAGACACTACCTCTACTCGCTGCGCTAAAAAACCATCCTGATCCACCCTTTGTTGGTTGGGTAGTGGAAGAGTCAGCCGCCCCCCTTTTAATGAACCACCCTCTCATTGACCGGCTCCACATCTCCAGACGTAAGACCTGGATCCGAACCCTGATTCAGAAACCATGGCAAGCACTCAGCCTTTTAAAACAAAGCGTTAATTTTTTTCGCGACATTCGTCAGGAACAGTACGAGGCCAGCCTGGATGCGCAAGGACTTAGCAAAAGCGCATTGATCCCTTTCCTCTCGCAGATCCCTCGGCGGTTTGGCTACAAAAACACCCGGGAAAACGCCAGTATTTACTACACCGAATGCTTACCTTACCACGACCTGCATAACCCAAACCTGCCAACAGTCATTAAATTTCGAGAATTTGCAGAAACATTAGGCTACCTGAAAACAAACACACTCGAATCCATGAACGCCCAAAGCTACCCCATTCCACCATCGTCCGATTCGACAAAGGAAAAGATTCAGCAATTATTAACCCCTCTTAATCCTCAATGGCCAACCGTAGCCATCGCCCCCAAAACCATTTGGCCCAGTAAACATTGGCCTAAAACGCACTGGCAAACACTCCTGAAATCCCTTTCTGAGCTGCCCATCAATGTCCTAATTCTGGGTGCTCCCAACGAAGAAAACGATATTCAAACCCTATTATCAGGCATCGAAAACGATTCAAACCTCCACAACCTTTGTGGTAAAACCCAACTAGCCGAATTGTATGCGCTTTTTCAATGCGTCACCGTTTTTATCGGACTGGATAGCGCATTATTTCATATCGCCAATGCTGTCGCCTTCAATCACTCCAGGCAGATGCCTTGGATTATTGGCCTGTACGGCCCAACAGCTCCTCGACGAACAGGCCCTGTCAGCCGACCTAAAGCGCCAAACCCTCACCAGGTTCTTTCCTTGAATCATGCCTGCCAGCCCTGCTTCAAGCGTATTTGTCCCTTAAAACTCAACGAATCCCCGTATCAATGCATGAACGACCTTACCCCCGAACACGTCCTGCAAACCCTTCTCCCTTTAATAACGGCTCACTCGATCCAGAAAGAGGCTTCCCAATGAGTCCGCCTCCTCAAAATCAGGTGTTAATCATCCGCTTGGGTGCCATGGGAGATCTACTTCACATGTCTCCATCCATCCGTGTTCTAAAAGCCCATTGCCCGGATATGACCATTCATGTTCTCACATCGCCCACTTACCAAGCACTGGTCACTCAATTCCCCGATGTGGATCAGGTTTGGACTTTTGAAAAAGGGCAGAATATTCTGGAGACAGGTAAACACCTGATCAATCTGGCAAAAGCCCTTAAGGAGAGTGGGGTTAACAAAACCATCACCCTCCAACCAAACTTTCGTTCCTGGCTTTTAGCTCGATTGATTCTTGGGTTTTTCCCTTCTTCTGATGCTTTATCCCTTTACCAAAAAGAAAAGCTCAGGCTTACGCCAAAAGACGAACGCAGAACGCTTCGACGCCATGCCGTAACCGACTTTTATCAACCCTTTAAAACCCTATTCCCTCTGCCGGACTTTGATCACACCCGTCTCATCCCTGAAATCCCTTCGTTCCAAACGCCAAAAAACAAAAAAGAGTCAGGACAGCCCATCCAAATCGGTATCATTCCCGGCGTTGGTAACAAACGTGCTAACCGAGCCTGGCCACTGGACTATTACATTATCCTGATTAAAAACTTGCTTCAAACCTGCAACAGTCCGATTCATCTCGTGTTAATCGGCGGCTCCGATGAAAAAAAGCTGGCAAATCAACTGGAAACCGGCCTAAAGGAAGACTCCTTTCCTAACTTAACCCTTAAAAACGTCTGTGGGTCCTTAAATTTACTTGAGACGGCCCAATTGGCTTCTCAGTGTGATCTGATTATTGGTGGTGATACAGGGCCTCTGCATCTGGCGGCCGCTGTTGGCACCCCTCTTATCGCCATCTACGGCCCAACCTCTCCTAAACGAACAGGGGCTTTAGGCCATCAGCCAATTATAACCATAACCCCACCCGAATCTCTGGATTTCTGGCCCTGTGAAACCCCCGACTGTACAAGTCACAGTACGAATCCCAATACCTGCATCCGATCTATTACACCCAAGAAAGTGCTTGAAGCATGCCTCAAACACTTATCCGATTTTTTAAAATAGAAGGCTAAGCCGCCGCTTCGACCTTGTTCACCGCTTTGGTCAAACGAGATTTCATCCGAGCGCCCGTGCTTTTATGGAGAATACCTTTGACAACGGAGCGATCAATCAGGCTGTAAGCCGTTTTCAACAATTCAGAAACGGCTGTTGGCTCTTGTTCATCGCTGATAGCGGCCAACACATTTTTAACCGCTGTTCGAACGGCTGACTTATAAGCCATATTACGTTGACGGTTCCGTTCTGTAACTAAAACACGTTTTTTTGCCGATTTAATCTGTGGCACAGTGGACAACCTCTGAATTTCTTACATAATCTAAATGGACGAATTGACAGGTTCGTCAAGAAACTACTTATACCACCAACCTGTTATCACATCAACCCGGCAAAATCCTGAGAAGCAGAGGGACTTTAAACCCAGTCGCCCCCTTACCCTAAAGGCGCTCGCCTTACTATGTCGGCTCGGTTACTTGTAGGATGCGATTTCGGGCATCGAACGGTATGCTATGAGTTGGAGACGATGTGGTGAAAAAAGTTTGGAGAGAAACTTGTGGTTGTTATGACCCAGGAAGCTGAAAGAAAGAGCCGTCACTCTCGGAATCAGAAAAGAGCATTTCGGGTCGGCTTCAGTTCGGCCGTACCGACCTCTGTTATTAACATCGCCACTGAATTAAGCTCGAAACTAAGTGCAATCGCAAGCGATTTTTGGAACACCCCGGTTTCAATCAAGCTAAACGCCTTGAGCCTCAAGAACCTTTACTATTGGCGAAATGACCCATTTTATGTCTCCCAACTGCCTTTGGGCGAAGCGGGTGCGGTTCACGCTGATAAAATCTTACAACTCCGCATTTCTGATACGGCTTGTGCAGGCTTACTCAAACAGTCCCTCGGTGAACCCGAAGGTACGGACTCCTCCGAATTTCAGGTTCAGCGCATTACCAAACTGGAGTCCGAGATCCTGACCGAATTCAGCAAAGAGATCTTTGTCTGCCTGTTGAAGGGTATGGTCAATCGAAAAGCCCCGATTCAAAGCGATTATCCCTTGGTTCATCTGGTTTGGGGGCTCAGAGTCCTTTCATCAGAAAATGAAGACCCCTCAACGTCCAGTGTCCCCAACGACGATCAGACGGGAAAAATCATTTTGACGCTCCCTCTTGAAAACATTCGTTACCCTAAAGCCAAAGGAGATACAGGCTTATTGGGGGATACCCTGTTTCTGGACGCCCATACTGAAGGAACCCTTTGGCTAGGGAAAACCCGCTTTACCATTGATGATTTACGTGAGCTGGAGCGGGGTGACATTGTCATTCTTGACCACAGCCAAGTTAACCAGATGGCTCTACTCACCCCAAAAACTGGCGAGCCTCTTTTTTTCAATACCGAATTCAAAAACAGGAACTCACTTGAGATTCCCGTCACTCCCGAAGAATCAACCCAAAGCTTAGCACCCTCTTCAATGAAGGAACACACCATGAACAGTCAAAAAATAAGCCCCTCAGGCGATCAAATCTGGGATAGTTTAACACTTGAAGTGAATGCCGAGTTTTTCCCTACCCGGTTACCCCTTCATCAACTCAAACAAATGAGCGAAGGGTTAATTCTGGAAGTGGGCGACCTCACCCAGAATGATATCCGGCTTCATATTGAAGGAAAAACCGTTGCCCTTGGAGAGCTCGTGATTGTTGGCGAAAAGTTTGGCGTACGCATTAAAGAAGTCAAAGACAAAGCCGAGTCGGAGTCTGATGAACCCTTACCCGCTATCACAACTCAACCAGACGAAACGGCCCATCCGCTTGAATCTGACCTCCCGCTTCAGGAAACTGTCTCTCAACAAACGGCATCCGAACCTGAGAGTAACGATAATGACGACGAAGACTGGATGAACGATGATTTTGGTGACGATGAGGACGAATGGTAATGGCAAACCCCTCACTATTTTGGAATTACGCAGGCAGTATCTGTCTTTACACCTTACTTTCCATTGGGGTGGTCTATGCTATATTCCTCTACTTGAAGCACAACCCTTCGGCACTCAATCACCCCTTACTGAGAAACTACCGAGGACAAGGCCATCGTTCCAACCAGCCTCCCCTCCGGGCTCCCTCTGACCAACCCTTTCATTGGCTTGCTTTCCTTGGTTTTAACATGACACCAAAGGAAAACAGCGTACACTCTGAACAACAAACCTTTGTCATCGAGTCCACCCTTCATCTGACGCCTCAGAAAACCCTCTATGTGGTTCGCTGTGATCAGGAACGTTTCCTCATTGCCTCATCCGACCACGGCATCCAGTGTATTAGCCCGTTAGACGTTCGACAGAAACAAGAAAACGTCGTCTCTCAAACCCAACCTTCCCTCAAAATGCCCATGCCCTCAGAAGACACAACATCCATTAGCCCGTTTCACCAACAGCTCCAATCCCAGTTTACCTTACTCACACAAAGTATTTACTCCTAGTAACCAAACTAGAGCAGAGAAAACAAGAGAAAGAGCGTTCTATGGAAACCATGCTCAACAATCTGGATCCGGCATTGCAAATGATTTTGCTCATGGCCTCTTTGAGTCTATTGCCCTTTATCATCGTTAGCATGACCAGTTTTCTCCGTTATGTCATCGTGTTGAACATTCTGAAAACCGCTCTAGGTACTCAACAGGTGCCTCCCGGCATGGTGTTGGTCGGCCTCGCCTTGATTTTAAGCCTCTATACGATGAGTGGCGTTTTTGGCGAAATGTACGAGCGGGTGAGCCCCGGGCTGGAGCGGGGCGATAGTGTGGTCAGCCTAATGGTAGAAGGCTCGGAACCTCTTAAAAATTTTATGATGCGTCAGACGAACCAGGAAGACATTGCCTTCTTTCTTGAGCTTTCCAGAAGCGCCCCGCCTGAAAGTCCAAGCGAGCTTGCCCTTTGGGAGGTTGCCCCGGCTTACATGCTCAGCGAACTGCGCACCGCTTTTGAAATCGGGTTCATTATTTTTATCCCCTTTATCGTGCTGGATCTGGTTGTTGCCAACATTCTGCTGGCCCTTGGGATGTTTATGCTATCCCCCACCATTATTTCATTACCGTTCAAGATTCTGGTTTTTGTGGCCGTTGACGGGTGGAGCTTAATTATTAATGGCCTAGTCCAAAGCTTTAATTGACCATCCGGTCGCCTGATTTTATTTTTTCCAACTCACCCTTTCCAAACTTTCCCTCAAAAAAAGGACCCTCCCTATGGAACTTTTAACGCAACATTTAGGCAAAGGCATGTTTCTAATTCTCATGCTCTCGCTTCCCGCCGTGCTGACAGCAGCTTCGGTGGGGCTCATTGTCGGGATTATTCAAGCGGTAACCCAAGTGCAGGAACAAACCATCTCTGCCGCCCCTAAAATTATTCTAGTATTTTTGCTCATTATTTTTGGCGGTCAGATCATGATGACGCTACTCAGCAATTATATCCGAGAGTCTACCGTTATTGCGTTTCAGGAAATCCCGCTAAGTGGCCACAAGCTTTTGCCACCTCAGGCAAAAACAGCCGAACAAAAACAGCGTGATACCTTTTATGCCCAACAAACCGGACTATCTCGCACAGGGAGAGCCAACCGTCAACTCATAAAAGCGCCTGCTCTTGGCGGTCAGGGCGGACAATCGTTACAACGAGAACAAATTCAGAGTGACTACCGAGCCGCGCCCAAAGCGGCTATCAGCGAAGAAATGCACTTGTATCAGGACCGTCAATAACCCTATAGAGACCTCGGGAAAGTCATTAGCCCATGGATTTTGATCTTATATTACAAGCCTTCGGCTCTATTTTTAAGGATTACGGCCACCTTGTGGATGCCGGATTGCTTATCTTTGCCCGGGTGCTGACGTTTTTGTTTACATGCCCTTTATTCAACCGGAAAGATATTCCCTTCCCCATTAAGCTAAACTTTGGCATTTTTCTAACCGTTATTTTTCTCTGGGTAGTGCCCATTAAACATCCTATCGATCCAAACAACGGCCACCTGTTCCATTTCCTCCTTCTAATTGTGATGAACAGCATCATTGGCGGCCTAATCGGTTTTACCGCCGACATGATCCTGAAAGCCATTTCCTCAGCCGGTAGCCTGATGAACAGCCAGATTGGTCTTTCTTCCGCCGTCCTCTTTGACCCCTCAAGCAAAGCACAGGTCATGATCCTAGATCGGTTTTTTGCCTTTCTAGGCATTCTAATTTTTATGCACTTGGGCGGTATTTTCTGGATTATTAACGCATTGGAACGCAGTTTTGAAATTTTTCCGCTCTTCAGCCTTTATCAGGACATTGTCGGCTCCATTGATATGAGCTACCTGGTCCTGTTATCGGCCAATGTTATGCTGGTTGCCACACAACTGGTCGCCCCCATTATTCTGGTAACCATGTCCATTGATGTCATTTTAGGGATTGTCAACCGAACCGCTCAACAGATGCCTGTTTTCCAATTGAGTTTTGCCTTAAAGCCTTGCATCGGTATCTCCATCCTACTGGCAACCCTGCCCCTTTTTATCAAAGCCATGACCGATTTTCTGACCGATTTTTCCTTTATTTTTTGACCCTGTTCCAAAAGAAGCGCATTTTTTGTCATTGAAGCACTTTTAATAATACAGAAACCTGATTATCAATAAACAAAGGAAGCCCATGCTTTATGTCAGTCTCTTTCTCTCGCCCAGTCTCAACACCGCAATTTGAAGGCCGTCATACTCCCAAACGAACCCTGCAAAAAGCCCTTCGAGATCTCGAAGCCGCTGGTTTTGAAAACAGAAAAGACAATGGACAATATATCTCAACGTACATTCGCGACAAAAGGACAATTGCCACTGTCCACATTACCATCCCCTCAAAAGGTAAATCCTTTATTCTTCAAAATGAGTCCTATCAGGTAACCGAAGCAATCAAAAAAAGAGATAAGGCACCCTCCTCACAATAAAGTAAGAAGGATACATTTAGTCTTTTTTAATGGGTTTAAACGATTAAGGCTTCCCAGCCTGATGTCAAGTCAGTCGTGGGTTTCATTTTTTCATCATGATAGGACAAGCCAATGGGGGTTGTGCCTTCCAAAACTGGGAAATTCTGCTTTAACAGATCTTCATAGGTCGGTAGGTTCACCTGATAGTAAACCCCAAGGCCAACCCGTTGATCAGCACTATAACCTTGTTCACTATAAGCTTTTTGGTAGGCATTCATGCGCTTTTCATGGATTTCACCCGTATCAGACGCATCCTTCACCACCCCATCATAACCATCGTCTTCCAAGTAGTAGACCCGAGGTAAGGGTGTATCCGAATTACCGCAGACTTCTTCCGCGAAAAATTCCTTGGTCCGAAGGTTATTATAAGTTGGGCACGGTTGAATGATATCCACCAACGCCATGCCTCGATGCTGGATGGCCTTCATGATGGTGGCCTTCATATGTTTGGCATCATAAGAGTAGGTTCGTGCGATGAATGTATACCCACTGGCCAATGCCAAACCAAACGGGTTAATCGCCTGGTTAATGTTCGGTAAAGGCAGTGATTTAGGTTGCTCTCCCTGTGCGAGAGTCGGCGAAGCCTGCCCTTTGGTTAGGCCATAAACCTCGTTATCAAAGATAATGTAGGTCATGTCCACATTACGACGGCCCGCATGAACAAAATGCCCAGCACCAATGCCCAATCCGTCCCCATCCCCACCCGCGGCGAGAACAGTCAACTCAGGATTCGCCATTTTTGCGCCCAATGCATAGGGCAGTACCCGTCCGTGAAGGGTGTGCGCCCCATAGGCCTGAACATAATGGCTCGATTTACCGGAGCAACCAACGCCTGAAAGGAAATATACATCCCATGGCGGTAATTGCAACCCAGCCAGTGCTTGCTGAATTGCGTTTACGATACCAAAGTCACCGCAACCTGGACACCAGTCTGGATTAATATCACTTTTCAGTTGTCGTGCCTTAATCGGCTCATTCAATGTTTTAGTGACCATAGCTAAGCACCACCTTTTCCGTTTTCTCTTTTAGTATTTTCTGAACGGTCTCAATAACTTCACACTGGGAAATAGGACGACCCGTATATTTAACCGCATGATGAGGAATCTGGAATCCAGTTCTCATGGTAATGAGCTGAGATAACTGATTCGTAAAGTTGAGCTCTATGCAAACTACGTTTTTCGCTTTTTTCAAGATATCTAAAACGCCTTTTGCCGGGAACGGGCTCATTAAACGAATATGCAAGTGATTCACTGTAATACCATATTTTTCTTTTAACACCGGCATGGCATCGTGAATCGGTCCTTTGATAGAACCCCAACTCACGAGAGTTAAGTCGGCTTTTTCAGGCCCATACAGTTTGTATTGACGGTCAATGGGAATCTCTTTTGCTACCAAATCCAACTTTCGGAACCGTTTTTCATGCATGGCCATCCGAATGGTTGGATCTTCCGTAATATGACCGATCTCTGTATGCTCATCACCGGTCAGCCAATGGATACCACCCGGGGTCCCTGGTAAAGGACGTGGCGATACACCGGATTCGGTAATTTTAAACCGGGGATAAATAGCCAACGACTCATCAATTTTTTCCATTGGATCCCCTTTGACTTGATTCGATACAACTTCTCCCCGATCCACCACGAGTTTAGATTCATCAAAAAAGTCGATACTCTGGGTATTATTGGCCAGTGTCTTATCCGGCAGAACAATAACCGGGGTTTGGTATCGGTCAGCGTAGTTGAAGGAATAAAAGGAATCTTCAAAACATTCGTACATATCGCCTGGGGCCATCACAATTTTTGGAAACTCGCCATGACCAATGTTAATGGCAAACAACAATTCGCCCTGTTCGCTTCGGGTCGGTAACCCGGTAGAGGGTCCACCTCGCTGGTAGTTAAAGACCACCACGGGCACTTCATTAATACCAGCCCAACCAATGCCTTCAGCCATTAGGGAGAACCCAGGGCCGGATGTCGCTGTTGAGGTTCTAATGCCGGTTGTGGCCGCACCGTTCATCATGTTAACCGCAGAGAGCTCATCTTCACACTGCATAACTACAATGCCATATTCCGGGCGATCTTCCAGATAAATGCATTCATCGACGGCTGGAGTAATAGAGTAATACGTCAGAAAACGGCAACCCGCTTTTAGCTTTCCTAAACCGCAAGCCGTGGCACCATTCATTAACAAACGGCTACCCTTAGCCGGCGGGTTTTTCGATTCTGCCAGTTTATATTTATATTCAGCGAACCCTGACAGAGCCTCGATGACTTGGTAGGCCTTTTTCGCGGCCAGCATGTTAGAAGCCACCAGCTTTGTTTTGGCGCCGGTAAATAAACCCTTCAGCGCTTCTTCAATGGCATCGATTTCAACACCATAGAGGGCCAGTGAAGCCGCCACAGCAATCGTGTTTTTCATGATCACCAGCTTCATCGGATTCGTACCCGTCTCTTCGGCAATTTCGTTTAAAATCGATTGAAAGTCCATCGGAAATAGTTTCACCGAGGCATCAAGCCCATCCAACGTTTCCGGCTTTGTGGACGCCGGATCATAAATCAGAGCACCCTCGGCCATAATTTCATGAGCGTGAATCTCTGCCGTCGTTTTTTCGAACGATGCCAACAAATCAATGGGATCCAAACTGGATTGAACTGGGTTGTGATTGACCCGAACCTGAAAATAACTATGCTTTCCCTTAATATTAGAATGATATTCCCGTTTACCAAAAACCCAATAACCCGCCACGGTCATTGCTCGCGCAAAGAGTGTGGCCGAGGAATCAACGCCTGTACCCTGAGGGCCACCGATCATCCAGTTGATCTCTTTTAAACCCATTGTCATACTCCTACAAGAAAGGCAGCCCTTTCTTTTCTTTTGTTCACAAGACTTTTGTCTTTAATTTTTTGATGTTGCTAGAGAAAATGCCCCTGTTGAAATAGGGCTTCCTGACTGACAGCAAAGAATTGTAACACAAAACAACCCTGAACGGGCCTGTTTTTTTGAATACGAGTCCACAAACTAAACATTTAAAAAAGAAAAAAGGTGCTTTAAAAAAGCACCTGTGTGGTTCATCAGGGAAAGAGAGAGAGGTGGGATTAATTACCTTTGTAGGGTAAAGAGAGAATTTTAGAGAGAGAGTAGGGTAAGTCTGGTGATTTGCGGGTCAGTTCTGTCTGACATAATGGGTATCGGAGATCGAACCAAGAACTGAATACTCTAAATGAATGAGATTGTAACAAAGAGCTCAAAACTAACGACTTCGTTAGTGAGTTCACCCATTGATCAATCCACTCAAAGGCACAAAAAACAGTTTTTATGTTTTTATATACCTAGTAGCACTCAGGGGTAAAACACAGCGACGGCAGTCAGCCCACTAAAAATTATGGGTTATTTAGCCAAAGGGTTCAACTCAAGGGGTTTTGGTCTATGGATTTTTCTTTAAATGGGATACAGAATTCGGTTAATGCTGCCGAGAAGAAAAGGCCTGCTCTGAATCAAACGTTTCATCATATGGATAAAGCCATTGCGGATACATTAGATATTAGACGAGCAGAAGGCAACAAAGCAACCGGCCTTGGGAAATGGCTAAATACTTTAAGCCAAAACCATCCGGGCTTAAATAAAATCCTATCTCCGGTGAGAAATTTTATGTTGAACCTCCACTCCGGCAATTTTTTCAGCCCAAAAGAAAGGATTCTCTCAGGGCTTGTTGGGAAAAACACCCGATCAACCAATTCGACTTGGGGTGCTCGTATCGGCAACTGGCTAGCGAAAAAAGGAGCCGTGGGTCAGCATATGCTGAAAGCCTTAAAGAACCCGCTCAAGGGGCCTTTATTTATGACGGCCGTGATTGACGGAGCCATTAGCATTGCCGAAGCCGTTAAGGACGTGGCTCAAGTCACCTACGACAAAGGCATCCTCGCTGGACTTTGGGCCGGCACCAAGTCTTTGGCTAAATCCGCCGTTGGAATCGGCTCTGGGCTACTTGCAGCCGGATCAGCGGCTCTAATTCTAGGCACTGGCCCCATCGGATTGGCTGTGGGGACAGTCGCGTACCTCAGTGGCAGTTATCTGGGCAACAAATTGGTTGGAAGCATTTTGCCCGTAAAAAAGCTCCCTTCTAACGCCTACCCTGAAGCATCCAATACGGATTCTTCAGCCCACCTAACCGCTGATGAAATCCTAAACCTCCCACCCGAAAAGCTTTCTCAATATATCGATGCGCAGAAAAGCGCTTACAACCAATTTAGATCCAGATAAAAACCTTTTATTATACTTCAAAAATTTACTCTATTGTAAAAATATTCAGAAAATACTTTACATTTACTTTACATTTTGTCCGCTAGAGAGTTAAATAAGAGAAGAGTAAAGTATTCACATTATAAATGTATGGTTAGAACTTTTTTTGGTTAGATGAAACGAGTCGTCACGCAAATTAACCATGGGTTCAATTTAGTCAAATGATCGGCCGACTTTTTCGTTAGTTAGATGGATGAAAACGTCGGAACTCAAGTGAAAAACACGGGGGAAACCACGTATGGAAGAGAGGAATTACTCAAACCAGCAACCGGAGAACCTGATTACAGACATTGTCCTTCCGACACTGTTTACGATACTGATTCTTTTTTGCTTGGTGCAAGTTGGCCTAGCGTTTTGGGGAAATGCGAGCGATGTTGTTGAAATGCCGGAAAAAGCAACCGCTATTTCGGCCTTTGCGAGCTAACCGAATCGAGACCGCCCGGATTCATGGCTTTGGTTTATAATAAAAAGCGATGAATACAAATCTTGAACGTATTTTCGGATGCTTTCAAAATGTACTATTTTGTCACCGTCATCTGAAAGACGAAAATAAGAAAGTGTAAAATCACACCATGGCGGACTTATTATACTCGCTAGACGAAACGGCTGAAAAACTAGGCATGTCTGAAACCGTTCTGGTTCGGCTTTCCCAGTATTTTCGCATCCCTCGCGTCGCCTATGAGAAAGAAGTTCACCTTTCCTTTAAAGGTGAACTTTATTTTACTCATCAGGATTTAACCTTTTTCCGCCAAATTCAAAACCGTATTGTCGATGGTGAGTCGCTTAGTGAAATTCAGGCTCAACTTCCCTCGCTCGACAAAAAGCTGACCGCAACACCAGAGGCGATTTCCATCGCCTCCGAACCCACCGTTTCTAAAGTTTCTAAACAGGTCGTAACAACTGAAGAAACAGCGTCAAAAAGGGTTTCTCCAGCCCTTTCAACTGTGTCGGAAGGCTCTCCTATGACAACGGTTCATCGGAAAAAGCCAACACTCCCGAAAAAAGGCATCTTCCAAAAAATTGCGGAACAAACCCGGGCCGGACAGATAAAAAAGTCGCCTCGAGTCGATTCATACGTTCGCCCTACCGCGGAACAGCCCGAAATTCTAAAAACTCCAGAAATTTCAGACAGACACCCTTTAAAGATCCGGCCGACCAAAGCTTCCGCTTCGAATACGACTATTGCTATTACAGAGCCACCACCACCCCATACGACTCAAACCACACCGGAGCAACAGAAAGCAAAACATTCTGAGTCGTCAAAGCTTTCCAAAAAATTTTCAAAAGACGAAAGGCCACTGTGGGTAGCGTCTAAATTCAGCCCCCGTGATCCATTAGGGGCCTTGTTCCCTCAAAAACCATCCCGACAAGACCCTTTCTCAATCAACAGTTTAGCTATTGATGAACGCTATGTCCATCGAGAAGGGAAAACATGGCCTCGACAAGAACTAAATCAGGAGTCAGAAGCCCGAAAAAAACTACCCTGCCCAAGCGGAAGTCCTTCAGAGCCTCGACTAACCACCTATAGCCAAGTCGGCGAAACGTTTACTTCCGGGTTCAAGAGACACTCTGGATTAAAGGGATCACTCCAGCGTGCCGCTAATCAGCTAAAACAACGAGCGCTCGAATCACCTCCCCAGGCATTTACCGGTCAGAAGTGAGTATCCATTTTCACTTTTAACACTTCAAATAAACACTAACAACAAAAAGTCTTGAGCGGGTTTGTAAAGAGTAAGAGGACTACGAACACGATTACACCACACTGCGGGAGCTCTATCGGACTATGGTCGCACTGCCTACCCACTCTTATCAGTATAGAGGTTCATACCCCTACACTCCTTATACACCCGCTCCGTTTATTTACGGGGCTTACCCAAATCGCCCTCCTCAACTACTGGCTCCTCAATCATTCCCCTACCCACTATTTCCAACCGCCTACCCCTATTCTAATGACCCTCAGTCCAACACGGCACAATCACCTCTAACTCGTCCCCCTTTCAGCCCATCCTATTTACCTTCTCCAGAAAATGTGAGTTTACCAGAAAATCGCCTCCAGACCATGACATCGACATCCCAGGTTTCCAAGCCCCTTCCTGAAGCAAATTTCACTTTCCCAACAGATCCGAACCCACCTTCCGAAGAACCTTCAATACAGACTTCCCATAATAATAAAGAAGGGACGTTTGCTGAAACCACCGGGCAAAAGGTCGGAAAGATGGTTACTCGTTTGCTAAACGAAAACCCCCAATGGGAACAAGCGCTAAGCCGCATTAACCTGGACAGCCTGCTGGAAGACCCAAACTCTTTTATTTATCGTTTACGGGACGCTTATCAACAATCTCGGGTGCTGAAGTTTGTGACCAAACAATTCAGTAAGCAGATTATTAAGGCACTGCCCAATGATATGGAACCTGAAGCCGCCCGCTTTCTAGAATGGTTGAACACAAAAGAGCCTTCGAGGATCAACGCAGCAGATTTTTCTGATCTCGCCACCCTTTACCCGGCGTAAAACTCATTTTCTCGCCAGCGCCTTTGAAGGTATGGGGTAAGCCTCAACCACAATGTCACCATCCAACTGACACGAATTATGAATATGAAAGGCTGGCGAATGGTGAAGCTGAAAACTGGCAGAGGATGAAAAAGCCGATTGAGCCGCACTATCGCCAACAACCTGAGGGGCGTAAAACAGGTAAGTCTTGTGGATAAGCTTATGTTGAATCAGGTTACCACTCAATCGGCCACCGGCTTCGGTCATCAAGCTGGTAATCCCTTCTTTACTCAGGATGGTCATCATCTCATGAAGATTCAGCCCAAGCCCCGTATCATCCACTTCAAAAATGCGAACCCCTTTACTCCGGGCACGCTGGGCATGGTCTTTATTATGACGGATTTTAGACGTAAACACCCACGTCGGGGCTTGCTGGGTATCAAACACCTGATACACTGACGGGTTTAGAGAAAAAAGCCGATCCAGAATCACCCGAACCGGTTGTTTTTCTTTTATTTCAAAATCTGGGATGTGACGAACGGTCAGTTTCGGGTCATCTGCTATCACGGTTGAGGCTGTTGTTAAAATCGCGTCATAATGGCTCCGCAGGTGATGGACATATTGTCGGGAAAAATCACTGGTTATCCATTCACCTTGCCCTTGCCGACTCGCAATTTTCCCGTCCAGCGTCATCGCCATTTTTAGGGTAACAAAGGGTTTTAAAGTTTTAACCCAATGGAAAAACACCTCGTTTAACCGTTGGCACTTTTCTTCCAGAAACCCATGGCGCACAGAAATTCGGGAGTTCTGGAGCCGATCACGACCCGCACCAGAGACCTTCGGGTTGGGATCCAGTGTGCCGCAAATCACCCGGCTGATACCAGACTCAATAATTTTTTCAGTGCAAGGCGGTGTTTTCCCATGATGATTACAGGGTTCCAGATTGACGTAAAGGGTGCCCCCTTTCGCACGTTCACCTGCTTGCTCAAGGGCAATTACTTCCGCATGAGGTCCGCCTGCTTTCTGATGATACCCTTCGCCCACCTTTTTCCCATGCGCATCAACCACCACACAACCGACCAAAGGATTCGGACTCACGTGTCCTTTTCCTCGTTCAGCAAGTTCCAAGCATCGAGCGAGATAATATTCCTCAAGGGTTTCAAATAGTTCCATGCCACCTATTATAAGCTGATTTCACTTAAAAAAGGAGAGGTTCCCCATGGTTCTCAACGATTAAACTGTTGCGACTCGACCCAGATGACCTTCGTAAATAAAGTTTTTAAGTTGTTGGCTGATCGCTTCGGGGTCGGCCTTTTTTCGGGCAACCTTACTCGCGATGCCTGCCTTAGCGACAGCCCCCGCAACAGCAGGAGGAACCCGAAAATCAAGAGAACCAGGAATAATTTTCCCTTTCGCCCGTTCCGCTTCTGTAATGAGATCCGCAATGGCATGGGCGGCGGCCAGCTTCATCTCCGTATTAACGCGAGAGGCCTGAATATCCAACGCGCCCCGAAAGATACCGGGGAAAGCCAATGAGTTGTTCACCTGATTGGGAAAATCACTTCGTCCGGTGGCTACCACCTTTGCACCGGCTGCATAGGCTTCATCGGGCATGATTTCCGGGGTGGGGTTCGAAAGAGCAAAGATAATCGGATCGTTGGCCATACTTTTAACCATGGCCTGATCCATTGCGTTGGGAACGGAAAGACCAAGAAAAACGTCAGCTCCCTGAACCACATCTTTCAATTCACCTTTTTCCAAATTCAAGTTGGTGGCTTCGGCGATTTTATCTTTATAAGGGTTCATCCCAGCCTTTCGCCCTTTGTAGATCACCCCTTTGCTGTCACAAATAATAATGTTTTTGACCCCGGCCTTCATCAAGAGATCACTTACACTCAGTGCGGCGGCACCAGCGCCATTCACCACAATTTTGATTTCCGAGAGGTCTTTATTCACACACCGCACCGCATTGAGCATGCCTGCCAACACCACAACGGCGGTTCCGTGTTGATCATCGTGAAAGACCGGAATATCCAGCTCCTCGCTGAGACGTTGCTCCACTTCAAAGCAATGGGGGGCCGAAATATCTTCCAGATTAATGCCGCCAAACACAGGCGCAATCCGCTTAACAGTCTCTACAATTTGATCGATTTCCTGGGTTCGCAAGCAGATAGGGAAGGCTTCAACCCCGCCAAAGGTCTTAAAGAGAACGGCCTTACCTTCCATCACCGGAAGCCCGGCGCCAGGCCCAATGTTGCCTAAACCTAAAACCGCGCTCCCATCCGTAACGATCGCCACCAAGTTGTTTTTTAAGGTGAGGTTGTAGACTTCCTCGGGATGCTCACTGATAATTTTACAAGGCTCCGCCGAACGTTGCGCTGAATAAACAAGGTTATAAATATGCTGATCCCGGATCGGAACATGGGCCGTAATTTCCATGACACCTTGATATCGCCGGTGAAGCTCCAAAGCTTCTTCATCCTGGGTCCGTTGCTTCCCCTTTTCAAGCGGTTCGGGTGGCTTGACCCAAGCACTACTGCCTTCATAAATATAGTTAAGCACCCGGGTTTCCACTTCCTCCGGGTCAATAATGACTTGCGCCATATGGGTGTCGAGCGCCTGTTCAGCGACAGCTCGGGCAATGACAGCAGTGCCTTTAAAGTTTAGGGGATCCGATGTAATTTGTCCCATTTCCAGTTCATTTTCGTCCACCAATTCCGCAAAAGCTTCAGCAGCTGCGTTAAACATGGCATGATTAAGCCCTGTCGCGCGAACATCGAGTGCACCCCGGAAAATACCTGGATAAACCAAAGATGAATTCAGTTGGTTGGGATAATCACTGCACCCGGTGGCCACAACGACGGCGCCCGCTTTTTTGGCTTCACTATAACTGATCTCAGGTCGAGGCAAGGAAAGAGCAAAAACGATAGGGTCTTTTGCCATGGTTTTAATCAGGGCCGGGGTCATCTGACTTCGTTTCGACAGACCGATGAAAACGTCAGCACCTTTAATCAGATCTTCCAACGTTCCTTTTTTGTCTTCAGGGTTGGTTAAACGAGCTAGCTCGGATTTTACCCAGTTCAACCCCTGAAGCCGTCGATAGTAAAGAGCCCCATAACGGTCGCAAACTTTCACATCCCCGACACCCAAATTTTTCAGATATTTTGCTGTCGCAATCCCTGCGGTCCCAGCGCCGCTAATAACGACTGAAATATTTTCCAGTTTCTTATCCACGATTTTTAGCGCATTAATTAAGGCAGAGTGAATAGCAACAGCAGTCGCTTCCTGATCTGCATGGAGAATCGGCAAAGATATCGCACGTTTAAGCCGCTCATCCAAAGAAAAACAGCGAGGAGACGAGATGTCTTCCAGATGGATACCGCCGAAAGTGGGGGAGAGATAACGAATAACTTCAACAATTTCATCCAAATCCTGAGTGTCTAACGCAATAGGAAAACCATCGATGCCCGCAAACGTTTTATGAAAAACGCTTTTGGCTTCAAGCATTGGAATAGCCGCTTTAGCGCCGACATTACCCAACCCATAAACACTGGACCCGTCCGAAATAATAGCAACCGTGTTACCCCGCATGGTGTAATCAAACGATTTCAAAAAATCATCGGCAATTTCAATACAGGGTCGAGCTACACCAGGCGTGTAAACCAAACTCAGGGTTTCCGTGTCCTTAACCGGCACCTTGGGGTTAATGCCAATGAGTCCCCGGTATTTTCGTCGATAGTCCAATCCACTTTCGCTGTGGGTCATGATGATGCCGTCTCCTGTCCTCTTGAGATTTCACCTAATGTACTCTCCTCGAAGGAAAGATTCAAGATTTAATAAAAGCGGGATCTTTCGTTATCTTTGTGGTTAGATCCAGTCATATAAGCATTAAACAGGGAGAATAACAGCCCATGACAGTTCGAAAAATTGCGGTGTTACCCGGTGATGGGATTGGTCCAGAAATCGTGGATCAAGCCATTAAGGTGTTAAAAGCTTTTGAACAAAAGCTGAGTATCTCATTTGAGCTGGAATATGCTCCTATTGGTGGCGCTGGCATTGACAGCAACGGAATTCCTCTTCCTGAATCAACCTTAAAACTTTCTCAGGCGGCCGATGCCGTTCTTTTAGGAGCTGTAGGCGACTATAAATACGACGACCTCGATCCGGCTATTCGCCCGGAGCAAGGACTACTTCAAATTCGCAAAGCCATGAACCTTTATGCCAATTTACGCCCAATAAAAGCCTATAAAGCTCTGCTCCATGCCTCCACACTTAAGCCTGAAATCGTGGATGGCATTGATATCATGGTGGTTCGAGAGCTCACGGGTGGTCTGTATTTTGGCCGACCCAAACAGCGGGAAGAACGGAACGCCCTGGACACCATGACCTATACTTATGAAGAGATTGAACGCATTGCGCATGTGGCCTTTAAAACAGCCCAAAAACGAGGCAAGAAGGTCTGCTCTGTGGATAAAGCCAACGTTCTTGCAACCTCTCAATTTTGGCGGGATATTGTAGAAGCCGTCCACAAAGATTACTCTGACGTGGCGCTTTCTCATATGTACGTGGATAATGCCGCCATGCAGTTAATCCGCAACCCCAAACAGTTTGACGTTCTGCTGACGGAAAACACGTTTGGCGATATTCTCTCCGATGAAGCGTCCATGCTCACCGGCTCTTTAGGAATGCTTCCCAGCGCAAGCCTCGGGGCGGAAAACCACGCCATGTACGAACCCTCACACGGTTCAGCGCCAAAGTACGCTGGGCAGAACAAGGTAAATCCAATAGCCCAGATTATGTCACTGGCCATGATGCTGGATCATTCCTTTGGTTATACCAAAGAAGCTCAACTCATTGAGCAGGCCGTCGTCCATGTGTTGAATCAGGGTGTTCGCACCTACGACATTGCCGAGCCCGGCCAAGCCATTGTCGGCACCGCTGAAATGGGTGATGCCATCGCCAAGGCGCTTTTGGAACTCCCTGCACCCGTATCGGCATCTTAATCGATTACAGGTCAATTTAAATGTTCCAATGGGTTTTATTGGCTTAATTTTAAATAATAGGCGTGAACACTCATGAAAATCCATTCATTCCCCCTTTTACCTTCAAGGCCTTTATTTGGGCAAATTAAACTGACACAGAAAGTGGCTGATGTCATATCACAGTCTAAAGACGGTCAGGGTTTTTTGCATGAGCTCAGTTTCTACCTTGATGAAACAACAAAAACAGAACCGAAAGCGGAGTTTAAAGCATTAGAAAGCTTTCTCCTCCTCGGATTTGGACTCCATTTAAGGGTAAAGCCCTTTGAAAAGGATGCGTCTAAGTATCAAGTCAGCCTGGAACCGATTAAGGGAATAACGCCTAAGATTCGCTCTTTTGTTTCAAAACCCCAAACGTTCACTTTTGACATAAAGAATACGGGCGTCTTGGAGATGATGCGTTTTATGAAGGCTTCAGTTATGCACCGCTTAAGCCCCAAACTTTTAAGATGATTAAAAAATAAGTCTGTTTACGATAGTCTATGGGTTCAAATACTGTTATGAAAAACCAATGAGGAGAACAACAGACGATGGAACGGACATTTATTGCATTGAAGCCGGATGCGGTTCAACGAGGGCTCGCCGGTGACATTATTTCTCGTTTTGAGCGAAAAGGCTTTAAACTGGTGGGTATGAAGCTGATGCAGGTATCCAAATCCCTCGCCGAAGAGCATTACGGCGAGCATAAAGGCAAACCGTTCTTCGGTGGTCTTGTGGATTTCATCACCAGCGCCCCCATTGTGGCCATGGTTTGGGAAGGCGATAATGTGGTGACGACCGGACGAAAAATGATGGGTGCCACGAATCCCAAGGATTCTGAGCCGGGTACCATCCGAGGCGATTTTGCTGTGGATATGGGCCGCAACATTATTCACGGATCCGACAGTGTGGCCAGTGCCCAGCGAGAAATCGGTCTTTTCTTTAACGACACCGAACTCCTCCCCAGCTGGTGCCGAAGCACAGAAAGCTGGATCTACGAAAACCCGGAACCAGTTAAAACCGCTTGTTCCGTGTAAGTTCGCTTTTAAAGCAGAAAACACCCGGTTTAATTTTATGGATCGGGTGTTTTTTCTTTCTTATTTTTAATCCGCTTACAAATCGGCAAGAAAAGCACGGGTCGTTTCTTTTTTCGGTTGATCCAGCAATTGGTCGGGCGACCCTTCTTCCTCAATCTGGCCATTGTGCATGAACAAGATACGATCCGCTACCCGGCGGGCAAAAGCAATGTCATGGGTCACCATCAGCAGGGTCATGCCGACTTGGGCCACTTGTTCAATCATGGCTTGCACCGAGCGGGTCATTTGAGGATCCAGCGCGCTAGTGGGCTCATCAAACAGAATAACCGAAGGCTCCATGGCCAGTGAACGGGCAATAGCTACCCGTTGCTGTTGTCCACCCGAAAGGTTTTCCGGGTAGGCATTTATTTTATCCAGAATCCCAATTTGTTCGAGAAGAAGTTTAGCCTGCTCAATGGCTTGCGCCTTCGGCACTTTTTTTACCTTGACTGGACCGAGAATCAGGTTTTCTAGTACGGTTAAATGGGGAAACAGGTTGTAATCCTGAAAGACCGTACCGATGCGAGCCCGATACGCATTGATATCAAGACCCGGATCATTCAAGCTCATGCCATTGACATTAATTGTGCCTTCGTCCACGGCTTCTAATGCATTAATACAGCGAAGGAGCGTACTTTTTCCACAGCCCGAAGCACCAATAACGGCAATTTTCTCGCCAGGTTCAACGGTCAAATTAATGTGATCCAACACTTGAAGAGAGCCAAACTGTTTGGAAACGTCTGTCAGTTGAATAACAGGGCTGGATGAAGAATGCTGTGGGGAAGAGGTAACGGTTGTTTTTGGTGTTCTCAAAACTAACCTCGTATGCTTTGTACTCGATGAAGCGCCATGGCAGCATCTTCCGCCTTTGGATTCAGGGACAGAGCTTTTCCATAGTGGAGCGCCGCTTTCTGAAACTGGCCAGCAAACTCAAAGGCCAGTCCTAAATTAAATTGGACGTCTGATGAGGTTGGGTTGAGTCGGGCCGCTTTTTCTAAAAACGGAATCGCTTTAGGGGTTTCGTCCATTTCCTGATACAGCAGACCGAGAATAAAATAGGGCAGATACTCTTTGCCTAACAATTTCGACTCTTTTTCAACAAGACGAGCAATTTTTTTAACCGCTTGCGGTCGCTTCCCTTGCAAATACAATGCAACCGCATAGCGTTTCAAATATTTTTGTTTCAGTTGAGGCTTGACCGCATGACTGATAGCCGTTTCATAAGCTTTAATGGCTTCGCCATGGCGTTCCAGCTTCAGCTGAATTTCACCAAGCGCCGCCATGATATTAGGGTTTTCCGGGTCCATTTCCACAGCTTGCTCCACCAACTCCAGAGCCCGTGGATAATTCCGACGTCGAAAATGGGACAACGCTTGATACATATGGGCTTCTGCGGATTCCTGGGACGTGTCTGGATCAAAGGACAAAGCACTGATCACTTCCTCATCTGTACTGCCAGGCGCTAGGGTGTAAACCTTGTCCGAGCCACTCAGCGTATAAGAAATCGGTGGAGTACCGCCATAATAACGGGGAAGCGCCTTTTGAGGCAAGGGCTTAACCGGTTGGGGGGACCGAACAACCTGAGGAGGCTGTTCATGTTGATATTGGGCATGGCCTGAATAAATGGGAGCAACCGGTTGGTAAAAAGGAGCGGCAACCTGTCCATTGGGCGTCACCGTATTGAATTGAGGTAGATTTGATGAGCCCCGCATTACAAGAACGCCAGTTTGGCCAAACTGGGGGACATCAATAATTTTAGGCTGGCTCATCGCCATGTTACGAGAAGAAAATCTGTTACTTTGGGGAGAAGCAGGGCGATACACCGCCGGGTTTTCTCTAGAGTCAGGAGAAGGTTTAGCTAATTGACCGTCGTGGGACGGAGCTTCTCGTATGACCGTGCTTTTACCGAACGAGATCGTCAGATCTCTTTTCGGCGAAGCTGGAAGCTGAGAGGAGTGAGAAGGTTGAATCTGGGGACGGCTCTCATCGCTCAACCGAGGAACAAACGCAGGTTCTTCATCCGTCGCAAGCAAAGCCAAAAAAGCGTCTTCCGAGGAGTGTTGTTGAGAAAAAATAGCGAGCGGCTCTACTTTTTGAGAGGGAAGGACTTTGGAACCTACAGGTGTTTCTGCTTGCTGAACAGCTTTAGATATTTGAGTTAAAGGGATTTCGGGTAATACCGGTACCTTTTGGATTGTTTCTTTTTTTTCAAGGTTTTCCTCTGGCACTGAAGCCGATGCTAAAGAAGGAGAGGAAGTGGAAGTCAGAGCAAGCGTTGAAGCCTTTGCACCTGTGACGGATACCAACTGTTCGCCAATGGAAGGGCCTTCCAGAATAAGAGTTTCCTCCTGCGTCTCAGAATTAATTTGAAACATAACCTTTTGGACAGAGGAATGATTCTCAGATAGCTTTAAAACGCTTTCATTCATTTTAAGCGCATCCGAAATCCGGGCATTGATAAGCCGAAGCCGAAAATGATCACGATCCATACTTTGATAATCGTATTCAAAAGGCAAATCAGCGGAAAAATGGATCTGAACTTTATTGTGCTCATCCGTCTGAATTTGAATATCGGTGATACCCGCAAACAGTTGGGCAGAGGCAAAAAAAAGAAAGTGACTCGCCAGAATGGCCAACCCTGAAATCAGGGCCGGTATAGAGCGTAATACTTGACGGTAAGCACTGAAAGGGGGAAGGGTCATGATGAACAACGGGTTTCCTCAATCCTTTTACACTTCTTTATTGTACCGGAAGGTGACGTTCAAAGAAATAGACGCTGTAAAAGGAATGTAACGAGAAGGATGGAAAGGGTTTGTTTATTGGCTTCCATCATTGAAGATCTACCGGTTCTAAGGCATGATGTCCTTGTTCCGTTCTGACTTATAAAATAGCCGTGAAGTAGAAAAACCACGATGGTCAATGCAGTCTCTCCAGGCATTCTAGGATCATCTCCTGGAGCCTCAAAAATTAATCCAACAAGCCGAACATTCCCTGAACAGGTATGGGGTTGGCTCGCTTGCTTCCGGTCCGTACATTTGGCAATTACTTTATTAACCTTACTCATGTTAGGTGTATTTGCCGGGGTCATGATTCCTCAGGAAGGGCTTGTGGAACTCGCTGATATTAAAACGCAATTTGGCGAGAATTACCGGGTCATGAAGGCCATGGGACTGTTCAATGTCTATTCCTCCTATTGGTTTCTCACTTTGGAGGTACTGTTTTTCTTCAATCTGCTGTTTGGTAGTTTTCAATGGTTGCGCCCGGCCTTTTTAGCCGCGGTTCGTAAAGAGTTTAGCGGTCCGGAGCATATTCGGGTGTCGCCCCGCCATTTCTGGGTCCGTTCTTGTCAACCCGCAGGCGATCTATGTGAGTCAATTCAACAGATTTTTAAGAAGAAAGGCTACCGGGTCTGGGTCTCGTCTAAATCCGGCCCTTGGCGTTTGTACGCTAGTAAAGCCAGTTTCAGCCGCCTTGGTCCTGCTGTCGCTCATTTTGGGATTCTTTGTCTGCTGCTCGCCTCGGTCTATGGCGCATTTACGGGCTTTACCGCACAAAAACTGGCCGTTCCCGGCGAGACGTTTTCTTTTTCCGCCGTGGACCGAATGATGCCCAAGATGGATCCCCCGTTCTGGCAAGGGACGATCCCCGACTGGCAGGTAACCGTTCAAGACTTCAACGTGGATTTCTACGAGGACCGCCCCGAGACTGTCCGGCAATATTTTGCCGATTTGGAACTGACGAACAATAGGGAGCAGACCCTTCTCGCCCAAAAGCAAATTTCAGTAAACCATCCATTGAGCCATGGGGACGTCACCATTTATCAAGCCAGTTTTGCGCCGACAGGCAAATTATTTATGATGATCAATGGCGAACGAAAAACCGTTGAAGTGAACACAAATTTTCAGGACCGCCCCATTAGCATGACCCCCATTGGCCAACCGGAAGACGCTCTTTCGCTGGTGGTGTTTCCGTTTTTTGTTAAACAAGACCCCGGCGTGAAAGCCAACCACGTCCGGGTGTTCCTTCATCAGGGTGGAAGTTTTGTGGGTGCCAGCCAAGGTAAAATGCCGCAAAACCTCAAGCTGTTTGAAGGGGAGACTAAAACACTGAACGGAATTCAGGTGGGTTTTATCAAACCGGAGGTTGCCACCGGGCTTTTAATCAAAAAATCGCCCGAAACCCTCTGGATTTATCTTGCTTTTGCCATTATTTGCATTGGAACCGTCATGTGCTTTTTCAGCCAACGACAAATCTGGGTAGCGCTGGAGCCGCCATCAGAACCCTCCGATTTTGCTAAGGGTGAAAGTACAGCTTCCCATACTTTATACTTCCACTGGAAAACCAACAAGGCTCATTTAAGTTTCAATAAAGAACTGGATGCCTTGAAACAGACGATTTACGAGTGTGTTCAACCGAAAACAGAACAAGGAGTGACACCATGACCACTTTTCTCGAAATTAATGAAATGCAATGGGTCCACCTCGGGGTTCTTCTACTCATCGGAAGCCTGTTCCTCTACGTACTCCGAACGCTCAATACCTCTAAAGGTCTATGGTATACGGCATGGTCGCTTCTGGCAGGAACGGTCGCATGCCTTGTGATTTCCATTACCCTTCGCTCGGTTGAGGCTGAATACTTTGCTTTGTCCAACATGTATGAGTCCCTAATGGTACTTTCCATCGGAATGATGATGGCTTTTCTTGCACTCGACCGATGGTTTGGCTTACGAGGGCTAGGCTGGCCTGTTTGTTTAGCCTTATTAGTGAGTGTGGGTTACGCCACGACACTGCCAACGGATATTCACCCGCTCCAGGCCGCATTGCAAAGCTATTGGCGCTCTATTCATGTGCCGGTGATTTTACTATCCTACTCCATGTTTACCTTGTCGTTTATCAGTTCGATTATTTATCTTGTCAAAGCCTATTGGGGTGTCGACAAGCACCAACCACTGGTCTCGGTTTCAGGCGGGCGAATGGGCGGCGACATGTTAACCCAGTCTCTTTCTCATCAAGTCTTTAGTCATGATCTGGAAGCAGATTTAAAACAACGGGCAGAACAGCAACAATCCGCAATAACACTGGCTGAAAGTGCCAATATCTATGATGAAATCACTTATCGCTGTATCTCAATTGGGTTTCCCTTGTTGGCCATTGGCATTATTCTAGGAGGACTTTGGGCGAATGAAGCCTGGGGAAACTACTGGAGCTGGGATCCCAAGGAAAGCATGAGTTTGGTCACCCTACTAGCCTATGGCATCTATCTTCATCTTCGGGTTAATGGCGAACATTCCGCTAAAACACTGGCCTGGGTTTCGGTGGGCGGATACATTATGATGCTGATCACCTATTTTGGTGTTAATTTAATGGGCCTGGGCCTGCACTCATACGGTAAAATCGGTTAATTTAGTCAATCTTCAGGTAAATATTACCGGCAATCTGTTTGTAACTGCCTAACTGGTTCCCTCGACTAGCCAGCTCTAACTCCAACCTTTTATTGTCTTTCAGTAAGTGCTTCACTTGAGCGGCCAGCATCTGATTGTCTTTTCGCAATTCGCGAGCATGTAAAAACTTTTCTAGATAAACATCGTCCGAGAATCGAGCCAGAATCCGGTCACTGACTTGATCCAGAAGGCGACTTAAATCAGAAGCCTTATCTGGCGATAAAAGGCTTTCCTCTAAGGATTCTACATCATCTGAAAACGTATCAGACCATTTTTCAAATGATGAATGCACCGGGGCGTCTCCTCATGATGGCTCCTAAAAACTCAGATTACTCTTGCAGACCATAAGCCCTCTTTATTATATCGAGAGGCCCATGACCTCCGCGAGGAATTGTGTCAAGGATGCAACAAATCTTTAGAAGAATTTATTTTAGAAGGCCCCCTCTCCCTCAACCTCAATTTGGTATTGTTTTCATTCCCTCTAATCTAGAGCTTTCAATGGCGTTTCCACCAAAAGCACAGCACCCCAATGCGTTAGCTTACAAAAGTATTAATGAAAAAGGATTGATTAATAAGTGGCATGACTCCCGAACAGGAAGATCCGTTTGTGAAGAAACTGAATTTAAAACAGAAAGCGGGTTAAAAGGATTCCAGATAACAGCCTCACTCTTCTCTCTAAAGCCGTCTATCTACCTAAAGTAAGGGACCTCACTTATAAAAGCTCTACAAACGACTCAAATGACACTTTAGTCGCTCATAAGCCGCTAAGAGATCTTTCATTCGAGACGAAGAGCCGCCGGGAACATCCGGATGGCAAGTTAGCGCGAGTTGCCGGAACTGTTTTTTGACTTGAGGTAAACTGGCGCTTTCGTTTAAACCAAGACATTGGTAGTCTCGCTTCATCTCCTCGAAAAAACTTTTATGTCCAGTTCGACGGGATTGGGACGTATGATTGTCATTTTGGGACTGACGGTAAGATTGATACTGTCGCTGACGCTGGGTTTTAAAAATATCTTCAATATTAATCGCTTCGTCGGCTTGCTCACACCATTCATCAAACCCGTAGCGAGGTTGGGTCTGCGTTTGATCGTGCCGGAGCCGCTCCAAGTTTTTTCGATAAGTCAGAACATCCTGTTTAAAACGCTGAATTAACTGGAGTCGTTGCGCATTGGAGAGGGCCAGAAAGCTGTCAATTTTCCTAAACGAGGACATGGCAAAGTAATGCTGCCAATTCTTGTCCCACCCCGTGAGATCCAATTCAAAGTCTCGAAGTTGTTCCAACAATTCTTTGTCCTTCCGGGGGATTTTTTCCCGAAAGTAATCAAACACCCGAAGTTTGTGCGTCTTCCGTTGTTCGACTCGCTTACTTCGCTGACGGTTTTTATGGGCCAGGTAAGTCTTGATATCCTGATAAATCGCCATTTGTTGTTTTAAGGTCAGGCGACGAACGGGGCTCTGCTTTAAGGTGTAAATTTCTTCGAGCGATAGCCAGTCAATACTTCGAAAAAATTCCAGAATCTGCCGTTCCCGGTGAGCTTGGTTGCCACTACCAAGGTACTCCCCGAGGGCTTCCTGTGATAAAGGGGAAAGGAGCCCAAAAATGGGTAATGGGTATTGACTGAAAAAAGAGACGGGAGTAGCCATCACGAGAAAGTCCGGCGTTCTTTTTGTTAACTCTAACTCATTTTAGGTTATGGGATCATCGAAAAGGTTCAAGGATCTCGATTCCCAAGCGCCTTAACAAAACGCTTTTACTTTTATTAGATTAGCACTTGGTTCTATTTACGGGGAGCGAGAGGACATGAATTGTTACACCCCTCAATACTTAGATTCGAGGTTAAAGCAAAGAAGCAGAAAGGAACAGAACCCGTTAAATAAAGGATCTGAAAAAACCAACAACACGCTTATAATAGTAATAGGCTGTTTTAAGCCTCTCGAAACGAACCTGCGGGAGATACCTTGAATCGATGATACCAATATTTGATGTGTCTAGCCCCCGTGGTGCGCTAACTCTAACACTCCTAGTAGCAGCTTTATTAACCATAGCAGGAAGTATCGGGCTAGCAGAACCGGAATCGACACTACCACCACCCGTTGAAGTTAACTCTGGTATCCGTGGGATAAATTCAGAACAACCGTCGGATTTTTACACGTATCGTTTACCGGTAGGAACACCCCTTGCCGTCGTGCTTCAGTCACCCATCGGCTCCGCTGTTAGTCAGGTTGGCGATCCTGTGGAAGCCGCTATCACTCAAGACTTCTATATTGGCTCTCATATCATGATTTCCAAAAAAGCCCGGCTAAAAGGGGCCGTTTCCTTTCTGGAACTGCCGATTCAAGGACGAAACGCCTTAATGGGGGTGGCCTTTAACCAGTTATTGCTACAAAATGGCGAACGCATTCCCATTGACAGCTATATAAAAACAGAACGACCGGATCACCTTTGGGGTGGTCAGCTCACACCTGGAACAGAGTTTAAACGGGTAACCCATCGGGTGTTAGGGCTGGGCACCTACAATAAAACTGTCCTGGCAGGCGAGCGAGAAATGGGCCGCCATCTTCAGTTTCTGCCCGGCGAACACTTGCGAGTTATTTTAACCCGCCCCATTACCGTGGTCGTGCCAAAGTCCTTATAGAAAGAGAAAGGCTATGCCGTCGCCTCGGCTTCGGTCGTAAATACATCTATCGATTTATTCAGGTTGGTGAGCTGAACCAGATTGTTCACGTAGTTTTGAAGGCAACACAAAGCGATGCTTCCACCTGATTCTTCGCAAATCCGCTTGCAGTAAAGTAAAATGCTGAGGCCAGAACTATCCATAAACCCCACCTGTTCCAGATTCAGAATAAGGTGCTTTTTACCGCTGGTGACAATCCCATGAATGGCCGCTTTAATATTCTCGCAGTTTCGAAAATCCACATTCTGGGCTTCGATTTCCACAACCGTGCGTTCGCCATAGTCTCGTGTTTTTAACCCTGCAAATGCTGTCACGTCAGCGGCCCCTTTTCTATTATAAAGATTCTTTTATTTTCGGTCATTATGCAATGGATTGCAAGTGTTCGCCTACGGATTCCCTTAAAAGCAGGAGAACGATCGTTTTGGATTAGAGTCCGTCGATGAACGGGGGTTTGCAGTATAATCAGCTGTATCTGTTTGATATTTGAATTGATACGAAGGGATTTTCCGCTGTGGCCTCAACTTCCGATTTAACAACCAACAACGCACAAAAAACATTAACAGGCACGGACATACGTCGCCGATTTATCGCGTTTTTTGAGAAGAAAGGACATCAGGCAAAACCCAGCGCTAGTTTAGTCCCCTCTAACCCGACCGTCTTACTAACCCCAGCAGGAATGCTACCCTTTGTTCCTGTTTTTTTAGGCGTTGAGCCGCCGCCAACGCCCCCTCGGGCCGCCTCTGTCCAAAAATGCGCCCGGGTGAGCGGCAAGGCCTCCGACCTCGAAAATGTCGGACGAACACCTCACCACCACACATTTTTTGAAATGTTGGGTAATTTCAGTTTCGGCGACTACTTTAAAGAAGAGGCCATCTCGTGGGCGTGGGAATTTGTTACGGGCAAGGTGTCTGAAGGCGGCCTGGGCCTTCCCAAAGAACATTTATGGGTCACCGTACTAAAAACGGACACCCTTTTTGATGAAGAGGCCTTTAAAATTTGGCGAGATCAGGTAGGCGTTCCTGAAGATCAGATCCTGTTCTGCGATGAGAAGGACAACTTCTGGGGGCCTCCCGGCCCGACCGGCCCCTGTGGCCCCTGTTCGGAAATCCATTATGATCGGACACCGGAACAAAAGTCGCCCAAAGAAGACATTACTCTATTAGAGAATGTGACCCGCTTTACGGAAATTTGGAACCTCGTCTTTATGGAACTGTTTCAGGACGCTTCTGGCGAGCGTACCCCATTGGATCATAAAAATATTGATACCGGCATGGGGCTAGAACGAATTACCATGGTGGTTCAAGGCAAAGAAACCAACTTTGACACGGATCTTTTTCAGCCCATTATTCAAGAAATATCAAGACGAAGCGGTGTCGCTTACGGAAAATCGTCGGAGACCGATACGGCCCTGCGGATTGTGGCAGACCATTTGCGGTTTGCCGTTTTTGCCGTTGGCGACGGTATTGTACCGAGCAATGAAGGCCGTGGCTATATTCTACGAATGATTATTCGTCGGGCGATTCGCTATGGGCAAAAAGGACTTGGCTTTCAAGACTCCTTTTTTAGCTCACTGGCTCCTCATATTGTAACCCTTTATCAAACAACATACCCAAACCTAACGAAAAAGGTCCCGTTTATTGAACAGACATTAAAGGAAGAGGAAACCCGATTTCTGGAGACCTTGGAACGAGGGCTTAAACGCCTAGAAGAGGTATTATCCGGCTTAAAAACATCTAAAAAAGCAATGCTTAACGGCGAAGAGGCCTTTAAGCTTTATGATACCTATGGTTTTCCGGTGGAACTTACCAGAGATATTGCTGAAGAGCATGGCCTCACCGTGGATATGGATGGATTCGAATCCTGTATGAAAAAGCAACGAGAAATGGCTCGGAACGCACGTAAGGGCAACGCTATTGTTGAAGACCAAATCTATTCTCGAATTCTTTCGGATGTGGGGGCAACGAAATTTTTGGGGTACGAGACCCTGAACTGCACGGCAACCGTAAAAGCCTTGATTCTGAACGGAGAATCCGTGACTGAAGTATCAGGAACCAATCAAGCGTTTGAGGTCATTCTGGATCAAACACCATTCTATGCAGAATCCGGTGGGCAGGTGGGCGACCGAGGGACGTTCTCCAGAGAAGAAGGGCATCACGGCCTAACTGTGGTGGTGAACGATACGGTCAAAGTCGGTGAACTCTTTGTGCATCATTGCCTGTTTGATAATGGCGAAGTGATTCGAGTGGGCGAAAAATTAACAGCTCAAGTCGAGCCGGACTATCGCCAATTGGCGGCCATTCATCACTCGGCCACCCATTTATTGAATGCCGCACTGATTCGGGTGTTGGGTGATCAGATTACGCAGGCCGGATCGTATGTATCACCCGAAGGTGCCCGGTTTGACTTTACCCTGAATCGCGCCATGACCACTGTAGAAATTCAACAGGTTGAATACATGATAAACCAGTGGGTTCAGGAAAACGTTCCTCGGGAAGTTGCGGTCATGGCAATAGAAGAAGCAAAAGCTTCCGGGGCCGTGGCCATGTTCGGCGAAAAATATGGGGATTGGGTACGGGTTGTTTCTTACGGCGAACGAAGCCGGGAATTATGTGGCGGTACCCATGTCAACGCACTCGGCGAAATTGGACTGGTTAAAATTACGGCTGAAAGCTCGATTGCTTCCGGGGTACGGCGAATCGAGCTTGTCGCCGGTGAGCGAGCCTATAAAGCCTTTAAATTGATTGAGGGCGATCTGGAAAAAGCGGCTCAACTGCTAAAAGCCCCTCTCCGAGAAGTACCTCAGAAGCTGGAAAAACTGATCGCAGACTTGAAAGCCGGTGAGCGTCAGCTCAAACAAATGGAACACCAAATCGCCGAACAAGCGACAAAGGCACTATTAGAAAAAAAAGAGACCGCCTGCCCCATTCTGGTCCAATCGGTTCCTGGGTGTCAGATGGATGTCCTAAAGGCCATGGTTGACTATGCGACCACAAAAATGCCTTCACATGTTATTTTGTTAGGCTCCGACTCCGACGGCAAAGCGGGTTTTGTCTGCGCTGTTTCTGATGACTTTGTTAAAAAAGGAGTGAAAGCCGGAAATTTGGTAAAAGAAGCCGCCTCCCTCTGCGGCGGCGGCGGCGGCGGCAAGCCTCACTTTGCTCAAGCCGGTGGCAAAGACGGAACAAAAGTCGCCAAAGCCCTTGAGCATATTATTTCGGTCTTACAACAGGATTTAGACAAATAAGAACCCTGTTTGCGTTATCTCAACTCGACTAGCCAAAAGGACTCCCTTGGACAGAGGAGCTTATGCCATTTTAAGGATGCCCTTTTTTAGGGTTTAAGGTATGATAAAAACCGATGCTTTCATTTATGATGAGTAGCGTGTTAACAACCGGGACGGCATGAATCTGAACTCGAATTTGGATAAAGATTTGATAAAGATTGTGCAAAGAAGCGTGCGTTGACCCTTCTCTTCTTCATATAATAAACGCATCTTTTCAGATTCCGTAAAAAGATGATGGATGTTATGGTTATTACACTGTTAAATTCACTGAAACGACTGGAGGTGATGATAAAAAATCTTGTAAGCCGAGGGTGGCAGGAATAGAAGACAAGATTAAGAATCAAGATTCAATCGTTTAACAGGTTATTTAACAGTCTAAAAAATCGATCTACGGATAGGAAGTCTAATAAAAGTAGAAGAAGTTACTATAAAATTAATGATAACTAGGAGTTAATAGGAGTTGAGTTCCATGAACTTAAAAAGAATAACGCCAGTGCTGCTCGCAGCAAGTGTGTTTTTGTCAGGTGCTGCGGGTACCTTTCTGGGCTCTATGACCCCGGCGAGTGCTTTAACTAGCGTTGACGAACTCACTGATGTGAACAGAAACCACTGGGCCTTCGAAGCCTTGAGAGATCTGGTTGAGAAATATGATGTAATTGAAGGTTACCCGGATCACACGTTCCGTGGTGACCGTGCTCCCACTCGTTGGGAAATGGCTGCTGCTTTAAATGCGCTTGTTAAGACCATTGGTCGAGACTTGGCTCGTTTAGGCGCGGAAAAAGCGGATAAGCGCGATCTTCAAACTTTGGCTCGCTTGCAAGAGGAATTCAGAAATGAACTGAATGCCCTTAACGCTCGAGTAAAAGCGCTTGAAAATCGAGCGGCTGCGATCGAAGCTAAAAACGATGAGCAAGACAACCGTCTGACGCTCCTCGAGAAGACCCAAATTCACGGAGATTTCTCCATGGGCTTCATTAGCGATATGAGTAGTCAAGGTGTTAACTCGAATGGTTTTGGTGGTCTCCAACGTGCGACTGGCGGAACCCGGGGTGGCAATAACGGTATTCTCGATGGAATGAGTGCGATTGGCCGTTTACGATTGGCTCTTGATATCCCTGTAAAGGAAGAATCTGAAGATTCCAAAATTGGTCGTGGTGATCTTTATGCTCGCCTCGTTGCTGCTTTTGGACGCGTTGCCCCCAGTGGTGGTGCTCAGAATAACGTTGGTCCTAACGGCCCGTTCTCCGGCTATTCACGGATCGCTTCCGATGCGTCTGCTGGTAACGACGGTATCTTAACCTCCAACTTTGGCGGACTAGGTACTGGTGGTAACACTCGTTCTGATCTTTACGTTGAGTCCGCTTACTACAAGCAAAATTTCAAATCCGGTATCCCCGTATTGACTGACTGGATGGGAATTATGCCTGATAAAGACGGCTGGGAAACCACTGGCGATTTATACGTCGGTGTTGTTCCATGGCGTTTTCTCTTTGATAAGAGCCCTTACCGTGGGAATGAGTTAACTCAGTTTCAAAACACGGCATTGGTTAATATCCCTGGGATTGCCATTAACTTGAACAACCCAACCATTGCTTGGCAAACACACCAAGGTCTGGGCGATAGCGCTAACTTGGATTTGACCACAGCACTGTCTTCCTCTAACGTCAGTGATACCATGGATGGGCTCGCCCTTACCTATGAAGGTCGGTTAAACTTTGTCACCGATTTCTTGGGTGAAGACTATGCTAAACCAGGTTCATTATACGCTGGTGGATACCATATGTTCCAAGCGGGTAACACCTTGGGTGCCACCCCATTGACGAACCGTTCAGGTCCTTTAGCTCTTGCTAACGGTGCTGTTGCTTCGGCTCGTAACGCCACCGAAGGGGATACTTTAAACTCCTTCTACGTTGGCTGGAACCAAGAATGGTACAAAGGCATTGGTACCTTTGTTAACTACATGATGGCCAATTCTGGAAGTGGAAACTTCTACGGAAACAGCCTCTTGGTTAATGGAACCGGTGCTAACGTTGCTGGTGTTGCTGGTGTCGGCGTTGGTATTAAGCAAGCGTTAACCGCTGGCTTACATCTGCCTGTTTCCGCCTTGGCTCCTGGCTGGCGTGATGACGATGTCATTGGTATCGGCTACGCTATGATGGATCTGCACGAGCAGGGTCTTAGCGGTTCTGGAACTTTTACCGGTGTTGCTGGTATAAACCAAGTTCGTCAACAGGGGCTTTCCGAGTCCATGGAACACGTGCTTGAGGCATACTATAAGTATCAGTTTACTGATAGCATTACCATTGTTCCTAGTGCTCAATTTATCTTTAACCGATTGGGCTTGAGCGCTAACGACTTCACAACGGTTCTCGGTGTTCGTACCAACTTCCTCTTCTAATCAATAGGAAGTCTACGATACCGTATAATTGAAACCCCTTACCTTTCTGGTAAGGGGTTCTTTTATTTTAGAGAGACTGCGAATGAATACCGACGATCCAGTAGCCCCCTGACACTTGTTAAACAGGCTGGGCGTGCATCACTTTCAATTCTGTATCCGCAAAGGAGTATAGCTGAGCCGGACGATGATAGCCTTCCATCTTGGTCTCACCCGTGTCTTTCAACATGCCGGAAGCCATGATCTTTTTTCGAAAATTTCGCTTGTCGAGTTGCTTTTCTTTAATCAGCTCATAAACCCGTTGGAGTTCTGTCAACGTAAATTTCTTGGGGAGCAACTGATAAGCGATTGGTGTTGTTTCAAGATGAGCTTCTAAAGTATCCAGCGCTGTATCAACAATGAGCCGATGATCGAAAGCCAGTTCGGGGAGTTCTGTAACACAATGCCAATCCAGATGTTCAGCATTGGCATGGGCTTCCGGGCGGAGGCGTTCAGCACTAACCAAAGCGTAAAAGCCCACGGTAATCACCCGCCCTCGTGGGTCACGATTGGCCTTACCAAAGGCTCTTAATTGCTGAAGGTACACATCGGTGACACTGGTCTCTTCAGCCAGTCGATTCTTGGCGGCTTCAACCAAATGCTCTCCAATATGAATGAACCCACCTGGCAAGGCCCAGCTATGAATAAACGGATCGCTTTTCCGTTGAATAAGTAACACCTTTAGCCGACTATCTTGAACCGTAAATAAAACAACATCAACCGTAACCAACGGAACTTCATAACGGGTCAAAGCCGAAGTTTCGTCATGAATTTTTTGTTTTTGTTGGATCTCTTCAATAAAGCTGTCAGGTGCCATGGTTCCTCCAAGAGGCCGTCCGTAAGATTTAGAGACGGGCAAGATCATGCAATACTCATCATACATAAAACAAAAAGGCAAACCAAGGTCGGTTACTCCAAGAACGGAAAGCGTTCATCACTTTCTCAGCAATACCTTCTTGACGGTGAGTTGGCCAAAACAGTTTTAGCCAACGACTCAAGCGTTTGGTTGGGCGACTCCAGAGGATCTCTCCCTAAAATAATTTGGATAGCTTTTGATGTGGCAGGACCAATCGAAACCAGTTTAGCTTGCTGATGAGGCAACTGATGCTGGTGGAAGGCTTGCACAGAGGAGGGGCTGGTCAACGCGATAAAGTCCACACCTTTCACTAAGGCCTGCTTGATGTCTGGAGACACCCAGGGTGCTGGTATCGTTTTATAGACAACCAGAGGGTGAATCGGGAGTTTTTGCAGGAGGTGCGTTCGAGTATCCGCTAAATTACCACATGGCCAGAGAATATCGCCCTTATAGCCAGCCTTAAAGAACTGACCAAAAAGTGCCTGGGAGTTTGCTTCAGAGGGGATAAAGTCAGGGGGACGATGAATATAACCTTGAATCGCCTGGGCCGTTTTTGGGCCCACAGCGGCGAATTTGAGATGGGTTGGCACGGAAGAGAACCGGCTTAACACCCCATGAACCGCCACGGCACTAGTAAAGAGGATCCACTGATAGTCTTGTAAATCGTCAGGCTCAAGCACAACAGGAAGCTGGCGAGTATCGATTAAAGGCAAGCCAATCAGTTCAGGAGGCGGGCTTTTCAAGTGCCCAAAAGCCTGACAAAATGCTTGAGCCTTTTCCAAAGCTCGGGAAATACAGATACGGAGGGGAGACGTCTGGATTGAAAAGTCCTCCATTTGGGCCTCCTGAAATCATAAAGAAATTTTTTATAATAGAAAAACCAGTTCTATTGTATCAAAAGAGGAACTACCGATTGAGCCTTCATTTAAAATCAAAAATGGCTGAAGACCTATCAACGTCAAAGCTCTCCAATCGCCAAAGAGCGGCTCAACTGCTGGATGCTATGCTGGACGACTTTTTAACGCCTCGACAGGTCATTAATCGTTGGCCTTGCCCGTCTGGAGAAGACCTCTCTCTGGACGTCACCTACCAAGCTCTCATGCATTTTGAATCGGATGAGGCCCAACAACAGACTGAAGTATTTTATATCGATGCCCAATTGGCACTCCTCACTCAAATGGTATCGTACTTAGCTCATAATGAACCTTTACCACGCTACATGTGTTCCGCATACGAGCAAGAGGCAAGCCTCCTAAAGACAGGGTATTATCAGGACAGCACGGTCTTCCACTCCCCGTTTCAGGGGGTGGTTCAATGGGTAAAAAACGGAATACGCATTGCCCATGAGGCGCTAAAACTCATTTTTTAGACAGATACCAAACAGCCCCCGCTCCCCGAAGGAACGAAGGCTGTTGTTATTGGGTTCAATTTGATTATTGGCTAGAAACAGCGACTAGTGAGCAGCCTCTTCAGCGTGATGTTCTCCATCACCATGAGCTTCCGTTTCGCCATGTCCTTCTGCTGGAGCCATCGGCTCACCGTGACTCTCTTCAGTCGGCATCGCTTCTTCAGTTACAGGAACTTCAGTTTCGACAACCTCTGTCTCAATAGCTTCCGTTTCAACAGCTTCTGTTTCAGTCGGGGCTGCAGCTCCTTCATCGGCCTGCTGACCACCGCCAGCACAGCCAGCAAAGGTAAGACTACCAACAAGAGCAAGAGTCAATGCAAAAGTACTTAAAAATTTGAAATTCATATCGTTTAAGATCTCCTAAATGTCTGAACAAAAATGACCACTCAAGGTTAAATTAATAGGATGAGCTAGCTCACTTTAGTACAAATTGTTATTAATAACAAACGTCTATTTTAAATGAAAAAAACAAGATCTGCCTTAACCTCACAGGTTTTAGCCGATTCAGTCTATTCAGTTAAAAGGGTGGAATAGAGTGTCTTGATTATCGTTTGACAGGGTAGTATTTAATACCATGAGCGCTCACGGGTCAAGGAAGAAACACAAGGACGACATGATTATCGGTTAATCTTTATATCTTGCTTATCTTGTTTTACTCTATCCTTACACGTTCATTTGATGAAAGGGTTCAGAATTGATGTGTGATTACTATGTGGTGTATGTAACCTGTCGTTCAAGAGACGAGGCCTGCCGGATTGGAAGGACGGTTGTCGAAAAGCGTTTAGCCGCTTGTGCGAATTTAGTCCCTGAAATCACTTCTATTTACCGGTGGGAGGGAGCCGTTCAAGAGGAAAAGGAATGCCTGATGATACTAAAGACCACGGGTTCAGCAATTGAGGGCCTCAAAATAGAGGTTTTATTACAACATTCCTATGAAGTGCCCGAATTTGTCGTTGTTCCCATCGAATCGGGTAGCCCGGATTACCTACAGTGGTTAACGGATTCTGTCGGATAGAATCGTCTTCTTTTCTCTAGAATAGATTATAATAAGAGGCTAGTCGTATTTCTTGTATTTGTCTTAATAGGTGGTGTTTCACGTGTCTTTTTTTCAATCCATTTTAGATTTACTCGAGGGAAAACTGGGGCTTTTTAATTTTTCAGGCACCTCATTAAACGATCTCGGTGTTGATCTCGGCACCGTTAACACACTGGTTTGTACGGCTAACAAAGGGGTTGTCCTACGAGAGCCCTCTGTCGTTTCCATCGATACCAGTACCAAGCCCTCAACCGTGGTTGAAGTTGGTTTAGCAGCCCGAGATATGATTGGCCGAACACCCAGTCATATCAAAGCTATTCGCCCCTTAAGAGAAGGGGTTATTGCCGAATTTGAGTGGGCCGAAGTCATGCTCCGACGATTTATTGATAAAGTCATTGGCGATCAAGGCTTTTTTCAAGGACACCCAGGGCGTATTGTAATTGGCCTACCTAGTGGTGTCACCGAAGTTGAGCGTCGAGCAGTTGGTGATGCCGCTTATGCTTCGGGTGCACGCATTGTTAACCTCATTGATGAACCTATGGCCGCTGCGATTGGTGCCAACATGCCTGTTGAAAAACCAACAGGCTCTATGATTGTCGATATCGGCGGCGGGACCACCGAGATTGCGGTACTCAGTTTAAACGGACTGGTCGTCACTAAAAGTTTACGGGTCGCTGGTGATCAGCTAAATCAAAACATTCAAGATCACATGAAAGCCAAACATAATATTGCGATCGGAGAACGAACCGCGGAAGAAATTAAAATCCAATTGGGTTCCGCCTTTCCTACGGATGATGTGGATGATACCGATGAAATGGAAGTGCGTGGCCTAAATCTGGAAACAGGGTTACCCGATACCATTACAGTTAATACTCTTGAAATTAGAGAATGCCTCCACGACACCCTTATGGAGATGGTCGTTGGAGTAAAAGAAGTGTTGGAAGAGACCCCGCCCGAACTGGCAGCGGATATTGTGGATCGGGGCATTGTACTGACAGGTGGCGGTGCGTTACTATCCGGCATGGATGAGCTTTTGGCAAAAGAGGTCGATGTGCCTATTCATATTGCAAACGACCCGCTATCATGCGTTGTCCTGGGAACGGAGAAGTTATTAAATGACCCCACCTACGCATCCATCCTCAAAACCACCGAATACGACCCTCGCGCCTACGCCTAATATTACCATCGCGCTGATCGAACCTCGCATCCCGCAGAATACAGGAAATATTGCCCGGCTCTGTGCCTGCACAGGCAGTGAGCTTTTTCTGGTCGGCGATTTAGGGTTTCAAATTGGAGATAAATATTTAGAACGGGCGGGAATGGATTACTTGGAAGGGATTGAGCTGGTCCACTTACCCGATTTTCCTGACCTAATAAAGCGAAAACCTGAACACCAAACTTTTTACCTAAGCACCAAAGCCTCTCAAAGTTATACCAATGTGATTTATCCTGAAAAATCGCTGCTCGTTTTTGGGCGGGAAGATAAAGGCCTGCCAGAGTGGGTTATAGAGGAATACCCCGAACAAAGTATCCGGATTCCCATGCAAACCGGGGCTCGCAGTTTAAATCTATCCAACGCTGTGGCTGTTGTCGTGTACGAAGTCCTTCGACAACGACAGAACACCTCACAATTAACCTCTGGGTTAACACGAGAGAAACCGATCTAATGAAGCGTCCTATCCTTTATATCGCCTGTTGTGGAATACTCTTCAGTGCCCTTTTATTAGTCACTCATTGGTGGATACCTGTTCAAGCAGGCCGCGTACTCAATGATTCTGTTACGAATCAGAAATCAGCACAGTTTAGTCACCATGTCTGGCAAGCCGTTCTAGTAGAATCTGTCGATGGGCAAGGTCACGTCGACTTTAACACCCTTCGAGCCCGACCCCGACAACTCAATCAATACTTGGATCAGTTGGCCGCCGTATCACCAGAGTCTCACCCTGATCGATTTAAAAGCAATAACGAACGGCTGGCTTATTGGATTAACGCTTATAACGCTCTCTCACTACGGACGGTTCTGGATTACTACCCCATCAACAGCCTGGAAGAAATTCCTGGTGGGCTACCGGCTTTCCGGAACCAAGCCCGATACAGACTCGGCGGTAAAATGGTTTCCCTCCATGCATTGGAACAAAAGGTGGTTAAAAGATTCTACTGGAAGGCCCCGACATTTTTTGCGCTGACAGACTTAGGGAAAACCTCGCCCCCGCTGTGGAATCAAGCCTATCAAGGGGAGTCACTGGATGAACACTTGGCCCTTCGCATAAAAGCCTTTATTGATAATTCTCAAAATGTAACAGTTCGGTCATATTGTACACCTGTCCTTTTAAGCCCTGTTTTCCATCAGTTTCAGAGACCTTTCGTCCGGTATACACGTGAAGAGCTTCAAATTGTTTCAGGTAATATATTGGATTTTATTCGGCCTTACTCCAAGCCGATTATCCGGGGTTACCTGTCCAAAGAGTGCGACAGAGAAATAATATACCACCCTTTTAACCACCAACTACAAGAACTTCCCTGAGGTTTGTCGGATCGTCGATCGTTTCTCATCTGAATAGACCCTCATCGGATAACTTGAACACAGCGTGTCTTGTTCATATAATAGCCGGGAAAGATTCAAACTGGTGGTTTTAATAATCGCTTTACAAGTGCTTTAAAGCATCGGTAAAAACAGGAAAAGACGAATAGTAGAGGCTTTCAGAGGCTTTATTGATGAACACGACGATGTCGGCTCTACCCCCCGAAAAATTAGTGAAGTTTAAAACAATTAAGCTATTTAAAGACTTATCCACTACCGATTTGGAACGCATTGCGCCCATGTTTAATGAGGTGCGCTACGATAAAGAGAATGTTATCTTTTATGAACGCGACCTCCCTTTAGAGGTCGGCGAAAAAATCTATTTTGTTCTAAAAGGGTGCGTGAAACTCGTAAAATACTCTTCAGACGGAGAAAGCACGATTGTTCGCCTCGCCTCTGTCGGCGAATTCTTCGGAGTCACGGGCGCATTGACCAATAAACCCTACCCTTTTTCCGCCGAAGTCTTAAGCGACGCCGAGCTGCTTTGCCTGAATAAAAGTAATTTTGAAGACCTGATTCGTCTTTACCCCCAGTTAGCGCTAAAAATGATTTCAGAGCTGGGCGAAGTTCTTTGGTTTAACTACGAAACCCATAACCAAGTGGTCAAAAAGACCGATGCTCGCGTCTCAAAAATCATGCTTTATCACCTGAAGCGAGATGGCTTTGAAGAAACACCTGACGGTAAGTTACTAAAAATCCATCTCCCTCATGAATACATTGCCTCCATGACAGGCATTGCCTATGAGGAGTCGGTTCGAATCGTCAGCCGACTAAAAAAACAACACGGATGCATCAATTACCTTCGAGGCGGTAAGATTCTTATTACCAGTGTTGCCAAATTGCGCGAAATCGCCCAGACCGATGAGATGTGGTGTTTTTAATCAGATTTAACACTTAGGGCTAATCTTCTAAGGCCTTTCGGCATTGGAAGAACCGGGCATACAACCCCTCTTGCCGGACTAGTTCTTCGTGGGTACCAAACTGAACCTGTCGTCCTTGAGAGAGAACCAACGCCCGATCCGCTTGCCGAATCGTAGACAGACGATGAGCGATCACTAACGTGGTCCGACCTTTTGAAGCCAACGCCATGGCCTGCTGGATTTGTCGTTCCGTCGTCGGATCCACAGCTGAAGTGGCTTCATCCAAAATAAAAATAGCGGGATTATGATACATGGCTCGAGCGAAAAGCAGAAGTTGACGCTCACCGCCAGAAAGATCACGACCTCGTTCTTTTAATGGGGCTGTCCAATCGTTTTTTTGTTTGGAAAGCAGGTTCGTGGCCTTGAGTTGCTGAAGAATAGCGAATAAATGACTTTGAAGAGTGGGGTCATGCTCCAATCGACTGTGAATTTTAAAGTCCAGCGTCATATTCTCAGCAAGGCTTCGGGAAAAGAGAAAATCATCCTGCTGAATTGTCACAACCTGTTTTCGAACCGTTTCTAGCGGAAGCTCTTGTAAGGGAATATCATCCAATTCAATACTTCCCTGATCCACGTCATAAAAACGGGTGAGAAGCTTGATTAAAGTCGTTTTTCCTGCACCGGTATGGCCGATAATAGCCACATGTTCACCGGGTTGAATCTGAAAGGATAGATCCCGGATAACCGGTTTCTCCCGTTGATAACCGAATCGAACATGGTTAAAGGTAATGGCTCCCGCCAATTGAAGGGTAGATGTTTCAGTCTTTTGCGACAGCAAACCAGAGGAGGGAGGCTGAATATCCGGTGTTTCGTTAAAAAGAGCCATCAGCTTATCTATACTGGTTAAGCCCGATTGAATGATGGTGTATTTATCCGCAAGATCCTCAATCGGCTCAAAAACCATCTGAACATAAAGGAAAAAAGCGATGAGCAGACCAAAGGTCATGACCCCTTGCATAATCGCCAAACTACCCAGACCCAGAATAAGAATCAGGGTCAGAATGGTTAAATATTCAGCCCAGGCCGCCATGGAACAATCGTATAAAACAGTTTGCAGGCAAGTTTTTAAATTGCTCTGATTGAGAGAGCGAAAATCCCGAACATTTTTTTGCTCCCGTTGATAAAGCTGAATAATATCCATGCCGGAAAAGCTCTCTTGAAAATAAGTATTCATGGCCGCCATGTGGGTTCGAATGCGATCGTGTCCGCGACGAGAGCGACGACGCAGAAGTTCCAACATACCCACAATCAAAATCACCATCAGTAGAGTAACCAGGGTAAGCTGCCAATGAGAGAAGGTCATAAAGAGAAGAACCCCAATAATGACAGTCAAATCCATCAAAATAGTCAGCCCGCCCGCTGAAAGCATTTCACTCAGATTTTCCACATCGTTGGTCACTCGGGTAACCAACTTGCCGATGGGGGTTCTATTGTAGAATCGGGGAGAGAGGGTTTGCAGATGATCATACAAATCCGTCCGAAGGGCATAAATAATCTTCTGCCCAACGATTTGAGAAAGCACCATCACATAATACTTCAGCACATAATGAACCCCCATAAGGGCAAGATAGCCACCGCACATCATGGCAAGCTCTTTGAGGTTGCCATGGATAATGGGCCCATCGATGGTATATTGAACAAGAGCAGGTAAGGCCACCTGCGATGCGGTTAAAGGAATGAGCAGAAACAGGCAAAAGCCAAGCAAAACACGGTGAGGGCGGATATAAGGCCAGAGTTTTCGAATCAACGCCAGATCCTTCAAGCCGGACGACGCACTGCCCTTTTCATCCAAAAACTGCTGGACATCAAATGCCTCCTGCTGATTTTCCTCCTTCTTCTTTTGTTGACTCATGACATGGCCCCTTCATCCCAAAGGGTTTCCAACTGATTTTGAAGCGTCTGAACCCGGTGCATTTTTTGGTAGAAAGACTGGCTTTCAAGTAATCGCTCGTGGGTGTCCATCGCCACAATACGGCCTTTGTCCATCAGGATAATCGCATCGGCATTCTGAATGATCGACAGGCGATGGGTCGCAATGAGCGTTATTTTATCGTCAAACATTCGTCGCTTCGTTAGTGCGTTAATGATTTTCTCTTCTGTTTCAGCATCCACATTGGAAAAGGGATCGTCCAACAGAAGAATACGAGAAGTAAGCAAAATAGCCCGAGCCAATGCCATGCGTTGTCGTTGGCCGCCGGAGAGGGTGACCCCCCGCTCACCGACGATTGTAGAGTACTGTTCAGGGAAGGCCTGAATTTCTTCATGGAGGCTAGCCGTTTGCGTTGCTTTGACTAGATCAGGATAGAGACTGTCAGGTCTGCCGTAAGCCAGATTTTTTTCAATGGTGGATGAGAAAAGAAAGCTATGCTGAGGCATGTAAGTAACAATCTGCCGGAGCGCCGACAGAGGCATCGTATTTACATCTCGTCGCCCAATGAAGAGTGTTCCCTCAGGAACTGGGTAGAGCCTAGGAATAAGGCTTAAAAGGGTAGATTTCCCACAACCTACTTCGCCGACAAGGACATAGGTTTTTCCAGGTGAAAGGGTCAGATCAATGTTTTTAAGAACCGGCAGCTCATCGGGATAGGCAAAGGTTAAATTCCTAAGTTCAAGACCCCCTTGAGGGAAGGGACTTTTATACCCCTTTTTTGATCGATCGAGAACCAGATCGGATCGAACAGAGAAGACTTGATGAAGGCGTTCCATGGCGGCGCTGCCCTGTTGGATCATGGTCACCGTCCAACCCATCGCCGCTGTGGGCCAGGAGAGGCGCTCTAGTAAAAGAATAAAGGCCACAAACACCCCAATGTTAATTTCGCCGACAATGAACTCTCGTCCTCCTTCGGCAAGAACCACGAGAATCCCCAGGCTGGTAATAAGAGCCATCACAAGAAACAACCAGACCCGCTGACGAACCAGAGTCGAAAACTCTTGAAAGTACTGACGGGAAACGCCTTTAAATCGCTGACTTTCATCCGACTCTTTCACATAGGACTGGATGACACTCATGCCACTAAAATTTTCCTGGGCAATCGCACTCACATCGGCTAAAACCCCTTGTACCCTTAGATATTGGGTTTTTACCCGGCCACTAATCATACTCATGAGAAAAACAGCCAATGGCAACAGGAGAAATGCGTAAAAAGTCAGACGAGGACTGTAGTGAATCATGACCGGAAGGGTAATCAGGTAGGCAAACAGCGTATTAAACCCCAACAAACTTCCACCCCCGCATAGGTAACGAAGCGCCTGAACATCATTGATCATACGGGACATTAGCGCTCCCGTCGGGTGAGCCGTGTAAAAGCTTTGAGGCAAAGTGAGCAGATGTTGATAAAGCCGATCCCGTAAGGTATATTCCATCAAGCGCCCAAGGCCAATCAATTGCTGACGAGAGACAATCCGACAGCCTAGCATGATAGTAGCCGTAAGGGCCAACAGCCAAAAGTAACGAGGAAGTTCTTGAGGCTGATGGGTTTCAATGGATTGAATGGCCTGCTGAATGAGAATCGGAACACTCACACCCAGCAGATTGCAAGCAACCAAAAATAAAATGCCGGTTAAAAAGCGCCATCGATGAACTAAAAACAGGTGTCGGTAGTACCAGAACAGTTGAATGGTTAGAAGCCTCTTTCGATGTTTCAGAAGGACTGCATTATCATACACACCTCGGAGAGCTTCGGCCAGAGGAAGATTCGGGTTATTGACTTTCCCGCCCCTTTTGATGGATATTTGTAGTCAGAAGAAAGAACCTGTTGCATCATTTTTCTGGTGGGCGGTTGGCGCAGTTGGTAGCGCATCACATTGACATTGTGGAGGTCACTGGTTCGAGCCCGGTACCGCCCACCAGGAAAATAAAGGCGTAAATATAAGTGAATCGATTTCAATATTTTTTCGGGGAAGGAACCGAGCGTTATTAGGATCTCGAGAGATCACGACAACATTTGAAAGTTTCGATATGCCAAACCGATGTCCCATAGAATCAACCAAAGTCGGCTGGAACTTTGATAACTCTTACGCCCGCCTACCTGAACCCTTCTACGCACGATTGAATCCGGTTCAAGTACGAGAGCCCCGAATGGTCGTCTTTAATCATGCTTTGGCGGAGGTGCTGGGACTCAAAAAAGAAGTATTGGAAGGGAACCAGGGCACTCCTTTCTTTGCTGGAAATCAGCTTCCCCTCGGGGCAGAACCTCTCGCTCAAGCCTATGCAGGGCATCAGTTTGGGCACTTAACCATGTTAGGAGATGGCCGGGCGATCCTGTTGGGTGAGCAAATAACGCCCCATGGCAAACGATTCGACATTCAACTTAAAGGGTCCGGGCAAACCCCATTCTCCCGACGAGGAGATGGGCGGGCGGCTCTAGGGCCCATGCTTCGGGAGCATATCATCAGCGAAGCCATGCATGCGCTTGGCATTCCTACCACCCGAAGTCTAGCCGTTGTCACCACAGGTGAACCCGTCTTCCGTGAAACCACATTGACGGGAGCCCTTTTGACCCGTATAGCAGCTAGCCACATTCGTGTCGGCACGTTTCAATATGCTGCAGGACGAGAGCACCCTGAAGAGCTCAAGGCACTGGCCGATTACGCCATTCAGCGCCATTACCCCGATAGCTCGGAAGCCAATAACCCTTACCTTGCCTTTCTTCAGAATGTCATCAACCACCAGGCCTCTTTAGTTGCCAAATGGCAACAGGTTGGCTTTATTCATGGGGTTATGAATACCGATAATATGACCATTAGTGGTGAAACCATCGATTACGGGCCTTGTGCGTTTATGGATCAGTATGATCCGGCGACCGTATTCAGTTCGATAGATGTTCAGGGGCGCTATGCTTACGGAAACCAGCCGGTTGTCACCCGATGGAATCTATCTCGTTTTGCCGAAACTCTATTACCGCTATTCCATTCCAACCCGGAAGAGGCCCTCGCAATGGCAAACGAAACCCTTGCCACATTCCCGGATCGTTTCCAGAACATTTGGCTTTCAGGTATGAGAACCAAATTGGGACTTTTCACGGAGGAGACCGATGATATGGCCCTAATTGAAGCACTTCTGACGTGGATGCATCAGAATCAAGCGGATTTTACGAATACCTTTCGCTCTCTCGGTTCCGATACTTTGCGAAAAGAACCTTTCTTTAAAAAAGCCGACTTTGCCGACTGGCATGCTCAGTGGCAAGCTCGTTTGGCCCGACAGCCTGAATCCCTCGATAGGGTATTGGAACTCATGCGCATGAGTAACCCCGCTGTTATCCCACGCAACCACCGAGTGGAAGAGGCCCTGAAAGCCGCTGTTGAATCCTGTAATTTTAGCGTAATGCAAAACCTATTAACTCGATTGGAAACCCCCTATGAGGATCGACCCGGACAGGACGTCTACCGACTTCCTCCCGAACCTAACGCACCGCCTTATCAAACGTTCTGTGGAACATAATCGGCTTAGTCTCCAACCTTGAGGGGTTTTTCAAACTCAGGTAATTTTGTTGCGTCTGCAGAAGGCTTGATCGCACCCTCAGCAATGCCCTTAATCGAGTAGTAAAGTTCTTCTACCCCAATACCTGTAGCCCACTCATGATTTCGGAGTTCTGGGTCGGCAGGACCAAACTGGGAACCAGCAATATCAAGATGGCCCCAAGGTATATTGTATGGAATGCTTCCTTGAGTGGCCTTGGCATGAGGATCCATAGCAACGGCTTGAATAAAAGCCGCCCCATCCATAAACGCAGCTAAATTAGAATCATCCTGCCCCTTTAAGTTATATCGTTCCTCATAGCCTTTTGCACTCGGATCGACAATATCTTCTGGATTAATAAGACCCGCAAACTCTCGAGCCAAAAGGTTTGAAGAATTCTGAACATCGGCCGGACTGCTATTGGTCACCATGGTATAGTGCCGTTGATCCAAGGGATAAACACCTTTCGTCGTCCGGCGCAACTGCCCATGAATCACCTTATTCAATTGTTCAAGAAAGGGTTCATTATTGCCCGAAATACCCACTGCGTTATGACGGCCAAAATACCGAACTTTTCCACCCGTCAGGGTCGCAATGGTCAAAACCGCATCTAATTCACCGTCACGTTCTTCCAAGCCATAGTTCATGGCATCGGCCATGATTAAGCGGCCTTCCGCATCAGTACTGCTGATATAGACAGTGTTACCACTTCGGGCGGTCTTCACATCCTGGGGTAATATGGCGTCTCTGCCAATTCGATTTTCTGTAAGAGGCATCAAAGCCACTACCCGAATGCCCATCGGCAGCTCATCCAACACTTTCATCAGGCCCAATACCGCCGCTGCACCGCCCATATCCCCTCGCTGATTATGACTGGACTCTTTGGACTTAAGAGTGGACCCGCCCGTATCAAACATCACCCCTTTACCCACCAACATAATCGTTTTTCCGGTTTCTGAATCCCAATTTTCGGGTGTATGAACCATTTCAAGCAGGCGCGGTTCTTTTTCCGGGTTATCTCGATCGTTACCTTTAGCCACGGCCAGAAAAAGGCCCATCCGTTTGTCATTCGCCTCTGTTTTTCCTTCTAAATCATCCCCTTTAAGAACCTGAACCGTCATGGTGTCTGAGGCCAAAGCCAACGCTTTACGGGTAAAGTAGCCTGTTGTCGCCCGATTAGCACCAGAATCCACCAGATGCCGGACCAAATTCATCGCCTCCCCGATTGTTCGCCCTTCCCGAATAGCTTCTTGAAAGGTTTCCTGAAGAACAGGGGACGCACTATTTTTTGCCGAGGGGTGATTTAAAACAACCGAAGCCAGTTGAGGTAACCCACTACGGGTCCGGTCAAAATTGTAGTTATAGCCCTTCAAAACGGACAACGTCGCCATTTCTCGGATCAACTGCTGAGCATCCACTCCTTCGGGGAGTGTTTCAGGCAAAACGACTGTAACCTGGGTTACTTCTTCGTCAAGGGCGGTCAACTTTGCTTTAAACGCATTGATCATTGCTGTGGTATTTTGAGCGCTCACTCTCTGTACTTGTTCTTCATCTTTTGGATTTTCAGCGGTTTTGGTATCGAAAAAAACAAATTTTGTAGACTCTTTAAAGACAGCCGCTTTAAGAATTTCAAACAGGTGTTCAAATGAAAACGAATCGGAGACTTGCTCAGCCAGCATTTTTAGATGATCTTCTGATTCAGGAATCAAAGTCATCGTAATATGGCGTTGTTTATCCGAAGAAGTCCCTCCCTGAGTAGGAACAGTGTTCTCAAAAGACACATCAATCTCTTTATCAATGGGAGAAGAATTCACAGAAAAAGGCGTTATAAAAAGAGCCGTTATGAGAAGAGAAGCCCCTAAAAGCGGTTGACGAAAAATAGATCTTGAAGAAACCGGTTTTACTGAATCTTGACGACCAAAATGAGGTGGCAATAAAGGCGAAGACGGCTGGAAAACCCTACCCTTTCCGGAGGTCCCTTGACCTAATCGAAAATCATTTTTAAACACAGGGGTGATCGTCTTCATCATTATTGTGACCCCTCCTCCTTTTATCTTTTATATTGATATTTTAATGCTGGCTACAATAAATTACCAAGAAAAAAGAGCGCCGTCAAACACATCGATGGATAGAATCTTAACGAACTGTTTTTCCCACGACGAGCAGAAAAACGGTCATCGAAGCAAGCCCCAATAGTAATGCTAAACCATTGCTTAATCCTAAAGCGGCTGGAATATAACCACATATTGCCGCAACCATCCCCACAGTCACAGCATAAGGAAGTTGTGTTTTAACATGGTGAATATGATCGCACCCGGATGAAAGTGAACTCATAATCGTGGTGTCTGAGAGAGGTGAACAGTGATCCCCAAAAATGGCCCCGTCCAGCACAGCGGCCATGCTAATAATAGTAATCAGACCATATTCTGATCCATCTAACTGATAAGCGAGCGGAATGGCAACAGGTAAGATAATACCCATGGTTCCAAAACTGGTACCGATGGTCAGGGCGGTGACGGCTGAAATCATAAAAATGAGAACAGGAAAAAATATGGGTTGAATGGCCCCACCCGCAATCGAGATAATATATTCTCCCGTGTGTAACTCATCGACACTTTGTTTAAGCGACCAGGCCATCACCAAAATGGATAGTGGAAGCAGGCTGGTTTTAAGCCCTCCGAGTAATGCCTGTCCTATAGCTTTTAAAGGCACTTTTGCTACAAGGCGTGTCAAAAAACAAGCCGTTGTCAGTCCGGCCATACCGGAGAGGGCCAATAAGATAGTTGCATTAGGAATAGCGGTAATAATAAGTTGCCAAGTATTCAAACTAAACAAAGAATGGCCTTCTGACAGTAATGTCAGGCCATTACCACTATAAAACAACAGTAAAAACAAACACCCCGCCAAGACAACAATGGGAAGAATAGCCGTGGAAGCATGAATGGTTGCTGTTGGATCTGGCTCCTGAGTTTCAAAAGAAAACTGATGCAGTGGTTTAGCATCTTCGTGTTGAAGCACGCCCGTTGTACGTGCTCTTATTTCGGCCGTTAACATAGGCCCGTAGTCTCTTTTAAGCACGATATGTAAGAGAACAAAGCCCAATAGAAAAAGGCAATAGAATCGAAAGCCCAACGCATCCAGAAAGATGGCATAGCCGTTTTTCCCAATGTTTAACGACTGCGACAAATCGGAGAACAAGCCCACCTCATACCCAATCCAACTACTGATAAAGGCAAGCCCCGCAATGGGAGCGCTGGTAGAATCCACTAAAAAGGCTAGTTTTTCCCGACTAATCTGATGTTGGTCTGTCATAGGACGCATAGCATTACCGATAATTAACGTGTTGGCATAGTCATCTATAAACAACACAACTCCCATCAAAGCTGTAATCAGCTTGGTTGAATAAGGACCTTTTGCGAAGGGTTTAAGATAGACCACAACAGCCTGGAATCCTCCACTAACCATAATCATGGCGATCATCATCAATACACAAGTAATAAAGAAAAGAATTCTCAGATTACTGGTATTCGCTACCGATTTAAACATATAACTCGGTCCAGCCACCAGGCCCGGAACAATCGATCCAAATCCTTCAACAGGGATAACGGCCAGAAGACCACCGGTAAGAACACCCATGAACAGGCTAAAAATTAGGCGTTTGCTAAGTGAGGCCAGAACGATGGCAAATAAAGGAGGAACCAAGCTATACCAGTAAGCATTCGCGGCATTTTGGGGTGTAATAACGGCCAATCCAACCAATACCAGCACGATGGCAGACACGCCAAAATAGAATATTTTTGTGTCATAGAAGCCTGCTCTACCCATCATGCCTCCCTGAAGATAGATTCTATTTCAACTGCATTCCACTGCGTAATCCATAGAGAAGCGATTGAACACAGGAGCCCAAATCGTGAACACAATAGCCCCCTTCCTGAACAACGACCGTCGGGATGTTTAGAGAACCAATGGTTTCACCCGTTTTGAAAAAATCCTCAACCTCCAGCTTAAACGTCCCAACAGGATCATGGCTATATATATCCATTCCAGCTGAAATAATCAGGTAGGTGGGTTCAAACTGCAGAAGCTTGGGAAGAACCTGTTCTTTGATGGCGGCTAGATAAGCGCTACCGTTGGTTCCTTTTGGTAAGGGAATATTGAGTGTGTAACCCGCACCGACCTCTAAGCCTTGCTCAAGTGCATGGCCACTGTAGTATGGATATTCGTCTACAGGATCCGCATGGACAGAAACGTACAACACCTTGTTGTCATAATAGAATATGGATTGGGTGCCATCCCCGTGGTGGTAGTCGATGTCTAAAATAGCAACGGTACCTTTCTCCCCTAAAGCTTGAGCCGCCACCGCCGCATTGTTGATATAGCAAAAGCCGCCAAAATATTTATGATCAGCATGGTGACCCGGAGGACGGCAAAGCCCATAGGTTAGCCTATTTTCACCGCTAATTAAAGAGCGAGCCGCTTCATACGCACTGGCAGCACTCCACGACGCTGAGGTCCAGGTCTTTTTGTATAATGGTGTGCTGGTATCAATGCAGTAAAAGCCAGCATGGTGAATATTATTAGGATCGGCTTTTCTCTGATGAACTTTTGGAAAATGAGTCGGATAAAAAGGTTGGTCTTTTGACAATTTGGAAGCGGTCTGATACAGCTGAAGCATGCCCAAACGATGAACTTGCTGAATAGCTGTCAGTGGCACCCGAGCGGGTTTGTGTATTAAAAAATCGTCAGGTGCGGTTTTTAACACTTTTAAAATAGACTCTGCTCGCTCAGGAACTTCCGGGTGTTCAAGCAGTCCTTTTTGATCCCAGTCCTTTTTAGGGTGAAACAATAGCTGATTGGGGTGGAAGTAAACCGGGATTTGGTAAGGTGCCATAAATAACTCCAAGTAAAACACGTGGATACGAACTCATCATATACAAAGTTAGGCACTTTGACATCAGTTTTTGTTTTCAATAAACTAATTTCACATCAAATCACTTCAACAAGAAAGGTATTTTATTTTGGAAACGACCCTTCAGAAGCCCGTCTCAAAACCCTTCTTACAAGATAAAGATAGTCCTATTTATCAAGTATTACAGCTTTTAAGAAGGTGTATCCGTGCGACGGATAGGCACTCTAAGGCACTACAAAACCGTTACGGATTAACAACACCTCAACAGCTTTGCTTGCTAAACCTTGGTCAGGAAGACTCTTTATCGGTTTCAGATCTGGCAAAACGGGTTCATTTAAGCCCGAGTACGGTCGTTGGTATTGTGGATCGCCTTGAAAAAAGGGGATTACTCCGGCGGATACGCCAGTCTAATGATCGGCGTATCGTGAGTGTACAGATGACTGAGCAAGGTAAAGCCTTGGTTGATAGTGCCCCTCCTCCGATTCAAGAAAAATTAATCGAGGGGTTGGACATTCTGCCACAAGAAACACAGAATACAATTGTGCACTCTTTAGAAACCATTGTTCACCTAATGGGTATTGAAGAACAAGATGCGTCTCCCATATTAATGCCAAACGTAAACGCTCTACAACATCCCGGCGAAAAGCTTTATGCCGACACCCTGGCTATCACCACGAAGGAGCAAAAGCATTCCAATGTCGGGTACAGAGGATTTAACATCCGTCCTGCCGAGTGGGAAGATATGGAAACCATTGCCGGTTTTATTCGCTCAACGGCCGAGTGGTACCGCCCCTTTGCCGATGAAAAAGACATGGCTGAGCATGAAGTGGACGATGAGTGGAAAAAGATAAATTTTGAACGGCGGGAGTTTTTTATCAGCCATAATAATCATGAGCCCATTGGAACCATTTCAATGCAGCAATTCGAGAACTATGCTTATCTGGGCTATATCTATCTGGATAAAAAACATGTCGGCAAACGCTACGGTCAAATTTTAATGAATTTTACCGAACAACTGGCGCGAGAACGCCGTCTAAAGGGCATGGTTTTGATTTCACACCCTGAAGCAACTTGGGCTGTTCGTGCCTACGAGAAGTTTGGCTTTAAAACCCTTTTAACGGATAAATCCGCTATTTTAGAATGGGAAGATGGCGTGCTTAAACCCTACTATGAAGAGGGGTTTCATTTGTTCCACTACACCTTTTAGTAGGATATATAGATATTCAGTGTAAAATAAAGCCGGAACCGTTTATGACTCGCTTATTGAGTCAACCATTTGAGAGGTAAACTTTAGATGACAGATAGAATGACAACATCCACAGAAGCAACCGATCTCCCAGAAGGGAAGCCTCAAATTCACTGTAAGCCCGCTCATCCTTTAAAAACGGCACTGTTAGGCTATAGTTTAGCGATGATGGAATCATTGGATAAAGCCAATCAATCGTTTGTAGCGGTTGTTCCTCCAGAATTTAGTGAATACATGCTTCTCCATCAGATCCCTCATGTGTTGTGGCAGTTTGATAAAGTGAATGACCAATCTCAGAGCTTATACAACACATTAGCAGAAGCGGGTGTCGAGGTCGCTGTGCCCTTGTATGAAGAAACGGTTGAGTGGGCCGGTTCCATCAATGCTCAAATCAGAAGTGACGTCCGGCTGTTTAATCGCTATTTTCTTTTCAGGGATAAAGCCATGATGAAGCGAAAAGCCCAAATGCATGGTATCCGTATTGGTGTGTTCGAAGAGGCTGATAATATAAATGACGTTTATAAATTCTTTCAACGGGTCAATGGCGCTCTATTAAAACTTGAAGGCGAAGACATGGAGCCCATTCATGTAAAGCCAACCTCTGCGGCAGGTTCAATGGGCCATGTGATGATTCGCAGTAAAGACGATATTGAGAAAAAACTCGGTGATGATGATTTCCCTTGCTTGATGGAAAGTCATCTGGCAGGCCAGGAGTTTTCCTGCGAAGTGTTTATTCATAAAGGAAAAATACAGTTCCTCAATATTACTGAATATATACGTCTTGGTCATACCAATTTTATTCCGGCTTCTCCAGCTTTAGAAAACGACCGTCCTCTGATTCACGCAGCAGTGGAACAATTGATTGAAGCCTTTGGGATTGAATATGGCATGATTCACCCCGAATTTTTCATCACACCCGATAAAAAAATAAGTTTTGGAGAAGTCGCTGCCCGAATCCCTGGGGGACATATTTTTGACCTAATCCAGAAAGCTTATGGGTTTGATCCGTATCTAGGGTTTGCACTTTGTGCAAATCCCAACACACCTGAAGAAGAATTAAATAAATTCTTCCCAACCGACGCAAAAGACCGTCAGGGTTATGCCGGTTGTGTGATGGTGTACCCGAAACAAAAAATAGTGAACAACGTCAACGTCCCGGACGCTCTTTTAGAGCATCCCTATTATGACCACCATAATTTATTTATTCCTGCCAGTTTAAAAGTAGCTGACCGAGTCGCTTTTGGAGACCATTACGGCACCGTTTTCTTTTATGGTGATGACCCGGATAAAATGCGTGATCTTCTGGTTTATTATGATCAAGAAGTCGATTTTTATGTCTCTGAATCGTTTGCCGAACCTGTTATTTCATGAGTATTCTAGGACAATTAAAATCGATATTAAGCAGGGAGAAAAATAAGATGAATGCACTATCAGGTCATTCACCTCAAACGTATGATGCCACTGTTCCCTCAAAAATTGCCCGAATGGCTGAAAAGTTTGATTCGGCTCTAGAATCTTTAAATCAGGCGAAGCCTTTTGCTAAGGGACCCTATCAGGACACTATTTTTCAGCTGGCCCAAGTTCTGCTAGAAAGTAATGAAGGTTTACGGGCACTGTACACTCGAGCACACCTTTTTGGTCCTTACGGGGTATTCTACGGCGGATCTTGGGAACACCCCGAAAAACTCCGGCCAGAATTGGTTAAAGGAAGTTTGTTGGCTATCGGGGTTTATCCAACACTCGAAAGCTTAAGCGAGCTCCGCATGCTGGCGATTGCAAAAGGACACGCAAAAAACGCTAAAGTCGATACGAAAGACGCCACCCGCTTTTTAGAAAAAGTGATTGCTTTAAATTTTGAATTTGTCTTTCCTACGGGGGGAACCGAACAACAAAGAATTCAGGGAAACCCAAATCAAGAGAGTAATGAGCGGTTATTCACTTTACTCGCTTCAGAGCTTTCTTTAGAGAGCTTGCGAGAAGATGTGGTTTCTGAAATTGAACAAGTTATCATGCAGCGTCCAATCATGACGGAAAACGTGCGTAAAATGATTGAAATGGCGAGTAAAATTCCACCCCCCAAAACCCCTGATGAAACGCATAAAAAACTGGATCACTTCTCTACGGCGATTCATGGGATTAGTCCACTGAGTCAAGATTGTAAAGATTTCGCCTCCTACCGGCAAGCGCTTCAAAACGCCGATATATCGGCTTTAGAAGCAGAAGCAGAACATTTTGGCGACATACTTCGAACGACAGGTCTTTCCAGCCCAAACCATGCTATTTTGGTCCGTTTTTTAAGACGACAGGCCCCCGAGCTGATTGCAAAATCTCTCGGTCTCAATGAATCCGGTCAGGCTGAGTTGGCTGAGAACGAGAAATTTGTTCATCAACTCATTCGTTTCGCTATTTTACCCTCAACATTCAGGGCGATTTATGGCCTCGCCGTTATGCTGGAACGTAGTTTATTTTCACGTACTGAAATTATTAGCGGTATTAACCGGCTTATTGATTTGGATATTTGTTCAGAGGCCAGACAAACTCTTTTAGCCCAGCGCCCATCTCAAGACGGTGTCACGGCGAATTCGATTTTAGTGGCGGGTTTAATTATGGTTTTGGGTCAGCCTTTGGGGATTGGCCAAGGTAAAAACCCAACGTGTCAGTCGGCCCGTGGAATTAGTCTCTGGAGCCAACATGCACCAGGTTATCTTATTGAATTATTAGTCAGTGCTGCTCGCGATGGTTTAATTGAAGTACCGTTTGAAGGGACAACCATTCAATCCAATCAATTAGAAAATGGGTTAATGACAACCATCGATTTGGACCTGGATCCCGTATCTTTGGTATTGGTCCCCCATTTGGACCGAGTCTATAGTGCTTTAATGGTGCAGGTTGCCCTGCGCAACGAAGATGGCCATAAATGGGTCAATCCGGCTTTATATGGTCGCTGGGTTTCTTCAGGATTCTCTTCTGTTTTCGACTTGCAAGGTCAAGTGGCAAACTATGAAGATTTTGTTCGTCGATTCTTTTCTACCCATCACCCCACATTCAACGATGGCTACGAACTCATGTACCCTAATCCTGTCGGATTACTGATTACCAACACCCATGCGGATTTATTAGGAATGCATGCTGTTTCAATTCAACGAATCAGCCAAGATCCAAAAGGTCAGCTTCGAATTTATTTTTACAACCCCAATAATGAAGGGCGTCAAGATTGGGGACAAGAGATACAGCCTTCTGTTTATGAAAACGGTGAAGAGGAAGGGGAGTCATCGTTGCCTTTTAATCAGTTTGTTTCACGTCTTTACGCATTTCACTACAACCCTTATGAAGAGGGAGACGGATTCGCCGTTCCTACTCAGGTTGTGAGAGAAATTGAAACACTGGCCAAAGAAAGCTGGGGCCGTACCTATACCTGGAAATAAACGACCACTTAGGCTACTGAAGTACATTTACCGATTATTGGGATCACGTCAAGGGGTGTCTCTAACGTTTGAATTCTCTAAAAGAGTTCTGTTAATTAAATCATCAGATATTCGAAAAACGAAAGTGCCGGTTCCTAGGTTCACCTTTTTGCTCCAGAACGCACCCTCGTTTTTCCGATCACAGGCAGAAAAAATCTAAACTTCAACGAAAAAAGAATCAAAAAAACAAACATTTCCCACACTCTTACACAAGAATTATACAAGACTAAAAAAGAGCCTTCAGTCTAAACCTGAAAACCCTTGATATAGTGGAGCCGATGAGCGGAATTGAACCGCTGACCTACGGTTTACGAAACCGTTGCTCTACCAACTGAGCTACATCGGCATCCTTAATTTCTCTGCCCTTTTTATACCCAAGATCAAACGGAATTACAATCCTTTAAAAAGAAGGAATCAGACCAACCTATTGAATCCCATGACCGACTACGCTACTTTAGTCGCATCCATGAAACACTCATTGACACCCGCCCAACACCGCGCCCGCACCGCACTGGAAGACCACCGGTTTTTCAAACTCATTTGTGGCGGAAGTTTTACCGAAACAGACAAAGTCAGTCAGCTTACGGCTATCTATGCTAAAGCCGGGTGTCATGCTATTGATATTGCCCCCGATGAAGCGGTTTTACAGGCCGTCGCAACCGGACTAACCTCACTCCCCAACGAGATGCCCCACCCGTTAATCATGGTGTCCATTCCCCTCGACCCGGATCCTCATTTCCGAAAAATCGACCTTCAGGAACCTGATTGCATTTTATGCAACGCTTGCATCCCCATCTGTCCCACCAACGCCATCGAACTATCTTCCGATAAAGCCCGGCTCAACATTATCCAGCCCCTTTGTTATGGTTGTGGTCGATGCGTAACCACCTGCCCGACACAAGCACTGATACTTCGCCCCTTCCATCAAAATCCAGAAAAACTGAACCGTTTGTTATCTCATCCGCTCGTCGGAGCCGTTGAAATCCACACCCGTTTTGCGGATCCTTATATGCTTTCTGACTTTCTAAAGCCATTCCAGTTGGCTCTTAAGAAAAAAGCACTTTCCGTATGCTTTCGCCCAGACACGGTGAAACCCGCCCAATGGCTTTCCTTTTTAACCCAAATACAATCGTTTGCCCAAACGATCAGCCCCGATTTCCCCCTAATTATCCAGATTGACGGCGCCCCCATGTCCGGTTCCGATCAAGCAGACACGTCACTCCCGGTGCTTCGGGCCGCCATGGCATTTAAAGCTCAAACCCAAGACCAATTCCCGTTTATCACCCTCTCCGGCGGCGTCAACGCCCAAACAGCCGACTACCTGAATCAGCCTCAATACCAGTTTATCGCCGGGGTCGGTATGGGTACGGTCGCCCGACAAGCTGTCTGGCATCACCTAAAGCCAACGGAAGAGGGAAGCCTCTCCCCTCATGCCCAACACATCGCCCAACGATTGATTACCCCTTTTCAGCACCGGAAAAAATCGGTTATAATAAAGGCAGACCAAACGGCTCCCATCATACCCTCAGGACTGGGAGTAACCTTGAACAACCCCGTCAAATAAATGAGAAGAAGAGGATTCCGCCATCGAAGATGAACTTCAGCTATTGATTGATATCCTCCCGGAGGCTGTCCGTCAAGCCCTCGTCCAACACGATTTAGAAAACCTGATTGAAGTGGTTATGGATTTAGGCCGATTACCCGAGGGCCGCTTCCGGAAAAAACGGTTCGAGCTTCTCGGCAACCAACAAATCACCCATAATGATCTAAACCATGTCATCAAACACATTGGCCACTTCACCTCGGATAACCGGGCCGGGATCCCTCGAACCCTTCACCGAATTAGCGCTCTCCGAAACCGTCAGGGCGAAGTTGTTGGCCTGACCTGCCGGGTTGGGAAGGTTATCACCGGTACCATTGAATGCATCAAAGATTTAGTCGAATCCGGAAAAAGCCTTTTAATTCTTGGCCCGCCCGGCATGGGGAAAACCACGAAACTTCGGGAAATTGCTAAATTGCTCGCCGATGACCAGAAAAAGCGAGTGGTTATCGTCGATACCTCAAATGAGATTGCTGGGGACGGAGATATCCCCCACCCTGCCGTCGGTCGAAGTCGCCGAATGCAAGTTAGTTCACCAGAAAAGCAAAAAGAAGTCATGATTGAAGCCGTGGAAAACCACACACCCGAAGTGATTATCGTGGATGAAATTGGAACCGAGGCCGAAGCCTTAGCCTCTCGAACCATCGCTGAACGAGGGGTCATTCTTATCGCTACGGCCCACGGCAGTACGCTAGAAAGCCTAATCAAAAACCCAATGCTCTCGGATCTCATTGGCGGAGTCCAAACCGTGACTTTGGGCGATGACGAAGCCAAACGCCGCGCTTCTCAGAAAACGGTTCTTGAACGAGAGAACAAACCCACCTTTGATATTTGTGTGGAAATGCGCGACCACTCTACCATGGCTGTTTACCCGGACGTGGCTGAAGCCGTGGATCACATTCTCCGAGGTTGGACCATTTTCCCGGAAGTTCGTCGAGTCGATGATAAAACCGGTACCGTTCGTATTCTTCAGAGCGATGTCAAAGCCCTGCCCGATGTGATTAACGAAGAAATTCAGGCCAACGAAATTGCCGAGAGCATCGAAAAGAATCAATACCATCACCCCAGCCCAAGCATCAATCAGGCTGCTGACTTTCGGATTTTCCTGTATTCCGTCAACCGCGCCTATGTGGATCGCATTATCCAACGCCTACACCTAAAGAACGTAACCACCACCAACCATATTCACGATGCCAATGCTATTATTGCTCTTCGAGGCAGTGCCCGACCGGGTTCAAAAATTGTACAGCTCGCCGAAGATTACGAAGTACCCGTCTATATCGTAAAAACCAACACCATGCCCCAAATCCAGCGCGTCATGCGAGAGGCTCTTCAGACCAAGGACGGGGCCTTTACCGACCTTTTAGTAGAAGAGGGTCAGGAAAACGAAACAGAGCTGGCTCTTCAGGAGGCACGAGAAGCCATTGAGCAGATTTTAGAAAAGGGCGAAATTATTGAACTGGCTCCTCGACGCTCGTTCATTCGTCGCCTGCAACACGAACTAATCGAAAAAAGTGAACTCATTAGCATCAGCGTGGGCGATGAGCCCAACCGGCATATTAAAATCCTTCCCCCAAAGGCCACCGAAAACAGCGACCGAACTGACGTTAAAAAGGACATTACCCAGAAAACAGAAGAACTCGAGACCCAGTCATCATGACTCCCCTTTCCTCTGCTAACACACCGACCAACGGCTTATTCATCACTTTTGAAGGCATTGATGGTTCCGGCAAGTCAACCCAAATGGCTCTTTGTCAACAGGCACTAGAGAAAGCCGGTTACACCGTTCTGATTACCCGAAACCCCGGCGGAACAAACCTCGGACAAGGTATTCGAAAAATTCTTCTCCACCACCCCGGTTACGTATCCCCCCGGTGCGAACTGCTTCTTTATATTGCCGACCGGGCTCAACACATGGATGAAGTCATTTTACCGGCTCTAGCCAAAGGGACCATTATCCTCTGCGACCGTCATATTGATTCCACCATGGCTTATCAAGGTTATGGCCGGAATCTGGACAAAGCCATGATTCAGCAACTCAACGACATGGCCACTGGGAACAGAAAGCCAGATCTGACCTTCCTGCTTGATGGTAACCCGGCGGTTCTATTGACACGAGTGGACCAACGAGGCGAAACCGATCGGCTGGAACAAGAAAAGCTGAACTTTTTTGAAAAGACCGCTCAAGGTTATCGAGCGATTGCCACCAACGAGCCCGATCGCTTTCGGGTAATGGAGGCATTAAAAACGAAAGAGTTTCTGCATCAAGAAATTATGGCCCAACTTCAAACGATTTTAAACGGCCTATTTAAAACCACTTAAACATTAACCCCCATAGGTTCTTGATTTTTCTCGCTCCAGAGCCGTTCGCTTATCCTCAAACGGATGGGGCGACTCGATTATCAGAGTCACAATTCGAGGGCCATCCACCTGATCCACGGTCAGGGTCAAATCTTCAAAACCCACCCGATCTTCTTTTATCGGCTCCCGCCCCAACCGGCCAAACACAAATCCGCCAATGGTTAAAAATTCATCATTGGGAATCATCAGATCTAGTTGATCATTAATATCCTCAATGTTGTATTTTCCACTAACTAAAATACGGTACGGACTCAAGAACTGGAGCATCAGCTCCTCGTCTTCATGCTCGTCCCAAATCTCGCCCACGATTTCTTCCATCAAATCTTCAATGGTCACAATACCCGCAAACCCGCCATGTTCATCAGCCACAGCCGCCATTCGGAGCTTTTTCCGCTTAAATTCTTCCAGTAAATCGCTAACAGGCTTATTTTCTGGATAAATATCGATTTCCCGAATAATTTCGGCCAGCGAGATATCCGTTCGCCCCAGACGCCATTGCATAAACACATCTCTCGAATGAACAATCCCCATCAGATCATCCACATTCTCCCGAAACACCGGGTAGCGGGTATGGCCCGTTTCAATCATCTGCTCGGCCAGCTCCTCCAAAGAGGTCTCTAGGTTAACAAAGTCGACATCCGTCCGGGGCACCATCACATCTCGCACCACCAGCTCGGTAAAATCATACGCCCGACGCAACAGATGCTCATCTCGAGGCTTTAAAACCCCTTCTCGGCGGCCTTCTTCTACCAAAGCTTCAAATTTAGCACTCCACTCGACTTCCGTCTCATCCGCCAGCACTTCAATAAAGACCTGCTCTTGAAACACATTTGGGAACCGTTCTGAAAGCTTGGCCTTAATATGATCAGTTAGATCATCCACATCCTTAACCGGTGTCTCCGGCTCCACTTCAACCGTCAGGTGAATCACCAGCCCCGAGTGACCCTTATTAATGGTTTTAATATCATGGATTTGAGATACTCCATGAATGCTTAACACCGTATTTTTAATCGCCTCTTCTTCCTTAGCAGAAGCGGATGAGCCCAACAACACACTTTTGTTATCCAAAAACAGGTGCAACGAAAGGGCCAACAGCATAAACGAAATCAGAATCGATGCAATGGCGTCTGGATAATGGGCTTGCTCCGGTCGGAGCCAGCCCCACACCACAAAATACTGACTCCCAAAAATGGTCAGACACGCCACAAACGCACCCAAAAAGGCCAGCGTATCCTCAAAAAAGACAAATCGAGTGGTCGGTACCTTGGCTTGATGGGCATAATAATACCCTTTAGGGATCATCGTAAAAAAGTTGGCTTCTACATTCAGCTCCGCCAACACGCCTCTGGAGGCCAACCAGATGGCAAACAGTTCAAACACCATACTAACCACCAAAACGACCACCGGCCAGAACGTATCTTCAGGAACATAAGGATGCCCAAAACGAGTTAAACCCTCCATAAACGCCCAACTGGCAATAACAAACAGAACAATACTGGCAAACAAGGACCAAAAGTTAGATTCCAAGCCATAGCCGAACGGATGGGTTCGATCCGGCTTCCTCCCACCTCGGACTGCGGCCACCACCAGAATAATACTGTTCAAGCCGTCTCCAAACGAGTGAAGCACCTCGCTAAACAGCGCGGCGCTTTTATGGGTCGACAAAAGCCAAACCATTAGCTTTAAAGTACCCAAAATAAAGTTGACCGCCATCCCGCTAAACACGGTCGTTAGCGCATGACTCTCCACTCCCCCATTGCTCGATTTTTCGACCAAGCCGATACTTTTGATATTGGGATGCCCCACTTGAGACCGTTCAGGGGGAGGTTCTGTTGAATTCATACGGTTTAAATTAACCCGTCGCTAACAATGAAAAGGTACTCAAGCAATTATAGACCCGAACACCTAATACCCCTATCGGACAAACCTTACGAAACTTTAAAGCTTGATAAAACACATTTGTCGACACGGGTATACAGTCCATTATAACGCATTTTCGTTCAAAATAAAGGCCTTTAACGCCTTCTAGCTTTTGACGTCTTCATCCGGTGTAATCGACTCATCCTCCACATCGTCCAAAAACGTTTCGTTGCCAGTTAGCGCCTCACCCTCGGCCTCCATTTCTATATCGTTATACGGGGAAGAAGTCAAAGATGAGTCGACTCTCTTTTTCTCACCCCCTTTCGGGTTGGAAAAAATATCTCCAATATAATAACCAATAACCCCGCCAACCAATGCCCCCGGTGCGCCCCACTGAATCACCTTCATCGGATTGCTGAGTGACGTATCCAGATGGCTCACTCCGGTGGACTCCACATTGCCGGAAAAATAATCAATAAGATACTGAATCGAACTGATGAGCGCCATAATCAACTTAACTGGATCCATGGAGCCTGCGTAAGTGGTCAAACCCACCAGAACGAAAGCTCCGGTAGCAAAAACACCTGCTAATTTATAGGATAGTTTAATGGACATACGCTCTAATAATAACTTTCTTGCTTTTTTATTTTACCGAATTATTGAACCATCGGTTGTTGACTCACGCCAACACGAACAACCCCCACCGAGTTCACTCGAATCGTAGGGCCAATTTCATTATAGGAGAGAACTGAAATTTGCGGGAGGGTTCGCTCAATTAAGCGCCGAAAGGGAAGCCGTAACTGAGAATTACACAAGATAACTGGTTGCATACCCACTGCAGATATGGCTTTTTCCACTTCCTGATTAAGCGCCTTCAGTAAGGCTTGGGTAAACATGGGACTCAACGCTAGCCCACCGTCTTCCATCAAGCCATTGGCCATTTCCTCTTCCACTTCGGGTGCCAAGGTCACTGCCGGAAGCTGACCTGATGCCGAATCCATATTCTGCTTGCAAATCGAACGAGACAGCGCCACACGACAGTGTTCCGTCAGATAGTCAGGCGTTTTCTTCACTCGGACGTGATAACTTAGCGCTTCCAGAATCGTGGTCAAATCCCGAATTGACACTTTTTCTCGCAATAAATTCTGCAAAACCACCTGAATTTCTGCTTCGGAAAGTTCATCGGGTATCAAGTCATTAACCAATGATTCGTTTTTACGCTTCACATTATCCAGAAGCGACTGAACATCCGCTCGACTTAAAATATCCGCCGCATAACGTTTCAACACCTCGGCCAGATGGGTCGAGAGTACCGCCGAGGCCGTGACAACCGTATACCCCCCGACTTCCGCATCTTCCTTATGGTCTTCATGAATCCACAAGGCAGGCAACCCAAAAGCAGGCTCTTTGGTTTCAATGGCACTAGGAATTGGCTCGGCCAACTCAGGATCCGAACACATGGCCAACAGCATATCCGCCATAATCTCGCCCGAATCAATGGTCACACCGCGTAGTTTAATATTATAATGGCTCGGCGGCAACTGGAGATTATCTCGCACCCGAACAGAAGGTAAAACATAACCAAAATCTAATGCCATCTGCCGACGAAGCTGAGAAATCCGCTCCAATAGATCGCCACCCGAATCGGTTTCAATCAATGGCACTAACCGGTAACCAATTTCTAACTCCAGCACTTCCACCTGAAGCAGTTCCATCACATTCTCGGTCGTAGCCTTTTTCTTAGTCTGCGTTTTTTTATCAACCTCAGCCTGAACCCGTTGCACTTCTTTCTTTTTCTGATTATTCAGAGTGAAAAATGAGCCTAATCCCGCTAATATTCCCATCCCCATAAACGGAATCGTTGGCATACCTGGAATCAAAGCCATTGACAACATCAACCCACCAACAATACCCAATATTTTAGGATTCTGAAACATCTCAATACCGATGTTATCGCCCAGCGACACGTCTTTATCCGTGGAAACCACCCGAGTTACCAAAATACCCGTCGCACTAGAAATAACCAGCGCCGGAATCTGTGAGACCAAACCATCCCCAACCGTCAACACCGTAAACGTGGCGGCGGAGTCCACTAGAGACATCTTCATCTGCGCCACACCGATAATCAACCCGCCGATAATGTTAATCACCGTGATAATAATTCCGGCAATGGCATCCCCTTTTACAAACTTACTCGCACCATCCATGGTGCCGTAAAAATCCGCTTCCCGCTGAATATCCTGCCGACGCTGTTTGGCCTCTTTATCGTCAATCAAACCAGCGTTTAAATCGGCGTCAATACTCAATTGCTTCCCCGGCATGGCGTCTAATGTAAATCGGGCAGCCACTTCCGATACCCGGCCTGCACCATTGGTAATAACAATGAAGTTAATGACTACGAGGATAATAAAAATCAGCAAGCCCACCACATAATTACCTGCGATAACAAACCCGCCAAACGAATCGATGACACTACCCGCCTCACCTTGAGAAAGGATTAGCCGAGTAGAACTAACGTTTAGCCCCAGCCGAAACAGGGTAGCCACCAGCAGAACCGTTGGAAACGTAGAATACTGAAGGGGTTCGTTGGTATATACCGTCACCAGCAAAACCGTCAACGCCAGCGCAATGTTCAGGGTGAGTAGAACGTCCAGCATCTCCGAGGGCACAGGGATCAACATCATGCCAACGATAAGCACCATACCAACGGCTAGCACCACATCGTTGTGCTTTAACAGTTGTTTCCAACCCAATTTATTTTCGGGCGCACTCATTCTGGATGATCCATCACAATTTCCTCGTTATCCCTGATTATAGCGTTGATCCGTAACCCTCAACCTCCTCCGTCCGTTGGAGTTTGCCATGCCGAGCACCTCTCCCTTCTCCTTTTTACGAAGCGTCGTTCCCAGAAAGCGACCCAAAGCACTTTCCCGCAAATACTCCCGAACCTCTTCCTTTGTTTTTTCAGCTCGTTCCAACTGATCTTTCAACAGAACCGGTGCTGCGTGACATAATTTTAAAGACATAATCCATTCAACCTCTTGTATTTATCAATCATACTTTTATTCCAAAGTGAGCCGGAAGTTAACGTTGACCATGGAGTTTTCGACCTTTTCGTTTCGAAAAAACCAACGCCAACACTTCTGCCACCGCTACAAACAATTCTGGCGGAATCATATGGTCCACCTCACACACCGAATACAAAGTTCTTGCCACCGCCTTGTTTTCGATAACAGGGACGCCGTGTTCCGTGGCCACTTCCCGGATCTTAAATGCGAAGTGATCTTGCCCCTTGGCCACCACCATCGGCGCCGGACTCACGTCCGGGTCGTATTTAATCGCCACAGAAAAATGGGTAGGGTTAGTGACAATAACATCCGCCGTGGGTATAGCGCTCAACTGGCGCTTACGAGACATCTGGATCCCAATTTCCCTTATCCGACGCTTAATTTCTGGGTTCCCTTCCATATTCTTCCGTTCGTCCTTCACTTCTTGTTTGGTCATCCGAAGCTGTTTTTCCATTTCGTACTTCTGATAGAAAAAGTCCGCCAATCCCATAATTAAAAAGATAAAACACGCCACGGCGGCAATAGCACCCATCACACCCAGCATTACCTGAACTGAAATGGCTGGATCCAGGTGACTAAGCCCTTTAAGTCGATCCTCATTGGCCATTAAAATAAAAACCGCACACAACCCCACGACCAACATTTTTAATATCGATTTCCCTGTCTCTACCATGGAGCGCAGAGAAAAAAGCCGCTTAAAGCCTTGTACCGGATTTAGCTTGTCAAACTTCGGCTTAATTGCCTCAGGACTAACCATGGGTTTAATCTGCACCAGGTTCCCCAGAATCGCCATTACCAAAATCCCGAGAAAAAAGGGAAGAATCAACCAAACCACGCTTTCCACCATGCTGGTGGTCATCTGAATAAACCCATCATAGGAAGTGGCTTGAAGCAACATGTCGGAAAAAGTGCGCCGAGCGATAGCATACAGCGTTTCATAAGTATAAGGACCAACAATAGCCAATAAAACAGTCGCCGTCGTCAACACCACCGCACTATTCAGATCATTACTTTTAGCCACCTGTCCTTGCTTACGCGCATCTTCCAGCTTCTTCGGCGTAGGGCGTTCTGTTTTGTTGGCAGATGAACCGGACACTCACGACTCCTTATTATTTAACTAAGCGGATTAAACCCCTTTATACAGACCCAGCAAACGTTGAACCAATTCCGCATATTGATCGGATAGGAAACTGGCGAGCAGTGGCAGAGTAACCATCACGACAAGTAAGCCGACAGCAGACTTTAAGGGTAAGCCCACAATAAAAATATTCATCTGCGGCATGACTTTGGCCATAAAAGCCATGGCCGTATCGGTCAACATCAACACGGCCATCACCGGCATGGCTACCAACAAGGCCACCACAAACATTTCGCCTCCCATCAAAATAAATTTCTGGGTTAACACCCCCCAATGATGAAAGCCATCGCCCAACGGAATCCAATGGAAACTACGATCCAACGCAACGATCAGCGCATGATGGACATTTAAAATTAAGAACAGCAAGAAGGCGAAAATATAATAAAACTGACCAATAATCGGCGTCTGGATTCCCGTCATGGGATCCAGCACACTGGAAATCGACATTCCCATCTGAACCGCCAGATATTCACCCGACATACGCACACCAGCAAAAATCAGTTCGGCAGTAAAACCAATCAACACCCCAATGGCAAATTCTTGAACGGCCAGCACCGAAAACTGGATTAAATTTAGAGGAATCTGAAACGCCTCGGCGCCCGCATGCAAGGGAAACAGAATCAACGCAATCACCAATGCCATCCCGATTTTAATCTGACGAGGAATCCCTCCGGCACCCAACAGAGGCGAGCCAACAAAAATCCCGCTGATCCGGGTTAAAATCAGCACAAACGTCAGAATAGTGGGTATGGAGAGTAAGGATAAATCCATAATTTGGAGAAACGCCTCTTTGTTACAGGGCTTTCATTTTTACCGGGCAAATTCAACCAGCGAATTAAACAGGGTTTCTGAATAATTCACGAGAATATCAATCAACCAAGGGGCGGCGAGAATAAACACCAGAAACGACACCATAATCTTCGGCACAAACGTCAGGGTTTGTTCCTGAATTTGGGTGACCGCTTGAAAGATGGAAATACCCAAGCCCAATACCAAGCTCGCAATCAAAATGGGAGAAGCCAAAAGAATAATCAGCCACACCGTTTGAGCCATCAAATCGACCAGTTCAGCTTGTGTCATCCGTGTCCTATCTCCTTTGGGCAATCACACCCTTCAAAATTAATTAAACCCCGAAACCAATGCCCGAGTAATTAAATGCCATCCATCGACCAGAACGAACAAAACAATCTTAAAGGGTAACGAAATGGTGGTTGGTGGCAAGAACAGCATCCCCATGGATACCAGCACACTGGAAACCACAACATCAATAATAAGAAACGGTAGGAAAATAATAAATCCCAACTGAAACGCCGTTTTCAGCTCACTAATAATAAACGCGGGCAACAACACATGGGTGGGCACACCCAACGTATTTTTCGGACGGGGCAGTTTCGCCAACCCTAAGAAAAGTTCCAAATCCTTTTCTGCCACTTGCTTAAACATAAATGCTCGGGCCGGTTCAATGGCTTTTTTCAACGCGCTCTCTTGAACAATCGTGCCTTTCAAATACGGTTGAAGTGCCTCCGTATTGATCTGGTTAAACGTCGGCGACATAACAAAAAAAGTTAAAATCAACGCTAATCCAACAATAATCTGGTTCGGTGGAAGCTGAGGGGTTCCCATCGCCTGTCGGGTCAATGATAACACGATAACAATCCGAGTAAACGCCGTGGCCATAATTAAAATTGCCGGGGCCAACGTCAGCACCGTCAACAAAACTAAGATTTGGAGTCCATTACTGACATCCTGCGGCGACCCGGCAGAACCCACTTTAATATCCAGCGTCGGCAGACCCACATTTTGTGCCATAGCCTCTGGGGCAATACACGAAAAAATAGCGAACAAAAGCACGCCGGTCAAACCCACTAAAAAGCCCCTTCTCTTCAGAAGGTTAGTCATCGGATCAGTCTGCTGAATCGAATCCTTAACCACGCTCATCGCACCACATTCGTTTTTTCCCGTATTCTCCTTTCTATTATCAAGGTTTACCCGGTTTGAAGCATCGACCGATCAGCCTAGACCCCCCGATCAGCCTATGAAATATGAGAAGAGAGTGATGAGTCCAATCTAGCAAAATGACCAGAGTATTGAGAAATATAACAAAATAGCCCTCTTCAAGTTTACCCTCTGGCTAATCGGGGCATACATGAGTCACGGAGGCTAACTGTTGAGTGAATAACCCCTTTTTGGGCTCTTGAGGATTCGTCCCCTCGAGAGCCCCCTCCGTTTTAAATTTCATTATTCAACAAGAAAAAACATAGAGAAAAACGCCGAAAACAAGCGGAAAATCAAGACCTCGATCCGTATACCTTACGTCATCACGTTGCTTGTGACCGCTTTCGGAGACACCAAGCTGGCCCACCTTGGCGCTTGTCTTCCCAGGCAATCAGCCTAAACTCTATTGTTTACTAGCCTGAATCCGAGCCAATTCCTCATAAAGCTTCTTTTCACGAGGCGTGAGCGATGATGGCGAAACAAGATAAACTGTGACGTATTGATCGCCCCGATTTTGTCCGCTTCGAGCACCCTGATCCTTCAAACGAAAGACCTTACCCGACGACGTCTGGGGGGGCACTCGCATTTTAACCGTTCCGTCCAGTGTGGGCACATCCACCTCGGCTCCCAGCACCGCGTCGGTAATGGTCAGGGAAAAATCGCAATACACATCAAGCCCTTCAATGCGTAGCGCCGAATGGACATCCACTTTAATCAGCAGAAATAAATCACCCTCTTCCCCGCCTGCAATCCCTCGACCTCCTTCACCAGAAACACGAACCTTCGACCCGTTTTTAACGCCAGCAGGAATTCGGACATCCAGCTTCTTCAAACGCACCTGAATTTTATCGCCATGGCAAACCGTACAAACCAACCCATTAACACGCCCTGTCCCACTGCAGCGCTTACAGAGTTCATTGTGCTGAACGTTAACCGTTTTAACCACCCCATGTTCGGCTTCAAACGGAGTAATGGCTGATTCTACCGTCACATCCTCTCCTTTACGACGTTTTCCTGTCGTTTCAGTCGATGAGGAGGAGGAAGACGAATGCTTTCGTCGAGTACTTTCTTTTACGGTTTTCCGTTCCGAAAACGTTTCCGACACTTTTTTAGCTGAAACATTTTTTTGAGAGGCAAACCCTCGCTTCAAAAACGACTCAAACAATTCATTCACAGGCGTGGAAGTAGATTCCGAGACCGGTTTTCCCTTTGCTTTCGGAGGGTTCTGATCAACTCCCCGCTTTTCGGTTTGGGGCGCCTGTTTTCGCTTGGGCTTCGAGGGTGGCGGTTCGGGCTTTTTTCCCACCGGTCGACCCTGCATCATAATCCGCAGAGACTGATCGTACGTCTGTTTTTTATCCACATCATTGAGGGTATCGTAGGCTTCATTAATCTGCTTAAACCGCTCCTCAGCCTGTTTGTTTCCCCCGTTTAAGTCGGGGTGATACTGACGAGCCAACTGACGATAAGCAGACTTCACCGATTCCAGGGTCGAAAACGGTTCAATCTCCAGCATTTTATAATAATCTTTAAATTTGCCCATAACATCCAAACGCGGCACATTTTGTCTTTATTATTATTCTAGCCGATTTTAATCAGGACACCAGAAAAAACCAGACCACGCAGAAAAGTGCTGACCGCTATTCTTATCCTTTGTCTTATCCTTCCACCAACCGCCGAAACTGAACCAACACCCAAGCCACGCCCAGCGAAAGCCCCATGGGAATCCAGGCAACAACAAAGGAAGGTAAAACCTCAAGGCTTCCCAAATTGGTGGTAAAGGGCACGGAAATACTATAGACAAACAGCAGAATCGCCCCAAAGGTGAGTGCGTAATGATTCCGACTCCGGGTCTTTTCGATCCCCAAAAACGCCCCAACCAGTGCGAAGAAAACCGCCGCCAGAGGAAAGGCTATTTTCTGCTGTAAGCGCACCGCATAAAATCCCACATCCTGAAGCTGGCCTCCCTCTTTCAACAGGTGGATATACTGGGACAACTTAGCCTGTCCCATGTCCATCGGATTCTTCAAGCTAAACCGCAGTAGCTGGTACGGATATTTGCTCATACTCACCAATTGTTCCTTAAACGTTTGGTTTTCATGATAAACCCCATCCTCACTAAGTTCATGATCAATCCCATCATAGAGAAACCAAACTTTCCGTTCAGGGTCCCAGCGACCGGTATTCGAACGAAGGATACGGGAAATATACAGACCTCCCATATTATCCCGTGAATAGTACAGGATGACAAAATCTCGTAGCTCGTGGGGAAAGTCCTGAATCTGGCCAATGACCATAAACTTATCCCACTCATTATCCCGGTTTTTCTCCACGAAGGTGAAATTGCTGTTTTTAACACTTTTTAAACCGGCTTCTTGTTGCATATGGTCATATAACGGAGCCGTCACCGGAGTGATCAACTCCTGAACAACAAAATGAAGCCCCGCAAACAAAACTCCCACAGCAACCACTGGCACCATCAATCGAGCCGGACTTACACCAGCGTTTAAAAACGTGATCAACTCCAAATCCAGACTCAAACGACGAAACAGCAGAATCGCCGCAAACAAGACCGCCATAGGGATCGAATTTTCTAAGGTTTCGGGCAGGTCGTACAAAACCATCTGCCCAAACTGCCACAGGGTAATTTTTCCAGACATCAACGCTTGCGTCAACTTAAACAGGGTCTCCGGTGCCAACCAGATAACCGTAAACATCAACAACCCGAACAGCACCATCAAAATCAACTGTTTGGCCACATAGCGATCCAACAAGGTCACAGTCGGCTTAGAAAACTTAGAGAACAAAATCCACCCCTAAATAACTCTGGCGAACCAACGGCTCCTCAGCCACTTCTCGATTCGTTCCAGAAAAAATCACTTTTCCATCATGGATAATATACGCCCGGTCCACAATCGCTAACGTCGCTTTAGGATTATGATCTGTCAATAAAATACCCAACCCGCGATGTTTCAGAATCCCAATCAGTTTCTGAATATCCTGAATGGCGATAGGATCGATCCCGGTAAAGGGTTCGTCCAACAGAAGGTAGGACGGGTTAGCGGCAATGGCGCGAGCAATTTCCACCCGGCGGCGCTCACCGCCAGACAGTTGAATCGACGGTGTGTGACGCAATCGGGTTAACCCAAAGTCATGCAACAGCTCATTAATTCGATCCGCTTGTTGCTCCGGAGTCAAATCCTGAAACTCCAAAACCAGCTTTAGATTCTCCTCAACCGTCAGTTTTCGGAACACCGAGGTTTCTTGAGGCAAGTAGCCAATACCGGCACGGGCCCGCTCATGGATGGGCAACCCTTTCATCGGCTGGCCATCCAGAATCACATGGCCCTGATCCGGCTGAATAATACCCACCACCGAATAAAACGATGTGGTCTTCCCAGCACCGTTAGGGCCTAACAGGCCCACCACTTCGCCAGGCTCAATAGAAAATGAAATGTCATTGACGACCGGTCGGCCGGAATACGTTTTTACAAGGTGCTCAATACTTAACGCCATGGTCTTCGCTCAGCTCTCCTCCAGCTTTTAAAAGCCGTTTTAATCAATCCAGATAATCGTCTTTTGGTAGTTTCTTTTTAGGACTCTCTCCCGTAGTTCCAGTTGTTTTGGGCTTGCCTCCGTTGCTACCACCGGCTAAAGCGGGCTTTCCAGAGGGTGATGCCGGTGCTGAAGCCGATTCTTCCACCGACTTTTTCGTCAGAAACTTGCTCTTCACATTACCCAATGCATCAAAATGCCGGGGAGTGGTAGTAATCACAATTTTATCAGCCGTCACTTGTCGGCCGTTTGTAATAATCGTCCCTCGTCCGGCAATAAAGATTTTATCCACCTGCCCATTCTTCATTCGGAACGTAGCCTTCGGACCAAACGCTTTATAATCGCCGTACAGGATTTTAACGTTGCCACTGGCCAGCATGGTATCCGACGCCTTATCATACTGTTGAAAATCGGAATCAATATACACGCGAGGCGGCGTAGAAGCGTCTTTACCTTCTGTCTTCACGTTTGTTTTTACATTTTTTTCCGCCAACAGATTGCCCGATTCCACCATAATCGTCAGTTTTTCACTCAGAATAACGCTTTGTTCTTTTTCGGCACGGGAGCCTCCCGTAAAGACAACACGTTTCGCTTTACCGGCTTCATCCATCCACAGAATAGCCTTGGGACTAAAAATTTTGGTCTCCGCATAATCCACTGCCACACTACCATTAGCTCTAACCGTTTTTTCCTCGTTATCAAATTCTTGCAAGTCTGCTTGAATGGTCACCGGGTTTTGCGCCACTGTCGTAATGTGCGAAATAGAATCCCCTTCAGCCGTAAAGCGATTTTCGTTAATGAAAATCTTCATCACATCCCCATCCACCAGATCTTCCATCCCATTATCTTCGGTTCGGATGGCATGAGGCCGGTTAAAAAACGTGGCCACATCCGCTTCACCCACAGCATTCATTTCCAGAGTCGCTAAATTCGTGGTGATTTTAATTTTTTTGTACCGCACATCCACGTTTCCAGAAAAGTGTGTCCGGCCTTCTTCATCAAACGATTGCTTATCTGCTGAAATATTAACCTGGCGAACAGCAACCCCATTAGCCGTCGCCGGAGAGGATTGAGCCCGTGCCAACCCCATAGCAAGGCCCATCAAGAAAAAGGCCGCTAAGAGCCCGGCCAAAAGCCGCCCCAAAGGCCGCCATTGTAGAAAAGAGCCAAATTTCACAAACATAACCATGAATTCCATTTACCTTTATGTTCAAAGCCGATCAGGGTTAACATGATTCCTGCCCAAAGATACCATAAATAGCAGTCGCCAAGGGGACTTCCTATGGTACTTCCAAAAAGACGACGAATCAAACAGCAGGTTCCCTTCGTCCCAGAAACGATGAGAGGGGTAAAGCGTTCTGCTCGTGTTAGAATGCCCTAACATTCTTACTAATTTTAGACGAAAAAAAACGATCAGGAGTTTCTTTCGTGTTTCAAGCCCTTTACCAACGGTTCGGCAACCAGCTTTCCCCTCAAAAACACCACGTCGATAACACGACGGTTCTGCCATGGCCCGCCACATACACTCAAATCATGCCCATTGAAAACAAGCCCTACACCCTTCATCTCTCTGGAAAAATTGAAGTGCCGCAACCCAAGGAGAAAGATCCGTTTTTAGAAGGTGAAGTTGACGTTAACACCCCACCACCGCCACCTAAAAACTATTTAACCTTAAGTTGGGACGAGCTATTGGCCTTACCCCAAGTCACACAGGAACGACGAACCGTTTCAGCTCAGGGCTGGACGTACAAAACGTCCTGGCAGGGGGTGACACTCGCCACTCTGCTCGAAAAAATAACGCTCAAGCCCGAAGCCACCTGGATCAAACAGACCAATCTATCCGGACATGTCGAATACCTCCCACTAAACACCGCACTCGCCAGCCAAGCCTTGCTTTGTTATAAAACACAGGAAGCCTTTCTTCCCCCTCTTTACGGTGGTCCGCTCTGGTTTATGGTCTTTGACCGGTTCAATTACAAAGGGCTGAGTCAGCTTTCCAGACTGGCTTTTATCAGCGAAGATCAGGTTCAAGCTGGATTCTGGGAACAAAAAGGATATTCTACCGAAGGGGCCATCACGCCGGGGAACTATTACGCTTTCGATCTAGCCGATCACCGGCCGGTTCAAGCGGAGGAGGAAATCACCCAATACTAGTCAGTCTGAATATGTTAAAATTTATAAACCAATGCGGACTTTTCCCCGCTTATCCCACAATTTTTCCTGGACCGATGCCTTTCTCACCATGAGATACTCCCTACATCATTTTAGGGAACTTATTAGAAGGCTTTCGAGTCATTAACCTTTAGATCCCTTTAATAAATCCAACTTCTTACTCGAAAAGGCACTTTCATATGATGATTTTTACTCGAGATCTTTTCATTTCCTTTGCTCGCCGCAATCTAGCCCTCCTTTTGACGGGCTTCGTCACCTTCGGCCTTGCTCAAGACAGCCTCAGCCATGCGTTCTGGAAAAAGGGAACGGATCAAGCTGTCAGCTTGCCCCAACGGAATTTCTTACCTCCCGTCGCCACCATTAACCCTATTATCGAACCTGACGCACTGGAATTAGAGGAAGAAGGCATTGATGAAGTGGTTATGATGCCAGCCGTTACTCCCAGTGTTCTAAAAGCCAGCCCCAAAATAACCCAGCTTGATACGGATCTGGGCATTCGGGAAAGTTCTAAAGACTACCAGACCCTGCGAACAGTACAGGACGATCTGGACAACGCCGATTTGGATAACCTTTGGAAATCCACCGTGGAAAGGAACCCGGTGATTCAATTCTCTCTTGAGAAAGTTCATGCACCGGTGGAGCTCCATCAAAAACAATCCAGCCTGTTCATGAGAAAAACCCTGAACACGCTCATCACAGGCATCACCATGGCCACCACCATGATCCCCGGTGGTGGCTCTTACCGAAATATTGGGGCCATGGCCGTAGGCGACGCCACTCGGAACCTGACCTTAGGTCCCCAAGTCATGCCCGACACCTTACTTTCTGCCACCGAAAAAATTCAACTAGCAGGCCTGATTGACGAACTACAAGCCAGCTTAATTGAAACCTACCATAACTATAAACGCACCCTGGCCACTCTGGCCAACGCCCACCAGAATACGGTTCAAAATAACGTCCGCTATTCGATGGCACTGGGCTCTCAAAACCAAATTGCGATTCTCGCTTCAGGCACCGCTTACTACAAGGCACTGATGGACGAAACCCGGCTCCGCCAAGAGGCTAAACTCCAACGCATCAAGCTAGAACGTCTAGCGGGTGCTGATTCGGTTTCTAACCTAAAGCTAACCGTGGCTTTCAGCCCAGAATTTCAAAAAAGAATGGCTGAAGGGGCCAGCAGTCAACCCATTGCCACAAAACCCGCTCGACTGGCCCCGGCTCCACCTGAACCCAGACTCAATGATGCATTACCGAACAATACGAACACAGGCAAACACCTTAAGAAGGAATCACCGGAGGAAAACCTATAACATGCATCCTCTCCGAAACATCCGTATGCTAGCACTCGGCCTTGCCTTGAGTATGACATTTTCCAACGCTTCCTTGTCTCATGCGGTGCTTCCCTCCATTATTGAAACCCCCCCGGAACTTCTAACGGAAAACAACCACGCTTCACCTCCAGAATCCGGTACATCCGCTGGCTTGCCCACTACGAGACTTCAGATCGATACACTAGAAACCACGCCTTCTTTTGAAACCGCCCCGCCGGAACTCACACCCTCTGGAAACGAAAAGAGTTTACCTGAGACGTTCCAGTCGACCTTACCTTCCATAAATACACCCATCGTAAGCACATCTGTAAAAACAGAAACGACCGTTGAAACGAGTGAGCTTCCAATCCTCCCCACGACAGAAAGTCAAAGCCCTCCTTCTGAAACGTCGCAGTCCGAAGAAACAACCTCTCATCTCCCCTCAGACAAACTTATTGAAGATTTGTCTGACGATCTGGAAGCCTCCAAAAAGCCTTCAGCCGAGGATTTTCTCGCTAGCCTAAGTCCTGAGCTTCGGCAGGAAGTAGAAAAACTCACCCAAGGACTCCATCGGGAACATCAGGCCATTTTCAACGAACTACGAGATGACGAAGAATTAGCACTCAACGACATTACCATGCTCTGGCAAGCTGCTATTGAGCGCAGTGGCTCCATTCGATTTGCCATCGAAAAGCTCTCCCGACGAAGTGCGACAGGACAGCCTGTTGATCAGGTCTCTTTTACCAAGCGTTTATTCCAAAACCTAACTCAACTCACCGGAACTGCCGCATCAATCTGGACAGGTACCCCTGCCGGTGTTTTGGGCGGCGGGTTGGTGCAGGATTTGATGGATGGCGACCCCTCTGTATCCGCCATGAGTCGAGTCACCGATGCGGACATGTTGATTCTCGCTAAAGAGGTGGAAAGGCTTCAAACCAGTGTAATTGAAGCCTATTATAGCTATCGCCATAAAGAAGCCCAATGGAAGCTGGCACGGGAGTCCAAACACAACCTGGGCAAATACTATGCGGAACAGTATGCCCTCTCCACTCCAGAAGTGATATCAACCGATCCAGCAGGCTCACCAGAAGAAATAGCAACAGCCTCCAACACGCCCAACATAAACGACGCCTTGCAACCAGTGTTGGATGCTCTTTACAACAGTATTTTACTTCAGGAAGAAAATGCACACCGTCATTACATTAGCGCCCGAGATCACCTTGGATTACTGGTGGGCGGTGATGCACTGGTTGCTCTGGAAAAGACCCGGAGCCAAAGCGCCCGGAAATAAAAGAACAAAGCATTCACGTAAAAACACCTTTCTCGCTTTTCACAAAAAAGGTGTTTTTTATTACATTAAAAGAAATCGAGCCGCGTCCTAAGCTTCAGCGGTTGCCTCTTCAGCCGGAACTTCTTCAGACGCCTTAGCCGCCGCTTCGGCTTCTTTTTTCGCTTCAGCTTCAGCCTGTTGTTTGGCCTTGACCTTTTTCGAAACACGCTCTTTTTGAGCTTTCTCCAGCGTAATCAATTCGCCTGACTCTGGCGCTTTATCAATTAAACGCTTTACCGTGTCAGAAGGCTGAGCCCCTTTTGATACCCAGTCTAATGCGGTGATTTTATCCAGTTTCAATTCTTTACTCAGAGGGTTATAGTAACCTAATTCAGCCAAAGGCTTTCCATCGCGTCGATTACGAATATCAGTGACTACAATACGGTAAAAGGGTCTTTTTTTACGGCCTAGGCGCTTTAAGCGGATCTTAACCATTCGGTGCTTTCTCCTACAAAATCAGTTTATCGCACATTAATTACAAATCATAAGTGAGCCTCAGTTGTAGCACAAAGCCAATCACACTGGCAAGCCATCCATGATGATCAACTCAAAATAGAACCTCAGCAGGACTCTCGGTTACTCGTCCGATACATCCTCTGATGCGCCAAACAGAGCTTCTTTCAACGGGCCGGAAAACATGAAAAAAGTACCATAAATGGCAAACAACAGATAAACCATAGACAAAAATGGAGCCGGTGAATGGTTTCCCGGTGCCTGTGTTTGCGTATTAGCAGCCTCTGTTGCAAATTCAAAGGACGATTGAAAAGCAAAGGCCATCACCAGAATCACAATCAAATAGAGGCCCATCCACCGTGGCCAGAGGAACGTAAATGCCATCGCGCCCCCAAAAGCAAGCAAAATAAACAACGCATTCACGGGTACTTGTGTATAGCCCCCTTCAGCACCCGCAGGCACATCGACCGCACCACTCATGATCAACCCAAAAACCATCATTAGTAAAAACAGGCAGCCAAAAAAGAAGGTGACCCCATGGTGGTGAAAAAAATCAGCCACACGACCATGCTCTTGTTCGTGATTGTTCTCATGTTCTGTTGTCATCAGCCCTTTTGCTCCTCTATCTATATTCTCTTTTAGGCTATATTTTCTTTAGGACTCCGCAATGAGTCCGTAACTCGCCATGGCCATTAAGAGGATAAAAAATAACAGGTAAAACCACACATTTTTCATGAACATGCTGATTTGTTCGTTATGTTTTTCCATGGCATTTTCTTCCTTATTTAATATAACTTTATTTCATTATTCCCGCTAGCCTGCAATCAAAAATTTAACTTGCTGAAGCGTTCGCCATTTTTTTCTCTGGAAGACCTAATTTATCTGTCGTGCTTCTAAATTCATCAATTAAATGCTTTAACTTCTCATATTCAAGGGCTGATAACCAGTAAGCCTCTACCCGCTCCTTATCCACCGAAGGCTTTAGCTTAGGCATACGAGTGCCTTCAAGTCGATGTTGAAGGAATCGGTTCCCATCCCGATAATGACAGTCACCCATACGACACCCTGTTGCAAAGCAACCTTGAGCCCCATTTTTTAAAGCGGTCTCCATCATAATCGGTTGGATTAAGCCGCTACAGGGTACCTGAATAATCTTAACCGTAGCATCCTCTTTCAAACAACCATTTTCGTCCAAGCGATCCGTCAAATCCACGCTACGCTCACAAACGATTCCAATTAATTTAATCTCATTAGCAACCATGTTACATTTCCCTTATAAACTTGCGCTCAGTGATCGCTCAATTTCTTGAAGGACATCAGGTGACTCGCACCGTGGAATATCAATGGCCTTGAAGGCACAAGCGCCAACACATAAACCGCAATTGGCGCAACGCCCCGGATCAACCATTGCCATTCGCTTAAAGCGGGTACCATCATTTTTCTCCCGAGCCACCATAGTGATGGCTTCATAGGGACAATCATTATAGCAAAGAGAACACCCTGTACAGTTCTCAAACACCACATGGGCATATTGACCTCGCATAGCCTTTTTCTGAAGGTAAGGCAACGCCAACAGCAAGACCGGAATACCCAGAACAAACAACCAGGCAACTGCCACGTCCCAACCTAAGGCTGTTACCAAATATTGTGGGAAGGTAAACAGAAGATCAAAATCCAGTTTTCCGCTCACCACATTCAAATCCGACGGGGCCTGATCACCAAGAATTACTGGAGAAAGGCCCGCTGTCAGGAAGAGGCCTCCTAACAACATAAACATAAGAGCCAGCGGTGGATCGGTGACCGGTCGGGTAATCCGTAGATAGTGCCACCACAAAAGAAACATCATCAATAATGGCAAGCCTAAATGGAAAACCAAAATACTAGTCACCGTATAGTTGGTAATAATCGACTCCCCACTGATCCACGTACCCATCAGAAAACTAGCCATCGCAGGCCCTACAAACGGCAAGGATTGAATACCAGAAAGAGTCATGTTCGTCAGCGCCACGGCATCCTGATCCCAAATCAGCATATACCCGGTTAAACCTACAACGAAAAGAGCAATCAACAAGACAATTCCGGAAAGCCAAGGAATAATTCGGTATTCACGAAAACGATCCGTGAACCAGACCCGGCAGAGATGAATCAACACAAAAATCATCATCCCATCTGCCGCATACCGGTGAAGCGAACGCATAGCATTCCCAAAAGGCGCTTCATAGGTAATAAACTTCATGGACGGATAGGCCGTGGCCAATGTAGGCTGATAATAAACCAACAACAAGAGCCCTGTTAAAAACAACACCCAGAGAAACAGGTTGGGTAGGGCTCCATGGTAGTAGAAAGGATTATACCGCTGAGTAAAAAGGGCATTCAGCCCTTTCTCCAGTGGCAATACAATATTTTTTTGAATCGGTTCGATATACATCGGATCAGCCTTTCTCCTGTTCACCGCTTTTTAAAGACACCAGCTTTTCCTCACCATCCATCAAGATAAACGCAATGGAAACCAGCAGAAAAATTAAGCCCATGCCTAAAAAGTAGGGTTTTAAACCGTCGTCAACCATATGACGAATATTACTCATCTCCTGAATTTTTGTGGAAGGAATCTCGTAAATCACGGCCATTTTCTCGGCACTGGCAGTATCACCTAAATTAAAATCCACGTTAGAATCCCCTTGCAACACCATGGGGATTCCAATACCCAGTGAGGCCACCAGAAAAACTATTGCCAGAAGGTTTTTAAAGGACTGAGGCATGAGGATCCACTCCTTTGTCTAATGTTTTATATTGAATTGAAAAAAGCCATTCAAAAGGCGTAAAAGGCTTTACAATATTCCCTTTGACTTTTTCCTTCGCATAACTGTCGTAAACCAAGCCTGCCAGCGTCACCAGAACCAAGGCAAACGAACCCACCAAAGCAAAACCGTGACTCCAGTCAGGGGTCAAGGTATAAGTTTTAAAGGCTTGTAGTAGCAGAGAGAATGCATAAGTCGTTCCAGCGAACAATGTCCACCAAATCAAAAAGTGCAAGCCGACCGTCGGGGTCGTTTTTTCCACATTCATCAGACCGCCCCCTCTTTTTTATCATGTTGCAGAATCAAGAAAAAAGCAATCATGCCTTGAACAACAGCATAACCCAGCCAAATAAAATTCCAGTAAAGGTTCGTCCAGTTAAACCCTTCCACCGGGCGGATCTCATTATAGTTGGCCTCAATACCGTGGTAATTGGTCAGAACGGTCAAACCAGAATATAACCCCTGAGCGTCGGGTACCGTAAACGCTGCATTACCCAGCACAACGGTGTTATACCAGACAGACAGCCAGGGGCCTGCCTGCCAGTGCCAGAAGAACAGATAGAAAGCCGCAATAACAAACGTCATTACCATATAACTCATCAACACGTTTTTCTGTTTGTACTGAGCCCAGTGCCAGAACATACCAATGGTTAACGTTAAAAACATACTGCCATACCAATAAGGCGGATCCTGATCAATGTTAGCCTGGTTGGCAATAATCAACATGGAGAAGGCAAGAAAGTGAACAGCGCCCATAATCCCAATACAGGTGAAAATTGGCCGCTTCCAAGGATCGCGCTCAGGGCCAACATCCAAGAAGGTTAACCCAATGGTTAAGAACGGGACACCGAGTGTCCAAATGGTTGCCCAATAGGGATCCATATATTTTAACATCTGGTACATCGCCAAGAAATACCAGTCCGAAAGAATTGGCAAGGGAGTCACTTCTGGATTGGAACGCGAGCCACTTTCTGCGGGAAACACAATGGCTGAAAGCAGAATCATAGCTAAAATAAGCCAGACACCGCCTTTTCCCAAGTTGATTCGTTTCAGTCGATTTTTATAGAAATACAGCTCCGTAGCAACCAGCATCACTAAAGACAAGGCAAAATGCAGAGAAAAGAATCGAGTTAAAGTCGCCTGCCCAATCGAACTGCCTCCCAACAAGATCTGTGAGGTGGTCATTCCCTGGTGAGTCCAATCGCCCACAATTTTTGTTCCCATACCAATCAGGTTCGGAAGGAACCAAGTGTTTTTATTAACGATCAAACCATCCAACCCCGACTCCCACGGCCAGTACCAGGCTTTTGGCACCATATCCAAATAGGTGGGGAAAGTGGCAAAGACTTTGGTCGCCCAAAACGCTCGCTGGTTCCAGATCAACAAATAACCACTCAAACCAGAATACATGGCAATAACCAAAATCAGAATGGATAACAGAAAAGCAAATTCACCCTTATTTTTATACTCGGCATTAAACCACATCCGGTAGACCCGAAGGGTCGCCGCAATAATCATGGCATCTCCGGCATACTTATGCATACCCCGGAGGATAGAGCCCAAAATATTTTCTGACAGCAAATCAACGGAGTTGTAAGCCAATGCTGTCGTTGGCAAATAAACAGCAATCAAAAGCACTCCGGTAAACAGCACCACCATCCAAGACACATAATAAATACCGCCCAATTGGTACCACGGTGATTCCTTAATCAAATCAGCCTTTGTCTCATCGAACACATCGCCCTTTTTCCATCGGTCCACCACAAAGTTCCACACGGTGGCGAATGCGTTTTTACCCAAGTTAATGGCTTGCTCCATCGCTAGCTAATTCCTCCAGCTTCAACGGCCGTGATAATTAATTTGCCATTTTCAATGGTCTTCTCAAAACTCCGAGGGGGCCGCGGCGCCGGCCCACTAACCACTTTACCCAGTTTCCGCTCCCCATCCACGTTCTGATCTCTCAAGGGGTCAAACACACTTAAGTGACAGGGGCAGGCAAACAGGTTGTTTTCTGCCTGATGATAGTTATATTCAACCGCTTTTTCTTTATCAATAAAGTTAAAAACGCATCCCATATGAGGGCAAATTCGACTGACAGCAATAAACTTCGGCATGCCCCCTTCATCCGTACCGGGCAAACGAACGACAAAGCCAGGGATGCGGATCGACTGGAACTGCTTAAAGCTATATTCCCGACTTTTTTGCCCGAACGTAAACGTCTTAAACGACCATGGTGAAGGGAATTCTGACAAATCAAAACTAACATCAGACTCTCGTTCCGGCATATCAGGCGGTGTAAATAAACCGCCTTTGCCGTTCCAAGTTTCGAAATCCTGAAGCCCTTTCCCCGTCTTCAAACCCGTTTGTGTAATCGGTCCAACGGTCGGTCGTAGAAAACGAACAAAAGGAGAGATAAACAAAGCCAAAGCTCCCAACACAGGAACGCTCAGGATTAACTTTAAAAAGAATCGTCGGTTCATTCGCCTGCCTCCTCAACCATCGTCTCCGTTTTCGGCGACGGGGTCTGCAAGGCGACAGGGGCTTTCTTTAATAAAGGCATTTTTGAACCCGTCACCTCAATATCACGAAACTCGGAAATAGACTTAACCTCTTTTCCACCCGTGTAAGAGGCTGGATTATAAGGCATAACCGGCGGAATCTGCAGATTCAAGGGCGGTTGATCTGCGGTCGTTGAGTCCAGGCCTTTCGGGTGATAACCACCTCTCAACGCCTTCATCTCTCCCTTGTCCATCGCCAAGGTTCGAACATGCTTAACCAGCGCCCAAATCAGCGTCTCATCAAACTTAAACCCTTTGTCTTTATCCACATTACCCAGCCAGGCCGGCATGGCCGACGGATAAATGCCTTCGGAAATATATTTGAAAAGCTGGGCATCGGTTCGATTTAACATCCGATCATACTGAGAGAACCGAGCCGGAGCCGGGATAAGAACCCCTCCATGAACCGGCGAATTGGCTAACTCATGACTGGTTGAATGCCCTGTGTGCAAAAAGCCGTCCGCTTCTCCATTCGTTCCATGACAAACGGCACAGTTTCCACCATAAATAGACGCCACCGCATCCGCTGTCGCTGCGCCAGACTGTTTCGTTCCAATGTCATTGGCGCCCGCCAAATACCGCGCATAAAATAACGAAGCCCAAATTTCATCTCGATTTAGCTCATTTCGATAGTTTGGATGAGCCTTTTCGCCCGAAAACACAATCTGCCGACGAATGCCTGATTCTTTAGCTTCCGCTGTCAAAACCGGGGGCTTTCCTGTATTTAACATGACATACAAATCAATCGGGGTCGAATACAACAGGTTATTCTGAACCTTCCGCTGCTTAAAATAGTTGCCTGAATGGCATGTGGCACAATTCTTAGAGAAGACTTCTTTACCCTGCTTTAAAGACGGTGGTTTGGAAGGGTAGTCAAAATTAAGCCCGTGCGCTTGCTCGTCCAGCACCGGCACTGAACCCAGACCTGATTCAGGCGTTAAGTTTGCCTGTCCACTGCACCCTGTCGTAGCCATTAAGACCACAAGCAAAAGCAGGCAGCCGCCTAGCGTTAACATTCTAGACAATGAATGGGATTGTTGTAGATGACCCGATGCGTTCATTATAATTCTTGCCTCAGCAATCTTATTTCATACATAAAATAACTTAATAACCAAACATAGGCATCCAGGAAACAGACGCCCAACAAATTAACAAAACAAAAAACAGCCAGAGAAACCAAGGAACCTGATGTTCACCGACTTCAAACTCCGCGTAAGGACGTTCCTGAGGAACCTCCGAAGCGTCCTCCTGCTGTGCCCGTGTCGTTGTGGATTCTTCAACCATAATGCCTTACTCTTCGTCCTTTAACATATTAAACTTGGTGTCTTCCAGGTTATCCAGCCGCCCGCTACGCGATGCCCATAACAGGGTGACAAAAGCAACAATAAAAAAGAGGGCACAAATGGCAAAAGCAACAACATAGCCTGTACTTAACCCGCCAGATAAACAGCTTGGACAAATCATTCATGCGCTCCTTTTGTCTCTTCAGAATAAGCGGTAAATGGATCACTTTCACCCGAACCATGTTTCTGAGCTTCTATTTCCCAGAAGTTCTGGTTCATTTCTTCCGGCTGGTCCAAAGCCGCGTAGTCTGTAACCGAAATGTCTCCTGCTTTCGCCGAAGGCGGCTTAGGCAACGTTTTCAAGAAGGCGACGAGATAAGCCATGTCCTCATCACTCAAGGTTTTTGCCCAACGAGGCATCCGGGTCCCCGGGACCCCTTCTGAGATTCGCCAGTACCAAGTCGCGTCATCATACCCAGCATAAAAAGGTCGTGTGAAATTCGCAGGCTTCTTCTGCATCGTCATACTGACCGAGCCATTGCCCTTGCCCGTCACCCCATGGCACTGGGCACAGTTCTGCATATAAATACCTCGACCCGCATTGGCAAACGATGATGCATTCACATCCGTCTTTTCTGCAACCCCATGGAACTTATCCCGAAACTCTTGGGGCGCCACAATCCAACGAGGTTGAACCCGCTTTTGGCCAATGGTCTGAAGATAAGCAACCAAATCCGTCATATCCTGATTACTCAAGTAGCTAAACGATGGCATAATGGATCCCGGCTTAACCGCACGGGGGTTGGTGTGATGGGCCCAATGCCAAGCGTCTGGGTATTTACCGCCAATATTAGAGAGATCCGGGCCGGTTCTTTCCGTTCCGAGCAAATGGGGGGTTTCAAACACGTAGTCACCCGCTTTAACCATCTCACCCATTTCTCGATCCTGATAGCGGACAAACTGAGTGTGGCAATAGAAACAACCTTCTCGGCGATATACATCCCGCCCCCGCTTCTCACTACTGGAATATTCCCAAGCAACATCTGACTTGTTTGGCGTAAACGTGGTTGCCGGCAAAATTGCCGTTACATAAATAATGGTAAAAAAGATCAGAGCAACAAAAACGGCTGCGACCAGATAATTAACATTGGATTTCATTCGCTTCTTGAACCCTTTCCTGCTTTAAATCCGACTACCATTACACAAAAGCAATACCGGTGGGAGAATTTGGAGCGGGCTCCGCCTCCTTACTGAACACCGTTTTATAAATATTAAAGATAAAAATTAATTGACCCAATACAATCATGACACCCGAAAGAAAACGGATAAACATGTAAGGATACATTTCGACTGACCATTGATCCACCGGAATTGCGAAATGCCAACCTGCCGCCTGAACCAGGCCTGCACAGGTCAAGATAATCATCATAATCGCCACACCATACAAACTAAGCCAGAAATGCCAGACGGCCATTTTTTTGCTGTAAATCTTCCGCCCGGTCACTTTAGGGATAATGTAATAAATGGCCGCAAACACGATAAACGTAAAGGTCGCCAAAAGGGCCATATGCGCATGCCCAACAACCCAATTGGTGAAATGGATATACCAGTTAATGGCTCGCGTTGCCTGAAACGGCCCTTGCATACAGGTTAACAAATAACCAATACTGGCCACAATAACAAAGCGAAGAGGAATATGCTCGGCAGCCAAGCTCCATTTGCCCTTCATCGTCATAAAAAAGTTAGTCAAAACCGTTAACACAGGGACCAACAGAAATACACTGGAAATAACCGCAATCGCCTTCAACCATTCCGGAACCGGCGACTGAAGGATATGGTGGGTTCCCGTCGGCGCATAGAACATCCCAATCGTCCAAAAGCCAATCATGGACAACGTATGGCTATAAAGCGGATTGCCCGTAAACCGAGGCAGAAGGTAATACAAAATACCAATCCCACCAACCGTGAACCACATTCCCAAGATGTTATGCCCATAAAACCAACCTGCGATCGCATCATTCAAACCCTCAAACGCAACGAACGCCCGGTTACCAATAACATACACAATCGGAAACCAGAACAGAGACCCCAGAATATACCAAATAGACACATACCATTTCTTTTCAGGGCCCGTCAGTACCGTCTTAAAACCAATTAACCCCGACAAAAACAAACCAACCAAGACAATATAATCAAAAATCCCATTCAATTCCGCATACTCACGAGCCTCTGTATAGCCATTAAGAATAGAGAGAACGCCCGTAAACACCAGCAAGTTAAACACCAAACACGTTAAGTTAGCCAAACGTTCATTCCAAACCCCTTTTCGACCAACCAAGACCGGTAAGATATAAAAATAAGCGCCCAAATACCCCATACTCAACCAGCCGATAGCCACCACATTAATATGGGCAGGCCGCACGCGACCAAAAGACATTTGAGGGACATTCACAATAATATCCGGCCAAGTCATCAGTGCCGCCGCCAATAGCCCTAAACTGGTTCCAATCAACAACCAGAAAACTCCCGAAATGATAAAGTTCCTACTGGCGCTGTAGGGCTTGTCACTTAAAAGCTCACTACAAATATTTTGAATGATATTCATATCGGCTTTGTCAGCCTCCACATCCTTTTACAGTCACACAAGGGTTAGTTTAACTTAATATACTAACCCCTATCATATTCACAGCACCCCTTTAACTCTATGCGTAAACACAGCCAACCTGACCTATTTTTCTTAATTGGTTGATCTTTTTAGCAACTTTTTCTCTTGACCGGTGTTTCTATAAACGATAAGACATGGTTCAATCATGTGTTTATCCACACTCATCTTCCCCAATAGGAGGTCTGTCCGTTCAAATGAATGCTTTATCCTTCCCAACGTCTCCTGCGCCGGTACTTCCGACGAGTTCGGCTTACCCTTCAAAGGCTCAACACCCCATAGGTTCTCCCTTGTTTGGGAATCAAACCGGGCCCACCGAGAATATCAAAGATGATATGGCATCAACTTTCAAAAAGATGATCACTGAAATTAAGCAAGCGATTGGCGAACTTTTTTTAGCAATTTCCGGACAATTTCAAATCGCTCTTAAAGGGGTTGGACAAGCTTTTAAAGTTGTTTCCCAAGGACTTAGCACTAATGAAATCCTCCTAAAGGCGAATCCTGAAAGCTCCCCTGAGGCTCGTACACGAACCATCGGTACATTGGCTTATAGCCAGTTCCATAAGACCTTAATTGAAAGCGAAGAAACCCCCAGTCCAGAAAGCCAAACGCTTCTGTTTCAACTCTATGATTCCGTTCTTCAAGAGTTCCCCGGCCTCTTAAAAACACCCCAATTCCCTCGTCTTGGGGATCAACCTTTCATTCAGCATCTGATTGAAACCTCTCATCATTCGGATGATACAAAGGGGGAATTGTATCAACTCATTTCAAACGAGAACAATTTGAACAAACTAGCCCAACTAGCCTCAGAACAAATCAAGCCCATTGCCGAAGCTTTTTCAAAAGGAGAGGTTGATGAAGCCAACGAGCTCATTCGAGAGACTGAACCTGTAGCGACAAAAACAGAGCATAGTAGCGATGTCGAAGATGCTGTTATTATCGAAGAAGATAACTAATCGAAAATAAAAAAGTCCGTTATAATAGGCTCATGACAAGCCGCCCTCTCCTTTCCATTAAAAACCTGACCATCCAGTTTCCTACCGAATCCGGAATGGCAACCGCTGTCCACGAACTAAACCTCACCTTGAACGAGGGGAGCATCATGGGCCTTGTCGGCGAATCGGGCTGTGGAAAAAGCCTAACCAGCCTCGCTATTCTCAACTTAATCCCTCAGCCCGGCCAAATCACCACCGGAGAAGTTTATTTTAATCAAACCCACCCGGACATCAAAGACTTACCCAAAACAAATCTGATTTCTTTACCCACCCCGCTTATCCGAAAAATCAGAGGCGCAAAGATCGCTATTATTCCCCAAGATCCACTCACCTCTCTTAACCCGGTTTATACCATCGGCGCTCAGATCATCGAAGTTCTTTCTCTCCACCAAGGGCTTTCTGGTGAAGCCGCCGAAAAAAAAGCCATCGAACTTCTGGATCAGGTCCGCCTGCCCCATGCCAAAGAACGCATTAAAGATTATCCCCACCAATTTTCCGGTGGCATGCGTCAGAGAGTGATGATTGCGATGGCTCTTAGCTGTGCCCCGACGCTTCTCATTGCCGACGAACCTACCACCGCACTGGATGTTACCGTTCAAGCGCAGATTCTTCAACTCATGCGAGACATCCAGCAAGAAAACAATGCGGCCATCCTTCTAATTACCCATGATCTGGGCGTGGTCGCTGAAACATGTGAACAGGTGGCCGTCATGTATGCTGGACGCATTGTGGAAGAAGCGCCCGTACATGATTTATTCAAATCACCCATGCACCCTTATACCCAAGGTCTGCTTAACTCTTTGCCCACTGTCAATCGACGTCGATTGGAGCCTATTGACGGCCAACCGCCATCTATCTCAGCGATTCCATCAGGATGTGCCTTTGAACCTCGGTGCAAGGATCATATGCCTCAGTGCATCGAATCCTTCCCCCCGGAGCATGCCATTCAAGACAACCCTGGTCATAAAATACGCTGTTATTTACACACCTAGATTTTAAAAAGACTCTTCTTAATGATCAGCATGATCAGCGAAGCCAAAAGCCACCGGCAAAAGTTCTCCTAACGGTAAGCTCTGAATGACACCCGTTTCCGGGTGCATAAATAAAATCGGAGCTTCCGGCGACATAAATTCCAACATCACCTGCCGACATGCGCCGCAAGGGGTAATTCCCCCATTTGGCAGTTTCCTGGCCCACACAGCCAATGCCACCAATTTTCGGTGCCCTTCGGTAATCGCCTTGAGTACTGCCACTCGTTCAGCACAGAGGGTTAGCCCATAACTGACGTTTTCAACATTGGCTCCCGTAATCACCTCACCCGATGCCGTGAGTACTGCCGCTCCCACCGGAAATTCCGAGTAGGGCGCATAACAGGAGTCTGCCGCTTCAATCGCCGCATTCAGCAAATCATGATTCTGACCCGGTGTTAACGAAACACTCATGACGCCTTAGACAAAGCCTTCCTTGGGGCTAAGTGACCTTTCTTTACCAGATAGTCGATTGCTGCATCCAACTGAGGATCATTGTTCGTCTTCCAATCCTTACGGGTGTAAGGCACCTCAATATTTGGCTCAATCCCTTTATGGTGAATGTCCAGACCGCTTGGGGTCAAATACTTGGAAATCGTAATGTTTAACCCTGAGCCGTCCTCCAGCGGGTTAATTTTTTGCACCAAGCCTTTACCAAACGTTCGAGTGCCGATCAGCACGCCGCGCTTATGATCTTTCAAGGCCCCACTCACAATTTCACTGGCGCTGGCACTTCCGCCATCAATCAGAACCACCAACGGTAAATCCACGTCATCGCCTTGATGGGCAAATTCTTTCCGATCCCGCTCTTTGGTTCGTCCTTTGATTAACACAATGGCCCCATCCGATAAGAACATATCCGAAATATCAACTGCGTTTTTAAACAGACCACCATAATTTCCCCGAAGATCCAGAATCAACGCTTTTTTATTGACCATTTTCTTCATGGCATCCCGCATTTCCAAAGCGGCATTTTCGCTAATAAAAGAATTCAGTCGAATATAGCCAATCTCTTTTTGCGCTTCCAGTTCCCGTACAAACACGGTCTGGATTTTGATCTCTGCTCGACGGACAGCCACGTCAAACGATTCACTACCTCGCTGAAGGGTTAAATGGACCAGCGTACCCAACTCCCCTCGAATCCGATCCGCCGCCTCCTGAACCGTGATGCCTGCCGTCGACTCCCCTTCAATATGGGTGATCACATCCTTGGGTTCCAACCCGGCTTCCGCTGCCGGAGTCTCATCCAACGTGGAGACCACGGTCAGTTTTTTATCTTTCACTGTGATCTGAATGCCAACCCCGTACACCTTAGCGTCAATTTGCATGGTCTGCTCCGACATGTCTCGAGGTGGAAGAAAGCGGGTATAATCGTCATTCAAACTAGCGAGCATGGTTTGAATTGCCACATAAGCGTCCTCTGGCTCTTCAATCACCTCATCATAACGATGTTCCCAGCGAGTCCAATCTTGTCCATTAAACGTATCGTCCACGTATTCATATTTTACCGTCTGCCAAGCCTCATTATAGACCATTAAGGCTTGCCCCTTGGGCGACGTTGGATCAATCGAAGCAGGTGGTTTGAGCGCTTCCGAAGAAAAAAGTGAACACCCGGCCAGACAACCCATAACCGGCAAAACAAAGAGAAGCCACAACAGCGTTGAAGTGGCTTTCTTGTCATTTAACTTGTTCGGAGAGCGCCGCAACAGTTTACTCGCGGGTTAAAGCATCAACATTAGGTACCTGTGGTGAGGTATTAGAAAGAATAAACAGGTCAATAATCTCAGACAATTCGTTGGCCTTGCCCTGATAATACTTAATATCCGACTCAAGACGCCGAATGACCGTTTTGTATTCTTCAATCTTTTTAATATTAGCGCGAACCGCATCTAACATCTCTGACTGAGCCGATTGCGCCTCGGTCAACACATCTTCCATCGAAATACCCATGGCTTCCATGGTCAAACGGATAATTTGCGCACCCGTTTGCTTGGTCACACCTTCCGGTAGATCGTTGACCAGACGAATCAACGTCCGTACATTGCTGCTAAATTCCGCATCGATCTCTATACCTGAATCACCGAAATCAGGAGACAGGGCAGGGACCGTAGTAAAGCCTGTCGATGACGAAGGCAACACGGTGCTCGTTGTTGTTGAGGAGCCAGAAAAGCCAGAATCTTCTTCCTCTCCTACAACCGGTGGCTTAGAAAGGTCTTTGTATCCAGATAAGTCTTGCATGCTTCCTCCCGCAATCTTTTTATCTTTTAATAATGTGTTCTTAAATACTTTGAGCGGTCTCTTTTTTAGAATCGCTCTGGACAGTGTAACATCTAAATTTTTTTTTGCATCATTTTTTACCGCTTTTTTTGTTTCAGAGGGAGGCTTCTCTGAGAGGCGTCCATACTCTAACGCAACAAAGTCTTTGTTTTTAGGCTCTTCCGATTCATTGCCTTCCTCTGAAGTCGAGGGATTCAGGTGAAAATTAGCCACAATTTCCTGAATGATTCGATCGGCACTCTCGTTAAAATCAAGGGGCAACGTCTGAATTAAATCATCAAACGACAACTCAAAACGCTCTCTGGCCGCTTTCGAAACCGACCCCTTCTCTTTAGAGCGTGTCTGCAAAAAAGCCATCTTTAGCCTTAGCTTCAGTTCATTTAATTTTAATGGGTCAAAAACATGCTGAATGGCCACTGTAATCCATCACTCCACGTCGAATAAACGATTCGCCTTGGCGACTTTCTACTATGAATTTAATGTTCACATAAAAGGCAAATAACATCAAAAAGTAGATAAAGTCATTCTATTTTACCACCCTCCCTCTAATAAATCTTATAAGTAAAAAATAAGAAACAGTGGTCTTAATCAGAGAGGTTCCTTATAATAAAAGGTCTAGCCGGATCGTTTGCTTTCTTACCGGTTTCAATGAAAAACGGAAACACAAATACACTGATGAGCCGTTCCATCCCCCTTCAAGTCATTCACAATGTTTCCATTGTTAAACCCAATGGCGATCTGACTCGGGAATCCGTCATCATTAAAGGCCAAGATATCGAGAAAATCACCGAGAAAAGTCCCGGACAACTCTTTTTAGATCACGAGATTGAACTCTTCGACGGCAACGGGCATATTCTTTCGCCCGGAATGATTGATCAACACATTAATGGCGCGTTAGGGTGCGACTTTAATCAGGGCTCTCTTACGGAGGTTCGAAACACTCTCCAACAACTCCCCACTTTTGGCATCACCCGTATCTTACCAACCTTAATTACCGCATCCCATCCAGACATGCTCCAGGCTATCCAGACCATCGAAGAGGTGATTCACCTCAAACGCCCGCAGGACACTCAAATTCTTGGTATTCATCTTGAAGGCCCCTACCTCAACAAAGATTACCCAGGCGCCCATCCCGTCAAACACATCCGGGATCGCATCCAACTCGACGAATTGGAATCCTTTCTCTCCCCCAGCTTAAAACTCATGACCCTTTGCCCTGAGAAAGATCCTCAAGGCGCAATCATTCAGCTCTTGGCCGAAAAGGGGATTAAAACGCTTGCCGGACACTCTGCTGCCACGACTGAAGAGATGTATCACGCCGTTGACTGCGGACTCCTGGGAGCCACTCATCTGTTTAATGCCGTAAAACCTTTTCACCACCGGAACCCTGGTGTTATTGGCGTTACTCTGGGCAATCCCCATTTGTATGCAGAGATCATCGCCGACGGAATCCACGTCCACCCAGAGTCGATTAAAATGGCCTTAAACGCCAAAGGAATGGGGAAAACTATCCTCGTCTCCGACGCCATGGAACTGGCCGGACTCCCGCAAGGAACCTCCTGTCAGTTTGCCGGACAGCAGGTCACCCTCATGGATAGCAATCAAGTCGTCAACACCAGTGGCCACATTGCCGGGTCATCAGCTCTGCTGGGTGAAGGGGTTCGTAATCTGGTTCAATGGAAAATCCTGCCCTTTGAACACGCCATTCAACTCGCCTCTCAAATTCCAGCCCAGTTTTTAGGTGAACATAAACTGGGAAAAATCGCGGAAGGGTGCATTGCCGATCTGGTTCTCTGGAATAAAGACACTTTGACCGTTGAAGCCACATGGATTGAAGGTAAACAGGTTTACACTAAAAAAACCGGCCAGCAACCGAGTGAGCAACCGGCTTAAGCCTCGGGCTCATCTTCTTCAAAAAAGAAGCGAAGCGATTTTCTCACCCTCCGGAAACGCTAACGCTTGTTGAAGCAATCGGCAGGACGGGCAAACTCCGCAATGCGTTGGCCCCGCGTTATAACAACTCCAGATCCGGCTTAACGGGGCATCCAGTTCAATCCCTCGACGGACAATCGCTTCTTTATTCAAATGACCCACCGGCGTTTCCACTCGGACCCGATTCAGCGTCGATAAAGCAAAGCCCTCAGTAAGGCATTCCCGGTAAGCAAGCGTGTTATCCGGAAACGTCCGCCCCTCTTCCTCATTAGCACCATACACCACCACCGGCGCCCCTAAGGCTTCAGCAAACGCGGCGGCAATGTTCAGAAACACCCCATTTCGATTCGGCACCCAGACCAACGCCGTTTCATCGGAGACCCCACTTATTCGATTAGGAACCACCGGTTCCTTCCACGTTTTTCCCACTTCTAACACATCTGAAGAAGCCATTGCCTTAGGCAAAAGGCTTTCCAGCCATGGTAAGGAAACCACCTCATGAGGCAAATTGTAGTAGTCGGCAATGGCCCGGCTTACCGACAATTCCTTAAAACGAGCTCGTTGTCCATAATCAAACGTCAATACTCGGACTACATCATAAACCTCTCGCGCCTCAACCAATGCCACCACCGAGTCCAGCCCTCCCGATAACAGGACAATAGCCTTAGTGGACTGAACAGGTAAAGGAAGGTCTTGAGACATCATGTAGCCCAATCAAGTTATTTTTTACGTCAGTCCTATTCAATCATAAATAAAATCATGGATTAAAACGAATGCCTATTCTGTATCATAGAATCGGCTCGTCACTCCTAGCACCTGCCCAAGCCACTGTAGATTTTTGTCTGAGAGCGGCCTTGCTCAAGTATCGTTCTTCAGGGGTACTGCTCATTATGCCATCAACCAGATCCACAACACCCATCACTTGTTTAACCGATTTGGGTGACATGGTATTCAGTCCAAAGATTGACGTAAACGGACTCTTGATTCAAACGATCATTTTCCCCACTGAAACCTTAAAAAAAAGAGTCACTTATTCTTGTCCTTGTCGTCTCATCCTCCTCACTCCCTAAGGGATATAAGATTCCATTTCATCCCGGAGGAATTGGGGCAGGTTGTCCAAAGTTAACAAATCCCGAATAGCTGTTTCGCCGCCCAGTCGGAAAACAGCATGAATCGCCGCAATGGCTACATCATCCGCCGAGTCACGGACCATGGCCTTTAAGGGTTCGATAAATTCATCTTCATCAAATTCACCAATCGCTTCTACCGCCGCCAAGCGAATGGAGGAAGCCTCGTCTTTTAAGGCTCTAAGTAGACTCTCGGTCACTTTATCAGAATTTTCATTCCCTTCTCCCATCAATCGGCTAATAGACTCAATGGCCCGCTCTTTCAGGAAATCAAACTTATCCCGAATCCCTTGTTTAGATTCCAGCACATTGAGCAGCGCATCCATGGCTCGAATATCTCCCAACATACCTAACGCCTTAGCCGTAGATTCTTTCAAATAAACCGATTTTTCCCGCTCATCTTCCAGAATCTCCATCAACGAGCCCAACGCATGGGTATCGCCCGCCTTTCCCAAACTTTCCGCTGCTTTCATTCGTAAACGATAATTAGCGGCTTTATCATTCAGAATGCTCATCAGTGGAATCACCGAACGTTCATCCCGTAATTGGCCTAAAGCCTGAACCGCTGTGCAACGCAACCGAAGACACTCATCCGTCTCTAAAAAACCAGCGTCTGCTTCATTCAATAAAGTAATCCCCGTGCCCATGGCAATATCTATAATCACCATCACCGCGCCCAAGGCCTTTACTCGTCCCAACACGCTGATGCAGTGGCTCAGAATACGAGGGTTCCTCTCTGTTTTCACCCGACTCACCAAACAGGAAATAGCTCGAACACCGGCCAAATCACCCTTCTTGTCCAATAGGAGATTACCTAGCATTGTAATCGCCTGAATCCGAAGCTCATCCGAAAGCTCCGCATCCGTTTCAAGAAGCGCAATCAATTCATCAATTGTGTCAGGCAATGAGTTAGCCATCGGAAACTGGTCTCGAGACTCCTGTTTTTTAAGGTCGGTCGTCCTGTATGAATCTTTATACTCTATATCAACACGCTTGGACACATTTTATTTCCCCACTCGCACGATGGTCCCACTGAATTGAAATCAGTTTAACAAAAGGACTAAAATTAATCATTATCTTTTTTTAAACAATTCATTAAAGTCGGGGCGGAAACCTAAAATATCAATACCCATCGTATTAAGCATCAATGGAGGACCATCATAACCTGTTCATTATTTTAGAGAAAGGGCAAAGAAAAAGTAAAAAGCTTGATTCAAAGCAAATCCGTCTCATTTTTATAAAAACTACTCATGTTTGAATATTGATTTGGATTTATATGGAGTTTTGTAACGGTATCAAGACACCCTCTTGACCTATTTTTCAGGGTTGACATGGAAAAAAGATTGATTTTTATTACAAGACTCGCCATGTGCTTGTTATAATCAGGCCACATCTCCATTGGATGTATTTTAAATTGATTAACATCAATCGAAATCAAGTTATATAACTATTTGTGGATAGGGTAGAGGAGTTTAGAGTTCGTTATGTCTGACCCTTTCGAAACAGACCATCTTGTCGTTGGTACATTTAAGCGCTGGAGTTCTTCAGCCGTTGAGTGCTACCTACGCAAAGCGGATTGCGAAGGGTGCTATTACAAGCATTTTTTCTCGGATCGCCCCTACGATTGTAAAATGTATCTGGCCGTTGAACAACTGCTGGAAACCATTGGCGAACCGAGTCATAATATGCTTTCAAAGCATTCCTAAAAAAGCAACCTAATCAATAAAAAGAGAGCCCATTATTGACAAACCCTTAGAATAACACCAAGGGCTATGTTTAAGTTTGCCCCTATTTTATCTTCTTCAAACAGAAAAGAGTCCACCTATATGATCGTCAACAGCTCCATTATCCGCACCTTCGCGACCCCCATTGTGGCATTAATTTTCTGGCTTTTACCCATTCGAGTCGGCCAAAAACCCTTAATGACCATGGCCTTTTTATTCTGGCTCATCGGGGGTATCGCGCTCACCATTGTGGGTGCTAAACGTCTGACCGAAGCTATGGACGCCCATAACGGCGACTTTATGGTGCTGGGTATTGGTCTTATTATCGCCGTCGCCATTGGTCTGGCCAAAGGGCGATTTGTGTTATCTAAAACCTCCAAACGCAATATTGAACGCCTCCAGACACTGGCTCTGCCTGCTAAACTGATTCAGGTCTACAGCGTAAAAAGCTGGATCATTATCGAAATCATGTTGCTGATTAGCGCCTCTCTCACCTGGTTCGGTGCCGATCCATTCTGGCGCGGTCTCGTCAACGTTGCCGTTGGTTTGGCCTTGCTCATGAGTAGTCTGACCTACCTCCAGTCCAAACCCAGCGAGCCCACTGCTTCAACAACAGATTAACCCTAACTATCCTTTTTTAAAGCGCCTGTCGGATCCTCAATGAAGGCCTGAACCAGTTTCTCTAAAGGTGCCCAGTCAAACGTTGGGCCGAGGGTGTTTTTGTAAAACATCATGGCCTCTTTGCCCTGAAGCTCACCGGCTTTAATACTGGCTTCCAACAGTTTTTCCCACTCCTTTTTTGGCACTTGTTCTATAATTTTAACAGCCGTCGCAAGCCCGTTTTTCAGTATCGCGTTCATAAACGCTCGATCCTCTTTTTCAAAGGGCTGATCCGCATACTGGTAATCGGACATATTAAAGTCTTCAAACATGCCCGAATTCAGCATGTCAACTAATACTCCTCGTGCTTGCTTATAGTCTTGGCTCGCACCTTTTGTAATTTTATGGGGTCCATTCATCACGGATTCCGCCGCTTGCCCGCCCATCATGAATAACAGCCGCTTTAAGTCATCGTCCAGCCCAGAGAAAGTCGAACTCATGGCCCGGGGATCGGGGATCACATGTCCCATAGATTTATTGCGGGCCACCATGGAGATAACCAAGGAAGGAATACCGGCAGCCTGCCCCACCAAACCATGGCCTCCCACTTCATGGATGGCAACCGTACGACGATCTTTTTCCGGTAATTTATAGTTCCGACGAGGTCCCATGGCGATGTCTTGAATGGCCTCTCGAAAGTGATAAGCTTTCACCTGAGCCGAATCACCTTGGCCCTTGGCCTTAATCACTTCCTGCCACCGAGTCGATTTCGCTTTTTTAACAATCAATTCTAAGTCAGCCCCCGACGTTCCCGGTGTTAAAAGAGCCAGTTCCATTAAGTCCACCGGCTCATCGCCTGAGATTAAATCCAGCCCCTTAGCCTCACAATGTTTTTCCAGAATGTCTTTCCGTTGTTCCGGTGTAACCGGGAGGGGAATCTCAACTTTCATCTCAAACCGACCGGCTCGCACCAATGCCGGATCCAAAACACCCGGCCGGTTGGTGGCTCCAATCAAAATAACATTATTGACACCTTCTTTTTCAAGCCCATCCATTTCGACCAGCAATTGATTCAGAGTTTGTTCCCGCTCGTCATTGCTTCCACCACTTCTAACGCCTCCCATCCCCTCACGCGCCTTACCAAGAGCATCAATTTCATCAATAAAAATAATACAGGCCCCATGTTCTGCGGCTAATTTGCGTGCTTGCTCAAACAGTTCCCTTACTTTCTTGGCCCCATTTCCCACAAACATTTCCACAAAACTCGATCCCGCTTTATTAATAAAGGGAATCCCCGCTTCTCCTGCAATCGCACTAGCCATGTAGGTTTTTCCGGTGCCTGATGGGCCCGTCAACAGAATCCCCTTTGGCGGATCCGGCCATGAAAGTTTCCGTTTCGGTGCGGATTTTGCTGGTCTTGTTTGTTTTTTTGTTGCCTCTTTTCTGACAAGCCCATCTTCCAACAGACTGTCCTTTATGTCATCCTGCCTTTCCTCAGTCTGAGCCTTGGGCGAGACTTCAGAAGCTTGTATTGAATCTTGTTTTATATACTCAATATATTGCAAGACCTCTTCCAATTGCTTCACCACCTCAGGGTATCCCCCAATATCTTTAAACCGGGTGTTGGGACGCGTTACCGGATCATTTCCTCCCTCCCCCGTGCCGCCAATTCCACTCCTCGATTTCAAAAAGCTCATTCCATTCCGAAACCCATAGATTCCCACACCAATCAACAGGAGAAGGGGCAGAACGTCTATCACCTTCATTAAATAGGGATTATTCTCTTCGGTGAGCTTCATGGAAACGGTAACGGGGTAAGGGTGATCCGGGGCCTTAAGCTCTCGAATCATCCATTCCTTGTCCCCTTGCGAGGGTTCGGGTAAATACAGTGTCTTTCCGTCTTGAGTCGTGAATTGGTATAAAGGTGGGCCGTCCTTATAATAGACGTATTGAGCCGACCGCTTCAAGTGTCCTTGCCGACTAAGCTTAACCACTTCGTCCACACTTTCCAAGAAATTGCCCGACTTTACCAACGCCGTACTAGGGCTCTTATTCTGACTTTCTAGCCCAAGCCGTTTGTCGAGTAACGGAGGGGCTATTGAGCTTTCCTCAACGAAAAAAGGCAGACCGAACCAACCCACTCCCACTAAAATCCCTATCCCTCGCCAAAACCAAGGCGATCGCTTCGGTTTTTCGGGCGGCTTTTCATTCAAATTGGGATCGCCCGCAAATCGAAGAGCAGGAGAATATTTTGACGGATTCAGCTTTTGCGGTCGACTTTGTACCGGGTTTTGAAACCGGCCCACTCCCAATGAATACCCTTCCAGTTTTCGCATTAATACCCCTTTGACTTGTTTACCAATCCCATCAGTCTACTCTTTCATCACTTTATAATCTAACCTAAAAATAGAAAAAATAAAAGGAGATCTCGGCTCGCCTCAATAAAAAAATTAAATAAGCACGTTAAAAGTACCTAAATAACGCTACAATGAGAAGACGAACGTCAAGAAAAAGTGTTGAGCACCGATGGCCACACCCCCACCTCCCCGTAACACCCCCATTACCCTTCTCAATGAAATTCAGGAGCAGGCCAAACTACTACGTGCTCTTTTAAAACAGAAAGAAAAACGGTTGGCCTCCTTGCCAATACCTGAAAAAAAACACCTTCGGATTATCGCCATCGCCGAAGGTTCCAGTAAACACGCCCTGGAAATTGCAACACCTTTTCTCGAAGAATGGATTGGCCTGCCAATTTATGTTCATGATCCCGAATCCCTCGAAGAAAAGTTCACCATTGCCCGTTTGTACGAGGACCATCTAACCGAAAAAGACTCCATTTCCATTTATAAGGACGCTTATTTCATCGTGGTCTCTCAGTCCGGTAAAACCGCCAGTGTCCTCCGAATCTTAGAAACCCTGACCCAATACCTGGATGAACCGCTCCCTATTCTTACCATCACAAATAACGCCCGGTCAAAGCTGGCTCAAGCTTACCCACACCACCTGTTCATCGGAGCGGGTCCGGAAAAATCTATTGCCGCGACCAAAACCCTGAGCGCCACCATCATGACCCTTCTACTTTGGGGGCTTCACGTGGCTGAAAAAACGAAGCGCATGAAAAAAAGCTCTAGCATAACCATTCAGCGCCAATTGGCGCGAATCTCGGATCGGTTAGAAAGCTTGTGGGAGCCCACCCGCATGGAATCCATTTTTCGATTCACCCAAAAACTGGACGAGGTCAACCACTTTGTTCTACTCTCCAAAGGTCCGTTAACCTTGGTTTTATCGGAGGCTGGTCTTAAACTGACCGAAACCTCAAGCAATATTGTCTATACCGATAATTCCGAAAGCTTTAAACACGGCCCAAAAGTCATACTTTCCGGCATTAACGGAAAACACCCCAACTCCATTTACCTGGTTCCAACCATCGATGCCCTTGCCTGTGAACTTTACAAGGATATTGAAAGCCATTTTTGGCTTGACCCTAAAACCTCCCATAACAACAATCAACTTGCTTTTGAGGGGGATCGGGTCTTTTTCATCGCCTTTGAAAACAGTCTGACCATTCCTCAAAAGCTGTTAGAGGGCTTAAATACAACCCATGAAAGAGTTCTGACCCTCCCTTCGGCTTCAACGGTTGAAAGCCTGTTTGTCGGGCTAGTCACCTTTCAATTAATCAGCTATTACCTCGCCGTCATTAAAGGCGAAAACCCAGACAACCCAACACTTAAAAAAGCCGTTACCTGAAGTCTAAATCCTTAAACTATAACTTGATGGCCGAAACCAACAGAGAACCGATAGATGTTCTAAAGGTTTTTATGTCCTCAAGGGTCTCAAACCCCCAACCTGGCTTAAACGAGGCTTCGGTTTCATCGAGCGGCCGCTCATCCAGAAGGCGGGCCATTTCAACCGAATGAAAGCCGGCTTTTAAAAAAGCATCCTGATACGCTTGTTCACTTAAACGGTGCAAAGAAAACCCCAACAACTCAGCCCAATTTTTCGAGTAAGGATTTTCCTCATAATAGTCCAACATCACCCAAAGGGATCCCCCTGGTTTTAACACCCGATGGATTTCTTGCAAAAACCGATGCAAATCCGCTGCATAGTAAATGACCTCCACGGATAACACCCGATGGAAAGTACCCGTTTCAAAGGGCATGGATTCCGAAGAAATAGTCTCAAACCGGGCATTCGGATAGTTATCCGAATGCTTCTGAGCCAACGCAACCATGGCCGGTGAAATATCCACCCCGACCCCTCGGCCACCCGACCCTATTTCATCCAGCATAGCCCGAACCCCATAGCCATTACCGCAACCCACATCCAGTACAGCCATGTCAGGAGCTAGTCCCATCCGTTGAATAATTTGCCGCGTCCGAGGCCAGTGCCCTTCCGCCATGGCATCGCCCCGACCGGACTCCGCCCAGTGATCAAATTTATTTAAAACAGACTGACGAACCATACGAATTAAAGCGAGCAAGCCGAACCGGAAGTGGCCTCGGCATCCGGTTGAGATTGACTCCACCCTCGCCAACCACCGGCCATCGAAAAGACGTTCTCATAACCCATTTCCTGTAAGGTCTCCGCCGCTAAAGCCGAACGGCTACCCCCGCCACAATAAGCAACCACTACGGCATCCTGATCGGGCACCAATTCGTCAATTTCCAGTTCGAGAATCCCTCGCGGAACCGACACGGCCCCTTCAATATGAGCTTTGGCGTAATCCGATGATTCCCGGACATCCACCAGAATCATGGGGCGATTCTCTTTCATCCATTGACGGACTTCATCCGGGTTGGTTTCCTGAACTCGGGCTTTCGCCTCATTGACCAAATCTCGAAAGGTTTTTCCACGACGTGCTTGTGTCATCCGTACCGCCCTTTTTTCATCTTCATTTAACAGGGATTGATTATACCCCAAAGTCCCTTCAAAATTAAAGATGCCCCATTCATCAGAACAAGGCATCTTCTCCAGTGGATACATGGAATCTAAAAACTTTTATCGAATAAAAAACTCCAGATTATAGAAGCCCAGATGGGTATCTCCTGACCAGAGCTCATACAACACCTCAATTATACCACCATCTTCCGTGAGTGCGTAATCCAATTTTTTGGTGTAATTACGGCACACCACCGATCCGCCGCCATAAAAATACTGGCTGGCGTACCATTCATCCACTGAAAAGGTTTGCCGACTATGCACATCCCCGATTTTAACAATGGATAAATTACCGTTCGTCACTTTAACGGTCGTGGTTACTTTTTTCTCATCCAACACGGTGTCAAAGGCTAAAATATAGGTGTCATCATCCACCTGATATAAGGAGCCTAATGATTCTTCCTCGATTTCAACGGGGTCAAACCCGGTCATCGATTGGGTGAAACAAACGTCCACCATAACTGTCCGTTTTAGTTTTTTGAGCTCACTCACCGTTTCCCATACTCCTCATTGATGATGATGAAATTTTTTCGATTGACAGGTCATACGAGAATCGTCGGCTTTTTGTCCGACTGCTCTCTTCTCTTTATCAACTTCTCTTCTTTTAACTTCTCTTCTCAGAACGACCTGTTCGGCCTGTGTTCTATCGGTTATTACTTATGGTACGGTTCGTTTCTTAAAATACGGAACGCCCGATACAGTTGTTCCAGTAAAATCAATCGAACCAGTTGGTGAGGGTAGGTCATGGGCGATAAAGAAACGACCCAATCAGCTTGGTTTAACACCGTTGGGGCTAACCCAAGCGCCCCGCCAACCATAAACATCATAGGCCCTGAAGCCTGGTTTCGCATACCTCCGTTTAGTGGATTTACACCGGATCCACCACCGGATTTTCCCAAAGATATGCCCGTACAATCCAGTCCCAGACGTTCTCCTAACCGCTTGGCAAATTGGACTGAATCCATAACCTCGCCCCGTTCGGATAAAGCAACCGTATACCCTGCTTTATCCATATAAGCCTGAATCCGGATGGCTTCCCGAGCCAAGACCTGTTCTGACGTAACCGAGGGGGCCATGGTTTCATCCGCCACCTCAGTGATAGAAACCTTCACATAAGGTTTTAGCCGTTTAATGTATTCGTCAACCCCGGTCTGAGTATATTTAAATCCACTTTTGACCCGGCCAACGGCTAAAATTTGTATCTCCATCGCCTTACAAACACCTGTACCCTATTTCGTTACGACTTCCAGCGGGGGTTCATCCCCCAATGGAGTTTCTTTTTAAGGAGCAGGTAAAAATCCTCTTCTTCCGGTCGAAACGTTACAAATTTCATAGGAAAAGGCGCTTTTACCACGTCGACCCATTCATCATATTTTAAAACGCCGCTTTCCTGACCATCCACCGCCACCACTAAACTCGCCCGAGATGACTTGGATTTAATCCTGATTTTCTCGATTGCGGGTACCACCACCGGTTTAGCCGATAAGCTATGGGGACAAATGGGCGTAATGGAAAACGCATCGACTTCCGGTGAAATCACAGGCCCCCCCGCCGAAAGTGTATAGGCTGTAGAGCCCGTGGGTGTGGCGACAATCACCCCATCCGCATCATAAGACGCAATAGCCGTATTGTTAATATAGACCTCAAAACACCCCATCTGACTGGGGTTTGCGTTTTTAATCAACACGTCGTTTAAGGCCAGTTCTCCTTCACCTTCTGGGTAACCGGGAATATTAACTTTCAACATGGTTCGGGTTTCTACCATGTAGTCCCCTGCCATCAGTAAGGTTAGCGATTGTTCCAGATTTTCTGGATCAATCCGGGTTAAAAAGCCTAAGGTTCCTCGATTGACCGCCACAATGGGCACCTGTTTTTCAGAAAACACACGCGCTGTTCGCAGTACCGTCCCATCTCCGCCAATCACAATCACCATGTCCGATCGGGTCGCTCCCTCAGGAATACAAGGGGCGTCTCGGCCTTCCACCACACAAAGGTGAACCTGAATCCCATGCTGTTCAAGAAACATCTGAATTTGATTGCGAAAATCATCCGCCGGATCTGCCGTAATGTTATGAACCACCGTAATGGTTTTGAGCTGGGGTTGACTGGCCGCCATTTGGGTCATAAAAGGATCCTACTTTTAACCTCGTTCAGCTCTATCATAACAAGGACACTGTCCATTCATCAATTAAATTGATTTTTAAATCGCGAGTCAACCTTTCGTGTTTGCGAAGCCAGCCCTAAGTAAAATCAGCTATGCTGACAATGAACGTACCCCGCTTAAAGAGAATCGGCTTGCTGATCCATCCAGTTTTTTCCCACTTCAATATCAACCACCAACGGCACTCTCAAAGGCTGATCCAGTTCCATGGCTTCTTTAACTAATTGTTTAACCTCAACCAATTCACCCTCCGGGACACCCAAAACCAGTTCATCATGCACTTGTAGAATCATCCGGCTTTTCAGTTGCTTCGCTTTCAACATACGCATTACCCGGATCATGGCCACTTTCATCAGATCCGCGGCGGATCCCTGAAGCACCGTATTAAACGCCGCTCGTTCAGAAAATTCCCGAATGCTTTTATTCGAGCTATTCAACCCTTCGTCCAGATTGCGCACCCGGCCACAAATGGTGGTAACGTAGCCCGTTTCCCGAGCCAGTTCTTGAACCGCTTCGATGATCATTTTGACATGGGAATATTGCCGAAAATATCGGTCAATAAACGCCATCGCTTCCGCCCGGGGGATTCTCAATTGTTGAGACAAACCATGGGCCGTTTGCCCGTAAATCACACCAAAATTAACCGCTTTGGCTTTATAGCGCTGCTCTTTCGTTACCTTATCTACCGGCATTCCAAACACCAGCGCCGCTGTTGCCGTATGGATATCCTCACCCCGATTAAAAGCCTCCAACAAATTAGGATCCTCAGACGTATGAGCCAGCATCCGCAATTCAATCTGAGAATAATCCGCTGATAAAAGAACCTCACCCTCGTTTCTCGGAATAAACGCCGCTCGAATTTTTCGCCCTTCTTCCGTTCGAATGGGAATATTTTGCAAATTAGGCTCACTACTGGATAAACGGCCGGTCGCCGCAATGGTTTGATTAAAGCTCGTATGGATTCGTCCCGTCTTCGGATTCACCATATTGGGCAGACTATCAATATAAGTGGACTTCAATTTAAACAACTGACGATAGTCCAAAATCCTTTGGACCACGGCGTGTTCCTCGGATAATTTTTCCAACACCTTGGCGTCAGTGCTGTAGCCGGATTTAGATTTCGTTTTCCGAAGCGGCGCAATGCCCAGATGCTCAAACAACACATCGCCCACCTGTTTAGGCGAATTAATATTAAATTCCAACCCCGCCAGTTTATAAATATCTTTTTCAATGGCATCCAGCTTTTCACCCAGCTCCTCACTGAAATTTTTCAGGTAAGGTACATCAAGATTTACCCCGTCCCGTTCCATTTCCGCCAAGACATGAACCACCGGTAATTCAACTTCGTAAAGTAAGGTTTCCCGATCCATGTCCATGTGCTCTACAAAATAGGCCGCCAGTTTCAAAGTCACATAAGCATCACATGCTCCATAGTCTGCCCCTTCTTTTAATGGTACCTGACTAAAAGGGATTTCTTTTTTCCCCGAACCAATCAAGGTCTTAATGTCTTGCATTTCGATGCCCAGCACATCCCGTCCCAGAACTTTCAGGCCATGGCGTCGATCCGCCTCATGAACGTAACTGGCGATCATGGTATCGTAGACCAGCCCTTGCCACTCAATACCATCGGTTTTAAAGAAATTCATCTCAAACTTAGCATTGTGAGCAATTTTAACCACTGCTGGATCCTCCAACAAAGGACGCAGTGCCGACAAAACCTCCTTCACATCCAACTGATGCTCCACGTCCACTTCGTGTCCAACGGGAATGTAGACGGTTTGCGGTGGATTGGTTTGAAATACCCCTTTGCTTTTTAGCGTCAACGCCTGAAAACTCGCTGGGTAATCTTTTAAGCCTAAATGATTCACCGCTTTTCGGGATTCCATCTGCCAAGGCTTATCTGGATAATAGGCCATAGAGATTCCCACCAGCCGATCGTTCAGATAATCCAGTCCAGACGTTTCAATATCCAACGCGAACACCCTTGCTTGCTTTAGCTCCCGAACCAGTACCTCCAGCTGAATTGTTTGAGTGATCAAAGTATAAGGAATGCTAGAACTCGAACAATCATCGCTCGAATCGTTTAAATCAACCGCTGAAGTGGTCCCATTACTTTCTGATTCTTGGAAGGGCGCCATTTCTAAAGCGGATCCATTTAAAAAAGGTTTCAGCAATTCTGGCGCCTGTTTTTTAAAATTTCGAAACTCCAACCGCTCCAAAAAATCCAAAAACGCTTGCACATCTGGAATCGACAAATGACAGTGATCAAATTCTGCTTGAATAGGGGATGACCGGTCAATGGTCGCTAACTCTTTGCTCAAAAAAGCAATATCCCGGTTTTCTACCAGTTTTTCCTGAAGCTTGCCCTTAATGTCATCTGTATGGGCATACAAATTTTCCAGCGTCTGGTATTCCGCCAACAGTTTACTAGCGGTTTTATCACCCACACCTCGGACACCCGGAATATTATCCGACGCATCCCCTTTGAGTCCCTTAAAATCAATAACCTGCTCTGGATAAACCCCCATCTTGGTAAAAACGGCTTCCCGATTATAAAGCTTCATCTGATCCTTGGGTGTTCGGGGCGGAATCAACACCTCCACCTTATCGTCTTCCACCAACTGAAACGCATCCTGATCGCCGGTTAAAATCTGGACGTAATACCCTTCATCCCGAGCCTGTTTGGACAAAGTACCAATCACATCATCAGCTTCGTAATTTTTCAGCTCATAAATAGGAATCCCCAGCTTTTCAACGGATTCCCGAATCAGCCCCATCTGCGAGCGCATTTCTTCCGGCATGGATTCCCGGTTGGCCTTGTACTCGGGATACATCTGAGTTCGAAACGTTTCCCGGCCCGTGTCAAAGGACATGGCAATGGCGTCCGGCTGAATTTTTTGCAGTAAGCGAAAAATGGCGTTAATAAACCCATACACCGCCCACGTGGGTGTTTTATCCGATGTGGACATCCCCGTGCGCTCTAGTCCGTAATACACTCGAAACGCCAATGAATGCCCATCGATTAAAATCAGGGTTTTCTTATTCTGCTCGCTCATATCCGCTCTCTCTGTTCTTGATGCTTTCCCTGCATTCTACCCAAAACAGAGATTCCTATTTACGATTAAAAAATTAGGTTCGGCAGACTTTGGCGCCGGGGAGTTGGGCGATGTGGCCTTCTAAGGCCAGCAGGGTCAAGGTTGTATTGATTTTTGCCATGGGCAAGCCGGATTTTTGTTGCAACGATTCAACGGCCATGGGCTCAAACTCAATGCAAGCCAACAGGCGGCTTTCCTCATCGGAAAGCGTCGAATTTGACGGGTTTAAAAGAAGACTAGAATCACCGGTTGAAAAAGCCTCTGAATTTTCTTTTTCATTCTCTTTTGTCTCTATTACTTTTTCTATTTTGAGCGGCGCAAGCCAGTTGAGTTCCTGAAAAATATCTTCAGGGGTTTTTAATAAGACGGCTCCTTCTTGAATCAACTTTAAAGGGCCTTGGCTCCCCGGACTAAAAATATTACCCGGCACCGCAAACACCGAGCGCCCTTCCTCCATCGCATAGCGGGCTGTAATCAGAGAGCCACTTCGAACACCACCTTCCACTACCACAACCCCATAAGACAACCCGGCAATAATTCGGTTACGCTGAGGAAAGGTGCTTTTACTCCCAGCAACTCCCAGCCCGTATTCGCTGACCAGCGCCCCGTCGGCTTCCAGTATCTGTTGTGCCAATCGTTCATGGCGTCTGGGGAAAATCTGATCAATCCCACAACCAAAAACCGCGACCGTTGGAAGTCCATAATTTAACGCTTGCTGATGAGCTTGACCATCCACGCCAGCGGCCAGACCACTGATGATATTAGGCCGAGCCGGAACCAGATCCTGAATCATTCGCTGAACCACCTGCTCCCCGTAAGCAGAACATTTTCGAGTCCCTACAAACCCCAAGGTTTTTCCGGTCAAAGCATCTACCTTTCCTCGTACATAGAGAATCAGCGGGGGTGCGTAAATTTGCCCTAATAAAGAAGGATAAACCGGGTCCCCATATGCGATCACCTGAATGCCCAGTTTTTCATACATGGTCAGTAAACGGGCCGGATTCACCTCTTTCTGAGCTACTTCCCACGCTTCAACCATCCGAGCCGCTTGTTTTCCCTTAAAAAGGGTTCGTAGTAAAGCGGGTTTAGCATGCCACAACTCTTCCACAGACCAACTTCCCAAACCCAGCATCGTCTTCAACGTTTTTGGACCAACCCCTTTAATATGAGTCAGTCCCAACAGGGCCTCCTTTTCGGAAAGGGGAGGCTTAGACAATTTTATCGAGTTACCCATGCCTTTCATGATGAGGCGAGTGCTCGTTTAAATGCAAGCTTTTATTTCTAAAAATTCAAATTAAGAGACCCCAAGCTATCACTGGGATTGAAACGTCGATTGGGGTGGGGGTGGCAAAAAGTCTCCATTGGCGGCAGAAAACAGCTTGGCCATGCCATCTGGATGAATTTCAATGACCACATTATCACCCGCTTGATAAGCTGGCACGGCTTGCCCTTTTTTCCCGATAGCCACCAGGGTTGGCAGGCCACTACCACGGTACATTCCCCATAGAAGTTTCTGCCGAGCCTCGTCATGGTCATCATAAATAAACTCAAGGGTCGTTCCAGCCGTCATTTTAGCGGCGGTCGTAATAGGATACGTTACAATAAAGGGTAAGTCCGTTCCAAAACGAAGGGATAAACTCGTGGTTAAGCCAACAGCGGTAATGGGCAAAGTATACCGGAAAAATTTTCGTTTAAAATCACCCTTCTTTTTTCCGCGCTTCAGTTTTTGAGTCGGCTCGCCAAGGGCCGACACCGGATCTCCCACCACAAATTTAACACCCTGCCCGGAAGGAAAGCGGGCTTCGTCGACAGAAAGGATGAGGTAACCGGAACGACGAAAATACCGAGGTTCTCGCACTCGGGCCACATGACCCCGAAGCAGGGTTCCAGCAGGCAGGGTTTGTTTTTTATAGACATATTCTTCAGTCAGAACCGACTCAAACGATTGGTTTAGCGTTCCCTGAAGAGGGGTTTTTAATTGAACCGTCAGCGGAGAGTCTAGTTGAGTTAGCCGCTGTTCAGCACTTGCCTCTATCGAAACTAAAACCATGGCCAAAACCACAAGCCCAACCAAAACCATTCGAGCCCTTCCTAGGCACAGTGTCTGTTTTTTATGCTGCCTTTTCATCGAACTCGTCTATCAAAAAATGGCCACCATCTTTATCCTCAAACCCTTGAGGCTTGATTCTCCTTTCCTATTATCGCATTATTTCCCATATTGGGGGTTCTCTCCCTAGTATTTCAATCCAACCCAAAGGAGTTCTTTTTCATGGATATACCTAAAAACCCATTGCTTTCACCGGACATCCCGTTTACGATTTTGGCCGGACCGGATGTTTTGGAAGGTGATGGCACCATTAACCTAAAGACGGCTCAATATTTAAAAGAACTCACGGATCAATTGGGTAAAAAATGGAATATCCGCTACTATTTCAAAAGCTCTTACGATAAAGCCAATCGCACATCAATTGATGCTTACCGGGGTCCTGGGGTCACCGAAGGAGCTAAAATGCTCCAACATATTAAAGAGACGGTTCAGGTGCCTATTGTCACGGATGTTCATCAGGTTGATGAAGTGGCTCCAATTGCTCAAGTAGCCGATATGCTCCAGATTCCCGCCTTTTTGAGCCGCCAAACTGATTTACTCATCGCCGCCGGAAAAGCAGGAAAACCCGTCAATCTGAAAAAAGGTCAATTTCTTAGTCCTCATGATATTAGCCACGCCGCTAAAAAAATAAAAAGCACCGGTAACGAGGAGGTTTATATCACCGAACGCGGATCCTCCTTTGGCTATAATAATCTGGTTGTCGATATGCGTGGAATTCCGATTGTTCAGTCCTATGGACTCCCCCTGATTTTTGATGCCACCCACAGTATTCAGCTTCCCGGAGGTCAAGGGTCCTCATCGGGTGGTCAACGGGAATACGCTTTAACATTGGCAAGAGCCGCCGTCGCAGCCGGTTGCAACGGCCTCTTTTTTGAAACCCATCCCACCCCGGATACCGCCCTTTGCGACGGTCCCAATATGATCCCACTGGACTGGATGAAATCCTTGTTGACCACGTGTCTGGAACTTCATGAAATCGTGACCCGGCAAGCACGCTTACCCGTGTAACCAAAGCATCTTATTGTAACGTCCTCACTTCGATCAAAACCTGTTCAAAAATCCGACTAAAAATCTGTCAATTATAGAGAGTGACGATGCAAAACAATCCCAAATCTAAAAGCCCCTGTCAAAAGGTTCAACATTCATCAACCGCTTTTGAACAAGGTTTAAACAAGAAAAATAAAGGCAACTAAAGAACCACAACCACTTTTAAACAGATTTTAGAGCCTATGATGATAGAGAGATGAATTATTTTATTAAAACCTCTCTTTATCCCACCCAACGATCCGACTCGGGTCACGGTGTGAAGCTCACTGTTACATAATGGGGTTTCTCTTGCAGTCATGCAACAAATTCGTGTATGATTTTGTGGCATCATCAAATACCTGAATAGAAGGAGACAGGGCACTATGAAGTTCACAGTGCAACGGGATGTTTTTCATCAAGCCGTTTCATCGACACAACGAGCAACGGCAACACGTGTTATTCAGCCTATTCTCTCGAATATTCTCATTGAGTCCTTGGATTCGAATCGATTGCAACTTTCAGCAACAGATTTGGACTTTGGTATCGAAACCTGGGTTCAGGGACAGATTATTGAACCGGGAAAAACAACCCTTTCTGCTAAAAAACTGGCGGAAATTGTGGCTAAACTTCCTTCGGGATCCGAAATTTTGTTTGAAATCGATTCCGAATCCCAAGTCGCACGAATTGAGTGTGGTGCCAGTTCGTTTGATATTCGAACCCTTCCACCCGATGAATTTCCTGTGATTAAACCCTTGGATCAAGAAAATTATATTGAACTGGAATTAAAAGCACTCATTCGGGCCGTGAACCAAACCGCTTTTGCGGCGGCAAGCTATGAGACGAATAATGTGTTGGGCGGCGTTTATTTTAAGCTGACGGCTGAATCGCTTGAGATGGCAGCAACGGATGGGTCACGTTTGGCACGGTGTCAGGAAAAAGTGACGACAGAAAATGTGAACGAAGAAATCGCTGCGATTATTCCGGTGAAAGCTTTGCAGGAATTTGTCAAGTTGGTGGGTCCGTCTGCAAAATCAGATGATCGGGTTCGACTGGCAATACAAGAGGGACAGATTTCATTTAGAACGTCGGATGTGTATGTGGTGTCTCGCCTATTAGATGGGCAGTATCCTCAGTACCAGCAATTGATTCCGAATGATAACAGTATCACGGCTTTTGCAAATAAAATGTCCCTTATGTCCTCATTAGAGCGTACCTCTGTTATGGCCAACGAACGGACCAATGTGGTTAAGCTAAGTTTTGAAAATGGGAATCTAAGCTTGGCGGCCAATACACCGGAAATTGGGGACTCTAAAGATACGATTGAAGCGACGTTTCATGGGGCTGAGCCGTTGAGCATTGCGTTTAACTATAAGTTTTTGCTGGACGCCCTTCGGGTGATTGAATCGGATGATGTTCGGATGGAAACCAATGGCGCTTTGGCACCGACCTTGTTCAAAGACAAAGAGAACAATAACTTCCTGTGTCTGGTCATGCCGGTTCAGGTAAAGTAACCGGTAGGTTATGGAATGCGTATTCGGTCTTTGGCTCTAAGGCATTATCGAAATTATCACGAGCAGGAACTCACGTTTTCAGCCGGAAAAAATATTATCCTAGGTCAAAACGGGCAGGGGAAAACTAATTTACTGGAAGCCTTGTACTTGTTGTCCCATTCCCGATCTCATCGAGCATCATTGGATCGGGAGTTATTGATGGCGGGTTCTGATTATGCGGCTGTTTCTCTGGTGATGATGCCCCATGGGTATCTGGCGGATATTCGTTTGGATGTTCAGATGAAACGGGATACGGCCGGGCGGTTGAAAACCGTGTTCAAGTTAAATGGTACGCCACTTAAAAATCGCTCTCAATTACTGGGACATTTACCAAGTGTCTCCTTTTTTAATACGGATCTGGCCTTGTTGCGAGGAACTCCCTCTGATAGACGTCGCTGGCTGGACGCTGCTGTAACGCAATATGATAAGCGTCACTTTACCTATGTGGCTGAGTATGAAAAGATTCGCAAACAGAAAAGCCGCCTGTTAAAAGAACAGGGAATGGCTTGTACACCTGCTCATTTAGCGGTGTGGAATGAACAGCTGGCTCGAGCAGGCGCTCGATTGCTTCAATCTCGGCTTTCTTACTTGTGTTTTTTGTATGATCCATCGGTGGTTCGGTATTTAGAGTTGTCCGGGCAACAAGAGGCTTTAAATTTTTCTTATCAATCCCAATTGGAGGAAGCGAATAAGGCATTTAAATCGAGGGTGGATATAGATCTGGAGCAAGCTTATATGGCATTGCTCAATCATCGGATCAATGAGGAGCGACAGCGAGGGGTCTGTTTAGTGGGGCCTCATCGGGATGATATTCGGTTTTATTTGAATGGGTTAGAGGTATGTGCTTATGGGAGTCAAGGGCAACAGCGGACCCTTGTTTTGGCACTTAAACTAACGGAACTGGAATTGCTTAGTCAAACATCCGGGGAACCTCCGATTTTAATTTTGGACGATGTAATGGCGGAATTAGATCCTGAGCGTCAGCAATATCTTATTGATCATATTCCGCCGGAAATCCAGGTCTTTTTAACGACGACACACTTGGACGCCCAGTTGAATCCGGTGGTTGCTCGCTATGTGGGCGAAGGGAATTCAACGATTTTTAAGGTATCCGCTGGGCAGATTCAGGCTCAACCGGAAAAACGGTGTATTCGATGAGTGACTCGTCTTCGTCGTCTTATTTCTCCTCTCGCCAAAAAGGCCGCCGGAAAATCCAGCGGAAGCGGGAAGGAGGAGCGCATGCCATTACAGAATTAAAATCGATTTTGCCGGCAGTGGGAGATGCGTTGGGGTTAGCACAGAAAACCCAGGAAATGGCCGTTTTAGCCTTGTGGCATCAACAAATTTCATCTAAATATCAGGGAAAAACACGGCCTCTCCGCTTAAAGCAACAAGCGGGGCAATGGGTTTTACAGGTTATCGTTTCGGATGGTGCCATTGCGTCCGAGTTGTCTTTTGCTTTACCTGAGATAACCGCCCGGATCAATCTATTTTCCGTTCAAACGGGTATTCAATTAACACGTATTGAACTGGGCGTCGGAACAGTTTAGGGATGGCTTCCCGGAAGGGAATGCTATAATACCTCCATTATGTTTCATGTGTTTATTCTGGATATTGTTTCCGAGCCTTTTTTTATTGCTAGCTGGATTGTGATTATGGTGTTTTCTGTTTGCTTACATGAGCTAGGGCATGCGGTGGCGGCGTATTATGAAGGGGATGATACGGCTAAAAAGTTGGGCTATTTTACGTTGAATCCCATGGTCCATATGGGACCCGTGTCTTTGGTTGTTCTCTTACTGTTTGGAATTTGCTGGGGAGCGTGCCCAGTTACAAAACGTAATTTTAGACGGCGTTACAGCGATGCTATTGTATCGTTTGCCGGACCGTTGGTTAATTTATTTTTGGCGGGTTCGTTTGTCATTTTTATGTTTGTTCTGGAGGCCTTTTTTCCGGTACAGGTTTATGCGGAAGGGGCGCTGCAAGAAATGGCCTATCGTTTTTGTTGGATTGGTGCATGGGCTAATGCCGGGGCGTTTTTGTTTAATATGTTGCCGGTTCCGCCATTGGATGGACATGCTGTTCTTGCTGATTTTATTCCGTCACTGATTCCGGTTTATCGTAAGCTGGGCAACGGGGGATTTATTCTTTTGTTTCTCATTTTTTCATTGCCTTTTATCAGTTTTTGGGGTATAGCGGGCGCTTTTGCCCAAGGGATGCTGGATCTACTGCGGATGACATTTTGAAAAATCACTCGAACTCTCGATGGGTTTGTTTCGTTTTTTTCGTTATAATAAAAAAATAGGGGCGTTATTTGCCATAAATACAAAGCATTAAGAGAAAGAGGCTTTTGAAATTGATATTGAATCTTGGGACTCATCTAAAACGAACGATCCTTCTGATAGGGATTTCTGCTATGACGCTTTCGATGGCTATGCCCGAGGCATTGGCCCATACGCCCGAATCGCTTTATGATGATGTGTGGAAATTGATTAATTCTCGGTTTGTGGATGTCAAAAAAAATGGACAGGACTGGAAGATTTGGCGACATCGATACGACGAGGTCATTGAAACCGATGAAGATGCTTATGTGGCCATTGAAAGTATGTTGGCAAGCTTGAATGATCGTTATACTCGTTTTCTGGATCCAGAAGAATTTGCCGAGGAAGGGCGGTCTATTAAAGCGACTTTGTTTGGGATTGGGATTCAGATTGGTAATCGGGATAACAAATTATTAATTATTGCACCCATTGAAGACACGCCTGCGTTTCGAGCTGGTTTAAAAGCCGATGATGAAATCGTCAAAATTGATGACGTGGAATCCAAAGGCATGGATGTCAAGGACGCGGCTAATATGATTCGGGGTAAAAAAGGGACCACGGTTCGATTGCTGATTCGTCGAGAAGACAAAGAAGATACTTGGGTTGAAGTAGAACGAGATGAAATTAAACTGAAGGCCGTGAGCGATAAACCTCCGTTTGAAACCGATATTCCTGAAAATATTGGTTACATTAAAATGTCCACCTTTTTGAGTAGTAATGCTTCGTTTGAGATGCGAACCCAAGTTAAAGAAAAAGGAGATCGGGCCGGGTATATTATTGACCTGCGATCCAACCCGGGCGGGTTGTTATCCAATGCAATCAGTATTGCGGATTTCTTTTTGGAAGGGGGTGCCATTGTGAGTACGGTGGATCGAGATGGTTATAAGGAAGTGCGTTGGGCTTCACCTCGAGTGCTGACGAAAAAACCACTGGTTATTTTGATTGATAAAGGCAGTGCCAGTGCCAGCGAGATTTTAAGCGGTGCTCTTCGAGACAATAACCGAGCCATTTTAGTGGGTCAAACTTCGTTTGGCAAAGGGTTAGTCCAGGAAATTAATCGTCTGCCGGGTGGCTCAGGTGTGAATGTAACAACTCAGCGATATTTAACCCCCAATGATACGGACATTAACAAGACTGGGATTGTTCCGGATATTGCGGTGAAGGTCAAAGAAGAAGACTTGAAAGTTAAGAAAGATCTACAATTGGAAAGCGCGATTGAAGTGATGCAGGACTGGCTGAACGGTAAATCGATGAAACACTTGCAAAGCCGAAGCCTGCTGAAAAAAACCTCCCACGAGTAAACTTAAATAAAAACCAGAGGCTAAAATAAATTTATTTGGGTAAAAAAACCATGTTGAAGAGATTTATCTGGTTTTGAGTGGGTTGCTTTACCCAAAGTAGGTTGTGGTTCGTCGTCGGCTTCGGCCTGAGAGACGGCCTGGTTGTGAAAAGCTTTCATGATGCGAGATTGCTTTCGGTAGTCTGGTACGTATTGTTCAACCAGTCGCCAGAAGTGCTGATTATGGTTGGCCTCAAAGCAGTGAGCCAGTTCATGGATAATCAGGTAGCGCAGGGCTGTTTCGGGGACACTATCCAGACAATAGCAAGATACGGTCATGACCCGGTTTTTGATGTTCATTTGTGCTAGTCGGCTGTAACGGGAATGACCTAGGCGAACCTGATTGAGTGTGACCTGAAACGTTTGTTGGTTAATGGTTTCAACGTAATCGGTTAGTTCGGTTTGTGTGGTAAGGGTGATGCGAGGACCCTGAGCCTCTGGGGAGTTCAGGATTTTTTGCTGGCGTTTTTCTCCTTGAAGCACTTTTTCCACGAGTTCCAGCGTGGCCTCATTTTTCAATTGTTTTGGCCAATGGCGAGGAAGGGACACATGAATTTTTCCGTGACGTCGCATGGCAGAAGCCCGTTTGATTCGGGTTCGTTCAGTGATGGTAACGTCCACGGGAAAAATTCTCTCTATTGTTTGGTTATTTAATTTATAAGGGCCAGTTGTTGGCGGGCTTGCTCACAATCTTGCCGGATTTGGACCACCAGTTGTTCGGCAGAGTCAAATTTTTGTTCGTCTCGAAGTTTGTGATGAAAGTTTATGGTTAGGGGATCACCGTAAAATTCTCCGCCGTTATAGTCCAACAAATGAATTTCTACCCGCTTTAAGGGCTGATCCCCAAAAGTAGGGGAATGGCCAATATTGCAAACCGCCTGATAGGTCTTAGGCTTTAACTTTTTGGGAAGGTGTTGGGGCAAAGCCGCTATACCACTGTAAGTTCCCACGGCGGGCACCAGTCGGTGAGGATCGGTAGCCAAGTTAGCGGTAGGGAACCCGAGTCTGCGTCCCCGCTTTTCTCCAAAAACTACGTGGCCGGATAGTCGGTAAGGGTAACCTAATAAAAGGTTTGCATGTTCTAGATCGCCGTAGCGCAATAGCTTTCGGATGAGGGTACTGCTGACAATCTGTTGGCTGTTTTCATTGGGGTAAGCCACCTGAACGGGCTCAATGATCTGGACGTTAAATTGAAACTCGTTACCGCTCCGTTTAAGAAAATCCCCGTCGCCTTGCCGGTTGGTGCCGAAGCAGTGATCGTAGCCGACGGAAACGTTTTTGACGTTAAGGGCACCGAGTAGAATGGTTCGGACAAAATCCATGGCGGATTGGCTTTTTAAGTGGTCATCAAAATCCAGAATTAGAGCATAATCAAACCCCATGGCTTCTAGCCTTTCAAGGCGTTCGTCAAGAGAAGATAACACTTCGGGTGGTGTTTTGGAGAGGAGAAACTGGGGATGGTTGGCAAAACTGAAGATCACGCTGGGTACATTCAAGCGTTTGGCTTCGGTTAATGCGCTGATCAATACTTTCTGGTGTCCCACGTGTAGGCCGTCAAACATACCCATGGCACAAGAGGAACCGCTTTGATGAATATCCGGGTACAGCGCAGGCTCAATGTCTTGCAGGTGTCGAAAAACTTTCATGGGATCCCTTAACGAACGGGGTGACACGGGGTCAGTGAATTTTTCTATTTTAACTGAAAAGAACGAGGGAGTGAGCGATAAATCCATTAATTAAGGGAAGTTGTCCTGCATGATTCTCTTTTAAACTGAAAGTTAAAAGGGTATGAAGGGGTTTGAATAACACATGAAGCCAGTTAAAAAGAAAGCCAAAGTGACATCACTTTCAAAGAAAAGGCAATCTGCCACTGAGTCTGGCAGGGAATCTAGTGGCCAAAGTCGGATTAGAAAGGATGGCCGAACCGCGTCTCAAACCTCATTTTCAGATATGGATTTGAGCCAGTGGCGGGACTATGACCATATTGAGACCGATTCGCTTTGGTTATTTGATGGACGAGGGCGCTCGGATGGGCATCAATTGGATTATCATGGCAACTGTGTTCCGCAGATTTTAACCCAACTGCTGACTCGATTTACTAAAAAACAAGATGTTGTTCTGGATCTGTTTCTGGGATCGGGTACATCCGCTATTGAGGCGATGAATCTGGAACGGCAGGCTATTGGGGTCGAACTGAAACCGGAGCTGGTTGAGTATGTCAGGGAAAAGTTAACCGAACAAGGAAAAGACTATGGGGTTCAGTTAATTAACGGTAGCAGCGCTGATAAGAAATGGACGGGCAAAGCCATTGATCGAGCCCTGAAAAAGCTGGATCGGGATAAAGCCCAATTCCTTTTTTTGCATCCGCCGTACGCGGATATTATCCGTTTTTCTGAGGCGGAACAGTGTTTATCCAATGCTGAATCAACAGATTCCTTTCTCGATGAGTTTGAAAAGGTGGCCCGCCTAGGGTTTAGTAAGCTGGAGCCGGGGCGGTTTGCTGGCTTGGTTATTGGTGATAAGTACACCCATGGTGAGCTGATTCCGTTGGGTTTTGGGTGTATGGAACGGATGAACCGGGCCGGCTTTAAAACCAAGTCTATTATCGTGAAAAACATCACCGGAAATGAGCGTGGGAAGGGCCGTCAGGGGAATCTCTGGCGATACCGGGCGCTTAAAGGTGGGTTTTATATCTTTAAGCACGAATATGTGATGGTGTTCCAGAAGCCTAAATCATGACGAGCGCTAGCACAGCTGGCTTTACTTAGGGCTGGACTCGTTGGAGTCAGTTCCTTTTTGGATGTAGGTGGTATCAAAAAAGGAGATGGGTTTTTCCACTTCGATGGCTTGAAACCCTTTTTTCTTTTTTTCCAGCGCAATGGTGGTTTGAACGGCCATGGTGGCAATGGAAGCAAACGTGAGCAAGACCGCTACAGCTAATCCCCAAGCGAACCAGGCGTTTCGGGACATAAACGATTTTTTGTCTGTTTTTTGGTCAGAATGAGCAGGCATAACAAGAGGCTCCTGTTGGTTCTATCAAGGTTAAACCGGGGTGTTTTGCTTTTTGAACAAATCAGCAGGGATGGTTTGAACACCATCCACGATGTTGCTTAAGCTATGGCCATCCATGTTTTTAAAGCCAATATAACTGTGAAAAACATTACCGGTGAGAATTTTAGGGTAGAAGTATGTGGACTTCTGAGGCATTAGCTCGCCGGATTCGCAAATGGCTTTCACCTGATGAACAGACGGTGCATGGAGGTAAAACGCGGCCACGGCGTCGTTGTTTTGCATTAGTTGATTTACCGAGTTATCACTGCGATCAAACCAGAGCCGGTGGGTTTCTTTCAGGTTTTGGGCCGTGTCGTTGAAAAAGCCCTGAAAAATCACTTGATCCAAAATGGCGGCGTCCAGGTCATGTAATAAGGGGGCCAGACTTTTCAACCGTTCGGGATCCGTGAGTTTTAAAGTCCATTGGGGGGATCGGCCTGGGCCTTCATAAATTAAGGTGGTGATATCCGTTTGAAACTGGCTGGTGTCAACGACTTTAAAGCATGTGAGTAGTTCTTTTTCAAACCGTTCCTGATTCCAGCCTTCAGGCCAGCTTTTAAGAACGCGGTGGGTGGGGTAGACCATGAGGCCGGGGTCGTCCATGTTGGCCAAAAAGACCATCATGTAGTCGGTCATTAGGCTGTTTTCTGGAGCATCTTGTCCGAAACGTTCTTTGTAGCGCTCCCGGGCTTCGGCCTTTAGGCTTAAGGCAGTTTGATACCGGTGGTGACCATCGGCAATAAGCAGGGATTCATTTTTAAAAAGTTCTTGAATCTGATGAATGAGCGTTGGATCTTGAAACGCTTTCAAACGGTGGATAATCCCATCTTCGTCTACGGCCTCGTTCCAGTCGTCACTGGCCTCAGTGCCCTGAAATACCTGGGTTTCTACCAGTCGTTGGGGGTCGCTGTAGATCATGAAAATCTGGCTTAGGTTCCAGCCGGTGGTTTTGGCCAGTTCAAACCGGTCGGCAATATATTTGGCAATGGTTCGTTCGTGGGGGAGTACTTGGCGGGATGCGTAGTCTTCTACTTTTAGCAGGGCGATCAACCCTTTGCGGGTATGGGTTTGTTGTTGGCCGTCCGTCCATTTTTGTGAATAAGCGTACATGGTGGGCTGTTCATCAGGTATCAGAATGTCATCATTCTGCCATTGATTGAGTAACTGGGCGGCTCGGGTATAGACATTCTCCGTTTCCGTGTCGGTGTTCGTTTTTTCCCCGAGGATGACCCGAACGATATTAGCGGGATGCTTTTTATGGAGCTGATCCTGTAGGTCGCGTTCAATAACATCGTAAGGGGGTGCCGTTACATGAGTGAGGCTTTCTACTTTGTTAAGGTTGTATCGGAGGCCGTGAAAAGGAAAAATTTGTACCATTGTGTGAATGCTTCTTTCTGTATGAACGGGTTTGGGTTGATGTTTCTTGTGGCGATCTATTTTACGGCAAACAGAACCGGATTTGTAAGGGCATGTGAACAAAGGGGAGAAATCCGGGTTAAACCGGGTAAAATGGGGGGTGAGATGTTAAAACGGTTAAGTTTACAAAATGTGGCCATTGTTGACGCTGTGGATGTGGCGTTGGATGCTGGTTTGACAGTGATTACCGGTGAGACAGGTGCGGGGAAAAGCCTGTTAATCAGTGCAATTGCGTTGGTGTTTGGCAAAAAGGTCTCGCCAGCGGATGTTTTGCGTTATGGTGAAAAACGGGGCCGGATTGAGCTGACCTTTGACTTTTCGGTCAGTCGCCCAGCTATTCAACAATTTTTACAGGAAGAAGCGTCGCTAGAGTTGCCTGCTGAGGATACGGAACTCTTAATTTCCCGAGAATTTACCCCGTCCAGTAGTCGAGCCCGGATTAACGGGATTCCGGTGACACTGGATGTTTTGTCTCAGCTACGTTCTATGGTGGTCGATCTCCATGGGCAACACGAGTTAACCAGTTTGTTCGATGATGAAACCCACGGGAGGATTCTGGACTCACTGGGAGATGCTGATTTTAACGCCTTACAGCAAACCGTAGCATCGGCTTATGAGCGTTGGTTTAAGCTAAAAAAAGAGTTGGAAGCCAAACAAGCAAAAATTCAGGACATGGCCAATCAACGAGACTATCTGGAATTTCAGCTCCGGGAGTTGGATGAGGCTCATCTGGTGGATCCTCAAGAAGATAAAACCTGTCAAGCGGAACTTAAAAGGCTGGGTCAGGGAGAATCTTTAAAAAAGCAGACAGGTAAAGCCTATCAAACGCTCTGGGGGAATGATCGTCAAGGGGTGGGTGACTTGCTGGAAAAGGTGCAGAAAATGCTGGCCTCTTTATTCGGGGTAGATCCCATGCTGGATGAGTTAGCGCAACGGCTGGATACTCAGCGGGAAGAACTAAGGGCTTTGGCATCAGATTTAAAAAATTACCATGATAAGGTTTCTTTTAGTTCCCGACAGATTGATGAGCTGGTGGAACGGCTGGATCAGCTAGAAAAACTGAAGCGAAAACACGGCCCGTCACTGGTGGAAGTTTTGGCCACGCAAGAGGAGATTCGTCAGACCCTGCAAGCTGATGAACAAGCGGAAAAAGATTTACGACTGCTTGAGGCGGCTTTAGAAGCGGCAAAAGGCGATTTAGAACAGGTAACCGGTCAATTAACCCTTGAACGGGAACGGCTGGCGAGTCAGTTCACCGAGCAATTGACCACGGAGTTAAGAGGACTAGAACTCCCTCGGGTACGCTTTCAGGTCGCTTTCAATCCCCGGTCGGGTTTTAGCCCCTTGGGAGCGGAATCCATTGCGTTTTTATTTTCCGCCAATCCCGGCGAACCTCCTCGACCCTTGGTTAAATCCGCTAGTGGAGGTGAGCTGTCCCGGATTCTTTTGGCCATTAAAGTGGTTACAGCGGAGAAAAGTGGGGTACAAACCCTGGTATTCGATGAAATTGATGCGGGCATCAGCGGCCCGACGGCTAAGGCTGTTTCCCAGCGACTTTACGCCATGGCTCGACACCTTCAGGTGATTGCTATTACCCATCAGCCGATTTTAGCGGCTTATGGCGAGCATCACCTGCATGTGGAAAAATCTGCTAAAGTCGTTGACTCGATAGAAAAGAACGAAATGGTGGTTCAGATAAGTGAACTTTCCCACCATCAGGAGCAACGTATGCGAGTGCTGAGCCGTTTGGTGAGTGGTATGGAGCTGGATCAGTTTAGTGATACGGGCACAGCCCGGCAGGTAGAACAATTTGTCCAACAATTATTGGATCAACCCAAAGCCGGTTAAAGCTAAGGTTATAATTAGAGGCAAAGAATAAGCCCCTAATTAAAGCCAGCTTCGCTGGCCAAATAAAAAACGGCTTGTTTGCGTGAAACAAAGCCGTATAGCAAGTGGGATAGACACAGATGATAAGGATAAAACTTAAACTTATAAATATAGATGTGTTTACAGGATCATAAAGGCTAGGGTGGTTGCCAGTGCGACTCCACCAATGGCCCAACCCACTGGGCCGGCGGCGCCGACAAATGCCAAAGCACGTCCGCCAACCTTGAGTAGTTTAGAACCAACATTTTTAATGGCTGGCTTTGAAGCGATATTTTTGATCCATTGACCGGATGCTGTTTTACCAACGGATGTTGCAGCCGCTTTAGATGTCTTTTCAAACCAATTTCCGAATTGAGTGATCCGACTGAGAAAGCCTTCGGATGCGGTGCCAGCGGATTGAAAAAACCGTTGGGTTTTAACATGATTACCTTTTTTAGCCCATTCGGTTGCACGGTAACCAAGGTTGCCACTTGTCGGTGTTGAAACACCAGCAGAATTTGTTATAAGGCTGGGAGGGACATGTTTTAGTTGGTTTGCCGCTAAAACCCCGCCCAGTGTTAATCCTGCCGCATTAACCCCTTTCTTTAAAGAGCTTTCCGGCGAATCATCGTAGGAAAAAGGCATGAAATCACTAGAAGAACGTCCAACGGGCCCGTCTAAATCGTAGGTTTTTATACGCTCTTTCATCTCCCGCTCAAGTGAAGTTGGCTGGTGATGATACCAAGGTAATGGCTGTCCGCTGTATGCGACTGATCCCATCGGTAATGGATGCTCCCCGTTTGGATTGATGTTGTCTTAAAACAACATGTACTGCCCTCTGAAGTATAAATGCCCCAATAAAGAAAATGCTGATTAAGATTTTCTTTAGATTGTGCCCTCGGTTATATAAAAACAGAATCTCTTATTTTTGTGCGTGTTTTTTAGAAAAAGATTTTTTTTTAAAGAAAGAGGCTGAATGGTCGACACTTAAAAAGAACAGAAGAGAAACCCAGAAAACCAGAGGAGAACCTCTTTTTGCGCTTTGAGAATAGAAGACTAACCTGCTTTAAAATTAGTTTAGCCGTATTGAGTGTGTTTATTTTATTGTTTACCGCTTTTCCGGGGTTTGCTGAGCGTCAGTCATCGATTCAAATTGCGTCGACATCTCCTTACCGGGCAGGTATTGAGGCCTATCGCCATGGGCAGTACTCTAAGGCGCTGGTTTTTTTAAAGCAAGCGTATAATGTCGAACCAGCGAACGCGAATGTTCGTTATTACATGGCCGTTGTACTGGACAAGATGGATCGATCGGATGAGGCGTTACCTCATTACCGGTATGTTATGCACCATGGGACGGATAATCGGGTGATGGCCTATGCGAAAAAGCGGGTAACTCACCTAAAGTTGGATAACCATCAAAGCTTGGCCGCGTTTAACCTGGACAAAGGGATTAACGTTCCGTTGAAACCTCATAATAACGCGTTAATGGTGGAAGCCAGTCTGAATGATCGTGCCGTGGGTACCTTTATTGTGGATACGGGGGCAACGTATACCTCTATTTCCAGAGAGCTTTATGAAGAGCTGGGGCCGGAAAACATGACTCAAATTGGAACCGTGCGCATCACCACAGCTAATGGGCGGATTGAAGTGCCCAAGATTTTGATTGATCGTATTAATATTAATGGTTTGGAAGCTCGCAATGTCGAGGCAACGGTGATTGATGTGCGGAAAAGTTCCAGTTTTTCCGGATTATTGGGGTTGAGCTTTCTTCGTCAATTTAAATTAACCATTGATCCGACGGAAGGGCGTCTGGTTTTTCAAGCGATTTAGTCTGGGAGCAAATGAAATTCGGGGAAGGCAGGAGACAGGGGCGTGTCTTTGTCGTATATATGAATAAAGATTGATTAGAATGCATTGTATGTTGTTTTAGAGAGGTTTTTGCCATGACACACGATTCTGTTTTGACTCCGGTTTATACGAGCCCGGCAGAGCCGTCAAAACGATTGACCGACTTGCCTCCTTATGTGTTTGCCCAATTGGATGTGCTAAAGGCGGAAGCCCGAGCCCGTGGAGCTGATTTGATTGATCTGGGCATGGGGAATCCGGACTTACCCACACCGGAGCCTATTTTAAGAGCCATTCAAGAAGGGGTCATGGATCCTGCCAATCACCGATATCCTCAATTCAACGGTAAGCCTGAATTTCGAGAAGCGGTCTCTCGGTTTATGAGCCGCCGTTATCATGTGGAGATCGACCCAGAAACCGAAGTACAGCCCCTAATTGGCTCGAAAGAAGGATTGGCCAAGCTAACCTTTGCCTATATTGGTGAAGGGGATTACAGCATTGTTTTTGCGCCGTATTACCCGGTCCATGCCCGAGCCACGTATTTGGCCGGTGGGAAAGTTCATTATTGTGCCATGACGGAAGAAAATCATTATTTACCCGATGTGGAGACCATTCCAGAGGAAGTGGCTCAAAAAGCCAAGCTTATGTTTATGAATTACCCCAATAATCCTTCGGCGGCCACGGCTCCGTTGAGTTATCTGGAAAAACTGGTGGCGTACTGTAAAAAGCACGGCATTGTGCTGATTAGCGATCTGGCCTACGGTGAGATCTGTTACGATGGCTATCGTCCGCCGAGCATTTTTAATGTACCGGATGCGAAATCTGTGGCCATTGAATACCACTCGTTTTCCAAGAGCTTCAACATGGCCGGTTGGCGTATGGGCTGGGCGTGCGGGAATCCAGGCGTGATTAAAACGTTATTTAACGTGAAAACCAACTGCGACTATGGTATTGCCTCGGCGATTCAGGACGGGGGCATTTGCGCGCTGGATCGAGCCGAAGAATTTTTGCCTGGGATTATCCAAACCTATCAAGAACGCCGAGATGTGGTGGTGAAAGGTTTTCAGGAAATGGGCTGGACGATAGAGCCCCCTCGTTCCACTCTTTACGTTTGGTTGCCGGTGCCTAGCGGGTTTGATGACTCCAAAAGCTGGTGTCGTCACCTGATGGATACCACCGATGTGGTGATTACACCGGGGATTGCTTTTGGCGATGCCGGTGACGCTTATTTCCGAGTGTCTTTGGTTTCATCCAAAGAACTCCTCCAACAAGCCATCGATCGCCTTAAAGCCAAAGGGATTCGCTATAGTTAACCCATGAGATCGTTAAGGGGTAGCTTCCCACTGCTTGATTGGTAATCAATAGACATAATTGCACGAATAAGACTAAAAAGGTCTCCACTAAGGTCTAGTAATTTCGTTTTTACCTTCTCATCATCTCTAGAATGACATTGGATTTGAATGTGATCAGGAAATTGGCGGATGCCTTGGGTTAAATTCACGCCTTTTACTGAAATTAATAAATTTTTGGGTTCTGAAAGCTCTTCATAGAGCTGAGCTACCTCATTTTTAGCATCTGAAGATAAAATGGGGTTTGGGTTAAACCGAAGATCAAAGGTTCCGGCGAATTTGGGGATGTTCATGGGAAGATCTCCTATTTGTTGAGTTAAAAAAGTTTTAAGCCAAAGGGGTTCGTTACAGTTAATTTTCTTTTGAAGAAAACAGTGAAAGCGGGCCTCGGTCTTTATTAGATTGGTACATAACAGATTCAAACAGATTAGGGTGGAGGGCTTTAATGCTCTCTAGTCCAAGGACTGCTTGGGTATCCATACCATCTGAGCATAGAATCATAAACTGGTTGGGTAAAATATCCCTAGAGTGAGATCTGTTTTTTGGAATAAAGATAGAATAATCATCGATGTGATTGTTCAAATAGTCGATGACTTGTGCCTTTGGGTCTCCTTTTCTCTTTGCTTTTGGGTCTTGAGGCTTGAGGGTCACTGTAAAAGTGCCTGAAAATTTTGGAATGTGCATGGGGAGGCGCTCCTTTTCATTAGTAAGGTGAAAAGTCTCAAGAGAGTCGATCCTTTAAAGGCCAAAGGGAGAAGGTGCAGTTAATCTCTTCCGCTTGTTGGGGGTGTCTGACGAATGCGTGATGAGGAGGTGCGTATGTTACTTGGAATTAATTTTTGAGGCACATTGTCAGGAGTAAATGAGACACCCTTAAAGGCTTTAGGTTGGAGTGTTTGGATGCCTTTAATGGTTTTTTTGAAGGAATCATCAAACTCTGGAGAGCAGTTGATTTGAATGTGGTTAGGAAGTGTTACCTCTTTTTTTTGAAGGTTTACTTTAGCCTCCCATGAAACGAGATTGATAGGGGCCATGATTTCTTTATGGGGATCTTCGGAGATTTCATAAAAGGTGTGAAGCGCTTTTTTAGCCTCTGGATTTCCTACGTTTTTGCTTGTGGGGGTAAAGTGGATATCAAAGCTTCCGGCAAATTGGGGAATGTGCATGGGGAGGACTCCTATGGATTGAGTAACACTAAGGCAACTGTATTAGGAGTGTAATAAAAAAACGCCCTTCAAACAATGAGATTGTTTCTAGGTTAATTCTTGTAACCTTAGGTAAAGAACTTAAGAGGACTCTCTTTCCGCATGGGTTTGAGGTAAAATACCCTGTAGTGTAACGGATGTTGATTGCGGAGACTGGTTTTCATGGTCGATAATTCTTCTTTTTCGGGTCAAACGTATCTGGTCACCGGTGGTGCCGGGTTTATTGGGTCGCACACGGTGCGGCATTTGCTGGATCGAGGGGCTTCGGTGGTGGCAGTGGATGAGTTTAATGACTTTTATGATCCGGCCATTAAAGAACAAAACATTCAGGCGTTTGAAACGCATCCGAACTTTTCGCTGTATCGGGTGGATATTCGGGATCAACAAGCGCTGGCCGAGGTGTTTTCTCGCCATGGCGAAGCACTGAAAGCCGGTGGGATTATTCATTTAGCGGCTCGAGCGGGCGTACGTCCTTCGCTAATGGAACCGCGTCTGTATTTGGAAACCAACGTGACCGGGACGCTGAATTTAATGGAGCAGGCTCGGGAACACGGCATTCAGAAGTTCGTCTTTGCCTCGTCCAGCTCGGTTTATGGTTCTAGCCCGGATCAGGTGCCGTTCAAAGAAGATCAGGATATTTCCAAACCCATTTCACCGTATGCTTCAACCAAGGTGATGGGTGAGAATCTGCTTCATACGTATAGTCATTTGTATGGCCTGCAAGTGGTTTGTCTTCGGTTTTTCACCGTGTATGGTCCTGGGCAGCGCCCGGATTTGGCCATTCATAAGTTTACCCGCATGATTGACGAGGGCGAACCCATTCCCGTGTTTGGCGATGGCACAACCGAGCGAGATTACACGTATATTGACGATATTATGCAAGGTGTGATGGCGGCCATCGCTTATGATGCGACCCCGTTTCAAGTGGTCAATCTGGGCGAGTCCCAAACGACCACGCTAGCTCGTTTGATTGAGTTGATTGAAAACGCTGTGGGCAAGAAAGCCATTATTAACCGTCAGCCTCTTCAGCCGGGCGATGTACCCATTACGTATGCGGATATTACCCGAGCTCGATCGGTCTTAAACTATCACCCCTCGACAAAAGTAGAAGAGGGCATCCCGAAATTCGTGGATTGGTATATGACTTATAAAAAGCGGATCCCGACCTGTGGGCTAGCTTGCTGAGGGGTTAAAGAGGCTTAGAAGCCCCTTGGGCTAAAGCTTGGACGGGTATAAGCATCGATGTTTGGAAGGTAGTTGAACTCTTGGCTTCGGTTATAGGCCGGTTTTCCCGTTTCTGGAAGCCAGAGGGTTTGAGTCGGTATTTTTAGATCGGTTTTTCCTAAAGCGGGGAAACTCTGGGTGAGTAAATTATTAAAAAATTTGGCCAGAGGCAGGCCCAATAGGGTTGCGCCAATCATGGCGCCAAAAACAGGGTTTGCTAAACGGAGTCCACGAATAGGGCTTGAATGGCTGGTTCCAAGCTCGATACTGAATTTTTTGATCCCACTCAACATCTTTTGTTGGAATTGATCCCCGATGTAAGGCGTGTTTTCAGCGAGCCGTCGGGTCAAGTGATCCAGTTGAGTCTTTAATCGTTGTTTTACTCTGGGGTGGGTTAAGTCTTCAAACAATTGACCGAGGGTTGTGTCGGTCTTGCGCCGGTATTCTTGTGCCAGTCGATAGCTGATTTCGCTACCTGCTTTTAAATGGCCCCCGGATAAGAAGACCAGATGCTGTTCGATGGCCTTAATGGCTTTTTCTTTGGAGACATGAATAGACTTTAGCCGTTCACCGATGGCTTTTCGTTCAAGGTCGTTGGAAGCGAGAAGTTGGTTTAGTACCGGGTTTTTCTCCGGGTTGAACTCGTTCCAGAGCACTTCTTTCTTTAGGTGGGGAAGCAACTCCTTTGCCCCGTTATCAATGGCATGCATCGAGTAGTTTAGCCCGGTCATGGCACCCAAATAGCCAAGAAAAACCATGCTGGCAACCTGAATGGCTTCCTGTGTTTTTTCTAACAGGTTGTCCTTTTTTCCTGAGCGGTAAGCGGCGGTTCCCAGAGTGAGTAAAGGCAGAATGCCGGCGGTGGTGGTCATCAACGCATAAATAACGCCACCTTCTGTCAGAAGTTTTAACCAGCGGTGGGAGTCGCCTCCCATTTTTTTGTTTTCTTGTCCTTGTGCATAAATTAAAGCCCCACCCGAAAGAATCGCTAATGGTGTTTGACGAAAGTCCAGTCGGATTTCCTGCCCAGATTTTAAGACCTTATTCGGCGCTCCAAACAAGCGATAGAGCGCTCTGCTGGCAGAGCCGGTAATTTGGGGTATCAAGCCAGTCGCTGGTTTTAATGTCATGGGGCTGACCATAAAGCGGGTCCTATTGGGTTGAATCGTTCGATATTAAAAGAGGTCCCTGATCTAAAAACCGAACAGAAAAAAACATGCTAAAACCGAGCCATGGCATGCTCGACTTTTTTTAAATAGGGTTGAGACTGGGGTGAGATACCTTGACGATCCACGCTACCAGGACCCTGGTAATAAGCCGCAATGGCTCGGGGGAAATGGCCATGATATTTGTTGAGCAAGTATTTCAGATATCGGGTCATACCGGCAATATTATCCGCCGGATGATAGGGGTTATTGACGCCCAGCCATTTGGCAGTGGCGGGCTTTAGTTGGCCGAGGCCAATGGCACCGGAAGACGAAACGGCGTCTGGACGAAACGAGGACTCCACAGCAATCATGCCAGTCACCAGTCGGTAATCGAGTTCATAAAAATGACTGAACTTTAGAATATAATGGGCTAAATACCGAGATTGCAACGGGTTGAGGGCCCGGTTATACTGCCAAATTGCATGAGCCAGCGTTATTTCTCTCGGATTGACTTGCTGGATAGAGCTTTGGGAGAGGGGCGATAATTCGGACTCTCTGTCTTCCTCTTCATCGGAGCCGATGGCTTCAATAATTACTCCTTCTCCAATTTCTGGAATAATTTCGGAGGGTTCTAACAGGTATCTGTCCCTAGGGGTACTATAAGCAAGGGTTATGGTCAGACTGATCCATAGACAGGCAAAAGCTAGAGAGAGGAAACGTGAGCTGTGTTGGTAGAGTCGTCTGTGCAAGAGACCTTAAACCTCCTTGGGTTATAACCTCTTACAGGCAGGTTAGAGGGGAGTCATTCAGGTTCTGCCGGTGCTTTTTCAGACGAGCCAGATCTTCTGGTGTGTCGACTCCGATGGGCGCTTTATCCACGGTAACGGCATAGAGGCTGATGCCACTTTCCATGGCGCGTAGCTGTTCCAGTCGTTCGGCTTTTTCCAGGGGGGAGAGCGGTAGGCCGGTAAAGTGGGCGAGAGCCTCTCGTCGGAATAGATAAAGCCCTAAGTGCCGAAACGCGCCATCGCCGGGTTGAATACCGTCTCGATAGCAGGGAACAGGACTTCGGGAAAAATAGAGAATGCGACCTTGCTGATCCAAGACGGCTTTGACCACGTTGGTATCTTCCCAGATATGGCGGTTTTCAACCCGCTCCAGGTTTTGGATGGGGGTGACCAGTGTCATGATGTCCGCTTGAGGCAAGGCGTTCATGCGGTCGATTATCTGCTCCAGATGGTTTGGATCCAGAAAAGGCTCATCGCCCTGAATGTTCAGGATGGTGTCAAATTCTGGCAGGGCTTGAGCCACTTCCCAGACCCGATCGGTTCCAGAGCGATGATCGGGGGAGGTCATTTGAACTTGGCCGCCAAATGCCTCAACGGCTTCTTTGATTCGGAGGTCGTCGGTGGCAATAATGGCTTGATGAATAGATTTTACCTTTCGAACCTGCTCCCAAACGTGTTGAATCATGGGCTTGCCGTCAATCTCAGCGAGAGGCTTGCCGGGAAATCGGCTGGAGGCGTATCGGGCCGGGATAACAGCGAGGGTTTTTTTTAATGGTTTCATGGGGTCAGCTCCACGGCAAATACGTTGCCATTATGGGATCCTAAAAAGATCTGATTACCGCTGAGGGCCATGTTGGCTTCAATAACGCTTTCCAGTGGAAGCTTCCAGAGTAGCCGACCATCTTTTGGGTGAATGGCCACCAGTTTGCCGTCGCCGGTACCAATAAGCAAGGATTGGTGAAAGGGTTGGATGGACGACATAATGGCACCCTTTAGGGCGCGTTGCCAGACCCGGATGCCGAATTCATTGTTCACGCACCCAATGGTTCCGTCCACATCGCCAATATAGACTTGGTCGTCCAGAACCGTCGGGGTTGCGATCATGGCGTTTCCACCAGGAGAGGTATAGCTCCAGCGTTTCATGCCGCTGGCTTTGGTTAGGGCAAACATAGCCCCCACCGCACTGCTAAAATACACCGAATCGCCAGCAATTCGGGGCGTAGACAGAAGCGGGCCTTCAATCGTGTAATTCCATTTTAATTTTCCGGTTTCAGCGTCAATGGCGTAGGCTTGACCTTTATAATCGCCAATATAAAGGGTGCCTTGATCGATGAGAGGACTGGCATCCACAATGTCTTCCGTATTAAATTGCCATTTAACGCTTCCGTCTTCTGTGTTCAGAGCGTAAATAAATCCATTACGTGATGAGAAATAGACGGTCTGGCTTTGAACCACCGGTGAGGAGATAATGGTCCCGCCAGCGTTGAATCGCCAGGTTTCTCGCCCGGAGGTTTTTTCCATGGCGATCAACTCGCCGGTTTGTGTGCCAATAAAGAGTTGACGAGTGCCGGGAACCGGAGCCGACTTGGCCAGTTTATGGGCCATGGTTTTCTGCCATCGTAAAACGCCGCCATCTTTTTCAAAAGCATACAGAACCCCTTTGGTGGTGGCGACATAAACGAGTTCGCTGTCCAGCGTGGGCGGAGCGTAAATACGGCCATCGACTTTCACTTGCCATCGAATTTTTCCGGCGGTGGCTGGCGTTGATGTTTTGCTTTTGAGTCGTTTGTTTCGCCGTCGACTACGCCGGCTTTTTCGGGTTCGACGAACCGCCAGTCGTTCGCCTTGAGAAGGCAAAACCTGTGACGTTGTTTCAAACGATGAAGTGCCTTGGTTTTGAAATGTATTGGGCAGGGGGTGATCATTTTCGACAGCGGTGACACCCAGTCCTGTTAAAATGACCAGTAGGGGAAAGGCAATAAAGGCACCCGTAACACGTCGCCATAAGCTGACACCACAACCCTCCAACCAGTCATGGACAAAGCGAATGGCAAAGGACATTAGGTGATGGTGAAAAACAACCACGGTGTTATTCATTTCCTATTTCTTGAATACAGTCCCTCTATTGTAGCCGGAAGTGGTCTTTTCCTTCCACTTTTTTATGTTCTTTCCAACTTAATCAGGGTATGATCGTGTGAAAGTCGGTTTAGCCCACTCTAACAAAACAGCCAGAAAACAAAAGGAATAGACTCTTATGATTATTGTCATGGAACCCAATGCCACGGAAGAAAACATTCAAACCATGGATCGCTTGCTTCAGGAGCAGGGCTATCAAACGATTTTGAATCGGGGAGATGTTCTAACGGTTATTGCGGCCATTGGTGATAAAAATACGGTGGTACCCAAAAGCCTGTCGGCCATGCCAGGGGTTAAGGAAATTGTTCCCATTCAGGATCCGTATAAGCGAGCCAGCCGGATTACCCACCCGGAAGATACCGTGATTGAGTTTCAAAATGGGGTGAAGCTGGGAGGCAATAGTCCCTTGTGTGTTATGGCTGGGCCGTGCAGTGTGGAAGAGGATATTGAGAGTTTACTGATCGTAGCACGAGGGGTGAAAGAGGCGGGCGCCACTTTTTTACGGGGCGGCGCCTTTAAGCCGAGAACGTCTCCTTATGATTTTCAGGGATTGGGTGAAGAAGGTTTAAAGCGGTTGGCTCAGGCTCGGGAGGAAACGGGGTTGCTGGTGGTCACGGAAGTGCTGGATAGTCAGGACGTGGATTTGGTCGCTCGTTATGCGGACATGCTTCAAATTGGGGCCCGGAATATGCAAAACTATAAACTGCTTAATGCGGTGGGGCAACAAAATAAGCCAGTGCTTCTCAAACGGGGTCTTTCGGCTACGATTAAAGAGTTTTTGTTGGCCGCCGAGTACATTATGGTTCAGGGCAACCCGAATGTGGCACTTTGCGAGCGAGGCATCCGAAGTTTTGATACCGGTTTTACCCGGAATGTGTTAGATTTGGCGGCGGTTCCAGTAATCCAAAAACGATGCCATTTACCAGTGGTTGTTGATCCCAGCCATGGCACAGGTCATCGTTACTTGGTGGCACCCATGGCCAAGGCGGCGACGGTTTGTGGTGCGAACGGGCTAATGATTGAAGTCCATCCAGATCCAGACAGGGCCTGGTCTGATGGCCAACAAACCTTGACTATTCCGGCCTTTCAGGCTCTCATGACCGAACTGGACGCATTGTATAAATTTCGGGTGACATCCGATCAATTATAGGTGACTTGTTTTGGGTAAAAATGATCCATTAATGGCTTTGGCTGGACTGGTTCCGACTGAGGGGGTTAATCTGGCCACTCAGGATATTGATCAACTGGCCACGGTTGATGTTTTAACCCGGATTAACACGGAAGATCAGCAGGTGCCTCAGGCGATTTACCCGGTGATCTCAGCCATCGGGCAGGTGGTGGATCAAACGGTGCAGGCCATAAGTCGGGGGGGGCGGCTTTTTTACTTTGGCGCCGGAACCAGTGGTCGTTTAGGGGTACTGGATGCCGCCGAGTGTCCACCGACGTACGGGACGGATCCGGCTTTGGTACAGGCTTTTATTGCAGGGGGTGACCCGGCATTGAGGCATGCCATTGAAGGGGCAGAAGATTCGACCGATCAAGGGCGTTCGGATTTTCTAGAAACGGGTGCGAGGAAAGATGATGTGGTTATCGGCATTTCTGCTAGTGGAGGGGCACCTTATGTGGTATCGGCCATGAAAGCCGCTCGAGAGACAGGGTGTTTTACAGCAGGCATTACGGCATCAAAAATGTCAGCCCTAGCTCAGGCGGTCGATTGCCCCATTGTGGTCGAAACCGGGCCAGAGGTGATTACGGGATCTACCCGGATGAAAGCAGGAACAGCTCAAAAGCTGGTATTGAACATGATTACCACGGCGACCATGATTCAGTTAGGGAAGACGTACGGGAATTTTATGGTGGACGTGAAGCCGACCAATGCCAAATTAATCCAGCGAGCTCAACGGTTGGTCAGTGTATTGGCTTCGGTAGAGATGGATCAGGCTCGACAAACACTGGAAGCCTGTGGTTATGAAGTAAAGACGGCGGTGGTTATGCTCCGGTGCCAGTTGAACTCTTCAGAAGCGAAAGAACGGTTGACGCTTTGCGGTGGGAAGTTGCGTGTGGCCCTCTCTCCCTGTTAAACTGTGATGTATACTCCCGGATTTATTCGAGACCCGTTGCCCGTTATTATTAGAGAGGGACTGTTATGAGCCTGTTGTTTGATGCGTTAAAAGAACAAGTGGTATCTCATCCGGAGAAATTGTGTATTATTGAAGGTGATGCTCGGTGGGACTATCAGACGTTTTTCGACAGAATTTGTCGGCTGGCTCATGCTTTAAACGAAAGAGGAATTCAGCCAGACGATCGGGTGGCGCTGATGTTCATGAATCAGAAAGAGTATTTGGTCGGCTTTTTTGCGATTTTACGTTTAGGTGCGGTGGTGGTACCGGTGAATATTCAATTGCCATCGGAAGATATGGCCTACGTTGTCCAAAATTCGGGTGCTCGTATGATGCTGACCACCCAAAAATTTGCGCCGCATTTTGAAGGCAAGCCGTTGCCGTTTCTGGTGGCCAATCAGGGCGAAAATCCGTCGCTTCCCTCGCTGGAGGCAGTGATTGAATCCGGAGAGCCGTCGTTTGAGCCGCTGGTGGCACCAGCACCAAACACGATGCGGGTTTTAATGTACACGTCGGGCACGACGGGTAAGCCTAAGGGCGTGATGCTGTCCGAAGAAAATCTGCTTTCAAATACCGAGGGCTTTGGTGATGCTCTGGATTTTGGGGCTGACGAAAAAGTGTTGATGGCTTTGCCTTTGTTTCATGCATACGGTCTAATTGTCACCCTGTACGCTTTGACGAAGGGCGTGACGTTGGCGCTGGTGCCGAATTTCAACCCCCGAAAAATTATTAGTCTGGTGGCGGAAGAGCAGATCACCATCTTGCCGCTGGTGCCCACGATTTTTAGCTTTGTAGCCGAGAACCTCAAAAAGTTGGGAGCCAATGTATTCAAGTCCCTGAAGGTTTGTGTGTCGGGCGGAGCGAGCTTGCCGCCGTCGTTGTTGAAGTCGTTGGAAGAGGCGGCGGATATGACCATTTTGGAAGGTTACGGTCTAACGGAAACATCGCCGGTGATTGCTGTAAACCGACTATCTAAGGGCAGTATTCCTGGTTCGGTGGGTTTGCCGCTTAATAACGTTCAGGTCCGGCTGGTGGATGATGCCGGTCAGGTTATTCAACAGGAGTCGGGACAAAATTCGCCGGTGGGTGAAATCCAGGCCAAAGGTCCCAACGTGATGCTGGGGTACTTTAATCTGCCAGAGGCCACGGAAGAGACTCTGACCAAGGACGGATGGCTAAAAACCGGGGATTTGGGTCATTTTGACGCCGAGGGTAATCTCTATATTTCTGGCGGCCGGAAAAAAGATTTGATCATTAAGGCGGGCGAAAACATTGCCCCCCTTCGGATTGAAAACACCTTGTACCAACATTCGGCGATTCAGGAAGCTTGCGTGTTTGGCGTGCCGGACTCGAAGCTGGGCGAGGATATTTTTGCCGCCGTGGTGTTGAAAGAGGGCCAGTCGGTGGAACTACAGGTGTTGAAAAAGTTCTGTCGAGAGCAATTAACCCCGTTTATGTGCCCCACGTATTTTCGGATTTATGACGAATTCCCCAAAAATGCCACCGGTAAAATTCTGAAAAAAGAACTGAAAAAGGAAAATGAACATGCGGCCACGGTGGGGTGTAATGCTTCTTAAGTGACGATTTTTAGGGTTACGCTTTTTCGATAACCACTTCTTCCGTGCTATCGATTTCGTTGAGGCAGACAGTGAGTCGCTCTGTGGTGGCGGTGGGTATATTCTTTCCCACAAAATCAGGGGAGATGGGTAGTTGACGATGTCCTCGATCCAGCAGGACCAAGAGCTGAACCGAGCGGGGGCGTCCGTAAGCGCTCAGGGCGTCCATGGCGGCCCGGACCGAGCGGCCACTGAAAATCACGTCGTCCACCAGCACCACCCGTTTATCGGTCAAATCCACCGGTACATGGCTTTCGCCCGCGGCCTTGAACGAGGTGTCCACATCGTCTCGATACAGAGTAATATCCACAAAGCCAACCGGCACGGTGGCGTCTTCAAATTCTTCTACCAAGCGGCCAATGCGCTCGGCTAGATATTTTCCTCGGGTGACAATGCCCATGAGTACCAGATCCTCGGTACCTTTGTTCGCCTCAATGAGCTCATGGGCCAAGCGCTTTAGGGTGCGTTGAATATCCTGTTCGGAAAAAACCTGCGTCTTAGTGGATAGCGGGGTGTTGGTGTTGCTCATGATATTGCAGAACTCCTAAAATAGTGGCGGCTTTACGAAGGCATTCCCGATACTCATGTGTCCCGACTGAATCGGCGACAATCCCGGCGCCAACGTGAATAGCGCCATTATACACGAAAGGCGTTCTGGTTTCTTCCAAAAATAGGCTACGAATTAAGATGTTCATGTCCATCTGGGTTTGGCGAGCGTCCCAATAGCCGAGCCCACCGGTATAAAGTCCGCGGCCCACCGGCTCCAGATTAGACAGGGTTTCCATGCACCGAATTTTTGGGCATCCAGTAATGGTACCGCCGGGGAAAGTGCCCTGAACGACATCCCAAATGTCTTTACCCTGCGCCAGTTTTCCGGTGATATTACTAATGAGATGAGTGACGTGGGAGTAACGTTCTAAGGTCAGTTGTTCATCGACAATCACTGAGCCCGGTGCACAGATACGGCCCAGATCATTGCGTCCTAAATCTACGAGCATCAGGTGTTCAGCCCGCTCTTTCTCGTTATTTAGGAGTTCCTGCCCGATACGCTTGTCGTCGCTAGCTGTCTTTCCCCGTCCTCGGGTTCCTGCGATGGGACGAATGCTTACTTGTTGGTGATAAACGTTCACGAGACGCTCCGGCGAGTTAGAGAGGAGAATGCCGCCGGGCCACCGGAACATGCCAGAAAAGGGTGATGGGTTATGCCAAGAGAGGCTGTCGTAGACAGAAAAAGGATCGATGTGGAGTGACTTGGTGAGGCGAAAGGTCAGGTTGGCCTGATAGAGATCGCCAGACAGGATAGCTTGTTGGATGGTGTTGACTCCATGTTCAAAGGCTTTGGGTGAGAGGGATGTCTCGTAGGTTTTGAGATAATCCGATGTTAGGGTCGGTAAGGAGGAAGTCGGCTGACTTTTCGGGCTTGGTGTTTGTAAGTCGTTCCACTTGTCTTTAGCGATGATGGTCCACTGGGGATCCGGGCTCAGGGCATGGAATGTTTCGCTGACGCGGTTGATGATTACCCAGTGGTCGCATTCGATTAACAGGAGATCAGGCGTGTTTCGAGGGGCTGTTTTCTGAAAGAGGTGGACGAGTGCTGGATCGCACCATTGACCGAATTCGTAACCCATGAAGCCCATCAAGCCTCCTTGAAAGGGGAGGTGAACTTGTGTTGGATCCGCATAACGCTTACACTGGGCATTCATGTTCCGAAGGTGTCGAAACAGGGCCTGACGAGTTTGAATCGTGATGGGTTGTTCGTGGTTTAAGGTGAGCTGATGCCCCGTGAGGGAGATGGATTGACGTCTGCCAAAACCCATCAGAGCCCATTGATTAACGTTAGGGTTATTAGAAACCGTACAAAGCCCCTGTTCAGGGTGGGGCGCCATGCCTTCTAGCAAAATGGAATAATCCAACGATTCTGCCATCAGGCGATGAAATTGTCGAATACGCTGCCCCTGATTCATTTTAAGAGGAGACCCGTTCCAGTAAGGTCTCGTCCATTTCAAAGTTGGTGTAAACGGACTGTACGTCGTCATGGGATTCGATGGCGATGAGGAGTTTCATTAGGTCTTTGGCCTTGTCCTCTTCGGTAATCGGTGCCGTATTTGTGGGGACTCGGGTGATCTCTGCGGATTGAACGGCAATACCCTGATCGTTCAGGGTGTTGGCTACGGTGTTCAGGTCAGCGGGCTCTGTATAGATCTCATAGACCCCTTCCTCGGTGTTGGGCTCAAAATCTGTGGCACCGGCCTCAATGGCTTTTTCAAAGGCCTCTTCTTCGGATAGAGTCGATTGGTCAAGCTGGATTAGACCTTTTTCCTCAAAAATCCATGCCACGGAACCGTCGGTGCCGAGATTACCAGCGTATTTGTTGAAATAACTGCGGATATCACCAGCGGTTCGGTTGCGGTTTTCGGTCATGGTTTCTATAAACACGGCGACTCCACCGGGGCCGTAACCTTCGTAGATGACCGACTCCATATTATCGGCCTCGGCACTACCAGCACCTTTCTCAATGGCCCGCTGAATGTTGTCGTTGGGGAGTCCTGCGGCTTTGGCTCGCTCGATAGCGGTTCTCAGGCGAAAATTTCCGGCTGGATCGCCCCCTCCGAGTTTGGCGGCGATGGTAATCTCTCGGGCAGATTTAGCATAGGTCTGTCCTTTTTTGGCGTCCTGAGCCGCTTTACGGTGCTTTGTGTTTGCCCATTTAGAATGTCCAGCCATAATACGCTATTATAATGGAATTCAGAGATAAATTTAAGGAACAAATCCTAACAGGCCCTTGTCTCAAAAATCCTCTATAATAAATGAGAGCAATGGAGTGAAAAACAAGCCATAGTGAAAGAAGTGACCAATCGATCCCAAACCTTAAGTGCCCTGCTGATTACTTATAACGACGAGGTGTCTCTAGAACGAGCGTTGGAGTCTCTGAATTGGGTGGATGAAATTGTCGTTGTGGATCAAGGGAGTACAGACGGTACGCTGGCGATTGCCAGAAAATATACGGATCGTGTCTTTTTTCACCCATCAGCGGATCGAGCCTCTTTACGGGAGTACGCCCTGAAACAGGCGGAAAAAGAATGGATCCTGTATGTGGAACCCTATGAATGGGTTGAGGAAATGCTGCGTCACAAGATTGACGGGGTGCTGTTGAATCCCAATGGAGAGAACGGCTTTACCATTCCCATCCGGCTCCATTGGCAGGGAAAGGCCATGGTGCAGGGAGGCATGTCGAAACAGGAAATCCGACTGATTCGGCGAAGTGAGGCTCGAATGGTGGATGATATCTATTTTACTGGCTATGCTGTTTCAGGAACGGTCCAATCCATCGACAAATCGATGGGCAGTGAGCCTTATCGCCATTTTCAGGCGTTGGTTGGCGGATGCAACGAGATGTCGACCCGGGCAGCGTATCGAGTGATTGAAGCTGGTGGGCCGTACCGGTTTAGAAAAAGTGGCTTTAACCTTTTACTCCGACCTCTTTACACGTTTTTTCAACGCTATATTCTTCAGCAGGGAATCTTTCATGGCCTTGCCGGGTTAACGCTGGCGTATGCGATGAGTGCGCAGAGTTTTTTGAAATATGCAAAATTCAGGGCTTTACTGGTGAAAAGTTCGGAGGGTTAATTTAAGGCGTTGGATTTAAAAAAGGATGGATTATGCCGGTTTACACATACGAATGCACCCAGTGTCAACATAATCAAACAGTCACCCACGGGGTTTATGAACACCCGAAGTTGGCGTGTGAGAGTTGTGGCGGATTAATGAAGCGGCAACTGAACCGGGAGGTTCGTGTGCTTTTAAAACAGGATGTTCACCCGGAACAAGAGTCGGGTGCAAGTGCGGTGTCTTGTACGAATCCCTCTCATGAGCATGAGCCAAGTTCTTCTGGAAAAGGGTGTCATTGGGATGACATCGATCGGATTGTTCGGGAAATTGAGTCCAAACCGGATCCAGATTCTAAATAATCTAGCTGGCTTTTAATAAGAAAAAAGAATAGAACAACGACTTAAAAGGAAATGGGACGACCCTGAATATAGACGCTGGTCAAGTGGTTTACACCAAAATGATAGAGCAGTTCGTTATAGCTGGAGGCGTTAAAACAGGCTAAATCTGCCCGCTTACCTACTTCCAGACTGCCCCGGTCGTGGTGCAGGTCCAGCGCCTTTGCGCCGTTTAGGGTAACGCCCTGAATCACTTCGGCGGGGGTCATGTTCATGTTTAAACAGGCAAGGGTCATAATGAGCTGAATGTTCTCGCTCATACAGGACCCGGGGTTAAAGTCTGTAGCCAGTGCTACGGGTATGCCAGCGTCCAATAGCTTTCGGGCTGGAGCATAATGGGGGAGTTTGAGATAAAAAGCCGTACCCGGTAAGAGTGTTGCGACGGTGCCGCCCTGCTTCATGGCCTGAATACTGTCATCGGAAATATGCAATAGATGATCGGCGGAAACAGCACCCAACTCGCCAGCTAATTGGGCGCCGCCCAGATCGGTGAATTCTTCCGCATGGATTTTGAGTTTCATTCCTAGTGTTCGGGCTGTTTCCAGAATACGACGAGATTGAGCGACGCTGAAATAGCCGGTTTCACAGAACACATCGCAAAAATCCGCTAGTTTTTGTTCTGCGATTTTGGGGAGCTGGTCGTGGCAGAGGAGATCCACGTAGCTGTCCGGGTGGTCTTTGTATTCTATAGGGATATCATGAGCGCCCATGTACGTAACACATACGGTTTGCGGGAGCTCCCGCTTTAGTTTTTGAAGAACCCGCAAGGATTTTTCCTCGCTATTACTGTCTAACCCATAACCACTTTTGGTTTCTACGGTGGTGACGCCAAAGGAGAGCATGGTTTCTAAACGGCGTTTGGCGCTGATGTAGAGTTCGAGCTCACTAGCCTTTCGGGTGGCGGCGACGGTTTTCTTAATGCCGCCACCGGCTTGAGCGATGGCCAGATAGCTGGTGCCTTGCAAGCGTTTTTCAAACTCGTCGGAGCGATCCCCGGCAAACACTGGGTGGGTATGGGAATCAATCAGTCCGGGCAAAAGGATCTGGCCGGTGCAATCGATGGTATTGGTCGTGTCGGGCAAGTCAAAATCACAGGTGCCTCCCAATGCGGTAATGCAGCCGTCTTTTATGACAAGAGCCCCTTTAGGAATAACACCTAAAGGGTTATCCGGGGTCATACGGGCTGGGTCCACAGTGACTAACTGCTCGGCATTGTAGAGGATAAGGTCTGGCTGGGGTGTTGGTGTCATGGGTGTGGTGCCTTCAGTTATTGGGGTGTATTTTTAAGAAAGTTACCCTGGATACCTTGTTCTTTGGCGGTCGTTCGGGCTTGTTCGTAGCCCGCGTCCGCATGGCGAATAACGCCCATACCAGGATCTGAGGTGAGAACCCGCTTTAATCGTCGGGCGGCTTCTGGGGTACCGTCGGCGACAATGACCATGCCCGCATGGAGTGAGTATCCCATACCGACACCGCCGCCATGGTGGAAAGATGTCCATGTGGCGCCGTTAACCGAATTAATTAAGGCGTTTAAAATGGGCCAATCGGCCACGGCGTCACTGCCGTCTTTCATGGCCTCGGTTTCCCGATTGGGTGAGGCGACACTGCCGCAGTCCAGATGATCCCGACCAATGACAATGGGGGCCGAAACCTCCCCTGAGGCGACTAGATCATTAAAGATCAATCCCGCTTTGGCGCGTTCGGCGTAATTGAGCCAGCAGATCCGGGCCGGGAGTCCTTGAAATTGAATGTGTTTTTCTGCCAGAGCCAGCCATTGTCGTAAGGGTTGGTTCTCGGGGAAGGCCGTTTTGAGTGCTTCGTCGGTTTTTTGAATGTCCTTGGGATCGCCAGAAAGAGCGACCCAACGAAAGGGGCCACTGCCTTCGCAAAAGAGGGGGCGGATGTACTCAGGGATAAATCCGGGGATTTGAAAGGCGTCTGTGGCGGGGTGGGTTTTAGCTTCCAGCGCCATTTGCCGGATATTATTTCCGTAGTCAAAGGCGATGGTGCCGTTGCGTTGGAAGGCCAGCATGGCGTTGACCTGATCGGCCATGGCGTTTTTGGCTGCTTGGATGTAGCCCTCAGGGTCTTGGGTTCGAAAGGTGCTGGCTTCTGTTAGGTTATAACCCTCAGGAATATAACCGTTCAAGGGGTCATGGGCTGAGGTTTGATCCGTGACCATGTCCGGGTACCGACCGTTTTTGACCAGTTGTTTGTAAATGGTAGCGGCGTTGCCCAAGAGGCCGATGGAGACGGGTTGTTTGTTTGCCAGATGTTGATCTATAAGGGCTTCGGCTTCGGCAAGTGTTTGTACCATGACATCGAGGTAGCCGGTGTCTAGTCGTTTCTGGATACGGCTTTCATCCACTTCTACCCCGAGAAAAATGCCGTTGTTCATTTTAACGGCCAAAGGTTGAGCGCCCCCCATGCCACCAAGGCCTGCCGAAAGGACGAATTTTCCTGTGAGATCCGAGGCGAAATGTTTTTTTGCGGCTTCGGCGAAGGTGAGGTATGTGCCCTGAACAATGCCTTGAGAGCCGATGTAAATCCAGCTTCCGGCGGTCATTTGTCCGTACATCATCAGGCCCTTGCGTTCTAACTCCCGAAAATGGTCCCAATGAGCCCAGTGACCGACTAGGTTACTGTTAGCGATGAGGACTCGGGGGGCATCGGTGTGGGAAGGGAAGACAGCAACGGGTTTGCCGGATTGAACAAGCAGGGTTTCTTCGTTTCCCAATGTTTTTAGGAGCTCCAGAATTTTTTGCAGACAGGCCGAATTTCGGGCGGCTTTTCCAGTGCCACCATAAACAATGAGTGCATCCGGGTCTTCGGCCACGTCTGGATCCAGATTGTTTAGTAACATGCGGTAAGCGGCTTCGGTTTGCCAGGATTTGCAAAGGCGTTTTTTACCTCGAGGGGCGCCGGTCAATTGAGTATTGGATTCGGATACAGCCATGGGAAGGGGTCTCCTGTTGGATTCGGTAAAGGCTAGGCTAAGGGGTCTAATGGGCCGATGGCATGGGCAACGGTGTTGATTAAATGCCCACTCTCAATGAGCTGAACGATTTTCTCCACGTCAGAGGCACAGCTACGATCTTCTTTTAAGGGACTGACGTGTTGTCGAATTAATTGATAGGCGGTCTGAATACCGGTACCTGGTTTCAGCTTATCCTGAAACTCCAGCCCTTGGGCGGCGCAAAGGAGTTCGGCCGCAATGACCCATCGGGCATGCTCAACTATTTTAGCCGCTTTTCGGGCGGCAATGGCACCCATGCTAACATGATCTTCCTTGTCATTGGAGGTGGGGACTGAATCTACACAGGCCGGGTGGCTGAGAACTTTGTTCTCCGATACGAGAGAAGCCGCTGTGTAGTGGATAATCATCATGCCCGAGTGAAGTCCTGGTTCTGAACCTTTCCCGACGAGAAAAGCAGGGAGTTCGCTAAAGGCCGGGTTCATGAGCTTATCAATGCGACGCTCGGAGATGCTGGCCAGTTCGGCTAGGGCAATGCCCATCATGTCTAGCGCCATGGCCACGGGTTCTCCGTGAAAATTTCCTTGAGAGATAATGTCACCGTTGGGAAAAACCAGCGGGTTGTCTGTAGCGGCGTTGGCTTCAATGGTTAGGGTCTCCCGAACCCGATCCAGAGTATCAAAGACCATGCCGTGAACTTGTGGAATGCAACGGAGAGAGTAGGGGTCCTGCACTTTGGCGCAATCCCGGTGAGCTGTCATAATCTCGCTGTTGGCGAGTAGATTCCGGGCAATGCGGGCGGATCGAATATGACCGGGATGAGGACGAACTTGAGCCACTTGCTCGTCAAAAGGGCGGACGCTTCCCTGAATCGCTTCAATGGTCATGGCTCCGGCGATTTCAGAAGCCAGCGTGAGTCGTTCGGCTTGGAGTAGAGTCAGGGTGCCGAGGCTGGTCATCATTTGTGTGCCATTAAGGAGACCTAGCCCTTCTTTGGCTTCTAGAATTAAGGGTTTGATATTCGCTGCTTTTAAGGCTTTGAGTCCGGTTTGTTGCTGTGGTGTGGGTTGCCCTTGTGTATTTTTTTTGAAGACCTCTCCTTCACCAATCAGAACCAACGCTAGATGTGCCAGAGGGGCTAAGTCGCCGCTGGCACCCAGTGAACCTTTTGAAGGAACAACCGGGTAGATACCCTGGTTCAATAATTCAACGAGAGTTTCGATGACTTCGACCCGGACTCCGCTAAATCCTTTGGCAAGTGTGTTGGCACGGAGGAGTGTCATGGCTCGGACCGTGGGCTCATCCAAAGGCTTGCCCGTACCTGCCGCATGACTGCGGACGAGATTGAGTTGCAGGGCACCTACCTGATCCGGGGTAACAGAGATTTTGCTCATGGCGCCAAACCCGGTATTAACACCATAGACAGTCTTGTTGGATATTAGAACTTGCTCAATAACTTGCCGGGAGGCATTAACCCGTTGTCGAGCTTCATGGGCCAAGCGAACTGTAATAGTATCAGGATGGCCGAAGGCCACCTGTTCAATCTGTTCTAAGGTGAGATCATTCCCCGTCAGTTCGATGATGGCTATGGTATTTTCCTCTCCAGCTTCCAATGACGGGTCCTCTGTTTTAATAGTTTCTCCGTGTGGTTGAAGCGACTCGCTTCTGAAGCATTATCGATTATTATATGTAGAGCGGGAGAGAAAAAAAAGAGGGTGAAAGGTTAAAAAAATTAATAAATCTTCATAAAAGGATTAGATTTTTCCATTCAAGGGAATAGGAAGGTTAATAGGCTATATTAATCATACGCACAGTATAAAAATAAATAGAGTAAACGGTTATTTTGAGAAGAATAAAATAATTTGAGAAGTGGTTTTCTGAATCGCAGGCAAATAAAGGCCAAATTGAAACGGATTTAGAAACGGATATTAGAACAAGTAAAAAACGTTCGTTTAGTAACATGTGGTGAGTTGTTATTATGATGAGAATATGGATGCTTCTGGTTTGCTTTTTAACCATGGGTTTGTCAGCGAGTGCTGAAGAAGTGTTTCAAGGGTTACCTTTTCAAGAAAATGTTATTTTGATGCAAAAAATCGATCGCTCCAGTCAATACAACCCTTCAGGGGCTGTGATGGCATCGGTACCTCAGGACTCTCAATATGTCGGAGGTTTAGCGGTTGCTGAGGACAAGGTTCTTTTCAATCAAGCGCAAATTCCCTCAACCGTTGCTACGGTCGAGGCGAAAAAACAGGTTCGTCCGATTTCTTTGAATGAGCTGGCCACAGAGGGCCTGACGCCCGAAGAGAATAGAGTGGCTCTGAATACGGTTCGGCCTGCACCACCACCGCCCGTCTTCTGGTACGATAGAAGCCCGTTGGCGATCCATCGGTTTTAAAATTAGTAAGAAAAGAATAAGCGACGGTTTTACTTTGAAACCGTCGCTTATCTCATGGTTTGAATGAAGGAGTGTCTGGACTTTTACTAAAAGTCCATGCCACCCATACCACCCATGCCGCCCATACCACCTGGCATAGCAGGCATAGCAGGCTTGTTGGACTCAGGTGCATCAGTGATCAACGCTTCGGTGGTGAGCAGAAGTCCAGCAATGCTAGCCGCATTTTGCAGAGCACTTCGGGTAACTTTTGCTGGGTCAACGATACCTGCCTTGAGCATATCAACAAAGGTGTCGTCGTAGGCGTTATAGCCTTCGTTGTCGGAAAGGGTTTTGACCTTCTCGACAATGACATCACCCCGAACGCCCGCGTTATCCGCGATCTGTCGGCAAGGAGCTTCCAATGAGTGGAAAAGGATTTCGCCACCCAGTCGTTCTTCACCGGTCAACGTATCGAGGAATTTTTTCACCTCTTTTTGAACTTTTAGGTAGGTGGTACCGCCACCGGGGACGATGCCTTCCTCAATAGCCGCCCGAGTCGCGTTTAACGCGTCTTCCAGACGGAGCTTTTTATCCTTGAGTTCGGTTTCAGTTGCCGCACCAACTTCGATGACCGCTACGCCACCAGAAAGTTTGGCGAGCCGTTCTTGAAGCTTCTCTTTATCGTACTCGCTGTCGCTTTCTTCCATTTGACGTTTAATCAAGCTGACTCGACTTTCGACATCTGATTTGGTTGTTTCGTCAACGACAACGGTGGTGTTGTCTTTGGTCACCGTGACGCGACGGGCTTTACCTAGCTGAGTGATGGTCAGGTTCTCAAGACGGGTGCCGGTTTCTTCGGTAAAAAGCTCACCGCCAGCCAAAATCGCAATGTCTTCCAACATGGCTTTGCGTCGGTCACCGAATCCGGGAGCCTTAACAGCAACGGCACGGAGTACCTTACGCATGTTGTTGACAACCAAAGTGGCCAACGCTTCACCTTCGACGTCTTCGGCAATAATCAGGATGCCTTTGCCTTCACGAGCAACCTGCTCGAGAATAGGAACGAGATCGCTGACCAGGTTGATTTTTTTGTTGACCGTAAGGACAAAACAGTCTTCCAGTGTCGCTTCCATTCGTTCGGCGTCTGTCACGAAGTAAGGGCTGATGTAGCCTTTGTCAAACTGCATTCCCTCAACGATTTTCATTTGAGTGGTCGTCGATTTGGATTCTTCAACCGTGATGACACCGTCTTTGCCTACTTTATCCATGGCTTCGGCGATCATTTCTCCGGTGAATTCATCGTTTCCAGCAGAAACAGCGGCCACTTGAGCGATTTCATCGGTGCTGCCCACTTTTTTAGAGCGCTTTCGGATTTCTTCCACGATGAAGGTACAGGTTTTTTCCATTCCACGCTTTAGTACCATGGGGTTGTTTCCTGCAACTACATTTTTCAGTCCTTCTCGAACCATGGATTGGGCGAGTACAGCAGCGGTGGTGGTTCCGTCGCCAGCGACGTCATTGGTTTTTGATGCCACTTCCCGAATGAGTTGGGCGCCTGAGTTGGCCCGGTGATCTTCCAGTTCGATCTCTTTCGCAATGGTTACCCCGTCATTAATGATTTGGGGGGAACCAAATTTTCTCTCCAGAACCACGTTACGTCCTTTGGGTCCAAGAGTGACTTTTACGGTATCAGCAACGGCGTTAATGCCCTGCTCTAAAGCGCGACGGGCTTCTTCATCAAAAGCAATCTGTTTTGCCATGAGGGTTATGCTCCTTACTTTCTAATCTAATTAATCTAAATGGGGGGTTAGTCTTCGATGATACCGAGAATATCTTTCTCAGACAGGATTTTAAAGGTTTCGGTACCAAGTTTGATGTCGGTTCCACCGTATTTGGAGAACAGAACCACGTTGCCGACTTCGACATTCATTTCTTCACGTTGTCCGGTTTCAAGTAGGCGTCCTTGACCTAAAGCAATGACACGGCCTCTCATTGGTTTTTCTTTAGCCGTTTCAGGAATGTAGATTCCTCCCGCTGTTTTATCGCTTTCGTCGATAATCTCGAGTAAGACACGGTCGGCCAGAGGTTTAAATTTGACCTTTGTTTTGGTTTCAGCCATCAGATGTTTTTCCTCCTAATTTCGTAGAATATGGATTAAACAATTTGAGTTTCATAATTCTGCTTGTATGGTATGTAAAGCCCTAGGGGTTTGTCCAATGTTTCAGGGGCTAAAATGCAAATTATAATGAAATTTTAATATTTCCGATACAAAGGAAACGGAAGACTTTAAGCCGGTTTTTCACGTGTTTCCTTTGTTTAGAGGATCAGAAAAAGAGGAGAGAAAGAGTATGCTAGAAAGAAGAAGTGAGTAGGAAATCCATGGGGTATCTTTGTGGCGGTACTGATCCATCTAAAGCCGTTTAGCTCTCGCCTCGTTCTGTTCGGGGTTTTAGGAGTTAGTTTTCTGACGGGTTGTACCACATCCAATGGCACTTGGGCTGTGGGCCGTTTCTATGCGTTAGAACAAAATTCGGGAGACCTCCAAGAGGTTCATGTTGGGATTGTTGATGAGGTTAAAGAGCAATATCAGCAAATGGCTTGCCCCAAAAGCTTAGATAAAGAAAGTTCCCCTTTTGAACCCAAGTTTTAAAGCTTCCTGCAAGAGGAAAGCCTTTCCAGAGAGAATGGAAACCACAAAAGGAGGCGGGAGACTGACGGAGACTCACAGGGCCAACGTTCGCTAACAAATTCCACAATCCGCTCATATTGGAAAGACTTATTTCTATTCTATAGGAAGTGGGTCAGGTAAACCATCCGCTATCGGTGCTATTTTTCAGTTCTTATGGATAGATGATCTTTAAAGGGGAAAGACATAACCCCAGCCAAAGGTGATGAATGGATTGGGCTGGGGTTATGTAAGGTTTGGAATTACTCGATGTATTCTTTTAAGCGACGGCTGCGGTTGGGGTGACGCAGTTTACGTAATGCTTTGGCTTCGATCTGCCGAATTCGCTCACGGGTGACTCCAAAGAGCTGGCCTACTTCTTCCAATGTTCGCTGACGGCCATCATCCAGACCAAACCGAAGTCGGAGAACATCCCGTTCACGAGGAGACAGGCTACTAAGGACTTCGGTTAAATCTTCCCGCAGGAGTTCCTGAGCAACGGTGTGTGCCGGGGCCTCCGCATCCCGATCTTCGATGAAATCACCGAGGCGAGAATCCTCTTCCTTGCCAATGGGGGTTTCCAGTGAGAGAGGCTCCTGAGCGACCTTGATAATATCCCGAAGCTTGGGAACCGTGATTCCCATTTCCTTGGCCAACTCTTCTTCCGTGGGTTTTCGGCTGAGTTCCTGAGCCAGTTTACGGGTGATTTTTTTGAGTTTATTAATGGTTTCCACCATGTGAACCGGGATTCTTATGGTTCGTGCCTGATCCGCAATGGCACGGGTAATAGCCTGACGGATCCACCATGTCGCGTAAGTTGAAAATTTATAACCTCGCTCGTGATCAAATTTTTCGGCGGCTCGAATTAGACCTAGATTCCCTTCTTGAATGAGATCGAGGAAGAGCATGCCACGGCCAACATATTTTTTAGCGATACTAACCACCAGCCGAAGGTTGGCTTGAACCAAACTTCGTTTAGCATCCATACCTTCTTCACCGCCAGCGGCAATAGTTCGAGCTAGCTCAATCTCTTCTTTAGCTGAGAGTAAGTTAATTCGACCAATTTCCCGAAGGTACATCCGGACGGGGTCATCGATGGAACTGCTTCCTGCTTCTGAAAAATTAGGCTCGGACTCTTTTTTATCTTCTCGAATAACGGGGGCCATGGTTGCGGTTTGCCCTTGGCGGCCCAGTGCATTCTGATCGACCAGGTGATCGGCTTGAACCGAGCTACCACCAAAGAGTTCACCAATGTGGTCGGAATGACCTTCACTAACAGAGAGGAATTCATCGATGCCGCTTCGTTTGCTGGAACCGGTTTCCTGTTTTTCAATCATGTCCACCAAAGCATCTTCGTTATTGGAAGAACGACGTTTTTTGGGTTTCGTCATAATGGTTTACCTATGTCTCCTTTACAGTAACTCGTTTCTGGTTTTCGACAGGTTCTCCCGAAATTCATATTGAAGTTCCAGTTGAGAGAGAGTCCGGTCGTGTTCCTGATCAGAGGATTCGTCATTGAAATCCTCTGTTTTGGCTTGTTCCAGCGCTTGAATTTGTTGGCGCTGTTGGGCCAGATGCTGACGAAGTTGGATGGTTCTCATGGTCTGTTGATAATTTTTCGCTTCTTCCAGAATAAAGGCATCCACTTCGGAGGGTGGAAGGGCATCAATCTGGATGGATTCGGCGAACGTTTCAGCAGAGAACACCAGGTCCGTTAATGCATGTTGGAGCTCGGGCTGATCGGCTGTTAAGCCGCTCAACTTGTGAATCACATCGTTAAGGGTCTCTTCATCAGAATGGGTTTCCGGAAGAGAGTCAACAAGTGACTGGTGGATATTATCGGTGAATTGGTGTTTTTTCACAATAGGCTCCATCGCACCATAGGTTTGTTTGTTTAAAAAGAGGAGTTGAAGCAAGGCCTTCTCCGCCTTGTAGAGTTTAGAGTTTATTTTTGAGTCAAGGGAAAACCCTGCTCTTCTCTTCAAAGTCCGAGAGGGATCAGAAATTGCCTTATTGGATTCAACTTTTTTTGTATCGTTTTGTTTCCTTCGCCGGGAAAGGGGGTAGATAGAAGCGGAAGGGGGTTGTGTTTTCTGAAAAAATCGTTGAAGTTCCTGTGTTAAATCATTGGGCTGAACCCCGATGCGATCGGCGTATTGATTGAGGTATTCCCGGCGGAGAACGGGTTGTTGAATTGCGGCCAGAATAGGGGTCAGGTTGGTTGCGGCCTGGACCCGTCCTTCAGCTTCTTTCGTGTTTAAGCCCTGAAGGGCCTGTTCGCATTTGAACGTTAGATGGGGTAAAGCCGTTGTGAGCAATTTCTGAAAGGCTTCACCGCCGTGGTGGCGAATAAAGTCGTCCGGGTCTTTATCGCCGGGGACCGTTACGATTTTGACTTTGAGTGATGTGGAATCGAGATAGGGTTCAATGAGTGAAATCGCTTTGAGAGCGGCTTTCAGCCCGGCTTCATCTGAATCGAATGCCAGATAAATCGTCTCAGCACCAAATCGGGTGAGTAATTTCAAGTGGCGGTCTGTTAAGGCTGTACCGCAGGAGCCAACCGCCTGTGTTACCCCGCCCATATGGGCCGAGATTACATCGAAATAGCCTTCCATAACAATGGCGGACTGGGTGTCATGAATGGCTTTTTTGGCTTGAAACAGGCCGTAAAGTAATTTGCTTTTTTGATACAGAGTGGTTTCTGGAGTGTTCAGGTATTTAGGCTTGTCTTCGTTACTCAGGGCACGGCCGCCAAAGCCAACGACCCGACCCGATTCATCATGGATAGGAATCGTGAGACGATTCCTGAAGCGGTCATAATAACCGTTCCCTTCCTGTCTGGCATTGGAGATACCTGCAGTAATGAGTAAATCCGGGTTGTCTTTCGCGAAATCAACGGTGGTAACCAGGTGTTGGGTCAGGGTCTCCCAACCCGGTAGGGCGTGCCCTAATCCGAAACGTTGGATGGTTTCATTGGAAATATCTCGATGGGTGAGGTATTGGCGGACAGGCTCGCCTTCAGGTGCGTTCAGTTGGTGTTGGTACCAGCTTTGCGCCAAAGTGTTTAGTTCGGTTAGTTGGTGGCTCAGTGTCTGTTTTCGAGCGACTTCATCCCGGTCTTGTCCGTCGTCCTGAATAAGAATGTTTTGCTCTTCGGCCAGATCCCGGATGACCTGCCCGTAGGTTTTGTTTTCAATCTTCATGAGGAAGCTTAGGGCGTCGCCTCCTTCGCCGCAACTGAAGCATTTGTAAAGGCTTTTAGAAGGGCTAACACTGAATGAGGGGTTTCGGTCCTTATGAAACGGGCAAAGTCCGGTGTGGTTTCGTCCGGACTTTTTAAGCACCACGTAGCGTGAAACCAGATCAATAATATCCAGTGATCCTTTGACCTGATCGGCAGCTTCCTGAAAGCTCTTGACGACGGGGTTTATACCCGTGCTGGTGGGAGGAGTATTCATATTTGATCCTCCTGATACGTTACCATCATATTAGTTTCAAACGGGGCATTCTGGCAGATGGCCTCGGGTTTATCTCCATAAGTATTGGGGAGCAGGTGTTTGTTAAACATGGCAATGGCGTATCGGTCGGTCATCCCGGCCATATAATCGACGATACGTCGTTCGAGGGCGTCTGCTTTTTCAGGGTGGAGAGGAATGTTTTCGCTGATATGGCAAGGGTTTTGAAGGTAAAAGTGATAAAGGTTGCTTAGTACCCGGCGAACTTTTTCCTTTTGCTCCAGTTGAGGCTTAGAGAGGTAAACATGCTTAAACATCCATTGACGCAGTTGGTTCATGGCGCCCTGAATGGGGGGTGTCATCCGGATTTCGGCTTTTCGGGCGTTCAGGCTTTTCTGAGAAGCCTGAACCAAATCGATGACCATGGTGTCCAGACGAACTTGTCGGGTTTTGCCAAGGATGCTACAAAGGGCCTTTGGGATATCGGTTTCGATAATAAGACCCGCTCGAACGGCATCTTCGACGTCATGATGCAAATAGGTCATCCGGTCGGCGATTTTAACCACCTGAGCTTCCAGTGTTTCTGGGGTTTCATTGCTTTTCTGCTGTCCCATGCCCTCCAACACTTCGAACGACAAGTTCATCGGCTCAATTTGATTGGCAATACGAAGGCTTTGATGCTCGTGGTGAAAAGCTTTAAATTCGTTAATAATCTCCTCGCCGTTATGACCAAAGGGCGGGTGTCCCAAGTCATGACCCAGAGCAATGGCTTCTGTGAGATCTTCGTTCAGTCGTAAAGCACGAGCAATAGTTCGGGAAACCTGGGCGACTTCTAATGTGTGGGTTAAGCGGGTTCGGTAGTGATCTCCAACAGGAGAGATGAACACCTGGGTTTTATGTTTAAGTCGTCGGAAGGCTTTGCTATGGAGGATTCGGTCTTTATCTCTTTGAAAGCAGGTGCGAAGAGGGCAAGGCGGTTCGGAAGCGTGTCGCCCCCGGCTTTTAATACTATGCATGGCTAGCGGGTGCAGGAGCTGAACCTCTTGAGCCTCAAGGGATTCACGAATGGACTCTCGAACAGGTTCCGTCGAAGGTCCATCAGAAAATGTTTGAGAGAGTTCTGTTTTTACTATTTTTTCCAACCGTTCCTCGTTTGCTCTATAAAAATAAGACGAACGCTACTATAAGCTAGCATAGTTTCTTATGTTCCGACCGGGATTGTGACAAAAAGAGGCGATTTTTTTACGTCGTTTTTAAGATATGATAAAAACGTTTCATGTTATTGAGTGGATAGGGTCTTATCGTTGTGAAAACCCTCTTTTTGATTTTTGTCAGTATTGCCATTGGAATTGGTGGGCAGTTTTGTTTAAAGCACGGGGTCATGGAAAGCTCGGGCCGAATCGAGCTGAATTCGTTTGGTCAGCTGGTCCAGCAGGTGTTTTTAATTTTTAAAAATCCGTATATCTGGCTGGGCCTGTTTTTATATGCTTTTGGGGCGGTGACCTGGATGGTGGTTCTCTCTCGGGCGGACATCAGTTATGCCTACCCGATGCTCGGGCTGGCCTATGTTATTGCCGTGTTTATCGCCTGGGCTTTTAAAGGGGAGCCTGTCACAACGATTCGATGGCTGGGTGTGGTCATGATCTCCATTGGGGTTATGGTCATTGGCAATGAAATCACCATTCGCAACTGGATTAAAATGTTGGCTGGCGAATAGGCAGGAGTTATTATCTTTTGGCGAGTAATTTAAGTCGACTAACTCAATTAAAAAGACAAGTTATCGTCTCTGTCCAAGCCGAGAACCACGAACCTTTCCACTCGAAAGAACCTTTTCTGGCGATGGTTCAATCGGTCTTAAACGGCGGAGCCAAAGGGTTACGATTGGCAGGCATCGATTCGATTCGTTGGGTTCGAGAGGTGTTCGGGAACGATTTACCCATTATCGGCTTAACAAAACCCGATAAAATCCCGGTGAATTTTGAATCAGAAGTCTATATTACGCCTGCGTTTAATCATGTGGCCAACCTTGCCGAAGCTGGTGCGGACATCGTTGCTATGGATGCCACGGGTCGTACTCGTCCGGGTGGAGAAACTTTAGGTTCTATTGTAGAGCAGACTCGTACAGAGTATCCAAAGCTCTTGCTTATGGCAGATATCGCTACTCTGGAAGAAGGTTTAAGCGCTGAAAATCTGGGCTTTGATATGGTTTCAACGACCCTGTCCGGCTATACCCAAGAAACACTAGAAATAAAAACAGAGGGGCCTGACTTTGCATTACTAATCGGTCTAGTGAATCGTTTGAAAACACCTGTGGTTTTAGAGGGGCGAGTCTGGCATCCTTCAGAAGTAAAACAAGCTTTTGATTTAGGGGCTTTTTCTGTGGTCATTGGCTCGGCTATTACTCGCCCTCATCAAATTACCCAACGATTTATCGGAAATTAGATACCCAAAAGCAGGCCCAATAGTCCCCGGCTATCTTGCGGGTAGAGGGTCCCCCGAAACAAATTTTTTCCAGAGTTCGGCGTTCCTTTTCTCGGGCTGAACCACAGCAAGGGCTATACCTGAAGGAGGAGGTTCTGTTTCTGTTCCCGTAATTAGCCCGAATCGCCACTCTAAAGGTAATGTTGCCCAGGAAAAATGATACCCTCCATACACTAAAACCTCTGAAACGGCAGACATGGTCCAAAGATCTGAAGTGATTAAAACCTTACCTTCCGGGGTCAAACTTTGAACCGCGGGTTCAATAAAACGCTCTGCTAATGTCCCTTCTTCATCCGGCCCGAAGAGAAAGGCTGTTACTAAGTCATATTGTTTGTCCAAAGTCTTCAGGTGTTTCACTCCATCACCCAAAAATATATTCTGACGAGAGAGGATGTCTGCATCTATTAGACTCTTGGCGCAACGATCATCTAGTTGTAAGGCATGAACTGTGGCATCTGGAAACCGGTCACACAACTGCTGGGTTGGTCCGCCGTAGCCTGCCCCGAAATCGCAAATGTGCTCGATTTTATGGGGGTTAATCATCCCTTGTTTGATAGTGGCATTCAGAATAGAAGATGCCAGATTTGCCGTATGTTTTCTGTATTTAGCAACAAGTCCATTAAATTCATTGTCCCCTTTAAATAGAGGGGCCGATACGCTGGTAGAAGGGTGCGTTCTAATCGTTTTTGGCTGATAGCCTGAACAGTACGTCACATTAAACATCTGCTGTAAAAAACAAAACAAACTTAAAAATTGCTCTCTTCTCCGGTAATCTGTTAAAGGGTTGAGGGGAAAGTGCTTTTCACAATCATGATTTTGTGGCAAAATCTCGTGATAATCATCTTTTTTATAAGCGCTATTTGAGAGGACACGACTGATGACAACATCCCGGTTTCTATTTACGTCAGAATCCGTTAGTGAAGGGCATCCCGATAAGATTTGCGATCAGATTTCCGACGCCATTCTGGATGCCTTCCTCACTCAGGATCCCGCTGCGCGGGTGGCCTGCGAAACTACGGTAACGACAGGGATGGTGTTGATTTGCGGTGAAATTTCATCCAATACCTATGTGGATATCCCGGAAGTGGCGCGCCGAACCATTGAGGAAATCGGTTACGTCGGTGATCGTAGTGGTGGGTTTGATGCCCGAACGTGTGCGGTGCTAACCAGCATTGATGAGCAGTCTTCGGATATTGCAAGCGGCGTGGATGAAGCGCAAGAGGTTCGTCAAAAGACCGGTGAGGAATTGGATAAAATCGGCGCCGGGGATCAGGGTATCATGTTCGGTTTTGCCTGTGATGAAACACCTGACTTGATGCCGCTTCCAATCGATGCGGCGCATCATCTGGTGAGAAAACTGGCCGCCGTCCGAAAAAATGGCCAGCTGAACTACTTGCGGCCAGATAGTAAATCCCAGGTAACCATTGAGTATGTAGATGGTCGGCCCAGCCGGATTGACACCGTGGTCATCAGCACCCAACATGATCCGGAAATCGATGGTGTTTCCGATAAGGAGGGTTTGCTGAGTCGAATTGCCGCCGATGTGAGAAAGTGCGTCATCGATCCGGTGTTTGCGGAATTGCCCATTAAGCCGGATGCCAAAACCCGATATTTTATTAATCCAAGCGGCCGGTTTGTGATTGGTGGCCCACAAGGGGATGCAGGCTTAACTGGGCGTAAAATCATTGTGGACACCTACGGTGGCTATTCTCGCCATGGCGGTGGTGCCTTCAGTGGAAAAGATCCGACAAAAGTAGACCGTTCTGCGGCCTATGCCGCTCGTTATGTGGCGAAAAATATTGTTGCGGCTGGATTGGCTAATCAATGTGAAATTCAGATCAGCTATGCTATTGGGGTGGCTCGTCCGGTTTCGGTTAATGTTCATACCTTTGGCACGGGCAAAGTGAGCGAAGACGAGTTGGCGGACTTTGTGATTAATCATTTCGATTTACGACCGGCGGCCATTATTCAGAACTTTGATTTGTGCGGCTTGCCGGGTAAACGCAATGGTCGGTTCTATCAAAATCTGGCCGCTTACGGACACATTGGCCGGACGGATCTGGATGTGCCGTGGGAAAAGCTGGATCGGGTGGACGACCTGAAAGCGGCTTTTGCAGGAAAAGCCACGCTGTCGGTTTAATTTCAGACAAAGAAGAGAACGTGAATGGGTACTCAGGGCTTTTAGTCTAGAGTACCCATTGAATTTCGTTGGCAGAATAGGTAAACTAGCAGAGACTAATTGAAAGCAAGCGATTGTTTTTCTACTGTAATATTGGGTGTCTGTTTTCTAATGAAAATTCTGGTTACCGGTGTCCGACAAAAAAACGCTCCGATTGAAATCCGAGAGCAGTTTGCCTTGTCTGCAGATGAGTTGGATAAAGCGATTCAGCACCTTCAAGGGATGCCTGCGATCCAGGAATGTGCCATTTTAACCACGTGTAACCGGACTGAAATTTATACGGTGGTCGATGAAACCAATCAGGGCATCGATTCCATCAAGCGTTTTTTCCGGGAGTTTAAAGGGGTTGATTTTGATTTGCACCGTTTGGCGGTGTTTACCCTGCTCCATGAAGACGCTATTCTTCACCTGTTTCGTGTCGCGTCTGGGTTGGATAGCTTGATTCTCGGTGAAGGGCAAATTCTCGGACAGGTGAAGGATATGTATGCCCGGCTAAAGAAACAAAACCTAGTGAGAACCCTGCCGAGTGGAAACGGAAGCGGAAAAAGTGTGGTGTTGGATCGGCTGTTTAAAGCGGCTATTACAACGGGAAAGCGGGTCCGGAGTGAAACAGGAATTGCCAGCAGGGATGTGAGTGTTAGTCGTTCTGCTTATGAACTGGCTCGTCGTCTGGAGCCAGACTTTGCGAATCGTCGGATTACACTGCTTGGCGGTGGAAAAATGGCTACTATTTTAATGAGTGCTCTAAAGCAGGACTTATCCGCCGCGCAACAATCGAATATTACCATTGTGAATCGAAGTGAAGACCGATTGATGGTCTTATGCGACAAATATGGCTTTCAAGGTCAGGGATGGGAGGGGCTGGATACTGTCATTGAACGCTCCGATGTGTTGTTCGTGGCTACTGGAGCACCTCATGTGGTTTTAACACCGCACCATTTCTCAAAGGAAGGTCAAAAATTGATTCTGGATATTTCGGTGCCTCGCAATGTGGCACCGGAAGTGGGTGACTTGCCGGGTATCCAGCTTTACAATACCGATAGCCTGGATGGGGAATCCCAGCTTCCGCAAGAGTATCAGGACGAAGTGTTGTGTCATGCCAAAGAAATTCTGGAAGAGGAGTATGCTCAGTTTTATGGTTGGTATGTGAGTTTACCGGCTGTACCGACGATTACGGAGTTACGCTCCAAGGTTGAGTCCATTCGACGGGCTCAGTTGGCTTCTTATGGAACGTTATCCAAAAGCGATTCTCGGGTTCTGGATGAAATGTCCCGAGGGTTGGTTAATAAGATTCTTCATGAGCCTACGGTACGTTTAAGAACCTCTGGCCGAACGGCAGAAGAGATTGCCTCTAAGGCGGAAGTATTGGGTCACCTGTTTAATTTGGATGAGCCGTGTTCATCATGACGTCGGCAGTCTATCAAGGAAAGAAAAAAATCCGGGTGGGGAGCCGAGAGAGTGAACTGGCGCAGGCTCAGGCGCGTCATATCATGGCACTTTTAACCGCCCGGTTTCCTGAGTTGGACTGCACTCTGACCACATTTAAAACGACTGGGGACTTGAATCAAACGAATCGCTTATCGGAGTTCGGTGAGAAAGGTCTTTTTACGAAAGAACTGGAAGTGGCTTTGCTGGAAAACCAGATTGATCTGGCGGTACACAGCCTGAAAGATATGCCAGGCAAGATTCCGGAAGGACTGGCTTTGATCTCCGCCGGAACTCGGGAAGATCCGCGAGATGTGTTGATTTCAAAAAATCATATGGCGTTAGAACAGTTTCCTGCCGGTTCGGTGATTGGGACGTCGTCCACCCGGCGTGTGGCTATGTTGAAACGCTGTCGTCCAGATGTGGTCTGTGAGAATATTCGGGGTAATTTACAAACCCGGCTTCGAAAGTTGGATGAAGGCCAATACGATGCGATTTTGTTGGCGGCGGCAGGCGTCCACCGCTTGGGTTGGCAGGAGCGAGTTACTCAATATTTGGATCCTGAAAACGATTTTGTCCCCGCTCCGGGGCAAGGGATTTTAGGGGTGGAGTATCGGGCGTTGGATAAGGCGTTGGAAGAAACACTGGGCGCGATTCAGGACCCGGCCACACAAGCGGCGATGCTGGCGGAACGATCGGTTTTGATTGAGATGGAAGCGGGTTGCCATACGCCATTAGGCGTCCATGCCAAGCTTGTCAAGCCGGAAAGTTTAGTAGGGGATATAGCAGGGGAAGAAGAACGGCTGATGTTAACGGTGATTTTGCTATCGCCGGAAGGTCAGCAGGCGATTCGTCAACAAGCGTTCGTTTCTCTGGCGGCCATTGAGCCTCAGGCAAAAGAATTAGCTCAGTGTGTGTTGAAAGACGGCTTAAAATCGGCTTTGAACTGAGCTAATTTTCCAGAATGAAGGTTACAGGACCGTCGTTGGTGAGAGAAACTTGCATCATGGCACCAAACTGGCCGGTTTGGACAGTGAGAGTTGTCAAGGCTTTGAGTTGACGGATAAAGGTGTTGTAAAGTGCCTCAGCCTCTCGTGGTGGCATGGTTTTATCAAAGCTAGGGCGAGTGCCCTTTTTGCAATCGCCAGCCAATGTGAATTGGGAGACAATGAGTAACCCCCCTTTAATATCCGTGACGGAGCGGTTCATCTTGCCCTCTTCATCGGGAAAAATTCGCAGGGTGGTCATTTTTTTAAGGTGGTAGGCTAGCTTACTTTCATCGTCTCCTTTGTCAAAGCCGACCAACACCAAAACTCCTGCCTGAATTTCTCCAGTGGTCTCCGGGGCTCCATTGGTCTCAACAACGACACGGGCATGGGAAACCCGTTGAAGTACGGTTTTCATAGCGTTTTACCGGGTCCCGGTCGATCCGAACCCACCTTGGCGTCCACCACTATCCATTAAGCGTTGCTTGTCCTTTGTGATGGTTTCTAGAGAGACCTCGCTCCAACGGCCTTGGGTTATTGGCGCAATAATCATTTGAGCCACCCGTTCACCAGGGTCAATGACAAAGGGCTTGTCGGACAGGTTGACCAAGGGAACTTTCACTTCATCCCGGTAATCGCTGTCAATGGTACCGACGCAGTTGATGAGGGTGATGCCATGTTTAATAGACAAGCCGCTTCGAGGCCGAACCTGGCATTCGTGGCCTTCAGGGATCATCATAATGAGTCCTGTAGGGACCAGTGTACGTGCCATAGGATTTAGGGTTAGTGGTTCAGTGATGGCGGCCCGAAGATCCATACCTGCCGAGCCGGGGGTAGCATAAAAAGGTAGGGCTTCCGGGGCATGGGCGAGACGGTGAACCTGAATGGTGATAGTCCGTTCCTGTTGTTGGGTTTCACGGGGAAGGGTGGTGTTTGATGACATAGTGAAAGAACTCCTTGGTTTTATTTAAATTCGTCATGATTTTTGGACGGCTTCGGGTTGATGCAGGGAGACTGAGCCGGTGTAGCCGCAGGATAAATTCTCTGGAATCAGTAACTGCTGGCAGAGTGCCCGGATTTCCTGAACAGAAACAGCTTGAATCTGTTGTAAAATCGTCTTAATGTCGGGCTGGGTTTCTTGGTAGATTTCAGTTCGGGCGTTTCGAGAAGCGCGATAGCGGGTGGATTCTAGATTTAAGCGTAGGGTACCGCTGATTTTTCGTTTGGCGCGTTCCAGCTCGTCGGCTGTTGGGCCTGAGGCGGTGAGTGCTTCTAGCGTATCGAGAATCAATGGGTAAACTGTATTGAGCTGATCGGGGTGGGTTTGGGCAAACACGCCGAAAAGTCCTGTGTAACGATACAGTAATTCAAACGTGTGAATGGAATACACGAGCCCTTTCTCTTGTCGCAGGTTTTTAAAGAGTCGACTACTGATACCGCCGCCGAGGAGCATGTCCAGAACTGCCAGGGCAAAGCGTTGGGGCGAGTCAGCTTCAATGCCTTTACTGAGGAGGCATAAGGTTGCTTGAGGATCTTCGGGATACAAATGCATTCGGCACGGCGTATAGGGTGGAGATAGGTTGGGTTTAGACTTATTGGACTTCGCCGAGGAGGACGCGGGTAAACCGTCAAAAGCCGACTGAACCTGCGTCAGAATCGTTTCGGGATTAAATCGGCCGGCAATGGAAAGAATCATGTGGTTGGGTGTATAAACGGTCTGGTGATAGTGGTGGAGCATGGCCGGAGTCATGGCGCTTATGGACATTTCGGTACCAATAACAGGTTGGCTGAGGGGGTGGGGTTGCCACAAGGTCTGGATCAGGGTTTCAAGAATTCGTGTATCGGTGGCATTTTGGCCGGTTCGGATTTCATGGGTAATCACCTGACGCTCTAGTGTGATGTCGTCTTGGGTGAACTGGGGGGGCTGTGCCATATGGGCCAGAATGTTAAGGGCTGTGTCCACTTCTTCCGATAGGACCTGCGCATAGTAGCAGGTGGTTTCTTTATCGGTCATGGCATTCATTTGTCCGCCAGAAGCCTCAATATCTTGAACTTGCCTGAATGAAGTCATCTTTTGAGATTCTTTAAACAGGAGGTGTTCAAGGAAGTGAGCGACGCCATAGGGGTAAGGGCTAGGTGCATAGGCTGGATAGTGGCTACCATCAACCCAAAGACTGACGGTAGCGGAATGAAGTGACGGCATCGGGTCGAGAATAACCCGGAGGCCATTCTCGATTTGATACTTTTTAGGCTGGCCGATATGGGACATGGGGGCTAAGCCGGTACCTTTTGCGAAAGTTGAGCCGCGTGATAAACGATTTGGGTGAAGCTACTCACGTCCAAGCTAGCACCACCAATTAGAGCGCCATCAATGTCAGGGGTACTCAACAGTTCCAGGCTATTATCAGGTTTAACACTGCCGCCGTAGAGGATTCGGGTTTTTGAGGCATCGCCGATTTTCGAGAGACTGGTACGAATCAGACCGCAAACTCGGTTGGCTTCCGTGGCTTCACATGTTTTTCCGGTGCCAATGGCCCAAACTGGTTCGTAAGCGAAAATCAGTTGGGGCAAAATTACCGCATCAATTTGTGTCATGGCGGCTTTCACCTGAGCTTGAATTAAGGTATCCGTTTCACCCGCTTCTCGTTGAGCCAGTGTTTCGCCGACACAAATAATAGGGGTCAGGCCATGTTTGAGTGCCGCCTGAACCTTTTTATTGACGGTTTCGTTGGTTTCGTTATAGTACTGGCGACGTTCGCTGTGGCCAAGAATGACAAACTGGATACCGAGGCTGGTTAGCATGGGCGGTGCAGTTTCGCCGGTAAAGGCACCTTCATCGCCACTTTCCATGGTTTGGGCTCCGGTAGAGAAAGGGGCGCCTCCCAGCTCCTTTTCAATGGTGTGGGTCACACGATCCAGTGCCAGTGTGGGAGGGCAAATGACGACGTCTACGCTGGAGACATCATCTTTCATCTGATCATACAGTCGTCGGGTAAAGTCGTGGGCTTCGTCTACGGTTTTGTACATCTTCCAGTTGCCAGCAATGACAAAACGTCGGGATGTTGTCGTCATGATGAGATCCTCTTTCTTTATAGGAAAGCAGGGAAGTTGTCGCATTTTTCCGAATCAAGCGAAGCTCCCCTGCTAGATTGAATATCGTTACTGGGCGTTAACTGGTAAACGCTCCCCCACAAATTGGGTTAGTTCTGCCAATCGGTTGCTGTAGCCCCATTCGTTGTCATACCAGCTGACTACTTTCACGTGATTATCGCCCATGACTCGGGTGAGTTCAGGGTCAAAGCTACTGCTGTGCGGGTTGCCAATAAAGTCAGAGCTGACCAGCGGTGCTTCCGAGTATTCTAAAATACCTTTTAACTCGCCTTCGGCGGCTAGCTTCAGGGCTTGGTTTACACGATCCATCGTAATGGGTTTCTCGGTTTGAATCGTAAGATCCACCATGCTGACGGTCGGTGTGGGAACACGAACGGCAAAGCCGTCGAGTTTTCCGGTGAGTTCGGGTAGCACTAGAGAAATGGCCTTGGCAGCACCGGTTGAGGTGGGAACAATGTTGAGTGCTGCGGATCGGGAACGGCGTGGATCCGAGTGAGGTGCGTCCAACAAGCACTGATCGCCGGTGTAACTGTGGATGGTGTTCATTAGGCCGCTTTTAATGCCAAAATTCTCATGGAGAACTTTGGCAATAGGGGCTAGGCAATTGGTTGTGCAACTCGCATTGGAGATAATATGGTGTTTTTCGGGATTGTACTGACTCATGTTAATACCCAGTGCCAGTGTAATATCTTCGCCCTTAGCCGGAGCTGAGATGATCACTTTCTTTGCGCCCGCTTCAATGTGTTTTTTTGCCAGTTCAGCCTTGGTAAAGAAGCCGGTGGATTCAATGACCACATCCACACCCAGTTTTTTCCAGGGCAGGTTGGCAGGATCTCGTTCAGCCGTGATTTGAATGGAGCGTCCGTTGATGATCAAGGTGTTTTCCGTGTGGTCCACTTCGCCTTTAAACGTTCGGTGGGTGGAATCATACTTGAACAGGTGAGCCAACTGTTTAGCGGGCACTAGATCATTAATCGCCACAACTTCAAAGTTAATTGTCGGGTTCTCCAGAGCCGCCCGGAGGGTGAGTCGGCCAATACGACCAAAACCGTTAATTGCAACTTTTGTTCCCATGGGGAAATCTCCTTTTTAAATATTGGTTAGAATTTTTTCATCATCTCAAGGGTACGCTGACTGATGTTAATCGCTTCGTCCATGGGCCGTTGCCACATGTTTCGACCAAAAATTAGACCCGTGCCACCACACTCGATACCAATCTGGGCTTTTTCCAGTAAGTCCTCATCACTCACTTTGCTACCACCGGAAAAAAGGACCATGGTCTTGCCTGCGGAAGCAACGACCTTGCGAACGCCTTCACGAAAGTCTAAACTTAGTTCGTTGTAGGGTTTAGGAGAAGCGGCGGTCGCACCCATTTTAGGGTAATTGATTTTGACGACATCAGCACCCAGCTCACAGGCGACTCGGGCGGCATAATCAATCGCATAAAGGCTATCTTTTCCGCCTTTGGCTTCAATGGCTTCGCCCCGCGGGTAGGCCCACATGATAATGGGCATTCCATAACGTTCGGCCTCACGGCGCACGTCGTTAAACTGTTGAATATCCAAATCTTGAGAAGGCGAGCCGACATACAGGGTGTAACCAATGGCGTCAGCACCCAGTCGAACAGCATCTTCAACTGAACCGGTCAGAGGAGAAAAGGCTTGGGCATCCGAAGGGATACAGGTTTTGCCGTTGATTTTAAGAACGAGGGGGACTTTACCGGCGTAAGGCTTGAAGTATTTTTCAGCCAAGCCGATGTGAAAAACAGCGCCAGAGTAATGGCCCTTTAAGGCGAGCTGGCATTGATAATCCGGGTTAGAGCAAGGTGGGTTGACGAAAAAATCCATGGGGCCATGTTCTAAGCCCTGATCAGTAGGAAGAAGGAGCATAGTACCGTTTCCAGGTCCATGTTCATAGAGCAGTCGGTGTAATCGGGTTTTCTTACCGATGGAGAGGTCCATATCTTCTAATTTTAGACGGGGTTGAGCTTGTGTCATAGTTGCTGTCATTGCCTTTCTTCTCCTTCTTGTATGATATGCAAAATATTATTTTGATGTTAACGGCAGAGGAAATATAGCATAAAGGGAAGGGGATTAAAACCACTTCAACCTCAACTTTCATCAGGACTTGGGCGTTTTTTAGAATGGTGAGGGGTTGAAAAAGAAAGGTCTATTTTTTGCCTGCCTTTAAATAAGGTACAATTCTAGCACGGTTGCTGTTCGAAAAAGGAGTTTTCAGATGTTGATCTATAGAAAAAGAAAGGACTCTCGCCCCAAAGTGTTTCGGGGTGTTGTTACCCTGCTGTTATTGACAGGCCTGGTGTATGGCATTGTCGCTCAGAGTATGGCGGCAAAAACGTCGGAGCAGTATCTGGATGAAGCCACGCTTGACTTTAGTCAAGGGCATTATCGGTCGGCGGCAAAGAGTTATCGAAAAGCACTCAAGGTCAATCCCACCGAACCTCATGCTTACCTTGGGTTAAGTATGGCGTTAAAAGCCGAAGGTAAGTTGGGCGAATCGTTGGCGATCCTGAGCAATCTGGTTGAGCTTTATCCTAACTTTGCACCGGCCTACTATAATTTAGGCGAAGTGAAGGAAGCCCAAGGTGATATGGCAGGAGCAAAACAAGCTTACAAGCATTATATTGAGCTTCAGGGCGGAAAACTACCGCCATCGCCTGAAATACGGATTAAATTTCGGAAGATGGGTCTGCTTTAGCCTGATATTTTGAGTAATGTAGTGTTTCGGATGGCTTCTTGAACACTATTGGGTGAATGGATCAAGTAATCTGTGGCGTTCACCATTGCCTGATCAGGGAAAATTACCGGATCATCATCGATGGTATGAGAAGGAACCATTTCTTCAGGAACTAAAGGGGCTTTTTCCTCCAGCTCGGCCATTTTATCGGCGTAAAAAGGGTCCTGAAATGTTGGGTGGGAGGCTGTTTGAGCCGGCTCAATAACAGGTGCGGTCTGGGTAAGCAACTTGGGGTTGATAAAGAGCCGGGCAAGCAATAAAGCCCCCATCAGAGCAAAAAGTCCGATACCACCCAGAAAGAAGGAGGCCAAGACAACACCCCAAAGAGGGAACCCGGCAATGTCCCGGTTGATCCAGGAAAATAGCGAGTGCACAAATCCAGACTTGCTAGCAGCTGGACTGTTGGCACTCAACAAAGGGTCGACTTCCATTTCCGTTGTTGGAGATTCGGTAAATCCGGGGTCAAGTTGTCTATATCCCAGTTGACTCGTGGGTAAAGGGATGGAAGAAATTTCTCCGGAGTCGTTGGTTAGGACCTCTTCAAGGAGGTCTTTTGATTCTTCATCCTCTAAAGCCATAGCGCCGTAATTTTCGACTGGTGTGACAGAAACCCAGTTCGATGGAGATTTCTTGGAAGGGCTAGTATTTAGAGTGGACCGCTGTGGCTGCCATTGCGGAAAGTAATAGCGAGGCGGCATGGGCTGAGACGCCGGATTGGGAGAAGCTGTTGTTGGAGGATAGTAAACCGAGCGCGGCTTTTTGATGGGTTGAGTGGTTCCAGTGGCTGAAATAATGTCTGGTTTTTTTTGGTGAGCCCATTTTTTGGAGGGTTCCGGTTTTTCGAATTGGGAAACAATTTCCTCAAACGGGTCATCAAAGGTTTCGTTGCTGGCAGTCGGCTTAAAGGGCTGGACGGACGATTTCGGTTTTGGATCCAGTTGAGTTAGTGTGTTGCGCTGGATCACGGAGACGGCATATTGATCCGTAGGTAGGTTGGGGATAATGATTTTTATTTGGCCGTCTCCTTCAGGGACAGCCCGGCCAATAAACCGGTTTTTATTGTCAATGACGACGGGCAAACCACTTTTTCGGCTAACGTCTGAAAGACGAGCATTGTCTAGAATCAGGGAAAACCCTTTGTCTTGAGGCTCAGTATGGTAAGCGGTCCGGCCGTCTGTATAGAGAATGACCTTGATGCTGTTATTGTTCGTGGTCTCGATTTCAAAGCGTTCCAGAATGCGTTCTTCGGCAGAGGCGGGCAAGACTGTGGCAAGGCAAACAAAGAACAGAATCAACGCGTTAATAAAAACGCGGGAGGAGCGGTTCAATAAAATCGGAAAAAGTCCCAACATACTTGCTTATTGTATCGGATTTTTAGGGCAAAGCCAAACAAAATCAGTAGGTTTGCCGGGTTTTGATACTGGACTGTTACAAATGAAAAGAGAGTGTTATAAAAAACCATGTTGATAGGCGTGAGCGGTGAGTTGGGCTCGGTTGTTCAACGCTAGCTTTTTCATGAGTTTTGCTACGTGACTGTCCACGGTTTTTACCGAAAGCACTAGGACTTTCGCAATGTCTTTATTGGTCATTCCTTGAGCGACTTGTAGTAAAATTTCGTGTTCACGGGCGGTAAGCTTGGGACTGTTGTCATCGAGTAAGGCTATAGTGGCCATTTTTTCCAGAATATCTTTGGAGTAGACTGGTTTTGCCTCGGCCGCCATGACGCTTAGAACCGCCTCTTGTAGATCCTCGGCTGAAATAGTTTTTGAAAGGTATCCGTTTGCTTGGAGTGCAATGCCTTTGCGGATGTATTGAATATCCGTATGCGCGGTAAAGAGAATCACTTTTTGCTCGGGCTTTTCGTGACGGAGCATTTCCAATAGGTCGAGCCCGTTTTTACCGGGCAGATTAATGTCCAGGAGAATGACATCTGGCTTTTTGAGTGTAATGAGTTGGGTTAAGTTTTCGCCGGATTCGCTTTCGTGGATAACGGTCAGTTGGGGGTGAGCGGCGAGCAAATCCCGTGTCCCTTGCCGGACGACCGTATGGTCATCAACGAGCATCAGGGTGACTTGTGGTGTGAACGAGGTGGGCATGAAAGTTACCTGTGGTTGTCTTTAGAGTGCGGCACTGTCGGGCGAATGGGGATAAAAACTTGAAACGTACTGCCCTGGCCAAGTTTAGACTGAATCTTAAGTTGGCCATCCAGTTGAACAACCCGTTCTCGAACACCCGTAATACCGAGTCGGGAGGTTTTTTGATGAGGATCAAACCCCTTACCGTTATCCTGAATATAGAGTCGGAGCAGGGGGCTCTCTTCTGGCTCGTAAATCAAGGTCAGGTTGGCTTTCTGGGCTTCGGCGTGTTGTTTAATGTTGTTTAATAACTCCTGGACAATCCTGAAAAGGGGCAGTTCGTAGTGTTTCGGGAGGTGGGACAAGTTTTCCGAGTCAATGTTCAAACGGACATCGCATGGACTGGTGGTTTTTAAATCATTAACCAAAAGCTCCAGCCCCGCTAAAAAGCCTAGATCCTCAAGCACTTGTGGTTTGAGGCTGTGGCAAATGCGTCGGATGGATTCTACCAAGTAGTCTACTTTGTCCGGCTGATAATTCCGTTTGAGACCAATTAATTCTTGAATCACTGCATCATGAAGCTCTTGAGCGATTCGGTGCCGTTCCTCTTCTTGGATTCGGTTGTTTAGATCCCTTGAGCGAGCGAGCTCCTGGAATAATCGGGTCAGATCCAGCGCCGTGGCGCTGATCAATAAGAGACCCAGTATCACCATGCTGGCGGTGGTCAGTAGGGTGATACGACGAGAGTTTTTTTGCAATTCGATGAGTGCGGTTTGTTGTTTTTTTAGATTGGCGTGAAAGTAACTTTCTTTCAGAATGATGGGGATATGATGGATGTTGTTTGGCTTGCTGAGGAAAAGGGAAAGGCTGATAGGGGCGACAAGTGTGTTTGATGGATTGTTTCGGTTTAAAAAATCAACTTGTTGTTTGGCGGTCCCCCATAGCTCAACGGCTTTTTCCATATGGCCTTGTTGTTGAGCCTGATGGGACTGGAGCAGTTGGCTGTGGATATTGTTGAGAATTTGGCTTTGAACCAGTTCAGTCGTCAACTTGTTGATGGCTTGCTCCCAGGTTTGGGTTACTTGATAGGCTGTGTAGCCCACCAAAAGAGTTAACATGACCATGACAGCCAGTGGGACGACAATGGATTGAATCGTAAAACGTCTTATCATTGTTTTTATCTTATCGCTTTTTTCATAAAAAGAAGTCCGGCAAATGGACGCATTTGCCAGACTTCTTTAAAAAAGTTGATTAATTAAACTTTAGAGTGCAGGAACGTTATGGGTGACTGCGCCCGAAGTCCATGTGTAGGTAACCGCACCCAGTTTATCGAAGGCTGTTGCACAGGTAACCGCACCGGCTGCAATGGTACAAGAGCCATCACCTAGTGTGGAGGTGCTCAAGGTAAACTCATCGCCTGCTGCAATAGCACCGTTGGTGATAAAGTCATCGAAGCCGTTGGGGGTGGTCATTTGCTTGGCGGTGTACATGGCAGCCGCACTATTAAGTTGGGAAACAAAGTCCAATGCCACAGAACGTTGAGCCGCATCGGTGGAGTCAACTAGCCGGGGGACGGCAACGGCGGCTAAAATGGCCACGATGGCAATTACAACTGCGAGTTCGACGAGGGTAAAACCACTTGAAGCTGTTCTCATATTGAAGATCCTCCTTGGTAAATTATTCGGCAATGTTAGTAAACTTAAGCTTGATAAATAAGATAAGAGAGTCGCTCTCTCTCTCTGCGAAAATGATCAGCCTAACACTTATAATCACCTATCGGTTGGAAAGGGAGGATTCTGTATGGGTAAAATTACTGAAGTTTTTTAAAAAGCGGTTTTATTATCGGTGAACGGGTTCGGGCTCTGGTTGGCAGCTCAGTTTTTCACTAAGGGCTTCCATTGAGGCCGGGCGGTAGCTCCCCATAACGAAATGTAGATCGACATCGGGCATCCATTCCCGATCGTAAGCGGTTCCGGCGGAAACTAGAAGAATGAAAACGTCCGGGAATCTTTCACGAAGGGCCTTATAGAATTCAATCTGTCCGGCATGGAGTTGAGGGCTATAAGTGATAAAAACAACCACTTCCGGGTTTTCAGAATCTTTTGGGAAGGGGATGGGGTCGCCCAGAGCGTACCGATGTTCGTAGACAGGGGCTAGCCCTTTTGCTTTAAGGAGATTAGGCAGCTCCTCTGAGGAGGCAATATCCGGGTAATAAGCGGGAATTTCGCCTCGATCTGGGTGGACGATCCAGAGTAGGTCCTCAGGATCAATAGGCATGTCGAATTCCTGATTGTCATGAAGTAGGGTCAGGGCTTTTCCTGCGATGAATGAAGCAACGGCTTCGATGGCCGGAGGCGACATGACCTGAGACAAGGTGGTCAGATTGGGTTTACAAACCGGGAGCTTTACTTTCTGAGCGGCAATTCGAGCCATGGTTTGATCATGGGCTTCCCGACTGATCCGTCCACTCTCGATGGCTTTGACGATCCCTTGGAGAATAGCCCATTGCGTTTCGGTAGATTCTCGGTAAATAAGTATATCAATGCCCGCTTCAATAGAGCGAATAGCGGTTTCTACCGGGTCGAAACCGCCTGTTACAGCACCCATACACATGTCATCACTGAGGGTGAGCCCTTTAAAGTTGAGGTCTTCTCTTAGCAAGTCTTGAAGAATAGTTTTTGAGGCTGTTGCCGGAATGTTCTGTTCGCCGGCACTATCCTGAAGTGTTGGGTAATAGCCATGAGCAACCATGAGCGCGGGAATGTTTGCCTCAATGGCGTGTTTAAACGCTTGCAATTCCTGAGCCGTAAAATGAAGGGTGGGAAGCTGTTCATGAGAGTCGACGGTGCCATGGCCATGGCCGGGGAAGTGCTTGCCGACCGCTAATATCTTTCGTGCGTCTAGTCGTTCCATGGCAACTTTTGCAAAACGCCAGACGGTTTCCGGGGTTTGCCCAAACGAACGAGGGCCGATGACGGGGTTTTTTTTCTCCAGATTCACATCCAGCGTGGGGAATAAATTCATGTTGAATCCAAGGAGTGACAGATGATAAGCGGAGAGGTCATAAACCTCGGCGCAAAATTCATTGGATTCTACGTTCTGAAGGGTCAATGCCAAGGATGCCGGGTTGATAGAAGTGGGGAAAACGGTATGAGGAAGCCGCTCGACTTGTCCCCCTTCTTGATCTAGCGTTAGGAAAGGGCGGGGAAAGGATTCGGGAATCGCTTGATCAATATCGCTGAGGAGTTGGGCCACACGACTTGGTTCCAGTGGCTCCAGTGCCTCGAAGTTTTCTCTAAAAAAGATAACGCCCCCGAGTCCGAGTTGAAGGAATTCATTAAACCATTCGTTGGCCGATAAATCGTGAGGCTTGCCTTGATAGCCCAAGATCAGTCGTTGGGCGACTTGTGATTCTAGAGGGAGGTCGGAAAACCAGTTATCTAAAGGGGTAGAAGGTTCCGCAGTCATGGGTTAACATTCTTTCACGTTTTTTATTTGGCCGGAGGGGCTCGATATTTATTTTATATCCATTTGGGGTTATTTGCCTACACAGAATTGGCTAAATACCCGATCCAATACTTCCTCTGTTGTATCTCGTCCCATCAATTCATCAAGCTGATGTAGGGCATCGGTCATGGGAATGGTGGCCAGATCAATCGGGATGGCAGGTTGGTCCAGAGTTTCTAGTGTCTGCTGAAGATTATCCTTGAAATGACTCAGACACGCCAATTGACGTTGATTCAGTGAGAAGTTGAGTTCATCGATGCTTGAGTTGTCCCGAGATGCTATTTCTTCGATCCAGTCAAAGAGTCGGGTTAACCCTTCACCGGTATAAGCGGATGTGGTCAGGTGTTCTGTTGGGATCAGGGCGGGTGTGTTTCTGTTACACAGATCGATTTTATTGGCGACCAACTGAAGGGAAGTATCGGGGAATTGTTGGGTCAGCTTGTTAAGTAGGTGTTGATCGTTAGGCTGAAGGCCAGAAGCCGCATCGTAAATATACAGGGCGGCTTGCGCCTCTTCCGCTGCGTTCCAACTTCGTTCAATGCCTAGAACCTCTACCTGGTTATTGGCTTCCCGGAGTCCAGCGGTGTCAATGAGCGTAATGGGGATACCAGCCACCTGAAGCCCTTCGGTGATGATATCTCGGGTGGTTCCAGCAATATTTGTTACAATCGAACGTTCTTGAGCGAGGAGCGCGTTAAAAATCGAGGATTTGCCGCAGTTAGGCATGCCCAGAAGAACGATTTTTAAGCCTTCCCGAAAGTGCTGATTCTTTTGAGAGGCCTGTTCGAGTAATTGAGATTTGGTCAGGATCTCTCGAAGTTCTGTCTGGAGGGGATGTCGGTCGGGTTCATCCACTTCGTCTGGAAAATCAATATGAGCGACAATTTGGGACTGAACCGTCATCAGGCGGTCGGCCATGGCGTCAATGTAGCGGCCGAGAGATTGATGTTTCAGATTGGATGAGGCCAGTGAGAGAAGGCGCTGGCCTCGGGCGGCGATAAGATCCATAATAGATTCGGCTTGGGTTAAATCCACCCGGTTATTGAGAAACGCCCGTTTGGTGAACTCGCCAGGCTCGGCGGGAACGGCTCCTTCTCTTAGACAAAGGTTTAAAATGGTTTGTGCTAGCAAATCGCCACCATGGCAATGGATTTCTGTAACGTCTTCCCCGGTATAACTTTTAGGTGCTTTAAACGGCAGAACGAGAACTTCATCAATGATATTATCCAACCCTTTAGAGGGTTTATGTTGAGTGTCAGAGTCCACAATCCATCCATGGTAATAACGTCCGGATTCGAGTGTTTGAGAGTGCTGTTTTCGGCTTGAATGAGTGCGAGAGAAAATTCGCTCGACAATGGCCCAAGCTTTGGGACCGCTCAGCCGGATAATTGCGACACCACCATGACCACGAGGAGTGGCAATAGCAGCGATAGTCGTTAGGCTGGCATGTAAAACAGAATCCATCCCTGTATCTTACTGTAAAAAAACTAGAAAAGAGAGAGTTGCGGGGAGGGTTCTGGTGGTTTGAGGAGGGGTTTTTCTAAGGGAAAAGCGGTTGGAGACTGTCCTTTGGTTTCCAGTTGTTGCAGGAGTGAGGTGGCCTTAGTAATAACGGAAGATGGGATTCCTGCCATACGAGCGACCTGGATACCGTAGCTTTTTTGAGCGGCGCCGGGTTCCACTTTATGGAGAAATTGGATTTCCTGTCCATTTTCTCCGGTGGCGGGATCTTGTTCGGAAACGCAGACCCGGTAATTTTTAATCTTGGGATACAGGGATTCCAACGTGTTCAGTTCGTGGTAGTGAGTAGCAAAGAGGGTGCGGCACCCAATGGTGTTCACCAGATACTCGGTCACACTCCAGGCGATAGCAACGCCGTCGTAGGTGCTGGTGCCCCGGCCTACTTCATCGAGAATTACGAGGCTACGTCGGGAGGCACCGTTGAGAATTTGCGCTGCTTCGTTCATTTCCACCATAAATGTCGATTGACCGCTGGAGAGGTCATCAACAGCACCGACACGGGTAAATATACTATCGACCAGTCCAATACGAGCATAACGGGCGGGAACAAACGACCCTATTTGTGCCATCAGGGTGATTAGTGCCACCTGACGCATATAAGTGGATTTACCCGCCATGTTGGGGCCGCTGATAATCATGACTTGTGGGGTCGCGTAGCTTTTTTCCTCAGCCGACAGAGTGCAGTGATTGGGTACAAACCGGCCCATAGGAAGCATTTTTTCCACCACAGGATGCCGGGCATCCTGAAGGTTGGTTTCCAGTGAGTCATCAACAAGGGGTTTGACATAGTTTTGTTCGACCGCCACAGAGGCAAACGACCGTAGTACATCTAGGGCGGCGACCCGGTGGGCCGAATCCTTCAGGATGGGCGCATAGGGTAAGAGCTTGCCTCGTAGCTCGAGAAACAGGTTGTATTCTAAATCGTTCTGACGACCCTGTGCATCCAGGAACTTGACCTCCTGTGCTTTAAGCTCGGGTGTGGTAAAACGCTCGGCGTTGGTGAGAGTCTGTTTGCGGTGATAGTCATCGGGGGCGTTTTGAGCGTTTATTCGACTGATTTCGATAAAATAGCCAAAGGCGTTGTTAAAGCCAATTTTTAGATTTTTAATGCCGGTGCGTTCCCGTTCCTGCTCAGTATAGCGTTCTAGCCATTGGTTGTGGTTGGTAAGAGTATGTCGGATCTGATCCAACTCCTGATGGTAGTTTATTTTTATGATACCGCCGTCTTTAATGCTTTGGGCCGGGGAGTCATCAATGGCCTGATCGATTAAGGCTACCAGCTTGAAAAGCTCGGAAGGAAAATTTTGGAGGCGCTGCATGTAGAAACTTTTCAGGGGTTTCAGCAGGTTAGAGATTTCGGGCAGACGTTGGATGGATTGTTTTAAAGCAATCAGATCCCGAGGGTGGGCGTTTAGGTTAGCAACTTTGGTGCTGAGGCGTTCCAAGTCGTAGATATCCGCTAGAATTCGTTTAAGGCTGTCTCTCAGGGAGGGAGACTGAACCAGTTCATCCACGCTGTGGTGTCGGCTTTCAATTTCTGGTAAATGGGTTAAAGGCTGGCTAATCCATTGACGAAGCAAACGAGCGCCCATACTGGTAGTGGTTTGGTTTAACACCCAGAGTAAACTGCCTTCGTACATGTTATTTCTGACGGTGGATAGAAGTTCAAGATTTCGACGAGCGGCGGCATTCAGGGCCATGGTTTGATCCAGATGATAGACCTGAATTCGGTCGAAGTGAGGGACTTCTTCAAGAAACGTTTCCTTGACGTAATGGCCAATTACCCCGGCGGCAACCATGGCGTCAGGATGCTCGTGGAGGCCATAGCCTTCCAGAGAGGTTACGCCCATAAGCGCTTCCAGAACGGGACGAGTGTCGTTAATCTGAAAGGCCAGATCGGATACGGCGGTACAGCGGAAGTTTTCGCTAAGTTCAGGAGGTACATTGGGGACAAATTCATCGATTCCCTGGCCGGGGAGCGCTTTTTTACGGCGTCCGGGGACTAAAATCTCGGAGGGGGCAATGCGATCCAGTTCGCTGAGTACCTGAACGAGAGTTAACTGAGTGGCGTAAAAGGCACCGGTGGTAATATCGCAATAGGCTAGCCCACAGAGGTCACCAGGTTTTTTGCCCAGCGTCAGGGCGGCAAGAAAATTGTTCTCTTCAGGATTAAGGAGGGAGGGATCTGTAATCGTTCCAGGTGAAAGGATGCGGATGACCTTTCGTTTGACCAACCCTTTGGCTAGCGCCGGATCTTCCACTTGCTCGCAAATGGCGACTTTGAAATTTTTGGCCAATAGTCGGCTGAGATAAGTATCCACAGCTTTGGCCGGGATGCCCGCCATGGGGATTTTACCGTATTGGCCCGCGTCTCGGGCGGTTAGGGTGATTTCTAGGGCTTTGGCCGTGATGATGGCGTCTTCGAAAAAAGTTTCGTAGAAGTCACCCATTCGATAAAACAGGATAATGCCCGCATGGGCTTGTTTGACTTGGACAAATTGACGCACCATGGGGGTTGCTTTGTCAGGATCCACGTCAAAGGAGTTCAGGGTATCGTACAGACGACTCATGCAGGGCTCTTTGTATCACTCGAACAACGGCCATTGTATCAAAAACCCGTGTTAACCTCTGTAAAAGAAACGATAAAAGAAGAGGAAGTCTGGGCTAAGTAGATAAAAAAAGCTCGGCCTGTAATGAAATAGGCCGAGAAACTTAAGGAGGGGTATATAGTATTTTCAACACTAAGATACCCCAAGCAAATCAGAAGTCAACCTGTTTCCTGTTATTATTCTAGCTCAACTATTTCCCGGATAGGTGTATAGTGCAAGCCACACTGACACTATTCTTTACGCCCGACAGGGAGTCGATTAGCAACGCCAAAATTAATCGAGAGGCTTATAAGCTTCGGTATTTAGCTTATCGATCAGGACTAACTGGGCGACTCGGATTTGATTGGGGCTTTGATAAGCCTCAGAGGTATAGTTCTCTAAAAACGTTTCAGCCGACTCACGAAGAGGATCGGACTGAATGGATTTTAGAGCTGTGGCGAGGAGCTCCAAATCATCATTCCAATCTTCTAATCCCAAAATTTGTGCCAATATTTTTAATTTTACCGGCTCCTCTTTAATTTTAGGAACATTCTCCAAAACAATCGCTACGATATTGCCATCTCCGGGGTATCTTATTAGGCTTTTACGATAGAGCTCATTGGCTTCATCCGGTGATTCTAGTTTAGCGAGAGTTTGCTTTAGGGAAGAAGCATTCACTTTGAAATAAAGATCGAGCATAAATCCTGTGAAAATAAATGCAAAAGTAGTAACACTCATTACCATTCTGGATGATTGAGGCGGACTTTTTGGTAAATTCTGGTTGGGTTTAGTCGGAGTCGTTTGTGGACTTGGCGGAGGAGAGGAAGCGAAAGTAATGGGAGTCGTTCTCATTGAGCAAAATTCTCCATTCTATTGCATTTGTAGTTGAGAAGAGTTTATCACTTCAATTTACTACAAATATAAAGGGGGTAAAAGCAGGGATGCGGCATCAGGTTGATCATTTTATGCAAGAGTACGGTTGCATTAACCCTCCCAAGCGTTTTTCGTTCTTTATTTGAGCAAAAAAAGCTCGGCCTGTAATGAAATAGGCCGAGAAACTTAAGGAGGGGTATATAGTATTTTCAACACTAAGATACCCCAAGCAAATCAGAAGTCAACCGGTCTCATTGAAAGCGTCCTAAAAAAAATCGACCGGAAAGAAAACAAACCGGTCGATTATTGATTTTAAAAAAGGTTGTAATTACTGGGTGTTGAGTTTGGCCAAGACATCATTGGTTAGGTCAAGCCCGCCGTCAAACACAGCGTTCCGAGTCAGTACCACATCAACGCTTTTCGTCTGAGCCACTTCTTTAATAGCGGCTTCCAGCGCTTGATCGATGGTTTTTTGCTGAACGGTTGCCCAGTCCCGATATTCTTGAACTTTGGCTTGTAGCTGTTCGTTTAGTTCTTTTTCCAACTGGTTGGCGCTAACCGGATTCTTGGGTGAGTTCTTATGAGATTCTTCAACCTGTTTTACAAAATCGGCCTGCATCTTGCGAATTTCGGCTTCGCGAACTTTGATATCTGAAAGAACGCTCAGGGCTTTATCATACCCGCTTAAGATCTTATCAAAATCAACGTAACCGATATTATCCGCTTGCGCAACAGCACTAAACGAGAAAACAATCGTTGCAATGAGAGCCATTGCGATGGAATAAATCTGCCTCATGGGGTGAGTCTCCTATTGACATGTTCACTGTATTATAGGATCCACAAGCGATCCTAGCAAGTTTCCATTTTCGTTTCATTGGAGCAGGTCGACTAGAACTTCTGTCCGACGCCGAAATTAAAGCGCCGATAGAAGTTACTGTTGCCTCCGGCGATGGGAATGGCGTAGTCGATTCGAACCGGGCCAACTCCTGGAATCGTAAGGCGAAGCCCAGCCCCTGCGGACGCACCAAACCCGTCGTGACCGAATTGGCCGCTGGTCAGCTTGGCTTGATCCACGACTTTCCCGGCGTCGAGGAAGAAAGCAGCGCCTAGGTTATCCAGAAACGGAATTTTTTTCAACTTGCCAAACAAAGGGAGTTTGGTCCGGACTTCGGCGCTACCAATAAGGAATCCGTTACCAATACCAAGACCACCCTCTTGAAATCCTCGAACCGAATAAGAGCCACCGACCCGGAACATGTTAAAGGTGGGAATGTCACCAATTAAAGCGCTGCCCCCTTGGGCGTTTAAGGCGAGAGTGACGTTCTTATGGAGTTTGATGTATTTACGAACGTTGGCTGAAACGGTCCCGTAAGATCCGCCACCAACACCATAGGCTCCTGAAAGGGAAAGGGTACTTAACTGCCCTTTTGTTGGGGCAAACCGGTTATTTCGAGTGTCGTATGCGATGGTGGGCGATAGGTTAATAAACGTACCGCCGTCGAGTTGAGTACCTCGTCCGGTAATCCCAAGATCCGACAGATCGGAACTGGTGCCCCCTTCTCGGAGAGAGACCCGCTCACCCGTGAGCCCTAAACTAAAGGCGGTGTTTTTAATGGATTTAATGGGACGAGACCAGGTGACGCCGGTTCCAATACGACGTTCGATGCCGAGAGGGACGTTAATGCTCGCCATATCCCGACCGTATAGGTTGGTTGAGATCGCGTTATCGGTCTGTCGGAAACTGGGTGTACTCCAACCGACATCAAACTGATATGTGCGAGCATCAGCCAGACTGTCGCCTCGGCCAATAACACCGGTACCGACGGCGGCAATGGAGGTAAAGTTTTCGCCCCGACCTCGAAAGTTGGGATCCGTGTAACCGACGGAACCGAACAGGCCGGTTCCGGTATCAACTCCGCCGCCCATGGAAATGGCGCCGGTTTTCTTTTCGTCCAGCTCAATGCTAAGGTCGTATTTGTCTGGGTCATCCGGTGAGACGGTGATGACTCGGCGGACATCAGAAAAAGACTGACTGGAAAAAACCCGCTTCAAGTCTTCGGTCAAGACTTTCTCGTTATAGGTATCGCCTTTTTTGGTGAGCATCATCCGTTTAACGACATAATCTTTCGTTTTTCGGTTGCCAATGAAGTGAATGTCGTTAATTTCACCCTCATTAACTTCCAGGTTAATGACCCCATCAGGGTCATCGGAAATGTTTTTTACCCGGGCCAGAACATAGCCTTTTTTGGCATAGACTTTTTCAATTTTTTCAATGCTTTCGTTTAGTTGGCCAATGTTTTGAGGCATCCCGGTCTGGCCAGCAAAAATGGCCTGAAGTTCTTCGTCATTAATCAGGGTATTGCCATCAATATTGATACCGGTAACCGGTGCGTTTTCTTCCACTTCAATACGGAGGTGGATGCCGTTGTTGGTGGCGATAGGAACGGCTTTAATCTTCTCGGTAAAGTAGCCCATGTTGTAGATGCGCCGAAGATCCCGTTGAAGATTTCGTTTACTATAAAGGCTCCCGGAGCGGGATGCCATGGCTTCTCGAATAAGCCCACCTTCAATGAGCCGGTTTCCTTTAATGGAGACTTTTGTGATGGTTAGGCCCTGATCGTAGCGTTTTCCCCGAGCCGGCCGGATTTCATCCGGGGCAAAGTCAGAAAGGGGGGTCGGGATGGCTTCCTCTGTGGTTGTTGGGTCTTCCGCAAAAGAAGGAAGGCCGGATGAAAAGCCGAGAACAAGCGAAAGGAGAAAGGCGAGAGGGGCTTTGTTGAGGGTCAATGACGGCAAATAGTTCATAAAGGAAATAGTCTCCGGTCAAGGTTTTTGAGTGATTCGGACAAGGATAATGCATAGAGCAACAACTACCATTCTACCTAAAACCGGAGAGGAAAACCATAGTGTCCTTTATATGTTTACGCTCTTATTCTGGACTCTTCGGGCTGAAAACATCGAATAGGGGTATTTTAGTGATTTTGAAGAAAGAAGGGCAATTTTTAGCCTGAATTTGTTTTTATTGTTATAAGTAGTATATTCGTTAGAGAAAAATATTGTCTGAATTTGAGAGGAGAAGTAAGTTAATAATGCTTAGTATGGGTGTGCCACAGGGAACTAATCCAGTGCCAGGTACGAATAGTGCTGTAGGTAGTCAAGCTTCTCTTGCAAATGTTGCAAAGCCGAAAGCGACTGATTCTAATCTGTCAGCTCTTGAAGCGAATCAGGAAGGATTAACGTTAACAGCGACACAGGAAAGCGAAGTGTATTCAATTATTTCGGACGGTTGGGACCAGCAGGAAGCCAGCCTGACATCGAAGATAGATCGGTTTGAGTCCAATTTATCGCTTGCCCAGAGTCAGTCTCATTTGTCGGCCGGAAATGCTGATAGCCCGTCAGTTCAGTATACTGCCAGTCAAAATGCGGCAGCGTTAGGTAATGCGAATCGGGATTATAGCTATCAATATGGTCAATATTTGTATCAACTTGCCGTTCTAGATCCAGGTAGTCAAACCGGATAGCCTAAGTGCAGAGGCCTAATTGATTACTGCTTCATCGGCTGTTGGCGTTTTGTAGTGACCTTTAATGAAAACCAAGCCGCCGGTGAGGCTTGTTAGGGTGGAAATTAAGAACCAGTATAAACCAAAGGCTAGACCGGCAGAAGCGGAGATACCGATAAGCCCGAGCATATACTGGTAACCTCCCTCACGAAGACCAATGCCATTGAAAAAAATAGGAGTGACACTTAAAAGGGTGACCAGTCCATAAACGGCGATAAGGTAAATGAGGTTAATCTCCAGCCCGAGGGCATGGGCAATCATGGCATGGATAGCGACCATAAAGCTGTGGACAAAAACAGAAATAGCGACCGATTTAATGAGCAGAGGAATATCTTTCCAATAGACATTAGCTTGTTGAAGGAGTTCGAGTCGAGGAAATCTTTTGATAAGGGGATCTAAAGGAATCCAATGAAGTGCTATAAACCCGATGAAAAGCATTGTAGAAAGGCCAAGTACCCCAAATCGGATAGGCAAGGGGATTGGCTCCGCTTGCGGAGTAAGGCAGACCATGCCGGTAATAAACAAGAGTGCTATTAGACCAACCCCCCGTTCAGCCAGTAGGGTTAGGAGAGCTTCTCGTTTGCGTCGATTGCTGGATTTGGCCAGATAATAGACTCGGCCGACGTCGCCGCCAATGGATCCGGGCAAAAACAGGTTTAGGTACATGCCGATCATGTAATAGTCAAAAAATTCACGGGTAGAGAGGTCAAAGCCAAGTGGTTTAGAGAGAAATTGCCATCGGTACGAGCTAACCCATTGACTGATGAGATAAATTCCGACCCCAATGGGGATAAACCAGAGATTGGCGGATGAAAGCTGTTGAAATGTATCGCTTACGTCGGCGGTGTAAAAAATAAAAGCCAATAACCCAAGACTTAGGGTGATTTTGATCAATGTTTTAACCGAGGCGTTCAATGAACTAGCTTTCGATGATTTCTTTGACGTTGTAAATGGGCTTGTTCTGGGACTCGAAATAGGTTCGAACCTGAATCTCGGCAATGAGTCCGGTACTAATCAGCTGAATGCCCGATAAAATCAGGAGCATCCCCAGAATAAGCAAGGGGCGTGTCCCGATATCATGGCCGATGACCAACTTATCAAAGACAAGGTACAGGTTGATAACCAAGCCGAAGAAGAAGAGCAGAAGGCCCGCCCGCCCAAATAAATGAATGGGACGGGTAAAGAATTTTTTCATCATCAAGACGGTCAAGAGGTCCAGAATCACTTTAAAGGTTCTGGAAATGCCGTATTTACTCGTTCCGGCGTTTCGCTCCCGGTGGTTGACCGGAACTTCCTTAAAAGAAGCGCCATCGATACTCGCCAGAGCCGGAATGAATCGATGCATTTCACCGTAAAGCTGAATATTTTTAGCAACATCCGCCCGATATACTTTTAGGGAGCAACCGTTATCGTGGGTTTTAACCCCGGTGACCTTGGCAATGATCCAATTGGCAATAGCGGAAGGGAGTTTTCGGGAAAGGGCTTTATCTTTGCGGTTTTTGCGCCAACCTTGAATAATATCCAGATTCTCCGCTTCCAGCATTTCGACAAGGCGAGGGGCGTCTGCTGGGTCGTTTTGCAGGTCGCCATCCAGTGTAACAATGTATTGCCCTCTGGCGTAGGCAAACCCAGCGGCCGTGGCTGCGGTTTGACCAAAATTTCTTTTAAAGCTGACGACTCTAAGAACCGGGTAGTCTTGAGCGAGTTGGCGTAGTCTGGGGATGGTGCTGTCGGAAGAGCCATCGTCGACCAGCAGGATTTCAAACGGACGATTCAGCTTCAGGCCTGCTTGATAGATTTCTTCGACCAAGGGTTGGACGTTTTCTTCCTCGTTAAAAACGGGGGCGATAAAGGAGACATCAACGCCCTTTCCTGCTTTAGGGTCAAAGTCGGGTAAGGAACCATAGGGTTTGTTATCGAAGGTTTTTGGGTCGGTTGGATGAAGTTGAAAAGGGCTGTGGGTAGGAGTGTCCATGGTCATGGGGTGGAAATCCTCTGAATTTTTGGCTTTTTAAGGGTAAATAGACTATAAACCGTCTGTTTATCAATCAGGGTTAGTTGACTTCCCTTGGGAATGACGGATGCTAGATCGGAGTGGAGGCTGTTTTTGGTAATGATGTAAAGTAAGCGCTCCCTAGCGTTTTGAGGGTTGTCCGTTTCGACGGAGGTGAGAAGCGCATCTAGTTTACCATAGTCGTCTCGACCAACGTGAGGGATTTTTTTACGGCTGTAATAGGTCAGGCTGGGCCGGGTAATTTCATAGATGGCCAGGGGCTCGCCCTTGGCCTGCTCAGCGAAAGATAGCATGGCACCTTGAGTTACTTCGTTGATACTAGGTAAAATGCTGTTCAAAGCGCAGACAACCAAGAGAGTAAAAGCGATGGCTTGGCTTGCAAGGGCGAACATCATTTGTCTTCGAAGGATAAAAAAGGTCATGAAGATGGAGCCCAAAGCAAGACTCGCGACAGCCACTAGGCTGAGGGGGTTTTCCGTTAACTGATTAATTTGTTGGGCGATTTTAGGCAGGAAGGTTGCAGGTTGGCCAACAAAAAGCGGGGCGAGAATCACAAGGACCACGGCCAATAACCCCGATAGAATCCAACAGGCACGGTAAGACCATTGGCTGGAGGTGTTGGGTGCTGTTGTAGAAATTGATTGAGCAAGTTGCTCAAAGACGAACCCGGTTAGCAGAGCAAGGGCAGGGAAGAGGGGAAGAACATAGGTCAGTAGTTTGGTTTGAGCCATCGAGAAAAACAGAAAAATTAGCCCTGCCCAGATTAAGGCAAAAAGAGATAGAAAATAAGCGGGTTGGTTGGGCTGCTTCAGATGTTTAATGCCCTGAAAAACCCCTAAAGGAAGGAACAGGCTCCAGGGCATAAAGCCCACGGCAATAACGGGGAGATAAAAATACCAGGGTTTAATATGGTAATTAATGCCGCCGGAAAACCGGGAGAAGTTGTTGTGGTAAACCTCATCAAGGAAGAGCTGGCCATGCACCTGCCAAGCGGCTATATACCAAGGTAACGCAACGGTCAGGCTGGTTATTAAGGCAAGTGGGAACCATCGATTGAGAAAACAGGCTTTGAACTGTCGGGTCAACAGGGTGTAAACAACGAAAATCGCTCCCGGTAAAATAATACCAACCGGCCCTTTGGTTAAAATAGCCAGTCCAGAAAGTAGGCCCGCCACCAGCCACCACTTTTTAGAGTGGTGCGCTACGAGAAACAGGGATATGATTGTACTGCTAATGAAGAAGGCTAAGGTCATGTCGATAATGGCCATACGAGAGAGGCCAATGACCTCAATGGTGGTTGCGAGGATGAGAGCGCTAAATAAACCAAATCGTGGGTTAATCCACCATCGACCTAATCCATAGGTGATGAAAACCATCCCCATAGCTGAAAGGGCACTGAAGAAACGCGCCGCAAACTCGGATATCCCAAACAGTTGATATGAAAAAGCAATGAGCCAGTAGAACATGACCGGTTTGTTCAATCGAAGCTCATAGTTAAAGTAGGGTGTGATCCAGTCGTTTCGTTCTAGCATTTCTCGGGCTGTTTCAGCATAACGAGGTTCGTCTACGTCGAAAAACGGGTAGCTTCCCAATTTATAGAAAAATAAAATAAGGCAAAGCCCGGCTAGAGCGAGAACAGGCCATGATCCAAAAAGGAGGCCATAAGGCCCGTTTGGGGCTGGGTTGGTTTTAGGGGCTTTTAAGACATCGAGCATGGTGTTAGTATTTTATAACCGTAGAGTCACGATTGGAAATAAAATGATGATGGATATTAAGAAATGTGCTACTGCTGTAAAAAACACATCGGTCTTCAAGCCGGATTATGGGGCGTTGCCCTTTATTAAAATGCAGGGGCTGGGTAACGATTTTGTCATGATGAAAGGGGAGGATATTCCAGTGGGAACGGACCAGCCCCGTCTGGCAGCGTATGTATCGGATCGCCATTTTGGAATTGGGTCTGACGGTTTGGTCATCATTGCCCCTGCCACGGATCCAGAGCAATTTGATATTCAGTTCGTCTTTTTTAACAGTGATGGTAGTCAAGCGGAGATGTGCGGTAATGGAATCCGTTGTTTTGCCCGTCTGGTTCGGGATCTTGGAATAATCGACTCAGACACGTTCCGGGTGGAAACCCCAGCCGGACTGATGGTGCCTAAAATTAATAAAGACGCTACCGTGACTGTTGATATGGGAGCGCCTATTCTAGATCCCAAGCGGATTCCTTTTGTGGAGGGTGACGAAAAGAAGAGAACGGTGATTCAAAATGAACCCTTAACCGTGTTGGGTCAAACGGTTCCTATAACAGCGGTTAGTATGGGGAATCCCCACTGTATGATTTTTCAGGAGGATCTGGCAGAACCTCTGGATCCGGCAATTTTTGGGCCGGCTATTGAAACCCATCCTCGCTTTCCCCAAAAAACCAATGTGGAATTTGTGGATGTGGTTGATGAACAAACTTTGCGGCTTCGGGTTTGGGAACGGGGTTGCGGCTTTACATTGGCGTGTGGTACAGGTGCCTGTGCGACAGCGGTGGCCTCGGCATTAAATGGAAAAACAGGCCATTCCGTGGCGATTCATTTGCCGGGAGGTATCTTGCAGGTTCAATGGGAACGAGAAACCTCCAACCATGTTTTGATGACGGGCCCAGCGGACTATGTCTTTGAAGGGGTGGTTCAAGTCCCTCAAACGATTACTGGCCATGGTGGGCTTTTATAAAATTTAATCGAAAGAGGTTCTTTTTTCTCTTGTCCCGGCTATAATAGGATGTTCAGTACCGTAAAAGGGATGTTTTAATGAGATTATGGGCATTTGGGAATGTAAAGTCGCCTCGATGGGTGAGAACAATAATCATGGCCGGGTTCGGTGCGATTGTTCTGGGGTTGATGTTTCCCGCTTCATTAACGGCGACCGCGACTGAATTGCCACCTACCGTGATGTCCTACCTTCGAGAGAAGGATGCCGGTGTGAAGGTTCGGTTTGACGGAATGGTCACGTTTCCTAATGGCATGGTGTACTTGCCTATTTTTCCTCAAGATCCTTCCATGTCGGAAAACCCCAGTCAAATTTTAAACGAGGCGCCTACGGATAAACCGTATCCCGATTTAATTCATTTTGATAACAACCTGTTTCTTATTCGGTTGATTAACACGGCATCCGGCAAGCTGGCGCTGGCCAAATTGGAGATGTATCCGATTGAGCTAAAAGAAGGACTCCTGCCTCAGGATTTATTGCTTCCGCCCAATCTTTATATCCCCACGGAGCTTAAGGTGATTCTTGGGGATCTGCCGTATGATCCGCAGGCCAGTCAGGATGTGGTGGCTGATACGCCGGAAGCTATTGCCCAAAAAGTGTTTGATACCGCTCGACACTCGCCGGTTAAAAAAACATTGTACTTAACCGATCTGGATCGGCAAACCCTAGTCGTGATTGATCCAGAACAGGGGATGAAAAAAGAAACTGTCGAGTTAAACTGTGTGGCGTCTCGAGTCATCCCATCTGAGGAGGGGCATGCGGTTTATGTTTCCTGTTTGACAACCGATGAGTTAGTTGTCGTGGATACGTTCTCTAATCTGGTGAAAGCTCGTGTGGCGGTGGGGTCAAAACCGACTGGAGTTCTCTATGTTGAGGGCGAGGATCAGTTGTTGGTCAGTCATCGGTTTTCCAATTTTCTGACGGTTGTCAGTACGGTGGAACTGGTGGGCACGTCCAAAATTCTGTTACCTGGAAATGGCGGAGAAATGCTTCGCTCTCACTGGAATTGGCATGTGTATGTCGCCGATTATACGGCGGGCAAGGTGTACGATTTGGATTTGGTTAGCCAGCAGGTGGTGCGCACTTTGCCGGGGTTAAAAAACATTTCAGCCATGTGGCTGGATGAGCGGGATCGAAAGAAAACAACCCTGTGGATGGCTAGCCGTTCTTCACATCAGGTCATGGCCATGGACTTGGAAACAGGTGAGCCATTGGCGGTTATTGATGTGGGGAAAAAGCCGGTGAGTTTTGCGCCCTTAATAGCAAAAGATCAACTGTATGTACTCTCGGCGGGTAATGCCCGATTGGATGTGATTGATTTAAAAACAAAAACACGGGCAGAGTCCAGAGTTATTTTGGAACCAGGGTCTTTTCCGACGGCACTGGCGGTTTCTGAAGTGGATGAGAAGGCGTATGTCACTACTGCTGGGACAGATCAGTTGTTTGTGGTGGATTTAAAAAATGGGAGCGTGGAAACAGCTCTGCCCCTTGATGTTCGAGCTATGGGCTTAACCCTTTTGGGAGAAAAAACGGCTGAAAAAGCATCGACGGAGAAGCCAGAAGCATCTGAAGAATCGTCATCAGAATCAGAAGAAGGGATGGTAGCAGAGCCGCTTGAAATACAGCCCCCTAAGGGAAACCAACAAGTGTTAGAGGACATGCCTTTGGGGCCTGAGCCTCGGGCCGTACCTAGATCTAAACTTGAAAAGGCTGTGCAGAAAAAGACACCACCAGCCGTACAGGAAAATATGACGGGTATGAGTCATCCACAGGAACCAGCACTGAGAGAAGGGGTTCGGGAGGCTCTGATTGAAGCTAAACGGGTGGTACCGGTTTTAAAGAGGGGTGAGACCTTGGCAGAATAAATTTACGTTCTTTGATAAGATTAAAATGCGCTTATAAAACCGGTGATTCCAACAGGGTGAGCGTACCAGCTGTGGCGTTAAAGCGGGTTTGGATACCGATGGGCAGAGTACCGGTTTGTTCCCCATGGCCGACTGAAAACCCGAGACCTATCGGTATCTGTTTTTCTTGAAGAAATGGGGTGAGGCGTTGGAACAGTTCGCCAAGAGAAAAAGGAGGAGAGGGTTCCGTGTCGTCCATGCTGGAAAAATCACAGAACAGTAAGCCTTTAATTCCATCAAACAATCCAGCCAGTTTCATTTGTTGGAATTGACGGTCAATAGAGTAGTAGGATTCCTTCCAGTCTTCAATAAACAAGATATGTCCCTGCGTTTGAGGTTGATAGGGTGTACCGCATAAAGAGGCTAGCAAGGTTAGATTCCCGCCTATTAAAGGTGCTTCTATGGTACCCGGCTGGAGGCAATGGTAAGACTCAGTGTTGGGGATTTCATAAGGGACTTTATGCTGGGCAGTAATCATATTTAACAGACACTGTTGGCTAAACGGTTCTGGATGGATGAGGTTGGATGTGAGCATGGGGCCGTAAAATCCGGTCAGTCCCGCTTGTTGGTAAAAAGCAAGATGAAGGACGGTCACATCGCTAAACCCAATAAAGATTTTAGGGTTTTTTTGGATAAGAGATAAGTCCAGTAGCGGTAAAATTCGAGAGCAACCGTACCCGCCTCGCGCGCAGAGAATCGCTTTGACTTCCGGGTCGAGGAAGGCTTCGGTTAAATCGTTAGCGCGTTCGGCATCCGTACCTGCCAGATAAGCATCCCGATTTTTGGCGTGAGGCATGAGTTTGGCCTGGAACCCCTGCTCTTCTAGTAGCCGGAGGCCCTTCAAAAATAGCTCGTCCGGGTTTTCGGTGGGTGCTGCGGGTGAGATAATGGCAATGGTGTCACCGGGCCTGAGCCTGGAAGGAATCAGCTTCGAGGGGCGTGTCTTTTCAATGGAGGTCAGCATGACATCGATTATCCTGAATCATTTTTAAATAAAAAGAGGTCTTCTCATTATAGACGAATGAAACAGATTCTATTTCGGAATCCCTTTTAGCTGGCCGCTTTGGCAGTAGTCTCACTAAACCCCAGCCAGTTTTTCAGGGTTTCACCGGTACGGCGAAGCGATTCTTTGATGGTTTGGGGTGTTTTTTCTCTCAGCCACTTTGAGACCGGGTTACTCGTCAGGAAATCAGCGGCCGCATTATTATTCAGGTTTTCTACGGCCCCTTTAATAGACTCTTTTTGAGCGAGCCGAAAGTGTCGGAACCCAAAGCCAACAATCCCTAAAGCGGCGGCGGTTAATATTAGTTTACCGAAGAATCCCATGCCGCCTGTGTTACTTTTGGTGTCCCAAACGGTGCCATCGCGCATGACCATAGCCCCAGACCGATTAGGGTCTTCGTTCTGGTTTAAAGGGGAGAGACCACCAGGTAAGCTCATTGGGCTTCCAGGGTTTTCGCCGCCGGGTACTGGTAAGCCAGAAGCTGCCATTTGTTGCATAACGGCTTGTTCCATAGGCATACCCGATTGAACCATCCGTTCCACAGCGTCCACATCAAACTGAACACCTAACGGTTTTAATTGCTCGGCCATGGCTCGAAGTTGTTGGAGTTCAGCCGAAGACTGGGCTGGGTTTGTCGGAGCAAAAGTCTGTCCCGGAATCATTGGAGCGGCGGGCCGACCGGCGTTTGGATAAAAGGTGGGTGGTGCCATGTTGTAGTGGGCTGGCGGTGTAAAGTTGTAGCCTGTTGGCGGTGGATAGTGGCTTGGGGGTAGTCCAGACATAACGGCGGCTCCTTAAAAACGCTGAGGGGCTGAATAGCATCTTTTTTTGGTTGTGTTGTTCTGTTTCTTAAAACCTGCTCAACGTGTTTTTGTGCGCATGAATTTAAAAGAGACCAAAATAAGGCTACCATAAGTGTCTTTTGTTGACGAGATAAAATTGCCTTATAAAAATAACGACAAACAAACAGGGTGTTAAATTAAGGGGTTTGGTTGAGAGTGGAAGGCTATTTTTGAGAGGGATTAAAATCTAAAAAGAGCTGTGCTTTTTTACCGGAGAGGGTTTTTTGAAGGATTTGGCCTTGAGGGTTAATCAGGGCAGAAATGCCGGTGTTGGCGGCAATAATAAGCGGGCGTTTGGCTTGAGCGGCCCGGATTTGCCCTAAAGCAAGGAATTGGGCTTCGAGAAACGGGTGTTGGTGGAACCAGCCCAAGTTACTGGTGTTGACTAAAATATCACCCGGTGGATGGTTGATAACCCGTGGGTAGGCTAGTTCGAAGCAAACCAACCCACTGAGGCTTATGGGATGGGCCGGGTGATTTGATTTAAGCTCAAGGGGCTGTGTTGTTTTTCCGGCGTCAAAAAGGTTGGCGTAGGGGACGCCTAAGCCAGCCAGCAGTTGCTCCAGCCAGTGTTTCGGTAAAAGCCCGTGGAGGCGGGGGGTCGTTTCGCCAAAGGGGACAAGGATTGACTTGTTGTAGAAAGCTGCCGGTTGATGCGGTTGAATTAGAAGAATGCTGTTGTAGTAGTGGGTGTCTTTTTGAGAGGACACGCCGAGTGCTAGTGTCCATTCCCTCTGATTGGCTAGGGCTTGAAGCCTTTGAACTTGCAGGTTACCCGATGGATGATTTTGTTTTACCCAGTCGGTGACAATGCCTTCTTCTGGTAGAACGATCAGGGTCTGGGAGGAGAGCCGTGCTTCCTGAAGCGGCCGAAGGTAAGCGATTTCTGCTCCTCGTCGTGCTTTTTCAGGCGAACGGATGGTTTCAATCGGGAGGTTGCCCTGGATTACAGCAACGGGGAAGGGAAAACCTGATGGGGTTGTATTGGCAGGTGATTCAGTCCAAATTGAGAGAGCCAGCAAAAGAGGAATGGCGGTTACGGTTACGCCGATTCGATAAAGGTCGGTTTTTTTCTGGTTTAAGTGTCGTTGAATAAGGGCTGTTAAGGCCGTATTGTGGAATAAAATTAACCCGGCAATACTTCCATCACCCAAGGAACCCGCGACCTCTCGCATCAGCGGAACTGAAGCCTGCGTATATTGGAGTAAAGCCCATGGGACATAAACTTCGCTCAGTTGAATATAAAGCCAAGTGCCGAAGACCCAGAGCAGGGGAAAGAGAAAAACGTCGAGTCTGAAGTCATAGAGCTTGCGGTAGCCTATAAACAAGAGGCCAAACAGAAGACCGCCCAGCGTAGAAATCAGACCCCATGTGGTGTAGGCAATGAATAGGCTTTGCCATGGGGTAAAGCCCAGCCACGTCATGGGGTGAAGTCCTGTAAACCAGCAGAGATAGATGGCGTGGAAAATAAACCCGACGATAAATCCTCCCTGAAAACAGGTGGCCGATGAGGGGGTACGCCTTAGCCAGAAAAATATCGGAATCAAAGCCACCCAAGCGAGAAACCACAACCCGATCCCCGGTGCGGAAAGTCCAAGCAATCCTCCACAGAGGATCAGATAAAGCCCCGTTTCTAACGTGCCTTGATTCAAAGTGACTCCCAAAAAGCGCTTCACGAAGGTAGGCTCCTTCGACTTGCTTTTGGGGGCGAGAACCCGTTTAATGAAATGGATGAGAATTTTAGGTATTGATCCCGGCATTGGCATTGTTGGCTTTGGCGTTATTGACGTTACGTCGCTCGGTGTGTATGAAAACCCAGAATGGGGCGTGATTACCACGTCCAAGGATAAGTCAGACGGGGCAAGGCTACAAGAAATTTATGAGGATTTGACCTCGGTTTTGCATCGGTATCAACCGGATGTGGTCTCGGTGGAGCAGATTTTCTTTTTTAAGAACATGAAAACCATGGTGCCGGTGACACAGGCTCGAGGGGTGGTTTTGTTGGCGGTTCACACACAGGGGATTCCGTATGCGGAATACACGCCGATGCAGGTGAAGCAAGCGATTACTGGGAGTGGAAAGGCGAAAAAAAGAGAAGTGCAAGAGATGGTGGCACAAATTTTGGTTTTAGGGACGATTCCTCGTCCAGACGATGCGGCGGATGGATTGGGATTAGCCTTGTGTCACCATCAACATAGCCGCATGGCCATGACTTAGAAGATAATAAATAATGAAGCGCATTGAATCTCCCTTGTCTTTTTTTTACACTGAAACCACTTTAACAAAACGTACTAACTGAACGGAGAGGATAGTCTGCGTCATGATTCGATTTGCGATTTTAGGTGCCGGTGGTTTAGGCAAAGGGATGGCTCGTGTGGTTCAGCATAAATCAGAATTTCAACTGGTGGCCATGGCCGATAGTCAGGGCTATTGCTATGATGCGGAAGGACTTAGGTTGGAGACCATTGAGCCTTTGGCGACGGTGGCGAATTACCCTGAATGCGGCATTCCTTCGGCGCAGGCGATTATGGATCTGTTGAAAACCCATGGTGATTCTATCGATGCTATTTTTATGGCGCTCCCTAATTTACCGGTCGAGTTTTTTGCCAGCACAGTGCGTCAAATTCTGGGGGAAACGCCGTTTAAAGGTGTATTTGTAGATGCTTTAAAGCGTACGCAGGCTGTTGAACATCTGTTGGCCATGGATGATGTGATTGAACAAAGCGGTACCCTCTATATTACAGGAGCGGGGGCGACCCCTGGTTTCTTAACCACAGTGGCAGCCGTGGCGGCCCAATCGTTTGTGGAAGTCGAATCGGTGGATGTGCATTTTGGTGTGGGGATTTCCTGTTGGGAATCCTATAAAGCTACGATTCGAGAGGATTTAATTCACCTGGAAGGCTTTGATGTGGAAAAAGTGGCGAACATGAGCGATGAAGCGGTAGAAGAGGAGTTGAATCGTCGAAATGGCCTGATTGAACTGAAAGGCATGGAACATGCCGATGACATTATCCTGGAACTGGCTGGTGTGTGCTCACGAGATCGAGTGACGGTCGGTGGACTAGTAGATACCCGCCATGCGAAAAAACCGGTTAGTACGACTGTGACTGTGACAGGTCGGACGGTTTCGGGTGTTACAGGCAGTCACCAATTTGTCTTGAGCGATGAAACCACTATGGTGGATAACGTTTGCGGCCCGGCTCTTGGTTTCCTTCTTCGAGGAATCCAGATGCACAGAAAAGGGATCCGTGGTTTGGTTACCTCTGCGGATCTGATGCCGTTGTACTCGCTGGAAGGTTCTCGTCAACCGGCCAGCGCTGTGAGTTAAGCGTTCAATGGCCTCGTTATTTATTGCCGGTACGGACACAGGTGTCGGAAAGACTAGGGTAACCGCCTTACTCGCTGCAGTTGTTCAGGCGGGAGGCCGGTCGGTTTGTGTGTATAAACCAATCCAAACAGGTTCGCCCTCATTGGAGATTGTTTCGGATCTGGAGATGGTGAACTCTCTGCTAGAAACTCCGGTGGATACGGCGAATAGCTATAATACGATCCCTCCGGTAGCCCCGTTTGTTGCCACAGCGGTTATGGAAACGGACCCGGTGGATTTGGATGTCATTGAGTTTAGGCTGAAAGCCCTTCAGGCTCAATACGAAGTGGTAATTGTGGAAGGCGTGGGCGGTGTTCGGGTTCCGTTGGCAGATGGTGTTGAATTGGTGGACCTAATAGAACGACTGGATCTGCCGGTTTTATTGGTTACTCGTCCAGATTTGGGAACTATCAACCATACTTTGCTCACCGTAGACGCTTTGGAACATCGAGAAATTGAGCTGAAAGGGGTGGTGATTTCCAATATGCCGTCAGAAACCGACGATTTGGCTATTGAGAGCTTACCGTGGGTGTTTGAGAATTTTCTTGAAGTGCCTTATCTCTACGCCTTGCCCGTATTGGATGATCGGAAGTTGAATGCCTCGCACCCCATGGTTAAAGCATGGCAGAACTACTCGCTCTTGTAAAAAAATGTAACAAGTGAGGCGCGGCGATCAATCAGGGCCTTAAAATTGTTTTTATTTTAGTAGTGTGAGATAGAGTATTGCCATTCTTCAGTTGTGACGAATGTGTTTTGAACTCGAAAGAAGAGAGCGAGAGTAATTTAAGCGTATGTCTGCCTTAAGCCAGGTCGCCAGTTTTGTATCCGGTACGTTTGCTAATTCGGGTCAGCCCAAAAGTGCTACGAGTCCAGAGGGCCCCCCGAAGGCACCGACGTATGCCGAGATGCGAGCACAAAAACGGTTTTTTGATAACCTGAATGAAACTGCTTTTGCTGGGGCCGTGGGTGGTATTACGTTGAATAACGACTCATTGTCGAGAGCGCAAGAGGCGGCTCAAAATGCGCCGAGTTCAAAGATGACAGCTTACAAGACAGGGATTAGCTCTAAGAATCAGGCTTTAATGTTGGAACAGGAGCGAAACCAATTTGTCGCTCAGGCCGCGGCGTTAAAGGCGGCCGGCTCCATAACGGATGAAGAGGCTTCGGATATTTTAGCGCAGTATGCTGTGGGAATTAATCAGGCGAAAGAATCGGCCCGAGAAGTGACGCAGAAGACTAAAGCGTTCTATAAGGATACGGTTAAGGCGAGCAATGTCCCACCGGTTAAAGTCCGCCCGGCGGATGCAACAGCGGGGATGACTGAACTGGGGTACGAGTAAGTTAAAGTCTCTGATTAAATTGGGCAACAGTAAAAATTGAGATCCGGGTTTCGAGCGGCAGACACTTCGTCGACCTTTTGAACGGGGGTTGTGTGAGGCGCATTGAGGATTAACTCAGGACTGTTACGGCACTCGGCGTCAATTTGTCTCATAACGTCAATAAAGCGATCCAGCGTTTCTTTGGATTCGGTTTCTGTTGGCTCTACCATCATGGCTTCATGGGCAATGAGTGGAAAATAAACAGTCATCGGATGAATGCCGTAATCCATCAGGCGTTTGGCGATGGCCATGGTGTTTAGTCTTTCATCATATTTTTTCTGACGGTGGCTGTTCATGACGAATTCGTGTTTGCATACCTGATCATAAGGAATTTCATAGGTAGCTTCCAGTTGTTTTCTGATGTAATTAGCGTTTAAGACGGCATCTTGAGTCACTTGGGCCAGTCCCTTAGCGCCGTAAGCCGAAATATAGGTAAACGCACGCGCCATCATTTCAAAATTGCCGTTAAAGGTCTTAACACGCCCAATGGAATCGGGGCGGTTGTTGTGGAGAGTATACTGTCCATTGTCAAAGGCGACAATGGGCGAGGGTAGGTAAGGTGCGAGTAACGGCGTTGTTGCGACCGGTCCGCAACCGGGGCCACCACCACCATGAGGTGTTGCAAACGTTTTATGGGTGTTGATGTGCATGACATCAAAGCCCATGTCGGCGGGTTTGGCTTGTCCCATAACGGCATTTAGGTTAGCGCCGTCGTAATAGAGCAGGCCGCCCGCATCATGGACGGTTTGGGTGATTTCCAGAATATCTCTTTCGAACAAGCCTAGTGTGCTGGGATTGGTGAGCATAACGGCGGCTGTTTTCTCTGACAACAGAGTCTTTAATCCGACCACATCCACAAGACCATTCTCAGCACTTTTAAGTTCCAGCACCTTAAAGCCACACATAGCTGCTGAAGCCGGGTTTGTGCCGTGGGCGGAATCCGGGATAATGACTTCGGTTCGCTGGGTTTCGCCAATCTTTTTGAAATGAGCTTTGATCATCATCATGCCGACGAGTTCACCTTGCGCACCGGCGGCCGGTTGAAGGCTAACCTGATGGAATCCGGTAATGTCCGCCAGATACTGCTGGAGGGTATAAATAATTTCTAAGGTCCCTTGGCTTAAATGATCGGGGGTTCGGGGATGAAGTTGAGTCAGTCCGTCCAGCATGCCGTAGTAATCACAGACCTTGGGGTTGTATTTCATGGTGCAGGAACCCAGCGGGTAAAAATCATCATCAATAGAGTGGTTCAATTTAGAAAGTCGGACAAAATGGCGAATAATATCCAGTTGGGCCAGCTCCGGGAGTTTGGCGGATTCTTTTCGTTGTAATTCAGGAGGCAAAAGCTGGTCAAGAGGCTGTTCAGGAACCCCCGTTGCTGGGAGGCTCAGACCCCGATGGCCGGGGGAGGATTTTTCGAATAGGGAGCGCTCAAGGGGTGCTAAAGGCTCTGGGGTGGCTTGGGTGGTCATGATGAGTACGCCTCCAACGCTGGTGAGGTGGATACCCCGGCCTGTGAGTCAGGCCGGGTCAAGGAAAGAGCTTGAGAAAAAAAACGGATGTATTGTTCCAATTGTTCTGGGGTATTGAGCTCCGTTACGGAAATTAGCAAGCTGTTGGGATGCTCAGGGTACTCGTCGGCTAGGGGCAAGCCACCCAGAATGCGATGGGTGTTTAGGCTATCCAACACGGGTTTGACAGGAACCGGCAGGGTGAGTGCAAACTCCGAGAAGAAGGGCTGTTTTGGGTGGAGTAGCTCAACACCGTCGAGTTGGACCAGGCGTTCTGCCAGATAATGGGCCCGTTGGACGGAGAGGTGGGCTAGGTGCTTAAGCCCTTGAGGCCCGAGTAAGGCCAGATAAACTGTGGCTTTTAAGACATTCAGGGTTTGGCTGGTGCAAATGTTGCTGGTGGCTTTGGCACGCCGAATATGCTGTTCCCGGGTTTGCAGGGTTAGAGTATAGCAGGGGCGTCCCTTCCGATCGGTGGTTCGACCCACCAGACGGCCGGGGAGTTGACGCATATATTTTTGCTTGCAAGCCATATAGCCACCATACGGGCCGCCATAGGCCAAGTGATTACCCAACGGTTGAATATCACCTACCACAATATCGGCTCCGTAATCGCTGGGGGCTTTTAGCAACCCGAGGGAAACAGGGTCAGCGGAAACAATAAATAATGCGCCGCTTTGCTGACAAAAATCCTGAATGTTCTGAGTTGTTTCAAGAGAGCCGAAGTAGTTGGGTTGTTGGAGAATAACGCAGGCAACGGTTTTAGCTTCTTTTTCATCCAGTGTGTTCAGGGTTTGATCTAGATGAGCGGGATCAAACGTTTCGACGGTCACTTCGCCGAGACCTTCTACATAGGTGGCCAAAATTTCTCGGTGTTGAGGGTGAACGGTTTTGGCGATGAGAATTTTTTTGCGTCGTTTGATTCGAACCGCCATAAACGCCGCTTCTGATACGGCGGTGCCGCCATCGTAAACGGCGGCGTTGGCCACATCCATGCCGGTCAGTTCGCTGATCATGGTCTGAAACTCAAACCCGACCTGCAGGGTGCCTTGGCTCATCTCAGGCTGGTAAGGGGTGTAGGCGGTATAAAATTCGGAACGGTTGGCGATGGTGTTGACGCCCATGGGAATAAATCGAGGGTAAGCGCCGCCGCCGAGGAAATTGGCAAATCCGTTGGCCTGATTGTTATCGGCGAGTGTTTTAAGTTCCTCCATGAGTTCCTGTTCGCTTAAGCCGTGTTGAGGGAGAACCGTATAGGTCAGTTGGGAGCGGAGGGATTCGGGAATATCCTCAAAAAGTGCTTCCGGTGAGGTGATGCCAATGGCATCACACAGGGCCTGACGATCGGCGGGTGTGTGGGGGAGAAAATTTGTCATCTGATCGGTCAATGCTCCCGATGGGTTGGTGTAATCTCTTCTCATTCTTTCCCTCTGAATATAGTCGTAAAACCGGTGTAGGTCAATGAAAGACATTGGCTGAACATGGAAAAAAGAAGGTCTGTCCCCGGTAGGAAAGGCCTTCTTGTCTTGTAATGTTTATTAACCCGATCCAGCCGGATTAAGTTTTTATCGAGTTTTCAAGGTTTATTGGGTGTTATCCAGAAACTTGAAGTAAGCTTCTGGCTCCATTAATTCATTCAATTCTTCCGGGTTGCTAAGTTGAATCTCAATCATCCAGCCATCGCCATAGCAGTTGTCGTTGACCAGTTCGGGCTCTTCTTCAAGCTTCATGTTGATAGCCACCACTTCGCCACCAACAGGCGAGTAAAGGTCTGATGCGGCTTTAACAGATTCGATGGAACCAAAAGGGTCGCCCTTTTCAAGGGTTAGGCCAATTTCCGGGAGTTCTACAAAAACCACATCACCCAACGATTCGGCGGCAAAATGGCTAATACCCACCCGAACTCGGTCGTCTTCGTCGCCAATTAATACGTATTCATGGGTTTCAAGCAGACGCCCCTCTTCCGGGATGATGTCTTTAATAAAGCTACTCATAGTTATTGGTTGTCCTTTGTCTAACATTTAGGGAAATGAGTTAATTTTTTAGAAAAGGCCGGCTTACGATATGGGCATCCACAGCCTTGCCCCGAATCTGTATTTGTATTTTATCACCGGGTTGATAATTATTCGATGGGGAATTTGAGGTATTTATTTTAAGGTATCCCATGGCAATGGGTTCGCCGAGTGTGGGTGAAATGGAGCCACTGGTTACGATTCCGATTTCCTGACCGGCATCGTTTAGGATAAGATCGTTTTGCCGGGCAATGGTGCGTTTATCCAGTTTAAAACAATAAAACTTTCGGTTGAGTCCTTGGGCTTTCTGCTGGCGTAAGGCTGCTTTCCCAATGAAATCACCGGGTTTATCTAGTTTTTTAACGGACCAGCCTAGCCCAGCTTCAAAGGGGGTGTAATCGACGGAAATGTCATGGCCATGAAGTGGATAGGCGGCCTCAATACGAAGGGTGTCTCGTGCGGCAAGACCAACGGGACAAATGTGTTCCGGCTGACCTGCTTTTAAAAGTTCCTGCCAAACGTCTTCGACGGAACGGTTAGGAACAATTAATTCAACGCCGTCTTCACCGGTGTAGCCGGTTCGGCAGGTTATAACGTCAATGGGTCCAGGCGACAATAGGGACAGGCATTGCTGAGCCAGATGGAACCGTTTAGGCAAGGTTTCTGGTGCAATACCGAGTCGGTTTAAAACTGCTGCGAAGGCAGGCCCCTGAAGCGCTAAAAGTGAATAATCGGCTTGAAGCTTGATTTGAATGGTGTCCGGCTGGTGTTGCTTCATCCATTGCAAATCGATATCCGTGTTACCGGCGTTGCAAATGACGAGAAAATCCGAAAAGCCGGGTAAGCAAACGCCTTCCGGTAGCATGTAGACGATAATGTCGTCAATAATTCCGCCCTGCTCGTTTAAAAACTGGGTGTAAACCGCTTTACCCGGATAAAGTGTGGATAGATCCTGCGGCACCAGAGTGTTGAGAAAATCCAAAACGTGTTGTGGGTGACCTTGTGTGCTGGTGACAGAAACCAGACCCATGTGGGAAATGTCAAAGAGTCCCACGCTATTTCGGACCTGATGGTGCTCTTCCAGAACTTTGCTGAACTGCAAGGGCATGTTCCAGCCAGAGAAGTCGACCATTTTTGCGCCTGCTTCACTATGAACAGTGGATAATGGGGTGTTTTTAAGTGTTGCCATGGTCATGAAAAGTCCCGCCTTTTTTACAGAACAAAGTCGTGTTGCTTTGCTCTGTCAACCTGTTTTCATTGTCGAACAGGTGGGAGGGCTTGTCAATTTAATCCAAAAAATTAAAAAAATCTATTGAAAGAGAGCGATGGCCATAAACATAAATCCAAAAAGCCCGCTGGAGAGAACAAAGGGAATGGCCAACGACTGATCAGGTTCTCTTAATGCGGCCAATGTAATAACTTTTGGGCCTTCTTTTTTTATAGGGTGTTTTTGATGATTCATAATAATTAGATGCTCCGTTCAACGACCTCTTTATATTTATTCGGAGGCTTCGTTCAAAACTTTAATCGGCGGCCGGGCGATTTAAACGACCTGCTTTATAAAGGGTTTTGCGGGTTTCAAAGCGCATGGCTGGGATGAAATGACGTTATAAATTTTGACGTCGTGTTTCTTGCCCCGGATGGGCATTTTACCTAGGCACTGGGTTTTGATTCTGCCTTTAACACATCGGTAAGTGGATTCGCTGATAATAATCCGGGTTTTGAAAATTTTATTCATGGGCTCTAGTCGTGCCGCTAAATTCACGTTGTCACCGATGATGGTGAAATCCATTTTCATTTGAGAGCCAATATTACCCACTAGCACGACGCCAGAATTAATTCCCACACCAATGTCTAACACAGGGAGTCCCTGTTCTCGCCAACGTTGATTGAGCTGTTTAAGGACATTCTCCATCGCGAGTGCCGCCAGGACACCATTAATTGCTGAGGAAGCCAAGGTGCCGTCGGTGGCTTCAAAGTAAGCCATCAGGCCGTCGCCCATATACTTATCCAGTCGACCATGGTGCTGGAAAATAACCTGGGTCATGGCCGAAAAATATTCATTTAGCTGTTGGACGACTAGGTGAGGAGAGTATTTTTCGACAAGGGCGGTGTAACCTCGGATATCACAGAATAAAACGGTGACTTCTCGCATTTGTCCTTGAGCATTGGGAATGTAGGTGTTGGCCATGGGCAGAGGAGAAGGCATGGTGGATGGGTGCATGGGTTGGGTGTTCAGGTTTTGCGAAAAGCGTTCGAAGGGAGAGTGTGGTTGTCCATAGAGTGGGCTAGGAGTGGGTGTCATATTAAGAGCTTGCCCTTGTCGTAGCACCAAGCTCTCCATACGGTGCTGGCGGACATGGGTAATCAGCTGAATCACTTCCTCAATGATACTGACAATATTTTCAATAACCCGAACCGCTTTCTTTCGAAGGATTTCCAGACCGTCCATAATGCCCAGTATGGAAGTGATCATCATTAAGTTGAGTACGCTACATAGTTCAAGGGTGCCTCCGATGGAGAGATCGGTTAAGTGAGGAGGCAGCGCTGTGAAGGGGATTCGGATCAATTTATAGAACAGGGCTTCAGGGATAATCATCATATCGGTGATGGCGTAGAAAATGTGGATGGGTAACCAGCTTTGATTGACGGTTGTTTCGTCTGCCGATAAAATGGCACGGACGAGAAATAGACAAGCAAGCAGGCTTAATCCCGGTCGGACGAACTTAAGCACTTCCCAAATACTCCTCTTTCTTCAGTTAGGGGGGGAAATTAGACAGATGAAAAACAGAAAATATTACCTAAAGGTATAAAAACAAGTGTTAAGAATTTTATGCGTTTCCAGTATGCTGTTTGTAACAAATTTTATTAATGGATTGCTAAAAGATATAAAAGGATATTCGGGTCATGCCAAGAACGCGCTGGTTAATTGTTGGGTTGGGTAACCCGGGGAAAGCGTATGAAAACACCCGACACAACGCCGGGTTTATGGCAGTAGAATTGCTTTCAAAACGATGGAACCTAGCTGGGAAGCCTCAAACGAAGTTCAATGCCATGGTAGGAACCGGGAGTGTTCTCCTTCCCGATTCAACAACGGTTTCTATCGTGTTGGCACAACCCACAACATACATGAACCTTTCGGGTGAAGCGGTTTCTAAGCTGTGTCATTATTATCAAATTGAACCAAAGCGGATTTTGGTGATTTATGATGATGTGGCTTTGCCGTTGGGGAAACTCCGCATTCGTTCTAACGGGAGTGCAGGGGGGCAGAATGGAATGAAATCCATTATTCAACACTTGGGCGGGTGTCAGGACTTCCCTCGGTTGCGTATAGGAATTGGGTTGCCAGAAGGGCAAAAGGGATTAACTCATCATGTTTTGGAACGGTTTACGCCAGACGAACGTAAACAATTTGATACCGTATTGGACACGGTCGCCGAAGCGGTGGAGGTAATTCTGGCCGAAGGAGTGGAGAATGGGATGAATCAATACAATGGCCAGAGTGGGTAGGCTCTCAAGAGAATGGAGGGTTTGTTAGAGCGGCGTCTTGCCGGTGTTGGTGAACGATATGAGCTAGGCGTAAGGTGGTTTCCTGGATGAAGTCTTTGATTCTAGTTTGGGGAACGTTGTTGTTAATGACCAAATCGGCCACTTCCCGGCTGGGTAGGATGTGGTTTTTCAAGCAATGAACGGTTGTTTGCCACATGTTATCGGTTGTACCCCGGTTGTCCCGAATGTTTCTGGCGAGCCATCGTTCTCGTCGCTTATTCTCATCAATATCCACAAAAATCTTTAAATCGTATAAATGGGTCAGTGAAAGGTCATAAAAGGCAAAAATGCCTTCCGTGATAATAAAAGAGGCTACTTGAATGGACTGGCCTTCAGGGATAATAGTGGGTTTGGCTTGAGGGGTTCCATAACAGAGCTTGGGAAGTTTTAATATGTCCCCGTAGTTGGCTTTTTTAACGCGTTGCAGATCGTCAGCCAGTTTATCAAACCGGATATGGGTGGGGTCATCAAAATCGATCTCATCGTAAAATCGGGTGAGCGAGAGGTGTGGAAAATCGGCCTTAAAATCCCGGTAGTAATTGTCCTGGGTAAAGGAAGCAATCTTTGAGATAGACAGGAGAGAGGATTCCAGTTCTTCACGGATATAAGACTTGCCACTACCGGAAGCACCTGCGAGAGCGATGGTAAAAGATTTTGACGGAGGCTGATTGGCGGGTCTGGCGAGGGAAGAAAGCCATTGGGAAAGCGCTTGCCAGAAGAATAGCGACATGGATTGAACCACAGGAACTTCCTGCTGGCTGTCTTTATGGAGTATTTGTTGGATTTCAGCAACCAGTTTTTCTTGCATGGCCCTTTTATATTAGCCTTTTATGAAAGATTAACCAAATGGAAGGTAAAAAGTAACCATTTATAGGGCGACGTTTCTGATATTGAATGAGATGAGAGCCATTGGATATAGACAGATCGGTAATGTATTAGTATACTTTATTTCACTCTTGTATAGGGTTAAAACCGAATATTTTACCCTATACAGAGAGAAATATTCTGGTTAATCTATACTTAGGCTACGGGTTGACTTGAACTTATAAGTATTTAAATAGGGGTAGAGTTGTTGAAATAGTCAGTATTGAAAGAGTATAAACCTTTGGTAAAAGCCTCAGTACTAAACACAACGGCATATCGAGTCTTCCGAATGCTCCAGTGGCTTTGTGTGTCACCGATGAGCATTAATGACTTTAACCAGCGGTTTATGGACGATCCGCTGATTGGGAAAACACTGTCTGAAGATTCGCTATGGCTTTATTTAAACACGCTAAAAATATTAGGGTGTGAGATTTCTCGCCCGATGGCTTCCAATGGTTACCGTTACGAGTTGTTGTACCAACCTTTTGGCGCCCCGCTGGAACTTGAGGATATTGAAGTTTTGGCTGAAATTAAACAGCTGGCTGAATGGCACATGACCTATGACCAGGTTTTGTATTTGGATCAGTTTTTCAAAAAAACCCTTCAGTTATCCACTTTGGAACAGAGAGACACCGCCGTTTTTGATTTGTTCAAGGAAACACGGAGCGTTGACTATGAAGGTTGCCGGGTTTTGATTCAAGAACTGGAACAAGTGATTGGGCAGCGGAAACTACTTTTTATAACGTATGATTCCTTGATGAAAGGAAAGGAATCTTTTTATTTTCTGCCGGAATTGATTTGTTACCAGCGAGGCGTTCTCTTCTTAAAAGGGAGTCGATTGGGCTATGAACAGTCGGTTTTGCTACGAGTGGATCGGATCCAGACGTTTGAAGTTGCGGATGGTCCTGAATTGATTCACGAACAATTAATGAAAATACAGGACGGGGTTTTTCAGGTTGAACTACGCTTATACGAAGTTATTCCATTGACCTATGTGCCGTTGGGGTTTGACGAGCAGTATCATTACGTGGAGGAGCCTGGGCAACGGCCTTATATGTCTGTAACCATTCAGACCCGGGACTGGTTCCTGTTAAAACAAAAACTATTCGAAATGGGAAGGGCGTTTGAAATCATGGCTCCCGACGAATTTCGGGCAGATGTGTTGGAGACACTGGTGGCAATGAAACGTCATTATGAAGAACAGAGTCCCGTGTCATGAAAAATATGAAAAAGCGGTTAAGTGTTACTCAAGAGAATCTGAACTACAGTGTTTCCGCCTATCGGGTGCTCTATATTTTGTTATTGCTGGTTCAAAACCGGACGTTATCGTTGGCGGGGTTGAACGTGAAACTACTTGAAAACCCGTTGATTAATCGGGCCTACAATAGTGAAACCATTACCAAATATATCAATACGCTCCGACAAGCCGGGTGTCAGATTCCTCGGGCGAATAGCCAGACTCATTTTCAATATAAGTTGTTAAAAAATCCGTTTCCAGTTGATTTCTCCTCTGAAGAGTTGGAAGCGGCCAACAGGTTGTTAACTTTACTCGCCTCCTTTTCAGATGAAGACTTGCATATTCGCTATTATCAAATTCTTCAGAAAGTGGCCTGGACGGTTTTGGATGAGGAGCGGGTTCAACAGCTGTTTGGCGATTCGTCCATGTTAATCGAGGGCAAATACCGGGAGAGTCGGGAGTTGCTGACGCGATACCGGGAGCTGTGTAAGGACGCGCAAGTATTGGAATTGGATTACCAGATTACACCTGATGAACGGGTGACCCTCCAGGTTGAGCCGACTCGAGTGACTCAGGACGGGAAAAAACTGTATTTAATCGGACTGGATCGCCAGAATTTAAAGCGAGTTACTCTTCGTTTGGACTCTATTCGTTTGGTACGCCAGCTTCCGTTTAAAGTACAGCACAAACCAAAGATGGTGAACGTTGTTTTTGCGTTAACCGGGCGACTGGCTAAAACCTACCGGTTATTCCCCCAGGAAACAGAGGTGGCAAGAGAAGATGGGCGACGGGCGATTAAGGCGCGAACCGACGACTACCCTTCACTGCTACTACGCTTGCTTCGTTACGGCCACTCTTGCGAGGTTCTTTCTCCGGCTTATGCTCGAGAGGAAATGACTGAACGGGTCGATGCTTTGCTGTCGGTCTATGTCTCGGAAGCCTCTGTTGGTGTCGGCAGAGAGGATAAAGTTAGTACAGAATAAACAGACGGGAACCGCCGTAAAGGGCTTTATCACCTTTATAGCCAAGAAACATGGGTTTGCCCAAAGGACGGTTAACGCCGTACTCTTTGGTAAATCCTTCTGAGTCCCGGTTTAGTGCAACCATAAAGGGGTTATAGGTTGGCGTTTTCGGCGGCTGAAACCCATCAACGGGAACCATTGCCGGGAGCTGTTGAGGAGCTTGGGTCTGGGGGTTAAATAGTTTTTGTAGAAATAGGCTCATTTAAAAAATATCTCTTCTCATTCTCAGTAATGCAATGGGGTGGTTTAAAGTCGAGGGATTAAGGTCTTCTGATTGTATTGTAGTTTTTATAAAATGCAATGTCGTCCCATATTTGGCTGAAATTCCAAAACACGGTACAATGGAGGGCACCCTTGCCGGGGTGACGCTTGACTAAAGGTGGTTGTTTTATGCTGATTGACCTGAAAAAACGTTTAGACGCTTTGGCTCCTCGACTTGAAGGGGCGAGGGGGTTTCTTTGACACGCCAGAACAACATCAGCAAATCGTTTCTTTAGAGGAACAATCGGGCATCCCGGAATTTTGGAGTGATCAGCAACGGGCCCAAACGGTCATGCAAGCACTCAATGATCTTAAGGCGAATGTGGCCATGGTTAAGGGTTGGGCGTCTCGGTGCAGTGATCTGTACGTGTTGATTGAAATGGGCGAAGAATCGGACGATGTGTCGGAGGAAGCGTCTATTGTGGCGGAAGTAGAACCCGAACTGACCCAACTGGAAAAAGAGTTGGACTCCTGGGAACTGCAAAGCTTGTTAAGTGGTGAATATGACGAATCCGACGCCATTTTGACAATTAATGCCGGTGCGGGAGGGACTGACGCACAGGACTGGGCGCAGATGCTTTTGCGAATGTACTTGCGTTGGGCAGAATCCAAGGGCTACAAAACGGATGTGTTGGATATGTCCGAAGGCGAAGAAGCGGGAATCAAAAGCGCGGTGGCTAAGTTAATGGGGAAACATGCTTATGGCTATGCTCGTATGGAGCGAGGGGTGCATCGTCTGGTGCGCTTGTCGCCCTTTAACTCTTCAGGAAAACGGCAGACCAGCTTTGCCTCATTAGAGGTTAGTCCAGTAGTGAGCGGTATTTCATCTGAAGATGTTGAAATTAGTCCGGAAGATTTGGAATGGGAGACCATGCGCAGTGGAGGGCCAGGAGGCCAGAACGTCAATAAAGTGGAAACAGCGGTCCGGCTGTTATATAAACCGTTGAATATTGCGATTCGGGTGGCGCAAGGCCGAAGCCAGATGCAGAACAAGGAAATCGCCATGGAACTTTTAAAATCCAAACTGTTGGCCCGAAAAATTGCCGAACACGAAGCGAAAATGGCCGAACTAAAAGGCGAGTCTATGGGTATTGATTTTGGAAGCCAGATCCGGTCTTACGTATTTCACCCGTACTCCATGGTGAAAGACCACCGGACCGGATATGAAACTTCGGACGTGCAGGGGGTGATGGATGGCGCATTGGAGCCATTTATTGAAACCAAGTTACGGCAGGATCAGCAAGCCCAGTTGACCCTGAAAAACGTTTAAACAAACAGAGAAAGGGGCGCCTGATCATATGGTTGTATCGGCTAAATCCCAAAACAAGACGCCAAAACCTTTTATTCGCATCATTCACGGGCCCAATCTGAATCTGTTAGGTCAGCGGGAGCCAGAAACATATGGTTATCAGACGTTGGATGAGGTGAATCATCTTTTGACCATGCGGGGTGAGACGTTGGGACTCACGGTTGCTTTTTTCCAATCAAACCATGAGGGCGAGCTGATTGACGCGATTCAACAGTCTATTCAGGATACGGAAGGGCTGATTATTAATCCGGCTGGACTAACGCATACCAGTGTTGCCTTGGGTGACGCGATGGCGGTCTACCCGCATCCCTCCGTGGAGGTTCACCTGTCAAATATTTACGCTCGTGAGGTGTTTCGTCACCACTCCTATGTGAGTTCTCATGTGACAGGCGTTCTCTGTGGCTTGGGTGCGCAAGGGTATTCGATGGCGCTTAATTTCTTAGCTGAGAAAATTTAGAGGATTTAGAGAAAGCGTTAAATAAAAGGACAATTTTCCTTACCAGAGCTTCAGAGCCAGGGTGGCGAGGGTATTATTGAATAAATGAACTGTTATGCCGGGGTACAGGGTGTTGCTTCTAAAGCGAACATAGCCTAGCAGGTTGCTGAGAAAGAAGGTGGAAACCATAGCGATGGGAGTATCTAGATAAAGCGAATGTAATAGAGTAAAAATAGAGCTGGTCAGAAGAACTGCGATCCAGGGGCGATGGTATTTCATTAGGGTGGTTTGAACAAAACCACGAAAGACGACTTCTTCTAGAACAGGCGCCAAGCATAGGGCAAGCAATGCTATGGTTTTTAACTCGTTGGTCGAAAGATCTTTGTAAGGTGAGGGTAAAGGGCCAAGGGTTGGTTGTAGGATAGACAAAGTCAGGATGAGGGCCAGCGTAGCTATGATGCCAAGGGTGCTGTATTTAATGTATTGGCTTAAGGTGTCGAACCATGGCTGACTCAGGCGAAGCCCAATCAAGCTGGGTACATCACAGGTGTATTTCTTTCGAATTTGCCACAAAATAACGAACCAGGTGAGAAGGCTCAACGTTTGATGAAACAGGATACTGTGGCTGGCGGTGAACTTAAAAAAACCATGATGCTGGAGCTGAAGGGTGACTAATGGAACGACAAAATAGGCCAAGAGAAGTGCGGTACCTACGTCGTATCGGCTCCATGGTACTTCGGAGGGCGTTGAGGGGGGTTGAGATGAAGGTTGGGAAGATGGCATGAGGAATCAAAACCAAAAGCTTGTAGAACAGGTTAGAATAAAGGGGAATCAATCCATGTTTACGATGAAGTCTGACTGGAAAGTAGTTTAACAGAAAGTATAAGCCTTAAAGAAAGTGAGTTTTTTCGATGAAATGGCGCCCCCTCTTTTCGGATTTGATTCTCTGGCTGGTGTTGGTCGGAGTCTTTTGGGGCGGGTCTCATTTTTTATTCACCTTGCCCAACCGTCAGCGTCAGGTGATTACGCTTCAGTTTCACGATGCCAATGAGATTATTCGGGGAACGAATGTTCGGCTGATGGGCGTGGACGTGGGATATGTGGATGACGTTGCGATTGAAGACGAGCATGTGAACGTTAAAATCCAGATGACCCGGGATGCGATTCAAATTCCGGAGGGAACGACAGCGACTATTAAGTTTACCGGGCTGGTCGGGTCAAAGAGCCTGGAACTCATGCCGCCGGATAAAGTGAAAGATTTAGGGCCTTCGATGAAAGCGCCTAACACGTACGTGATTGTGGAAGAGCCTATTCGCCTGCGGGATACCATCCAATATAATATTGACATCGCCAAGGCCCTTCAGCATGGAGCGGAGAACTTTTCTGACTTTTTTGGTCGACGCAAACCCATTGAGGAACTCCAGTATAATGCGCTTCGGAGTCAGAAAAAGACCGAGGTCATTGTGGGCTTTTTGGATCGCTCTCTGGCGAATCTAGTTGATTTTCATGGTCGGTTCCAAGTCTCTCGTAGCGACTATCGTCGAGTGTTTTATCATCTGGAGGCAGGTAGTTTGAAGACGGTGGAAATTTTGGATCGAAAGATTTTTGGTGCTTCCGTTCAACCGGTATTGAACTATTTTGATGATGTGTTTGACGAAGCTCAGCGGCGCTTAACGCATTTTCGTCATGAGGGTTCGGCCGAGTTGAGGGAGCGTATTGTTCAGGCGGGCAATCGCCTGATTCGTGATCAGAAAAAAGTTCAGGCATGGAATCCGGTTCAAAGGTCTGGTCAATGGCTGTTGGGCGTTGAGAAGTGGAACGGTTGGGTCCATCAGATGGATCGAATACCATCAAAAGAAGAAGGGCTACCTAAGCTTCGCCGGGTAAGAAGATCTATTCAAAAGGCTAACAAGGGCGTTATGGCAATGGACGAACGGATGTAAGGAGCCCGACAGGTTAAAACTTCTTGGCTTTATTGTCGGTGGTAGTCTCGTACTTGCATTACAGTTTCGGGAAGCTTTCTGGCTGGGTTAAATACGGCATCATGAGGTGCCAGAGCTTTTGAAGGCGTTGAGGGTGGTTGAGGTGGAGGTGGCCGATGAGAGCTTCGAAGGCGCTGGCTTGACGGTGGGTGGTGTGATCCGAACGACGTTTGCTGGTGGTGGGGAGATTTCGGCCTCGGCGTATGATGTCTTTTTCTTCATCGCTCAGGTGGTCTATGAGTTGGTGCAGGAGTTGAGCCTGAAATTCGCCCCTAACTCTGAGGGTGGTATAGCGATGGACATCGTCGAGCTTAGAAGACCCTTGTCTAAGCGCCAGCTCACGGACAAACACCTCGTAAACAGCGTCGCCCAAGTGGGCGAGAATCCGCGGATGAATGGAGGATTCAGGGGGAAGTGTGTTGTCCACTAGACCTGTTCCCATTGGGTGCTGCCGTCTTTTTGATCAATGAGTTTGATGCCAATATCCGTCATGTGTTTGCGGATGGCGTCGGCCTGTTCCCAGTTTTTGATCTCTTTGGCCCGTTGGCGCAGGGTCAGGATTTCGTCGAGAATCACCGCCGGATCTTTATCCGAGGCAAGCCACTCGCCGGTTAGCTCTCGGTAGATGGTTCGTAGGGCATCGACTGTTTCGCGAGGAAGGGGGTTCTCGTCGGCGAACACGAGGGCGCTATTAAAACCAAGATAGGAAAAAATAGACAGGGCTTGAACGAACAGGTGTCGAACCTTGGGCAGGTCGTCGGCGTTTTGGGCGATGGTCTGATTCAGGGCTTTAATGGTTTCGTCCATAACAGACAGGGCTTTTGGCGTGCTCATGTCGTCGCTCATGTGTTGTTCAAATTCGGCAAGATACGGGTTTTTGCTTGTGTCATTTCGGGTCAGGATTGGGTATTCTTTGAGTACGTCCGGGTGGATGCCCAGCGTGTCGCAAGCGACTTTAAACGAACGGTGGATTTTCACCATCCGGTTTTTGGCCCCGACGAGGGCGTCGTCGTTGAGATCCACGGGCATGCGGTAGTGGTTGACCAGCAGAAAATATCGAAGGGTGTTGCCGTCGTAGCGTTCCAGTACTCGCTTGATGGTAGAAAAATTTCCAAGGCTTTTGGACATTTTTTCGCCGCTGACGTTAACAAAGCCGTTGTGGAGCCAGTACTTCGCAAAGGGTGCTTTATCTGTCCAGGCTTCGGACTGGGCGATTTCGTTTTCGTGGTGGGGGAAGATTAAATCCGCACCGCCGGTATGAATATCAATCTGGTCGCCAAAAATCCGATGGTTCATGGCAGAACATTCCATGTGCCAGCCGGGGCGACCCGGCTGACCCCACGGGGTGGGCCAACTGTTGGGGTCATTGGCGTTGGTACTTTTCCAAAGCGCAAAATCCAGAGGCGATTCTTTTCCTGCTTCACTTTCAACCCGAGCCTCCTGTTTGAGTTCGTCTAAAGGCTGTTTCCATAGTTTGCCGTAATCGGCCTTGGCGGCGGTTCGATAGTACACACTGCCGTCGGCTGTTTTGTAAGCGATGCCTTTGGTTATGAGAACTTCAATGCCGGTAATCATCTCATCAATATAATCCGTGGCCCGAGGTTCATCGGTGGGTGGCAGGGTGTTTAGTGCCTCCATATCGTCGTGGAAGTGTTGGGTAAAACGAATGGCCAGCTCTTTAAAGGGTTCATTGAGTTCGTCGGCCCGGTTCAGGATTTTATCATCCACGTCCGTGATGTTTCGGGCATAGCGGACCTCATAGCCCAGATACAGGAGAAAGCGGTAGAGTACATCCCAGGTGATATAGCATCGGGCATGACCTAGGTGAGCTTCATCATAAACCGTAGGCCCACACACGTACATGCGGATTTTTCCGGGCTCGATGGGTTCAAAGGGTTCTTTCCCTCCGGAAAGGGTATTGTGGAGGTGAAAGGCCATGAAAGGATCTCCTGTGGATTAAGGGAACGGATGATGAGGCGCTCCTATTGTATCAGGAGGTGGTTCAAGAGAAAATACAAAAACCACAAAGGTCATGTCAATATCAGGCGATTTGGAGGGACTCCTCATGGTACAAGTGCATTCAACCCCATCGAAAACCATGACCATTCGGCATGCCGAGATGGAAGATTTAGAGCGGCTACTACCTTTGTTTAATACGTACCGGATGGGATTGGGCGTGCCGAGTGAAGTGGGGCCGTGTCGGACGTTTTTATTTAATCGATTGATGGATGAGGACGCGTTGATTCTGCTGGCCTTTGAAGGCGAGGCCGAATCCGTGGAACTGCACCCAGAACGGCATATGTTGTTGGGCTTTTTACAATTATTTCCCACATTTTCCACGGAGGCGCTGAATGAGATCTGGATCATGAATGATCTCTATGTCATCCCCGAAACCCGCCGGCGGGGTGTGGCAAAACGGTTGATTGCGTACGCTCGGGATTTCCTTAAACAACGCTGGGATCATGGATTGATTCTGGAGGTTGCCCAAAGCCAGCCTGATGCCCGGGCTTTGTGCGAATCACTTGGCTTCAAGAAAGATAAAGCCGTGGACCACTATCAATTGTTACTTTGAGGTCACAGAATCTAATCGAATCTTCTAGATGTGAGTGGAAGTGTTTTCTTCGGGCTGGATAACGGTGATGGGACGGATATAAATTTGTTTAGTGGATTTAACAAAAAGTTGGTTGTTGAGATTGTCTTCGAATAAGGTTTGGAGTTCTTTTGTTGTTTCAGGTGTTTTTTCCTCTTTCAGCGTCTGCTGGGCAAGTGATAAAAGCTTGCCTGGTTTAAAGCCGATTCCTTTTTCATCGTGCAAAAGGTGGCGATGGTTAGCGGTCTCAAAATCGATCGAACCCTCTTTCATCTCAAACATGGCATTGAGCTTGTTGACAAACGTATTGGCCGTCTGAGCTATTGAATCTAAGGAATGGAGATTACGGACCTTAGTGAATAGGGGTATGTCTTTTTTAAGACTCTCTAACGTTCTGTACTCGTCTCCGGTCACAATCAAACTGGTTTTTCTCGAACCTTCGTTGTGGTTGTAGTAGGCATCTGCGCGAATACCTTTGTCCTTGAACCGTTGTTCAAGGGCTTTAGCAAGCGATTTATCGGGATCGAATTTAATTCGATAAACGGCGCCAAATTGGACGGGGCTTTGGGTAGGGGGTAGGTGAACCATAGGAGAGATTCCTTCTCATACTCATAACTTTTCAACTTCTCAAAGACGATAGTTGGAGCGTCTGACCCATTTAACCTTGCTGAAACATCATGAGTGCTATTTTAAATCGCAATTCCTTACCAGCTGTTACAAAAATACATCTTTCAGGCCGGTCGTGGTGACCGGTGCGGTGGATTTTTATGTGTGTGGTAGTCTAAAGAGAACACCGACGACGAGGTGATAAATGATGAAAATCCTCTCTCTCTCTACATTTCTAAGTTTGACCCTAATCTTGGGTCTACTGGTTGTTTTGGGCTGTAAAGCCAGTGCAGACGCTCAATCGCAAGGGTCTTTACTGAGCCGTTCCAGTACAGGAGCCGTGTTTGATGAGCCAAGAACCGCGTATTTAAAGCATTTGGGAATGAAAAAACCGCCCAAGGGAGCGCTGGTGGTTAAAGTGTTTTCGGGAACACCTGCTGAAAAAGCCGGGATTCAAAGTGGGGATGTCATCCAAGTGGTGAATGGCGAAAGAATTAAGCGGTGCCGAGAACTCTTAAGCCAATTGAATCAGGGCGGAGCGGGTGCGAACCTTCAGTTATTGGTTCGTCGAGGAAAAAAGAAGCTTGATATCACCGTGACGAAGGTGGCTGACACATCGATTACGGATCCGGCTTTTGAAGTCTATCGACGTATTCAACAATCATTAGCTGGCATGAGTATTTATGACCCCAATGCCGCAAAGAAAAAGGCGTTGCCAGATATGGGTGATGAATTGGGCAGGTTGATAGAAAAAGCCAAGGAAAACGAAGAAACACTCTTTCTGGTAAGGTTACAGGCGTTGTCGAGACGGCTTAAACGATTTAAATAGCATTGTTGGCTTTTGTTGTTCTTGATTGACGTTAGGGTTGCAACTTTTTAGATTGAGCGGTTTTGTTGTGGATAGATGGACGGTTAAAAGGTTCGAATCGTCTCGTTGAATTGTCCTTGTGAACCTCATGATGTTTCTCTTTTACGATGACTTATCCCGGTGTCTACTCTTCACCTTCTAGAGCTTATGAGCGCATGGCGCCACAAGCTCTGCTCCAGCCTGTTCTCTCGTCTCCGGTTTCATTGCCACTTCCTCATTCGCAACCGTATTACCCGGCGGTTCAGTCCATGGTTGCCGATACGTATAACGCCATCAGCATGAATCGTTATCGGGCCGAAAGGCATAAGGAAAAAGGGAACGAATATCGGAGTGTTCAGTTGCCTTACATGGCCATTGTGGAATATGAACAAGCCATTGTTGAAGATTCCCAGTATACCGATGCATATTATAACTTGGGGCGAACCCATATTGTGGTGGGCCAGCCATTGCAAGCCGTTCAAGCGTTTGAAAACCTGTTGCGCATTACGCCGGATGATCATGAAGCGCGTATTTCGTTGGCGGAACAGCTTGCAAAGTTAGGTCGTCGGGATGAGGCTCGGGCGCATTATGAATACATATTAGGGCAAGAGCCAGGTTACGATTCGGCGGCCCGGAATTTAGCCTATTTAAAGGTTATCGCTGAGCCCCGTACGTCGCCTTTTATGACGCAATTTAAGGTATTGGGACGAGGTTATGAAAGAGTGAACCAGGCGAAAACCCTGCTAAAAACCTATTACCTCCAGCGAGGAGCACACAAAGAGGCGAGCATTATGGATCAGATCCAGTATGATTTTTCGCCAACCCAGCGAGTGAACGGGGTGGCCAATCTGGCAGAATATGACCATCAGAAACGCACCATCCGATTTTCGCCGGAGTTGGCCTTTTCGGATTCCCGTGTACTTGCGACGTACTTGTCTCACGAACTTGTCCATGCTCTGGACGGGGACGGGGTCTCGTCTATTCTAGAGGAAGAGGATGCTTACCGTGAACAGTCCTTTGTTTGGCGAGAGCTTAAGGGAAATATAAAGGAGCCCAACCTGGACTTGGCTTTGCGCTATTATGATCAAAGTCCGGATCGCTTGAATCAGGCGGTTCGGGAAATTTATCAGATGCGAGACCCTTTAATTTCGGAAAAATCACCGGGCCATGGTTTTATTTATCCGGTGTTACCGGCATTGCAACAGATGTATATTCGGTCGGAGATGCTGGAGAAGAATTTCAAATATACGGATTGGATCTATCGGCAGATTAAAAGCCTGTTAACGGGTTCCGGGATTTCCTAAAACAAGGTTAAAATGAACGGAAACAAAAAACCGAACATATACCCGGCTACTGAGGTGGGTTTCTCCAGTATTATAAAAAGGTAGGATCTGTGTGAGCAAAAATAAGGCGCGTTGACTACAGGGGCTGAGATACTCGTCAGCTCCTCAAAGAGAGGCTTCCGATTTAATTCATTCGCTTTTTTAGGTTTGGGGAATTTAAATGGTATGGAGTTAAATGAATTTACTATGGGGATGATTGAGCTATTTCAAGTAGCGCATGCTTCTTATCAGCGAGAGCAGGTGGGAATCCATTTTTCTCCAACTCTTCCTGAAGCTGGGCAAAGAAATCCTTTGGAAGACGCTCAATTTCACCTCGCTTCACATATTCAACCACCGCGAGAATGAGTTCATTCAAGTTATATTCGTCCATGGCACGGAGGGCTTTAAGCCGTTGCAACGAAAAGCATCCTTGCTGAAATATGGGGGTGACCGCTAAACGTGTCAAGGTTTCATCTCGGAAGCGTCGGCGCCCATGAATCAGATTGGACAAGCCTTCGGAGGTCATTTCCAGTTGCCGAGCCAGCTCGTCGACTAAGTAGCCCTGTTTGAGCAGGAATAGCTGGATTGCTTGTCCAAGGTAGCTATCTGAGGGTTTCATCACCGACTCCTAATGATTGTTCGGGTTTAAAAGGAAAAAACGGTTGGAAAAGGAATAAAGGGATTTCTGAAATAATAATTTCATTATTGAAATAAATCTTTCAGAAATGATATAATTAAAGGAAAGAATCTGCAACCTTGAACCGGTTGGGGGGAAGTAATCCTCATTTTTATTTTAATACAAAATGCTTAAGGGCCGAAGTAGGTAAATATTCGGTTTTCAAAGTAGAGCTGATTTTGTTGTGTTATGGAATGTTAACAATCAACTGGATAGGGAAGGATCGAACATATGCTTTTACGATTGAAAGTTTCTGAAATTTCCTTAAAAAATAAAGGGTGGACTATGCGGGAGTTATCAGAGCGCTTGATGGTAGATCATCAGACGGTAATGTACTGGAATCAAGGTCGAACGTATCCTCGCTTGCCGATGATGTTAAAGGTTTGCCACATGTTGGGATGCAAGTTGGATGATTTAGTGGATTCTTAGCGCTTGGTGTCAAGGCTGGGTTTATTGAGGGTGTTTTTTACAATAGGTGAAGCTTGTTGCAATAAAGTTGCAATAACTTTAGAACTGGACTATAACTATAGAGACCCTCAAGCGATTAAAAAGAAGCCCATTTGATATGACAACAACGTCTGTCGCCTCTCTGACACTGGAATCTATTATTGACGAACTGCCGCCTGCCCCAAAGCCAGTCGGGAGCTATGTTTCTTGTTTACGTGTGGGTAATTTTCTTTTCACTTCAGGTATGTTGCCGTTAGTGAACGGACGGCTTTTTGCAACCGGAGCGGTGGGCAGTTATACCATGGATGAGACTGAAGCTTGTGAAGCGGCCCGACATTGTGTTCTTAATGCGCTTAGCGCTATTCGGGCTGAAATTGGTGATTTAAAGCAGATTGCTCGCATTGTGAAGTTGACCGGCTATGTGTGCAGTGCACCGACCTTTTTTCAGCAACCAGCTGTTATCAATGGCGCATCAGACCTTTTGCTGGCCCTGTTTGGGGAAGCCGGGAGACATGCTCGCTCTGCGGTGGGTGTGGCATCGCTTCCGCTCAATGCGACGGTTGAACTGGACCTGATCGTTGAGTTAAAGCCGGATGCAGGTGCCGGAAGAGAGGGGGGCAGCCACTGATGGATGCATTGTTAATCCCGGCGGCGTTTGGTTTAGGGGCGGTTCATGCCTTGGAACCTGGTCATGGCAAGACGTTGGTGACCACATACCTGGTGGGAAACCGGGGACGAAAACGGGATGCCTGGATTTTGGGCGGTGTGGTGGCTGTGTCTCATACCGTGTCGGTTCTGACCGTCGCACTGTTGGCAACTTGGGTGTTGTCGAGTTTTTTGGATACCCATGAGGATTGGCTTCGTTGGGTTGAAGTTTTTTCGGGCGGATTAATTTTAACCGTCGGCGGCTTGATGCTATGGCGTTCGTTTAGGCCAGGATCGAAAACTCCGGTATCAAAGACCCATGGGGATGAAACGGAAACCTGCTTGTCTGGACACGCCTCTCATTGCTCACATCAAGCTCTGGCTCTAAAGGGAGAATCGGAATCCTCACTGATTGAAATTTTGATGTTGGGCCTTGCCAGCGGTCTGTGTCCATCGCCTTTGCCTTTGGTCATGCTTACATCGGCTATGGTCGCCGGTGAACTGCATGATTTATCCGCCGTGGTTGGTTATTTGTTGACGTTTAGCGTGGGCTTGGCCTTTGTGGTTGTGTTGTTGGGGCTGTCTCTTATCGGACTTCGTCAGCAATCGTTTCAGTTTTTGAAAAATAAAATGACTCGCCGGTTTTCCCGATTTTCATTAAATGCGCCCCAAGTGATTCGCGTTTTGAGTTCGGTTTTAATTATGGGGCTGGGGGGCTACCTGGTGTTCCAAGCTTTGTGGGGGGCGCCGGATTCCAGTCATCAGGAAGTGTCCACTCTGCACTCTTTTCTGCCAGTTCATTAAGGGGCTTTGGGTTACTTGCCGTAACGCCGTTGCCGGTTGGAAAATTCAACTAACGCCTTCGTCAACTCGTCGGGGGTAAAGTCGGGCCAGAGGGTGTCTGTTATATAAAGTTCAGCATAAGCGGATTGCCAAAGGAGGTAATTGCTCAGGCGATATTCACCGCCCGTGCGAATGAGTAGATCGGGATCCGGTGTTTCTTGTGTATATAGGAGGCGACTGAGCTGCTCCTCGGTAATTTCTTCGGGCTGAAGGGTACCTGTCTGAACCTGTTGAGCTAACACTTGAACCGCTTGAACAATGTCATGACGGCCACCGTAGTTTAGAGCGATCTGAAGGCACAGGCCGGTGTTGTTCTCTGTTTTGACCATGGCTTGATGGATTTGTGTTTGTAATCCTTTAGAAAACGCCGATAGGTCACCGATGAATCGGAGGCGAACGTTATTCTGACAGAGGTGATCCAACTCTTTATGGATGGTTTCCACAAATAGCTTCATGAGAACGTCGACTTCGGTTTTCTCCCGATTCCAGTTTTCGGTGGAAAATGCATAAACCGTGAGAACACCTAGTTGGATTTGACCTGCGAACTCAACCAGTTTTTTTAGCGTTCTGACGCCTTCGCCATGGCCGACTGCTTTGGGAAGGTAACGTTCTTGAGCCCACCGCCGGTTGCCGTCCATGATAATAGCCACGTGACCAAGCTTACCGGCTTCGATAAGTTTCTCGATGGTTGCTTGATGTTGGCTTAGGAGAGAGGGAGAGGGCATGGAGGAAGGGCTTTCGTTGGCACGTTATGCTGGAAGTTGGTTTGATTTTACCGGAAGTCTTGTAAGGAAACAAACGGCCTGTTTAAAAAACCTCCAAAAGAAAAACAGCCTTACCGGGAGTGGTGTGTTCCTCGGGTAAAACTGTATCATTGCGTTGTGTTTTGCTTTAAGCAGATTTTATTATAACAAAGCCCATGGGATTCTTAGGGTAAAAACCCCGTGACATTTTGTTAAAATTGATCAGAGTAAGAAAGACAGACGGTATGATTGAAACGCCCCGATTTTCTTGTTTTTAATATTCTTAACTTGATTTTCTAAAAATCACGGGAAGCGCTTGAAGAGCTGAGACTTCCAATGTCGTGGTTTAATCTTTATATCAAAAAGAGTCCTATTGAATTTTTTTATGTTTATGGCTGGCTTGGTTTGAGATCGGGGCTAAGCCTTTTTTCTTGATGGGTGAACGTTCAAAATTAGTAAACCGGGCCGTCTTTTAGTTTAAAAACGGCCCGGTGATAAAAGAGGAAGGGAAATAACCCTAGGCGGTAAGCGAAACGTTAGGTTGATGGGTGTTCACCTGCGCCATTAGGGCTTGAATGACTTCAACCATGGGCGCCACTTCGGTGAGCTGATTTATGGTGGAACCCACACCCACACCGGCGGCACCCATATCAAGGGCCTGAGTGGCGTTTTTAACCGTAATACCACTGGCGGTAATAACTGGCAGGGTAGTGCTACGGGCCAACACTCGGGTGTTGTTTAGGGTGATTTCGGCTTTTTCATTAGCCGATAGCGTGGTTACGCTGGGTTCAGTGGCTAATGCCCTTGAAGCGCCTTCAGTTTGGATCATGTGGGCACCCATGGCTTCTAATTCCTGAGCCATCCGAATTTGGGTGTCAAGGCTCAGGTGACCGGGGATGGTGACGGAAAGAAGGGTGGTTTCGAGAATAAGTGCCAACGTTTCTTTGGTGAGGCGAAGTACGTCGTCATGACTGAAAAATTGCCCTTGAGCGTAGAGACCATCGTAGTTGCCCAATTCCACCACATCAGCTCCGTTGCTGGCGGCTTGCGCCAAAGCGTTGGGGTCGATGTCTGAAACGAAAACGGGCAAGTCTGTAGCCTGACGGACGGCCCGTACGATAGTTGGTTCTGAGGCAATATCTACGGCCGTGGCGTTGGCTTCGGTGGCGGCCTGAACCACGGCAAGGACGTGGGGTAGATGGGTGTTGGTAATACCGGCAATGACTTTTACCGCCTGTTTGTTTTGAAGGGCGGTGATTAAGCGCTGTGTTCTTGAAAGCATAGTGTTGTTCAGTCTCCCTAAAGTGAATATAACGGATAATAAATAGAATAAGATAAAGGGTTGGATGTGAGTTTTATTATTCCTAATGGTCATAGAGCCTGTCAACCGGCAAAGAGGGTTGTGTCATATTGAGATGCGATGTGAGGAGCCAGGCGAAGGGCTTCATCGTGGTGTTGTTTACTTTTATCGAGTACACCCAATTCTTTTAAGGCTTTCGCCTCGTAAAACCGAAGGAGCCCGACTTCTTCGAGAACAAAAGGCGAAGACTCATGCTGGATGAGGTCGTTGAACGCTTGTTCAAGGGTCTTGATAGGTGTCTCGCTTAGAGCACTTTGGATGTAGGCTTGTAATGACAAGGCTTCTAAGTGGTTTGGGGCCAGAGTAAGGGCTTGATTGACTTGCTGAAGGGCTTGAGTTAAAAGAGCTTTCTCGCCGGTTTTCTGTCCTTGACGGAAGTGGGCCAGCCCGAGTAAATAGTGCGCCGGGAAGCTGGATTCATCCATGGTTAGGGCCGCTTCCAGTAACGTTTGTGCTTGGGAGAATTCTTTCTGCTTGATTCGGATCTCGCCTAGTGCGATACGAGGCTCCGGATAGGGCTGGTTTTGGATATCAGCCAGTTCGATAGCTTGGGTGAGACGGCTAATGGCGTCTTTCCAGTCGTTCTCCTCAGCGCAACGGTATAAAATCGTCCCGTAGAAAAAATTGGCTTTTGGATCCTCGGGAGATTTCCGGATAACAGGACGGATGGTGCGGATGGCTTCTTGAGGGTTGTCTACTTCGCAGTAGGCCAGTGCCAAATTAATAGCCGCATCTTCAAATTCTGGATCTTCAGCGATGGTTTTTTTCAAGTGGTCAATGGCTTTTTCATAATTTTCCAGTCCCAGATAGTGGGTGCCCAACAGATAATGAACGTTCGGGTTCCAGCGTTCCAGACTTTCCACTTCAAAGAGCTTGTCGAGTGCTAAATCTGTAATGCCAAGTCGAATTAATGCCAGCGACCAATTGAGTAACACATCCGCATTTTCAGGATCGGTGGCATGGGCTTTGTCCAGGTAGGGCAAGGCTTCCTTATATTGTTTTTGTTCGACCAGAGCCGATCCCCATTGGGCGTAAACGTCTTCAACTTCGGGATTCAACGCAAGGGCTTTTTCAAATTTTTTAAAGGCTTCGTCGTATTTTTTAAGTTTGATGAGGGCGATTCCCCAGCTTTTATACGCTTCAGCCAGGTCAGGGTTCAGCATGAGCGCATGGCGATAGTTGGCGATGGCCACGTCCAAGCGTTGGGTGTTTGCCAAGGCATCGCCAAGGTTCATATAGACTTCGGGACGGTCGGCGTTTAGGGCCAGTGCTTTTCTGGAAATTTCAATGGCCTCCTCGTGATGTCCCAGCCGGTTGAGGGCGACACTCCAGAAGTAAGTGGCTTCAGCATGTTTTGGGACATGGCGCAGGGTGATTTTGAATTTCTCGATGGCTTCCGAATAGTCTTCCAGTTCGGCTAAGACGGCACCCCAGAGAAAATAGACCTGTGGTTGGTACCGACGAAGGGCCAGAGCGGCTTTAAACTGTTTGATGGCACTGTGGTATTCGCCAACCCGCGCGAGTGCAATACCCCAGTTGACAAACGGTTCCGGGCTCTGTGGGGCCGTTTCAATGGCCTGTTCGTATTTTTTCTTTGCTTCTTCTGTCTCGCCTTTTTCCACGAGTGCGGCGCCCCAGAGGATAAAATTACCCATGGCATCGGGAGCGTACCGGGCGGCGGTTTTAAATTTTTCAATGGCATCGTCCAGTCGGTTTACCTTGGCCAGCGCAACCCCCCAGTTGGTATAGCATTCGGCACGATCAGGTGCCATGGTAGCGGCCTTTTCAAACTTTTCCAGAGCGGCTTCTATCTGACCCTCTTGTGCCAGTTGAATACCCCAGTTGACAAAAGCCAACGCATGGTCGGGTGCGGCGTCAGTGGCTTTTTTATAGTCATCAACCACTTGATTGTAGTGGTTAATTTGATTTAAAAAATCGCCTAAAAAGTCTTTCATCCCCCTATTTTACATAAAATGCACCTTTTCGTATTGAGAAGTCTGTTAGGGAGGTCAAGGTTTTTATAAGGGGGATATTGAAGGAAGAGAAAAGCGTTGCCGAGAACAGCAAAGCCATTCCCGGCGTAATTTAGTTAATAAAAAAGTATTTATCTAAGGCTTTGACTTGAATTTAGGTCTCTGACACCAGCTTCTCAGGAGCCGAATGGAAGGTCTCCAGGGATAGGGGTTCTACTCTAAAATCATCGTCTTCGTGCATGTAATCCAGTAAATCCGCATTGTGCGCCTGCCATTTTGGAATTTTATGGCTACTATACTTGCCGCCATGCGTATCAAAGGGGTCAAAACGATGGTTACGATTCATTGCTAATGGATCCTCCTTCCCGAAAAAGTGAAACAGCACTTACTTCGGGTGTATCTTATCTTACGTATCCGTTTTTAGTGTCAGACGAGGGGGCAATCGAGAAAATAACGGTGCAACTAAAGACGAATCTGTTTTTACCTCACGAAAGTTGACCTAAAAATCGAACAGTCCGTTATTTTTCTCACCAACACAAAGGGTTTAACGCAAACACCTTATGAAGACAGTATAGCTTTTTATTTAATGTTTTTCTAGGTATAGAGATGAAATTGCAACGAAAATTTGTTAAATTGTTGTTGCAATTGTGAGCGTAAAAAAAATTTGAGTTTAATGACGAGTTCGGCTGTTTGGGTTATGCGCTTTGGTTGGAAGCTGTGTAAGATAAAATCAGAGTGGGTGCGTTAGTGTACCCGAAAGCCAATGAACAAGCTTTCTGTGAAAAATGTGTGACTTGTAAAAAAGAAGAGAAAAAGGGCTGGGTATGAAAAAAGGACTCATTAAACTGATTAAAAAAATGGCGCATCAACTAGGGTACGAGGTTTCTCGATATATTCCCCGAGATTTTGAACCGGAGGCTTTAAGGATCGTTAATCAAGTGCGTCCCTATACCATGACTTCCAATGCCCGGATTTATAGTGTGTATAAAGCGGTAGAATACCTAGTGCGCCATCAGGTGCCGGGTGCTATTGTTGAGTGTGGCGTATGGCGGGGAGGAAGTTCTATGGCGGCGGCGCTAACGCTTATGGAACAAAAGGAGACGAACCGAGACATGTTCCTTTTTGATACGTATGAGGGGATGTCTCCTCCGACAGAGAAAGATATTTCTCGGACAGGTGATACCGCTCAGGGGAAGTGGGAAGAGTCGCAAACTCAGGGTGGTGTTAATACATGGTGTTACGCATCGCTGGAAGATGTGACGGCCAACATTAAAACCACGGGCTACCCGATGGAAAGAGTCCATCTGATTAAGGGCATGGTGGAGGAGACGATTCCAGATAAAATGCCTCAAGGGGATATTGCTTTGCTACGTCTGGATACGGATTGGTACGAGTCCACCCGGCATGAACTAGAACACTTATTTCCCAGGCTAGCGGTTGGTGGCGTATTGATTATTGACGATTATGGCGATTGGCAGGGCGCTCGAGACGCTGTAGATGAGTACATCGCTAAACATAATCTGAAAATCATGCTCAATCGAGTGGATGGCACTGGCCGTGTGGCGATCAAACAGGAACCGGGGCCTTCTCTTTTAATGGAAGGCACGGAAAAAGCTTCTGAGAAGGCGAACGTTTAACGTTAAACTGCTTTGTGGTTAGCCGATCAGGCCGTTGCCGATGTCGATCTCACTGCCCTTCATAATAAGCGCCTGATAAATTACTTTTTCGGACGAGGTACTGCCGATGGAGGAAAAGGGGTCGTTGTGCTGTTTCTCTTTGGCGTCTTCCAGCAAACGTTTGGCCAGTTCTGCAATTTGGAGAACGAGAAAATAGCGATTTTCGACTTCTTCGTTGAGGTCGCATGCGATTTGGGTGATGGTTGAGGACATAAGATCTTCTCTCCGGCTACTCTAATAGATGAACCATTCATTGTACCCAACCCGCTGTCTTAGTGTCAACTTAACGTGAGAAAAGGCTGTGGGCGTCGTAAACGTTATTCGCTATGCCCCGCTTTTAACAGGTGGTATGTTGTTAAAACAATAATAGCGTTTATGATGCTTGAATTAAGGAGTTTTTTATAACGTACGATCGTTACTGATTGACTAGGGCAACTTTCAGTAAAATTTTAAAATTTTTTGTCTAGAACTTGGCGTCAATGCGGGACTTGCGTTTGTTTAGCTGGCTTTCGTTTGAACATTGGCTGGAGCGGAGAGCTCCGGCTCGGTGGTGGTTGTCGGTTGGGGCGCCGATGGGGCTGTGGTTTCGGCCTCGTGATCGCTCTCAAGGTCCTCAGCTTTTGGGGTGGCGATGTTGAGGATTTTGATGAAGACGTTGACCAGGTGGGGGTCCCATTTGGTGTGAGCGCCATCAAGAAGGATGTTAGCGGCTTGATCAATGGGCAGGGCCTTTCGATAGGAACGATCAGAGGTTAGGCCGTGGAAAGCATCTACAATAGAGACAATCCGGGCACCTAGTGGAATGCTTTCACCTTTTAACCCTTCCGGGTAACCCGTTCCATCCCAGTTCTCATGGTGGTATTCCACCATGGGTAAAATCTCTTTTAAAGCCGTCACTGGGGCGAGAATCTGACGAGCGCCAATGACCGGGTGACGTTTCATAACTTCCCACTCTTTTTCGTTAAGGGGGCCGGCTTTGCATAGGATGCTTTCCGGGATACCAATTTTTCCAATGTCGTGGAGAAAGGCCGCCAGACGAATTTGCTCGACTTCGTGAGCTTCTAAGTCCAGTGCATGACACAGAGCCACGGCGTAGTTGGCTACGGCCTGAGAGTGTCCTCGAGTGTACTGATCTTTGGCATCCAGCGCACCGGCAAGGGAACCAATGGTTTCCAACATCATGTGTTCGGGAGAGACGTTGGCCGCGTTGGCGAAATTCCCTTTTTGTTCCACCACATTCTGGAGTTCTTCGAAAATCTTGTGGTTGTTGTATTTCTTGGCCACGTGAGAGGCAAAGACTTCTAACACGGTTTTATCGTTAATCTGTTTGGTTTCTCGGTAGGCCACTCGGGCGGATGTATCGGTTTTTCCGCCCTTGAACTTGGCGAGGTGGAGGGCTTGCTCGGTATATTTTAGGAGATTTTCCCTGTTTTTGGTGTCATGGGGAAAGGTTGCATAGCCGACGTTAGCTGAAATGTCCTGTAGGTAGTCGGGAATATTGTCTTTTAAGCCGTTTAAAAATCGTTGGGCAACTTGATCGGCAGCGGTCGGATCCGTTTCGGGTAAGAGAACCACAATCTCGTTACCACCGTACCGGGCCACCGTATCGACCCCTCGGATAAACCGACGAATGGTGGAGGCCAGGTGGCAAATGGCTTCGTCACCTGCTGAATGGCCCAGATCGTGGTTAATGTCCTGAAGGTTATTAATATCCAGAATCATGGTGGTTAGGGCGCTGTTTTGATGATGGGTTTTCTCCAGTTCCATGCTTAGAACTTGCTGAAAGTAGGAGTGGGTGAGCAGGCCGGTTAGGGTATCCACCTGAGTTTGGCAACTCATCCGTTCTTTTAAAGTTAGGTTCCAAACGAGTTGGGCGATTTGATCCCGGAGGGTGTACACGTAAGAGAGTTTGGCCTGAGAGAACGCGTCGACTTCTGAAAACCCGAGGGTGATCATGGCGACACTGCGGCCATCTGCGATAAAGGGGACGGTAAAAATATTGAGGTTTTTGGCTTGAGAAGGTTCAAAGTAGGGGGAAATGTGTTCACCTAAGGTATCTAGCCGAGAGGTAAAAGTGGTGTCCTTTTTGATGGCGGCCTGAACCAGGTGGTTGTCTCGGTAGGCCATGGAAATAATGGGCGAGTCAAACGTTTTTTCGAGGGATTGGGGTGATAAGAACTTAATACGGATGTAATCGTTGCTATCATCCAGTACGGAGAAGCACATTAAATCCGGATTGGAGCTGGTGTTCAGTCGTTTGATAAAAAAGCGCCAAATATCTTCCAGTGACTGGGCGGAGGTCATGAGATGGCGTACATCGTCTTCGGGCACGAGTAAGCGAGAGCGGGTTGGTTTTTTGTCCGCATGGCGTTTTTGCTCCGCCTGATACGCTTCGGCATGTAACAGGTTGGTGGCGAAACCGTCCAGTGCGGTGAACACACGGGTCGCCCATTTGGAATAAACGGCTTTATTCACCAGGGGGCACTCTACTTTCTATGCTGATGTTGCTGTTCGTCGACTATCTTAAAAACGTGAGGGTGGGATTCAATTTTTTGATATTGAAACCCTGCTCATGATCCGTTTGAATTTTATTATACCAAACGATTGGCAATTGAAGAGGTTTTTCAGGAGCTCTTATACTTATAGGATCAGGCGGTACCGGTCGATTAAACCGATACCGCCCATGCTCTCTGATCTTACAGTCTGTTCTCTAAAGTGAAAATTTAAAAATTAAGCAATGTCCGAGGCTGAAGTATCTGACGGCGCTTTGGCTCGAAAAACTCGAGTTCCTCCATAGGCTCGTCCTGAGACTAGGTTTATCACCTGGTCACTGGCTTCTTTCCCATGACCTAAAGCGACGGCAATGTGGCCATGTTCTTTACCCCCGCTTCTGTTGTGGACGATCACATCACCTCGCCGGATATTGCCGGGAGCCACTTCAATAAACCGTTCATCGCGCGCTAGTTGAGGGGCGGCCATGTAAGCAGAACCGCCGGTGAGGTGAACCCCATTTTTAGCGAGTCCTTTTTTTACGCCTCGGTAACAAAGTCCTGAGCTGTTCATGCTTTTTGCAGCGTGTTCGGCGGATTGAGCGATAGATTCAGCCGTTGCATTGCTTGACGGCGTATAGTTGGAGAGTTGAACTTTCTGATCCCGGTTCCATTCAGAACCAATTTGCATGGCACCACCCAAAGCTGAATTGGAAGAGGAAGCCCCTCTCTGCGAAATTTGAAGATTAAGTAGGTCATGGCCCTCGCGCATGGAGGATAAAAGTCGATTGTTCTGGCTGGCTGAGTTGCTAAAGAGTTCACGGTCAAGTAGTCCGCTACTTTCACGGAAGGCTGGCGCCCAGTTTGCTTGATCCAGTCGCTGAGATGCATTAGTCTGCTGGTTTTGCCGTGGTTTACCAGAGTGGTTTTTTTCCTCTTGTGGATTGAGAGAGGTGTCACCACTGTTAAAATAATTAATGATACTACCAATCATAATGAATATACCCTGCCTGATATCCTGAAAGAAACGTTCACAATGGACTTGTTCGTCTGTGTTCGTATCGATACAACCCCTGTTCGCCCGGAGCGCTCCTTCTGCTAAAGCGTGGAAGGAAAAACATGTCCGTGCTTATATCAGTATAAAAACAGTTTATTGTGTTTCTGTGCTAGTGGGTTTAGAAATTTATAAAAAATTTAGAATTTAAATTTTTTAGATAATTGTCAATTCTTTTCCCACTTTTTCAAAAGTCTCAATGGCATAATCAAGCTGAGATTGGGTATGGGCGGCGCTGATAATCAATCGAACCCGTGCTTTGTCTCGGGCCACGGTGGGGAACACAATGGCACGGGCGTAGATGCCTTCGTCGTTCAATCGATTCATGAGCTGAACGGCTTTTTCGCTACTCCCGGCGATTACAGGAATAATGGGTGATTCGCTGTTAATTTCGTAGCCAATGGAACGCATGCCTGCTTTGAAATACCGAGTGTTGTACCAGAGTTTTTCCGTCAGAGAGGCATCGCTTTGGAGTAAATCCACGGCGGCGATGCATGAGGCTGTGACCGAAGGCGGATGGGGGGTGCTGAAAAGAAAAGGGCGGGCTTTATTAATCATAATGTCTCGCATGGCCTGAGTACAGGCGACATAGCCACCCATGGCGCCAAAGGCTTTAGACATAGTTCCGACGACGATATCCACTTGGCCGTGAAGATCAAAATGAGCCACGGTCCCTTGCCCATGGCTGCCAAATACGCCACTGCCGTGGGCGTCATCCACCATCATCATGGCGTTGTATTTTTGACAAAGTTTGGCGATTTCCGGGAGCTTGGCCACGTCGCCATCCATGGAAAACACACCGTCGGTGACGACCAGTCGGCGTCGGTGGTTTTGGGCGGATTTCAGTTTTTTCTCCAGATCTTTCATATCCGAATGAGCGTAGACGGCCTTGTCGATGTTGCGTACCATGCGGATGGCATCAATAATGCTGGCATGGTTCAGGGCGTCGCTGATGACCATGTCGCCTTCGCTGACCACGGCGGTAATGGCGGCGGTGTTGGCGAGAAATCCGCTTTGAAAGACTAGTGTGGCTTCCACGTCTTTGAATTCCGCTAGCTTTTTCTCCAGTTCCTGATGAGTATCCAGCGTCCCAATGATGGTTCGAACGGCACCTGCGCCTACGCCGTAGTCATCGATGGCTTTTTTTGCCGCCTGCTTTAGTTTGGGGTGGGTGCATAAACCTAAATAGTTGTTGGCGGAGAAGTTAATCAACTTTTTACCGCCGAGGGTGATTTCCGTATCCTGAGGCCCTTCCAGGACAACCAATTCCTGATAGAGATGTTCGTCTTTCAGACGTTGGATTTCATCCTGTAAAAAATCCAGACGGTTGGAATGAGAGGTGGATACGGACATGGGCGGGTGTCTCCTGTTGAAAAATAAAATGTCGAACGTGTTAGGGCGTCAGAATTACTTTGCCGCTGTTGCCGGTGGCGATGAGTTCAATGGCCTTGCCGAACGCCTCCAGCGGAAACTGGTGGGTGATGATAAAATCAATATCCAGCTGGCCCGATTCTAAAAGTTCCAGCATCAGATACCAGGTCTTAAAAATTTCTCGACCGTTGCAGCCAATGATACGTGTTTCCTTAAAAATGATGTCTTCGTTTAGGTTCAGTTCGACGGGTGATCCGCAAATCCCGAACATGACCAGAGTGCCAGCTAGGCGCAAGGCTTTGAATGCATCTTTAATGGCAATAGAGCTACCGGACATTTCCAAGACAACGTCCACGCCGCGCCCTTTGGTCAGTTTTTTGACTTCGTCGGAAACGGTGACCTTGGAGGCGTCGAACACTTGATCCGCTTGGGCTTTATGAGCCATTTCCATGCGGTAGGGGGAGATATCGGAAGCGAAGACTCGAGTGGCTCCCAGTGCTTTGGCGACTTTAATGGCGAACAGACCTACCGGGCCACAGCCCGTGATGAGGACAGTCTTTCCGGAGACCTCTCCTTTGGAAACCGCATGAACGGCGTTTCCCAGAGAGTCTAGACATGCGCCGTATTCAGGCGAAATGGTTTTTGGAATTCTGACTAACTGCCATTGAGGGATTTTCACGAATTCGGCAAAGCATCCGTTGAGGTCAATGCCAAAGATTTTACAGTTTTCGCAGATGTGGAAATGACCGGTCATGCATTGGTAGCATGTTCGGCATGGCAGATGCATTTCGGCGGAAACGTAGTCCCCCACGTGGTAGTTTTCCACATTTTTTCCGATTTCGGAGATGATGCCGCAAAATTCATGGCCATAAATGAGAGGCGGCTTGATACGGGATGCACTCCACTGATCCCATTGAGTGATGTGGAGGTCCGTACCACAAATGGAGGCGGTAGAAACTTTTATCAGGACATCATCGGGCCCGATAACGGGTTTTTCCGCTTCGATTAATTTAAATCCCGCCTCGGCGGATGGTTTTTGGATGGCTTTCATTTAAAGATCCTATCCACCTTTTCTGGTAATCCCATTGAATAACCTGTCTATTGTAAGGAAAAGGTGTTTTTTAATCAAAAAAGAAGAAGAGAAAGAAGAGGAGTAAAAAATTGGGATTAAAAAGGCAATTTTAAAGAACCGGTTGTTTTAAGAGAAACAGTGATAAAGATAATGTGTATAATACACTAAGATTCTTCTATAACAACAAAACAAATTGAATGGTTGATGACGATGTATAACAATACGATGGCTTATCAAAATTTAAATCATAGACGACCTTTGGCGCCCCCGCCCTTGAGTCGCCCACAACCTTCGAGTGATTATTGGCCCTATTATATGGCGAGAAGAGAAATGAATAAACCTTTATCACCCGTTTCTTGGTGGGAAGAATTTGTGGGCGATTCTCGACCCCTTCATCGGGATCCTCGATTGCGTTGGACGGCTTAGGCTTGTTATTTGTGAATTGTTTTGTTCTGTTAATTTTGAGTCGTCAAATGAAGTGACTTGTGAAAAGGATCCGGCAAAAGGCAATGGTACAGGCCGAGTCACTTATACTTATACAAATGCCAAAGAGGATACTTCCATTACGGGCTTGGAGCTCGGTCTGGTGGGAGATGCCGCCTGCGGTTGTGCCCTTTAGATATAAATAAAAGAGACGGCTCAAACTTAATCAGGAACCGTCTCTTTTTGTGAAATTTAATTTTAAAAGAGTCTTTTATAACCCTTCTTTTAGGGACACTCAGTACAATTGCCGTCACCATCACAACAGTTGGATGTGCAGTGAATACAGTCCAAAGAGCCACCACCGGCATTACATTTGGGTGTGTTAGACGACATAGAAAAATAGCCAATAGCAAGGGATGCAATGGCAATAATAATGAACGCTTTTTTCATTTGAGTTAATCTCCCTGTTTCTTTCTTTTATTTACTTTTTTATGGTCCTTTCTACCTTAGGGTAGATAGATTAACATGCCTCAAAGTTCAGGGTCGAGCAATAGCCTAAAGGCTAATTGATGTTTTTCGATCGTTTCGTTTAGAATCCAAAATAGTTCGGGGTTTATAATAGAATCCCTGAACGGAATGAAGACCGGTTATTCATAATAAATAATAGAAAAGGATTTGACGATGAAATATATACTGAGTTTCGCCCTTGTTTTGAGTGTTATTGCTTCTGCTGCTCCAGCTTTCGCTCAGCAACAGTTTGGACAATCTGATATGAGTGCCGCTGAAAAAAAGCAGGCTCAACAGCGTTATAATGCGGCACAAAAGAAGGGTGCGGCCGCAAGTAAAAATTATACACAAGGCCAAGCCAAAAGAGATGGTTATGGCGGAATGAGCGCCAATGAAAAAGAAGGCTACAAAAAAGGCTATCGAACAGGCAAATAGAACGAATACATAGAATCAATGAAAGATCCCATAGGGCTTAAAAAGCTATGGGGTCTTTTGTTTTATATGTCTAAAGCCCCTAAAACAAAGTCAGTTGTATCGGCCTAGACGTTGAAACGGAAGTGGACAACGTCACCATCTTGCATGAGGTATTCTTTGCCTTCAAGGCGAGTGAGGCCCTTCTCCTTAGCTACTTTTTCACCGGCGCAGGCCACATAATCTTTAAATGCCGTCACTTCGGCCCGGATAAAGCCCTTTTCAAAATCGGTATGGATAATGCCTGCGCATTGCGGAGCGGTCAGTCCTCTCTCAAATGGCCAGGCCCGAACTTCTTTTACGCCGGCGGTAAAATAGTTGATTAAACCCAGCGTATCAAAGGAGGCTTTAATCAGTTGGTCCACGCCAGAGGTTTTGACGCCGAGGCTTTCTAGGTAGGAAGCGCGTTCGTCGTCTTCAAGCTGGGTGAGCTCGGCCTCGATTTGGGCGCAGATGGGTACAACCAACCGCCCTTCGTCTTGAGCATGTTTTACCAAATGATTGTAATGTGGGTTATTGCCGGGGTCGGTTAGCTCGGCTTCAGAAAGGTTCGCGGCATAGAGCATGGGTTTAACGCTGAGGAGTTGAGCTTGATCCAGCCGTTTGATTTCGTCCTCATTCAAGTTATTCCGACGAACCACCCCCCCTTCGTCAATAATCGGTTTAATTTTTTCAAATAGGGCGAGATCGGCCATGGCGTCCTTGTCCTGCGCTTTGGCCTGCTTTTTTAGTTTCTCAATGCGTTTTTGTAGTGAAGTGGCATCGGCCATGCAAAGCTCGATGTAGATGGTTTCAAGATCTCTAATCGGGTCAACAGTACCTTCTACGTGGGTAATGTCGTCATCCTCAAAGCATCGGACTACGTGGACAATGGCGTCCACTTCCCGGATGTTTGCTAAAAATTGATTGCCTAAGCCTTCGCCCTTGCTGGCTCCTTTGACGAGTCCCGCAATATCCATGAACTCAAAGGCGGCCGGGGTAACCTTTTCGCAACGGCCTACCTGATTGACGATAGTGACCAACGATTGAAGCCGAGTGTCTGGCACCTTGACGATACCGATGTTGGGTTCGATGGTGCAAAAAGGGTAGTTAGCGCTCTCGGCCTGATAAGATGAGGTTAGGGCATTAAACAGAGTGGATTTTCCGACGTTAGGGAGTCCAACGATTCCGGCTTTTAGCAAGGTGATGCGCTCCAGAGGTTTTTATACGATAATACAAAGACAGGGTACTACAGAATGAATCCGAGAGACACCGTAAGGGAAAATTTAAGACAGAAGACAAAAGAAAGTGCAAAAACAGGGCTTATCCCTGTGTCACAAGGAACCGAAATCATCATGAGCTTTACTCCCACCACGTATTTAAAATCCGAGTTAACAGAGGCGCAACGGCCAGAGTCTCGGGATAAGTGGCTTTTCGCCGGGATTGATCTGGCCCCCAACGATATGTTGGAGACGGGCACGGTTGTTGTGGATCGTGAAAAGACCATATTACGAATGGATAAGTTGGGGTCTGATGAACAGATTCTCGCCTTTGTGTCAGGCTTGGGCCCACCTAGAAGTCTGGTTGTTGCTTTGGATGTGCCGAAAAGTTTATCAATTCAAGGGAGATGGCGTCAGCAGGAGGTGAAGATGTTTCCGTTCCGCTTGGAACGGGAGGCCGAAAAAAAACAGTTGGAGGCTTTAAACATAGGGACAGAGCCTCATGTGTTTGAGGAAGGGCGGCAGATCGAAAACGAGGCGTTTACCAACCGTTGGTCTGAGCGGGCTTGGACGCTGTATCGTACCCTGACTGAACGGGGCGTGTGTGTGCTTCTCTATTTCAACCATTTGGCTAAACCCCGCTATGGTTTATCCATTCCGTTCCGAACCCGAACCCCGAGAGGGTGTAAAGCTCTTCAGGCAACGATTCGAAAACACCTGACGCTTCAGGATATGCCAACGAATTTGGCACCAAGCTCCGTGTTGGATGCGATGGTGGGTGCTTATACGGCATGGACCTTTTACAAAGGAACGTATGGAGAGCATTATCAACTGTTCTGGGATCGGGAGTCCTGTATGATGTTGGAACCGTTAAAACGTGTTGTTTAAAAAGGCGTTCTCAACCTGTTATCATGCTTCTTTGGCTTGAATTTCTAAAAGACGGCTATGTCCACCTCATCATGTTTTTGATGACGATGGGGTTATTATCTGGAATGGGTGGCGCAAGACCTTCAGGACGTTTGTTTCTTCTTTTAGCCGTTCCTATTGGGTTAGCTGTTCTTTCCTTTTTTATGCCGACTATTATGACTGTGATAGAGCTGTATAATGTGGCTTTGTTTTTAGCCATGCTGGTGGATCGATTTCTATTAACGGTAGAGCCGGGACACATTGAAATGCGACGAACCCTTTCTTCGAAGCTTTCGATTAACCAGAACAATCCGGTGGTGCTCCATTTATATAACGACAGTGTCCGACCGGTTGAAGGCTGGGTTACAGACGGCATTCCAGAAGGGTTTCACTGGGGGGATCCGATTGCGGGGCAGTTAGGCGAACGAGAAGGGAATGCCATTGTTTTTCCGATGGTTTTGTCACCGAGAAAACGGCTTCATGTGGAATATCACGTAAAACCCAAGGCTCGAGGAACCTTTCATTTTGGGGAAATTTATTTCCGTTACAAAAGTCGGTGGGGCTTGCTGTGGATTCTCAAAAAAGGCGGCCGATCGGAACGGGTTAAAGTTTATCCTGATTTAAAACGGATTCAGGAAATGCGGATCCGCTTTTCAAAAAGCCGGAATGTCGGTGAACTTCGTAGACGAGTGCTGGGAGGAGAGGGAACCGATTTTGCCGGGTTACGAACGTATTTACCTGGTGATGACATGCGTCGAATGGACTGGCAAGCCACGGCTCGGATGGATATGCCGATTGTCCAGACTTATAGCCCGGAGGTGGATCAACCAATTATGATTCTGCTGGACGCGGGCCGGAAAATGCAGGGGCGAGTGCAGGGGTTGTCTAAATTTGACTGGGCACTGAATGCCGCACTCTCGTTTTCTGCTGTTGCGATTGAGCGGGGGGATCAGGTTGGTATTGGGGTTTTTCATCGAGAAATGATTGAGTTTTCCGCTATGGCTGGCGGACGAAAGCATTTGAATCAACTGCTTGAGAATTTGCACGATATAAAGCCCGTGTCCATTGAGCCGATCTATGAACAGATTATGGCTCAATCGGTCCGGCGATTAAAACACCGTTCGCTGGTTATTATTTTTACGGATCTTATTGATCCGCTGGCTTCTCGTTCCCTGATCCGAAGCTTAAAAGCGTTTTCAAACGATCATTTATTAATGCTTGTAACGCTTTCGGATAGTGAGGTTCGGAAGATCGCAGACAGCTATCCTGAAACATCCATGGCTGTTTATGAGAAAGGGGTGGCGCTCGATTTGATTAACCTTCGAGAAAAGGCGTTACGGGAGTTGCTTAAGGGGTTTGGCGTCATTGTCATTGATACGGAGCCAGAAAAAATGGATGAAGATTTGGTGAATCGGTATTTGGCGGTTAAATTGAAAAACCGACTGTAGTGGGTGCCTGTTTTTTAAAGTTTTCCTAAAATCATACGATAAACTCTATGACGGTGATGAACGGAAACGAAAAATCGTATGTCTGGACAGGATAATTTGAATCGGATAGAACCGGCGATGAATCTGGAAGAGCTTCGCCTGATTGATGATGAAATTTGTTGTGTTCCGGTTCCAGGCGAAGCGAGCTATGAGACAGGCGGGTCGAGTCAACCTTGTGGCTGGTGCCATGAGAACAATTCGGCTGGGAATCTGGTCTGCTATTATTGTGGCTTGTCGTTAAAGGACGGTCCGGAAACCCAGATAAAAATGGTTCACCGAGAAGCGGCAGGCGTGATGGTGACACCAAAACGAGTATCCTCGCTGGGAGTGGCTTCAACGGTGGTCTCTATTTTGTTGGGATTGCTGTTTGTTGTATCGATTATCATCGTGCTGTTTTTACCCGAAGACACGGATCCACTCTGGTATGTTTTATTGGCGCTAGGTTGGGTTGCTTTGTTCTTTGGTGGAGCTGGCGGTGTGGGCTTAAGTGTTGGTGCGTTTATGCAACGAGGGCGTTCCCGTCTCTTTCCGGCTGTGGGTCTGTTGTTTAATTTAATGTTGCTGGCAGGCGTTTTATTCACCTTGTTGATTGGATTGGTTTTTGCTCTGCCCATGGACATGGAGAATGGGGATGAAATTGACGCCTATAAATTTGTTTGGCTGGAACAAACTCAGCTGAACGAGGAGAACACGATCGCTTAAAATAGGGACGGCTACATTAAGCTGTTGCGGACAAACGTGCTAATCATTGGGATTTCAGGTTCGGTGCCTTTATTGAGTATCTGAACGCCAAGAACGATGCCATACACCAGTGTGGCCAAAAAAGCCAAAGGACCAACCAGAAAGGCGACTAATGCGCCTAAAATGGGAATAACGGAAAAGATACTGAGTGAGATCCAAAGAATAAGTAGCAGAACGGAAACAGTTAGGGATTGTAGAATTAAAAATTTGACGGTGTCCGAATCATCTTTTTTAATGAGAAAAATAATCAAGGGGACAATCCAGAGGGGCATGAAAAAATAGGAGAGGGCCACCGGGAGTTTATCTTGTTCGTTCATCAATGAAAAACGCTCCTTCGCATTAAAATGTTGTTTTCACCATTTTAATATAGAAAGGAGCGTTTTTGGGAAAATACTTTGCAAACAGGAAGATCTCACTGAACGGTTGCTTCAGTTTCACTTTCGAGGAAAGTAAGAAAGACCTCTTCTTCAGGAACTTCCATGTCTTGTTCGTCAGCGTTGGCTTCTTTTTCTTCAGCAAGGGCTTCTTTAAAACCCTGTTTACGAATACTTTCGCTCATGTGGTCGTGTTTGGAACGCCGAAGTAATTTGGTTTTATGCTTTTTCAAGCTACGGTCCACTTTTCGAACCAGATCATCGATACTGCTATAGAGATTTTCAGATTTGGTTTCAACCCGAACAATGGCCCCGTTAACGTGAACCGTTGCTTCAGCCAGGTGTTTCTCTTTGATCTTTGGGTTTTTTTCAACACTTAAAAACACATGAATTTCCTGAATAAAATCAAAGTGATGATCCAGCTTGTCAAACTTGTCGGTTACGTGATCTTTAATGGCTTTGGTTAAGTCGATGTTCCGTCCGCTAACAATAATTTTCATTTCGAGGCGTCCTCTCTTATTCTATGGATTAGAATGATGATCTTCTATTCATTATAAGTTGAACAAAACCTGAAAGCCACTGTAATTACACGACAGCGGTTTCAATGGATTGAGTTGGGCACGTTTTTTGGGAGCCCTTAAAGGCGGATAATCCGGCGAATCTGGAAACACTACCCAGCTCTTGTTCAATACGTAATAGCTGGTTGTATTTCGCGATTCGTTCAGAGCGACTGGCTGAGCCGGTTTTAATTTGACCCGAATTAACGGCGACGGCTAAATCGGCGATAAAGGTATCCTCAGTTTCACCGGATCGATGGCTGATCATGGTGGTGTAACCGGATTGATGCGCCAGATTAATGGTTGCCATGGTTTCGGTTAGGGTGCCAATCTGATTGACCTTAATTAGGATGCTGTTGGCAATGTTTTTTTCGATGCCTTCAGCAAGAATGGCCTTATTGGTGACAAAAAGGTCATCCCCGACCAGTTGGATGCATCCGCCGAGGCGCTCAGTGAGAAGTTTCCAGCCATCCCAATCGCTTTCATCCATGCCGTCCTCAATGGAGAGGATAGGGTATTGCTTAGCCAATGCTTCCAGGTAGTCGACCATTTGGCTTGCGTTCAGAGATTTTCCTTCGCCAGCCAGCTCGTATTGCCCGTTTTGGTAGAACTCGGAAGCGGCTACATCCAGCGCGAGTTTTATGTGTTCATCTGAGTTAAAGCCTGCTTGTTCAATGGCGGTAAGGATAACTTCAACCGCTTCGTCGGTGCTTCTTAAGTTGGGGGCAAATCCGCCTTCGTCGCCGAGTCCTGTGTTTAGACCTTTGGCTTTTAAAACGCTTTTCAGGGAATGAAATACTTCGGCTCCCCAGCGAAATGAGTCTGAAAACGTTGTGGCGCCGATCGGGGCAATCATAAACTCCTGAATATCCACGTTGTTATCCGCATGAGCACCCCCGTTAATGATATTCATCATGGGAACAGGCAGAACGGTAGCAGAGATACCGCCGAGGTATCGGTAAAGGGGGAGTTTTAAGCTGTTGGCTGAAGCGCGGGCACAAGCCAGGCTGACAGCCAGCATAGCATTGGCACCCAGGCGCGATTTGTTCTCGGTTCCGTCGAGCTGGATCATCAGTTGGTCAATTTCAGCTTGCTGAGAGGCGTCCTTATCGACGAGTTCCTTGTAAATAATTTCGTTGACGTTTTCGACTGCCTGCAAAACACCTTTACCTAAGAATCGGGTTTTATCGTTGTCCCGGAGTTCAACCGCTTCCCGTGATCCCGTGCTGGCCCCGGAAGGAACACACGCCACGCCCATAGCGCCACTGGATAGAGTGACTTCTGCTTCAACGGTTGGGTTGCCTCGGGAATCAACAATTTCTCGGGCTTTGATGTGCTCAATATAGGTTGGCATCGATAAAATCTCCAAGTGAAAACGCTTAATACCCCGAATTATAACGAGAAAAAACCGAAAAAAGAACCTAAAAAATCAGGGGGATGAAAGCTGTTTTAAATGACACTGGAGAACGTCATTAATTGGGTTTAACCGTATTTCACTGCGAAGTCTTCATCGGACTGAGTCAGGTAAATAATGCCTTCAACCAGACCAATGAGCGATGGGATACCTGTCCAGCAAAAAATCAGGTAAACGATACCGAGAATAATATTACCCAGATAAAACTTATGAACGCCCAGTCCGCCCAATACAATGGCAAAGATTCCTGCTAACATTTTACTTTTACCTTCAGAGGACATAGTATGCTCCTTATGATTGATTTGTCGGTATTAAAAAAATAAAAAAAATGAAGCGACTTTTTAAATTTGTTTGGGTCGCTTAGAGCTGTATCGGCCGTTTTTTAAAATTCTTTTATGGAATGAATTTATAGAGGAGGGCCCTGTGGAGAGCGCGTTTCTGAGAGAATCCGGTAAAGTTTAGAGGCGGATTGAGCGGGTACCGCTTTTTCTGGAACGTCAAGGATTTCAACAACAACTGTTCGATTGCCAAACTGGAGGGTGAGGGTTTGGCCGACAGAGACTTCGGCGGAAGCTTTGGCGGTTCGTTGGTCTATTTTTACATTCCCGGCATCGCACAGTTCATTTGCGACGGGCCGACGTTTAACCAATCGAGATATTTTTAAGAATTTGTCTAAACGCATGATTTTTACTTTCCATTTTTTCCCCACCGTAGCATAATCGAGCATAACGTTTTATTTTAACGTGATATTAACGTATTGATTGGACAGAATGAGGCGTCAGGACTTCTCATGAAAGAGTATCTTCAGGATCCCACTTTTTTAATGGCCCAAAGACAATTGGATAATGTGGCCAAGGCCATGAACTTAGATTCCAGCGTGCATGCTCGGTTGCGTTATCCCAGGAAATCCCTGATCGTTTCGGTGCCCATACGTTTGGATAATGGGGATACCAAGGTGCTTACGGGTTACCGTGTTCAGCATGACATGACGTTAGGTCCGTCCAAAGGGGGGATCCGCTTTCATCATCACGTGACTCTGGGTGAGGTAACGGCACTGGCCATGTGGATGACCTGGAAATGTGCTTTGTTAAACTTACCTTATGGTGGTGCGAAGGGCGGCGTCTGCTGTTACCCTGAGGAAATGAGCGATAATGAAATGGAGCGAGTCGCTCGACGCTATACCACGGAGATTTTAAGTATCATTGGCCCGGAAAAAGATATTCCGGCACCGGATATGTACACCAATGAACAAACCATGGCCTGGATTATGGATACGTACAGTAACTTTGTGGGCTATGCTGTACCTGGCGTGGTAACCGGAAAACCGGTTAGTGTTGGTGGAACGTTGGGGCGGATTGAGGCTACCGGGAGAGGGGTTGCCCTTACCGTGAAAAAGGCACTGGAAAAACGTTACCCAGAGCTAAACGCGCCGACTGTCGCAATTCAAGGCTTTGGTAATGTGGGTAGTGTCACAGCCAAGCACCTCTATGAAAAAGGGATGAAAGTGGTTGCGGTGAGTGATGTCCATGGCGCGATTCGAAATCCTGCCGGGCTAGATATTTATAAGTTGTTTGAGTTTATGAAAGAAACCGGAAGCGTGGTCGGGTTTGAAGGGTCTGAAAAAATAGACGGTATGGCCTTGCTGGAAGAAAGGGTCGATGTGCTGGTACCAGCAGCCGTGGCGAATGTGATCACGGAAAAAAATGCCGATCGGATCCAGGCAAAAATCATTGCGGAAGGTGCCAACGGCCCATTAACGACAGAGGCCGATCAGATTTTACTGGATAAAGGTGTGTTAATTATACCGGGGATTTTAGCTAACGCTGGCGGGGTTGTGGTCTCCTACTTCGAGTGGGTTCAGGACATTCAGCACTTATTCTGGAGTGAAGAACAAGTGGTTGAAAAGCTGGATTTTCTGATGGAACAGGCGTTTGATGAAGTTTATGAGCTGTATCAGCGTAAAAATGTCGATCTGCGAACGGCGGCTATGATGTTGGGTGTCGGGCGAGTGGCAACCGCAAAAAATATTCGTGGACTTTACCCGTAAAAACAACCTAAAAGAGTATAAAAATGTTTGAATAAATCTCAGTGCCTCTGTTGGATTGATTTAATCGGGGGATTGCTTGGCATGGAGAAGGTGAATGGCGATGTTCACAACATTTTACATTTAAAAACCGTTACAGTTCAGGGTTTCTTGACTTAGACCCGATATAATTTACTTACGTAAGCTCAGAATAAGTAAATAAATGAATCATTTATTTGTTGTTGAGCCGGTGCGTTTTACAGTAGTCTACTTAATGGGAGCTTTCATTCGCTTTATGGCTCGGACAAAGGATACAGAGAGAGTAATGTTGGTTGATGTTTCGAATGTTGCCAATTCGGCTCAGGCTCTTCGGGTTTTGGAGTCGTTTGTGTCGACCATGAACTTGCCCGATGGGGGCGATTATGCCGTTGAACTTAATTGTGGCGGACTTTTGTTAACCCCGAAAGTGTTCTCTAAAATTAGCAAGCTGATTCGTCAGCATGGTGCTCATCTGGAAACAGTTTATGCACTGCTCCCTCAGACTCAACAGGCGGCGCTGGATAACGGGCTTTTTGTCCGGGAAAAGCCTGCAGAGGCTAAAGCTTTTAAAGTGATGACAAAATTGAATTCACAACAGTGTGTGGCGATGAGTCAGGCTCAAAGTCAGCCAGTCGGACAAGCAACCGGAACATATGGCACCTCAGGTGCTTTGGGTCCATCGCTCCCTTTTGGCGATACTATGTCTCTCGGTATGGACGCTATTGATGCGTTGGATCGGGAGTTTTTAACACCCATGCGACAATCGGAAGATGATCCGGCGCCAATGCTCGACTCTGAGGTGGTTTCGCCTTTCCTTGTAGAGCAGGACGAAGTGAAGAAAATAGAGACCTTTGAATCGGATTCTTTCCCTCAAGAACGCCCCACCTTGTATTTAGAAGGCACACTACGTTCAGGACAAGTGATTCGTTATGACGGCAATTTGGTCATTGTTGGTGATGTTCATGGAGGGAGTGAAATTGCGGCAAGCGGGAATATTATGATTTGGGGCGAGTTGCGAGGTGTCGCGCATGCGGGAGCGAAAGGCGACCGGTATGCTGAAATTCGTGCCCTGAAAATTGAGGCGGTTCAATTGCGTGTTGGTGACGTGATTGCTCGACGCCCGGATCGGATTTTTAACCATAAGCCGGACGAGGATAAAAGTATTCCGATGCCTGAGGTGGCTCGGATTTCTGAAGGCGAAATCAAGATATTTAATGATGTGATTGGAAGATGAGGTCACCCTGCAACATGACAAACAAAGAAGGTCGAGTCATCGTTATTACGTCGGGAAAGGGCGGTGTGGGCAAAACCACAGCTTCTGCAAACATTGCAACCGGCTTGGCTCGTATGGGATACAAGGTTGCCATGATCGATACGGATATTGGGTTGAGAAACTTGGATATTCTGATGGGTCTGGAGAACCGAATTGTTTATAATCTGATTGATGTAATTGAAGGCCGATGCAAGTTGCATCAGGCGCTGGTTAAAGATAAGCGCCTACCTAACTTGTCATTGCTACCGGCCGCTCAGACTCGGGATAAATCGGCCTTGCAACAGGATATGATGCTTAAAGTGTGCGATGAGCTGAAACAAGACATGGATTTTGTCATTGTGGATAGCCCAGCGGGTATTGAGCAAGGTTTCCAGAATGCGGTGGTCGCCGCCTCTGAAGCCATTGTGGTGGTAACGCCGGAAATGTCCTCGGTTCGAGATGCCGATCGGATTATTGGGCTTCTTGAAGCCAAGGAAGAAATGATTAACTATAAATTGGTGATTAACCGGGTTCGTCCCGGCATGATGAAGAGCAATGACATGATGGACATTGACGACGTTTTAGATATTTTGTCCATTAAGTTGTTAGGGATTGTGCCGGAGGACCAGGACATCATTATTAGTACCAATAAGGGCGAACCCATCGTCTCGGTCGATGACTCGTTGGCGGGTCAGGCGTATCGGAATATTGCCCGTCGTGTTGCCGGAGAAGATGTCCCTTATCTGGATTTGGATGCCCCTGCGTCTTGGATGGACAAAGTAAAAGACTTCTTCGGGAAAAAGTCACGAACAGCCTAACGCTCAATTCAGTACGAATGAATCGAGTAACTTGAGGATCAGAATGGGCCATGAGAAATAGCAAAAGGAGAAATCTAATGGGATGGCTAAGTAAGCTGTTCAATCTGGATACGACAGTTCCCTCACCCGCTGAGGAAACCCGTCGTAGAACGTCATCGTCAGGGCGTTCTTTGGATCAGAGTTCCAAAAAAGATGCGTGTAACCGCCTGAAATTGGTTTTAATGCATGATCGAACTAAACTGTCATCAGAAACCCTTGAAATGATGAGGGAAGAGCTGGTGGAAGTGATTTCGAGGTACGTTGAAATTGATCGGGACGCATTGGAATTGAATCTCGAGAGTGATTCCAACACCATTGCACTGGTTGCAAACATTCAGCTGGCTCGTCGCGAGGGCGATGAGTTACGAAAAAACGATCTGAAGAGCAAGAAACAAATTATGAAAAAAGACGGTGATAAAAAGACAGTGACGCCAGCCACTTCTTGAACCACCGATTGACGACGAATTTTCATCAACCGACTATCCCTGGAAGCCACGATTGTTAATGGCTTCCTCTTTCTTTACTGGCGGAGCCGGTTTTAATGAACGATTAACTAGGTGTAAACTACTTAAAAGCTCCGTTTGATAATAAAACGGAGCTTTTAAAAAATCTGGAATAAATCCTAAATGTCAGCTTTGCCGACTAGAACTGAAGCCCACCTTCACGGGCGGCGTCAGCAAGAGCGGCAACTCGACCATGGTAGGGGTTTCCACCTCGATCAAAGACAATGTTTTGAACACCGGCACTTTGAGCTCGGGTAGCTATGAGCGTCCCGACTTCTTTCGCGGCATCAATATTGGCCCCGGATTTTAGCTTACTTCGTAGTTCCTTATCCACGGTGCTAGCCGAAGCCAGTGTTTTGCCCGAATGGTCGTCAATCAGCTGAGCGTAAATATGCTTACTACTGCGAAAAATAGCCAAACGAGGTTGTTCAGTTGTTCCTGAAAGGGTTCGGCGGAGACGGTAATGACGCTTTCGAACACGGTCACGTCGATTGAGTTTACTAGCCATGAGAAGAGGTTTCCTATTGTTTGATGTGCAGATTAACCGGCTTTACCGGCTTTACGGCGAATTTGTTCGCCAGCATATTTAACACCCTTGCCTTTGTAAGGCTCCGGTGGGCGTTTACTTCGAATTAATGCGGACAAATCGCCCACTAACTGCTTATCGTAACCTTTAATGGAAAGCTTCGTGTTGTTATCTACTTTGACTTCAATCCCTTCAGGAATAGGAATGTCAACGGGGTGACTAAAGCCAAGTGCCAAATTTAACACCTTGCCTTGGACGGCGGCACGGTAGCCTACACCATTAATTTCTAGGTTCTTTTCAAAGCCGTTGCTAACACCGACCACCATGTTGTTTAGCAAGGTGCGACTTAACCCGTGAAGCGAACGAGAAACCCGATCTTCTTTTTTACGGGCAACGGTAATGAGATTACCTTCCTGAGAGATAACCACTTCGGGCCGAAATGTTCGTGTTAACTCGCCCAGAGGGCCTTTAACAGTCACGGTGTAACCTGAGACAGCCTCTTGTATAGAGACGTCCACTTTATCCGGGACTTCAATGGGAGCTTTTCCGATTCGTGACATGGTAGTTAAAACCTTTTTAATTATTGGAGATAATGTATCAATAGTTTACTGAAGTGTACAGAGTATTTCACCACCCATGTTTTCACGTCGAGCCTGACGATCTGACATGAGTCCTTTGCTTGTACTGATGACAGCAATACCAGCACCGCTCAGAACACGTGGGATATTAGCGACACGATGGTACTTTCGTAACCCTGGTCGACTGACCCGTTTAATGCGCTGAATGACCGGGTAACCTTCGCCGTCGTATTTTAATACAATGCGAAGTAAAGGGTATTTTCCGCTATCACGCAATTCGTAACTCTGGACATACCCTTCGCGCTGGAGTAGTTTAGCCAGCGCGACCTTCAGCTTGGAAGAAGGCATTTCTACCGAAGGGTGGCTAACCAGCGATGCGTTACGAAGGCGGGTTAAAAAATCAGCGATGGGATCAGTATTCATGGTGTTTTTTATATCCTTTTACAGTTTAGTTGCTAAAAGCGGAGGGCTACCAGCTGGCTTTAAAAACGCCAGGGAGCTTTCCTTCACTGGCTAATTTTCGTAAACATAACCGGCAGGTGCCAAACTGACGATAATAGGCCCGAGGACGTCCGCAGATACTGCAACGATTTCGAAGACGAACGACAGGGAAATTCCCATTAGACGCTTTTTTACGTCGTTTTTCTTCTTTATCAATCATGGATGTTTTAGCCAATGTTTTGTCTCCTTAGGACGCTGCTTGTTCAGCTTTACTCTTTTTAAACGGGAAGCCCAGCTGTTTTAATAGGGCACGAGCTTCCATATCTGTTTCTGCGGAGGTCACAATGGTTACGTTCATACCACGTGCTGTGTCCACTTTATCGTAATCAATTTCCGGGAAGATCAGTTGATCCTTGAGACCCAGATTATAGTTGCCCCGGCCATCAAAGCCTTTGTCGTTTAATCCGCGAAAATCACGAATTCGAGGGATGGCAATCCCAATTAATTTTGTCAGAAAATCATACATACGCTGTTGACGGAGAGTGACCTTAGCCCCAATAGGGCTACCCTCTCGCAGTTTAAAGCCAGCGATGGATTTTCGGGCACGAGTCACCATGGGTTTCTGACCTGAAATTAAGGTTAAATCGTTCATGCCCGCATCCAGAACCTTTGAGTTTTGAGCGGCTTCACCCAGACCCACATTAATAATCACCTTTTGAATCTTGGGGACCTGCATGGCGTTCGCGTAGCCCAAATCTTTCTGAAGAGCGGGGACGACGGTTTTTTGATATTTTTCTTTGAGGCTCATAGTTATTAAATCTCTTTGATTTTCGTAAAATAGGATTAATCGTCAAGCTGCTCGCCATTTTTTTGGGCGACCCGGACACGCTTTGCCTTTCCATCAGCACCTTGAATGTTTTCTCGTCGGACTCGAGTGGGTTGAGAGGTTTTTAAATCATACAACATGATGTTTGAAATATGAATGGGTGCTTCTTTTTCAACTAGCCCACCCTGTTGACCAGCCATCGGATTGGGGCGAACGGCTTTTTTAACCATGTTCAAGCCTTCAACCAGAACAAGATCTTTCTTTTTAAAGACCCGCTTCACAATACCGGTTTTCCCAAGCATGCCGGGCTTAGGAGAGCGGTTTGGGTGATTAGGGTCCTGTTCTCGATCACCATATCCAGTAATTATCATTACTGTGTCACCCCGTTTAACATGGTATTTGGGGGCTTTTTTTGTTTTCGATTTTGCTTTTTGATAAGCCATGGGTCATTTGTCTCCTAAAGGACTTCCGGTGCGAGGGACACAATTTTCATAAAACCCCGTTCACGGAGTTCTCGGGCAATGGGACCAAAAACGCGCGTTCCCCGAGGGTTTCCACTTTTTTGGTCAATAATAACGGCCGCATTATCATCAAAGGAAATGGTCGAACCATCGGAACGACGTTTTCCAAATTTGGTGCGGACAATAACAGCATGAACAATGTCTGATTTCTTAATACCCGCATTCGGTTGTGCTTTTTTTACCGTCGCAACAATGGTGTCACCAATACCGGCAAAGTCCGCCCCTTTTTTTAGAACGCGAATACAAAGAAGCTCTTGGGCTCCGGAGTTATCAGCAACGTTTAAACGGCTTTCTTGTTGAATCATGACTAATAAACCTTATAACTCTTGAACACGCTCAAGAACATCCTTGAGCTGCCATTTTTTCTGCTTGCTTAAGGGACGAGTCTCGACAATGCGAACCGTGTCACCTTCGTTGCATGTGTTTTCTGCATCATGCGCTTTGAACTTAGTGGTTTTAATTTGGTATTTCCCGTATTTAGGGTGAGGCTGAGGGTCTTGGACCGCAACCACAATGGTTTTTTCCATTTTATTGGAAACAACTTTTCCGACTTTTTCCTTCTTAGGCATTTGGGTTGTTTTCACCTCCAGCGGTAGGGGTTGATTTTTCTCGTAAAACAGTTTTCAGCTGAGCGACCTGATGTCGGGTCTGGCGAAGTAACGCCGGGTTATCCAACTGATGCAGTGCTTTTTTAAATCGCAACTCAAACAGATCTTTGCGAGTGGCTTCCAGGGATTGGTGAAGCTCGGCTTCTGTCAGATCGCGCATTTCTTGAATTTTCATGCGTCAGGGGCTCCTTCCAGTAGGTCTTCTTTACAGATGATTTTGGTACGAACCGGCAACTTTTGAGCGGCAAGCTCAAGGGCCCGAACGGCTGTAGCACGAGGAACACCGTCCATTTCAAATAGAATACGGCCTGGCTTAACAACAGCAACCCAGTATTCTGGGCTTCCTTTACCCTTGCCCATGCGGGTTTCAGCCGGTTTTTTCGTAATCGGTTTATCTGGAAATACGCGAATCCAAATTGTACCGCCCCGTTTAACACTTCGTGTCATTGCGCGTCGGGCGGCTTCAATCTGTCGGCTGGTAATCCAGGCAGGATCCGTGGTTTGTAAGGCAAACCGGCCAAAGTGAACCGTTGCGCCACGCGTTTCCTTGCCACGCATATTGCCGCGCATTTGCTTGCGGTATTTGGTTCGTTTAGGCATTAACATTAGAAATATAACTCCTGATTTTAAATTGACTTAGTCTTTTGTTGGGCTGGGCTCACTAGGAGCATCATCAACATGACTGGTTTTAACGGGCGCACTTTTTCGGCGAGCCCGCCCTCGGGTCGCTCCTCCGCTAGCAGGGCGACGGCCTGCACCATGCAGTCCTTGTCCTTCTCCACCACCAGCTTGGTTACCAGCACTTCGGGATTTCACGTTTTTAGAAATCTTCTCACCCGGCAAGACTTCGCCTTTAAAGATCCAGACTTTGACACCGATGATACCAAAGACGGTAACGGCTTCGTAGAAACCATAATCAATGTCGGCTCGAAAGGTATGTAAAGGGATACGACCTTCTTTTGCCCATTCACTTCGAGCAATTTCTGCGCCACCCAGTCGCCCGGAAACCATAATCTTGATACCTTTGGCCCCTGCGCGCATAGTCCGTTGAATGGCCTGCTTCATTGTGCGACGGAAAGCCACCCGTTTTTCCAATTGCTGTGCAATGGATTCGGCGACCAGTTGAGCTTCTAAATCGATTCGAGCGACTTCAATCACATCCAGTTGGATGTCTTTATTACCAGTTAATAGCTTCAGGCTTTTCTTGATTTGATCCAGCCCTTGGCCACCTCGGCCAACAACCATACCCGGACGGCCTGTGACGATCCGAATGATCAGTCTCTGGGCTTTTCGGTCAATTTCAACCCGGCTAATGGCACAGGTTTTTAGTTTCTTTGTGATGAATTTTCGAATCGCCTGATCGTCTTTTACGTTTCGGGCATACTCTTTGGGCGAGCCAAACCAGTTGCTGCGCCATCCGTAGATGATATTCAGTCGTAAGCTTGTTGGATGTACCTTTTGTCCCATAGTGGTTCTGTTAACTCCTAGTTTGTATGATTTAGGCTTGTAGAGCCTTCACTTTAATGATGAGATGAGCGGTCTTTTTTTCGCGCCGGAAAATACGACCTTGAGCGCGGGGCTTAAATCGGACAAACGTCCGGCCGCCATCCGCCATCACACTACTTACAAAAAGCTGATCCGGCTGAGCACCAAAGTTGACACGTGCATTGTGTGTGGCGTCAATCAGGTTTTTGAGGACCACTTTGGCTGCTGCATAGGGCATTAGGCGAAGAATATTATAAGCATCCGTCACTTTCTTGCCACGAATGGTATTGATGACCCGCCGAATTTTTCGGGGGGACATAATGATGTTGCGTTGTTTAGCGGTTGCTTCCATTGTATTCAATCTCTTTTAATAAGTGAGTTAATTAAACAAATCGTCAGGGGGCTATTTCTTGCCTTTCTTGTCGCTTCCGGCATGGCCCCGAAAAAAACGGGTTGGGGCAAACTCGCCTAATTTATGACCAATCATTTGCTCCGTAACGTAAACGGGAACGTGTTTTTGACCATTGTAAACTGCGACGGTATGCCCAATCATATCCGGGATAATCATTGAACGACGAGACCAAGTGCGAATCACTTTTTTGTCACCGGTTTCATTCATACCCTCAATCTTTTTGAGGAGATGATCATCAACAAAAGGACCTTTTTTAAGTGAACGTGCCATAAATGAACTGATTCCTATCTTTTAGAGAGCGTTATGCTACCTTATTTTCTGCGTTTGCGACGGCCCCGAACGATAAGTTGGGTAGAGGCCTTTTTCTTCTTTCGAGTTTTGTAACCCAGAGTGGGTTTGCCCCAAGGGGTTACCGGGCTGGGTCGTCCAATCGGCGCACGGCCTTCACCACCACCATGAGGGTGGTCAACCGGGTTCATAACGGAACCGCGAACCGTGGGACGAATCCCTTTCCATCGAGTCCGTCCTGCTTTACCGACCTTCATGTTTTTCAGCTCAGCTTGTCCCAACGCACCAATGGTTGCGGAACACTCAAAGCGAACTTTTCGCATTTCGGTACTGGGCAAGCGAAGTGTAACATATTCGCCTTCCTTGGCGACCAGTTGAGCGCTGGCACCAGCGGAGCGAACCATTTGCCCGCCTTTGCCTGCTTTAAGTTCAATGTTATGAACGGATGTACCCAAAGGAATATCTTTTAGTATCTTGCTATTCCCTGTTTTAATTTCTGCGTCCGGCCCGCTCATGATGGTATCACCAATTTTGAGCCCTTCAGTAAACAGGATATAGCGCTTTTCTCCATCAGCATAATGAACCAAGCAAATACGAACATTTCGGTTTGGGTCGTATTCAATCGTGGCTATGGTTGCTGGGATGCCATGTTTATTACGTTTAAAATCGATAATCCGATAAGCCCGCTTATGGCCGCCCCCTTTATGACGAACCGTGATTCGTCCATAGTTATTGCGACCTGAACCTCGCTTTTTGGATTCAAGCAAGGGTTTGTAAGGCTTATGAGCCGTAATATCCGAGGTCTCCAGTCGGGACATGCCCCGGGAACCTGCTGATGTGGGTTTAAGTTTCTTGATTGCCATGGTGTTCTACTGTCTAACCTCCCGGAAGTATTTCAATGGGATCGCCTTCAATGGAGAAAATTGCCTTTTTTCGAGCCGGAATCAGGCCGGTTTTTCGGCCGACCCGCCGGGTTTTTGGCCCTATTTTGGCCAAACGGACATGGGTGACCTTTCGACCTGGAAAGGCCAGTTCAAAAGCCTTTGCCAATTCAACCTTATTGGCTTCTTTGACGACTTCAAAAACATATTGGTTGAGTTCGTTTAACTGGGTCGATTTTTCAGTAACAATCGGCCGTTTGAGTAAGTTAAATAGTTCAGAACGCTTATGCTTAGTTGACATCGGCGGCATACCTTTCGTTGATTTCCTGAACAGCGCTTTCAGTCGCAACGACCGCATCGACGTGAAGCAAATCGCGAACGCTAAGGTTCGATGGAAGTCGGAGGGTGACTTTATCGATGTTGCGTGCGGCGAGTTTTAAATGCTGGTTCTCCTCGGCCTTGTAATGGGCAAGAATCAGTATTTTCTTACCATAAAGATTTAATTTTTTAAGGACTTCAACCATTTCCTTTGTTTTTGGGCCACTTAAAAAAGAAAAATCGGAGAACACATGAAACTTGCTTTTGGCACTGGAAAGCGAGGAGCGAATTGCGAGCTTGCGAACTTTTTTAGGCAAGTCCTTCGTATAATTAACATTGCTACGAGGCCCAAAAATGACACCACCGCCGACCCATAAAGGAGAACGAATACTGCCGGCGCGTGCCCGACCGGTGCCCTTCTGTTTCCAAGGCTTTCGCCCGCCACCCCGAACTTCAGAACGGGTTTTAGTATGAGCTACCGTGTTACGAGCGTTGGCCAGTTCTCGAAGAACCGCCAGATTCAGGACATGAACATTGGGTTCGATGCCAAAAACGGTGTCAGAAACAGAGACATTGCCGCTTTCTTTTCCATCGTTAGAATATTTGGTTAATGTGATTGTCATTAGAAACAGATCTCTTTTAGTCGGGGTTAGGACGTTATTTTTTGAGGGTAATGAAACCACCCTCAACACCAGGGATGGCGCCCTGAATGAGAGCCATATTTTTCTCTGGAAGGAGTCTGAAAATTTTCAGACCCTTCACCGTTACTTTTCGGTTGCCCATACGGCCAGCCATTTTTTTACCTTTATAGACTCGACCCGGTGTGGTTCCTGGCCCAATAGAGCCCGGAATACGGTGAGACTTGGAACCGTGACTCATGGGGCCTCGGGAAAATCCCCAGCGTTTTGTGCCGCCTTGGGTTCCTTTTCCGATAGAGCAACCGGTTACGGTAATTTTTTCGCCCGCCTTCAGGATAGAATCTTCAGCGAAAGGGTCGATGGTATCGCCAGCTTTTAATGCGCCAGCCGCAGATTCTTCTAAGCGAAACTCTTTCAACCGGCGTAACAGGGGTAAGCTGTTTTTGTTAAGGTGGCCCTGCTGACCTTGGGTTAAATGTTTGGCCTTGGCATCCTGATAACCAACTTGAATTGCACTGTAACCCTCATTTTGCTCATTCTTAAGCTGAGTAACCGTGAGGGGCAAGAGTTCGACAATCGTTACAGGGATAGCATCCCCGTCTTCGGAGAAGACTTGGGTCATGCCACGTTTTTTACCAATTAATCCAGGAAATGACACTGTTGATTACCTTTCGTTTCCACTGACGTAGAGAGTCAGAAATGGGGGGAACACCTGTCGGAAATTAGAGTTGAAGGGTTACGATGATCTTTTATAAGTAGTTTGCCCGTCAGCAAGAGGGTATTTAATTTATTACAAGCGAACTTGAATATCAACCCCTGCCGGAAGGTCTAACCGACTCAGGAGATTTGCAAATTCGGGACCGGGGCTGTGAATCTCGATCAGCCGCTTATGTGTGCGCATTTCGAAATGTTCACGTGACTTTTTATTGACATGAGGTGAACGGAGTACACAGAAAACTTGACGACGGGTAGGAAGGGGAATGGGGCCAACAACTTTCGCCTTCGCATTTTTAGCAACCTCAACGATCTTTTCGGCAGACGTATCAATGAGCCGATGATCATAGGCTTGCAATCGGATACGAACCCGGTTAGCTGGGGCCTCTCGTTTTGCCGAGGCAGGTTTTGTTTTTGATTTTGTCATTGTTTTAGCCATAATTCCTAATTTTCATTCCTATTCTTCCTACCCAGTGTCATCAAATTTAAAAGATGAGTTTGAGTACTCTATTACTAGGACGTGATGGAGTCAACTACTCCAGCGCCAATTGTTCGGCCACCTTCGCGAATTGCGAATCGCATGCCTTGCTCAATGGCAACAGGGGTAATCAATTCAACGTCCATTACGATGTTATCACCAGGCATAACCATTTCCGTACCCGCAGGCAAAGTAATGGTCCCTGTTACGTCAGTTGTTCGGACATAGAACTGGGGACGGTAGTTAGAGAAAAATGGGGTATGACGACCACCTTCTTCTTTTGTCAGAACATAAACGTTGGCTTTGAACTTATTATGAGCTGTGACGCTACCAGGAGCACAGAGAACCTGACCCCGTTGAACGTCTTCTTTATCAATACCACGGATGAGTGCGCCCACATTATCGCCAGCCAAGCCTTGGTCTAGCAATTTTCGGAACATTTCAACACCGGTACAGGTTGTTTTACGGGTTTCGCCTAAGCCCACGATTTCAACTTCATCACCAACCGTGAGTTTACCTCGCTCGATACGTCCGGTTACAACGGTTCCACGACCGGTAATCGAGAAGACATCCTCAATGGGCATCAAGAAAGGCTGATCCAGCGGACGTTCAGGGGTTGGGATTTCAGAATCAACCGCATCCATTAATTCATAGATGCCATCAACCCATTTGTCTTCACCGCGTGGGGTCTTCGGTGATGCAATCATTTTTTCGAGTGCTTTTAATGCAGAACCACGAATGATTTTGATGTTGTCGCCATCGAACTCGTATTTGCTGAGCAATTCACGGGTTTCCATTTCGACCAGCTCAAGTAATTCATCATCATCAACCATGTCGCATTTATTCAAGAATACAACCAGCTGAGGAACGCCAACCTGACGCGCTAGAAGGATGTGTTCTTTTGTTTGTGGCATGGGGCCGTCAGTAGCAGCGATGACGATAATACCGCCATCCATTTGGGCGGCGCCGGTAATCATGTTTTTAACGTAGTCAGCGTGACCGGGGCAATCGACGTGAGCGTAGTGCCGAACTTCGGTTTCATACTCAACGTGAGCTGTTGCAATAGTAATTCCCCGTGCTTTTTCTTCTGGAGCGGAATCAATGGTATCAAACGCCTTGAATTCAGCACCACCTGCGCCAGCCAACACGCCGGTAATGGCAGCGGTTAATGTTGTTTTGCCGTGGTCAACGTGGCCAACGGTCCCGATATTGACGTGAGGTTTATTCCTCTCAAACTTTTCGCGAGCCATTTTCGTGGTGTCTCCTTATTTCTTTCAATTAACTGTTGATCAATAAAATAGTGTAATGTCTTGTCTTTTGTAGAGTTTGAGCCGCTTCACACCCTGTAAAGTCCTACTTAATAGAGGAGGGTATTATCAGCATGATGTTTCACTTAATCATAAAAAAAGAAAATAAAAAAGCCCAAGACGAGATTTGAACTCGTGACCTTCCCCTTACCAAGGGGATGCGCTACCCCTGCGCCACTTGGGCATGGATGGCTTTCTTTTTTGTTGGGTATGTAGTGGGGTGTTTCTTGGTCAGGGGTGAAATAAAGGTGTGAACTAAGAGGGACACGGAACCACGTTGTAAGAAGAGGATGGTGGGCAGGGTTGGATTCGAACCAACGTACCCGAAAGAACAGATTTACAGTCTGCCGCCTTTAACCACTCGGCCACCTACCCATCCACGCATTGTGTTTGTAGAAGTCTCAGCCGGTGATAGGAATTGAACCTACAACCTACGGTTTACAAAACCGTTGCTCTACCATTGAGCTACACCGGCCTGCTGAGTGTAGGTAACATAATAAAGTGAAAAGAAAACCTGTCAATCATTCTGGGAGAACTAATTCGACTTTGCCGACCACTTGATTTTGTATGTTTCGAATACGCAGGTCCTGAAAGGGTTTGAGCGCTGGATGTTCTTCTTCAGTGGGGAGAATCCATTCCCATTTTTTGAGTAGAGCGACAACGATCTGGTTTCGGATGGCTGTGTTGCCGTCGGCAATTTTTAAGATAAGTCCTTGGTTTTTCTCGACATGGCTGATGCCAATAAGTCCGTCGGCACCGACTTTTGCGAGCAGCCTTCCTTTAGACGCCTTAGTAATGGCAGTATCGACCCTGTTTTTGCCACCGATGGCCTCCGGGTTTGTTGTCATTGCAAGAACAATGGGATCGTACTCCGGGGTACTTCCAAGGCGAGCGTAGAGTTGAGCGGCATTGGTTATTGGAAGGTAATAAGTTGGAGCGCCACAGCCATCGATGCCGCTTAGAACAGGTGTATCTAAGCCGGACATGTTTTGAATGATCGTTTGAATCTCTTGCTGTAATGGGTGATGAGGATCCAGGTAGCCTTCAAGTGGCAGGTGCTTTTGACTACAATAGTAGAGCATGCCGGCGTGCTTTCCAGAACAGTTGTTATGGAGGGGATTCGGGGATTCATTCTGGCGTATCAGGTTTTCACGGGTGTCTTGATCCAAAGGAGGGTGAGCGCCACAGGCTAAAAGGTGTTCGCTGATACCCGCCTTTTGAAGGAGGCTGGCAACGAGTTGGGTATGGTAAGGTGAGGCTACATGGGAAGCACAGGCAATGGCCAGTTCTTCTGGACGAAGTGTTTGATGGAGGCCGGAGCGGACCAAGGGCATGGCCTGAAAAGGCTTTGCGGTTGAACGAAGAAAGATCGACGTTTTATCGCTTCCCGGTGTAGAATAGAGGAGTGTTCCTTTTGCGTCAGAAACGGCCAACCATCCCCAATGACGGTTTTCAATCAGCCTGTTACGGCGGAATGTTGCTAGCAAGCTAGTTTCTGTTGTTGAGCAGGATAGGGCTGTCTTCATGAAGAAATGTAAATCTTTTTTGGTTAAGTTCCCGGAAAGCAGGGAATTTGATTCATAGGAACGTCATAGTCATTAGGTAAGAATACCACAGGATGGTTTTAAAACGTTGTAACAGAACAGGATAACCGGTGTCCCCAGATTTTAATCAATCCTCACACTATTCATCGTCCCCTCCTTCACCTGTGATGGGAGGGCATGTGGTTGCCATGGCCCGAAGTACTCGTTCAATGAACTTTGCAACGGCTTTGTTTCTATCGATGGTGTTACACGCTTTGGTTGTCGGGTTTGTTGCTGGTGTTATCGCTTTAGCCGCTTTTTTGGGATGGCAACTGTTTCACTTTGACGCTTTATCCATGAAGCCTCGTGATATCCAGTTTGTTTTAGTTAATACGTCAGAACAGCAGCCGATTAATAAAAATACGAAAAACCGGGCGAAACAAGCGTCTCGTGCTGGGGGTAAGAAGACGAGTGATCCGAAAAATGAACCCATGAAAAAAGCGGGAACGCCAGCCCCACCACCGAAGCCGACACCGGTGTCGAAACCTAAACCCAAGCCTCAGCCCAAAGTGGTGGCTAAAAAGCCGACCCCAAAGCCTCGGCCGAAGCCAAAAATCACACCAAAGCCTAAGCCAAAACCTAAGGTGATTACAAAGGCACCACCTCGTCCCAACTTGCCTAAACCGGTGAAAACTCCGAGCAAGCAACCCACCTTACCGCCGAATCCGATTGCGCCAACCATTAAAACCCCACCGCCACCGACGCCAAAAATCGCGTCGGCAGGCCCTGTCATGAATACCAGTCCAACTCAAAGCAAGAGCGGTCGAACCGGTGGACCCGTTTCACCAAGTCAGATTCCAGGATCAACGAGCCAAGGACGCCGATCATCGGCCGGTCGTTCGGGCCGACCCTCTCAGGTGAGTACTGGGAATCCAGCGTGGACCCGAGGACAAGGTGGTCATGGTTCTTATAACCAGAGTGGGTCTCCTGGAGGCGGGCCGGGACGTCCTGGGATTGACGCTCTGCCGGAGCCGGATTTTGGCCCTTATATGGATGAGCTGCAGCGGCGAATTAAGCGAAACTGGCGTCCACCAACAGCTCATGAGGATAAACGGGTTCTGGTTTACTTTAAAATTGGCCGGGATGGGCGCCTGGTGCAAATTAAAGTACAACGTTCTTCGGGTTTTGCAGAGGCTGATCAAGCGGCGCTTGCAGCGGTAAAGCTTTCGGCACCTTTTCGGCAGTTGCCACAAAACTATCGGGAATCGTCACTGGCCATTCAATTTACCTTTGATTACAATGTGAAGGGCAACTTCTCGTCGGCTCGGCGTCGTTAGAGGGTAAAGGTTTTTATATTTATAAAACAAGCAAATAAAAAACCGACGGTTTAAGGTCGGCTGTAAGGGGGGAAGTGTTCGTCTAAAGTCACCATAGGGGAATATAGGGATAAATTTAGATGAAAGATTAGAGTGTTAGAGTGAAAAGATATAGAGTGTTAGAAGTGAGTGTGTTTGGAGTGAAGATTAGAAAAAAGTGTGAGAGTGTGTGAGGAGTGTTGGAGTGGGTTGTGAAAGCTTGTTGTTTGCTCTGTGTTATAATAAAAACATCCATTAAATGGAAATTGCGTATCTGAAGGATATACGTTACATCTATTTACAATGGCCAATAGAAACTGGTTTAACGTTAAATATCCGATTGAAACGCTTGGGCATAGCCGGTCATTTCCACATAAGCCTGACCTTCTACCGATGTTTTCTGGTATTGTCCTTTGACCTGAGAGGCACCTTCCCAGTAGGTAAGACCCTGTCGGTAAGGATTCTGGAGTTCCTGGTTTTTAAAAGCCGGGGTTACGGTTAGCGACAGGGCTTTTGAGGGGATTTCAATTTGCCACCCCATGGGGTAGACCCCATCAGAGTCTGGACTTGTCCACCGTCCTGTGGGCTTGATTTGGAATGTGTTGAGTTCCAGGTGTTGTGTCGAGCCATCTGGATAAACCAGGGTGCCACTGGATAAAGGTTCGATGGTGCCATTCTTCTGCCGAAGCTGGTACAACATCAGCTCCATGTTATTGTCGAGTTGAATACTGAACCAGTCCCACCCGACCTGATTTTCAGCAAGTTGATTACTGCCAAATTCCTGATCCATCCAGCTGGTGCCGGTCATTTTTTTCGTCTGACCTTTTAAAACAAGTTGTCCTTGTGTGTTTAAGCGAGTGAGTGAATAATAGTGGGAGGCACACCCGGTACATGCTGCTTTTTGAGAAACCCCATCATACCCATGGATCACCGGCGGTTTTTGGGGCGTGAGTTGAAGCGTCAGTTGAACATCTGGCAAGGCGGCTTTCAGGTGATGGACTCCGTCTATGAGTTTGATGGACCAGTTTTCATTCCAGACATTATAACCTTCTGTCAATGCGCCTGCCCGCTGAAACGCTGAGCGGTTGAGTTTTTGCCCATGGATAAACGTTTGATTCTGTAGGTTAGAAAAGGCAAAGTGGGTCATATAGACTTGATCGGTCCGCCAAGGTGTGTTTGTGGGTCGATCGTTTCCCCGTTGGCCTATGCGGAAAAACGTCAGCTCGTAGCCATAGGCTTCTCCCGAATCTGATTTCAAATGGCCAGTATAGTACCACCACTCGGTTTTATAATCCTCGTGAGCCGCATGGTCTTTTGGAAATTGATAGACATAGCCCGGTAGTGCTTTTTTAAACGCCGGTGTTTCAGCCCCTGTTATCGAACTTATTTCACTCAGCCCAAGGAAAGTTAAGGCTAAAACGCCTGCCATTATTTGTTTCCATTTTATTATTTTCATGACGTTATTCTTCATTTATTCGTCTCGCAATGCGTTTGGTGCCAACGTTTTTCCGGCTAAATGGGCCGGAAATAAGCCGGAAATAATGGCCGTAATCATAATGAGCGCAAATGTCTGCACTAAAAAATCCAGGGGCCAGTGGAACTGAATGGTCCAGCCGAATGACTGCCGGTTAATTACGTTAATCAACAAAAACGACAAGGCAAACCCTACGGCCAGTCCGGCTAGATTTCCTAAGAAGCCTAACAGTCCCGCTTCAATCAATACAATCCGCCGAATCTGTTGCACCGTGGCGCCTAGGTATTTCAGGATGCCAAAGTCTCGTCGAGACTCCAGCACTAAAGCAAACAAGGCATTCATAATGCCTAAAAGCGCGACAGTAATGGAAATAACATGCAAGGCATAAGTAATGGCAAAAGTCTGGTCAAAAATCCGAATCACTTCTTGCCGTAAGCCTTGTTGAGTCACAATATTCAATCCTGTTTGATTGTCTAGTCGTTGGCTGATTTCTGCCCGGACCGTCTCTGGTTGAACGCCTTTTTCCAGGTATATTGCAATCCCTGATAGCAAATTCCCTTCATAATGCTGTCGGTACAGTGTCCATGGCATTACAATGTACCCGTGTTCGCTGGCGTAATCGTAATAGATTCCGGCAATGGGTCGGGTCAGAGGACCTTGAGGTGTTTCCAATGTGACCGTATCCCCCTTCTTTAAATGGTGATGATAGGCGAACGTTTCGGTCACAATTACGGCATCCTCTTTTAGGGCTCGATTCATCACATCCCGGGTGGCTTCTCCATCGAGAAATTGAAGATTTCCTTTTTTAGCGAACACGTCAAACTCGCCTACCGCAATGTTGGCGGGTTGTCCGTTGTATTCAATGGGAAACTCCAGAAAATTATCCACATAGGCAATGCCTTCAATTGAACGGATTTTTTTGCTTACCTCTGGATTAATCCGACGCTTGGCGTTGAGTTTTCGCCATAAAGGTTCAATCCAGATATCCGCCTGAATGCTTTGTTGAACCCATGCTTTAACCGTGGTTCGAAAACTGCCGATCATCACGGCCAGACTTACGGTCATGGCGATGGCGACCATGAGGCTGGCAACCGCAACCGAGGTTCGGGCAAGCGCTCCTTGAAGGTTCTCAACGGCGAGCCGTCCTTCGGCACCAAAAAGCCCTTTCATTGGTCGTTTAAGTAAACGTAACGTGTATTTTAAAAACCATGGCATAACGAGCGCAACGCCAAGTACTGTTAACAGGGAGGCCGTGTGTCCATAGATGGGGAATCCATCCACCGATGGCTGTTGAGCGGCCCAGTAAGCTAGCCCCCAGAGTATCAGGCTAATGACGGGCAAAATAGCCGAAAGGTTCTGTACTTTTGATTCAAACGACCCTCGACGAGTGGCTTCCGCTGGCGAAACCGATGCCGCTTCCAGCACCGGCGGTAAGGCTGAAAGAACGGTCAGTCCAACACCCAGTAAAAAAGCCTGAAGTAAAATGGGTCCACTGATTTCTACTCCGCTTACGGCCATACCCGTATATAAAATCTCAACGGTTGAGGAGACCCCTTTAATGGCTTGGGTCGCCAGAAACACTCCAAACCCGCACCCCAATAAGGAGCCTGCGATGCCTTGCACTAAGGCTTCACTTAAAAACAGGGCCATGATCTGCCATCGGGCGGTGCCAAGTGCCCGGAGCGTTCCAATATCCGTTCGTCGACGAATAATGGAAATGGACATGGTATTGTAAATCAGGAACATGGCCACGAGCAAAGCGATAAAGCTCAGAGCCATCAGATTAAGCTGGAAGGCTTTAAGCATTTTTTCCGCTTGTTGCCCTTGTCGTTCAGGCACAGTTACCTGAAGCCCTGGAGGGAGTTCTTTTTTTAGACGCTGCTGTACTTGTGCCCGTTGTTCTGTTGGTACAATTAAATCCACTCGATTGATACGTCCCGGCATGTGGAAGACCGTCTGCGCTGTTGCAATATCCATCATTATGAAATTGCCGTCGTAGGCGGCGCTCAAGCCTTTTTCCGCTAAAATTCCAGCCACTTCAAATGACTGTTGTCGGTCGTGAATCAACAAGTTCAGGGTGTTGCCGATCTTCAGCTGGTTCTGCTTCGCAAACGAATGACCCACGTACACCCGATTTCTTTTTAAAATGTCCAGTGGATCTCCGGGTTGTCCGGTCGTTTCCCATTCGAATGGGCGATACCGGAAATCGGCTAGCATGTCGACACCCAGTACATAGATTAAATGCCGGGAGCCGTCCGCTGGAACCGCTGTTTGAACAATGACCGGAGTAAAGTGACCTTGTTTTTCCCACACCCAGGGCAAAGTGAAAAGGAGTGTCTCGTCCATATCATAGGCGGCTACCGGAGAAATTTCTAAGTTAGTTTGGCCGGCGACTAAATCTAAGCTTTGTTTGAAACGCTCCAAAGATGTGTGGTTGGCCAGATTGATGGCCAGTAGGATTGCGACCCCCAGCATAATGCCTAAAATAGTGAGCAACAATCGAAGTTTATTTTGCATTAGGTTTCGAACAATAAACGCACGGGTTAAAAAGCCAAGGACATGATGATGACGGTGCCCATTCATGCGAATGTACCTGTCGGTGTGTTTGAGGGGTCAATGGATTCAATCCGTCCGTCCCGCATCTGAATTACTCGATCGGCATAGTGGGCGGCGGCTCGGCTATGGGTTGCAATTAGTAGGGTTTGTTGGTGTTTGTGGCAATAGTTGGTTAGCAATTTAAGAATACGCTGACCATTTTTCGAATCGAGATTTCCTGTAGGCTCATCAGCCAGTACGATTTGAGGTTCATGGACTAACGCCCGGGCGATGGCCACGCGTTGCATCTGGCCGCCCGAAAGTTGAGCCGGATAAAAGTGAGCCCGCTCGCTGAGGTCCACTTGACTCAATAGGGTTGCCACCTTCTTAAAAACGGTTTCTGCTGAGTCCCGTCCGGCAAGTTCTAGAGGCAGAGCCACGTTTTCCGCTACGGTTAATGTGGATAACAGGTTGAAAAACTGAAAGACAAATCCCAGTTTCTCTCGGCGCAGTTCCGTTAACTGAGCGTCCGTAGAGTGGGTAATTTCTTGTCCTAGCAGACGAATTGTCCCGGTATCAATGCGGTCGATACCACCCATGATGTTGAGCAAGGTGCTTTTTCCACAACCGCTTTCGCCCATAAACGCTACAACCTCGCCCGGTTCAATGGTCAGTGATATTTCATTCAGGGCTTGTACGCCATGGGTTGAGTAGGTTTTTGATACTTCGATCAATTGAATGATAGGTTGGGAAAGGGCTGTCTCTGTCTTCGTTAAAGGCATTCGATAAGAACTCCTGATACGGACCATATCATGTGTGATAAACGTTCCCTGATTATACCGAATCCAGTGTCAAACCTCTATCATATATAGTTCGTTTTAGTTTGCCTCACTCAGTGACGTTAAGACAGAGAGTGCTTCATTAATATGGCGTTTGATATTCAGTTGACTGGCAAACACATAACGAATGATGCCTTGTCGATCAATCACATAGGTGACTCGCCCCGGAAAAATCCCTAATGTTTTGGGTACGCTCCATGTCTTACGAACGACACCATCTGGATCGCTTAATAAAGGAAAGGGCAACTGATGGGTGTCTGCAAAACGCTTATGAGAACGGTCAGAGTCGCTACTAATGCCCAAAACCTCTGCCCCGGTATCCTGGAAAATCGTGTAAGTATCCCGGAAAGCGCACGCTTGAAGGGTACATCCTGGCGTATGATCTTTTGGGTAAAAGAAGACCACCACCGGCTGAGCCCCCTGATACTGACTTAATGAGACTGTTGCGCCCTGCTGGTCTTTTAACTGAAAATCGGGAGCGGGTTGACCTTGTTGAGCGTAGGGGGTATCGGATAACATGGGAACATTATACTCAAATTTGCTTTATATAATAAATATAAGGCAAAAAACAAATCTTCCTCGGAAGAGTAATGGAGAGCACCAAAAATGATAGGTGAGAATCAAAGAGAATTATTGATTGTATTAATAGTTTAAGCTTTAAAGGGCTTGCATACTCAGTGTGTTTTTTTTACACTTATCCCTCTCTTAAAAGTTTGTTTTAATATAATGAAGCCTGAGCCGATGGTGTTTCTTTTCTCCGATAAACATTGGAAATAGCTTTGTTTGCAAACAGATTAGAATTAAAATTAATAAATAAATAGCAACAAAACCATTTTTGTTGTTTTAATATAAACAAGAGTCACTAAGGTTTATTTAAATATCAAGGACATATAGGCACACGCTATTTAATCCATGGCAGGATTTGAATGGTTTCCAGATTATGAAAAGCCCACTCAGGGGAGGACATTGGCAATTATGGTTGTATCTTCAAAGGATCAGTTAGAACAGAAAAAGCAGGACACTGCATTAATTAAAGGCGGAGGGCTCGTTTCTAAAACGGCATCAGACACGGGCTATGTTAATCTGCAAAATGTGAGCAAGTCATCGCTAACCCGTATTGATGTTGGCTTGTTGCCAAAAGAAATCCCTGATTTTAAAATGTCGGGATGCACGAAAGATTCATTGGTTACGGAATATCTGACCGACTTTATTGTTAAGGCATTGGCGAAAGGCGAAATCACCGAAAGTCATCTTCTGCCCCGTAAAGAAGAGATTGCAAAGTTCCTCGGTGTGAGCGTTGGCACAGTTCAGAACGCCATCCGAATTATTGAGGACATGGGTCATGTCGAGTCTAAGCAGCGTATCGGTACGTTGGTTAGAGATGCTTCGTCCAATGATCATCGGATGCGTAAGCAAACGTCTAAACGGGATCAGGCTGTTTTGGCCGTCAAAAACTTTCTCGTGAATCGAGGAATTCAGCCCGGCGAAACGTTACCTTCAGCCCGAGAAATTGCGGCGCAAATCGGCTCAGCGCCCAACACCACTCGTTTGGCATTGGAATTTTTGACTCATCAGGGGATTCTCCACAGTCGGGGCACTCGGGGTAATAAAGCCAACTGGGAATTAAAAGTCATTCCAGATTTGGAGAATGATCCGTCTGTGGCGGCGATTGAGTCCGAAACCCTGATTGATCAATTGGAACGGGATCTAAAGCATTTGATTGCCGAACAGTTTGATGTGCATGCGAAGTTGCCGTCTCACCTGGAATTGGCCGAATACTTTAAAGTCAGTATTAAAACCGTTCACGATGCTATGAAACGACTATCCGAGCAAGGTATCATTCGTTCCAAGCGAGGCCGTTATGGTACGTTTGTCTGTCGTCAACCGGAGACCCAATTCTTTACACCGGCGGAAAACGTGTTTGTTCCAGTGGATGACGCGTCGTTTTATAATTACGAAAAAGTGGAACGTCACCTGAAGCAACTCATCAAGCGCGACTACAAAGTCGGCGACAAACTGCCTTCCATGGGCCAACTGTCGAAAGAGCTGGACGTGAGTAGCAATACCATTCGCAAGGCATTGCAAAATATGGCCGTCGAAAACGTGGTGACCTTTACCCGAGGCCGATACGGTGGCACGTTTGTCACCGAAATTCCGGAAGTCAAAGAGGACAAAGCGTTTACCTGGATTTCTATTAATCCAGAGACGATCAACTCCTACCGGAAAGATTCGGAAAAGTCCTCGTCCTGATTGTAAAGCAGGAAACAAAAGGGAATAAGTTCTTTTAAGAGCCGACACATTATATTGTCGGCTCTTTGAGCTTTTTTCAGAACTTAAAAAAATTGGGTTTGACTGACCCTATAAAATAGGGTCAATTTAGAGCTTATTTATGGTACAACGTGTAGACTATGTTTGAATCGATGGTAGAAAAACACTTTGCTTCGGCGCACCATTTGCTCAATTATAAGGGCAAGTGTGAACGGCCCCACGGGCATAACTATGTGATCCAGATTTTTGCCGAAACCGATGTGCTGGATAAGGCCAATGTGTCGTTTGATTTTTCGCTGTTAAAAGAGCGGTTGGACGAAGTGGTAAAGGATTTGGATCATCGGGATTTAAACGAGTTTGAGGATTTTAAAGGCGAAAGCCCGAGTGCCGAATATATTGCACGTTACGCTTATCAGCGAATCAAGCCTGAAATTCCAGCGCTGACAAAAGTTCGGGTGTATGAAACCCCGACCCAATGTATTACCTATCGGGAATAAGAAATAAAAACGACTGTACGCAGGCTTTGTTTTATTTTCTTATGAGGCGGCTTTCTGGATTTGGTGCTCCCATTTCTCCTGAGGGATGGGGGTGGCGTGGCTCCAGAAATTTTCCAGGTTATAAAATTCGCGGGCCTTGGGGTGCATCACATGAACCACAATGTCGCCGTAATCGATGAGAATCCATTGACCCGTGTGGTCCCGTTCCTGACCAATAGGATCGAGTCCCATATCCCTTAGTTTTTCGATAATCTCCGTGGCGATGGCTTTAATCTGTGTTGTGCTTTCGCCAATGCAAAATACAAAATAATCTGAGATAGATGATATCTTCCCCACCTCCAATATTTGTGTGTGAGCTGATTTTTTTGCTTCAGCGGCGTTTGCGGCACAGGCGGCAAATTCAAATGGGGTGCGGGACGAATGGTTGTTAGTCAATAGAGAGCTCCTCCTTTGTTATTTGCATTCATTGTTCTTTGTGTTTGCTGTTTTTTTCAGCACGTATGAAATCGTTTCGGGCTTCAAGAGTCCGAGGATGAATAATTTGGCGTTTATCCATCACAAAAGTGAGGGTGGAGTCCAGTAGGTACAGGATGGTTCGATCCAGACTGGTGGGGTCCCTAAAATTTAAATGTTCGGTGGTTCGTCGAATGAAGAGGGGATTCCGAGTGTTTTCTTCTATCTTATCGGCGATAAACACGATTTTTTCGACAAACCCCATGCCAGCCCTTCCGGTGGTGTGGTAACGGATGGCGTTGAGAATATCGAGGCTCTGGATTTCCAGCTCTTGTTGAACCATGTGGGCACCCACAAAGGGGTGTAGGGTTTGCGGACTTTCCCGTTCAGCGTCGGAACATTCAATGCCATGTTGCTCGCAATAATCGAATAGTGCTTGAGGTCTCATACTCTTGGCGGCATCGTGGAGTAGGCCCGCAAGAGCGACTTCTTTTAAAACGGCCTCGTCTTGAGAAAAATGCTGAGCGAGTTCCAAGGCTTTATCACGGGTACCTAAACTATGAGAGTAGCGTTCGGTGGGTAACTTTTCCCGGAGCCAATCCTGAGCGAGCTCTAGCTCCCAATGCGCTTCAATCGTTGTTGGTTTAACCTTAATAGGATATCTCCTGTGATTTTATACCATGCTTGCCAAGCGTCCATACCAATCTTATTATACCCTGAAACGATATTTTTCGCTATGAGGCTTGCCTTACCTCGTTTTGAGGGTGAAAGGTTATTCGGCCTTGTCAGGGTTATCTAGTGGGTTGCATAACAGAGGTTCTAGCCGTTTGGAGATACGTTGAACAGTGGAACATTGGCCGGTTTCTGGGTTGATTTTAAATTGAACGGCGTTGACCTGAAGGGTGTGGGTTAATGCGACTTCTAGACGTGCAGGCAGCATCGATTTTAAACGAAGCATGCTGGAGTCTATATCCATGCCAATCACACTGTTGTAAGCCCCGTTAAATCCAGCGTCAGTGATAAAGCCCATTTGGTTTTGTCCCATAGCATTTAAGAGGACTCGTTCATCAGCTGTTTGGACATGGGTGTGGGTGCCTACCATCGCGCTGACTCCCAGCGAGGTGCAATGATGGGCGAGTGCGATTTTCTCGGCAGTCGCTTCCGCATGAAAGTCTAAAAAAATTACCGGTGTTTCTTTTTTCACCTGATTGACCAACATCTCTAACCGCTCCCAGGGTGAATTATAATTTCCCATAAAGACTTGGCCAATCAAATTAATGACTCCGATTTTAAATGAGCCAAAGTCAAACACCCGGCATCCGGTTCCGGGCAAGGTCGCGGGGACGTTATCGGGACGAAGCAGGTTGTCAACGGTATCAATGTAATCAACGATTTCCTTACGGTCCCATGTATGGTTTCCACCGGTAATCACATGGATCCCCATTTCGGTTAGCTCTCGGTAATGGCGCTCGATTAAACCGAAACCGTGGGTGGCGTTTTCACCGTTGGCGATGATAACATCGGGTTTTTCTTGGGGAAGGAGATTTTGTAAATAGCGTTCAACAGCTTTTCGGCCAGGTTTTCCAACAAGGTCACCGAAAAAGAGAACATGAATAAAATCGCCAGAAGGCATGGGTCACTTCTTTCTCATTGAGTTAAAAAGGTATCGTCCCATAAACAGGGTGAGAAAAGAAAACCCTTTGTTTATTCTTGAGGGAGAGCTTTGGGAAGGGGTTCTTCAGGGGCAACTTCCCCTAATTTTTCTGTCTCAAGCTTGTTTCGGACTTCTTGCTCAATTTCTGTGAGCAAATCGGGGTTGGCTTTCAGGTGATCCCGCACGCGTTCACGGCCTTGTCCCAGTTTTTCGTCCTTATAGCTATACCAGGTTCCCAGTTTCTTCACGATACCTCGATCTGTGGCAACATCCAGTACGCAGCCAGCTGAAGAGATGCCTTCGCCAAAGAGAATATCAAATTCTGCCGCTCTGAAAGGAGGGGCAACCTTGTTCTTTTTCACGCGAACCCGTACCCGGTTGCCGTATTCTTCGCCGTCTTTCTTTAAGGTTTCAATTCTACGAATGTCAAGCCGAACGCTGGAGTAAAATTTTAAAGCGTTTCCGCCGGTGGTTGTTTCCGGGTTACCATACATGACGCCGATTTTTAATCGAAGCTGATTGATAAAAATGACGGTGGTGTCGGTTTTTCCGACAATGGCTGTTAGTTTTCGAAGTGCCTGACTCATGAGGCGAGCTTGTAAGCCTACATGGGAGTCGCCCATTTCACCGTCGATTTCTGCTTTGGGAACAAGAGCCGCAACCGAGTCGATGACAACAATATCTACGGCACCCGAACGGACCAGCTGTTCACAAATTTCGAGTGCTTGTTCGCCGGTATCGGGTTGGCTAATCAGTAGTTCATCAGTATTAACGCCAATTCTTTTTGCATATTCTGGATCCAGTGCATGTTCCGCATCAATAAAAGCGGCAATGCCCCCTTGCCTTTGAGCTTCGGCAAGGACACTCAGGGTAAGTGTCGTTTTACCACTGGATTCTGGGCCATAAATTTCGATAACCCGTCCTCGAGGAAGGCCACCGACTCCGAGGGCTAGATCTAGTGAGAGGGCACCGGTTGGGATGGCCCGAAGCGGTGTGATGGTTTTATCGCCCAGTCGCATGATTGACCCTTTACCGTACTCTTTTTCAATTTTTTCCAGAGCGAGGTCTAGCATACGTGCTCGTTCTAGGTTCTCGGTTTTATTGGTCGCTTTTCCCTTACTTGCTTTCTCTTTTGTTGCCATGAGGCTGCTTCCTTCCAAGTTGCTATAAAATAGGAGTCATTCGAATTGGGTATCGAATATTTATTCTATCCATATTACACCAAAATAAAAAAAGTGGAGTGTTATTTTTATCCCTTTTTATTCTATCTTATCTTTTTTAATACTTTTTCAGTCGAAAAAGCAGGTCCACTGAGCTTAAAGTTCAACACAAATAAAGCACTGCTCTTAGGGCGCAGGATAGAAATATGCCGATTTTTCCGGGTGGTTTTATTCGTCATTATTCTGCTTGATCACTTGAGAAAGAAGGCCATGCCTATTTATACAAACATTTCATAAAAAGATATATAAGCGATTCATTTCTCACTTTATAGGATTTTAGTGTCTTAAATCGATTCACGCACAAAACCTTATTGCTTGACGTTTATTCAGAAAGCCTTTTTTATATGAAGATCTGACCCAATGACAGCGACAACCCAATTACATTCAGCTAACCCCGTTCATTTCGGCTGGAATAATTCGGATAATCCACCCAAAAATTATCACTTTATCGTGGATGAAGCCCATATCGGTGACTACTTTGAAGGCATTAACTCAATCGCCAAAGCCCAACAAGCCGACCCATTAGAGCCAACAAAACGCCTTGTTGAAAAAGCGGTTAAAAGCTTTGAAAACAGTGAGAGAACTCGTCTTTTTATACTCGACTTGCCTGATGCCTTTGCCCTTAAATCAAAAGCCATCGAGTACTATTTTTCCCAATTATTGAGTGCCATTATCCATCAATTAAACAATACAATTACTCTTCCCGGTCTCTCAGCTGATTTTGATGAAAACTTAAACGGAATCCAAACAGCAAAAGCGTTTAATAAACCCGGTGAATTAGAAAAAAGAAAAACGACCCTTCACTGGGATAGAGACAGCAACGACAAAGCCGTTCTGTTTTTAGCCCTGAGTTACGGTCAGCGCAAAAGTATTCATAACGACAGTGCCCTTAGCCTATTCGCTGATTTTAACCAATGGTATCAGGACCAAACGTTTCAACAGCTCTTAAACGAACAAAGCGAAGAAGACATTGGAAAACTTATAGCGGAAAACAATAAAGCAATTGAAGGTAAATACATGATAAAAATAGCACCCAATAAGGACTCTCAACGTTTTTCAATGTTTTTAAACGCTCCTCAAGAGGGCGGTATACTCCACGGCGTTACACCCCCTCGTCCAATTAAAAAAAACAAAAACCCTCATCGCCCCTTAAAACGAGCCATGATTCAGAAAGCTCAAAATGACTAACTCTCAGCTTTTAATCACACCTTTAAGACAAGGTTTCCGCTTCTTTTTTTGTGGCTTCTATTGCCTGATGCGCTTTTTGAGGAAGGGTATACCAGTGATAATCCAGGTTAGGGAAGGGATTGTTTTTCATTTCAAGCTGAGATAGTTGGGAAACGTTGGTGTTTCCTGTTTTTAGCATGTCGCAAAGTCGGTGGAAGTTGGAAGTATGATCTTCAAAACGTTCGATGGCATACTCTTTTGCTTGGAAAGTTGTAACAAGAAACGGCCAATCACTGCTTTGAAGCAGAAGCATTTCCCGAAAAGCCTGATTTAGAATGCGTCGCTGGAGTTCATTCGGTGTGCCTCCAAAATCTCGAACACATTGAGCGAAACGGTCTTCGGTTTGATGGATGATGGGCCACATCCATTCCGTGTTTTCGTTGCTCCAGACCCAATAATGTCCACCCTGACCCCAAGTGCTTTCAGGTAGTTCAATGGCTTGAGAGGGTGGGTGGTTGACGAGGTAATCGCTGGCGGTCTCGACATCAATTGTATCCATCGCGTGGAGTCGCTTAAGTACGGCCTTCAGCCATGCAACCCCTTCATACCACCAGTGACCATAAAGTTCTGTGTCAAAGGAAACCATAAGCAGACCCTGTCGGTCGGTGCTCTTGTGCTGTTCTTTTAAGATCTCCTGGCACAAATCTGCGAAGTGGTGTGCTTGGCTTTCAACGTGGCTAAAGGCTTGAACAGGGTCGTAAAACGTTTTGTCGCCGATGGCAGTCTCTTTGCTGGTGAGTCGCCAATAGTGAAGACCAGAGATTTCGTCTTTCTTATGAAACTCTCGGTAAAGCCCATCGCCAGGGTATCCGTGAGCGGCTGACCAGACTTGAAAACTGGCTCGATTGCTTCGACCCATAACGGCCACGGGAAAATCCCGCATGGTGTAGGCTTCAAACGTGGTTAGACCAGTAACTGGTCGGGGTGATAAGGGGATATATTCTACCGTGTTGTAGATGCCTTGAGCCCGACGGGCCTCGGTCGGAATGGACCCTTCGATGGCGTGATATTCGGTAAAAAAGTAGTCTAGTCCGTTTTCAAAGAGATAGGCATCTGTAGAAAGCTCTGAAGTCGAGAGAGGGTTGGGTGAGACGTCAGGTGCTGGCCGATAGGCGCATTCAGGCAGCCAGTAGCCTCGAGGCTTTCTGCCGAAGTGTCGCTTGTAAGATTCTACCCCAATTTTAAACTGGGCATTGATACTCTCTTCGTTTTTTAGAAGCGGGGAAAATCCGTGGGTTGCTGATGAAGTCGTGATTTCAATAGCGCCTGCATCCTGAAGAGCCTTGAAGGCAGACAGGAGGTCTCGGTTATATTTTTGGGAAAAATCGTGGAGGGTGCTTTCGAAGTGATTCTGATAGAACTGTGCGAGAAATGCCAAGTGTTTGCCATGTTCAACCTTGGGATTGGAAAAACGTTCCTGATCGTCACGGGCTACTTTTGCCAAACGCTGGACATAGGAGATAAAGCCTTGCTTCATTTCCTCATCAGCAAGTTGTTCCGCTAAAATAGGGGTAATACCAATGGTTATTCTGGGTTTGATGCCTTCATCAACCAGCTCATTCAGCATATTAAGCAAGGGCAGGTAGGTTTCCAGCATGCATTCATAGAGATTTTCTTCACCAAAAGGCCACATTCCGGCTTTCCGATAATAAGGCAAGTGGCTGTGGAGCATTAATACAAAAGTCCCGAGTCCCATTCCAGTCGTATCCTTCTTTAAAAACAGGGTAAATAAAATCTTTTTGTGAGCTTAACCCCAAGGGGTGTCTCCCTTTATTTTACACAAGGGGCAAGCAATTGGAAAGTAACCAAGGGGGAACACGAAGCCATTTTGTGAAAAAAGGCGATCCTATTCTGAAGAATAGAGGCGGGAGTAATTCCAGAAACTGGCATAGACCTTTTTTATGTAGTTGCGGGTTTGGACATATGGAATCAATTCCACAAACATGTCTCGGTCCTGTTGGAAGGACGGTGACTGTTGAACCCAGCGTTTCATGGCATTGGGTCCGCCGTTGTAAGCGCCGACAGATAGCATGGAATCACCGTCGAAAAGTTGGTGCAGGTGTCCTAAATAACGACTGCCCAGCTTAATGTTAATTTCCGGCTGGAACAAGCTCATTCTTTGAAAGGGTTTGATTCCGACCCAACCGGCAACCTCTTGGGCGGTGGAGGGCAACAATTGCATGAGTCCCAAAGCGTTGGAACTGCTAACGGCCAGTTCGTTAAAATAGCTTTCTTCCCGCATCAGTGATTGGACAATAAACGGATCTAAATCGTTGACGGGTGCCTCTTTCTCTATTTCGGGGGTGAAATAGAGGGGGTACAGGAGTTTCATTTCATTTCGAGTGGGATTAAACCCGGCGAGATTCCCCTCACGGGCACGCTGATAAAGTGCGTCCCGAATAATACGGATACCTTGTGGGCGATCGCCTCGGCGGTGCATTTGCTGACTTTTTACGAGGGCGGGGACAGAGCCTGTTTCTGCCTGAAGGAGAAGAGGGATATCCTCCATAGCCCCAATGGCTTCCAGTTCTTGCAAACAATTTAAGAAGCGCTGTTGTTCCTTAAGGAGTGTCGGTTCTTGTGGAGATACGAGCTCAGCTTTTATTTCCGGGATGATGGATAAGGCAGAATTTGCTTTAGGAGGTGGGTAAAGCCGATTTTTCTGGATTTGCCAACCGGGGTCGCCTGCGTCGCTTTTTAAGTCTGTTAGTCGGCCAGCGGCACGAAAAGCATAATAACTGACCGGGTATTTTTTTAGAAGAGCTTCATAGGCCCAAGTGGCATCATTAATCTGCCCTTGTTTCTCCCATATTTTTCCTCGCCAGAATAAGGTCGCTGCGGCGGAGCGGGCGTAAGGGTACTGCGCCAGATGGGCGTCGCTTTGTTTTAAAAATTTTGTATAATGCCCGGACCGAACCAAAGACCATAGACGTTGCCATGAGCTTTCAGGTGAATAATCACCTTTGGGGTAACGAGTGAGAATCTGTTGGTAGTAAGCTTGTGCCCGTTCGGGGTTTAGTTGGGCGAGTTTCCAGAAAACATAGTCGCCACCGGAGGAGAGAAGTTCTTTTTTGCTTAAGGCGCTTAATCGTTTGAGGGTATCCGTTTTGTTGCTGTTTCGAGCCAGCATGTCTACCCCTTTCTGCAACCGTTGTTTGTCTGTGGCAAGCGAAATGCCTTGAGTCAGAGTGTTTAAACCAGCTTGTGTTTGTTGGGTTTTTAGCTGGGCTTCACCGGTCTCCAGCCAGACGTCTTTTAAGGGCGCTTGTTTTAGGTGTGGGAGAGCTTTTTCCCAGGCGCGTTCGCTATAAGCATAGCCTAAGCCAATTAGCCGGTGCTCGTCAGAAGTCGGGTTCTGGATAAGTTCGGCCATCTGGGTGGCGATGTCATAGCTAAAGCGTCCATCGGGCATGGTGGTCATATAGTGTTTCCAATGTGTTAGAGCTTTTTTTATATGGTCAGGTCCTTGTTCTTTTTGGGTTAGAACCCCCAGGTAATAATGACTCCCCAACGCGTAGTCGGACTTGGGGTACAGACGAATGACGGCTTTAAAATCGTGCTGTGCTTTCTTGTACTCTTTAGCACGAAGGTGGGATTGGCCCCGTTGATAACGAGCTTGGGGGGCTAGGGGGCTTTGAGGTCGTTTTTTTAGGAGTTGAGTTAGACTTTGCTGGGCTCGAAACTCATCAGGCATTTGGGCATAAGCGTCCGATTCATGGAGTAAGATTAGGTCCAACAAGCCAGGATAGACCTTTTCCAGTGATTTAAAATGACTAACCGCATCCAGATAGTGCTGATTGGCCAATGCGGTCTGGGCTTCGAGGTAGATTTTTCGGGCTTCTGTTTGGGTAAAGCCTTTCGATTGATCAAAAAGCAACAGTTCTTTCGAAGGTAAGCGAAGGGATTGAGTTACCCGGCCCATGAAAACATCTCGGTCCCACCCGGATTGGTAGGCCAGCCAAAGACTGCTTCCCCCCAGAAGAAGAATGAGAGCAATTAAGCTGAAAGTGAGAATGGATGAAGTGCCTTGGTGCGATGAGCGTCTTGTTTTAAAATCAACAGTCACGAACCCGATGTTCCTTTAATTTATTTATAATTTAAATCTCTTTGGTTTTATGGAAGGGTTGACTCTTATACATGATGGGGCTTCAGCATAGCATTTCCCGGTTTAAAAAAACAGAAGAGGGCGACTTTTTCTGTTTTTTGACAAAAACTCCGTAAACATCCTGACACGACACAGACACAATCCGGCGTTTGTTCTTTATAATGAAAGCATTGTATTAACAATGAATCGGATAGGATGTTTCCAGTTTCATGCGCTCTTCCAATGTTCGTCCGTTTCGACGACCTCAACCGAATTCCCCCATTCCTGAACGGCTTTTAGGGGCTGTTTTTTATGTAGCGCTTGGGAGTTTTTTGGCTTATAACCCTGGCTTCCAGGGATCTTTTGTTTTCTTTGGGTTGATTGCGGCGGCTTACTTCTTTCTCATTAAAAAAGGAGTCGTTACCCTGTCCTATTTCTTACGTTATCATTACCTTCAATCGTTTATTTTGTTTTTGTTTGTTTCTATGGGGTTATTGTTACTGACTCAGGCGGTGTTATTTATTCAGGCTGGCAGTCTATTAGTGGGGTTGGGTGGGGCCATGGCTTCTTTCCTGTCGGGCGTCTTCTGGGGGCTTGCTATGGCAAAGCAGTACGGATTATTACTGGTGGGATTGTCTCAAGGAGTTGTGGCCTTGATGGGAAGAACTCACCGGATTCCCCATGTGACCCCCCATGTGATTTATTGGGTTTAAGGACGACTTATGGACTCACCATCACATCAACAAAATTCTCAAAACACCTTGAATGCGACCTCGGCTAAACGCTTGGCTCGATGGATTTTGTGGTTCTTTTTAACCGCAATTGTATTAACCCTGTTTGGCCTTTCAACGGTTTGGGCGGAGGGGATCCTCCATGGTTCCGTTTCGGATATTGCGGCTCTGTATGACAATAATATGTCTCGCCCTTTAATTCCAGAAATCTCGTTGTGGCTCCCCTTTGGGCTTCAGGTTGTGATTTCGGCCGTGTTGATTCTGCTGATGTTTCTGCTTCGGAAATTTAGCCGGGTCATGCCGAAAACAGCGCATCTCTGGGTGATGGTGCTGACGACGGTTATTATTTCCCGTCATTTGCTCTGGCGGGGAGTGGAAACCCTGGATTTTCAGGATCCGATGAATACCATTATGGGGTTTGTGATTTATGGCGCTGAGCTGATTGCTTTTTTCACCCTGTTTATTGGCTATTTTCAAATGATTGGCCTGACGGATCATCAATCTGTTTCTATTAAGGATAAGTCGTTGGATGAACTGCCGACGGTTGATATTCTGGTCTGCACCTACAATGAACCGGTGAACGTGCTGTACCGCTCTTTGGTGGGTTGTCTATCCATAGGGTATCCGAAGAAAACCATTTATCTGTGTGATGATGGGAACCGTCCTGAAATGGCGGAACTGGCCCAAAAGTTGAATGTGAGGTATATTGCCCGGACGGAAAACACTCATGCTAAAGCGGGCAACATGAACAACGCCATGGACTATTCTGAGGGCGAGCTGATTTTGGTGTTTGATGCGGATCACGTGCCGTGTCAATCTTTTTTAAACGAAGTGATTGGCTTTTTTGAGGATAAGAAACTAGCGTTTGTTCAAACGCCTCAACACTTTTTTACCACGGATCCTTTCCAGCGCAACTTGGCGTCGGAAGGGGTGGTGAATAACGAGCAGGATCTCTTTTTTCATGTGATTGAACCAGGCAATGATTATTGGGGTGCGGCCTTTTTCGCCGGAAGCGGAGCGATTTTTCGGAGAAACGCGCTGGAAGAAGTGGGTCGTTTTGCTGTGGAAACAATTACAGAAGATGTTCATACAGGCTTGCGACTTCATGCCAAGGGGTGGAAATCTCTTTATTATAATCGAGATTTATCCGCAGGCATGGCGCAGGATAGTTTTTCGGATTACATTAAACAGCGCATCCGTTGGGGCCGAGGCATGGTGCAGATCCTGTTTTTTGACAATCCAATTTGGACGAAAGGGCTTCGTCTGGGCCAACGGCTCTGTTACTTTGCGGGTATCTGGCACTTCTTTCAGGGGTTTCCTCGGATCGTTTTTCTGATGGCACCGCTGGGCTTTTTACTGTTCTCCCTGAAGCCGGTGGATGCAGGGTTTTTGGAGGTCTTCGTATTTTACGCGCCGAGTTTTGTTGCCTTGGTGCTGGGCTATTCAGTCGTCTCTAGAGGACTACGCCAAAGTTTCTGGTCTGAAGTTTATGAAACGGCTATTTGCATGTATCTGTTTAAAACGAATATGGCAACCTTGCTTTCACCTAAACGAGCTAAATTCTTGGTCACACCGAAGGAAAGCCTGAATGAAGGGCTGGCATTCCATTGGCGAGTTGTCATGCCGCAAATACTCATTGGGCTCTTCATTGTGTTCGGTATGGGGGTGGCCGTGTTTCGTGCTTTCTATACACCGGATCAGTTGGGTGGGATTGTGACCAATGTGTTCTGGTCGGTGTACAACCTAGTTCTCATTGTAGGCGCTATTTATGTGGCGCAGGAACGGCCCCAATTCCGACTCTCTCCCCGTATTTTTCGAGATGTTCGATGTGAACTAAAATTGCTGGACGATACCATTGCGGTCGGTTGTACGACTAATATTAGTGAAAGCGGCTTGGCTATTGTGTTTGATGAACCCATCCCCCTTTCAGGAACCCTGAGTTTAAAATTGCTAGATTGGGATATTAATGAGCTGAGTGTGTTTCAAGTTCAGGCTGTGCGGAGCAGTGCCGATGAGTCGGGCCGGCTGTATGCGAGTTTCCGGATTGTCAATCGAACCGAGCAACAGCATCAGCAGTTGGTTCGGCATATGTTTGGGAATGCGGCGGTGTGGGAGAAATATCATACTTACGCCAGTACCGGGCAGTCGTTTTTAAATTTGTTGATGACCCCGTTTCGTTTGGCCATAACTGAAGAGCGGGCCAGCCGTCGACGTACCTTAAGGGTTCGTCAGGTGTTATCGTGTACGCTGGAGTTTAACGGGCAGACGTTTAGAGGCTTTTCCGAGGAAGTTAGCGAAACCGGTATTTTGATTCATGTTGAAGATGAAGGGGTTTTGCCCGAAGTTGAAGACGAAATAACCTTGCACCTTCAGTGGGAGAGTGGTCCAATTGGCAGGTTCCGAGCGGAAGTAAAACGTGTTCAGCCTTCGTTGGGGGCAGAACAGCAGATAGAGTTAGGGTTGAATTTTATTGAACTAACGAAGAAACAACGTCTGGATATTATTCAGCACCTGTATCATGCGCCGTCCAATGTGATTCGAGTGGCGCCAACCGTGCCAAAAATGGTGCCCTGTTCCATTCGAACAGAGGAGCCCGGAACACCAATAACGGGGATCACCCATGAAATTAGCGAAATGGGAGCTGTGGTGGGGCTTCAACAAGGAGCCTCTCTTCAGCCAGGCCAACGAGTGCGTTTGAAGTTAGAATGGCACCCTGATACGACGCTGACCTATTCGGCGGTGGTTCAGGATATGGCGAATCAGGAGATGGAACACCCGTTGGTGTTGCTGTATTTTCAGGGTGTTGATCTGCGGGCGCTGGATTTATTGAGTAAGCATCTTCATGAGCCGGTCTAAGCCGTCTCCAGAAATTAGTCCCCTTTCTTGAGAACCACGCTATAATAGAAGGGTATCCACTGGAATTTCGAACCGTATTATTTCGTTATTGAATCTGATTTCCGAACCTGCTTACGATGATTAAAAAGGGACGCTTGCATACCCTTCAAGCCGTGTGTGACGGTTTGATTTTAGCTCCTCATAGGAGTGGTGCAATGATCATGGTGCTGATGGGGTTGATGGGCCTAGGTCTGCTCGTACCTTCAGTGGCTTGGGCGGAAGCGGTTCCGGAAAAGCTGGCTCCGGTCGTAAAAAAACAACTTAAATCAGGTCAAAATTATTACAATAAAGGCTATATTAATAAGGCGATTCCCGCTTTTCGGCAAGCACTTAAATCGGCCCCCCGTAGTGAGGTGATTAACCTTTGGCTGGCTAAGGCCCTAATTAAACAAGGTGGGGACGCCAACTATGTGCAGGCGAAAGAACATCTAACCCGTGTCCTTGATGCTAACCCTGAGCAGGGGGAGGCGATGCTTTTGTTGGGTGGAATTTTGGGCTGGGAACCCGTTTCTCGAGGGCAGGCCATCGGCTTACTCAAGAGGGCTTTAATACTTCAGGGAGAACAACCCGGTCAGTACCCTGTCGCTCAAAAACAAATCGATGAAGCCACCCGGACGCTGGTAAACCTATTGGGTTGGGAGGGTCAGTATAAGGAGGCCGCTATTTATGCGCAGGCCATTCGGCAGACCTATGCCCATGAAAAAAAATGGCAAGCTACTTATGCTCGATTATTGGCCCATGTGGGGCAAGCACCGGCGGCGGTTGATTTATACGACAACTACATTCAACCCATGACGTCGAGTGAGTTTCCTTGGAAGCTGGACTACATCTACGCGCTGTCGAAAATGGGTCGGCAAGATAAAGCTTTGTCCGTGTTTAAACAAATTCAACCGGAGCTAATGGCGAGTGATAAGACAAACGCAGTGAATCAAGCGGCTTCGTTAGCGTATGATCTAGGGGTTTATGATTCAAGCTTGTTTGAAACGGTCATTGCACTTGATGCTGTATTGCCAGAAGCAATGCAAGCCGACCGAAATGTTCGTCTGCGTCATGCTCGAGCCCTAAAACAATTGCGCCGTCACCCCGAAGCCATTGATGCTTACTATGCCGTGTATGAATCCAGTGAGATGCGGGCCGAGGAGACGTTGGAATTTGCCGACTATTTAAACGAATTGAAGTTGATTAGCGCTGAGCTGCCCGAGCCGAACTTGGTTGAAACCTTGTACCGGGGCCTCTTGGATGAAACAGATTCGCCGGGAGATGCTTATTTACGCCTGGCTCGCCTCTATGCGGCTGAGGATAAAGGGAAGGGTCAGGCGTTTAAACTGGCGACGGATTCGTTTGAGCAGGCCTATCTCCATACCTCTGATGAGGTCGTGCGAGAGTCGGTGAAGAAAGAGTTTATGGATTTCATTAAAAGTCGCCCCGGTCAGGCGACGGATGCTGTCTTCCGTCGATTGATCGCTGAATATCCTCAGGCGATGGATATTCAGGGGCACTACGCTGAATACCTCTCTTGGCAAGAGCCCCGTCGTCGGGAAGCGATTCAGTTGTATTTAAAGTTAAGTGTGGATGATCCACAGAATCACGAGGCGTGGGCAACTCATATGAACGAGGTTCTGGGCTGGCATCGACCTGAGCCGTCGTGGATTCCCATTTATAACGAGGTTTTATCCCGTTACCCCGATCATCGAAATGCCTTGTTGGCTAAAGCTCGGGCATTGGCAACCCAATCAGACTCCAAAAATGATGCTATGGTAGTCTATCAAACGCTTAGAGATAAATATCCGACGGATTCAGAGGTGGCTCAAGAATGGGCGGGTTTACTCTCTGGTCAAGGTAAGGGCTCTCAGCGAGAGTCGCTGGCGATGTTAAAAGGTTTAGTGGAGCAGAATCCCTCGGATGTATCCGCTCGGGTGGCATACGGTAAACAGCTTTCCTATCGGACCCGTTACCGGAAGGCCATTAAGATGTTTGATTCCGTCTTGGCCGAATATCCAGAGCATAAAGAAGCGTTGATTGGTAAAAGCTATACTCTGATGTGGAGCGGGAGAAAATTTGAGGCTAAAAAACTTCTGCTGGAACTGCAAGGTCGCTATCCCAATGATATCAGTGTATTGCTAGCATTGGCTTCGGTGCATAAAGAAATTGGTCGTTATGACAAGGCGTTGGATATTCTGGATCAGATTCGCTATCGACACGAATCATTGGAATTTTTAGAAGGTTTGTCGGGCTTGATTCCTTGTGCTCACCGTGCGGCGGACGCCTCTTATTCGTCGGATAATTTGATGTTTGACTTTTCCATGCCGATGAACGCCTCAACGGCACCACCGACTCAAAATGAGAAAAAATTCGTACGGAGGCCTTTTAAAGCGCCGGTGTTTGAGCCTTATTCAACGCCAGTCATGGTCAAATCGTCTCCGATGCCGATCCAGGTCGGCACACCCAAAAGAATGTCTGTCGTTGCGGAACGGCACCGAGATCCTTCTCCCCCTCTCTTATCGCCAGAATTAGAGTCGCTGGCTTCTGAGCTGAGTGCTTTGAGCTATGCGTTGGATTCTTTGAATGAGGTTCAGACTCAATCAGGACGCCAATTAAAACGACTACAGGCCAACATGTGGTCGATGAAGCATGAAATCACGCCGTCGCTGGCGGTGATCCATTCCCTTGATGGGGCAGGCCCCGAGGAATTTGGTGAGCCGGGTCGTGGACCTTCTCATTCTTCTTATTTCTCTTATGGCTCTTCCTATAGCCATTCTGGTAGCCATTCTGGGCTGGGGCGTCCAAAACGGGCTTACGCCCAGAAGGCGCTGGCGTCGAATCAACCCGGCGGTTTGCTCGATCCAGCGGGTAGTGTGTCGGATCCTTTATTTAAATCGGTGGAGGCGGATCTCTTCAGTTTGCTTCGGCCTGAAATTCGTTCTGGCTATGGTTTTCAGTTTCAAGAAGGGGAGCCGACCACCAATGAACTCTTTGCGTGGAGTTTGCCCAATCAGTTGAGTGTGTATTTGACGCCACAATTAAAAGCCCGGATTGGGGTTAACCCGCAACGGTTCTACTTGCCTAATTCACCGACGGATCCTCGAAGCAATCGGGGGATCCAGTATACGGTCGGAGCGACGGCACAGTATTGGGACCGACTCCGATTGGAAGGGGATTTGGGTATTACTCACTTCACCCAAACGGGTAAGGACAATATTACGTATAAAGCGCAAGCGAAGATTCAGTTGATGGATAGGGTTTCCCTGCGTGTAGGAGGGCGCCGTAATACGTTGGCGAATTCGTTATTGGCCGTTGCGGGCTATAAACCGAATCAAGGTGCTTTTTCCGGTCAAGTATTGGGTCCCGCCAATGAAAACGCGTTTTTTGTCGATCTAAGTACCCAACCCCTCCCCAATACGGATTTTAATCTGGGTTATGAATGGGCCGTGATTACCGGCTCGAATGCCATGCCCAATAATTTTAAGAATCAATTTTATACGTCGATGGGTTACACCCACCGGTTTAACTCGAAGCATTCACTTCGGGCCGGGTATGATTTCTTGTACTTTACGTTTAGCAAAAATGCTACCAACGGCTTTTTTGATATTGAGTCAGGCGTTCCTGGCCCGCTGGCCGTATTGCGCCCGGTGGCTCGGGCCGATTCCGGCTTTGATTTTGGTGGTTATTTTAGCCCGGACCGATTTTTCCTGAATACGTTCCGACTGGATTATCGTGGGTCGTTATTTAATAAGTTTCTGGAGTATAAGCTTGGGGGCAGTTTAGGTGTTCAGGCGTTTGAGCACGGGTTTGGCATTCAGGATTCTGATCCCACCTCACTTTCTAGCGCGTTTAACGTGGCGCTCAAAATGAATTTTACGGATTGGCTGGCCGCCTATGGACGAACTAATTTTATGGATAGTGGCGGCGTTTTTTCCCGGTGGCGGTTTGAGGGTGGCCTGATCGTTCGTCCCAACATCCGGGCATTGACGCCGCTGTTTCGGTCAAAAGGTTCGAAACCAAGAAAACCGGATCGGGCAACCATTGACCGAAATGCCTTCCCTAATGCGGATTTCGATAGCCAAGATTATAAATTTTATAATTAAACAGGGACTCTAATCTATAGAAGACGTATCATCTGGTGTCGAGACGGTATTCTCTCCTTTATACAGTGCTTTTCCGCCTACCTGAACACCTGTAATCCTCTTTTCTTGAATCGTGAGCTGTACCTTCATTTCCGAAGGCTGTCCCATGTTATCTCCTTGTTCAAAATTTAGGTCTAAAGTTTCATTCATTCCGTTGAAGAGTTGAAAGGCTTCTTGTAGCCGACAGGCCAGTGCACCTGCAGAGACACCTGTCGCCGACTCTTCCGGAATATCAACAAGGGGTGCAAAATTTCTGACACTTGCGATAGTACTGGAGTGCTTTGTTTCCAAACTGGCAACATGAAGGCCGATCACCCCATATTTTTTACTTAGGGCTGTAATTTTTTGAGCATTGGGTTGAATGGACTGTAGTGTCGCTAGATCCTTGACAAGAATATGTAAATCTTTAATGCCTGTGGAAACGACTTGACAAGGCGGCTTACCCTCAATAACCGATGGGCTTAAACCGAGACAATCGGCGACTTCTTGTTTAGAAACGATTGTTGAAAATTCCGGCAACAGCTGGTTCATCAAAATGGTTCCATCGCTTTTTACGGTAACGGGCACAGGCTTGCTACTTGCTTTCACTTCCATGGTGTAAGCACCCGGTCGGACTTTGCCTTGTCGAAACAGTTCGGAAAAGCTGGCTAAGGTTGCCGTTCCACAAAGATCAATTTCTTGGTTGGGCGTGAAAAACTGAACCTTAAAATCGGCTGTGTTTGAACCTTGAATAAAGGCCGTTTCTGGGTAACCTACTGTTGTTGCGATGCTTTGCATTTGCTGATCGGTCAGATGATCAGCATTCATAACAGCACCCGCCGGGTTGCCTCCTCGATTCCCTCTTGCAAAGGAATGGTAAGTATGAACAGCGACGTTCTTTTGGGATAAGCCAAACTGAACAGGCTTAATAGAAAGCCCTCTTGTGGATAAATCGAACTTGGGAAGGGATGTTAGGGACACCATACAATATTACTCCTTAAGTTATCCTTTTTTATAGAATTAAAGCTACTTTATAGTAAAAGTACAAGAATAACTAACTATCAATTTTACTTGTACATAATAAGAGAGATAAAAGAATAAGAGTCTGATTTTAGCAAGCGAAGCAAAAAGAGGAGGTGTTCAATGTTGCTCAAGAGTTTTTTGTCTGTGCTTTACATTGCTCTTCTAAAACCGATAATCTGGAGGGTGTCTAGTTTTAAAAACAGAGGTGTTTGATTGATGGCCCTGATTCCGTTTGAGCGTTCGTTGGAACGGGCGGTGTTTCTAGAGCGGCCCAACCGTTTTGTTGCCGTAATTCAGCATCCGGCCCATCAATCCCCGGTAAAAGCCCATGTGGCGGATCCGGGGCGGTTGAAGGAATTGTTATTTCCGGGGGTGGAACTTTGTGTGAGCGACCATGGGGATAACCCTAGCCGGAAATTACGTTACACTGTGGCGTTGGTTCGAGCACAAGAAGAGTTGTGGGTGTCCATTAACTCGCAACTGCCGAACCGTCTGATTAAAACTTTGCTCACGTGGCCAGAGCAAAAAAAGGCTCTGTCCGGTTACGAGAGCATGACGTTGGTTCAGGCGGAACACACGCCAGCCTTTATGAAAACCGCTCGACGAAAAAGCCGGTTTGACTTTTTGCTGGAGACATTAGAGGACAAGCCTTGCTTGTTAGAGGTTAAAGGTGCGTCACTGGTTGAGGAGGGCTGGTGTAAGTTTCCAGACGCACCGACGGAGCGAGGGACCCGCCATTTGCGGGAATTAATCGAGGCGTTAAACCATGGCTATGAGGCGCGGGTGATTTTTGTGGTTCAGCGGTCGGATGCTCATCACATGATGCCCCATCACCGTCAAGATCCGATGTTTGCCCTGGCTTTAAAAGATGCCATTGAGGCAGGCGTCCAAGTGAAGGCGTTTGCTTTCCACATGATGCCGGAAGGGTGCCGATTAACGGGAGAAATCCCGGTGGTCATCCCCAAGCTAAATCCAATTTAAAATAGACGGGCAATCTGAGAAAATTAGAGGGTTTAAAGGATTTATAAGAACAAAGCAAGGCATTACAATCCTAATAAATCGCTTGATATGTTAGGATTACGGTGAATGGATTGTCGATTGTTTGAAGAATGGAGCCGATTTTAAATGAAAGTTTGTGTCATTGGTACCGGATACGTTGGGTTGGTGACAGGCACCTGTTTGGCCGAAATGGGCAACGAGGTGATTTGTGTTGATAATAATGCGGATAAGATTAAAGACTTGGAAGCTGGCGGTGTTCCTATTTACGAACCGGGACTTGAGGAACTGATTAAAGCCAATACGCAAGAAGGACGACTTCGCTTTTCAACGGATCTCAAGCAGGCGATCAAGCAATCGTTAATTTGCTTTATTGCGGTGGGTACGCCGCAGGGCGATGATGGGTCCGCCGACTTGGGCGCCGTGTTTGCTGTGGCCAAGGAAATTGGACAGGCCATGGATGACTACAAAGTGGTGGTCACCAAAAGCACGGTTCCGGTGGGAACGGCAGATCAGATTCGGGACGTGTTGGCGAAAACCACTGCCCAGAAGTTTTCAGTCGTCTCGAATCCAGAGTTCCTGAAGCAGGGTGCGGCGGTGGATGACTTTTTGAAGCCGGACCGAGTAGTCATTGGTACGGATTTAGAGGATCAGCAAGCGGCTGATATTATGCGGGAACTGTACTCGCCGTTTCTTCGAACGGGAAATCCGATTATTATGATGGATATTCGCTCGTCGGAAATGACGAAATACGTGGCCAATGCGTTTTTAGCAACTAAAATTTCGTTTATTAACGAGATGAGCACCCTGTGTGAGCAGGTAGGTGCGGACATCTCCAATGTTCGCGTTGGAATCTCTTCGGACTCCCGAATTGGAAGTCAATTTTTATTTCCTGGTATTGGCTATGGCGGTTCGTGCTTCCCGAAAGACGTGAAAGCCCTGATGAAAACGGCGCGAGATCATCAGTGTCCGTCCACTATTATTGAATCCGTGGATGCGGTGAATCAGACGCAACGGCAGCTCTTCCTCGACAAGATCTTGACCTACTTTGATCAGGATTTGAGCGGAAAGACCTTTGCCATGTGGGGTTTGGCCTTTAAGCCTCGAACCGATGACTTGCGAGAGGCGCCGAGTGTGACCATTGCCAAGGTGTTGCTTGAGAAAGGCGCTAAAATTCAAGCGTACGATCCCAAGGCCGAAGAAAATTGCCGAGCCTACTATCTTGGTAATACCATCACGTATTGCGATAGTTCCTATGACGCTCTGAAAGACGTGGATGCTTTATTATTGGTGACGGAATGGAACGAGTTCCGCCGACCGGATTTTGAAAAAATGAAACAGTTGATGAACCGGGCCGTTATTTTTGATGGACGGAACCAATATGACACGGAACGCATGGGTAATCGCGGGTTTGATTATTTTTGTGTGGGGCGCCCCGGCGTGACCGGTAACGCAGAAGCCCCGGTCAGCGTGTAGATGACATCGAATGAGGAGATTTCTTTAATATGAAACGCATACTGGTGACCGGCGGTGCCGGCTTTATTGGTTCCCACCTGATTGATCGCCTGCTGGAAAGAGGCAACGATGTGGTCTGTCTGGATAATTTTTTCACCGGCTCCAAGGAGAATATTCGTCATCTGCTGGATCACCACTATTTTGAACTGATTCGTCATGATGTGACCGAGCCTATTTTGCTGGAAGTGGACGAAATCTATAATTTGGCTTGCCCGGCCTCACCGGTGCATTATCAGTATAATCCGGTGAAGACTATTAAAACTAACGTGATGGGCACCATTAACATGCTGGGTCTTGCTAAGCGAACCAAAGCCCGGATTTTGCAGGCGTCAACATCCGAAGTTTATGGCGATCCCCACGTGCATCCGCAGACGGAAGATTATTGGGGCAACGTGAATCCCATCGGCATCCGAAGTTGTTACGATGAAGGCAAGCGGGTGGCAGAAACCTTGTGCATGGATTATCATCGCAGTAACGGGGTGGATGTGAAGATTGTCCGGATTTTTAATACCTACGGCCCTCGTATGGCGGAAAATGACGGGCGAGTGGTCAGTAATTTTATTGTTCAGGCCTTGCAAGGGCAGGATATTACGGTCTATGGCGAAGGCGATCAGACCCGTTCGTTCTGTTATGTAGATAATTTGGTGGATGGATTCCTTCGGATGATGGATACGGAAGGCTTTACCGGGCCGGTGAATTTAGGCAATCCGGGCGAATTCACGATTTTGGAACTGGCGGAAAAAGTTATCGACCTGACGGGCTCGACATCAAAAATCATCAAAATGCCCTTGCCACCCGATGATCCGACTCAGCGGAAGCCGAATATTTCGTTGGCTCAAGAAAAATTGGGCGGCTGGACGCCGGATATCCCGTTGGAAGAGGGCCTGAAAAAAACCATCGCCTACTTTGAAAGCCACCTAAAGAAATCGCCGGCTAAGGTTTAAATTGATTAGGAGTTTTTAATGGGTTGGAAAGGCGCTCTTCGCTCCACCGGATCAACAATGCGTCGTTTGGCTAGAGAGGCTGAACGGGAGGCAATCCGTCGTGAAAAAGAGGATAAGCTTGAAGAGTCTAGAGCTATTGTAGAAAAATTTGAAAACTATATAGAGCATATTCTTTCTATCCATAAGGAGGTTTCCCAGAAACCTATTAACTGGCAGGCGCTCTTGGAGAAGAAGGCACCTTCCGAGCCTCAGAGACTCACTTCTCATGAAGACAAGGCAAAACAAAAATACGACTCATTTTCCCCTAATATTTTTTACAAGTTGTTTAAAAGAGAAGAGAGAGTTCGTCAAAAACTGGAAGAAAAGGTAGCAAAGGGGAAGAAACAGGACGAGAAGGAGTATTGTTCCGCTAAGGCAACGTATCAAAAAGATTATGCCGAGTGGGAGTTTGTGGTTAATTTAGCAGAGAGAGTTTTAAAAAAGGATGCTTCAGCATATCTTGAGGGCCTCCGAAAATTTAATCCGTTTACTAGCATGGAGGAGTTGCTAGGAACTCAGCTTGAGCTATCGGTAGATACTGATGCACAAATTATAGTAAATATTGATGTGCATTGTGATGAGGTGATACCTAAAGAAAAATATAGTTTAAGACAGAGTGGAATACTATTAGTGAAAAAGATGCCAAAGGGGGAATTTAACGAGTTATACCAAGATTTTGTGTGTAGTTGCTTATTGAGAGTAGCAAGTGAAGTATTTGCTGTTGTGCCTTCTGAAGAGATTATCGTAAATGCTGTTGATGATATGTTAAATACAAAAACAGGTCACATGGAGAAGCAAACAATCCTTTCGGTTCGCTTTGTGAAGGAAACTATTGCAAGGATGAATCTCAAGTCAATTGATCCTTCAGATTCTATGGATAATTTTCTGAGTAATATGAAGTTTAAAAAGACGTCAGGGTTTTCTGCGGTGGAGCCTTTAGCGTTTTAAATAAAAAATTGGCGGATTCTCATGGGTTCGCCGACTTATTTAAACAGGGATGCTTCTTTCCAGGACGGAGGCTTTTAGGACGCTGAGGAGTTGGCTGTCGTAGAGGCGGAAACGGCCTTGCCCAATAACCGGGATGGCGTCGAGGGGTTCGTAGGCATGGGTTCGGTAAGGTCGGGGGGAAGTGAGGGCGCTGTAGACATCCGCTAATGCTAAAATTCGCCCGGCCACTGAAATTTCAGAGCCCCGGCGGCGGCTCGGGTAGCCACTGCCGTTCATGCGTTCGTGGTGTTCGCCAGACCATTCGCTGACAATCTCTAGGCCCGGTACGCTTTTTAGAATCTCTTCAGTCCACCGGGGATGGTCGTGAATGATACTCCATTGGTCCTTGTTGAGCGTGTCTGGTTTATTCAGTAGGGCGAGGGGAACACTCATCATGCCCAAGTCGTGGAATAGGCCGGCCATAATTAACTGGCCGCACTGATCGTTATTAATCTCTAGGTGGCGTGCCATAGTTGCGGCGGTGTGGGCGGTTTTGATGGCGTGGTTTTGGGCGGAATGAGGCAAAAGCTGATCGGAGAGTCCGCCAATGGCTTGGCAGAGGTTAAGAATCATCTCACCACTCATCGATAGGCGGGGGCGTTGGGTTTCGATTGGAACACTATCGGAGAAGAGTCCGTGAAGGAGAGGCTCAATTTGAGGGGTAAAAAGGCTTTTAAAAAAGAGGTCTTCGTTTTCCTTGGTGTCTTTGGCACATAGAATTTGGAAGGCTTCCACGACTTTCGGATCAAACAGGGCGTTGGCTTTCATGTCCGCAAAATGTTCTGCGGCCTGTTTTCGGGCGCTCAAACCCGTTACCTCATCCATAACCGACTCAATGGTGTCGGCAAACGCTAAAATACGAGCACCTAAAGGGATGGCCTCGCCGGAGAGACCAAGCGGGTAACCGGAGCCGTCCATCAGTTCGTGGCTGGCCTGAACAATGTCCAAAACCTCGCCGGAGAGATAGACCCGATGAATAAAATCAGCGCTGGCCTGAGGGTGATTTTTCAGAAGGTGGATGGTGTCATCGGATAGTTGTAACTCGTCGTAAGGCGCATGGGGATTTCCTCGGTATCGGGCGTTTAGCAGAGCATGGCGAGAAAATAACTCTTTTTCGGTGCGTCCTTTGGGGAGTCGGACTGCAATGTCGGCAACCACCCGAACCAGCCCTACATCATGGAGGAGCCCAGCATAGAGCAAGGCGATCTTACTTCGCTCGGAGAGTCCCATTAGTGTGCCCAGTGTGCCGGCAATGGCGGCCACCCGGATACCATGCCGGAGACTGCGGCCTTCAAGCAGGTCAATGCTTTTTGAGGTAATCATCATCAGGTGGATTTGAGACGGGAAATGTTCAGATGAATGGCTGGCGGGATGAAACAGGGCATCCGCAACCGAATGAAAACGTGTCAATAGTGTAAGGTCCCCATATTGATTTCTTCCAGATTTCTTTCGCTATTCTATACAAGACAAGCGTCAGCATAAACAGAACCATTTTCTATTGTATTATATGTTTTCTTTGGGACGGGCGGGCGAAGGGAAAACAAGGAAGAGAGTTGTATTAAAAAACTGGCAATCTTTTTGTGTTTCGTGTTTTATATTAAGCACGATGAGAAATCAATTTCAGCACCATCATCACCATCACCATCTCGGCCCCGTGCGGAGGTTTGTTGTTGGCGTGCTTACGATGGAATCGTCTTCTAGTTTTTATTCTTTGATTTTTTAACGTAAAGCAAAACCCAAATTGAACAAAACCGTCCGCATGCTGTGGGCGGTTTTGTTTTGTGTGTTTAGACTGAAAAATTACGAGTTTCCATGTTTATTACGACGCCTCATTTTAATCGATTAGAAACTAAAATCTATCCAAAGCCCCGGTTCCAAGGCGCTTACGGAATGTCTTCGTTTGCCGGGCTGACGGGCGAGGTGGATCGGACGTTTCGTTGGATGGGAGCAAATCGGACGCGGGAAATGCTGGTGGAAGACTTTGTTGGGTTTGGTTTGTTGCGGTCGGGGATGGATCTGTTTCGAGGGTATTTTTTCGGAGAGCAGGAAGCGTTGAATATACCGGCGGCTCGAGAACGGTTGTTTCGAGAAGTGTCGTCTATTATGACCGATAGTGTTGCCGCCGGACTAGCCGCCCTTGGGCTGGCTCGCCTATTGGATCGGCCCGGAGCGTCTTTTGGCGCCAAATTTGTTGATTTTAAAACCATGACCCTGTTTCAGGAGGTTTTAGAGCAAGGCGACGCAGCAAAGAGTGAAGCAACATTTTTAAAGCAATTGGCTCGCCGTTTAGCCGCCGCCGAGTCCCAGGTCATAAACGCTCCGGTGATAGCGTCTAAACTGAATTTGATTCAGGGAAAAAATGCTTCGGAAAAGGCGACGGAGTTGGCTAAAGTCTTGGGAAAGAAGGAATTGGATGTGATGATTCGGGGGCAGGTGTTTCGGTTGGATGAGCTGTTTGAGGATGTGGCGATTTTAAAAGCCGAGGTGGAAAAAGCAGTGGGGATAAGAGGTACTTGGGGTGAAAAAGCACAGGGATTGGTATTGAAGACTCTGAAAACAAAAAATAAATTGCTGTGGTGTTTGGGCGTGGGAGCTGGTCTGACCATGGCGGTTCCCAAAGTGAATCAGTGGTTGACTCGAGAAATAGATCATATAGAGGCTTATCCGGGCGAGCGTGGACGGGTGTCTTTAAAAGATCGGGATTCGTTGGAGGAAGCTTTACCCATGGTTTCATCGGGTCGCTTAAAGGTGGGTAATACGTTTAGTGGGTTCGTTTCTGAGCGGAAGGCGGTGCAAACAATGGCACAAAACCCGAAATCGTCGTTTGTTTCTAGAAGCTTGGAGGAAGGAAAGCAATGGCCGCTGTTACTGGCTTTATCGCCACTGCCTTTTGCCGTTGGGCTTTTTGATACGGTAAACCGTCGTTTTGTGAACCCGTTGGCTAAGGGCTTTGTGGCTCAATGGAAAAATCGGTACGATTTTGGTAAAAAACTTCCTTTCACGACCCAACAGCAAATCGCCTCGACCTTTGCGGTGCTGATTATGGCTCGGCTATTTAACGCACGGAGTGAAAACGAGTACCGCGAGCGACTGGTTGATTCAGTGTTGGGCTGGGGGTTATGGGTTTTAGCCACCCCGTATATTAAGGAAAAGGCGGCAAACGTGATGGACCAGTTGACCGGTTCCATGTTGCTGAAGCGAATCAATGGAAGGTATGCGTTAAGAAGCCGGGCAGAAATTGAACACTTGTTGCCTGCACGCCTTGTGAATAAGACACTGAAAAAAAATATCTGGATTGGTGCCGTGAGTACAATGGCGACCATGGCTTTGCTGGGTGTCATTGAACCCTATCTGGCCATTCAATGGACGAAACGCAATACGGTTTCGGCAACGGCTGTGTAGGGGAAAAGGAAGAGCCGTCGACATTTTAATGGGTTTATGGTAGCCTGCGCTAAGCTTCGCAGGCTTTGCTAGCACTTTTGGTTATGGGGTATTTTGATGAACATTCGGTATCAGCTAGAAAAAACGTTCCGGCTTTCAGGTGCCGCTCAGGCAAGACCAACGAGACGCCCCCAAGCTGTTCGGTTTGGAACGACGATGTCGTTGGCGCAAGACTCGTTTTACAGCAGTCGATTAGGGCATGCCATGGCCTTTGCGGCTAAAGCCCATCGAGATCAATTTCGTAAAGATAGCGCCACACCCTATTTGGCCCACTTAATGGGAGTGGCGAGCAGTGTCATGAAATTTGTCAATATGCCAAAGGGGCAGAAGTATCTGGAAGAAGGCGTCGTTTTGCCCAATGGCGATAAAGTGAACATTACACTGGAAGACGCGGTCATTGCGGCACTTCTCCATGATGCCATCGAGGATCAGGGTGGCGATGGCATGAAACGCAAAATTCGGGCTAAATTTGATGAGGCCGACTTCCCGCCGGTGGTCGCTATGTTGGTGGATTATTGTACCACCTATGGTCAGGAAAACTTGGGTTATAACGAGTATAAACGGAAGTATCTGGAACGGATTGCGGATCCTTTAACGCCAAAAACGGCTTTACTGATTTCTGGCAGCGATAAACTGGATAACATGCGAGATATGGCCCGAGAATATCGTGAGGAAGGCGAAGCGTTCTGGAATAAATTTAAGGTGACGAAAGAACAAAAGCTGGAATACAATCGGGATATTGTTCGTATTTTCAAAGCGTCGGGCAAGTACCCGAAACTCGTTGCCGAGATTGAACGGGTTCAAAAAGAAATTGAAGAAATGACAAGCAAAGGAATCAAGCTTTGATGGGATATGGAAACACATTACGGTTTGGTTGGGCCGGGCATGGCCATGCGGCGATAAATGCTTCAGCTTATACGCTACTTGCAACCCGGCCTAAGCTGGCCCCATTCACTTCATTTATTATCCAAAATCAGGCTGATATTGATTGGCAATCTTCATTGGTGGAACGTGAGCCTTTAAAAGATAGGCATTTTATCAACAGCGAAAGAACCTGGAACCCACAGGCCTCAAAACGTCTTTTACCGGAGGAGCGGCTGTCTGACCAAGTATTCACTTTTTTTAGAAAGCGGAATGAAACGAAACGAATGGGGCAGCTCGACAGAGGGTTATCAAGTTCCTGTTTGCTTAAAGAGTCTAAAAATACAAATTATCCACCAGAAAATGTTTATCAATCAACGTTGAATGCTTATCATCAGCTGGTGAATCAACTACGTTCATCAGAAACGACGGAATTGGAATTAGAAGTCGCTATAGGTACATTGGTCCATTATGCGGCGGATTTAAACCAGCCCATGCATACCTCTCAGTCTTATGACTGGCTGACGAGGAAGAAGAAAGGCGTTCGGACAAAAGGCGCGCATTATTTATTCGAGAACCATTTGGTGCCTCGAAAGGATTCTGAAGGATGGCATGCCCGAATCCAGCGGGATTTAATGCGTAGTGGGATTCAACTGACGCCGTTGAATCTTAAAGCCATTCAAAATAAATTGAAACAGGGGGTTAGAACAGGTTACCAAACCATGTTTGAATTGGTTGCGCTCGATAAAAAGGAACGAACCCGACCTCGCCAGAGTCATGGGGATTATATGAGGTCCTTAAAATTAGGCTGGAAGCCCATTGCGGAAAAGCAGATGAAAGCATCCAGCCACTTAATCGCCGTGCTTTTACTTTCTGCTTATCATGAAGCCGGGGTTCCTCGGCTGGATCAGTTGGGCTAGCCTGAAACCGTAGCAATGTTTGCTTTGGAAGATTGGGCCTCAAGGTATCGCTCAGCATCAATAGCGGCCATGCAACCGGTCCCTGCGGCAGTAATGGCTTGTCGGTAGTGATGATCCATAACATCGCCACAGGCAAAAACACCTTCAACACTGGTGTTAACGGTTCCCGGAGTGACTTTAATATAGCCATTATCCAGTAGTGCCAGCTTGTCGGTAAAGAGCTCCGTATTGGGTTTGTGCCCGATGGCAATAAACACCCCTTCGGTGTCTTTTTCGGTAATATCACCGGTTTGGGTATTTTTGAGTTTGACTCCGGTGACTCCGGTTTCCGCTGTCCCCAGAATCTCTTCGACGGTGCTGTTCCAGATGAAATCAATTTTATCGTTGGCCATGGCTTTGTCTTGCATAATTTTACTGGCCCGTAGTTCATCTCGCCGGTGTACAAGGGTCACTTTTTTGCAAAACCGGGTAAGGAAGTTGGCTTCTTCCAATGCGGTATCGCCGCCGCCAATAACCATAACCTCTTTATCCCGGAAGAAAAACCCGTCGCATGTCGCACAAGCAGAAACGCCATGGCCCATAAGCTCTTTTTCCGAGGGCAAGCCTAACAGACGGGCTGTGGCGCCGGTGGCAACGATCACGGTTTCTGCTGTGTGGGTTTCGGTTTCAGTCTTTACGGTAAACGGTCGTTTGGAAAAATCAACCTCTTCAACAAAGTCGTTGATAATTTGGGTGCCAAACCGTTTGGCCTGAGCCTTAAAGTGTTCCATGAGTTCGGGCCCCATGATGCCCTCCGGGAAACCGGGAAAATTTTCGACATCGGTTGTAATGGTTAGTTGGCCGCCGGGTTGAAGTCCTTCAAATAAGACTGGGGACAGGTTGGCGCGAGCGGCGTAAAGTGCCGCTGTATAACCGGCCGGGCCTGAACCAATAATTAGAACCTGATGATGATGGGATGAAACGTTGGAGGGGCTCATAGGAAAGGCTCCTTGATTAGAAATCGAGATAATAACGGTAGAAAGCATATCACAAAGAGAATGGGTTTTTGCTTTGTTTTAGGAGAGGAGAAAAGTTGGAAAAATAAAGAAGAAGAAAAAGAAGAATAGGTTTAGTAGGGTTTGTGGCGGGAATATTTAAGAAATGTTGCGAGTCTCGTTTGAAAAGAATCAAAATTTGGCATTAATAACTTGAGAGACGCAATGGGTTCGGTATGAGGAACCTTGTTCGAGAGCTGATTCGTGGAAAATTCAAGTTTACTCTATATTGGCCGATTGTTTCTCTATAAGAAGTTAGTTGTAAGTCGTTTAGTTTCGTTTAGTCAAGGCTCAAGGTCATTTCTGACTTTAGAGTTGGCAAGCAAGGAGATCTATATGAATTTTTTAAAAACTAAAAAGAACAAAGGGCAGGGTGTTATCGAGTATGCGGGTGCGTTAGTTATTGCTGCTGTATTAGTTGCGGCTGTACTTGCCATTGGTCCAGATGGTATTGGGCAACTCTTCCAGAATATTATGGACACGGTTGAAGCCTTCTTCACAGGCGAACTGGCGGCCCTGTAGAAACTTTACGGATACAACAGGTGGGGCATCCTTGTATGCCTCACCTGTTCCCATATTCACTTTTGTGCGATGAGAGGGTGACGCGATGATGCGATTTAAGATAAAAAGAAAACAGGTTGGAAGTGTTTGTTTTAGACGAGCTTCAGCGTCAAAAGGACAAGCCATTATTGAGATGTTGTTTAGCATTATCATGTTTGCCATCATGTTGTCATCGGTGGTGGCCATGAGTTCTTATCTCTATGTGCAGCATGCGACGATTACAGTTGCTCGGGAAGGGGCTCGGATTGCGGCGTTGAATACGGACTTGGGAACAGTGGGTAGTGTCGCAGCAGGTGAAACGGAAATTGAAAACTATATAATAAACATGTTGTCAACCACATCGGGTATTACCCTTACTGAGGGTGATGTCATTATTACGCCTCCAAGCGACTTGGACCCTGTGGGTGATCGAAGTGTTCAGGTAGAGATTGACTATGATTTAAATAATCCGATTCCTGTGGGTGCTATTTTATCAGCCTTAACAGGTAATTCATACGGGTTTGATACGATTTCGATTCACTCCGAAGCAACCATGCATTATGAGGAGTAAATCCAAGCAAGTTAGAGAATTCAATTGTCGGGTTGTAAACGGTCAAAAAATAATGATTTTGGATGAGCTTCCAAGTGTTAAAAAACGGTAAAATGGAAGTCCGTCTATTGATTTAGGCTGAAAAGACAGTAAAAACAGTTTGTTGAGATAGAATGTTTTGAGGTTTTGTTACCATGCCCTTTAAGGCCGGTCATTTGTTTTTGTTGGGAGCCATTGCCATGGCCATCCTGACGGCTGTCCTCTTTATGAATATGATGAAAGGTCAGTCAACCAAAGCGCCGAAAAAAGCAGAAACGGTTGATGTGGTCATTGCGACGGAATATATTCCGAAAGGGACCATATTAACTTCGCAACACATGAAGAGGGCTGAGTGGCCTAAAAAATTTCTGTCATCAGGTAGTTTCTTTGAAGAGCGTAGCAAGCTGATGGGACGAACGGTTCGCATGGATATTATGCCGGGCGAGTTATTTTATAAACAAAAATTAACGGGTGATAAGTCCCGTGGCGGCATGCCGGTGCTGATCCCTGAAGGTCATCGAGCGGTGGCTGTTAGTGTAAGCGAGGTTCATGGGGTGGCTGGGTTCGTCAAACCAGGTAGTTGGGTGGATGTGATTGCCACGTTCCAGCGGAAATCCAGTCAAGGAAAAACGTACGTCACCCGAACGGTTTTGCAGAACGTCATGGTTTTGGCATCGGCTCAGACCATGGTTGAGGAAGGCAAAAGCGGTATGAGAAAGCCCGATGCTTTGTCGGAGCAACTTGTTGGCGACGATAATAAGAAAAAAAATAAGAAAAAGAAAAAGGAAAAATCGGCACGAGAATTAGAAAAAGAGCGTAAGGCGAAAGAAAAGGCGGAAGAACGCGCCAGAAAACGTGCTAAAACCGTAGGGTCGGTGACCTTGGCCTTAACTCCGGTTCAAGTTGAGCGATTGGCCTTAATTGAAGAAGCCAGTTCGGTTCATCTGGCCTTGCGTCCCGAAGGGGATAAAAACATGCCAGAAGTAAAAGGCGTTACAACAGAGGATATTCTAACGGGCAATCCCAGTGCGCCAGATTGGACCCGTGGGTTGAATGTGAACCCCACTCCTCCAGATGATTTTTCAACGGTCGAAGAATTAACACCGCCCATTGCCGTCAATGAAAGCTCGAAAACGGTAGAAGTTATCGAGGGGACGGCCCGATCAAAAATGAATTTTTAAGCATTAATTTAAGCGTTTAAAAAAAGTAGAGGAACGTTGAGAGAAACAGGTTGTTTAATCCGGTATCCGTGTCAGAATTTAAACAGATTGATAGAGCAAAATGTATCCGGATTGTTATTGAAATTGTAGTCAATCTTTTGGAGAGAGATGGTTTGAGGAATTCCACTGTTTATTTAAAACAAGTCTTGGTTTATAGTCTGTGTGTTGCTCTGGTTTTGCCGGGCTTTAGCGGCACTTCGGTTGCTTATGGCGAACAGCAGGATGAGAAAAATAGCTTTCTTTTGTTGAAGAAGAAAGCCGTAACGCATACCGTTATGACAACAACCCATAAGGACTCTGAGTCTCGTCATCAAAATAAAAAAGTGTTTTCATTTTTGGATAATCCAGAGCAGTATTTAAAACCAAAGACAGAGGACCGAAGAAAGCCGGCTAATGCCTTGAAAGAAGCGAAAGAGCGAGAGAAACAGGCGGCAACCCCGGTGAGTCAGCCAGCGAAAACGACTCTTCCAAAAGAAGTGACTGTGAAAAAAGGTTCTCGCCAAGGCCTGGAAGAAGCGTTTAACCTGCTTCATTTAACGCCTTTAGAGACACGTCAAGTCACAGAGGCGTCGGTAGAGGGGTCGTCTGTCATGGCAAAGGCACAAACTCGTCAAGCGACAACGGCTCGAAAAGCAACTTCTTCTATGACCCCTCAGGTCAAGAAATCCCCAACTGTTCAGACGACAGCAGCGTATGACGGTGCTAAAAAGGTCTTGGCGGAAGTGGATCCGGTGGATCGTAAGCTGCCCACGGACCATTTTTATGTGGCGCAAAGTCTGGTTCCTGCGGGTAAAATCATCAAGGGCGGCCTGACAGCAAGCATGGACTCCATTGATCTGGCCCATCGAAAAGCCACGGTAATTAACTTGAAGAATCCGGCCAGCCGGGTGTCGATTAGTGATCCTGAAATTGCCAGTGTGGTTGTAATTTCGCCAACCCAAATCCAGTTGGTGGGCAATCAGGTGGGTGTGGCTAGCCTGTTGGTTTGGGATGAAGGCAGTTCAGACAAGTATGCCATGATTGACCTGAACGTCCATCGAGATGTTTCTGTTCTGACCAAGCAAATGAAAATGATTAATCCGGGAATTCAGGTGGTCCCTATGGCAGCGGATGATTCGGTTATTTTAACGGGTGAGGCCAGCAGTCGTCAGCAGGCACAATTGGCTGTAGAGATTGCCAGCGCATATTTTTCGTCCTCAAGTAGTGCTGGAAGCAGTTCTGGCTCTGGGGGAACCTCTTCGGCTGGCAACAGTTTATCTCCAGGTACCGCCTCGCCAGGACGAACGCCGAATATCATCAATCTGATTCAAATTAAAGGCGAGCCATCAACCAAAGCCGAAGCGGTTTTTCGTAAGTTAAAAAAACTGGATCCCAGTATTCTAATGGATGTGGTCCCTGGTGTGGACGGTATTGAGAAAGTGTTGCTTAGCGGCAAGGTTAAAACGGCCAATGTGGTTAGCCGAGCCATTAATATTGCCAGTGTGTTTTACGGAGAACCCGGGTTAAAAGTGGTGACTGGGCCGGGGGGGAACCGAGTTAGCAGTGAAGCCAGTTCTGATTTCCAGTCGGCAACCGGCTTTAGCAACAACATGGATATTAACATTTTGCAGGGCTCCATTATTACGGACGCATCAGGCAATGTGGTCAGCATGATGGAAGTGGCTTTCCGTCCTCAGATTCGATGTCGAGTTAAGATTCTGGATATTAGCCGGGCCGCTTTAAAGCAGTTGGGGCATAATTATCTGGGCAACTTTAACGATTTAACCGTGGGTAGTTTTAGTGGGGCGCGAGCTCCTGCTGCCGGTGCGGGTGTTTCTTCGTTTAATCCGACGGGCACAGGGTCTGGTATTGCGGAAACCGCAACAGAAGTGGCACGGACCGGCACAACGGCCTTTTCGGCTGGTGCGGTATCCACGTTTGGCGATGGGGTTACCCAGTTCTTTAACATTAATCAGAAACATGCCGTTGCTTTGAGCGCACTGGTTGAGAAACGGAAAGTGCGCATTGTGGCAGAGCCTACGTTGGTTTCTCTGAGCGGTGAAAAGGCCAGCTTTTTGGCCGGTGGTGAGATTCCTATTCCAGCCATTGGTTCCAACGGGCAAATTGATATTGAATATCATGAATTTGGTGTTCGGCTAAATTTGGTGGCCACGGCTAAAGACGATGGCAAAATCCACCTTCAAGTGGCACCGGAAATTAGTTCGATTGATAACACCAACGCGGTGACCAGTAATGTGGTGGTCGTACCGGCTTTTACTTCTCGGCGGTTTCAAACCACGGTCGAGCTGAATGATGGAGAAAGCTTTGTGATGGCCGGGCTGTTTAGTCAGGATGAGACGGATTCGGTCAGTAAGTTTCCAGGCATTGGTTCTTTGCCTATTATTGGTTCCTTTTTTAGAAACAAGTTTACCGATAGACGGGATCGGGAAATGGTGGTCATCATTCAACCGGAAGTGATTATGGTCCCTAATGAAATAGGGCAGAAAGCTTCGGCGGACGACCATGGCTCTGGTGCCCGGTAAAAATAAAAACAAGACGGTTGGATTAGAGGTCAAGAAATCTCGAAATCTGCCGATAACTCTCAATAAGACGGTTCAATCCGTTTTCACCCTTTGATATCCTGAGGAAGTAAATTTTTAGGCCTGGTTAACCCTATGCAAAACTTGAAGGTCGTTGCTGTTGCAAGCTCTGAGGAGACACGGTCTGCGCTGTATGGACAGTTGCAGGAGCTTGGCTTTATCGATTTTGAAGGCGTTTTACTTGAATTGTCGGATACGGCGCATCAGTGCCAAAAAGTGAATCCAGATGTGATTATTGTTGATATGACCGGACGAGAGTTGGATGCGGGACTATTTATGCAGACGATTGGCATGAACCCGGAGCATCCTTGCACCCTGTTTGCTTTGCATAACAAGCTGGATCACCAGACGATTGTGGATGCGGTGCAAAGCGGCGCCAAAGAATTTATCCAGTATCCGGATGAGACGGAGAAGCTGGAACAGGCTCTGCGTAAATACTTGTCGATGATTAACCGGGGTAGTGTGTCGTTTGAGTCGAAGGAGAAGGGGCGACTGATTACCGTGTTCTCCGCCAAAGGGGGTTCTGGTTGTTCGACGGTGGCCGTTAATGTGGCGCACGAGTTGCGAAAATCCACGCAGGCACCGGTGGTACTGTTTGATCTGGATCAGGTCTTCAGTAACACGGCTGTTATGTTGAATTTAACGCCCAACTATTCAGTGGGTGATTTGGCGGATACTTCCACCGCGGATATTGATGAGAACTTACTTAAACAGATTTTAGTCGAGCATCCCAGCGGTTTTAAAGTGGTCGTGGGCAGTAAAAATGTGTTGGATGATCACGAAATGATTTCTCAGGAATTGCTAGAACATACGGTGGACTATCTGGTCGATAACCATGCTTATGTTGTGGTGGATTTACCGACCCACGTGCTGGATCCGTACCATCAATATATGATTGAACGGTCCGATGAAATTCTGGTGGTTTCGGCGCTGGATGTGCCGGGACTGTCTAGAACTCGGCAGTATCTTGATTTAGCGAGACAGTACCTGGACATGGCCAAGCTGAAACTGGTGTTAAACCGATGGACTCGTAAAGCCGCTTTTGGAATGTCCAATGAAAGCCTTGAAGCGCAGTTTAATTATCCGATTTATGCTCGTTTAGTGAATGATTGGGATCTGTGTGTTGAGGCGAGTAGTTTAGGAAGTGTGGCTTCCGAAGTGAAGCCCAATTCAGATCTAGCAAAGGGGTTGAAAGAACTGGCCGAACAAGTGGGTGGCCTGACGGAAGAAGAAATGGAAAGTGACGAAAAAGAGTCCAGCGGTTTATTAGGTAAGTTATTCAAGAAAAAAGGAAGTTCAACCCATGTCGTTCGCGAAACAGAATTGGGGTAAATGGGGTAAGAAAAAATCGTCTGAACCCAATACCTCCGAACAGGAAACGAAGCTTGATTCACCGGCTCTGCCATTGGATTCTGCTGATGTGACGACGACCCAAGGTTCCGAAGGTGGGAGCCCTCCGCCGCCGCCTCGACAAAAACCAAAACCCCCGCCGGTTGAAGTTAAGTCGGCAAACGATACCCATACAGAGCTTAAAACTCGAATTCATCAGCGTTTGATTGAAGAGATTGATTTAACCCGCTTGGCCGAAGGCGATGACGCTCAACTTCGGATACAGGTGAAGCAGGCCATTTCTCAATTGTTGATGGAAGAGGAGCAATTGCTGACCAGCTCAGAACGAGAGCGCCTGATTGAGGAAATTCTTAATGAAACCATGGGCTTGGGACCATTAGAGCCTTTATTAAACGATGACAGCATTACTGAGATCATGATTAATGGTCCCAAGGTTGTCTTTGTAGAGCGTCAGGGAAAATTAACCGAATCGGGCGTTCAGTTTAAGAATGACGCTCACTTGCTCCAAGTCATTGATCGAATTGTATCCGCCGTGGGGCGCCGAGTAGATGAAACCCAACCGCTTTGTGACGCACGGCTTCAAGACGGCTCTCGCTTTAACTGTGTGATTCCTCCGTTGGCGCTAGACGGGGCACTGGTTACCATTCGTAAGTTTTCCAAAGATCCGTTTCAGATCGAGGATTTGATCGCGTTTGGCAGTTTGAATGAGCAGGCCGCCATGCTCTTGCGAGGATTTGTAGAAGCCCGGTTGAATATTGTTATCTCCGGGGGGACGGGTTCCGGTAAAACAACCCTGCTTAATGTGTTATCCAGTTTTATTCCGGATGGCGAGCGAATTGTTACCATTGAGGATACAGCGGAACTTCAGCTTCAGCAACGCCATGTAGCTCGGATGGAAACCCGCCCGCCCAACATTGAGGGCAAAGGCGAAATCAACCAGCGGGACTTGGTAAAAAACTCCCTGCGGATGCGCCCGGAACGAATTGTTCTTGGTGAGTGTCGGGGCGGCGAATCTCTGGACATGCTTCAGGCCATGAATACAGGTCATGATGGTTCGCTAACCACTCTCCATGCTAACACGCCGCGAGACGCTATTCGGCGTCTGGAAACCATGGTGATGATGGCCGGTTATGATTTGCCTCAACGGGCTATTCGGGAACAGATCGCTTCGGCGGTGAATGTGTTTATTCAGGCGTCTCGCTTGAGTGACGGGAGTCGTCGCGTCATGAACATTACGGAAGTTGTGGGTATGGAGGGCGACGTGATTCTGCTGCAGGATATTTTCGCTTTCAAGCAGCACGGTCTGGATGAAAATCGGAAAATTATGGGTGAGTTTAAATACACTGGGGTTCGCCCCAAATTTCTCGATACTCTTATTGCGGCCGGCGTTGATATTGATATGAGCATGTTTGAAATTTAGAGACGGAGTGAATATTAAAGACACATGAACACGGACGCGATTTTAATTATTATTTTAGCCGTCACCATCTTTCTGGTGATTTGGGGTGTCTACAAGCTGACGTTTGAGAAAAAGGTCAAGGCACAGGAGTACGTGAAAGACGTTGTGGCGTCCGGTAAAAAAACGTCGGGTGGTGCGTCGCTTTTGCAGAAACAGGGTGGGGTGTTAAAGAAGCGCAAAAAAACCGAAGATGAAAACTTTATCGATCGACTTTCGGCGGATTTAGAACGGGCCAACATGCGGGTTCGAGCCGCTGAGTATATTCTTTTGTCTTTGGGTGTTGGCTTTGTCGCCCTTCTAATGGCGATATTTGTGTTGGCGATGAATCCGTTTCTGGGCTTTATTGTCGGTGTTAGTGGAACGGGGCTGACCTTTCTCTTTTTGAAAATAAAGATTTGGCTTCGCATGCGTAAGGCTGAGGCGCAATTTGCCGATGTTCTCGATGCGCTGGTGAGTTGTTTTAAAACCGGGTTTGGCTTTAACCGGGCTATTCAACAAATCGCCGATGGGTTCGACGATCCGTGGGGGACAGAATTTGGTAAAATGGTGGCTGAGATGAATCTGGGTGCGAATCAAGAAATGACTCTGCTAAATTTAGCCCGCCGGATTCCCACAACGGATGTGGACCTGTTTGTAACGGCCCTGATTATTCAGAAAGATACGGGCGGCAACATGTCGGAACTCTTGGGTAATTTGAGTCATACGTGTCGAGAGCGGTTTAAACTGAAACGCAAGGTGTCCTCTATCTCAGCGCAAGGCAAGCTGTCAGCTGGGATTGTTACGGCCATTCCGTTTGGTCTGATGGGGATTATTTATCTTTTTCTTCCGGAACCCGTGACCAAATTTGTGACCAACCCGTTCGGCATTGTTATTTTGGTAGTGACGGGTGTCTGGATGCTCATTGGGATTGGCGTGTTGTTTAAAATTGTACAGGTTGAGGTGTAGCTGTTGATGGAGATGCTGTTACTTATTCCGTGTGTGATTATCGCTTTGGGCTTGCTGGTGGCGGGTATTCTGATGAGCCGGGATAACAGTAAGGAGGTTTCGGAACGCATTAGTAAGCTGGGCGGTATGTCTCAAGGGATTGAAGCGGGTAAGCTTCTGCGAAAAAAAGAATTGGAAAAATCGTTTACCACTCGGGTGCTGTTTCCCTTTGCGCAAGATTTGGTTGATAAGATACAGGCGTTTATACCGTTGGGCGGGAAGTCGTTTGTTACGGCCAAGCTGGTTCAGGCCGGGTATACCAAGCCACATTACCCTAAAGTGTTTTTGGGGATTCAGCTGATTGCTTGTCTGGCGATTTTTGGGTTTCTGCTTACGGTAACCACGCTTGTGGGGAAGGTCGACTGGCTTTTAGGGTTGGTGATCGCGCTTTTTTTTGGTGGGGCTGGTTATGCGCTACCCTTGGCCTGGGTGATTCAGGAAGCGGGAAAACGACAAAAAAGTATTCAGCGGAGCTTGCCGGATTTTCTGGATTTACTGGTGATTTGTGTTGAGGCAGGGTTAGGAATGGACGCGGCGCTTTCCAAAATCGCCAATCTGGAGTCGGCGAAAACGTCCACTTACTTGCGGGAAGAATTGCTTCGCTACAATAAAGACGTGGCTTTTGGACGCCCCAGAAAAGAGGCGATGCTGGATATGGCAACCCGATCCGGGGTGGATGACTTTAGCACCATTATTAATGCGCTGGTTCAGGCTTACGAGATGGGTTCTAGTGTGGCTCACACCTTGAAAATTCAGGCGGAGACGCTTCGGATCAAGCGCCTTCAAAAGGCTGAGGAGCAGGCCAATAAAGTTGGCGTTAAGATGGTTATCCCCATTTACGTTTTTCTGTTTCCTGCTATTTTTGTGACCGTATTTGGTCCCATGGGCATGGTACTGGTTGATACGGTGGTTGAGATTTTTGGCGCCATGGGCTAATCGTCAATGATTCTTCATTAATTGTATCGTGATGTAACTGAACGTTTAAAAAAACGTTAACAGAACGCCAATGGGAAATAAATTCGGCTATCATAGGGTTATGCGGAACGCTCGCCTTATTGGTGGTCTTTAGAAAGAGACACGTTCCGTAGGTGTGTGAATCGTCGAAAACTAAATATGGCATTGAACTTTCAAGCTCTAACGCAAGATGAGAGGGTTAGAATGTGGAAGAAGGAATGCAAACCATGATGGAGTTTGGAAACGGAAGCCCTCGAAAGCATAATCTGGCAAAGCATTCGAGAGAAAAAAAGGTGACTCATTTCGAAACGGGGGTATTATGACCGATCGCTTGCTGTTAGGCAAAAAATTAGGGATGTTTCTTGGACAAGTGACTGAAAATCGTGCCGAGTTAGCTACCCTGGGCGTTCCTCAGAGTTATCCTGGTTTGAGTGGTGTGCTTCAGGAGGATAGCAATACTCGAAGTGCTCAGGCCTTAAAATTGTTGAGTAAACTTGGTAAAGGGTTGGGTGATTTATTGGATACGGTGGCTTTTGATTTGAACTTGTCCCCGATTGATTTGGAATGGGAGGGGTCTGGTGATCAGCCAACAAAAATGATGGAGCCGTCGTTGGGGCAAGAGGAACAAGTCCCCCAAAAACATCGCATGTGGTTGCGACCCGTCGGCGGTGAATGTCCATTGACTCAACTGCGGAAAATCAGGCTCTCTTTGCAGATGATTCGTTTGGATCTGGAGTCTATGGAACAACTGAATTTATCTCAGGCTAATGAATCGAAGCTTGAACGGTATCGAGAAACGTACTTATGGCGTTTAGCCTTATATCGTCAAGGCATTAAGCTTGAGAAATCCTTGGAAACCGTTGTCCTGGAAGATCAGATTCAAGCGACCATGGACGAGCAGGCAAAACAGGATCCGTGTTCGCATGCGTATTTAAAAATATTGTTGGATATTGAAAATATGGCATTGCGCAAGGCGCGCGTGTTTGAAGAACAAATCATAGAGGAACGGTTGTTAATCCATAAGGAAACGCATTATATCCGTCAGGAGTTGAAACGGCTGACGCCTGCTTCTCCGGTGTTTAAAACGCTACGAGAAAAGTTGGAAGCTCTCCGGGAGGAAGATGAAAAGCTCGGTCGTGCGTAACTGATTGAAGGATGAAACCCCCTCTTTTTTACTTATTTAAGAAACACGAGGAAAGTATGATGGAGAACCCTTGGATTATGAAGAAGGTTGAAGCCATTCTAAACAGATTCTTAAGAATGGTCCAAAATCCGCAACTCTATTTGATTGGGTGTTTTTATACCAATAGATACAGCTATGCCTATGTCATGCAGTATGATTTTTTAAACACCCGCCGACGGTGGCGACAGTAGAATCGAGTTTTACGAGGAAATTGAATGAAATTAGGTATGAGACCACAAGATATGCAAATGAACCCGGCGATTCAGTTCCAACGTCAGGCTCAGACGCAGCCGACAGGCCTTCAAGCTACTCAGCATCAGCCGGGTAAAGATTTAAGCTTTGGTGGTCAGTCGCAAGGCCATTCGAATCCGTTCTCGTCGGGTGGTGGTAGTGGTCATGGACCTGCCGGACTGGTATCAACTCAGGGCATTAACCATTTTGAAGGCATCGAACTCGGCAAAGGCAGTGGGATTAAATCGGCAACCACGGGTATGGATAATCCAACCTTTCAGGCATCGTTAACGAACCGACCGTCTGGAGTCGGTAATGTAATGCCGTTGGATCCGACGACGGCAACCGTGGGAAACCGATTGTCTGTGATGGGCTAGTTTTTCCAGAAGGCCATAAAAGTGTTACCATAAAGCGGGATGCTTCCATCAGCGATTTGCGTGTCAGGTCATCCCGTTTTTCGTGTGCATAGGCGGCGCTTCTGAATTAATGAAAGAAACGGATATTTTAACCTGTATTGCCGGTCAGGTGACAGATCCATTGGCGTTAGAGGATGATGCCTATTATGATTCGACGACTTGTGAGATTCTGACGACGGATATGCTGGTGGAGGGGACTCATTTTAGCCGGACGTACTGTTCTCCCGAAGATTTAGGTTGGAAAGTGGCGGCGGTTAATATCAGCGATGTCGCGGCTATGGGCGGGCGATTAAAGTACGTTCTGGTTTCGTTGGGGCTGCCCGAAAATATAGAGAAATCGTTTGTTCAAGCTTTCTATCAGGGGATGCGACAGATTTTAGATGCCTTTGACGGGCGAGTGGTTGGAGGGGACACGGTACGTGCTCGGGATCTGACCTTGAATCTGGTGGCGATAGGTGAACTCCCTAAAGGGCATACGTTGGGACGGCGAAGAAATGCTCAGGTAGGCGATTTAATCGTGACCACCGGGTATTCTGGGCTAAGTGCTGTGGGTATGCAGGCATTGGCTAACCAGTGGGAGGGGTTTGAAACATGTAAGCAAAGGCACCGTCGACCCATTCCTCAACTTAAAGTTGGCTTGATGTTGTCTCAGGACTATAACCGCTATAGCCTCATGGATACCAGTGATGGGCTGGCAGATGCGGCCCTGAAAATTGCGTTGGCCAGTCAAGTCCGCTTGGCTATCACGGAAAGCTGTCTGCCAGTTCATCCAGAACTCAGAACCTATGGAGAACAGCAAGGTGTTGATGCTCTGAAGAGGCTGATTCTGTACGGGGGTGAAGATTTTGAACTGTTGGCGACTCTCCCGGGTTCGGTTCATTCACTGCCTGATAGCCTGACCTGTATTGGGCGTGTTACAGAGGGTAAACCAGGTGCCTGGCTGGTCGATGAATCGGGCTGTTCCCTTGAAGCAATGGATCCCCAAAGAACCTATCAGCATTTTTAACCAGAAAGGGCTTGTGATACGAATGAATCAGTTAAGGGGCAGGACTAAAGACAGTTGTTGGGCCGTGGTTCCGGCCGGTGGTAGCGGGACACGTTTCTCTGGTCAGGATGACAAGCTTATGGCGACCATTGACGGGATACCGGTGATTGTTCGAACGGTGGCCCGATTGCTAGAGGTGGACTGTATTGAAAGCGTGATTATTGCAGTCCGACCTCATTGTTATACGGTGTATCATCAGGCGCTGGAAGGATACGGTTTTGAAAAACCTGTTCAGTGGGTTGAGGGCGGAGAGACTCGACGGGAGTCGGTGTATAAAGCGTTAAAAGCCCTGCCGGATGAGGTGACGCTGGTGGTTATCCATGATGCGGCTCGTCCTTTGGTAAACACCAGACAGGTGGAAGAGGCAATTCAATCGGTGTGTTCGGGCGCAACAGGCTCGTTTTTGGCAGTACCGGTTCAAGATACTTTGAAGGAAGTGGATCCGGCTTCTAATCGGGTTCGAACGGTGGATCGGCAGCATGTCTGGCGAGCGCAAACCCCCCAGGTGTTTAAAAAGGAAGTTATTCTTCGGGCGCATGAGGCCGCTTTGCCGGGTGTGTCGGTGACGGATGACATTCAACTGGTGGAATGGCTTGAAATGGATCAGAAACCGGGGATACAATTAATTGAAGGTTCGGAGAGTAATTTGAAAATTACCACTCAGGAAGACTGTATTCGAGCTGAAGGATGGCTGAAAGCGATCGAGAGCTTAAAGCTATAGAGAATGAGAGGAATCCGTATCCATGTTTGAGACTGAACGACATGTCATGGTGGCGCGGCAGATTGAAGGACGTGGGGTTAAAACCCCACGAGTGTTAGAGGCCATGCGTCGGGTGCCTCGCCATGAATTTGTAGAAAAATCCTCTTGGGATGATGTGTATGAGGATCACCCCATGGGGATTGGCTTGGGCCAAACTATTTCTCAGCCTTACATCGTGGCGCTAATGACGGAAGCGTTGGATCCACAGCCAGGACAGAGGGTATTGGAAATTGGAACCGGCTCGGGCTACCAAACGGCGGTATTGGCTGAGTTGTACGATGAGGTTTACAGTATTGAGCGTCATGGCGCTCTTTCCGAACAGGCGGGCCTTATACTCAAGCGGTTGGGCTATGATCAGGTTCATCTTCGGGTGGGCGATGGGACCAAAGGCTGGCCGGAAGCGGCACCCTTTGATGCCATTATTGTAACGGCAGGCGGGCCTAAAATGCCTGCGCCGCTCATGAATCAACTGAACGTGGACCATGGCCGTTTGTTGGCACCTATTGGTATGGTACATCCGGATTCGTCGGCAAAAAAAGATGAGGATGTTGGTCAGGAGCTTGTTTTAATGCATCGAACGCCAGAAGGGATTAAGCGTCACTCGTATGGGGATGTTCGATTTGTGCCCCTCATTGGCGAACATGCTTGGTAGTGTTTTGTCGTCGTGTTTCTGGTATCGTCGCTAACGAAGCTGACACGATAGGCTTTAGTAAGAAGTACCTGTAAGTAAGAGAGTGAAACCAACAGATGATTACCTATGTTCGAGGGACGCTGACCGGTAAAATGGATCAATCCCCCCGAGGGGCTCTATTGATTGTCGATGTTCAGGGGATGGGCTATGAGGTGTTGACTAATGAGCGGTCGATTCGACAGGCCCCGGCGATTGGCGAAGAGGTACATGTTTTTACCACGCTGGTGGTACGAGAAGATGCCATGATCTTGGTGGGGTTTGTGAACCGGGATGAACGAGATCTGTTCAATATTTTGCAATCCGCCAGCGGAGTTGGAGTTCGGGTGGCGTTGGCCCTGCTTTCGGACATGGCTGTGACCGATATTGTTCAGGCGGTGGTGTTGGATGAACATAAGCCTTTGACGGTGGCCAAAGGGGTTGGCCCGAAGTTGGCAAAGAAGATTGTTCTGGAATTGAAGGAAAAGATGAAAGCTTGGCGAGAGGTTGCCCTGCGTTTTTCAACCGATATAAAAACAGAGGGCCATGTGCTTCCCCGGAACTCGGAAGCCTTTATCGAAGCGGAGACTGTTCTGCTTTCTCTGGGCTATGAACAAAATGAGGTGAGTGAGAGCTTGAAAGCGGTTCAGACCGAGTTAGAAGAGGAAGGGTCACCCACATCGGAAGTGGTGTTGCGTGAGTCGTTACGCTGGCTTTCAAGGGTTTAAAGGCCTTAATAGCTTGAAGGGCAGGCAATAAGGCTGTCTCGAGATAAGGGAAGTGGTTGAGTGACAACCTCATTATTCAATTTTTTTGTTTGCTTGCCGATAGCGTTTAATAAGCATGCGTGTTTATTGAACTGGGAAGCGTAATTTATGGATATTGTCAATTGTCAGCAATGCAGTAAGCCTTTTATCAAAAAGGGGGGTGTCAGAGTCTGCTCTGGTTGCTTGGATGAGGAGCGAGGGATGTATGACTTTTACTATCAAAAAATAACACCTCGTTTGCGAGAATTAAATTTCCGCTATATTGCCCGACAGACCTCTCTGGATGAAAAACGTTTGGAACAAGCGCTAGAGTATCGGCTAGGGGGCGACGAGTCGGGTGACGTTAGTCTTAAGCGGAGTGTGTGCAATGTGTGTGGTAAGCGGCAGGATAATCTGGAATCGCCGGAACCAATTTGTGTTAAGTGTCTGGACCTGGTGCTAAAGTTGATAGAGAGGGATGAGCGTGCTTTTATTAACGCAGAGCAAAGGGATGAACGTGTTGTACTTGGTCCGCCAGAAGTAGATGTTTTGCAATACCCGGCTTCGCAGGGGCGAATGACTCATATTTCTCCAGCTCAATGCCTAGGTGAGACGGTTTCCAGAGCTTTGTATGAAGAAGCTCTTCAGAAGTTGGCGATGTATGAAGAGTCCTTTGGTCCCTTACCCAGTGTGGGAGGTGCTGAAAATGCTGATGACTCAACCCTTCGATCGCTTTTGTCGTCGTCTAAAGAGTCTGAAGAAGTCTTAATGATTCTGGATCAAAAAGATGAAGAGATTGTTTTAAACAAGGATGAGATGCAGACTTTAAATACGGCGCATTTGTATTTAAAGGAAAATAAACGCCGACACTATGGATTTAAGCGCATAGAACAAACTTGAGCGAAAAGGCCTTTGTCCTATGACTAAGCGCTAACCACGTTAATCTTAGTTTTGTTGCGGGTATGGGTAAATTGAACCAGGCCATCGCTCAAAGCAAAAAGGGTGTCATCACCGCCTCGCCCGACATTAACACCCGGATGGAATTTTGTACCGCGTTGACGAATAAGAATATTGCCTGCAAGGACCTTTTCGCCACCGTATTTTTTAACACCCAGTCGTTTGGAATGACTGTCTCGGCCGTTCTTGGAAGAACCGACACCTTTCTTATGCGCCATGGTTAACTATCCTCTTTGGTTTCTTTTGGGGTTTCTTGCTTTGCGGTGGAGGCGCTTTTCTTGCTTCCAACGCCAAGGGATTCAATCTGAAGGCGAGTGTAATCCTGACGATGTCCTTGCTTGCGGCGGTAACCTTTTTTGCATCGCATCTTATAAACGATGAGCTTTTTACCGCGGAAATGGTCAATTACTTTGGCCTTCACTTGAACGCCATCAACAAAGGGGGCGCCAATTTTAGATTCCTTGCCGTCGACCACCATTAACACCTTACTCACATCGACGGATTCGCCGGGCTGTTGAGGAAGGCGATCGACGGTCACATAGCGACCTTCTTCGACTTCATACTGCTTTCCATTTAAATCAATAATGGCATACATTGGGGTTTGTCCTTTTAAGTGGTTAAATCGGGTGAGGCGTAAAAGCCTCTTTCAAAAGACGGTGTTCCATACTATACCAAAGGAGAAAACGGTGTCAATTGTTCAAACCGATGGTTAGCCGGATCAAGACCGCCCCTTATTGAGGGTCGGCCATGGTGTCTTGTAATCCTTCGGATTCGATGGTTTCGTCCGCTTCTTCCTCTACTTTAGGCTCGATATCGGTTAGGAACTCCAGCGTAATACGTCGATCGTTGGCATTAATCGAGACAATGCGGAACTGGTAAGATTCATTGAGATAAAAGAATTTACCCTGTGGTCCAAAACTACAGTAAGCTTCGATTCCAGGCATTAATTCTGATAGTACGCCAGAGGAGAGAATTTTAGAAACTCGACCGACCGGCTCATCACCGATAGAGAAATGGTCATGAACAGTGTTCCAGGGATCCGCTTCCAGCCGTTTTTTACTGAGGCTAATGCGCTGTAGGCTTTGGTCAACCGTGAGAACTCGAACCTGAACACGTTCGCCTAGTTTTAACACCTCGGAAGGATGATTAATACGTTGCCAGGAAATTTCGGATAAAGGCAGTAAACCGTCAATGCCGTTGATGTCAACAAACACGCCGAAGTCGGTTACCTTAACAATTTCGCCTTCAACAACATCGCCTTCGTTAAGCTTGCTGAGGGTTTCGGCTCGCATGGCGGCCTTTTCTTCAAAAACAGCGGCTCGGTTGCTGAGGATGAGCTTGTTTTTAGCTTTGTCTACTTCAAGAATTTTAGCGGTTAAGACTTCACCGACCAGATTATCCAGGGTTTTAGCGACCCGGATTTGGCTTGCAGGGATAAAGCCTTTAAGATCCAATACATTGACCAGGATCCCCCCCTTGGTTGAGCCAGTGACGGTGACCTCGACTGTTGTGTTTTCGGCTTTCAGGTCTTTCAGTTTGTCCCAGTTTTTGAATGCGGCCACGCGTCGGCAGGATAGCGTATAGCAGTTGGTGTCTTCGTCATTGACTCGAGAAATGAAAAACTCCCGAACCTGTCCCACCTCAAAAAGGGTTTGAAGCTCTTCCAAATTACGGCATCCGTTAATTTCCTTTATGGAGACAAAGCCTTCAGACTTTCCTCCCACGTCAACCAACAGGCCATCTTTTTCTATCTTTAATACTTCGCCGACGGTAATGGTTCCGGGCAACAGTTCGGTTTGAAAACTCTGTTCGAGGAGTTTGGCGAAATCCATTTTCAGGGATTCATGGGATTCTTCGGTCGAAACAGAGGGGTCAACAATACTAGACATCACGATAGGGGTGGTCTCCTAATTTTAAGTAAGTTAAGGGGTCGTAAATTAAAGGGTATGCAGGTAATCGGTCACTTCCTGAACAAGCCACTCAGGGGTGGAAGCGCCAGCCGTGACTCCAATGGTCTGAGCGGCTAACAGCTCTTGGTTTCCTTCCAGTTCTTGATAGGTTTCAATATGAACGGTTTGGGTACCCTGCTCTTTGCAGATTTCAGCCAAATGGGTGGTGTTGGAGCTGTTTTTTCCGCCAATGACGACCATAAAATCAACCTGTTTGGAGAGTTCCAAAGCCGCATTTTGCCGAAAAAACGTCGCTGGACAGATAGTATTAAACACTTTGAGTTCTTTTGCAACTTTTGCCAGCTCTTTGATCATGTCAAAAAAGCTTTCTTCCATTTGTGTGGTTTGGGAAACCACACCGATGCGCCGCTTTGGTAGGTTTTCCAGTTTTTGAGGGATATCTTTCGGATCGTTAATCGCCACGATATAGGCATTGGGAATCTGGCTGGCGTGGGCGGTAATGCCAATAACTTCCGGGTGGTCTTTTTTTCCGACCACAATCACGGTATAACCTTCTTTTACCAGCTCTGTCGCTTTATTTTGAACCAATCGAACGTCAGGGCAGGTGGCATCGCTAACTGAAATCCCTCGGGCTTCCGCTTGTTGAACGAGTTCTGGCGAGGCCCCATGAGTTCGAATGACACAAACGCTGTTATCAGGAACCTGATCCAATGTTTCAACGGTCTGAATCCCTTGTTCTGATAGTTTATTTATAACTTGCTGGTTATGAATCAGTTGTCCTAAAACATAAACTGGCTTTTCTTGCTCCTCACCAGTTTGGGTGGTCTTATCCACGGCTTTCTTGACCCCATGGCAAAAGCCATGGTGTTTGGCGAGCAGAATAGTTTTATTTGCTTTTTCAGGGATCTCGGTGGAAGAATCCGTGAGGGTGGTTTGATTCACGTGGGGAATCCTTTCCCATGGTATCGAAAACAACAATAGGGTAAACCAATGGATGGGTGATGTCATTAGTTATAGTTAGTTAAAAGGATAAGATCAAGTTTTAAGACCGATTTTTTAATAAAAAGAATCCATAGAATGGACGGCGTGTTTTGAAAAGGTCGAGTGATATAATGGTCAGGTCAGGGTTTTCCCCTGAGGCTAGACAAGTAGACAAACGTACCAACCGAAATGGGATAATTTATGGGTCGTTATCAGCCATCACAAGATGTTTTTACTTCTGAACTGAACGAAATGCTTGCAGAGTATGCCGCATTAGACACGAGTAGCCCAAAACAATCGCCGTTGCGGGATGCGATCGTTCAGCAAGTCATGCCGTATGTGAAGAAAATTAGCCATGCCCTGGCACGCCGGAGTACGGATCCGGTGGATGATATTATTCAGGTGGGTAGTATCGGCCTGATGAAGGCGGTGGATAAGTTTGATCCGTTCTGTGGTACCAGTTTCAAGACGTATTCAACCTACTTAATTACGGGCGAAATCCGTCATTATCTTCGGGATAAAACCAGTATGATTAAGGCGCCTCGACAGGTATATGAGTTATATTACCGGATTAACCAGATTGTACAGAAGTTGTCTGAAGAATTGGACCGGACACCGACGGATCTGGAGATTGCCGAGTTTCTGGAATGTCCCTTATCAAAGGTTACTCAGGCGCAAGAGGTGGAACGTCGCCGTCAGCCGGTATCGCTGGACCAGTTCTTAACCTCTGATAGTTCAGATACGGGCTATGTTGAGCGTCTTGTGGATGATCGCTACTTTGAGATGGCCATTAACCGGGAAAACAAAATTTATCTGGAAAACGCCATGGCTGGCCTTAAAGAAGAGTTGCGTTCCGTGGTAAAAATGACCTATTACGATGACATGAGCCAGACAGAGATTGCCAAAGCTTTGGGTATCTCCCAAATGCAGGTGTCGCGTCGATTACGAAAGGCGTTGGATATTTTGATGAAGAGTCTGGAAGAATCCTCGGACGCAAGTGAAAACATAGAGCGACATCATACGGAAGATGTGACGAACTTGCGCTCTTCAATGTAACGCTCCCGTTGTTTCGGATCTGTTGATATAATAGGCTTATGCTTCCTTTCGCTTCATTGATATTTAACCGTTACCCCCTTACCTGCTGTGAGAAAGAGTTGATTGCCCTGTGATTTTACCGATGCCGGATTTGGATCCCCAGTTACAGCCCTTTATTTATGGCTTAACGTTTATTATAGGACTGTGTATGGGGAGCTTTTTAAATGTGGTGGCCTACCGGTTCCTAACGGATCAATCGATTGTGAAGCCCCCATCCCACTGTACTCATTGCAAAACGCCGTTGAGATGGTACGAAAATTTTCCGCTGGTCGCCTATATCTTCCAAGGGGCCCAGTGTCGAACCTGTAAAGCTCCGATTGGGATTGAATACCCCTTGGCAGAGTTGGCAACGGGCTTATTGTTTGTTGGGGTGGTTTGGTATTCTGGGCTAACGCTTCAGACCTTGTTTCTACTGTTTTTAATCTGTAATCTGGTGGTTATTACCATTACGGATTTTAAGGAAAGCCTGATTTTTCAAATTAATTCGCTGTCCCTGATTCCAGTGGGCCTTGTTTATTCGTTTCTGGATTTAGGGCAAACGTCCCAATCTTCCTTTCAGCTCGTGGCCATTAGTATTCCTGATTCCTTTATTTCGGCGGTGATCGGGGTGTTTGTTGCCTTTGTCGTGTTTGAGGGGTTGATTCTTTTAAGCGAAATTGTGTTTGGGACTGAAGGCTTTGGTCATGGCGATACTCACCTGATGATGGGCGTGGGCGCTTTTTTGGGGTGGGAACTCATGTTGGTGGCCTTACTTCTGGGGTTTGTTTTTCAAGCCGTTCCGGCGATTCCTATGCTGGGGTATCAGTATTATAAAAGTAAAGCCTATGTGTCACTGATTTCCGGGGCGGCGAGTTTCCTTTTTGCGGGGCTTTCGTTCTGGGTTTCCTATTCCGATCTAGAGCCGGGCCTGCGAACATGGCTGATTCTTCTGTTGATGCTCCTGTCCATCGTGGCTGTGGTGATTCTAATGCGTCAGGTCAAGCGCACCCAAAGCTTTACCTATTTACCATTAGGGCCAGCCTTGGTTCTCGGCTCGTTAACCATGCTCTTCTGGGGGCGTCAAATCCTCGATTACTATGTGCAAACTGTCATGCACCAATGGGGCTAGTAAAGAAAATTAAACAATTTTATCACTTAATACCTCTTTTCAGGCGATTGAAATAAAACAGGCGAGCTAAAGTTGGATTGGCATGGGGTTGTCCCGGTTCATATGGACGGTATCCACAAAACGGATCAGGCCGGCGCTGTGACTGAGAATAATGCTGTGGGTGCGGGCACCGCCGCCAAAATATTGAACGCCTTTCAAAATGTCCCCTGTGGTGATGCCGCAGGCGGCAAAGACGATTTCATCGGCTGGTGCGAGTTCATTGGTTGAATAAACCCGTTCTTCAGAGGTTTCGATGACGCCCATTTTTTCGGCGCGGGCTTTTTCTTCGGGCGAACGCCATTTGAATGTCGCTTGAATTTCACCCCCCAAACACTTGATGGCCGCCGCACTGAGAACGGATTCTGGTGCGCCACCGGTCCCCATGACCGCATGGATGCCAGAGCCTGAGACAGCCGAAGCAATCGCTGGCATCATGTCTCCGTCACTAATCAGCTTAATCCGGGCGCCAGCGGCTCGAACATCCTGAATGAGTTGGGTGTGCCGAGGGCGATCCAGAATAACGACCGTGAGGTCTTCAATTTTTCGGCTTAAACTCATGGCAATAACGTTGAGGTTATATTTAACTGGGGCGTTAATATCAATTTTTCCTTTGGCTGCCGGGCCAACCACCAGCTTGTTCATATAGGTATCCGGGGCGTGAAGCAAGCCGCCTTTGGGGGCGAGAGCGAGTGTGGCAACTGAGCCGGGTAGACCGTGAGCGACGAGATTGGTTCCTTCTAACGGATCCACAGCGATATCAAATTCGGGCATGTCGTCGTCGCCTTTGCCGACTCGTTCACCGATGTAAAGCATGGGGGCCTCGTCTCGTTCGCCTTCGCCGATGACAATGCGGCCATTAATAGGAACGCTTTCCAGTGCGGTCCGCATGGCGGTTACGGCGGCCTGATCGGCCATATCTTTTTTCCCTTTTCCCATCAGGCGGCCGGCGGAAAGAGACGCGGCTTCCACGACGCCCAGCATTTCTCGGGAGAGAAACCGTTCCGTCTGGTTTTCGGCACCATCGATGGTTGAAAGGACATTGTCGGATGTTTTTGACATGGTGATGTTTTCCTGTTCCAAACTCTTAACCATTGGAAAGACCCTCCTTAACTTTGATAAACGCTCATCGCTAGTTGATAGGTTTCTATTGGTACACCATAACAAAAACATAGGTGAATAACAGTGCCTGAAGAGGGGTGCCGTCAGATGGTCCTAAAATGCCTCATGTGTATGATTCTTGTGAAGAATAAAAGATTATTGACCTTACGAACGTAACCCTAAAGAAGTGATTTCTCTAAGGCGCATTCGAAAATTTCAACGGCTTTATCGGTTTGAGCCTCTGTGATAATCAATGGCGGACTGAAACGAATACCGTTTTCGCCACATCCTAAAATCAGCAGGCCTTCGTAAAATGCCGCATCCACAATGGCATCTCTCAGTTTCGGCGCTTTTTCTCGCGAGGCTTTAGATTTGACAACCTCGATACCCACCATGAGCCCTCGGCCCCGAATCTCGCCCAGCACATCGAATCGTTGTTGCAGATCTTTTATTTTTTTCATCAGGTAATCGCCTTGAACTCGAGCGTTATCCATGACGCCAGCGTCCAAGAGGTCGAGGGTGGCTAACGCCGCGGCACATGCCAAAGGGTTTCCGCCAAAGGTGGAGGCATGAACTCCCGGTACCCAGTTCATGACGTGAGACTTGGCAATAATGGCCCCCAACGGCAAACCCGACGCGATGCCCTTAGCGCTGGTAATAATATCGGGCTCGTATCCGGGTACATGAGATGATGCCCACATTTTACCGGTTCGCCCAATGCCTGCCTGTACCTCATCAGAAATAATTAAAATGCCATGCTCTTGGGCTAAGGCTTGTAGGCCTAATAAAAAACTATCGGGCGGGACAACGTAGCCGCCTTCACCCTGAATGGGTTCGACGAGAAATGCCGCGACTTCATCCGGCTGAACCACCATCTTGAACAAGTGATCTTGGATAAAGTTCAAGCAGGCCTGCGCCGTTTCTTCAGGCGTATTACCTTTTGGATCCCGGTAATGGTAGGGGTAGTGGGCATGGTAAACGCCACTTAGCAGAGGAGAAAACTGCTTTTTCTGGATGGACTTACTGGCGGTTACCGACATGGCGCCATAGGTTCGGCCATGGAAACTTCGATAAAACGAGATGATGTTTTGCCGCCCCGTGTGGTAACGAGCCAGCTTTAAGGCGCCTTCAATGGATTCCGCACCGGAGTTACTAAAGAATACTCGGTGATCACCGGAATCTGGTGCGGTTTTTCCCAGTCGTTCGGCCAGTTCAACCATGTTTTCGTAATAAAAGTCGGTTCCCGACATATGCAAAAAACGTCCGGCTTGTTCTTGAATCGCTGAAACCACTTTGGGATGGGAGTGTCCGGTGGCGCATACCGCGATTCCGGCACAATAATCCAGAAACGTATTGCCGTCTAAATCGGTTACGACGGCCCCTTCGCCTTTTTCAATGGCAAACGGATAACCTCGGGTATACGAGGGTGAAATGACCTTTTTATCCCGTTCGATCAGAGCTTTTGTTTTCGGTCCTGGTAAAGCCGTTTTAATCTGGGGCGCACTTTCGGTGGTCGTCAGCATCTATCTTATTCCTCTCGTATCCGATTATTTAAAAAGACTCTAATCTATCATACCGGATTGCTCTCTTTTCGGAAACACCCGTTCAAAGGATCCTCCCGACTATTCTTTTAGTTGGGTTAAGGGGTTGCTGAAATTTCGCTCAAATAGCCAATAAATTCATCCTGAGATTTCATCATCCAGTTTCCCGCTACTTTTTTAAAGATTTCAACTTCCTGAATTTCGCCCATGGCATTTTTAATAAACACTGCCGGGTAGCCCGAAGCACCATAGCGCCGAAAAAGAACAAATCCGGCTTCGTCAATTTCAGGATAAATTTTTACGTTTAAAAAACGTTTTTTCAAAGCCGACTGCACTTTTTTTTGATTAATTAAGTGTAAGTTAAATTTTCCACAGTAGCTGCACCAAGGGGCATAAAAATAAAGGAAAATGGGTGTTCCTTGTTCTTTTTGTATCGCTAAAGCTTTCTCATAGCCTTGTGAGCCCGTGTACCAAGAGACCGTTTTGGATAAGTCTTTGGGCTCACCGGATAATTTTGAGGAGGTGTTAGAACTTCCAAGATTTATCTCGGGAAGGTTGGGCAACAAGAGTCCCAGAATCAGTCCTAAAACCAAGCCGATAAAAAGTGGCGTTGGCGATAAAATTTGATGAATCAACGCCTGTTTTGATCTTTCTCCAGGTTGCTTTTCTAAATCTGTCATATCAGGACATGGGCACCTTGCCTGAATCCGACTGAGTCTGCTTCAGGTTTTCCATCGCTTTATTCAACAAATCCTCATAGTGGATACAACCGCTGAAATCAGCTGAACCAATATGAATTATTAGCGAGACCTCCTCACTCTCAAAAAGAAGCTTCCGGCCATTTAGTCGAGTCATCACCCGTTCTGAAACGCTATGAACCCCTTTCATTCCCGTATTTGGCAAAATTACCGCGAGTTTATCTTCAAAGTATTCGCCCACAATATCCGAACCGCGACAACAGCTTAGCAGTAATTTGGCGGCGGTTTCATACAGCATTTTTTTGAATTCGGGATTTACCGCTAAACGGGTATTGAATCCTGCTAACTGAATCACCATTAAACTCAGCGGCGGTAAGCTTTCTGGGGCTAGGCGTTCCACCTCCCGACGCAACATTTTTACGAAATACTCCGTAGCAAACACATTGGAATATTTTCCAATGGCTGCCATCTCTTTCAAAATTACGTCCCGCTGTTGCAGTAAGTCTCGTATTCGTCGGCTATCCAAGGCCACGAGCACACGGGAGGCGAGATAAGAGGGCTCTACCGGCTTGATCAGGAAATCTTTGGCCCCGGCGTCAAAGCAGGTTAAAAATATGTTTTCGTTATATTCTTCCGCCATAAAGATAACTGGCACCGATGGATCTAAATGAGTCATCAGTCCTAATGCTTTAGGGTAATCCCCCTCTGGATCCATAATTACTAAATCTACCGGATAATCTGTTAGCACACCAGCCGCCTGATCGAGTGAGTAACACTTGACCCGATCAAACCCCCGCAGGTGAATGGACGCCTTTACTTGATCGGCCGAGGCTTCTGTCTTGGCAATAATAACAATAGAATCTGCGACAACCGGCTTTTTCATTGTAAACAGAATCTCCTCTGATTCACTCAATCATTATACTCTTATACTCTGTTTTTCTGTATTCATACTTTTATGAGTTGGGTCTAATTCATAATCATAAACCGGGCAGGTCGGACCACAGGAACCGATGTTTCTACATCGGTTTCCTGCCAATCGTTGTTTTCTCGTTGTTCACACAAGCGGAATGAGGCTTCCACACTGTAGTCGCCGGGCATCCATTTTTCGCCACTCAAAAAATGAATCCGTTTCAAATTCAGCCGGTAGGTATGTGTATCGCCCGAGTTCAAATGAAAAATTTTAGGCCGTTGACCAAAGAGGCGGCGCGTATCCTGAACCACCAAAGGCGCCAAATTTAGCTTGCCCTTACCGGAACGGATGATCTTGAATTGAAATTGGCTTATGGGGTCTTTTTCAAAACAAATTCGAGCTGGCTCCAGGGCCTTAAAAACAAAAGAAACCATAAGGCCTTCCCGACGAGAAAAAATCTGTTTATGGGGCATCATGCTGATCTCGACCGATTTTGTTGTTGAATTAGCCGTATCAAGCGCTTTCGGCTCACCGGTTAGGGTGTCCATATTTTGTGCATGAACAGATAGCATTCCGCTACCCCAAACAAACACAAGACAAATGCCCCCTAAAGCCGATAAAATAAAACCTGTTGATAATGGAAACTGTCTCATGACCCATCCTGCCGATATCACTTCAAACCATGCCTCAAACTTGCCGGATCCAAAAGAAGCGGATCTGTTATTAGAAGCACCCTTTCTATTGTACCAATCCAATCACCTAAATACCTACACTAACCGGGTGATTTACGGTTTTACCGGCAAACCTCAATCGCTGGGCGGCACGTCTCACACAAGGAAAGAGATTCAGCTCCAACGTCAACGCCTTTGTCAACAGCTTAATCTTTCAGATACCCCTCTGATTATTCCAGACCAAATCCATTCTAGTTATATTAAACCCTCAGATGATACTGATTTTAGTGCCTGTGATGCCATTATCCTGACAACCCCCAACCAGCCCGTCATGATTCAAACAGCCGATTGCGTTCCCATCTTGCTGTACTCACCGGATCAACATGTGGGGGCTGTCATCCATGCGGGTTGGCGAGGTACGGCTCAAAGTATTGCGGCAAAAACGGCTGACCGGATGCAAAAGGATTATCGATGCGTGCCTCAGCATATGATTGCTGTCATTGGCCCTGCCATTACCGGCGCTCACTATGAAGTCTCTCCTGAAGTCGCTCTGGCTTTAAGAGAATCTTTGCCGCCCCATATCCCCGTTGATGTTTACCAAGGCGAAAGCCCGAATAATAAACCGCTTATTGACCTTAAAACCATCAACGCTTACCAGCTTAAAAGCGTGGGTATTCATCAGATTGATATTCTGCCCTTTTGCACTGTGGAGCATAACGATCGGTTCTGGTCACACCGTAAAGGGGACACCGGACGACAAGCCCTTTTTCTTCAATTGCTGTCAGTAAAAGTCTAGCGTTTCATCGCATAAGGCTGAGAAACCAATGAGTTATGTGTTTTGGCCTCTTTGACCGTAGTCGAAGGGCCTCGTCCCGGATAAATCACCGTCATCTCCGGCAGGGTAAAAATCTGTTCTTCAATGGATTGTTTGAGGCGGCTCTCACTTCCATGAGGAACATCGGTTGGCCCCATTGCCTTGGCTGTCATCACATCTCCCACAAACACAATCTGAAACGAAGGTAAATAGAAGCTAACCCCACCCGGCGTATTGCCTGGTGTATCCAGCGCTTGTATTTCAATGGTGCCCACTTGAACCACATCCTCTGGAAAAATTTGTTGATCCACATAAGCCTGTGGCGCCTCGGCTCCCAGAATGGTTGCCTGTGTATCCAGATGAGCAAGCCAGAATTCATCAATGGGATTCATATGCGCAACCAGATCCAGAGTTTCTCGAAGCTGGGGCTGACCTTGTAAATATTCTAAAAAGGGATGGGTGTGAAATACATCTTCCAGCATTAGTTCATGTTGCTTCAGGCTATCCAGAATGGGTTGGACCTGACCACCAATATCAATCAGCAGAGCATCTCGACTGCTTTCATCCCAAACCAGATACGAATTGATTTCGTAAGGTTTATGTACAAACGTTTCAACAGCCATGATACAACCCTCTTTTTGTTCTTGCTTTTATTTAATTTGTTGGCTGAGTCGGCTCATCAAACGGTGCTTTTTCAAATGGCGCGATGGGCTCCCAGCGTTTGGGTAGCGTATCGTTCTTGGAAGGCGATGACAAGTGTTTGTTTGAATCCGTATTAACTTCAGACATACCGGTCACCGCATGATAGGCGGGGGAGGTCTCCTGTTTTTTGAGTGAGGGTGATGACGCCGGTTCTTTAAAAACCTCTTTCTCTAAAACGTCGTCTAACAAGCGAGTCTCTTTTTGTTCTGGCTGGTTTAAGGGCGGTAATAATTGCTGTGGTGTGGGTTTTTTTATCAATTCATCTGGCTTGGGTTGGCCGATGGGCTCATTAATTACTTTTCTGAGAGGCTCCTTTTCCTGAAACGTCTCTTTGCTTTTTGAAGTATGCTTCTGCACGCTCAGGGTATCCAAAACGGGCGTTCCAAAGTTCGGCTCAGGCACTTTAGGAACAGGCATGGCTAAGGGTTGTTCCGACTTTTCGGGTGTCGCCTTCAACTGCTCCCTTAGAATCGCGATACGGGCTTTCGCTTCGGCAAGATACCCCCCCTCTTGATACGTGGTGTACCGTTCATATGAGGCCAAAGCATCTCTGAACTTTTTCTGCTTTTCCTGCGTTACCGCTAATCCATAGAGGGCGTTTTCAAACTGGGGCGCTAATGCGAGTGTTTTTTGGTACGCTACCTCCGACTCGATCAGCCGTCCCGTCTCCCCATATAAGACGCCCAGATTATAATGTGCCATTGCGTTATTGGGGTTGCTTTTTCGAGCCTGCTCAAACCACTTTAAAGATTCGTTCGGATTGCCCAATTCCTGCCACAGGCGGCCCAATTCAATCATAAGCGTATCATTGTCGGATTGAAGACTCAGCGCTCGTTCATAAGTGGTGACGGCTTGCGCTGTATTGCCATTGGCTTGATAGATATCGGCCATCGCGATAAATACCGCCGGACGGGTCGTGTTGATCTGAGCGAAAGGCCCCAGCCGGGAAAGTGCTTTTTCGATTGCCCCTTTTTCAAAATCTAGACGGGCCAAGCCAACCAATGCCCGCTCATCGTCGGGGCGTTGCTTTAAAATTTTGCGGTAAGTGTCATACGCCGCTTCGGAGGCTTCCGGGTAATGGGGATCCAGTCGGTGTTCCCAATGCACCCGCGCCATGCCAATCAACGGACTGATATTGTCTTTTTTAACGTATTTTTGCGCTTCTTCATACTGAGTCAGCGCTCCGTTTAAGTTCTGTTGTTTAAACATGAGGTCACCCACATGGACTAGTGCATTGGCCAAATCGTTTCCCAGTGTCCCGTAATGTTTCGGATCCGAAGTGTAGACGCCTCGATAAAGCGGAATGGCTTTTTCTAGTGCGTTGGTCTCATGGTAGGCGATGGCTAGGTTTTTTTGTAGTTGCACGTCCCCTCGGCCTAGTTCGCTATTGAGTAAACCTTCATAGTGTTGAATCGCAGTGGGTAAATTTTTGTTCATCTGGTAAGAAAAAGCCAATTGTTTTTCCAGTTGGTAACGTTTATCGACTCCTGTTTCCTTGGGCAAGTTTTGGATTTGGGTTTTTAATAGGGTAATGGCTTCTGGGTATTTTTTTGTTTTGAGGTACACATGAGTTAAGGCTTTTCGAGCGTTCGAATCGTTCGGATACTCGTTTAAGTAAGTTTTATAGTGTTTGATCGACAGTTCGGGCTGTTGATCTGTCACATAGAGTTCGGCCAGTTTAATGGAGAGGGCCGGATTACCCGGTGCCAATTCGAGTGCTTTGCTATAATTCTGGATGGCATAGCGCAACTGCCCCAGCACCACATGGGCATTGCCCATTTCCTCGGCAATATCGGCCTTGTCTCCGTCCTTGGCATAGGCCAGCTTTAATTCTTTTAGTGCCTTATCCGGTTCGTTAGATCGATTCAGCGCCTTGGCCAAGGCGAGGTGGTCGGTAAACCGTTCGGGAAACTTGTTTTTCAGTACATCATACTGTTGAACCGCGTTTTCTTCAGCTTGGGTGACCATATATAAATGGGCCAGGTGCCGGCGACTATCATAGTGATTAGGGTACGCTTGCAAGAATTTTTCATACTGTTGAATGGCCAATGCAAATTTTCCTTGTTGCGCCTGTGCTCGTCCGAGGTGAAACAGGCCAAACTGGTAGGCCGGGTTATTTTTCAACCCGAGTATATAAACCTCTTCCGCCTTGGTATAATTGTCGGCTTGCTCGTAAACCGTGCCAAGGCTGAAATAAATCATGGGATCTCTTGAACCCAGTTGAAGCGCCTTTTGATATAAAGCGATGGCTTCTTTTGTATGACCCAACCGGGCATGAAGTGCCGCTAATTTAATGTGGTTCAGTTGGTCGTAAGGCTCTAGATTCACGGCCTTTTTCAGCAGACGAATGGCTTCGTCTAGTTCACCAGCACGCTCCTGCTTAACAGCCTGATGATAATAGTCCAGCGCTAATGGATTCGCCGCCATGGCCTCGCTATTGAAAAGCCCGGTTAACAAGACTATCGATAGCGCCAACGGTATGGCTGACGGGCTCATGTTTGTAAAATCCATTAAATAACGCATAGAAACCGACCTCTCCGTGTCCAATCGTCAACACAATGTGACCTATTACAGGGTGTTTCCGAGCTTCCGCTCATCAATCTTACCCTCTATTATACGCAATCTTCATCTGTATTTCTTCTTTAAAGGATTTGAAAAAGGGATCTGAAGAAAAAAGAAAGAACGACAAATCAATATGTCGTTCTGAGAAGAGAAGTAAGAGAAGATGTGAATTAGTTAACATCTTGCTTAACATAAAAAATAATACCACGCAATTTTTATTTGTTGCCATTTTAAGTTTGGAATCTACTTTTTTTTAGATGGTGGCTCGGGTTCGATAATTTGATTTAGCGCTTTTAACCCATCCTTCATCAATAAATTAATCGATTTTTTAACGGGTTTGGGAGGGTTAAACTCCGGGAACCGCACTCCTATCTGATAGAGTTGTCGAGGAGCTGTAGATAGAACGTCTTCTTCAGGATTTAAAAAGGTGCCTGGGGTTGCGCCATGAAAAACACCCCGATGAAGGAGTCCAGGAAGGTTATTTAAGACCATAATCGTAATTCGCCCCAACTCACTCCCCTTTTTAAGGGTTCGGGTGTACCCTTTTTCAAGTTGCTGAAGCATGGGTGAAAGCGACTCTGAGTCATAATTTGTGGGTACAACAGACCCTCTCTCTCGTAATTTTTCCAAATGAGCGTTCGGCGGTTCTTTCTCCGTATAAAAATAATCGAGTATATCGCTAACTTGTGGATAGGCTCCCTTTACTAACGACTCTGGCCCGTAAACCAGCCCCAAAAGAAGGGTGTCAACATCCATATGGGATTTTTTGTATGTGGTTGTCCCTCCCGGCATTCCTGTCAAGTAATCATTCCAAAAGGATGCTTGTATTCGGCTTTGTTCTGTTTCGGGAACAATTGATCGGGCTTGAAGCTGTCCCATTAAATCCAAAGCCAGATAACGAGCTTTGACATGATTTTCATTGTCTTCGGACGACCATGGATAAGGCGTTACAATATAAGCAAATCCGGGCTTTTCCAGAAAATTAGGCCCCTCTCGCTTGAGCTGATTTTCCACTTGGTCGACCAGTTCGTTTGAAGCGTAAGGAAACCCCTTAAGAGCTAAATGGGAGGGGTTGGGCCGCCAGAAAAAATCACGGTCGAATGGGAGAGGGGAAAGACGGCTCTTTACGGGCACTTCTTTTAAATCAATCACCCCGAAGTCGTCCGGTAAATCGTCATTCTCATTCCAGCCAAACTGAGGCATCGGAGCATGAGACAAAGCTGGCGACTTTGGCGTATTCAATTGAGTCGGATAGAAGTGAACCATGATGTTGTTGTCAACACCCCTTAAGTGCCAAAAATGCGTGTCAATCCTTTAGTGTAACGACAAATGTAACAATTCGAGACCTCTTTTTTAAGAAGTCCCCTCATCTCGCCGATAGACCTTATGAGAGTTGGAACCCAATGCGATGAGGATAACTGAATACGATGCGAATCGAGGGGATCAATAATTTAGAAAACGTGCTGACGTTACTTGCCCAGGTATCCAGTAGTAACGTCGATGCTTCTGAAGTTCGAACAGGCTCTGTTTATTCGGCGTTTGGCGAAGAAGAAATTTGGGCAGGCAACCGAAGTGGTTCGGCCAGTAACCTTCGTGAAACTAAAAGTTCAAAAAACACGACTGGTACCCGACGGCAGAGTGGCGTTAATCATCGCGGGCTGGATCTCTATGAAATTGTTAAAGGGCTAGAGGTCTCTCAAAATAAAATTATGATCCTTCGTCTCCTTAAACGAGGCGATCTGCTTCGTATTCTGTTTTTATTGGATAAAAACCAACTGATTAACGGCTTGCGCTTCTTCTCTAAAAGCAGGCTGCTCCGATTGCTGATGTTATTACCGAAGCACACGTTGTTAAAAATGCTCCTCCATCTGTTTCCTTTAGAGCAGTTAATGAAAAAAATGCCGGCCAAGGAATTGATGAGTATCCTTCGTTCCCGAAAGCTCAATGTACGGGAATTGGTCAAAGGCTTTCAAACCATGGAGCCGAAACACCTGCATTTTATTCTGGGCAAAATTACGGGGCTCAATGTTCAACACCTTTCCATGCGAGAAATGATGGCCATTTTTATGAAACTAAAAAAACGCCATATTCTCGAAGGTATGCGCTTTCTACCCTACAAAGGCCTCACCCCGTTTGTCACTGGATTTACTAAAAAAGATCCTTCCCTTCTTCAAAATGTCAGTTTGTCCTTTATTTTCAAGCAGTTTGATAAAATGTCTAAGCCCACCATGATCAACTCCTTCCGGGTTCTCGATAATAAAACGTTGATTAAATTCTTGGCGAATCTCCCGGATAAGTTTTTGCTCCAAGTGGCGGCCCAAATCGATGACAGTCAGCTGGAACAGCTTCTGGTCGCCGAACAGCCTCAGCTATTAGCGCTTCTTGCGGGTAGCATGGCGGCCTAGTCGATGGAATCAGCTTTAGGGATTAAATCAAAGTCGCTTTTCGGTTTGAGCATCGAATAACGAGGCATGGGTTAACGCCACCCCGAGGGTTATCTTTTGCCCCACATGGATATCTACGTCTGGGGATAAACGAGCTGTCAGTGGCGCCCCGGCTAATTGGAAATGGGCCAGCTTTTCGCTCCCCAGAATCTCAATTTGCTCTGGCATGATATTGATAGATGCCTGATTTTCGTCCGGCAGTGTGAAATGTTCAGGACGAATGCCGAGTACTACGGGCCTGTTTTCAGCCTCTCGTCTCAAGGTCTCCGGTAACACAAACGTGCCGTCTTCAAACACAAATCGTTCATTTTGAAGCGTTCCCTTGATCAGGTTCATTTGCCCAATGAATCCAGCGACAAAAAGGTTGGCCGGTTGTTCATAAACTTTTGTCGGCGTATCCATTTGCTGGATCACTCCTTGATGCAAAATGACAATCCGATCTCCCATGGTCATGGCTTCCACTTGGTCATGGGTGACGTAAACCGTGGTTGCGTTCAATCGTTGATGGAGTTGGGCAATTTCTCGGCGCATGGAAACCCGTAGTTTGGCGTCTAAATTAGACAAAGGTTCATCCATAAGGAAAACCTGAGGATCCCGGACAATGGCCCGCCCCAAAGCAACCCGTTGGCGCTGGCCGCCCGAAAGTTGTTTCGGTTTTCGGTGTAATAAATGCTCTAAATCCAGAATTTTCGCCGCCGCCTCAACCCGTTTTTGAATCTCCTTTTTGGGTATTTTACGCATCTTCAGGCCAAAGGCCATGTTGTCAAAAACGCTCATGTGCGGATACAGAGCGTAGTTCTGAAACACCATGGCAATGTCCCGATCTTTGGGTGCGACATCGTTTACCACCCGGTCACCTATTTGAATATCGCCATCGCTTAAGGCTTCCAGACCCGCTATCATTCGAAGCACTGTTGACTTTCCGCACCCACTGGGGCCGACAAGCACCACAAACTCATGGTCTTTCACCGTCAGTGATAGATCTTGAATCACCGATGTTTCACCAAACGATTTGGAAACGTGCTCTAAAATGACTTGTGCCATGGCCTTATTATCACCGGATTTCTTATTTTTGACAAACCATGATTTTAGTCGTTATGATGAATCGCTAGGACTATAAAAATGGACTCACAGCAACAGAAAGCTTCTCCAATCATGTATCATGCTCTTGCTCACCTCTATGATTGGCCTGGTGCCATGGATTTTTCAGAAATTCTTGCCGAGAAAACCCGTTTTCGGCTTGAAAAACAAGGACTCCAGCCTTCGGCTTCTGTTCTGGATCTGGCTTGTGGCACAGGAACCATCGCTATTGAACTGGCTCAACAAGGTTGGGATATGATTGGGATTGATGCTTCCATTGAGATGCTTGAGCAGGCCCGTAAAAAAACGCCGGAAACGCTTAAAAATATTCAATGGCGAGAGGGTGACATGCGAACGTTTCATCTTGATACACCGGTTTCGGCCATTCTCTGCTATACCGATAGCCTGAACCACCTCCTTTCGATCGATGACTTAGAAAAAACGTTTCGGGCCATGCATAACGCCTTACTGCCCGGTGGACTGCTCCTGTTTGATGTTAATACCGAAGCAAACTACAAACAATTCTGGCAAGGAAGCGACATGGACGAAGGCCCTAATTTTCGTCTATCGTTTCAATCTATTTATAATCTGGAGACTGGGCGAGCTGAAGTCCATATTACCGCTGAAGAACATACCGAAAACGGATTCACGGTCAATGAGGATAAGGTTATTCAGTGCTATCACCCGGAATCTGTTCTGGAGAAACACTTAACGCAATGTGGGTTCAAAATAATCGAGAAAGAGCCTCTCCACCTCGCTGAGCTATTCATCCAAGAAGAAGTACCGGCTCAAAGCGTTTCTGAGAACAAGCCTATTAAAACCTTCTGGCAGTGTGTTAAAGACTAGGAAAGGGCTTTTAAATTCGATTAAAGCTGTTTCGTTAATTTAAAGATTTACGATTTAATAATAGGTAGTCACTGAACACCGAGGAGTAGAAATGCAGTTTGTAATTATCGCTAAGGACGGGTCTGACACAGAAGTGCTTCAAAGACGACTCCATGTCAGAGAAGAGCACATTCAAAACATTGAAGAAAATAGGCGTCATATGATTATGGGTGCCGCAACTCTGAATGAGAGTAAAGAGATGAACGGGTCGGTTATGATCGTAGATTTCCCTTCTTCTGAAGATTTAGACAACTGGTTGAAATCCGAGCCTTATGTCACGGCTAAAGTCTGGCAGGACATTACGATTTTACCCTGTCAAATTGGGCCGTCATTTATAAAATAGTTCAGAGGCTGGCAAGGTTAAGGAGTGTTTTAAAAGTGGCGAGTTCCACCTGCTTACTCGTCGCTTTCCATATGAACAACAGGCCAGTCGGCTTCTTTGGTGATTTCGGCGAGGAAGCGACGCATGTCGAGTTCGCTGTAGACTTCCAGAAGCATGAGATCGGTTTTAAGGTTCTCGATTTTTAGAGAAAGGGTCCAATAATAAGGGATACTCTCACCCAAGGTTTTATCCAGATGGTTTGAAGTGGGGCGAGGGTGTTTTCTCACCGTGAGTTCTTCGATGGCCTTAAATGGAATGGTTTGGGTTTGGAGAAACGTTTGAGTCACGGTATCCGTCGTGTAATCAATGGTGGTATGAGATTTCAGAAAAAAGGTGATGCTACCGCCTAAGGTCAGGAGCCCGGCTAGAATCAGAAGGGCTGTCAGGAGCCAGAGCAAGAGGTTGTGTTCATGTGTCCCATGGGTCTGGAGCAAAATTTGACTTCGAAACAGAAAGCTTCCAAATCCCGTAGCCAAGCCAAAAACCAGCATCATCATGGCGGTGAGCTCATGAGACTGGGTGATTAGCAGTTGTTTTCCGTGTTGTTCAACGTGATAGCTCATATGGGGTATATTTTGACACAGGCACACCGGAAAGGGTAACATAGAAGCCCTGAAAGCCAGCCAAGCTGGCTTCAATAAAAATACTTCGCCGGTGAAAGGTTTCTCGATGGCCTTGGTTGTTCAAAAATTTGGTGGTACCTCGGTTGGGGATGTGGAAAAAATTCGCCATGTCGCTCGAATTATCGCAGATGCTTACGATAAGGGAAATAAAGTTGTTACGGTGGTTTCGGCCATGGGTAAGTCCACAGATCATCTAGTGATGCTGGCAAGCCAATTGTGTGAGAGTCCTACCGGGCGAGAATATGATGCTCTGCTGGCAACAGGCGAAAAAGTCACGACCGCATTACTGGCCATGGCTCTGAATAGCATGGGCTACGATGCTATTGGCCTGAATGGGGAGCAAGCGGGGATCGTCACCGAAGATTTGTTTAACCGAGCTCGGATTTTGGAAATTAAAACCGATAAGATTAACAAGCACCTTGAAAAAGGAACCATTGTGATTGTCACCGGTTTTCAAGGCATCGATAGCCAAGGCAATATTACCACCTTGGGTCGAGGCGGATCCGATACATCGGCTGTCGCTTTGGCCGGAGCGTTGGGTGCGGAGCGCTGTGATATCTTTACGGATGTTCGTGGGGTGTTTTCCACGGACCCTCGTATTGTGCCGGAAGCGGTGAAACAGGATAAAATGGCCTATATCGAAATGATGGAACTGGCCCGAGTGGGTGCCAATGTTCTTCATCCCCGAGCGGTGGAAACCGCCCGTCAGGCCGACGTGATGGTATGTGTGCGAAGTACGTTTGATTTAGATGACCCGGGAACACGGGTTTTAGGAGCAAGTATCATGGAACTGGATCGCAGTGTCGCAGGTATTGCCTGTGATGATAACCAAGCCCGACTCGCATTAACCGGCGTGCCGGATCAGCCAGGCATCGCGGCAGAAGTGTTTGGTAGTCTCGCCGAAGAGAACATCAGCGTGGACATGATTATTCAGTCTCTGAATACAGAGAATACCAATGACATTGCCTTTACCGTGAGTGGGACGGATCTGGCCGATGCGATTCGAGTGCTGGAAAAAGTAAAGGCGCACATTGGCGCCAAGGCCATTTCAAAGGACGAAGCCATTTCAAAAATCAGTATTGTCGGCGCCGGTATGATTGATCGGCCCGGTATTGCGGCGGATATGTTCCGGGCGCTGGCTAAGGCTCGAATTAATATCAAGATGATTTCCACCAGTGAGATTAAAATCAGTTGTCTTGTGGCGCAAGAACAAGCCAAAACTGCCGTTCAAGTGATCCACGACCAATTTTTCCCCTACGCCAAAGAGCCCGCCGAAACGCTAGTGAACGAAAAATTAGGCTACTAAACCAACCAGGGCCAGCAAGCTGGCTTTATTTAAGGGGCGTACGAATAGTTTAAGGGCGATTAACCTATTTAGACGAGGTCATTTTTATCTTGAGGAGTTTTATGGCGTGTGTTATATTTGTAGGGGTATTTTGGAAAGTAGGAGTTTATGAATTATGATGAATCCATTATCCTCGGTTAAATTTGGGCATATTTATAAAATAAAGGGACTTAAGCCAGAGAATACCCAACGGTTTATGGAAAAAGCAGTCAGCTTTCGAGAAGGTGCTTTTTTAATTGAAGCGAATTCGGTTCCTTACCTCGTTACGGGTGACGAAGCTAAGGACTACGAAGCATTAAAAAGAGCACTTAAGGAAAGTCCTCTTGATGTTTTTACGCAACAAGATTCTTATAATAAAGTTATTGTCGGTGTTGTAAATAATCTTGAGCCAAGCTTTATTGAAGGCCATCAAGGTTCAATTAAAGAGCTTGATTTAAACCCTAACAGGTTAAAAGATTAAGAACTAACCATCGCCTTAAGACGGATTTGGGCTCTATCTAAGGAGCGTTGGGCTCGTTCAGAATCGAGGTCGGTGTCCGAGGTTTTCTCTCGTAGGCGGGCTGTGGCTCGTTCGATGGCATGGTTTGCTCGTGTTTTATCAATTTCAGAAGACAATTCGCCCGCATCCGTCAGAACAGTCACCGACTGACCGTCCGTACTGAACATGCCGCCCATCACGACAGCGACGTCCTTCTTACCGTTTTTAGTATAGCGCAGTAAGGAAATAGCCAATGGGGCAACTAAGGGCAAGTGTTGAGGTAGAACGCCAAACTCCCCTTCCGTGGATCGGGCAAACACCTCATCCACATTCTCTTCGTCAAGAATTGTACGCTCTGGAGTCAGGATTTTAAGGCGCATAGAGACTTACTCTCCTTCAGCTTTAATTTTTTCAGCCTTTTCAAGGGCTTCCTCAATGCTACCCACCATGTAAAACGCTTGCTCGGGCAGGTCATCGTATTTACCTTCCAGGATTTCCCGGAAGCTTCGAAGGGTATCTTCCAGCTTGACGTATTTTCCAGAAATACCGGTGAATGTTTCCGCAACAAAGAAAGGCTGACTAAGGAACTTCTGAATTTTTCGGGCCCGGTTAACGGCTTGTTTATCTTCATCAGACAGTTCGTCCATACCGAGAATGGCAATAATGTCTTGAAGGTCTTTATATTTTTGAAGAATCGCCTGAACCTGACGCGCTATTTCGTAGTGTTCGCTACCTACAACCGTCGGATCCAGCGCTCGGCTAGTCGACGTTAAGGGGTCAACGGCTGGATAAATACCGAGTTCTGCAATCTGACGAGAAAGAACGGTTGTCGCATCCAAGTGACCAAAAGTGGTCGCCGGTGCCGGATCGGTTAAATCGTCCGCAGGAACGTAAACGGCTTGAATTGAGGTAATGGAACCATCTTTTGTTGAGGTAATCCGTTCCTGAAGTTCACCCATTTCTGTTGCTAGTGTGGGCTGGTAGCCAACCGCACTGGGCATTCGGCCGAGGAGAGCGGATACTTCCGAACCGGCCTGAACAAACCGGAAGATGTTATCGACGAAAAGTAGAACGTCCTGCTTGGACTCATCCCGAAAGTATTCTGCCGTGGTTAATGCGGTTAATCCGACCCGTAAACGGGCCCCTGGCGGTTCGTTCATCTGACCATAAATCAGGGCAACCTTATCCAATACGCCCGAGTCTTTCATTTCATGGTAAAGGTCGTTTCCTTCACGGGTCCGTTCACCGACACCACCAAATACGGAAACACCACCGTGTCCCTGGGCAATGTTGTGAATGAGTTCCATAATAATAACGGTTTTTCCAACGCCCGCACCACCAAAAAGGCCAACTTTGCCCCCTTTAGAGTAAGGCGCCAGTAAATCGACCACTTTAATGCCGGTTTCAAAAATTTCAATTTCCGTGCTTCGTTGATCCAGTGTCGGAGCTGGACGGTGGATAGGCCAATGGGTATCCGATTCAATGGGGCCAGCTTCATCTACCGGTTCGCCAAGTACATTGGCAATGCGACCAAGGGTCGGTAGGCCGACCGGAATACTAATAGGAGCCCCGGTATTGGTTACTTCCATGCCTCGGGTTAAACCGTCCGTACTGTCCATCGCAACGGAGCGAACCCGGTTATCACCCAAATGCTGCTGAACTTCAGTGGTAATGTTTAGCTCGCTACCGTTGGGTGCTTTCCCTTTGATTTTAAGCGCAAAGTAGATTTCAGGAAGTTCTCCTGGCTGAAATTCCACATCGACAACAGGGCCGATAATTTGTGTTACAAGACCTGTGGATGTTTTTGTTTTTGTTGCTGTCGCCATTAAACGTATCTCCCTGAAAACCGCTACCCTACAAATAGAGAAACTATAAAATTAATATGAATTGATTGTGCCACATCAAGTTGCCTCGTCAACACTTTGAAGGGTTTTTGAAGTTTTCCAAACCCAATGGTTGGGCATAGAGGAATATCTGATCTTTTTCCGTATTCCCCAAGGACTTCCATTAAATAGATGAAAAGGTCCTCTGTTAGTGCGGTGAATTGTGTACGCAATCACAGTATAATGGTAAGGTAGAGATGAAAATAATCAGGTCATTTTTTAGTAATTAACCTAATTAGTAGATTAGTAGAATGGAACGGATGGCGAGTTCAACGTTTAACGAATCATATGCTCCGAAACGTGACGAGCTACGTTACTTAGCTCAGGGGCTTCACGGCGCCCAGCCGGAAGATGACTTTTATGCGCCCGATTTTTTCACTTCATCCGATTTGGCTCAGAATTTTTTAAACCTTTTCCAGTTTGCAATTGATCTTCATGGGGATGGCCTGAAGGAGTCAGATATTAAACAACGCCTGAGCGATGATGCGGGTTTTTCAGGAATGGTTTACCAGTTGGCATTGGCTAAGGCTCGGGTGATGAATCATTATGCCTTGGGCAAACGGCTGCCTTTTATGTTGCGGAAAAATCTTCCGGCTTCCGCCTACGAAAAGGAAGCTCACGACTTTTTACTTGAGGTGGCGGTTCAGAATGTCGATACCCTTCTGTTTTTTCGGAATTTCTTTGATTTTCGTGATGCGGAAACCGAGTGTTTTCAGCTTTTTGTGGCTCATACAATTAAAATCCTCTATTCCATGGGGTATCCTGATGCGGCTCACCACTCCTCGCAAGTTGCTCGTTTATGTGTTGTAAAGGCGGCTATGGAAAGCGCTACTCGAGTGGATATTTTACAGTCGGCTCTTGTGGGCTGGATCCATGATCCTAAATTTGATGTGGATTTGTCCATTGATAATCTGTCGACTCATCCGCTTCTTGCTAGTGCTATTGCCTGGCATCTACTGAACTATGCTGACTTCGTGAACCCCCTAACCCGAGTGCTTTGTTTTGGCAATATGAGTATCGATGCTTTTGCCATTGGTGTCGCTGAAGCCCTTTCGATTAATAACGATTCCCGCTTTGTTTCCGAGCGTTTTATTTTTGATCAGATTGCTTTACAGATTACACAACAGTTTGAGAATGAGAGTAGCGAGGAGGAAAAGGCCAGAGAAATGCGAATGGCTTTATGGGATCGTCACCAACAGCGATTAGCCGCTCCTTCTCAAGGCACTTTCCCTCAATCGTTTGATCGGGAGCTTTGTAAGGCCATCGAAAGAACTCGCCTTGATAGCGGACTTTTAGGTATTTTGAAAAAGCCGTGGTACGAAATTTGTCGACAGGCAGGACTTAATCTGACAACGAGCGGAGCTGATGAGCTATACCAACAAATTATCGATGGGGATTACCCAGATAAGGACATGTTGCAAGACTTAACCCAGATACTATTATCCCGACAATGTGACGCTCATGATGTGATTAAGCAATGGCCCGTTCAAGGGCTATCCCTGTTCAGCCATCATGATGAGGTGACCGGAAGTGGCCGAATTTCGGCATTGGCTTTGATTAATTCAGATCCATTGTTGTTAAGCCCGCATAAAATTTTAGAAGTTCGTCCTGAAGGTGAAGCGCTGGTCGACCGGCTTCGTTCCTATATTGGGTCTTTGGATAGTAATATTAATGACTTGCCAAAAGCCTCTCGAAATAGTGCCTTATCTTGGCAACGAGCTGTTTTTGTCTCTATATTAAAAGGGATACAGGAACTGACCGGCGTTGAGCGGTTGTCCCGGTTCCATGAGAGTCACCGTTATACTCCGGCTCAAACTGATGTTGATGATTTACGTCAGCTTATTTTGGATCGATACAGCTGGAAAAGCACGACACAAATATCTGATCCCCCTGATGAAAAGAGTCTGACCCAAGCCATTGAAATATTCCGAAAACATTACATTGCCATGTGCAGTGATTACCGTCAGGCGGTTATGTTGCCTGACGTGGACGAAGCAAAGATAACCTAAGTTTCTTTGCTTCAGATGCGCTACAATTTTAAGAAGAGCGGTGTTCCGCTCGATTTCTTTTGTTTTTTATCATCTGTAATTGGAACAAGGATCCTGTCATGCAATGTAATATCTTTAAGAGAGTATGGGTTATCTGGCTTGGACTCATTTTGGTCATGGGCTGGCCCACAGGGTGGACTCAGGAAGCTCAGCCGACGACGTCTTTAAAAATGAATACAGGGTCTCAGAAAGTACCCGCGGGGACGTTGCTCAATATTACTTTTAATACGGCCATGGACGCCCGAATTACGGAACCCGGTGAATCCTTTTCCGCCTTTATTGAAAAAGACTTTATCACTCAACCCCAAGCCGCTCTCATTCCTCGTGTTATTTTCCCCCGAGGAACCATGGTTCGGGGCCGCATTGAGAAGGTTACCAAACCTCGACTGTTTAGCCAGGGTGGAACCATCCTGTTATCATTTGACCATGTGGTCCTCCCCTCGGGTGAATTGCTCCCGCTGGATTTAAATTTATCGGCACGAAATGAACAGGTTAAGCGGGTTCGTTCCGAAGGGGAGACAGCGGAACAGTATGCTCTTTATTCCGATCCAGGTGTTGGGTTTAAAGTTCATAAGGGGCTGGAAAGTGGTGTGTCTACGTTCAATAAGTTTCGGCATGCCGGAGTTGAAACCGGTAAGGATGTAGCTGGTGGCGCCGGTATGATTTTAACCGTTCCGGCGGCCATGTTAGGCGGTGCTTTTGCGGGCACCGCTGTGACGACGGGTAAAGGCGTAAAAGCATTGATTGGGCGAGGCGACTCTGTGATTATTCAGCCGGGCGATTCGGTTAATATTGATTTTGGAGGGGCCTTTAGCCTGCCCACTGAGTAGCGCAATGTGATTATACGGGTCCGGCAATCACTTCTCTGAACCGATCAAAAAATGAAAACGATTCTTTCTGCGTGTTATCTAACTTCTGTTTCGCCGGTTTTTTCAATGTCAGTTCGTGAAGTGTTTCCAGAAGCTTCTTCTCTTCATTGGAAAATCGGGTTGGAATATGAGCCTGTACCTGAATATAGTGTTCCCCTTTTCGGTTCGGGTTGTTCAGGTGAGGCACTCCATGTTCTTTTAAGGTAAACACATGGCCGTTTTGTGTTCCGGCGGGAATCTTAAGGGATTTGCTCCCTTCGAGGACGGGGACCTCAATGTGCCCGCCTAAAACCATGGTTGTGTAAGGGACCTCTTCCTGAGAAATGATAGTATACCCTTCTCGCTTGAATTCCGGGTGAGGTGTTACATGAATCAACACATATAAGTCTCCGGATGGCCCACCCAAGGGGCCTGAATTGCCTTCATTACCAACACGAAGGCGGGTACCGGTGTCAACTCCGGCCGGAATAGTCAAGGTCAGCTTTTTTCGTTCTTCAATACGGCCTTGCCCTTTACAGTCTTTACAAGGGTCGGTGATTATCTGTCCTTGACCATTACACTGGGGACAATTGGCAATTTGTGTAAAATGACCAATAATCGTTTGGGTCGTTTGGCGCACTTGTCCATTTCCGCCACAACCCTGACAGACACTGGGTCCTGATCCCGGCTTGGCTCCAGACCCCTCGCAGGATTCGCAATGGTTTAGGCGGCGGATTTCAATTTCTTTTTTAGTACCAAAAACAGCGTCCATAAAGTCTAGCTCAACATCAAAGCGGAGGTCTTCGCCTTGATAAGGCCCCTGATTCCGTTGACTACTGAACCCAAAATCGCCGCCAAAAAAGGAGGCAAATAGATCGTTTAAATCAGGAAACCCCTGCTGCATATTGCTCCAGTTGGTTTCGTAGCCACTGGAGCGTAGCCCATCATGACCGTATTGGTCGTAGACCTGCCGTTTGTTTTCATTGCTTAGCACATCAAAGGCTTCGCCTAATTCTTTGAATTTGCTTTCCGCGTCAGACGATTTGTTCACATCGGGATGGTATTGCTTGGCTTTCTTGCGAAACGCTTTTTTAATCTCGTCTTTTGTGGCGGTTTTATTCACCCCAAGAATGTCATAATAGTCTTGATTGGTTGAACTCATGAGTTTGGTTCCGTCTCCTGAGAATGAGCAAACGGGTTGTTCTCTGCGGGGACTTCTGACTGATTGGGTGGTGTTGCGACCGATACCAATGCCGGACGAATAACACGTTCATGGAGCATGAAACCGCTTTGCATTTCATGAACAATGGTGTTTTCAGGCTGGTCCAGCGTTTCAATCTGGGCTGTGGCTTCGTGGAAATTGGGGTCGAACAATTGCCCGGTTGTTTCTATTTTCTGGAGTCCCTGATGTTTTAAGGTCTCCAATAACTGATTGGTTAAGAGATTAAAGCTTTGATAAAGCATTTTAGGATCCGAATCTTCATTCAGACTATTAGAAGCACGTTCCAGATTATCTAGAATAGGGAGTAGACCCTGAACCGTGTTTTCAGCGCCATACTTCAACAAGGAGGCCCGCTCTTGAGCCGCACGCTTCCGGAAGTTTTCAAAGTCAGCCGCCAGTCGTAAGTGCTGATCGGTGAGTTCATCATGCTTTTCCTGAAGGCTGAGTTCTTTAGGCGAATCGCTTTTCTCAGTCACTTTTTCCAGTTTGTCTTCTGCGGACTCCGGTGTCTCCGAAGAAGAGTGTTCGGTCGTCTCTGCTTCGGATTTAGGTAAGTCTTGTTCCATGTTCATTCCATTTCTATCTGACAGCTGTGCGAAGAAAGTAAGAAATACTCTGAATGAAATAAAGCACCTTGTAAAGGGCGTTTTTTAAAGCCAGCACCTTATAAACCAAAGCGATCAGAGCTTTTCTTATTATACCAGTGATATAAACGGCATCCATAGCCCTTAAGTATTTTTTAAGGGTTGGCTGTTTCAAACGGTGATAAAGGATTGCCTACAACGTCGTTTTATGGTTCCTTAAAAGACGGTATGGTCATGGTGGGAGAGGCGTGGGTCTCTCTTCTCCAAGGTGTTTACTATAAAAAACAATTGTCATGCCAAGTTCGAACTAATTCGCGGATATTTTGGTTCATTGGGCAGTCTTGATTGTAACAAAAAATTAATATTCAAGAAGCTACTAGCAACAGAGCGTATTGAGAGGCCTTACTTATAATGAAGTTCTTAAAAGAAATGTATTGATTTCTCCCATTAGTTTAATCGGTCGGTCGAATTAGAAAAAGATTACAGAACGAAGGGGTTTTAAAGCCACAATGGTTTCATCCTATCCACAATTACCTCAAACATCTTCAGCCGTTAATATTCAAATTATCGAGCCAAAGAATTTTCCTGGGGGTGCCGTACCAGGCCAGGTAACCGGTGCGGGTTCACCAGGCATGCCTCCTTCTCCGTATTCTCCTGCGGCAATCCCTCCTTATTATAATACCCAACCAACGGCTCCTTTCTCACCGGTGCCGGTAGGCTCGCCTCCGGGCACTTCGCCGATGGCGGGTGATTCTTTTGGCACGCCGTTCCCGGCGATGGATCCGAGGCAATCACTTCAAAACGCTTACGCGGAAGCTTTAAGAGCGCGAACCATGGCAGAACAGGCCAGAAATTCCTACCTGAATATGGCGAATCAGCTGAATTCTATGACGTTTCAGCAACAGCCTCAACCTCAACCCCAATACTACCCTCAAGGACAGCCGGTAAACAATCCGTTTTACTTTCCCCAACCTCAGCCCCAATATTACCCGCCGCAGCAGCCGTTCCAATCACCCGAAGGGATGATGTCGCCTCAGCCACAGCAAGTTTCAACTCAGCCTAATCAAGAGCAACCGCTCGCTCCTCCGGCAAATACGCCACAAACAGCAACCCTTGAAGATTTAAATACCATGGTTGATCAGCCTGCAACACTACAAGAACGAGTTGATGCCATGGAGGAAATTGGGGTTCGGGGCTTTGGTACGCCAAAAACCTACGAGCTTCTTCAGCGTGAGGCATTAGCGAATACAGACCACCTGGAAGGTCTGGCTAAAGATGATGCCAATTACGTTCGACAGGCAGCGCTTTGGACATTGGGTATGCTCAACAAGGCTCAAAATGCGACCGTCCCAACCGATAGCTTGCCTGGCTTAAACGCGATTGAGCAAATCCTGAAAGACAAGCGTGAGAATCCCGATGTAAAATCTGCTTCCGTTCAAGCGCTTCAGGTTATTAACCGACCGAACGATAAGCGCATCAAAAAGGTCTTGAAAAAAGCCAGTAAGGATAAGGATCCAAATGTCAGTCGTTTGGCCAAAGAAGCCTTAAGTGGAAAGACAATTCCGATTCCAGCGGCGCTTCAGTTAAGATAAATAGATAGATTAAAACAAGTAAACAAAATTAGTTTGTGAATAAATTAAAAGTAACGAAAAACCTTGAGCCCCTGATTGTTCGAGGTTTTTTGTTGTTATATACCAACCTGTACAGGTCTATGCCCCTTAATAAAATAGTGAAAGAATTGGGGCTTTCTCTATAATCTACACCCCACCTCTCTCAATACGTGTTATACTTCTGCTCGTAGAGTCCCTTGAACAAAGGCGTAAACCCTTCAAATTTTATATCATATTCAGATAGAGATTTAGACGTTTGGAGGGCTTAAAACGTTAAATGAGCAAAGAAAAGCGATTTCGTGCGGTTGCCCTAACCCTGATTGGGAGCCTGATTATTCAAATGTCGCCCATGGTCACATGGGCGAGTGAAGGGTCGCTGAACGCAATTCACTACAATAGAAATAACCATACTTTCTCGTTTTTAAAATCGGGTGATATTACCGCGACGCTTCACTCAGTTGCTGTTGGGGGTAATCAGCGTCTTATTATCGATTTGGAAAACGCAGAGGTTGGGTTGACACTTCCGCGTGATGCCCTTTTGCTCAAAGGGTTGCAATCTGAGTGGTCCATGATTCGTAAGGTGTTTGTTAGCCAATTTGGGGGCGCGAATTCCGTTGTTCGGATTATTATTGAATTGACCGGGGATGGTTATAGTGGTCGTCTTACTCAGGCAAACGGGTCTGTCGAACTGAGTGTCGCTCCTAAAATAACACGTGCGACGTCGCCATCCGTTGAAAGAGGACGTTTGGCAGGGGAAAGGCCAAGAGGGGCGGCGAGTAACGGGCTGGATCCAGTGGCTTATCAGCGGGCATTAAATACCGTTGAAGTTTTGCGGGGTGAAAAGGCTATTCTGCAAGGGCAATTGGCTCAAGCAGCGGATAAGTTGGTACAAATTGATCAATTGCGTCAGCGATTAGCAGCTCTTCAAGAGGCGTTGGGGCGGGCTGAAGCTCAGAAAAAAAGTCATGAGGCACTCTCAAATCGTTATCAACATAGCCGTCAGCTTATCGGTGATTTAAGGGGGAAGTTGGCCCATTACCAAGAAAAGATAACCGTCCTTGAGCGTGCGCAAAATTCGCCTCAAATTTCGCCCGAAGCCCGGAATAAGATCCGTCAGCTGGAAACGGAGCTTCAATCGTTGGGGCAGGAAAATAGTCAGCTTCGTGTCACGCTTTCACAGAGGAGTACTAATGAAAATCGAGAACAGGCTCAGCGATTAAGTAATCGTATTGCGGAATTGGAGAATCAGATTCGTTCGTTAAAAATGGCAAATCAGCAACATCGCTCCAATGATTCAGGACAGCTTCAACGACTTCGAAAAAGCGTTGCTCAGCTAGAGGGTCAGGTTCGCTCCTTAAGTGACGAGAATCAATTGGTTAAAACCGAATATGGCAAGTTGCAATCATTAAACCGTTCGCTAGAGCAATCCTTAAAAAGGGAGCGGGCATCGCAACCCTCTTTTTCTATTGATGACATGAAAAAGACCATTGCGGTTTTGAATCGAAAGTATAATGAGCAACTGGACGAGAATAAGCGCTTACAGGCAAACGAACTCCGGTTAGATTATTTAAAAAAAGAGTTGGAACGAGCTAAAGGATCGCTCGAGCGATCGGTCGATATCATTAATCAGCAAAATCGAGAAATTGCTGGTTTAAATGAGCGTTTAAACGATCTGAAAGGAGGGCTTGAGCAGGCCGCACGGGATCAGATTACTATTTTGAACGATAAGCTGGAAATGCTGGAAGCCGACAACCAGCGCTTGCGTTCCTATAATAAGAGTCTAAAAGAAGGACTTGCCCGACATGGTGACTTTGAAGAGACCATGCTGGTTATGAACCGTCGGATTCAGGAATTGGAAAGAGAAAGAGAGGCGCTGAAAAAAAATATAGCCTCTCAGGGCGGAGAGCGTTCGGCTAAAATCCAGACTTTAAGCCAACAGTTGGCTTCGTTAGAGTCGGATCGAAATGCCCTTCAATCAAAATATGCGAGTCTCCATCAAGAAAAAGAGCGATTGAAGCAGGCATTGACCCTTCAGGGCGGAGAGCGTTCGGCTAAAATCCAGACTCTAAGCCAACAGTTGGCTTCGTTAGAGTCGGATCGAAATGCCCTTCAATCAAAATATGCGAGTCTCCATCAAGAAAAAGAGCGATTAAAGCAGGCATTGACCCTTCAGGGCGGAGAGCGTTCGGCTAAAATCCAGACTTTGAGCCAACAGTTGGCCTCGTTAGAGTCGGATCGAAATGCCCTTCAATCGAAATATGCGACCCTCCATCAAGAAAAAGAGCGGTTGAAGCAGGCACTAACCCTTCAGGACGGTACGAGTGCTGAGAAGCTTCAGGTCCTAACCGCTGAGATTAACCGATTAAATACGCAGCATAATGATTTAAAAAAACAATACATGAGTGTCAAAGGGGAAAATCAGCGTATTGGAACGGCTATGAACCAACGCATAGCCGAACTTGAAGCTGAAAAAAAGGTGCTCCAGAGTTCGATGTTTACGCAAGGCAGTGATAGTGCGGAGCAAATTCATGCGATGTCCTCTCAAATCACGCTGGTCACTAAAGAAAACGTGACGATTCGGGGGCAACTAGAAAATCTTCAGACTCGACTGGCCCTTCTTTTAAAAGAGAATACCGGGCTGGAAAGAGATTTGAAATCCCTGCTGGCCTCAGGAACGACGGGTGAAACACACCACTTGATGAAGAACCGTATGGATGAACTCCAAGATGCCTTAGCCGCCTCGGCGGCAGAACGGGCGATGTTGCGTAATACGGTAAAGAACTTGGTTACCAGTCTTGAATCGGCAAATAATAAGTTGAAAGCTGTGGGTGGCGGTCAGCCTGCTACGGGAAATATCGAAGAAAATCCAACGTATATTAAGTTGGCCTCTAAAAACGAGCAACAAAAACAACAACTTTCCCAATTGCTGGCCCGAATTCGAGATGATGAAGCGAAATACGCCGCATCTGTGGAAAAATCAACAGCTCTTCAAAATGAGTTAGAGCGCCTTAAAAAAACATGGGCAGACACGACTCAGGACAGCTCGTCTTCAGCAACGTTTCAGCAGGAACTTAACACGTTAAAAGGTCAATTGACCCGTGTGAACGAACAGTACGAAAAGACCTTAGCTCAAACTCACACACTGCAAGATGAATTGGCACAAGTAAAAAGTCGTCTGGCTTTAAGCTCTCAAGACCATTCTGATGCATCCCAGCTTCAGGAAAGGGTTTCAACACTGGAATCCCAATTACGAACAGCGGAAAGCAAATACCAGGCGGTGGCCAATGAAGCGAAAGTCACAAAAAGCCAGTTGGAACAAGTGAAACAACAATTAACTCAATCGACTAGCGGAGAAAGTCAAGGCCAAGCCTCCCAGGCAAAGCTTGAGGGTCAGATTGAGAGACTTCAACAGGAAATTCGTCGAGCCAACGGGCAAACCGAATCGGTTCGAGCAGAACTAATGAAGACAAAGGCCTTATTGGCTAGTGCGACACAAGGGCAAGCCGCTGTTTCAAACCTTCAGAACCAAGTTGTTGAGCTACAAGGTAAATTAACACAGGCTGAGGCAAACCATAAAACAGCCGTTCAGGAAACCCAGACCATTAAAGCCAAATTAGCCGAAACCAAGCAGTTGTTGACCAACGCACAGCAGGGTCAAACGGATGTCAATGCTCTGAACCAGCGGATTACTAATCTGCAGGCTCAACTCGAGAAAACAACGAATGGCTATGAACGAGGCCAAAGCGAGATGGCCTCGCTTAAAGCTGAGTTAGAACAAACCAAGCAGTTATTAGCTGATGCTTCTCGAGGGCAAGCTGATTTGACCTCTATGCAAGATAGGATAGCTATTCTCCAAAGGGATTTGAGAGAGTCTAATAATAATTACCAAAAATCGACGCAACGCTCAAAGACTTTGGAACAACAGCTAAAACAAGTTCAGGAAAAATTGATAGATGCTTCTCAAGAACATGAGGAGCTGTTGGCCTTGAGAGGGGAAGAAGCTCGACTAAGTACTTTGTTGGCCGCTACGAAACGTCAGAATAGTACGCTTGAAACTCAGAATAAAACAGTGACTAAAGAACTGGCGGAGACGAAAAATTTGCTGACCCATGCTTTGCAGGGGAATTCTCAGCTTACTCTCCTTCAGCAAGAACTGGCGGATATGACAGCGAAATTAGCACAGTCTGATGGTAATAAAGAAGCCTTGGAAGAAGAAGCGAGTAGCCTTCGAACGGAATTGACCCGAACAAAAGCTTTACTGGAAAATGCGTCTCAGGGGCACGTGGAATTGGCCTCTTTGCAAGCGAAATTGAAAACCTTAAACAAGGAACTCCAGAGCGCTAATCAGGATAAAGCCACGCTGGCCAACGAGGCGGATACTCTGAAGAGTGCGGCTCAGGTTTTGCGTTCTAAAGTCGCCTCATTACAAGAAGAATTAAATTCGGCACAACAACGACTAGCCAATGTTTCGTCCGACTCATCTCAGGCTCAAGATAGAACCCAAGCCCTTCAAGATGAAGCCATCCGCTTGAAAGATCAACTCGTAGAAGCCCAATCGGACTATCAGAGCCTTCAGCAGGACTCCTCATTCTTGAAACAGGAATTGGAAGAAGCGCGTGGTGAACTTGCAAAGGCTTCAGCCAATGTTCAAAAGGATCAAGTGGATTCGACAGAAGTTTCGGGTTTAAAGCAAAAAATAACCAGTTTAACAGCAGAGCTAGAACAAACGGACGACAACTATCGTCAAGCGTTGGGACGACTAACGCCCTTGCAAAACGAACTGGATCAAACCAAACAACAATTGGATAGGGCTCTTTTGGCTTCCCATTCCTCAAGTAGCGATAATACGATTCAGTTAGAAGGGGAAATTTCCCAGTTAAAATCCGATCTGCAACGAGCGATTCAGGCACGGGAAAACGCAGAGGTTGCTTTAAAACGAGCAAAATCCAAAAATATAATTCCATCTGAACCGAACTCTCGGGCTGAAAGGTACTATGTTCGGGGTCAGGAGCTTCAGGATAATGGGAAGTCTCTAGAGGCGACGGTCATGTTTCGAGATGCTTACAAGCTTGAGCCTAATCGTTCAGAGTACGCAACAACCTACGCCGAGGGCTTGCTACAGACAGGAAATTACGGAGAAGCCACTCGAATTCTGGAAGGCTTTGTTGCTAATAGTCCTTATGACTTGGAAGCTTATAACCTTTTGGGAAAAGCTCACTTGCTGAATGGACGTATTGAAGATGCTCAACAGGCCTTTTCATTAGCGATTCCAGTCAGCGTGCTGAACAATTACGCGACCACATTGAAGAAAATGGGACGAATTGAAGAAGCCGAACGGATTTTTCTCGTCGCCCTTTCGCTGAATCCCAATGATAGTGATCTTCTTTTCAACTTGGGCAACCTCTACAACTCGACAACGGCTCTTCAAAAAGCCAAGAATGCTTATGAACAAGCCATTGCGCTACGTCCGGATTTTTCTGCGGCACATTATAATCTGGGGCTCGTTTATTCCCGCCTTGAGGATCGGCAAAAAGCTCTTAAGCATCTGAAGCGCTTCCTTGAGTTGTCACCCAACGCCAGAAATGGTGATGTGGTTCGTAAGTATATTCAAAAACTTCAAGGTTAAAGGCGATTCAAACAAGCTATTCAACCTGTAATGGGCTTGAGGTATAATCGCAAGGTGAACCCTTCGGGATCTTGAGCATGAGGAGACTTGGAACAGGATGTCAGCTACAGCACGTTATTTTATCATAGGGCTTGTGTTGATTTTGGCTTTCGTTGGGTCGTTTTCTGGCGCAAAAAGCCGTTCGGGAGAAACTCCTCAGATTGTATCTATTCGTCTAGAGCCGGAGACTTTGAATCTGGTATTTCAGGTGGAAGGAGGTGCGTTTGACCCTATTCTTTCGCTGGTTCCCTTTAATGATAATCTGTTTAACCTAATCATTGAGGGGGAAGGGGTTCAACTGGGACCGATGTTAAAAGATGAATCCAAGAAACTGGCCAGCCAGCTGAAAGCGTCGGTTGAGGGTGTGCAATCGTTTCAGCTTTCTTCTTCGGGGTCAGCTGAATTACCGGGTTTCAAGCTAACCATTCAGACCCGTCAACGGATTCAGCCACAAATTCGTTCCAATACGGGTTCGTTGGTGACCCTCTCGCTTCAGGGAGCAAAGGCTGTTCGGGTAACCACTACTGATGTGACTCGCTCAAAGCAGGAGGCTTTAAAACGTAGATCCAAACAGGCCACTTCGATTGAGTTACCGACGATTACCCTTGATCCAAAAAAGGAAAAGGAAAACCCATCAAAACGTAATGCCGTCTCTCCTCTGGTTGGTCCCAGCCCTTCGGCGATAAATAACACGGGCTTGTCGCAATCGGGTTTTTCCGTTTATGCCGAGATTCAAAACCCAAGGGTAGATGGGGTCATTCGGCAAGCTTGGGGAGAATACCGTCAAGGGCGTTTAAACAGCGGGCAAATGATGTTGGAATCCTATTTGAGTCAACGTCCAAAAGATCATCTGGCTCGTTACTTGCTGGCGTTGATTCATCTGGCGGGTGATGAAAACCAACGGGCGACCATGGCGCTTCAAAAAACGTTAAAACAAAATGAGTATTTTTTACCCGCCTGGATTGATCTGGTGCGGCTTAATTTAAAAGAAGGGAATTTTTCAGAGACGGAAGAACTACTGAAACAGTCACTGGTCTTGTTTCCTGGACAGCCCGACTTACTTTATGCGAAGGGACTATTATTAGAAGCTCAAGGGGAGGTGCCTCAGGCCAAAGACTTTTACCTTCGGGTGTTGGCTAGGGATTCTCGTCACTGGTTGGCGCATTATCGATTGGCCATTACCGAACTAAAAGCTAATCATCCTCAGGCTGCCATGGTCGAACTGAAGCGGATTCTTAATGCCAACCCTGATGATATTGCCGCGTTAAAAGCGTTAGGCTATGCTTATCATCGAGACAACAATGTCACCAAAGCCCTTAGAGAATACCGGCATGCATTGAAGCCGGATGTTTTAATCAATTTTGCGGGACTCCTTCGAGAGGAAAACCAGCAAGCCAACGCCTTGGCACTTTACGGGGCAGCGGAAGTCATTGCGCCGGACGATCCCGATATTCAATATAATCTGGGGATGCTCTATGTGGACATGAACCAGCCAGAGCCTGCTATAAGAACTCTATCTCGCTTTGTGGAACTGGCTAAGAAAAACCCAAAGGGGTTCTTAGGGGATGATGAACGAGTCACCCGTGCCACGACAAAATTAAGAACCTTTGGCGTCTCTGTTCCTTCAGAGAAAGGGGTGCAGTCGTCTTCTGATAACAAAAAGAAGGCGCTTGATTATCAGTTTGGGGTGTCTGCCACGGACGATGGCTCAGTGCCCCATTAAAAAAATCTGGAAAAATTTAGCGTTGGTTGCTTCGAAGCTTCATGAGGAGCCGGAGAATTTCCAGATAGAGCCAGACAAGAGAAACCAGCATGCCGAAGCCGCCGTACCATTCCATGTATTTAGGCGCGTTTTGGCGAGCGCCCTGCTCAATATAATCAAAATTCAAGACCAGGTTTAAGGCGGCAACCCCAACAATCACTAAGCTGATGCCAATACCAATCGGTCCGGCGTCATGGAGAAAGGGAACACTCATGCCGAAAAATCCCAGGATTATATTGATAAAATAGGTTAGGCAAATCGCACCCATAGCGGCCATCATGCCCCAGCGAAATTTTTCCGTGACCCGAATCCACCCAGCAGTATAGACCATGAGCATGGCAAACAGGGTGCCAAAGGTCAGAAGAACCGCTTGAATCGCGATCCCTGGATACTTCATTTCAATGGCTATGGATATTCCACCGAGAAAAAGGCCTTCTAGGGCCGCATAAATAGGGGTTGTTATCGGGCACCATTCTTTTTTAAAGAAAATGGCAAAATACATAATAATGCCGCCGACAAACCCAAACATGCTCAGCCCCATGGCGAGGCCAGGGTTTGTAAAGAGCAAGTTCCATGTGATCATGGCGGCGGTAAATGTACAGCCCAGAAGGATGGCTGTTTTGTTCACGGTGCCTCGAACGGTCATGGTATGCCCATCTTGCCGAGCCAGAGAAGGGCCGTTATTTTGAAAGGTTGTCTCGTTAAAAGCCGGGTTTCCAGTTCGAAGCATGATAAAAATAACCTTCTATTTCTTGAAAATTCTTAAAAACACTAAAACATCAGGCGAAACAGGGCAAATCGTCCATTCAGTTTTTTTGAAAAATCTTTCAGATTACGGGTGGTTTCCTGGGTGTCATCAATAATCCCTCTCACGGTTTGATCCTCGTCATCCGTCAGGTTATCTAGATTACCCAGTACGGCAGAGAGCTTATCCAGTGATTGATTCAGCGTGGTTAGTGAATGATCCAGCCGGGTTTGCAACTCCTTGTCCTTGGCGGTTTCTTTCAACAATGCCACCAGTTCGGACGCGTCTTTGGATGTGTCCTTGACCAAGTCTAGCGTTTCTTTCATGGCTGGGTCCTGAATAATCTGGTTCAGCCCATGGGTGGACTCCTGAATAGAGGAAATGGTCGACACCAGATCTTCTTTCAATTGAGGGTCGCCAATCACTTCGTTCAGGTTATCGCTTACCTCAATCAGGTTTTTGGCCAAATGTTCCGATGTTTTCACCAATTCTTCCATGTCGGCACTGGCAATCTGGAACAGCTCATTAGCGCTATCCAGCACATCTGTTGCTCGAGCCGTCAATACCTCGGTGTTTTTTACCGTACTACTTAGTGTGGCGATGGTCTCATCGGTTAATAGTTGTGTAATTTTGTCATTGGTTACCTTCAAGGCTTCTGCCGATTCCATTTGAATCTCAAGAAACCGCTTGATTCGAACCGGTTCTTCAACCGTAAACACCAAGGCGCTATCGGGTTTTTTGATCAGACGGGGCTCTCGAGAAACAATCAGCAGATAGCTTTCCCCTTGTTCTGATTCTTTCAGCTCGTAGATGGGGTGTTCTGGCATCTCCGCACCAGGGTGGGTAATCCGGTAATACAGTTTATGCCGAATCAGGTTTTCGTCTCTTAAATTGTCGACCCGTTCGATTTTTCCGACGGTTAGTAGGCCATCCTCGTAAACAAATTTTACGGGCATGGGGGCTTTAATCTGGTTGGCATAATCGGTTTCAGCAAACGTGGCTAAAGTAATATCCTGGAGCTGAGGGGGAGTGATTTCCAGAAATTTTTCGCCAATAATCCCTGACTGTTCAATAGAGAGGCGAGATCCCTTGGCTAGAGTGATTGACGGGTTATTAATACTAAAAGAGACGTTGACATAGTACTTTCCGTTCACCACCTGCGGTTCGATGTGGTCCACAAAGCCGATACGAATTCCCATCATCTGGACTGAGGCGGCTTCTCGCATGCCGTCCACATCGTTGAAGCGCACTTCATAAGTCTCGCCAGCCGTAATGCCTCGTCCTCGAAGCCAGATCATGACAAACACCAGCAAACAAATGCTAATAATTGCTAAAGCGCCGACTTTCACTGTGGAGGATCGATGGGCGGACATGGGTTAAGCGTTCCTTGTCATCATCATGTGTGTTTTCTACTTTTGGAGGCTATCTCGACTCTATATTTTGATTTCTGCTAAAGGCGAAAACCCTATCTCTTATTCCCTATTATACTCAAAGAGCAGTCCCCTTGCTTCCTAAATTCGTAAAACTACACAAAACCACCAGCAGAACCCTTTGCGGTTAACGGTCCTTCTAAACTGCCTTTGGCAAATTGATGAGCATATGCATTATCCGTTTTTAACAAATTTTCTGGAGTACCGCTCCACTGAATGACCCCGTCATGAAGTAGACAAACGCGGTCAGCCGCCCGGTGAATGGTGGATTGCTGATGAGTTACCACCACGCTGGCCGCTCCCAGTTCGTCCCGCAGTTTTAAGATATAGTTTTCCACCACGGTAGAGGCCACCGGATCCAGCCCTGCTGTGGGTTCATCATAAAGAATAATTTTGGGATCACTGACAATAGCACGAGCAAAACTAACCCGCTTTTTCATTCCTCCCGAAAGTTGGTTGGGGTACTTGTCTTCAACGCCTTCTAGTCCCATTAGGCGAAGTTTGTCAATGGCCAACGCCCGAATCTCTCGTTCCGTATAATGGGGACGATCGTAACCCCCTTCGTCCGGTTCTTCCAGTAGGGAAAAAGCCACGTTTTCCAGAACAGTTAATGAATCAAAGAGGGCGGAGTACTGGAACACAAAGCTATAATTTGGGTTGCCAAGGCGAATTTCACCATTGTCATAGGTTTCTAGCCCGCTAATCATTCGGAGGACCGTGCTTTTCCCACATCCGCTAATCCCAATAATTGTACAAACCTCGCCCTCATGAACATCCAGACTGACTCCTCTAATCACATGGTTATCGCCAAACGATTTATGAACATCCCTGACCGTAATCATGGTCTCTCCGACGGGGGCATGAGGTATGGACATCACGAAACACACTCCTGAAAATTGAGTTTTAAGTACTGCCGTAAATAAGATAAGTTAAAATATAATCCGCAACGGAAATAGCCAAAAAAGACCAGACGACGGCCCGCGTTGTGGCAACACCCACTTCTCTTGCGCCGCCGGTTGTATGTAAGCCAATCGAAGTGGATAGAATCACAATAATATAACCAAACACGCTAGATTTTACGAGCGTTGAAAAAACGTCTTTATATTCGGTTTGCCGCCACACGGACTCCAGATAAACGTAAGGGTGAATTTCCGCCAGAGCCTCACTCACAACCATGCCCGCCAGAATACCGCAAACTGCCGTTACAACCGTCATCAAGGGAATCATGGTGATGCCAGCCATCACCCGGGGTAGAACCAGGTAGCGAATCGGATCGACATGCAGGCTCCGAAGGGCTTCAACCTGTTTGGTGATTTGCATGGTGCTTAGTTCTGCGGCAAAGGCTGATCCGGCCATGGAGATTACGGCCACGGCTGTCATGACAGGTGCCAGCTCTCGGAGAACAGAAATGGATACCAGTGCCCCGACATAACTTCCCGCGCCCTGTTTTGCCATTTCTTGGGCCACCTGAAGTGCAATGACCATCGCGGAAAAGGTCACTAGTACTAAGGCAATGCCCAGTGTATCCAAGCCAACAAATGACGCCTGCTCAAAAAAATGCCGAGCGCTTAATCGGCCTTTTAGCAAGAAGCGCCCCATGCTTATAGATATTTCGACGGCCTGTCCCAAGGTTTTTAAAATCGAATGCACTTCATTGGAAAACCATCGCCAAGCTTGGCGGGTCATGGGGAAAAGCTGTTTCTCCCGGCCCTCTTCAGATATTAAAATAGGGTTCACCATACCCCCTATCTTACCCCAGAAAACACCTTAAACAAAAGACAAGGGGTATCTTACGACGGGTTAGTTTATCTTTGGATATACTTTTCTGAGCATGTTCAGCCCTTTGCTTGATAAGGCATAACGGTTGTTCTTCTCATCAGAAACTCTCAACACAAAGCCGCCAGACTCTAACCGATTTAAGGCGTCTATCAAGGTTTCGCGCTCTTCATTCATAGTTAGTACAATTACTAATAAAAGAGGGAGCATCTTATCAGAATGTTGTAGTCCTATTTTATAAATGTCGGTTAACACATCGGCTGCGGTTGCTCTATTGTTCAGACATTCTAGATTGTTCAGACATTCTAGAATTTGATCTTGAGAGTTGTTCAGCTTACTGCCAAAATAGGCAACGGGCTGTTGGGCCGTTTGTCGAGCCGGACGCATGGCCGCTCCTGAAAAAGAGAGGCCCATCGGTGAGCTAAATGTCATGGCTTGGTATCCTGTTCTTTCGTTTAAGGCAGTATCTCAAACAATAAAGATGCTCCAGAAGAGAGATTGATCCATTCGAACAGAAGTGTTACAAAACTTTAATTTTTGTTTATAGAAACTGAAAGCCCTTATCCAAAAGAACCAGAAGAAAAACTGCCAAGCTAATGCGACCATTCACCACGAAAAAGGCTTCGTTTACTTTATCCAGATTTTCGGGATTGACCAAGCGCTGTTCATAGATTAGTAAAACACCCATGACCCCCGTGGCTAACCAATACCCCATTCCCGTGTTGGGATACAGAACACCAAATGCAACCATGAGACAAATGCACAGTAAATGAAACACTTTGCTCAGTGTCAGGGCACCGGCAACCCCTAAAGCAACAGGCAGGCTAAACAGGCCATACTCTCGATCAAAAGCTTCGTCCTGACAGGCATAAATCACATCAAATCCGGCGACCCAAAACACGACAGCAAACCCGAAAACCACAGGCAACCAGGACAACTCCCCTGTAACGGCAAGCCATCCACCGACAGCGGATGAGCCTAAGGCGATTCCTAAAACCAGATGTGCCAGAGAAGAGAACCGTTTCATATAAGAGTAGAGGGTTAGAATCACAAACGCCACGGGTAACAAGGCCTGGCAAATTGTCGGTAATTGAAACGCCGCAAAAATCAATGCTCCTGCGGCTACAAGGGCTAACACCAGCGCCTCCCCCTTTTTTACCCGACCGGCCGGAATACTGCGTCCCTGAGTTCGAGGGTTGGCTTTGTCAATATTCGCGTCAATCAGCCGGTTAGCTGCCATAGCATAGGTACGTCCACCCACCATGGCGAGTAAGACCCAAAGCACCGTGAAAACAGAAGGCCACTCGCCGATGGGAGAAGCCAGTAACATGGCCGACAGGGCAAACGGTAAAGCAAAAACCGTGTGCTCAAACTTGACCAAATCCGCGTATTCAAAAAGCCGTTCTTTAAAAACCCTATTCATATGGGAGGTCAACTCCATGGTAATCCGGTAAGATCCTTAATGAGTATGGTTTATTTTCTCAGAAACAAACAAAACAGCCACGTTTTTCAACGTCGACCCCTTTTCAGGCTTTTACGGACCTGTCTCTTCCTTTTGGTCATTTACGTCTCAATCAGCCTGAATGCGGGCTTTGCCGAGCCGAATGTGTCTAACGAACCCGGCTTGTCTGAAGGGAAAAGTGTTCAGAGACTAGAGAAAAAGGTCTCTCCTGTTTTTGAAAAAGTGTCTCAACAACTGACTCCGGAAGAAAAACAGAATATTCATGTGTACGAAAGTGCGAGTCCAGCTATTGTCCACATTGCCGTGACGGGTAGAAGCAAAGATTACTACTGGGGTTTATTCCCGTTTGAGGCGACCGGATCCGGGGTCATTATCTCGGGTGACGGCTATATCCTAACCAACAGCCATGTGGTTGAAGATGCTGACCGTATTAAAATTACCTTGCTGGATGGTAATGTACTCATTGGAAAGCTCGTTGGTACTGGCGACGAACACGATGTGGCCTTAATAAAAATCGATCCCAATGACAATGGCGGCCCTTTACCCTCTATTTTAATGGGTAATTCTGAACTACTGGCGGTTGGCCAGAAAGTGTTTGCGCTTGGTGGGCCATTCGGCCTGAAAAGCTCTTTTTCCTCCGGGGTCATCAGTAGCTTGCACCGTCGGGTTGATTCGAGCTTTATCAACAATATGATTCAGACTGATGCGGCCATTAATCCGGGCAATTCCGGTGGCGCTTTACTTAATACCGAAGGGAAGCTGATTGGCATTAATACAGCTATCTACAGCCCCTCTGGCGGTAGTGCGGGCATTGGGTTTGCCATTCCTGTCAACACAACCAAACGCATTGTTGACGATTTAAAGAAATATGGGCGAGTGATTCGTCCCTGGCTCGGAGTTCAGGTGGAAATCGAAATCCAGCCTCAACTTTCAAAAGAATTCAATCTGCCGGTCTCCCGAGGGTTAATCATTAAACGGGTTAAAAAGGGCAGTCCCGCCGATTTGGCCGGGCTTCGGGGAGGAAGCTACCAAGAAGAAAATGGCGACCGCTATATTACATTGGGGGGCGACATTATTACGGCTGTCGACGGTAAGCCAACACATAACGCAGTTCAATTTATTGATTACATTGAGTCCCGCCGAGCTGGCGATAAAATCCAGTTAACGTTTATTCGTAATAAAAGAAAACAAACTGTTAACATTGAACTCACCGAAAAAGAGCGCTCTCAGTGAGCTGTTTCGGTCAGGGAAAAACCAGCCGGTAAAAAACCCCTCATCCAATTTCAAAAAAAGAAGTAAAATAGAAAAATATTAATCGACAGGAACCCAACACCATGGCCAAAATTGTAGCAGTAGACGACGACCCGTCCATTCTGGAGCTGGTCAAAATCAACCTTGAAATGCAGGGACACGAGGTGTTTACGGCACCTGAAGGCATTGAGGGCTTTGCGCTGGTTCAACAGGAAAACCCACAGTTGGTTATTCTTGATGTGATGATGCCCGGTGTTGATGGCTATACGGTTTGTCAACGGATTCGAAAAAATAAAGGTACGGAGAAAACTCCCGTTCTCATGCTCACGGCTCTTGGGGTTTTGGACGATAAGATTAAAGGTTTCGATGTTGGTGCGGACGATTATCTGGTTAAACCGTTTGAGATCCCTGAGCTACTGGTCCGGGTTCGAGCGCTTCTTCGTCGTTCCGGGGAAACCCCGTCAACCGGTGGTTTGCCTGAAATTCTTAATATTGGCGACCTCACCCTGATTCCCGAGAATTTGGAAGTCAAAATCGTGGATCAAATCGTGAAATTAACGCCAACAGAGTTTGAAATCGTTAACTGCCTGGTCCAAAACCATGGTCAAACCATTTCTCTCGGTCAGCTATTGCAGGATGTTTGGGGCTACAATGCCGATGATGACGTAGAGACCATCCGGGTTCATGTCCGCCATCTTCGCGCCAAGCTAGAAAAAGTCGCTTCTGAGAAAGAATACATTGAAACCATCTACGGCGGCGGCTATCGGCTAATCCCCGAAGGCATGACCCGTAAGAAAAAGAAAAAATAATTCTTTTTTCTCACTGTCCTTTTGTCTTTTTACTTACTGATACTCTTTCCCAGTGGGTCAAAGAGAATCCGTAAGTTAGGAAGTTCCTTCTTCTACCCTTGTATGTTCAATTGCTTGCCGACTAGCGTTGGTGTTTTTTCACCTTGTATCTGTATAAAAACGCTTTTAACCGTTTTTAGGCCTTAAGTTTTTATTAAAATTTTTATATAAAAAAATGAAAAACCTTTGCCATGAAAAATAAAGTGCTTGTTGATTGACAATGCTTTTTGGTTTGGATACCCTAAATCATCCTTCTGTGTCTTTTTTAGTCGGTTAAAAGCAGAAAGGATGACTGGAGAAACGTCAGATACATCTGTTTTAAAGCGATTCTAGGTCTTGATTACTTTTTAAGAAAATAACTAGGAGTTACTCCCTTGCCAACCATTGCACAACTCGTTAAGAAAGCTCGAAAAAGCACAAAAAAGAAGACCGGTTCACCGGCTTTAAAATGTAACCCTCAAAAGCGAGGTGTTTGCACTCGGGTTTACACCACGACCCCTAAAAAACCGAATTCCGCTTTGCGTAAGGTGTGCCGAGTCCGTTTGACCAATGGATTTGAGGTTACCTCTTACATTCCTGGTATTGGTCATAACCTGCAAGAACACTCGGTGGTTCTGATTCGGGGCGGTCGGATTAAAGATCTGCCTGGGGTACGCTACCATACTGTTCGAGGTACTTTGGATTTGGCGGGTGTCAAAGATCGATCACAAGGCCGAAGCAAATACGGAACCAAAAAAGCATCAGCGGATAAAAAATAACCCCAAGTAATTTAAAGGAGTCCACTATCCATGCCTCGTCGGTATAAACCCATTAAGCGTGTTCCCACACCAGACCCAGTTTATAATAACACCTCGGTGTCTAAATTTATCAACCGCCTCATGCTCAAAGGAAAGAAGAGTGTTTCCGAGCGGGTATTCTACGGTGCCCTTGAAAAACTAGAAGGCAAAGCAGATGACCCACCGCTTGAAATCTTTCTGAAAGCTCTGAGTAAAGCGAAACCATTGGTTCGTGTTAAGGCTCGCCGGGTTGGCGGTTCGACCTATCAGGTTCCCATTGAGGTCCGTGAGGAAGAAGGCGTTGCGATTGGTTCACGTTGGCTCATTGAACATGCACGTAAGCGAAATGGACGTTCCATGATTGATAAGTTGTCCAATGAGTTTTTGGATACCTATAATGGTACCGGCTCAACGCTTAAGAAACGTGAAGATGTTCACCGAATGGCTGAAGCCAACAAAGCCTTTGCCCACTACCGTTTCTAGATTGTATATCAACAAGTTTGCTCAACAGTAATAGATAAGGACAACACCCGTGGCTAGAAAGTACCCTCTTGATAAATACCGTAATATCGGTATTGCGGCACATATTGACGCAGGAAAGACAACAACAACCGAGCGTATTCTTTACTTTACCGGAAAGGTACATAAAATTGGCGAAGTTCATGATGGCGCCGCCGTGACCGACTGGATGGAGCAAGAGCGGGAACGGGGTATTACCATTACTTCTGCCGCCATCAGTGCTTACTGGAAAGATCATCAGGTTAACATTATTGATACCCCTGGGCACGTTGACTTCACCATCGAAGTTGAACGTTCGCTCCGGGTTCTCGACGGTGTTGTCGCTGTATTTTGCGCCGTTGGTGGTGTTCAGTCCCAATCGGAAACGGTTTGGCGACAAGCCAACCGATACAACGTTCCTCGAATGGTCTTTGTCAATAAAATGGATCGGACGGGTGCCAACTTCAGCCGAGTTGTTGAACAGGTTCGAACCCGGTTAGGCGCTAATGCTCACCCAATTCAACTTCCCATTGGCTCTGAAGACAATTTTCAAGGGGTTATTGACCTGATCGAGATGAAGGCTACTATCTATAAGGATGATCAGGGCACTTCTATGGAAACCACGGAGATTCCGGCTGAATATGCGGATGAAGCCAAAACCGCTCATGAGGCGCTAGTGGAGGCCATTGTTGAGCATGATGAAGAACTGCTGGAAAAGTATCTCAATGGAGAATCAGTTCCAGTGGCCGATCTAAAACGGGTCCTTCGAAAAGCCACCTGTAACGTGCAAATTACCCCGGTCTGCTGTGGAACCGCTTTTAAAAATAAAGGCGTTCAGCCCATGCTGGATGCGGTGATCGATTATTTGCCCTCACCACTAGATGTTCCCGCCATTGAAGGGCTTAACTCAGATGGTTCAGAAGCGATCCGAAAAAGTGATGATAGTGAGCCTTTCGCCGCACTGGCCTTTAAAATCGCGACCGACCCTTTCGTGGGTCGCCTGACCTTTTGTCGGTGTTATAGTGGTACCCTTCCTTCCGGTAGTTATGTCACCAACGCGACCAAAGGAAAAAAAGAGCGGGTCAGTCGTCTCATTCAGATGGAAGCCAATGATCGGCTTGAGATTCCTGAAGTTCGTGCCGGTGATATTTTTGCGGTGGTTGGATTGAAAGATACCACCACGGGTGATACCCTTTGCGCAGAAAACGCCCCGGTTATTTTGGAATCGATCCATATTCCCGAGCCGGTTATTGAGGTGGCCATTGAACCGAAAACGAAGGCTGATCATGATAAGTTATCTCAATCCATGAGCAAACTGGCGGAAGAGGATCCGACCTTTAAGGTTCGTGTTGACTCTGAAACCGGTCAGACGGTTATTGCCGGGATGGGCGAGCTTCACCTCGAAATTATTGTGGATCGCCTTTTACGAGAATTTAAAGTTGATGCTAACGTGGGCAAACCGCAGGTGGCCTATCGGGAATCCATTACCAAACCGGTTGAAATTGAAGGCAAGTACGTTAAGCAATCGGGTGGCCGGGGTCAATATGGTCACGTCTGGCTTAAACTGGAACCTCAAGAAGAAGGTGCCGGGTACGAGTTTGTTAATAAGATTGTGGGGGGTGCGGTTCCTCGTGAATACATTCCCGCTGTTGACAAAGGCGTTCAGGAGGCTTTAAAAGGCGGCATTATCGCTGGATTTGAGCTGATTGATGTTAAGGTCACTCTTTACGATGGAAGCTACCACGATGTGGATTCCAATGAGATGGCCTTTAAGATCGCTGGCTCTATGGCGCTCAAGGAAGGTGTCCCTAAAGCTGGACCCCAATTACTTGAGCCGGTCATGAAAGTGGAAATTGAAGTTCCGGATGACTTTCTGGGTGACGTTATTGGCGATTTGAACAGCCGCCGAGGCCGAATTGAAGGGATGGAACCCATTGAGGGTACCGGAACCCAACAGGTTCGTGCCATGGTTCCGCTGGGTGAAATGTTTGGTTACGCCACGGACATCCGAAGCAAAACCCAAGGCCGAGGCACGTTTTCCATGGAGTTTGAGCACTACGAAGCTATGCCAAAAAACATTGCGGATCCGCTCATTACTAAATTCCGAGGCGAGCCAAGTAAAGCGAACGCCTAAAAACTAAAAACGATATTTAAAGCTCCCTGAATCACATGATTTAGGGAGCTTTTTGTCGAAGGGCTCGTTTAATTAACCAACGACCGACCATTTTTTGTCGGTACCACTTCTATCCTCGCCAAGACGGAATTAATTCGGCGTGATTACCAGGGTTGTTATTGACGCCCATGAAATCGCCTTTGACATTTAACATGGGGCCGAAGGTTTTAGAGTGGCGCATTGTCCCTGAGGTGCCGGGTTCAGAAGGAACAAAAGTATGGCCTGTATCGCTTTGTAATTTAACACCGGGTTGAATATCGCCGATGGTGATGGCGCTGAATCTTATCGGATTTATTGGCATGGGGTAACTCCTTGTTGGTGTCTATTGGATCTGTTCTATATAAACCGCCTCAAGGGTATTGAATGTGTTAATTTATAAATAGAGGTAAGGCATGTAGTCTCGGATGGTTCGGACATGGATGGTGCCATTCTCAATCATAGCGAGAAGGGTTTCGGGGTTGCCTCGAAGGGCGGCGATGGGACCTAAGCTTTTTAAATTGGGGATTCTCACGGGGTCATCCCCATAGTAGGCCATCAGATTAACCTCTAGTTCGCCTTGATTCTTAAGGTTGGAAAACTGATGAACGGCCATGATTTCGGCGCAGATTTCCGCGGGAGTGTTCCACCGTTTGGAGTTCTCCACCCGGGTGGCGACCTGAGAATAATCGCCTCGATTAAAGAGGGTCGCTACATAAACTTGTTTTGAGTCGAGGTGTTTTATATTTTTGAGTGTGCCTTTAGGAGGCTCTCCGGGCTTTCTGTACTCGGCTTGAGCGGCTTTTAAGTGATTTTTTATTTGAGACTCCCACCAAGAGGTGTCTCTTTGATTACTTTTACCCTTGCCTTTCTTGTTTAAAAAGGTTTTAGCACGTTCTGAAAATTGAAGGGGGAGGCTTTCAATGGGTTTATCGCTCAACGAGACTTGTTGTTTGCCCATCACCGGGAGAAAATCTTTCATCTGTCGGAACCCTAAATAGAATTCTCCAGATGATGGATCCCGACAGAGCATCATCATCTGGGTTTCCGGAGAATAATAACGGCCCGCATTAATCGTATCCAGACATTCAGAACAGGGGCTCATTTTTCCTGCTTTAACGGACGAATAGTAGGGAATTTCTGTTTCAGCGTCCGCCATGACAATGGTTTTAACCTGTAAAGTCTTCCTTAAGTGCTCTAAAGAACGTTTGTCTTTAAATTTTTCAACCGGGACTTGCTCTATTTTGTTGTTCCAAAGCCTGTCAAAAGCAGCCCGCTCGCCACAATAAGCGCAATCTCGGGCGTGCTCAATATTGGTGGCCAGCTCCCAATGGCCTGTTTGAAGCTGCATGCTGTATCCCCAATAATGATTGGAAAAATTGGTCAGTTTCGAATTTTTCCAGGCTTGGGTATAGGCTCGCAAAGCCTCAATCGCTATTTTTCGAATGTCTTTTGGTTTCAGCTTATCTGCGATGGGCTGTGCTTCAGGAAATAAGGATCGGACTTCCCTGATCTGATCCACATCGATCTCAAATTCTTTTTTAAATCGCTGGGCAATCTGTTTATCGGTTTCTCGTCCGCTAAATCGGATTAAATCAGAGGGCAAGGGCAATAAAGAAGGCAAAGTCCGCGTGTTTTTTTGATGTAAAAATGCGATCGGGTCACTGCCAGCCCCGAGCTTTCCGGCATGGTTATGAATCGTGCGACTCGGATTCATCCCTTGCAATATCACAACATATCCCTTTACTTGTTTGACACCAAAGTTATCCCTTTAAAACCCAAACCCTTCTCCAACATGCCCCTTGCTCACCTTCTTTTTATAGCATGATTGATATCAAAATAAAAACTATTATTCTTGTGTTCGATCGAAAGGTTGGTGGTTTTCACGGATTAGGCTAAAATAGGCGGGTTAAAGTAAACGCCCTATCCCTTTGGAGACTTCTCGATGAACCCACCTGAGCATCTTATGTTACCTGGCCCCACACCGTTCCCTGAGTTGGTTCGAGAAGCAATGGGCACTCCCGCCATTGGTCACCGGGGTGGTGAGTTTAAAACCGTCCTTGAACGAGTTTTTCCCCGTTTAAAATGGCTTTTCCAAACTCAAAACGATGTTTTTCTACTAACGGCTAGCGGAACAGCCGCCATGGAAGCCGGTATGATTAATACTTTGAACACTGGCGACGAGGTTTTGGTTTTTTGTTGCGGTGTGTTTAGTGAACGTTGGGCTGAAATGGCTGAACTTCTCGGTGCTAAAGTAACCCTAATTCAGGTTGAGTCTGGAAAAATTAACACCGTTACTTCCCTTGAAGCGGCTTTAAACGTAAAAAATGATTATAAAGCCATTGTATTTACCCACAGTGAAACGTCTACCAGCGTACTGAACCCTTTAAAGGCTCTTTGCGAGACTGTTAGAAAACTAGCAACACCGGATACCCTGATTTTTGTTGATGCTGTGACCAGCATGGGGGCTACTTCGGTGCCGGTTGATGCATGGGATATTGACATCGCCATTTCGGGCAGTCAAAAAAGCTTTATGATCTCACCCGGACTCTCGTTTCTCTCGGTTAGCCCCCGGGCGTGGCGTGTATTTGAAACCTGCGAGCGACCGGGCTTGTATTTTAACTTTAAAAAATATAAAAAAGCACAGGATGCTTTCAGTACCCCTTATACCCCCGCCACGCATCTGATTCTGGCGCTGGATCAAGCGCTGGCTATGATGGAAACGGAAGGGTTAACGGAAATTTTCGAGCGTCATGCTCGATTGCGGGATATGACTCGTGCCGGTGTCAAAGCTTTGGGGCTTGAACTGCTGGTCATGGCCGATACCGATGCCAGCCCCGCTGTTACCAGTGTAAGACCGCCAGCCGGAATTTCTGTGGATGCGATTCGAGCCGGTCTAAAGAAAGACTTTGGCCTGATTGTCGCCAACGGTCAGAAAGAGCTGAAAGGTCAGATTTTTCGTATCGGTCACTTGGGCTATCAGTTTGATCGGGATATCGAGATGACTCTGATTGCTCTGGAAAAAGTCCTGAGCGATTTAGGTCATCCTGTTACACCCGGAAGTGCGGTGTCTTCAGCACGAAACGCTGTTCAGGCGGCACAAAAACGGCCTGAAACTGTTTCCTAATATTCCCTTCTTTTACTAAAAGGATCTCCCCCCATGGCTAACACTCTTCCTCGCGTTCTTATTACTGATAACATCAACCCGAAGGCCGTGGATATCTTAAACGGCGTGGCCGAAGTCGTGTATGAGAAGGCCCTCTCCAACGAGGAGCTGATTCAGCAAATCACGACGTTTGATGGCCTGATGATTCGAAGCGCCTCCAAGGTTAAAGACGATGTTCTCAATCAGGCGCATCAACTGAAAATTGTGGGCCGGGCCGGTGTGGGGACGGATAATATTGATTTGGATAAAGCCACGGAGCACGGGGTGATTGTGGTTAATTCTCCGGAAGGGAATACCATTGCCGCATCGGAGCATACTGTGGGTATGTTGATGGCCTTGGCCCGTCATATCCCGGAAGGGGATCAAACCTTGAAAGCAGGCCAATGGAACCGAAGCCAACTTACGGGTGTGGAAGTTTTTGGCAAAACATTAGGGGTGATTGGTCTTGGTAAGATTGGCGGTCGTGTCGCCAAAACCTGCCTGTCTTTGGGGATGAGTGTTCGGGTTTACGATCCCTATCTCTCTCAAGCCCGTGCCGAGGATTTGGGCGTTTCCCTGGCCGCTTTAGATGAAATCTGGGAGCATTCGGACTTCATTACCATTCACGCTCCAAAGACCCGAGAAACTGCTAATCTTCTTAACGCTGAGACATTAAAAAAATGTAAACCGGGTGTTCGCCTAGTGAATTGTGCCCGAGGCGGCATTATTAACGAAGCCGATTTGGCTGACGCTATAATCAGCGGCCATGTGGCTGGAGCCGCTTTGGATGTGTTTGAATCTGAGCCCATCAACCCTGATAACCCTTTATTAACTCTGGGCAATAAAGTGGTATTGACGCCACATCTTGGTGCCAGCACAGAGGAAGCGCAAGTGAATGTGGCCATTGATGTGGCCAAGCAGATTCGCGATTTCTTCAAAGATGGATTCGTCCAAAGTGCGGTGAATATCCCCATGTTACGAAAAGATATTCTTGATCCCGTGAAACACTACATGCCTATGGCCGAAGTACTGGGTTCACTGGTCGGGCAGATTGCTAAGGGCGGCATTCAATCGGTTGAAATTGTTGCCAAGGGAAGCATTCATGACGTGGACACATCGCCCTTGACGTTGGCCGTGCTGAAAGGTCTGCTCTCCCTGACCCGAGAAGGGGTAAATTATGTTAACGCCCGGCTGATTGCCGAGGAGCGGGGCATTAGTCTTAAAGAGTCCTCCGTTAAGACCCTGAAAAGTTATCAGAACATGTTGGTTATTCACCTGACCACCGATGAAAGAACGTATACTGTGGCCGGTACTTTAATCCATGGGGATAACTTCCGTATTATCAACATCGATGGATGCCGACTCACTTTGGAGCATACGCCCCATTTGCTTTTCACCCCCCATGAGGATAAGCCCGGTATGGTAGGGCTTGTCTCTGGAATTCTTGGAAACGAGCATATTAATATCAGTTCGCTTCAGGTGGGGCGTCAGGGCACGGCTCTATCAGCTGATCAATCTGTCGAAACAGCCCAGTCATTGATGGTGTTTAATCTGGATACTCCGATTTCTCCCGAAACCCTCAGCGCTATTCAGGCTCAATCGGGCATTATCGAAGCCCTTTATATTCACCTCTAAGACTACTTAAGAGGAGCCTTTTGGAATTTTGGGTGCGCTTGGGTCAGTTGATCGCTGTATTTATCTTTGAAAAATCCCCGGACAAACGTCCGGCCAGTGTCCGTTAATCGAGGTTGAGGGTTTCGGATTCCTTCCACGATAATAAACCCTAAGTCTTCCAGCTCCTTCATGTATCCGATTATCTTATCTTCGCCCCATTCCTGACGGAGTGGGCTTGACAGAGGGGAGAAATCCGTCTGATTCTGCTCGGATTGCCCCAGCTTAAACAGCAATTCTCTTAGCTTATTACGTTGAACGATCCTCAGGACTTGATCGGCGAGTTTAGGATGCTGGAATTTGAATAAAACAGGTGGATACTCTTGTGGTAAAGAGGCATCAATCCAACCTTCTTCAGGAGGGTCAGGCTGTTTAAATTGAACCAGACCGGCTTCTGCTAAATCGTTCCGAATGCTATTAAATCCGGGCTTTAATAGAGCCGTGTGGTCTTTTCTTAATTGGTCTAGCTTCTCAAGTGATTCAACTCCCCCCGCGGCCTTTAGTGCCGCCATTTCTCGAAGTGCTTTATACTGATCAGCATTGACTGTGGAGTAATAACCAGCTGTTGATTCTAATTCAGAACGAAAAGTGTGAAGGGTGTCGATGGTGGCTTGTTCTGGGTCGACAGGCTTTTTTTGGGGTGTCCAGGGGAATGAGATGGCACTGAATTTTATCGGGGGGGTCGGCAGATAATAAGACGAATGAATCGACATTGGAAACAGCTCCTTTTAAGTTAGCGATACAGCCTGAAGACAGCTTATAGGAAGCGGGGAACAGAATCAACTATCATCATAATAAAAGGTGAGAAGCAGAGAGCAAGAGCGGCTGAATCAAATGAGATGACGTTAAGAACCGTGAAGCAAATCTAAAGGCGGCCTTAAGAGTAAGCAATTCAAAAATATACCGTGTTTTTATTTTGGTACGAAAGAAAACAAATTCACGCCATCGACAACAAGCCATCTACGTCTATCTTATAAAGAAAGGAAGAGAACGAAAGAGAAAACAGAAAGAGAAAACCCATTCATCACTATCTTAAAAGTCACGTTTTTAAAGGACACAGAAAAGTATGGGGTGCTTAAGCCCTGATGCTTCGCTTAAAAAAATTCAATTCGTGTTAATGAGTCAATCAGTGTAGGGAATGAAAAGAGGTTTATTGATATGTTCGGAGTTCAAAATTTTATGCGAGGTGCCGCTAACAACTTACCCACTGTACCTAAGCCGGAAGAAAAGCCAACCCAACCGTCATCAGGGCAGGAGAATTTATTAGCCCAAAAGGTTAAAGCACCTGATGTAGCGAGCCAAGGATTAAACAAACAGCTAAACAATGCTATTTTTCAATAAAAAGATTTAAAACCATTTTAATGTATTAACTTAACGCTCTCTCACTTACGTTCACCCCTTCAGGGGACATCACAGCACATCGGTCTCATTCGTTTAAAAGTACTCACAAACTTCACTTAGAATCGAAGCTCTCACTTAAATTTTCAAAATGCTCTCTCTTACAAGTCATAACAGACTTAAAGCCCTCGGATTTAATCCAAGGGCTTCTTTTTTTTAAGTCTTTAAATAAGTAGATAAAGCGTTATCGACTTCGCTTACGAGCCGCTTCCGCTTTTCGTTTACGTCGAACGCTGGGCTTTTCGTATCGCTCACGACGCTTTACTTCAGAAAGAATACCCGCTTTCTGGATTTTCTTTTTGAACCGCTTCAGTGCGCTTTCAATACTTTCGCCTGGGTTAACCTCAACTTCGGCCAAGGAGGAGTCACCACCTTCCAAAAAACTATAGGACACAAATAGATGCTACATCAATCGTCTCATCGTTATCCTGTTACGTTAGCATACGAGGGGGGCTTTTTCAATGGGGTTGGTAAAAATGCTGGGGGCTTACGAAGACGGGAATGACAGGGGGGCAAGAGAACTAAAACTGTAAATCCTCGGCTCTTTGGCAGGCTAGCCTGGCGGCCAGCTAAAGGGGCGACCACTGAGCAAGTGCAAATGCAGATGGGAAACCGTTTGTCCCGCTTTGGCACCATTGTTAATGACGAGCCGGAAGTCTGTCAGGCTTTCCTGGGCGGCGATTGTTTTAGCGGCAGAAAGGACATGGCTGAAAGTATCAGAGTCCTCTGTTTGTGAAACACTGTCCACATGGTGATTTGGAATGACCAAAATATGGGTGGGCGCTTGGGGGTTAATATCCCGAAACGCCGTGACTTTTGGATTCTGATAGACGATATCGGCAGGAATATCCTCATTAATAATTTTGCAAAATAGACAATCACTTGAATTCGCCAATGTCACAGGTCACTTTCCTAAACTTAATATCACGCTCATGAGTTTTATTGATTGTTTTTCCTTCTTATTATGCCTTGAAATGATTCTGACGAGAAGGGGGAAGGAACAATGATTAAGCCACCCATTGCATGGTGTTGTTTTGTTGAATTTGTCGGAGGATGCGGTCAACAAGAGAGAGCCCATAAGGCGTGCGAGGAATCGGGTGATCCGGTGTTTCCGGCGGGAGCATACCGTATTTTTCGATAATTCGATTCACCAATCCCTGTTTATTGGGATCGGAGTCAAAAAAGAGCTTGGGGTAAAGGGCGACACCATCGGCAATGAGGCGGGAATCTGAAGAGCTATTCGCATAAGCCGGGTCGTTATAAGCATGGAAGCGGTTGGCAAGTGTGTTTAGGGCAAGGCAATTGGTTTCTTCCTGGATAGATGCTTGGTTATCTCCTAATCGAGCCACATGACCGGCTTCATGGTAGATGGCCTCAGAAATGGCGTACAGGGCTTCCCGTGACGAATTGTTCTTGTATTTTTGGTTAATCATAATCAGATTTTGTTCTTTAATCCATTGGGCATGGGCTTTACTATCTCCCATGTCGCCAAATTCAACCCGAGGCTGTTTTTGCAGGATGAGGTTCAGCGCTTCGGCCCCATTTTTGAAAATTAGATCCACGCCTAATTGTCGTATATAAGCTTCATCTCGAGGTAAGTGTTGAATTTGGCCCACCAGCATCAGTGCGTTCTTAATGGTATCGGACATTTGGCTTGCACCGGGAAGCTGCTGAATTGCTTGAAGATAAAAAGGATATGCTGGAATCGCCCCTGGCTTTGGTTGTGCCGTTGTGTAAGCCCCTGGAAAGATAGATGGTGTATAAGCGTATGGATAAGTAGCCATGGCGAAAGAGAAATAGTCCTTGTTTTTATGGTCGTGCTTTTTCTGAATTAGGCTTTTGCGCTGGTTATTGTCATTAAACCACCTGAACGGCTTTTGTTGCCTTTTTTTTTCTGATACGCTGAACCCAGTCAATAAAGGAGCATTTTGGCCATGGCAATCGTGAGTCACCCTTCCGTAACCATTTGTGATCACCCGTTGGTTCAGCACCATTTGAGTATTCTACGGGATAAAAACACGTCCAATGAATTGTTCCGAAGTGCCATGGCTCGGATTGGCCGAGTTTTAATGGAAGAAGCCACTCGTCAGCTACCTTTGGCCAGGGTACTGGTAGAAACCCCCGTAAGTAAGGCTGAGTGTAAGCGGTTGGATCCCAGTGTTCCTATTATTATTTCTCCCATTCTCCGAGCGGGCTTAATGCTTTCGGATATTGCTCTGGACGTTCTGCCGACGGCTAGCGTGTATCATATTGGCCTGTATCGGGATGAAGAGACTCTAAAGCCCGTAACCTATTACAATAAATTGCCCGCCAATATTGATTACTCAGTGGCCCGGATTTTTGTTCTCGATCCCATGCTTGCCACGGGGGGGTCGGCAGTGGCAGCCATTGATATTATTAAAAAGCTGGGTGTTCAGCCTGAAAATTTGTATTTTATTTGCACTATCGCGGCACCCGAAGGCGTCTCAAAGCTTGTCGAAGCCCATCCGGGCGTTCGTATTTACGCCGGTGCTGTAGACGAATGCCTAAATGACAAGGCCTATATTGTACCGGGCCTTGGTGATGCTGGTGACCGAACCTTCGGCACCGTTTAACCCGCTTAATTTCTTTAGGTCGTTTTGAAATCCTACAGAAAGCTTAAATTAGAGCCAACTCGTTGGTTTAAAGGTCGTCGGATTTTTGTCGATGGGTTAGGATAAAGAGTAGTGATTGCTGGTAGGGCGTGAGTTTTTACAATGTATGATTTGAACTATTATGGAACGGAGGCTTTGGTCGCCGAGGGTGAAGAATCAGCCGGATTACCGGATTTTTGTCATAAGTGCGGACGTTGTTGTCGTTCTGCTACAACCTATGCCCCTTACAAAGAGCTGAAAGAAATGGCGGAACGGGGTGAGAAGGAAGCCATCGAGTTTTTAAGCATTTTCCAGCCCTATGAGTCCATTGAGGCTGCTCGCATGGTTGTGCCTGAGCAGGTAGAGCAGGTGTTGAAAGAGGCCGAAACCAGTGATGATCTCGATGTCAGTGAAATGACATTTTATCATTGCCGATATGTAACACCCGAAGGCTTATGTGGTATTTACGAAAAACGACCCCGTTGTTGTCAGGAAGCCCCGGCCCACGGTTGGTCGGTGATGCCGCCAGAATGCGGTTTTGAAGGCTGGCAGTTTCAACAACGCGAAAAACAGAAACGTTGGATCCGAGACTTAAAAACCAGCGCCTACATATTGGCGCAGATGTCGCCGGACGGTGTTACCCATCCCCTGCGCCCCGAAACGACATTGCAGGACTTACGCGAAATGGTTGAAGCAAAAATTAAACCCTGGAAGCGTTTTGGCGCAGATTATTGGTAGGGAACACATGGATATGGACGAACAGGACGCCTCCTCAAATCCGCCGCTTCGATCTGAAGTAACTTCCGACTCACCGTTGGGATTTGCGAAAGAGGTGGAGCGGTTGTTAAAAATGCCGCAACACCTGTGCAAACAACGGGGTATTTGTTGCAAAATAGCGACCTTTAAAGGCTCGTTGAGTCTTGATGAAATTAAAGCGTTGGGTAAAACCCATGAACCCAATGCGGAGCATGCTCGGGTGTTCGCCTCCATTTTTGAAGCCTATGAATCACAGACGGCTGTTCGGGAAATTGCTGACGAATTTGTTAACCGGGTGCGTAAGCGAGCGGAGGAAACGGGTAAAGATCCGGACAAAATCACATTTTTCAAATGCCGCTTTGTCTTAGAGGATGGCCGTTGCGGGGTTCACGAAGATCGTCCGTTGGGCTGCCGTGCTTATCCGTTTCCGCATAAAAATACGGTTTATCATCCCGGCTGTGGTTTCGAGGAACAGAGCCACAAAAATTGGGAGCGGATTGAAGAAATTATGGACACCCTGGGTGTCGATCCAGACGATGTGTTTGGTTCGGGGTAATAAATCAAAGACCTGCGCCGGTCATGGGTTTAGTATTTTATTTTTTATTCCTTACACACGTGACTCTCTAATTTGGCACTGATAAAGGAACCATCATGTCGTGGCCTTGCAATGATTCCGGTTTAAGATAGTTGATAATTTAATTCAGATCCTGAGGGTATGAAACCTTATGCATTACCCATGAGGCTGAAACTTTGCTGGATGTTCTTGGAGATGACTTTTCGAACGGCCTGAATTTCGGTGACAGCTGCTTCACGCTGCTTATCTAATCGATTGGCTTCCATTTCCAACAGTTTATCAATCTGAGCGACAACCGCCCGATCACTTTCAAGCCTTCTTCCTTGTTGGCTTTCCGAATCGAATGCTTCTGGATCGCGAGCGGCGGCCATCATTAACTTGGTCGCAACATCGGCCCAGAACATACGTTGTTGCTGGATCATCTGTAGTTTCAGCTCCATATCGTTTTTACGAGCTGTCAACATCTGAAGCCGGCCTTGACTGGCTGCAAATCCCATAGATTTCCCCCCCTATAGGTGAAACGAGATTAAGTACTATATTAAAGATATTCCCCGTAGACTTGTTATTTGCATAAAAACAAAGCAGAGGCTTTTTGTGTTACAAATGTCAAATATCCAACCTGTTTTGTAACAAACGTTAATAATCTAAATAAATTATTAATAAAATAGAGGATTGTGGAATACCGATCGAAAGGATGGCTGGTGCGGGGTAATTTAATAAAAAACCAAGGTGAGCGACTTGAATCTTTAACGATTTAACCGCTGTTCCCATTACCCAGCGAGCCAAATAAATCATGGGTTGAGTAGCTTTTTCGACTTTCTTCTTTTAAAAAGAGAATGCCTTCACTATCCATCTTATTAATATAGCCTAAATTAATAAGAACATTGGCAATGCCAGTCCGTTCGCCAAGTGATTCTTCAATATAGCGTTGGGTGCGTAGAGCCTGATCCAGTTGTTCTACCGTAACGCGCCCGATCTTTACCAGATACTCACCTAGGCGAACCCGGCCCGCAAGGTAGAGAATGGTGGCTTGAATAATACCCGACTTGGGCGCCAGAATCAGTTCTTTGCTAATGGCGGTGAGCAGATGGATGCTACATTCTTCCAGTGTCCAATGGTTAAGCAGGGTAATGTCAATAACGGCCTTCCCTTGGCGAGCCATGCGAAGGACTTTAATTAATTCGGGAGAGTACTCTCCTGATGGTACATCTAGCGCTTTAGATCCGGCATGGGTAAGCTCAGGGTGCCAAACTTGAAGAGTGTCTTCAGGTTGAAATGTATCCAGGGTTCTTTTGGACAGAATACTTTCCAGTTCCTGTTTTAAAACAGAATAGAACACCTGCTTCACCCAGAGGGGCAGGGATAAAATTTGCTGTTGAAGTTTTTCAAATGGGGAACCGGATGCAGGGGCTCCAGGTTGGGGAGGAGAGCTTCCCATAGTTACTTTGCCTCTTTTGGAATGAACAGGAAAACCATCATAAAAATGTGGGACGCTTTTTTACTTAGATTAGCACAGGATTTTGAGTTTAGGGGGGGATTTCTCTATTAATGGGTGGATATTTAGACCTTTTAATGGAACAATAAGGGGCAACTATCGTCTTGTCTGATCAGTTCCCTCTATTGATTGCGTGAAGGAGACCTTATTTTGAAAGTCACATTTAAGTTGATACCCACTTTTTTAGCTTTAACTTTGGCGTTATTTCAACCCTCTCTAGGGTTGGCGGAAGAGCCTGTTTTTTCAACCCAGGGCTTGCCGGGCAATGGAACCCTTATTGGTCAAGGGCTCCCTCCTTTGCAGGGACATGTTGTAACGGCACCCGCAGGGACTTATATGACGGCAACCGTCCAGTCTCCTTTAACTAGCGAATATGCACGCCCAGGCGATCGTTTTAACGCAACGTTAGGAACTGCCGTAACAGCTGGCGGCGCTATTGTGATCCCAGCCGGTAGCCAGATAGAGGGCCAGGTTGTTTCGGCTCGAAGTGCTCGTCGAGGTGGACGAAATGGCTCTTTGGATATTCGTTTTACCACCGCCATTTTACCCAACGGGCAGCGTGTTCCTATTTCTGCCCGGATTCAAACGGAAGACGGTACAGGTATCCTTAAAGGCGGAAGTACCAAGGGCACTTTAGGCAAGGCCGCCTTAAGAACCGGTGGTGGCGCCGCTGCGGGCGCTGCTTTAGGGACTGCTATGGGAGCGGTTTCAGGTGGAAAAGTAGGGCGAGGTGCTATTTACGGAACGGCCATTGGTGGCGGTTTAGGTGCCATCTATGCGGGTGCAAAAAAAGGAGTTGAAGCCGTTTTACCTGCGGGCCAGCCTTTAAATATTGTTTTGGACACCCCTGTAACCGTTACTCCAAGCGTAGGCGGTTACAATGCAGGTGGTTATAATTCGCCACCCAGCTATAACGCTCAGCCTCAGCAGTATGGTCAGCAAGCGAGTCCTTATGGTGGTGGTTACGGCCAACCCCAACAGAATCCCTATGGTGGTGGCTATGGTCAGCCCGCTGACCCTTACGGTAACAGTGGTGGATATACCCAACCCCAACAGCCTGCCAATCCCTATGGCAACGGTGGTGGGTATTACGGTCAATAAATTCGTTTTAATCTTATTCTAATTAGAGCCTTTTTTAACGAAAGCCAACGCATTTCGAAGAAAAAGGCTCTATTTTAGAATTTAACTTAAAATGAAGGGTCACTTTTCGCATTTGTTCCGCTTTTATTCTATATAATAAAGTAATAGTCATCAGATTACTCAGGGATTCATTCACTTCACATGTCACTGTTTGGGAAATTTAAACAGGCCGCTGGTCAAAAAACCAACCTGGATATTCCACGATCCGCCGAGGCTAGTTTTCCTGAGCCTGAGAAGCCGATGGGTGTCATGGATTCGCCGTCAGCTTTTGGGGCCGTACTTCGGGGGAAACCTCTGACATCGCCTTCAACACAACTCACTTCATCGGCCTATTTACCGCCATTTTTGAGACTGCGAGATCATTCGGGTACTTTACCGTTTAAGTACTCGATGGCCCTTTCCGGTGCTTTTCATTTGATTTCTCCAGGGGCACTTTTCTTATTCTGGACCTTGCTGGTCTTTTTACTGGCGATTCTGTTCAACATTGATTTGGATCTGGCCCGGTTTTTTCCGAAGCCTGAGCCACAGGTTCAGGACATGGAATTTGTTTTGGCGCCGAACCGAGATGCGAAAACACCGGAAAACGCTAAGTTTTTAGGGGAATTTAACCAGGAAGCCGGTGGTAAACCGGATGAAAGCCAACCTCAACCTTTCGAGGATTCAGAAAAAGCGGCGGCTCGTGAAAAAGCCGCTCCTCAGAGTCAGGTGAATCGATCGCCCGCTCCTTCGCCAAAGCCGACACCACAGATGAATCCATCACCACAGCAAAAACCGGTAAAACCTCAGCCGAAACAGCCTCCGAAACCACAAGCTAAAGTGCCGCCCCTGCCCACACACAAGGTGGCTATTGCGACTCCTCAAACGCCGACGTTTCAGCCCCGAGTACCGACGCCAAAACCTTCTCAGGATATACCGAAAAGATCATCGAATCCCTCGCCTATCATTCAGCGAACCACAGGCCCAAGAACCCCGGCTTCAAAAGCATCAAGGGAGCTAGCCAGCATTAGCCAGTCTGGATTAGCAAGTGCCAGTCGTGGGGCGGCGGCGGCTGGTTCAGCGAAAAAACCGGGTGTAGCTGTTCGTCAGGCAAATTACGGACCGTATATGGCTGAAATTAAGCGACGGATGTCCCGGAACTGGCGGCCACCTCGGGGAGATCGTGACAAGCGGGTGGAATTAAAATTTGAGATTCATCGAGATGGCAGTTTGGGAACAATTGAGGTGGCCCACTCGTCTGGAGAAACATTGGCCGATGAAGCGGCCGTCAACGCGGTAAAAATATCCGCACCTTTCAAGACACTCCCTCCTTTTCATCAGGGGGAAACGGTTCAGATTTTGTTTACCTTTGACTATAATGTATTAGGTGGAACGTATTAACAGGCTTTATTCATTCACACAATGTGTTTAAAACAGGAGAGACCCTTTCATGGAAGAGAGTAATATTATCTGGTTCGCCATCGTCAACGACTGGCCGGTGCTAATCCCTATTGTGATCTGTTCTTTTATTTTGGTTGCGGTGGTGATTGATCGGATGACGTTCTATAACCGTAACAAGCGAGACGTGGTCCGGTTTATTCAACAGCTTCAACGAGAGCTTGGCAAGGGTAACCTCACTGGGGCACAGATGCTTAGCACACAAGTGGGCGGCGTCATTGGTGACGTGGCCGAAGAGGGGCTTCGGGTATTGAGTGAGCAACCGGCAGGCTTTGATCGAGCGTTTGATATCACCTCCTCGCTGGCACGACGAAAGCTGGAAGCCCGCCTATCTGCTATTGGAACCATTGCCACCATTGCGCCGTACCTTGGTCTGTTTGCCACGGTGTTCCGGATTCTATTGACCTTTGGCGAAATGGCCAACTCTCAGGCGGCAACACAAGCCCCTGAAATTATGTTCGGAATCGGTTCGGCGCTCATCGCTACGGCATTAGGCTTGGCGTTGGCGATTTTAGCGGTAACGCTGAACAACTGGTTTCAAGCCACCGTTTATCGCTATGAAGATGACTTTCAACTGTTAAAACTGTTGTTCCTCAGCTTTTCGGATGTCCAAAGTTCAGCGGCGGTTCCTGGCGGTTATCGTCAGGGGTAGCATCACAAAAAATAACCAATCAAAAAGGAAGGCTTTATGGCCGGTCAGCAAAAAGGCAGACGCAAGATCATCAACGAGATTAATATCACGCCGTTAACGGATATTTTTCTGGTGCTGCTCATCATTATGATGGTGGTGGCCCCCATGATGCAGGCCGTTGATGCGGAAATTAAACCACCGACAGTGGAAGGTGGCGTTGCGGTGGATCAGAACCGGTTGACGCTGGAAGTTACAACAGATGGCATGTTTAAAATCGGTGGCGAGACGATTCCAGAAGCGGAGCTAACAGAGGCTCTGATTAAGGAAGTGGAGGCACGGGAGTTAAAAACGGAAGAAGAGCGCAATCTCATTATTCGTGCCGACGCTAAAACCCGAAGCGGGGTGGTTTTGAAGGTATTTGAGGCGGCTCGGGACGCGAATTTCCATAAAGTAACGGTGGCGGGCGAAAAGCCAGATAAAAGCCGTGGAGCGGGTACGCAAGCTCAACCCATCAACTCTGGCCCTACTTTAAACGATTTGTTCGGAGAGGGTTCCTGACATGGGCGCACGACAGCCAATCATCAATGAAATTAACATTACGCCGTTAACGGATATTTTTCTGGTGTTGCTCATCATCATGATGGTGGTAGCCCCCATGCTGGATTATCCGGGCCTGAATTTGTCAGTCCCTAGCATGGGAGCGGATGCGGATACGACTGAAGAGCCCAAAACGGTTAACGTGATTATTACTCAGAGTGATGCGTTTTTTATTAACGGTGAAGAGGTTGAATTAACGCAGATTACAGGCTTGGTTCGAAAGTTTGCTAAGGACAAGCCGGATGGTGTGGTGATTCAGGCGAACCCGGAGGCTAGCCATAATGCCATGACGCAGGTCATGGATGCGGCTCAACGAGCTGGCATAACGAAAATGGCAGTGGTTTCTTATGAAGGGGATAGCGGGGGCGAGTAACGCCTGGTGTTAAATGTTGTGTTTTGTTCGGCTGAAGTCGCACCCTTTGCCAAAGTGGGAGGGTTAGGCGATGTGGTAGGAAGTTTACCCAAGGCACTCGCCGAACAAGGTGTTCAGGCATCGGTGATGATGCCTCGCTATGGGATGATCGAACCTGAAGCGTTTGGTTTTGACAAAATAAAGACTCGGTTTAACGTTTGGTTTGAAGGTAAAGAAGAGCTTGTTTCTATTTGGAAAGGGACACTGCCCGGTTCGGACACGGTGACCGTTTACTTACTGGAACATGAGTTTTGGTTTGCGGATAATCCGGCGGTTTACCCCATTGGGCAAACCGACTATGAGGTCGGGCGATTCCGTTTCTTTAGCCAAGCGGTGCTGGAGGGGCTAGAGGCGCTCGACATTCAGCCCGATGTGATCCACGTCCATGATTGGCATACGGCCATGATCCCCGCCTTACTCGCTCAGGAAAAAAATCTGTATTTTTCAGATACTCGAACGGTTCTCACGATTCATAACCTGGCTTATCAGGGGTGGCATGATAATCGAAATTATCTAGTGGAAGGGATTTGGTCTGCAGATTGGATTACAACGGTTTCGCCAACCTACGCACAAGAAATTCAGACCGCCGAATATGGGTGCGGGCTAGATAGTTTACTTCGAGACTCGGCTCAGCGGCTTCAAGGAATTGTTAATGGGATTGATATGGAACGGTTTAATCCCCAAACGGATTCGGCCATTGTCCAGCATTACGATGTCAGTTCGGTTGAAGCGGGAAAGGCACGATGTAAGATAGACTTACAGCAAGCTATAGGGCTTCCCGTCGAATCGGAAGTCTCTTTGTTTGGCTTTGTCTCTCGTTTGGTCGATCAAAAAGGGTTAGATATCCTTCTTCCTGTTTTGATGGACACTTTTGAAACGACGTCGGCTCTGGCTGAGAGTCAATGGGTCATCTTAGGTTCCGGAGAACAATACTATGAATCGGCTTTGAGGATTTTAGCCAAGCGTTTTCCTCAGGTTGCCGTACAAATTGGGTTTGATACGGGGTTAGCACAGCGGATTTATGCTGGGTCCGATTTCTTTTTAATGCCGAGTCGCTTTGAACCGTGTGGCTTGGGTCAGTTAATCGCTATGCGCTACGGTAGTATACCTGTGGTTCGAGCAACGGGCGGGCTGGCAGATACGGTTATTGATGTGACGAAAAATCCTGAAAAAGGGACGGGAGTTTGTTTTGATACCTATGATAGTTCGGCGCTTAAGCAAGCCCTTCAAACGGCTATAGGCTATTACAAAGATAGGGCCGCATGGCGTAAGTTTCGTCAGAATGCCATGGTGGCGGATTTCAGTTGGGAAACAAGTGCAAAAGCCTATTGTGCGATTTATAATAACCTGACCTCTCGGATAATAACGGTTAAAAATTGACGAGAGCCAATGGCTTGTTGTTGTTAGAAATGTGACCCCATGGCAAATTTTATTACTTTATTTCGAACTTTTCTTGGCCTGACGGTTGTGCTGGTTTTGTATTATCAGCAAGCCTCGGCGACGATGGCACTGTATTGGGTTCTCTTTGGCTTAACGGCGGTTGTCATTTTGCTTGATGGGGTGGACGGGTATGTGGCTCGAAGGTTCAACGAAGAGTCTCAGGCGGGTGCCGTGATTGATATTATTGGCGACCGGATTGTCGAACAGATTTACTGGATCGCTTATCTTGCGGTGGGCTGGGTTCCTCTCTGGATTCCTCTCGTTGTTATTGTGCGGGGTGTTGCGGTGGATGGGCTTCGCTCGATTGCTTTGGAAAAGGGATTAACGGCCTTTGGTTCGTCTACAATGATGAAATCCCGGTTGGGGGTTTTACTGGTCAGTTCCCGGTTTAGTCGGTGGACGTACGCTGTGGTAAAAGGGGTCGCTTTTGGGTTTCTCATTTTGGCACACATGCCTGATGGTGAGGCTTCATTCCTTCAAGTGACAAAAACGGTGGCTTATACATCCGTTTATGTCACTGTTTTCTTTTGTGTTGTTCGTGGATTACCCGTGGTATTTGAAAGCCGACGGTTTTTCTCGTCGGCTTCGTCATCATAAAAACAGATGTAAAACTTATTTTTGGGCCTTTTTAAATCCCAGTGGGTTGTAGATGTAATAAGCCAAGGTGCCAATAAAAACTAACATGGCGATCGTGCGTGGAATGCCAGGGGGCACAAAGCCGTAAATCAGGATTCCCACAATCCAGACCCCCATCATGCCGAGCATGGCTTTTTCGATGGGGCGAGACTGCTTGGGCTTATCGGGCTGATGGGATTCAAACATAAGAGCGCGTCTCCAAAAGGGTAGTCAATGGCTTTAAATTAGCATAAAAACGAGGGCAGGACTACCTAATGGTAAATTAGCGAAATGGGGTTGTCGCCAAATACTTTTTGACGCAATTTAATCATATTTTTGCCGTAGGCTTTTTCCATCTCTTCCGACAGGGTTTCTTCCACATCAAGCAGAAAAATATCGTGAACCACCAGTTCTTTAATGATGAAGACAATCCCTTGATTTCGAGTATAAACCGCTTTGGGGATTTTTTCCCCGGTCGGTAAATTACCAACCAGACCTTCATGATCGTCCACAGACATAATCAACCAGCGTCCACCCAGTGAACTTTCAATATCGGAGGCGAGGGTGTGTTGGTAGACTTGCCCAAAATCAAAGTCTACACCGTTATAACCCACCACTTTAATATCAATGCCTCGATTGGCGGCGTCTCGCAAGGAGGGGCCGAATCGTTGGGCATCCTGTTTCCAGATTTCGATAAAAATATTATGTTTGGCGTGGGCAATCATTTCTTCCACCCGTTTAATCACCGGATTCTTGCCCCGCAGATTTAGAATGGGCTCAACGGTTTCGTTGGCCAGGTTTGGTAAAGACTCCCGGAGAAAGTTGATGGAGGTTTTAAAGGAACGTTCCCACCGGTTGAGCAGTTCATCCGGCGCAATGGGAAGGTAAGTAATAGGTTTTCCAGCGTTAGCGATAACAACACCACGGGTTTCCAAGGTCTTTAAGGTGTCATAGGCTCTGGCTTGAGGAACACCAGACTCTTTGCTCACTTCGTAGCCGGTGGCCGGATGTTTTTTCAATAGCGCAAGATACACTTTGGCCTCATACGTATTAAACCCAAGGTCTTTTAATTTTTCGATCAGATCATCCATTAAAATGTCCTGCTTGTGCCATTTGAAGTGCCACCATACGGGCTTTTCAGAAGGTTTAAGTCCCTACTTGCCTTAATAGGTAGTATAGGTGGGCATTCGGCTGGTTGTCAATACAATGAAAATAAAGGGCTTCAAAATCTGGCCTATATCGGTTTTTAAGAGAATGGATCCGTTTGAATTAAAAACGCAACGATTATATGGATACTTCCCGATTGCTTATTACTGTCATTCCCGCGAAGGTGGGAATTAACAAAAAATTGCGGTGTTTGCGAAGCTGGCCTTAAGTGAAGCGAGCTTTGTGGGCCTGGATTTTCCTCTTCGCAAGAATGATAAGGGAACAAGAAAACCTTAAACTGACCCACTATCCGGTTTTACGAGACGTTTTGACAGTTTGGTTTTTGTGGTATTGTGTTAGCCCTGTATTATTTCAGACCTGTCTTCAGGTCATCAAGTAAAGAAGCCAAAAAGAAGGCTGGAGATTAACGGCGATGAAAATTATTTTGACTAAAGATGTGGATACACTCGGTGATAGTGGCGATGTTATTGCGGTTTCAGATGGGTACGCCCGGAACTACCTCTTTCCAAAAAATATAGCGATTAAAGCCACAGAAGGCGCTTTGAAGGATTTGCAATCCCGCATTGAACGCATTCGTGCGAAGGCGGAGAAGAAAAACAAGCAAGATCTCGAAAAAGCCGATAAAGTAACCGCACTGGAATCCCTGACCCTGGAAGCCAATGCCGGGGATACGGGCAAGCTTTTTGGTACCATTACCACCAAGGAACTGGCTCGGGTACTGCTTGAAAAGACAGGTCTTGAGGTTGAGCGCAAGCAAATTAACGTTAATGCGCCTATCAACAAGGTGGGTGATTACGAGATTAACGTCAAATTCTCTTCAAAGGTTTCAGCGACTCTGCCGATTAAAGTTGTCGCTGCGAAAGATGCGGAACAGCAGTCTATCATTGATGAAGTAGAAGCTCAGGAAACGGCTGATGATGAGACACTTCGACAGACTGAGGAAATGAAGCTTCAAACGGAAGAAGCTGAGTAGCTCTCTTAATCAATACGCTGATAGAGTTTAAAAAGCCGTTATACCTACAGGGTATGACGGCTTTCCGTTATTATTAAGCCTCTTTATAGGGCTATTTTACGGAAATCCAGGGGTTATCCTTAATATAAAATCGCCAAGGGTAGTCTTGGGCTTTACTAATACCGATACGGGTGGTCTGAACCCTGTTTTCGGGCAAGGAAGGCTCACCATGGGCCAAATACAGTGGATTGCAGTCTTGAGTCAGATCCATGGCGTTATGTTGAACTTGTGTAATACCCAAAGCCCGGGTCAAGCGACCGGGACCATGGGTTTTTAAATGAGCAAGATTTGGGTCTAATGGTTCCAACGCACGGAACAGAACAGCACCTGCTGTCCCCTTCGCTTCAGTAATAACATTCAGACAATGGTGCATCCCATAAATAAAATAAACATAAGCCAGTCCGGGCCGATTATAGAGATTAGCAGCCCGGCCAGAGCGTTTTTGGTAAGCGTGGCAGGCGGGATCCATTTGAGTATAAGCTTCTGTTTCCACGACTCTAAAGCGCTGAGGTGACTGGGTTGAGTCGGTAGGCTGGATAATCAAATGATGGCCCAACAGTTCTTGTGCGACGAGTAGGGTTGCACGATCAAAAAATGAGCGGGGAAGAGGGAGTATGGTTATCATAGAATAAATTATCGCTGAAAACCGCTAAAAATAAAAAAGAATAAATCGTTATCTGAAAGGGTTTAATAAGAGTTAATGTCCATGGAACGCCTTATCGGTTTTACTGTAAGTTTTTATGTAGAAAGGTTTTCTCCCGGTGAGAACACAGGAGGGCTTGTCCGGTTCCATTGTTCGGGCGAGGCGATTTCGGGACACCTGTGTTATGATTAAACTATTCACATTTTAGCAAGTACTTTCCGGAAGCATAACTTGGAGATTCTTCCTTGTCTGATACAAAGGCAGAAAAGCTGATTATTGAAGGCGGTCACCGCCTTCAGGGCGATGTGACGATTTCGGGCGCGAAAAACTCGGTTCTAAAGCTCATGGCTGCTTCGTTGCTGACCCGAGAGCCGGTTCATCTCTCCAACGTTCCTCAACTTTCCGATGTGGATGTGATGATGGATGTGTTACGCCACCTGGGGGTGACAGTTGAACAATCTGGCCATGAAATAACCCTGTGCGCACGAGATATCACATGTTTTGAAGCGCCTTACGAGTTGGTCAGTAAAATGCGAGCCAGCTTTAATGTATTAGGACCCCTGCTCGGTCGTTTTGGTGAAGCGAAGGTTTCTCTGCCCGGTGGATGTTCCATTGGCAAGCGCGGTATTGATCTGCATATCAAGGGGCTTGAAGCGCTGGGCGCCAACGTCAAAATTGTCCATGGCTTTGTCGAGAGTAAGGCAAAACGGCTAGTAGGTAGCGAAATTGTTTTGGATTTGCCCAGTGTCGGTGCGACGGAAAACGTGATGGTGGCTGCTGTATTAGCTGAAGGAGCAACCATTCTTTCCAATGCGGCCCAGGAACCGGAAATCTTGGATTTAGCCGACTTTCTAAATGCTATGGGAGCGGACATTTCTGGTGCCGGAACCAATGAAATTGTTATTAACGGCGTAAAACCAGAGAATCTAGGTGGTGTGAGCTACCATGTGGTACCGGATCGGATTGAGGCTGCCACGTATCTTATCGCGGCTGCGGGCACTCGGGGCGATGTTACTTTACATGCTGTTCATCCGGCTCATTTACACTCGCTGACTCATAAACTCATGGAAATGGGGGCTAACATTACCCTACCAACGCCAAACCAGATTAAAATTCAGGTTGATAAGCGGCTTCAGACCGAAAATCTGACAACCCTGCCTTACCCCGGTTTCCCAACCGACTTGCAAGCCCCGTTGATGGCTTTACTTGCTATTTCCGAGGGTACCAGCGTGATTCGTGAAACCATTTACGAAAACCGGTTTAACCACGTGGGTAATTTAAAGCGGATGGGCGCTAAAATTGAAGTAGAAGGTAATGTGGCCATCGTTACCGGGGTTGAATCTTTGAGTGGTGCCTGTGTTAAGGCCAGTGATCTTCGCGCCGCGGCCGCCTTAATCATTGCGGCACTGGAAGCCAAAGGACAAACAGAGATTCTGAATCTACACCATCTGGATCGGGGCTATGAGAAGCTAGAAGATAAAATGCGCCAACTGGGCGCTTCGATACAACGGATACCCGTGACCGATGAAAATGTATTGGAAACAACCCAACAACAGCAGGGAGTGGAATAATCTAGCATGAGTGACACATCAACCAATCCAGCAGAATGTAAACGATGGTATGACCATGACCCTGTCCTGATTGAAGTGCTGGACCTATTGCGGTCGTTTCAGTCTGATGTCCGGGCACAAGCTGAAGTGTTTCTGACAAAAATTGAAACACAGGTTGGTAAAGAGGCATTGGAAGAGTTTTATCAGGTTTCTCGCCCTAAGAAGTTTGGTAACCGTTGGTATGATGAGGATCCTGTCGTTTCCAAGGCTGTTGAACTGCTCCGGGTTGTTCCGCCGGATGCCCAACGTAAAGCGGCCATGCGATTTTTAGAATCGATGAAAAAGCAGGGTATTTCAAGCGACACCACTTCCGATTAGTCGGTATTTTTGTCAGATTTGTCCTTCAGTAAAAAAGAAATGACCGAAGAACAGGCCTGGGAAGAGGCGATCCAGCTTTTTAATGCCTGTCAATTTTTCGAAGCTCATGAGGTGATTGAAGAAGCTCTTTGGCGGCCAGCGGTTCAGTCGAACAACTCGACGCTAAGTGCTTTTTATCAAGGCGTCTTGCAAGTGGGGGTTGGGTGTTATCATCTACAGCAGGGAAATTCAGACGGGGCATTAAGCCTTCTAAAAAAAGGCTTGAATCGACTCACCCCGCTGAAAACCCGACCGCCGTATTCTCTCTGGATTGATCTTGAAAGGATGCTCTACGAGACAAAGGGCTTAATTGAAGAGCTGGAAACGATAAAAACAACACAAAGCGGGAAAACCCTGGATGGAGCTCTTTGCCATTGGCAACACTTTCCCACGATCCTTTCAAAAAAACAGAAATGAGCTAGCACAAAAAAGCGGTTCTGGGGTTTTATGCTTAGTGAGAACTGTAGAGCAAATTATTTCGAATAAAGTCACTTGGATATAGGCAAGACGAGCGTGAATGAAAACGGTTCGTTATTGATCGTCGTTAAATCTTAGCGGACGCTGACATTTAGCGGAGTATAATGTTGATTTGAGGTTGAAACAGTGATGGCTGGGAACATCAACGTGTTGGCAGGAGAATTTGGCTATTCTCCGATGAGACTAATTCAGAGTCGAATTGGTCCAGAGGAGTTGGAGATTGAGGAAATAAGAAAAAAGGAAATAAGAAAAAAACAACTCGAAGCGCAAGAAACTCGACAAATAGAAAAACAAAAGGACCGGGAACAAGAGCGTTTACTTGCTCGGCTAAAGTATGAGCAGGACTTTCAGGCCATGGACACCCAGCGCAATACAACGTGGGGCCGCTACGAGCAAGTAAAAGAGCAAGAGGGCATCATCCGGGCCCAATTGAAAAATAACCTGGAATCAGGTAACTATCTGGAAGCCGGGAAACTGAATGGTCGAATCCGATCGTTACAGAGCCAGTTGGCTTTGCTCTACTTTGGGTATATGCATTCGACGAGTCGTCAAATAAATCTGGCACTCAACTCTTTTCATTAATTTTCACGAAACAAGTCGCCCGAAAAGAAAGAGCCTTTACCCTGAGTGACTCAGGAGGCAAAGGCTCTTTGACTTTTAAGGGATTTTGAAAAGGGGTTACGATAGTCGAGATTCGACTTCTTCCCAGTTAATGTTTTTGAAAAAGGCATCAATATAGTTGCCTTTTTCGGTGGGTTTATAGTCCACGGTGAACGCATGTTCCCAGACATCCATGACGAGGATTGGCTTGAATCCGGCCGGATGACCGTTTTCATGGTCGCTGACCCAGCAGTTAATGAGCTTTCCGGTGCAAGGGCACTGGTAGGTAATGACCCAGCCGATGCCACGCATTTTGCCGGTGGTTTTAAAATCGGCTTCCCATTGATCATAACTGCCATACTGTTCTTTAATCAGTTGAGCGAGCTTGGAGCCTTGAGGAATAGAACCGCCGTTGGGTTTCATGTTGGTGAAATAGAGTTCGTGAAGCACGACGCCATTCACTTCAAAACCAAAGCGGCGTTTTACTTCATTCCACTCCTGGCTACCGGTCTCCAGCTTTTCAAGGTTCTCAAATAGCTTAGTGACGTTGGTCACATAGCCCTTATAAAGGGCGTAGTGAGCGTCCAGTTGACTCTGAGAAATGCCGTCGAGTCCTTTTAAATGGTCAAACGTTTTTGCCTGACAAGATTGTGCCATGGTTGTGGTCATCGCTTCGTCTCCTGATTAATATACAAACACAGTAATACATAGATTATGATGGACTATAGCATAAATACCTGTCTGCGTCTCAGACCACTGGATTAAGCAGGGCAGAGTCATAAATTTTAATCGCTATGTTCGTTAGTGCCGAAGTACCGAGTAAGAAGGCGTCATTCAGCTTATTACCAAAACCAAGCGTAAACGAAAACCTTAAGCCTACCAGCTGTACGAGGGTTTTTTGCATCTCCCATGAAAAAACGCTTCAGACAGATGACTGAAGCGTTAGGTTTACCCCGGGCCGGACTTGAACCGGCACGACCTTGCGGCCAATGGATTTTAAGTCCACAGCGTCTACCAATTCCGCCACCGGGGCTTAAACCTTACTTGCTCAGGTTAAATAAAATGAGCGTGATGTATTTTAACGTAAAATACGGTCAGTGAATATGACGAATTCTCACATTACTTCTATTTTTGCCATGATCTTTTCTGCCTGAGCCGTGTTTTTCATTTCCTGCCATTGGCTTCGGGCAATTTCAAAGAACGTCTGTGCCCGTTCGGTATATTTTAATTGCTTGATTTCGTTGGTGTGGGTCTGTTGGGCAATCCGATAGGACAGATCCCCAATGGCTTCAGCCATTGGGGCTGTAATGGGCATAAATCCTGTCTGCTTGGCTTGGGGCCATTCGGCCTGGAGCGCTAATCCAGCTTCTTTGATTTGTCCGAGCTGTAGTTGAACATGGGCTTTTTTGACAGTGAGCAAATAGATTTCTCGCTGATTATTCACTTCCTCTTTTCGGGCAATGTCCAATGCCTTGCTGACTACGTCCAGCGCTTGTTCATACTGTTGTTGTCCCATATAGACATCGGTGAGAAAACGCCAGCATACAAACGCGGTTGTGGCAAAACGCCGTTCAGAGCTTTCCGTCGCCATAATCTCCAGAATATGCTGAGCATCTTGATAACGGTTTTCGCCTAATGCAACTTGACCTGCGTAGGCGTTAATAAAAATCCAGATCAAGTGATCTCGGGCCTTCTCGGCTCTGACCATGCTATCGACGGCTAAAGCGCTCGCTTCTTTCCATTGGCCGAGTTCACAATGACGCATCATGGCCACCAATCCCCAACGTGCCAGCATGTCATCCGGGTTATTCAATGTCTTAATATCTTGTCGCACACTTTCCAAGCTTCGCTGACAACTATCGTAATGCCCTCGGAAGAGGAAGCTTTTTGCCCGAGTGATTTTCAGCATGATTGTGAGTCCGGTGAGATTTAATTTCTCGGACTGCCTTAAGGTGTCATCAATCATCTGGAAGACGGAGTCATCACACCGGAGCAAGGTAATTTCGGCCAGTGTCAGGCGCGCATTGAGGTAAACCTTATGATAAAACGGATCCGTCGTCATATGGGAGTGGGCCAACGGTTCAATTTCTGTATCAAAAAGTTCTTGAGCTTTTTGGATTCGTCCAAGCCGGTATAAGTATTCTAGTCGGGCAACTTGTAGGGTTACATATTCTTGCGGAAATTGGTCTTTCGGGACATAAGCCAACACTTTATCTCGAAGCTCAAGAGCCGCATGAAGGTTTCCCAGAGCCTCATGGCCTGAAGCTAGGTAGCCCAGCCCTTCAACTAGTTTGGCCGTATCCTTTTGTGCTTCAAAATACGCCACGGCGGGTTCTAACATCTGGATGGAAAATTCTGGATTCTCTCCTAAATTTAGAACCCCTAAATTTTCTTGTAACCGGGCACGGATGGTATCCTTAGTTTTAATATCTTCAGATAAGCTCATTGCCTTGGATAGCCCCATGTTTAATCCGGCTAAAGAGCCAATTTGAGCGCAATATACACCAGCCAAATTCCAATATTGGAAGGCCCGGTTAGCCATACCGCCATTCATGGCATGGTAGGCAACCAGTCCTGGATTAACCGAATTATTTTGATTCAGCAGTTCTTCAACATACTCGCTAATCAATCGATGTAAGTCGGTTCGAAGGTTCGGTTCAATGGTTTCATATACTTGCGCCCAGACTGTCCTATGGCGGAACTGACCTGCCATGGTGTAGTCATGGGTGATGAATTGCTGAACCATCAGAAATTCAAGGATTTGTTGGAGTTTTTCCGGTTTAAATTCGCAAATATCCAATAAAATTCGTAAGGAGAAGCGTTCGCCCAGCACACTGGCGACCTGAAGTACGTAACGTTGCTCTTCATCCAGCAATCGAAGTCGGTGCTGGATCATTTCCTGAAGCGTTGCCGGGAGCATCAGGGTGTTCGGATCCTTTTCCGGGTTGGCCGATAACTTCCCTGTTTCTGGATCCACCAACAGACTTTGGGTAACGGTCAGGTAAGAAATGGCTTCCATTAGGTAGTTGGTATTCCCATGGGAATACATGGCCAGAGTATCCATTTGGGTAGGGGAGAGAGCATTCTCATTTCCTGAAAATGGCCCGGCCGCCATCCATCGGATGGTTTCTTCCTGATTTAACGGGGAGACGACGTACTCTTTATGTAGATTGGATTCTAAGGCCCACATCAAGCCATCTTCTGGGCAGAAGTCATCGGAATACGTCAACAATAGGGTTATGCGACTCTTTAAAAGATCGTTGTTTAGCAAACGAACCAAGACATCCAGTGAAGCAATATCGGCCTGATCCACGTCTTCAATTAGCATCAAAATCGGCATATGCTGGCTCATTTGACCCAAGAGATCAACCAGATAGTCTTCAATACATCCTAATCGTTCCAACGTTTTACCGGAAATGGGCTCCAGTGGATTAACCGACATCAGATCACAGAAAAAGGAAATGGTTTCTTCGTGTGCGTTACCCTGATAAATCTGGTTCATCATCTGGGATAGGTGGGTTCGTAAATCTTGTTTATTAACCCCTTCCAGCATTACCGAGAGGAAGTTACTCAGCATTTCATACCAAAAGTACAGTGGAATCTGTTGTTCTCGTCCAATTTTCTGATAGTTATGGCCTGCAAACCAGATGAATTTTGGGTTAGAAGGATCCGGGATTAGCTCTTTTAAAACCAGGTTATTGGTCATATAGGTTTTGCCAATGCCATCAGGCCCGATTAGACTAATAATCTGTCCTGTAGACGATTCATTTTCCAGGAATCTTTCCAGATCGGTAACAATACCTGTTACAGTTTCTTCATAGGTATGGGTTGCTTTTCGCGGGGATCGCCTTGTTCCATATAATGGAGGTATATAGCCAGAATCCATTCGTAAGGATTCATCCACCCGTTGAGGTGCCTTAATGGTCTGATCAGACACACCAGACTCTTCTGTCATGGTACCGGAAAGCAATGTTGGGTCCAGTCCAAGAGATCCCATTAACCCTGGGCTAACACCAGAAATAGAAACGGGAGCCGATAAATCAGGAATTGACGCGGTTTCGTTCAACGTCTCTCCAAAGGACGGAAGAGGCGCTTCGGCGATGGGTTCTAATACGACATCGAAGGGTTTTTCGACCACTTCCTCCGCTTCTATTGGCGGTTCAGGTTGCTTTTCTAATAAATCCTTAGAGGAATACAAAGGCAAAGGAGAAACATCGGGCTCTTTCGGTAGGGGCACACTGTGCTGTTCTGAAACCAGAGGGTCCTGAAGAATAGACGCTTTTAGTATTTCTTTTGAAGCTGGCTCCGGGTGGCTAACCGGTTCATGGGTTCGTGGAATGGCCGTCCGCTCTTCTTCGCCTCCCTCACTTAATAGCGTCTTTGTGGGCTCTGGTGCGGATGGATAACGGGGTTGAGGGTCTGAAAGAATCTCTTCCTGTGGCGTAATGGTTTTATAAGGTTTGTCGAGCTGATAAAACGTGACCATTCGCTCAGCGACTTTCAGAGGGCCAATCGGGCGAACCGTAAAATCGTGTTCAAGGATCCTATAAACAGCTTCGCTGATGACAATAGAACCCGGAGTCGCCAACGAGCGTTCTGTGGCTGAAGTCATGGGGTTTCGTTCTGCAGAGGACTCAAGATCCAGACCTATTCTTATTTTTAAGGGCATTCCATTCAGGTTAAACGAACGATTTTGTATCTCTCGCAGGATCTCCACCGCCACGAGAACCGACCGTTCTGTAGAAAACTCTCGGGGAAAGGACAAAAACACGACGTTGTTTCGAATGGATTCCACCACGCCATTGGCTAAAATTGCTCGTTCTTCAATCCAACTAATGCAATCGTTTCGGAACTGTTCGGCCTGTTGTTCGTTTCCAAGTGATGTGGCCAATTGAACATAATTCATCATCTCGATGGAGGCCAATGCGAAGTGAGCCAGTGCCTCGGACTCTAAAGAACCTGCCGGTGACTCTAGAACCTCAATCTCAGGTTTCGGTTGTCCAGATCGATCGGTTGAGGGGTGTACTATGTTGGTGTCATTGGTCGCTAATGGCTCGCCACAGTTTCCACAATAATTTTGACCCGCCACATGAGGGAAAGCGCATGCAAGACAACGTAAGGTTTCTTTATGCTGATCCAAAACGATCCATGAAACCTCCATCCTCAACGATTCTGTTGACCCGTCTCTCTACCAGTATCAAAATGATTCAACCTGTTCGTACAAACTAAAGACAAGACAGCCGATTATCCAAAAAACCTGTTATCAGTATATCCCATTCGTCTTAAAAGCAATGAAGGAACGGGCCAAGTGGTTACAAAAATTTATGGCGACCGTTTTTCAACTCTAAAAATAAATTCTTGTAACAATCAAGATGCCAATGGGACAACTTGGCCGATTGAGCGTTATTTCTTTCAGTAGAATGAGAAAACTTATTTTTCCTTTAAAAATTAGGATGGTCTTTCAATGATTCGCTCTGGTCACGTTTTTCCGAAAATCGCTTTTCCGACGTTTAAATATCAAACGCCGCCGCCTCTCCGGTTTCAAGGGGAGTCTCCTCTTGATACCTTTGAGCATGTTAAGCCGTTAGAGGTAGGAAACTCTTTTAGTCGCGCCGTACTGAGCTACGTTGTGATCGCGGAAGCTTTAAATTACTCGGTCAAAGATGTTACCTTATTGCACCCTCTCGGGGAAGCCATGGGGCAAGTCGAGGAACGAAGTTTGCCTGACCTCAACAAGCCTTTATCAAAGCAGGCATACGGTGAGTCCGTAGATGTTCGTTCGCTAAAACGGATCCTTCTTGCCCTCTCCGGAAATCTAATGAGGAAATCCGAGAACGACGATACTCTAGAGATTACGCATGGCGGACCTACCTCTTTTGAAGCGGCCAGAGGCATTATCGATGAGCTTGAATTTGAAGAAGATGAGACGTCGATGCTTGGCCTGCTTCTCCCTGAGGTCATTCTTGATCACGCGCAAGAAAAAATTATTCAAATTCTCGACTTGATACCTCAAGCGAAGCAGGATGAGATGGTGAAGAGAATTTCTCAATCGGCCGGTTCTCATCCTAATTTTCCCAATATCCTGGGTATTACAGGAAACTCGGTACGCAGGGTTATGACCGAAGTTCTAGGCCCGGACTTTGACTGGCAACCGTTAAAAGAGTTGGCTCAGGCGTTTATCGACGATCCGACATGCCCTCCTGAGAGTTGGCTGATACCTTGATAAGGACTAAATTAGGTCGTGGGTCAGTTTGAACTGGGAACCCTTGATAGCCATTGTCCAGGAATTTATTGACAATCCGACAGGGGCCCCCTTTTCGATTTGATTCACTCCTTCAGTGTATTGAGTCCGCTGGGAGAAAGGATGTATAATGGGGGCATCTGATTTATTTTATCGAGAGTGTCTTTTATTCACATGGGTTTATCCAGAGAAGTCAGTCAGGCTACGATTATTGATTTGCCCGCCGGGTTTACTTCGGATGCCTTGCAGGATGAGGTTAAGAAACATCTGGCAAGCAGCCAGAAAGGGCTGGCTATTAATATGGTTGCCATTAGTTTCATTGAAAGCAGTGGCCTTGGCGCCTTGGTTAATACCTATAAAAGCTGTGACAGTAATGGCAGCCGAGTTGTTTTTTATGGCATCCAGCCTTATGTTTCCCAGCTCCTTGAACTCACCAAGCTCAACCACGTCCTGACCACCGCCGAAAACGAAGTGGAAGCCCTTCAGACTATTGGTTAAACAGCCAGCGAGCTCTATTTTTCTAAATTGATAGTGGGTCAGTTAAGTAAGATAACTTTCCTTCCCGCTTTGTTTGGTCGATAATACGGGAATTGAAGGGCGACTTATCGGGAGGGCTTTTAGCCATGGCAGAAACGTATTCAAACGATGCGCAAGGAGAAGTTCAAGAGCGGAAACATACGTATTATCCGATTGATTTTCCGATTGGCGAAGGGAAAACAGATTATGAAAAATACATCCGTACGCTTCCGCTATTAGAGCTCCAAAAAGAGCCGGAAGAATGGACCAGTAAGGAGGAACTGCTGTTTCAAATTACCCATCAGGCTTCGGAACTCTGGATGAAACAAATGCTTTATGACTTGAATCGGTCTATTACCTACATGGGAGAGGGGAATATTCCAATGGCTATCCGTTCCCTTCGGTTGGTGACTGAGATTCAACAGCTTTTGATCACTCATATTGATATTATTGCCCGAAATTTAAGTATTCAGGAATACGAAAAAATTCGTCTTGGGCTCGGACAGGGGAGCGGTATGGAATCTCCTGGCTTCAATCGCCTGTTGGAAAAAGGCCCTCAATTGTGGCTGGCTTTTAAGCCCTTAGTTGAGCAACGCGGGGTGACCCTGCTCGAAATTTATCGAGAATACGAAAAGCACATCGATCTTCATAATTTGGCCGAATATCTGGTGGACTTCGACGATTTCTTCCATAAATGGCGTACCCATCATATTGACATGGTGCGCCGAACCATCGGACTGGAGTCAAATTCGCTAAAAGGAATTTCAAGCAAAGTTCTTCAACGGGGTATTGTAGAGCGATTTTTCCCAGACCTGTTTGACGTTCGAAACATTATGACCAACGAAAGCTCGGTGGCATACGGGGGCGAACCTTTGGGCCATTGACTCTATCTAATCAGGAGTGAATCCGTCAAGGCATATTACTGAGTTGTGAGAGGTAAAGAGCTTCAGGCAACGAATAATAGGGGTCAATGTCAGAGACGGATGGGACAATGAGCGTCATAACCAGAGTAAAAGTTAGTAAACAAAAACCCAGTGTTAATACCAAATCCTGTTGCTTGATTTTGAATGTGGTGCGCATAATAAGCCATTACCTCGTTTAGTGTAGATACTTTTATTTCTTCGGAAAAACCCCCTCTAAACAGAGGGGGTAAATGGTTTATCTTTTTGAGCTATTCGTATGTTCAAACCTTGAAAAAAATAATGCCTGACGCAAAAAACCGTCAGGGCATTATTCTCTATAAATCTGTTAAAAAGAACAGAGGCTATTAATTCAAATAATAAAGAGATTCGCTGTGGGGATGCGGTTTATTTGAATATCCGTTTAATAAAAGAGATGGTAAAGGTTGATTTGTTGCGTGATTAAGCAAAGATGCCGTTTTGCAAGCCGTAAAGAGTACTTGCGTTGAGTTCTGCAACGTTAGTCGACGCGTTATCAACTGCATTTTGAGTTGCAATATGAGTGTCCAGACCCGATAAGCCTAGGGCTTTACCTAAACTGTTGGGTACAAGTGCTTCGATATCCGCACCAAGGCCAAGGTTGGCTTTTGTTGCTGCAACCAGTTCAGCAGGCATACGGCCGGAATCGCTTTTAGCCTTATGAGAAGACGGCTTGGTTTCCGAAGAGGCTAGTTTGTCCTCTTTCTTTTCCTGCTTTCCTAGAGGCTTATTGCCTGTTGCGTTGTAGGCGTTAATGTTAGGGCCTATATTGTTATTCATAATTCAATCTCCTGAATTATTGAGTTCTCTCGCTCCTATCCGGGGGGTTAGTTTGATGGCTGGGGGGGTAGTCACGAAATGGATTAATATGGTTAATAGTAGAGTAACTATTACTCTCTATATATATAAAAACTATTAACAAGGGTTTTGTGCTAGTTTGTGTTTATAACTTTACAATTTTTTAATATATCTTTCTGATATTTTTTATAGCGCTACTGTTTTCTTAAGATACTCTAATCAGTCCATATGAAAAAGCAAGCGGCACAGTACAATAGAACTAATATTTAACTTTAAACCCCGATGGACATTTTATTAACCCGGTATATTCACTCAGGAAGGAGTGGGATCCATTAATCCGGTTGTTCGATTTTTTAAGAATTATGCGCTGTTTTTACACGAACGGGCTTTACCTGTGCTTGCAGGTATATTAACCATTATTAGTATCTATTTTATCTGTCAGATTTTCTTTGAGCCGGTGATTCAGGATGAGCTGGTCAAGAAATCATCCGCTCCTATCCAGAACAGTAAGGTCACTTTGGCCTTAATTGATAGTGAGACACTCGATAAGCTTAAAAACCGTTTTGGCCGGATGCCCTGGACGAAAGAAACGTATCTTGAAATTTTCCAGAAGCTGAACACGAATGATCCGGCTGTCATTCTGTTCGATAGCTATTTTGATAATCTGGATCCCACGACAGACACGGATGCTATAAAAGCGATGAAAAATATCGGCAATCTAATCATGGGCTATCAGTCGAATCGAGAAACCGTCTATCAGGTGCCTGAGTTTTATCACCTTAATTTGGGGGTTGTTATCACCGACCATGATAACGACGGCAAATTCCGCTCGCTCCTCCCGATCTTTCAGGAGCTAACTTATGGTGAGAAGACAGGTGTTCAAGGCATTTTCCCTTCAATGGCCCTTGCGGCTAGCTTAAAAATGCTTCATTTTCAGGCTCGAAGCGATGTGGATAATTACTTTAAAGAATGGATTGTCAACATTGGGAAAGAGTCCGACCCGGTTGAGCAACTGCAGGGTGAATCTAGTTATTACATGACGATTTCACCGAACGGCGAAGTGGAGAAGGGCCGTAAAGTGAAGCTAGACAAAGAGGGAAAGCTTCGCCTGCGTTGGTATAAACCACTACCCGTTGGCGGAAAGACTTATGTGACAACACATCCCACGATCCCGTTACATCGCTTCCTCGATACGGAAACCCCATTAACGGATGAGGAAAAAGTTCTGGTTCAGGATCGTATCCTGATTATTGGCTCATCAGCGGCTTCTCTTGGATTGGATATTCATGCGACACCGATATCGGCAAGCCATCTTGGGGCGGATATTCATGCAACTGCCATTGATAATATTCTAAACGAAGAGTATATGACGGTTCTTTCCGACTGGCAAAACTTCCTCTTGATTGCCTTATTTACGGTTCCTACTTTTTATCTTCGGATTAAGTTGAAGCACTTGGGCCCGACGTTTTTGTACACTATTGCGTTAATGGGTATTTATCTATTGATTGTTCTCCTTGAGCTAACTCAGGGTGTTTTGATGGATATTGCAACACCTGAAATTTTTATGATTATCGCTTTTACCACTGGTACCTTTTTTAAGGAGCTGGATAAAGATAAAGAAGTGCAGTTGTTGGAGAAAAACATCTCTAAGCTGGTTTCAAAAGAGGTCTTTCTTGAAATCCAGAAAATGGGAAAGGCCTTTCAAACCTCGGGTAATCGTATGGAAATCACCTCGGTGTTTGTGGATCTTCGAAATTTTACCACCCTTTCGGAAAACTTGGCGCCGACGGATTTAAAAGATATTCTCAATGAGTTTTATAGTCTGACGGAAGAAGTGACGCTTCGGCATCGGGGCACCATCGATAAGTTTTTAGGCGATGGTATTCTTATTATGTTTGGCATTGTTCCTACGGAAAACCATGCTTCGGATGCCGTGATGGCGACTCGCGAAACGATTCAGGTGGTTCAACAACGTATTGCCGAGTGGAATAGCGAAAAAAATATTTTGGCGAATGATGGCACGGCTTTGGATATTGGTGTCTCCATTAATAGCGGAATTACTTTTGTCGGTTTTCTGGGAACGCCGGATCGCCTTTCGTTTACCGCTGTAGGTGATGCGGTCAATACTTCGGCCCGACTTCAGGACATGGCTAAAAAATATAAAACACGGATGGTTATCAGTGAGCATACGGTGGCTCTTTTAAAAGACGTCCACCGGAGGGATCTGAAGTCTTTGGGCCGTGTTCGGATCCGAGGGCGTGAAACCCCGCTTGAGATTTTTACCTATGAAGAGGCCCTTTTTGATTGTGAGTTATCACCCCCAATCGCTGAATCATCAGAATAAAGTTATAATAACCTTATATGCTTACGATTAAAGAGTATCTCTCATCCGACGGTTCTCCGTTACGCTACGGGCTTTTAACGGATCCGCACCGAGGCATACCTGCCAAACAAGCCCTGCTTTTTGTTCCCGGATTGGGTGGTTCTGTTAAAGAAGCGCTTTCTTTTCTGGAACCCCTCTTGGAGGCATTCGATCCGATTTATGCCCCGGACCTTAGAGGGTTTGGATTGAATGAAAAAGAACCACTTCCTCATCCGAAGGGCTATCTGGCTGACTTAATTGCCTTTCAAAAAACATTAAATCTGGCCCGACATGAGTCGCTTGTTTTGGCTGGAATCAGTTTAGGAGGGGGCATTGCCACCCAACTCGCGGTGGAACAACCGGATCATTTCAGTCATCTTATCCTAATTGCTCCGGCCTATAAGGCCAGTTCGGTGTCTTTTCCAATAAGCTATATTGTTAAACAGTTGTTAGGCTGTTTATTGGGGGGGGCAGGGCACAGGGCAACGCTTCCTTATTCAACGGAATCCCTGACACGGAATCCGACTGTTCTAAACGATCCACAATATAAAGATAAGCCACCCTTAACGGTTCCCTCCCGGTTTCTTTTACAAGTTAGCTGGGCTAATTTGATGGCGCTTCAAAAGACGCGACAGATTGCTATACCCACGCTCATGCTTGTTCCGGGGAAGGACATTGTGTGTGATCCGGTGTTCATGCGAAAAGGGTTTGACCGGATTCCAGAACGGATTGGCGACAAGGTGATGATAAAAACCTTGAAAGACTATCCTGAGCTTTACCACGATGTCCTTATGGAGCCTGAAGCACCTCAACTCGCTGAAGAGGTACTGCAATGGATCCGCAGTTTTTAAATTTAACGTTTTAACCTTCGATAGGCAGGTTGTATCGAGCGACCATACTGTTGAGAACCAGTCGTTCGATCTGAAAAGCGATTTGGTCAAAGATAGGTTGCATATCGGCGACCGAGTCAATGGCGAAAAATTGGCCATTGGGCGTTTGTTCTGCCAAACAACGCATGGTCGGCTCATGGTAGCCGATAATACCGACGGAGAAGATCGTAACTTTTCCACCTTTGGCTTTGACCGGACCGTCTTTGTAGGTGCCATCACCTACTTTTTTGGCAAAGTCCGATACATTACCTCGGCAACGTGGTGGTGGCTTTGAGCTTCCCTGACTGCCGCTATTGACTGACCCATCGCCAATGGCAATAATCAATCGGTTGCTAACATCCGAATCCTGATAGAGATCTTTGGCCGCTAGTTTGAGGCCATGAAGCATCGGGGTTCCACCCCCCGCACGAATCTCAGTGCGATTATTGCTACCATCTCGATTAATCATAGCGGCTTTACGGCGCATGTTAATAAATTTCGAGTTCGTTACGTTGGATCCAGGCGGAGCCTTGGCTTCTTCCAAGGGTACACGTAAAGTCGCATAGCCCCGTTCAGATGTTGTGAATGTAACCAGACCCATTTTCATGTAAGTGGTTAGGAACTGGTTTTCTTCTAAGGTCACGAGCATGGAGAGAATCGCGTTTCGCGCCCCTTCAACCCGGGACATGTTGTCATTGAGCATCCGAGTCCAGTTTCTGAGGCTATCCCGAGTGGGTGTGCCGTTGGGGTTTCGTCCGCAAAGTTTGGCAACGACCTCCGCACGGCTTCTGCTGTTAAAGGTGTTGGGGGTAAAGTACCTTTTTTCGTTTGCGGGATTATTATTGGGATCCGCACATGAGGCTGGAAAGTTGAGCACGGGTGTTGAGGGATTCGCGCCCGGTTGCATGTATTCTTCAGTATAGGGGGTGTCTGGGTCTTCTGTACCAAACGGTTGTACATAGGTTAAATCCAGTGTGGTGTCATCAAACACATCGTTAATACGGATTTGACCATCAGCCCGGTTGCCCTCGATGTCATATCGATTTTTAAGAAAAGGAGAGGCGATGCCATTGATCGTGCCAGGAGTTCCGGGTCTTAAAGCCCAACCCATTGAACCTGAAACATCGAGTACAACGGAGACACCTGTTTTTTCAAGGGTTACGCTGTTGCAGCCTCCTGATGTGGTGGTGCAGGAGCTTCGGTAAAAGTAAGTGGGAAGTGTCATAATGGGCTTCGCATCGCCCGGATTTTCATAAAGTTCGAGTGCTGCGCTGATCACCCGGTTGCCGGAAGGCGCGACTCGTTCGGCCTTGCTTTGTGAAACCGTGTGGTTATCCCAACCGATGAGATCGCCATCTTCGTCTACCCGGTAAGACAAATCCCGAACCACCCATTTGAATGTAATGGGCTGGCTATAGTCTCGGCCGGTTGTCCCATAAAATGACCGTTTATCAACCTCTTTCGTTTTTCCAATGGTATTATTATTGCCGTCCGGGAAAAGCAGTGTTGGATCAAACCCCACGCCATTGTCGCCTTGATCTCGTTCCCCCGCCATGGCCCGTTCCATAATGGAGTTAGCCGCATAGGTTAATTTGCTTTTGTGCGCTGTCATACTGGAAACGTTGCCGCTATACAGACTGGCCTGCGAATCATTAGCGCCACCCATTGTCGCAATGACCGGTACCATTGCCAGTGAGACAAACAGAATGACCACCGCGGATTCAATGAGTGAGAAACCATATGTTTGGCGCATAGACACTACTCCATTCAAACCTTTGCTCTTATTTGAAGACATTAACCTGATTAAAGTTATCGGCAATTTAAAGTATCACTTGAATAAATATTTCGAAGTGTAACATTGTGTAATATACCTTAGAATGGGATGCGGAATCGTAATGACAGCCCCATTTCTATTTTAACTTTTATTTAACAGAATAAAGACTTAAGCCCTAAATTCCGAATTAAGGTTTAATATTTCCCGTTTCTCGTCGAGACTTTACTATATCTAAAGGTTAGAAGTTGTTAGAACTTATTATATAATCAATTAAAATGCCCGTAGAGTCGTTTAAATTATTGCTAAAGAGCGAAGGTAGAGCATGAAAGAGCCTTTTTGAAAGGATTTTAAGAAACTATGAATGGGAATAATTCAGACATAACGACTGTTAGAAAATCGTTTGTCGGACAAGGAGCACTCGTCGCCGTGGCGGTGATTACTCTGGTGGCCATGGCCACCATGGCATTGGCTCTGAATCAATCGGCGTTTTATAATGCTAAGCGGATTGTTTCCAGCCGTCAATCCATGCAACTGTACTATGTCGCCCAGGCAGGCATTCAAGAGGCTTTGGCGACGCGCTTTGTTCCTCGTACCAATTACCTTAATTTCTTAGAATATGCGGGTGCCGGAGGCGGGCCGCACAACACGCCTCTTTATGGACTTTCGGGTAGAGTGTTTCGAGATGCCAGTTCAACTGATGATGATGAGTTGGTGGGTTTCTATCGATACTTTATTATCGGAGGCGATCCGATCCGCCAGATGAATGGAAATGTGGATAATAGTCGACTCACCCTTAATATTGGTGTGCTTCAGCATTATTATATTTTAAGCAAAGGGTCGGTTTGCCTTGGGGATAATGGGAAAGTTGGCGTTGGACTCCTTCGGATTGCTATGGTGGGCGATAACCCGACACCCTCTTGTCGTCAGGATGCAGCAGATCCGGGGACGACCTATGAATTAGAGGAGCTAACGATTCTGGCTGAAGCGGATTTGAGCCGAACCCTGAACCCCAAAGATTTAATCAGCGATTACAAAATTTTTAAAAATGACGCGAACATTACACTTGGCCCAGCTAGCACTGATACAGTCTTTGTTCCAGGGCGAGGTATGAATAATCGGGTTGATTTCGAAGAGACTTGGTCAGCCACTATTGCGTCTGAGCCTCCGAATGAGTTGGAAGTGTTTCCGGCTTGGTTGGCTTTTTATACCATGGCTCAAGGTATTCCTGATAATAATAAAAGTATGCCTATTGGAGGCACTAATATCAATGTGGCGCCACCCATTGATGCCCGCTCCGTTTTGAAGGTCTATTTTAATGGCGGGGTGGACTATCGAACCCTGTATGCCCGACCGGATACGGCGAATAATGAAACAATCGCCGCCGATTGTACGGGCAATCCGGCCAACTGTGTGGTGAATGTTTTTGATAATGACTCGGGAATCTACTTTACATCATCCACACTCTATCCCAGTTTTCCTAGTGAGAGTCAGTTTATTTTACTTCCACCACTTAGTGCGGGAACGGTTATGGGAACAGGAGTCAGTTACACTGTAACTTTGGGCGAAGAAGTGGCTGACTGGCGCGGAAACCGTTTAACGGACTTAGGCGGTGACTTTACCATTAATTTCAGAACATCACCTTAAGTGAAAAAACCTCTCCTTAAGCATAAGTATCATCATGAAACTTTCTGCCGATGAAACGACTAAATACTTTTTCCAGTCATTGATGCATAATCAATGCCATGTTTGCTGGGGGCTCTTTTCAAAGAGTACCCAAAGTGCCTTTTTAAAATGGACGATTGATGATATTTATAGTCGGCATCGCAATGCGGCTGAATTTGCAAAACTGGGTCCTGCCGAGGTTAAGCTTTTGTTTGAAAATAATGATGCCAGCCTGATGAAGACGTTTTGGAAACGCTTTTTCTTTAATAGTAATGCCAATGAATTTTTTCGATTTGGTTATTATACAGTCAAAGAGTCTGATGGGAGGCGTGCTGTGGTTGAAATTCGTTGCCAGTATGATGATGGACGAAGTCGGGCAACGGATGTTCTGCTTTTTCAAGAGCGAGGGGGCTGGAAGTTGGGCTATGTCGAGTCTAATCTGCCATTTTGATATTAAAAAGATGGTCTTAAAACGAACTTTTTTTAAAAAAGAACGTCAATATAAATATAACAAGGGTGAAAAGAAAAAAGAAGACCTAGACTCACTGAAAAGCCCGTTTTTCGTTATAATAAGATCTGGAACACTTTTCACCCAAAGGCCAGTCGTTTTTTAAAAATGGCTGTTGTTGTATCAATAAAATTTGGATATTGGATAGCACTCATGTTATACCCACTTTTTGAAAGTACATTGACTCAGAAACGGTTATTAATTGCCTTCGCTTCGATTTTGATACTGCTTATGGGTATTCTGCCAGCAAGCAGAGCTCAGATGCCGGATTATGGCTATTATTATGATCAGGGTAACGCTTACTATAAAAAAGGCGAGCTGACCAAAGCCATTGAAATGTATAAACGAGCTGTTCCATTGGCACAAGGGTCTAGTGTCGCTATTGCCTACAATAATCTGGCCACTATCTACATGAAGCGGGGTAATTATGTATTAACCTCATTAGTTCAAAAAGAAAACGCGCTTTCTGACTTTCGAGAAGCGCATTTTTTCATGGAGTACGCTTGGCCAGAGGGGCTGGACTATTCGTCTAACCAGAAAGAAACCCAAAAAATTGCCCGAACCAATATACAAATTGGGTATGAAAACCTCGGCATTGCTTCTGGTGTCAAAAAAACGCATAGGGCCATGGCACAGAAGCTCCGTCTTCAGGGGAAGTTCCAGGAAGCGATTGTTGAGTTTGCTAAAGTGGTTGAGTTGGATCCAAAGGACACAGAAGCTAGAAAAGCCCTGGGCGACTTATTTAATGTTTTAAATCGTCCGGAAAAATCAAAAAAGTATTATCAGGAAGCGGTCAACTTGCTGGGGGATCAGTCAGACGATCCGCTTTTGGTTCGGCTAGCCATTGCCCAGAACAAAGCGGGTGAAGTGGATAATGCGGTTGCTAGCCTCAACCGGGCGCTGGAAGCCAACCCTAACAACATGGATGCCATTCGTCAACTGGAAGACATCTGGCGTCGGGAAATTAAATTTAACCCTCGTAGTGTGCTCGGGCATGCGAATCTGGCCAGTGTTTTTCAGAAGAAAAAAATGTTTGGTGATGCTTTAAAAGCTTATGATAATGCCGAGCGATTAGCGGGTCAGGACCCTAGTATCACGCTGGGTGTTAAAAAACTGATTCGTTTGAACATGGGAACCTTATATCAGGAAATGCGGGACTTCCCCATGGCTCATAAGGCCTACGATAGTGTCTTGCAGATAGAGCCTGGTAATAAGCTGGCCACCTATTATAAAGCGGTGCTGTACAAAGAGGGAGGACAGATTCCACAGGCCATTGAACAATACAATCGCTTATTGGCCATTGATCCTGCCTATGAGGAAGCTCATGGGGATTTGCTGCAACTGATTAAACGACAACCCACTTCGATTGCCATTGCCAAAAGCCTGAGAGAGTATGCGGATCGATATCCGAATAATGCGATGGTGCAGTCCAAGGTTGGAGAAGAGTTTCATTCGGTGAAGGATTATCAGGCCGCGACACATTATTACCGACAATCTATTCGGATAAAACCAACTATAGCCGCTACTCATGCGAATCTGGGCGCATCGCTTCAAGCTATAGGTGATACGGAAGGCGCATTGGCTGAATTTAAAAAAGCGGCTGAACTGGCGCCTGATAATCAGAAAATCGCCTTGCTTGCCGAAGGTGCTGAAGAAGAGGCGGGCCATGCCGTTTTTCTTAAGGCTGTAGAGCTTCAGAAAGAAGGCAAAAATGAAGAAGCGATTTACTATTACCAAAAAGCTCTTGAAGTCCCTGTCAACCAGACCGCCGAACTTCGAGTTTCTTATGGTGTCGCTTTGCAAGGGCTCGGCCGGTTTTCTGAATCGATTGAACAGTATAACGAGGCTATCAGACTGGCTCCGAATAATGGTAATTATCATTATTATCTGGCAACAGCTCACCATCAGGATAGCAACTTGCCGAAAGCCCTTCTGTCCTATCATAAAGCAATCCGGCTGGAATCCACGGAGCCTGATATTAAGCAACAAGCGAATGATGCTGTAAAAGCGATTGACCAAGCTGAAGCGACTCAAATTCTAAATAAAGTAGTGGATGCTTACAACCAGCAACTCTACGCTCAAGGGCTTAATCTCATTGACAAGGCCCTGAAAAAAGATCCTGAAAACGCGATGGCTTATTACTATCGTGCCTTGATCTACAAGGAACAGAAAAAGTTGACCGCCTCTGTTTCTAGTTATGATAGGGCTTTAAAATACGATCCAGACTTTAAAGATGCCTATTTTGGTCTTGCTGTCGTATTGGATGAACAGCAGAACAAACAGCGTGCCAAAGTCACATTCCAAAAGTATCTGGACTTATCTGTCGGAACTCAGGATGACTTTGTAAAGTATGCGCAAGAACGGGTTAAAGCCCTTTAAGCACCTTGGTAATAATCCCTGCAAAACCATTGACAATCCCCACCGAGATTGCTATCTTATGCTATCGAATAAAAATATTATGGGCCTTTAGCTCAGTTGGTTAGAGCGCACCCCTGATAAGCATGATGTTATTAGTAAAAACCCGGAAAGGAGAAAGAGCCTAAATGAAAGACGCCACTTCGATCTCAAGCCATCGGCTCGATCTCATTATACACCCCGGTTTTTGCAGGTTCAAGAGTGGACTACTCACTTTCTACTCACTTACAATGGAGTCGAAACAGCACGGGCCATTAGCTCAGTTGGTTAGAGCGCACCCCTGATAAGGGTGAGGTCCGGTGTTCGAGTCACCGATGGCCCACCATTTCTATACAAAGTGAAGTGAAAAAATCGAAAGAAAAATTACTCACTTTGAGACTCCAGAAAACCCGAAAAGCTCCTTTCAAAGGGGCTTTTCAGGTTTTTAGGAACTACTCACTTTCATGTGCGTATAATGGGTTCTGAAAGGACAGGTTGAAAAAAACAGATGCCCAACATTCCCAAGCAGCGGATCAAAGACTTCATTGATAGCAAGATCAGGAACTTCCAGGACGTTCTGGAGGGCCGGATCGCCCATATCCGCCATCGTTTTGACGGGGACACCTGCTACCATCTGCTTTGGACGGTTTGTACGGAGCTTCTTGACTTTATGGAACTGGGTCTTATCACGTATGAGGAGTTTGGGATATACATGTACGAACTGGGAGAACTCGTGAAGGGTAAGCCGGAACTGGAAAAACAAGTCAGCAATGCCGTTCAAATCGCCGCTGGGAACGATCCATTTTAGACATCCATCCAGGTATCGTGTTTCGGCTGGTGTCCTAAAACATGCCCCATGAAATTCTCCAGGGCATCCTTGAGGCGGCGTTCTTTCTCATCGGCAATGGCCATATCCACATCGCGGGCCATCTGCTCGACCCAGTAAGCCACGGCCATCGCCAGGACATCCAGTCGGTCATACTCGGCCAAGGCACCACGCTCCTTGGTAATCCGGGTCATCTGGTAGAACAACTGGTATCGGAGAGACTGTGCTGACGGCATTTCCTGGGTGGACTGGTAATCCTGCTCAATGAGCCGCCGATCCATAACGGAGCCGTGGGCGAGGTACGAGCCATACGGATACGGAATCGGGCTATGCGCGACAATGAGCCGGTGTTGGTTCAGGATGGGTTCCAAGGTGTTGATAATCCGCTTTTCCTTTTGGGTACTGTGCTTGACCTCTTCAATGGTCACCGGATGGACTTTCGCCATCACCGGCTTGAGCAGTTGCGTGAACATCCCGTCCCCAAAGCCCTTCGTATTCTGACTCAAACCATTGCGGCAGAATTGGATGGAGGAACCCTATCAGTTAAAGCATTCGATTGAACTGGGTATGGCCTTGAAGGGACTTATTTCTACCGAGATTTTGATTGTTTCAGACCTTACTTTTTGTTATGATTCATTATGAATATGAACCATTTTTATAGAATTTTTATATCTGGCTTTTTGGCCTTACTCATCACGTTTCAGGGTGGTGTCATGGTTCATGCCTGCGCATGTTTGGGGATGCATGCCCAACAGCATCCGTGTTGTCCTGAACAACAGCAGGAACAGCAAAAGCCGCCGTGTCCGCATCATCAAAAAACTAAAAAGCAGGGCGTGTCGGTTGTTCAAATTTCTAACGTGGATGACTGCAACTGTGAAATAAGCAGTACGGCACAACCCCTTATCCAGCCTGCCGAAGAACTTCCTCCTGTCCAGAAGCTGGTGTGGGCGGGTTCACTGACTGTTACCCCGGTTCAGGAATTGGATCGAAGGACTATCCAAAAGCCCATTTGGCTCCGACAGCTTTATTATCCTGACAAAGCGTCTCATTATATCAAAACTGTTCGCTTGCTCATTTAAAAAAACATGTTGACCTTCCATCAAGTGGAAGGGAGATAATGTTTTTTTGTGTTTTCGGGGTGATCGTCCCGGAAGGAACGGCAGAGGAAAGTGCCAATGAGTGAGCCAAAAATGAACAAACGAAAAATCAATATCATCAAGCCCGTCCTGGCTATTGTTGGGCTGGCGGTGCTTTATTTCGCGGTAACCTGGGTTGCGGAAACATTCAGAAATCCGAACCAGATGGGGATTCTGGAATCCATGTCAATGGATATGGAGGTTCAGGTGCCCCAGGGGGCGATGCCCGTTGAGATGGAAACGGTTCAGTTACAGCCTTTTTCGGCCATGGTAACGTATACCGGAACGGCTGATGCCTATAACGATGTGCCGGTCTATCCCCGGATTGACGGCTGGGTCAGATCCGCCCCGGTCTATTCCGGGGATCGGGTCAAGCGTGGGCAGGTGCTGGCCAAACTGGATACGGATGAGTATTCCGCCCGTTATCACAGTGCCCGTTCAAACCGGAAAAAGTCCCATGACGCGATACAAGCCGCCAAGGCCAATCTGACGTATTGGGAAAGCGAGATTAAGCGGGCCGAGGCGCTGGTTCAGGATGAAGTGATTACCCAGGAAGAGTATGACCGCGAAAAATCCCAGTATGAAAGCGCCCAGTCTCAATATGAACAAGCCTTGTCCGGTTATGATTCAGCGGCGGCCATGGAACGGACCCAGCGTATCGTGCTGGATTATACGACGGTGGTTGCACCGGTTAGCGGCGTGGTGACGGATCGCAAGCTGGATGAAGGGGTTTTTGTCAAACCCGGTATGGAATTGATGCGGATTGCTCAGATTGATCCCATTCGGATTCAGGTGAATGTGGCCGAATCTGATGCGGAAAAAATCAACGTCAATGCCCCGGTTTGGATTTGGCAAGGACGGCATCAGACCGGCCAGCCGGTTGAAGCCAAAGTGACTTCTGTCTTCCCGGAAAAGGATCTATCCACCCGAACCGCCGTGGTGGAAGCGGTTGTCCCCAATTCAGATCAGCGCTTTGTGCCCGGTGATTTTATTACGATGGCCATTGAAATCAGCGAAAAGAAAGATGCCCTGACGGTTTCCAATCAGGCGTTGATATATAAGGATCAACAACAGGGCGTCTGGGTGGCTCAGGACGGGAAGGCTCGTTTTCAATATGTGGTGACCGGCGGTTCCAACGGAACCCGCACGGAAATCACCCATGGCTTAAAGACCGGTGATGTGGTGGTGACACAAGGCCACCAAAGCTTGACCTATGGAAGCACTATTGTAGCAGCGGAGTATGGGCCGGAAGGACTGAAAAAATTACCGGAAGCCGTCTCATCCAACCGGATGTCACCGGAAAACAATTATCAGGTCAAGCAAAATCTTTCTCATGCGCTGATGGTCGCCACACTTCAAAATCCGCCTGCCAAGACGGGAGACAATACCATTGAGATTCAACTCAGCCCGATGCATGGGGACTTACCTAAAAATATGTCTGTGGAGGCCAAAACCTTTATGCCTGCCATGCCCAAGATGATGGTGCCCAAACCATCGGTTCAATCCAAGGGCAATGGTCTGTTTCACGTCAAAACCCAGTTGACGATGCCGGGGCTTTGGCAGATAGATATTATTGTCAAAGAAGGCGGAAAACCTTTGGGTGAAGGCGCTTCTATTCAGGTGGAGGTGATTGAATAATGGCAGAACCCAATCACGCTGAACCCAGGCACTCCAAACTCAACGTTTCAACTTTTAATGTTTCCCGGTGGGCGGTCGAACACCCTTACATTGTTATTGCCTTTTACACGGCAATGGTGGTTCTGTGTATTCTGGCCGTTCTGTTCTATATGCCCCGCCGGATGATGCCCTATGTGGAAAGCCCGATGATTGGGGTGGTGACCACCATGCCGGGCTTGTCCGCCGAGGAGATGGAGACTTATATTTCCAAACCCATTGAAGAGCGGATGGTGGCCATTCAAAACGCCCGGTTTATCCGTTCCAGTTCCCAGAACGGCTTTTCCATCGTGTCACTGGAATTTCCCTACGGCAACAATATGAAGAAAGCGTTTTCGGAAGTGCAGGCCCTGATGACCGTGGTTCAGGCCGATTTGCCGGTGACCGGAGCCAATCTCAAGCCTTCTTGGGTCTTGGCTATTGATCCATTGAACGGGCCGGTCTTAACGCTGGGGCTAACGGGGGATGAGCGCTGGGATGCGGTCAAACTTCGGGAACTGGCCCAGAACGAAATTGTCAACCGCCTGAAAACGGTTCCCAATGTTTATGCGGTTCAGGCATACGGCGGAAAACGACGGCAGCTTCAGGTGATTGTGGATCGTAACAGTCTGGCCTCCTATGGGTTGTCCATCATGGATGTCAAGCAGGCCATTGACCAGTATAACGTGGCCCGACCGGCAGGGATGCTAACCGGTGGCGAAAAGGAAGAAATTGTCCGAGTCAGTAACTTGGCCTTGAAACCTATCGATGTGGAAAACTATGTGGTCAAAGCCCTGCCCGGTGGCAAGCAGGTCTATTTACGGGATGTGGCGCGGGTGCTGGATACCTTTGAAGAACAGCGAAGCGCTTATCATTTTATCAAGGACGGCAAGAGTCAGAAGGCGGTGGGGGTCAGTGTGCTTCAAAACCCGGACGCCAGTTCACCCCAGGTCATTGCCGATACTGAAAAGATGCTCAAAAAACTGGAGCGGGATTATCCGGGCATTCATTTTGAGGTGGCTTATGACAATGCCCACTTTGTGGACATTCTCTTTCATAACCTGTTTGAAGAGTTGGGGCTGGCCATTTTATTGACGGGAACCGCCATTCTCTTTTTTATGAACAACTGGCGGGCAACAATCATTTCGCTGATGACCATCCCGGTCACCCTTAGTATGGCCATTCTGGGCTTGATTCCCTTTGGTTTGGGATTGAACAGTTCCACGTTGATCGGGCTGCTATTGTCTATCGGGATTCTGGTGGATGATACGGTGGTGGATATCCACGCCATGCTGCGCCACATGAAAATGGGCAAACCCCGAAAAGAGGCCATTGTGGATGGGGTGACCGGCGTTCGATTGGCCGTGTTCGCGTCGGCCCTGATGCTCCTGGTAGCCTTGTCCCCACTACTCTTTAGTGGTGGGATTACCCAACAGATGTTTGTGGGACTGGTGACCCCCATTATGCTGGGGATTGTCTTTTCGTTTCTGATTGAACTGACCCTGACCCCAGTGATTGCCCTGTATATTTTGAAACTACCGGACCCGGACAAACGGCCTCCTTGGTTCATGCGGGTTTTGGTGGCACCTTTCCAACGGTTGATTGTGGCCTTGGAAGATCGCTGCGCCCAAGCCGTTGGTTGGGGGCTTCGACACCGGTTTACGGTCGTCACCATTGGTCTAGCGATTCTCATTGTGGGAACCGGTGTTTACCGTTTTATTGGCAGTGAGATGATGCCCTTGGCCGATATCGGGCAGGCTTACGGTTTGGTCGAGATGAAACCGGGCACCTCCTTTGCCCGAACGGAGCAGGTGATGGAAGGGGTTGAAGCAATCATTGCCGACCTGCCCGAAGTGGAACAGGTATCTATTAGATTAGGGTATGAGCCGGGAGGTGTCTATTACACGGGTTATTCCGCCGATCTGGTGAATAGTGCCGCCATGATGATTACGTTTTCTGATAAAACCGAACGAGAACGAACTATTTTTGAACTGGTTGATTTGATTCATGACGAAGCCCTGAAACAGTACCCTGAGGATATTCGCCGGATTCAGGTCAAGGAAATGGGGTCGGATGTCATGGCCACGGCCCAGGCCCCGATTTCCATATTGGTTCACGGCAAGGATCTCAATATTCTTGATCAAATGGGGCAGCAACTGGCCGGGTTGGTGAAAGATATTCCCGGACTGGTGCAAGTAGCCACCGACTGGACAATGGGCTTGCCGGAAAATCATGTGAATATTGATACCCGAAAGGCCCAAGAGTTTGGGTTAACGCCCAAGGAAATCTCTCAGCAACTCTATTATGCGCTTCGGGGCGGGTATACCGATGAATTTTTCCGTCCGCCCAATATCCGACAGGATACGATTCTGGTTCGCTATGAAGACACCCAGCGGCGGCCCAACGACGTGGACCTTGAGGAAGCGTATCTCGTCAACAAACAAGGCCAATCTGTCCCCTTAAAATCAGTGGCGACCATCGAAAAACGAAACGCCCCGACGGTGGTCTCCCATGACGGCATTCGCCGGATCATTACGGTGCTGGGTTATTATCGCCCCGGTGGCGCACCGTCAATGGATTTAACGATGGCGTCCATTCAGAAGGCGGTGGCCAACATGAATTTTCCGCCGGGTTACGGGCTGGAAGTCCGGGGGGATATGACCCAGATGATGGACAGCTTCAAGCGGTTGTTATGGGGGTTGCTGTTGGCAGTTGTGATGATGTATCTGGTGCTGGTGGGTCAATTCAAGGGCTGGATTCAACCGTTCCAGATGATCTTGTCCCTGCCGATGATGATGACCGGGGTGTTGATTGGACTATTGGTGATGAACCAGCACTTTTCCACCGTGTCCATTATGGCGCTGATTGTATTGACCGGCATGAATATCACCACCGCTATTTTGATGATCGATATGATCAACAAGCATCGGGAAGCCGGGTTGCCCCGCATGGAGGCTATTCAGCAGGGGGCTGTGGATCGGATGCGCCCGATTCTGATGACCACCATCACCACCTGTATCGTCATGGTGCCGGTCTCCATCTTTCCCAAGACCGGGATGGATGCCTATTCTCCCTTGGGCACGGTGGTCTTGTGGGGGTTGCTCAGCGGGACATTCCTGAGCATCCTGGTGGTGCCCGTCATGCACAGTCTGATTGATGATGTTGCCGAATGGCTCCAGCGCAGGCGGGAACGATTGCTGGGAGGAGAAACCTCATGACAATAAAAGCTCCCGTTATAAAAACCTTTGGGGCTATTTCTCTGATGGTCGGTCTGTTGTGTTTCTGGCCGGTTCAGGCCCAGGAAAACACGAGTACATCACCTCACCCGCATCCACAAGGTATTCACGATCCTCGTATTGAGCATGTGGAAATTACGCTTCCAAAAAGCCTGTTGAAAGGGTTTATCTTGATTGATCAATCTCTCTCGATGGAAGAGGCGGTTGAAATTGGCCTGGAAAACAACCTGGAGATTCAGGTATCTGAAGCGGAAACCGGTGTTCGCAAGGCGCTGTGGAAGCAGGCCAAAGCCAAGCGTTGGCCCATAGTCTCGGCAGGCTCCCTCAGTTTTGTACAGGGTGGTGATAGTCAGTTACTGCGGACACCGGGGATGATGATGCGAACCGTGGGGGATAATACGTTTACGCAAGAGTTCAGCCTGTATTCCCGCATGCCGATTTATACCGGCGGGTTGATTCGGGGTGGTATCAAGGCCAACCGGTTTGCCTGGGAGGGCTCTCAAGCCGGGTTAAAAGATATGATGGTCGAGATGGCGTTCCAAATTCGCCAAGCCTATTTATCGGCGGCGCTGGCCAAAATCCAGCATCATATTCATCAACAACACATTCACGTACAGGAAGAACTGCTGCGCATTGTCAAATCCAAATACCGACATGGCAAGGGTTTGAAAGCGGATGTCCTGCGTGTTCAGGCAGGCGTTGCCGAAGCCCGACAACATCTGAATACCCATCACAATCACCTCAATCACGAGTTGTTTGAGTTAAAAGCCAGAATGGGTGTGGACTTGGGGTCTGATATCCGGCTTTCTGAAGCCTTGAGGTATTCCTCGTGGCAGGGAGAATCCTTATCCGTTCTGGTGAACGGAGCCATCAAAGACCATCCTGAGATTATCGAAGCCGGGAAACAGGTTCGGGAAGCTGAAGCCCAACTGAAGGTTGCCCGGAGCCAGTATTTGCCGCAGGTGTACGGGCAGGTCTCCGGGAACATTCGCATCCCGGAAAACGAACCCAATGGCTTGGGCAATGGGGTGGTGGGCATGTTGACCGCAAATTTACCGGTATTTGACCGGGAGCGGGATGCAGGAGTCAAAGCCGCCAAGGCAAAACTCATTAAGGCCCAGATGAACTTGAAAAACCAGGGATTGAACATTGCCAAAAACATTGCCCAGGTTTGGAGCGAACTGGAATTTGCCGGGGAAAATGTGTCGCTGGCCAAACCTGCGGTGGCGGATGCACAAGAAGACCTTCGCCTGATGAACGAACGCTACAAGGTAGGCAAGGCGATTCAGGTCGAAGTCCAAGATGCTATTTTAACCTTGCTTCAGGCCCAACTCAATGAAGCGCAAGCCATTTACGATTACGAACTGGCAAAAATCAAGTTAAGCCGGGCGATTGGCAAAATCTGAATAACCTGAATAACCATGGAAATAGGATATGAAAAATGCAACCGAAAATAGTTCAAAGATAAATGAAGGCCGGATTCTTTCCCTTCAAGGCAGTATCGTGGATGCGGTATTTCCGGGAAAATTACCGGCTATCAATCATTTATTGAAAACCAAAAGTGAACAACCTGTTTTTATTGAAGTGATGGGGCAATTAAACGATAAGACTGTTCGGGGGATTGCATTAACACCGGCACAAGGCTTGGCCAGAGGAGATTTGATTGAGGATACAGGCAGCCCCATTATGGTGCCGGTGGGAGAAGCTGTCTTGGGCAGGATGTTCAATGTGTTTGGAGAACCCATTGATAACCAGCCACCACCGGAGAATCTTCAAAAGCGTTCAATCCACCAATCACCGCCTGATTTGACCCAGCGAACTACCCACTCGGAGATTTTTGAAACCGGCATTAAAATGATTGATTTGCTCTCTCCCATTGAACGGGGCGGTAAAGCGGGACTTTTCGGCGGCGCGGGGGTGGGTAAAACCGTCCTGATTATGGAAATGATTCACAATATGGCAGCCCAGTATCAGGGGATTAGTATTTTTTGCGGGATTGGAGAGCGTTGCCGGGAAGGGGAGGATCTGTATCGGGAGCTTCAAGCGGTCAACATACTGGACAAGACGGTGCTTGTCTTTGGCCAGATGAATGAACAGCCGGGCACCCGTTTCCGGGTCGGACAAACCGCGCTCACCATGGCCGAATATTTTCGGGATGAAGCCCATACGGATGTGTTTCTGCTCATCGATAACATCTTCCGCTTCATTCAGGCCGGATCGGAAGTATCGGGCCTGATGGGCAACGTCCCCTCCCGGCTGGGTTATCAACCAACCCTCGGATCGGAACTGGCAGAGTTAGAGGAGCGGATTTGCAGTACCCACTCAGGTTCGATTACATCGATTCAGGCAGTTTATGTGCCTGCCGATGATTTTACCGATCCGGCAGCCGAGCATACATTCGGACATCTTTCGTCACTCATTGTTCTGTCCCGTGACAGGGCGAGCCAGGGACTTTATCCGGCCATCGACCCGCTTCAATCCCAATCCAAGATGTTGACGCCCTATATCGTGGGGGAGCGTCATTATGAGATTGCCAGAGAGGTTCGCAAGACATTGGCAACCTACGAAGAATTAAAGTCTATTATTGCGATGCTGGGTTTGAGTGAACTGACCAAGGCGGATCAGAAGACCGTTCAGCGTGCCCGTCAGTTGGAACGCTTTTTAACACAGCCGCTCCATGTCACCGAGCAATTTATCGGGCAGCCAGGAAAAACCGTTCCCCTTACTGAAACATTGGCAGGATGCAAGCAGATCCTGAATGACGTGTTTGCCGATTACCCTGAAAAATCGTTTTACATGGTTGGGACCATTGACGAAATCAAGCAGCCAGAGGGGGTGGAAGGATGAAGTTAAACGTGCTTTTACCTACAAAAGTCTTTTTGGAGGAACCGGTTTCAAAAGTGATTGCCGAGGCCAGAAACGGCTCATTCTGCTTGCTTCCCCGTCACGTTGATTTTGTCACCATCCTGGTGCCGGGAATTTTAACGTATTTTCCTCTGGAAGGTGAGGAACGCTATTTGGCCCTGAATGGCGGCACATTGGTCAAGTGCGGGTCTACGATTCATATCTCAACAGCCAAGGCCGTTCAAAGCATGGAACTGGAAACGCTTCAGAAAACCATTGATGAGGAATTCTTGCAGGAAAGCGACCATGAGAAAAAAGCGCGATCCGCCCTCTTGAAGCTGGAAGCCAACATGATTCAAGGCTTTTTAGGTATGGAAAGGCTCAAACGCCATGGATGAACCAGTCAACAAGCCCGAAAAGAAGAGAAACACAAATCATTCCCTGGAGACCTTCCAGGAGAGTGTTCCCAGAAAAGCCACTCGAAAAATGGAGGCTCAACAACGGAAAGGCTCACCCCTTTGGTTTGGCTTGGGTATGTTTGGCATGGTGGGCTGGGCGGTTACAATTCCAACACTCATTGGCATTGCTGTTGGTGTGTGGATTGATACCCACTGGCCGTCAAAGTATTCGTGGACCTTGATGATGCTGTTTATTGGCCTGATTTTGGGATGCCTGAATGCCTGGTATTGGGTTCATAAGGAAAGTTCGACAAATAAATGAAGAGGTTAATATGACACTACTTTTAAACACATGCCTTGCTTTCCTTTCAGGCTCAACTCTAGGGCTGATGTTTTATGGCGGCCTGTGGATCACGCTGAATCGCGCATGTGCCAGTGTAAAACCGTTTCAATGGCTTATGGTAAGTGCTTTATTGCGATTTACACTGGTCTTGATGGCCTTTTTGGTTCTGTTTGGTGGCCATTGGGTGTGGTGGAGTGGCGCTCTACTCGGATTCATTGTGGCTCGAACATGCCTTTTGTCCTTGCTGGTTCCTGAAACGGGTTTATTCAGGAGGAGGTTTTCATGGAACTGACGCCGGATGGTTTGATTTACTGGCAATGGAAATGGGTCAGTATTAACGCGACGCTGGTATTTACCTGGGTTGTTATGGGGATTCTTACGGTGGGTTCCTGGCTGGCGACACGAAACCTGTCCGCTCACACCCGCTTGTCCCGCTGGCAAAACTTTCTGGAATCTTTGGTCAGTGTGATTAACAATCAGATCAGGGAGGTCACCCAGCAGGAAGGTATCGGTTATCTGCCGTTCATTGGAACATTGTTCCTGTTAATTGCTGTGTCCAACCTGTTGACAGTTGTTCCGGGCTTTTATTCTCCCGCCGGTTCCCTCTCAACAACGGGTGCCCTGGCCTTTCTCGTATTTATCGCCGTGCCTATTTATGGCATCGCCCAACAAGGTTTAACCGGCTATTTCAGGCAGTACATTCAGCCCACCCCTTTAATGCTCCCCTTTAACATCATTGGAGAGCTTTCCAGAACCTTGGCCCTTGCCGTGAGACTGTTTGGCAATGTGATGAGCGGTACGATGATTGCTGCCATCCTGCTTGCCATTGCACCCCTGTTTTTTCCGATCCTGATGCAACTGTTGGGATTGCTGACCGGGCTGATTCAAGCCTACATCTTTACCATTCTCGCACTGGTTTATATCGCTTCCGCAACGCAGGTGCATGAAAAACAAAAGACACAATATAGTACCGAACATTGAACGAGGAGACATAACGCATGAATGAAATAACCTTAATTGCCATTATTTCCATTGCCACGGCGGGCCTGACCATTGCCATCGGTTCCATTGGACCGGCATTGGGTGAAGGGAAGGCTCTGGCACAAGCACTTCAGGCTATTGCGCAGCAACCGGATGAATCCCCGGCCATTATCAGAACCCTGTTTGTGGGGATGGCGATGGTGGAGTCCACGGCCATTTATTGCTTTGTGGTTGCCATGATCCTAATTTTTGCCAATCCCTTCTGGGATTTCATCCTGTCAAAAGTGGGAGGCCAATAAGTGCAGATTGACTGGTTTACCTTTATTGCGCAAATCATCAACTTCCTGGTTTTGATGTGGCTGCTGAAGCGGTTCTTATACGGCCCCATCGTAAATCACATGGATGAACGGGCCAGAAAACTGGAACAGCACCAGGAGGATGTCAAACGTAAGGAAGAAGAAGCCCAACAGGCCAAAGAGCAATACGAGGCGCTCAAAAAGGAACTTTCGGAACAGCATCAGCAAATTCTGGATGAATCCAAAAAAGAGGCAGAGATTTATCGAAAAGAACGACTTGAATCTGCACGGGATGAAATTCAAACCTTAAAACAGGACTGGTTATCGGCTTTTCAGAATGAAAAGAAAAACCGGTTTCAACAGTTTTACCAGCAATTGGCACAGCAAACATTAACCATTGTTCGCCAGGTTCTAAAACATTTGGCTCATCATGATCTTGAACAAGACGTTATCAATGAGTTTTTAAGCCGTTTGAAGAAAACAACTGAGGAAGGCATTCATTCGCAGTTGAAGGTGATGGAAAAGATGACGGTTGAATCTTCTTTTCCGATTGACCCGGCACACCGGGAAAAAATTGCTTCCCAATTGCATGAAATAACCGGACAAAAACCAACCATAGACTTTGTTGAAACATCGGATCTGATATGCGGTATCCGACTGAAAACCGCCGGTTACAAAATTGGCTGGAACATGGCGGAATACCTGGAAGGCTTGGAAACCACGTTTCACCATTCCTTGACTTCAGAGTCTTCAGAAAAAGATAGCAAGAGTCCAAACGAGGCGGAGACCCATGACCTCATACACCCATGACATTACAAAAGAATTAAACCATGTGCTGGACACGTTATCTCAAAGACAGGAAGCCTTTGAGCCTGATCTGGTACTGACCGAGACAGGAACGGTAACTTCCCTTGGGCAAGGCATTGCCCATGTTTCCGGCTTGCCGGGGGTTCGCCTGGAGGAACTGGTGCAGTTGCCGGACAATCGATTAGGAATTGCCTTTAACCTGGAGCCTCATGAAATAGGACTTGTTTTACTGGATGAGGCGGATACTCTGGACGCGGGGGACGAAGTGCAGCGAACAGGGCGTGTACTCGATACGCCTGTTGGCCATGGATTGCTGGGCCGGGTGGTTGATCCGGTGGGCCGACCCTTGGACGGGCAAGGGCAAGTGCTTTTTGAAAAAAGGCTGCCCATTGAGCGGGAGGCCCCTCCCATTATGAAGCGAGCACCGGTCAATGTTCCGCTTCAAACGGGCATTAAATCCATTGATGCGATGATCCCCATTGGCCGTGGACAACGGGAACTGATCCTGGGAGACCGTCAAACCGGCAAAACAGCCATTGCCGTTGACACCATTTTGAATCAGAAAGGAACGGGCGTTCTGTGCGTTTATTGCTGCATTGGACAGCGAAATACCGCCGTCGCCAAACTGATTGATAGCCTTCATAAATTCGGCGCAATGGAATACACCACGGTTGTTATGGCATCGGGAGAAAGTTCGCCAGGCTTACAATATATTGCTCCTTACGCCGCCACAACCATCGCTGAGCACTTGATGGAGCAAGGCAACGATGTGTTGGTGGTGTATGACGACTTAACCCGTCATGCCCGTGCTTACCGGGAGTTGTCGCTATTACTTCGCAGACCTCCCGGACGGGAGGCTTTTCCGGGGGATATTTTCTACATCCACTCCCGTTTGTTGGAGCGTTCCACCCATTTACGACCAGAATACGGGGGTGGCTCACTCACGGCTTTGCCGATTATTGAAACCCAAGCCCAAAACCTGTCAGCCTACATCCCAACCAATTTAATTTCAATTACCGATGGTCAAATTTATCTTTCGCCGGATCTCTTCCAGAAAGGCATCCTGCCCGCTGTCGATATCGGGCGATCCGTTTCCAGGGTTGGCGGCAAGGCGCAGTTGCCTGCCTATCGTTCCGTGACTGGAGCCTTAAAACTTATATACTCACAGTTTGAGGAGTTGGAAGCCTTTTCTCGCTTTGGCACCCACTTTGAGGAAGAAGCCCAACAGACCTTGGAACGGGGTCGGCGTATTCGTGAAATTCTGAAACAACCACAAGAGCAACCCATTCCCGTAGCCGAGCAAATTGCCGTATTGCTTGCCGTCAATTCAGGGTTATTGGATTCTCTGCCCCTGCATACAATCAGCAAGGCAGAGAAGGTGATTCAAAAAACAATGAAAGAAAACTATGCTTCCATTGCCGAAGCCCTCCACCGAGGTGAGCAATTTTCACAGGAAGATCGTCAAATATTCCTCGACGATGCCAAAAATTCTTTAGCCACAGAATTTAGTGATGACAGGGTGATCTAAATGCAAACATTGGAACACTTGAAAAAAGAAATTGACAGTACCCGGAATCTGTATTCCGTCGTAAAAAGCATGAAAGCCTTGGCATCCGTTAATATTCACCAGTTCCAGAATGTGGTGCATGCGCTCTCAGGGTATAGCCAAACGATTGAAATGGGTTTTCAGGCTGTTTTAAAGGTTCAGCCGGATATTTACGGGAATCTGGAAGCCATTCAAACCAATCCTTCGATGCCACAGGGCTTGATTGTTTTTGGAACGGAACAGGGATTATGCGGACAGATTAACCAGCAGACCCTTCAATACACGGTTGAAAAACTTCAAGAGTTCCAATCCCAACAGATTGTCAGCAAGATCATGGTGTTAGGAACACATTTAGGGTCAATGTTTTCCGGTGAAAAAATTGTTCTGGACAAGTGCCTGGCCCAACCCAACTCACCTCAGGGCATCAGTAAAACGGTCCAGACCCTGATTATGCACCTGGAAGAATGGCAATCCAACCACCAAGTTCAACAGGTCTTTTTAATTTTCAACCACCCGCTGTCTACATCGTCTTATCAAATACAATACAAACAAATATTGCCCTTTAATTTTGAGTGGGTCCAGCAACTAAGAAATAAGACATGGCCCACCAATCAAATCCCAAGGTATCACCTGCCAACGGATGAGTTGGTTCAGGCTTTGATTCGTGAGTACATTTTTGTCTCGCTTGCAAAAGCGTTAGCCGATTCATTAGCCAGTGAAAATATTAGCCGGATGCTGACGATGCAACGGGCCGAAGAGAATATCTCGAATCAGCTAAAAATCCTACAGGACAGGCACAACAATGCACGTCAAAGCATGATTAACGAGGAATTACTGGACATCGTATCCGGTTACCAGATTTTAACCCGTCGTTCTCCAGAAAAGCAGGAAGTCTCCCCATGATTGTATTGATCGAAAAACGAAAAACGGTTGACCTTGAACTATGGTTCAAGGTTTACACTACCCATAACCTTAAACCTAAGTGGAGGGTTTAATTTTTGGAACCGCTCACGATTAAGCAGCTTTCAGACCAAAGTGGTGTCCCTGTCGGGACCATCCGCTATTATGAGCGCAAGGGATTACTGGCTCCACCCCAAAGAACCGACGCCGGATATCGCCAATATCAGGCGGACATCATTCCAAGGCTTCATTTTATCAAACAGGCTCAAAGTGTTGGCTTTACCTTGAAGGAAATCCAGGAACTGTTGACATTACGTGTCACTCCCTCCACGACCAAAGCGGACATTAAAAAACGCGCCCTTCAAAAAATCCAGAGTTTGGAGGCAAAGGATTCTGCGCTTCAACGGATGAAACAGGCATTAGAAGAGATTACCCATGCCTGTGACGGCGGACATGGGCCAGTGAGCGATTGTCCCATTATTGAGGCATTGGAAAAGTCCAATCTGAAAGAAAAATACCAATTCTAACCGAATAGGCAATAGCCCTATTGCCAATACTGACCCAATCCGTTTGATACACAATGAAAAGAGGAACGAAACCTGATGAATAACACAACAACAATCAATGAAATTTCTGATGAATTTAGGCAGTCCCTGGAAAAAGAGCGGATTTTTGCCAAGACGATTTACCGAAACCCATCTCCTGCATTTTTATACCAGATGGCACTACAACACGAACATTATCCGGGCAGGCAGTGTGCTATCGCTTCTACTGGGGCGATGATTGCTTATTCAGGTGCAAAAACAGGCCGAAGCCCTAAAGATAAGCGTATTGTGAGAGAAGCTTCCACAGAACGAGACATTCATTGGGGTGAAATTAACATCCCCTTGTCGGAAGACTCTTTTCAACGAAACTTTGATATGGCATTGGGGTTTATTAACGGGCGAACACCAGTCTATGTGGTGGACGGTATTGCCGGATGGGATTCTCAGGAGCGGATTAAGGTGCGTATTATTTGTGTACGTCCTTATCACGCTTTGTTTATGACCAATATGCTGATTCGCCCTACGCAAGAAGAGCTTGAAGCATTTGGAGAGCCGGATTGGACCGTCTATAACGCGGGCCAGTGCCCGGCAGACAGTCATATTGAAGGGCTTACCAGCAATGCCAGTATTGACTTCAATTTTGCCACCCGGCAAATTGTTATTCTGGGGACTGAGTATGCGGGTTGCATGAAGAAGGGGGTCTTCACAGTCCTCAACTACACTTTGCCGAAAAAGCGAATTCTTTCCATGCATTGTTCTGCCAATGTTGGGGCCGATGGAGATGTAGCTTTATTTTTTGGATTATCCGGTACAGGAAAGACGACCCTTTCCGCCGATCCAAACCGTGCATTAATTGGTGACGATGAACATGGCTGGAATGACAACGGTATTTTTAATTTTGAAGGTGGCTGCTATGCCAAAACCATTCACTTAAGCCAAGAGCAGGAGCCGGAGATTTGGGACGCCATCCGTTTTGGCAGTGTATTGGAAAATGTGGTATATGACCCGAAAACCAATATTGTCGATTATGATGACGATTCCATCACCGAGAATACCAGGGTGTCCTATCCCCTGGAATTCATGTCCAACGTGCAACCTGGAGGCAGGGCGGGGCACCCGAAAAATATCGTGTTCCTGACTTGTGACGCTTACGGCATTCTGCCGCCTATTAGCAAACTGACCAAAGAACAGGCCATGTATCATTTTATCAGCGGTTATACGGCCAAGGTGGCCGGGACTGAAGTGGGTGTTAAAGAACCACAGGCAGCCTTTTCAGCCTGTTACGGGGAAGCCTTTATGGTTTGGCACCCGGTCTATTACGCAGAGTTGCTGAAAGAAAAAATGATGAAGCATGAAACCAGCGTATGGCTGGTGAATACCGGCTGGAATGGCGGGCCATACGGAATAGGTAAGCGCATGAGCCTGAAACATACCCGTGCCATGTTAAATGCCGCTTTGAACGGCGATCTCGATGCAGTCGAGTACAAAATTGATCCGGTATTTGGCTTGAGTTATCCCACTTCATGCCCCAATGTGCCGTCGGATATTTTAGATCCAAAATCCACTTGGCAGGATAAAAAAGCGTATGACGACATGGCCAATAAATTGGCTCATAAGTTTATTGAACATTTTGCACAGTATGCGGATGCCGTTCCTGAAGACCTGATGCGGGTTCAACCAAAGGTGATGGACGATGCAAAAAAATAAATCCAGAAAACAAATTAACTTGGGATCGTATTGCATCACGCTCCTCGAAACAGGACGATTTGCCCTGGATGGCGGTGCGATGTATGGCGTCGTGCCAAGGGCGTTATGGGAGAAATTAACCCCACCAGACGCAGAACATCGTGTTTCCTTGGCCTTGAATTGTTTATTGATAGAAAACGGACAAGAAAAAATTCTGTTTGAAACCGGGATTGGAAACAAGTTTTCTGAAAAATACAGAAATCTATATGGCATTGAACCATTACCGGATAACTCAGATAAACTTGGGATTGAATACGCACTGAATCAGGCGGGTATTTCTCCTGACGAAATTACCCGTGTTTATTTTTCTCACCTTCATTTTGATCATGCCGGGGGCGCTACTTATCGTAACCGTGATAACGAAATTATCCCAACTTTTCAGAATGCCCAGTATTTTGTTCATGAAGGGGAGTGGGTTTCTGCCGAGTGCCCTCATGAGCGCTGCAAAGCCAGTTATTTAAAAGAAAATTTTACCCCTTTAAAAGAGGCTGGCCGATTAACACTACTGCGAGATGATTCGACTGAAATTCTTCCGGGATTGACCTTACATGTCACCGGAGGGCATACCCCTTATCATCAGGTTTTGATCCTTGATGTTTCTGAGAAGAACCATTCTCCCGGCGGTTTCATCTTTTGGGCTGATCTGATTCCTACCCGGCATCACATAAAAATCCCGTATGTCATGGGGTTTGATGAGTACCCCATCCAAACAATGGAAGCTAAAAAAGCTTTATTAAAAGAAGCGGCAGCAAAAAAGTGGCTTTGTATTTTTGAACATGAAATTGAGCATCCCATCTGCTTCATTCAACCTTCAGACAAAGCAGATAGCTATCGTTTAGAACCCTTTGAAGCAGTTGCTTCATCAGTTTAAGGAGGTTTTGTATGCCATCGTCCCATCATCAGCCTTCACAAGATCCACCCTGGTATAAAACACCTATTGGCATTGTCTGTATCGGATTTATGGGCGTTGCCGCCTTCTTTTTGATTATGGAACATCGGGCGCATGTCTATGGGGTTTTGCCAATTTTACTACTTCTGATTTGTCCGCTGATGCACTTTTTCATGCATGGACATCATGGCAGCCATGATCAATCCAGTAATAAAGAGGAGAAGTAGTGATGCATGAACACGAGATGCCAGCCTATGGACTCTGGTTGATGGTTCTGATTAATTCAGCCATTTTTATCATTTTTGCGTTTAGCTTTACCAAGCCAAAAACAAAAACGGACTGGCGATCATTCGGCGCATTTTCCGCTTTTATCGTGGCGCTGTTTACCGAGATGTATGGCTTTCCCCTGACCATTTATGTTTTGTCTGGTTGGCTGGGAAGCAAATTCCCTGGTGTGGATATTCTGTCTCACGATGCGGGTCACCTGCTCTATATGTTAATGGGCTTTGAAGGCAATCCGCATTTTCACCCGCTTCATATCCTTAGTAACGTTCTGATTCTGGTTGGGTTTGCGATTGTCGCTCTCGCTTGGGATGTGCTTTACAAGGCCCAAAAGACCCGGACACTGGCAACCACCGGTTTGTATGCCCGTGTTCGCCATCCCCAATATATCGGCTTCATCCTCATTATGTTCGCCTTTTTGTTGATGTGGCCAACGTTGTTGACCTTGCTCATGTTTCCAGTATTGGTCTGGATGTATACCCGTCTGGCCAAAGAGGAAGAGAAACAGGTCATTGCCGAGTTTGGGGATCAGTATCTTGAATACGCCAAAAACGTACCTGCCTTTATTCCAAAATTAGCCCCCAGTCAGTTATCATCCAAGGAGACTTAAACACTCATGCAGAGCCATCACGAACACCACAAGGAACATGAAAGCCAAAAACATCCTCCAAAACATGGTGGCGGCTGTCACTCTGGTGGTTCTCATGCGGATCATGCGGCGATGGTGGAAGACTTCCGGCGGCGGTTTTGGGTTTCCCTAGTCCTCTCCATTCCGATTGTTTTACTGTCGCCCATGATTCAGGATGTCTTGGGCATAAAAGAAGCATGGCATTTTCCGGGCCATTACGAAATTCTGCTGACGCTTTCCAGTGTGGTGTATTTTTATGGCGGCTGGCCCTTTTTAAAGGGCTTGTGGGATGAAGTCACCGGCAAGAATCCGGGGATGATGACGTTAATTGCCGTCGCCATTACGGTGGCCTATGTTTACTCCGCCGCCATTGTGTTTGGCCTTGAAGGGAAGATGTTTTTCTGGGAACTGGCCACGCTGATTGACATTATGCTTTTGGGACACTGGATCGAGATGAAATCGGTGATGGGAGCAGGAAAGGCACTGGAAAAACTGGCCGCCCTGATGCCGGATACGGCGCATCGTTTAAAAGAAAATGGGGACATCGAAGATGTTGCGGTTTCTGAACTCAAGGGAGGCGATCAACTGCTGGTGAAGCCGGGAGAAAAAGTCCCGGCGGATGGGCTGATTATTAAAGGCCAAACGTCCGCTAACGAATCCATGCTGACCGGGGAATCCAAGCCTGTGAGTAAGGCCGAGGGCGATCAGGTCATTGGTGGATCGATTAACGGAGAAGGATCGATTACGGTTGAAGTAAAACATACTGGCGAAGAAAGCTTTTTGTCAGGTGTTATCAAGCTGGTTCAAGAGGCTCAGGCCAGCAAATCCAAAACCCAGGATATTGCCAACCGTGCAGCTTTCTGGTTGACGATAATTGCTTTGAGTGCTGGCGGCTTGACCTTGTTTGTATGGCTGGCGTTTACAGAAAAGGACTTGGCCTTTGCAATGGAGCGCACTGTTACGGTGATGGTCATTACCTGTCCGCATGCGTTAGGGTTGGCCGTTCCCTTGGTTGTGGCTGTTTCCACCAGTCTGGCGGCTTCCAATGGATTGTTGATCCGGGATCGCACCGCCTTTGAAGAGGCCCGGAACACCCAGGCCATTATTTTTGATAAAACCGGAACATTAACAAAAGGCGAGTTTGGTATTACCGATGTGCTGGTATTTGATGAATCACTTAACCGGGATGAATTGGTATTCTACGCTGCCGCCATTGAAACAAACTCGGAACATCCGATTGCCAAAGGGATTGTGAATGATGCACCGGAAACATGGACGGCAAAAGATTGGGGTGTCGATAACTTTAAAGCGATTCCCGGTAAGGGGGCGGAAGGAAGCGTCAAAGGCAAGAATATCAAAACCGTGAGTCCCGGTTACCTGCGGGAAAAGAACATTCCAGTGGATGACCCCCGAATTGCTGAACTGGGAAAACAGGGTAAAACGGTGATTTATGTCTTGATGGACGATCAGTTGAAAGGGGCGATTGCACTGGCCGATGTGATTCGCCCAGAATCCAAACAGGCCATTGCCAAGCTGAAAGAGATGGGGATTCGCTGTATTATGCTCACCGGCGATAAAAAAGAGGTGGCGGACTGGGTGGCCCAGGAAATCGGCCTGGATGAAGTGATTGCCGAGGTTCTACCGGATCAGAAGGCGGCTAAAATCAAGGAAGTCCAGAGCCGTGGCCTGATTACCGCCATGACGGGAGATGGCGTGAATGACGCCCCTGCATTGGCACAGGCGGATATCGGGATTGCCGTGGGAGCCGGAACCGATGTGGCCATTGAAACGGCGGATATTATTCTGGTGAGAAGCAATCCAATGGATGTGGTTGCCATTATGGGACTGGCCAAAGCGACCTATGGCAAAATGATCCAGAATCTGGTGTGGGCAACGGGGTATAACGCCTTTGCCATTCCGGCAGCCGCCGGGGTGTTTGCACCGTGGGGCATTGTATTGAGTCCGGCAGTCGGTGCCATTTTTATGTCCGCCAGTACGGTAATTTGCGCGGTCAATGCAAGATTATTGAAAATTGAACGGTAGATACAAACATAAAAGGAAAAGGACTCATGGCATCAAATCCATATTACATTCCTTCACAACAATATACGTCTAGGAAAGTTCCTCCTTATACGGGTGTGTTTCAAGAATTCAACCGTCTTAATGCTCTTCCAAAAACAAGACAGAACGTTTATCAAACAATGCCTTCTGATCAAGAAACCACTTTTCAAAGGGGAATTCAAAAGGGGCTGCAAGAGGTTCGGATGCATATCCCAAACATCTTATTGATGGGAGCAGGTACCCTTCTTTTTCCGCTGCTCCCCAAGCCTTTCAAGATGTCTTTGAAACATTCCCTCTATATGGCTCCGGTTCACATGGCAATCATGGCATTGATCAATTTTGGCCTGGGCGTGTATCGAGGCTTGTCATTACCACAGGAAACAATGCCCTTGAAGCACCATTAATCTGTATGAGAGAGGTTGACGATGAAAATTGCCGTCTTTAGCACTAAACCCTATGACCAGACATTCCTGAGCCTGGCGAATCAAAGCTTTGACCATGAACTCGTATTTTTAGAATCCCGTTTGGAGGAGCAGACGGTTCAACTGGCCCAAGGATTTTCCGCTGTCTGCGTTTTTGTGAACGATATGGTAAACCGACAGGTTCTTGAAAAACTTTCGGAACAAGGGATACGTCTTATAGCACTTCGGTGTGCCGGGTTTAACAATGTGGATATCAAGGCGGCTGATGAATTAGGAATCACTGTTGTCCGGGTTCCAGCCTATTCTCCCTATGCGGTTGCAGAACATACGGTTAGCCTAATGCTGGCGCTCAATCGTAAAATTCACCGGGCATACAACCGTGTCCGGGAAGGAAACTTCTCTCTGGAAGGATTACTGGGTTTTGATCTTCATGGGAAAACCGTGGGTATTGTTGGCACTGGGAAAATTGGGACGGTTGTTGCCCAAATCTTGACGGGATTTGGTTGCGAGGTATTGGCGTATGATTTATCTCCCAATCCGACATGTGAGGATTTGGGCATCGCTTACGTCACCCTGGATGAACTTCTGACCCAATCTAATATTGTAACGTTGCATTGTCCGCTAACCCCAGAGACACATCATCTGATTAATGCCGATAGCATAAATCAAATGCGAGATGGGGTGATGCTGATCAATACCAGTCGGGGTGCCATTCTGGATACACAAGCTGTAATCCCGGCACTCAAATCAGGGAAAATCGGTTATCTGGGTTTGGATGTATATGAGGAAGAAGGAGACCTGTTTTTTGAGGATTTGTCTAGCCAGGTTATTCAAGATGACGTGTTTTCACGGCTACTGACATTCCCTAACGTTTTGATTACAGGGCACCAAGCGTTTTTTACCGATAACGCTTTGAAAAATATTGCCGAGACAACGCTGGATAATATAACCGCTTACGAGAAAACCGGACACTGTGAAAATCAGATTAAGCTGGAGACCTGTTGTGTCGCATCTGTAGATGCCAAATAGCAAGGAAGTAGCATGGGACTTGATTACGGATTAATTGGAAATGGACAAACAGCCGCCTTGATTTCAAAGGACGGCAGTATTGACTGGTGCTGCATGCCCGATTTTGATAGTCCTTCCGTGTTTGCCAAATTACTGGATGTTCAGAAGGGAGGCTCCTTTTCCATTCAACCTGTTGGCAAATATACGACAACCCAAACCTATCTCCGCAATACGAATGTGCTGGAAACCATTTTTGAAACCAAAACCGGTTCATTTAAAGTGACTGATTTTATGCCCTGTTACCCAACCGGCACAGACAGCCAACTGCATGCGCCCTGCCAAATCCATCGTCTTATAGAGGTTCTATCGGGCAAGCCAGAAGTTGCCATTCAATTTGAACCCAGGCTGGATTACGCCCGTACCGAAACAGCCTTAAAAACAGCCGGTACCGATCATATTGTTGCGACGGATGGTAAAAACCAGCTATTCCTGTATACCAAGCTCCCGTTGGAACCTATTTTGAAACAGAAACCCCTGGTGCTTTCGGACAGCGCATTTTTTATCCTGTCCTATGATAAGCCTGTTAATAATCTGGACTACTCTATCAACCGGGTTCATGCGGAATTGGAATGGACAATTGCCTATTGGCGACGATGGGTCAAGCATTGTTATTTACCCGCGATGTATCAGGACGAAATTATTCGTTCCGCTCTGACTCTGAAAATGATGGTCTGTAACAAAACAGGGGCAATTATTGCAGCACCTACCACCAGTTTGCCTGAAACGATTGGAGAGGAACGAAACTGGGATTACCGATTTTGCTGGCTTCGGGATGCCTATTTTGTCATTGCCGCCTTGTCCAAGCTGGCACAGTTTGAAGAAAAAGAGAAATTCCTGGAGTTCCTGAAAAAGATTTGCGTCTGCTGTGATTCTATTCGTCCCTTATACACCTTGGAAGGAGAGATTGTTCCTTTAGAAGCGAAGTTAAAGCATCTGTCAGGGTATCAAAATAGCCAACCGGTTCGCGTGGGTAATGATGCGACAACGCACCATCAAACTGATGTCTACGGTGAGATGGCATTGGCCATGTCCCAGTTCTTTTCAGATCGGCGATTTATCCGGGAAGACCTGGATGAACTGTGGGATATCCTGGCCCATCTAGTCACACTGTCAATCGAACATTTTCCCAAAAAGGACAATGGCTTGTGGGAATTCCGAAACGATGCTCGTCACTACACCTTTTCAAAACTGATGTGTTGGGTGGCGGTTGATCGAGGGTACCGGATTGCGCAACAACTCGGAAAAACCGATGTACTTACCCAATGGTCAGAAACACGGGATCAGATGCGGGAAGAAATTCTGGAGAAGGCATGGAACCAGAAAGCCCATGCTTATACCCAGGCTTATGGCTCAGAAGACTTGGATGCAAGTACCCTCCTGATGCCCGTCTTTGGAATAACTGAGGCGGACGATATTGGGGTGCGGGCAACCATTCTGGCAACAGAAGAACGATTAATGAAAGATGGGTTGGTCTTCCGTTATACCAACCAGGATGACTTTGGAAAACCTCAAAACGCTTTCTTACTCTGCACATTCTGGCTAATTGACGCATTGATTCTCATCGGAGAAAAAGACAAAGCTCGTCGGCATTTTGAAAGAGTCATGCAGTTGGGGAATCATCTGGGGTTATTTTCAGAGCATGTCAATCCAGACACCGGAGAACTGACGGGGAATTTCCCCCAAGCATACACCCATGTCGCCATTATCAATACAGCTATGCTGCTGGCCAGTTGCTGCGCTATGGAATGTAGCTGCGTGCATGAGGTTTAATATGGTCAAAAATAAAGAACAGATTCTTAGCTTAACGGGAATTCGATTTTATGCAGCACTGCTGGTATTTATTTCGCATCTTGAACTATTTGATTATTTCTTTGGAATTAACGGCGGTACATCATTTTATCTGCTAAAAGATTTAGGTGTTGCAGGTGTTTCCATATTCTTTGTCTTAAGTGGATTTGTCTTATTTGTTAATTATTTATCACCAAATCAGAAAGATAAATTTTCCATTTATCAATTTTATGTTTCTCGTTTTGCAAGAGTTTACCCTATGTTTTTTATTGGCGTTCTTTTTGCAGTTCCATTAATCTTACTTTTTCCCGAAAATTCTTTTTCATGGTTCCAGCTACTCGTAAACCTGTCTGTCTTAAAATACTTTTACCCTTCAATTAGCTTAATAAATATACCGACCTGGACAATATATGTGGAAGCGTTCTTTTATGCAGTTTTCCCGTTATTAGGGGTTGTTTTCTTAAAAAATGTTAGAAAAAGAGTGCTTTTATTTACAGCCATCTTTGTGACCTATATTGCTTCTACAAATTATTTCTTATCGAATAGTGAATATATTACAGCCGGATATTTCCCTGTTAATCGCTTACTCGAATTCTTTGTAGGCATGACTATCGGTTACATATTTACCCATCTATCATTTGAAAACTATCGGTCCTGGCTTACAATAAAACATTTAAGTCTATGGAAGCTATTATTTTTTGGAGTAACCTTATTAATCTTTTTGCAGCCAGTCTTTTATTCTTACATTTTTGATACTATTGGGTTACCGGCAAAAAATTTCAATTTTTATTACTATATACCATTCTCTGCGTTTTTAATCCTTTCTTTAGCTTTACTTGAGCGTTATCAGATTACATTTAATTTCCTGACAAATCCCTGGATTATTTTAGGCGGCGAAATCAGTTATGCGTTTTATCTCTTACACCGGCCTATTCTTCAGTATGGTATTTTGGTAATTGAGAATTTTTTCAACGTTAAAGCAACTCAAATCTCTGTGTTTCCTGGCTTATTATTGACATTACTTCTGTTAATGGTTTGTTTAATTCTTTCATATGAATGCTATCGGTTTATTGAGACACCCTTCCGTCAATATATTAAGCAGCGTCTAATGATTTCAAGAACAGTTTGAGGATTACGCGATGGCATTTTTTCAAATTGCACAACCAACGGATCGGTTCAAAAAACTCCTCGCCTTCTGGGGTGGACCATTATCTGCCATCATTATTTCGCTTTTTGTAGAGTTGCAGCACGGACAACCGGAGGTCACACAAATGCTGGCCATTGCTGTATGGATGGCTATCTGGTGGGTTACGGAAATCGTACCGTTGGCTGTGACAGCCCTGCTTCCTGTCGTTCTTTTTCCGTTGTTACACATTATGCCCGGACAAGAGGTTGCAACGAAGTATATAAATTCTGTTATTTTTCTGTTTATGGGTGGCTTTATGATTGCCATTGCCATGCAACGCTGGATGCTTCATAAGCGGATTGCCCTGCTTATTATTGATACCTTGGGAATCAGCCCAAAAAGATTGTATTTAGGGTTTATGGCGGCTTCTGCTTTTCTTTCCATGTGGATTTCCAATACGGCGACGGCCATGATGATGCTCCCTATCGCCTTGGCTGTTATTACCAACCTGGAAGAACAGCTTTCAAAGGAAAGTGTTTCCCGCTTTGGAATAGGTCTGCTTCTGGCTATTGCATACGCAGCCTCTATTGGTGGTGTGGCGACATTGATTGGGACGCCTCCCAATATGATTTTCAAGCAAATTTATGCCATGCAGTTTGAGACCGCTCCCGAAATTTCTTTTTCCCAATGGATGCTTTTTGCATTGCCTTTAACCTTGCTGTTACTGCTTATTACCTGGGGGTTTCTGGTATGGAAGTTTTGTTTCAACGGCATTGATTTTAATGTGGATCAGGGATTGTTTCAACAACAACGCAAATCGCTTGGGAGGATGAAATATGAGGAAAAGTGGGTATTGGTTATTTTTGCCCTGACGGCTTTATTATGGCTTACCCGATCCGATCTGATTATTGGCACTTTTACTTTTCCTGGGTGGGGCAACTGGTTCTTACATACCACGGCCACAGGTGACTCATTTAGTTTGGTCGATGATGGGACGGTGGCTATTGGTATGGCGTTACTCCTTTTCTTTCTACCGGCGAAAGATCCTGCAAATGGAAAACTATTACGATGGGAGGATTTAAGAGATTTTCCCTGGGGAATTTTATGGTTATTCGGAGGCGGGTTTGCTCTGGCTGCGGGCGTGATGGCAAGTGGACTTTCCGAATGTCTGGGTAGTCATTTTGCTTTTATTGAGAACTGGCCCCCTCTTTTGATCACCCTGTTTATCTGTTTGGGTATGACGTTTTTGACGGAGTTCACATCCAATACAGCCAGTACCCAGATGATTTTACCGATTCTAGCGACACTGGCTGTTACAATCCACGTACCACCCATGTGGTTTATGATTCCGGCTACTATTGCCGCCTCCTGCGCCTTTATGCTGCCGGTGGCCACGCCACCCAATGCCATTGTCTTTGGTTCGGAACGGCTGAAAATTTCCGATATGACAAAAAGCGGAATCTTTTTAAATCTGATAGGAGCCGTTATTACAGCGCTGTATGTGTATTTTTTAGGTCGGTTATTTTTTGAATAGGAGGAATGAAAATGACACAATTGTTAAATTATAAGGTGGTCAGTTTGTCCATCGGTATTTTTTGGGCAATCTGCATGTTTTTTGTAGGCATCATGGCTACGTTCGTCAATTGGGGGAAACCCATGGTGGATATGATGGCTTCCGTTTATATCGGCTTTGAGCCAACCTTAACCGGTTCTTTCATCGGTGCCGCATGGAGCTTTGCCGATGGGCTAGTCTGCGGGCTACTGTTCACATTTATCTATAACAAGGTTGCCAAAGCATGCCATTAGAAAACGTTTTGAATAGACACCTACTGATCTTTCAGATGTGGGCAGGAATCCGGGGCCGATTCAACAGAAGAGATTGGTTGAACAAATACCCATTCCTGTTCTTTTTCTGGCACATCAATGTTTTTCAGCTTCAGAACTTTTTGGTCTTCATGGCAAAGCAACACGTTGGTTCCCTGCTCCCATTGGACATGTTTGACATGAGCAGAACAAATATCCTTAACCTGCCACAACGTGTCGTCGTCCAACTGGACAACCTGCTTATCCTCGTAAAGCCCCTTAATCCAGTGCGGTTTACAGGCAAAGGCGGTGTTCATGGCTGTTAAGGTTAAAACCATCATCAACAACCCAAAGGTGGCAAGCGGTTTCTTGTATCGAGCGGTAACTGACATCGTTTTTTCCCTCTCTGGAACGACTTTCTGGGAAAACTATAACACGAAAACACACTTGTTATTTAATGTTTTTAAAACAATGAGGCGGTGAAAAATGAGATTAACTTTTTGGGGTGCGACAGAAACGGTCACAGGTTCCAAATACCTGGTGGAAGCCGGAGGCAAAAAGGTGATGGTGGATTGCGGCTTGTTCCAAGGCTTCAAAGAGCACCGGCTTCGTAACTGGAAACCACTGCCTGTTTCACCCAAAGACATTGATGCCCTGATCCTGACCCATGCCCATATTGATCACAGCGGCTATATCCCCAAGCTGGTGAAAGGGGGCTTCCGGGGGAAAATATACACATCTGCTGCGACGACTGATTTGTGTCGGATCATGTTGCCGGATAGTGGCTATCTTCAGGAAGAAGACGCCCGGATGGCCAACAAATACGGCTATAGTAAACACAAGCCTGCTTTGCCGCTCTACACTAAAAAAGAGGCGGAAGATTCCCTGAAGTATTTTGAACCGGTGGGGTTTGGGCAGAAAACCCTCTTAAACGATCATGATTTTTCGTTTACCCTTCACCGGGCTGGGCATATTCTGGGAGCTGCCTTTGTGGTGCTTCAAAGCAAGGATACGCGCCTGTTATTTTCGGGAGATTTGGGCCGCCCCCATGATCCGGTCATGCTAGCACCGGAGCCGATTGAACCCGTGGACTATCTGGTTGTCGAATCAACCTATGGCAACCGCCTGCATAGCCAAACCGATCCCACAGAGGAAATCGGGCAGATTGTTCGGGAAACCGTCTCTCACGGTGGGTCGGTCGTGATTCCAGCTTTTGCTGTTGGCCGGGCGCAACACATGCTCTATCATCTTTCGACACTCAAACAACAGGGAAACATTCCAGACACGCTTCCGATTTACCTGGATAGTCCTATGTCTATTAACGCCACGGATTTAATGTGCAAGCATGGTGATGAGCACCGGCTCTCTGCCGATGAATGCAAACGGACATGTCATGTGGCCACCTACCTAAGAACGGCGGAGGAATCCAAGCAACTGAATAACCAGTTGATGCCTTGCGTGATCATTTCAGCCAGCGGGATGGCTACCGGTGGCCGGATTTTGCACCATCTCAAGCATTTTGCGCCTCACCGGAAAAATACGATTCTATTCACCGGGTTTCAGGCCGAAGGCACACGGGGCGATAAAATTCTTCGAGGCGATAAAACCATTCGGATTCATGGTCAGGATATTCCAGTTCGTGCCCGTGTCGAAGGATTAACCAATACCTCCGCACATGCCGATTACGAAGAGATGCTTTCATGGTTGTCCGGCCTGAAGACACCACCGAAAAAGGTTTTTATCACGCATGGGTCTCTGGAATCGGCAACATCGCTCCAGCAGAAGATTCAAGAACGATTTAGATGGGAAGCTTCTATTCCTCAATACTTGGATGTGGAGCACTTGTCATGAAAGCCAAAAATACTGGAAAATGTGAGGGAGATAAACGATGGATTTAAGTGTAAATAAGCCCTCTGTCTGTGAAAGAGATTGTATTTGTAAAACAATGGTTCATCAGACAAAGCTCGTTGTTTTGACAGGCGGGCCAGGGGCTGGGAAGACAGCCGTTTTGGAGATTGCCAGAAAACAACTATGTAATCATATTGCAATATTGCCTGAAGCAGCCTCGATTGTTTTTGGTGGGGGCTTTTGGCGATTAGAATCCAACTCCGCAAGGCAAGCTGCACAAAAAGCGATTATGCATGTCCAGCAAGAGATGGAAAACCTGGTACTGGGTGAACATCAATGGGCATTGGGTTTATGTGATCGGGGCGTACCAGACGGACTGGCGTATTGGCCGGATGATGATGAGTCTTTTTGGCAAGCAACCGGTACAACGCTGGCAGAGACGTATGACAAATACTACTCTGTTATCCATTTGCGAACACCTTCTGAGGATCAAGGCTATAACCATCAAAACCCGATTCGGATAGAAACTGCGCATCAGGCCGCCCAAATTGATGAAAAAATCCATGCGGTTTGGTCTAATCACCCTCGCTACCGGATGGTAGACAGCATGGCCGAATTTATTACCAAGGCCGAGAAGACACTAAGCTACCTGATTGAGGATCTCCCGGAATGTTGCCGATCATCATTTCAGTAATAGGATTAAGCCGATTTTTAAAGCCTGAATTTTGTATTTGATGTTATTGGCAATATCCTTTTATCTGATGTCTTGCTACTCTAAGGCCATTTAATACCGCTAAAATTTCTGAAATTTCATGAAAGAAAACGGCTCCAGCAAGACTAAGCCATCCTATCAGTGCCGAGGGAATTAAGGCTGCAAGAACCACTAAAGAAAAAATAATATTTTGGGTGCTGATCTGTTGAGACTTTTTCCCCAGAGAAGTGGCGTAAAGGACTTTATTCAGGTCATCACCCATTAAAGCAACATCTGCCGCCTCAATGGCTGCATCAGTCCCAGCAGTTCCCATAGCAATTCCCACGGTGGCCCTGGCCAATGCAGGTGCATCATTGATGCCATCACCCACCATGGCAACAGTCCCGTATTTTTGCTCCAGTTCCTCGATTGCCTGAATCTTATCTTCCGGTTTTAGATCCGCTCGAACATCATCCATTTCAAGTTTTTTGGCAATGGCACGAGCCGCTCTTTCATTGTCCCCTGTCAGCATGGCAACTTTAATGCCCAACTGATGCAAGGCTTGAATGACCTGCCGTGATTCATCACGGATTTGATCGGCTATTCCAATCACGCCCACAATCTTTTCCTTCGTCCCCACTAAAACAACCGTTTTCCCCTCCTCTTGTAATGCACCGATTTGAGCATCAGGCTTTAATCCCATCTCTTCAAAGAGTTTGGGCTTGCCGAGATAATACAGTTCATTATCAATCTGACCTTGAACCCCGGCTCCGGTAAGAGATCGGAAATCACTGATCTCAACCGGCTCTACCCCTAATTCTTTTGCTTTCTCAACGATGGCTTGTGCCAGAGGATGGGTGGACGATCTCTCCAGGCTGGAGGCCAGTTGCATTAGGCGTTTGTCGTTTACTTCTAGGGCCATGATATCAGAAACCCTGGGCTTCCCCTCTGTGAGGGTTCCGGTTTTATCAAAGGCGATTGCTTTGAGCTTTCCTAGGTTTTCCAGGTGCATGCCTCCTTTGATAAGCACACCATTCTTCCCTGCGGTGCCAATCCCTGTTGCAATGGCAACCGGTGTAGACATAACCAGTGCACACGGAGCCGCTGCCACCAGCAAGACCACCGCTTTCGTTCCCCAATAGTCAAAAGAGGCCCCCAATAAGGGTGGGATGACCAATAACAGGAGTGCCACAAATAAAACGGCAGGCGTATATTTTTCGCCAAACAATTCGATAAAAAGTTGCCGTTGGCTTTTTTGCTCCCTGGCTTCTTCGACCATGTGAACCATTTTAGAGAGGGTGTTGTTTTCGTAGGCCACAGTCACACGAACTTCCAAGCGGCCATCCTGGTTAATGGTGGCCGCAAAGACTTTCATTCCCTCTTCTTTTTCAACAGGCAATGACTCTCCAGTAACTGCGGCTTCGTTAATACTGGATCGTCCATGGATAATGATGCCATCTGTGGGAAGAGACTCCCCAGGCTTTACGATAAAAATATCCCCTTCATCAAGTGTCTCTGCCGGGATCATCACTTCCTCACCGGCCTTCTCAATACGGGCTTCTTTTGGAGCCAAATCCAATAGCTTTCGGATAGAAGCCCGTGTTTTGGCAAAGGTATATTCTTCCAGCCCTTCAGCAGCACCATACAAAACAACTAAAAAAGCGGCTTCATCCCACATCCCCAGAACAATTGCCCCAATGGTGGCGGCCATCATCAGGACTTCAATACCAATGCACCGTTCTTCGATGAACTCTTCAATCCCCTCCCAAGCCCAGTGATAACCACCGATGACGATGGCAATACCGTACAAGGCCACCTCAACATGATGAGAAACGCCCATCCAATGTTCCAAAGCATACGCTATACTGGTGAGTACCGTGGCAAAAAGGGTATTCCTTAAAACAGGATGTTGGTACCAACGGCCTTCAAAACCATCTTTTCCAGTGACATCGTGTCCCATTATTTCAAATCCTTAAACTAATTATCGTGCGGGTTAAAATGTCTTGTCTTATTTATCTCCGAGTGTGGCTGGATCGCTCCAGTTGTAAATGTGCAGACGGTTTTCCAGAGGTTAGCAAGCTCAAAAAGCACACTGATCTCAAAAACAGCTTTTTCGACCAAGCCAGCGTAAAACGAGAAATAACACATCGGCAATGAAAATTGTAATTCTAACAATTTGGGTTCATACATTTTTTAAGCATTCTCCTGTTTTTGATTGATCCAACAATAAATAACGGGAAGCACGACTAAGGTCAGTAATGTTGAGGTGATCAATCCCCCAATAACCACGGTAGCCAGCGGTTTTTGGACTTCCGCCCCAGAGCCAGTGGAAAGGGCCATCGGCATAAAGCCCAAGGTGGCGACCAATGCTGTCATTAACACCGGGCGCAACCGGGTCTCAGCCCCTTGCCGGATGGCATCCATCAAGCCCACACCTTCGGATCGTAACTGGTTCATATAAGAGACTAAGACTAAGCCGTTCAAAACAGCCACCCCGAAGAGCGCAATAAAGCCGATACAAGCTGGAACATTGAGATACATGCCACGAACCCAGAGGGCAATCACACCGCCAATCAGGGCAAACGGCACATTCAGCATGACCAGCAAGGCATGTTTGGCGGATGAAAACGTTGCCATCAGGAGAAAGAAGATAATCAGAATGGATAAGGGTACCACCAGCATCAGTTTGTTCATGGCTCGCTGCTGGTTTTCAAACTGGCCGCCCCACTCGATGTAATAGCCGGGCGGCAGTTTCACGGATTGTTCAATTCGCTCCTGTCCTTCTTTTACAAAGGAGCCAATATCTCGGCCCCTTACATTGGTCTGGACAATAATTCGCCGCTGGCTGAACTCCCGGTTGATGACCTCCAACCCTTCACCAATGGAAACATCCGCCACCTGAGCCAGTGGTAGCCGGAGTCCATTAGCTGTCTCTATCAGAAGCTGGCCCACCTGATCCGGGTTGATATTACTGCCTTGGGGAAACTTGACTCGGATGGTAAAGCGTTTTCGTCCGTCAATGACTTCAGATACCGGTGTGCCTAAAATAGCAGTTTGTACGACGGTACGGATGTCGCTAATATTCACCCCATAACGGGCCATTTTCAGGCGATCAGGCTGGATAATCAATTGTCCACTCCCAGACAGTTTTTCAACCTGTAAATCAGCCACACCTTTGATGGGCCGTAGGGCTTTTTCAATCTCCGCTGCTTTTTCCGTCAAAACATCCGTATCATCTCCAAAGAGCTTGACCGCAATATCGGAGCGAACACCAGAGACCAGTTCATCCACCCGCATGGCGATGGGCTGGGTAAAGTTGAAATTGGCTCCCGGTACTTGTTCGTCGAGCCGTTCTGAAAGTTTGTCAATAATGCCTTCCTTGGTTTGCCCCCAAGCCCATTGATTTTTTGGCTTCAATTTGACGTATACATCGGTCTGATAAACTCCCATCGGATCGGTAGCGAGATCAGGGCGACCCGTTTTGGAAACGACTGTTTTTACTTCAGAAATATTTTTCAAAGCGTTTTCAATGCGAGTTGTGACCTGGGTTGCCTCAGACAGTGAGATACTGGGAATATTCCGGGTTTCAATAATCAAATCCCCTTCATCCAGTTCAGGCACAAATTCGGTGCCAATAAAAGCAAGTGAACCCAGGGTCAGGACAAACAAAACGGCTGCAACCCCCACGGTTTTCCAGCGATTCGCCAGTGCCTTCTCTAGTAATTTTAAATACGGTTCCCGAACCCACTTGATCACAAAGCTTTCTTTTTCCGTCACTTTCCCTTTGAGGAAGAAACTGCATAGCACCGGAACCAGGGTCATTGCTGTAATCAGTGAACCTAATAATGCAAAACAGACAGTGAAAACCATCGGAGAAAACATTTTGTATTCCATCCCTTCCAGGGACAGGATGGGCATATAAACCACTGTGATAATCAAAATCCCAAAGAGAATGGGTCGGGCCATTTCTTTTAAAGACTCCTGAACCACCTGAAAAGTGGACTGATTCGGATTTTCCCCGTGTGAAAGTTTTCGGACAGTGTTTTCCACCATCACGATGGAACCATCCACGATCATCCCAAAATCAATGGCTCCTAAACTCATGATGTTGGCGCTGATACCCAGGGCTTTCATGCCCATAAAGGAAAACATCATGGAAATAGGAATCACAGAAGCCACAATCAAGGCAGCCCGCAAATTACCCAGCATGATGAGCAACACCACAATGACCAGCATGCCGCCTTCCAGCAGGTTTGTTTCTACTGTCTTGATGGTTTGCTCTACCAAGTGGGTCTGGTCGTAAAAGGCATGGATGTGTATTCCTTCCGGCAACGTCTTTTTTATTTCCGTCATCTTTTCTTTGACCCGTTCAATCACAGCCCGGCTGTTTTCGCCCTTGAGCATCATCACAATCCCGGTCACCACCTCACCCATGCCGTCTTTGGTCACAGCCCCCTGACGAAGTGCTTTGCCGTATTCCAGCCGGGCCACCTGGTTGATAGGGATTGGTGCTTCCCCCTGTTTTTTAATCAGGATATTACCAATATCTTCCAGGCTATTAACCCGACCTAATCCTCGAACAATATACTGTTCCGAATCATGTTCAATAATCCCGCCGCTGAAATTATCATTGTTATTTTTCAATGCTTCAAACACTTCGTTCATCGTCAGGCCAAACTGGATCAGTTTTTCCGGGAAAACGGTGACTTGGTACTCCTGGGTAAAGCCACCCCAGGTGTTGACCTCATTGACACCGGGAACGGTACGAAGCTGATATTTGATGTTCCAGTCATGCAGGGTTTTTAAATCGGTAGCAGAATAACCATGTCCTTCTACCACGTACTGGTAGATTTCTCCCATCCCGGTGGTAATCGGCCCCAGTTCTGGGTTGATATCGCTCGGTAATCTTGACTTGGCGCTTTGCAAGCGTTCGTTTACCAACTGGCGGGCAAAATAGGTATCTACGTCATCTTCAAACACCACCGTCACCACCGACAGACCAAACTTGGAAATTGAGCGGACTTCCGCCACCTTGGGCAGGCCATTCATCATGGACTCAATGGGAACCGTAATCAGTTGCTCCGCTTCCACCGGAGCCATGCCGGGGGCTTCGGTTAGCACCTGTACCTGGTTGTTGGTCAAATCAGGGAAGGCATCAATGGGGAGATTCTGAAACGAGTAGACGCCGCCCACAATCACCAGAAAGAAGACAATACAGATGAGCAGCCTTTGCTTGATAAGGTTGGCAAGGAAGTTTTCCATGTGTTATTCCTCCTCGCTGAATTGACTTTTTAGCATTTCGGCTTTCAGTGTGAAGCTACCCTTGCCCACAATCCTGTCCCCGGCTTTCACACCGGATTGAACCAGATAGCCACCAGCCACCTTGCTCCCCAGTTCTACTGTTTGTTTCTGGTATTGACCCTTCTCTTTTGCCCGGAAAACAAATTTCTCGTTACCATAACTTTGAACGGCATTTTCCGGCACAAAAGGCTGAGGTTCATGGGCTTCGGTTGCGATAGTTGCCTGACCTAACACACCTGGCTTGAGGATGAGACCCGGATTATCCAGGAACACCCGACCGATAAACGTCTGGCTGGCTTCCATTGCCACGGGTTGCAAATAGTTAATGGGGCCTGTAAATGTTTTACCGGGGACGGCATCACTAGTAAATGTGACTTTCTGTCCTAATTTTACCCGTTCAATGTCTTTGGGGTACAGCGTAATATCGAGCCAGACCTGGTTGAGATCAGCCACTTCATACAAGGTTTCTTCGGGATTAACCATATCCCCGGCCACCACGTTCTTTTTTGTGACAATTCCCGAACGTGGGGAAGTTAAGGAACTACTGGTGTTAATACGTTCGGAATGGGTGCTTCCTAAGCGAGTGCCGTAAGCACCCAACAAGGCTTTGGCTTCGGACTTGATGTGAACAGCATGTTCTTGTAAACCTTCCAGTTCAGATTGCGCCAACTGATGATCGGCCTCTGCTTGAAGATAATCTTTTCGAGGACTAATGCCTTCCTCTAGCAACTTCTTTTCACGTTCCAGATTCTTTTTAGCCAGTGCCAACCGAGTTTTGACCTGTCTGACATCTATCTCATTCTGGTGAAGCTGGTGAATAAACTCGGCATTGACCTTGGCCACTTCCACATTTTGAAGCACCGCTACCACTTGGCCCTGTTTGATGACATCGCCCAGTAAAACCCGATCCTCGATAATCCGACCAGGAATAGCCGGGTTGATATGAAACACCCGGTTTTCGTCGGCACGGATTTCCGCAATGGAGGTGAGTTCCGAACTGGCTGCTTTTTCTTCGACGGTGATGACTTGAATATCCGCACTCTTAACCGCATCAGCGCTGATTTCAATTACATCAGAGAGATGGCCTTCTCCAGTTTCGTCGGCTTTTTGATCGCCCCCACAACCTGCGAGTGTCATAACGATTATCAATGCCAGTAATAAGTGAAGTTGTTTTTTCATAGTCCTGTCCCTATCGCTCTTTCCAAATCACTGATTGCGTCTTGCATGTCCACCATTGCCTGCAAATATCCCAACCGTGTGTCAATATAGGCTTGCTGGGCATTCAGAGGAATGAGAATGGAAGACTTGCCTTCCTCAAAGCTCCGGCGGGATTTTTCCACAATCTCCTGAGCCTTGGGAAACAGTTCCGTTTCGTACCGCATTACCCGGTCTTGATGAGCAAAAAAGGCATTGTAAGCGTTGGTCACTTCCAGCGTAATTTGATTCTTGAGAGCGCTTTGCGCTTGCTGTAATTGCACTTGTTCCGCCAATGCCCTTTGAATCGGCCCCTGTTGGCGGTTAAAAATGGGAATCCCCACGCTTGTTGCAAAAAACATATTGTATTGATTTTCATTCCCACCCGGAATCACGATATCCGCCCCGGATGACAAAGAAAGGTTAGGAATACGATTGGCTTTAGCCAGTGCCAGTTTCTGTCTGGCCGCATCCTGGGCGTTTTGATTCTGCTGCATTTCAGGCCGATTCTGCAAAGCCACTTCTATTAAACGATCCAGATTAAAATCCGTTTTTTGAACGGCGACTTTTAAGGCTCCGGTTTCCGTCTTTTCGGGTGAAGGAACCTCTGTGATTACTTGGGGAAATGTACTGGGAGTGGTCAAGGTAAGTGTTGTTTCCAATGGCTGGTTCAGCAGTGTGTTTAAGTGATTCCGGGCTGAAACCAACTGACTGATCAGGGTTTGCAAATCGTTTTTAGCATTGGCCACAGTAATATCGGCTTGTAACACATCCAGTTTGGCAATATCCCCAGCCTGTTCTCTCTTTTGCGTAATATCTAACAGCTTTTCCGTATTCTGGAGAATCTCTTCATACGCCTTTTCTCGCTCCTGGGCAAGATAAAGCTGGGTATAAGCCCGGCGAACATCGGCCCGAAGATTCAATATTGCCTCGGCAATCTCGCTGTGAACCACTGCTTGTTGCGCCCTGGCAACAGCAACTCGTTTCCGACGTTTCCCACCCAGCTCAATGGTTTGCTCAATACCTGCCTGATAAGTGTCCTGGGCGACACCACCATTAGAAACCAGATTGGGGTTGGGGCGGGCAGCCGCCGTTTTGACTTCAGCCTCACTGATTCCCAGCTTGGCCTGTACCGCTTTTAACTGGGGATTATTCTGTATAGCAATACCAATGGCTTCCTCCAGCGTCAACGATTCCGCAAACGCCGGGCTGGCCAAAAAATAGATAATTAAAACTGTGGATAACAGACGTGTAAACACACGAAAAACCTCCTTCTGTCACTTTGATAAAAAGTCACAGGGAGGTTAAATCAACAGCACAATTGTACGATGCGCTTTTAAAAACGGATCGGTGAGGGGCGGCGGTTGTGGAAGCTGACCTTCAGTCATTATTTCCAGAAACGTATAAGGGAGTGTTTCCCAGCCCGCCGCCAGAAAAGCTGGCTGAATATTAAGTGAAAGATTTGCAGGCTCCGGCGTAACCGTTTCCGAGAACTGAAGTAACAGCGGGATGTCGGTACAGTTGCCGCAGTGGCTCTCAGTTAGCTGATGTTGGTGTTCCTGAGAATAATCAATTTGTTGGGGTTCATCATTGCAATCGCTTTCACCGAGTTCGATAGCAACATGCCCATCGGCTCCGTAGCAGACAACAAAACCACTATGCACTCCAACCCCACCTGCAAAAAGCAGGGTCAGCAAGATAATAGAAAATAGTTTTTTGATAATCATTTTTTGATGCTTGTTGTATATAAATTTGAGCTTTTGTCCATTATATCAAGTATCCATGTTTCCCGCAGTCGAATCAACGGTGGATATCTACATCCAAGTATCCCCTTTCGGTTGGTGGCCCAACACATGCCCCATAAAATCCTTGAGGGCTTCGTCCAGACGGCGATCTTTCTCATCGGCAATGGCCATATCCACATCACGGGCCATTTGTTCCACCCAATAGGCCACCGCCATTGCCAGGACATCCAGCCGGTCGTACTCGGCCAGGGCACCACGCTCCTTGGTAATCCGGGTCATCTGGTAGAACAACTGGTAGCGGAGGGATTGTTCGGAAGGTAACCCTTGGGTGGACTGATAGTCCTGTTCAATGAGGCGGCGATCCACAATGAGCCGGTGCTGGTTCAGAACCGGCTCCAGGGTATCGATAATCCGCTTTTCCTTCTGGGTGCTGTGCTTCACCTCTTCAATGGTGACCGGATGCACCTTGGCCATCACCGGCTTGAGGAGTTGCGTGAACATCCCGTCCCCGAAGTTACTTTCAACCAAAACCCGGTTGACCTGTTGCCGCTTGGCAATTTCTGCCAGTTTTCCCAGCGTCTCATCGGTATAGCCGCCCAGAAACCCGCCGGATTCCAGCAGGAACAACTGGCCATTGAGAATCTTGACCACGGCGTAGGCGGTTTCGGAACTACCCCGACCGGATGGGTCGATGGCCATCACAGAACCCGTGTAGGGAATCCACTGGCCCTGAATGGCCATAGGCCGGTGATACTTGTCCCCTCCCAAGCCCACGTTGGGAAGTTCATTGATGATGAGTTCCGGTGAACTGGCCCAGATAACTTTCTCCGGGGCGAGTTCCATGTTGCAGTCGATGACGATCAGATCGTTGAGCTTCAGCGGATAACGTTCAGCATCCGACAATCTGGTGTTGAGCATGAACTGCAATTGGAAGCCGGAACGCCCGTAGGAATTCTCTCGCTCCAGCAAATCAAAATCCGAGAATCGTTTCGGATCAGTCGGACTGCCGACCAGAGTGTCATCCGTTTCCAACTCCTTGAGGATCTTGGGGGAGAGATTGTCGCCGTAATACTTGATTAAATTTTTACCCGGATAGCGGGCAGGCCAAATGCGAAGCCTGTAGCCCCGTTCCGGTAGAATGTTGTAGAGTGACATCTCGGTTTGCGGGGTGCCGAGATAAATCACAATCCCGTTGGGCTTCAGGATGGCGTCGAATTCCTTGACGGCTTCGGCCAGTTTTTCCCGCATCATTTGCGTCGCAGAATTGTTTGGCACTTCCACGTCATCAACGACAATCAAATCCGCCCGTGAGCCAGCCAGTTGGCCGGTAATCCCAACGGATTTCACTGAAGGTGCCAAGTCTGCGGTGGCCGGGCCAACGTCAAAACTCACCTTGGAATTACGTTGATCACCCCGTGGTTTGAGGTGTTCCAGTTCTGGCATCTCCATAATGAGGCGCATAGCAAAGGTGGTAAAGTTGTCGGCGTGGAATTTACTGGCACTCACCACCAGAATCTTGAGTTGCGGGTTCCGGTACAGTGCCCAACAGACAAACGCCACCGTAATCCAGCTTTTGCCGACGCCCCGGAACGCTTCGATAATCGCCCGGCGTGGGCCTTTTTTGCGATAAATCCGTTGCAACCAGTTGGCAATGTCGTACTGGATGGGCGTTGGCTCAGGTAGCCCCAGGTACTTCCAGACGACAAACAGAAAGACCCGAAAGTCTGCCATCGGGTCTTTACGTGGATTAGACATCAGGATTCACGCACTAGCCCAATCTAATCCCCCGAATGGGGGTCGTCGCCAAAGTGGGGTAAGCTATCCACCAAGGCTTCGAGTGTGCTGGGCTTGGGACGCTTGGACGCCATATCGTGATCCCGCAGGAAGTGGCGAATCACCGCCCGGTCACTGGCCTTCACCTTCCCGGATTTGACTAACTCCAGCAAGTCCTCCAGAAACAGGTCATACAGCGCGTCCATCTTCTCGTCTTTTGGGTTTTTGGCCATTAGTGGCCTCCTTTCAGGAAACCCACCACCGTGGCTACCACGCTGGCGACAACGGCGGAAGCCCCCAGAAACCAGGCCCGGTGCTGTTCCAGTTTTCCGATGCGTTTGTCGTGGTCTTCCAGTTCGTTGGCCATTAGCGTCTGATTGGAAAGGATGGCATCCACTTTCCCCTCCAGCCGTCCCAGGTGGAGGAAGAGGTTGTCGTTTCGCATATTGCCTCCTTATTTAGTTGGAATTAAAGTGAGCATGGCATTTCGATACGGTTCAAGCTCCGGCGGCAAGACGGGTTCGTTAATTGCCTCACGGGCCGCATCAAACAAGTTGAGTTCCAAGGCTCGTTGCACCACGTCGGCCAGCTTCAACAGTTCTTTTTGCAAGGCCGGTGTGGCCACGGTCGGGTTTTCAGCAATGGCCTGACCAAAAGTTTTTTGAATAGCAGGCCACGGATCAGGAGTAACAGAAACCCAATTCTGGGCTACCTTGTCCCACTTGGAATCCGGTGGCGGTTTTGGAGCCGCTTTGTCGTTCCCTTGCCGGTCTCCGGCGTAGACTTGTCCATTGGCGTCAATCCAGAAGCTCATTAGAACGCCCTCCGTACCTTGTATCCGGCTTTCCAGTTGGCAAACGAGAGACCCGCCACTGCGCCCGTATTCTTGTTCAGTGTTGCCCCCAGGGCCGAATAGGCACCCACAAGGTGGATTAAGATACGTTGATCCTCAATCACCAACGCATCACTGTAATTGACCGAAGCATAGCCTTTGAAGGGAATCACAACCCGGTCACCGGCCTCGTACCCGGCTTCCGCAATGACACATTCATAATAGAGAGAGGCTTCCACCAGCCGGGTGCCAAGGTTGTGGTTCTTGGTAGTCTTTAAGCCAGAAGACAGGGTGCCCTGTTCCCCTTCGTAAAAGCCTCGGTAGGCATAGGAGGTCACGCTGGTAACAGTAGAACCATTGGTTTCTGCTTCTCCCAAAAACAAGACTTGCCGGATCTGCCAGGAGCTCGGACTCCCATAGTGCATCTTCCAGTTGGTCAAATTAAACCAGTAAGTATCCGGGCTGAAAGCAGATGTGGGTACTGTGAATGCACCCGCATATCGAGCCGTATCCACCGAAAGCCTTAATTCATCAAATTTTGCGTTAATCGGACTGGCTCCCGTACTGGATGCCCCCACGTATAACTCCCGTGTATTGGCGATCTTGATGGCGCTGGTGACGGAAATATCCACAACACCGTCCACATAAACCCGGTAGGTGGTGCCATCATATTCAATGGCCAGGTGATACCATTGCCCGGTATTCAGGACAGTAGTGCCAAACAACGCACTGGCAATACTCCAACTATTCCCGTCTCCCATCCACAGGCGAAGCTTGCTGGTATCGTAATTCAACAAAAGCGTATTGCCGGTTTTGGCGCTGAAAATTGTGGCAATTGTTGTGTCGTTGAACTTGATAAAGGTTTCCAGTGTCCACCGCTTGCCTTTCATCTCGATGTTGGTACATCGGATATAATCACCGGTGCCATCCAGGCTCAGACAGGATGAGCCAAACTTGCTGTCACTGGTACTGATTTGAGCATCCCCAAACGCTTCCCAGGTATTGCCGAATTCATCGGTAAAGGTGGTGCTGCCGTTAGCCCCCTCAAAATGGAGCAAGGCATGCTTTCGGGAATCAAATTGGGTGCCGTATTGCGGTGGCACCAGGGAATATCCAAACCCAATGCCTAGTTCTCCGTAGATGAAGCTGCGATTATTGGCCGGAATTGGCCCCACCGAGGAATCATAGTTGACCTTGGCGACATAATCCACGGCTCCCTGATCATCAAACCCATCGGCAAAGGTGAGCATAATGGGAACACCTGTCCCCACAATCTGAGGAGACAAACCGCTTCCCGTAGTCAGGAAATTGGCGCGGCCTTCACTATCTACCGGGCCGGTCAAGGTGGTTTGCCGGACAGAAGGATTAATGGCTCCGATATCCGCCTTGAGTTCATACGGTTCCCGGTATTCAAAACCGGTTTCCCCACTATTGACCCGTGGAATCTTGAAGGCATGGCCGGTAATATCCGGGATGCCCCGGTCTTCCTGGGCATTAATATCCCCCCGAACCTCGGTGGGTGTCCGGTATTCAAAGCCGTCTTCGGTGGCTTTCTGCCGGGGATAGCTCAATCCATTCCCAGACGGGTCAGGCATGTTGATACTGGCGGCGGCAGTTTCCGCATCGTTCTTAGCCTGGACGGCATCATCCCGTGCGGATTCCGTATTATCTTGTGCAGTCTCGGCAGCGGATTGGGCCGTTTCTGCTGCATCCTTGGCCGCATTGGCCTGGGAAACAATCCCGGTAGTCTGGCTGACGTTGACGGCATCATTGGGATTGACCCCATTGGCCAGGTTCTTAATGACCTTGTTATCCGCATCCCACTGGTTATCCGTATCCAGAGAGATTTTACCGGACAGGTTGTCATTTAACTCCTGCATCACGTAAAAGTTTTGCAGGGCCGATTGATCCAGATCCTCCTCACTCAAAAGCGATCCGTCTTCAAAATCTACCAAGCGGCTGGTGTTGGGAGTCACCCGTCGAACATCCACAATGGCCCCGTTGGTGGGCATGGTTGAAGTCTTCACCGTGGCGCTGGTGGGAAATGTCACCCCGCTATCCAGGACCCCGTCCACCCTTACCTGAATATGACTCTGGTTCAGGTAATTAAAGGGAATATTAAACGTGTCCGTTACCCCATCCGCCGTGTACTGCACGAAGGATAGGGCCATATTGTGTGTGTCCTCTATTGTCCGAAGTTAAAGATCGGGGCGTAAGTATCCGGGTTGGACTCCTCACCGGAAGTACCGGTGTCCCCTTGCAGGAACTCTTGCAGGTCATCCTGACTTTGGACTTTTGGAATGGTTTTCTTGATCTCCAGCACTCTCACCAAGCCTTCCCCGTTGCCGTTCTTGTAGCCTTCCAAGAGTAACTGTTCCATTGCCGCATCCCGGTAACGGGCCACTTCATTCCGCAACATGAAAACCTTCCCGCCTTGCCCCTGGAACTCGTGGGACGTGAACGGGTCAGAAGCGGCTTGATAGTCTTCGGACTGGATAACTTCCTTGAGCGTATCCGTCAGGGTTTTCCCTTCCATGTCATCGCGGAAATACAACAAGCCCACTTCGCCCATCAGTTCATTGAGCCGTTCGTAGGCAGTCTTGCCTTGACTGTTGCTAAATTGGGACAGGAAGCGTCGATCACGGGTGGAGACCGTATCCACCTGCCCACCCAACTGGGAAAGCTTCAAGACTTCCACGTCAATCTCGTCCATATCCGAGCGGGTATAGAGACTCAGGATGGGCGTCAACGTCGCCTTACCCCGGAAATCGTATTGCACCGGCACATTCTCGGATAAGAACGGTGTCCGATTCCGCATGGCATCCACAAACGTCCGGGCATCGCGGTACAGCGGATCTTGCATCTGACGCACCGCCTTGGAAATGGATGGGACAAAACTTCCGGCAAAATCGTTGGTGAATTTCTCCACCGAATCCAGATCGCCGTAGGCCATTCCTCCAATCAAATCCATCGTGTCAATTAAACCCGTGAGATACTTCCGGCTGGTTAAATTGCTGGTAATGCTGCCGACTAATTTAGAATAAAACTCTTGACTATCCCCACGGGCACCGGCTTTCTGGGCTTCCATGAAGTCGGCCAGCACCGTGAAATATGTCGAATACGGTTCAAACCGGGCCAGTTCAAAATAGCGATACCCACCGGGTGAGTTCGCATCTGGAATCCTTACGGAATAAGGTTTCCACCCGGCTTTCTTGAGCTGGTTGCGAAGTTGGGGATTGGTGGGGCCAGACCCGGTAATATACCCTTGGGAAACCAACGCGGAGGCCGTCGCCAGAAACATGGAACCGGTCACCATCTCCCCAATCCGCCGGGCCTGGCGGATGCCACCGGCCCTTAAATCTTCCCGAACGGCTTTATTCAAAATGGCATTCACACCGGGCACATGATTAATCACATCCTCAATGAGATTCACCGGGGTACGGATAAAGGGGGAAATATTCTGCATGGCAAAGCCTAACCCGCCGCCCGCTTCCGAGCCTTTTTTCAGCAACAAGCCGACTTGTCCGAAAATGGTATCGCCGGTCATCTCCTTGGAAAAGTTGGAGTCCGTGGCATACTGAAAGACTCTTCGCCCGATTTCATCTTCGCGGATTAATGCTCCGTTTTGGCTGAAGTATTTTTGAAAGCCGTCTTCGATAAATTGGGACAGTTCCTTGCTGCCGGGTTCCAGTCCCTGGGCCAATCCTTTTTCCGTCAGTTCCGAATACAGCATGCCCCGCCCATTGAGGTTCAGGAAGAATTCATCGGCCCCGTTCAAGAGCGTGGTCGGCACATCAATCACCGCGCCCAACGTCCGAAGGCCGGTGCTCCAAACCATTGAGGTCAGCTTGCCGTAGTCGCCTTCATCAATCGCTTGCTGAATACGTCGGCTACTGACTTTCAGGTCTTCCGGTGAGAAAAACTTCAAGGCATCTTGCGCGTTAGTCACCACGTTTTCGGCCTTGTCCAGTTCGGCAAAGACATCCAGTTGGGAAAAGTCTCCCCCGCGAAACATGCCCCGCCGGTTTTTAATCGCCGATCCGGCCATCCGCCAGCTATCGGCCATTGAGGCCCAGATTCCCCGGTATAAGCTTAAGCCCTGCCGGATGGATTGCTTGCCAGACTCCAAGCCTTTAGCTGATTGAATTAACCCACCCAGAATATATTCCGATGGGGCCAGTCCCGTCTTGAACAGGTTGGATGTGATGTTCACCATTTGGGTCACCGGCCCGGACAGCATGGCGTTAATCCGAACCCGTGTGATGGTGTCCAGCGTCAGTTGAAGCACCTTGCTTCGGGCATACGTGTTCTTGGCATTCTGCAAGGCATCGGCCAATTCCTGGGGATCAAGGCCAGGATTTTTCAGGATGTCTGCTGCATCTTTCGCAAAAGAACTACGGATTTTTCTTGCGTTCAGGCTTCTGCCTAATTCGGTGCCTACCAAGCTATCTGCCGGGACAATCCGGTAGGCCGCTTCCTGGAGTTGTTCCAGTTGCTGGATAGCATCGTCATCCAGGTTTTTCACTAGGGGAGCCAAGCGTTCCGCTTCTCGCGCCATTGCGTCCAGAACATTAGACACCACCACACTTCTGACACCCGCTTCCCGGATGGTATCAGCATCCTTGAGTAACGTCTGGGTTAAACTTTCCTTGGACACATCCTTGATATCCGCCAGACTGGAAATGCTCTGGCTGAACTGTTTCTCGGCTTCCTCAATGGTTTCAGGGTGAGTGACCACCCTGTCCCCTTCCCGTAAGGCATTCACCATTCGATCCACCAAGGCTTCCACATGATCCGCACTCTGAAAGGCATTGGAATCAATGTAGGGTTGCAGGTTAATTTTTGTGGGATCACCGCCCTCTTCCAAAATCCGGTTGACCTCACTGGCATACGCCGCTACTTTTTCTTCGTTAATCGGCGGGCCAGGAAGTATCCGACCTTCCACCTTCGTTTCCACTTTTCGAGGAAAGAGTTTGTCGAGTTCGGCATCAATGGAATCGCCCTGCTTGGCGATGGCTTCAGCGGCTCCCGAATCGCCCTTGGCCTTGCGAAGCCAACGCAGGTTTTTCAGTTGTTTCAACGCCGTGATGAGTCCATCGGTAGCCACGCCCAAGCCCATTCCTTCCACTACGTTCTTGAACCGGCCTTCGGCTTCGGAGTCTTCCGGTTTCGCGGCTAAATAGTCATTGACAGGATTTCGCAGGGCCGGATTTTCCTGAACCAGGTTGGACAGCCGTTGCTCGTGGGCATCAAAGGAAAAGAAATCCGCCAGCCCGCCTTGCACCGCCGCCCGTGTGATATCCCATGCTTTCTTGCCTTTATTCGCCCAACCCGCCATCTTGAGGAATTTTCCCGCCCCCACAAAGCCGGTAACAAAACGAGCAATGGGTTCCAGGAATTTCCCGGTGTTGGTGCTGGGTTCATACGGGACATATTCCTTGTCCGGCAGGTCGCCACCAAAGCGGTTGGTTACCCAGTCTGCCGCGCCATACAATCCTTCAATGGTTTCGCCCACCGAATTCACCGCCCCCATGCCGATGGCTTCCGGCACCCCGATGGTTACATCCAGCGCCGCTGCTCCAAGATCAAATCCTTCCTCTTGTGGTGGGGCTTCATCCACAATGGTGACTTCTCCTTCCAGTGCTGTGGGTTCATTCGTTTCTGCCCCTGAAGAATCAGATGGTTGTTCCGTGATCCCTTCCTCCGCTAAAATGGACTGGAGTTCGGGGCTAAATTCATCGGGCATTGGGTTTTATTCTCCTTTGAATAGCTTGGATTGCTTCTTGTTTGCGTTGTGGCGTCAGGGTGGATTGATTAATTTCCTGGATCATTCGTTTGCCCTGTTCCGGGGTGAGAGAACCAGTTGACGTGTTTTGAGGTTTATTCTCTTGCACTGCCCCAAACTGCTTGTCCAGCCGGGGAAAGAGCTTGCCCCAGATGTAATCGTTGAGTTCATCCCGTGTGGGGGAGTTTCCCTGTTTTTCCTGTTCCCGAATCCAGGCATCAATGGAACGCCGGACTTCGGTTTCCACCTGGATGTTTCGGCTTCTGACCCGTTCGGCCCGGTTGGTGGCGAAGCTGGAGAGATTCAGCTTGTAGCGATCCACCGCATTGTCCACAGCGGTATTGGTCAGTTCTTTCTTGAGTTGCGCCAGCCCGGAATCCCGCAACTCCCGATCCCGGTTGATATTCACCGTCTGGCCGTATTGTCGGTATTCGCCCTCGGTAATTTCGTTGTTGAGAAACGCCCGGTTTACCTTGCTGATATCCGTTCCACCGCCATACACGTAGTTGCCCACATCCGCCGTGCCGCCCCGTCCTTGGGGAATCGGGTTTCGCCGTTGTTCTTGTAACTTTCGCTGGACTTGCAGGATTTCCAGAAACTCATCGGCCATCTGCCGGTCGTTGAAATCCTTTCGGTATTGGGTGATATCACTCCAGGGATCGCCATGCAAGGTGTCAAAGATTTCCACTTGGGCCTTGCGTAAGAATTCTTTGCGGTCTCGTTCTTCCAGGGCGTCTTCCCGCTGGATGTCCGTAAAGCGTTCGCTATTAATGGCCCGCCGGGCATCGTTCAGTTTTTGCTTAATGTCGGCAATATCACTCAGCTTGGCTTTGTCTCTGGTGGTAATGTATCGGGCCAAGTCCAGAATCTTCGGGTTCTTGGTTTCGGACGCCACAGCAATGATGGAATCGGCCAGGATCTGGTTCATCTCAGTGCCGCTCCCGCCGGTCATCTGGATGGCCTTGCGGGCTTCGTTGGACAAATCATCGGCCCATTGTTGATAGAGGGCATCCCGGTCTTTTTGGAACAGCGTCAATTTTTCGGTGCCATCCATGTCCATTTCCCCAATGGCCAGCGCCCGATCCACCAGCGTGGTTTGTAGGGCATCCCGAAACCCGTTGAGCTTAGTGGTGGCCAGACTGCTAAAGGCATTCTTGGCGTTTTCAATCACCTGTTTCTGCCGGTAGTTAATGTGCTCGTTTAATAAAGCCTGTCTGGTTTTCTGGGCATGGGGAAAGAAATCTTCCGCAAAGGCCCGCGTATGATATTTTCCCTGAATGCCTTCAAATGCTTGGGTCAGGCGTTCTTCAAAGAAGGTATCAAAATCCGCCGGGTCATCACTGTCCCGCACCGGGTTGGTCGCCCATTCGGTTCGGACGGCCTGATCAAACTCCAGTGCTTTTTGCGAGAGTTGCGCCTTGTCAAAATAAATCCGAAGCCACGGGTTGGACGACTGGAACAATTGCAATTGCTTGGAGAGTTGTTCCCGTTCCAATGGGGTTAAATTCGGATTGGCCAGCTTTTTACGGACGGATTGAATGGAATCGTTCCAGTCCGACTGGTTTTGGACGGCCAGTTGTCCGGCCATTGCTTCAGCTTCAATCTTCTGCCGTTCCAGGGCTTGCTTGTCTCGCCTCTCAATGAAGCGATCCAGGCCGGGTTGAATTTTCTGAAGCGATTCCGCCAATTGCAATAGGCTGTTGGTTTTGGGCGGCGGGGCCACCGGGCGTTCCTGGGGCCGGTAATAGGTATCCACGGGCCTGGCTTGCGGCTGCAAGTCCTGGGGCTGGATTTCCCCAGTGACTTGAACTCGTCGGGCCATCTTTACCAGCCGTCCTTGTAGCGTTTGTACTTGTCGGCCAACCCTGACCCGCGTTCGGCCACATCACCGACAATCTGAAGGGCCGTGCCCAACAGGTTTGGGCGCACCACCGGCTCAGGAATATACGGACGCACCGAGGCGATCCGGCCTTCTGCTTGTGCCCGGAGTCCCTTGATGTCCTCCTGGCTCTGAAGCCGCCCAAATTCCCGGTTGCGTCGGACACTTTCGTTAAAGACATCCTCCTGCCGGTAGAAATCCCGGAGGAGGTTATCCACCGACAACCCGGCCACGCCAGCCTCTCCTGTCGCCACCCGTGTGGTGGCCCTGGCTTGTGCGGCATCCAGGCGGGTTTGCTGGATGCTTTGGGACGCTTTCTCATCTTCCTGTTGTTGCCGTAAGTTGAGTTGTTGGGCCTGCTGGAGATAACTTTCCTGGGCCAGCCGGGCGTTTTCGAGGATCTGCTGGTTCCGGGCCTGGGCCAGTTGGGCTTGATACGATGCTTGGGCCGATGCCTGTTGAGACTGACCGACATACGAGACAATCCCCGTGGCGGCGCTGGTGACAATCGCTAACCCACCCAGCGCCAGGGAAATCGTTGCCGGTTCACACATCGTTGGTGTTTTTGCCTCCTGTCTTAACTTCTTGCGCATCAGCCCAATCAAACGTGGCGGACGTCACCCTTACGAATTCTAGGAAGGGGACTTGTGCCACACCCAATGCCTCGTGCCGATTGATAAACGTAAAGCCGCACCACTCAAGCCATCGGATATGAACGGTATTTCGTTCATCCACCACATTCCAGAGTAGGTCATATCGCTGGTGCATGGCCTCAATCCACTGGCGGGATTCCTTAGCAAAGCGCCGCCGGTACTTCAGGATTTTCGGGGAGCACAGCATCCAGACCGCCCCGATACGGGGCTGGTTTCCCATCGAGACGGCTCCAAACATCCCCAGAACCGAGCCGTCCTCATCCATGATGGTGGTGGGAAGGTCTGAGAACTGGACGCCGTGGGTCAATGAGACCACCGGTTCATGCCCACTCATTGCTCTTATTTCCGCTTCGTCTTCCGGTCTCAAGTCCTGGGAGAGAGCAACCGCCTCTTCCAACGTGGCGGGCTTGAGATAGGGCATGGGGCACAGTCCTCTTAATGTTGTTCGACTTTTTGTTGTGTATTTATTAATTTTCGACAGGATTTAAGGTTTTTCGACATTTCTTGAGTTATAATGATTTTCGACAAGTTATCTGATATTTAATGTTTTTCGACGGAATTTAAGGTTTTTCGACATGCAGATTCCAACCAATCCTCATCCCGCTTTTCAGGAGAATCTCTTGCCAAAGAACACGGCTTTGGCGGGGTTCTCTGCTCTTGTACAAGCATTGGATGTTCAGGCTCCTGTAAGAAGTCCAAGCTGTGTGTCAGAATCCCACGTTCGGGGAAATACTAAACAGGAAGGTTTCTGGCAAATCTATGACAAACGCTACCGACCAGAGGATACTTTGTCAGGACATCTGACCTTTGCGCTTCGTCATGAAACGATTGATTTGCTTGTTTTAAAACGAATTTTCGAGGCAATCCCCCAAAAAGAAATAGAAGCTTTTGTCCAAGAAGCGCCAACCGGTATCCCTAACAGAAAATGCTGGTTCCTGTATGAATTTCTAACTGGCAAATACTTGGACATTCCAGATGCTGCGGGCAATATACCGGCTGTTGATGTACTAGACGGGAAGCTCTATTTCACCGGAAAAGGAAGCATGTCAAAGCGCCACCGGGTCAGGAACAATTTGATGGGTACTGGACAGTTTTGCCCCGTCATTCGTAGAACTACAGCTTTGGAAGACTTTGCCAAACTGAAGCTTTCAGAAAAGGCTAAAGATGTCGTTGGACAGGTCAGTAACCAATTACTGGCAAGAGCGGCCAGCTTTATGTTGCTTGCAGATAGCCGGGCCAGCTTTGAAATAGAAGGCGAACGTCCTCCCAGAGAACGGTTAGAGCATTGGGTCAAGGCAGTTAAACAAGCTGGAAAGTATCCTTTAACAGTTGATGAAATCATTCGGTTACATGGCGTTCTGATTGCGGATAATCGGTTTATTCAACTGGGCCTTCGTGAAAAAGGCGTATTTCTAGGAGAACGCGATCATCATCGAGAACCATTGCCGGAGTTTATTGGCGCAAAGCCCGAAGACTTGCAGCTATTGATGGCAGGGCTTATTGAGGTCAATGAACAAATGAATTCCAGTGAGCTAGACCCTATTCTCCACGCAACGGCGATTGCTTTTGGCTTTGTTTATATTCATCCGCTGGAAGATGGTAACGGCAGGCTGCATCGCTATTTAATCCACCATGTACTGGCCGAAATGGAATTTACACCGCCCGGTCTCGTGTTTCCTGTTTCTTCAGTATTGCTTGAACGTATTAAAGAATACCAGCAAACACTACGAGGACATTCGAGTCCTTTAATGGATTTCATAGAATGGCGGCCAACGCTTGATGGCAATGTTGAAGTGACAAATGATACGGCAGATTTATACCGTTATTATGATTGTACGGAAGCAGCCGAATTTCTCTACAGTTGTGTGCAGAGAACGATTGAGCAAGACCTACCCAATGAAATTGATTACTTGAAACGTCACGATAAAGCCATGCAAAATCTGATGAACACTGTGGATATGCCCAACCGTCTTGCGGAAGACTTTATTATGTTTACCCGACAAAATAATGGGGCACTGCCTAAAAGCCGACGTAAGAAGGAATTTAAAGCATTAACAGATAAAGAAATCGTAAATCTCGAAACCATTGTTCAAGAAGCCTTCAAGGGTTTTTCTGGTTGATTTCATCGAGATATTAAACCTTCTGGCTCCTTCGGGTATAAAGCGCTTCCCATTCCACACTTAACAGGTGGCTGGGCAGGAAGGTATCGTTGATGATTTCAATAGTCACCTGATCATTCTTGGACTGAACCAGGAAGGTAAACTTGCCATCGGCCAGGGGAATAAAACCAATGGTGTTGTTCCCGGCTCCCAGAATGGTACCGGTGAACTTGTAGAGAAACGTATCCCGGAACTTGGGCGTCACGGCAACCGAAAAGAAGCCGGTGTCTTCAAATACCAGCGTCCAGGTTCGCATCTGGAGGCGTCCAGAAATAATGGCGGACTGGCTGCCGTTCTGGCCACTTTCCCGTAGAAACTGGTGGCTGAACGTATAGCGCAGGTCGTATTGCTGGCCGATAAAGACCGACTCGGTATCATACTGGCCTTTGACTTTCACGGTGTTGCCGGTTTGCTCAATCACCGGAATCAGCATGCCTTCCTTGAGTCCGATGGTGCTGTCCCGTGTCACCACTTGCATCATGCCGGAAACGGTATACGGAAGCGTCCAGGTGGTTTCATCCAGACTTGAATTGTAGGATGCAGACACGCCGGGAGAATTGTCTTGAAGACGGCGATCCAGGTGCGTCAGATAGGTTGAATTGGTATCCACTTGCTTGGGAGCCACGTTCATCTTCTCAAGATAAACGCCATCGTCCCGCTGGGTCACAAGGTAAAGCAGGGATTCAATGAAATCAATATTCAGGATGGTACAGTCGCCAAACTTCCATCGGCTCCAGGCCGATTGCAATTTTTCATTGCCCCGCCAGTAATACTTGTAGACGTAGATTTCATGGGCGGCATTGGGGCTGATGGTGCAGAGCAGGTCTTCATTGGTGGTGACGGCCAGCTTGCTCACATCCTGCGGGATGTATTTGGGGATGTGAGCAGTAATATCCGCCGCATCGTTGGTTTCGTTCTGATCCGACACAAAGTATTCGCGGATCTGGGTAAAATTCCCGTTATTCACCGCAAAGAAAACATTCTTACCAGCCCCCACTGGTTTGGCGATTCGGGAATTTTCAAAAACAGTTTTCTGGGTAATAGAAACGGTCTTGGATGAGAGAATATCACCGCCTTTCAGGATAAATTGCGTCTGGTCTGAGAAAAGCAGGAGGTCCTCATCAAAGGGAATGGCATGGCGCAAGATAGACACTTTGTTGCTGGACGCCGCCACATCCACCGGATCGCTATCGAGTAAGGTAGTCACCGTTTCCGGGAAGAATTCAAAGAACTCTCCGGCCCGGCTGAAAATCACGCTTTCATCTGATAAGAAGCCCAGCCGGTTTTTGAACAGGAAAATATCGTTAATGACACTGCCCACGAACGACGGATCAGCAGCGGACTCTTCATCCCCGACAATCCGCTTGCCCCAGCTCGCTTGCTTGAAGGTAAAGGTGCCGTCTGATTCCCGAATCAAGGTATGAGGCATGGTGGCTGGATCGAGTTCCCAGTTAATATCTGGTTTCACCGTCTCCACCCAAACGCCGGTACCAAAGTTATTGCCGTCATCACTGGGTTCAAAAATCACAAAATAATTATCAAAGCTGGAATTCTGATCGCCGGTAATCTCCATCACAAAATCCCTGGGAGCCACCGTGGGCAGATCGGTGAAACGCTGTATTTTCTCCTTGGCGGATTTCAGGGAGTTCCCGGCGTTGCTGTCTTCGGTATCCAAGGTGAAAGCCGTGCCATCATCCTTTTGGATTTCAATGGTGGACTGCACCCGTGTCACCATCCAGCCCGCACCCAGGTTGGTCACCAACTGGCTGGCCAGTTGCGTGGCAATGTAGTCAGTCTGAATGTTGCTAGTCGCCGTGGTATGGCTGGCTTTTTGGACGCCATCCACAAAGACTTTGTAGTTGCTGCTGGCGTTAGCTTGTTTCACAAAGACTAACCCCGCACTACCGTACTTGGGAGACTTGTTACCGGTAAAGGCGACTGTCTGGGACAGGTTCACCACAAAGGTGTAGTCGGCAATGGTGACAGCCCGAAAGTTGGTGTTGGGCGTGGCTGAATCCAAATAGCTGGTACCATCTGGAAAATCTACGGTTTTCTCAACACCGGCCAGATCGTAAACCTTCAGATCCTCATCGGTAATGATGACGACATAACGCTCCACACTGTCCCGATTAATGGTGTGGATAAAAGCATTTCCGACCTGCAAGCCATTCAGCTTGGCGACAAATTCCAGTGGCGGACGTTTCTTCAAACCTTCCACCACCGAGGAATACCCGTTAATCTGTTCCTCACACTGGGACGCCAATCGAATTGGGGCAGGCTGTTGAGAGACCCCGTTAATTAAATTCGGGATCGATCCACTAACGAGCGGCATGGTTTAAAACCTATCCAGTGGTCTATAAGCATCGTAATGATCGAAGATGGTGTAATCGCCGGTATCGCCTTCGGCGTCTTTTAAATCTGCCAGCGCTTTTTGTTCATCGACTGCCGTAAAGCCATGCAGGGTTTCTGATCCCACCATGCGATCCTGGAAAATCCGGGCAGCCCGAATCACGATAAATTGTCGGGCAGTTTGGGGAAGTTCCTCAAATGGCAGGAGAAAAATCACTTCTGCCTTAACAGTCTTGTCGAACTTGAACGTATGGTCTTTCCGGTTGTAGAGTTTGAGACCCCGTTGCACCACATCCAGTTCGGGAAACTGATCGGCATCCACACGCACCATGTTGGACGCCAAAATAATTTCCTGATTCACGTTCGGCACCAAAGGGTAATCCTTCTCGATATTGAAGTGCCAGCCCACGCTTTGGACTTCTCGTGATACCTGGCTTAATATGGCCTTGGCCTGAATCACATCCACCGTGGCCGCCCCACTCAAAGTATTCACCGGGGCTTCGCCAATGACTGAGAGCATCACGTTCACCGCTTCCAGTTCTGTCAGAAGCGGTGGGGTGATAGACATAGATAATGTCTCCTATTTATCTGTTGGGTCTTTCTCTGGTTCAAACCCTGTCGGCTTCAGACTGGTCATAGCTGATTTCTCCGAAGCCGAAAATATATGGTCGATCTTGTTGAAATCCGATTCATTCACCCGGAGTAACACGTTTTGGGTTTTGTCTTCCTGGGCATCGGCGTACCGGTAGGTTTTGGTGGCCGGGTTGGGGTACCCAAAGAAACCGTTAATTTTATCTATTAGGGTGTTAAATTCAGTCATTGAGTTTTTAATCAGGTATTTCATGAGTCCGTCACCGTGATTCCATATTTCTGTCCGAAACCTTGTTGCAGGTAATTTTGCTCCAGTGGTTGCAGGGCCAGTTTAAAAATCATGGCTGCTGTCAGAAAGCCATCCAGATATTCCACGCCGGTACCTAACCGTCCAATCTCCGTAGGCACCGCCGTGGCGTTTCCGGTTGTTGGAAGATCCGGCACGGTCGTTTCCAAAGTGCCGTCAATAAAAATCTTGAGATCCGTTCCGGCATGCATGCCCGTAATCATCCGCCGAACGGGTGTGCCCGCTGTAATGTTAGTGGTCGCTTCGGCCACATACAGGTTGGCCCCGTTAAAAAAGGCCACTTCTGGTGCACCGGTCGCCGTATCGACCCGAAGGGCATAATCCCGGCTGCCTACGTTGTCCTTGGAGATGAGCCGTCGTGCCTTGCTGAGCACCTTGGCCACCACCATTAACGTGAAGTCACCGGGAAGCTGAATGCTGGGGGCGGTATAGAAATCATCGGTTCCGTCAAACGTGGCGCAGGGTTCTCCATTGGCACAATCGAGGGTTTTCTCAGCCTGACGGATGGCGGTGCCCTGGCTGGCGTGATTACCGGAACCGGAACGGTCATAGAATTCGGAAATGGTGGTGCCATTCAACGTATTGGGGCCATCCGCCTCAATCCACATGGCGCATCCGCGAACCAGTCCCGGATCAAAATCCAGGAGTCCCTGGGTCAGCCCGCGTCGCAGGCTTTCCCGTAAGGGCTTTGCAAGTAACATGGTTACGCCCCCATCTCTGCTCGAATCGTAGCCCCGGCAATCCCGCTGACGTTGGCTTTCATGTGGGGCATCAGGGCAATGCGGGCGGAATCGTCCGCCGTAAAGGTAATCAGATCAGTCCAGGGCATATTGATGGAAAGCCGCCCCTGGATCTTCACCGTGCCGGTGCCACCCGTGATGCTGACCTGGACAATTCCAAATTCGTTCATCCCACCGGTTTGGGGATTGACGATTTGCCCATCGCCATCCGAGGTGACGTTATCCAGCAGGACAAGCAGTTTCATAGGCGATTCTCCAATTTGGTTTCAAAAAAACAGGAGACCACCGGAAAGACCGGCAGCCTCCTTCAGGGAGAGAGGTATCAGGGAGCAAAACGATTAAGCATCAATTCGAGTTGTGCCCATAAAGGCACCACTCATTAGGGTGTCAATATTCGGACCCGTGGCACCAGCTAGAGTTGCACGAATCATGGTCCCGCTGCCCACAAAAACGGTATAGTTTCGGAATCCCGCTGCCGTGAACGTGTCCAAGGGAGCATAGTTGGTACCGTCCAAGGCCACTTCGACGGTGACAGTGCCACCACCGAATGTCCCATAGACAGCAATCCCAAAGCTGTTTCCTTCCAGTTTGGGACTCAGGAGGACAGGTGTGCCAGAACCGTCAGCGGTCTGTGCTGCTAATAGGGCTACAGTCATCGTCAGTCCTCCTTACGCTTTCGCTAACTCAACGGCACACTCAGGCCGCAGGATACCGTGACCAATGGCATATTTGGCCACCATCAGCGTTCCCTGACGGCGGATGTCATACGCCGATTCTACGGCCAAATCGAGGAGTTTTACCGTCCCAACGGTGGACTTGTGCATAACAAGCGCAATCGAGTTGGAAAAATCCCCGTGGTAGGTGTTGTTGGTTCCGGTTTCTGCCGAAGGAATGTTAGTGTTGGGAAAGTTGTTGGTTTTAACCAAGGTCACGTTACAGACCTTGAGCACCTTTCCTTCCGCATACACGCCCATACCGCCCCAATCCTTGTTATAAAGCTTGGTGTTTTGGGCCAGTATGGAATAGTGTTTTGGTTTCAGGAAGCAGAAGCGGTCTTCTTCCGGGATGTCTTTTTCGTCCATCGCTTGCGCGGCGGCGAAAATCCCGGAAATTAGCGTTTCGGCGTCCATATCATAGTTAGCATTCACTAACTTTGAACCACCAAAACCACCGGTAACCGTTGAAGAAGCGCGGGCTGCCAGAATGCCAATCTGCAATAACTGCTTATCGGCTTTCCGGGCCAGTGCCCGGCCTTGTTCAAACGAGTAGATGGATCGGACATCGTAGTGGTTTTTGGCCTCGTCGATGTTCGCAATGAAGGTATCCGATACCAGCAGGTCATCAATGTTGATGATCCGCTCGGCATGAACCATCTTTTGCGAGCCAATCAACTCGTTCCCCGGCGTGTGATAGGCGGCATCGGTTTTCCAGGTCGCCGGGAACTGGGCCGATTTTCCGTGAGGGATGGTTCGCACAATGTGCTTGTCCATCATCACGTTGGTCTCTTCAAAGGCGGTCAGGATTTCTCCTGCATAGACCTTGAGAAACAGGGCATTAGCGTCACCTGCTTCGTTGATTTGACCAAGCCTTGAGGGTGTTGCATTGGACATAGCCAAGACCTCCGTTTCGTTACGTGGGAATTGGCCACATCACCAGAGCCAGGTTTTAGAGCTTTTTCGTAAAAGCCCTATATAACGAGGCAAACGCCTCCTCCGCCGGTTGTTCCCCGCAGGGAGCCAAGCAAGACGAAAGCCCCGTGATTAATTTCACGGGGCTTTCTCGTGGCGGGTGGTGTAGCGCGTCAGACCCTTCAAAAAGGGTACTGATGACTTTTAAAGCTTGAATTTAGTTTTTAATACTTATCCAAAGGAGTCATAACCGAATGGTGACTACTATACCTACCTCATGTGTGTTACAAAGGAAGAGAATGTTTATTTAAGAAAGGAAAATACAATGCCTCAGACACAGCATAAACTGACAGTAGCCAATCTTCTGGAAAACCCGGTTTTTAACGATGGGAAGCCATCCAAAGGGCCTGTGGCCAATATTGCAGGCGTTAATTTAATTAAACTCACAATTAAAGCAGGTGATGTTCTTCCGGCACATCATGTCAACAAGGCCGCCTTTGCAGTGCTTTTAAAAGGAAAAGCCAAGTTCCCTATTTATGATCAGACATACGCGATCAAGGAAGGTGCATTCTTGGAAATTCCAAAAGATGCCGAGCATTCTGTGACTGCCGAGGAAGACAGCGTTTTTCTCGTCGGTATTATTGGTTTAGCGCCAGAAGAGGATGCTTGTTAGCAGCCACTCTGTGAAACGATAGCGACTGGCTCAACCTATGGCAATTAAACTCAAACGAGCCTATGAACCGCCGGAATCCTCTGATGGAAGGCGGATTCTGGTAGAGCGTTTATGGCCTAGAGGCTTGTCAAAGGCTGAAGCCCATGTGGATTATTGGAACAAGAATATTGCACCCAGTACCGAGTTACGAAAATGGTATGGTCATCAGATCGAACGTTGGTCCGCTTTCCGAACAAAATATATCAAAGAACTTCAAAATAACCCGGAGGCCCTTTCGGAACTACGTGCTCAATGTCAGGATAATACCGTGACATTTGTATATGCGGCACGAGACGAGTATCATAACAGTGCGGTTGTCTTAAAAGATTTTCTTGAAAATCGAGCCATTAATTGAGTATTGAGAAAATGCAAGAAACACAAAGCAAAATAGAAGCCTGTACCAGCCTGACTCAGGAACATCGGCAGATGGAAAAGCTGTTGGAGAAACTGAAACAGGCACTGGCTGAATTAAACGCTAGTCATGGTCTTGATGCTGTCAAGGCAGTGATGGACAAAATAGAACCGGAGATGAATACTCACTTTGCTTGTGAGGAGCAGGTTCTTTTTCCAGCGGTTACACCTTACCATCCAATGGTGCTCATGGAAGTTGAGCATGAAGAGTTAATCGCTTTAAGAGGGGAACTATTAACGCTGCTTGCCAGTGGGGAGCAATCTTCAGAAAAAACGTTCCAGCTTCAGGAAATCGGCAATCGCTTTATCAGTGACATGCTGGATCATATTGGCCGAGAGGATGCCGGTATTTTTCCCACATGTGAGCGGGCCTTGTCGGATGATGAAAAAGAAGCGGTAATTGCAGGAATGCAGGAAGTTCGTCAACAGGCGCTTCAAAAACCAACCCCTTCCATCACCCGTCCTGAGCGGACGTTCCAATCATATCAGCTTGATCTATCCAGTGAACCTCAAAGAGACATTCTGTCCACACGAATTTTTGATGATACTTCTATAGAGGCCAAACAAATTACGGTTCAAGCTGGAAAAGCTTTAGCTGCTCATTGGACACCCAAAAAGGCATTGCTGATTTGTCTTCGAGGGGAAGGCATTTTTACCGCTAATGAAGAAGAGCAGTCATTAGTTCCCGGCACGATTATCAGAATGAGTCCACAACTTCGGCATTCAGTTTCAGCAAAAACCCAATGTGATATTTTGCTTCTCCTGGAATCCGTCTAAAAAATACTCGACCTTCCTAATTTCTCGATAACATCCTGCCGGTAAGCGGGGTCGTTCTTGTACTTGGGATCTTTCATGGCGGCGACCAGTTCCGCCGTGGAGCGGAAAACGGAAGTAGCATCACCAGTAGCAGCACCTTTGACCAACTGAGGTTCATTACCTTCGGCAGCCGTATATTTGGCCATTAGCCCTTGAACACTCAATTTTGCCTGTTCCAGATTGCCGCTGTTGACGCTGGTATTGAACGCATTGATTTCATCAGCGGTAAGGTTTTGGGCTGCCCATTGAATCATTTCAGTGTAGCCTTGCTGGCCACCAACAACATCAAAGACCTCGCTTTGATACTGGGTTGCCAGGGCTTCCTGTCCCCGGATATACCCATCAACGTATTCCCGGTTAATTCCGGCTTTGGCCAGTTTTTCGTAACTGTCCTCGCTCAACTGGCCGGATTGCTCGTATTCCGCCGATAAATCCTGCATCTTCAGCCCAGCGTTTTCGACAATTTCCTTAACCGCATTGTCGTCATCATCCGGGGTTTCCGAGGATTCGGGTTTTGCTTCCGTACCTTTTTTGGTTTCTTCTGTAGCCTTGGTTATGTCGGTTTTTGGATCTTTTGTTTGTGCTTTCTGGGTAAATTCCTTTTCCAGTTCGCCGTAAGCTTTGGCTAAATCTTCCGGCGTCTCGAATTTCTCCGGGAGCCAGGACGGACGCTCTTGAGTTTGTGTTTCCTGGGGCTTGGTTTCCACAGAAGCTGTTTCAACCGCTGCCGTTTCAACATCCGGGATCACTTCAACCGGTGTCTCTGGCCCGGTCGGTTCACTCTTGATTTCAATGCGTTCCATATCGGTTGGTTCTCCTGTATTAAAAGCTGGGCTTAAAAATCAATACGTTGTGTGCCATCTGGCATCATGGTTATCAAGGGTTCTCGCCTCCGGTTGGATGCCAGAACGGCATGTGCTTCGGCAGCAACTGTTTTTTGAACAGACGGTATGCTTTCGGTTTCTACTACCGCTGCCTCGTCAGCAGGGATAACTTTGTTCGTAATAGTGACCGGATTATTGGTTGGGTCGTTTTGGGGATTATTTTTGGGGTTGTTGTGTTGCATCGGGTACTCCTTTCTGGATTCCTTTTTGCATGACACCGCCAACCTGCCGGAGCATTTCCGGCCCGAACTGGCGAAGCATAGCTTGTTGCTGGGCGGCCTGTTGCGCCGCCAGGATTTCGTCCTTCGTCTTAATCAGCCCCCTGGTGTCAATACCAATGGCCGTGGCGCGGCGGGCAATGTAATCATCGAGGTTCATGTACTGGGCCAAGATGTCCGGCCCCAGCGTATTGGCCAGCCCGCTGATAAAGACCTCCAGCTTGTTGAGGTCGTGCCCCCGTCCCAGCGCCTCCAGGCCCGTGATAATCATCGGCTTAACCGAATCCCTGGGCAGGGACGGGAGCTTTTTCGACTTTTCCATCTGGTGAATCTTTCGCCGCACGTAGGGCAACTGGAATTCCTGAGCGAGAATCGAATACAGGCCACCAAGGGCGTCTTCCAGTTCGCGGGCCATGAAGCGGACTTCTTCCGCCGTCACCCGTTCGGCGTTTCGTTGAATAGAGGAGTTCAGCAGAAAAGCAAAACTGAGCCGCTCTTCAATCCGCCCCATCTGTTCATACGCAATGCGAAAATCGTTAAACTTTTGCAGTTGTAAAACACTGACATCATCGGCGTTGCCTTCCCGGATGGCCCCGTTTGGGGATTCCGCCAGTGTCTTGGCGCGGGTCGTGCCGTTGGGATTAATGAGAAACAGCACCTTGGCCGCAGCCGCAGAGCCTTCTACAATGGCACGGGACAACCCTTCCAGGGACTTGAGGTCACCGAGGTATTCCTCAACATATCCCCGTCCGTAGTCTTCACCGTCAATCCGATTCCCCCGCAGGGCAATAAAGGGATTGCGATCTAATGGATAACTGCCTTTGGAACCGGGAATAACCATTCCCTTGACTTCCTGGGAAACAACCCATTGCTTGTCGGTTCGCTTGACCCAAGTGTAGAGATTCACATTCTTTTCCGCACTGTCCATCCGGGCGGCGATCAGCTCCCGAATCTCTTCAGGAAGAGCAACAGGAGCCACAGTTTCATGGATCACCATTTCCAGCACGTTCCCCATCGGGTCACGCTGGACAACATAGCGATCCAGGTGAAAGACGCGCATGCCGTCTTCGCGGGACATGTCCATCAGGACATTCCCGGCAACCAACAGGTGTTTCAAAATCTCAAAGACAGCCACCCGATCCGCAGAGGTTTCAATCTCGGTCATCACGGCCTGCTCAATCCGGGAGAGGCCGGATTCCATTTCTGTTTTTAAGCCGGAATCCGTATTCTGAAGCTGGGCCAGCGTAAAGTCGTCAATCTTCAACCGAAAGAACGGGCTGTTGGGTGGCAATAATGCCAATAGTAATTTTGATGCTAAATTGTTGACCCCACGGGCACCCACCCCTTGAAAGGGTGTTTCCAGCCGCATCGTATCGGTCTGGCCATCCGGTGGGAGTAAACTGGGAATGGTGAGCTTGGAAACTTCTCTTGCCCGTTCCAGGTACACACTCCGTTTTGGCTCCAGTTCCCGGTAGCGGGCCTCAGCAGAGCCAACGGATTCAGTTTTCATGAGTTAGCCCTAGTTCGGGATATTGATTCCGGTTGCGGAACTGGGAATGGACAAATCGATCCTTAAACTACGGGTTCCTGAGCGCTTGGCTTTCTTCTGATCTTTTCGCTTGCGTTTGTCGTCGTTGAGAACGGGTGCTTCAGGCGTCGGTTCCGGCGCTGGGGGAGGTGGTGGCAGTTCCGGTGGTTTTACCGGCTTAATCTTGGGAACCTTGGGTTTGGATGTGCACATTTATTTGCTTTCCTCCGAAGTATTCAGAATTGACGCTCCGGCCCTATCTAAAGCCCCGAACGGGGCCTCCAGGATGTTCTCGTTCTGGCGTTTATACATTTCATTGAGGAAACGAATCACCCGGCGTTCGCCGGACTTGATCCAGATATCCCGATCTGACCATTCGCTTTCGGCAGATCGTTCCGGGTAACGTTCGTTGAGTTCATCCAGGAGTGGCTTGGGGATGAGTGGAAAATTCTTTTCTTGCATCGTTTGTCCTCCTACAGTGGTCCCTATATCAGAATATGAAATAGGGACCACTGTAGGAGGAGCCAAAACAGCATGAAATATAGAAGTTAAATTAAAGAGATAAGATAGCTTTTCCAGTACATGCTCTTAAACTAAAGCAGAAAACGAAAAAGCCAAAGGCATCCCATTTACCTGGCAACACCGAACGAAAATGATCGCAAAAGAATTGGGAGAGATTTGTGAAAGCCTATATCGTACAATGAAACCCGCTCCGCCCCCCTATAGCCCCCATAAATCCTAGCAGATCAGAACACCTCACCCTTGTATAAAATGAGGTCTAATGCCTGAAACCATTGCCAGTAAAGCCTATACAAGCTTGAACAATCCTAGCCTGAATTGAAAACTACTCACTTTCTACTCACTAACCGATTGAATAACGCCTATACCATCACGAATTAGCCTGTTTTTTATTTTACCTGCCTTTGCCTTATCTATTGTTTGATCTGATACGGCTACAATCCTTACTGTCACAGTATTGTGGACGTTTAAACCCTAAAGAATACGGGAATAATACCGATAAACAGGGTAACAGACGGTATATGCAGGCTAATCATGGAGTAACAATCCAATGTTTAAAGAAATTTATCTCTGTATTCCCTTACTGGGAGAATTCTATCTTGAGCGCCGATGTCCTACACGGGCAAGCCCCTTTTTAGTCACGGCGCAACAAAAAGAAACGTGGCTATTTTGCCTTGGATCGCTATGTGGTGGAATCGTCTTTTACGGCGTTCAAAAAAACCATTGTTGAACAATAAATTTTTTCATGGGGTTGACGAAAGTTATTTTGCATGATTTCATTAGTTTAACAAGGTTATATTATTGAACAATGATAAGCCTAGAAATGGGCTTTTTGTTTCCTTAAAAATATAACAAAGTTAAATAATAAGACAGTGTTAAACAATAGGAGTAACACCCATGAAAAACAAGCCAAAACCGGATCTCTATCAGGAGATCACCAACAAGATCATTGCTTCCCTGGAACAAGGTGTAAGCCCCTGGAAATGTCCTTGGGATCAAACCCGGTACGGTGGCCATACGGGCTTGCCGCATAATGCCAAGTTAAACCGTTGCTATAGCGGGATCAACGTGCCGATCCTTTGGATGACAAAAGAGGAAAAGGGATATGGTTCCAGTGGATGGCTCACTTACAAGCAAGCCCTTGAAATGGGCGGAAACGTCCGAAAAGGCGAAAAAGCCACAACCGTTGTGTACTGGAATTTTACCGATGTGGCCGATCCCAAGGAAGGCGATCCCAACAATGTGAAGCGCATCCCGTTTTTACGGCAATTCAAGGTTTTTAACCTGGATCAATGCGATGGGATCGAGATTGACAAGCCGGACATCAAAAAGCCGGAACAAACATGGGATGACATCCAACGGATTGAAGGGATTATTCAAGCCAATAACGTCGATCTACGGTTTGAATCGTTAGGCGTCCGGGCTTGTTATTCCCCTTCATTCGATTACATCAACATGCCCAAAAAGGAACGCTTCAAAACCGGTGGGGATTACTATTGCACCCTGTTCCATGAAATGACCCATTGGACGGGACACCATTCCCGGCTTGAGCGTGATTTCAAGGGACGCTTTGGGGATGAGTCCTACGCTTTTGAGGAACTCATAGCAGAAATGGGATCGGCGTTCCTGTTTGCCGATCTTGGCTTGGAAGGGAACGTTCAACACGATTCCTATATTGCCTCATGGTTGCGGGTTTTGAAAAACGACAAGCGGGCAATTTTCAAGGCGGCAACCGAAGCCAGCAAAGCCCATCAATTCATTCTCAAGGGAGCGGATGACATCAAGCAACCGCAACCACTGGAGGAGGTGGCTTAGGCCACCCCTTCCCTTCAGTTCCCATGCCTTGGGGGTTGAAGGGAGGGACAACCCTCCCGTGTCAGTCAAAAAAAACAGGAGTAACTCACAATGCGATATTCAAAAGATCCATTTTGGATGACGGCAAAGTTTTCCGGGCAATGTGGAAACCCGGATTGTCATTGCCAGATCCGTAAGGGAGAAAACATTTTCTATTTTCCCTTGGGTAAAAAAGCCTATTGCCAGAATTGCGGTAACGCAAGGGAGCGGCAATTTGAGGCTGAAATTTTTGATGAATCCGTTTATAGCGCGTAAGTAACAAGAGGAGTAACAAACCATGAAAACCAAAGAACTCAAACAAGCAATCAGTATCTTGAAAGCCGGTGCTTGCCACCGGGTTATTCAGCCCATTCTGGCCAACGTGGCTTTGAATGGCAAGATGATCACAACCGATCTGGATTGTTGGACGATTGTTGATATGCCAACCGGCATCAATACCACGGCCAGCATTTTCCAACTGGACAAATTGCTTAAGAATGTTAAATCTGATGAGGTCACGTTTTCACAGGATGGCCACCATCTGAAAGTGGTTGCCGGTTCCCTGAAAACAACCTTGAACGGTTTGCCAGTTGAGGAGTATCCGGCAATTCCTGCCTTGGATGTGAAACATGCCTTGACTCTGGATGGCAAACGGTTTCTATCGGCCATCAAAAAACTGGCCTATAGTACCGCCCACCGGGAAAGCCAAAATGTTCTGGCCGGGATCTGCCTAAAAGTAAATCAAACCGGTTTAGAGATGGCGTCCACCGATGGATCACGGCTTGGAAAATATACCGATCCATCCATCACATCGGATGAACCCTTTGAAACGGTGATTCCCGGCCAGTACCTTGCCGCGTTTCACAAGAGCATGCAGGGTTGCAAGGATGAAACCATCCGCCTTGAGATTGCCCCTGAAATGGCGTCTCTACGGATGGGTAAGGTTCACTTTATCATCCGTACCCTGGATGGACAGTATCCACTTTATAACCAGTTGATTCCAAACCCATCGGACACAAAGCACCGGGTCACGTTTGAGAAAGCGGATCTGGAAAAGGCGATTAACCAGATCAAACCCTTTGCCAACCCGCGAACCAACGTGATCCGCTTTGAGTTTGGGCAAGGCACCCTCACCCTGAAAACCAGCACACCGGATATTGGGGAATCAGAGATTGCCCTGCCTTACCGGGCATCCTGTCAAGATGGGCCACTGGCAACCGCCTTCAATTACGCTTACATCCTGGATGCCCTCAAGGTGATTGAAAGCGATACGGTGCAACTGTCTATGAGTGAGCCGCTCCATCCGGCCATCCTGATCGGAGAGGATGATCCGCATTATCTGGCTTTGATAATGCCGGTTCAGGTGAAGTAGGAAAGGTTCCTTCACCCAGGGCGTTTAGAGACGCCCTGCCGTGAGGGAATCCCCTCTTTATGACCGTTCAAACAACCAATAGGAGTAACCAACCGTGAGTAACTTTGAACAATTCAAGAAAGACTATCTTGCTAATCCGGCCAGCCATTGGCATTGCCCTACGCCACCAAAGCTGAAATGGAGTCCTACGCAAGATGAGCCACCGGAAGAACCGGAAGCGCCGATCTATGAAGCCGATACCTACTACCGGTTCAGTCCCTTTGCAAAGGGCTGGCTGGCCACCAGTGGGGTGATGAACTTCTCTGAAAGAAACCGGTGTTATTGGGTGCTGGATGTTCTGGCGTCCTATGTTCCAACCCTGGCCAAGCGAAAGGATGTGGACTACTTCCTGATCGTGACCGTTCAGGTGAATCAGGAGGACAAGACCGCCTTGTTTACCATCAAGCAAGAAATCCGGGATGCCCTGCTAAAAACAGAAGAAAATAAGGGGGAAGAGGTCTTGATCCGCCAAGCCATCGACTATACGGACCTTAAGGAAAATCTGAAATTCTGGGCCATCAATGAAAGCCCTGGCAACTATGATCCGAAAAACCAAACCGTGGTGTTGTTACCGGAGGAGTATTAAGGGCTTGATTCCTTCTCCCAGGGAGTTTAGAGACTCCCTGGCTTGAGGGAGTTTTTCTCTTTATCAAGTCATCTAAAAATGTTAAACTTTGTAATATAGTTAAACAAAGTTTGAAAGGCCAGCTTGCTATGTACGAACCTGAAATTGCCAAGATGATCAAGTGTTTTGAGATTTTAACCCAGGACTTGTCCCCCAAAATTCCCTTGTTTGATACCCTGATCTTTCTGCATATCTGCTTAAAAGAAGAGTACCCTTTAACCGAACTGGGTGATGAACTGGATCTAGGGACGGTGGATACTTCCCGTAAGGTTAGTGCACTGGGGGATCGACGTTTTGCTGGTGGTAAGGCAAACGAAGGGTACAACGTTGTTTACACCGAAACCGACTCCAACCATCGCATTTATAAAAATGCGTTTTTGACACCCAAGGGGAAAGAAATCAAGAAAAAATTGATTGCAGCTTTAAAGGACAAGGCTAAAAAATAGCCGGTCAGATACGTTTGCCGATCCGGGATTCCGGGTATAATATCTGAGGTAATATCAGTTTCTGATAGGCCGAGTAAGTAAAGGAGGCTCCCATGTCCGAACCTGAAATCAACAAGCTGATCGACTGCCTGGAAAAGCTTTCCCAGGAGATTTCCCCCAAGATATCCCTGGAACAAGCCATCCTGTATCTCTTGGTTTGCACCAAAGAGCAGTATCCCTTGGTTCAGCTTGGTGAACGGATGGGCTGGAACCCCTTAAAAACTTCCCGGCAAGTCAACACGATGGCCAGCGAACGGTATGACGGCAGAGAATACCATGATGGGTATGAAGTGCTCTACACCCAGGAAGATCCAGAAAGCCGGATCTATAAAAACGCCTTCCTGACATACAGGGGGAGGTTGTTGAAAGAGAATATTATCGGGATTTTAAGGGAAAAATAGTTTTAAAACATCTGAAACCCAGTAGAATAGGTGATTTTTGCAAACCATTGTAACGGAACAGGTTTGCCGCTCTCCAATAGTGGGTATACTTCCGACATAACATCACTCTCTGACTGCGGATAAGGGAGATCCTGCCATGCCCGAACCGGAAATTAAAAATCTGATTGATTGCCTGGAAGAACTTTCCCTTGTCCTGTCTCCCAAAATCTCCCTGGAACAGGCGATCCTGTATTTGTTGGTCTGTAAGAAGGATGAGTATGCCCTGACGGATTTGGGGGAGCGAATGGGCTGGAGTTCCCTGAAAACGTCGCGGCATGTCAATACCCTGGCCAATGAACGGTATGACGGCAGTGGGTATCACCAGGGATACGAGGTGCTTTATACCCTGGAGAACCCGGAAAGCCGGATCTACAAAAACGCCTTCCTGACCCACAAGGGGAAACTTCTGAAAGAGAGGATCGCCGGTATTTTAAGGGGAAAACAGGCATAAAATTCCTGAAAGCCATTCAAATAGCCGCTTATAGGCTATAAAAAGGTTTAAAACGCTTTCATAACGGGTAAAACCCTATTAGAGAGGTTTTTACGACTAAAAGCCGCTCTCTACCGGGCTTTGCCCGTTTTTTGCTCTCTTTAACATCATATTCTGACTCTTATTCAGATGATGAAATAGGGACCACTATAGAGAGCAAAACGGTCTCTCCCGGTGATGTTAGCAAAACCCAGGGAGTTAGAACGATGAATACAAAGATGGTGTGTTCCAAAGAAAACCAGCAACACAAGCTGGAAAACGAGATGCAGGGTATGACGGTGACACGATACCGCAACCAGGTTGCTAAGGCGGCAGAAAACCAGTTGGAGACTTCCACCAAGGCCGGGCTGCATTTATTGAAGGGAACCATTGATCCGATGGTGGAAGCCATCGAGGCATACTACCAAGAGGTTGATTCCAGTAAAGGCCGAAAACCCATTGCCTATGGCTATATGCAATTGCTGGAACCGGAAGTCATTGCCTTCCTGACGGCTAAATCCATTCTCAATAGTGTGACCAAGCGCCAAACGTTGAATCATTCCGCCTTTCACATCGGGCAACTCATTGAAGACGAGGCCCGGTTTCGCTTCTACAACAGCGAAAAGGCGGATTATTACAACGCAGTGTATAACCGGGTCAAGGTGAAATCCTCGTATGAATACAAGCGCACCGTGCTGGTTCATTCCATGAGCAAGGCGGGCTTGTCTTGGGAAGCCTGGACAACGGCGGATAAAATCCAAGTGGGCAAAATCCTGCTCGATCTGTTCGGCCTGGCCACGGGGTTGATAGAGGTTCATGAAAAATGGCATACCCCTAAAAACAGCCGCTATTATGTGGTCGCTACCCCTAAAACACTGGAATGGTTGGATATTGAAAACACCCGGTGTGAACTTCTCGCTCCCACCTACCTTCCGATGGTGGTGGAACCCAGGGACTGGACAACGCCACTGAATGGTGGCTATATCGGCGCAATGGCGGGCCGCTTGCAACTGGTCAAGACCTATAACACCCCGTACCTGGATGAACTGCATCACATCGAGATGCCGCTGGTGTATCAGGCTCTTAATCGGATTCAAAAGACACCCTGGAAAATTAATGCGCCGGTGTTGGCAGTCCTGGAACAGGTCTGGGAAATGGATCTTGAGATTGGCGACTTGCCGTCTCGCGACGATCAAAAACCCCGTCCTTGTCCTTTCCCGCCGGAACTCAAACACAATGCCATGACCTTGGCGCAACAGGCTGTTTTTAAAGATTGGAAGCGGGAAGCCGCCAGTGTCTATGATGCGAATGTAACCAACCGTTCCAAAAGGCTACTGGTCAGCAAGATTATTTATCTGGCCCATAAATTCCGGGAGGAGCCACGGATCTATTTTCCCCACTGTATGGATTTCCGGGGCCGGGTGTATGCCGTACCCCATTTCCTGAACCCGCAAGGGCCGGACGTGGCAAAATCCCTGCTCACCTTTGCCGAGGGCAAACCCATCGGTAACGAGACGGCGGCCAAGTGGCTGGCCATTCACGGCGCCAATATTTACGGCTATGACAAGGTAAACCTCGAAGATCGGGTTCAGTGGGTCAAGGATCACGAGGCGGACATTCTGGCTTCGGCGGAAGATCCGATGGCCAACCGATTCTGGACGCTGGCGGATAACGGAAACCATTGCTGGCAGTTTCTGGCCTTCTGTTTTGAATGGGCTGGATATGTGAAAGAAGGTTACGGCTTTGTTTCCCATCTGCCGGTAGCTCTCGATGGCAGTTGTAACGGCTTGCAACACTTTTCTGCCATGCTCCGGGATGAAACCGGCGGACATGCCGTCAATCTGGTGCCATCCGATCAGCCCCAGGATATTTACCAGCGGGTGGCGGATGTATCCCTGCAAAAGCTGGCCAAGATTCTGGAACGTCCCCATGCCAAACGCGATCTGGCCGAAGGCTGGCTATCGTTGGGTATTACCCGAACGATGACCAAACGCCCGGTCATGATCCTGCCTTACGGCGGCACCCGCCATGCTTGCCGCCAATATATCGAAGATGAACTGCGCCAACTGCTGAGAGACCGGGACAACCCGTTTCAACAAGGGGAGCGGGATCGCATCTTTGAGGCATCGGATTTCCTGGCCGGGATTGTCTGGGACAGTATCGGTGAAGTGGTGGTGGCCGCCCGGCAGGTTATGGATTGGCTTAGAAAAGCGGCATCGCTGGCTGCGAAAGAAGGCTTGCCGGTCAACTGGATGACCCCTTCCGGCTTCCCGGTGCAACAAGCTTACCGAGATGTCCGTTCCCGCCGGATTAAGACCAAACTGGCCGGAAACCTGATCCGCAATATGAGACTGAGTATCCGGGAACACCTGGACAGTATTGACAAGCGGCGTCAGGCCAACGGCATCAGCCCCAACTTTGTCCACTCAATGGATGCGGCGGCCTTGCACCTGTATGTGAATCTCGCCAGTGAATACGGCATCGACTCGTTTGCACTGGTGCATGACAGCTACGGTACCTTGGCAGCGGATACGGAGGTTTCCGCCTGCTATATCCGGGAGGTCTTTGTTCGGATGTATCAGGACGATGTACTGGAACACTTCCGAATGGAACTGCTGGATCTACTCTCCGAACCCAATGCCCGAAAACTTCCGCCGGTGCCTCCCAAAGGCACGTTGGATCTGGCCTTGGTGCGGCAGAGTGTCTTTTTCTTTGCCTAACACTATCAGCTTATGACTAATACTCAGAAGCTGATTCACAGAAGTCAAAACCCAGAATGGAGGCCCCATTATGAATTCACCCCTTCTCAATTCACCCATTATTAAGGACTGGCTTGAATTACCGGAACCTGTCTTGCTCCCACTTCAGGACATGTTCGGCAACAGCTTTGAACTGGTGCTTCAGCCTTTAGCCGTTCCCTGCTTATGGGACTTACGGATCAGGTAATCGGCCATGTCTGAAAAACAACCTCGGCCCAAACACCCGCAGGTGACAACGCCTGTGGGTGTGGCCCGGTATCCCTTTCTGCTTCGGCCCCATACCCGCTTTGACCCGGACGGTGAATACCGGGTGACGTTGATCTTACCCCAGGCGGAAGCCCAGGTGCTGATCGCAACCATTGACGAAGCCCTGAAAGAGTCGATGGAAAAGGCCATTGCAGAGAATCCGGCGAAAGCGGACAAGATTACACCCGCCAACCCGCCTTATTCCACTGTCACCAATGAAGCCGGTGAAGATACCGGCCTTGTGCAATTTAACTTTAAATCCAAGGCCAAGATCCGGCCCCGTAATGGTGCGCCGCCGTTTCGGATCAAGCTGGCCATTTTTGACGCCAAGGGGCAAGCCGTTTCCGATGACTTGCGGATTGGCACCGGCACCCGGATGAAAATCTGTGCCGAAGTCGTTCCCTATTTTACGGACTTGGTAGGGGCTGGCGTTAAATTGCGCCTGAAGGCGGTTCAAATTGTGGATCTGGTGGAATACACCGGCCCAACGGCCAGCCAGTTTGGCTTTGGCCTGGAGGATGGGTACGACAGCACGGTTGTCCCGGACGAAGATGACGAACCGGATGATTCAGATTTTTAGAGGCAACACAAAAGGAATTTGACATGCAACGAAAACACACTGACTTCATTGTAATTCATTGTTCGGCCACACCGCCTTCAATGGATATCGGGGCCAAGGAAATCGACCGTTGGCACCGGACAAAAGGCTGGTTCCGTATTGGCTACCACTTTGTGATCCGCCGGGACGGCAGCATCGAATATGGCCGGGAACTCTCGGAAGTCGGTGCCCATGCCTATGGCGTGAATGACCGAAGCGTCGGCATCTGCCTGATTGGTGGCGTAAAAGAAGACGGCAAGACCGCCCAGGACAATTTCACCAATGCTCAGTGGGTGTCCCTGGAAAAGCTGGTGAATGAACTGGAAGACCAGTTTCCCCAGGCACGGGTTGTGGGCCATCGGGATGTTACCCCAGGCCGGGATTGCCCCTGTTTTGAGGTCTCAGACTGGAACCGGAACCGCCTGCAAAACACCCCGGAAGCTGTTCAAAAGGCGGCAGAGTATCGGCCATTAGTTTACTCCGCGCTTCGCCAAGGAGCCAAAGGCCCATTAGTCAAAACCCTGCAAGCCAAGCTCAACCGCTTTTCAAAGATCGATGTGGACGGCATCTTCGGCCCCCAGACCCGGCGGGCTGTGGAGTCCTTCCAGCAACATCACAACCTGATAGATGACGGCATTGTCGGCCCCCGAACGTGGACGGCCTTGCTCAGATACGACTGATAGGGGGTCAACATGAAAATAATCTTGATTCACGGGATTGGCAACAGCAATCCCGGCTGGTCGGCTGACTTGAAAGCGGATCAAATTCTCGGTGTGCCTCAAGACGCTATCATTGAATTTAACTACGAAGACCTGATGGAAAATAACCGGTTTAACCGGGCGCTGGTATTTGCAGCCCGTGTTGCCGCGTCTTATTACGCCACCCCGGTGGCGGGCTTTGCGGCCAACTACGTCCAGGATTACGTGGACGACATCCTGATGTACTTTGTGGTGCCGGGCGTCCGAAAGAAGATACTGAACCGGCTGGTAGGTGTGTTGCAGCAACACCCCAGGGCCATTGTGATGGGCTTTAGCCTGGGAAGCGTTGTGGCCTATGAAACCTTCAAAAACTTTCCAAACACCGCTTATGAAAAGACGTTAATTACACTGGGTTCCCCGTTAGGCTCACCACCCTTAAAAGCCCTAGTCAAACAGTTTATGAAAGTGCCTGATAAATCCCGGCCCATCGTGGAAAACTGGTTTAATTTCTACAGCACAACGGATCTTATTAGTGGCAAAATAACCGGCTTGGGATGCAATTTTAAAGACCAGTTCAAGGTGAAGTCGCTCCACAAGATGGATAGTTACCTAGAGGACGTCAAACGTAAGCTGCCAGAACTATTCCACATCTTCTAGGCTGACGGTATCACCAACGGCTTCCCTGGCTAATTTGTCCACACCAAAATGTTTGGCCACGATGTAGTCTTCCAGATCATCCTCGCTTATGGCTTTCAGCAGGATGCAGGGTTTGCCGTTCTTGATCAGGATGATATCCTCGCCCTGCTCCTCAATAAGCTGGATCAGTTGGCCAAAGTTCTTATGGGCATCGGTGATTTTCCTGAATTTCATGGTGACTCCTCCAAAAAAGGGGTGTTTATACCACTTATTATATCACTAATCAGTGATATTAATACCCCTCTCAAAGAAAACGCATCCACAACGTTTTTAACCTGAAAACCACCCCCTCTGTTACTCCTAACCATTCCACCCGGCGGCGGCTTCCCTTTCGTTGCCGGGCATTTTTTATCTTAATGCACGACACAGAAGCATGCCTGTGAAACAGCAGATTATCATTACTATCAAAGCCTCACCAGTCCCCGTACTACCAGCTGAATTATGCTCATTCTGCTCCATTTCTTTTATAAAAGATTCTTTTTCTGGCACAGAATTCACCTTTATGTTATTTGCATCTAACTGCAATAAAAGGAATTCAGCAAAGGTTTGCTGTATAAGGTTCTCACTATAGCGGACAAGTCTATCTTTAGATAAAAGCATCGAAAAGAGTAAAATGCTCGCTGATATAAGCAAGGTAAATAAATCAGGAAGGATGTCGGTTAAATTTTCAGAGAATGGAAAATGTAAAACGTTTATTTGGACAAGAAAGGCAAGCATATTAAGTACAAAAAGCAGACTAAGACTTGCAAGCAAGCCTCTGGAAAACCCTTTAATTCCATTAAATATGTCAAACTTTGTTCCTGGATTATTTTTGAATATATCTGCTTCTATTCTTCTTTTAATTTTCTTCCATTCGTCTCGACTCATAGGACTTTTAAGACTTTCTGTTTTAATTTTTAGTCTTTTATGTATATGGTTTTTCACGGCTTCGATTTCATTATCATTAAAATAATTGTGCGCGCTTCTATAACTCGAATTAAATATTTCGTCCGGCTCACAATTTTTGTAACGAAACTTCCATAACCAGTCTTCCACAGAGTAACCTAATTCTTGTAAGAAGTGACCTGCCGGATAGGCCATCATCAACATGATGAGGACGGTCGTAGCTCCCACGCTTTCTATTCGTATATTGAAAACATTAAAAATAAAAGCGATGCCAAAAACGGCAAGAGTCCCAGGAATAATAATTCCTGCAAATTCATAATAATCAAAGCTTCGTGAAATACGCATGTGACAATAACCTTCAGTTAAATCACTTTAATCATAGATTATCTAAGGAGGCTCGATATGCTCAAGTCTTTTGGCTTTAAGGCATCGGAAAGCCGTCCTTACATTATCCATTTTTGCAAAAACAAAGACTGCAATCATGCCTTTTTGGATATCGACCGCTACAACGCCGTAGAGCCACCCCGCTGGCGATATTGCCCGGATTGCAAGGCACAAGGGTTGGGAAAACGATCAAAGAAGACGAAGGCGCTATCGGCCTGATATGCGCTATATCTTTGACGTGGAGACGGATGGCTTCCTGGATTCTTACACCACCATCCACTGTCTGGTGCTCATGGACATCGACACCCAGGCAGTTCAAAGTTTCGGCCCATTTCAAATCGAAGCGGGCCTTTCGCTATTGCAGGAAGCGGATCTCATCGTCGGCCACAACATCATCAAGTTTGACCTGCCGGTGATTCAGAAGCTTTATCCCAGTTTTCAACCCAAAGGCACTATTCGGGATACCCTCCTGATGAGCCGCCTCATCTACGCCGACCTCAAGGATCGGGATTTTTCCTATCGCCACAAGCGCCCGGATTTTCCCACCAAGATGATTGGCAAGCATGCCCTGGAAGCGTGGGGACACCGGCTGGATTGTCCTAAAGATCGCTTTCAAGGGCCGTGGGAACAGTGGTCGGAGGAGATGCAACGCTACTGTGAGCAGGACGTGAAGGTCACCTACCGGCTTTGGCAGAAGCTGCAATCCAAACGGTACAGCGAACATGCCATTGCCCTGGAGCACGACTTCGCCCACATCCTGTTTAAGCAAGAACAACATGGCTTTTGCTTCGATGTCTCGGCGGCGGAAGCCCTCTATGCCAAGCTTCGCCAACGGCGGGATGAACTACTGGCCGAACTGCAAGAATGCTTCCCACCTTGGGAGGAGCATATCCCCTTTGTCCCCAAGGTGAATAACTCAAAATACGGCTACAAGAAGGGCGTTCTGACCAACAAGATCAAACGCACGGTCTTTAACCCCAACAGCCGCGATCAGATTGCCTTCCGGTTGCAGGTTCAACGGGATTGGGTGCCCCGTGAGTACACCAAGGACGGCAAGCCCAAGATTGATGAGGACGTTCTGAACGCACTTGACTGGCCGGAAGCCCGGCTTTTGTCCGAATACCTGATGGTTCAGAACCGGATCTCCCAACTGGCCGAAGGCCCACAGGCTTGGCTCAAGAAACAACAAAACGGCTGGATTCACGGGGAGGTCATTACCAACGGGGCCGTGACAGGCCGTTGTACCCACAAGAACCCGAACATGGCCCAAGTCCCGGCTAAAGGCGTTCCGTATGGGGAGGACTGCCGAAGCCTGTTCACGGTACCACCGGGATTCAAGCTGGTGGGCGTGGATGCCAGTGGGCTAGAATTGCGCTGCCTGGGCCATTATCTGGCCCGATATGATAAGGGCGCTTTTGCCAAGGAAGTGGTGGAGGGGGACATTCACTGGCGAAATGCCAAGAGTCTGGGCTTAATTGCGGCGGGCAAAGTCTTCAACAAAGATCTGCCCCACCACAACTGGATTCGCAACATCGTTGCCAAGCGCTTTATCTATGCCTTCCTGTATGGGGCCGGGGATGCCCGTATCGGGGCCATTATGAGCAAGGGCGCTGATATTGGAAAGCGCCTGAAAGCCAAGTTTCTACGGAAGACCCCGTCGCTTCGCCGCCTGAAGGAAGAGATTACCAGGAAAGTCCAAACCAAGGGCACCCTCAAGGGCCTGGATGGCCGCTTGCTGCATGTGCGCTCCCAGCACTCGGCTCTCAATACCCTGCTGCAATCAGCGGGCGCTCTAATCGTCAAGCAGGCCACGGTCTTCCTGTACGAGGAATTGACAAGCCGGGGCTATGTCTGGGGCCGGGATTGGGCACAGGTCGCGCATATTCACGATGAAATTCAGTTACAAATCAAAGAGGAACTTGCCGATGAAATCGGAAAAATCGCAGTCCAATGTTTCGAGCGGGCCGGGGAACACTTCGCCCTCCGATGCCCCATCACGGCGGAATACCGGGTCGGCCAAACCTGGGCGCAAACACACTGAAGACCGGAACTTCAAACGCCATCTGCTCCGGGCCAAACTCATTGCCGCCAAGGGTGGTCTCTGTGAACGTTGCCAAGGGAGCTTCCATCCCCAGGTAATGGTCTTCCACCACCGAAGCCCGGAAGACAAGCAAATCCCTCTCAACGCTGCCGTGTTATCAGATATGGCCTGGGAGAAGGTACTGGCCGAAGCCATGCGTTGTCACCTGCTATGCAGCAACTGCCACAAGGAAGTCCATGCCTACAAAGACCTTCGGTTCCTAGATATTCCAGAGGACGGAACCCAGTACCCATGAGTGAAGGACTCAAGTACGATACCGGCAAAGTTCCCTTGGAACTGCTGCCGGTCGAAGCGCTGATCGAGATTGCCAAGGTGATGGCATTTGGGGCCGAAAAATACGGACGCCACAACTGGCGCAAAGGTATGGCTTGGTCTCGGCTGGTCGGTGCTATCCTTCGCCATCTATTTGCTTGGATGTTGGGAGAGGACAAAGACCCCGAATCCGGCCTAAGCCACCTTGCTCATGCTGGGTGTGATACCCTATTTTTAATAAGCTATGAACTCAATGTTAGCGGGATTGATGACCGATATAATTAGCGACACAGACGACACATTCTATTATAGTGTTCAGGGTCAAGTTTCTGAATTACTTCTAATAATGCATCAGCAGAATCTTTTGTCTCTTCAATAGTCATGGAAGAAAATGTTACCAAATCTTCTAAGTTATCAGCGTGAGACTCAAGTTGGACAAGCCGATCTAAAGCACGAATGCGGTTTGGATCAAGACCATTGCTCCCATTGGCTATATTTTCCACTTTGTTGCTAAGTCCAGACCCTCCCGGCAGCTTAAAAGCTAAAAATATTTCCAATACTTTCCGTAAGGCGTTGGGCATAATGTAGAAATAGCCTGTACTAACATCGGTTGACTCTGAGAATTTCAAGGCAAGATGAAACAGATAGTGGTATTCTGATTCGTATTCACGAATAAGTGTTGGCATGACCTTAATGGCGCAAGAACGTGTTTCTGCCCCACCATTCTGTACTACATCCAAAAACAATAGTGTGGCCGTTGCCTTTTCTTTGGCTATCTGCTCAGTTTCTGTCTTTATCAAATGGTGCTCTGTTTTATTTTTCAACCATTTCTTCATTTCGTTCATAAAATGAAGATTATGAGTCAATATAATTAATTGTCCTGCTTGTGATAGCGCTACTTTAATGAGGCTAAAAGCATAGTTCAATGCCTTGCTATCTAAACTTGAAATGGGGTCATCCAATACGACAGTCAGATTTTTTAATTTTCGTCCATCAGCCTCAAGACTACACAGGAAATAACACAAAGCGATAGCAGTTTTTTCTCCTTCACTTAGGGAACCAGTTAAAGGCTTACCGTGACGACGAATCTGATAACCATCCTCCAAGATTCCTATTTCCAATTCCTTATGTCCCAAATAGTTATGGATCATCTTGTTTAGAAGATCTGCTGCGGGGCCATGTTGACGTATTTCCTGTTTTAGTTGTTCTATTTCTTTTTTAAGATCATCATGCTCTTTTTTTACAATACCGAGAGCAGCATCAGCATCAGCGAAATCAGTTTTCTTTTGGGAGAAATCGGCTTGACTATCCGCCAAAAAATGATTTTTTAGTTTTGTACGAGCTTCGTTTTGAACCTGCTGAAAACCATCGTGAGACTTGTTATGTGCCTCGATAACAGTATTAATATCTGACAAGTGTTTGATGACGGCTATATCCCAATTAGCGGCATCCTCGTCCGTTAGCAATTGTTCGGTATCGACACAGGCATTGGGGGTTTCGGCCTTTTTTTCAATCAGATTTAACATTGTTGTAATGATTTCTATGCCTGTTGTGATAGATGTTTTCAAATCGCCAACAGTAGTGAGGAAACCACTTTGAAGCTCCTTTGAAATATCATTCACTGAGGGGACAGCTTTTTCCAGCGCTGTGAGACGGTTACGCAAGCTTTGGACATTTTCTCTTGTTGTAGCAATATCTTGGGTCAGCTTATCGAATTTGTCATCAATAGCCTGTTTCAGGGCTTGCATTCGGTCTTCTGTCAAGCCATTGCCACAAAACAAGCAAGATGACAAATCATGCTGGTCATGATAATTAACACCTTCCTTGATCCACTTCAACATAGTTTCATGTTCGCGGATATCTTCTAATGTTAGTGTCCCAAGTGTTGTATCAAGTATTTTCCTTACGTCAGAAACTTGTTTAGCCAACGCAAACGGCGTTGCATTCAGCAGATCTCGTTTAGGCAACGGTGCATCCTGTGTAATAATCGCTCTTTGTTGCTTCCGTTCATCTTCTGAAAGCTGATGCGTTTCACCGTATGTACCTTGATCATAGTCAGCGACAAGATGGGGAGCGATGTAACTGCGCCCAAGGCCGAGTTGCTCAGCTATTAAACGAGCTGCATCCCGTTTATGGTCAGTAAAAGCTCCCTCCTTATGAAGACGCTCTTTATCTGCTTCCGTTCGCTTTAACTCCAAAGCTTTTAAATCACCTTCCTTTTCCTCCAGTTTTTTCACAAGATCTGCTTGAGCTTTTCCTAAGTAGAAAACCGGATTAGCCGTCCCATCCTTCCAGCGGAGATTCTGTTCGATAAAATCCACGTTGAATACCAGTAGGCTCCCTTTCAGTATATCCAGTCTGTTAGTCGTATTGATGGTTGTACCGTCATTGAGTTTCAGTTCAAACATTCCGTCTTGTGGTAGTTCAGGATGTAAGACGCCCGCTTCGAGACTGGCAAAAATACGGGATAATGTGGTTTTACCGGAGCCATTAAACCCATAAATTAAGTTATACTTCTGGAATGCTGGCACATCATGGGTTGCTATATAATCACGAAAAATGCCTAGCCCTTTAAGTGAAGCAATGCCTGATAATAGCTTTGTTTCGACTGTATTTATTGTATTCGGTACAGTTACAGCCATGCTCAAAAATTAACCTCACTCAGGCTTGTAACAACATCAAAGTCCACTCCAATTGTCTGGAAATGTCTTTCGCCACAGTGAATTTTCTGATTTTCTTTTGTTCGCCGCTCTTCAGAGTCTAGGGTACTCTTTGTCTCACGGACAAAATAAAGGCGCTCATCACCCTCAGTTACAAATGCCCAGTCAGGATTGTAAGGGCCAATAGGGGTATCAATTTTAAACCAGTTTGGAAGTTTGACGAATAGCTTAACTCGCTCATTATTATCAAGGTCTTGAGCAAACTGTTTCTCAACATCAGAGTCAAACTCAATATAGTCAAATAAGCATTTATCTTTATTTCTAACCTGATAAAGATTATTCAGGTAACGAAGCATTCCCTTTTCAGCATCTTCTTCAATACGCCGCATATCCCAAAAACTTTCAATCCGTTCATATTTAATACCGTCTAGCATTAACTCATGCATCGCACGGGATATTTCACGGGCAGTCAGTGCCATAAACTGTTGAGGATTCTTTGGAAATTCATCCAAACGACCTGATTCACTTAGTATCTGTACGAGGGTATGCCGGGTAAGTTCAGTCTCCTTCTGAAGATAGGTGATAATATCTGGTAGAAAGAGCAGAGATTCCCGATTCATTGTTTTATGTTCGAGTTGATACTCTGTGTTAATGCCTGCCTTATCAAACTCAAGTTCAGCCCTCTTCATACTGATACTGAGTTCTTGGATCTTTTCCATGTTCTTCAATCGAGATACAGCCCTGTTTGTCAGTTCGGCAGTCTCAAAATATACTCGATAACGGGTCTTTTGCTGGATACGATTCCATAATTCTTGGAAATCTTCCCGAAGTTGAACACGTTTATTAAACGCTAATTGCCCTTTCTTACGGGCATTTACCACCCGATTTTTAAACAGATAACGTCTCATTTCATCAACAATAGCAGACCGAAAGGTATGGAACTCTTCAGGAAGATCCATTTGGAATAAAATATTGGAAGGGTCAAACTTATCTTGAATGTCGCCATTCTCATTGATATATCCCGCAGCCTGAACTGCCTTCCATACTGCCTCAGATCGTTCTTGACCAATAGATTTTTCAGTACCATCTTCAGCACGTTCTACTAATTTAGCAAAAGCATGTTGCTCAACTCGCCCAAATTTGATGCCATACTCATGCTCATACTCTGCTTGAAGCGCTTGAGCAAACTCTTCGTATGCTTCTCCGGCAATTACTGTTAGCCGATTCAGGTGTTCATCATGAACCCGTTCACCTTGATCATTAACAGGCAGTCGAAGTCCTCGACCTATTTGCTGGCGGCGCTCAAGCTCAGTGCCAACTTCCCTAAGGGTACAGATTTGAAAAACATTCGGATTATCCCATCCTTCTTTTAAGGCTGTATGGCTAAAGATGAACCGGAGTGGTTCGTTTGGATCAAGCAGGCGTTCTTTATCACGCATGATCAATGCGTAAGTGTCTTCGTCCGCCTGTGTATTACCCCTAGTGTCTTTTGCCTGTCCCTTTTTATCCTGGGAGAAGTAGCCATTATGAAGCTGCTCAACTGAAAATGGAATTAAGTCTTTATATTGCGATTTGGCAATAAGTGCCTTATATTCTTCCTCAAACCATTGACCTATTTTTCCAAGCCCCACGGTACCATCATCATTGTAAATTCGATAATTGGCCACCTTGTCAATAAAGAAGAGAGAAAGCACCTTGATTCCTTGTCCTCTCAGGATGCGTTCTTTTTTCAAATGCTGTTCTATGGTCTCATGTACCATCGCCTTCATCACGTCATCAGCACTACCGCCAGTTTCTTGCCCAACTTCCAGAAAAAGTCCTTGGTTGAATTCAATACTTTCAGCGCCAGGTGTACAATCAATAGTTTGAACAACATACCCATGTTGATAAGAGAAAAACTCTCCCGACTTCTGGTAAAGATCATCACCCTTCTTTACCCAGGTTTTGAATCGTTTGGGCGTGGGGCCACCATCCTTGAAGATTTCCACTTGCGCCTTAATACCATTGCGATTATCCGTTTTTAGCAATTTTACATAAGCATTGCCAAAATCATCATCCGCACGAATAGAGGCGACTTCAATGCGCTTTACCAGACGGAGATCGTAAGCATCAATGGGGCCAAGTTTATAAAGAAGATTATATTTTTCCCGGTGTGTAGCCGAGTAGCGTAAGGTCGCTGCCGGGTTTAATTGTTGAATTGCTCGACGAGATTTTGGTGTGTTATCAACGCTTTGAGGTTCATCAATAATTACAATCGGGTTTGTCGCTTGAATAAACTCAATAGGGCGTCCCTGCATCTTATCGTTATAACGATAGATAACGTTAAGCTTCCGTTCGTCTTCCTCGGACAGGTTGTCATAATCGACATCTTCGTCTTGAATATCCTTTCGGAAAGAATCAATAGTAATCACCATAATCTTGATATTATTGCTCGTGGAAAACTGCCTGACAGCGCCCAGACGCTTAGAATCATAGACGAATTCTTTAAACGGGACGTTATCATATAAGGCCCGGAAGTGATCCCGCATAATATCAATACTTTTGAGAACCCCTTCCTTAATGGGTACACTGGGAACAACAATAATGAACTTCGTAAAGCCATAACGCTTGTTCAACTCAAAGATAGAACGGAGATAAACATAGGTTTTTCCGGTTCCGGTCTCCATCTCCACGGAAAAATCACGACCTTTGAGGGTATCCACTTTGGCAAGGTCATTGCGTTCCTGAATTTTATGGACGTTAGCCAAAAAATCTTCGTTTGACAGGCATATATTATTCCCCACACCATTGTGAGTAATGACAACACCATTAGGAAGTTCAGAACTGATTTCAAATGTAGATTGACTCAGGGGTTGGCCGTCAAACAGATCAGCTACAGCGTCTACGGCATCCTGCTGGTATGCGAGGGATGGATCAAATTTGAGTTTCATCATACGGTAACTTCCTCTCGCAGGGCATCTATTTTGGCATGTTCTAAAAATTCATTAAGTCGATTCGCAACCAAGCGCCGACGCTCAGCAAGAAATCGCTTATATTGATCAATAGGCCACAATTCTGGATTAGTAGGAATTTGTTGGCGTGTCAGTGCAGCTTCGCCATTTTTATCAATAATTTGGGGTAAATACTCTTCAGGTGGCTTGTTACTAATTTTTTTGTTGGTACGACCACCTAAAAAGGCCATGTTACAAATATCATTGATCAAGTTCTTTTCAAGCCCTTTTAATAAATCTTGTGGGAAAATATGGTGAAATTCCAAGCGATGTTTTGTGTTTGTATGTTTGAGTGAAATAATAAGTTGATCACGCCAGTCACACGCACCATCTTTTCGGAATGCCAGAAACATCGTTTTAAAATAAGCACTTCGACTATTACGATTTTCAAGATCCTCTGGGAGAATTTCAAGCCGTCCCACTTGAGTTCTCAACGATTGAATCAGGGCTTGAACATTACCTCCTTTTCTTATAGCTGCTATATCTTGATCCAAAAACGTCTCTGAGGAACCTCTTGAATAACGTGCCTTCGCATTTGCCATCAATACCCAATAACGAAGCTGCTGTTCTTCTGTCGGGGTAAGTTCATACCCCTTAGTATGCCCGTAATAGGCAAGGGTTATCATTATAAATGGGGAAGATAGTAATGCCGAATTGTCAATACCAACATTACTCCGCAAAAAGTTTAGTGCAAAATCCATACCACTTTTAGCATCCATCCAGGCCGTTTCTAATGCGTCCTGAGTTAGGCTGGCAACCGTTTTAAAACGAGATTGACCAGTAGCAAACGCTATCATGTTTTTTAAATGGAGTGCTAATTCAAAATCAAACCCTTGTTTCCGACACTCATTTTCAAACATTTGAAATGTTTTCAAAGAATTTCGCCAAGTTGCTGTGATCTGAGCCAGGGCCAAATCAGAGCTACGTAACTTGGTTCCAAGGGAGTTCACTCGAACAAAAATTTCAGTAACTTCTTCGTATGATTTATCCCGTTCCAGGATATGAACCCGATAATTATATTTTTTAATATCTCTCAATCGCTTGAGACGTTGTGTATATTTATCATAGCGGGGATCATCCATTGATGTGATTCCCGCTTGTTTTAAAAATGGCGCATCACTGTTTTCTCTAAACACTTCTATAACAGAGACCCAGTGCGGAAGTGCTGCCAGTTTATTTGTTGCAACGACAAAAGCCATTTTATCAAACCGCTTTAGCAACTCATCCTCAGTCGCATCTGCAAACTCATCATCAGTAGAGTCTACATCCGTATCGTCACTGTCTTCATCTACTTCGGAGACAATTTCCAAAGTGTCTGGATGTTCCAGGTTAAAGAGAACATCAATAGGGCGTTTTCTCCCACGCACATTAATAGGCTCACCACGTAAAATGGCAGAAAGCGATGTAAGGCGCTGCTGCCCATCTAAAAGCAATTGATACCGATGGCCACCATTGTCGCTTTGCTCAACAGAAAATTCGCGTGTTGCAATAGATTCATCGGTTTCCCACGTTAGAATAGTACCTGAAGGATAGCCCCGGTAAAGACTGTCTAATAAATCCCGAACACGAGGCGCTTTCCATACATACTGACGCTGCATTTCCGGTAATCGTATCTCGCCGCGTTCGATTTTAGCGACGAGTTCATGAATTTCTAAATCTTGTTGCCCCATTGGTAAAACTCCTTAGACCGTTCTAAACACGATGGCCGTTTCTTTGTCACGGGCACGGGCCTTAAAGGTTTGAACGGCATTGGCCTTTAACTGATCATTGTTCTGGAACCCAGCATCGAGAACGATGACCCTTGCCGGATCAAGGGCTGCAATTTCATCCATGAGTTCCTGAGTCAATTGTTTTTCCAGGCAGATCAGAAGCTCTCCTTTGGCGATGGAAAAGACTTCCTTGCCTGCCAAGGTCAGCTTTTGAATCGGGACGGTTAGCTCAAAGCCGTCTTTTAATAGTAATTCATACAGGATGTCCTCGGCTTTGGCATTGTCGCTAATGTGATGAGCATGATCTTTTAACTTAAGAATTAATTGTTCTTCCGACAAGCCCGCAATATCACCTTCCCATCGTTTAAAACAAGAGCTATCTAGTTTATAGGCACGAAACCCCAAGTCTGCTTGGTTTGTATGCCCTTTATCATTAAGTATTTGAGAAGATCTACGGATACGCTCTCTGGAAAGTTCAGCAATATTGTGAAATCCTGCTTTAAACTCCTTTGTTTCAGGGTCGCATTGTTCCGGTAGCTGTACCATTATAAAATGACGGTTCCCTTCTCCCATTGCATTCAAGTTTTGAACAGCTTGAGCTGTGGTACTATACCCCGCAAAGAAGTCAATAATTAAGTCTCCTGGCTTAGTTGCCATATGAAGTGTCTTTTCAATAAAGAATGGGGATTTCGGATAGTCCGTGCTCAGGCCGTTGAAAAGAACTTTAAACTCTCTTCCTGCCACATCAGTAGAAAGTTCTGCACCCCACCAAAACGATTTAGGTTTGGATGTCCTCTCGTACAGCCGCTCTTCATCATCTATTTCATCATCATTGGAAATGTCATCTCTAACAGTGGGATCGAGATACACCCTATGTTCAATGCCCCATCGATCCTTTGTCCTATTGTATTTAGGATGAAGAATATCAAGGTTTTCCAATACTTTCGTCTTTCCCCAGCGCCAGCATCCTTCTGTACCGTCTCCTAGAAGGGGGAAGATCTCAACATCAGTATCGGAGTGTTTTTCCAATGAGCATTGGTTTGTCGACTCATTGTAATAGATGGGGAAATACAGATTAGGTCGATCAGTACGTTTATCTGCCCCACCTCTTTTCCTTAAATCTCTCAGTGCGTATTTATGTCCTGCTTCGTCCTCATATTTGTAGGCCGCTAACTGTTCTTTATTGAGAGGGACACCATAAGACTCAAACTCTTGCTTCCCGTAGACTAGAAGATATTCATGGCAAGTTGCAATATTCTTTTTATCATTTCTACCCTTTAGATTGTTAATTACAGAAATGGTAGCTGCATGGTTTTCTTCTCCAAAAAGATGATCACAGAGTGACTTGAGATTCCCAAATTCATTGTCATCAATTGAGATAAAAATTGCCCCGTCCTCTCGAAGCAGATTCTTCGCTAGATATAAACGTGGGTACATCATGTTCAGCCACCGACTATGAAAGCGTCCACTGGTATCGGTGTTGGTACTAAACCTCCGGCCTTCAGCATCCTTTTGGCCTGTGTATTCCAAATAGGTATCAAGCGTTTCAGCATATTTGTCTGGGTAAATAAACTCTTTGCCTGTGTTATAGGGTGGGTCGATGTAGATCATCTTCACCTTACCGAAGTAAGCTTTTTGAAGCAGCTTCAAGACTTCCAGGTTGTCCCCTTCAATAAAGAGGTTTTGTGTGGTATCCCAATCCACACTCTCGTCAGGACAAGGTTTCAACGTCCCAACACTCGGTGCCTGAATTACCTTCATACACGCAGCTTTACCGGGCCAGTTCAGACCAAAACGTTCCCGATCCGGTTCTACCCATTCGCCCAACACGCGCTTCAGTTGGTCATAATCGATTTTATCTTCACCAAAAACTTCGGGAAATGCAGTCTTTAAACAGCATTTCAATTCTTCCCGTTTTTCCTCGGCAATATCCATGCTGGTCAGTGGCATTTTTTCGGGGAGTTCAGTCTTTGGCGTAGTCATATCAATGTCATCCTTTATTGAATCTCAAATGTAATCGTAAATACTGTTTCAGTGGTTGTCTCTTGCTTAAGGTAGGTTTCCACATCGTCTAAAAGGCGATCCTTTTCCACCTCAATTTCACGGGCGGCGTCGTCATATACCCGCCAAGCATCATTACGCTTGCCTTCCAAGCCTTTTACCTTGTGTTGTAAGGCCAGTTTATCTGGCAGGTTTGCGGTTTGACGAATCTGCTTTTTAAGTTCTTTCACCTGATCATCCAATTCTTTCAGATTAATCTTCAGGCTGGCACGTTTATCTTCTGCCCAATGATCCAGCTTCTCCATTTCCTGATCGAACCAAATGCTTTGCCGCAGGGCAAGTTCATCCAAAATGGCTTTTTGCTGGGACTCAAGGGTATCCTGTATCGCTTTAGAAGCCTTTGCCTGTCCTTCACTTGCTATGTGGGCAGGTAACTCAAACAAACGCATCGCTGTTTTCGGCTCTATTACTTCTCCAGCATCAGTGATGGCCGCTATTAAGATATGATCTTGAGCATCTGCGCCAGAGATAGAGATTTTACGTACAGAAAGAGTACCGGCTTTTCCTATAAAAGGTTCAAGATTAATAGCCGTTTGTGGCCAGTCAGAATAATTGAAGACGATATGAGCACCTTCAAGCTTTCGACAAGCAGCTTGGTTAAGGAGGTATTGTGCTAAGGGGTGACCTAATCGGTAACGGTGCCCCCTTTTCGGTTGCTTTGAAATATAATAAAAACCTGTCTCTGCCTTCACACCACCCGGCAATTTTTCCAGCATAAAGGCCAATTCTCTCTCATCAAATTTGGCATGACCTTCAAGCTCTTGGCATGTTACCAGCCATAGCATTCGTTCATAGCGGTTCATATATTCCCGGCTCTGACTCAGGTTGACCTTTAACCTGTCATGAACCTCAGCATCAAAGTTTTCAAGCAATTTCTGGCGTGTGTCTTCCATTTTGGCTGTAATTTTTTCATCCATTTCCGCCCGAAGTTCGCCAAATGCCGTTTCTATCTGTTCCGGTGTCCGGCAGGTTTGGTAGATCGAAACAATACGCTTCTCAAACTCTACCCCGGACTCGATAGCCCCAAGCACTTCATCGGAAGCACCAAACACACCGGAAAAGAGTTGGAATTTCTCTGCCAGCAATTCATAAACTCGCTGATCGGCCTCGTTCTTTCTGTTCAGAAAATTCACCACGACAACATCATATTTCTGGCCATAACGATGGCAACGCCCAATACGCTGTTCTATACGTTGTGGATTCCAGGGGAGGTCATAGTTTACAACCATCGAACAGAACTGAAGATTAATACCTTCTGCTGCCGCTTCCGTGGCAATCATGATTGAAGCCTTATTCTTAAATTGCTCCACCAGTGCCGCTCGCATATCTACGGTGCGAGAACCGGATACACGATCAGTACCCTTGTTTTCTCCTAACCACGACTGATAAATAGCTTTAGACTGTGGGTCATTGTTGCTTCCGTTGAAGAGTACCAGTTGGCCATCATAACCATTTTCGGAAAGAAGGCGAACCAAGTAGTCCTGTGTGCGTCGGGACTCTGTAAAAATAATTGCTTTTTGTGCTGCGCCTAATTCATCTGCCTTAGCAAAGCCCGCCTCTAATGCCATTAACAGCGCTTGCCCCTTAGCGTTTTCGGTAATAGAAACCGCTAAATCACGGAAAGCTCTCAGTTCAGTAATTTCAGCTTCAATAGTAGCGATATCTGATGCTGTGAGCAGTTCTGGTGTTTCTTCTTGTTCCTCATCTTCAGACCACTCATCGGCAATTTCTGGCAATTCCTCGTAATCCTCGGAAAGCTCCTCCTCCAAACTATCACGTAAAGCAGCATCATCTTTAAGCTGCCGCTCCAGTTTGCGGGCAAGAGAATCAAGCGCTCCAGCAATGGCAAAGGTAGATGAGGCCAAAAGTTTTCGCAAAATCAGCGTCATCAAAGTTCGTTGACTTGAAGGCAATGCTTTTAAACTGTCTCGCTGAAGATATTCCGACACCATGTCATAGAGCATTTGCTCGTCGTCTGTTGGGTAAAACTCCTGAGTAATAGGAATGCGGTTGGTATAACGAATATATTCCAATACTTGACGCCGGAGTGTTCGGTGACAAATAGGCTTCAACCGATCCTTCAATTCTATATAAGGATCATTACCCGTTAAACGGGTATATTGAGCACGGAAACTACTGGCATCACCAAAAGCATAATCGTCAATCAAACTGACAAGGCCATAAAGTTCCATCAAAGAATTCTGAAGCGGTGTCGCTGTTAGAAGTACCTTTGGTGAATTGGATAGGGCATTTTTTAACCGTCGTCCGATCTTATTGTCTGTTCGGTATACGTTCCGAAGTCGATGGGCTTCATCAATGACAACCAAGTCCCATCGAGTTGTCATTAATTCCTCTTCATGACGCGCCGCAAACTGAAAGGAACAAATAACCAAAGCATCCTGTTCAAAGGGCCGATAAACACCATCCTTCCGCATCTTATTATAGTTTTTGGATTCTAGGATGAGCGTAGGCAGGAAGAACTTTTCTTCCATCTCCTGAGACCACTGCTTTCGCAAATTGGCTGGAGTAATAATCAAAATGCGGCGTTTACCTTCAGTCCACTTCTGTGACAGTAGGAGGCCAGCCTCAATGGTTTTCCCAAGCCCGACCTCATCTGCCAAAATAGCACCCTTAGAAAGAGGCGACTTGAAGGCGAAAAGGGCAGCTTCTACCTGGTGTGGGTTCAAGTCAACCTGAGCATCAAGCAAAGCGGTAGCCAACTTCTCTTCATCTGCCGCTGAGTGGCGACGTTGAAGAATATTGGCAAAAAGCTTTGAATGATAAACAGTCATTAGTTAAGGCATCCCATCATGCGTGAGCAAGCTGCTTTGCCCGACGGTTAATCAGTTCCCAGTCATCTCTGGAAATCTTGGCAATCCCATTACGGAGATAGACAGTCCAGTAGAATTTATTGGTAATGAACTGAAGGTCATCCACCATTGTTTTGAAATCAATCTCATTCTCTTTGCCCAAAGGGAGGGCATGAAAATCAAAGCGATCCGGGAAAGTCCCATCCGCCTTAAAAATCTTTTTATCATCCATGTAATAGCTAGACGTAGCTTCACCCAAAGCGATGATCTTGCTTTCTTTTGTGATATAGCAAGCGACTTTATCACCTTTTTGAACATTCCCAATCGCATGTTTCCGATGAGCACCAAAAGTTCCTACCTTGATGCAGTGTTCCATGTCCTCTCTGGGAAGGGCAATTAGCCAATAATTCATAAAAAGCAAGCCTCCTGTTAAAACATTCATCTACGAGCTTTCGCCCTCTATACCAGCAACTCCTTGTCCTGCCGCTCCAGAAATTCACTAACTGCCTTACGTATTACCCAAGAGGCTGACCGTTCGTCTTTCTCTGCAATTTTTTCAACAACTTTGTACTCATCCGGGTCAATACTGATAGTGATTCGAGTCATTTTCTTTGACTCTTTTCCTTTGGGCATGGGGCAAAGCTTTCCTTTTTGATGCTGTCACTTTTCATCACTTCGGTGAAGTGCTCATCATTATATGCCGAACGGCTCCGCTAATAAAGGAACTTTTTGTAACGAAGAGGATCTCTTATGAACCCATTGAACCAGCTTTTCCGAAAGCATTCGGACTACCTGGAAGGATGGCAGAAAGCGATGGCGAGCGGTTTGATGACCGGTCGTCCTTTTAGTAGGCATACTTCCAGCCAGTACATGCGGTATATGGTTCCCTTCCTGCAAAAGTACGGCAGCGTCTCTATCGAAAACCTGAAGGCGGAACTCTCAGCCGTCCCCACGGATCAGTTCTCCAAACGGAACAGCATCTTCCGGGCTGTCATTTCCTTTGCCAAGTACCTTATCCAGGAAAAGGCTCTGAGTCCTTCCTTTCTGGAGAAAGCCAAGCCCTTCAAGCCAAAGCGGCACCGTCCACCGGTACGCCATAGCGTGAAGGAAGGGGACATCCAGAAGCTGATCAATGCCACCAAGAACCCCTTGGATCGCCTGATGATCATCCTCCTGGCTTCCACCGGCTTGCGGGCCTCGGAAGCGTGTGACTTGAAGCTGGAGGATATCGACTTTGAGGAGCGGCGGCTTGTTGTCCGTTGCGGCAAATGGGGGAAGGAACGCAAGGTAGGGATTGGGGAAGGGCTTCTGCTGGCCACCCAGAACTACCTGAAGATTCGCCCTGGTATCAAACCGACAGACCACCTGCTTCAGAATACAGCCAGAGTACCGCTGGATCGAAACGGCTTGTACCAGCGACTGGAAAAAATAGGGCGCAGGGTGGACGTTAAAGTCACACCCCACGCCCTACGACGGGCCTTCGTCACCATCAATGTCCGCAACGGGGTTCCGCTGGTCTACCTCCAGATTGCTTGCGGCCACGGGGAGATTACTACTACCCGGTCTTATTGCCAGACCAGCGAAGAAGAAGTCATTGAGGCGATGAAGACCCGCTTTACCAATTTTTCATAGAATCCACCCGGTCTTGTGTCCGGCGGCGGTTATAGAGCATCGTGGTCAAAATGCTCTTGTGCCCACAAGCCTCCTGGACATCCTGGGGATTCCGGCCCTTTGTCAGGTTATAGGTCACAAACCGGCTTCTCAGGGCGTGAGGATAGGCATAGACTCCAGCATCCCTGGCAATCCGGGCAACCCGCTGGTACACTCCATCCCGTCGCATGGGATTACGGGATTGGTCCACAAACAGGAAGGGATGATCCACATCAGGCCGTTCCTTCTCCAGGTAGCTTCGGATGGCAAGCGCCGTCTCATCGTTAAAGCCCAGACTCCGAGCCTCATCGTACTTGGCCTCACCCACCCAAAGCTCTTGTTTTTCCAGATCCACGTCTTCCAGCTTCAGGTGGGCGCATTCGCTGGCCCGGACACCCGTGTTCGCCATAATCATGAGCATAGCCCGCTCCTGACGGGTCTTGGTGGCAGCGATCAGCTTGACCAAATCCTCCTCTGAAACCACATGCTGTTTCGGGCTTGGATTGCTCTTGGGAGAAAAGTCCTTGGTCAAAACTTTCTCCAGGAATTCCGGGTCCAGAGCTTCCTCCATCACCAGATACTTGGCGAAGGACACGAAAGAACGGTACATCCCTCGCCGCCGCTCCGGGAGTTCCGGCGGGCAGTCGGCCAATTCACTCTTGACCCGGTTGAAGGTCAACAGCTTGTATTTGGCCAGGTACTTCTTCAGGTAGGACTCGTAGGAATTCAGGGTGTTTTCGGCATAGGCCCGCCGCCCTATCAACCCCGCCTTGGCGGCCTTGCGCCAGCCTTCCAAGTAGGGGGTATGATCCTGAATCCCTATCTGTTTTTTTCGCCGTTTCATCTCTTCCAGGGCAGCTTGCCCTTGAAGGTAGACCTCGACGGCCTGTTGATGGATCTGGTAGGTGACCACACCTCCATGCTCCTTGGGTGAGGCCATCAGTTTTCCACTTTTACACCAGTCGTTAATGGTTTTCCGGGTTTTTCCGAGGATCTGAGCAACATCGGAAACGGTCAAAAGCGCCCCCGAAAAACTACTCACTTTGTACTCACTTTTGGAGTTTTTTTGGCCTTTTTTGTCATACGTCATGAATAATCTCCTTCTGTTATCTAACAGTGGAGATCGGTATGGCGTTTGACTTTTAGCCTTTTACCCTTCCGTGATTGTTATAATAATTGCATGGCTGATAAGGGTGAGGTCCGGTGTTCGAGTCACCGAAGGCCCATTTACTACCCCTTCCTCCCATCACGATTCTACACTTTATATAGTAAATAGTCTTTTTCAAAAAATATCTCCATTTTCCACTTTCTCCCTAGTTTATAAATTGAATAAGTGATTGTAAAGCTCCTTCAGAAGGGGCTTTTATTGTGGTGTGCAACAAACGCATTAATAAAATTTGATCTCTACGGTTCTTAAAACAAATGATATATGCTGAAATCAACAATATTTCTTTATTAAACTCAGGAGCTTTTGAATGTCTTATGGTTTGCCGACAGAACCTAGATGGAACATTTAATTGTACCGCGGAAAAAGGAGTTTTACGACCTGAGGGTGGTGATGACGGTGGTATTCTGCGTAAAATCGGCGGGTTTTTAAGTCAGGTTTTAGGAGCGGCTGTGGATGTTGCCGTAACAGCAGCCCCTATTGTTATCTCAAATTTAACCCAAAACCATGATTCTCACTTGCTTTTTGATCCGAACGATCGGAGCTTTGAAATTCGTCAAACCCCGCTGATTAAACTCCTGCCGAACCAAGAGTTTGCCACCCAAACTCAATTGCAACAAGAGACTGAACGCCCCTCTCTTGGTATTTTAAAGGCACTAGAAGAGATTGAACGACGCACTCAAAAGCCGATTAAAATCACCACCAATCTAAACCGAGCCATGAGCCAACGAACTGTTCAATCTATTACTCAAGGCGGTTTGCCTCAAACCCCGTTCACTCGCCGTCAATTAAATCGCTCACAAGGCGAAACCACTTTTATTGCAAACAATCCCTCTTCCGCTGGATTCGCATCGGGTTTAGATAATCCCATTCGAAATCAACGCCCGTTGATTCAAGAAGAACGTTCGCTTCAAAACAACCTAACGCAACAAGCCTTACGACAAGAAGGAAAACTCCGTCAGCAAGAAACCCAAGTCTTGCAAGCTCAATATAAAAATCTTGAAGCTCGACGACAAGAAATTAGAAAGATTAATGAAAAACAAAGGTGTCAACAGCAAATTCGTGCGGCGGCGAGAACGCCTAATTTTTCTAATCAATCACCGCTTCGTTCGTCTTTATCTGGGCTAGAAGAGCTGCCTGTTTCAACCTTTAAAAATCAAAATTTAACCGAACGATTTCAATCTGGACTTCCGTTCACTTCTGAAGCGGAGTGGAAACAATTTACCCACACCATGAGTTTGGAGCACCTAAAATTATTGCGTGTAGGTAAGGAGCAAGAAGCCGAACAGTTTGAACAACAGATTAAAGAAACAGCAGTTGCTATATTAACGGGCCCCAACGCATTACGACATAAAGACGGCTATATTATTATTGGCAACAAGGCCTACGGAACTTTTGAAGCTGAAGAAAAAGCCGAGGATTTTATCGAACATCTTTTAGAACACGAATCCTATCCACCCCTAAAATACCCATCCAACCCCAATCTACCTCTTTCCGCTTATCCTGATGTGACGAAGCAAGTGAATAATTTTTTGGATGAGATGAGTAAAACAGCACAACAAGAAAGTAAAAAAGGGTTTTTACAGGGTACAAAGCCTTTATTTGAAAGGATGTTTGATAATAACCAACCTTGGGATTTTCAGGTTGGGCGTGAGCTTCCTGGACAAGTTCTAAAAAATAATAAAGTTCAGTATGACGCTGATGGAAAAATTATAACAGTTGATCAATACGCTATTTTTGGAGACAAGGTGCATCGAGCTGGATATATTTCTAATTACGTATTAGGCTATACCGCTGCTTCAGCAAGTGTTTCTGAATCTTTTATTATTAATATTGCTCGGGCAAAAGCTTTATTAGGCGGAAAAGATGGTGATAATCCCAAAGATATTGAAGCCATTAAAGTCGGCTGGAAAGCTTATTGGGTAAGCCATGCTAACGGAAAGAACTAAGACAATTAATAATTTCCAATTATACATCGGTCGAGAAATGTACAGTCAAATAAAACAATAATAATCATGAGTGTCCAATAAAGAAAACTAAAAATAATGTCCCAATAAATTATAATAATTATAATAAAAAATAAAAGTAGACTGCTAAAAATTATTACCTGTTTTTTTGAGAATAATTTGAGTTTAATTAAAAGCTGCTTCATTTTTACATTTTACCTCATTAGACTTCTTTGAAACAACGCTATATTTTCGGTTTTACATCCAAGTATCGTGTTTCGGTTGGTGACCGATGACATGCCCCATAAAGTCTTTCAATGCGCTATCTAACCGCCGATCTTTTTCATCCGCGATGGATTGATCCACGTCACGAGCCATTTGTTCGGTCCAGTAGGCGACGGCCATTGCTAGAACATCCAGACGGTCATACTCGGCCAGTGCCCCACGTTCCTTGGTAATCCGGGTCATCTGGTAGAACAACTGGTAGCGTAGGGATTGTTCAGATGGCAGCCCTTGGGTGGACTGGTAATCCTGCTCGATCAACCGTCGATCCACAATGAGCCGGTGCTGGTTCAGAACCGGTTCCAGCGTATCAATGATCCGCTTTTCCTTCTGAACGCTGTGTTTGACCTCCTCCATTGTGACTGGGTGAACCTTGGCCATGACGGGCTTGAGGAGTTGCATGAACATCCCATCCCCGAAGTTGGATTCAATGAGCACACGGTTGATCTGTTGCCGTTTGGCGATTTCGCTCAATTTGCCCAGCGTCTCCTCGGTATAGCCACCTAGAAAACCACCAGATTCCAGCAAGAACAACTGGCCGTTGAGAATCTTGACAACGGCGTAAGCCGTTTCGGAGCTACCTCGACCGGATGGATCGATGGCCATAACGCTGCCGTTATAGGGAATCCACTGGCCATGGACGGCCATTGGCCGGTGGTACTTGTCGCCACCCAGACCCACATTGGGTAACTCGTTGATAATCAGTTCCGGTGAACTGGCCCAAATGACTTTCTCTGGCGCTAGTTCGATGTTGCAGTCAATGACCACCAAGTCATTCAGCTTCAATGGGTAGCGTTCGGCATCTGACAAGCGGGTATTGAGCATGAACTGCAACTGGAAGCCGGAACGCCCGTAAGAGTTTTCCCGCTCCAGCAGGTCAAAGTCTGAAAAGCGCTTGGGATCGGTGGGGCTTCCCACCACGGTTTCATCGGCTTCCAGTTCTTTCAGGATTTTGGGCGAAAGCTTATCCCCGTAATATTTCACCAGTTCTTGGCCCGGATACCGGGCAGGCCATATTCGTAGGGTATAGCCCCGTTCCGGCAAGATGTTGTACAAGCTCATCTCGGTTTGCGGGGTGCCTAGATAAATCACAATCCCGTTGGGTTTGAGAATCGCATCAAATTCCTTGACGGCTTCGGCCAGTTTTTCCCGCATCATTTGAGTGGCAGAGTTGTTCGGCACCTCCACGTCATCAACGACAATGAGATCGGCCCGTGAGCCTGCCAGTTGTCCGGTGATCCCAACTGATTTGACTGATGGCGCCAGGTCTGCCGTGGCCGGGCCGACATCAAAGCTGACCTTGGAGTTGCGTTGATCGCCCCGTGGCTTGAGGTGTTCCAGTTCCGGCATGTCCAGAATGAGGCGCATGGCAAAGGTGGTGAAGTTGTCGGCATGGAACTTGGAAGCCGACACCACCAAAATCTTGAGTTGCGGGTTTCGATACAGCGCCCAACAGACAAAGGCCACCGTAATCCAGCTTTTCCCCACACCCCGGAAGGCTTCGATAATGGCCCGGCGTGGGCCTTTTTTTCGGTAAATCTGTTGCAACCAGTTGGCCATGTCATACTGGATGGGCGTTGGCTCAGGCAGTCCCAGAAATTTCCAGACGACAAACAGAAAGACCCGGAAATCACTGAGCGGGTCTTTGTAAGGTTTTTCCATCGGCGTTAATCGGGGTCGTCATCGCCGAAGTGAGGGAGCCGATCCACCAAGGCTTCTAGGGTGCTGGGCCTGGGATGTTTTGACGCCATATCGTGATCCCGCAAAAACTGCCGGATCACCGCCCGGTCACTGGCCTTCACTTTCCCTGATTGCACCAGCGCCAGTAAGTCCGCCAGAAACAGGTCGTAGAGGGCGTTTGACGTGCCCCCAATAATGGGTGCCATTTAAAACTAGAGGATTTCGTTTAATATAATAAAAAGGAGTCCTCAAAATGAAGAAGTCACGATTTACAGAAGACCAAATTGTTCGATTAATACGAAAGCATGAGAACAAAGAA
>JAJCZA010000004.1 GCA_029262635.1 Vampirovibrionales bacterium | reverse complement strand
TGCCCCGCATTCACATTAAAACTCTGCCACTGAACAACAGCCTGCGCGGAATTAGACGTAATGTTATACACATTGCCCGACTGATGCAAGGTGACATCGCCTGAAACCACTTCAAACCCGGTCAAGGCAAATGAGGCCGGTGCGATAACCACCTGCCCAAGTAGCGCCAGAAGGAAGCCTAAAGCCTTAAGTCGTCGTATCATTCCTTGTCATCCAGGGTCTTACTAATTAGTTCAGCTTGCTATTATTAAAGGTATCGGCACCCCCAACCAAAACTGAAACACAACGCCTCATCTCTTTGGTTGATAGCGACACTTTCCAACTCAGTCGAACTCATGCCACTTCGTTTTTTGTTGTATGCTTAGGGCACTTATTTCGATTTGATAAGGTTCTCAGAATCAATCTACATAAAGTGGGGGATATTAATTCATGGAACAACAAAAAATAAAAAGCCTTACAAGGTTATTGAGTGTTATGGGGCTTTTTGCTTTGGTTCTACCCATAACATTGATGGGCTGTGGAACAAAAGAAGAGGTCATTCCAAATCAACGAAATTTTTACTCTTATGGCTACACAGGATCCGTTGTCGTTATTTATGAGAGAGAAGGCTATCCTCCTCTTCCCACAGTGTCAGAAGAGGATAATACGTTGCTTCTCAATTTTGATAAAGATGGCTTACTCATCACTTCAAGTAAAAAACCCAGCTCACCTTCTTTTTCCAATCGTGTTAGCCATTTTTGGAAGAATCAGGAAGGAGAAAGCTATTTACTTCAAGGGAATCCAGAGGATTCGGTTGCCTCTATTTCTCCGCCTATCAATGGAATGATTGTTAGTTCTGGTGGAATAACAACGATCTCAAACTCTTGCACTTACACAACAAACCGTATTTACGAAATGGCAAACCGTAAAAATTTAGAACAGAAAGAAGCTGATCAGGAATCTGCAGATGCACTCGCATTAAAGCACTGCAATCAAACTCAACCTGTATCGGTAGAAAAATAGTAAGTAACGGGTTTGCTACCGGATAGTAAACGGCCTCTTCGAATGCTCCTAATTGATTCTAGCTGATCGCTGATTTAGAGGTTTCCAGGAGTTTTTGGATTTCATTTGCATTTTTCAGGAGACTGTCTGAAGTTAAAAAGCTTGAGACAAGATTAGTCCACCGTTTTTCGGAGGAGGAGGGCGGTATTAAATTCCACTCTTGATTGCCAGTCCGTTCCTTTGTGGTTACAAGGTTAAAATCACTATCGAGGAAGTAGATTTGAGTCGATTCGAGTGTGGGTTGGGTGTTTTTATTTTTACGAGGGTTTAATCGGAAATTTGAAAGCTTATATTGAATCGAATTACCAGCTTGCATCGTCTCGGAATAGATGCTCCTTCGTTCTTCAGTTATTTTTTCTAATCGGATGAAATGGTTATCATTAACCTGGAATTTAAAGTTGCCATAGGTGTTATAGGCGCTTTGAAGAATGGCCGCGGGTTCTTGTTTTTGGCTTTTTTGAGGATTCGATCCGAATGTCGGATGAGTTTTTAGATAAGGAGAAAAGCCAGTGTTCGAAATCGTCATCAATGTTGTTTCCTCTGTTGTTTTCTAATAGGCGCCTTTGCTCATGAGTACGGCAGGGATGGTTTGAAAGATGAGTTTGAAGTCTTCTAGCAGATTCCAGTTCAGTACGTATTTCATTTCCAGGTCACACAGAGTCTTAAAATCTGAGTTGGATCGCCCATTGACTTGCCACATGCCGGTGATTCCTGGGAAAACATGATACCTCGAAGTATAAGGAGCCTCAAATAGTTTGCTTTCATCAGGCGGTAACGGACGAGGGCCGACCAGACTCATCTCGCCACGTAAGACGTTAATCAGCTGAGGCAATTCGTCAAGGCTAGTGGCGCGCAGAAATTTTCCGATAGGCGTAACACGGGGATCATTGGCAATTTTAAACAGCTCACCATCGAGATTCGCTTGTTTCCGAAGTTCTTCACGTTTCTGATCGGCGTCTTCCTCCATGGTTCTGAATTTATACATTCTAAAGGGTTTGTAGTCTTTGCCAATTCGTTCGCTAAGGTAAAAAATAGGCCCTTTGGACTCAAGGCGAATAATCAGGGCGATGAGGAGAAGTAATGGAGTAATCGCAAGTATCCCAATGCTGGCCATAAGCATATCAAAAAGACGCTTGAGTGCTTGCTGCTGTTTGAAAAACGGACGGTCTTTCTGAAGCATAAAGCTGGACTGAACCCCCTCCGGGTTGTTTTGATCGGGAGTTGGCTGAGGGAGGTTTGGGGACGCTAAAGAAGGCTTTGATGTGCGATGGGGTAAAACAAGTTGTGCCATAAGTTGTTAAACTCTTTTCGGGTTATCTTTTTCTTTTGGGATGCTATAACGTTTATATATCCTAGATAGGGCGATAAATGGAATCGTTCGTATTTCTATTGATATATCGAAAAACCCTGACAAGCATCGTAATTGATCAAACTCGGCTATATGTTACGAAATGTATCATACCCTTTCTAGGCCGAAGTGGATCAACTGAAATATAATGGTTCATATGAGAGACTCTTTTACTTTGTCACGGATGTTCATTTTGGCCGCTTTACTATTTGGCGGTGTGGTGTTTTTTATTGGAGGCGGTGTTCAGAAACCGTCGGAGGGATTGGCGTCGTCAGAGCATTGGGTTGAACCCATCCTGAAAACCTCTTGGCAATACTATAAAAACCATTTTATGGTGGAGACCCAACGGGTTCGTTCTAACCACTACAAGGGAACCATCACCGAAGGTCAATCTTATGCCTTGCTTAAGGCGGTCTGGATGAATGATCCGGTCACCTTTCAGCGTGTTTGGCTATGGACACGGGCCAATATGCGCCGTCCTTCAGACCATCTGTTTGGCTGGCGATGGGGAGAAGATTCTCATGGTGTTGAGCGTTTGTTGGAAACGGAGAATGCGACGGATGCGGATCAGGACATTGCCTATGCTTTACTTTTGGCGGGGGAACAATGGAACCGACCTGAATACATCGAAGAGGGCAAAGCAATTATCCACGACCTGTGGCGCTTTAATGTTCAGCGGGTTCATGGAAAATATTACTTAAATCCAGGAACCTGGAGGGCCTTTCAGGAAGACTACCTGACTCTAAATCCATCTTACTTCGCACCCTACGTATATCGAGCCTTCGCTCGCTATGATACCCAGCATGCGTTAGGTTGGCAGGCTTTGGCAGATAACATTTACCCCACGCTGGAAGCCTGTTCTGATTTAACGGCTAATAAACTACCTCCTAACTGGTGTTCCGTGGATTGGGATACCGGTAAAATTGGCTGGTCGGATAAACAGGGAGAAGGGGCTCGGGATTTTAGCTATGACGCTTTCCGGGTTTTTTGGCGGATGGCCATGGATGCTTCGGAGGGAAGTGTTGAGGCCAAAAATTATCTAGCCACTCATACTGCTTTGCTTGATGCTTGGCAAACGAAGCGTTATTTGCCAGAGGGTTATCATTCAGATGGAAGTCCCCGTCAGTCAAGTAAAACATCGTCTGGGTTTGCTTTAAGCGCCCTGCTGGCTCAAAATCATATTTCAACGCCAGAGCCAAAGAATGACAAATTGCTCTATCAGGTAACTTTAGCACCTTTTTACCATTCAGAAGGATATTGGCTAAACAGTTATAATGATTTTTTGCATAGCGTCATCTGGCTTCATTTATATACTGTTTTTCGTGCCTCCTCATAGTTTCTTGGATGGGGACGTGGTAAAACATAGGTAGCTTCAAACAAATCAAAAAATGGTTTTTCTATTTTGTAAATGTGGATTTTTTCGCCGTGAAAAAAACACCTTTTTCATTTCAGTTTTGGTATCGATTCGGCTTAGCTGGCGGGCTTTGCCTGTTTTTGTTGGGCGGCGCTTCAGCCCAGTCTCTGGTCGAGGAGGTTAAGAAAGATTTGACGACAGAACCCGTTGAGGTGAAAACGTCGACTCAAACCACATTGCCTACTCTTTCAAAGGAAGAATTTTCAGCGCTTATTCTGGATGGTAACTATGAAAAGGCGGTCCCTCTACTTTCGCCATTGGCCGAGGCGGGTGATGCGGAGATTCAGTTTTTGCTGGCACTGGCTTATGATAAAGGCCAAAATTATAAAGAAGCCATTCGCTGGTACCGAAAAGCCGCCGAGCAAGGCCATGCTGATGCTCAGTTTAGTTTAGCCTATATGCTTGAAGCGGGTGAAGGGCACGAAAAAGATGGGGTCAAAGCGCTCCATTGGTATCAAAAAGCCGCCGAAAATGGACTCGCTGAGGCTCAGCTTAAATTAGGCATGATCTACGAAGAAGGCCAATGGTCTTTGGAGCCGAATCTGAAAGAGGCGTTTCGCTGGTATGAAAAAGCGGCTCTGCAAGGGTTACCTCTGGCGCAGTATGCGCTCGCCTTTTTGTATCAGGAAGGCCAAGGCACTCGTCAAAGTGATGTGGATGCGGCAAAATGGTATAAAAAGGCCGCCCATAAAGGACTTGCCGTGGCTCAACTTCGTATGGGGATGCTGTATGCTCTGGGCGAGGGGGTGGAAAAAAATATTCTCTCGGCGGCTAAATGGTATGAGTTAGCTGCTAAACAAGGGCTTTCTGAAGCACAGCTTTTACTTGGGCTTCTTTACGAAGAAGGTTCGACGGAAGATGAGGGGCGAACGCTTCCGATTGATTATGATAAGGCCGCCTTGTGGTATCAAAAAGCCGCTGAGCAAGGTAATGATTATGGTCAATTGGCGTTGGGAACCTTTTATGTCACCGGTCAAGGGGTCGATCAAGATTTGGTTCAAGCTTATATGTGGCTAAACCTTTCGGCAAGTCGGGGTAATTCAGAAGCCATTGACTGGCTTGATATTGTCGCCAAGGAAATGGTACCCGCACAAATTGCAGAAGCGAAACGTCGAGCGACTCAATGGGTTTCCAAATCCAATGAAACCCATTGATAAGTGAACGATTGATGCCTTATTTGATTCGTTCTTTCAGTGTGACCCTTCTTGTGATCATTATGCTGATCCCGTTAGGGGCTTCACTCTCTCATGGGCAAACCTGGTCTCAGTGGAAACATTTTTTCGATGAATCGGGGGATTCCTACGTTGGGCCACCGGAATCCCGACTTATACTGGAACAATACGTGCATGAGGTGGAAGCAAGGTTGGATCCCATGATTGAGCGTTATTTAGCAACGCTGAAACCCGAGTACCATGAAGACTTTTTACAAGGGCAATTGCTGGTACAGGTTAAATCCAGTGGTCGAACAGCCATTGTTGATTTGTTGGGTAATTACAATAAAAAACGCCGGTATAGCGTTTTTATCCGCTCCATTAAAAGGCATCGTTTTTCCCGGTTTCCGCAAAAAATGGATGTGGGCTTGATTCAGTTGAGCCATACGCTAGATAAATCCCGGCGGCGACAACGGACCCATATGCGGTATGATCAGGGTCACTGGTATTTTTTCAATTGAGACCATGACGATAATCACACCCACTTTATCCTTGCTGCGTCAGCTCCCTCATCTCCTTGATAAGGGAGTGGAGCAGTTGAAAGCCCAAGCCTTTGATCGCTTGCTGGTGGACCGGGAGTTGATTGCTCCGACATGGGGTCGGGGCGAAGTAATAGATGAACCGATAAATCGGTTGGTTGCGGGGGATAATTTAGAGGTTTTGGCTGCATTAGCTGTGGAGACAGAATTTCAGCCGCTGGACCTGATTTATGTGGATCCGCCGTTTGAGAGCAACCGAGATTACCATGCCCGGATGGTTCATCTAAATGTGGAGGCGCTGGCCTACTCAGATAAATGGGAAAACGGTCTGGTGAGTTATCTTCAGTTTATGATTCCTCGATTTATTTTGATGCGAGAGCTTTTAGCGGAGACGGGTAGCTTTTATATTCATATTGATAGCCGAGTGAGTCATTATCTAAAGTTGCTTTTGGATGAGATTTTTGGGCGAGAAAATTTTCGTAATGAGATTATTTGGCAGCGAGATTCCGCTGGAAAAGGGGCCAAGGGAACGGCCCGGCAATGGTCACGGGAAAACGATCATCTGCTTTTTTATACGAAATCCACGGCGTACCCTTTTCAGACCATTTATCGGGATCAGCTAACTCCGACACAACTTCGGGAGTATCTTTATACAGAGCCGGAAACCGGGCGTTGCTTTAAAAAAGTCCAGTTGGGAGACTACTCTCGCGAATCCATCGAAAAAATGCGTGAGGAAAACCGCATCTATACGACCTCCACCGGGCGAGATTATAAGAAATACTATTTGGATGAAGCCCGATATCCGGTGGGCTCCAACTGGACGGATATTGTGAACTTGTCCAAAGGTCAGCGTGAACAGTCCGGTTATCCGACCCAAAAGCCGGAAAAACTGCTAGAACGGATTATTTTGGCGTCTTGCCCGGAAGGCGGGCGTGTGGCGGACTTTTTTGCGGGATCGGGCACCACGGGCGTGGTGGCGGAAAAATTGAATCGACGCTGGCTGCTTACGGATACCAGCTCGTCGGGGCTTGCGATTTTTCAACGGCGTCTTGCTGTTTTGAATGATCAGCGTCCGTATGTGGTTCAGAAAATTTCGGCGGCTGCCGATAAGCCAACGAAAAAAAAGCCCCGACTTCAGGTAGCTCCGCTTCAATGGGGAGAAGGTAAGGCCATTGAAGGATGGCAACTAAACATTGAATTGGCGAAATATACTCCGCGGGTCCCTATGTTAAAAAGAGAAAAAAATTCGCAAAGGGAAAACTCTCTGGAATGGCTTTCCCACTGGGGTGTTGATCCAGATTATGATGAGGTGATTTTTAGACCGCGATGGCAATTTTATCGCTCTTTGGGCGGAAAACGTACGGAGCCTTTAATGCTAACGACTCAAGCGACTGTTCCGATTCCAGATTCTTGGGTCTCCGAGTTGGCGTCTAAAACGTTTTGTGTTCGGGTGGTGGATGTTTTTGGAGATGAGGCGATGGCTTTATGTTCATACCCGCCGTTGGATGAAAAAGGGTAGAATAGGGGCAATAATTTTTTTGACGGGTGTTAGTCAATGAGTAATGAACTCAATGAACTTTTAATTTGCTATGAACACGATTTCCAGAAATCTTCCCACTTCTTCTCCCCGTTTTGGAACAACCATTAAGTTTGTTCCACTCAAGGTATTGGAGGATAAGTTTCCAGTGAATGATGATGAGTTTAAGAGCCCTGACTTTTCCTTGATCAGTCATTCCCCCTGGAATATTAAAACCCGCGTGTCTTTACAACCAATTGGCTATACTGATGGTGCTCATAATTGCAATATTATTGCGATTCATAATATGAAAAGAACCGCCGTTGCGCATTTGGTACCGAAAAATATTATCGTTAAAAAACAGGCCATTATCGATGAATTAAAACAGGATATTGCGGCCCTTCGAGAAGAAGGCGGTCCACTTTATGCTATTATTACTGCTGGCAGAGGGTTTCGGAGTCCTGTTAGAAAAGAAAGCCGAGAGTTGTTTTCTGTACTTCGAAAGCTTTGTGAGTCCGAGGGAATTTCTCATGTTTCGATTCTTTGGGGGTTAGCCAATGGAAAAATAGCAGGAGGTACAGGGACAGGCCTGTTTTGTGATGCGAAAAAAGATGAGGTGCTTATTGCCAACGAGAGAATCCCACTGACCTCTAAAGGGGTTCGAGAAAGCTTTAAGGTGTTTTCCATTGCGGAAGGGGATACGTTTGAAGTGGTCCAACCCAAATCAATTCCATTCGTTTTAGATAAAATAAAAAGTTGGCTAGGCAGGCGTTAGCCCCTGTTTTGGCGGGAGTTTTGGTTTCTTATAGCTGGGCTTCACCACGTTGGAGACGAGGCCCAGTTTTTCCAGAATAAAAATCACGGCATAAGTCTGGTCAAATTCAAACCAGCGATGCCAGAAGGAGGCGGAGCGTTGTTCACCATGATGGTTGTTGTGCCAGCCTTCACCGTAGGTGAGCAAAGCAAACAAGGGGTGGTTCTTACTATCTTCACGAGTTTCGTAGTTGGTGTAGCCCCACATATGGGTCGCGGAGTTCACTAGCCAAGTTACGTGCCAGACGTAGACAATGCGGAAAATACCGCCCCAGATGAGAAATGATAGTCCCATGGTAGGCCCGGCATACAGATAACCGCCAACGTAAAGGGCAACCAGACTAAGCAGAACAATGGGTACATTATAATTTTCCAAGGCCACAATGCCTGGATCCTGATAGAGATCCGAAACAATCTTGCGACGCTCTTCGCCGTTATTTTTCGAATCCAGAAACGGGTGTTTGAACATAAGCCAGCCTATATGAGCCCAAATAGCGCCATCTCGTGGCGAGTGAGGGTCACCGGGGGCGTCGGACTTTTTGTGATGATACCGATGGGTGGATACCCAGAAAATAGGGCCACCTTCAAAGGCTAGTACGCCGCATAGGGTGGTGAAATATTTGATGAATTTGTTAGTTTTAAAGCTACCGTGGGTTAACAGACGATGGTAGGCGAAAGAAATTCCCAAGCTCCCTGTTAATACGTTGGCAATGAGAAAGACGATAGCGCCTTCCCAGGTGAAGGTAATGATGGCTAGCAGACTAAGCAGATGAAGTAAGGCAATAACCAGAAAAGTAGGCCAGGAGAAACATTGACGATTTGCGAATGAAGGCATTTTAAACAACATAAAATGTGATACCCTTTTTTATTCTTTTTTTACTCTTATTTTTATTCGTAGATGAGGGATAAACAGGTTAAAACGTTGATTTTTGATCCCGTTTGCTCATTTTCTAGCTTCTCACAAACCCACAGTTAAGGGCTATTGCCAGTGTTTTTAAACGAAATGCTTCTTAATATATGGATTCGGACGATTTGATGGTGTTCTTAAAAACAGGGATTCCCCCGGATACTTCATCTTTTGATACAATAAGAAAGAACAGTCGGGTTGGATAACTCGGGTGAGAGTTACGAAGAGTTTTATTAGTGGAATGCCTTTTCAGGCGGTTTTACAGATTGACGACGGAACAACATGGCAAAAACGGCAGAGGTGGCGGCCCCTTTTTTAAAATGGGCAGGCGGCAAGGGACAACTGTCCCATCAGATTGATCGGCATTTACCAGTCCCATTGAAAACCGGTAAACTCAAACGTTATGTGGAACCCTTTATTGGCGGTGGTGCCGTGTTTTTCCATGTAGCCCAGCACTATACCGTATCAGAGTATGTCATCTCGGATACGAACCCAGAGCTGATTCTGGTTTACAAAAGCATTCAGGAAAATGTGGATGAGCTGATTCATCACCTGTCCAACCTCCAGCATGATTACAATGCCCTTAACACCGAATCGCGTGAAGTGTATTTTTATGAGCATCGAACGGCTCTCAATGCGTTAAAAACAGAGATAGATTTGGCTCAACCCGTTAACACCGTCGGGTTCCAGCGGGCGGCCCAGATTATTTTTCTAAATCGAACTTGTTATAATGGTCTGTATCGGGTCAACCGTAAAGGCGAGTTTAATGTACCTTACGGACGCTACAAAAACCCGCGAATTTGTTCGCCCAGTAACCTGCGGGCCGTCTCCCAAACCCTGAACCGAGCAACCATTCGGTTTGGTGACTATGCGGCGTGCGAAGATGCTATTGATGATCAGACGTTTGTTTATTTTGATCCGCCGTATCGTCCTATCTCCAAAACTGCTAGTTTTAAGGCTTACGCTAAAACCGATTTTAATGATGACGAGCAGTTGCGGCTGGCCCAATTTTACCGGATGCTCGACGAGAAAAACGCCTACCTGATGCTGAGCAATTCGGATCCCCAGAATACGAACCCGGAGGACACGTTTTTTCTGGATGCCTACGAGGGATTTCAAATCGAACGGGTACAGGCCCTCCGCATGATCAATTCCAACGCCCAAAAACGTGGCCCGGTAAATGAACTGCTGATTCTGAATTATTAAAGGGTGCATATGATAGATACTTTAGATATAGCTCTAAGCTTTATTTATACTTGTGTAAATATTTTTATTGCTTACCATATTTTCTTTTTATCAAAAAGGTTATCAAATAAAGGTAAACTAGAGCATAAAGAGTTGATTAAACAGAAAGCTGAGGAGTTATTACACAAAATCAATAATGAGAGCTTAGGAAGAAGAGTATGTTTGGTTAATATAAGTCGATACTTTGAAGACTACCCTTCAACAGAAGAAAAATTATTTAGAGGCTATTCTTGCATTAATGCAGAGATAAAAACCACAAATTTTGAAGGCGTTGAATTTTTCTCTAGTATGCCAGTGGCTATATATAAGAAAGAAAATGGCCAGTTTTCTTTTAAGGAGGCAAAAAATAGAGAGAAAATTTTCAATGTATTTCCTGTTGGAGTTATACCTTATGAATCGATAGAACACATCGATTTAGATGGTGATGAATATGGTGAAGGGCCTCTGTTTTATTGTTATTTTGATAAAAAGGCTAGCTGGGACCCTTTAAAGAGTTGCCCATTCCCTTATAAAAAAACTCTTTATTATAAAAAAAATGAAGAGGGAAAATATTTATTAATAGATACAATTTTGAAGAATTAATTTTACTAGCCCAATGCCTATTAACTTGTGTAGGGACGATAAACTCTACTGGAAACCTGCCAAAGCTTGAGGCTTCTGTGTCTTCTTGTTTAAGTCGTGTTTGGACCAGCCGGGAGGGCAGTTGAGGCTACCGTCGCAGTCATCGGGGGGTTTGATATAACGAAATTTCTGGATCACATCAATACCTGTCTTATCTGTTGGCGGTTCGCCTAATTGGACATCCCCCACGGCATCGAGCCATGGCGGAGCAGAAAGGGTCATGGTGGTCTCGGAAAAGGTGTATTTATCCAGTCCGGTTAAAACAGAAAATTTCATGGGCGGGCCAAAAAATGGTTTGACCCAACGCTCGCCAGTTTCATCCGTCGACCAAGAGCCAACTAATCGGCCTTCAGGGGATTCGTTATCCATGAGTTGGTTATTGTCTTTTAGAAGGTAGTGTCGTTGATGGGTCGTCCCCCCGTTTCTGCTGGTGTCCACCACCACGTCCAGATGCTTGTTTTCTAACCGTGGGAGGAGACGACGAAGGTAATGTACCTCGCTTCGTCCGGTTGTACGGGCTAGGCCTGTTTTTTCGGTAACCGGCTGACGATTGGAAACGTTGGTGACCAGACCATCCGCTTTTTTAATTCCGGCTCGGTTTAAGGCCATGGCCATGGCCTTAATTTGGTGGTCGCTGTAATCAAACCAGTCGCTGTGAGCCGTATCGAGATAAACCAGAGCCCCGTGTGATTGATAGAGCTGGATTAGTGTCTGCATGGCCTGGATCCGTTTTTCGTAAATAGCAACCGAAACGGGATCGCTCTGACGATCTTCGCGGTATTGAATGGCATGGGCCAAGGCGTCGGGCTCCAGATAGACGCGGGGCTGAATGCCGGTCCGTTTGACAAAGTCACCCACGGCTTTGGCGTTCAGTTGATTATCCGCCAGATAATCCTCAAACGTATCAAACCCCCCACCAGAGGATTGGCCCATGTCTCGAAAGGGGATGCCGTAAATCACAATTTCAAACCGCTTGTGTTGACGCTCAGCTTCGGCAATTATTTTATTGAGCAGGGGCAAATTAGTGCCCACGGTGTCATAATCGCTTAGCCAAAGGGCATGGGGCTGACCATAAAGCTGATAGCTCCGTGTCCAGGTGGGAATGAGCAGATCGCTAACGGAAATTGAGTTTTTTCCTTCGCTCGAATAGACACCGTACAACGTGAGTCCAAGCCACCCTGAGAGTAAAGCGAAAAGTATAATAGTGATTCCGTATTTAAGCATTCTATTTTTTAAGGGCGCAAACAAAGTCAATCAAGTGTGTTTGGAGGGGAAGGTCTTGCAATAGTCCATGTTGATCTCGCTTTTGATCCAGCCGGACAGGCATTTGGCTTTCACTTAGGAAAAGCCATTTATGGGCCTGGACAGTTGAATGGGCGCAGTTAACATTCCCCTGTTCCATAACGGCTTTGATCATAAACCCGTCAACCGTGCGGGAATCGTCAGCATAATCAACCCGAAGGGCATAAGGGTATCGAGGCAACGTGTTTAAGTTATCGGTGTTTTCTAGTCTTTTAACCGTCCATCGTTGATCCACACTGTATTGGTTCCCCTGTTTGTCTTGTCCAATTTTAGTCCACTGGATATCGGCGTTTAGACGATCCAGAAAAAAGGCGCTTCCGATAAATAGGAGTAATGCCACGATCGAGCTGATCACTAGCCAGCGTTCGGCTGGTTTTTTTGATTTTTCCATAGGAAAAAAATAGCACAAAAAGAAAAGCCACTCGATTGTTTCGAGTAGCAGCATCATCAGTAAGAAAGGAAGGATGGAAAGGAGAAGAGAAAAAGAAAGGAATAGACATAATTTTAGATGAAGGAAAGAAATGATATATTGTTTCTATTTTTTATATACCCGATATATATTATTATAAAACCAGTTGATACGGATTTAGTTACATTTATTTACACCTGAGGACTTCTTGCATAAACCGTCTGAAAACACTGGTTTCTTTCTCTTTTAGACAACGTAAAACTCTCTGGAAATCCCCCATCGTTTGCGCTATAAAGAACACGAACTAGGCCACTATTTCCTCCACAAATTTGAATCATTAAAAGTATGAATAAAAGGATTTCTTTGATATGAAAGCGCTTTCTGAACCCAACATCAAAAGTCTTTACTCAAACCTTTGTGCTGACATGCAGCCCTATATCATGTTTCGAATCGCTCAGCGTGTGCTGGATTTAACCCCAGAGCTGGAAGCGAAGGGACGAGCTCCCATTAAGATGAGTATTGGCGCTCCGACGGTTATGCCCCCAGAAGTTTTGCGCAACAAGATGAAAGAGTTGATTGATGAAACAGGGGTTCATACCTATTCTGTCCCGCGGGGCGAACCCTTTTTCCGGGAGGCTATTGTCACCCGGATGAAAAATCGGTTTGGTGTTGTCATGGATCCGAAAAAACACGTGTGCTCCCTGCTGGGTTCAAAAGAAGGACTGGCCGCCATCTTTCGGGCCGTTATCTCGCCCGAGGTGGATCCGGTTAAAAAGGATATTATTCTGACTCCGGATCCGGGCTATGCCTCTTATGTGGATGCTATTGAGATTGCGGGTGGTCATGCTTATTCCACGCCATTAACCCGGGAAAACAATTACTTGCCGGACTTGGAACATACCATGCAGGAGCTGACCAATCAGGGCTTTAACCCCAATAATGTGAAAGCACTGATTATCAACTACCCGAGTAATCCGATTGGAGCCACAGCACCGTTAAGTTATTTTGAAGAAGTGATTCGCTTTGCCCGTCAGCATAATATTCTGGTGATTAGTGATATTGCTTACTCGGAGATGTACTTTGAAGGTGAAGAAGCACCCCATAGTATTCTGGAAGTGCCGGGTGCCCAGGATATTGCCATTGAATTCCATAGCCTGAGTAAGCCCTATGCGATTACGGGATGGCGGTTGGGTTTCGCCGCTGGGAATGAGGAAGCCATCAATGTACTGGCAACGGTAAAAGGCACTATGGACAGCGGTATTTGGAAAGTACTCCAGAAGGCCGGTGCCTTTGCCTTGAATAGTCCTGATTGCGCCCAGTTTATCCGGGATATGTGCAACGTCTATGAAGACAATCAGAATTTTATGAAAGAAGGCTTTAAGCAGTTAGGCTGGCCCATGGATGAACTTCAACTGCCTCGTGCGACATTCTATTTCTGGATTCCTATTCCGCCACGTTACACGTCCTGTGTTGACTTTGCTAATGATGTATTGGAAAAATCGGGCATCGTTTTAGTTCCGGGAACCGCATTTGGAAAACATGGGGAAGGTTATGTTCGCCTTTCGCTAGTGAACCCACGGAACGAACTACAGGAAGTTCTTGACCGGATGAATAAAGATGGCTTTACTTACTAATTTATTTTAACTTTTTAATTCAGTAAGCCATTTGGCCGCTTCTACCGCGTGGTAGGTCAGGATAATGTCGGCACCGGAACGCTTAATTCCGGTTAGGGTTTCAAGCACCACGGCTTTCTCATCGATCCAGCCGTTTTGAGCGGCGGCCTTCATCATGCTGTATTCACCGGACACGCTATAGGCTGCTATGGGTACATCAACCAATTCTCGAACGTTGCGGATAATGTCCTGATAAGCCATGGCGGGCTTGACCATGATGATATCCGCTCCTTCTTCCAGATCCTGAGCAACCTCTTCCAGAGCTTCCCGGCTGTTGCGAGGGTCCATTTGATAGCTTCGGCGATCCCCAAAGGAAGGGGCCGAGACGGCGGCATCGCGAAAGGGAGAATAAAAACTACTGGCATATTTAGCGGAATAGGCCATGATAGGCGTATCATCAAACCCCTCACCATCCAGACAATCCCGAATAATACCAACTCGACCGTCCATCATATCTGACGGGGCGATAATATCGGCTCCGGCGTTGGCTTGAGAGATGGCAGTGCGAGCGATAACCTCAACAGAGGGATCATTGAGGATCCGGCCTTCCATAACAATGCCACAATGGCCGTGGGTCATGTATTCGCAAAGGCAAGTGTCCGCAATAACCAGTAAATCATCGCCAAAGGTGTCCTTTATTTTTCGGATGGCGCGCTGAATAATGCCGTGATCGGCCCAAGCCATGGTTGCTTCAGCGTCCTTTTCCTCGGGGATGCCGAACAGAATAACCGATCGGATACCCGCCTCCATGGCCTGACCAATCTCGATGAGGGCATTATCAATGGAAAGCTGAAAAATTCCGGGCATGGATTCAATAGGAATTCGGGCGTTTACCTGATCTGAAATAAAAAGCGGCCAGACAAAATCTTTAGCGTTCAGTTCTGTTTCAGCCACAAAATCCCGAAGTAAATGGGATTTTCTGAGTCGACGTAGGCGGGTGGTGGGGTAGGACATGGTGAGGGGTTCCTTTGATGATAAAAAGGGTTATAAAAAACAGGAGATGATTGGAAACAGCTTAACAAAACATTGCATTTCATGGAATCTGAGATTGGGTTTCAACCCCTATGTGTTGACGGTGGGTAAAAGATTTGGAACAAAGACAGGACACTTCTTTTCGCTGGAAATTATCGATGACGGGATGCATAAAAACCGGGCTGAATAAGGTTCGCTTTTTAAAAAACAGTTGGTTCTAAGCAACAATTATTACATTTGTCTTTAAGAGACTCATATTTTTGGTCGATACCGGGTATAATAAAAGTAAGAGTATAATAAGGGTAGAGTTTTACCCAAGTTTTAAATTCTTATAGTTCCAATTTTTAGCTTCGGTTTTATCCAATTTTCTATCCAATACGCAGTCGGGGCGTGTTTTTTACCATCCTCAATCTGGTTTTTGGTGTGAGCATTTATTGATTTTTGTTATGACGACTTTTAGAAAGGTTAACACTCTTTTGTTTGACGCATGGTCCAGCTATAAATCCCGCTTTTTTGAGGAAGCCTTCCAGTTTAATTTGTCTTATACGGATAAAGTATTACTGGGGACATTGATTATCGTACTCATGCTGTGTGGTGTGAGCAACAGCATAAGCCGGGATATAGGTAGCTACGAAAAATTACAGTTGGTTAAACTGGAAGCGCAACAAGAAACCATCGCACTGCGTGGGGAATAAAGTGGGGAACCACTCTCTACGGTATTTGTGAAGGGGCCGTTGTGGTTAGTTGCTGTGGGGTATAATAAGCTTGATTTAAAAAGTTGGGCGAGCCTGCGATGGGTTTTTCACATGTTTTCCAGTCAACGCTGAACGGACTAACGTTTAAATGGCGTTCTATTTTGCAACACACGCGTAAGGCGTATCAAGAACCGATAGAGCCAAAACATCTGCTTTTTGAGGGGCGGGCCCAAGCGGATGATTTGTGTAGGAAAGAGGATAGGCTGGTTGAAGCCTATGGGCTACATTCGTTTCGTGAACAAAGCAGTCGGATTCGCTATCTGGAATCTTTGAGTTATCTTGCTTTTTTGGAACACCTGTTGGTAAACGTTCGATTGGAAGCCAATCCAACGCTTCGATGGTTGGATGTGGGTGCCAAAAACTGGGCATATGTTCAAGCGTTGGTCAGCATACTAACCCATCATGTTGGGGAGTCGTACGAACTGACTGGCATTGAAATTGATCCCTTTCGTTTGTATCAGGACGGCTTTACACGAAATGATTATGCCCAGCGATTTACCGAGCCTTTTTCAAGGGTTTGGTATTTGACGGGAGATGTGTTGGCCCATCAGGCCCGCTATCATGTGATTTCTTCGTTTCTACCTTTTGTTTTTGAAGATCCTTGTCTTGCGTGGGGGTTGCCGTTAGGATGTTTTGATCCCGAAAGGTATCTTCATCATTTGGTTTCTCTTCTGGAGCCCGACGGACATCTTTTGATTCTTAATCAGGGCGAGCTAGAGGCTGAAAAGCAGAATGCGTTGCTTCGTCCGTATGCTTCTCAATTGGTTATTCGTCCGTTAGGGCCCATGCCGGAAACATTTATTGACTATCAGTATCCTCGCTTTGGCTGGTATTGTCGGAAAAAATAAAAATGTCATGAATTTAAAATTTAAAAAGGATGGATTCCCATGGTTTTTTCGCGTCAACCTTCTAATCCGTTAACCTTGGTGCTTGCTTCGACCAATCAGGGAAAAATGGCTGAGGTTGAGTCGTTTATGATCCGTTCGGGCTTGCCGGTTCGGGTTATCATGCCGAATGATTTGGAGGAGGTTGAGGAAACTGGAAGTACGTTTCTTGAAAACGCTTTGTTGAAAGCATCGTCAGCCCGGGTTGATGAAGGCGTTGACTATATTCTGGCGGAAGATTCCGGGTTTGAAATTCCGGCGTTGGCAGGAACATATGGCCTCGATCCTTTTCCCGGTCTTTATTCCAGTCGTTGGATGACCGAAGCGATTCGAGAAACGTTGTTGGGGATTCAGGATAATTTTGATACTTGTCCGAGAGACTACCAACAAATTAATACCGCTATTCTAAAACTGATGGCTAAAAAATCAGATCAGCGAGCCCGCTATGTGGCGGCACTGGCTTTGCAAACCGCTGATCACCAAACCGTGTTTACGGGTGAAGGCGCCGTGGAAATGACGGTGATTACGGATGGGAATCCTCGGGGTGAGCATGGGTTTGGCTATGATCCCATTGTCTGTCCTTCTGATGCCGAACGAAAGCTTTTGAATTTAAATGGAACACAAACCATGGCTGAGTTATCGGTTGAGGATAAAAATCGGATTAGTCACCGAGGAAAGGCGCTTGAATTATTGGCCTTGTTTTTAAAGGAACGACATCCGACTCTGAAGTGACCGACTATTCAAAAGTTGTCCCTGAGAGAATTTCAAAACTGAACTCGTTAATTCGATAGACCGCAGGTCCGAACTCGCGATCAATAGGACTATTCCCCGAGGCCGTACTGGCAACAGCCAGTTCATTCAAAACCACCCGTTTCACATTGGATACTGAAGGGTTTCCATTGATATCAAAACCTTGAAAACATCCAGGAGCTCCATTTCCACCGCAGCTAATAACCATCGGCATATGGCAAGGCGCGGGGCTTATACCAATCGGTTGCCCATTACGCAAAACGGCTGAAACGTTACTGCAACCGGGTGGACTATAAGTGCCGCCAATCTGCCAATTGGCGACGGTGCCGCCTGCTGAGTCACGGATCCTTAAACCACTTCCGCCACCGGTAATATCAACCTGATTGGCTGTCATTAGATCCATTCGCAGTGTGTCGACCACATTGGAGGCAATGGTTTGTTGATACTCATGAGTCCGATAGGCCATTTGGGTGTTAATTCCCGATGAAAGCAACCCGGCGATGGCAACAGAAAGAACGCTGAAAATCGCCATGGAAATCGCGATTTCCATTAGAGTTAAGCCCTGTTCTGATTGTCGAAGCGTTTGTTGTCTCATATCGTCCTTCTTTAATTGCGTCTGTGTTACAGCTTTTTAATTGTGCCATTGTTGGAAATACCAAAATGAGAAAACCCGGATAGATTAGTCAATGCGACGGTGCCACTGGGATTAACGACATAGTTAGCGCTCCGGTTGTTTATACCAATAACGACCCGGTAAACACCCGCGCCAGTTGTCGTGAATTCTACTCGCTCACCGCCAGCAAGTTGACCATCAGAGCGAACGGCTCGAACCACCGCATTTTGATCCAGATTAACAGCGTTTGTATCGGTTCGAGCGGAGGCTTGAGAAACAATAGACTGAAGTGATGCCTGCATGGCGTCAATAAGTTCGGCGTCTGCACCTTCACGGTAATCTCGGAAGGAAAAAAAGGCAAAAGAAGACAGAACGGCGGCAACCATCAGGGTTACAGTGAGTTCGCTTAGTGTAAATCCTTTTTCAGCTTTCATGCTCTTCTTTTTTCCTTGTGTTAATAGAATTTAAGCCATTTAGCCGTGCCGTATTATTTATGTATAATAGGTGTCGACGAGGAAATGGAAAACTTTATTTTCCGGCTCGCTTTGCTCTCATAGGCTTTACCTATCTTAACACCTATGACGACCCTGATTCAAAAAAATGGAACGATTTTCGTTTAACTTTTTATAGATCCTGCCGATAGAGGCTTAATGATGGACTTTTTGTTTAGTTTGCTTTAGTCAAGGGAACATCTCAGGAAAATGGTTTATAAACCCAAAAAAGGAAATCGTTGGTACGATAATCACCCGGATATTTACAACTCGATCGAAATGTTACGAGAGTTGCCTCCGCCTTTGCAGAGGATTGTAGCGCAGGGTGTGATTAGTTTTGTCATGGATAATACGTTGTTAGGAACACCGGATGAGCTGAAAAGCTTTGGTCATCACCGGGTGTTGGGATTAATTCAGTCGAAGGCCAAACGACGCTGGTATGACAAAGATCCTATTCTGCATAAGGCGATTAATAATATTTTGTTGATGCCAGATGAGGCACGAACCGAGTCGGCCTTTCGGTTGGTGATTTCGTTAGAATCGGTTGAAGCGTATAAGGAGTACTGTATTCAAAATGGTACGCTTTGTGATCCAGAGGAAGTGGAACTGATTGTTTCAGACATTTTTGGGCAGGACTATGAAGAACTGACAGAGACTGTGGCTCAAGCCGGTGACAATCGGTCAGATATTTTCTTGAAACGGGTTATCAATGAAGAAGTCGCTGATTCTTCTCAGGTTCTTGATGAAGACTCCGGCATGAAGTTATCGGCAAATATGCTGAATCAAGCGGACTCATGAGGGTAATGATTAAATAATCCTTAAGCTTCACCCTCTTTTAGCCTGATTTTGACAATCTTTCAGAATGTTTGGGTTTTATTCTATTGTAGCAACCCACATCGGGGAATCGGGTTTATACAATACTCATGGGGAATTTCATTGCGTGTGCTCAGCATATGAATGAATCGGTCTTATTTAATCTCATATAAATAGTACTTAAGGGTAAAATCGGGGAAATCTTAGGGGGATACCACGCTTATGTCAAAATACGGTGATTTGGAACGCTATTTGGGTTCAAAGTACGCTAAGGATTTATCTGAAACGGCTGAGCGAGAACTGTTGACTACCATTGAGGAAGGTCGGGAAATTTTGTATGGAAGCATGGATGTGTTGTCCATGTTCAATAAGGTGAATCTAGCGATTAACGATGTGTAACCCACATCGACAAAAAAGCGGTTATTTCTTCTGTTAGCTTAATTAAATAAGGTAAATGTAAAAATAATGCCTGTTTTTTTACATTTACTTTTCATTTCGTTTTGATCTCGTTATACTTATAAAAATAAAAAATTTAATAAGTTTTATGGATGAGGCTTGGGGTCATCGTTCCATCTGTGGTTGAGGGAGCCTGTAAGGGGAAATTTTCGTGAATGTAGCGAACCTGTCGCTTGGTATTGCACCAAGAGAGCATTCGAAAGCGGTGACACCATTAAAGCCCTTGGGGAGGAGCTATTCATCGACTCTCGTCCGTTTTGGTGAAAGCAAGCAAGGCCCCAAGCCTAAAAAAACAGAGAAGCAATACGTTCGCCGTCAGATTCGAATAGAAAAAGACCAGTTAACGTCCTGGAATAATCTGGTCGTTCGGGCGAAAAATCTGGGCATGAGCATGATGGACTACTTGGAGTTTGCCATGCCTTATATTAAAGGGGTAAAACCCTATAAACATGTTCTTGATGGGGTGACAGTTCCCCTTATAGGGCACCATCAGGGTAAACCGGTCACCACAAAAATTACGGCACTACTGGGAGCGGAACAGATTTTCGATCAATGGATTACCCAAATCGCTAAAGCAAAAGATTCTATTCAGATCGGCATGTATGATTTCGATAACATCTGGGTGGATGGTGGACGAGAAACTGATGGGGCCGAAGGTAATCCCGGCTGGAAGCAACAGCAAAAAATTCTGCCCCTGTTGATTAAAAAAGCTCGGGAAGGCGTCCCTGTTCAAATGATTCTAGATGGTAGTGTGCTTTATGAATACGATGAATACCGGGTGCCCATTATTCCGCGTCGGCTGAATAATGCGGGTATGGTGGATTTATTGAACAAGCTGAAAAACGGGGAGCCCATCCAGGATCCAGAGCTGGCAAAACGGCTGGGGATTGAAGATCTAAAACCTGGTACAAAATTACCCATTGAAGTCGTGACCTACCCTCGGGAACTGGCCAATATCTACCATGTGAAACTACTGGCTGTGGATGGGAAATACGCTTTATTGGGTGGGATGAATCTAAGCAACCATTCAGCGGCAAACTGGGATGCCTGTGTGGCTATTGAAGGGCCGGAAGTGGCTAATATTCAGGCAGAAACATTTTACCCGGACTGGATTATGGCGAAACATTATGCCAATCCTAATGTACCTGTTGCAATGACTCGAAAGCAATTGCCTGCCATTGAACCGGTTTCTCATCCGGCCATTCAGGTGTTGAACACAAAACCTCGGGAATACGAGGCGATTGGGTACTCAGGCGAAGAGAGTATTGGCGATTTTCTAAAAGAAAAACTGGCGAGTCCTGATCTGAAAGACTTTGCTTCGGAACAATTTGTTTGGACCCATAAAACGCTGAAGAATCAGATGATTAAACTGCATCAGGAGGGGCAGGCAAAAATTCGAGTGCTTCATTCCGCCGGAGTGGTGGATCAGTTCCCTTACAGCCGTAATTCCATTTACGAGATGATTAAATCGGGTGTGCCGGTTCGTTTTTATAATGAACATGACGAAACACAGGAAAGACTGCATGCCAAGTGGTCGGTTTTTAATCGTAATGAACTGATGATTGGTTCGGCCAATATTAGTGCCGCCGCATTGGAGACGAACCTGGATCAGGGCGAGCGCCCAGATTATGAATCCGTTCCTGAAGGTCAAAAGTATACCCGAGGGAATCGAGACGTGGCTTTAATCGTTAAATCGCCGGAGTTGGCCAAGCGCTTTCTTGAGCAATTTAATGTGGACTGGAAGTACAGTCTTCCCATTGTCTCCGGACAATACGAGCAAACCATGAACAAACCGGTCTATGACGCTTTTGAGAGGAAAGTTCTTAAAGGACTCAAGGAAATGGAGAAAGCTTGATTCAGTATGATGTTTTACGATTCATTAGTTTTTAAGGCCCAGACGGATGGTCAGCAATCGATTGTTTTTGATCCGGTGAAGACGTTAGAGGCAATTCTGGACAAGCCTCATGAGGAAAAAACGGCGTTTGTGCATCAGGGGGTGCCCCGAAGCTATATTCGTTTTGCCGGCTCTGAGGTGACAGAAGAGGCAAAGGAAAAGGAACCAGCCAGCCCTTCTCAGAAAAAAGATCCAAAAGCCACTGATTACCATGTATACAACCGGAAAAATACGCCTACACCTTTGGCCACTTATCATACGCTGGTTAAAAGTAAAGCGCGTGAGATGCACCGCTGTAATGCTGAAGTATTAGAGAAGCAAATCAGGGCCACGGGAGAATACCCTTACACCCATTGGCTTCAAAATAAAAAGAAAAATAAAATTGGACAAATTCCTTATGTGGTGTTTGATACAGAAACAACGGGGGTTAAAAAAGCAGATCGAGTCATTCAACTGGCTTTTTCTCATGTTAGAGAAGACCATGTGGTCACTCATCTGGGCGATCATAATGTCCTAATTCATCCGGGTTTTCTTGAAAATGGAAATATGTTCCCCATTCAGCCTGGTGCACAGGCAATTCATGGGATTACGCCGTTGGATTTGAAAGACGCGCCTCAGATGCATGAGATTTTGCGCCCGATTCTTAAGGAACAAATAGGTGAAAATGCCCTGTTGGTAGGTTATAACGCTAAATTTGATGTGGGGATGATCAATGAAGCCATTCACCGTCTGAATAGAGTTAGAAAAGGTGCTCCTCCTCTTCGTCCGATGGATGCGGCGCTCGTATTGGATCCGTTTGTTCTGCTTCAGCGAATTCATCCGTTTAATGCCCTGAACCGAAAACTAACAAACCACTATGAAATTTTAATGGGAACCCCGTTGGAAAATGCTCATGATGCTCAGGCAGATGTGGATGCAACGGTGGATGTCCTAAAGTATTGTTTGAGCTATCTGGAAAAGCATCAAATTCCGTTGAAATGGGCAAAATTTGCGGAAAGTAATCTGCCTCGGAACCGGAAAATGAGACCAATTGTCAAGGCGGCCCATATTGCGGAGGTGGTCCGCAATAACCGGGCTTTATTCGAGGCGATGATGCCATTGAGCGATGAGGAAAAAGAATCTCTTGAGGTGGCGGATGTCTTACGGTTTCAGCATGGGTCGTCTGTTTACCATGAAAATCAGCAGTCAGGCCTACCCAAACTGGATATTTCTTTAAGCATTTTTGGGTGGGATGGAACGAAAGCATGGGATGGCACCGATGAATTGGATCGTGATCTGGTAAAGGCTATTCGTAAGGAGCGTGATAGGGAAAACCGAGATTATCTAAGGCACAAATTTGGCGATGATATTCCCTCAACCCACCTAGTGGATGGGGTGACCACTTTACGTAAAGCCATTCAGCCAATTAAGCGTAAAAACTCGGTTGATATTGAACGGGCTTTATTTAAAGGGTTGCGCAAAGCCGTAGGTGACTTTCTAACTGAAGAATTTCTGATGCATCGGATTCCGACCGCTGAATCCCTTCCTGCTGAGCGAAAAGCCTTTAAAAAACAGTTGCATGACGCAATGAAAGCCTATTTTAATCAAGTGATTGAGGAAAAAGGGAAAAAAGGTGAGCAGGGTAGTACGTATCGTTTGTATCATAAACTGCTTGCCCGAATGACCACTCAGGTGGATCAGCATGTGAAACAAGTGATGGCTGAGATCGGGCATCGATATTTTTATACGGAAAAACCATTGGCCGAAGATGAGAAACTGATTGAGTCTGGTATTTTTACTCAGCTTGAAGTCGAAGCGAGAAAGCCTCGTCGGCGAGCTAAAACTATGGTGAGTCAGTCGGCTAAACGACAGGGTAAAATGATTGTGAGCCCTTCAGGCCAGCCGATCGAAAAAGGCTTGATTTTTAATGAAAAATCCTTGGCTTCTATTTTGGATGGACAAAAACGCTGGGAAGTTCGACGAGGGCCCACCCGTTATCGAGGCACCGTCGCCCTGATCCAACGCGGAACCGGGAAGGTTTATGGAACCGCCGAACTCGTGGATTGTGTTGGCCCGCTGACACAAGAGGAGATGATGACAACTCATGCTGAGAAGCACCAGATTCCGCAGGAAGTTCTTCATGAGAAGGGCTTACCTTACGGGGAAAAAACCTGTGCCTGGGTCTTGGACAACGTGGTTAAGCTGAAAAAACCCTTACCTTACGATCACCCTTCAGGAGCCACACGTTGGGTTAATCTGCCAACTAAGCCTTAGTGTCTGTCGAGTTGATGGATCCAGTTGGATTCTTCAGGGGTTAGCTTGATGGATTCAAGCAAATCCGGTCGGTACCGCCAGGTGCGCTCGATGGATTGTCGCCGTCGCCAGGTGCTGATGGCTTCGTGGTTTCCAGAGAGCAAAACCTCTGGCACGGGAATGCCTTTGTATTCAGCAGGGCGGGTGTAATGAGGGTAGTCTAATAGGCCGTTGTAAAACGAATCGGATTCCACAGACGTGAATTTTTGCACCACACCGGGGAGCATACGGCTAACAGCGTCGATGACACACAAAGCAGGTAGTTCGCCGCCGGTCAGGACGAAATCGCCAATGGAAACTTCCTCTGTTTCTGGGATTAATTGCTGAATCCGATGGTCAATCCCCTCATAGTGGCCGCAAAAGAGAACAATATGGGACGCATCCTTGGCCAGTTTTTGGACATACGCCTGATCCATCTTGCGCCCGGTGGGCGAGGTCAGGAGAATACGCCTCTGGGATTTTTCTGCTTCCCCATCGGATAGCTGTAGTGATTGGTAGGCTTTATCCAGCGGTTCACAGAGCATCACCATACCACTTCCCCCGCCATAAGGTGAGTCATCAACTTTTCGATGGGCCCCTTCTGCGAAATCTCTTGGGTTTATGACGTCTAGCTGAATCAGTCCTGCCTTTTGAGCCCGCCCCACAATGCTGGTTTGGCAGTAAGCTTGGATGATATCGGGAAACAGACTGATAACAGAAAAACGCATGGGGAACTATCCCTTTGGAGGCTTTGGCGAGGTCTTTTGGGTGGATTCATCAATAAACTCACTAAGTCGAGCTACGGTGATATGTTTTGTATCAAGGTTTACCGTCGGAAAAAACTCGTCAATAAACGGAATGAGTAAGGTTTGCTTCTTACCGGGCAACTGGATTTCTAGAAAATCACGACCCCCAGAAGTGAGTAAATCCAGGACGACCCCAATGGGGGCTTGGGTTGTTTTATCGATGACGGTTAGCCCCACTAAGTCGCTGGCCCAGTACTCACCCTCCGCCTCGTTGGGTTGAGGGAGGCTGGTGTCATCGGCATAAAGTTTGCCTTGGGCCAACTCGGCTTCAACATGGGTGCGGTCCCGGTAGTTGGCAAAAGCGAGAATGACCGAGCCAGAGGCTTTTTTTCGAGCTCGGATAATGTCCAGCTCCAGCGTTTTATCGCCCCGAATCCAAGTTACTTTTTTCAGCGTGTTGAGCCAGTCTGGGTTTTCCGAGTTGGCTTTGACCTTAACATCCCCGCGAAGGCCGTGGAACCCAATGATTTCTCCGATAAAACGCTGGTTGTTCCCAGGGGACATCTCGGATTCGCTCACAGGGTTAGCCTTTAATTTCTTTAATAACACTGTCTTCAATAATAATAGAGCAATTCTGGATTTTTTCGTAGATGTTATCGCCGACTTTAACGTCGACAAAGCTTTCTAATACGCCAGTGACAACGAAAGCTCCATTGGCTACATTCTCTAACCCACCTAGCTGTTTGGAGACTTCCATTTTTAAGGCGGTTAGCTGGTTTCGTTTAGCGGCCATTTCTTGATTCATCTGATTCATGGGCCCTTTCACGTTTTGACCTTGTGAGGCTAAACTTTCCAGTTGTTTTAGAGACTCTTGGTATTGAGCTTCTAGTTGTTCCAACTGGTTATCAACGGTTTTTATTTCTGTGGACAGTTCGTTTTTTGCCCGTGCACGAAAATCGTCTGTTACAATGGTTCGAATGGTTGCTTGCCGCTTCAGAGTAATGGTGTCGTTGCTCATAAGAGGTAGGCCTTTCTCATGGATGAAATAGGGGGTGAGGAATGATCTTATTTTAATTTGCTCATTCTACCATTGAAACAGGGATTGTCTAAATCCTCTATTTCCCAGATGGTTTTCAGGCAAATTAGCGTTAAACTATAAAATATGAAGAAGATAGAACGAACTCACTTTTTTATAAAAGGGTTGCTAACCCTAATTCTCTTGAACCTTCTGTTGGGAAATACATTAGCGGCAGAGGGTTTACCATCCATTCGAGAAGATTTAAGTGCCTTGGATGAAACCCTGTTTGGAGAAAGTCAGGCGGTCATTCAGGACCCGTCCCAAGCGATTTTAGGTAAAACATCCATTCAGGCCAGAGTGATTTATCAGGGGTATTTGGAAAGAGCGGTGGGGGTGACGGATGAATTGATGTTGCTTCGAGAGGTGTTGAACCAGCAAGGCGGTCAGTTGTCTTTGCAACGTTTGGGTGCGTTTACCCAAGCGCTGAAAAGGGAAAATCACTTGTTTAAAGATACGTTTACCCATGGGGAAACAGAGTTTACCTCTTACCAACTCATTCAAACGGCGGTAAGCCGTCTGGAAGACGCCTTGAACTACTGGCGGCAAGCGAATCGATACCGGCGTGGTTACCGGGGGAGTGTGCTAGCCCGGGAAGAAGATGATGAGGTGCTGAAAATAAAACTTCAACAGGCCCGACAGGCTATCGAGGAACTGCATGTCATTACAGAGGCCCGAAAGGCGCTGGAACGGGATATTGAATTTAACTACTAAACAGGGCACCCGCTGAAAACGAATGCCCTGTGGGGTCAGGTCTTTAACGCCGGCTTTGTCGACGGCTTTTTCGTTTTTCTTTAATGGTTTCACGGCGTTCTTTTCGTTTTTCTCGTACAGCCTGATGATGGTCTTTCCGTTTTTCTTTAATGGTTTCTCGACGTTCTTTCCGTTTTTCTTGTACAGCCTGATGATGGTCTTTTCGTTTTTCTCGCCATTCTTGGCGATGTTTGTTGCGAGGGTTATCGCTATTGTCATTATCATCGGCCCACCCGGCTGTGATTAACCCAGAGGAAAAAATTACAACTAGCGCAATGGCTAGGGAAGAATATTGACGGAATGAAAAGTTCATATAATGTGTACTCCAGCTTATACGTTAACGAAGCCCTACCAATTGGAATAGGTCGTGTTTGATGTCTCTTTCATATTTGATACGTTTAGTGGCTTAAAAAAGTTTCAAAAAAAATCAGACAAGATTTTAAAGAGGAAAAAGAGGTTTTTTCTTCGGTGTTTCTTTGTTAAAATCAGTGCTTAATCAACTTAAATCAATGTTTTAATCGTCGTTTTGCCCAACAGGAGAGAAAGAATGTCAACCATGACCACTATCGCCAGTGATATTAAAGATATTAGCCTTGCCCCACAGGGAAAGAAGCAGATTGAATGGGCCGATCAGGATATGCCCGTTTTACGCTCCATTCGGGAACGGTTTGAAAAAGAGCAACCTTTTAAAGGGGTTAAAATTGTATCGTGCAACCATATTACCAAAGAAACCGCTAACCTTTGCCGAACCTTGCAGGCAGGCGGTGCTGAAAGTATTCTGATAGCTTCAAACCCTCTAAGTACTCAAGATGACGTGGCTGCTTCGTTGGTTAAAGATTATGGTTTGTCTGTTTTCGGCGTGAAAGGCGAAGATAACGCTACTTACGCCAAACACGTGGGTATTGCGCTCGACTTTCATCCCAATATTATTATTGATGACGGATCGGACGTGGTAGCCGAGCTGGTTCAAAACCGACCGGAACAAACCAAAGAGCTTATTGGAAGTACTGAAGAGACGACAACCGGGATTGTTCGCCTTGAAGCCATGGTGAAAGACGGCAAACTACCCTTCCCAGCGGTTGCGGTGAATGATGCCCAGACGAAACACTTCTTTGATAACCGCTATGGTACCGGGCAAAGCACGTTGGATGGTGTGATTCGTGCGACCAATATGCTGATTGCCGGTAAAACCGTGGTTGTGGTTGGCTATGGCTGGTGTGGCAAAGGTGCCGCCATGCGGGCTCGCGGCTTGGGCGGCAATGTGGTTGTCACCGAAGTGAACCCGATCAAAGCACTGGAAGCCAGCATGGATGGATTCCGGGTGATGACCATGAATGAAGCGGCATCAGAAGGTGACTTGTTTATTACCGTGACGGGGAATCGCCACGTGATTGATAAGCACCACTTTGAGAAGATGAAATCCGGTGCCATGGTCTGCAACTCTGGTCATTTTGATTTGGAATTGAACTTGTCGGCTCTGGCGGATATGGCGACTTCACGCAACCAGATTCGTCCCTTCATGGAAGAGTTTACTCTAACCAACGGACGAACCGTTTTGGTATTGGGCGAAGGACGACTTATCAACCTGGCGGCGGCGGAAGGCCACCCGGCCAGTGTGATGGATATGAGTTTTGCCAATCAGGCTCTTGCGGTTGAATTTCTGGTTAAGAACCGAGGCAAGCTGGAAAACAAGGTCTATCACGTATCCAAGGAAATTGACGAGCAAATCGCCTCGTTAAAGCTTCAGTCCATGGGCATTAACATTGATGTGTTGACCCCGGAAATGGTGAAGTACCAAAATAGTTGGAATGTAGGAACTTAATTCTTAGGTCTTCATTCTTCTATTTCTATTAATAGAAATTAAAGCTTCTTATCTATATAGATAAGAAGCTTTAAAATTTGAGGCTTGCGATAGAAAAGGGGTAGAACGTCATAAAACAAAAGGCTTTGCTATCTGAACATCCTGAATAAGGAGAGTTTTGCTTTGAGGCATCCGTCAATAAATAAATCCGGTTTCGCCGGTCAAATATTAAGGGAATTCAGGGGTGTTAATATTGGGGTTACATTTGTTAATGTATAAATAATCGATTGATTGGAATGAATAAAAGGGTTGAAAAGATATATTTTTTAAGTGTTAACGATATGAATCACATTGAGTAAGGTGCTTGAAGAAATACCTAAACGCAAGTCGTTTTGAAAAAATGTGTTTATTCAGGTGTCAGTCACAGACAAATTAGTCACTCTCACAAAACACATCAGTTCACTCTCAAGGGGAAAACACAACTTAGCAGTCACTTACGGTAGGGAGAATCACATCATGGGTATCGGATATTTTGCTAATTCGAATAATGAAGAAACCAGCACCAATGTTGTTACGTTTCCAGAGTCAGCACTCAGCCAGACGGTTCCGGTTCAGTCTGTTGAATCAACGGAATCTGGTATGACCAACGTGATTGAGTTGCATTCGGCTCAACATGTGGATCAGCTGAAAAATATTCGGGAACGTCGGGTGTTAACCAGCGAGAACGCAACACTGGCTGAAAAGCGAATTCATCGTATTGAAAAGCTAAAACAGATTTTTGCCGACGATGAGCTAAAGCTCAAAGGCATTAAAGAAGTCGAAGTCCTTGAAGGCCTGCTCAGAGAGCAATCCATTGATTCGCTTCAGGGGCAAACACTCCAGTACAAGAAAAGCATGCTTGCTGTTTACTATGGTTTGCCTGTCGAGTACATTCAGGCGGATGCCAATAGCTCTAATATTGAAAGTCTTAACCTCAGCATTAAATCCTTAAGCCGTTTGGTGGCCCAGTTACCGGCGGATGACGCGGAAACGGTGAAACAGGCTGAACGTTTGGAAGAATTGAAAAAAATTAAATCAGAATTATCCGCAGAGATGAACAACGCCGATAAGGTTTTGCTGACGCGCAAAAGCATTGTTTTTATCATCTCGGGTGTCGCCAGATTTATTAGGGGGGAATCTTAATAAACAACAGATAAATCGTTTATTTATCATTTATTCCGCAATTTGGGCGTTTGGCTCAAAGCAAAAGTCCTCAAGTTCACTAGACCAGTTACTGGCTCATCGGGGGGTCTGCCGGTAGCATCGGGGGGAAACTAGTTGGCACTCAGAGGACTGGCCAACGCCCAAATTGCCTTTATTCTTTCTTACAAAAGCAGGCTGGAAACGGGATAGCAATGGGGTTCAGAATTTAATCGATTAACCTAATCAATAAAGCGGAAACGAATGAGTGCCCAGATGGCGGAAAACCCATCAACCCACGTGATTTTTTTCCCTTCGTCAAAGTCTCGACCGTAGTAAGAAATGGGAACTTCGTACAGATGGTAGTTTTTTTTGAGCACCTTAGCCGTGATTTCAGGCTCAAAGTCGAACCGGTTGGAACGAATCTGGACGCCCTTGATGACCGAAGCCTTAAAGGCTTTATAGCACGTTTCCATGTCGGTCAGGGTGGTGTTGTAAAGCAAGTTGGTGATGAGTGTAAGCAGTTTGTTTCCGATTAAATGCATAATATTAAACGCTCGAACGGTTTTTCCGCCGGAAAGTCGACTGCCATAAACCACATCCGCTCGATCATCCAATAGCAGTTGGATGAGTTCCGGGTAATCAGCCGGGTCGTATTCCAGATCCGCGTCCTGAATAATAATGATATCTCCGGTAGCGTGAGTAATAGCGGTTCTTAGCGCCGCGCCCTTGCCCATGTTTTCTGCGTGAAAATCGATGAAATAATCTGGATTCGCTTCGCCAATTTTCTTGAGTAATTCGCGTGTGCCGTCTGTTGAGCCATCATCCACGAGTACAATTTCTTTGTTTAGGTTACAGAAATTAACCGCTTCCACCCGTTTTAAAATTTCTTCTAAAAATTGGATTTCGTTGAACACGGGAATTAAAACGGAAATTTTTTCAGCTTTCACGGGTGCGTTTCTCTCTTTCGTATTTAACGGACTTTACCATTATCTCATTTTATAGAGGTTTCATTTATGAGGAATCGTGTGTTCTCTAACGGTTTGGGTTTTCATGTGTTTTAAGTCTATTTTAGGGTATGGATGCCATCATAAGTTTCTCTGTTTGAGCGGCCTTTTTTGTTTTATTATTAGTGGAAAATAAACCTTTTGTTCCTACAGGCTTAATGTATTTTTTAAGGATTGGGCATTTCCCTGGATTCACCCGTTTTTAGAATGGGTAGTGATTATACTTGATAAAACTAGAGGACTTTCTTGTGTCTTTACGTATTTCCCCTCATCCTACCTCATACCCGGTTCGTTTTGCGGCTCAGGAGCAAGGTGAGCGTAATGTTTTATTGGAAAATGGCAACAAGATAACGTCGGGCTCTTCTAGTGGGTCTCAGTCTAAGATTTTTAAATGGCTTCCGGTTGTTGGTGGCTTTTTGATGAGTTTAGCACTCCCGGTCGCTTTAGCAGGTTCCGAGCCCGCTGTTAATTCCGTATCTTCCGTTGAAATTAGTGAGCCAGAACAAAGTCAATTTCCTGTGACGTTTAAACAGATAAACGAAACAAACGATAGTGGTTCCTTAGAAAGGATGCACTGGGTTGCTTTGCATGACTTTAACCAAAAGGTTGCTTACTACCTTAAGCTTCATGAAGCCGAATTGAATAAGCGAATGAAAGAGGAGCCGGGTCTTATTGAAGAAATCAGCCGAGTGGATCCTTCTTTTGGGCCTCGCTGGGAGCCATTTGAAAAGTTGTTAACTGATTCTTCGACATCCCCTCTCGGCTATCTATCCTCTTTTGGTTCAGAAACCCTGTTGAACTCTGACAACCCTTTAAAACCGGGTGATAAAGAAGCCATTACTAAAGCCTTTGCTCAGCTGGTCGCCTTTGCGGGCTGGATCAGAAAGATGCAGGAAGGTCGAACGATTGGGTTTCCAGAATGGGCTGAGCTTTATGAAAAAGTGTTCCCTTCCTCTCCATACTTTATCACCCAAACAGAAGAACTCCGCCGACAGATCGATCTTATTTATGCGGTTAACACACGGATCGAGCAAGTCAATAAAAATTTGGCGCATACCGTGGTTCAACCTACCTCGATGCCTGACTTTTTTCAGCAGTTTTCAAATCAAACTGTTTATCCCATTTTCCCTCCGTCCGCTGATGAGGTTGCAGCCACCCAGTCGAAAGAAGAGATTCAACGCTTTAAAGTTATCTTTGGCAAACTTTATCTCAATCGGGGGCTGTTGCTTTTAGAGGAGGTTTTACTGGGTGTGGATGCGTTGCGGAAAGAAAAACCGGAGACATTTTCACAACTTTTAAGTGGTGACTCCTATTCTCGTTTGGATTATTTAAGATTGACCTCAATGGTTGACTTTCTGAAAGAGACACAGAAGGTTTTAACCCAGCAGTTTAACTTGTCGCTGGGGCGGATTACTCAACCGGGGTTTCGATCGATGTTTACAGAGGAAAATCTCTTTTTTGAGATTCTGTCATATAGCATTAAAGAGAGTATTGCTAAACAGGTGGGCTTATTAGATACCTCTTTGTTTCCTCTGGGACACCCGATTCATGGGCAACTAGAAGAGGTTCATGAAGTTGAGGATGTGTTTAATACCCTCTATTATAAAGCGCAAACGCTTGAAGGGCAGCAGATTTCGGAGTCTACTGATGGCATAAGTGTTTCTGAAGAAAGATCGGCTCAAACCCCTGCTCTTTTCGTAGCTTCTTCTAAGCCTCAGGCTATGGCTTCCAAAAAGGGTTTTCAGGGAGAAATGACTTTAGAAGAAGCGGAAGCGATTATTTATAGTGTTAATCCTGAATTGCCGAATATTAAAACGGTTCAGCAGGAAGAAGACTACGAAACACTAGTTCGGATTCAGTTGGCGTACCAACTACAAGCGATGGAGCCACTGCTCGGTCTGCTTCAGGCCCATATTCAGAAGATGGATGAGAGTCCGCATACGCGAAGTCTGGTGACGGAAGGCTTTAAATTGGGATTTTACTCAGGGATTGTGGGCATGAAAAGTCAGCTTGCCAACTTGAAAAAGGTGAAAGAAACGTTGAATACCGTATTTGACTATCGTCCTGAGACGGTGCTTGAGCCAACGACTCCCATCAATGCGAGTGATGCTCAGCTTTTGAGCCAAGCCTTTCAGGGAATAAAAAATATGGTGACGATCGCTCTGAAAGACAGAGCCAGTGGTCACTTAAGTGTTTTACTTGCGAAGGCGACTCTTCACCCCAGCATGACAAAAGCCTATCAACACCATTTTTTAGCGGAAAATAGTCCGATTCCCGAATTGAACCGGCAAATAAAAGCATATCGCCTTTTGATGGAGCAGGTGATTCGCCCTCAATACAAGAAGGCCCCTTTCCCGACCGAAGATTATTTTTATCCCGGGGGTCGGCCTGAAAATCGGATTTAATGCCGAGTGTTTGACACTTTAGAGACTGAATCCGCTATAATCGAAAGCGTTCAGGCTTAAAATGTAAAATCAGGATAAAACATTGGTGTCCCAAACCGTTCGATTACTTAGTTATCCCGTTCATTTAGTGAGTCATGATGAGGCGCTTCAGCGGATTACTCAATCGTTGGCGGCAAAAACGAACCTTCATATCGTTACCCTGAATCCAGAAATGCTTATGCAGGGCGATGCCGATCCGGAGTTGGGCGCCATTCTGCGTTCGGCAGGTTTAGTCATTCCCGACGGTGCCGGAGTCGTATGGGCGTTGAGGCGACAAGGGTATCCTGACGTGAAACGCCTTCCCGGCATTGAGCTTTCAGAGGCGGTGCTTCTCCATGCTGACTCCTGTCAGCTTCGGGTGGCCATTGTTGGCGCCGCGCCAGAGGTTCTGGAGCAAGCCTGCCTGAATTTGAAAGCTCGTTATCCTCGATTACAAATTGTTTTCCAGCATCACGGCTTTATGACGTCATCAAGAGACGAGCAAGCTGTGGCTAAAGAGTGTGCTGATCACCGGCCAGACGTTCTACTGGTAGCCCTTGGCGTACCCAAGCAGGAAAAATGGATTCACCAGTATGAACACTTGTTTCAAGGCACGGTTTTTATTGGCGTGGGTGGCAGCTTGGATATCTGGAGCGGCTTAAAGCAGCGGGCACCGGCTTTTTTCCTGAAAACCAATCTGGAATGGCTCTATCGCATCACGTCAGAACCATGGCGCATTAAACGAACTTACAGAACTTTACCTCTGTTTGTTGTAAAAGTATGCTTATCCAAACCGGATCAACCATAAGGCATCTGTTAACATGGCGACCATCGAAATGACTCCTTCATCAACCAATGTAAATACTCGAACTCCCGGTAAAAGTCGACCTTCGGTGACTGAACTGGAAAAAATAGCAACTCGGTTACGGCTTGAAGCCCTGACCATGATTCATGCGGCGCAGTCCGGCCATCCTGGGACGTCACTTTCGTGTATGGATATCCTTGTGGCCCTGTGGTTTGCTCATATGCGCCACGATGTTACTCAGCCAGATTGGGTCGATAGAGACCGGTTTGTACTGTCAAAAGGGCACGGTGCACCCGCTTTATATGCAGTTCTCATGGAAGGAGGCTATATTCCATGGGAAGAAAAGCTGACCTTGCGTCAGATTCATTCTAACCTGCAAGGCCATCCAGCTTCCCGATACGTGAAAGGTGTGGATGTATCTACGGGTTCACTAGGGCAAGGGCTTTCTTGTGCTGTGGGTATGGCGTTAGGGCATCGGTTGGATAATCGAGATGCCCGTGTGTTTGCTCTTCTCGGTGACGGTGAGTCGCAAGAAGGTAATATCTGGGAGGCGGTTATGAGCGCCGCTCATCATAAAGTGAGTCGTTTGACAGCGATTGTGGATAGAAACCACCTTCAGATTGATGGAGATACGGAAAAAGTAAAAGCCTTGGGCGAGATGGCCCCGAAATTTTCTGCCTTCGGCTGGAATACGCTGGAGATTGTCGGTCACGACTACACTGAGATTCTCAATGCGTTGGATCAAGCCGATAAGCTGGCCGAAACCACGGATCGCCCCACGGTTATTATCGCCAACACGGTCAAGGGCAAAGGGGTTTCTTTTATGGAAAACAAGGCCCAGTGGCACGGTGTGGCTCCTAATGATGATGAATTTGCTCAGGCCAAGGCCGAATTAGAAGCCCGACTATAAATATTGATGCAATAAGGATATTTTTCTTATCATGACCCACACAAACGTATTAACCACTCTGGATTATCTGGAAAACCCAACGAAAAAAGCCCTGAGAAAACAATTTGGCGAAGTTTTGGCCGAGTTGGGTGAAACTATGGAGAGCCTGGTGGTTCTTGATGCTGATCTTTCTTGTTCGACCCAAACGAAAATGTTTGCTGATAAATTCCCTGAGCGTTTTTTTAATCAGGGTATTGCCGAAATGGATTTAGTGAATACCGCTGCTGGACTAGCAACGACCGGTAAGGTACCGGTGCTCAGTACATTTGCCCTGTTTGCCTCGGGTAAAGCTTGGGAAGCTGTGCGGAATACTGTATGCTATTCGGATCTCAACGTGAAAATTATGCCGACCCACAGCGGGATTAGCCTCGGCGAAGATGGTGCGAGCCACCAATCCATTGAGGACATTGCCCTGATGCGAGTCATTCCAAATATGACCGTGTTGGTGCCTTCAGACGCCGTGGAAACCGACCGTATGGTACGTTGGGCGATTCAAGAACATGTGGGCCCCTGCTATGTTCGGCTTGTCCGAACGAATTGGCCGGTTATTCACGATGAAAGCTATCAGTGGACACCCGGTAAGATCGAGGTGATGCGGGACGGATCAGATATTACGTTAGCCGCTACCGGTGAGCCAGTCTATCATGCCCTACTGGCTGCTGAGCGTCTTCAAAAAGATCATGGCATTAGCGCTGAGGTGTTGAACATTAGCTCCATCAAGCCTTTTGATGAGGAAACTCTGGTTAAAAGCGCTCAGAAAACTGGTCGAGTCATTACCGTGGAGAGCCATCAAGTACTGGCAGGGCTGGGCGGCGCTGTCTGTGAAGTCTTAAGCGAGCATCATCCAACCCCGGTTAAACGATTGGGTACGCAAGACCGTTTTGGTCAAAGCGGAACTCAAGGACCGTTGTTTAAAGAATATGGTATTGACTGGGAAGCTATTGTAAACACGGCTAAAAACTGGTAAAAAGCTGTCATTATAAGCGAATATGAATCGCATAGGCGACAACAGCCCCCCAAAAAGCCCCAACGAAAACCTCAACCGGCGTATGCCCTAATAACTCTCTAATGCGTTCGGGAATATGCTCCGGCGTGTTGGCGTAATGTTCTTCAGTGATTTTATTGAGGATTCCGGCCATTTTTCCAGCGGCTCGTCGAACACCGGCGGCATCATACATGACGATCAATGCTAACCCCAGAGCCACTGCGAAAATCGTAGAGTCAAACCCTTCTAAAAGCCCGACGCTGGTGGCTAGACCCGTCATACAAGCACTATGGCTACTGGGCATTCCACCCGTGTGAAAGAAAATTTTGAAATTGGGCTTGCCGTGAGTCAAAGTGTACCAAAGAATCTTAAATATCTGGGCGGAAAGCGTGGCCAGTGTTCCAATCAACATGACTTCCAGTCCGGTTCCGCCAATGGGCGATTGAGCAACAGTCATAAACTTGAGGGCCGTCCTTTTAAGAAAAATACGTTAACAGGGCTAATGGATACGTTCCTGAATAAATTGAGCGAGAGTTTTTAATCCCTCCGGTTCGATGTGGGAGAGGCTATCTAAAAGCGCATTAGCTTCCTGGATCAATGTTTCCGCTTTTTGACGCGATGTTTCAATGCCAAACAGGGTTGGGTAGGTGGCTTTATGCTGGGCTTCATCTTTGCCGACGGTTTTCCCCATGGTCTTTGAATCGGATTGAATATCCAGCAGATCGTCGACAATCTGAAAGGCCAGTCCTAGTTTTTCGCCCATTAGAGTTAAGGTGTTTATGGTTTTTTCAGGGACGCCGGCCAACCTTGCCCCGGAACGGGCGGAGAACCGGAAAAGGGCCCCTGTTTTATAAGTGTGGATGTATTCCAGTACATTGGCATCAAACGGGCGATTTTCGTAATAAATATCTACAAATTGTCCATTGACCAGTCCCTCAATGCTACTTACATCAGAAAAATCGCTGATTAACTGAAGAAGAGATTCGGCAGTTATGGGGTCATTAAGTGGTGTATGTTTTGTGATGATACCGAACGCAAGTGCCAGTAAAGCATCACCGGTTAATACGGCGGTGGATTCGCCAAAGGCCTTATGAACCGTTGGCTTGCCTCGGCGTAGGTCGTCATTATCCATGCAGGGTAAGTCGTCATGGATTAGGCTTTGGGCATGAACCAGCTCGATGGCGCAGGCTGTGGGCAAAACGTTTTCCAGTTTTCCTCCGCAGGCTAGACAGGTTTCAATGGTTAATACGGGTCGAACCAGCTTGCCTGCATCCAATGCGCTGTATTGCATGGCCTTCCAAAGCTGTTCTGGCCCTTCAATGGGCTGACCGTTAAAGCCGACAGGACTGTCGTTAATGGAAAGAAAGCGTTTTAGTCCCTGACGAACGGCTAAAAGCGTTTCAGCATAGCGAGCTTCGTACTGGTTTTTTGTCGGAGTAATCGGGCTGGGTTGTTGAGAAGCGGTTGTCATGGTTTGCCTATTATAATGAGAGGGAAGAAGGGGCTCAAGTTTTTCTTCCCGCAATAGCTCTTATGTATCTAAGTCTTCTTTTGCGTTCATATCTTCTTCATCAACCCATGCGTCCAAATCCTGTTTGAGGGTTCGGCGAGACCCTTCTCGGGCCTTGCTTTTTAGCCGGGTAATCTGTTTTGTTTCCTTGCCTTTGGCGTGGAGTGTTTTTTGGCCGTATTCGTTTTTCTGGCTAGAGCTCTGGTGTTCAGCCTTATATTGGAGTGCTTCCGCCATAATTGCTTGATAGCTGGTATAGCGGAGAGGGTGGATGCTTGCCGGATCTATTGTGATTGCTTTTAAAACCCCGCAATCAGTTTCATCCAGATGAAGGCAGTTGGAAAAGGCGCACTGAGAACGATAAAGCGCAAATTCCGGGAATGCAGCCTCAATATCCTGAGGCAGGGTATTGTCAAACTTCAGGTTGCTAAAACCGGGGGTATCGGCGATTAGAATGTTACCGGCCAAGGGAATCAATTCGACGTGACGGGTCGTATGGGTGCCTCGGCCAATTTTTTCCGAAACGTCTTGTACTTTAATCTTTAAATCGGGATTTAATCGGTTTAGTAATGAGGATTTTCCAGCACCGCTCAGGCCTGCTAATACTGAGATTTTACCCTTAATTTTTTCTTTTAACGCCATGAGGGAAGTGGCATCATGAATTGATGTGAAAATCACGGGAATCTGAAGTCCGGTTTCATAAAGCGCTATAATGGCCTGTTTTTCCTGGCGTATACCCTCTGGATCTGTCTCATCACCTAAATCACTTTTACTCATACAAATCATGGTATTAACTTCGGCCAGCGCCGCGTGAGTCAAAAATCGATTGAGCTGTTCATAGTCAAAATTAGGCTCTCGAAAGGGGTGAACAATAATCACCTGATCCACATTGGCAATTTTAGGCCGGGGTAGTTGATTTTGACGGGGTTTAACATCAATAATGCGGGCGGTGCGATTGATTGGATCGAGGTTATCCAGAAGAACATAGTCGCCGGTTATGACACTCGTTTCCTGTTTTTTTAGAAGCCCTTTCAAGGTGCATTGGTAGTGGGTTGGTGGTTTAATGTGTCGCCCCGACCCTTGAACCTCAACCGTAAAAAGATTCGAGTGGTATTTAAGCACTCGTCCCGATAGGGGTTTGGTAATGGGTTGTGAAGGGTTGTTGGTCAAGAGGCAATTGATCCAGCATGTTAATAATACGGCCAAACTGGGTGAGGGCAACCCGGTGGGGCTCACCCAGATTATAATCCAGAGATTGGGTAAAGTATTTTTTAATCCGTTCTTTGGCTATTTTACACCGCTTATGGGCAAATGCCACACCCTGGTCTAATTGTTCGGGGGTATTGAGGAATCGGGTTTTGTTGGCCTGAAGGGTGGCGTTAATTTTGGCTAGGGTGTTCGGGTTTTCTTCTGCCCAAGTACGTTGAGCGACCCAGACTGCAAATACAAAGGGCAGACCCGTTTCTTCTGCCCACAAGCTAGCTAGATCGTAGCAATAAAAGCCTTTGGGGATGCCTTTTTCATGAATAAGCAAGGCGTTATCTCCAATAATCAAGGCAGCGCCCAGTTTCTGAAGAATCTCCCGGTAACGATCCGCTGGGTAGGTGAGAAACCAGGGCCGTAAATCTTGTCCGGTTCGGCGTTGGATAAGTTCGGCTAATAGAGCGACCGATGTTTCCGAGTCGTCAGGAACTGGAACGACGGGTTGATCCAGCAGGGCCTCGGTTAGGGGTTTTTTTGTTAAAAACAGTACACTTTCCACTGAGTGCTGGGAGCTAACAGAGAGATCGTTAAGTAAAACCAGTTTATCCCGGTTTCTTAGGTAATAGGCGCTGGAAACCGGCGATATATCTAGTTTTTTAGAGCCCATGGCCGAATTTAGCTTGGCTGGGGAATCGTAGACAATATCCAAATTCTCTGATGCCGGTAGGTTATAATAAATCGGCAATGTATTAATAAAAGCGATGGCCCCAAGTCGAGTCCGTGACATCCTTAAGTGATCCCTTTAACGTTAGTTTTGGTTTTAAAATCGTAGCACAATCAATTGTTTAAAGTCATCATGGGTTTCTACGGCTTTCACAATGGAGACAACTGAAATTAAAGGCTTTTGGCCCTTGAAGGTTAAGGGGTAAAACAAGGGCCGGGAAGATAGTATAGGTATAGGAAAATTTGGAAATTATGGACGAGGATAAATCTTTTTGATGTTGTAGATGCTGTCCCGTTCGACGGGGGTTCGGCCCGCTTTCCAGATGAAGTTCAGGAGTTGGGCTTGGGTCAGGTGTTGGCCTGCCGCGGTTCCTGCGTTATTGGCTACTTGTTCCTGAACCACGGTACCGTCCAGATCGTCGACGCCAAAATTTAAGCCGACTTGCGACATTTTTTCGCCGATATGAACCCAAAAGGCTTTAATATGGGGGACGTTATCCAGAAGAATACGGCTGACAGCAAAATTTTTCAGGTTTTCAATACCGGTGAGAGCGTTAGAAGGGTCAATTTTATTGCCCTCGTAATAGCAGTTCAGGGGAATAAATGTCATAAACCCGCCGGAAGCCTCTTTTGAGCGATCTTGCTGATCTCGCAAGCGTATCATGTGGTCGATACGCTCGGCTGGGGTTTCACCAATGCCAGCAAGTAGGGTGGCGTTGGTGTTAATTCCCATTTCGTGGGCGATGCCATGGATTTGAAGCCATTCCGTGGCGGAAATTTTATCGAGGCACACTTCAGCGCGCATTCGTTCAGAGAAGACTTCGGCCCCACCGCCGGGCATGGACTTGAGCCCAGCTTTTTGAAGTTCACCAATCACTTGTTTAACCGGGATACCATCGAGTTTAGCCATGTAATCCATTTCAACAGCGGTCATCGCTTTGATATGCACATGGGGAAACTCTTTCGAGAGGGCTTTAAACAAGCTTGTATAGTATTCGAGTCCTTGTTTTTCGTAGAGGCCTGAAACGATATGGAATTCCGAAAGCGTGTCCTTACCAGGGTATTTGTGTACCATTTCTAGCACTGCATCCACGTCCATCACGTAGGCAAACGGGGATTTGGGACCTTTTTTGTAAGAACAAAACGTGCAGTTGGCTTCGCAAATGTTGGTGGGGTTAATGTGGAAATTATGAACCCAGTAAACATAGTTTCGTTCGGCTTCCGGGGTGCGGAGCTTACGGGCAGTATCTGCCAAAATCCCGATGGAGAGCAGGTCGTTTGAATCATAAATTTCAAGCCCCTCGGCTTCGGTGATGCGCTCGCCTTCTAAAATTTTGTGATAAATAGGACGAAGGGGATTGTTTTTTTGCGTGATGTAGTTTTCTGTAATGCTGTCGGCGGGCTTCTCAAAGGTGGTGACCATAAAAAGGGCTTTCTCATTCTCGATAATATATGGGTGGTCAGGCTGGCAAAAAGCTTACGCAAGCCTCATGCAAGGCTATGGTAGCTTAAAAATTTTCAGGTTTCAATTCAGGAGGAGAGATGTTATTTATTTATACAAATAACGCAGTTCTTCAGGCCGACCGTTTATTTTTGCCCTCTCTTCTAAAACGGTTCGGTTGTGCTGAATGACCTCTTGAATCGTCTGAATCTCTTTAGCTTCTTTACCCTGAGTCTTGGCGCTCGGGTTTATTGCCTCCAGTTGCTGATCTGAGTCGTCATGTCGCCCAAGTTGTGCCATTAATATTGCGACGTCTATGTTTTGAATCACCTCATTAGTGGAGATAGCCGGTGACTGAAGCGCTGCTATTTGGGCTTGAACAGCATCATATCCTTCGGCCGCTTTATCAAACCGGTTTGTTTCGACCATTAAGTTGGCCATATTAACCTTAATTTGAAGATCGGACGGATTTGCATTTTGAGCTTCTTGAAAAGCTTCTCTTGCTAAAAAGGCTTGGTTGGTGGCTTGATGATCATCTTTAAGCTTTCTGATGTACTGGCTTCGGGCTACCCCTTTCGCATTGGCTAATGCGCTAATTTTATCCGAGGTTGTGGCGTATTGCTGCTTGTTGACTCCTTCGAGGGATTGAATGGCCAATTCAGGACTTTTCTCATCTAGAAACTTAATCCCTTGATCGTACATTTGAGCGTACATTTTGTCAGGATTAGGATTCATTATTTTTGATTGAAGTGTCGTTGCTCCGAATTGAGGATTAACGCGCAACGCAGTAAAAGTTGGACGTACTTGGAATGACATAAAAAGAACTCCTATGATTGAAGAGTTGTACCCACGAGATTTATAATAAGATTTAAATAAAAATAATCAACTGTTATTTTTGTCGAGGTTTTTGACGCCGGTCACAAAGGGCCAAGCTTCTTGGTCAATTATCACAGTTTTAACTGTCAAATCGTCACGTTTATCAAGCAATGGTCGGATCAATGCGTTAAGTGCTTTTATGGTTTTTGCGTTGGTGAGTTCACAGAGGGCATCGATGAGTTGGTCATTGTTTTCAGGAATACCCAAAATTTGAGCGGCTTCATGGAAGGCGTGAACGGTTTCTTGCGTTTGTTCGCCTTTTTCTTGCGCTAAAGCCAGAAGGGTGGCGTGGTTGATGATGGCGGCTGTTACGATACTGTTTTCGGGCATTTCTTCTTTATTGTCGTGAAGATACAGTAAGATAGCCTTAGAAAGGAGGAGGGCTTCATTTATGGCTTTGTGGAAAGAAGAAGTTTTAGGAGGCCGGGGAATCTCCATTTCCTGTTTGAGTAGATTCAGCGAAGACTCGCCTGTGGTGACTCGAGCAATCTGAAGCTTAGGGTAGGGCATCGGTGCCGGAGGAGGGGTCAGCAGATTTTGAATCGCCTTGAGCGTCACGGGGTTTTCATCATCAAGGCGAGCGGTGATTTTTGGGAGAATCTGCTTTGTTATTAATTCGGATAAGCGTTTGCTCTGTTCTGTTTCAGTATCTATGCCGTATCGTGCAAAATAGGCGCTAACCATTTCGCATGGAATTTCTACTCTGGGGTTAATGCCTTTGTTTATCATCCTCACAACGGCACTTGGGTGATTGATTCTTTCTCCACGGATGATTTGCCGTAAGAAAACCTGATAAGGGTTTTCTGTGTTTGGATCGATACCTTTTTCTTCTGCGAATAGGGGAGAGTTTCTTATTATTCTATTGAAGTGTTTGGGGACTTCGTCTGGTGGTGCGGTCAGATAAGTGGCGTAGTCTTTGGGATCAACACCCAGCCTTCTTAACTCATTTACAATGTTTGGATCAAGGCCATGATTGTTCTCACCATCCCGGTTGGCTTTTTCGGCGCCCGTAAAACGAGGAGAAATGGAAACTGTATCGACAGCCGGTTGTTGAGAAGGCGTAGGCTGAGTGGTAAACGTCGGGTTGGTTTGGGGAGGAAAAAAACGAGAGCCAATGGGTTGCATAACTATTTTCCCTTTGTAATCTTGCTTGTTAGGGACCTATTATAGAGGTAACGTTCCTCAAGGGCGGGATGTGCCTTTTGTAACGAAAGTTAAATAAAAATATTAGCTTTTTACTGGAGTCGTAAAATTTTAGTCGCTTTCTTTATGGTTTGCCTATCGACTGGCGCGCTTCTTCTAGCCTTTTTAGAAACATGGCCTTGATGTTTTTGGGCGCTCCTATAATGGGTGTTTTTAGGTTCTCCAGTGTGGCTAAAGCCGTTTCATATAAAGGAATGGCTTCAGTATATTTTCCTTGAGCTGATAGGTTTGAAGCTAACCGGTAGTAGGCTCGCAAAATATGACTATGTCCAGAAGGTAGGTTTTTTTCCGTGATGATTAATATTTTTCGTAGCAGTGGTTCGGATTTTGAAAAACGCTTTTCTCTGTCATAAAAAAGAGTGAGGCTGTTGAGTGTATCAGCATATTTAGGATGTTTTTTGCCATAGATTTCTTTGTAAATCCTGAGAGCTTGTTGAATATAAGGGCCTGCTTTCTCGGGGTGTTTGCTGTGGTTGTAGAAATTTATGAGTTCTTCATATGTTTTCCCGAGGCTTTTATGCGGGGTTTTCAGAATACTTTTTTTATTTTCAGGGCTTCCATAAATAGAGGTTCAGCATCTTCAAACCGATTTTGCTCGTGGTAATGGAAAATGGCTAAATTGCTTAGTGCTTTTGCCGTTGTTAGGCGTTGTGTTCCCAAGTCCTTTTTTAAGAGATCGACAGCTTGCTTAAAGTCTTTTTCAGCTTCATCGAGCTCTTGATGTGTTGCTTTATGCCGAGCTGTTTTGGTGAGTTGAATAGCACGGGTAATCGTGGCGTGTCCCTTATTGGGGTGGATTCGTTCAAAATGATCAATAGAACATTGTTGCCCGGGAGCGTGTCCAAATCGAATGATTGGTTTTTCTCTCTTGAAAAGGGATGGGTTCGATAGCGTTTTGAAATAAGGAGTAATTATCAGAAATAGTTTCCTATGACAAAATAGACAAGGTTATAATTTTATTCTGACAGCTTTAGTACGGCCATGAAGGCTTCCTGGGGGATTTCTACCCGACCGACGGATTTCATGCGTTTCTTTCCTTTTTTCTGCTTTTCCAGTAGTTTGCGTTTTCGGGAGATGTCGCCGCCATAGCATTTATCCAACACGTTTTTCCGCATGGCGCTTACGTTAGTTCGGGCGAGGATTTTCCCGCCAATGGCTGCCTGAATCGGGATTTCAAACATCTGACGAGGGATGATTTCTTTTAGTTTTTGAGTAAGTGCCAGCCCGACGGCTCGAGCTTTATCAGTATGGACAATGGTGCTGAGAGCGTCTACCGGCTCACCGGTCACCAACACATCCAGCTTAACCAGTTGAGACCGCTTGTAGCGAGAAAAGTTGTAGTCCATGGAGGCGTAGCCCTTGGAGCGGGACTTGAGTTGATCGTAATAATCGGTCACAATCTCATTGAGAGGGATTTCGTAGTGGAGGTTGACTCGATGTTCGTCGATGTAATCCATGCCGAGAAACTCGCCCCGACGCTCTTGCGAGAGATCCATCAGGTTGCCCACAAATTCCTTGGGGACAAACACGTCGACTTTAACAAAGGGCTCCTCAATGTATTCCCGTAATTGAGGGTCGGGCAAATGAGCCGGGTTATCCACGAATAATATATCGCCCTTGGTGGTATGGACTTTATACACAACGCTGGGCGCCGTGGTAATGAGCGAAATGTCGTATTCTCGTTCCAGTCGTTCCTGAATAATTTCCATGTGGAGCAATCCGAGAAAGCCACACCGGAAGCCGTGACCCAGGGCTTCCGAACTCTCGGGTTCGAAGGTGATACTGGCATCGTTGAGTTTGAGCTTCTCCAGTGAGTCCTTAAGGTCTTCGTAATCGTCATTGTCCACGGGATACATGCCACAAAAGACCATGGGAACCGCTTTTTTATAACCTGGAAGTGCTTCGAGGGTGCCTTTTTCAACGGTCGTAATGGTATCCCCGACAAAATAGCCCATTTCCTTGATCGATGCGGCGATGTAGCCAACCTCGCCAGAAACCAGCTTATCCTGAGGGTTTCGAGTGGGCTTCATGATCCCCAATTCGGTTACGTCATAGGTCTTTTTATTGGCCATAAAGCGAATCTTCTCGCCCCGCTTTATTTCGCCATCCACGATGCGAACATAGGCAATGATACCTAGATAAGGGTCAAAATAGCTATCAAAAACCAGTGCTCGGAGGGGTTTTTCTTTTTTTATCTTTGGCGGAGGAACTCGTTCAACAAGGGCTGTGAGGATATCTTCAATGCCAATGCCTGATTTGGCACTGGCGAGGATAGCGTTGGATGCGTCAATGCCAATGACTTCTTCGATTTCATTTTTTACCCGCTCAGGATCGGCGGCAGGGAGATCGATTTTATTGATAACCGGAATGATTTCCAGATTATTTTCAATGGCCATGTAGACGTTGGCTAAGGTCTGGGCCTCTACGCCCTGAGCCGCGTCGACGATAAGTAAAGCCCCTTCACAGGCCTGAAGGCTTCGTGAGACTTCGTAGCTGAAATCCACGTGGCCAGGGGTATCAATTAGGTTCAGCACGTAGGGCTGTCCGTTCAGCTCATAATCCATCCGGGCGGCCTGAAGCTTAATAGTAATCCCACGTTCCTGCTCCAGTTCCAGCGTGTCAAGAAACTGATCCTTCATCACCCGCTTGTCAATGGTCTTAGTGAATTCCAGCATCCGGTCAGCCAGCGTGGATTTCCCGTGGTCGATGTGGGCGATAATACAGAAATTACGGATGTTTGAGTCGGTTGTCATAATCGTTTAAGCAGAACAGCTTCCTTCATTAATCTCTGTAATAGAAGTGACAAAAGGGTTACTGGTTTCAATTTGGTTCTCATGCGCTGTAATGAAAGCTTGAGCTTTAATTTTACGCTCTTTGAGAAAAGCTTGCATTCTCTCCGGTGAAATTGGTTTCCGTTCTTCAATGTTAGAGCTTTTAAACTCTGGGAAGCTCTCTTTCGAAGGTTTTACAACCTCTTGTTGGTAGTCATTCCAATGCTTACCGGAAATGACAACCATAAATCGGCCTTTGGGTTCACTGACGATGGCGAAATTACCGATGGCCTCATGGATTTCTTCAGCAATGCCTTGCTGATAGCAAGTCGGAGGAATGGGACCATTAGCGTTATGCAGCGGTTGCAAAGCTTGAAATTTAATGGTCGGCGCTATCATGGGTGTATTCATCGGGTCAATATCTTACCTTTTACTATTTTAAGCTGATGTGACTTTATCCGCATCGGTCTTTTCTCTGGTTGCTTCCTGAAACGGGCGCCATTCTTGCATTTGTTGTTGAGCCCAAGCGAGGACGTCGGCGACGGGGATGTCTTTTGATTCTTTTTGATCCCGCATTTTGCATTCGAGAAAGCCTTCGCCCGCTTTTTTTCCAGCGGTGATTCGTATGGGGAAGCCAATCAAATCAGCATCCTTGAACTTGACCCCGGCCCGCTCGTCTCGATCATCCATCACTACTTCAATGCCTGCTTTGGTAAATTGGTCGTAAAGCTGTTGGGCCAGCGCCATTTGTTCGGGCACTTGTGTGTTCACCGGAATAATCACGGCATGATATGGCGCAATGGCCATGGGCCAGATGATGCCAAATTTATCGTGATACCGTTCCACGGCGGCGGCGGCGGTTCGAGTCACGCCAATGCCGTAACAGCCCATGATAAAGGGTTTGTCTTCACCGTTTTCGCTGGCGAACTTAGCATTCATGACTTCCGAGTACTTGGTCCCCAACTTAAAGATGTTCCCCACCTCGATGCCTCGAGTCATTTGAAGTTTTCCAGACTTGCATTCTGGGCAAATGTCACCAATACGAGCCAGTTTTAAATCGGTAAACGTTTGAGGCATTGGTACATCACTACCCCAATTGGCGTTCACCATGTGCTTGTCAATCTCGTTAATAGCCACATAAAAATCTTTTAGTTCCCGAATACTTTCATCGGCAAGAATAGGGATACTATCCGGTAGATCAACAGGGCCAATAAAGCCTTTGGCGGAACCGGAAAGTTCTTTCAACTCTTCAGGTGTAGCCATCCAGATTTCATTGGCGTTCATGACGTTCTTTAGCTTAGTTTCCTCGACTTCTAGATCGCCTCGAATAAGGACCATTACCGGTTTTTCTCCATCGGCCATATAGATTAGGCTTTTGAGAATCAATTCCGGGTGCATTTTAAATTTTTGTTGCATGAGTTCAATGGAGGTTGCTCCCGGTGTATCTACAATGGTCGCTTTACCTTCGTAAGCAGGGCGGGCTTCAGAAGGCGGTAGAAGAGCCTCGGCACGGTCGCCGTTGGCAGCGTAGCCGCAGTTGGTGTCCTCGCAGAAGTAGACTTCGTTTTCGCCGCTTTCCTGTTCGCCCTCGGCTATGCGGGTCAGCACCATGAACTCGTGACTCACACTGCCGCCGATGGCGCCGCTGTCGCTCCGCACCATGACGGTTTCCATGCCGCATCGGTTAAAAATATTAATATACGCTTGGGTCATCACGTCGTACTCTTTATCCAGACAGCTCTCGCTGGCGTGGAAGCTGTAGGCGTCCTTCATGAGAAATTCTCGTCCCCGCAACAGGCCAAACCGTGGGCGAATTTCGTCCCGGTATTTATTCTGGATCTGATACAGATTGACCGGCAGGCTTCGATACGATTGTAATTCGTTACGGGCAATGGTTGTAATTACTTCCTCATGAGTTGGCGCCAGAATACAAGCCCGGTCATGACGATCCGTCAGGCGCATCAGTTCTTTGCCGTAGTCTTTGAGCCGACCGGATTCCTCCCAGAGATCGGCTGGTTGTAGGATAGGCATCATCAATTCCTGAGCGCCGGATTGGTCCATTTCGTCCCGGATAATGGCTTCTACCTTGCGTGTGACGCGCCACATAAGGGGTAACAGGTTATAGATACCGCTGGCCACTCGGCGAATGTACCCGCCTCGTACCAATAGCTGATGGCTTACTACTTCAGCTTCCGCCGGGTTTTCTCGTAACGTGTTGGCGAGTAATCGGGTCATGCGCATAGGGAAATAAGCTCCTGCAATCGATTTGAATCATTAAACGGACAGATAACAGGCACTATTTTAGTGCAAAAGCATTCGATAGCATAGGAGCAGGTCGTTTTATAAATTTTATAAAAAAGATGAGCCGTTAGTCGTGAGCTTCGCTAAGGGTGACGTTAGCGGTTTCTAGTGTTTCGGAGGGGGCATCGCTTTTGTGGCCATTGGTTTCTTTATTGCCGCGCTCCTTTATAACCTCGTCGTAGATAGCTATAAATTCAGTATCTTCCAGTGTTTCTTTTTCCAAAAGCACTTTGACAATAGCATCCATGACATCCCGGTGGTCTTCTAACAGCTTGTAAGTATAATTATACTGGCTTTCAACAATTTCCTTAATCTCCCGATCAATGGCGGCCGCCACATCTTCACCATAGTTTCGGTCGGAGCCAAAGTCACGGCCCATAAAAACGTGCTCATTATGGTCGCCAAAGACGATAGGGCCCAGAGTATCGCTCATGCCAAACTGGGTTACAACTCGACGGGCCATGCTGCTGACCTTGTTTAGATCGTCACTGGCGCCAGTGTAACAATCGTTAAAAATAAGACGCTCTGCGGCTCGGCCGCCAAGAGTCATGGCAATACGAGCTATAATTTGTCTTTTAGATGTGTGAACATTGTCCTCATTTGGCGTGGTCCATGTTAGGCCCAGTGCCATGCCTCGCGGGATAATACTGACCTTGCGAAGGGGGTCGCAGTCGTCATTGAGTAAGGCAACAAGAGCGTGTCCGACTTCGTGATAGGCGGTTACTTCTTTGTCCTTCTCGCTGATAATTTTAGATTTTTTCTCGGCACCGACCAACACTTTTTCAATGGCCTGTTCAATGTCACTCATATTGATGATTTCTTTGTTGTATCGAGCGGCGTAAAGCGCCCCCTCATTTAGCAGGTTGGATAAATCAGCACCCGTAAAGCCTGGTGTTGTTTTTGCCAGTTTTTTTAGGTCAACGTCTTTATCCATAGGTTTACCCTGAGAGTGTACTTTGAGAATCTGTTCTCGGCCTTTGACATCCGGCCGGTCAATGGTAATTTGCCGGTCAAATCGGCCGGGTCGGAGCAAGGCGTTATCCAGAATGTCTGGTCGGTTAGTTGCGGCCAGAATAATAATACCGGTTGTGGGATCAAACCCGTCCATTTCAACGAGTAATTGGTTTAAAGTTTGTTCCCGTTCATCATGACCACCGCCGAGGCCTGCGCCCCGTTGACGGCCGACTGCGTCAATCTCATCGACAAAAACGATGCAAGGCGAGTGCTTTTTGGCCTGTTCAAACAAATCTCGAACCCGACTGGCACCGACGCCCACGAACATTTCGACAAAATCCGAGCCGCTGATACTAAAAAACGGGACGCCTGCTTCGCCGGCAACGGCTTTTGCTAACAATGTTTTACCCGTACCTGGTGCGCCGACGAGTAGGGCGCCTTTCGGGATTCTTGCACCTAACTTTTGGTAGCGTTCCGGGTTCTTAAGGAAGTCCACGACTTCTTCTAAATCTTCCTTCGCCTCATCAATGCCAGCAACATCATCGAAAGTCACCTTAATTTTGTTGTCCATCATCATTTTGGCTTTGCTTTTACCAAAGGCCATTGCCTGCCCACCGCCACCTTGTGCATTTTTAAACAGCATGAAGAAAAAGACGATAAAAATAAATGGTACCAGTAGAATCATGAGCAATTGCCATTGCCCTTGAGCTTGTGGCTGATTAAATTTGTATTTGATGTCGTTATCCTGAAGAACAGGAATTAGGAGAGTATCACTGCCTTCTTCCGGAAGCTGGATTTTCCAGGCTTTATAAAGTTCGTTGTTTTCATCGACTTTGTACTCTCCTGCTGGCTTAGCGAAAGCCGTGTTGCCATCGATAGTAACTTCTGAAATCTGATGGAACTTTACCTTTTTGACAAACTCGGAGTAATCCAGCTTCTTGGTGGTTTCTCCATCAAACATGGTCAGGGAGATGAAGGCGGCAATAATTAGGAGTAAGGCTAAAATCCATACACCTGTTTTGTGTGAGTTTTTCATCGATTGTTCTTCGCTTCCGTTGTTATTGATGGCTAAATGGACAAAAGTTAATAAGAGATAATAAAATGGAACAAGGCCAAAGATGTTGGCTTGTCCCTCAATTTTATACTTACGATTCAATCATACCACTATCCCTCCCGATGACTACCACCATTAATCTGAGATTTGAAATATTTTGACTATGCAAGTGGGGAGAATTTAGATAAAAAGGGCGGGGCTTTCGTCTTGAGGTGAAAGGACACCTGATGAAAACCAAAAGGCTTTTACACCTGTATGATATTGGGTTATAATAATCGGATTAATGCCGTTAAATATAGAGAAAACCCTGTAAAAACCCCAGTAACGGACTGAACAGGAGCGATTGAAACACATGACTTCAGTGTCTACAGAAGATTTTCCTTATACAGCAGCCTATGTTACCCAGCTTCTGGGGGTGGGTGAAACCGAGTTAATGAATTTTGTTCGAACGCTGGCGATGGTACCTCAGGTGGATGAGCGGACTCAACGTGTCACGTTTACTCATGCGGATACAGAACGATTGCGTAAGGCGATTGAAATGAATCGGCGAGGAGAGAGCTTAGACCATATTGCACAGTCTTTTGGTGTGACGACGGCTGAATCGGCTGTGATACCGACAATGCCGACCTCAACGTTTGGTAATCAGATGGCTCAACAGCCGGTATCTGTGGTTTCGTCTTCTTCTTTGCAGACGGGGAGTGGCAGTAATTTAGCCATGGTGGTAGAAGCGGTGAGCAGTGCCAAAGAAGGTATTTTAAATGATATGTCTCGTTTGCTGGATGATAAGCTGGCCGGGCTGGACGAAGTGGTGGTTGAGCTGATTCGGTGTAAGAGCGAAAATGACACGTTAAAGCAAAAGGTAACCTTGTTGGCTAGTGAAAAACAGGCATTGGAAGATGAACTATCCTGTTATGCGCCAGCGGGTTTTGGATTCTATCGAAAAGAAGAGCAAAACAAGTATTAGCAAGGTTTCGTTTTTCGTGCTTGGGGCTAGAAATGGTATTTTCCTAAATAGCGACCTGATGGTGGGTTAAAGTTAGTTTGCCAGTCGCTGTGAATTTGTTTTGCGATGCCTTCGGGTTTCACATCGAGCGTAGCCATTTCATCTTGAGAAAACCAGCCGATGTCGTTGAGGTTTTCCGTGGTTTCCATTATCAGCTTGTCTGAGTCTGGAAGGACGTGGGCGAGAAAAAAGACATCAATACTGTGGCGGGAAGGGCGGATAAAATCGCTAACATATAAAAATTTTTGGATATGGACATCCAGATTAGTCTCTTCTTTGATTTCCCGAATGGCGCACTCTTCCATTCCTTCACCAATTTCCTGGGTTCCGCCGGGAAACACCCAGAAATCCCGATTATTTTGTCGGACCAGCAGGATTTTATCGTTTTGGATGACCACGACTCCGGCTCTAACCTTAAAATAGTTGCCTACACTCATTCTATAACCTCTTTCTCTCAATGGAAATCCGTTTGAATATACCAAAAACACAGGACAATGGGCTGAACTTTGACTTATAAACCGGATGAAGTCGTTAATATTTTGTTAATAATCTATCAACAAAACCCAGAAAACGGGTTTTATGCAGTTGAGAGCATCGTATAACGATAAAGGGTTGAACAAATCGTATGACAACATCTGTTGGATCATCGGCTGGCGGCTGGCCGCCCCGATTTTATACGAAAACTTACGACGCGGCACAAGAAGCGACAGAACGCTCTATGCCGTGGATTGTTCGACGTCTGACCGGAGGCGCCGAGCAGCTCCTTACGGATAAAGAGTATTTGAAGTCTGGGGTTTCAGAGGCTAATCGAGTGGGTCGAAATTTGGGTTTGACCCCAGAGGTGATGAATTCGGTTAATAAGAATAAAGGGGTTCAATTTCTATTTAATAATGACACGTTGAAAAATGCGGCAAAACCTTGGGTGGAGAACCATGCTTATGTCAAAGGGCTAATGGAAAAAGCCGATCGGTTAAGGGAAATAGATCTTAAAGAGAGTCGAAATTCAACCTCTCCAATCGCTCAAAAAACATTACTCGGAGGATCTATACCGGCCTTGGAAGGTGCATCGGCAATGGGTTATACGGCATTGTTCGGCTTAGATTCAAAACGACTGCAGCATTTACATGAAAAAGGATTGAGTCGAACCGAAATTGCGAAAACCGTGTTTAGTCCTAAAAATATGCTGACCAATGCCAATAAAAATCTGATAGCCGGTGAAACTGGCGGTAGCGCAACCAAAGCTTTCTTTAAAAAAGTGGTGGTGAATCAGAACGTCCAAAATGTGGTAGAGCCTTTGAAGGATGGCCGATTGCTTTTTGGAGGACTCATGGGTATGGCTTGGCTGATGATGATTGGTAATGCTGTTTCAGTTGGGATGAAAGAGTATAATAACCTTCGGGCTCATGGACGCGGGGTCGTCACTTCAGCTTGGGAGGGGTTCAAGTCCTTCGGACAAAAAATGGTTCGTAGCTTTATTTCCTGGGAGATTGCCAGCATCGGGTTCTCGGTTGGTGTGGCGGCCTTAAAAATTCTAATGCCTCATCCGACGAAGGCCGCCGGCTTTTTATTTTCTGCTGGAACCATGCTCACGGGCATCGCTTCGGGGGTTGGCTTAGCGGTGGCTTCCGATAAATTTGTTCTCTCTAAACTGTTCCCGGATCCACCTGAACAAAAACAGACATAAATGTCACCTCTGTTTATGTCTGTCTAAAGTAGTCTATGGATCTAATAATTTAGGCTTGAGAAGCGAGGGGAAAAGCTATCGCTGTTTCTGCAAGCTTTTCCAGAAATTTTATAATCCTATTCTTATCAGCGTCTGGAGTGATGTTAGACTGGATGACCGGAATCTCTCTGAATTCCTTCTTTCCAGTTTCTTCATCGATTACAGCACTAACATAGACATCATCATTTGGGTTATGTGTCCCTTTATCATCATGATAGACGCCGGCTGTAACCAAGGTTGGAGCCTCTGTTTGGATTCTTCTTTGTATTAAGTCACCGCCTTCAGTAAATGCAGGCAGATGTTGATTAAGTAAAGGGCTGGTTCCAATATCTGGAGCCTGATAGGTGCCACGAAAAGCAATGTTCATCAGAAGAGTTCCTCTTATGGGTTAAGGTGTTTCCTGTTTGATAATGGATAAAGTGCCGAACATATTTTAAAATGACCAATATGTTGAGGTATTTTAAGTTATGTGAATAAGCTTATATAAAGCTAACGATTGCACTATAACATAAAAAGTGTTTATGTAAAGTAAGGCTAAATAGGCTGATATAACAGGTCTTTCCCGCGAATTTAAAGGGATGGGATCAGGGCATTTAAGTAAAAATAAAACAGTTACGTCTATATACGAATCGATCGCTTTGCTATCGGCCTGTTTACGTTTCCAGTAGAAAATTGAACGGGAAGGCAATTTTATCTTTATAATTGTTTTTATTTTTATAGAGTGATAATAGTGTGATCGACAATAAATCAGAAAAACGACGGAATCGTCGTTGATATGTTGTCCAGAGATTCATAGATGAAAGAGGAGTGCACAGTGTGGTTTTAGGATCTCCCCCTCAATTTAGTAATTACTTCCTCAATCCCTACCTTTCTGGTACCTACGGTTATGAGACATATAAACCGTATGATAATCTGTTTTTAAATAGTTCGTTGCTGACTCAGGATTTGGCGGCGAAAAAAGAGCAGGCTGGCCCGATTAATGATGCGGTTGGGGGTTCGATTTTAGGCGGTGATCTGTTTAATCAACTTTTTGGTGGTGAACAAGGTTCATCGGACTCTGTTTTAGCCCCTTTTGGAAGCCCGATCCCTTCGTCCATACTGGGCGGTTCCGCTTCCGGAGCAAAACCAAGCGGCGAAAGTATTGATCAATTGATTGCCATGTTAGAGGGTTTAAAAGAGCCACCACCCAGTGAGGAGGAACCTCCAGCTTCTGATGAGCCACTCTCTGCGGGTGAGATGGCTTCAGCAGGCGATTCCTCAGAACTTTCGGGTGTTTTAGGATCGCTGTTGCAACTTTTAGGCGGCGGCGGAAGACAGCAATCTTCAGCTTCTCCAATGGATGCTATTTTAGGGATGAACCCGTTTAGTGGTGGTTTTAATCCCAGTTTTAATACCGGTAGTTTTGGGAATCCGTTTTCCTTTATGGCGAATCCCATGAGCATTTTTGGTGGGTTGGGCGGAAGTCCAGCCAGTGGAAGCCTTATGGGAAGTAATCCGTTGCCTTCGTTTAGTCCCGAATCCGGCTTATTTTCAAATTCACCCAACCAGAATCCGGGATTCCCCGCTTTGGCGACATTAGATCCCGTTATCCGTAGTTCCCTATTTACGGAAACCGTGTCCCCAATTTTTGGTAATATTTTAGCTAATGGCGGGATTCCTCCCTTCAGGAACCAGTTTTTCCTCTAATTCTTTGAAGCGCAGCCTGGCTTATGGATTGAGCGATGGGAAAGGAACCCGAGGAATAATCAGGAAGCAGATAGAACGTCTGTATCCAGACCGGTAAAAGCCGTCGTAAAGTATAGAAATCTCTGTTGGATATTCTGCAGAGACTTCTTTTAATGAGGGCTTATTTTTTCAGGTCTATTTTCCTGGATCTATTTTCTCGGTATGATAAATCAATGAGCAAACCTGAACTAAAACGGCGTATCAAGGTGCTGACCGTGTTTGGAACCCGTCCGGAAGCCATTAAAATGGCACCGGTGGTCAAGGCGCTGGAAGAGGACGCCAAGCATTTTGAGTCGCTTGTTTGCGTGACAGCACAGCACCGGGAGTTGTTGGATCAGGTTTTGGCATTATTTGGTATCTGCCCTCAGGTGGATTTGGATATTATGAAACCGAATCAAGACCTGTTTCAGGTAACGACAGCAGTATTAAATGGAATGAAAACCGTGTTGGAGGGGATTCGTCCCGATATCGTACTGGTTCATGGTGATACCACCACCACCATGGCAACCAGTCTGGCGTGTTTTTACCTGAAAATTCCAGTGGGTCATGTGGAAGCGGGCTTGCGAACGTTTGATCCCTTTAACCCCTTTCCCGAAGAAATGAATCGAGTGGTAACCGATAGCGTGGCGAGTTTGTATTTTGCACCGACCGAGCGTTCGAAAAATAATCTGTTGGCCATGGGTAGCGTTGATAAAAATCAGGTGTTTGTGACGGGCAATACGGTGATTGACGCCCTTTATCACACGTTGGCTGTGATTCAAGGGCAGGCGGAGCTTCCTGTTAAACTGGATCCAGAAAAACGGCTGATTCTGGTGACGACCCATCGTCGAGAAAACTTTGGCGAGCCTCTTCGAGAAATTTGTCGGGCGTTGCGCGATCTTGTAGAGCGGTTTGATGATGTGGAAATGGTCTTACCCGTTCATCCAAATCCCAATGTAAAGCCGGTGGTTTATGAATTGTTGGGTGGACATCCCCGCATTCATTTGACGGGGTCTTTTGAATACGCGCCATTCTGCCAGTTGATTGAACGAGCAACCCTGATTTTAACGGATTCAGGCGGGATTCAGGAAGAGGCGCCCAGCCTGTCTAAACCGATTTTAGTGCTTCGGGATGAAACAGAACGGCCTGAAGCAGTAAATATGGGGACTGTAAAACTGGTTGGCCCACACTATGACGCTATTTTAAACACATCGATTGAATTGTTGACCAATGAACAGGCCTATCAAACGATTGCCCAGAAAGCCAACCCTTATGGTGATGGAAAGGCAGCAGGACGAATTAGGGAAGCCCTGTTTGATTTTGGTGCAAATACCCTTAGGCTTGCTGATTCTACTCCCTTATTGACCCGCCCTAGCATCAAATAGACTTTACTGGTTTTATTCCTTTAGCTGGTTGAATAGGCCCGTGATATTGGAAAATAAGCGCCGATAGTTTGAGCCCTGAAGAAGTGACTCTGTTACGTCGAAACATTGCAGAAGCGATCTATCATGATTTTAAGGCAGGATTTAATGTTAAACAAATCTGGAATGATTTAAATAATGACTGTTTTCAATAAAAACACTTTATTGATGAATCCTCGGTTTGGGTGTCGACTGCTTTCGTTTTATTCAGGAGGCTACCCTGGTAAGGCAGAAACACTAACGGCTGAGCGAAGAGCGGTTCGACAGGACTTGTTTTTGACAGCCGATGATTCGCTTAAATGCCAAAGTCAGGGGAGAGACAGTCAACCCCATGAAGTTACGTTACCTGACACCCTTTTCACAAAACATCGGCTCAATGGAAATCATGATGGTTGGGGATTGGTGACTTATCAGACCAGACAGGCAAAAGTAAAACCAATATTACAAGTACACCGCTCTGAAGCGTCAGCCGCCACCGACTCGGAGTTTGAAGAAAAATTGAATGGTGGTCTTAATCAGGGCGGCAATATTGTGATGGCCCATATTCGAGGGGCTTCTATCGAGTGCAAGGATGTTCATCTGAACAACGTGCATCCGTTTACTCGGGGTAACCTGAGCTGGATGCACAATGGTATTGTTAATGGGGCGCTGTCGCCTGTGATTAAAAAACGAGTTCATCGGTATGAGAAACTGCTGGGTTTTAAGCCCGAAGGGAACACCGATAGCGAATACGCGTTTCATCTGTTTTTAGGGAATCTGAAAAAAAAGTACGGAACACTGGACACTCAGACGATTGGATTGGAAAAGGTGAGAACCGTGTTTGCTCAAACCATGCGGGAATTATTAGTGGAATCGACTCCCAATGTATACGATTTGGATGGAGGGGCTCTTGGTTTAGAGGGTCGCCTGACTTTGGAGCCGGTGATGAATTTTGTGTTTAGCGATGGACATTTTTTAATGGCATCCCGAAAGAATATTAAGTTGTTTCTCGGCGAGAAAAAATTTGTTACAGGCGAGGTGGAATATATCGTTTCGTCTGAAGCCATCGGTGATAGGAAAAAAACTGGGATTCAGTGGCTTGAGCTGGATGAGGAGTCGGTTTTAACCCTGGACAGAGGGTCCGACGGCACGGTGAAAAAGAATTTATACTCTTTCAAGGAGCTGGCACCCGAAAGCTTTTTCCAGCGAATGAAGCGGGCTTTTCGTTTTGCCATAGGCAAAACAGCCTTTCCCGGTTAACGTCTTTTATGGTTTTGCGGTTAACTGGTCAGTGGCTTTATTTGTCAGCAGGAAGACTTGAAAAAGTGCGGATGAGATATTTCTCTTCCAGCGAAAGAACTATAGATTGGAAGGCTTTTAGCAGGAATCTTTCCAGAGTCTTCGCGTAATCATTTTTATTTAAATAGGCATTTTCTACTGTTAAACAAGATTATTGAGCGGGGGTTGGCTCTGCCGGCCGATCGATTTCGATGGTGTATTTACACTCTTTGCTGGAACAAGCGTGGAAACTACCTCGCTTTAGGTGTTTTTCAACGAGCATACTATCGCATTCCGGGCATTGCTTGCCGGTCGGCATGTTCCATAAAGCGTATTCACACTTCGGATATTGGTCACAAGCGTAGAAAATCTTGCCTCGTCGGGATTTTTTCTCCACAATATCACCGACTTTGCACTTGAGACATTTAACCCCAGTGCTTTTGACGATGGGGCGTTTAGCCTTACATGCGTCATCAATGCAGGCCAGATATTCACCGAACCGCCCGTATCGAATGACCATGTCCCCTTTGCAGTCGAGGCACTTTTCGTCCGAGGGCTTGTCTTCCGGTGCGGGTTTTTGATCATCGGTTAGAGGCATGGTGGATTTACACTCTGGATAAGCCGTGCAACCCAGAAATTGAGTTCCCCACCGACTGTTTTTAATTGACATGGGCGAACCGCATTCGGGGCAATTGACGCCTTCGGCGATAACGAGAATCTTTTCCATCTCGTCAGTCGCTTTTTTTAGGGTGGCTTCAAAGGGCTCGTAAAAATCTTTGATGACATCCTGCCACTTTAGCTTGTGTTCGGCAATTTGATCCAGACGGGCTTCCATGTTGGCTGTGAAGTTAGAATCCACAATGTCGTTAAAATGCTTGACCAGAGCTCCGTTTACGGCTTTCCCCATAAGGGTTGGCTTAAGCGCCTTCTCTACTTTGAGTACATAGCCACGGGTCTGGATGGTACCAATGGTAGGTGCATACGTGGACGGTCGGCCAATGCCGAGTTCTTCCATCGCTTTAACCAGGCTGGCCTCGTTAAAGCGTGGTGGTGGTTCGGTAAAGTGCTGTTTTGGGAGTACTTTTTCTTTCTTGAGCACATCGCCTTTTTCCAAATCCGGGATACGCTTGTCTTCAGGGGCTTCGTCGTCCTCTGTTTTGTAGGCGGCCATGTACCCGTCAAACATTACCTTGCTTTGAGAGGTACGCAACAGGTAGTTTTCTACAACGATTTCAATGGTTTTGGTTTTGATTTTAGCGGATTCCATCTGAGAGGCGACAAACCGTTCCCAGATAATTTTATAAAGTTTAAGCTGATCCTCTTTTAAGTAAGGTTTTAAAGAGGATGGCGTCCGGGTAACTGAGGTCGGGCGGATAGCTTCGTGGGCGTCTTGAGCTCCTTTTCCTTTTTTAGAATAAACCCGAGGCTCTTCTGGGCAGTACTGTTTGCCGTAGCGGTTGACAATATACTCCTTGGCTTCTTCCTGAGCTTCCGGGGCAATTCGAGTGCTGTCGGTTCTCATATAGGTGATGAGACCGGTCAATCCTTCGCCAGCATCAATCCCCTCATAAAGTTTTTGCGCCACTTGCATTGTTTTTTTAACGGAGTAACCGTGGCGGGTGCTGGCCTCTCGCTGAAGCGTACTGGTAATAAATGGTGCCAAAGGCTTGCGGTGGGATTCTCTGGATTTAACCGCAGAAACTTCATAGGTGGCTTTTTCCAGTACGTTAACAATAGCGGTCGCTTCGGCTTCGTTATGAATTTCTGCTTTTTTGTCGTCGATTTTGGCCAGCTCGGCTGTCAGGGTTTCCGTTGTGCCATCGGTGCAGGACAGATCCACCTTAATGCTCCAATATTCTACCGGAACAAAAGCTTCAATTTCTTCTTCCCGTTCGCAAATCAGGCGAACCGCCACGCTTTGCACGCGTCCAGCGGAAAGGCCTTTGTTGATTTTTTTCCACAACAGCGGGCTGAGCTTGTAACCAACTAAGCGATCCAGCACTCGTCGAGCTTGTTGGGCGTCCACCATGTCCTGATCAATCTGGCGAGGGTTATCAATGGCTTCGAGAATCGCATTTTTAGTGATCTGGTTAAACTCGATGCGCCGAATGTCTTTAACAGAATCTTGGAGCAGGGCTTTTGTGTGCCAGGCAATGGCCTCTCCCTCTCTGTCCGGGTCAGCCGCCAGATAAACCGTCTCACATTTAGCGGCGGCGGCTTTTAAATCCTCAACGACATCCACTTTGTCGGCCATTACTTCGTAAACGGGTTCAAAATTGGCTTTAATGTCTACGCCAATCTTTTTCTTGGGCAAATCCCGAATATGGCCCACGCTCGCTTTGATTTGATAGTTGCCGCCCAGAATTTTTTTCAGGGTTTTGGCCTTGGCCGGGGATTCGACAATGACGAGAAATTTTATTTTTTTTGAATCAGGGGCTTTTTTTGCGGTGGTTTTCTTTGTAACGGCCGTTTTGCCAGTCGCTTTTTTTGTACCGGCTTTCGCCGTTGATGCTTTTTTTGTGGTTGTCTTTTTAGGAGCTGCCATCGTTTACTTGGTTACCCTAGATCAATGAAAACAAGTTGGTATGGGTTAGATTCCGACATATAAATATGTACCAGAGATTCTCAAAGGGTATCAGAGATTCACATTTTTTTGTGGGAATCTTCAAAACAATTAACAAAAAAATAGAAAAAAGGATATTAATTAAAGAAAAAAGATAAGAGAAGAGTGAAAAAGAAAGATTGCCACTTTTTTGAAGAAAAAAGGTATAATTAAGTTTTGTAAGGTGTTTCTGGTGGAGACGGCCCCGGACCCAACTTTAAGAAAATAACGTGAGATGAAACATAGTCGTTACGAACGATGGAGAGCTAGAGATGAAAAAACAGATATTAGGTTGCTTACTGGCCCTTTCTATAGGCGCAATGCCAATGGCTGCAATGGCTGACGGTATTAATGATTATCAGTTGCGACCCCTTAATAACAATTATTCAAGTACGTACCCCAACAATAACAGTGCTTATACGGCTCAAAGCCAGCAAATCCCTTTACGGGGTAGTGTAAGCACCTTGCCAAAGGGAACGACCATGATCCTGAAGCTGGATCAACCTTTGAGCTCGTATTCTAATGCTTTAGGCGAAAATATTACGGCAACATTGGAAAACGATCTGTTTGTTAATGGAAATAGGGCCATCCCTGCTGGTAGCAATGTGGTCGGACAGGTTGCAGATCTTCACCGGGCGAGCCGCATGGGGCGCCATGGTGAACTGGACGTACGTTTCCATAGCATTAAAACACCTTCTGGAATGGTGGTTCCTATTACCGGACATATTGTGACCGAAGATAATACGGGTCGACTGAAAGGTAATTCCTTTAAGATGGATCTTGCTAAAGGCATCGGAGTGGCCGCAGGCGGCACTGGATTAGGTGCTGTAACAGGTGTTGCCTTGGGTGGATTGCTTGGTGTTGCCGGGACCGGTGCTTTAATGGGAACCGGTGTTGGTGCCTTGGCAGGTATTGGCTATGCCCTAGCTCGTAAGGGCAAGGATGTTGTTATGCCCAGTGGAACCCGAATGAGCATTAAAGTGGATGAGGACATTAATTTTAACTATTAATGACCCATCATCATGGTTGAATGAGAACCCGTCACGAATTGATTTTTTGTGGCGGGTTTTTTGATTAGAACGAGATATATTGCTGTAATTGACTGATAAGACGATCAATTTCTCGCTTTTCCATGAAGGGCAACCGATACAAATCCAGATTGGACTGGAATGTCTGTGTTTTGCGAAGACGAATTAGCTTTAAGGCCAGATTGTCATCAATACCAGGTAATATTTTTAATTCTTCAAAACTAGCGTGGTTGATGTTCGTCTGGGATGAAAGGGTGTGTTTTTCCTGAAGTTGGTGGGAATACAGAAAATCGGGATGGATAAAGGGCTTTCCTGCCCCATAGACCCATGTTGGGAAGAAGAGGCTATAAAAAGCCAAGAGGATAAACAGGCGGGTAAAAATAGAACGTCTGAGGGGTAAAAATCGCATGGGAGACTTTCTCGTAAAGGTATTTCAAACTTAGTTTATCGGAAAGGTTCAAGAAAACAATGGAGGTATACTTTATATAAGTTTACACTTTGCTGTCGAAAGCTCAAGAAACAAAAGGGGTTGACGATAGTTTAACTGTGAGGGATTTATCCCTCGCAATTCCCCAACCTCCTCCCCAAGTCATGCTACCGAGAACTCCGGTAGCTTCTTTTTTTCTTCTCATTTTAAGCCAAGTTGCTGGAATTAGAATAAGGTCAATTTTCGAGAGGTTATTTCGACTGTACGGAGCTGATCCACTGGAAAAACTTTCTGGGTCATCGTTGACCAAAGTCGACCGGGCTGTCGAGGTAGATTAAGGTAGGTTAACGGGCATAAAAATGTATCGTTGTGGCGCTGGGTGACGAGTAAACAGAAATTTTTACTGGAAATTTGGAAGAGCCGACCCTGCTGATGTACAAGAGGAGATAGAGTCAGGTTGCCAAACCGGAGGGTTTGGCTGGGAGAAAGCTGATTAAGGTGGATCACTTGTTGGACGGTTCGTTTTACGAAAAGGGTTTCTAACGGAGAAGGGGTGCTTCTCGTTTGATTTGGGGGTTTCCAGAGGGCAAGTGCCGAGAGGTGTTGGATATTTCGATGTTTAAGATAGTCGGACAAGGTGCGTTCTTCCCAATAGGATAGGGATTCTGGAATAAGCATCGAAAAAGATTTGCCCGATTTGGGCTTTAGGATAAAAGCAGAATGAAATCGTGAAAGAGGGAGGATTTCAATGGCGCTTTGCTGGTGAGTTTCCCATTGATTAAAGCTCAGGTTCGCCATCATGCAGAAAATCAGAGTTAAAATGGATACGGTCTGTTGGCGTCGATTAAGAGTGAAAGGAGACGTTTGGTTGACAAAGAGCAGGATGAGTCCGAGTGTAAGATAAAGGCTAGGAACAAGCCAAATGGGTGGTGAGGCCAGACTGATTTTAGCCCACTGGAGCTGGTCTCCCGCCTGGACAATCCAGAGAAGGGCTTTAAGAAAGGGCCAAGCCAAAAAGGTAAGCCACTGACCTAAAGGTTCCCAGAAAAAACCAATGATGCCAGATATAAATCCAATAACCGTCAGCGGTGTAACAAAGAACATGGCCAGAATATTGAGGGGTACCGAATGGAGGGGGAATTGATTAAAGTGATAGAGGGATAAAGGAAGCACCCAAATCTGTGCAATCAGTGGCACCAGAATGATACCGGCTAAAAATCGGGTAATATACCGCCCTAAAAGCTCCTGAAGGGGTGGAACCATGGTGATTAGGCCGAAGGTCGATAGAACGGAGAACTGAAACCCAAGATCACCAACCACATTTGGGTTAAACAGCACCATGATCGCAACGGCTAAGCTAAGCAGGAAAAGCAGTGAGAACTTTTGATTCATGAACTTGAAAAACAGAGCCAGCTCAAGCATGGTTCCGGCACGAAGTACCGATGGAGAAACCCCGGCTAACATAATGTATAATGCCACACTGGCCATCGCAATCAGTAGACGGGAGCGTCCCATGACTCGAAACTGTCCGCAAAGCCAGAGAATAAATCCTGCGATGATACCCACATTGAGTCCGGATGCCGCCAGAAAGTGAATCAAACCGGTTTCGATAAAGGCCTGTTTGGTTGAGGCATCAATGGGAACAGCATGACTCCCAAGAACAATGCCAGATAGCACGTCAGAATCGGGGGATAAGAGAAACTGACTGAAAATTCGGGACATTTTTTCACGGACTCCTGCCATCCACCGGTTGATTTGATCCGGTAAGGTCAGGGGTTCAGTGTGCGTCGTCGTGATTTCGCTAACGTGTGTGAGCAAGGTGGTTATTTTCTTTGTCTTGAGATAGAGTCGGTAGCTGAAACCACCATTAAATTTACTGTTTGCAGGGATTTTTAAACTGCCATAAAAAACAGCGGTGGTGCCCACGGAGGGAAGTGGGAGATTTCTTCCGGTTTTGGTAATTTGAGTAATCCCTGAGGCGTATTGTCCATTGACATTAAGTACCCGAATTTGCCCTTTGTGGCCATTATTATCACGTCGAACCACCACCCCTTCCACGCTGGCCCGAGTGTGAGGCGCTTTCCATACGGGATCAAACGCATTGGGTTGAAAAGCGAATTGCTGGTAGTAAAACCCGCCAATCATCAACATAACCAGCCAAAAAGCGGAACGAATCACCCATTTTCGACTACTATAGACTACCAGCAGAATGAGTAAAGCCAGAAAAGGAAGTAGAATAAACCACTTGAGGAGAGGAAAATCTGGCACAGCCCAGAAAAGTAGATTCCCCGCCACAAACAGCCATAGCGCCGGAATAATAAATGTATCATAGCGGGCAATCCGCCGAAACTTCCCCGAAATAAAGCTCATCCGTGTTTGTTATTTTCCATTCCGAATTTTGTTTCAGCATAGAGGAGAAAAAGGATCATGAATAGGTTGAAACGTCTGAAAGGCAATGGAATGTTACAATCAACAGGAAATTAGTACCCGCGAAACCTTGAAATAATAAGCGCCTTACTCTTATTATCGAGTAAGGCGCTTAATGTTAATGGAATCAGTGGTTTACGACACTTGCCCTAAACAGGGCCAGCTGTGCCGGCTTCGTCAGAAGGGCGGAATTCGGCGTCAATGATTTCCTCGTCATCTTTCGACTCTTCGCCACTGGACTCTTCGTTAGCACTACTATCGGCGTTTTGCTCAGCGTTCGACGCTTCGTAGGCTTTGGTGGAAATGGCGTAAGCAAGTTGCTGAAGCTCTTCCTGAAGCTCTTCCTGAAGCTTCTTCATCTCGTCGTGATTTTCGCTCTGAATGGCACCTCGGAGTTCATCAACCAGTTTGGTGACTTTCTCTTTTTCCTCAGGATCCACTTTTTCGCCCAGATCGGTCATTTGACGTTCAACGCTGTAACAGAGGCTATCACAACTGTTTTTCAGTTCGATTTTCTCTTTGACCTTTTCGTCTTCATCGGCGTGAGACTCGGCCTCTTTTACCATGCGTTCGACTTCGTCGTCACTTAGACTGGTGCTGGCGGTAATAGAGATTTTTTGTTCCTTATTGGTTGCCTGATCTTTGGCGCTGACGTTCACAATTCCGTTAGCGTCAATGTCAAAGGTAACTTCTACTTTAGGAATACCACGCGGTGCCGGTGGAATCCCTTCCAGCCGGAATTTGCCCAGTGTTTTGTTGGCGGCGGCCATGGGACGCTCTCCTTGAAGTACATGGACATCCACTGTGGTCTGATTGTCTTCCGCTGTGGAAAATGTCTCGGTTCGGCGTACTGGAATAGTGGTATTTCGGTCAACCAACTTGGTCATAACACCGCCGAGGGTTTCAATCCCCAAGCTAAGTGGGGTGACATCTAAAAGAACGATGTCTTTAACTTCACCTGCGAGGATACCAGCCTGAACAGCGGCGCCAACAGCGACGACTTCATCTGGATTAACACCTTGATTAGGTTTCTGGCCACCTGTGAGTTCTGTTACCAGATCAACAACGGCAGGGATTCGAGTTGAACCACCGACCATGACAATTTCATCAATCTCAGAAGTTTTAAGATTGGCGTCTTTTAGGGATTGTTCAACCGGCTTACGGCATCGTTCAACCAACTCTCGGGTTAGTTCGTTGAATTTAGCCCGGCTCAAATCCAGCTCTAAGTGTTTAGGGCCGTTTTGGTCCGCCGTAATGAAAGGCAAACTGATATGAGACTCCATAACCGTCGATAGTTCGCACTTAGCCTTTTCTGCGGCTTCTTTTAGTCGTTGCATGGCCTGTTTATCCGTAGTTAGGTCAATGCCTTCCTGTTTTTTGAATTCTTCGGCCATCCAGTCGATGAGCTTTTCATCAAAATCATCACCACCCAGTTTGGTGTCTCCATGGGTGGATTTAACTTCAAATACACCGTCGCCTACTTCCAAAACGGAAACGTCGAAAGTTCCACCGCCAAGGTCAAAGACCAGAATAGTTTCATCAGCTTTCTTCTCTAATCCGTAAGCCAGTGAAGCGGCGGTAGGCTCGTTAATGATTCGAAGGACTTCGATTCCGGCAATTTTTCCAGCATCCTTTGTCGCTTGTCGCTGGCTATCGTTAAAATAGGCAGGAACCGTGATAACGGCTTTAGTGACTTTTTCACCCAGATAAGACGATGCGTCATCCACCAGTTTTCTCAAAATTTTGGCGGAGATTTCCTGAGGGGTGTAATCTTTTCCGTCAACCTTCCAAGTATAGGATGTACCCATTTCTCGCTTGTTTGACGCGATGGTTCGGTCCGTATTAAGTACGGCTTGACGTTTGGCCAGTTGACCCACAAGCCACTCACCGGTTTTTGAGACAGCAACAATCGAAGGAGTGGTACGATTCCCCTCGGCGTTGGCGATAACGGTCGGCTTGCCGCCTTCCATAACAGCGACAACCGAGTTTGTCGTACCTAGATCGATTCCCACAACTTTAGACATATCAGGGAGTCCTCTTTTCTGTTGATTAACTTTTATTACACACATTGCACAATATCAGTGCGTTCAATTCTTATGAAGAGAATATACCCTAAGCTTAGTGGAAAATCATCCGCCTTGGCGGATACTTTAATAATGACTTAAGATTTTACGTGAGTTCTAATCTTATGGGTAGCATTTTTTTCGATTTGCTAGGGAGAAGGCAGGTTATTGTTGGATAACCAAAATCCGTTCAACTCCGGCATAATCAGGATGGACACTAATTTTAGAAAATCCGGCCTGGGTAAATGCTTTCTGTGCATGATCCGTACACTGGTCCCCGAGTTCTACTAAAATGGCACCGCCGGGGTTAAGGTGGGCGCTGGCCTCTTGTGCAATACGTTGATAGAACGTGGGGAACCCTTCGGGTGTGAATAAGGCCAAGTGAGGTTCATTATTATAGACTTCCGGGAACAGGGTTTCGGCTTCGTCATGGGAAATATAAGGCGGGTTGGAGAGGATCATATCAAAGGTTTGCTGGGCGAGAGGCTGGAATAAATCTCCTTGGAGCCATTCAATGTTCGCTTCAACATCATGGGTTTGGGCATTTTTTTTAGCAATGGCCAGTGCCCCCATGGAAATGTCTACACCCGTTAGCTGGAAATCTGGCTTTTTTAGGTGATAAGCCAGCGAAATAGGAATAATCCCTGAGCCTGTCCCCAAGTCAAGGGCCGTCTGGTAATGGTTTTGTTTTGTCATTGCCAACGCTAAATCTACCAGATGTTCGGTTTCTGGACGAGGGATCAGTACGTTAGGGTCCACATAATAGGAAAGTCCGTAGAACGAGGCGGCGGAAACCAGATATTGGATAGGAACTCGATCTTTAATTCGTTTATTAAGTAGGGTTTCAACCTTTAAGCAGAGAGCCTCCGGTATTTCCTGCTGAGGATCGAGCCAATGAGCCGACGTTGGGAGGTTAAGGATATAGTCAGAAATATACCCCAGTTCAGCCTGAGTCTGGAGTTCGGATAATTCCAGTGTGGCCAGAGCCTTTCGGATGGTTTGTTTTAACTGCTCTAGTGAACGGGGCATGGGAGGTCCACCTTTTGGGGGAGGTTTAAGGGAAGATTAAAGAATCGGGTCGAATGACCGATATTCACTGGTAGTAAGTCTTTTTAGTATAGACAATCGACGACAATCTGGACGTTGACAAGTTGAGCCGTGCGATAGGGTGTCCTGCCGATCGTACATTTTAGTTCAGTTTCCAGTAAAAGAACAGCTCTGTGCTAAGAAAAGTGCTTATGTAAATGGAGTCTGAATACGTGAGTTCTCCAAACTCATTACCCAATCATCCGGATCCCTCTCAGGGGGGAGACGTACCCCACTTGGATCCAATGACTTCCAGTGAACAAACCGGATCTGGCCACGGCCATGAAACAATACAGGCTTCCTTCCCCCCCGCTTCTCCCCTTCCTGCTCAGGCTACAGTAACTGCGGTATCGCCGAATAAAAAACGGATTGGTGATGTACTGATTGAAATGGGTGCCATCACAGAAGTAAAGTTAACCCAGGCACTTTCAGAAGCAAAGGCGACCAAGGTGCCTGTTGGGTCTGTTCTCGTTAAATTGGGCTTTGTTGATGATGCGGTACTGGGGAAAGCTCTGTCTATCCTGCATGGGTTTGAGTATTTTGAGCTGACATCTGTTGAGCTTCAACCCAGTGTGATTAAACTATTGCCAGAAGACTTTATTAAACGGCATATGATTATTCCGGTTCGGGTAGATCTACGATATAAAAGGTTAGAAGTCGTCATGGCTCGCCCGGATAACTTACGAGTATTGGATGAGATTGCACTTTTAACCGGTTTTCGTCCAATTCCAAGGGTTTCAACGCATAAACAACTGGTTAATACACTGGATAAATACTTTCGGAGTAGCGTGTCCGGTGATGATGCCTTGCGGAAGATTGAAGAAGATCTGAGCAAGGATAATAGTATTTATGACGACGGATCACTGAGTTCGGATCTGGAAGCCGAAATGGCAGCGGAAGACGCGCCGGTTGTTATGCTGGTTAACTCTGTTTTAATCGAAGCCATTGACATGGAAGCATCGGATATCCACTGGGAACCGCAAAAAGAGCGTCTTTTAATTCGTTATCGGGTGGATGGTATCTTGAAAGAAGCTCGAAGTATTCCTAAAAAAATGTCCAACGCCGTTATTTCTCGGGTAAAAGTTGCCAGTGGCATGGATATTGCCGAACGGCGGCGGCCTCAGGATGGCCGGATGAAAATTAAGATGGGAAGCCAAGAAGTGGATATGCGGGTGAATACGTTGCCGCTTCAGTTTGGCGAAAAGATTTGTGTTCGAATTTTAAAAGCAACGGCCACATCCGGTGGATTGGAAACCCTGGGATTGACTTCGGAAGAACGAAAAACCATTAATCGTATGATTAAGGCGCCTAATGGCATTATTCTCGTAACGGGCCCGACGGGTTCAGGGAAAACCACCACGCTGTATACTTGTTTGCGTGAGATTAACCGACCGGAGATTAATATTTCCACGGTTGAGGATCCCATTGAGTACCCATTATCCGGGATTAACCAAACGCCTATCAATAGTAAAGCGGGCATGACATTTTCCAGCGCCCTTCGAGCTTTGCTTCGTCAAGATCCGGACGTTATTCTGGTGGGTGAGGTTCGAGATGAAGAGACCTTGGAGGCGGCTATTCATGCTGCTCTGACGGGTCACCTTGTTTTTAGCACGATTCATACGAACAGCTCAGCAAAAACGGTGACACGGCTCTTGGAGATGGGGGCACCGGCTTATCTGGTCAGTTCAGCGGTTATTGGTATTTTAGCTCAGCGTCTGGTGCGCCGGATTTGTTCGAAATGCAAAGAGTCCTACACGGCTACCGATGAGGAAGTGGAAACCTTAAATATGAAGGATCGAGAAAAAGAAATTACCCTGTATCGGGGTAAAGGATGTGATTCTTGCGAAGGTTCCGGGTACTCAGGTCGGGTGGGTCTTTACGAAATTATGCGTGTGAGTCGTGACATTGCCAAACTGGTTGATTCGGGCGCATCTACTTTTGCCATCGAGGAAGCTGCCGTGAAAGAAGGTATGTACACGCTGGCCATGGATGGAAAACGAAAAGCCCTGGCCGGGTTTACCACAGTTGAAGAAATCACCCGGGTTCTGGGTGTTGATTTGGAGGACTAATCCGTAATGCCTGTTTATGTTTATTATGCCTTAGAACCAGGGACAACGAAAACCGTTGAAGGAAAGCTGGAAGCTCAAAACTTGCGAGAAGCCAAGGAGATGATTCGAGCGCAAGGGCAAATTCCGACGCGATTGGAAGAAGATTCTCCTGGCTTGAATTTACAGACACTGGCCGATCGAATTCCGTTTTTAAGCAGTTTGACCAACCCCACCTTGAAAGATTTGGCTATTTTTACCCAGCAACTTTATACGTTATTGGATGCGGGGATTCCTTTAATTGAAGGACTGTTTTTGTTGGAGCAGGCATCCCAGAATGATACGCTTAAAAAATGCCTGAAACAGATCCGGACGGATGTTATTGCTGGAGATTCCTTTAGCGCGGCAATTTCTCGTTTTCCTCATATTTTTAGCCGACTGTATATCAATATGGTCCGAGCGGGTGAGGTTTCGGGTAACCTGGATGATATTTGTGAGCGGCTGGCCATCTTGCTTGAAAAAGAGATGGTTGTTAAAGGTAAGGTTAAAGGGGCTATGGTTGTACCGGTGGTAACTGCCTTGATTATTGGCGGTATTACGGTAGGCTTATTAATGTTTGTTGTTCCTCAATTTCAGGGTATGTTTTCTTCGGCGGGTGCTGATTTGCCCCTTCCGACCCAATTGTTGGTTATGACCAGCGACTTTTTGCTGTCTTTCTGGTGGGCAGCGGGTATTGTGCTAACCGGATTGGTTGTCTGGTTTAACATTTTTAGAAAATCTGACATGGGCAAACCGTTGGTGGATCAATGGATGTTAACCTTGCCCGTGATGGGGGATCTCCTTAATAAGTCTTATAGCAGTTCTTTTGTTCGAACATTGGGGACCCTTCAGGCCTCCGGGGTGTCATTAACCGAAGCCATCGGAACCTCGGCAGGAACCGTGGACAACTATGTGGTCCGGGTCACGCTGGATCGGGCTCGGGAAAGTATCCTGATTGGGGGGAGTCTTTCCAAACCGTTGGAACAAAGTAAGGTCTTTCCCTTTATGGTTGTTAAAATGATTGCCATTGGTGAGGAAACCGGAAATCTGGAAAATATGCTCTATAAAGCGTCAACGTTTCTCGAACGAGAAGTGGATGAGGCCATTGATCAGATGACGAGTTTAATTCAGCCGGTGATGACGGTTGTGCTGGGGGGGATTCTTATGTTTATCCTGCTTGGCCTTTATCTACCTATCTTCGATATGCACAAGCTCATGGGCTAATAGTCGCCATAGGCTTTAACCTAGAACGGGTTTGTTTTTCCAGTCCACTGCCGTGGCTTCCATGGTGGTGGACTGAAGTATTTGGCCAATTTTAGGGGAGTCTAGTGGCGTTTCAGGCGGGATTATGGCCGGGAAAAACAGACTTTTAGATGAGTGAGGGCCCCATTGTTTTTCGTTTGTGGTCATATAGATGCCTGCAATTTTAGGAACTCCGGCGGCGGCGGCGATATGAATAGGGCTGGAATCAACGGATAAAATAAAATGTGCGCGCTTATAGAGGGCAAAGGTTTCTTTTAATGTGGTTTTTCCTGCGAAATTATGGATCGGAATTTGGCTGGCTTCGGCAAGCTTTTCGTAGGTAGAAATGTCGTTTGAGAGTCCCGTGCAGATGATTTCGTAGCCCGTCTGGTTAAGATGCTGAACCGCTGAAGCAAAATGCCGAATAGGGACAGATTTTCCTGAGGAGGCACTAACAGAATGGATAATGGCCAAAGGTTTTTCTGGAGAAATGGCTTGAGTATCCAATAGGGTCTGGATCGTTCTTTCTTCTTTATCTGAGGTCCACAGCTCCAGATAATCATTGACAGCGGATAAGCCGAATGCATGAAGATGACTGAGATGGCTAATGGCTTGATGGACATGGGTTTTTCTTGAAGGGTAAGGTGTTTTATAATCGAGCAGGAGTCCCCATCGTTTGAAAGAAATAGGTTTCATGAACCTCTGTTTATCGTAACCAATCCGATTTTTTATACCGGCTTGTTGACAAGACCAGGCTATGGTGAAGGATTTCCGAAGGATAATGGCTGTGTCATATTGCCCTGACCTTATCAGAGGGATACGTTCTTTTGCTTTTGCTGGTTCAACAAGGAGAGTATCAATATAGGGGCAGTCGGCTAGCAATGGGGCGGCGGTTTTTGATACGAGTACGTCGAGACGGGTGTCAGAGAAGTGGTGACGAAGGTTTCGGATTAGAGGAACCGTTAGAATGGTGTCGCCAATGTAGCGTAAAGGAATGACGAGCAGTCGTTTAGGAGGTGGAAGTGGTGTCATGAGGTATGAGTCCGTTTATTTCGAGCGTATCGAAAAATAAGGAGCCCGATACCCACTAAGAGAATAATCCTTCCGACAGGGGTGAGAAAAAATACGCGGGCGAAACCACTAATAACCCCGATGACGATAAACGTTAATGCGGCCCAGAAGCCAATATTTTTGATTTTTTCGGTTAAAATATCGGATGAATAGCCAGAAGGGTTTTTAATGGCTTGAGCCCGTTTTTTATCGTAGTGCTGGCGTCGGATAGAGCTGTTCAAGGTCGTATAAGCCTCGTTCAAATCTTTCATTCGTTCATTGGCAAATGTTTTGTTGGTTGAATGGTATTGATCCGGGTGGTGTTTCCGGGCAAGGGTACGATAAGCCTTTTGAATGACTTCTTCGCTGGCTTCAGGGTGAACTTCCAGTATTCTGTAGTAATCCTTCATCCTCTGATTATAAAGGATGTGGGATCAAAAACCCAAATAAAAGTCCAGCCGTTTAGAAAGGGGCTTTGCTTATTGGAATAGAAACAGTTCCGGGTTTTTATGATGGCTATTCTGGACCACTTCAAAGTGGAGGTGAGGGCCGGTGGTGCTTCCCGTCATGCCAATACTGCCAACCATCTGGTCTTTAAATACTTTGGCGCCTTCTTGTACAAAGATTTTGGCCAAGTGGGCATATCGGGTCCGGACGCCGTTTCCATGGTCGATGACAACCAGATTGCCGTAACCGTAGTAGGGTTCTGCCATAATGACGGTTCCCTCTTCTGAAGCGTATACGGTGGTACCGATAGGGGCGGAAAGATCCACCCCTCGGTGCGGACGTCCATGGCGCCAGCCGTACCGGGAAGTAATTCTAAAATGTTTGACGGGTAAAGAGAGTTTAAATGGAGAATCTTCGGAAAGGGCACTCTCGAAAAAGCCTTGGGTTGTGGGCTTAAAGGTATTTGTCATTGCCAGTTTCTTAAGGACGATTTCTGCTTCCTCGCTGGGAGAATCCTTTGATGAATAAGGTTCGGTAATGATCTGAGAGGCAAGAGAAACAGAGTCTAAGTGCTTTTTCTGAGGTTGAATATCATAAAGAGAGGTTGAAAAAGGTTTTAATTGCTCTTCCGCTGAGAGAAGGGCCATGGCAGGGCTGTCATTGAGGAGAGTATTCTTTCGAGCGAGGATTTGATCAATGCTTTCCAGTGTTTTATTGCTATTGAGAGCGAAGGCCAACTGATCAGTGTGGGAGAGGAGAGAAAGAACGATAAACGCAGTCAAGCTAAACCAAAGCAAATGATGTGTATCGATGTTGGTTTGTCTCAAAATCTTATACCGGCTGAACTTAGAAAAGAGTTGTTTCTTTTCCTTTTTAGAGGCCGGGGCGGAGTGAGGATCCTTAAACATGTTTTTAGAAGGAAGGTTATGAGAGGACTTTTGTGTCATAACGTGATTTCTTTATCCTTAACCTAACGAAAGAGGGGAGGGAAATTAGGTTGCTATTGGTGAGATTATAGCGGGGACAAGGCTTAATGATTTGTAATAGTCGGAAAATCTTAGCTTTAATAGGAACTCTAATACTCTAATAACCAAGAATACTCGACTTTTAAGTCGTCTTCACTCTGTGTTAAGCTTTATAAACCTCATCGAAGAGTCCGGGGTGTTTCGATTAAAATTGGGCGTAACTCTTAAGTTAAAAGATAAAATTGAAAAATAAAACAAGGATGGAAGAATCAAATGGCTAAACTTGGCGTTAATGTGGATCATGTGGCAACGGTTCGAAACGCAAGAGGAACGAGTTTCCCTGATCCGGTTAAAGCTGCTCTTATAGCCGAATCCCATGGAGCGGATGGAATTACGGCACATTTGAGAGAGGATCGGCGTCATATTAGAGACGAGGACATGGCTCGCCTCAAAGCGTCTATCACGACTCGTTTGAACATGGAAATGGCGAACACGGATGAGATGGTTGCTATTGCTTTGAAGCTAAAGCCTTATATGGTCACTCTGGTGCCGGAGCGCCGGGAAGAGCTGACCACTGAAGGAGGGTTGGATGTGGTTCGTTTTGAAACAGGTATTACTGAAACGGTTAAAAAGCTGGAAACAGCTGGGATTCATGTAAGCCTTTTTATTGAGCCCTCTGAGGAGCAAATCCGGGCCAGCCATAAAGTTGGCGCCCGGATGGTTGAGTTCCATACAGGGGTTTATTGTGGGGCTTTTGAATCAGGTGGTCTGGAAGGGGCAACGCAAGCCCTGGATGCCCTGCTTCAGGGGGCTCGTTTGGGAGTGTCGCTTGGCCTGGGTATTAACGCTGGTCATGGTTTGAATTGTGACAATGTTGAACCGATTCTGGCGATGGAAGGTTTAGAGGAATTAAATATTGGCCATAGCCTGATTGCGGATGCGATCTTTTTTGGAATCGGTCCAGCCGTTGAACGAATGAAGGCGCTGATCGCCACGCCGGTTTTAGCAAAATAAACTTTTCTTAGGAACTCTTCGTTTTCCTCTGGATAGAGGACTTTCTTTTGGTTTGAGGCACTTTTTCCTGCTTTTTTAAAAAAAACTTTTATAATAACGATATGAGGTTTTTTAGGTTGTTACGATTTAGCATGGTCTGGGTCTGTTTGATGACAGGCCTTGTTAGCGTGTGCTTTTCAGTTAGTGTTCCTTGCGAAGCGAAAGTTTTCTGGAAGCAGGACAAGAAAGAGGGAATGCGTTATCTGGATGGGGTGTCAGCTTATCGAGAAGGGGATTATACTAAAGCATTGGCTATCTTTCGCAACCTTCGACATAAGTTGGTTAAGACGGACGCCGAACCCTTTGGAAAAATTACGTATTATTTGGCCATTACCCATGCCCGAACCGGCCAGTTGGATAAAGCCAGAACTTATTACGAGGAGTTGATTGCCAAGCGGCCCAATACTAGAGAAGCTCAGCTGGCAACCCAGGGGTTGGCCTATTTGCCTCAGATTGAGAAAGAGCATAATGCATTGGATATACCTCCCCGGTTTGTTCCGCCTGAAAGCCGGTTGGAAGGGTTAACGAATTTAAACACGCTTCCATTTATCAAGCCTAATCTTAATCGCGAGAATATCGATAAAGCTGTTGATACTCGAGCGGTTCACGAGAACGATACCCAAGATGATTTGCGGATGCTTGAGCTTCGTCCGCCTGTGGATTTATCTGCCGTCGACCCGCCAGCTTATCAAGCAACCAGTGATAGTGATGATACGGTGAATGCTGCACCGGTCGCCTCGTCGCCCGAAAGAGAAACCTCTTCTAAAGAATCTTCAGTGAGAACACAGGCACCACAACAGCAAGCTTTGTCACCGCAGGATATAATGGCTTTTCAGATGATGATGAATATGATGAGTCAAGGAAATAACAACAACACCAATGGAATGATGAACATGAATGGGGTTTCCGGAATGGGCAATACGATGAGTAATCCACAGTGGCTCAATCAAATGATGGCTGCTCAGAAAAACGCAGGGCAAGCGGGAGGCTCTTCTCAGAATCCATCCGGGGCGAACCCGATTGATCCGCAAATGTTTAGTACCATGATGATGAACCAAATGATGAACAACATGAATTTCACCAGTGGTAATGGGAATAATTGAAAGAATATTTTAAAAAAATAAAAAGAACTTATTTCAGCATGTCAGCTTTGGGTTTTCGGAGGGTGATGTTGGGGGCTTGTAAATAGAGCGCCTTGACTTGATCCCAGGAGTAAAGAAAGGGATGGGGTGATGTGTCGCTGTATTGCCGAATTAGCTGGCACATGTCGTGAGGGGTAAATCGTTCAGGCGTTTCAATGGACTGGATTCGGTCCTGATTTGAAGTGGTGTCAAGGTAGGGCCTTAATTTTTCGGAGATAATGATTTGCTCAGAGCTCTCTAAAGAGGTGTTTTCCAATGAACTCATTGAGATTAATGCGGGTGGAGTCAGGTAGTGGACTCCTTCAGGGCGGAAACAAAGTCGGGCATGGTAGGCTTTGTTTTGTAGGGCATCGATATAAATACGACTTATTATGCTTTCATTGGCTTGGTTATGGGCCAATACTTCAAAAGTGTTAAAGGCGTAAACCGGAATGTCTAAAAACTGGCCAAAGGTGCGAATGGATGACAGGCCGGTTCGGATACCAGTAAAGCTTCCGGGCCCAATATTTATGGCCAACGCGCTAAGGTCGCTTGTTTTTATGCTTAATTCATTTAAAAGTGCTTCTATGGTGGGAACTAGCATGGCCGAATGGTATCGATGAGATTGACTGGCTTCTCGTCGATGGGCAACGATTTGCCCTTCAATGCTAATGGCTACCATCAGAATTTTTGAGGTGGTATCAATACAGAGTACAGGGTCAGAAGGTTGGGTCATTAGGTAAATGGAGCTCCGGGCGATGGGATGTGACATGAATGATACGTTGATCGGGGAGGCTTGATTCTGAGTTGTAATCCAGATCTAGCTTCAAGGTTATATACGGCTCAAGAAATTTGCCGTATTCCGCCCATTCTACAATAACAATAGCCGAAGATTCTTCCAAAAGATCCAGCAGTTCAGTGGCCAAGCTGTTAGAGCCTTCTGTACCGAGTCGGTATAAATCCGCATGGACCACAGGGACTGACCCACTCAGGTAATCATGAATTAAGACAAACGTGGGGCTGGTCACTTTTTCCTGAAGCCCCAGGTGCTTGCCCAACAGTTGGGTTAAAGTGGTTTTCCCAGCACCCATGGGGCCATTCAGTGCCAATACGTCGCCCGGTATGAGTTGAGGGGCCAGTTGGCTTGCGAATTGTTCCAAAGCCTCTAAACTGGCAATGATATGACGGCTTGTGGCTGGGTTAACGCTCATTTTGATATCCGTGTTACGACGGCTCCGTTTTTTGTTATGATGTGTCCTGACATAATCCATGATGTGTGGTTATGTTATAAAGACCTGACGTTTTTATAATTAAAATGGAAACAGGTATCATCATTGTTAATTTTACAGGAAGCAGACGCATTATATGATCTCAACCAATGATTTTAAAACCGGATTGACCATTGAGCTGGATAACGGTATTTGGCAAGTGGTCGAGTTTCTGCATGTGAAACCGGGGAAGGGTTCGGCTTTTGTTCGGTCTAAGTTGAAAAACGTAAAAACCGGACAAGTGGTGGAAAAAACTTTTCGAGCCGGTGAAAAAATGCCTCAGGCCATCCTGGATAAAAAAGAAATGCAGTACCTTTATGGTGACGGTGAAACCTTTACGGTGATGGACATGAGTTCTTACGATCAAATAACCCTGACTAAAGATCAGATTGGCGACGGGGTGATTTACCTCAAAGAGGAAATGACCCTGAGCGTGTTAATGCATAATGGAGGCATTATCGGGGTTGAGGTGCCAAACTTTGTCGAATTGAAAGTAACGGACACGCCTCCGGCGGAAAAGGGCAACACATCGTCGGGCGGAACAAAACCTGCGACTCTGGAAACAGGCGCACAAGTTCAGGTTCCTTTTTTCGTGGCCATTGATGATACCATTCGCGTGGATACCCGAAGCAACACCTATCTGGACCGGGTGTAAAATTTAGAGATTTTGAGAACAAAGGACGGATTTTTCTATGGATGTGGATATTGAGAAAATAAAAGAACTGGCCGATTTGGCCAAGTCATTGGATTTGGCTGAACTTAAAGTGTCCGATGGGGACAAGAAAGTCACTATTAAAACGGTAGTTGCTGGTGGTGCTCCAGCGTCAGCGGTATACCACAATGGCTTGGATGCTTCATCATCGGTTCCGGTGACGGCTTCGGTTGTCGCCGAGACGATAGAAACCGTGGCTTCAGCACCGGCTGTAAGTGAAAATCACCATACCATTACCTCGCCTATGGTGGGAACCTTTTACCGAAAGCCTGCTCCAGATGCGCCGTCTTTTGCTGATGCAGGACAGATGGTCTCTGTGGGACAAACTCTATGTATTATTGAGGCTATGAAGCTGATGAATGAGCTGGAATCGGATGTAAGCGGCAAAGTGGTTAAGTTTTTGGTTGAAGATGGTGAGCCGGTCGAGTTTGGGCAGGCTCTACTCTTGGTGGAAGTGTAAAAGGCACGTTTTTGTCTGGTTTGTTTTTAACTAAATAGTCCTTTCTTTGATATGATTAGCAAAGAAGTAAGAAAAGGAATGTCAAATTGCCGATGTTTGAAAAGGTACTAATTGCGAATCGAGGCGAAATCGCCCTTCGAGTTATCCGGGCTTGTCAGGAATTGGACATTGCCACGGTGGCTATTTATTCTCAGGCTGATGAGGATAGCCTGCATGTTCAGTTGGCAGATGAAGCCTATTGCGTTGGTCCGGCCCTCTCAAGCGCCAGCTACCTGAATGTCCCTAATATTATGAGTGTGGCGCTGATGTCCCGTGCCGATGCGATTCACCCAGGCTACGGTTTTCTGGCGGAAAATGCGGATTTTTCCGAAATATGCAACGAACATCAAATTAAGTTTATTGGACCCTCAGCGGAAATGATCCAAAAAATGGGTGATAAAGCCACGGCCAAAAAGACCATGGAAGAAGTGGGCATGCCCGTGACTCCTGGCATGCAAGGATTAATCTCTGATCCCGACTTGATTAAAGCCTGGGCCGTCAATGTGGGTTATCCGATTATCGTTAAAGCCACGGCAGGCGGCGGCGGTAAAGGTATGCGAGTGATTGAGAATGAGGATCAGGTAGTCTCTCAACTTCAGACGGCTTGTGCTGAAGCCAAAGCTGCGTTTGGTAATGGTGATTTGTATGTGGAAAAATTTCTGAAAAACCCTCGCCATATTGAATTTCAGGTACTCGCTGATCAATACGGGAACGTGGTGCATCTAGCCGAACGGGATTGCTCTATTCAGCGTCGTCATCAAAAGCTAATTGAGGAAGCCCCTTCACCGGTTGTTACACCTGAAATGCGTGAGCGTATGGGACAAACTATCCTGAAAGCCGTTCGAAAAATTGGCTACGAAGGTGCTGGAACCATTGAGTGTCTTTTTGATGCTGAGAAAAACTTCTATTTTATGGAAATGAACACCCGGATTCAAGTGGAGCACACGGTTTCTGAGATGATTACTGGTATTGATCTGTTGAAAGAGCAGATTAAAATTGCGGCTGGTGAGCCGTTAAGCTTTATGCAAGAGGACGTGGTGGTTCGGGGTCATGCGATTGAGTGCCGAATTAATGCCGAAGACCCGGAAAAGAATTTCATGCCTTGCCCCGGTAAAGTGGAAGGTTATGTGGCTCCTGGCGGGCCAGGTGTTCGGGTCGATAGCCACATGTACAGCGGCTATATGATTCCTCCATATTATGACTCCTTGATGTCTAAACTGATCTGTCATGGCAATACGCGGGAAGAAGCTATCCAGCGAACAAAACGAGCCTTGAGTGAATATGGTATTACAGGCGTAAAAACTACCATCCCCTTCCACTTGAAAGTGTTGGATCATCCGGTGTTTAAAGACGGAACCGAAATCTACACCGACTTTATCGAGCGTCACGCCAGCGAAGATATCGGGTTGACTGAAAAATAAGAAAAGCGGTCCCTCAAATGGTGAACGGTGTCATTAATGAAAGAAATCATTAATGACACCGTTTGTTTTGAGAGAGCCTGTGCTCTATAAGTAGGGTTGAATAATGGCTTCCAGATTGCCTTTTGACTGGACACCTGTAATTCGTTTTACGGATTCGCCGTTTTTCACAAGAACTAGGGTTGGAACGGACTGAATCCCGTATTGTTTAACCAGTTCAGGGGTTTTATCAATATCGGCTTCCACCACGTTTAATTGTTCGGAGAGCTCTTGAGCAAGAGCTTCAACGGCCGGTGCCATGGCTTTACATGGGCCACACCATGTCGCAAAAAACTTAATAAGCACGGGTTTTGTATCCTTGATTAAGTTGTCGTGATTGGCTTGCGTCAGTTCGGAAATGGGGTTCGCTGTATTCATTGGGGGGTCCTCTTATTTCTTTTGGGGTTATATGTTACTATTTATTATATGATTATTTTAAATTATATGGTAACTTTTTAAAAGTAGGTACTTTTAGGTAACTAGCTTATGTCCTTACCACACAGCCCCATGGATTGCCCTATGGATGCCATTTTAAGACTGATTATGGGTCAATGGACAACGTATATTCTCTGGATCTTATCCAATAAAGGGCCCTCTCGCTTTGGTGCGCTTAAACGGAGTATTGATGGTATTTCGTCAAAAGTTCTAACAGAGCGGCTTCGTATGTTGGAACACCACAAGATTATTAATCGGGAAGTTAGACCAACCAGCCCACCAGAGGTTACGTACAGTCTAACGGAGCGTGGGAAGGCTCTTGTTCAGATTTTAAACCCTCTGTTTGGTTTGGCTTGCCAGTGGATGGATGAAGACGGATCGGTTATGGACAGCCCGGCTAAGGGGATAAGGTAAACGTTAGTAAAAAAACGCTGTGAGGCTCTAGCCGGAAGGATAGTTCGTTATGGACTTTCATAAGTTGTCCTTTAGCGTTATACCAAGGTTTATTACTCCAGGGGCCATCGGCAGATAACTCGTGAAAGAAGGCGGATGAAGTGATTTGAAAGTCAGGCGAGGTTAGAGTGACATCGGCCGGGGCTTTCATGGATTTGTTAATGAGCAAAATCCGAATCTGGTTTTCATCTTGTGTGGCTAGTCCAACGACCCGAGGCAGGCTTTTAAAAGCCGGGACGAGACCGACCCCAGGACCGGAAAAACTAGGAGAATCAAGGTGTAGGGAAATAAAATGCCCATGAAGCAGTTCGTCGTATAAGCTGAGTACATCAAAGGCAAGGCGCTTCTTACCTTGCTCGCTCCAGAAATTTTTCCCCTTTAGTGAGGTGTGATGAGCCATCAGTACATCTTCTCGTTCCGCTAAAACGCGCAGGAGATCCGCAATATAAATGGCGCCAGCCGGTGTGTTGCTCAGGCGATCGGTTCGGGCAACTCCCTGGGTGTAAAAGGCGCTATATTCCGTTAGAGCAATGGGAATTTTTGCTTTTGGGAAACACTGATCGAGCGTTTGACGTATTGGGTTGAGGTTGTTTTTCAGGGATTCTGCTGCTGCCATTGTGGCCCAATAAGTTTTTGAAGGATCTGGTTCTTCCGTAAATAACATAGGGAGGTAGCCGCTATGCAACGAGACAAAATCAATGGGTTCAGTCAGATGGGTAAGTAACTTGGCATCATAAGCACGTTTCTCAATACTTCGTACACCGGACCCAATTAGGGGAACCCCAATTTTGGCTGAAGGAACTCCTGATCGAGTTTGCCGAATCCAGTGGTTAATGTTTTGGTAATAGCTTTTTGCTTGTGCGTCTTTTAAAAAATAAGGTTCCTGCCCTAATTCCATGTAAAGTGGTGCGTTAATTTTTATCTGATTTAAAAAACGCGCTTGGTGCGAAGAAAAATCAGACGAAAAGTCAAAGGATAAAACCGGTATAAGGTGATGCTTTTTCGTCAGCGATAGAAATGCCTGAGGGCCCTCAGGGGGATCGGATGAACGGACTCGATAACGAAGGGTAGAAAGTGGTAGCGGATGTAATTTTAACTCGGGATTCCTGCTGTTGGTTGGCGAGTCCAGATTGCTTCCGAGGAGAAGCCGGTTAACGGGACGACCTGTTTTTTGAGGGGTTATTTGCCCTCGAACAGAAAATGAGGTGCGAATATCCTTCTGGGTTGTATCGGAAAAAAGAGGGCTTGATGAATGGGGGGACGGCTTCTTTGAATGGCAACCGGTCAATCCTAATATTAAAAGTGTCATGACGACACAGCTGACGCTAATGGCGTTAATGTGTTGGAACCGGGTTAATCCCCGAAAGTACATAGGTGAACCTTTTCCATTATTTTAATACATCTATTTTAACAGGTTTAGAAGGAAGCGAGTTTTAGCGAATGTTTTATTTCGCAATTCTTTAGGTTCAGGTGTTTTACATGAATAAATAGCGCAGAAGGCCCTAAAAGCATCCAAGTAAGGAAACACCGCTTATGTCCCCTTCTTTTTTTGACTCTCCTCTCTCTGTACCCTCTCCAATGTTCCCTGGTGGTGCTTCGATTGAAGGCGTTTCTGTTTTGGGGTTTGAAACGACTGAGGCTTTTTTTCGACGAATCCTCCATGAGGTTAACAAACCGTATCAAGTGGTTGTTAGCTACCTGAACATCCATGTTGCTAATACGGCCGTATTGAATTCAAAGCTAAAGCGCTTTCTGCAGGAAGAGGCAGAATTTATCTATTGTGATGGAGCAGGGATTCAGCTTGGCGCATCACTGCAAAGCCAGACGCTTCCTATGCGATTTCCGGCGGCGGACTGGTTTATTGATTTTGTTCGCTATTTTGCAAGAAAACAGAAAAATATTTTTCTGTTGGGCGGACAACCGGGTGTTTCGGAGCAAATGTATCAACTCCTTGAGGAAAAAGTTACCAACCATACGGTTATTGGCCATCATCATGGGTATATTTTAAATGATCCCAAAGCAGAAGCTCAGCTTATTGAGCGAATTAATCAGCTCCGGCCAGACATTTTAATTGTGGGGCTTGGTACACCGATTCAGGAAGAATGGATTCAGAAAAACCGTTCTCAACTGGATGTTTCCTTTATTTTCCCCTTAGGCGCTGTGATGGATTATTTTACCGGAGAAACTCACCGGTGCCCGAAATGGGTGGGTGATTTTGGGTTTGAATGGCTGTACCGTTTAAGTTTGGAACCCCGAAGAATGGCCGGACGTTATCTTATCGGGAACCCCTGGTTTGTTAGCCGAATTTTAGTGACTCGACTCACCCAAGCATTCTCCTTTACTAAACAACCCCTAAGAAAAAGTACGATGTGATTGTTAGATATTTCAAGCCTCACTGACTTGGAATATCTAGTCAGTGAGGCTGCAAGCTTTCTAATAAAATTACACATCAATAGAAGAAAGATAGAATTTGAGCCTACTGGAGCTGTTTAAATGAGTCTTGAATAGTTTGGCCCATTACGCTTCTTTCAAAAATGGCATTTTCGAGTTTTTTATCTTGATTATTCAATTCTTTAAGTTGGGTTTCGATGTCCGTATTTGGTCCGCCTTCTCCGAGTTGTTTATAGAGTTTTGCTTGTTTGTTTGCAATCTCAACTCGCTGTTTTTGAGGGTTATGCCCACCCTTCATAATAATCGCTTGTCTTTCTTGAAAAGACTGTTGGCCTGCTGATGGACCACCTACTATACCATTTGTCATGTTTTAAATTCCCCTAAGTGTTTTTATAAGTGTTTTTATAATGTCTTACTTATATATAAACCAAAAGATCGTATTTGATGCTATTGAAATTTAAAAAAGGGGTCAGTATACCTCGAAAAGGCAAATGGCTAGGGGTTTAGAGGGCTTGAATGGCTTTTATTACCTCTGAAAACCTGCTTCAGAGAGCTTGGGGGTTTTTAGCCGAATAATATCTGGTGTCGGCAGAGCTTTCCGAGGAGAACCAGCGGGTTTCCGTCACGAAAGTAGGCCGAGTAACGGGGAATTTCGTAAGGATCATCGGCGAGTGTCCAAGGACGTTTTTCGGTTGTCATCGCATATTTGTATGGAGAACGTTGTAGCTTGGCTTTGACGGCCTCGGAGTATTCTCCCCAAGGGTAAGCAAAAACCGGGACAAACGACTTGCCGAGTTCACGGGAAAGAATACTATAGGAACGTCGCACTTCCCGGAAAATTTCGGTCTCGCCCAATGTGGGTAAATGGCGATGATACATCCCATGACTGCCAAATGTAATATATTTTGAATTAGCCATGACTCTCATTTGAGCGAGTGTCATTAATTTATCCCGTTCGGAAATAGCTTTATCTCCGTGGTCCCAATCATTGGTTCCTCCAAACTTACCGGGTAGAACGAAAAAGGTCGCTGGACATTTTTCTTCTTCCAGAATGGGGGCCGCATAACGAAAATTATTCTCAAACCCGTCATCAAAGGTAATTAATGCGGTGTTTCCCTTAATATCTTGAGGACCACCGGCTTCCAACACATCTCGAAATGAAATGATTTTAAAATTGAGGGACCGGAGAATCTGAATAAACCGTTTAAAGCCCTCAGGTGTAATGGTAATCATTTTACGATCGGAATGAGAGGGAATGGGTTCAACATGGTGAAAATTAAAAATAATCATAAACTTTCCTTTGGATTGGATTAAATTCTTGGCTTCAAGGGTCACACAGCTTGGTAGATTTCAGAGCGTCGCCAGTGCCACCAGGGATACGATAAATATTTGATAAACGTTTGCACGACTAATCGAATTGCGTACAGGATGTTAATACCGCTTTTCATAGAGGCCAGAGCAAGTATGCCTTTTTTTTCTTGAATCAATTCGTTTTCTTTCAGGTTTTTATAAAGGCTTTTAGCTTCGTTTGTGAATCCGTACATGAGAAAACGGTAGAATAGGCTTTTGGTATGGAATTTTTCGAGTTCCTTGATTTCAGTAGGTGATAAGTCATTTCGAACAGCGTCTAACACCCGGAATTCTGAGTAACAGGCTCGATCATAGTCTTTTAAGATACTTCGGCAACGTCCGGACATTAATTGTTGATAAATAACCAGCCGCTGTTCGGTTGGATAAGCGGGGAAATACTTGCAGGCCTTAATAAAAAACGGACGATCTTCCAGTTCGCAATCTTTTGGAATGGCCTTAAAACCGCCAATGGTTTCGTAAATTTTCCGATGCATCAGTATCGTACTCGGTAGCATCATGCTTTCCTGATGGATAATGGCGTCCAATATATTCCCTTTGTTCCGGTAAGTGGGTGAAAGATTGGTCAGTCGGCCGTCTTCATCGACGGCGTAATACCAGCTATAAATTAAAGAAACAGGATCCTGATATGTCTTAAGAGTCGTCATTTCCGTTTCTATTTTTTCCGGAAACCAGAGATCATCCGCGTCAATAAAGGCAATATACTCTCCTTTTGCTTTGGAAAACGCATTATCCCGAGAAGCGGATACGCCCTGATTTTTTTGGTCGATCAGACTGACTCTGGAACTTTTAATGGACATTAGTTGTTCTAGCGTACCATCTGTTGATCCGTCGTTTATGATAATTAGTTCTAAATTTGTGTAGGTTTGATTTAATACCGAATGAACAGCGGATAAAACCGTTTTTTCTCCTTGATATACTGGGAGAATAACCGAGACTAAGGGACAGTTAGGCACACTTTCTGGAAATGGTATAAGAGTGCTATGAGTGAGCGACATTAGTATAGATCTCCTCCAAGTTTAAAATGGTTTTATCTAACTCAAATGGGGCTGCATGAGCGATTAATTCTTGGGATAATTCTATTTGCCCTTTTGTATCGAGCAATAAAAGATGGATGGCTTTCTGGGTTAGTTCCTCGATATTTCCGGGATGAACCCGAAGTTGTTCCGCTGCTGGGAACGACAAAATTTCGTTAATGCCACCGACTGCGTAGGCTAGACAGGGTGTTCCCAGAGCAATAGATTCAAGAACACAGAGGCCAAATCCTTCCATGTTGGGAACATGAATAATTAAGTCTGAAATATAAATTAGAGGATACACGTCCTTTTGATAGCCGACAAAGCGAAATCTCCCTTGAATAGGACTAACCGCCAAACGGTTCTGGATGAGTTCATCCATGGGGCCTGTTCCTGCCATGACAAAATATAAATCCTCAAAAACGACCGCCAGCTTTTCAGCCAACTCAATAAATTCAAGCGGGTTTTTATTTTCGTCCATTCGGTTAATAAAAGAGATTATTCGACTATTAATCGGAACACCAAAATAAACCTTTAGTTCTTTACTCTTTTCTGAATCAATGTGACTAACGGATTTTTTGAGTTGCTTTAAAGCTAAGCCGTTGTAAACGATTTGTCCAGGGTTTTCAGGAGATAAAAACCCTTCTTCAACCATGCGCTCTTGTTCTGAGTGACTGACAAAGAGTAAGGCATCAAGGTGAGAGACTGTTTTTTTAAACAACCAGCGAAGCAGATATTTTTTAATCCTTCTCTTTAAGGGGTTTTTTGTATTTTTTAGACTATACAGTGAGCCATACCCATGAAATGAGTAAACTACCGGATAGCCCAGAACTTTAAAAAAGAGGTTTTCGATTTGGCCGATATGGACATGGACGATATGAGGTTTTATCTTTTTTAGGAGAAGAACTAATTGTGCTAAAGAGATAAAATCAAAGACCCGAAAATTGGGGTTTTTGAAGATAGAAAGAGTTTTGATGCCCCACAAATTAACGCCTTCGATAAAGCCTTTTTCTTCTAATCTTTCATAAAAAGAAGTTCCTTTAGAGCAGATAATGATAGGTTGAATGTTCGCTTGAGTCTTCAAAGAAGAGGTTACCGATTCGATAAACCGTTCAATTCCGCCCATCGCTCCAAAATCAGGGTAATAAAACAGTACTTTTTTCCTTCCCTTTTTCGGTATTCTGCCCGTAGGAATACTCAAGGGAGAAAGAGCCATGTCTTTGGATTCCACTTTATTTGAATGATTGGGGCAGGCAAGATTCAAAGCGACCATTCCTTTTTTTATTGACCTGACTAAGTTAATACTTGTCATTTTTATCTTTTGTTATTTATATTTATTCATGTCTAATTTAATAACGCTGAAGGAAGAAAAAAAGTGCCTTATTATTAGAATCAAACAAAGAAAACAGAGGGGTTTATATTTATTTACATTAGAGCAAATTCAGATATTCAGGGTTTTAATTCCATTAATCAACACAATATTTATTGTTCGATCTATTTAATCTGTTAGAGTTCCCAACCCTCTGGAGGCATCTTCCATTATGGTACAGACCCAACGATATAAAGTGCTACCGTTAAAAGGAGCCCTTATCGCTTTTTTGGTGATGAGTGTTTTATTGCTTTCAACGGCTTTTTCAAAAGAGCTCACCGGTACCATTGAATTTAATGGAAGTGCTTATCGTGTTGGCCCCGGCGATGTGCTAACATTCCACGTTTATCACCAGGCGGATCTGGGTCAAACGAATATTTTGGTTCGCTCTGATGGAATGGCTTCGTTTAACAGCGTAGGAGAATTGCCGGTTAGCGGTCATTCGTTAAACGAAGTTCAGCAAATGTTAGAGGAAAAAATAAGTGAGCTGGTGATTGACCCGATTATTACGGTCAGTGTCTCTCAAACTAAACCAGGGACAATTTATCTAGCAGGTGCGATCAAGCATCCGGGAATGTATCAGCTTTCTACCGGAAACCAAAATAGCAGTATTGGCCCCAACGCAGCCAACCCTATTAGCCGGATTGATCTTCGTCTTTCCAATATTCTATCCAACGCAGGTGGAATTAAAATTAACGCCGATCTTGAGCATGTCCAGATTAAGCGAAAAAGCTTCGGTGAAGAAATAACCTTAACCGTTAACCTTTGGAAAATGTTGAAAGAAGGTGATAGCGATCAGGATGTCATGCTTCAGTCGGGCGACTCCATTTATATTCCACAGCTCCAAAATATGGCTATTGATAACGAGGACTACTCGCTGGTACTAAACTCATCGATTGGGCCAGAGACTTTTCCTGTTCGGATTATTGGTCAGCTGACAAAACCGGGTGTTTATGGTTTAGAAGGCAATTCTCCTTACCTAAATTCCGCCATAGCGATGGCAGGAGGGTACACGCCGGCCGCCAATAAAAAAGTGATTGCTATCCGTCGATTCACGAATGACACGGATGTATCTACCCTGTACGTGGATCCAAACAAGATGGATATTGTCTTGCGGCCTAACGATATTGTTTTTGTTAGTGAGAAAAAAGTGAGTAAAACGGGTCGGTATTTCGAAAACCTGAATAAAATCCTGCAACCGTTTACTAATACAGCCTTTAGCGCTGGAATTCTGGGTGGATTATAAATTGGCTAGCAACATTTCTAATTCACCTTCTTTTAACTAGAAACAAGCATCTCTCCATCAACTTTCTTTATTACCAACCAAAGGATTTAGAGGAATAACTCAATGCTAAAGCATTACGCGTCTCAATTCTCCAAAACCCAATTTTTTAAGAAAAACTCAAAACTTATGGCCGGCGTCACATTGTTTGTCTGGTTCTGGGTGTTAAGTTATGGTCTGTTTTTCTATGACCCGCAATATACAGCCGAATCCATGGTTTTGATTAAGGATTCAGCCATCACCTCCAGTTATATTGAGCCAGAACAGCTTTATTCTAGTAAAACAACTTCCTCTAGTGCCGCTAACCCGGTTTTGAATACCATGGGTCTGCTCTATTCCTCGTCGATTAGTAAGGGGTTATGGACCTACTTCAAGGAAGAGTACCCAGAGGAATTGGAAAAACGGAATATCAAAGATGAAAAAGACTGGGTTAACTTTTTCAAGGATGGTGGATCGTTTATTAAGTCTAAAAATAAGCCGGGTACGGATCTAATTACCATTCAATTTAAGTGGTCGGATCCGAAGGTTGCCAAAGAAGCTTCTAAAGCGATTATTGCTTCGTTTCAAGAAGCCAGTCTGGATATTAATCAGGCAGAACAGAAAAAAAGAAGTCAATATCTGGGTAATAAAGTCCTGGATATTAAAGACCAGCTAGAAACGGTTCGTCGAGAAAAAAGTGATTATAAACGCAAAATGAAAACGGTGGATGCAACCAAGGAAAGCCATGAGCTGACTAAAATGCGAACCAGTTTTGAAAGCCGTTTGGATCGTACCCTGGCTAGAATTGAAGGAAAAAAAGCGCAGTTGGATGAATATCAAGAAATGCTTGGAATGACTTCAGATCAGGCCATTGAGGCATCCGCAATTGGGATGAATAGTACGCTGACAGCCCTTAAAAATGAACTTTATACTCTGTCGCAGACCCATGCATTTTTGACGACGACATTGACTGAGAAAAACCCGAAAGTTCGGGAGATTCGTTCTAAAATGAATCAGGTGGAAGAAGATATTCGGGGAGAACTCTTGTTAACCTTGGGTCATGAGGGCAACCTCAGCATGAGAATGGCGGTGTCTGATAGCACTCGAAGTAAAATGGTTAACGAAATGGTCGCGTCGCAAGCGGAGCTAATTCGATTAACTCAGGAAGCTAAAGGCTTAGGATCTCGTTTGGAACAGATTAATCATAAAATATCCCTTTTTCCCAGTGTTGAGGAAGCTCTGAATAATATCGAGCAAAAAGAACACTCTCTAGGCGATTCACTGGACGCACTTCGGAAAAAATACACGGAAGCCCAATTGAAGGAAGCTCAGACTCTGAGCAATGTATTTATTATTGATGCCCCTCGCTTGCCTAAAAACGCTAATTTTCCAGCACCACTTCATCTTATAATTCTAGGGTTTTTAGCAGGCATCTTGGCCGGTGTCGGTACAATTTTTATTCGCTATAAATACAACTTAGATCAAAAAGGGCCAGAATATGTCAAAAAAGTGAAAATCTTTCTAGAAGAAAAAGAGGGAAAAGCCGAATCCTTTTTCTTGAGCGAAGGTGTTCAAAGACCTTCGGATCCATTGGATGAATTGTTTAACTCGGAAGATAAAACATTGCTTCTTAACGGATTAGCCCAAAATTTACGTCAAAAACAAAGTGAGCTCCAACGTTATCATCAAGCACTTGTTAATCGGGAAAAAATCCTAACCCAAATGGAAAAACATTCTTCGAAAGAAAACTCGCTAGCTCCTTTATTTGAGTCCACCTCACAAAAAGAAAGTGAATTTAAAAATCGTGTTTTGGCTCATTATTTAGCGTTTAAAAAATCTAAACAGAATAAAAGACACTCGAAAAATCAGGAAACCTATTAGGAAATAGAGTTTTTGGGCGTAAGTCCAATGGAATTTATTTTTTTATAGAAAGAAGATGATGTCGCTATCTATGCCCTCTTTATTTATATCCGAAAATCAAGCTAAAACGCTAACCACTCAGCCAGGTTACTTGAAAGAAAATGGCTTTTGGATTTTTCTCATGTTGACTGGCTTCCTTCTGCCTGTTTTACTTTACGGATTATTACCTGCCATGGGAGTTGACCTGCCTGCTCGTCTGTTTAGTCTGAAGGTGATTGCTTTATTACTGGTTGTAGGGATTACTGGTGTTGGGTATTTCTTCTATTTTAAGCAGGTTTTAAAAAAGCCTCATTGGCTTGTGTTTTTTATGCTATTTGCCTGGGAAATCTTAAATTATGGCAACGATAGCCTGATGCTTTTTGGGTTTAATATTCGTTTTCGCTTGCTAATGACTCTTATTTTTACCTTACCAGGAACTTGTCTTGTGGCACTTCATTTAAAAACGTTGATTCAATCGGTTCCTCAATTTAAGTACTATTTAATTTTCTTTAGCTGGTTAACCTTTTATTTTTTCTTTTATAACACTCATGCTATTGACCCTGAGTTTATGGGAGGCGACGGAGTGACTGCGGGTTCTGTTGATATTATACAGATTACAGGTTACTACTACGGCTTTTTAGCTATCGCTCTTTCTGCTATTGCTGTTCGAGAGCATCAAGCACCGAGTGTTTATTTTGACTTCTTAAATAAGGGGTTGTTTATCGTGACCGGCTTAATTAGCCTGTATACTATGATTGGCTACCCTCTTTTGCTGACAAGTGAGTGGATTGATGGCTTTCAGCGAGCTAATGGGTTATTTAGCCACCCTAACCCGTTTGCTCATCAGATGGGAATTATTTTGTTGTATCAGTTCGGCATGGTCCTGTATTACCAAGGAAAAAATATAACGCGAATGTCCAGTTTTCTGCTTTTGAGTTCTGCTGGGCTTAATGTAATTGCTTTTCTGTTGGCTATGTCTAAAACGGCGATTGGTATTTTTATCCTTTGTGGGCTGGTTTTATTTCTGCTCAATCTCTCTTCACCACTAATCCAACGACATTTGGCTAAAATTGCTTTGGCAGCGTTATTGATTGTGCCTACAGGCATTTTTATGTATGAGGCTGTGACGGACCGTAGTTTTATTAGTGTACTGGAATCCCGTTTGGATATGCAGGACAGCATGGTTTGGCGGCGTCAAATTTGGGAATATTTACTTTCTAATATTCATGGTACGTGGATTTTAATTGGGCATGGTTTTACAGATTCTAATGCCTGGGTGTACCATTTGACTTATAATACGGAAACCAATAGTAAACCTCTGATAATGGTGCATAATGGTTATATTGCTCTGCTTTATGATTTAGGCGTTATGGGCTTATTCTTCTTTGTAGCGGCGCTGGCGCAATTAAAAAACTCCTTAAAACACGCGTTTACTCAATCATTAGATAAAGCGATTGACCGACCGCTTCAGGCTACAGTTGTTTGTTTGTCTCTTTATTTTCTCGTTGTTTGCGGGTTTGATGAAATGACTTACATGTTTAATGCTCCCATTTTTTTCTGGTGTCTAACAAGTACATTGTTTTGCCTTTTAGTGAATGAAAAATCAGCAAAAGAAAAAGCGAGTGTGCTTCATGGGTAAACGGCTGTTATTTAGTATTATTACTGGTGCGGGCAGTGTTTTTTTTAAGCATGGCTTGAATATTTTACTCTTACCCATCTTGATTCACACTTTGGGGGTTGATCTATTCAGTCTTTACATGATTTTGATAGGGGTTCAGGAGTTGACATTACTTCTGGATATGGGATTTACCGATGCCGTGGTGAAACAGTTGGCCAGCGCCCAAGGAAAAAACGATTGGATTGAATACGCGGAAATAAAAAAAATCGGGCATGTGCTTTTCAGTGCGATTTCTCTGGGGGTTCTCGTTTTTGGTACTGTTTTAATTCCCTTTTTCCCTCACTGGTTTCACCTTGCTCCAGAGTTGCATTCTTTGGCTCAAATGGCGTTAGCTATCATCTTGCTTGAAGGGGTGATTACCCTTTATCTGACTCATTATAAAGCCTTGCTTCTTAGTCACTGTTTGAATCACTGGAGTAATGTTGGTGATACGGCTTTCCATTTGATCGGTATTGGCATTGGCGTTGGCTTACTGGTTTCTGGCTATGGCCTGCCTGGACTGTTGCTGGCCCGTCTTGCGGGTGCGGTTGTTCGTGCAGGCATTATTATGAGTCAGACGCTTAAAGTAGAGCCTGACGCTTTTTGGCCCAAATCGCCATTTAATTGGGGGCGGGTCAGGGAAATGAGCCGACTGACGTTTCATGCCATGATGGTGAATTTTAGTATTATTGTTTCCCATAAAATCGATACGTTTGTCATTGCCTTTTTTCTACCGCTTTCAGCAGTCGGAGCTTATGAAATTGTGTTTCGGTTTTTGGGAAGCGCCCTTCAGGTTTGTATTAAAACATGTGATAGCATTTTCCCACTTTTTGCCCGGATGATGGCTTCATCGGAAAGCAAGGCATCTGAAAGAGAAAAGGCTCGACATTTATTTTTACGTATCAGTTGTTTTAATAATTTTGTCATTAGTATTTTGCTTCTGGTTATTCTGAGCTTTTACTCGGAACTCTTCGGTTTCTTTTCCGCTGGACGAATTCCTTTAGAAACGACGCTTCCTATTTTATTACTGGCTGTCCCCGTTATTTGGAGTAGCGCTATGCAGATCCCTGCTTGTTATTTTCTTTATACCGCTAATCGCCAGCGTTATCTTAGTGTATCTAGCTTGTTAGCCTCTTTTGCCAACTTGGCGCTTAGCTTAATTCTTGTTAAACCGTTTGGCATTGCGGGAGTCGCAGCAGGTACGCTGATTCCTCAATTTATTCAGCACCAGTTCAGCCTGATTTATACGGCTTGCGTCGAACTGAAAATTGGCCTAAAAGAATACATCACCGTCGTTTATATGAAGGTTTTTTTCATTACGGGTGTCGGTTTTGTTACAATTCAATGGCTTAAGCCGTTGGTTTTTCCTGAGAGCCATCCGCTGATATCCATTGTTATTATTGCCTCTCTGGTTTCTGGGTTGACGAGTTTAATCTGGTTTACATGGACGGCTAGTAGGCAAGAAAAAAGTTTTTTCGTTTTAAATCTACTACGTCCTTTTGAAGCGTTGAAAGTTCGTTTTGAATCTAAGTTAAGTCCTAAAAAGGTATCTATCTCATCATGACGCCCCAGCAGGTAACCCCACTTATTTCTATCATTATGCCCGCTTATAATGCTGCTAATTATATTGGTCAGGCTATTGAGAGTGTTTTGGCGCAAACATATTCAAATTGGGAACTCTTGGTGGTTGATGATGATTCAACCGACGAGACGGGGGCGATTGTTCAGTCTTATATTGACTCTCGAATCCAATACATTCGGGTGGAGCGGATTGGCTCGCCTTCCGGGGTTCGAAATGTGGGTTTAAAAGCCTCTCAAGGCGAATTAATTTCTTTTCTGGATGCGGACGATTTGTATTATCCGAATGCTTTGGACATGTTATCCAAAGCATTAATTAATGACCCGGAGCGAACTGCGGTATTCGGATTTCCTAACCATATTGATGAACATGGCAACTCGCTCCCGAATCCTATTAGCCTTCGAAAAAATCAGGGTGAAAATTATAGCCTGCCGAGTAATTATAAAAAATCTTGGAAAGAGATTGTTGCCGGAAATGTTATTTGCCTTCTGGCTGCATTGATGCTCCGGCGCTCTACGTTGGAACGAGTTGGTTTGTTCAACGAGAAGTTGTACGGGCCGGAGGATTTTGAGTTTTATCTGAAAATTTATCTGGATAACTTTGAAGGTTTCCACTGCCTTCCTGCTTATATCTATGAGTATCGCATTCATTCTGCCAGCCTGACCAAAACACCAGAGAATATGACACGGGTTCTTCAAAGTAGTCTGGATATTGTTCAATGGCTATTTAGCGAGGCCAATGTCCCCGAGGACGTCTATTCCTATAAATCACTGGCGTTTACGGAAGTGTATCGTTATTTGGCGCGGGAACGCTTACTGAATCAACAGCCAGAATTAGCCAGGGAAATTTTGTCGAAAAGCTTTGAAAATGGATGTATTAAAAAAATAGACTGGTTTGCCCACTGTTTTCCCCTAATGATTCGTTCTTTCATTCCTTATCCACTTGACCATTTTATGGTGACATTGCGGCTTCAATTACGAAACCATATTCGAAATTCCTCTCTGATTAACCCTTCTCTACTCTCATCCTGAACCATCACTTGGATTCAGATTCATTGATTAATCTAATTTAAAAAGCTAAAGTAGGATACCTTTCTCATGGTGTTAAATCCGATGATTCAACCACAAGTTAGCCTTTCCGGTGTTGAAGAAGTAAGACATTCAAGTTATGTCAGTGAGCTCGTTACTTCACTAGAAGGGTTTCAGGGTCTAAAATCCGAATGGAAAGGACTGCTCGATGCCATGGAAGAGACCCGTTTAAATTTGGATCATGGTTGGTTGTATGCTTGGCTTAAAAACTTTGATTCAACGGGTGGGTTTATTATTCTGGTTCGAGATGAAAATAAACGTCTTATTGCCGCCGCTCCGTTTAAAGTTTCTCGTCCTAAAGCGGGGTTAAATCGTCGGGTGCTTCGTCATTTGCAGTTTATTGGAACGGAGCCTTGTTTATATGATGAAATGAAAATTCTGATTCATCCGGATCTTGATGAAGAGCGAATTTTAAAAACGATTAGCGAGAAAATTATGGAAGCCGCTTCGCAGTGGGATGTGATTGACTTGCGTTATAGCCCGGATGAGCATCAATTAACCCGTCTCATGGCACAGCTAAAACCGACGATTTTTAAAGGACAGGTTGAACAGACCATGTCTTGCCCTTATTTTGACTTACCTTCTAATCAAGAGTCATACGAAGCGGCTTACCCTAAAAACCGAAAAAAACGAAAGCGTCACCATAATCAAATTAACCGAGATTTTAAAGGCAAAGCATTTGAATTTCAGTGGCTCACCGATGAATCCGAAATTCAGTCTGAACTAGACTGCTTGATTCAGCGTCATGTGGCTTATTGGAAAGAGCGGGGTGTTTGTAGTGGTTTCCAACGTTATGCCAACATGAAGCGTTTCTATCAAGATTTGTTGGCCGGGTATCCGACACAGCAATCTGCCGATGGTCAAATAACTCTCGGTCGGGTTCGTTTTTCGGTTCTTAAAATAGATGGCAACCCGGTGAGTTATGATATTGGCTTACATCAAGGCGATGGCTATCTGGGTCATCTCGGTTGTTATTCTGAGTCCTTTAAACGCTATGGTCCTGGGTTTCTTCATGCAGAAGCTCTTATTGAAAACGCTATTGAGGCGGGCGATACTCGCTTCTACTTTGGACGGGGCGATGAAGCACATAAATTTAATTGGGCGGATAAGAAACAGTCCCTGTTTAATTTATTGTTATTTAAAAACCGTCCGGCCTATTTTTTGTGGCAAGCCGATGAAGCCTTGAAGTCAGGCGTCCATGGACTTAAAACAATAGTCAAAGGGAGCTGTTAATCTCTTTGGTTATACTTTTTTAGAGAGAATATTATCGGGTGAAAGCCCAAGGCTTTTTAGTATCTCCAGCGTCTCCCGAACGTGACTAGTGTATGCCAGAGTGTGAGGGCTTCGAGAGGTAGTAAATCGCTTTAAGGTTTCTTTTGCCACAGAATCGCCACGGCTTTCTGCGATGGCGAGGTAGAGTATTGCTTTCTTGTACTTGTGTTGAGAAGACTGTTGGGGTGTTAGACGGTTTTGAGCTAGAGGAGCTGCCGGGCGCATTAATTGGTTAAGTGCTGGTGGTGATATGTTTTTCAATATTAAGAAACCCACTCGAGTCATCACTTTCTGAGTGAGCTCAGGGTTGGGTTCTTTTTTGTTGCTCAAATAATATCGGTAATGGTCTAAAGCCTTCTGTTTATCTATTTTGAACTCATTCAGCCCTTCGTAAAAATAATCGCCGATGACTTTTCGCTCGTTGGGATTAGTGCTCTTTCCTACCTTTTCTGTCAGTTTTACAATGTCCTCTTTTTCCTTTGGGAAGTATCTAATGAGTAATTTAAGGCGATTGAAATCAGACAAAGAGGCGGTGTTACGCTTAGGGTCGGTTAGAATGGATTTTGCGAAAGTGCCAAGGGTTTCTCCATTTTTTTTTAGAGGGACTTCCCGGTGGGTCATCAGAGTATAAATCGTAGAATGCAATCGTTCTGGATCTTCCATCGCTTTTTGTAGATAGTTCAGGGCGATATCACCAACGCCATCTTTGTTTTTGAAGTGTTCAAGTAGCCGCTGACCATATTCTTGCGCATAATGCTCTATAAAAGGGGCCGTTCCTGCTTCTAAAGTTAGTGCTTTTAAAGATTTTTCGGTATTGCTAACTAAATAAGATATAATATTCTCTAGGTGTTATTTAGAGGATAGAGACTATGAATTGCCCTTGTTGTCAATCGAGTAAAAATGTTAAAGCCGGTTTTCAGAATAAAAAACAGAGAAGGAAGTGCAAGAAC
>JAJCZA010000003.1 GCA_029262635.1 Vampirovibrionales bacterium | reverse complement strand
CCGGCCCCGGGCACCATTTGACACTTCCAGCAACATCCAAAGACATCCGGGATCATCCATTAAATGGAGCTAAAACAGCATGTACAGACATATCCGCATCTTCTTAGGCGTTTACCCCACAGTCAGCCTGAAGGATGCCCGCGAAAGGCTCCGTCAGGCAAAAATTCAGCTGTAAAGAAGAGCAAGACTTGACAAAACTGTAAAACCTCCCATAATGGGAGGAAATGGAAGTGCATGCGTATAGTATCAAAACGGACGTTGAGAGAATTCTGGGAGCAGCCTAATTATTCTGACTCCCAAGGGCAATTGGAAGCATGGCATGACGAGGTGTTGAAAGCCGACTGGTCTTCACCTCAAGAATTGAAAGCCCAATTCGGTAACGCGAGTGTGCTTCAAGATAGCCGGGTTGTTTTCAACATTAAGGGTAATGATTATCGGCTAATCGTAAAAATCAATTACCCCTATAGAATGGTATATGTACGTTTTGTGGGAACACATAAGATGTACGATCAAATAGACGCGGTGACAATATGAACATCAAACCTATTAAGACAGAAGCGGATTATGAAGCAGCTTTAGCACGTGTTATGGAATTAATGGATGCAAAGACAGATACTCCAGAAGGCGACGAACTGGATATTTTAGGAACGCTTGTTGAGGCCTATGAATCTAAAAACTTCGCTATTGATAAACCAAATCCTGTTGAAGTCATTCGCTTTCGCATGGAGCAATACGGTCTTAAAGATAAAGACCTGATTCCTTATCTTGGCCGTTCAGGTCGAGTTTCAGAAGTGCTGAGCTATCGCCGTAAATTAACATTGACGATGATTCGGAAGTTACATGCAGGTTTGAATATTCCTATTGAAAGCCTGGTGCAGGATTACCCGTTAAAAAACGCCTCTTAATAGTATCTACATACAAAAATTTAAGCATGCCGCCTTGATTCAATCCACTGAATAATTGTGTTTTCATGCCAACCCACGGCTCGGTTGCCTGTTAGCTGAACTTGTTTGGGGAATTCTCCTTTTGCTATTTCTGCATAAATAGTTGAGCGAGATAATCCGGTAATCGCTATCACTTCCTTCAATCTTAAAATCCTGCCAGTCATTTTACGTCTCCGTTTATGTGCATGGCGTCAGTATGCTATGCACATAAACGGAGAAATAACGGTTTATCATTCTCGCACTGAAGAAACTTATAAAAATAAAAACGTCTAAACGATCCGGTCAGGTTTGTTTCTGTGCCTCTCTCGTTGACTGTTCTGAACAGTGGTGTGTCGGTTGGAACAGACAGATGACCGTTCAGAACGGTTGTAACAATCAAAGCACAATAGGTGTTAGCGTTTTGGTTAGTGCAAATGACTACCCAGCTACCGCAGTAGATGGATAAGCAATTAATGAGACTGATTGCTAACGTCACGGGACACCACTCCCACAAACCTGAATAGCGGCATAACCAACAGCGATAATGCCCGGATGGGTATGTCGCTGTTTTGTTTTCACGCTTTAGACAGTCTTACTTTGCTTTGCCAGGCATTACTCCTTGGTTAAATGATAAGCCACTCATTGCGGTTGCATGAGTCAACTTGAAAAGCCCTTTCGAGCTGGTTTGCTATTGAGGGTGCAATAGCCACACATGGAAGTTGCATTGTCGAAGAAGTCGATTGGAATTACCCTGATAATGCTTTCGTATGTTAGGAATCTTTCTGAAAGTCAGCACTCATGGGGCTAGAGCAGCGCGTCACTGCATTTTTTAAATGGGCAGTGACGCGCGCTTAACGAAAGCAGCTATCATCGAGCTTGACGTCAAACTTGTGGCCAATCATGTTGATCCACAGTGCTGAGATGATGTGGGTATCTACCGGGAAGTCGCCTACAATCCGGAATTCAGGGGTGATGTCGTAATTTTTGAACAGGCTTTCAACCGCTCGCTCTGGTTTGGAGAAATGAACGTGGCCATTCTCACTGGCACCCGGGAAGGTGTTCTCAAAAAAACAATCTGCTTTGGCTTTTCGTTATGCAACGAGAAGGTCTTCTATAGCAAGCGAATGCTATCCTAAAATTTTGCTTCATAAGCCACTAATTTTCGGTTCCACACCCTGTTCGAAAAACCGTTTCATGACTCATATTCCCGCTACGACTTGCGCCGCCAGGGAAATCTGCCGTGAGGTGAACTGGCGCTTACGAGAGCTCCATTGATACATCTGCTCGGTGATGGCTTCTGGTGTACTCACAGATTCGTGTTTGATTAACCAGTGGGTAGTTGCCAGTAGTTCAAGACCAAACGGAGATTCAAAGCCTTCAACCAATTTGGAAACGCGGTCGAAGCGTTGGAGGGTTTGCGGGTGTGATTGCAGAAATTTTTCCGCCTCATTCACCGCCCCAGGCACCAGTTGCACTATTTTATCCGGTTGATCGCCACCATCGGCATAACCTGAAATATAATGCCCTTCAATTTCATTTAATACATGACGCAAGTTTTTCGCGTAAGGGCCGTAGGGAGCTTTGGTGAATTTCAGGCGCAGCGGCTCACCAAACTCCTGCATAAAATACATCAGCTTGTGCACTTCCAGCAGGGAAATACTCGGGTCCAATAAACCATCCAGATAACGGCGCATCAGTTCGATTAGCGCCGCTCGGCCAGCCGTCATTTTAGGCACTTTTTTATTGCGCACCATGCGGTCGTCTACCGGTGAGCCCTTGGGTTCATAGACATGGATTTCCACGGATTCCAGAGGGCTTAATGCGGCTTCAATTCCGGCCTTGACGTCTACCCAATCGAGCCCGCCCAAACCAGCTCCTAGTGGCGGAATGGCAATCGATTGAATCTGGCTCTTCTCAATCCACTGGGCTAGTGCAACAAGGCCGATTTCGATATCTCCTATACGGCTGGCACCACGCCAGTGGCGCTTGGTGGGGAAATTCACAATAAAATGCGGGTTGGTTAATTGCCCAGTGGCGAAGACATTGAGCAAGCCGGGCTTAAGCTCACCGGCATCGCAAACTTGTTTATAGGTTTTAAAATTCTCCGGCCATGCTTTTTTGAATTGCAAAGCAATGCCACGTCCCATTACGCCCACACAGTTAACGGTGTTAACAATGGCTTCAACATCGGCTT
>JAJCZA010000002.1 GCA_029262635.1 Vampirovibrionales bacterium | reverse complement strand
CCACTAGCTGGCGTTGTCGATTCTGCCCCCGCAAGCGGAAGACTCATAAGACCCAAGGTCATGGCTAAAACCAGTGTGTTGGCAACAATTTGTCGACTTTTCATAAGCAATTACTTCCTATCCGATTATTTTACTCATTGTACAATGAGTTTACCATTTCAATTGACCCAATTTCCAGCATTCCCCCAATTTGATCGTGGATTAGTTTAAATTAGAAAAAGCAACGATTATATAGCTACCTCTCGATTGCTTCTTATCTGTCGTTCCCGCGAAGGCAGGAATGATAAGGGAATAGGAAAAACCTCAAACGGACCCACAACTCAAAATTTCCAGCTAAAAAGGAAACCTGAAAATGACCGAGACCCAACCCGCCTGCTGTTCCCATAGCCATCCAAGCAGTCCGGTCCATGCCTCTCTGTCCGGGTTTGCCCAAAAGTATCTTTGTCCTATGTGCCCTGGCATTGAATCCAATCACCCTAAGGCTTGTCCAAAATGCGGCATGGATTTAGAACCCGTTGGCCTGCCAAATGACTTTCAGGAAGCTCAGGAAATTCAGACCCTCAGAAATCGTTTTCTATTGAGCCTTTTATTCACGTTACCCGTGTTTGCCCTTGCTATGGGTTCCATGACAGGCAACACCGACGACACCTTTTTCCGCTGGATTTCACCTCAACTAAACGGCTGGCTTCAGCTAATTTTTTCCTTTTTTGTTGTATTCGGTGCAGGGCGCTTGTTTTTCGTCCGGGGATGGCAATCGATTTTAAACCGATCGCCCAACATGTATACCCTAATTATGATGAGCATCGGTGCCTCGTATCTCTATAGCGTTTTAGCGATTCTGACCCCTCAACTGTTCCCTGATAATTTCCGCCACCACGGACAACTTTCGCTTTATTTTGAATCCGGCGCCGTCATTATCACCCTGATCTTGCTCGGACAATTCCTAGAGAGCAAAGCCCGAAAGCGAACAGGCGATGCCATTCAATCCCTTATTAAATTATCCGCAAAAAACGCATGGCGAATAACCCAGCACGAAGGTCAAACCCTTGAAGAGGAAGTCCCTGTGGAAGAATTGCAACCGGGCGATATACTAAGGATTCGCCCTGGTGAATCTATTCCGGTAGACGGACTCATCACCGAAGGGGAAGGACAAATCAACGAATCCATGCTAACAGGTGAAGCCTTGCCCGTTCGGAAAAAATCGGGCGACCCGATTATCGGCGCAACTTTGAATGAAACAGGCAGTTTTTTAATGAAAGTAGAAAGGACAGGCACTCAAACGGTTCTCTCTCAAATGATCCATCTGGTCTCAAAAGCCCAGCGAAGCCAACCCCCAATCCAGGCTCTTGCCGATCAAGTATCAGCCTTTTTCGTGCCTACCATTTTTCTAATCGCTGTTATCACCTTTTTCAGTTGGAGCTTTTTTGGTCCGACGCCGGCGCTTGCCTTCGGTTTTGCCAACGCATTCTCTGTTCTCATCATCGCATGCCCTTGTGCGCTAGGACTAGCCACCCCCTTATCAATTATTGTCGGCATGGGGCAGGGCGCTAAATTAGGCCTGCTTATTAGAAACGCCAGAGCCATCGAGCAATCGGAAAAAATAACCCATCTGGTAATCGATAAAACCGGTACCCTCACCGAGGGGCGTCCAACCGTCTCTAATAAGATTCCTTATCATACGGATGAGAAAACACTTATCCGGCTGGCCGCCGCACTCGAATATCACAGCGAACACCCCATTGGCCGAGCCATTGTCCATGCCTTTAATGAAACTCACGACTTGGATCAGCGCCCCGTAATTAAAAACTTCACTTCCATAACCGGTTGCGGGATTCAGGGTGAATGGGAGAATAGCCGGATAAGAGTCGGTAAAAGAACATGGCTGGAATCTCTGTCCACTCCCCTGCCCGATGAGTTGATTGCTCAGTCTGAGTCACTTGAGGAAATGGGACACACCGTTGTCTGGGTATCAAGAAATAACAAGCTTCTTGGTATCATCAGCGTTTCCGATCCCATAAAAGCCACCACACCAAAAGCCCTTAAAAAGCTTCATCAGCAAGGTATTCAGATTATCATGTGTACTGGCGATAGCTTAAAAACCGCAACAGCCACTGCGAACCACCCCGAAATCCGCCCCTTTTTAACAGAGCTCCATGCCGAACTTTCGCCAGAAGACAAACAGACCCTTGTTAAACAACTCAAAGACCAGGGCGCCATTATCGCCATGGCTGGCGACGGCATCAATGATGCCCCGGCGCTGGCTGAGGCTCATCTTGGTATTGCCATGGGTACAGGAACGGACATTGCCATTGAAAGCGCGGACATCACCCTGCTCAAAGGTGATTTACAAGGCATTAATAAGGTTCTTATTCTAAGTCGAGCCGTCATGAGTAATATCCGACAAAACCTGTTTTTTGCTTTCGCCTATAACCTACTTGGCGTTCCCATTGCCGCTGGTGTGTTGTACCCTCAGTTCGGCCTCTTGCTGGATCCCATGTTCGCCGGTGGTGCCATGGCCCTTAGCTCACTTTGCGTTGTTAGCAACGCGCTTCGACTTCAATCGATTAAGTTAAACTGACTACAGATGAGACTCGAGCAACCGCTGAACCGTTGAACGAACATGATGAACCTGTTCCTTGTCTCCGGTTATCACCGAATTCGCCAAGCACCCTGAAAGAATGACACAGAGAACATAAGCTAGTTCCTTAGGCTCTCGCATATGAGCCTCTTCCAATAACTCTTGCAAAATACTCCGAAGCTCCTGAAAGTAGGCATCGATAATTTTTCGAGCTGGATGCTCTTTGTCAGCGATTTCCGCAATCCCGTTCATAAAGGGACACCCTCGAAATTCAGGAGAATGAATCCTCGCCTCATAGAGATCCAAAATTAGCAGTATTCTCTCTACTGGCGTTTTACCAACACTTTTTTCAAGCTCTGACTGCAGATCTGTCATGTTTTTTTTACTGGTCTGATCTAAATAAGCCACAATCAACGCATCTTTTGAATCAAAATGGTTATAAAGGGTCATTTTGGCGATACCCGCCTCCGAAACAACCGTATCAACACCAACAGCCCGGATGCCTCGTTGATAAAACAGTGCAGAAGCCACATCTAAAATATGTTGTCGCGTTTGTCTTGCCCGTTTGGCCATGAGAAGACCACCCCCTTAAATTTGTTACGGGTCATTTTAATAAAGGCAGCAAAAAACAATCAAGGCCAGCAAAGCCTACAATATCTACCCACACACACTTGTCTTTGTTTTTATCTGGTCTTAATTTTCTGCTTACATGTGATATCGACAAAAAGAAAAAAAGGTAAATGTAATGTTAAGAATTATTTCAAAGACGGGCTTGTCTCACCGAAGAAATAATCGGACTGAATTCCTGATGCGCCAAAGGATTAAAGCCTAAACCATTACGGGGCTGAAATAGCGGAAAGGGCATCCGAAAAAAGAACCATGAGTTGCTCTTCGCTATACCGCCCTAATATATGATGTTGGAGAAGCAGTCCATCCAGAACACTTACCATAAGCCAGGCAAAGCCGGTTGGGTCACTTTTTTTCAACTTACCGCAGGCCATTTCTTTTGAAACAGCTTGAGCCAGCGGCTGAATAATACGCGACTCAAAAGAGCATCGTAACTTCTCCACCTCTTCTGCTTCCAGATTAGACACCACATCCTTAAACAAAAACCCCATACAGCAATCTGAACGCATGGCGATAAAGTCGGTAGCCACCTGCTTCATAAAGTCTTCTAGCGGCAAGTTTTCTCTTATTTTCTTTTGTAGATAATTCTCACCCAAAGCAATCATCCGATTCAGAACCTGAATATAAAGACTCTCTTTATCCCCAAAGTGATGGTAAAGCGTTGGCTTGGTTACCTGAACTAACTCTGTCACCTCGCTAATCGAAACCGAGGCATATCCTTTTTTCAAAAAGAATTGAGTCGCAACACTAAAAATTTTCTCTCGGGTACTCAGTTGTCCTTTACGCTCTGATAAGCGAGGCCGCCCCACTCGTTTAATTGGTTTGGGAAAATTCTGGTACATATTCCTTCTCAACTATCAACAAACACCGATTAAATAAACAAACTAAAATACAAGCTCCTGTTAACAGAGTTTACAGCAAAAAAACAAAGATACGCTAATCTCTTCACAACAGTTTACAAAATAAACATCGTTCATTCTAACCCTTTACCCCTTGAGCCATAGGTCCAACGATTCTTGATAAAGGTATGTAACATTTCATGCCAAATGGGTTAATTCATCTCTTTATATTGTTTTTATTTTTATAGATACTTTATATCAACATCCCTCATCCTTTTATATAAAAGCCCTTAAATTAAACTTATAGGCTTTCCACACGTAAAACATCTCTATTAAATACAGCATTTCACCCCCAATTCCTCTGCCCTTTCAATGAAAAATTTTAGGAGTAGACCGTGAGCATTAACTTCGGTAACATCCAGCCCAATTTTGGTTCTTCACTCATCCCCTTTAGTGGCAATGTGGGTGGTTTGAACCCCAACGGCAGTAATATTTTCCAACAACCTCAGTCCGCATTCGGCGGGTTCAACGGGTTCCAGCAACCTCAGTCCGCATTCGGCGGGTTTAACGGGTTTCAACAACCTCAGTCCGCATTGAATCGCATTCCGATGATGGAGTCCTCTCTGGTCAGCCAGTTCAATAGTGTGATGGGAGCAAGCCAAGCCATTGCTCGTGGCACCAATAGTTTTGGCGCATTGCCTCAAAACACCGGTCAGTTCTTTCAGGATATGGTTAACACCATTAATCTCGGTTTCAACATTGGGTTTGGCGGCGGCGGGCAAGCTCCTGCCAGCAATCAAACACCTATAAACATGGGAAGCCCCGCACCTCAAAATCAGAATAGTGGACAAAGTGCCGCATCGATGAGCCCATTTATGCAAAGGGCACTCGGTCAGCTTAACTTCTCGCTGAATAATATCGGTCAAATTTCAAACACCAGTTCCATTCTCACCGATTGGCAACAAGAGAAAGAAGAGGCCATTCTCCAAAGTAAAACAGAACTCGCCGGAGCCCAAAAAACGCAAGAGCAAGAATTAAACAACTTTAAAGAAGCGGAAGCCAACCTGACCAAAGCTCAAAATAATTTGAATCAAGCGACTCTCGCGGAAAGCCAAAAAGCCGAAGAAGAAATGGCGTCACTTGAGACATCCCAAAACATCGCGAACAAAGTGGCTAAAGCTTCCGCCAGCCTCAGCAGCCGGCTCAACAATCAAACCAATGCGGAACAGTCTGTTCTAATAGTAAACAATGCACTGGAAAAAGCAAAAGACGAAGTTTCCAGGCTAGAAGCTGAACTATTCGAAGCAAAAGCCGCCATGCTTTCCGAAAAAAAATTAAACAGCCTTTCACAAGAAGCCCAAACCACTTCTAACCCGACAGTCGATACCGGAACCGAGCAACTCAATACATTGCTTCAAAATATTAGCAATATCGAGCGCCAACTTACTGAAGCCAAACAGGAGCTACAAGCCAAGCGAGATACAAAGACAAGCGCTGATTCCAACCTTCAGCAGGCTAACTTCGAAATAGCAAAAGCAAAAAACGAGATTGCCACAAAAGAAGCTGAACTCACCACCGCTCAGGTTCGCGCCCAAGGCGCCAGTCAATCTACCAGACGAGCACAACTCAGTCTGACTCAAAAGCAAACCGAACTGGAGCGGGCGCAAAAATTATACGATAACGCTCAGGCCACCCTCGACGCCAGCAGACTATTAGTCAGTGAAGCTCAAAAACTCGTCGAACAAAGCAATCAGGATTTAGCGGCCACGCTTGTCAAGATTGAGACCGCTCAAGCCCAAATTGATCAGAAAAAAGCTCAGCGACAAGAAACCGTCGCTAGTATTATGGCCAGAATGAACCTGAGTTTTTAATAACGTTTAGAATATTCGCTTTGAGACATCACGGTGTAGTTTCCTGTAATGAAGGATTCATCAAGGCTTAATTTGACCCAGTCCGGGTGGACGATGAGTCCGGGGACGGTTTCATTGTTTTCATTTTCAAAAATAATCCGACTGGTCTTGCCAAGTTTTGCATTCTCACCAATAAACAAAACCGGAGCGCCAACTCCCTTTTTAGCACCTGTGAGGGTGATGTCACCACTGAGTTTCCCGTGAAGCTCTATATAGGAATGCGCCGTGGCGTTAACAGCCTTTCCTGTTGGTCCAATAGTGATCCGACTTTCTTGGCTGATAGCATCACCACTAAGCTTTCCTTGAAGGGTTATATCCTCTTTTGCCTTAGCGTTGACGGCCTTTCCTGCTGGTCCAATTCTGATCCAACTTTCTTGGCTGATAGCATCACCACTAAGCTTTCCATAAAGGTTTATAAACATCCTCGCAGTAACGTTAACGGCCTTTCCTGTTGGTCCAATAGCAATGTCTTCTTCTCGGCTTAAAGCGTTACCACGGAGCTCTCCCTCAATGGTTATATTCTTCTTCGCCGTGGCGTTGATGACCTTTCCGTTTGCTCTCCAACCGAACCAGCCTTTTCGATTAATATGGAGTGAACCTTGGGTACTTTCTACATCGCCCTTAACTTCGGCCTTTACACTAAAGCTTTCAGGAAAAGACAGGTTACCCTCAACCGGTTTTTCAACGCACCATTGCTCTGTCTCCTTATCAAAAGTGAGAGCCTTTTGGACACTTAAAGCGCCGGAAAAACGAACGGTATCCTGAGCCGAAGGAAGAACACCCGGCTTTGCTGGAACCCAAGCCTGATTCACTGCGAATGAAGGACGTGAACTGATTGGTGTGTGAAAAGCCATCAACAAAAATCTCCTGAAAGTAATGATTGACTTATCATTTAAATACAAATGACAACAAAATACTACATAGATAATTAAAAACTTAATCCGTCGATAAAAACCTGACAGCACTTCTTCAACTTTCGAGCAGAATACCGATTATAATAAGGGAATACATGTCAGCCATCCGCGGGAGAAATAAACAATGCCTCAAAATTGTCATAAAATTGATTACCAGATTACCGGCGATGATATGCAATTGGTGGAAATCGAGCTGGACCCTCAGGAAAGTGTCATTGCCGAAGCAGGCAGCATGATGCTAATGGAATCCGGGATCCAGATGGAAACCATTTTTGGTGATGGCTCCCCAAAAAACGAAGGTTTTGGCGCCAAACTGCTGGGGGCCGGTAAACGCCTCCTTACTGGAGAAAGCCTATTTATGACAGCCTTTACCAACGAAGCTCACGATAAAAAACGGGTTGCTTTTGCCGCCGCTTACCCCGGAAAAATTATTCCACTCGATCTAAGCAAGCTGGGCCATCGCATGATTTGTCAAAAAGACGCCTTTCTCTGTGCTGCTAAGGGCGTTTCACTAAGCATTGCTTTCACTAAACAGTTGGGGGCGGGATTTTTTGGTGGCGAAGGCTTCATTCTACAGCAGCTCGAAGGAGATGGTCTCGCTTTTGTCCATGCGGGTGGCACCGTGATTAAAAAAACACTTCAGGCCAACGAAGTACTCAAAATCGACACCGGTTGTCTGGTCGCCATGACCCACACCATTGATTATGATATTACCTTGGCTTCTGGCATCAAAACCGCCCTCTTCGGCGGTGAAGGGCTGTTTCTAACCACCTTAAAAGGCCCAGGAACCGTTTTATTACAGTCCCTTCCTTTTAGCCGACTTGCCAGTCGAATCTTCGCCGCCGCCCCGCCTAAACAAACCGGTGGCGGTCAACGTCAGGGTGAAGGCAGCTTGCTCAACGTCGCCTTTGATGTGTTGGGCGGCAATTAGATAGCTCTTAAACCTTTTTTATTCGTACTTTACTCGCCATGACGATTGCAGTTGCCTTCATACCAACCTTCGTCGCCCGGTTGAATACTTGGATCATTGGGAATACAGGTTTTTGGACACGGCTTTTTCCGATAAGTATAGTCCGGGATCTGGACCTTATCAAACGCCCCAATAGGTGTCACCGTAATGGCGCTACGATTTACGATAATGTGCTGTCGGGCCAAATCACTGATAATGCGATCCAGAGTCTTAGGATCACAGGTTTTAATCACATATTCTAGCGGACTCGGCTGAAGAGCCATAAATTCCGGCGGCGCATCCTTCCCAATGGTATAGATTTTTTTCTCATAACAATCACTATTCACCACAATTTGATCTCCCACATGAAGCTGAGGTAGTGGCTGACCGTCTTTAACATAAATCAACGGTGTTCCCTTCGTGAGAGGTTCAGAGGCACCCTCTGGATTTTCTGGACGATCATTTTTAACAGGTTTTTTCGATTTTGTAGCCGCTTCTTTGGGAACAACCACAACCGTACTCTCAATAGGCTGACCGGTCAGAGCATCTTTGGGTACTTTTTTAGCAACGGTTTGCCAGGTCTTCAAGTCCTCGGGTTTGAACTGATAGGAAGCCTTTCCAGGTAAAGTTTCTATGGCTTTCGATGGTACTTTCGGCACTATTTTTTTCGGTGTCCCCTTGGTGCCGGTACTCTCCGAGGTTGTTTTATTCTTAGCCCCGGTTGAATTATTCTCGAGTGTCGAAGTCGGGTTTTGCGTCTCTTCCCCATCGGTAGCTGGCGTTGTATTAGATGTTTGTGCCGTGTCCTCTGGGCATAATCGCGCAATACGGGCAACCAGTTGACGATGAACGCTTTGAAGCTCTTTCATATCATCTTGTATGGACAGCGTATTATCGGCCCACCGGAACGGGTCGGCTTCCTGAAGGTCCATGTTTTTAATGTTCTCTAAATCCAGACTAACAGCAGCATCCAGATACTCACTTAATTTTGGCAATTTTTCTTCCACCTCTAGCAGGGTACCCCGAAGCCGATTGCAATCGTCAAATAACAGATCGTAATAGTAATGATCACGGGGACTTCGTCTGCCAAAAAGCGTTCGGGTGACCCAAACACCTCGGGCAAGTCCCGGAAGCGTGCTATTGCCTCCCTGACTGATAAACTCTTGCCCGTTTGCGGTAATGGGTGTTTCACGAGGACAGCACTCCTTCGGAAAGGAAGGTCGATTGGCAGACGCTTCATAGATGCGATTCAGCCAGCGCACCAGCGTTTGTTTATAGCGCACCACAAACGAACTACCACCCAACTCCAATTGGCCTAAGTCAAATAAGACGGACCGGGTCTCTGGTACCGCGTCATTCACAAGACCTTCGGCCTGACGAATGATGGCTGAAATGGCCTCTCTAACTTTATTATAAGCTTCACGATCACACCGATTAATCGCTTCATTAAGCAGGAGAAGCAGGCTGTCCAGTATCCGCTTCCGGTATTTTAGCTGATCTTCCTTCTCCATCCAGTAACGGACTCGCTGTTGAACGGCCTCCTCACTGTTATCGGCAGTTTCATTACTTTCAGGGTGAGTAATCGAACGAGGTAGTGACGCATTATTGGCATTAGGCGGATCGGCCCACAACGGGGTGTTGTAAAGAAGACATCCACTGAGTAGAATGCCCATCAGTCCCATGGTTATCCCTTTTCGTAACATCGCCGCAATTTGCACTCGTTTATTCCTCACAAAACTAACGTTGAGAACCTTCTGGCAGGAATTTCAATAAACACTCCCACCATGAAACCAAGGCAGTATACCATAATGTTCATGAGAACCTTTACAAACTAAAAACCCGATCGTCCCGATAGTGGGGCAAATTTAAAATTCTTAACTCATTCCCGCCTTCGCTGGAATAACACAAAATATTATGACGTTTACGAATCCGTCCCTAAATAAAGCCAGCTGTGCTCGCTTTCAACGGGTTTTGTCACGATAACATATTACGAGTACAATACCGGGTAAACATTATTGAATAAGGAACATGGTTTATGGATTTGGGACTCGCCGGAAAAAAAGTATTAGTTTGCGCCGCCTCCAAAGGGCTAGGGAAAGCCAGTGCTCTAGCCTTGGCTAAAGAAGGCGTTGAACTGTTTGTCTGCTCCCGATCGCTGGAATCTCTGGATGAGGTGATTCAAAATGCCAAAGCCTTGACCAGCTACCCCGTTCACGCTGCCGCTTGTGATCTTACCTGTTCCGACTCCCGACAATCCTTAATTGAAACCGTCCAAAAAGAAATGGGCTCCGTGGATGTTTTAGTCCATAACGTAGGCGGCCCCCCTCCAACCACAACAGAAGAAACCAGTCTTGAACAATGGGAATCCGGGTTTTATCGACTCTTTATGAGCGTCGCCCACCTAAATCAGGCTTTTCTTCCCCAGATGAAAGCCAACCAATGGGGACGCATCGCCATCGTCACCTCCAGTTCTGTTTATGAGCCAGTTCCCGGACTCGCTATTTCCAATGCATTCCGGGCCGCCACGACTAACATGGCTAAAACACTGGCCAGCGAAGTGGCCGCTCATGGTGTCACTGTCAACTGCGTCGCGCCGGGTGTCATCTACACCGCCCGAACCGAGGACCGCATCAAGGCGGCCATTGAGAAATCCGGCGGATCCCACGAGGCCTACATGAAAAAATATACGGCTGAAATACCAATGGGACGGCTCGGCACCCCAGAGGAATACGCCGCCGCCTTAACCTTTATTTGCTCGGAACCCGCTTCTTATATTACCGGCCACACCCTATGCGTCGATGGCGGAAAGCGAAAAAGTACGGTTTAACGTCATGCCAATGTCATTATTTGTAACAGCAGGGAACTTTTAAGGCTGGTAGACTTCTATTAAAATAAAAGAGCATCAAAATGATAAATGATGAAAGTGAGTTTTACGCATGATAACCCCATTCTGGACAGTACAAACCCAACGACTCATTGCCGTGTTAGGCGCTTTTTTGCTGGCCTTTGTCAGCATTTGGGCAACACATAACCACAGTCAAGCTCAAACCCGGCATATGACGCCACCTCATCAAGAAGAAGTCATCATCATGCCCACCAGAATCATTGCTCCGCCCAACCTGCCGTCTCACCCCATCAAAATGAAGAATTACGACATTGACGTGGCCATTAAGGACAACATGGCCACGACCACCATTGAACAGGTGTTTGAGAATAATACCAAACAGACCCTTCAGGCCAAATATATGTTTCCTCTCCCTGAAGGGGCCAACTTTTCCAGTTTTAACGTCACTATCAATGGTCAACAGGTCGAAGGCAAACTCATGGAAAGAGACGCCGCCCGCCGAAAATATTATGCCATTGTACGCAAGCTCATTGATCCCGGCCTGCTTGAATTTATCGACCACAACACAGTTCAACTTTCTGTTGCCCCTATTTTTGCTGGTGAGAAAAAAGTGGTACGCATTACCTATAACCAGCTTTTGAAAAAAGACGGCGGCCTCCACCGTTATCAATACCCCTTTGTCGGGAAAGCCAGCCAGAATATCCCCATCGAAAGCGCCTCACTTAAGGCCCAAATCAAAACCGCCAGCCAGCTAAAAACTGTTTACTCACCAACCCATGAACCTAAAATCAAACGAGAGGGAAAAAACAAAGCCAGCCTGAGTATTAATCTAAACGACCAAAAGTCCATTCTGGAAAAAAACTTTGTCCTTTACGTCAGTCAGGATAACCAGACCCTTTCCCTCAACAGCCTGAGCTATAAAAAGCCCAGCGACGATCATGGCTATTTTATGGTCTCCATTCGTCCGCCTCAGGAAATTCTCGATCAAAAACGCCTGCCCAAAAACATGGTGCTGGCCATTGATACCTCTGGCAGCATGAGCGGCGAGAAAATTGCTCAGGCAAAAAAGGCCCTGAAATATGTTATTAACCAACTCCACCCGGAAGATACCTTCAGCATCGTCCAGTTTAACACCGATGTGGCAACGTATCACAGCGAAGCCATGAGCGCTAACAGCCAGAATAAAGCAAAAGCACTGGATTATGTCGATGAGCTATCCTCCGGTGGCAGCACCAATATTGAGGAAGCGCTCAAGCTCTCGTTTGATCAGATACCAGCCAATAAAAGCAATCGCCCCAGCTATGTTATTTTCCTCACCGACGGCGAACCCACCATTGGCGTAACCGATACAGCCGGGCTTCTTAACGTGGCCCAACAGGCCAACACAAAACAGGCCAAGCTCTTCAACTTTGGAGTGGGCTATAACATCAATACGGATTTACTCACCAAGCTTTCAGACGCTAACCACGGAAGCACCACATTTGTGGAGCCCAATGAAGATCTGGAACTAGCCCTCAGCGGATTTTATAATAAGATCGAATCCCCGGTTCTCGCCGATGTTCAGGTTGATTTTGGCAACTTTAAAATCAACAAAACCTACCCGCGCGAAATTGGCGACCTGTTTGCTGGCTCTGAAGTCATTCTCGTTGGCCAGTATCATGGAAATGGCCAAACCCAAATCACGGTAAAGGGCAACATCGGCAACAAAACCCAGTCATTTACCTATCCCGTCCGCTGGGAAAACCGTTCCACCACCCACAACCAGCTCCCTCGCCTATGGGCTGGCCGACGGATTGGCTTCTTACTGGATGAAATTCATCAGAACGGCGAAAACACCGAAACCAAAGAAGAGGTCGTCGCTCTCAGCAAAAAATACGGCATTCTGACACCGTATACGTCCTTTCTTTCCGTAGAACAAAAAGAAGGCCGCATTGCCAACAACGTACCCATGAGCATTGAAGCCGATGAAATGATGGACGCCGCACCCGCACCTCAAGCCGCGTTAAGAAAAGCCGTGGTCGGCTCCGCCGGTGCCGGAAGAGGACTAACATCGCCCACTTCTCGTGCCCGCTATGTCGGTAAAAATGCGGTCATGGCCAAAAAATCCATGCAAAAAATGCAACAACAAACCAGCAACTATGCCGCCGATGAAGAACAAGCCCAAAACGAACTTCGGGATGGTCGAGTGGCGGTATTGGCTGTACGCAAGGTGAACCATAAAATTTTCACCATCGACGCCAACGGCACGTGGGTCGATTCGGAGTACACGAAGACCAAGCACGGCAATCCCAAAAAACTCACCTTTGGCTCGGATGCCTATTTCGACCTCCTAACCACAAAACCTGAGTTAGCCGAATACTTTAGCATTGGTCAACAGGTTCTCGTGGTGGTGGATAGGATTGCCTATCAGGTGGTCTTACCAAAAGCCAGCCAGAGCACGTCCATTCACTCCACCGCCGCTGGCTTCTAATCGAAAACAGCCCTTGAAAAAACCTTCGGATAATTTAAACATCCGGGGGTTTTTCACTTTATATAAAACATAAAGTCTCTCTATTTTTTAAACAGGGCAGGCATAGCAATAGTCGAAACTACTGGCTTGTGCTGCTTCCCAAGGCTCTTTAAAAGAATACGGCACATTCCCTTCAACTAAACAGCCTGGAGCGATATATTCAAACACTTCATGCAGCGTTTTGATTTCTGTCGTGCTGACTCGACGATAAATCTGTCCCGGTCGCAAACGAGAAGGATGGCAAATACCAGCAGCGCTTAAAATTTCCAAAAAATGCTCAATGGTCGCATGGTGGTAGTTAGCCACCCGTGGGCTTTTGTGCCCAACCACCAAGCCATTGACCAAATACGGATCCTGTGTGGCTACGCCCGTAGGGCAAGCATTAGAATGACATTGAAGTGCCTGAATACAGCCCAAAGCAAACATCATGCCTCGGGCGGAATTACACATATCCGCTCCCATGGCGATTTTACTGATCAGATTAAACGCCGAAGTGACCTTTCCTGAACATATTATTTTAATTTTATCTCGTAAATTGGTTCCTACCAAAGCATTATGGACGAATACCAACCCATCATTCAGTGGCATACCGATGGAATCCGAAAACTCAATGGGTGCAGCTCCCGTACCGCCCTCACTGCCATCCACCGTAATAAAGTCCGGTCTTTTCCCTGTCTCAAGCATGGCTTTGCAAATGGCTAAAAACTCATGCGGATTGCCAACACATAATTTGAAACCTACTGGTTTTCCACCCGAAAGTTCCCGAAGCCGCTCAACAAATTCGAGTAACTCAATAGGCGTTGAAAACGCGCTGTGATTCGGCGGAGACAAAACATCTTCGCCCATCGGAACATCCCGAATTTCCGCGATTTCCGGTGTGATTTTTTCTTTGGGTAAAATCCCACCATGTCCGGGTTTTGCTCCCTGAGACAATTTAATCTCAATCATTCTGACATTATCCAGCATTGCTCGCCGGGTAAACGTTTCCTCATTAAACGTACCATCCTTGTTTCGGCACCCAAAGTAGCCCGTTCCAATCTGCCAAATTAAATCGCCGCCCCCTTTTAGATGGTAAGGACTAATACCTCCCTCCCCCGTATTATGGGCAAATCCGCCCATTTTAGCGCCGGTACTTAACGATTCAATGGCATTTTTACTCAATGAGCCATAACTCATAGCGGAGATGTTAAATATCGAAGCCTGATAAGGCTGCTTGCACTGTTCAGCACCAATCAATACCCGCTCTGCCCCTTTTTCTATATCGCAAGGCAGGAGCGAATGGTTAATCCACTCGTACCCTTCCTGATACACATTACGCTGAGTACCAAACGGATGCGCATTCAGTACCTTTTTTGCCCGTTGATAGATATTGGAACGGGTTTCCCGGTCAAACGGACGGCCATCAATATTGGATTCAACAAAATACTGATTGATCTCTGGACGAACGGCCTCCATCCAGTAACGCCCCCGCCCCACCAGAGGATAGTTTCTCAAAATGGCGTGTCGGGTTTGAAAAATATCTCGAAGACCGGCAATAATTAGCGGCAAAATCGCGATGTAGGCATACCGGATCTCCGGGAGTTTAAACAACCAGACTACTAATTCAACCGCCAAAATACTAACCACAGACGAGGTATAAAAAATCTTACGAATCGGCGCATGAAACATTTGATAGAATCCTTTTTCTAACACTTAACCAACGATAACACTCAGCATAAATCCCCTTGTTTATTCTAAATGAGAACCCTCTGTAAGGGAATCATCAAAACCGACGATGTTTAGGCCCTACACCCCCCTCTTCACAAACTACTATTTAGTCTAAATGAGCTACCACACAAGCCCACAGTCCCCAGTAGTCGAGTTCTTTACAACCTTCTTTGTCTTCTCTATGATAGGGACACTTATTTAAGATGAAAAAATGATGACTGTAAGGAGAATAGTATATGCCTATGAGCAGGCCGGTTCTGCCTAAATTTCAGGCGTGTATCATAACAAACATTCCGGATACGCCTGATGCAGGAGAAAACGAACGAGACATTACTCGGGCATTGCAAAAAAAGCAAGCCATCATTAACGCCTTACCTAAAAAAATGGACATTCACTATGTCGATCATGGGTTCTTTGGTGAAAAAATTATTTTTTCCATGGAACAACAGAACGGAATCCTTCACCTTCCCCCTATTCAAAGAGAACATCAAGAGTGGAAGTGGGGCTGGCCGCCAGAAATACCTTCACTAGAGTCTGTTGAAACCTTTGTTAATAGAGCTCTACTGGCCGCCCAAGAGTGGGTTCAGGATATGGGATTTAAACCAGCTGAAATCATAAACGAAAAAAAAATCACCCATAGGTAAGGGCTTCGTCATTGAGATGTCATAAACTCTGTGGGAGAATGATTTTTACCATTTTCCCACTTGTACTTAGGACATAGATTCCCCAAGATGAAGCTACTTAACTTTCTCCCCCGCGAAGAAAAATTTTACCACATGCTCGATGAGCTTTCGGTGTATGCCAACACCAGCGCTCGTCTTTTGGACACCATGCTCCATACCGAGGATGAGCAAAAAATCATCGAATGCGGCCACGGCATTGCGGATAGCAAAGCGAAAGCCAAGCAAGTATACGAGAGGTTGACCTCCGAAGTATGCCGGACGTTTATTACCCCGTTTGACCGGGAAGATATTCGGGCCTTCGCCCAAATTCTTTACTATATTCCCAAACTCATTGAAAAAGTGCAGGATCGACTGATTGTTCATAAACTTCGCCCTTACAAGGCCGATTTTTCCCGCTTCTCGGAAATTCTCACCATGCAAGCCGATACACTGGAAAAAGTCATTAAGATCCTGAACAATGGCCGCAAACTAAAGCAAATGAACGAAATCGCGGCCATTATGGATGATCTGGAAGACCGGGGCGATCAACTGCTGGGCCAATTGATTGCGGAAGTCTTCTGGAACATTAGCGACACCCGGGAACTGATTCTACGCAAAGATCTTTACGAAATGCTGGAAGACGTAACTGACTTCTACCGAGACTGTGCCAATCTTGCACTTCAAATCATCCTCAAACACTCTTAATTTCAGATTTAATTGAACAGGACACTTTCTATCATATGGATATCGGCATTGGTGAATGGACGCTTCTTATCCTGATTGTCCTATTGGCATGGGGCTTTGATTTCGTCAACGGATTCCATGATGCGGCCAACGCTATTGCTACCGTAGTTTCTACCAAAGTTCTTTCCCCAAAAGTCGCTGTAATCTATGGTGCCGGACTCAACTTTATTGGGGCGCTTCTGGGCACCGAAGTAGCCGCCACCATTGGAAAAGGACTCGTGGACATCGATCAAGTCTCCATGACCATGGTGTTGTTTGCTTTGATTGGCGCCATTATCTGGAACCTAATCACCTGGTATTTAGGACTGCCCACCAGTTCGTCCCATGCCTTGATTGGTTCGCTATTGGGGGCAACCTGTTTCTCTAATCTGGCGATGAACGGTTGGGAGATGGTGCACTGGGAAAAGTTTATAACCAAGGTCGTCTACCCTATGCTCTATACACCGGTTTTAGGGATCACTATCGGCTTTCTCTTGATGGGTGTTTTAAGCTGGGTGGTGTTTAAATTCACCGTTTACCGAATTAACTCGGTGTTTGGCAAGCTTCAAATACTATCAGCAGGGATTATGGCGCTCAGTCACGGTCATAACGACGCACAAAAATCTATGGGGATTATTGCCCTTGCCTTGGTTACGTTTACCGGTACCCAAAGTGGCGAATTCCATGTGCCTCTTTGGGTTATTCTCAGTTGCGCCATCATGATGGGACTAGGAACCCTAAAAGGCGGCTGGAAAATTATTCGAACCCTGGGCAGTAAGATGATCAAACTTCAGCCCATTCACGGGTTCGCCGCCGAAAGTACAGCCTCGCTTATCATTATGGGCGCCTCTCATTACGGGATTCCCGTCAGCACCACCCACGTCATCACCTCCTCCATCATGGGGGTCGGGGCAACCAAACGGTTATCTGCCGTAAAATGGGGGGTTGTGGGCAATATTGTCTGGGCCTGGGTACTCACATTACCATTAACCTTTCTTTTATCCGGGAGCTTGATGTATATTTATACTTTGGTTAGTGGCAACCTCTAATTTTTATGACCACGGTCGTCATTATTGAATGAGAGTCAGATAGCAGGCACACATGGATTTTATTGTCGATTTTGTTCATTGGGGTATTGGTATTGCGTTAGCGTTTGTCCATGGTGGGATTGACCTCCTGGGCTACTGGGGTATCGCGCTGATGATGGCCATTGAGTCCTGTAATATCCCCCTGCCAAGCGAACTTATTATGCCCTATGCTGGCTACATGGTCCAACAAGGCTCCATGGATTTCCACTTGGCCGCTTTTGCCGGGGCCGCCGGTTGTGTCCTGGGATCGCTTCCTTCGTATTGGCTGGGTTATTATGGCGGACGGCCTTTCCTCAGAAAGTACGGAAAATGGCTGTTACTCAGTATCCATGATTTGGAGCAGGCCGAGGAATGGACCAAAAAATACGGCGACTGGACATTTTTCATCTGCCGGATGCTACCGGTGGTTCGCACCTTTATTTCACTCCCCGCTGGCGTTTTAAAAGCCCGATTCTGGCCGTTTATCACCTTGACCTTTCTGGGGTCCTGGGTCTGGTGCTACGGACTCGTGTACGTGGGCGTCATTTTTGGTGAAAACTTAGCCGAATTTCGCCACTACTGGCACAAGTTCGACTACGCCATTGCGGCCATTCTTTTGGGGCTGGGCCTCTGGTATGTTTGGCACCACGCCAAAAACCTGATGCCGGAATCCAAGACAAATTCCGTTGTCACACCCGAAAAATCCGAATAACCGTTGTCAACCGTCAATCCGCAAACAGGGGGAAGTACCATGAGTCAGCACGAACAACCGGCCGAACTAAAAAGAACACTGGGACTCTACTCCGCCGCCGCTATTGTGGCAGGTTCCATGGTTGGATCTGGGATTTTCTTGACCACCCCCATGGTAGCACGTCAGATAGAAACAACGGGCCTAATGCTCGGCATTTGGGTATTAACGGGTATTTTAACCATTCTCGGAGCCACCTCTTACGGTAAACTAGCCGCTCATATGCCCGAAGCAGGCGGACAATATGTGTTTTTGAGAGAAGCCTGGGGGAAAATCCCCGCATTTCTGTACGGATGGGTATTTTTCTGGGTGATTCAGACCGGCTTTTTAGCGGCTGTGTCCGTCGCATTTTCCCGTTATGTTGGCGTGTTAGTTCCCTCGCTGATTAACATGGATGCCCTGTTTATAATGCCCTTTAATCTACCAATGACCACGGAAAAAATACTAGCGGTCGTGTGCTTGATTGCTCTAACCGTCTTTAATTCATTCGGCGTGCATTATGGCGCATTGCTTCAGAACTTTTTTACCAGTCTAAAAGTACTGGGGCTTCTGTTGCTTATTATTCTAGGTCTAGCTCTTGGCCAAAACCTGATGGGAGGTTCAGAAGCCAGTGTTCTGGACTGGAGCATGACCCTCCCCGAAGGGGGCGAGGCTATTAAAGCCGGTTTTTTCGCCACCGTGGCCGTGGCAGCGGTGGGGCCTCTGTTTTCATCAGACGCATGGAACTACGTCACCTTTATCGGCGGTGAAGTCAAAGACGCACCCAAAGTGCTTCCTAAAGCGTTGGTTCTGGGCGCTACACTAGTGGTCATTCTTTACCTGCTTGTCAACGTCGCTTACGTTAATGTCCTGTCGCTAGAGCAAATCCAAACCGTCCCCGACGATAAGGTCGCCGCCATGATGATGGAAGCCCTGTTTGGCCACACGGGCGCTTTGGTTATCGCCGTGATTATCCTCGTATCCACGTTCGGTTGCTTAAATGGTCTGCTCTTGGCAGGCGCACGAGTTTTTTACTCCATGGCGAAAGATGGTTTATTGTTTCGAAAGTTTGGCGAAGTCCACCCCGAAACAAAAAGCCCAAATTTTTCCCTCTGGGCGCAATGCGTTTGGGCCATTGGCTTAACCCTAAGCGGTACTTATGGCACTCTACTCAGTTATATCGTCTTTACCTCGTTGGTTTTTTATATTGTGACCATGGCCGGATTACTCAAAATGGCCCTTCATCCCTCCGCTGACTTCCATATGAAAAACCCGCTGGATTACGCCGTGCCGATTTTTTATATCATTGGCGCACTGATTTTATCCGCCTTTATGCTACTAAGCCCAGAAACCATGGAAACCAGCCTTATCGGAGTAGGCTTTACCCTGACCGGCTTGCCCGTTTACCTACTCTGGCAACGAATGGCTCAAAGGAAAAAAGCCGCCCTATAAACACCCCCAAAACCCATCCGGTTTTTGTTAAAATAAGCCCGCTATGTTTGCCGTTCTTAACATCAATAAGCCCCTCGGCCTGACCAGTCACGATGTCGTCAGTGCGATTCGCCGAATCTTCAACCTGAAAAAAGTAGGTCACGCCGGTACACTGGACCCCATGGCAGAAGGCGTATTACCCGTTTGCTTAGGACAAAGCACCCGGCTGATTGAATATTTCGCTACAGATAAACACTACCGCCTGAATGTGACACTGGGCATTACCACCCACACACTGGATCAAGAAGGGGATGAAACCCGACAGACGCCTTGTCCTGAAATTACACCCGAAGCCGTTAAGCAAGCTTTCCAGTCCTTTATCGGCACCTTTGAACAGAAAATTCCGGCCCACTCCGCCAAGCGCGTTGATGGTAAAAAACTCTACAAATTGGCTCACCAAGGGATTAATGTGGAAACACCTTCCAAAACAGTAACGGTCTATCACATTGAACTAATCGAATTGAAAACCGACAACCCAGATTTTCCCGTGGCCATTCTCGATGTCCACTGCGGAAGCGGCACCTTTATGCGAGCCATCGCTCGGGATATTGGCGAAGCCCTCGGATGCGGTGCTCATTTATCCGGGCTCGTACGCACTTACCATGGCCGTTTTGCGCTGGATGAATCCATCACACTGGACGCTTTAAAAGCCAGCGATAATCCATCTCAATACCTGCTAAACCCCTTGCCCTATATTGACCTACCCCGAATTGATCTGGAAACACCACAGCAGGCAGACCGGATTCGCCATGGCATGAAAATACAGCTACCCGAAAATGAGTCTTCGCTCGAGGTAAATGCTTTTTACCTGCTCACCCGAACCCAAACCGAACCCGTCGCCATAGCGCAACGGGTGGAACAGACGCTTAAGCCCGTGAAGGTGTTTAATGGTCTTTAGTCTCAATTCGAATCGGCTTCAGTTGTGAAGTCTCATCGAAACCACCGCCACCACCACCACTGGGCGGGTCATTGTTATTGTCGTCATCGTCTTTCTTATTAACCAGGAGTCCAATTAAACCAAGTGGCGACAGGAAGCGCATCCATTGAGGAGCCTGTTCAAGCTTCTCATCAAGCCAAGAAAGCCTAGGGTAGTCTTGCTCAAATTGGAATAACGTTTGATTCTTCTTGATCTGCTCGTCATCAGCTGCAATTTGTTTTAGATGCTTTTCAAGCAAATTTTCCTTTGTCTCTGGTGGGTCGCCCGCAAACCGGAGGTGAGTAGCTGACGCAAACAAAACTGGGTTTTTCGAAATTGGCAATGGATTAGCAAGCGATACAGTCATGGCAAGACATCTTTCATTATCAGTTTTTATAAGGAACTCTGATGGGATCCATCCACACCAAAACGTCTCAACCCCAAAAGATGTGCTTTTATTAACAAAGGTTAATATTTTTACCTCTTTTAAGCCTCACTCAAAAGAAAGAGTACCACATCAAAGCTCGGTCAAGATGTTCTCAATATCCTGAATCACCTGATGGTTTTCTGGGTAAAGTCGCTTGGCTGCCTGAAGTGCTCGTTCGTAAACAGGTTTTGCCTCGGCCAGCTTATCCTGATTTTCGTAAATAATCGCCAGATTGGTTAAACTTTTTAGAACATCAGGGTGGTTAGGGCCCAACTGTTTTTCCCGAATCGACAACGCCTGTTGGAGTAAGGCTTCCGACTTAGCATACTGCTCTTGATTACCATACAGAACGCCCAAACTGGTCAAAGTCGAAGCAACGGTGAGGTGATTTTCACCCAGGGATTTTTTATAAATGCTCAAGGCCCGAGAATATAGGGTTTCGGCACGAGTATATTCTTTTTTCGCACTCGCCAGACGTCCCATATTGTCAAGCGTAATGGCAACATTCACATGGTCGGCCCCCATAATACGCTGATAGATAGCTAGCGCCTTCTGATATAAAGGCTCAGCGGCGGTAAAGTCTCGTTTGGATTTATAGAGCAATCCCAAATCATTCATTTTGGTGGCCTCGGCTAATTCCGCCTTATCTTCTTCTGTATAAGTCGATGAATTAACCACTTTAGTATCGGGTAAACCCTTCATCCCGGTATCTACAGGCAACAAAAGCGCTTTTACATCCAGCGTTTGTCCACGAGAATCATAAAGCGCCGACAGATTTTTAATCGCCTGTCCCACAAGCTTATGCTCTCGCCCCAGTCGTTTTTGATAAAGCTCAATAGCCTTTCGATACATGGGATCCGCTTCAAGATAGCGACCCTGACGCTGATAGAGCTGGGCTAAATTATCCAAACTCATAGCCACTTCAAGCGAAGCTTTATTTTGAGTCGACGCCAGAACCAACGCTTTTTTAAAAGACAACTCGGCCTTGTCGTAATTTTTCGACTCCAACGCCAGCTTACCGGCTTGCGTATAACCGTTCCAGTCCAATGCCTTTTCTTTTTGGGAGCCGCCTGCATGAAGCACCCCGGTGGTTAGAAGAACCACCACAATGCACAACCCCAAAACCCATTTAAAGGCTTGGGTATAAAGGGTTAAATTAGGATGTTGTGAAAAACCCGGCATGGCCTCGCCTCAACAATCTAGCCTTCATCATTTGTCTACTTGTTTATTGTACCGTATAGCACTCGTCATCAAGTCGAAACCCCTACAAAAAGCGCAAGCATTTAGAGTAATTTCAACTAATTAGAGTAGGTTCATAAAACACAAGCCCTGAGCAAAACCAGCTTCGCTGGACTAACATCGAATCTAACAATGTTTACAAAGCCAACCCTAAATAAAGCCGACTGTGTCAGCCTAGACCATGCTTTTTTCGTAGCTGTGGAGTCCGTGGACACCACCTTCTACTTGTGCCGCGGCGGAACGAAGTTCGAAGCCAAGGCGCCCAGAATACAAGGTTTCCTGAAGCACCGATAGGTTTCGACATCCTAAATCCTGGAATCCGTGCTGGATTCCCTGAATTAGGTAAGGTAGATAGCGCTGAATCGAACCTTTATCCACAACCGATCCAGAAACACCCTGAGCCACCCGGATGCGATCCGTTTCGCTAAAGTACCTCTTGGCACTTCCTTTGTTCATGGCCTCAACCGAGCCCATGCCTCGGTATTTTTTAAGTCGAACACCGTCTTTATAAAAATATTCGCCCGGTGCTTCTTCTGTTCCAGCTAACATGGAACCCATCATCACCGCCGAAGACCCAAGAGAGAGGGCTTTAATAATGTGCCCAATGGAGCCAATACCACCATCTGCAAGAACAGGAACGCCATGTTCCCGAGCGTACTTAGCTACTCGATAAACTGAAGTGGCCTGAGGGCGTCCCACGGCCATGACTTCCTGTGTAGTACAAATAGAACCCACACCCATACCGATGCGAAGGCCATCTACACCCGCCTCAATCAGGTTTTTTGCCTGAGTAATGGTGACGATATTGCCGCCAATCACCTGAATATTCGGGTATTGGCTTTTAATAAAGTGGATCATATCAATCTGATACTTAGAATCGCCCTGAGAGGAATCCAGAATCACCACATCCAGCCCCACTTCATTCAGTGCGTCAAGGCGTTCTTTATCGTCTTCTCGGGTGCCAATAGCCGCCCCAGCCAGCAGGCTTTTATTATCTCCCTTAGAAGCCAACGGATAGTCCCTGTTTTTCAGCAGATCATTTCTGGAAATAAGGGCCACCAACTCATGCTTTTTATTCACGATAGGCAATTTGCCTTTTTTACTTTCTTTCAAAATCTGATTGGCTTCTTCCAGTGTGCAAGGCTCGTGAGCAACAACCACATCGGTGGTCATAACATCCTTGATGAGGGTAGAGCGATCAGAGATAAAATCCATGTCCCGTTTTGTTACGATACCCAACAGTTTAGAGCCCATTTTACCGTCTTCCGTAATGGGAAAACCAGAAAAGCCATAGTTTCGTTTGTATCCATCCACGTCGGCCAGCGTGTGATTCGGGCTCAGGGTCAAGGGGTCGTTGATGAATCCGTTTTTGTAACGTTTAACCTTCTTAACCATCTGCTGCTGCTCTTCAATGGTGTTGTTGTAGTGGATGATTCCGATGCCACCCAGAAGCGCCATCGCAATGGCCATTTCAGACTCAGTGACCGTGTCCATGGGGGAGCTGACAATGGGGGTTTTTATTTTAATTTCCCGGGTGAGTTGAGTTTCCAGACTCACATCATCCGATGTGAAATCAATATGACCAGGAAGCAAAATAAAATCGTCGTACGTGTAGCCGGTGCCGCTGTCAAACAGCTTATCAGCGCTAAGTCCATCCAGAATATCCATGGGGCGGGTTCCTTTTTTATACAATTGAGGGATGCATGAATGCCTAAAACTATACTGCAAAGGCCTTAAAAAATCAGGGTGTTCTCTGTAAAAGCATCTAAACCGTAGAAATTGCGTAAAATTGTGTCGAGAATCTAGACTGAGGATCATAAACGATTTACGAAAGCCGCTCATAAATAGAGCCAGCTTTGCTGGCCAATCCGGCGTGTTTGCGCTAGGTTAGGCGTATTAAATCGTTGAAACCACTTTTGCTGGAGATGGAGGAAAGGACTCATGACAACCACCATGACCGAACAAACATTCAGACAGGAAAAAGATTCTCTCGGATTTAGAGACGTGCCCGCCAAGGCTTATTACGGAGTGCAAGCCCTTCGTGGGTCGGAAAACTTCCCCATATCTGGCGTTAAGCCAGGTCAAGCTTACCCGGAAGCCATCCGAGCCTACGGCTGGATTAAAAAAGCCGCCGCCAAAGCCAACGGCGAACTGGGATTGATTCCCCAAGAATTTTCTAGCGCCATCATGAAGGCCTGCGACGAAATGATCGCCGAAAAATTCAACGACGAGTTTATTGTAGACGTATACCAGGGCGGCACCGGAACATCGAACCATATGAACGCCAACGAGGTTCTCGGCAACCGGGCCACCGAAATACTAGGCGGTAAGCTGGGCGAATATAAAGTTAACCCCAACGATCACGTGAACTATGGCCAATCCACCAACGACGTCACCCCGACCCTGATGCGGCTCACATTTTTAAGCATGCACGGGCCGGTAATGGAGAGTCTGGGTATCTTCGAAAACGCCTTACGCCAAAAAAGCGTGGAATTTAAAGACCTACTCATCCCCGGACGAACCCACATGCAGGATGCTGTTCCGTTGACCCTTGGCCAGCAATTTGGCGCTTACGCCGACGCCATAAAAGACGCCATGGATAATATTGACCATGCCAGCAAACGACTTTACAGCATCGGACTCGGCGCTTCGGCACTGGGAACAGGACTCAACACCCATGCTAAGTACCGGGATTTGGTGACAAAGTATCTGGCCGAATACTCGGGGTTCCCGCTGAAGAAACATAACAATTACTTCCAGGCCACCAGCAGTTTTGGGCATTTTTCTGATTACTCCGCCGCCCTGCGTAGTGCGGGTATTGAGCTGGAAAAAATTGCCCATGACCTGCGTCTGTATTCCATGGGACCGAAAACCGGCATTGGCGAAATTAACCTGCCCACCAAACAACCGGGATCGTCGATTATGCCGGGCAAAGTGAATCCGGTTTATCCCGAGTTCATGAGCCAGTTGGCTTATATCCTTCAAGGCAACGACACCACCATTGCGCTGGCGTGCCAAAATGGTCAGCTTCAGTTGAACGTGATGATGCCGACTATTCTGCTGAAAATGACTGAGTCGCAACGCATTATGGCCAGCTCTTTCAAGCTGTTCGCAACCGAGTGCATCAACGACATCACCGCCAATGAAGCCATTGCCAAGGATCGCATGGATAACAGTTGTGTCCTGCTAACGGCTCTCAATCCACACATTGGATACTCAGCGGCGTCGGATGTGGCGAAGAAAGTGCTGACCGATGGCCTGACCGTTCGGGACGCCGTGAAGACCATGGGCTTAAAAGACTACGACGGCAATCTACTCGATGATGCCCGCCTGGACATCATCCTCTCCGTAGAAGCCATGACCGCCCCACCCAAAGCGTAGCGCCCTTGAAAATGACAAAACATCATGGGGCAACACATGGGTTGCCCCATATACTCTAAAATCAGGCATCAGGCAAAGGTTCTATCAACAATGGAAAACTGTCCCGTTTGCAACACGAAGCCCAACAATCCAAGAAGTATTGGGGATAGGGTTGAATTAGACTGCCCACGATGCGGTCATTACCAAATGAGTCGTTCAGCAGTTTCTATTACTAACACCAAGCTTAAAAATCAACAAAAACAAGCATTGGTCAGCCATTACATTAGAAAGCGGGTGACTGATAATGATAAAATCCCGACCATTAAGAGTAACTGGCTTAATAAAATCATTGAAGAACACGAATTACCCGATCCGCATACTCAAGGGGAAAACCTGATCTTATGGGTTGGAAAAACCTATGCAAACAAATTTGAAGAGTGGGTTCGCACAAAAGCTTCCGAAAATCCGGCCTTACGCGCTGTAATCGGCGCAAAAAATGATGCTGAAGTAGAATACATCTACAGGAACTTAAAAGCAGAAGGGCTTTTTGACCTTCAAGATAGCTCTCGAGCCGACCTCTTCCGGTTAAATTTCAAAGGTTGGGAACGCTACCATGAGCTATTAAAAAATCCGCCCAATACAAAACTCGTGTTTATGGCCATGCCTTTTGGAAAGAACCAGCTTAATAAGGTTTATGAGAAGTATAAAAAGGCAGTCAAAGACACCGGATTTAAGCTTACTCGAGCTGATGAAACGCCTGAAGCTGGGAATATTACCAATAAAATACTCGTCGATATTCAACGCTCAAAGTTCGTGATTGCCGAACTCACCTATAACAATAACGGCGCTTACTGGGAAGCCGGATTTGCCGAGGGGCTGGGTAAAAAGGTCATCTATATGTTCAATAAAACCCTCAATGGTGGTGGAGAGACGCATTTCGATATTCGACAAAGCCAGACCATTTTTTGGGAAGAGGGCAAAGAAGAGGATTGTGCGGAAAAACTGAAAAACTGTATTCGGGCCACCTTCCCTGATGAAGCTATCTTAGACGACCCAGAAACGAAAAACGAGAGTGAGGACTGTAACAAATCTTCATAGGGGGTTCCGAAGGGAGTAAAATTTGTTTTTATACAAACATAAGGGATACATCAGGGGAAAGTCACTCATCGCACCAACCAACAACCGTTTCGGGGCTTTTTGATTCCTCATTTTTTCATACGGGGAATTCGTTCTTTTTCATCATTTTTTAGGAAAAAAGCACGGCTTTTTTAACACGGTTTGCGGTGCGAAAAATTTAATCTTTTTCAATCTTTAAATTTCACGCTAACACAATCACACTCTCTTCTCTCTTCTCGAATCATAGAAAGATTCTGCCTCTTTTGATTTCAGTCAAAAGGGGATTTTTATGGGGAAAATTAAAGATCGGATCCAACTGACCGAAACAATGAGTGTTGATCCATGAAACGTGATTCAACAAACTATTACGCACACACACTAACCCTAGAGGAAGATTATACAAAATGTCTTGCGGTATACAAAAGATGCCTCAAGCGCCCCGGTTAGCTTAAAACATCGTAGTTATACAGACTATGAACATGGTAAAAGCCAACCCTAATCACAGAAACTAGGAATGTTTAGGAATGTTACTCATCAATAGGTAAGCTTTCGAGAAGCCTAATGTCCGCTTCTGAAAAAGTGGTTCAGTGCTATTTGTCAAAAACAAATAGCTCCTATTCAAGCAACTAATTAAATGGAGGGGAAGTCCATTGGAAACATTAAAATACGACAAGGAAAAAGGACGATCCATGACGGAATATGCGGTCATCCTGGCCATGGTAACGCTCGTCACCATTCCGTCCGTCAGCTTTTTAGGAAATAGTCTAAGTAACATGCTCGCCGGTCCAAAAGAATCCGACTATAAGAAATTAATTTCCATCCTGGAACCCAACGACAAAACGTCAAGCCTGCCTACCACCACAACAACAACCCCCGACGCAGGCAGTTCCATTTACACTGATTTCCAAACCAATGGCGGCACCATCAACCTCACCTCAGGCTCCCTGACCTTACCCGGCGGGACGGCCCTTGATCTGGTTACCCAAAGTGGTCAAGGTGGAAACGATACAGCCGTTCTGGCCACTTCTATTCTGGCAGACCAAATGCTAGCGCTGGCTGATGAGATGGATGCTGACGGTGCGCCCAGTGATTTAATCGCCTTGCTGAGAGACGCGGCAGGGTTTGGCCACGACTTGGCTAACGCGGAAGAATCCTGGAACAGCCTCTGTTCAGATCCGGGCAATTGTGCTGCCAACCCCAATACAGGTGGCGATCCCAACCAGGAAGTCTACAATGCCCATTGGCAATTTACGGATACATCCAATCAACTGCTCACCAAATTTAAAGTCGATTACGCTTCGGATCTGGTACCCGGCTCAGTGATGGATAACTTCTTTCAATTGAGCTACCAATACACCACCGGGATTGATGAGGTGGGCGGTGTTCTGTACAGTAAGCAGGTGGCTGCTGAAATTGGCAAGGTGGACGGATTTGGGCAGGCTGAAATACCGTCAACCAATTCCGGGCTGGATTTTGATACATCCGGCATCACGCTGGACATAGCCCCCCAATTTACAGAAACCACGTCAACCCGGTTAGAAGCCGCACGGCAGGAAGCTCTGGAAACGGCATTAGCCCAGCCTTAGGCCAAGCCCTATCTCAGTCAATTGATTAAAATCACCTTCTTTGCAGGGTGATTTTAATGATTCAAAAGAAAACCCTCCGGAACCGGAGGGTGTATAAATCGTCTGAGTAGAGAAAAATAGAGAAAAAAATTGAAAAGAGAGAGAAATAGAAAATGTTGTGGTTCTAAAAAATAGAGAAAATAAAGTTTGTAGAGAATAAAAAATTTTGGGTTTGAAAAGGTTTTAACCTTTGTGTTTGCATAAAAACAATTATACGGATTTTGATGTTAGACTATTAACAAATATAAAGTTATATTTTTTCAAAATCCATGTAAAAAACGGCTAATCTTTTTCATAGTCAGGCTTTTAAAGGTTTTAATCCGAGTTCTTACCCTTTGCTCGCAAGACAAAGCTTCCGATCACTTCTGCGTCATTTTTTAGCTGTCCCTCTGCCTCATTCAAAATACGAATGGACTCACTTAAGGGAATCGACGGCATTGCCGCTTTTCTCAGTTGGGTAAACAACTGCTCAACCCCTGAGGTGCCTCCGGGAAAATACGAAAGAAACCGCTGACTCTGCTTGGCCTGCGTTTCTAAATGAGTAAGCAACTCCCCATAAATAGGTTGCTCAAATTTTACTTTTGGCACCCCATCAAATTCTTTGAGAAAAAGTTCCATCCCACTCTGCAAGGAAATCGTTTCTTTCTCAGCTCCCAAGGTAACCAATGTCGCTTGTAGTCCAGAAGCTCCACCTCGCAATGCCGTAACAAAGCGCTTTAAATCATTTTGAGAAAAAGTCCTTGTCGGCTTCCCTAAAGTTTTTCCGATACTTTCAGTATCGCGCAACACTTGAGAAAGAAGTTTTAAGTCTTTTTGATAGCTTATAAAAGCCCTGAAAAAAGCAAAGTTCCCCTTAAGAAACTGCCGGCTAAATCCAGAAATCAAGCTTTTCAAAGGGATCTCCATACCTTTTTTTTCTAACTGAAGCGGAATTGCCTTCTCTTCAGAAGAAAAGCGAGGCGAAAGCAATGGACTAACACCCTTTGTCACACCCAACTGATTGCCCGTATTGGTTTTCAATATCGGCATATGGCTTGTTCCTCAAGTTTCTCTTAACGGCGTCATGTTATGCAAAATAAAGAATATTTCAAACTAAATTCAGGTCTTAATCGGGCTAACTTGAGGGATCCCCTTTTCCCAAGGGTCTATTCGTGTGTAAAATAGGAGAGACTGTTTACAGTGCCTATTTTATTATTTCTATTTATCCATTCATACTGATTTTTAAAAGAGGTTTACCTTAATGACAAACGCAACCAACACGATGCCTCTGGATATTCCATCCAACATCTACAAACCCAAAACCCCCTATGAAGCGACCATTATCGAAACTCGACGACTGACGGCAGAAGATTCCGCCAACGAAGTCCGCCATATTGTGCTGGACATTGCCGATAGTGAATTTCGCTACCTGGACGGTCAAAGCGTTGGCGTTTTGCCCCCTGGCGAAGGCGCTAACGGAAAGCCTCATAAGCTACGACTTTATTCCATCGCCTCGCCCGGCTATGGCGACGACGGTGAAGGAAAAACCGTCACCGTTTGCGTTAAACGAGCCCTGGATCCGCCACACCCGCCGGGTGTTTGCTCTGGCTTTCTGTGCAACGCCAAAGTCGGCGATAAAGTAAACATTACCGGTCCGGTCGGAAAATCCTTCTTACTCCCCGAAGTGGAAAATTGCAACCTAATTATGATCGCTACCGGCACCGGGATTGCGCCTTTTCGAGCATTCCTCAAAACTCGGTACGAAAAGCGAACCAACGAAACCGGCCAAAGCTGGGTCTTTTTCGGGGCGCAAACCACCAAGGACTTCCTCTACGAAGAAGAGTACGCCACTTACGAAAAACACGACGGCTTCCATTTTGTTCCCGCCTGGAGTCGGATGCAGCAGAACAAAGACGGCGGAAGAATGTACGTTCAACATCGTCTGGAAGAGCATGCCGAAACCCTCTTCAACCTGCTTAAAGACGAAAAAACTTACATCTTTATGTGTGGCTTAAGAGGCATGGAGCCCGGCGTCATGGAAGGCTTGCAAAAAGCCGCCGAATCGCAGGGCATCAACTGGGAAGAATTCCACGCCAAGCTTAAAGAAGAAAAACGCTGGCACGTCGAAGTCTACTAACCAGCACAGCTGGCTTTACCTATTAAAGGCGGGTTCTTTTGAGAACTCGCCTTTTGGTTTGTTATTAAAATAGATGTTATGGAGCAGAGTTCTAAAGTTGTTTACGCCGCCAGCCCTAAATAAAGCCAGCTTCGCTGGCCTGTGGTATGATGGGGGGCGTTAAATATCAGGGATTATTTTTTATGCTAGCCATTATTCTTGCCGGTGGCAAAGGCACTCGCCTCAAACCCTACACGACCGTCTTTCCAAAAGCGCTGGTTCCACTAGGGGAAATGCCTGTTCTAGAGCTGGTTTTACGTCAACTAAAAAACCACGGATTTAACGAAATCATCATCTCCGTCGGCCATTTGGCGCACCTGATTGAGACCTTTTTCGGTAACGGTGAAAAGCTGGGACTCAACATCACCTATGCCCGAGAAGATTTCCCTCTCGGTACCGCCGGACCCATGCTCCACATTGAAAAAACCCTGCGAAAATTGCCTGAAAATTTTATGATCATGAATGCTGACGTCGTATCAGACATTAACTTTGCTGAACTCTATAAAGCCCATGAACAAGCGAATCGACTGGCGACCATTGCCACCTACCGCCGAACCTCCCAGATTAATTTTGGCCTGATTGACTTTGATGCCGAAAACTTAAAAATTGAAGGCTTTCGAGAAAAACCCATTCTTGAACACTCGGTCAGCATGGGAATTTACATGTTTAATCGCCGGATTCTCGATTTCATCGAACCCGACTGCATGTTCAACTATGACACCCTCATGAAGAACCTGGTAAAAGCCCACGAAGATATTTTTGTTTACCCCTTTAACAGCTACTGGCTAGATATTGGACGGGTCGATGACTACGAGCAGGCCATCCATGATTTCCAGGAGAAGCGAGACCTACTTCTCCCGGAAAGTTCCCCTGTTGCCTGAAGGCGTAAGGAGTCACAACCATGTTACCGTCCGCACCAAGAAAAATCACCTGTCTGGTCACGGGAAGTAACGGTTATATTGGCCAGAACCTGATCAGTCAGCTTTTGGTTAGCCCCCACACTCAAGTCGTTGGACTGGATCGAAAAGGCAACTCCAAAGCCGAAGGCTGGCAATCTTTCGAAGGAAACCTGCTGGATCCGGGTCTACCTAAACTCCTCAATGAAATTCAGCCTGACGTTGTTTTCCACTGTGCGGCGGCACCAAAAAACGCTCCACTGGGCGAGCAACTCCAGTCCACCGTGCTTGGAACCGAGCACCTCATCCAATCTATCGCCAGTGCGCAAGTGGAATCCCGCGTGGTGATACTCGGTTCAGCAGCAGAATATGGCACTCAGATTGAGCCCGTCGATGAAACTGCTCACCCTTGCCCTGAAACGATTTATGGTATCGCCAAACTGGCACAAACCCAAACAGCACTGGTCGTGGGAAACCAACAGGATGTGCCGGTCATGGTCGGGCGAATTTTCAACGTTTATGGTCAAACCCCACCTACACTTGCTATTTCGGCGCTGGCCTCACAAATTGCCCGAATGGAACAGCGGGGACTGGCCTTCCCCAAGATCAAAGTATTTAACCTACTGGCTCGTCGGGATTTTATCCATATTCAGGATGTGGTGCGTGGGCTAATCGCCATCGCGGAAAAAGGCCAGTCTGGCGAAATCTACAACATCGCTTCCGGCGAAGGGGTTCAGCTCCAGACCATTGCCGATAAACTCCTAGCTCTAAGCCGACTGGATAACCCCGAACTGGCCCCTAAAGGCGAGCAAGTCGAGGATTTAAGTGAAGCTCGTGTTACTAAGCTGGTAAAGCTGGCTGGCTGGCGTCCAACCCTATCGCTCGATGAAGGGCTTCAAAAAGAGTTAGCCTATTGGCGCGAGATGGCCGCCGTGCTTACGGTATAATAAATCCACTCTATCCCTAGCAACGTAAGGAACCCTTTCTATGGCACGTGATCTTTCAACCCAAACTGTTCTTGTTACAGGGGCTGGCGGCTTTATCGGAAGCCATCTGGTGGAAGCGCTTGTGGCCATGGGGACCCAAGTCCGGGCTCTGATTAAATATAATTCTCAGAACGACTGGGGAAACATTGAAAGCTTGCCACAAAACGTGCAGGACGCCATTGAGGTACTGCCTGGCGACGTGACGGATCCGTTTTTTATGCAGGAAGCTGTCAAAGACTGTCAAACAGTTTTCCATTTGGCCGCCCTTGGAAGTATCCCCTACTCTTATTTAGCACCCCAGCAGTTTGTGGAAACCAATATCAACGGCACCCTGAACACGCTGGAAGCTTGTCGACGACAAGGGGTAGGAAAAATGATCCACACATCCACCAGCGAAACCTACGGCACAGCCCTTTATACACCTATTGATGAAAAACACCCACTTCAGGGGCAATCCCCCTACTCTGCCAGCAAAATCGGGGCCGACAAAATGGTGGAAAGCTATTACACCTCTTTCAATATGCCTGTTACAACCCTTCGCCCCTTTAATACTTTTGGGCCGCGGCAATCCTCACGAGCCGTCATTCCCAGTATTATTACGCAGGCCCTGAAAAACAGGGAAGTCCATATTGGCTCCCTGACTCCAATGCGGGATTTTCTTTACGTCAAAGACACGGCACAGGGGTTTATCAAGATGGCCGAATCAGAAAACAATCTGGGAGAAACAATCAACGTGGGCACCGGGCGCTCGGTGACTATCGGTGATACGCTGAACGAAATTCTGGAGATTCTGGAGATGCAAGGCATCCCAGTCATTACAAAAGATGAGCGCATCCGCCCGGAAAAAAGCGAAGTCATGAAACTCCAGTGCGATTACAGCAAGGCTCAAGCCCTCATTGGCTGGGAACCTCAGCACACCTACCGCCAAGGACTCGCCGAAACCATCGACTACCTAAAAGACAGTTTAGGCAATTACAAAACCCGAATTTATAACGTCTAGGCCAGCTGGTATTCAGAAAAAAAGACGTCTCACAGAAAATTTCGCTTGAGCCTCGGCATATAAACGAGTAAAGATAACGGATCATTCCGTAATATTTTTTAATGTTTTGCAAAAAAAATTTATTAGGAGCTTTTATTTAATATCTGCATATTACTTAAAATGACTGAATAAAAAGGTTTTAATACAATGACAAGCATTACCAATAACTCCCATAAACCTCTATTATTTGGAACAGCTTACTCCGTTCACCCCGATAAAGCATCTAGTGAATTAGGAGCTCTTTGTAGTGTTCTAAATAAACCAGAATCGGACCACTGGGCTTGTGACCAAGCTGGAACCTGTCCAAAGATTGTTGATTCTTTTCAAAATAGAGATGCCGATTATCAAGCAAACCCTAAGGCCAGCTATTTTACTATAGAATTTCCTAGCTCAGGTTTATCTAATGGAGAGAAAAAGGAGAAAGCTTATATTTTTCTAACGGGGCAAGATGCTGACGACTTTAAGCGTAGCAATACTCCTGAAATAACCAAATCAGAGCTTGCAGAGAAAGCCTTGGAGAATCCTACTCGTATTAAGCTCCACACAACTCCAGTTACTGGCTTTTCTCTCCCCAAAATTAGTGACGTGGAGTTTCTTGAAACAACTGGGGGCCATTGTTAACCGAAGAAGTTCCAACAGCAAAGCTGACCGACCAATAAAAAAACCGATTTTAACAATCGGTCACTGTAGCATAAACTACGAGGGGGAAGGGATAATTGGTATGTATTGGAGCATCAATCGTGTATTTGTATATCTGTCAGTTAAACCATTCTGTCGTTCTCTTAACCTCACAAACATATCATAGGGGATTCGTTCCCTTAAAAAAATTAGCTAAAAGAGTACTCTTTTTTGTTAACCCCCATACTAGCCAAAAGAGGAAGTCCTTAAATTCAAAAGGCTAATAACCCATTGCTCCTCTCTATTCAGATTTTCATCCTGTTTTAAATCATTTTAAAACTCCAATGTTTGTTATAATTGTATACGGACAAGTAGTAGAAAACAGCTGATTTCTGCTCATAGATTGATTGACGTACGATTAACATAAAGAGATTGACCTGATGACGATTTTAAAAGGACTCTGGAAGTCCGTTTTGTGTGCTTTTTTAGCACTCATGCTATTCGCTTACCCGATTGAGGCCGTCGCACTATCCTCAACAATGGTTCCATCTGAGACACCTGCACTGACCTCAAATCAGGCACTTTTATCGACCGATGAGATGCGGTCAATGAATACGGAAACCCTCTATGATGGTTTTTATAATGCGGCTCAACAAATTGAACAAACGGTAAAAAAAGAAGTCAATACATTAAAAAAAGAACAAAATGACATTGACGGGTCACTAATTTCTTGTCTCGTTAATTGTAGCGGAACAACAAACACCGGGCGGGGTAGCCGACCAGGAACCCAGCTTTCCATTTTTGGTGCCGTGTTTGGCGTCATGTTTTTGGGCTTGGGCCACAGCTTTTATCATTGGAAAAAAGGCGACGTACCAGCATCTATTGTTAACGCACTTTTCATGGCCACGATACTAAAAACCCTGTTAGTCAGCTGGTTTACTTTAATGAGCAGTGATTTAATGATTGTCTCCGCTCTTGTACTCATGGTTTTCGTCAGCGTATCCATGATGACACCTTTTGGTCTTGCGCCGGATAAAAATGCCGCCTTTGCGCGGAGTACATTGGCTCATGCACCCAAAGTAAACGTAACGTTGAATGGCCATACCAAAGAAGTGACACTGGTACCCCATAATTACCGTGGTTCAACCAGTGGCATCGTGTTCCGAGAAACCGGTGACAGCACAGGAATCTTTAAAGGCAACCTGCGCGAGATTGTTCCTTCGAATATGGTTAAACTCTTAACCAGTGCAAATAAAGAAAATATGAAAGCGCAGATCTGGATTCCGAGAACACGGGAAAATGGCACACCAACCGCGATTCCTTCAGAGCGCATCGTGACCATTATCCCCACAAAAATGCTAAAAATCACTCCGAAACAAGCGCTCGAACTGCTGAAAGCCGGTTCCAGAAACGAAGACTCGGTTGGCTGGAAAGAAGTTAGCAAAGCGCTAAGTCCAAAAGGCCAGCGCTCTGGTGAACCGCTAAACGGTTCGGTGCTCATTATCCCCGCAGAATTCTACAACCAAAGCGAAGTAGCCCTGTGGAAAGATGCGGCAAAACAGTCGGGCGACGGAGCGCAAAGCGGCCGGGCAATGAAAAGCTCCGTGCTGGTTGTTCCTGGCGACGACGTGTAAAACGGTAACGATCTTTTTCAAAACCATTTAGAATGGAGAGTGTTTCGTATACAATGCTCTCCATTCTCGTTTTTATTTTCCACTTTTTTAAAGAAGAGAGAGGTACGCGGGCAAATGGGTAGAATCGGTAATATATATAGCGAATTATGGACAAGCTCTTGGATAAAGCAGCTCACAGCCGCTTTATCATCAGGGCTTCTTTTGTTTTCTCTACTCGGCACCCCGCTCGCTTATTCGAATCCAGGTGGTAACGCAGGAAAAGCGTTAAGTTCAGTCCAGCTTCAGGGAGCGCAAATTGATTTTGACGCCTTACCTGAAGGACGCCTCAAAATGAAGCTGAAAGACGGAACAAGCATTGACAAACCCATTGAAGGCTGGAACCCGGATCAATGGACTCGCTATAACGAACTCATCCAAAAAACCAACCTGTTATTCGGCGATGCCGGACGGTATGCGGCTAATTGTGATAAAGCAAAATTCGATCAAGCCATCGCCAACATTAAAAAGCTCGGACAAGAAGTTCAAGATAATGTCGCCAAAGATAAAAAGCATGAACAAGCGCTTTGGGATAATATCCGAAAAATTCAGGACTACATTCAACAGACCGAGAATGACTTTAAAGCGCAACTCAAGGGGAGTCCTCTAGCCAACGCGTTGAAGAAGACGGCTTATTTTGGCGCCGGATTAGCCTTGGGAGCCTCTGGCTTTGGTATTGCCGCCGTAATTGTGGGTGCGGGCGGCATTTTACACAACATGGCCGAAACCCAGGCACACAACGAGACCATTGACGGGCTAACCGATGCTCAAAACAAAAAAATGAATGAACTGGCCAACATGACACGTCAGCAAAACAAAGAGATTTTAAAGCAGGCTGTACGGTCCACCCTGTGGAACAACCTGAACAAGGCGATTCAAATTCGCCTAGCCCAACTTCAACGCTATGATGCCTATTTTAAAAAGAACTGCGGTGACAAAGCCCAAGCTCCCAAAGTGGGTGTGACCGACGCACCCCTTTCAGACACCACCTCACAACAGCCCGATGACCAACCCTCGGATCAACATCAAGAGTGGCAAGAAACCGCTAAGAAACCATTGACAGACCTAATCACTGGTCAACCTTTAAAAGATGTGGTGATTAGCATTACACCCAAAGATTCTATCGTCGATTTTCCATCTCCTCCTTCTGAGAACACCGGTTTATCTGATGGTTCGCCTTGTTTTCCCATTCTGGACGAACCCCTGGCTTATGACCCATTCTTTGGCGGCGGCGTTTTACCATCCGGCCCGAATGATGGCTGGTCACGAGGCATTGGTTTTAGAGAGTCCCCAATTTTCGCCGATGGGTTTGAATCGGGAGACACAAGCGCTTGGAGTAGCACAACTTCGCAGTCAGTCCAAACGGCTTCCAACTTCCAGAACAACCAACTATGGGGCGACTGGTTCCTTGTGGATCCCCAACCTCGTGATTCAGGGTTGGTTCATGTCGAAGGCGGACCCGATTTTTCCGGGGATTACACGTTTTATGGACGTTATGCCTCGTCCGGTGACTGCTCCACACGAGAGCCATTGGGTCAGACACGGGAACCTCAAGTCTACCACCCAGACGATGATTTAATTGTTGGCGGTATTCCTATTAAAGACGGCGATACCGTCCGGGTTAAAGGCACCTGCCACGAAAAATACGAAGGCAAGGTGGGCAAAGATAAACCTCCTTCAACCACGGTAAAACCCAAGCCCATTAAAATCGCCGTACCGAACTCTCAGGGTCGAGAAGCCGATATTGCGACGGTCACCAAGGAGCTGAAAGACAAAGGGATCATTGTGGATCCCAAAGGCATCAAGTGGAAAATGCTGATCAAGGGAACAAAGGCAGGCCCCTCCATTATCACCATTCCCAACCACACCCAAACCGTTGCCGATAAGCCCAAAACCACCCCGGCACCGAAGCCAGCACCAAAGCCCAAAAAGAAAAAAATTAAAGTGTTTGTCCCTACAGGCGAAGGCAAGGGGAAAGACATTGATAAGGTTATCGACGACCTGAAAAAGAAAGGGATTAAAGTCACCGATAAATCCAAGGTTAAGTGGAAACCGCTGATTAAAGGGACGAATAAAGGGCCCGCCACGGTAACAGTACCGCCGGATGCTTACACAGAACCGCCGAAAAAAGCAGACACGACGAAACCCAAGCCCAAACCAAAAGCCAAGCCGAAGGAAAAAATTAAAGTGTTTGTCCCTACGGGCGAAGGCAAGGCTAAAGACATTGATAAGGTCATTGACGACCTGAAAAAGAAAGGGATTAAAGTCACCGATAAATCCAAGGTTAAGTGGAAACCGCTGATTAAAGGAACCGATAAAGGTCCAGCCACAGTGACGGTTCCACCAGACGCCTACACCCAACCCAAAGCGGCGACAGAAACACCCAAAAAAGGAGAAGGCAAAGACAAAAAAGCAGACAAACCCTCTCCTTGTCCGAAGGTCACTGATTCCGGTTGTTGTGATGAAGGCGTCACGGATGAAAATATTTCATATGAGCCCAATCGCGATCGCCGAGGCAAGGAGTTAAAGCACTCTTCCATGACCACCGATCCCTTGTTCCAGAGCAAAGGCTCTTGGGGACAAACCTACGATGATCAATGGGCGCTAAAACGAATTGGCTTCTCGGATCATTCCAAATGGCCCAAATCCGGCCAAGAAGTCATTGTCGCTGTCGTGGACACGGGGATTGACCTTTCTCACCCTGATCTCCGAGGCTCTCTCTGGATTAACCGGGATGAAATTCCTGATAATGGTCTGGATGATGACCAAAACGGATATGTCGATGATTACTACGGCTGGAACTTTATCGACGACACAGCGAATATCCAGGACAATAACGGACACGGCACTCTGACCGCAGGTATTATTGGCGCCTGGGGTAATAACGGGGTCGGTATCGCTTCGGTGAACCCCCATGCCCGGATTATGGCCGTGAAGGTCACGGATTTTGACAACGCCGGGGGTAGTATCGAACTAGCGCAGGGCGTTATTTACGCTGTGGATAATGGCGCAAAAGTGATTAATGTCAGCATCGGCGGAAAGTATTTGACAAAGGTCGAACAAGCCGCCGTGGACTATGCTATCGAGAAGAATGTGCTAGTGGTGGTGGCTTCTGGAAACGAGGGAACCCACACAAAAAACACCTCGCCAGCCGGACTTCCGGGTGTTATCACCGTCGCTTCCACGGACTTAACGGATGAACGGGTCAATTTCTCCAACTGGGGTCCGGCCATTGACTTGGCGGCGCCAGGGGTAGATATTCTCTCACTTCGGGCAAAAAATACGGACTTTCTGCTCTTTGAGAACCCGGACTACGAACCCGGCAAAGCCTATGTTGGCGATGACACCGCCTACTACCGAACAGCAGGAAGTTCCTTCTCAGCCCCCTTTGTTGCTGGCGTGGCCTCGTTGCTCCTGTCGGTCAATCCACAATTGAAGGCGGAAGAGTTAAAACGTATGTTGCTTTACTCCGCACGGGATATCGATGTGCCCGGCAAGGATCAGTACACGGGCTACGGATTACTGGATGCTCAAGCCGCTTTGCAAGCCGATCCGGCGTTTTATATTGATGCCGAAATTGACAGCGTGCAAGCCGTACGAACCCCAAAAGGGATTCACCTTCAGGTCCAAGGCAAGGCCGTTGCCAATGAGTTCCGAAAAGCATGGATCGAGCTGGGTGCAGGCGAAAGCCCGACCCAGTGGAAAGCGGTCTCTGGTGCGGTACTAAAACAGCCCGTAGAAAACGGTGTCCTGATGAATATCCCACTGGATGCGGTGCGAGGCGCCAGCCAATGGACTATTCGCCTCATTACCGAACACCGCAACGGACGCCATCAAGAAAATCGTTACAACCTAAAACTCCAATAACCAAGTCAGCACAGCTGACTTTACTTAGAGCCAGATTCGTCAACACCACAATTTCACTGTCATTTTACCCCCTTGGATTTCCACAAAGGCGAGAAGACACAGAAGGGTTGACCCGGTTGACACAGCCAGCCCCTAAGCAAGGTTAACTCTGCTGGCTAGATGCTTACACGGTAGCACTCTCGGCAGTAAATGGACTTCTGGCTGTCGGGTTCGAAAGGCACTCGGGTTGCAACACCGCACGAAGAACAGGTAGAATTAAACCATGTCGGCTCAGGAGCCTCACTATCCACTACCTGCAACTTCGATCGGTTTCGTCGTTTAATCTTTGCCGCTTCTCGACAGGATTGACACTTTTTGGGATTCGAAAAACCCTTTTCCTGATAAAGCGTCTGTTCTTCAGCCGAAAAAGCAAATTCGCCTTGGCATACCGAACAAACAATCTGTTTTTCTTCAAGCATGGCTAAACCCTTTTAAACAGTTTCAACATTTTGTTTTACTCGATACGGCCAATGGATAAACTCTTTTCATTATAACGAATTCATCACAAAAGATCTGCTAAAAAAGGTTATATTCTTGTTAATTAAACTATTTTTGACACTCAGACTTTATTCAATGGATAGATGAGGGATTCGGATCTATAATGGCTTCAATACGTTTTAATAAATTTGAAGAGTAATAAATCACGATGGCTGAAGCCGAACAAAGCACGAGAGAAGAGAAAAACGCATTAAGTACGTTTGGCGGCGTCTTTACGCCAACCATTCTTACGATCTTAGGCGTCATCATGTTTATGCGGGCCAACTTTGTGGTGGGGGAAGCTGGCATATTGGGTGCCATTATCGTTCTCTGCCTAGCCACCTCCATTACATTTCTCACCAGCCTATCCATCAGCGCCATTGCCACTAATATGGAGGTTCGGGGTGGAGGGTCCTACTTTTTAATCTCACGGGTGTTGGGACCTGAGTTCGGCGGAGCCATTGGTCTGTCTCTCTTCTTAGCCACCGCCCTTTCGGCACCTTTTTATATTATTGGTTTCATCGAAGCACTAACACTCACGTTTCCCCTAATCGAACCCTGGTCATTGTATATCAGCATTTTTATCGCTATCTCTATTTTCACGGTTGCCTTTGTCGGAGCCCAATGGGCCATTAAAGTGCAGTATGTCATCATGACCATTTTACTTCTGGCTATTGTCGTCTTTATGCTTGGGGCGCTGACTCATTTTTCACCAGCCCTGTTTTCAGAAAACTGGCAAGCCGCTTTCAGCTCAATACCAAATAAAGACAATCCAACAGCAGAACCTATCTATTTCACCTTCTGGCTTGTCTTTGCCATTTATTTCCCTGCGGTTACCGGGATTGATGCCGGATTAAATATGTCTGGAGATTTAAAAAACCCGACGCAAAGCATCCCCAAAGGCACCCTTATCGCAGTTGGCGTTGGCTTTTTGGTTTATCTGATTCAAATCTTACTCTCCGGCGGCGCTTACGAAAGAACCTTGTTAAAGACCCAGCCTTTTCAGGTTTTGGTGGATAACGCCCTATTTGGCCTGGGCTTTATCGTGATTGCTGGCGTGTTTGCCGCCACCCTCTCCAGCGCCTTAGGCAGTACGCTGGGAGCACCACGAGTTTTGCAGGCCTTAGCACGGGATCCCATTCTCGGTATTTTAAAACCGTTTTCCAAAGGATCACTAAAAGGCGATGAACCCCAGAGAGCTTTGTTTTTCACAGCGGCAATCACAATTATTGTACTGTGTTGGGCTTATTTAAGCTCTGGAAATGATGCTCTAAACGCCATTGCCTCGATTATTACCATGTTTTTTCTCTACACCTACGGAATGATTAATTTAGCGGCCTTTACAGAAGCTTTTGGTAACAACCCCTCGTTTCGCCCTCGTTTCAAATTGTTTCATTGGGTTGCAGCCCTTTTCGGTGGCGTTGGCTGCCTAATTGCCGCCTTTTTAATCAATGCGGTTGCAGCCGTTATTGCGGCGATTTTAATTTTTGCTTTGGTGGCTTACTTAAAAACCAAGCAGACCACTGCATCTTTTGGTGACGCCCGCCGAGGATTTGTTTATTCATCCGCCAGAAAAAATCTAATTCAACTATCCGAAATGGAAGAGGATGCGAAAAACTGGCGGCCCACCATGTTGGTTTTTTCCGGCAACCCCAACACACGAGAAGCTCTCGTAACATACGCCACATGGCTTTCATCAGGGCGAGGAATTGTGTATCTTGGTGATATTTTACTGGGAAAGCTATCCGACCTTATAAACCACCGAAACAGCGCTCTAAAACGACTCAAGGATTTCTGCCTCGAAAAAAGTATTCGAGCCTTTCCCATCGTGTTGGTGGAAGAAACAGTAGAACAGGGTGTTTCTCATTTAATTCAAACCGCTGGCTCTGGGATGATTCCGCCGAATTTAGCCGTGTTTGGCTGGTGTGATGACCGAAAGAATCTAAAAAACTTTTTAAAACAGCTTCGCCTGGCACAAGCCATGGGCTTAAGCATTGTTTTGGTTAAATCCGATGAACTCCCGTTTTCTTGGAAAGAAAAACAGATCCACATCTGGTGGCGTGGAAAAGAAAACGGCAATCTCATGATGATTCTGGGCTATCTATTAAAAGATAATTGGGAATGGAATAACAGCCAAATTGAGGTACTGCGTGCCATTGAAGATGAAGCAGGAAAAGAACCAGCTCTAATCAGTTTGAACAACCTGATCCAGGACTCTCGAATCGATGCGACGGCCAAAGTGGTGTTAAATCCTGATAATAAACCATTTCAGGAAACTTTAAAGGAACATTCCCAGAAGGCAGACTGTCTTTTTCTTGGGTTTAAGATTCCTCAGGAAGGGAAAGAGGAAATATGGTATCAATTTTACTCCCACCTGTTGGACGAAATGCCCTCAACCATCCTGATTCATTCCGCCGATGATGAAGATTTGCTAAATTAGCGCATCCGAACGTAGACCGGGTAATGATAGTACTGATTAGCTGAAGAACGTCGTCGTTGAATACCTTCTTTTAGTTTTCGTTCAATCGCCTCTCGCTGATTACTAGCCAGATAAGGATCGTTGAGCGCTTTGCTCAAATAATTAACACCCACAGCATAATAATCCATCGAACCCATCCCTCCCTCGAACTGGATGGCTCGCTTTTTTTTCTTTCGGAATTGGTGGCCCAGCTCCACGTAAGCATAGCCCATGGTTTTATTCAAAGAATAACGATGGTCATTAGACGGAAATTTGGTTTGTTGCAGCACCTGAATTGCTTCCACGTTTTTTTTCCGTTCCATAGCCGTCAGAGCGTACAAATAGTTGGTGTAAGGATCATCAGCATAAATACCACGAACTTCGGCAAGCAGTTTATAGGCTTTTTTATATTTTCCTTTATTAAATGCTTTACGGGGGGCTTCTAATTTTTCTAAGAAATGACTATATTGGCTCAGCGTCACATTTCTAGGGCTCGTATTCTTCGGTTCCAGCTGATAAAGCACTTGAACCGTCCGGATATCCCGCGGGGTCAGGTGCACCTCTTCCCCCGTACCGCTTTTGTAATTAGCATATTCAGACATAACGTCCGCTGGGTTATTACTATGGCCTACCCCCAGCGAATGGCCAATTTCGTGAAGTAAAACCGCATAAACGTCCTGGGCCGATCGCACACCAGACTGATCCGCCAGAGCAATTTTAATAACTTTTTCCGTAAAAAAATAATTCACGGTTTTAGTCGTGCTAAGTCCCAGCCGGTGAGAAACTTCGTCGGAATCAATCACGTTTGGTGACCAGACAAACTGAATATCATAATCCACTGGATTCTGAGTGTAGACAAACTTAAACCGATGATTCAGGGCTTTTTCCCATTCAAAAAATGCCGCTTTTGTTAGCGGAATATACTCATCCGACCAACCCAAAAGGCCGGTTCCTGAAGGTAAATAGACCACAACTTCTTTCTGATGGTTTCGCCACCGAGACAGCTCACCAATAAAATTAAACAGATAATTATCTTGTCCGGGCACGGTGGAGCGCCGTACTTTTTCCAGTTCATCTAAAGTCAACTGAATCGATCGAGCAGAAAGACTGTCCTCACCCTGCTTTTCAACAAGAAGTGATTTCACCTGATGGAAGTAGGGGAGCGCTTCATCAAACTTCCCTTGATAATACAGGGAGAATGCCAGGGTTTTATAAAGCGAAAGGGCGTTTTCATCTTGAATCCCTATTTTATCAATATTCTGCCGAAGCAAGGCTTCCGCTTCGACGTATTTTTTTTGTTCAAAATAGTTTTGACCCAATATCAACCGAGCATAGCCTAAGTTTTTATCGCCGGGCGGGTATTCTTTTTCGTAGACGGCAAAGCTGTCACGCAAGTAGGGCTCGGCTTCCGTGTGTTTTTTCTGGAAATACAGGGTGTAACCCAGTGCGTTTTTTACCGAAGCCAGAAAAGAATCACTTAAATTTAATCCCTTCGATTTCTCAAGGGCCCGTTTAAACAGTGCTTCAGATTCTTCCCATCGATCCTCATCCCAAGCTTTCCTTGCCGCCTGATAGAGTCCGGCAAACGAGTTAGGATCAACAGTACTGGCCGAATTTGTCAAGCCCGTTGGCTCATTGGCTCCCTGTTGTGATGAGCCAGATGTTGTGACAGGGGTTGTCTGCTGGTTTTGAGTCTCAATAAGGGCAATCAGATTTTTCAGGGTCCGTGTCTGTGAATCCTCCGGGCCAACCGTCGTTAAATAAATAGCCATCGCCTGTTTAAGGTAGCTTAATCCGCGTTCGTTTTCGTTGTTTTTCAGATGAGTAATACCTAAACCATTTAAAAACTCTCCCATTAAATGGGTGTTAGTTTCACCCACGGATTTTTGCAGGGCTATTCCCGCGTTAAATGCCTGAATAGCCTGCGTATAGTTTTCTTGCTTCCCGTAAGCATTACCCAGATTATAATGCAGATTCACAAGTTGTTCTCTGGCCTGCTTGTCCTCTGGATCCTTCTTAAGCCGTGTTTCAAACAAAGCCAGTGACTTTTTGTAGGCGGTTTCCGCTTCACCGTACTGTTCTTTTTTAGTGTGGAAATTACCCAGACTCATATATATCCTAGCTTCGTATTTGCTGTTAGCACCCTGATGTTTACGGACAAGAGGCAAGGCCAGATTAAACTGCTGTTGAGCAAGATTCCCTTTTTTTAACCTGAGATAGGATTGTCCCAAATACATGTAAGCCACCCCTTTATAGGGATGGTTCGGCCCCATTACTTTTAAGGCAAGAGTGTATTTCTGAATAGCGCCGGTGTAATTTTTGTTATTTTGTAGCTTGATGCCCGAATTAAGATAATCAACCGCATCAGAAGCCGGTTGGGCTACTGATATACCCAGACACAGCAGAAACCCTGCCAGAAGAAGCAACGTGATCAGTCTATTTTTCATGGGCGGCATCGGTGATGGCTCCTTATGGTTCACTCAAACAAACGATGGGGTCCGCTAAGGCTTTCGAAGGCGAATGCTTTCCGGGGTCACTTCCATTAACTCCTCACCCTGAATAAAATCAAGGCCAAATTCCAGAGTCACTTCAATGGGTGTGGAAAGCACCTCCAATACATCAGAGGTCGCGCTTCGCATGTTGGTCAGACGTTTGGCCTTACAGATATTCACACGAATATCTTGCTGACGATTGTTTTCCCCAACAATCATGCCATCATACACGGTCGTTCGAGGGTGAACAAAGAAGGTACCCCGGTCTTCCAGGTTTTTCAAGGCGTAGGCCGTTGTTTGACCTTGCTCGTTGGCCACAATCACCCCGTTACGTGGTGAACTAATATCGCCCATATGAGGAACATATTTATCAAACACGGCTGTAATCAGCCCTTGCCCCCGGGTCATCCGGATAAAGTCACTCCGAAAACCAAGCAAGCCTCTGGATGGAATACGAAACTCCAACATGGTCCGCCCGTTAAGAGAGGTCATTTGTTGCAATTCCCCTTTTCTTAAAGCCAGTCGCTCGATACAAATCCCGGCGTTTTCATCAGGGACGTCTAGCAGGAGTTCTTCTTGAGGTTCATGGACAACCCCATCAATAGTTTTCAGAAGCACTTCCGGCTTGCTCACCTGAAATTCGTAGCCTTCCCGGCGCATGGTCTCAATCAAAATACTTAGATGAAGCTCGCCTCGTCCACTGACAATAAAGCTCTCCGAAGTGAGTCCCTCTTCAACCCGCAGGCTGATGTTGCTTTTAACTTCTTTCCACAAACGATCTTTGATCTGGCGAGAGGTAACAAACTGCCCTTCCCGACCGGCCAACGGGCTCGTATTAACGGAGAACGTCATCTTAAGGGTGGGTTCCTCGATGTCAATGGGCGGTAAGGGGTCAAGTTCCCCTAACTTGCAAAGGGTTTCACCAATCTTAACTTCCGGAATACCTGCAACAGCAACAATATCCCCTGCTTCAGCCAGATCAATTTCAATGCGCTTAAGACCCTGAAAGCCAAACAGCTTCGTAACCCGGTGCTGAGAAGCCTTACCTTCTCGATCGACCAGGGAAATGGTCTCACCCTGCTTCAGGATACCTCGACGAATGCGTCCGACGACAATACGGCCGAGATAATCGTTGTAATCCAGCGTAGAAACCTGAAGCTGAAGTGACCCTTGTTTATCACCAGGAGGGGGCGGAATTTCCTTGATAATCGTATCCAACAAAGGCTTTAAATCGGTCAGGGGTTCGCTCATGTCCAACGTAGAAGTACCATCCAGTCCGCAAGCATAGACCACAGGGAATTCCAACTGCTCTTCACCAGCGCCCAGTTCAATAAACAGGTCAATTACCTTGTCAATGGCTTTCTCAGGGCTGGCGGCAGGACGATCCACTTTATTAACGACAACGACAACTTTTAACCCCAGCGAGAGCGCCTTTCTCAAAACAAATCGGGTTTGAGGCATGGGACCTTCAACGGCGTCCACAATTAGTAAAGCGCCATCTACCATAGTGAGAACCCGCTCCACCTCACCAGAAAAGTCGGCGTGACCCGGCGTATCTAGCACGTTAATTTTATATTCACCGTAGGGGATGGCTGTGTTTTTGGATAGAATCGTAATCCCCCGCTCCCGCTCCAGATCATGGGAATCCATGGCCCGCTCCTGCAGTTGTTCATTATCTCGCAGGATGCCACTTTGCCGGAACATGCTATCGACTAACGTTGTTTTTCCGTGATCAACATGGGCAATAATAGCGATATTACGGATTTTATCGTTGACTATTTTTGAAACCTCTGGCGTAGAGGGCGAAGAAGTGGAAGACATGGCGGGAATATTCCTTGTATTAATGGGTTGGAAGCTGTTATTTTAACTCGAGAGCTAAATAAAGGCGAAGAGAAAAAGAAAATTGTGCGCACCTGATTAAAATATCGCCATTCCATTGGCGGGCAAAGGTGCTATAGTGACCCCACCGACAAGATGCGTCGCTTTTATTTTGTAAAGTAAATAATCGTGATCATCGAATGCCCCCGTAAGTTTAAGGCTCTTTTAATGACAACCATCGAAAACCAACCCCACTGGGATGTGGCAATTATTGGCGGCGGTGCCGCTGGCTTTTTTGCCGCCATCACCCTTAAAACACAACGCCCTCAGCTCAACGTCACCTTGATTGAATCCACCCGCTCGCTCTTAAGCAAGGTGCGAATTTCCGGAGGTGGACGATGCAACGTGACCCACGCATGCTGGGAAGCAAAAGCCCTTCTTTCCCACTATCCCAGAGGTCATCGGAAACTTCAGGGGAGTTTCCAGCAATTTGGCCCTAAATCCATTGTTCAGTGGTTTGAAGAACACGGCGTGCCCTTAAAAACAGAAGAGGACGGACGAGTTTTTCCCGTAAGCGACTCCTCTGAGAGTATTGCCCGTTGTTTGGAACAGGAAGCTGAGAGGCTAGGGATCATCATTCAATCTGAAAAGCCGGTTAAAAGTCTAATACCAATGGATACCGGTTATCAATTCGCACTGGGACGTTCCAATACGACTTTGGAAACCCAAACGGCTCATTCGGTTATTCTCGCTACCGGCGGCGCGCCTTCTGGTTACGGATTGGCGGAAGGGCTGGGCCATGTCATGATCCCGACGGTGCCTTCCCTATTTACATTCTGTGTTGAGGATAAAGCGCTAAATCAACTTTCCGGGATCAGTGTCCCGGAGGTAACTGGAAAACTGGAATTCCCCGGCCTAAAAAAACGATTAGAACAGACCGGCCCTCTTCTAATCACCCATTGGGGACTGAGCGGCCCCTGTATCTTACGCTTATCGGCATGGGGAGCGCGTGAATTAGCAGAAGCTAAGTACAAAGCCACTCTTTGGGTCGACTGGTTTCCTCAGGTGGATACCGAAACCCTACGGCAAGGCTTACTGGCCATGAAGCAAGTTCATGATCAAAAACAATTGAAAAACGCCCTGCTGGATGAATCCTTTCCAAAACTCCCCCATCGCTTATGGGACTACCTGCTGGAGCAGTCTGGATTCTCGTTAGAGACACAAGCGGGCACGGTGAAAGACAAGACACTGAATGTTTTTTCAGAAAAGCTCAAGCGCTGGCCGTTTCCTGTTAATGGCAAAGGGCCCTTTAAAGAAGAATTTGTCACAGCAGGCGGCGTTCCACTGACCGAAATCGACCTGACCTCTTACGAGAGCAAGAAAGCGCCCAATGTGTTTATTGTCGGCGAATTACTCAACATTGATGGCGTGACCGGCGGTTTTAATTTCCAAAACGCCTGGACAAGCGGTTATTTAGCCGGGTGCGCCATTAGCACCCCTTCTACCACGGCTCCTCTTTCAAAATAACAATCCTGCTTGTCTCGATGGTTTGATGTAAATTAAGATAGATTAAACCTAACCCCTTACTAACCTAACGACAGGAAATGCCTTATGCTCCAAGCCTCTCAAGATCGAAGAACAAAAGCGATTCTGGAAGCCGCTCATTTGGTAAAAACTATGGCGGATAAAGATTTTCCGACTACGCCAACCTCTAAACTGGTATTGGATCAGTTATCATCCTTTTCGAGACCCTATAGCACCTTTGAGGCCAAGCTAATCATCGAACAAGACTTGGGGATGGCTGTCGATAACGGGGTACTTCGCATTATCAAAACACCAGAACGTATTAAAGCGACCGTTCACTGTGTTCAGGAACAAGTGCATGACCTTCTTGACATCCTTAAATCGTTGAAACCCAAAGGCTGAGCGGGAACAACATTTTTTTATTGCCAAGCAAACTATATATGTAATATTATATAGTTTGTCTTTTCAAGCCGTTCAAAAAACAGGAGTGTTACATCCATGAACCCAACCACCCCCATTCAATTCGGCCAAATTTATATCACCGACGCAACAATAGAGAACGGTCCTTCTAGATGTCATTTTGACTTAGGGCAATTCCAGCAACATGCGATGTCTCTAAAGATTCAGTTAACAGCCGAGGACATCGCATTGGCACCGGTTAAGGAATATGCAGATCGTTTCGTACTGCACCTTAGCCCAAATCGCCAAGTCACACTAACCACAAATGTTTCACCTATGGGCAGTGAAGAATCGACGAATCAGACGGTCTCTTTGACTCCCAAAAGCATCACCCCTCTTCTCTCAAAAATAACCCAAGGTGTAACGCTCAAACACAAAACAAACCTACAGGCTTTGTGGACGGCTATTTTTCTGGCGTCAGGTTCTGATAGAGGCACAGCACAAACGACCTATGACCAGGCTCAAAGAGAAACATTCACCCACGTTAACCTTAACAAAAATACCCCAACCTTGCTCCGGGAGGTCTTCCCTGTATTAAGGGCCTTTGAGCAATGGGTGCTTACAACGCCACCGGCTTATAAAGGCGATTAAAATATTCAGCCCCAAAAATAGGAGTGTTATATCCATGAACCCAACCACCCCCATCCAATTCGGTCAGATTCGTATCACCGACGCAACAACAGAGTGTCGCCCTGCTGTAAGCCCCTTTAACTTAAAGAACCTTCAGGAACATCCAATGTCTCTAGCGATTCAGTTAACAGACGAGGACCTCGCATTGGCACCGGTTAAGGAATATGCAGATTGTTTTAGACTGCACCTCAGCCCCGATCACCAAGTCACACTAACCGCACAGGTTTCACCTATGGGCAGTGAAGAATTAACAAGTCAAACGGTCTCTTTGACTCCCGAAAGCATCACCCCTCTCCTCTCAAAAATAACCAAAGGGGTAACGCTCCAACAAAAAATAAACCTACAGGCTTTGTGGAACGAAGAACAAACGGCCTATGATCAGGCTCAAAGAGAAACGTTCCACCACATTGGCCTTGATAAAAACACCCCAACCTTGCTCCAGGATGTCTTCCCTATCTTAAGCGCCCTTGAACAATGGGTGCTTACAACGCCACCAGCTTATAAGGGCGATTAAAGGATTCAGCCCCAAAAAACAGGAGTGTTATATCCATGAACCCAACCGCCCCCATCCAATTCGGCCAGATTTATATCACCGACGCTAAAGTACAGACTAAAAAAATTACTTTCTGGAAAGCCCCTCAACAAACTGTCACTCTGGGTCTTCGTCTAACGAACGAGGATACCAAACTAGCCCCCTTGGGCGAGTATAAGGATTACCCCTTTCAGCTAAAAATCCATCCCAATCAAGAACTAACACTCACCACACGGGTTCCAAAAGATGAAACCACCACCGTCAGCCGGACTATAAAGTTAATGAACCCCGAACCCATTGCCCCTTTACTCTCAAAGATAACCCAAGGCGTGACTTTTCAAGATAAACTGCCAGTTTTATCATTAATAAAGAAAAAAATGAACGCGGCCAATTGTTCTGACTTAGGGAATGCCGGTATCGCCCTTGACACCATGCAAAAAGGATTATTGAAGGGTGTTCATTTTGATTTTGATAGACCGCTTTCTCTGCACAGAACCCCGGATCTTTTAATCACCCTGAACGCCTTTGAGCAATGGATCGAAAATCAGTTTACAAAAAAGTAAACCTTTTTGTTGCCCAAGGTCTCTCTATCTTTAACTTACAACGCCACCGGCTTATAAAGGCGATTAAAGTATTCGATCACCATGCGGTCGGAATTGAAAAAGGACGTGGAGGTCAGGATGGCCTGATCCATCAGGTGGGCCCACCGTGCTTTGTCCTCATAATAGGTGGGGATAATGTCCTGCTCAAGCACCTGCATCATGGACTCGTAATCCTGCCGATGCCGCTCATCAATAGGCAGATAATCATCCGCGCTTTGCTCGTTAATGAGAAAGCCATTGATGTGATGATACGTGCCTTCCACGGCCCAGCCATCCAGAACCGAGAAGTGGATAGCCCCATTCATGTTAGCGGTCATGCCCGACGTGCCGGAGGCTTCCATCGGACGAAGGGGTGTATTCAGCCAAACATCGGCCCCTCGCTTTAACTCAGCGCTTAATTCCAGTTCGTAATTAGGCAAAATAGCCAGATTCGGCATGGTTTCAGCGTAGCTGACAATCGTATCGAACATATCCCGTCCCTGCGTGTCCTTCGGGTGATATTTGCCCGAAAACAGGAGTTGAATTTTATTGCTCTCTAGCAACCGATTCAAGCGATCCTTGTCTTTAAATATCAACCAAGCCCGCTTGTACTCTGTAAATCGGCGAGCCCAAACGATGGTCAGAACATCCGGGTCAAAGGTTTTCCCGGTTTGCTCCTTAACCCGCTTAAACAGCTCCTGCTTCATTTCCCGCTTTGTTGCTAACAACGTTTCAGGATCAGCAGCCTGTTTAATACGCTCATCCTGCCAATACTCCTGATTGGCCGCATTGGTAATGGCAATAATCGGGCAACGCCCATGAACCCAGTTCCACATATTATTGGCCACATGACCATGAAGCTGAGACACGCCGTTGGCAATATGGCTCATCCGCAATGCCGCAACCGTCAGGGAAAAATCATCTCCCCCCAGTTCAATGGCCCGATCCAACGGTGTTTCTCCAAAAAATCCGGCCTCATGAAGTAAATGGGCAGGATGGGACTCATTTCCCGCGGCAACCGGCGTATGGGTCGTAAACACCAACCGTTGACGTACCTGCTCCATATCGCCATTAAACTCGTCCAGCAATTCAAAAGCGGCGGGCAACGCATGCCCTTCATTCATATGGATGATATTAATGTGCTCAGCGGCGGCACGCAACACACGCAACCCACCAATACCCAAAATAATTTCTTGGGCAATACGGGTTCGCTGATCACTATCGTACAAAACATGGGTTAGTTTCCGATGCTCCGGCTTATTTTCCTCGATATCCGTGGTCAGGTAATAAATAGGCGCCGTATTAAATTTGTTTTTGGGCAATAAAAGAGCCTTGACCCTAACGGGTTCATTAAAAATGTCCACAACGACGCTCACGCCCGTGTCTTGCAAAACATCATGAGGCCGTGCGTCATATTCAATTTTTGCTTTTTTTGTCTTCGGCTCAATCACCTGCTCGCCATACCCATGAGTCCACAGAATCGTGACCCCGACCATCGGCAAATCGAGATGACCGGCTGATCTCATGTGACTACCAGCCAAATATCCTAAGCCGCCGGAGTACGTATACAGACTTTGATCAACCGCCATTTCCATACAGAAATAAGCCACTTTAGGTAAGGACATGGAATTTAATTCCTTGGTTCGATAATATACATAATACACATTAAAATTTTAAAAGCCTTTGTATCACAAAAGGATCCTTCTATCTTACCCATGTGTCTCAGGGAGTCAAGCACCCTTTTAGCCTGACTATTTATTCATCAACTGGCTAAAACCTCTGATAACACGGACCAGAAATGACCTGCTTCCTTAACAAGCCCGGAAATATTAAATCGTTGCACTGGAAAAATTCCAGATTCATCTGGGGGACTGAATAATACGCCGGTTGACACAACTTGATCCCGGAACCCTCTCAGCGTTTCAATCTTTAACACTTCGTCGGTCAAACCCTCGATCTTGTCAAGGGCCTCTTGTTCATCTCTGGAAAGCTCCCCCCATTCCGGCCGAAGGGCCTTAACAATTGCGAGAACCTGAACAACCGTAGGTAAGCGGTGCAGAGGTTTTTTCTCCATGATACGCTTGTAAAGCCCCGAATCATACAGTAATTGAAAAACCAGATGGTCTCGACAGACAAAAAGCAGAATAGAAACCGTGGTTAGCCTTCCCAACAGAGCCTTTTCATCTTTTTTATCCGCATCATAAACCAGAAAAAGCCAGGAAAGCGACCGTTCGGTCTGGATAAACGTCTCTTTAAAGTTGGGCGAATAGAAGTCCAGCTGATCCCAGAGCGCCTGATCGGAAATCCGGAACTCCTCGGCGACTAGCTTCCCCTCTCGTAGCCAGTTTTTTACATTCTCCGATCTTTTTATCATCCGACGTCCTCTTTGCTTTGTATCTGTGAGATAATACTACAATAGACTCAATAGATTTTAGGTTTTCCTGGCAAAGTCTCTCATAAACAAATACTCCATCCCATTGAGGTTGCGATTAAAAAAAAACGGCATAATATAATAAAGCAGGTCATCAAACCCATCGGGAAAGCAAAACGAGGCGTTTATCTTGAACAGATTTTTTATAGCTTTGGTCTTAGGGCTTTTACTAACTTTTAACAGCTCTCACATGGCCTATAGCCAATTGGGAAGCCTGACTTCTGTTTCTAAAATAGCCCAACTCTCCGAATATCAATCAACAGAGCTGAACCACCGCACCCCGCTTTTCCTGATTCACGGTATTGGCGGAAGGGAAAGCAATCACTACCGATGGGAGTCTTTCCTACAGTACACCCAAACGCACCCTGAATTTCAAAAGCGTTTCAAGATCTACCTGTTCCAATACGATACCTCTCAAAGTGTTTCCGACATCAGCCAGTCTATCCAAAAATCGTTACGGGCTTATATTTCAGAGAACAATCATCCGGAGTTCCGGGTTTTAGCCTTCAGCGAAGGGGGGCTGGTCTACCGGAACGTGATGCAGGACCCAGTCATCTACCAACACACCGAAAAAGTCATTACAGTCGCCTCCCCGTTTCAAGGCTCCCCTCTGGCGAACCAAACCTGGCTCCGTAAACAGTTAAAAGAGAACACCCCATTCTCCTTGATGCGCCTGACCCAAAAGCTCTCTCATGCCATCGCGAAAAAAATGCACCCGAATTTTGAGCAAGATTTTCACTGGGATCAAACGGAATCTTCCACCCCCCGAGTTCACCAACGTTATTTTGCCCTAAAAAACCATAACAACTTTATCACTTACGGCAGCTACTTTGGCGTAACCCCAACCTATCATGAGAAATTGTTCCAATCACTGGAAGTGAAAGAAGCACCCCCTAAAGAGCCGTCTCGACTAAAAAATCTCTTCAGTAAGCATGCGGTTTTTCGGTTGGTTCAACGCAACTTAAGTGCGATTCCCATCCAGATTAAGCAGAAGCTCGCCAAAAAAATTCGCCGCCAGAAATCGAAAAGGAAATCCATCGCATCCGACACCTCAGCGGTCACCCTGATGGCGGTAGAGGAAACTCACTACGATAACAGTTCTACCGACTTACCCATGCTCATCTACAATGACGGAATCAGTCCCATTAGTAGTTCTCTCTGGCTCAACCGATACAAAAACGCCTCTAAAGCTCAACCCTGGAATGCGCTAAAAAGCCTTAAGGGAAAGCAAAAAGCCCGCCTCTTCCATTCTATTGACCACGCCAACTGGATGGAAGGCCATAACCTTAGCAAGGAAGCAAAACTCTCTGATTTATTAAATCCTGATGAGCCATCAAGAACCATTTTTGAATGGTTTATCTTTGACCTGACCTCCTGATAAAAAACAGGTTAAAATAGAGCCAGAGAAAAGCCGAGAGTTGATTTATATTAGGACCCTAATGCGTAGCAGCCCAATAACCGTTTTCCATCTAACCCTAACACTTGTCTGTGTGGTTTTCTTTGGTTTATCCGGGTCTTTACCAGCCTGGAGCGATACCACAACACCGCTTGATTCTAAGCCTTTTAACGACCCTCATCTGGAAGCTTATAAAGAGACGCCATTGAAATCAAGGATGCCTCTCGTTCTCATTCATGGCATTGGCCCTGAAAAAGGCGATTATTATAACTGGGCCACTTACCTGGAGTTCCTGAAAGACAAAACTGAATTTAACCAACGCTATAAAATCTATTTTTTCCATTTTAACCCGAAAAAAAGCATCGATGAAACGGCCCATGATCTCATTAAAAGCATTACCCATTTTAAACAAGTTTATGGCATTAAAAAACTGCGGGTGGTTGCCCTGAGTCAGGGCGGGCTTATTTTTAGGAGAGCTTATGACAACCCGGAAATACAAGCTCTGAGCGATAAAGTTATCACCATTGGCGCTCCGTTTCATGGCACCCCATTGGCCAACCGTTCCTGGATGAAAGAAGGACTAAAACAACGTTCTTTTCTCTCCCCCCTGCCCTATACATTGCGAATTGTCTATCATTTTGTACGCAAAAAAAGCCCTCATTTTGAGGCCGACTACTGCTGGGATAACCTGGATCAAGGTTTGTCTCCAGAAGTTAATGGGCACCACCCCCTCCAGTGTCACGCAACGGATCAAGCCAACCAATATAAACATGCACCCTTCATCACGTATGCCAGCTTTTTTGGTCTTCATAAAAAGGAACAAGCTTACCTGCTCAAACAACTGAATCTGGAACTGAAACTCCCGAAAGAGCAATCGGCTTTTCTTCTCTCACGTGCTCGTGCGTTTAATTTTACTCAAAATAAAATTGAGAAAATGCCCCTCGTTAATGTACCTAAAAAAGACGACACCATTTATCCCATCATGCTTTACAACGATGGTGTTGTTCCCATTGGAAGCGCCCTCTGGCTCGGCCGATTTCAGGACTTAGAAACCATTGATGCCGATACTGATATCGATCGACAAAGGCAACTCTGGAATAGCCTGATTCATCTAAAAAATAAACGAACAGCCCGACTCTTCCCTGGCATTGATCATCAAAACTGGATGCTGAATGCCACGCGAACCCACTCTAAAAAAGTGCGGGATTTATTAAATCCAGACGAGCCGGAACGCTCTGTTTTTAACTGGCTTCTCCAGGATCTCATGACCGACTAATTCTCGCTCTTTTTAAAATTCGCTAGCAACAAAATACGACATGATGTTTTTATGCTTATGATTCCCAAAAGAGAAAAGCCCAAAAAGGTAAGTAAGAAAAGTAAGAGACTAAAAAAACAGAAAATAGCATCAATAAAGTCACCCAACAGAGAAAAGTTAGTCCGCGATTTTTCAGGAGAAAAAGAACTTCGTTATGAGAAAAATTCCCCATCAACGTTGGCTGTTTTGCCACTGCTTAAATTAAATAAAGGGATAAAACAGACGTTTTATTAACGGCTTTATCACCCTTTATTCATTAGAGTTACACGCCAGTTGCATGCGAAACAACACGCGTTCTTTCCTGGTTTCTCTCATAAAATAGAGTGTTGCTTAAAGCTGGCCTTTTAAAGTAATTGCAGGTTATGGGCTGTGCTGAATTCATCTTCTTTTTATCCAGAAGAGGAATCATTCAGCTCGGCAAAATAGAGGAGTATTATTTGTATTATGTCTATTTATTATGACCAACCCCGCCTCCAGAATCCAATGTATCACTATCCAACAAACTTGGATTCCAATCGATACATTTCGATTGAAAGTTCGCTACCCCAAAGCATTCCAAGTTATGAGTGGGATAATAGAGGCGAGATCATCCAGCAAGAAGGCGTTCCGGCAAAAACTTCAAAAACTGATGGAGATGGGAAATTCAGCCTATTTACTGCCGCCAAAGAATTCTTGAAAGGCGCCATTGTCCGCCCCATTCAAACCATCATTGAACATCCAATTCTTACCTTGGGGGCAATCGGGGCGTCCGCAGTTGCCATTTCGGCCGCCCCTGTTCTCCTGCCCATCTTGGTTACAGGCGGGTTGCTTTACGGTGGTTATAAAGGTGCTCAAGGCATGGGCGACGCCATTCATCATTTTAAAAACGGAGACTACGACGAAGCCGAACGATCCTTCGGTGACATTGGGGAAGGTGTTTTTGCGGCCGCCACGTCCGCCACCGGTATTCGGGCCGCTTCGTCTATCACGGCTGAAGCCAAGGTTGCCTCCACTTTGGGCAGTGCAACCAACGCCGCCGAACGAACGGCCATCATGGAAAAAGGAATCAACGCCGCTGTCAAAGCGCGAAGCGGAAACTTATCAAAATCTGGCCGGGAAATTCTCACACTCTTCGCCTCTAAATCCGGTCGAAACGCTCTTAAACAGCAATTAAGCGCTGACACATTTTTCCCCGCTATTAAAAGCAAGATAACAGGCTTTGGCAACCGATTCAAAACACCGCCAAAAACCAATGTCAACCAAACCGTTAGCACCGTTCAAAAACGCTTAAACATCGCGGATAAAGACATGCCTAAAGTCGTTACCAACATGGATGATTTAGGCTTACTTGGAAAAATATCGACGGCGGCCTATAAGCCTCAAACTCATACGGTTCATGTAATTTCGGATCCCTTTAAAATGGCAAAACATCAAATGCAAACCAAGTTGATGCTCTTTGAACTTTTAGGGAAAGGGTATGGGCAAAGAGCGTTGGCCCTCATGGATAAACTACCTCAACCGCTTAAAAACTTTATGGCTAACCAAGCCATGAGCAAAACGCCCCTTGAAAATATCATTGCTCACGAAATGACTCATGCCAAACAGTTCCATGCGATGCAAAACCTATCCAAAAGTCAGGCAAAAAACATCCTGAAAGACCTGCCCATCATCGATGTTACACTTCCTAATGGAAAAATCGTTTCTCAAAATCTAGGAAAAGTGATAAAAGGAGAAACCACTTCCTCACTACTTAACGGGAAGAGGTTTGCGTCTGAGTCATCCAAAGCGACTGGAGAAAGTTACCTCCAGGCGAAGAAAGCCTTAACGGACGTCTACAAGACTTTGATTTCAAACCAACAGGCTATTTTCAATGGGCGGCCCTATCTGGCGAATCCGTCGGAAATAGAGGCTCGACTAATGGGAAGTCAATTCGCTGGACGAAAGTCTTTACGGCAATTTAGCAAGGATCTGGAAGTTTCACCGGAAGCCTTAAAAACCGTTCGAGACATTAAAATTGAACAAAAACTCAATCAACTCATTACTCAAATCGAAGGCTTAAAGCAAGGGCCTCCATCATCGGCAGCTAACATCCAAACCCTTGAAAGTGAACTGAAAGCCTTAACAAAACTCTTTGGGCATCAGTCCGCGACCCAAAAAAACCTTAAGGGCTATTATTTACAAGAAAGAGGGGTTCAGCTTGCTGAAAAAACCAACAAGGCTTCAGAGCAATTAAAGCAAATAAAGAAATCAGGTGAGAAGCAGTTTTCCCAATACCAAACCGCTACGAAAGAATCCGCTCAGAAAGTATATGGGACTGGCAAAGCAAAAGCCAATCAATTTTATGATACGGGCAAAGTGAAAAGCTACCAGTTTTATGACATTGGGAAAGCCCATGCCGAGAGGCTTCAAAAAGCAGCTGAAGCGGGCCGACAAGGTTTTGTCAGCACATGGAAACAAGTCTAGTTATTACGTTACACAATACCATCTGTTCCTGCGGAAGCTAAAGAGCTTCCGCTTTTTGTCTTTTATTTTCTCTTTTAATTTCGATCGTGTTTCTATTTTTCTATCGCCGCTCCGCCGCCCTCAAACGAGCACTTCGAGAACGAGGATTCCATTGAACTTCCTCGTCAGAAGGCTGAATCGGTTTTGGGGTCAATACATCGAAGAGTCCTTCCTTTTTAAAGTTCCGAAACGCCCGTTTCACCAGCCGATCTTCCAGCGAGTGGAAGCTAATAACCACCACCCGAGCCCCCGGTGACAAACAATTTGGCAAGGATTCTAAAAAGCGTTCCAGATGACCTAGCTCATCATTGACCTCAATACGCAACGCTTGAAAAACCCGTGTCGCCGGATGGATTCGCCGTTTTTTTGTATCCTGCCTTGCCCCGCTTTTTCCTTTCACCACGTCTCGATGAATCTGACGACTCACCCCCATAATTAAATCCGCTAATTCAACTGTCGTCTGAATAAGCGATGTTTTTCGAGCGTCCACAATCCGGCGAGCAATGGTTTTTGAAAATCGTTCTTCGCCGTATTCCGAAAAAATTCGAACCAATTCTTTTTCAGAATACGTATTCACAACCGTTTGAGCCGTTTTAGGATTCTCCCGATCCATCCGCATGTCCAAAGGCGCTTCTTTGGAAAAACTGAACCCTCGCTCCTCTTCATCCAACTGCATAGACGACACACCAATATCCGCCAGAATCCCACCCGTCACCGGGTACTGTTTCAGACAGGTCAAGGCTGTTTCCAACCTTGAAAAATTCTGATGAACCGGCGTGAATGAAGTTGAATACATAGCCAGGCGCTCTGTTGTCTGAGCCAGCACTTTACGATCCTGATCCAGGCCGATTAAATGCCCTCCCGGCTGAATACGTTCTAATAGAGCCAGCGCATGACCACCTGCCCCCAATGTGGCATCCACGTATATTTTTCCTGGTTCCGGTTTTAGATAAAAAAGGACCTCATCCGTCATCACCGGAATATGTGCCGGTTCTTGGGGTAGATCTGTTGGTATTTCAGTCATTCATCATCTCAAATCAAATGTTAATGGCTGTTTATACATCAGCCCATGGATCCCAGCGACCCACAACTTTACTATAATAAGAAAAGGGAAGAGAATAAGAAAGAGCCGGTGTCATATCCATGGCCAAAATTTTAGAAAATCTCAACGGACGACGAAGCATCCGCCTTTCAGCGGAAGACGTACTGGCCGTTGTCAATCAATATCAGCAAGGATTTCAAAAAGAATCGCCCAAAACACACGTTGAACTCGTCAAATGGCTCCAAAAACAGCCTTACTACCTACCAGAAGAAGTTTAATTTTACTTATTTAACAACAATGTTTACCAGTTTATTGGGTATCACAATGGTTTTTATAACCGTTTTCCCATCGAGAAAACCCTGCATTTTTTCACTGGCCTTAGCCATGGACTCCAGTTGTTCCTTGGGTAAATCTGGCTCAATTTGCGCTTTCTCCCGGACTTTACCGTTAATCTGAAATACCACTTCGATAACATCCGCCGTCAGGGCAGATTCATCATAAGTTGGCCAGGACTGAGCATGCACAGAGCCTTCACCTCCCAGCTTCTGCCAAAGCTCTTCAGATTGATGCACGGTAATCGGCGCTATGAGTCGGAGCAATTGCTTCACCGCATCGCTAAACACCGGATTGGGTGAAGCGCCCGCTTCGTAACGAGAGAGGAAATTCACAAATTCCCGCAATTTACTAATGATGGTATTAAACTGAAAGCCTTGCTCAATGTCCCGAGTCACGCCAAAAACAGTTTTATTAGTCCATTGATACAGCTCTCGATCCGTGCCAGTCATAGCGTCATACGCCGGAATCGGCAAATCCAGCTGAATAGCCGACCGGTTATCGATAAGCGTTCGCCAAACCCTTTGAAGGAACTTGAAACAGCCTTCCACGCCCGTATCTTTCCAGTCAAAATCCGCTTGAGGCGGGGAATCGCTCAATATGAAGAACCGGGCCGTATCCGCGCCAAATTCCCGCAGAATATCATCGGGATCCACAACATTGCCCTTGGATTTACTCATTTTGGCACCGTCTTTCAGCACCATGCCCTGAGTCAGCAATCGACTAAAGGGCTCGTCCCCGGCAGTCCAGTCGCCATCATGCAAGGCCATCATAAAGAAGCGGGAATACATTAAGTGGAGAATGGCATGTTCAATCCCCCCCACATATTGATCCACCGGCATCCAACGTTTGGCCAAATCCGGGTCAAAGGGCTTTTCCGTGTTGTGGGGATCCAGAAAACGTAGGTAATACCACGAACTGCAGACAAAGGTGTCCATGGTATCTGTCTCCCGCTCAGCGGCCTTACCACATTCCGGACAAGTGGTATTCACAAAATCCGGCACGGTCGCTAGCGGCGAACGGCCTTTCTCTGAGAAGTCCACATTTTCCGGTAGCTCAACGGGTAGCGCCTCATCAGACACCGGCACTTCACCACAATCCGGGCAGTAAATCATCGGGATGGGACAGCCCCAATAGCGTTGCCTGGAAACCAGCCAGTCTCGCAAGCGGTATTGGATCTTGCCCTCGCCAAAACCTTCTCTCTCCGCCCATTGGATCATCTTATCTCTGGCTTCTTCACTTTGCAAACCCGTGAAGTCACCGGATTCCACCAAAACCCCCGGTTCGCTGTAAGCTTCCTCCAACGGAATCCCAATGGCACCCGGCCGTTCAATCACCCGACGAATCGGAATATCGTACTTCTTCGAAAACGCCCAATCTCGCTCATCATGAGCCGGGACAGCCATAATGGCCCCGGTTCCGTATTCCACCAGAACGTAATCCGCAATCCAGACCGGGACTTTTTCCTGACTATAAGGATTAATAGCATAAGCGCCCGTAAAAACACCGGTTTTTTCTCGTTCCAGTGATGACCGTTCAATTTCTGTTTTGTTTTTCGCGGTCTTACAATACGCCGCAATCTCCTCCTGATGTTCCGGCATGGTCAGCTTTTCCACCAGCGGATGCTCTGGCGCCAGGACCATGTAAGTCGCCCCAAAAATAGTATCCGGTCGGGTGGTAAATACGGGAAGCTTTTCTACGTGACCCTCCAGTCCAAATTCAATCCGCGCACCGACTGAACGATTGATCCAATTCTTCTGCATCAGGGTGACCTTGTCCGGCCAGCCTTCCAGTTGAGGTAGGTTTTCCAGCAGGCGCTCCGCATAATCTGTAATGCGGAAAAACCACTGGTTTAAGTTCTTTTTCTCTACCAACACGTCATCATGCCGCCAACAATGGCCATCCACCACTTGCTCGTTGGCAAGAACCGTGGCGCATTCACTACACCAGTTAACCGGAGCTTCTTTTTTATAAGCCAAGCCCCGCTTGTAAAGATAATTAAAAAGCCACTGAGTCCATTTATAATAGTCTTTTCGACAGGTATAGACTTCTCGATCCCAGTCGTACATTAATCCCAGGGTTTTCAACTGTTTTGTCATATGCTCAATATTGCTGTACGTCCATTCCGCCGGGGGAACCCCATGTTTAATCGCCGCGTTTTCCGCCGGGAGACCAAAACTATCCCATCCCATGGGATGAAGTACATTATAACCCTGCATCTTCCGCATCCGGGCAATCACATCCGTAATGGTATAATTGCGGACATGCCCCATATGCAAGCGGCCTGACGGATAAGGAAACATAGACAGAGCATAATACTTTGGTTTTGAAGTATCCCGAGTATCCGTGGCATATTGGCCAGTCGATTCCCAATGCATTTGCCACTTGTTTTCGATGGCCTGAGGATGATAGCTCTCAATCTGTAACAGTGATTTCTCGGCAGACATAGTGGGTGGCTGTCCTTTCCGCTTTTGTAATAACGTGCCCGAATCGTTTATTGATGCAAGGATTCGTCTCCAGCGCTGTTTTTAAGTAAAATAGAACAAACGCCCGAAACGGGGCTATTATATCAGGAGCAACCCCATGTATTCAAAGCGAATCCACAAAGTCCATCGGAATCAACTAAAAATAAATCGGCCGCTTCCCTTCGCCCTTTCCCTTAGCTTACTTGCGCTTCTTGTCTGGCCTGGGATTCCGACCGCACTCGCTCAACCCCTCCAGGAAATTGTTAACACAGCCAACGCCTATGCCAACAACAGCAACTACGTGGACGCCATCCCCCTATACGAAAAAGCAGTTCAGCAAGCGCTCACCGAAAAAAACCCCGGCACCCAGACTCTGAAAAACAATTTGGCCGTACTCTATTTTAACCATGCCATCGCCCTTCAGAACAAGAAACAGTACGATGAATCCAACACCTATCTCGATAAATCCCTTGCCCTCTCTCCCAATCAACCCGAAGCGCTAAAAGCCAAAGCCGCCAGCTTTTATTACCAAGGCATGGATCTTCGAGAAGAGGGTTCTCAGGATTTCAGCACCTTAAAAACCCTGTTTGAAAAAGCCATTGCCACGGATCCCAACACCTCAGCCTATAAAAAAGCACTGGCATCGACTTACCTTGGTGAAGCTCGCAACCTGGCCAACGAACAACAATACGAACAGGCCGCCGCCCTATTAGAAACGGCCAGAACCCTCGATCCCGAAGCGCTGGCATTAAAACGATCGCTGGCCAATGTCTATTTGGGCCTAGCCAGCCAGCAAAGCGAAGATAAACCCACTCAACAAGCCGTCATTGATAAAGCCCTCGCTCTAGACAGCTCGCCCGCCATAAAACAACGAGCCAAACAAATTGCTGGCGGTAAGCTGGATTATGGCAAGCAAAACGGCAATCTCGATTTTTCTTCCGCGCTCTCTCATTCAGCCCCACCAAACACGACAGAATGGTCTATTCAGGATAAACTGGCCGCCATTGAAACCGCGTTGGCCGTAGAACCTCAAACGGATCAGCCCCTTATTAGCCGACTGGAATCCGCCGAAAAAAAGGTGTTCGGAAAAAAGCAAGACGGTGCACTCGAAAAGCGGGCCGATGACATGTTTACCACCCTGCTAGGCGGCGGCGGAACCGTTCAGGAAAGCCTCCCGCATCTAATTCAGGCACAAGTTTCAACGGCGGAAAATACATACCTTGATGATATTTTCAAATACACCGATGGTCGAGTCGTTCGCTGGGCCCGATTTCCGGTGCGAATCTATATTGAGCCACCCGAAGAGAAAAACCCTCTCTATAAAGCTGAATTTGAGGCGGCGGCACTGGCCGGAATGGATGGATGGAAAAACGCCAGCAACAGCTTTGTCTCCTATGTCAAAGTAAAAAACCCGCTGGCGGCGGATATTCAAATCTACTGGGTCAAGGAGTACACGGATCCCTTTACGGACTCAAAAAACTATGACAACAACATCCTGAAAAATTACACACCGCCCAAGCAAAGCAAACTGGCACAAGCCGTTGGCATGGCCTCCATGTTTGCCCCTGGCCCATTCGCTCTAGCACCTCAGGCGGTTTCAGCCGGACTCCAGTACCGTCAGGCACGAAAAGTCCAAATACTGGCTGATGAATCGGAAATGGTTCTGGGACTGAACCCAACTCGGGACTTGCCACTGGAAAAAGCCCTAATCCTCATCCACAACATGGCCGCCTACCAGTTTGGCCATACCCTCGGACTCAAAGGAATCAGCCATAATCCGGATGACCTCATGCACCCAGATAACGCACTGGCCACGGATGCCAAACACCAACCCTCTCAACGCGACATGGACACCCTTCGGGAGATCTACACGAGACCGGCCAACGTGGTGTTAAACATTCATTAATTCTACCTTTAAAAGACATAGCGCTCTGGTAATAAATTTACGACCAGAGCGCCAATGTTTTAGTTCTAATTAAAGTTAGTTATTTTTCTTGGATAGCGCTTCCATAAAATCCATGGGAATGGGGAAGAAAATCGTGGTGTTGTTCTCGGCGCCCACTTCTACCATGGTTTGCAGATACCGCATCTGGAGCGACATCGGGTGATCACCCATCATTTTAGCCGCATCCACCAGTTTGGTTGCCGATTCGTATTCCCCTTGGGCACCAATAATCTTCGCCCGTCGTTCCCGCTCGGCTTCGGCCTGCTTAGCCATTGCCCGCTGCATATCCGGCGGCAGATCAATATGTTTTACTTCGACAATGGCAACCTTAATGCCCCAGGGATCCGTTTGTTCATCGAGAATGCCCTGAATTTTTTCGCTGATTTTCTCCCGGCTGGTCAGCAAGTCATCCAGCTCAAACTGACCCACAATGCTTCTCAAGGTCGTTTGCGCCATCTGTGATGTCGCATAGTGATAGTCTTCAATTTCCATCACCGCTTTAACCGGGTCAATCACCCGATAATAGACAACGGCGTTTACCTTAATCGATACGTTGTCCTTGGTAATCACATCCTGCGGCGGTATATCCAGTGTGACCGTTCGCAGATCCACCTTAACCATGCGATCGATAATCGGGTTACCCCAAAGAACAATTAAGCCAGGACCTTTGGGTTGGCTAACCAGTCGTCCCAAACGAAACACAACCCCTCGCTCATATTCACTTAAAATACGAATCCAATTCAGGATAAATATCCCTAAAACAATCACCACCGGAATAATTAGTGATGCTAAAACACCTAAAAACGCTGCCATTTTCTATCATCCTTATCCATTAATAAAACCAACTTTTTAATCGATTTATTTTTCTTTTTTATTTAAAGATTCCACGGTCAAAATCCGGCGCTCTTTATCAATGGAAAGCACTTTTACTTTTGCATCTTTTTCCAGAGGCTCGCTACATTCAGCTTCCCAGATTTCACCAATCACCCGAATTTTTCCATTTTTTTCCGGGGTAATCACCTTAACCACCCGTCCCGATTTTAAAACCAATTTATCCAATGGATCGTCCGCTTCTTTTCGATATACCTTAATCACTTTCCAGAGGAGAAAGGCGGTAAAACCAGCCATAATCAAAGCAATACTTAAGGCATAGGGGATGACCTCCCGTAAAAAAGGCTCTTCCGTTTGATATAGCAACAACGTGCCAAATACAATACTGGCAATGCCGCCCGCCAACAGCATCCCAAAAGTAGGGGTAAAAATTTCAGCAATAAACATGACCATGCCCACTAAAATTAATCCAACCCCGGCCATGTTAATGGACATAGCCTGCATTCCAATCATAGCCAGAATCAGACAAATAATTCCCGCAATACCGGGAATCCCAAACCCTGGATGTGTTACCTCAAACACGATAGCGTAAAAACCGACCATCAGTAAAATGTAAGACAGCAAAGGGTGAGTCAGCACACCTAAAACCTGTTGGCGGGTAGAAAATTCGTAATCCACAATTTCTTCATTGGAAAGATGGAGCACCTGCCGTTCCCCTCGAACGTCCACCGTTCGTCCTTCCAATTGATTCAACAGGGTTTTTAAATTAGGCGCCAAAATATCCACCACATTATTTTCCAGTGCTTCATCCGCCGTAATCGACTGACTTTCAGTCACCGCACGAACCGCCCAATCTTCATTTCTATGACGACTTCGAGCCAGAACCCGTATAGCCGCCACCGTATCATTCATAATTTTTTCGGACATGACCCGCTTCGCCTCAGCCACGCTGGGTGTAGACTCTGAGCCGCCTTTCCCATCCAGTTTTTTATGGCCCACAGGCCACTCACCATTGCTATCCACGGGGTGCGCCGCACCAATGTGAGAGCTAGGATCCATGGCGGCCACATGCCCGGCCATGGTGACAAAAACCCCGGCAGAACCAGCACGTGCCCCGGCAGGAGAGACATAAACCACTACCGGCACATCAGCATTTAAAATATCTTTTACAATCCGATGGGTCGAACTCAACAAACCACCCGGTGTATCTAACTGAAGCACCACCAGAGAGGCTTCCGCATCCGCAGCTTCCCCGATGCCCTTCCGAATATATTCGGCGGTAATGGGCGAAATAATTTCATCGTCCAGTTCCAGCACATAGATGGGGTGCGTTTCATCGGATTTTTGAAAAGAATCCATCTCTTGGGCAAGCGAGGGATTTCCGGAATTAAACACCATCATGGCGCCACACACGAATAAGGCCAACCAGAAAATCAGACGTAAAATCGCCCAAGGCTTCCGCTTCATTCCACTGTCTCCATCATCGCTCAATGTTTTTGATTACAGGTCTAAAACTTTTTTGAAAAAAGCTGTCTATCTCATTGTATCAAAATAACCGGTTTATCAGTGGATTTTATTCAAAAAACCTGAACCCCTTCTCCAAGGGCTATCCGTTTTCCTTAATTTTTTTCTTCAACTCGCTTAAGCCTTCCGCTTCCAGCGAGCCCACATGCCGCCATATAACCAACCCTTCCTTATCCAACAGGTAAAACGTCGGAAAGCTGGTTAGACAGTACTGGTCTTTTAATGCCTGCGAAGGCCGCTCAAGAATAGGATAGGTGATTTTATATTCATCCCGAAACGCCTTGGAGGTTGAAGGCTCTTCAGACGAATCGCCGGCATTAATGGCTACGATACTCACTTTATCCTGAAACAAGGTATTAATTTCTTTTACCGCTGGTACGCTGGCCTGACAATGAGGGCACCACGAGGCAAACAACTCAACTAAAACTGGACTTTTCTTAAGCAGTTTTTTAAGTACCACCGGCTGATCATCAATAGAGGTCATGTCAAATTCAAACGCCTTAGCCCCTTCCGCCATAATCTTTCGGTCCGGGCGCCCCATGTAGTCGTCACAACCGGCCATCCGTTCTTCAAATGTCAATTCTTCTGGCGGTACTTTTTCCGGTGGCTTATTCAGGGTAGAATAGATGGCATAGCCGCCCAAGCCCAAAAACAATAAAACCGTGACCCCAATTAAAATAGCTCGCATTAACATAAAAAAGAAGCGCTCCTTGATTTTTGATCTTCCAAAATATTGTACCGAGTTTATTATATCTAAAAACGGAACCAAAAGAGCGGGAATCCATAAAATGTTGACCCTTCCTGAAAAACTAAAGCCATTTATTCAACTCATCGTCCGCCTCTGGATTGGCGGACTCTTTACCTGGAGCGGTGTCACCAAGTTAAATCATTTCGAGGCTTTTGAAAAAGCGGCTCTCAATTATCATATTCTCCCGGAAACTTTGACTAAAATCTATGCTCTGATGCTCCCCTGGGTAGAGATTTTAGCGGGAGGGTATTTAATGCTTGGTCTGTTCACCCATTTTGCCGCCCTCTTGGTTATTTTAATGATGGCTAGTTTTATTATCGCCATTGGAGCGGCTCTTTTTCGCGGGGACGATCTGGATTGCGGCTGTTTTGTCGGCGGAAAAACAGAACCCGTCACGCCTAAAAAGCTCGTTGAAGACTTTATCCTACTCGGCTTTAGCATTTACCTCTTTATTGTTCGCCCTGGTTTTTGGAGTGTTGATAATTTCCTAAGAGTGAAGGAAGCCGAAGAAATAAAAAAAGAGCCGACCCCTTCACCCGATGAAGAGAACGACTCTTAAAAAAAGCTAATTACTCAAACTTTTAAAGTCAAAGCAACTAAGAAACAGATAATTTGTGAAGTGCCTTTAAAAACGTTTCGCCGGCTTTAATCGTATCCAAAAATTCTTTCTCCGTCGCCGGACCTTCGGGATGCCGCCAGTTAGCAGGTAATTTTTGGTAGACAAACCGGGTTAAACTCCGAGTTTGACGGGTGTTAATGGCCTCCATTACCAATTGTAAAATGGTTAAAGCGGCTGCCATGGGCTTTCCAAAACTGATTTGTGCTAGCCAAAGCAATACTTTTTCTTTCATTCCAAACCCTCCTGTCTTCTTTTTTACTTATTTCAAATCATCCTCGCCATCGAGCCCGATAAGGTCGAATGTCCAAATGAGTATGAGTTTCATACAATCCCATCCCACCCGTCCAGTTCACCAAAATGAGTTGAAGCTCTTTAGGGGGTAACCCAGAAACCACAACATCCACCGCCATACCGGACAAATGCAAACTTTTTTTATGGCCTCCCACATCAGCATTATGGGACGGGGTTCGGTAAGCTGACGTGATTTTTAGGGGACGGCGAATTAAATCCCGGACCACTTGCAAACGATTAGCCAGGCGGTAAAAATTATCCAGTACCCAGGGCGGCGGCATGGGATCACCAGCCTGCAAAAATTCCGACAACTTAAAGTGCGGTGTTAATTTCGCATCTCGTGATTCAGGCATTGTTTGCTCCATATCAACCATTCCTCTGATTTTAATGTTTTAATCATCCTACTTATTTACTTTTCAGCTTCATCAACTCAGTCAACACAAAGTTGTATCGGTGATGACAAATTTCCAGCTCTGTTTCGAAAACCTGAAACAAGCGGGTGGTTGTTGACTCAAATTTTCGTAAAAACTGAAAACAAAAAATAAGGCTTAACACCAACCCCCCAAGGGGCCCCAATAAAACTTCCGGATATTTTAAAAATTCCATTATCAGGCCCCCAGCTTCTCCAGCATTTTGGTTCGCAATAGATCCAACCCTGAAGAAAGTCCCGTTAAATTTGTCAAAATAGCGACGGCAGCTTCCTTGTCTTGATTTGCTAACGCACTATCCAGCGCCGCTTTATGCCTATAAAATTTCATCCGCTCCGCAACGGAAACCGTCTTGATTAAGCGCTTTAAATGCTCCTCAACCGTCAACTGAATTTCCCGCTTAGCCTCTTGGGGCAAATCATCCTTGATTATTTCATATTTTAGCGGATCAAACTGCCCTGTAAAATCGCTATAGCCGGACATTAAAACCAGAGTCGGATCCGACTTGCGTCGGACATAATGGTGCTGCACTTTCATCCTAATTTACCTCCGTTACGGTGTAACCCGTCACGTAAAGCGACACATTACCGCCGGTTTTATAATCAATCGACTGACTGACATCCGTCAGGCAATCGGAAATATCGTTGGATTGCAGATAACCGGATGTACTTTTACCGATTAAACGACCTGTTGTTAACCCGCTTCCCGTGGGTCGAATATAAGTCCAGACACCGGCCCCGGCTCCACCAAAATCCGCTTGAAGATCTGACATTTTTGCGACGGGCGGAACCAATGTCGCTAGAGAAACCGCCGTAAACGTTCCGGCCACACCACCACTCAACACCCGATAGCCCGTCACATTCTCAAAATCCCGATAAGCAATATGGGGTTTGTACGGCCAGCCACGCCCAATAAAAAACGGCAAAAAATTGCCGCTCCCGTCATTGCGAATCGCAATAGGCAGTAACCGGCTTTTATCGTAGCCACTCGGCAAGGTTGGCGTCGTCGATGAAATGGATAACAAACCTGCCGGTGAATTGATTCCACTGCTATCGGCAATAGCCCACAAGTAATACCATGTGGATGACGCTTCGGATCCCGTATCCAGCCCGTTTGCTCCGGATACGGTAATATCCACGGTGGCATCCGAGGTAAAGGACATACTCAGCGAATCGTCTTTATCCCGACAAACAAACCCAGTTGGAATTTTTATCGACACGGCTGAAACATATTGAATAGCCGGCCCATTGAGATAGCCCGATGGAATGCTACTGGCATCGCCCTCAAGCAACACATTTTTTTTCGCCCCGTCCTGATATCCTTTTAATTTTTTCTCGGGATGATTATACCAAACCTGCCCCTCAACTAAGTTTGGCGGATCGGCTAGAATCATATGGTTGCCTGTTCCAACCGTGGTTAAATTAACTTTATTAGTATTTCCTGTTGCATCGCCAGCCGTGGGGTGCAACGTCATAACCGATGTGGTCACTGCCCGGGCATAATAGACGGTAGAATCACTAAGGGGAGACGGCAGGATATCATCGGACTCTATCATCATTGAATCCCCCGTAGCCAACCCATGAAGGATACTGGTTGTGATTTGATCCGTTCCTGTATCAATGGATCCCACTGGAATTTTAGAATCCAGTTGAATCGTTCCCCGAGCCATTTTAACGGATTCAACGGAGACCCCGTTGCCGGAAGTTCGCTCAAAAATACCATCGGTCTTAGGCGTTTTTAGAAATGTCTTAACGCCATCCAACGACACATCCTGTGATTCAACGGATGACAGCCGAGTATCCTGACTGTTGGATTCGTTAACTAACTGGTTCAACTCCGCATCAATATCATCAGCATTAATCAGGTTGCCGTTTGAAATTTCCGCATCTTTTAATCGAGAAATCTGACTCATAATTACCGAAGTCCTCCATACATTGCCGTAATCGTCCACCCCTGAAGCTCAACCGGTTTGTCCGATACATTTCCGCTTAATTCCATCTGGAAATATTTTCCTGACCCTTCTGGAATTAATCGAATAATCGATAGCCCCAACAGGCCATATTCATCTGCGCCATAAACCGCCTCGTTATAAACCGAACTCGACGTATCCGGTACGATCGAAGCGGTTCGGCTTTGTTGGGCACGAGAGCCACGACGAATATCCCAGGCAAATTTTACGTTAATATCCAGCGTGGCCATCTGCTTCAAATACACTTCCACGTCTTTAATTCGTTTTCGCACCCGAGGCGAGCCCAGTTCATAGAAAGGCGTTCGGTACACCCATGGAATAGGCGATCCGTTATAACTGCTTCCCTTAAGTTGCTGTTGAATAATACCTGAATAATTACCGGTGTATAATTTTCCGTCAATCACCAGTCCGCTAGCGGCGGAAATTCCTGAACGACGGCTCCAACTATTTCCTAGCCCATAATTCAACACTAAAACACGTTGGTTCTGAACACTCCCGCCATCAGAAACCACCCACCAAACTTCCTGACGGTTCCGAAGGTGAAGAGCAAAACTATCAGACAATTTGCCCAAGTTTAAATTATTGATTTGCGGCTGGATTTTATGCGACACAAAATTAGCCGTAATATTACCTTGAACGGTGGCCGTTGATAAGCTCGTAACACCCTCTGCCGAAAGGAACATTAATTCGTTGCCCACCTGAACCACAGAACGGGCACTGACAGCCCCAAATTCATCAGAAATCTTTTGAACCGCAAAGGTATCCGCATCACTCCCGGTTAAAATATAAGTCGACCGCTCTTTAAAAATAACTAAAATTTCTTCCGTCTTAGAAGGCAGATACATAGTTTTGAGGGCCATGATTTTTTGACCATCTCCCGGCGACACCTGAATAGCTCCGGCGGACGAAGCGCCTGTAACAGGCGTAAAATTTTCTGGGTTTTCCAGCTCTGATAAATACACCATGGACGGATTGTTTGTATCACCAGAAAACACCAGACGGTTCGAAAAAATTTCCGAAATCGAAGGTTTTCCAGGAGTCACTCCGACAATGACCGGCGGCCATCCTCCCAGACTGGTTACTGACGTGGAACCATCCCACTTTTTGGGTGAGTCCACCCCGTTGCATCCAATGAGCAATCCGCTAAATGTAACAAAACGCATGGGCTCGTTGATTGCCAACCCATTCACCAATTCGGTAGCAATGCCATCGCTCGTTTGAAAGGTGTACAATTTACCGCCTGCAGCCGCCAATAAAACCGGGTCACCCGTCAAGGGTTTAAAGTGGTACAGCGAAGTTATTTTAGAACCCGTAGCCAGCGGCGAGACATTTAAATTAACGAAGCCTACATCCATGGATGTCCAACTCCCGCTGGATGTGGCATGCAGATTTAACACCTCTTCCGCGTCCTGCTCGTCGAGTATCAGCTCGTTAAACCGAAGGTTTAACCCGCCTGTGTTGTTAAAATACCGAAATACCTTGGTCGACACGCCACCACCTCCATCAATTGTCTAGTTAGCCATGACCTTTAAATAACACTAATTACCCCGATAATAGCCCTTCATTCTAAAATCATTTTTTAGAAGCGAGCGGGATCTTAACTGGAGAATACCTTCTCGATACAATTGATACGACTCCCGATAATCCGGTTCACCCAGAAATTTTTCGAGTAACGACAAGGCACCTTGAACCAAGATGCGCTCCCATTCTTCAGGTAATTCGGTTACTGCGGAGTCACCCGAAAGCTGAGAGGCTTTAACTCGATATTGATACTGAATGGAATACACGCTATCTGGAACGGGATAAAAATAGAGGGAGTTTCCTTGAATATAATATTTATCCGGTTTTCCTGTTGCGTTCACATCATGGGTTAAGGGGTAGGTATAATTCACCCAATCCAGAATTTGCTGTTCTTGCGTCTCCATGACCGAGTCCGGTAAAATTGCGTCAATATCCACATCCGATGCCAACGTATAATTGACCGTACCACTAACCGTGTTCAGAGAAGCCGTTTTAACCAGACGTTTAACTTTTAATACTTGAAGCATCTCAAAATAAATTTGATTCACGAAATCAATGGATTGAGCAGCAGGGGTTTCCGGGTCAACCAGAGTGGCGACCTGCCGTTGGCCCGATTTCCTTAACACCTCGTTAACCAGATTAAGTAAAGTTGACATTAGCGGCCCCCCTCAGGAGTTCTCGGCGAAAGAAATGTCAACTCATAATCCGTTGGATAACGCTTTAAAATTTGCGCCAACGCACCGTTAATATGATGCCTAATCCCGGAACTCAAATTTTTGCATTGCCACAACGCCTGCTCGCCATAAAGCTCTTGTGGCTTTTGTTGAGCTGAAGAAGGCTTTTTATCGGCACCAGATTCATCCATTTCTTTTTTAAGTTTAGCCTGCTTCCATTGAAATTTGGACATAATCGCGAACTCCCAATTTTAAACGATAAAAGTGGTAAAAAAGAAGAGTGACTTGAGGCATTTTTAACAAGCTCAAGTCACCCCAATAATACTCAGGTCGTACTCAAGATAATAAAAAGCACTATGCCTCAGCTTTTAAAATAGCACCCGCTGTAGAATGAAAAACCTTAGACCCATAAAGGTAAAGACCTTTCACCGCATCGGCAAACATGTTGTACGGACGAACATGTTCAATTTTGTTCACCTGGCTCGCAAAAGAAATAAAATCCCGGTTAAAGGCCATCAAGTTAACCACACCGCTAACAGTCTGAAGGTTGGTTGAAACATGAACAGAAAATCCGGCCACGTTGCCAATATAACCATTTTGAACCACTTTATCACCCAGACTCGTAGCGCGAGTGAATTCATCAGACTTCAGCAACATCGTTTTAAACTTGGGTGTAATCACCAAATGACGATCTTCCGCCGGAATATTATCCGTATCCAGAAGTTCGCCAAGATCTGTAATATAACCGTAGATATTGGTTGAACTCAAGGTAATGGGTGCCACATCGGTTCCAATCACATTGCCCGCATCAACATCCGCATAGTGCCCAAGCAGGCGAGTGTCAACAATGTTTCGAATAGCAATAGCCGCCCGTCCGGCATAACCTTCCAAAATATTCATATCCGCCTGCGCTTTATCCAAATCATCGATTTTGAACGCAAAATATTTTTGCTGATCGATTAACATCTCCTGCATGGGATCGGTTAACGCCTGAAACGAAATATTTTGATCTCGGGTATAATCGTTGATTGTCACGTTACCAAAGGTTCTAACTTTCACTACGTCGCCAGAATCTTTGATATCGCCTTCATAATCCCGATTGACCAGATTGGCCATGACCGCGTTGGCGTCAAAAATTTTAAGTAATTTTTTGCTCCAGATTTCAGGAATAAAATTGGCCGTTGCCATTGAGCGTCCTCCTTATAGCTAAAATATGTTGACTAAGTTGCTCCTAACGTTTTATTTTTTCGTCGTTTTTTATCGAATTCGTTTCAGTTTCAGCGCCTTTTCAATGGCCTGTTCGTTGGCCAAAAACTCATTAATCGACATGTTGGCGATTTGCTCCCGAGTAAAGGAGGGTAAAGGTTCTGGCGAGGTTCGTGTTGTGCCTCCCTCAACAAAGGCTTTCGCGTTTTTCCCTGCTGTCGAGTCGTTTGCACCAGCTTTCAACAGTTCCGGACGTTGTTTCACCATTTCCTGAAATTTGCTCTGAAACTGATTAAACCCTTTTTCCAGCAGGTCATGCCACGGTTCAATCACCCCATCTTCATCGGTCTTTATCAGCTCAGCCACTTCCTGAAGGATAAACGACTCAAACCGCTCAAATTCCGGGTGTGCTTTACGAGCCGATCGAATCGCGCCATTAAGCTCCGCCTCATCTTTTAAGTTAGCCAAGTGGTTCTGCGCTGAGCTTTCCACAATCCGCTGAACAAATCCAACCGGATCCATCAACAAGGCTTCCACCATGGCCTCTGCACTCCCGCCAGCCTCATTATTCGTCCCAGAGGTTTCCTGAGGAGCCGGTTGGTTGGGTTGTTGTTGCTGCTGTTTGTCTAAATGTTTCAAAATGCTCTCCTTCTATCCGCTTATATTGTCATTCGCCTAAACGGGCAATGCTTTATTGAAAAACTTGATCTTCATCCTTAAAGCCCAAGCGTCGATAGATTTTACGAACAATCGACATCAGATTAATCCGCTCTGATAGTTCAGGCATTTCTTTCACTAGTCGCAGAAAATTAACCATCGATTCCAGCTCCTGCGTCCGGTGAATAGTCGCTTGCGAACCTTCGATCTGGAATGTACACCGGGTACGCTGAAGCAATTCAGGTAAAATTTCTACAAAGCTTAACGAGCCATCTTCCATCGCCAAGCGCAGGGTTTCTTTCTCGTTCATAAATTGCTTTGCGTTCTCAAACACAATACTCATCAACGGCTCCAGTGACGTATTTTCCAAGTGAGAAATGAAGTTATTAAACTTCTGTGTCCCCCCACTGACTAAAGCATTCACCTCGGTCGCCGTCCGGTTAAATCCAATGGGTGTATCGTTCCCCGTAAAAAACTTTAGTGCCCCTGTGGCTTCTTGAATTTCTGATTTCAAGTCCGCAATCTCATTAAACGCGACCGTAAAATTGTTCAAATACTGGATCGGTTTCAACGTATCGTGACTTTTAACAGGTATCAACGCCCCCGGTCGCGTAACCACCGTATCGGGATCAAACACATCATCATTAATTAGATAAGTAAACGGATTATTAATAGAAATATTAATCACATCTAGCTTTTGATTGGTCAGCGTATTAATCGCATGCTGAAGTCCCAGTGATTTTTCAATGGCGCTAATTCCATAAACTTCATTAGGAACCGGAATCAACGTCGTAAAAATAAACGGCTTCAGACCATGGTCATATGGATTCGGCTCGAAGCGAATCACTCGATTCCCATTGGCCACCACACAGACATAATTTTGATACAGCCGATCACCAATGCGAAAATCCCCCCAGGACTCCAGCAAGGTCACCTGATTTTTTCGGTTATTTGACGCTTTCAGAATCCCTTCCTCAATACCAAAAGAATCTCGTCGAGCCTCTTTATTGCTGTCATCCGTATCCGTTGTATTAACGGATAAGTCAGCCGTATTTGAATAAACTGGGTTACTCATCACATCATGCAAAGACCGCTCAACTCGACGAATGACCTTGGCTTTCTCAAAATCCGATTCATCTGGATCAATCAGAAAATCAAAAATATCCAACACTTCAAAATCCGGGCCATTAAACACCAGTTCATCTTGAACCTGACTTTCCACCCCCACGGTCACCCCAAACAATTCAACAGGAACCGAAACACGGCGCTTTTGCCTTTTTTGCTTCCAGCTCACAGCGGCCACTGTGTTTCCGGTCAAAATAGCTTGCTTTAAAAACATGGCATATTTCTCGGAAAAGCCCAAACCTTCCAATTTTTTCCTTAAGAACGCCTCGATGACCTGAGCGTTACTATGATCCGTTTCTGTTTCTCCCACAACACTAAAAAAGCGTTCATCCGAAGGAAACATAGCATTCAGCAAATTAGCCTGAATCGCTTCAACCGCTTCATAAAGAACGGGACGAACCACACGGCTCCGATCAACGGTCATCTCGTCTGGTTGAGCATAAAAGTCTCCCACATCGCACAGGTAAGCTTCCCAACACTCACGCCACCGCTCTTCCAGTTGAATCCGTGAGGTTTTCCAAGCTGAAAAATCGCCCATGACCAAAGCGGCCAATTCGTCTTGTTGCTCTTTCCTTAAAGCGCCCAACCTCCCAGGTTGACTGAATTCATTGGACTCAACGGAAGGATGCCGGGCATCCGCCAAAATTTCTTCAGGCATAATCTGCTCCCTATAAAATAACCCATAAAAAAACCTCGCCCAAAACGAAGCGAAGATCCTGCTTTTAGTTTAATTTATTGCCATTTAATTTTTAAATTTTTAGCACGACAAACGTCTTGCTGAAAACCGACCCTGAGCACCCAATCAATACAGTCACTGTGCAAGTTATGTTCGGTTTCTAATCATTATTATGCCCGACCAAACAGAAAGTGCATAGCGAATAACATTTATGATTCTATTTTTTTCAAGGCGAATCACAAGTAGTTTGCAAGCCCAGCACCAAACACGGCCAGCTTTGTTGGCTATTCTTGATTAAGATAGTTTTTCAGGCTTCGAATGGTTCGATTACTGCGTCCCATTTTGCGTAATTTATTCAGGGCACGGGTTTCAATTTGTCGAACTCGCTCACGGGATACACCAAATAACTGTCCAATTTCTTCTAAGGTTCGTTTATTCCCGTCTTTCAAACCAAATCGAAGTTCCAACACGTCTTTTTCCCGAGGCCGAAGCGTCTGCAAGACTTTTTCAATCTCGTTGGTCAAACTTTCCTGAGATACTCTGGAGTCTGGAGATTCCGTACTGCTATCAACAAGCATGTCTCCAATTTTTGAAGTTTCATCTTTTGTGTACAGCGGGGTTTCCAGACTAATGGTTGACTGGGTGGCTTTTAAGGCCAGTCGTAGCTTAGGCAGGGAAATTTCCATGCGCGTTGCTAATTCTTCTTTCGTGGGAGGTCGCCCCAACTCGTCGTCTAGCTCCCGAGTCACTTTTTTTAACTTGCCAATGGTCTCAATCATATGGACTGGCAGGCGGATGGTGCGGGATTTGTCGGCAATGCCTCGGGTAATGGATTGCTGAATCCACCATGTGGCATACGTCGAGAATTTAAACCCTCGTTTGTAGTCGAATTTTTCTGCCGCGCGAATCAATCCCAGATTACCCTCTTGGATTAAATCCAGAAACGACAGACCTCGACCAATATATTTTTTAGCAATGCTAACCACCAGTCTTAAATTAGCGGAAACCAGCTCTGCCTTGGCTTCTTCATCGCTATCTTCGGCGATTCGTCTCGCTAACTCTCTTTCTTCAGGAGCTTTAAGTAGCTTAATACGACCAATTTGCTGAAGGTATAACTTAACTGAATCATCCGACGACGGACTAGGTGTTTTAATCGCAATGGCTAAACGGCTGGGCACATCCGAATCATTATCGTTATCATTGTCCGACAGTTCAACCCGCTCAGACGCATCACTCCGGTCATTGGACATGATCTCTTCGTCGTCCTGAAAGCCTTCGCTCTTTTCAGCATCAGCCTGTTTTCTTTTCACATCCGACAACCCCGTTGCTTTTGCTTTTTCATTTTTTCGCTTCGATGTTGGCATACGTTCGTAAAGTGCTTTCATTTAACAACTCAAAATAACTCAACCATTTTCAGACCTCTATTGTACCAACTTTCTATGGCTCACCAACCCATTTTCAATTCAAAAACATCCATTAGGAGGAGAGAGAACACCCGCATCTCAACCAAGCCGTGGAGAGAATTCTATTGGGAAACCAACTGAAGATTTCGCCGGGCGTCTTTCAAGTTCTGCGCAGTTCCCGAAGGAGCCGTTGAAGATTGGGAAAGGCCTTCAAACAACCGGACAGCTTCCTGAAATTTAACGCGGGCCTGAGCTTTATTTTGTCGTTTGGCCGCATTAACCCCAGCGTTCATGGCCTGAATCCCTAAATTATACCGTGCGATCGCCATGCTCTTTGCCACATCCTTATTGCGAGGATCAATTCGATATGCCTTTTGATAATAACTTAAAGCCCGCCCCGGATTCTGGGTCAGTTCCTGATTACCTTGGGTAATCAGGCCGTAAACCTGTTTTGTTTGGCTTGGGGATACGTTTGTTCCATTAGTAATGTCGGCTTTCTGCTGATACAAAAGCTGAATGGTTTTTTTATCTCTCAGTGTTAACGTATTGCCCTGAATCGGGTTTTTCGAGAAAAACATCACATCTTCAGGATACGGACTGTGCCCTTGAACACCCAAAGCATGCCCAAGTTCATGAATAGCGGTTCCCTGTATTTCATTATAGCCCAAGGGCTTTCCATTGGGATAGCTGGTAGCCAGAATCATATCCGAACGCACGATATGCCCACCAATGCTTTCAAACGGATTAACCCCCACCCGGTTATGGCCAAAGCTCCGGCGCCATTTAACCACAATATCCGCCTCTTTCCGGTTTCGGGTCAGTTTAAACTTAATTTTTTTACCGCTGGCCCGATGCCAAACCCCCATAGCGTAAGTCACCGTCTGATTCATGGACGAATTCCAACCCGGAACACCTTGCCCCGAAGACACATAAATCTTTAGGGGCATTTTTGAAAGCGCCCAATGCGCGACCTTGCCGTTAGATTGCAAGGCATGCGTTAGGTAATTATCACTTTTCCCCGCATGAGTCTGAATAATGGCTTTAGCTTTTTGGGTATTTCCGGTGGCTTTAATCTGCCGATTGGTCATCACGGCAATGTTTTTCTGGGCTTTTTTCAGAAGAACCGCATTGGGGCGCTCGCCCTTTGAGGAAAAGGTTTTCATATTCTCAATTTCAAGTACTTTCTCAAACGCTTTTTTAGCCAACACCTTTTTGTTAGTCTTGGCATAACATAAGCCCAGATAAAAGTAGCTGTATGAGTTCTCAGGCCGTTGCTTCAGATCTTTCTCGAACAGTTGAATGGCATAACCATAGCGGCTCGCCTTATAGGCATTTTGTCCTTTAATATAATCGGATCCCGAGGCATCCGCGAGGCACAAAATAGCACTGAAAAAGCTCATCCCTAACAGGACAACCAACCATCGAAACACCGTCCTGATTTGTATCTGCCGTTTGAATGGAAAACATCGCATACCCTTTCATCGACCAATCCTGAATGATTCTTTAACGCCAAATCAAAAATTTAGGCGTTGGAAAGCGAAGAAAGCAATTCATCAATGCTTTCCAGTTCTTCTTTAACCCGAGACTGAAGTGCCATGATTTGCTCGTCTTCCAAATTCAAGAATTCCAGCACGCCCTGAGAAAAGAAGCTTTGTTGAAAAATGCCTTGATGTAAAAAATGAACGCGCACTAACTCATTGGCCAACGCCACCACATACACCAACGAAGCCGAATGTTCGGCCTCATGGGGGCGGTGGTGATATTGAATCACCTCGGTAATCGTCATCGGTAACTTCCATTTATTGGCCAAAAACGCCCCGATTTCCGAATGATCCGTCCCTAATACATGCTGTTCAACCTGGAGAAAGGAATCCCCATGAACCGGGCGCCGATTTTCTTGAGCAGTCTGCAATACAAGCTCGTAATACTTCTTGAAGTAAACATCCAACACGACCTTCCCAATGTCATGCAACATCCCTGCACTGAAGGCATCATCCATCCCGGGTAAACGAAGTTCATCCGCGACCAAACGAGAGACAATGGCCGTTGACATGGAATGTTCCCAGAACTTTTTATGGTCCAGACCACTCGTTCCAGCCGCCCCCTCAAACATTTTAAAGATACTGGCGCTGAGCACCAGCCCTCGAACCGTGTTAAACCCCAGAATCATAATCCCATGCTGAACAGAGCTAATCTGCCGTTGAAAACCATAGGCCGCCGAGTTGGTCATCCGCAGCACCTTAGAAGTCAACCCTGGGTCATAGGAAATCAACCGGGCAATTTCCGAAGCCGGGGTGTTGGGTTTCGCCATGATCTCTACAATACGATTAACCACCTCCGGCAATGAGGGAATATCCCGAATACGCTTCAGGATAATTTCATAGGAGCCTGACTTAAATAGATCAGCCATAAGGTGGGAATCAACGTCCGATTCAGTTTTCATTTAATAAAACGATTATAAAGAATAATTCAAAGAGTGGGTAGCTCTTGCCAGTTCTCCTTAAAAAGGGAAGGGCCCCAAAACGCTAGTGGGACGTCATGTCCTGACGAAGTCCTTGACGTGTTTTATAGAAATCAACGTAAGGCGTCAAGGCAAAAGGGTTCATTGGCTTAAACAGCACATCAATGCCAGAGCGCTCCGCTTTATCCATCCATTGATTCCGTTTATCCTGATCCTGTCTGGAAACCGACAAGGTCAGCAGAATATGCTCGATGCCATAATCCCGTCTCAGGGTTTTCAGTCGGGGAAAGAGACTCGTCTCCACATGAAACGATGGATCAACAAATACCATAATCGGCTCATGCTTTAAAATAGAAGGCTCTAGCTCTCCTGACGTTCTCACCGGATAAATATCACCGAGGTAAACACCGCTCATTACCAAGCCGTCGACAATACGTTTCAAACTCCGGGCATCCGGTTCGTAAATCACAATTTTATTGCGGATTAAATTGGTTCCTGACCACTCTGCTTTCAGATCCGTCATCGGATTGATCGTTTTTTTAAAATTTGACCGCTCAGATTCCAGTGTTTTTTCTGAGGTCGTATGGCCCTCATCTCCGGATTTTTCCTGGCGGTTAACAGCATGAGAAACAGGCGATTCGTTCTCACTCGCAATGGGCTTTAACACAAACTGCTCTGGATTGACGCCATAACGAACCAGTTTGGAAAACAACTCTTCGCCCACCACTTTCCCGGCACGAATCAACAGCACCGGATGGTCTCCCTGAAGAGAAAACACATCTTCCCGAGCCACCAACTGAAGCCCTTCCGGTAAAAGCTTTGTCTTAGCTCGCTGAGAAACCTCAAAAGGTTTAGGCAATGGTTTATTATTTGATGAACGCTTTAAGCCAAACATACCGATAACCTCCTGCGGGGCGCCTTTTTTGGGTCACACCCATGCTATCGACGTTAGACTCAGGAAACTTAAAGTTCCCAAAGGGATTTCAGACCAAAATCAACCCAATGAAGGAGCGCCAGCCTATAAACACTCCAAAAACACTCCCAGATTCGCTCTATTTTAATTTCGCGCCTTAGTTGCCGCCTGATAATTGGGCCGCAAGTCCAGCCAGAGCGCTCCCCTGATTCTGCGATTGAGCAATGAGCTGCTCCATAACGGTAAACTGCTGACGAAGCAGTGCTTCTCTTCGTTCCAGCCTAATTTCAGCCCGATCAATCTGGTTATTCAGACTTTCCACCCGGTTTTGTATCGCCGTCGTATGCGAAGCAAACAACCCATCCAGTGTCGGATCCGGATCATCATGCAAGGCGTTATCAACCGTAGCCTGAAGTTGAGTAAAAATTCCATTAGTCCCGGTCATCAGTTCCCGAACTTCTGACGGATTCTGTGCCAGTGCGTCCGCAAACTCGGCCTCATTCAACTGAAACGTTGACGAAGCCCCTGCCGTCCCGGTAACCGGCCCGGTGGAAATCCCCACAAGGCCCAGTGAAGAAAACGTGGTTAACCCGGCCACTGCATCCGATGTGGTCCGTCGCAAACTATCCCGAAACCGCCGCAAGCCACTTTCTCTTTTTAAAGCGGCATTATCACTTTCCGGATCCATCTGTTCGTCGATAAAGGAAATCAAGCCGTTCATATTCGAAATAAACTCATTCAGCGTCGCGACCAGTTCAGTACTATCCTGGGCAACATCAATATCAATGGGTGTGCCTGCTGTGGTTCCTGTTAACTCCAGCGTAACACCAGTTAAACCCGTAATTCCCGCCGTAACCGTATTGGATGAACTGAAGATCGTTGACCCGTTAACAATAATTTCCGCGTTACTCCCGGCCGTTTGGGATGCCGTCGTATCCACGCCGGAAATCAGGCCCATTTTTGTCAGAAAATCCCCGGTGCCGTCGGCCAAATTAATCATGGCACTGCCGGTGTCTTTTGAAATCAACTCAAAGCGATTTTGTGCAATATTAAACGAAGCCGTCACATTGGCGTCCGTTGAATTGTTAATCTCGGTAATCAGCTCACCCATGCTCTTCCCGGTAGAGTCAAACGTAGCCGTACCAATGATAAAGGTACCCGCCGTCACGGGTCCTGCCGCAATATTGGCAGCGGCGGTTCCCACATCCACTCCCAAATTAATACCTGAAAGCACACTAGAGCTGGTAATATCCGTGGCGGTCTGGGTTCCTGTTTTCAGGAAGGTGACATCGAGAAAATTACTGGTATCGCCATTGCCCCCCAATTGAACATTGGTTCCGGCCCCATAAGTGACCTGAATTTGACCACCCGCCACGGAAGCACCTGTAATGCCAGCAATCGCACTAATCTGGGACAACACACTGTTGACATCCTGCGTGTTATCCACGGTAACCGTACTCGCAACACCATTGACAAAAACCGTAAAGTCACCATTGGTCACATTTCCCTGCGCCACATCCGATAACGGACTCACCCCAGTAATCACTGAACCCACAGGAGCCAGGCTTTGCGCCGCTGTTTGCGTCGCCAGACTTGTAACTTCCAGTTTAATATTCTGCGAAGCTGCTGTTTCATCAGCCGTCGCCGTCGCGACAGATTCGTTGGACGAGGTGGCTGACTTGGCATCAAACAGGTTTTCATCCAAAACGGATTGAGCCGTCAGTTTCTGAAGTGTCGCTAAAAGGGTACTCGCCCGATCCCCTGCTCCGGTAAATTGGGCCTGATTCACATTTAGGTCAGCGATTCGTTGTTGAATCAGATTAATGGGGCGACGCTCGACAGCGATTAACTGACTGATAATATCGTCAACCGGTAAGCCTGAACTAATTCCACCGAATGTAATACCCATTTACTTCATCGAGTCCCTATTGTTTACGGCCTTAAGGGATTTATAAGTCCGGCTCACACTCCCGATCTTATAAAAGCGCTTACTTTAATTTTTCCCGGAATCCCTATCTTTCTAATCGTCTAAAAACACGATTTCATCAGGTTGAATGAGCAATTCGTAAAAAGATCGTTACAAAAGAGGGGTAATTTGCACTTACAGTTCTTCACAGCACTTAATCTCCATGAGTGTTTATGATAAAACTATAAACTCAAGTAATATTGGCCGTAGTAATAGGGGTTTCATTATATGTCAGGAATCACAGGGGTTAAACAAGCTTCACTTCTTACCCGATTATTCAGACGCAAAAATCTGGACAAAATACTGGAAGAGTCACAAAATCAAGAACATCAGCTGGAGAAAACGCTATCCGCTTTTGACTTGGTTATTTTCGGTGTTGGCGCCATGATCGGCGCAGGAATTTTTGTCCTAACCGGCGCCGCCGCCGCCGGATCCGCTACTCATTTGGCTGCTGGCCCGGCATTAACCCTGTCTTTCGTTATTACCGGGGTTGTCTGCTCTTTCTGCGCCCTGTGCTATTCTGAATTCGCATCAATGGTTCCTATTTCAGGCTCGGCTTATACCTACGCCTTCTCGACCATGGGCGAATTTATCGCCTGGATCATTGGTTGGGCACTGGTTCTTGAATATGGTGTTGGCAACATGGCCGTTGCGGTTGGCTGGACCGGAACGGTCAAAGAGTTTCTAGAGCACTCCTTTCACATTCAGATCCCCGCATTTCTCACCGGTAACACCTTTGAAACCGTTCATTCCCTAGACGCCGCTAACCCAGAAATCCTGCTAAAAGCCATCCCTTTCACGATTCCCTTTACAGAATCAACCGAAATCCTTCTGGTTCAGGGCGCTTTTAACATCCCTGCTTTCCTTGTGGTCATGGCCATTACCGCACTGTTGATGTTCGGTGTTTCCGAAAGCGCGAAGATGGCAACCGCTATGGTCTTTATGAAAACCGGTGTTATCCTGCTTTTCATCGCCGCCGCCGGATTCTTTATCTTTGGCGCCCCGGAAAACATGGCCACCGTTCAGACCAACTGGTTTGCGGATGGGTGGAACACCTTTGCCCCTAATGGTTTTGAAGGCATTGTCACCGGATCATCTCTCATCTTCTTTGCCTACATTGGCTTTGATGCCGTTGCCGCCGCTGCCGAGGAAACAAAAAACCCATCACGCGACCTTCCCATCGGAATTATTGGTTCGCTCATCATCTGTACGATTCTCTATATTCTGGTCACTTCAGCTATTACCGCCATTGTCCCGCTGGACCAAATCAATAAAGAAGCCGCGGTTACCGGGGCCATGTACGCTATGAATATTCCGTTTGCTTCGGAAATCATCAGTATTGGCGCTATTGCCGGATTAACCTCCGTCCTTTTAGTACTTCAAATGGCCGGTACTCGAATCTTTTTCGCCATTTCACGGGATGGATTACTGCCGAACATGCTCTCTAAAATCCACCCAAAGTACAAAACACCCCATATTTGTACCATTATTGTCGGACTATTTGTCGCCATTGGTTCCGGGCTACTTCCCATTACCCTGCTGGCTGAAATGTGCAACATTGGTACGTTAGGCGCTTTCCTCATCGTCTGTATCGGCGTTCTCCTACTCCGATACACGGATCCGGATCGAAAGCGTCCTTTCCGAGCACCTTTGGGCATTACGGTTCCCATCTTAGGGGCTCTGGGCTGTTTGGCTGTTATGTTTGGTATTCCCACATTCTCTAACGGTCACTTAAACGTAATTGGCGGCTTACCCAGTACCACCTGGGTTGTCACCATTGGCTGGTTCCTATTGGGTATGGCTCTTTATTTCGGCTACGGCTTCTGGAACAGCAAAATGAACCAGGAAGATTTGGATGGCGATATTGATTTGGCTTAGTCACTAAGCCCATCGAATATCTCTCCATTCTTTTCCTGCCAAAGTAAGCGATCGGGTCGACTCATTCCACCCGATCGCTTTTTTACCCGGATTATGGCAAAATAACGCCACCCTGAAACAAGCCCAACCCCTCTCGAGGTTTTCCTTTTATGCCTCCTCTGGAAAACACACTCCCCACCAAACGAAAACGCATTGCCGTTGCCATGAGCGGCGGCGTGGACAGTAATATGGTGGCTTACCTGATGGCCCAGGCCGGACATGAGGTCATTGGGTTCACGGCCTGGACGCTAAACGGCCCAGGAAAATGCTGTAACGACGCTCTGATTAATGCAGGGCGGATGTGTGAGTCTCTAAATATCCCCTACGATACGGTTGATCTCCGGGCCGAGTTCTCTCACTACGTCATGGACTACTATAATGACTCTTACACCGCCGGCCTGACGCCGAACCCATGCGTCGAGTGTAATCAGTACGTTAAATGGGAAAAGCTAGTGGCTTACGCCCAGGAAAAACTTAATGCCGACTACGTCGCCACCGGTCATTACGCTCAAATCGACCGATCCGGCCCTCGGCTCAAAGTGTTTCGCTCGATTGATAATCGCAAGGATCAAACTTATATGATGTCTCGGGTGCGCCTGAAAGACTTCGAACACGCCTTATTTCCCCTTGGCCATATGACCAAGCCTGAAGTCGTTGCCATGGCCCGTTCTATCAATATTCCCGAAGCCGACGGCAAAGAGAGTCAGGACATTTGCTTCGTATTAGACGGCCACGCCAACTACATGAAAAACTTGCAAGGCAGTCAACCCGGCGACATCGTGGACATCGACACCGGCGAAGTACTGGGTCAACACGAAGGATGCTTTGGCTTTACCATTGGCCAGCGTAAAGGGGTTAAAGTCGCCGCCAATCGACCGATTTACGTTATTAAAATTGACCCTCGCACAAACCGGGTCTATGTTGGTGACAAGTGGCATTTGGAAACCGATGAATTTAAAGTCCTCTCTACCCATTGGCTTCACCCGGAAGTACACGCTTTTACCCAGCGTCCTCTACGTGTCATGGCCAAAATTCGTTATAATAGCCCTCCCGTTCCAGCCAGTGTCTACCCGAACCCCGTTGGGCAAGCAGATAGTCTTCTCGTCAAACTGGATGAACCTATGTCCGCTGTTACGCCAGGGCAAATTTGCGGCTTCTACGACCCTACGTTTACCGAACTATGGGGTGGTGGCTACATTGAGAAATACCTGCGCCATAAACCCTTTGACCCGACTTCTCAAAAAGACTTGCCCGATCTCTATTGTGAAAAAACAGAACCGGTCACTCTGTGAATTTCCGATAATGGGTCCGTTTGGGTTTTTCTTGTTCTTCTCTGTCATTCCCACGAAAGCGGAAATGACAACACCTTTAAACTAGCCAATTAAGAGGATTTCAGCATACCGAAATCTTCTGGCTCAAACCTTGGAGGGAAAATCGTCTCATTATCGTAATAGGCACCCTTCAAGTGAGCCCCTTTAATCTGACTGCCCTCAAATTTCGTATTCTGTAGTTGTGCCATCATAAAATTAGCACCCACAAACTCCCCTTTCCGGAAGTTGGACCCCCGTAGATCCCCACCTTTAAAGAGAGTGTACATCATATTGGCTCGAAGTAAATTACAGTCCAACAGTTTAACATCCGTTAAATTCGAGCCATTCAAGTTAGCCGACTCAAGCTCGACGTGTGTCAACAGAGCCTTACTCAAATCCGCTTCTCTCAAGTTGCACTGCTTCATCCGGGTATTATTAAAGATACACTGCAGTAAAACCGTTCCTTCAAAATCCGCATAATCCAGATTTGCCTCTGAAAAATCGGCTTTAACACAGTGGGAGCGATAAAAGACCCCTCGGGATAAATCAGCATTTGTAAGACACGCATAACTCAGATCCGACTTATCTAAAATTGCCTGGCTCAAGTTGGCGTTGATAAAATTCGCATTCTTAAAATTCGCATTCGACGCTTCAGCCTTTGATAAATCAGCCCCTTCCAGATTGGCACCTTGAAAATTCGCGTAGGAAAGATCCGCACCCCGTAAGCTAGCCCCTTGCAGATTAGCGAATGAGAAGTTGGCCTTCCCTAAAATCGCCTGACTCAAATCGGCGTTCGCTAAATTGGAATGGCTGACATTCGCACTTCGCAGATTACATTTAGAGAGGTTGCACCCTGGCAGCTCAGCTCGATAAAGAACGGCATTGGGCAATGAGGCCCGCGCCAAAATCACATCGTCTTTTAAACCTTCCAAGGAAAGGTTTAATAAATTATCAGCGTCGATTTTAACCAACACATTACCGTCTAAATCTCGGATCTCCAAAGTACGTCTCCTGTTTACAAATTAACCTTTCACTTATTATATTATATGATTCACGCCAAAGACCCCATAGACCGTTTTCCTGAATCATCCATATGAAGTAACTGCTTTCTTTACCTCTATTAAAATAGAGATTTGTACTTCGATTTTGTTTTATTTATCATTATAAAGTCTTACTTTTGGAGCCGTTTTTTATGCTCGCACCCCTGACCCCTGCTCCCCGACCGGTATTAGAGTCGCCATTATCGACTGCCGTAGCGCTCACTCACCCACACGCCTCAGCAAAACACCCTACAGATCAACCGATGCTCCATTTCTCAGGAAGCCATAGCTTGAGCCAAAATGCGCCAAGCCTTTCTAATACGCTTTGGAATTTTGTGCTCGACATCCTAAAACCGCCTCGCAAATTAACCGCAAACGAACAAATTCTTTTCGAACGTATGCAAGAAGATCCGCTTAGCCTTAACCGAGTTCAAAGTTTTCTAAAATACAAAAACTTTCCCTCGGATGGCTGTAATATCTCCCTCAATGCAAGAGATAAAAACAGAGAGACCCTGTTGCACCACGCCGTTTTATCAGGCAACCCACCTATCGTGGAATACCTACTAGAAAGAATGAATATTGAAGCCATTAACGCACAGAATAAAAAAGGCGAAACCGCTTTGCACCTGGCGGCCATCAATGGCATTGATCCCATTATTGCCCTCCTTCTTCAAGTCATGAATGACGAAGCCATTAACGCCCCCAATAAGCAGAACAAAACGGCTTTAGATGTCGCTCTCATCCGAGGGAATATGGAAACGGCTAAGCGCATCGCCAAAAGCGTTTATGCAAGAAACCTTTCCCAGCTTACCGAACCAGAGCAAGCTCTCTTTCTCAAAGAAAAATTGCTTCCCTATTCTATTAACCTTTAAAAAACGAGGCAAAGGCTTTTTTCGTCAGGTAAAAGTCAGCTTTAGAGCCCACTTCCTGAACCGAGTGCATGCTCAGAATCGCTGGCCCGATATCAGCCACCTGAGCACAGGTATTCGCGGCAATCATAGTGCCAATGGTACTGCCGCAGGGCATGTCCTGCCTAAAATTAGCTACCTGATAGGGGACATCCGCTTTTTTAAATAAATCCATGGTAATGGCGGCGGTCTCCGGTGTCGTCGCGTAACTGCCGTTACTATCCATTTTAATGGCTGGCCCAAGCCCCATGTAAACCGAATTTTGGCTATCGTGCAGGCTGGCATGGTTTTCATCCCAGGCATGGGCCACATCCGCCGAAAGAATAAAACTATTGCCCAAAGCTCTTTCCCGTGCCTGTGTATTGCTGGCGTGTTGGCCATGGCTTTTAATATGCCGGGCCACAATGTCGCCGGCCACTTCCGCCGCCCAATTACTATTCGCTCCGCCAGCACCTCGACTCCCGTTTTCTTCATCCTCAAAAAAGATAGCCATACTCGTCGCCGCAGGCGGCTGCTTGGCCTGGCCCGCCTCAATAATTCCTTCCAGCGCCGCATAACACATGGAGCGGTCGTCATGACCTTGAGCGTTAATTAAACTATTGTCAATCCCAGAGCTCGTTGGTGGATCCACCGGAAACAAATATAACTCCCCCCGATTCGCCTGAGATAAATCAATGCCCGACTCCTGTTTCAGGGTTTTAACCACGTCATCCCCTGTCAAACTAATCAATGGGTTGGAATCGGTTTCCTTGTTGATGGGATGGCTTTCGTTTAAGTCCCGCCTCAAATGAATGGCCGGCAGATTGATGGAACCAATGGCTCGATCAATGCGAACAAATTGCCGTTTGACCAAAGGACGGCCATTGGCTGGATCCATTTCTTGCTTTCCTTTCGTCATCACCGGCATAAACACCTGCCCAGCCAGCCCTAACGGACGGTTTTCCCAAGTGCTCCACAAGCCGCCGCCATGGGGTTTGGTCTTTAGCTTCACCATGTCCTTGTTTTCCAGCAGGGTTTCGGGCTTTAATTCTAGCTGGGGGCTATCCATATGCGCACCAACAATATTAAATCCGCTTTGGGTCGGATCATTTTCGCCAATCACCACAAACGCCACCGATTGGTACCGGTTATTCAAATAATACTTCTCACCCGGTTTTATTTTTGCTTTGTCATCGGTTGGAAACGGCTTAAAACCCGCTTTTTCCGCTCGCTCAATCATGGCTTTGGCCGTCCAAGGCGAGCAAACCGCTTCTTTTAAAAAATCCATATAACGCTGGCTATAAGCCTCAAGCGCTTTTTTTTCCTGAGCGCTTAAACTCGCCAGAATGCTTTGAGGCGTCACCGGTTTTTGGTTTTTTGTCACGGGCCTATGTCCTGAAAAATAAACGCTGTACAATGCCGAACTCGGCTGAGAAAATCCATCCGGCGTTTGCGTTACCGCATCAGAAACCGGTTTTCTTTGCGCCTGGTTTAACTCAGGCCCTACCGGCAAAACACCAAAAGCAATACGCATGAATGAACACCTCCTACCAGTATAAGTCATTTATCCCATTTGAACGGCTGAAAACACATTTTTATTGTTTCCACAATAACTTGAACTATCTTCGGAGTCTACCCAAAAAAAAGAGGCCGAAGCCTCTGATTAATGTGTGTGTGTGGAAATAGTATGATTTAAACAATGCCTGAAGTTCGTCGACAAGAATACCGACATAGAGTCATTAATAAATTAAGCCTCATTCCCCATGATATTAACGGAGCGTTAGGCCAAAATAATAATTTGAGGGGGCCGCCCTGTCTGCTGTGTAATTTGGCGCGCCATGCGAATAGCTTGTATCGCCGCCAAATCCATCTCCGCATGACCACCCCGGACACCGCCAGGAAAGCCCGGATCCGAATGATGCCCCATGGTTAAATCAAACGGGTTAACATAGCTCTGTCCCTTGTACCCGCCAAAATACTGGTTTTGAGCCGGGTTAAACCCGGGGCCAAAATAAATGCCATGGCCATCCGCATTGGGTACATAATTCGGCAGTGTTTGGGCAATAGAACCATAGCCCGCGCCCACAAAGCCATCTCCCATACGATTGACCAAATGACTGATAGGGCCAGGAACCATGTTCCCGCCAAAAGCCCCGCCAAGAGCTTGACTCACTCGCTGGTTAAAATTCCGCTGACTGGCCAACATCGCTAGCCCATGGACGGGTGTGGGTAGCGTACCCGCACCTGGATAAGAATTAAACATAAATTCCCCCGTTTACACACATCGATTGACGTTTGATCCGCTTTTATTCAGATCCACGTTTATCCCCACGTTTACCTTGTTCGTTCTTGACCCCCTGATACTGTTGAATATTCCACACCGTTTGCTTCAAACGCTAAAAGTACAGACCCCATTCTGTTTTAGCACTGCTTAATGCAGTAAGAAGCTTAACCGCTAAATAACTTGAGCGGATGACTTGAACACTGAGAAGTTTAAAAAAGAGAAAGATAAGAGATGTTGTGATGGTACAAAATTAAAATAACCTTGTACGTGCATAAAAACAATCATTAGAGATTCGGTGCTGGGATGTAACTCAATTGTTACATCCCAGCACCGGATCTCAAGCCAGTGTATCAAATCCCTCATCAAGCACAGTGCCTATAAGCGCCCCCTCAAGGGTCTTCGAATGTTGAGACAGAGCAGCACGGGCCGTATTTAGCAGGATTTTCATGTCCAGGCGATCCTTTTCTTGCCCTCGCTCAGGTCCACTAAAGGACTTGAACGAGGAGGGGGGTGATTGGGAAAAATGCGTCATAATCTTTGAAACAATTTGAGCCTTCGTTTGACTTTTGGGCGACTCAGAGGCGTTTCGCTCCTGAGCATTCACCTTCCTCTGTCTCGGTGACAAAGACGAAATCGAAGGCTCTCCAGACAATGGGGGCAGACCTGACATACTCATCGGGTTTTCGTTCCTAAATAAACTCTTTTTTACTGACTCAAAACGATTTAACACTTATCAACTCATCAAACACGCAAGCACGAGTTCTCTATTGGCATAAAAGCGTAAAATCCATATTTTGTGCCCATTTTCAGGATATTTTAATCTTTTTTTTAGATTTAAAACCAATAGCCAACACCGCAATTCACCCCGATTGGTTCATTCAAGTTTTACAGGAGTAGGTCGAGATCTTTTTATGATGCCCTTTAGTTGAAGGATAAGAAAATCCTGAAAATCTTTTATAACGGAAATAGAGACAAGTAAGTCGGCAATTTTTTGGAAAGGATTCATAATGAAAACAGCATTGGTTTGTGGTGCAGGCGGATTTATAGGAACCCATCTGGTCGAACGTTTAAAAGCAGAAGGCTATTGGGTACGAGGCGTCGACCTGAAATACCCGGAATTCAGCACAACAGCGGCCGATGATTTTGTTCAGGGCGACTTACGCGACCCTGTCATCTGCCAACAAATCGTGTGCGCTCCTTCAGATAATGCGTCCAAACCCTTTGACGAAATTTATCAACTCGCCGCCGATATGGGCGGAGCCGGGTTTATCTTTACCGGTGAAAACGATGCGGACATTATGCACAATTCCGCCACCATTAACCTGAACATGCTAAACGCCATCCATAAACTGGGCGAAAAAACGGGTACGCTGGGAAAAACACAAGTATTCTACAGCAGTAGCGCCTGTATGTACCCAGAACGAAATCAGATGGACCCGGATAACCCTAACTGTGCCGAAGACAGTGCTTACCCGGCGGATCCTGACAGTGAGTATGGCTGGGAAAAACTTTTCAGCGAACGCTTGTACTTTGCCTACAACAGAAACTACAACATTCCGGTTCGAGTCGCTCGACTCCACAACATTTTTGGCCCGCTGGGCACTTGGGATGGTGGACGAGAAAAAGCCCCGGCCGCCATTTGCCGAAAAGTCGCTAAAGCCACAGACGCCATTGAAATCTGGGGCGACGGAACTCAGACCCGTAGTTTCCTCTACGTGGCCGAGTGCGTTGAGGGGATTCGCCGCCTGATGACATGCGAAACGTTCGCCGGACCCGTCAATATTGGCTCTGACGAAATGGTCAGCATCAACCAACTCGTGGATTACGTTTGCGAGATTGCCGCAAAGCCCTTAGAGCGCAACCATATCGACGGCCCGCTGGGTGTCCGGGGACGCAATTCGGATAACCGTTTGATCAAAGAAAAACTCGGTTGGGCCCCGTCTCAATCCTTAAAAACAGGATTGGAACTCACCTTTGCCTGGATTAGCGAGCAGGTTGAACAACAATCCGGTGTTCCGGCAAGCCTCCGCTAGGATTAACCCACCCTCCATTATTTATTTAAAGACGATTTAAAACGCCATTTCCTTTGATGCGGGAATGGCGTTTTAATAACAGCACAGCCCATCTTACAAACAAACCCACCATCCTGCTCTTGGATTGATTTGAAATTTATTCTGATTGTAGTAGAATTTAGGCACTAAATTTTTAATGAAAACGAACGAAAAGAAGTAAAGAAGTAAGGAATTTTAAATGATGAACGTCACCCCTTCTGTCGGTACTTACTTTTCCGGTGTCGCTTCTCGTCCTGAGTCAAGCACCCAACGAACCACCCCATACTTTGGCAGCGACCTGAGTGATATTCGAGAAGCAACTCAGACTCAGCAACCCGTCAAAACAATTACTGATACAGTTCTCTTTACCTATCAAAAAAAAGAAATAACCGTCGCTCATGTGCTGGCGGACTTGTATGAGGAAGGGCCAAAAACGCTGAAAAAAATAACAATCGGTCTGCCTAATCGTACTCTACAGAAGCTAACCCCTCTATTGAAGGGGTTACATGGAAGCCTTATCTATAAACAAAATAATTCTTATTACTTACTTTATGAAGGCCTCAATTTTCTTAAAAGGGAATATCCTGATATAATCCTACCTAAAGAAGGGTATATTTATAACTACCGCACGAAGTCACACGATAAAATTTAAGATATAACCCTACCTAAAAAAGGGTATTCTTTTAGCCTAACGGGTAAGTGGATTATTGAATGGGCGAGAAACTCCACCTGAAAAAGGACAGGTTTAGCTCATATAAGAATGGATGGGTGTTCGTAATACAGGTCGACGACCTATAAATAGATAGCTATTTCAAGCTTTTCCCTAAAAACCCTCGAACCCACCCCAAAATTGAAGCCAACGGTGTTTTGGCTTGGCTTATGGGGAAATCTCTTGTAGAATCAAGTTAATCCCTCTATCCATAAAGGAACTTGAACCCTTGCTCGCCCGTTTTTTCTGGACATGTATTATTTTTATCACCCTGGCCGCCGCTGGCTATGTCTACTGGGCTGTGCGAGATTTACCGCCTGTAAGCACCGTAGTCGAAGAAGGGGTCAACCCTTCCAAATGGACTCAGGTCTTTGGCAACAATGACACCCCCATTTTGTCTTACGGCAAGTTTCACCATAAACAAGTGCCCTTAAAGGAGATTTCGCCTCATTTTATCGAATCTCTGATTGCCACCGAAGATCGACGATTTTACAATCACTTTGGTATTGACCCTCTCTCCATTGCCCGAGCCATTTTTATCGACCTAACCCAGGGACGGTTGGCCGAAGGCGGAAGCACCCTGACCCAACAGTTAGCCCGTAACGTCTTTCTCTCCAACGAACGTTCGTTGAAACGAAAAGTAAGAGAAGCGTTTCTCTCCATCAAACTGGAGCAGCAACTTTCCAAAGAAGATATTCTAGAGCTCTACGTTAATAATATTTATTTTGGCGAAGGCGCTTACGGCATCCATGCGGCCAGCGAGATTTATTTCAATAAAAAGCCCTCACAACTCACGATTGACGAAGCCGCCTTACTCGCAGGCATGCCCCAAGCCCCCTCTCGATATAATCCATTTTTAAACCCAGAGAAAGCCAAAAGTCGACGAAACGAAGTGTTAGCAAATCTGTACGAAGTAAAAAAGTTAAACGAGCAAGAACTCAAAGCACTTCAAGCCAAAAACTTTCGCTTAAACCCAGCCGGGCGAGAAATTTCCACAGCAAACCGGGCACCCTACTTTAACCAGTTTGTTCAAAACCAGGTGCAAGAACTGTTTGAGCTGGACGAACAAGGCTTCTGGCAAAGTGGACTAAAAATTTATACGACAGTGGATCCTTACGCTCAAAGTCTGGCGGCACGCTCGGTACGAAATCAGTCGAAACTCTATGGCCGTAAAAAAGCCAACGAACAAGCCGCCTTAATCTCGATCAATCCAAAAACCGGAGGAATCCTCGCCTACGTGGGCGGCACCAACTATGGCCAAACCCAGTTTGATCGAGTTAGCAGTGCCGTTCGCTCACCCGGCTCCCTATTCAAGATTTTCACCTACACCACCGCCATTGAAAACGGCTACGCTCCAAGCCGGGTCTATCTCGATGAGCCGATTAAGGCTGGCGAATGGCGACCTCAAAACTATGACAAAAAGCACCACGGTTACATGACCCTGGCACAGGCACTGGCCAAATCCAATAACATTGTGGCTGTCAAAGTCCTGCAAGAGCTTTCTCCCAAAGAAGTCATTCACACAGCGCAGAAAATGGGGATCAACGCCAAGCTGGAAAACAATTTATCGCTTACCTTGGGCAGTTCCGGCGTCACCTTGTTTGACCTGACATCCGCTATCGGGGTACTGGCTAACGGCGGGGTACAATTGGAACCTTACGCCATTGAAAAAATTCTCGATCGAGAGGGCAACGTGGTTTACGAACATTACCCCATGAAAAGCCACGTCCTCGACCGGGAAACCACAGACACCATGGTCGCCATGATGCAAGGCGTCGTCGAACGAGGGACAGGACAAGGCGCTAACATTGGACGACCCGTTGCCGGAAAAACCGGCACCAGCGATGACAACCGAGACGGCTGGTTTATTGGGTTCACACCGGATATAGTTACCGGCGTCTGGGTTGGCAACGATGATAACTCCCCCGCCAAAGGCATTACTGGCGGCGGACTCCCGGCCAATATCTGGACTACGTTTATGCGACCTTACGTCGCCAAAAAAGTGATTGCCCATTTTAATCTGGAATACGCAAAGCCTTTGAACGAAAACGATTACACCGATTATAATCTGGAAAATATTAGTCCTTACGAAAAAGAATCCCCTCTGGCTTTAGATCAACGGACATTGCCTGTCGCTGGCAGTGAAGCCACTTTGGAAATCGATCCCCGGTTTGATCATGGGCCGATCCCGGAACCGGATCCCAATACGCTTCATGCCGGAAGTTCGAACCCTTACGCGCCTCGTTACCCGGCAGGGCCTCCCATACCTTGGCAACCACAGCAAGGCGGTCAACAGCCCCCTCAAAACAATTACCCCACTCAATACGGACGACCCTCCCACCCAAAAGCGAATGCACCCGGTTCAAGACGCCCCACTTATCCAACGTACCCCGCTTACCCACCCAACCAGAACTCAACGACCACCCCGACTCCACCTTCTCAGCAACGTATGGGCAGTGACCCTTATTCTCACTAATAAGCTTATAAAACAAAACCCATCAAGCCAAGGGAACATGGCCTTTTACCTGATAGATCTCCTGAACCTGTGCTTCCGTCAGTTCTTTCATTTCACCCAACTGTTTCGCCGCCAGTATTGTCTCCGAGAGGGATTCAATCAATTCCATCCGGTAATAAGCGTCCCTAAGACTATCACCTGTGGTAATTACGCCATGATTCCCGAGTAAGACCGCATGGTGAGTTTTCATCACGTCATAAACAGCGTCGGCCAAAACTTGAGAGCCGGGCAAAATATAGGGAATCACCGGCACTTCTCCTAAAACCAATAGGACTTCGGCCAACAATTTTCTATCTAGAGGCACCCCGGCAAGCGCAAATCCGGTGGCCTTGGGTGGGTGGGCATGAACCACCGCATGAATGGATTCACGCGCCTCGTAAATCCGTTGATGAATCAACCATTCCGTTGACGGCTCCATCCCGCCGGATGATGGTTCAAACGATCCATCGCTCCGAATCCAAACCCCATCTCCCGACTGAATATCCCCCAAACAACACCCGCTGGGCGTGATAATAAAACCACTATTCTCTGGACAGCGTATACTTACATTACCGGCAGTCGCATAAACCAACCCCTTTTGGTAAAGACGCTGACAGTATGTAGAAAACTCAATTTGGTTTGTATCGCTTGTGTTTGCGATGGGTGGTTTCATCAAATGTTATTATCCATTCTAATCCGACAAACCCTATCGCTCTCATTAAACCGCAAGTTTACCGCCTTGGGAAGAACTTTTAACCGACCGACACTACGTTTTTATGAATCCGTAACCCTAACCCTCCTTTTGACAGCCCTTGGCCAAACGGGTTTCCAGCTTCTTTCCAAGCTCAGGTGCCAGCTTGGTTAAAGGCTTTTGAACGATCCGGGCGTTTTTTAATTGACCCGCATCACAATAGACATTAGCCAATGAGTAGTAAGCATCAGGCTTCCGAGGATCCAGATCAATCGCTTTACGGTAGGCCGTTACGGCAGATTTTAAATCCCCCTTCCCGCTATACGCCCAGCCAAGGTTCGTGTATGCGTGGATATTAGCCGGATTAAGTTTAATCACCTTGTTAGCGGCCTGAATAGAAGCTTCCCATTCTCTATTCCCCGCATAGGCCCAAGCCAGGGTAGAAAAAGCGTTTTCATTCTCTGGTTCCAAAGCAATCACCTGATTTAATTCAGGGATAGCCTTCTCCCACTGGGCGGTTTCGGCATAGGCCCAGCCCAAATAGTTGCGGATTCCTGTGTTATTTGGCTCCTCCAACAATGCCTGATTAGCAATTTGGATCACCTGTTCCCAATTTTCAGACTGAGATGCCGTTTCCAGCATGCCCAAAACATCATTCTCTGATTGAGCCTCTCTGCCTTGAATCTCTTTAGCCGAATCGTCCTCAGGTGAAGGTAAAAACTGGCAAGCGCCTAATAAAGACACCGCCCCCACAGAAATCACCAGTGAAGAAAGGGTCGCTTTTGAAAATAATGTTATCGGAATTCTCATCAATTTTATTATAACGGGGTTTGGCTCATTTTAAAAAACTGATTGGCAAAGGTTTGACCCGTTGGCGTCGTGGCCAGTCCGCCTTCGGCGGTTTCTTTCAATTGTCGGGGCATCAAACGCCCTACCTGTGCCATAGCGTCCACGACCTCGTCAATAGGAATGTAGCTTTGAATACCGGCCAGTGCCATGGTGGCTGATGATACGGCCTGAACACTGGATAAGCCATTTCGAACCACGCAGGGAACCTCCACCAGACCCGCCACCGGATCACAAATAAGGCCCATCAAATTTTGCATGGAAATTGCTGCCGCATGAAGCACCTGTTCGGGCGTTCCACCAAAAGCCTCGACCATCCCGCCAGCCGCCATGCCCGACGCCACACCCACTTCCGCCTGACACCCAGCGGCAGCGCCCGAAAGGTGCATCCGGCGAGAAACAATTTCCCCAATGCAACCAGCTGTAATAAGCCCTTGTGTCGTCTGCTTTCGAGACATGCCTCGCTCATGCTCTAACGCAATCAGGGTTGCCGCCACGGATCCACTTCCTCCCGCTGTGGGGCAGGCCACGATCTTCCGCATTCGACTGTTTTCCTCTAACGTCGCAATGCCATAAGCCATCAAACGAATGGCCATAGGCGATAACACATTGTTTTCAGCATCCATGTACGCCATGAGTTTTTTTGCGTCACCACCAGACAGCCCACTCATAGAGGGATCTGAGGAGTCAATGCCGCTCTTAATAGTTTCCTCCATTTGCTGGACCAGAACACTGACCTTTTGAAACAGGAGTTCAACCGATAAATCTTGTTCCTGAGATTCCGACTCCAGTGCTGCATCCACGATAGAACAGTGATTATCCAGACAATGCGCCAACAAGGCGTCAAACGATTCAAAATAGCTCATGAAGATAGTTTATCCATACTTCTAACAATATACACATCGGAGATCTGATTAATTTCCGCTACTTGTTCAGGGTACAGGGCCGTATCCAGACAAATAGACATAAAAGCTTCAACGCCCCGCTTCCCTCGAGAACAAGTAAGAGAAGCGATGTTAACCCCTTGTTCGGCAATTACCTTAGTTACTCGCCAGATCATACCCGGCTGATCTTTATAAAACATAATTAATGTTGGCATTTCGCCTTTTAAGGAAACGTTATAGTGATTCAAACGAGAAACATAGACCTTGCCGCCGCCAATAGAGTGCCCGACCACCACCAGCTTTTCCTCATCATCCAGGGTCATCACAAACTTGACCGTATTGGGCGAATAATTATTAGGTTTTTCGTCCAGCGTCATCTTAAAGGATAAAGACTCTTTTTCCGCCCACTCGTAAGCATCACGGATCCGCTCATCATCCACACCGTATCCCAAGAGGCCAGCAATCAGCCCTCGGTCTGTTCCATGTCCTTTATATGTACGAGCAAAAGAGTTATAAAGAATGAATTCAACATCCACCACTTTTCGCCCCGCAATCAACAGGGCTAATTGGGCTAATCGAACGGCTCCAGCCGTATGCGAACTAGAGGGTCCCACCATAACCGGGCCGACAATATCAAAAAAAGAAGGACTCATTTTAAAAACTTTCTTGAGAAAAGACTATTGCTTTCTTTAAATCTGTGCTAATAATAGAAGAGTGTTAACTATAATTTCACGCTGAGAGTTAGCCTTTGTATTCTACTATAAATATCGGTATTAAAAGGTTCTACCGTGTTGGGCGACACTTAAAACGAGCAAGCCGTCAAGAATAGACATGATGTAGGGATTATTTTTTAATATTTGCTTTCAGTTAAACTTCGTTATGTGTAAGAACAGAGTTTCTAATGTACGTCAATAATTGTGCCAAATGTGGGACGGAGTTCGAAACAAAAAACCCGAAGCGGGTCATTTGTCCGAACTGTTTGTATCCTGAGCGTCCCGCACAGTCTACCCCTTCATCCGAAGGGGGTTCAAATAGTGGGCAATCTCAACCCAACATGCCCGGCAAAATCCCAAGTTTTCATGCCCCTCCACAAGTACCACCTCCCCCTCAGGGTGGTGGTTACGGTCCTCCAAGAGGTGGTGGCCGACCTCCGCAAGGTGGTGGTTACGGTCCTCCAAGAGGTGGCGGCCGACCTCCGCAAGGTGGTGGATACGGTCCTCCAAGAGGTGGCGGCCGACCTCCGCAAGGTGGTGGATACGGTCCTCCAAGAGGTGGCGGCCGACCTCCGCAAGGTGGTGGTTACGGTCCTCCAAGAGGTGGCGGTTATGGTCCACCCCAAGGTGGTAGACCTCAAGGTGGTTATGGCCCTCCAAGAGGAAGAGGCGGCCCACCGCGAGGCCGTGGTGGCCCACCCAAAAAGCTTTTAGTTAGCCGGGAGGACATGGAGCGGATTGAAGTACTTTACAAGCAGTTCTTGCCCCTACCCAATCCCGATGTCCATGAAGTCATTGGTGAAAAGCTGGACATGAAGCCCAGCATGGTTTTCTTTGGCATCAACCTGATTCGGGAAAAAATGAGGCTGCCCAAACTAGAGTATCCTAAACGACGTTTAGCCCTTACACCGGACCAACTAATGGCCATTGAGTCGCTTTACGAACCTTATATGCCAGTTCCGCCCATTGGCATCCACAAGATTCTGGCAAAACAGCTCCGAATCGATGAGTGGCGAGTCCATGTCGGCATTGGGTTGATTCGAAAGAATAAGAACATGCCTCGCTGGAATGAAGAACGTGACGATCTGCCAGAAGCCATGAAAAAATCACTGGCCGAAAAGGCAGAACGGGAAAAAGCGGAAGCAGAAGCCAAGGCTATCGAAGAAAAAGCCGCTGAGAAAGAAGCAAAAAAGGAAGCCTCTAAGGCTAAAAAAACCAAAAAGGCCGCCGAAAGTAGCAAGACTGAAGACGCTGAAGGCGAAGAAGCAGAAGCGACTGAAAAACCTAAAAAAACGCGCACGAAGAAAGCCGCTGAACCGGAAGAACCCGAAACCGGTGAAGCGCCTGCTAAAAAACCGGTTCGAAAGACTCGGGCTAAAGCTAAAGTCACAACTGAAGAGGCCACGGACGACGAGGACGAAGGCTAATCCAGACTTTGTTCTTTTGTTCTTAGGTTATTTTATTTAAACCAGATGGGGTTCCAACATGTTGGAACCCCATCTGGTTTTTCAGCTCGCTTCTTATTACAAGCCAAGTATGCTTTTCTTTTTGGGTTTTAGGCCTCAAGCACTTTTTTAAACCGTTCTAGTGCCCAGTCCAACTGTTCCTGGGTAATGATAAGGGGCGGGGTAATCCGTAAGACGTTCTCATGGGTTTCTTTACAAAGGACTCCTTCCTTTTTCAGAGCTTCGCAATATTGACGCACCGGGATATTAAATTCAATGCCCACCATCAGTCCTCGGCCCCGAACTTCCTTAATGTGTGGGTTTTTCAACTCGCTCAACCGGCTTTTAAGGTAAGTACCCAATTTAGCTGAGTTCTCAATCATGTTTTCGTCAGTCAATACTCTAAGTGCCGTTCGGGCGACTGCGCACCCCAATGGGTTCCCACCAAAGGTGCTGCCATGATCACCGGGTGTAAAGACGCTCATTAGTTCTTTTGAGGCGAGTACAGCGGATACAGGATAAAACCCGCCTGAAAGCGCTTTACCAATAATCACAGCATCCGGACGAGCATCTTCGTATTGAAAGGCAAACAACTTGCCCACCCGTCCAAGACCGCACTGGATTTCATCGGCAACCATCAAGACTTGATTAGCCTTACATACATCCGCAACGGCTTTTAAATAGCCGTCGGGTGGAATATTAATCCCAGCCTCGCCCTGAATCGGCTCAAAGAGAAAAGCGCAGGTATTAGGGGTTATAGCCTTTTTCAACGCCTCAATATCACCAAGTGGAACCACTTTAAATCCGGGTGTGAACGGACCAAAACCGTCTTTGTACTGAGGTTCCGTGGAAAACCCAACAATCGTCGTGGTTCGCCCATGGAAGTTATCGGCACAAACAATAATTTCCGCCTGATTCGCCGGAATGCCTTTAACTTGATAACCCCATTTTCGAGCCATTTTAATCGCCGTTTCAACCGCTTCAGCACCAGAGTTCATAGGAAGTGTGGATTCATAGCCGGTCAATTTATGAAGCTCTTTATAGAACAAGGGCAGTTGATCGTTGCGAAAAGCCCGAGAAGTGAGGGTAACCTTATCGGCCTGCTCATGCAGGGTTTTCAAAATTTCAGGATGACAATGGCCTTGATTGACAGCCGAATAGGAACTTAAGCAGTCCATGTACTTTTTGCCTTCCACATCATAGACCCATGGTCCTTCAGCACGTTCAATCACAATATCCAGCGGATGATAGTTGTGGGCGCCCCATTTTTCTTCCAGTTGAATGAGTTCATCTGTTTTTGACATGGTTTTTTCTGACATGGCGTATTTCTTCCTCTTGGCTAAATATCATAAATTTAATATTTCTTTTGGCCCAACCCGCTGGCTGTAATGGTGGCTTCCTCAACCGCACGGGCCAAAACAGACCGAATCTTACCGTCTTCCAGTGTGAGTAATCCTGCAATAGTACATCCGGCGGGCGTGGTCACATCATCTCGCAAAGCCGCTGGGTGACGACCGGAGTCTTTCACCATAGAAGCCGCCCCTAAAACCGTCTGAGATACGATACGCAGAGCTGTATCCCGAGGCAGTCCCACCCGAACGCCTCCATCAGCCAGCGCCTCCATAATCAGGTACAAATAGGCCGGACCGCTTCCACAAAGACCGGTAACAGCGTCAAAATGATGTTCGTCCAGTTCCACGCACTCACCCACCGCATTAAAAATAGTTCGGGCCAGTTCCATATGAGCGTCTTCAGCAAAACTTCCCGCTGTAATTGCGGTCATTCCCGCACCAACAACACACGGAGTGTTCGGCATCGCACGGATTAAAGGATTCGGCGTGACCAACTGTTCTTCCATCACAGCAATGGCTTTTCCGGCGGCAATGGAAATCAGCAACACATTCGCCGGGAGTCCTGCTTTTTTAAGCCCTTCCAATACATCCGAAATTTTATGGGGCTTCACACAAAGAAGTAGAACCTCTGTATCTTTCAGCTCTTCGGCATAGTCTCGATAAACAGGGATTCCCAGTTCGGCACGTGCTTTCTCGCAAGATTTTTCCGTTTTGGCGGCCGCCCAAAGGGTCTCCCGATTAACAATACCATTATTCAATAAGGCCTGGGCCAAGGTTTTACCCATAACCCCAATGCCAATAATGCCTATTTTTTTCGGATTAACTTTCGCCTGACGTGACACGAAAACCTACCTCTATCGATCCAACAACAACAACGAATTAACCTTCTCTGATTGTATCCTAATGTATAGAAATCTCCTATTGAAAAGCGGTATTCAAAAAAGATTTTCCACTCTTTTCTTCCATTCAAAGTTAAAATAGACAAGGAACAACAAGCCAAAAAGGAAATAATCACCATGTCATCCATTAGCCATTTTCAAAATAACGAGTGTATTCTCCCCTTCGAAAAAGTGTCTCATGTTATGAAATACCCGCCGGATCGGCTTGAAGTGGTTATGCTCGCCGGAGAGACCTTCACAGTCCTTGGTGATGACTGCAAGGCTTTCCTCCAGAATTATCTTATCTACCTGAACGCCCAGGCTTTAAAGCTCACCCCAAAAACACCCGGCTAAAAAGAAGGTTATTTACTTTTCTTTCTCAACCGTTCCGCCAATCACATTTCCTTTAACCACAGCACCTTCCATCACACGGACCTGTCCATGGCCACTGCCAAATTCAATGTTTCCGGTTACAACCGTCCCCTTGGTTAACTCAATAACCTGAAGCGGCTCCGTATCTAATGCGGTTTCTTTAGGGGGCACGGACTCGACCACAATACCATCAACCCAATTAGGGCCTTCGATAGCGGGAGCGTCAGAATGGGTTGACTGATATGTGCCATACGTTTCCGGCCCTTCGACTCCCACACGCTGACCATTGAGGTAGATAAATCCTTCCGGAGTTTTCATTTGCGTACCTTCTTCGACACCTTCCAAAGCAAAACCACCGAAAATAGCTTTTCCGTTTCCTTGCACCTTAAGCAGGGTCCGTCCATCCGGGCCTTTGGTTACCGAACCGCCGGTGATCATCACATGATGGGTCATACCGCTTTTTCCATGACGCAAATGAATGCTACTAATTTTCGAACCCTCAACGGTCAAACGGTCTGTCATTACCGTTAGCTTACCCTTCAAAACTGAATTTTTAATGATCGCGGATTCCCGGAGTACGACATCGCCCTCCACGGTTGAATCGATAAACTCGCTGTTTCCTCCAGCATTAATCCGACCATCCACAACCGTATCCAAAAGCACCACCGCTTTGGTCGCGCTGATTTGCTTCACCTGACAATGGGACAGGGTTACTTCACGTCCAATCACGTGCCCCAAGCGGCAATGATGCCCCGTCACATTTTTTCCAGTCATCACCGGCCCCGTCACCGTGGTTTCATTTAATTCTAAGTTTTTTCCCGAACCAATATTGCTGAGGGTTTCTTTACCATAAGTATCTACATCCGCTTTGTCTGGCTGTTGCGCAAAACAAAACAATCCCAAAGCACCGACTGTAATTAGTGAAACACCCACTTTGAATCGAAAAAAACGCATCAGCCCAATTCCCTATCTATTGATAAGTACCCTAACTTTGATTACCTCTATCATTACACTTTTTCGGGTATTTTTCAATAGAGCCGACAGAAACTGAAAAGCTCTAACCCCTTTAGGCATGAATATGGGCATTATGCCGCATTTCATAACCAATCATGGTTTCTGGCCCATGGCCGGTAATCACCCGGGTTTCTTCATCTAGTACATACAGACGGTTTTTAATAGACTCTTCAATGGTCGCATAATCACCACCCCAAAGATCCGTCCGACCAATAGAGCCTCTAAACAGGGTATCCCCACCCAACAAAAGCTGAAGAGCATCAAAGTGGAAACACATGGAGCCCGGTGTGTGACCCGGCGTGTGAATACAAGTGCCTTTTAATGCCTCTGTCCCTTGCAGTTTAATTTCTTCTTCGTGTTCCAACCAACGATCCGGCGGAGGCATCTCGGGATCAAAATCGAACCCAAAGCGGGCACACTGGGTTTCAAGGTTATCCCAAAGGGGCTTATCCGCCTTGTGCAAAGCCAACATAGCCCCAGTAGACCGTTTCATCGCGCCAGAAGCCATAAAGTGATCAAAATGCGCATGGGTATGGAAAATTGAAGCGACCTTTAGCTGATTCGCTGACAAGCGTTCTAAAATATGTTCCGCATCACCGCCGGGATCTACCACAAGGGCTTCACCCGTTTTTGGATCGCCGATAATAGTACAGTTGCATTGAAGAGGACCAGCCGGAAAACTTTCAACAATCAGAGCGTGGGTCATAACGACTCCTATTCCAAATTTTATAACTTTTCAAAAAAAAGGGGGGGGGTTATTTTTTAATTTGAGTGGCCATTACACCAGCCTTAACCAACGTTTTAAAGGAGACCAGAATGGACGGATAGTTTCGTTGACTTTCCAGCGTGCACCCACGGCATTCTTTTGCCTGTCCCACCTGTTCTCGATACCTTTCCGCCTTTGGCGAATGCCAAATCTCCTGAAAATCATAGTTCGCTTCTCGCAAGTTACCAAAGACCTTGGAGGCATCCGGATTATTGGCAAACTCTTCGCACCCGCTCACATCCCCCGTATTACCAATATAAACACCCGTATAACCGGCGCAACAAACAAATTGCCCTTTCTTCTCTAAAACGGTTCGCCGGTTTTCTTCCTGACTAATCAGATCCACAGCGGATTTAACGGCTCCATCATAGGGGTTTTTAGTGTAATACAAGAATTTTAGACGCCCGCTGAAAACATCTTGCTGAACCCGTTGAGTCATTTCCAGGTATTTTCGCTCAAAAGGTTCTAAATCCCCTTGAGAGCGGCGATCTTCAAACGAAGCCATTCCATGATCCGTCATTTGGACACTTTTTCGCATCAAGTTCAAATTCCATTTATCCGGCTGAAGGCGATCCCGGATGGTTTCATACCAGCCATCCAGAAGGTGGTAGTTCCCTGGCGAACAAACCGTACACAGTTGAACGTTAAGCTCTTTATAACCATAAGCCTCTCGCATATGCTTCAGGCCTTCCATGGTATCAATGGTGTTTTGCCAGGCGTCCCAATCCGGCGCATAGGTTCGGCGCTCAGCGTTATTTGTTTCTCGCGGCCCTTCAATACTCAAGCTCCACGTCAGATGCAGTCCTGGGCATCGTTGCATTACTTCATGGGTTATCTCAAACAACAGATCAGGTTTCCAGGCGTTCGAGATAATGTAAACCGATTTTACCGGAGTTCGCTGATAAGCCACCTGGATAATGCTGGCCAAGTCTTTATTCAGAGTTGTCTCTCCACCGGAATAGACAATCACATTCAGGTTGTCGCCGAGTGTGGTATAAGCTCGTTCAATCTCCTGAAGCGTTAAATCATCGGTTTTATCGTTTAATGTATCTGAAAACGAACAGAAGCTACAGCGATAATTGCATCGAGTGGTCAAAATATGGGTCAACATCATCGGGTTCGGAACTTTTTTCGCTACCCGATTAGCATACGAACGGATTAGTGGCATAGCCAGCCCTCGATTCGTACGAGAAACAATCTCACGGGCTCGTTTACGTTCGTACAAGGCCGGATACTTTGAGAAATCAACGCCCAACACCTGTAAACGACTTTCGTCAGAGGTTAGCACCTTTTTCTCCTCTCCCATTCCCTGAATGGGAGAATCCGCCAGCGTGTGTTCTGAAGTATCGGATGTCGTAACCATAAGCTAAAATCAAGGCTTTGCAATTGGATTTCAGTAAACGTAAAATAGAAAGATGCTTCATCATAAACCAACCCGAATAAAAATGCTTGCCCCCTTCGCATAAAACCGCCAATATTGTTAACCTCGTTAATATTTATCAAGGAAAAATTCATGATATCCGTTTTGTTTGTTTGTACAGGTAATATTTGCCGATCCCCTTCGGCCCATGGGGTTTTCCGAGACATGGTCGAAGCAGAGACCCTCGGCAATAAAATCCGAGTCGAGTCGGCAGGGACTCAGTCTTATCACGTCGGCAACCCCCCAGATCCGCGTTCGGCTTACACAGCGTTGAAACGGGGATACGATCTTAGCGACCTGCGAGCTCAACAGCTTAAAAAAAGCGATTTTGAGGAGTTTGACTACTTACTGGCTATGGACGAAGGTCATTTCAACATCATGCAAGCCGCTTGTCCCAAGGAACACCTTGAAAAAGTTATTCTCTTCCTGACATTTTCTCCCGACTGTAAAGAAACCGGCGTTCCCGATCCCTATTATGGCGGCGACCATGGGTTTGAACATGTTTTAGACTTGGTTGAATCCTCATGCCAAGGACTCCTTCATCACATCAAAGCGACTCATTTATAACAAAACGGAACGATTCTTCAATACCATCTCGCGATGTGACGATCGAGAAAGTGTCTGAAGACCATCCCAATTTGTTTAAATCCTCGTTATTCTGATAAGAATAGGTTTACATCGCTCAACGAGGGATCGCTCAATGAAAAAACTTGGCAAAAAACTGGGCCAACGTCTGCTTTATTTTTCATCCCAGCGGATATTTTTTCTGACTTTTATATTTCTGTTTCCTCTGGAAATTCGAGGACGGGAGCATTTAGAAACAGAGCGTCCCGTGATTCTTGCCGGAAACCACAGCGGCCTGCTGGACACCCCGATTCTCGTGTCATTGCTTGGTCAGCGGGTGTTCTTTTTTATGCACGATAGTGTACACTGTTGGCCAGTAATTGGCCGCTTGGTTCGATGGGCTCAAATTATCGTTCTCAAACCGGGCAACGAAATCGCCTCCATCCGAAAATCCATCCAAACCCTTAAAAAAGGCTATTCTCTCTGTATTTTTCCCGAAGGTAAACTCACACAAGACGGAGAGCTTCAACCCTTTCGGCCGGGTATTGCGATTATTCACCAAAAAGCGCAGGTGCCGATTCTCCCTTTTTATATTCATGGCAGTTTTGAATGCTGGTCGTGGCATAAGCGCCTCGCTCCCCAACCGGGCAAAGTCATTATCGAGTTTGGCAAACCCCTGATGTTAGCTTCCTGCCGAAAACAGGCCGTTCAGCAGTTAGAAACCTCGGTGAACACTCTGAAGCGAAAGGTACTCCATTCTATAGAGTAATTAAGAAAAAATTTCTTGGTTCCGTTGGTCGTAATAACGGCAATCACATCCTGATCCACATGGATAGAATCACAAGATGTAGATGATTCACTTCCTCACTCATTCATTGTAGGCTATAGACGATAGACTGCCCTCTTATCATACTGCTCAATGAGGAAACAATTTTCCAATGATGAAGCCTATTATCCGGTACTTTTCAAAAACAGGTAGTTGCCTCCTCACAGCCGTATTTCTTTTCGGGCATTTTGCCTGCGCGCCAAAAGAAACGGTAAAATCGCTCTCAAAACAATGCCGCCAGTATCAAGATCAGAAAGACTTTTCGGCGGCGCTCACCACTTGTCAGGCCGCCGTTAACAAGGCCGAACAAAAATGGGGCGATCACCATGCCAAGTCCGCCGACACCTTGATGAATCTGGCTGACCTTTATAGGGTTCAAGAAAAATATACGCTCGCCGAGCCTTTATATGAGCGGGCACTTCGCATTTATGAACAAATAGAGCCTATCACCACCAAAAAGCAGGCCCAGCCGTTCACCCATCAAAAAAGGGCCCAAATACTGACAACTTTGGGAGACCTCGCTTGCCAGCAGGAAAAATATGATGAAGCCATCGCTTTTCATACTCAGGCCTTTCACCTGTACCAGGATCTTTTTGGAAAAAACAGTCTGGACACAGCAAAACCATTGGAAAGCCTTGGGCAGGTTTATTTTTACCAACAAAAATACGAACAAGCGGAAGGCTTTTATAAGAACACGCTTGCCATTTACCAAGCCCAGCCCGTCAAACCTCAACTCAAAATCGCCAACCTGTTTACCTTGATGGCTTTCCTCTACGAGGCTCAGGAAAATAAAAAACAAAGCGAATATTTTTTCCTGAAAGCATTGGCACGCTATAAACAAGAACCCAACGCCGATCCGCAAGAAACCATAAAAGCCACCGAGGGACTGGCCACAACCTATTTAAACCAGAACAAACTAGAAAAAGCACGATTACTCTATGAACAGGTCATGGATTTTTATAAGACAGAAGACAATCTGGATAGCCCTGCCCTGATTAACACGCTCACCCATCTCACCACATTATATACCCGCCAGAAAGCCTATACGCAGGCCGAATCCTTTGCTAACCGAGCCATTCTCCTTCAAGAAACACATAAGGGGGGAAACCATCCTGATACACTCAAGAGCCAGGAACGACTCGCCATGCTTTATGTCGAACAGCTTAAATACAGTCCGGCCGAAGCCCTTTATAAAGACATTATTTCCCGCTACAGCACACTTTATAGCCCAAAACACCCTGATACGATTCATGTTAAAAGCCTGTTAGCCCAACTCTATATTCTGCAAGCTGATCCCGCTCAAGCCCGTCCCCTACTGGAAAAAAATATGGCAGCCCTAAAAAAATACCCCATCACCCCAGAGAACCTATCCGCGATTCAAACTGACCTCCAAGCACTTATGGCCATTTATCAAGCGGAAAATCAAACCTCTCAATCCATCCAACTTTTAGAAAACCTGTTGCTTGAGTATGAACCCAAGTTCGAATCGGGGCACCCGGCTCTCCAGGATTGGAAAGACAGATTAACCCAGCTTAAGGCGACGGATGAAGCACCGTCGGAATAATCTTCCGACGAGAGGATGAGTCGGGTGAATCAAGCACTTGATCATCTTTTTGCTGAAGAAAATCGCTAATCAATTGAACATGAGAGCCTTCCTGAAGCGGTTGGGGAGATGTAATGACAATTCCCCGTTTGGGTGTTCCGATCGTACCCAGTAATAACATACTATCCATAGAGTCCAGCTCACCATTATCGAGGGAAACGCTTCCCACGGTATTGCCAATTTCCGGATCCTCTACTTCAAGCATCTGCAACTCGCCTGCGGCGATGCCCCCCGTCAGTATATCACCCTGAACCGTTAGACCTGGCCCTGTCAGGGTAGGGGTTAAAAGGCCAGGCAAAGGATTCGATTTTTTAAAACTTTTTCCATCATGGAGGACTTGGACCTGCCCTTGACGAACCCCAAAATTAAAACCATGCGGACTAATATTGGCGTTAACCGACCCTTTATAAACCTCATTGGTAATGTTCGAGTGGATTTCCATTAATTGTCGCTGAGACGCTCCTTGCTGTGTCGCTTTATTCAGGGTCTCCACTTTACCCTCGAGTTGGTTTGTCATATCCACATCAATATGGATATGCTTACCGACGTGATAGCGCAACTGTTGTTTTGCCTCGGCTTGGGGCAAAACAATCGGAAGGGTAAAAATAAGAAACAAAGCCCAGACACACATAAATAAGGCTTTTAGCCTAGCGGGTAATAAAATTTGGATGACCGGTCTTCGCAAAACGCTATACCTCAATTCAACTCAGATAGCTTCAAAAGCGCTTTTAGTTATGTGATTAATGAGTGCATAAAAGCCTTTATCAGGCTTCCCTGTTAAATTATCGGCAGAAAGGCACTGAACTTTACTTTAACAACTTAAAAAAAAGAAAAAGAAAGCAGGTTTGAAGCATTGAACAGAGTAAGACCATAGGTATCAAACACTTCAAAACCTGCGAGCTGATCATTTTCTAAAGGTGGGTTAAAAAATCCAGATTAGAGGACAGACAAAACGTCCGTAATCGTCGATTCCACGGTTTCAACAACCGTCATAAATACACCGGCCATTCCATCGGGACCAATGGTCATCATGCCTGAAACGATTAAGGTTGCCACAACCAGAGCGCCAGCATACTCAATAATGCCTTGGCCTGAGCTGCTTGTTAGTTGATTGTTTTCATTATTCTTTTTCATCGTATCCGTGTCCTCACCTTATATTAGAGCCCTGAAGCTGACGATTCAGAGCACAATCACTTTCTTTTTCTATTACCTTACTTTTTACTTTCTTTGTACTTATTTATTTCTTTGGTCTTTCCTGCTAAAGCTATCGGCCAACTCACCACAAAATTTAAAAACTTAAACGTTTTCTTTACACTCTGATACATTAACAGGGTAAAGCGCCCTGTTCATAGGAATTTTATACAAGCCTCAAAATGCCCATTAGTAAAGCCGGCTGTGCCGGTCGGCTGTTTAACTACCGTGAGAATCCGTTTTCAATGGCCCAGACAATGGCTTCCGAGCGATTGGCGGCCCCGATTTTGCTGTAAATATTGTACAGGTGATTATGCACCGTTTTAGGACTGACAGAAAGCAAATCCGCTAATTGTTGATTGGTATTCCCTTTCGCAAGTGCGGATAAGACCTCTCGTTCACGTTCGGTCAAGGTGCCAAACCCTTTTTCACCCGAAGCCTGTTTAGAGGCTGTCATTTTATCGGATAACCCTTCAGTCAGCTCGATGGTTTCACCGGATTTTGCCCGATAAATCGAGTCAATTAATACATCGGCATCTACATCCTTGAGTAAAAACCCCCGAATGTTCAGCTCCATAAATTTTTTAACGACATGGGTATCATCCTGATTGGTTAAAACCAGAATACGTGCGCTTGGCCATGCCGTCAGAATCGCCTGACTTGCCTCGTAACCATTGACTTTTGGCATATTCACATCCATTAAGATAACATCTGGCTTCATGGACAAAGCTTTTACAATGGCATCCTCTCCGTTTTCAGCCTCGCCAACCACCAAAATGTTGCCATCGAGGGCCAGTAACTGCTTTAACCCCTGACGAAGAATGGTGTGATCATCCACCAGTAAAATACGAATGGGTGCTGTATTGCTCATTTGCTTATTATAATCTCCATTTGAGCCCCATGGCCATCTTTTTTGTTAAATAACTGGAATTGCCCCCCAAGCTCCTCGACCCGTTCTCTTAATCCAGCAATCCCTAGATGACCTTGCTGAATCAAGGTATCATCAGAAGGAACCGACTGCCAGGGTAACCCTTTTCCATTATCATCTACGGACAATAAGAAAGAGTTATCATTTTCCGTAATCGTGATCTGAACGATGCTGGCCTGGCTATGCTTCATGGCATTTCGAACGCCTTCCTGAACCACTCGAAACAGGTGGAGCAGGCATCGTTCGTCCAGTCGATTCTCAAGCCGAACCGAGTCACTTTCGGGTTCTAGTGGGGTATTGATTAAAGAGAATTCAACGGCAGGCATTTGATACCGTTGCTTTTCCAGAAATTCTTCTAGCGCCGCAATAAAGCCCAGCGCATAAAGGGATTCAGGGCGCAGGTTTCGGCTGATGTGCCGCACCGTTTTTAAGGTTTCCGAAATATCGTTGCCCAGTTCCTTTAACTTTTCTTTCGCCTCTTCTGGGTTAACCTCCAAAGCTTTTCGGCAAAACTGGGTTTGATAATTCATAAAGGTCAGTCGCTGGGCCACATCGTCATGCAGTTCTCGTGAAATGGTTAACCGTTCGGATTCAACCCGTTCGTCCAGTGTCATAAGCAGGCGGCTGAGCTCCTGGTTCAATTTCTGCACATTAGCCCGGGTTTGGATCATCCACGGCACCCATTGAAAAAATCCAAACGCCACCAGACCAATACCAACGGTGTAACCCAGTATTTTTTCCACAAACGCTTGAACCCAGCTCCGCTCAAAGGGAATACCATTAATCTCAAATAGACTAAATTCATCCAACACATCCATCCAACCCGCCATCGTCAACAGGGCAATACCCCAAACAATTTTCGTCCAGCCCAATTGCTTAATTTCCGGGTTTCGAGCCTGACTAACGAGACAAGCGATCAGTAAAACGGTAATCACTAGCCCATGAGCAATTTCGGGCAAAAGGGTATGCCAGTTTAGTTGATGATCCAGATAAGCCAGCGCCGCGCCAAAGAGGGTTAGTATTAAAAGGATCCAAAAATCCCGAACAAAACTTTTTTCAGCGGTATCAGCCATAAAGAGTTCACTGCTTTCTGTTTTTGGGGCTTTATACAAACATCCGATTCTATTATAACGGTAAAAAAAGGCCATCCCCTAATAACGAGAGATGGCCAGTATAACGTTTGGTCATGATTTCTGTCTAACGTCAGAAACAAGTCTATTAAACCTGTTTTTTGCTCAAATGTATTGAGGATTATTTCCTGACCTTTATAGGTATTTACTCCTGCCCTCCCACATGATGGGAAAAAATACCCAGACAAAATAAGAACGATTCCTCACGACGATTTTTATACTTTCCGGTTTAATAGAGTTAATTCAAAGAATAAAAGATGAGTGCCATAAACGAAGGAGGTTATTCAGGATATGCAACAAATAACGCATCCATTACAGCCGGGCCAATATAAGGCTCCCACTGGATAAATCCAACGCCACCGAAGTTTCAGCCAGTTTGCCAACGAGATTAAAGGCCCCAAAAGTTTAACCGGTCCGGTAGCGGATACCTATCAAAACAGGTCGCTTGTAGCCAATTCGGCAAGCTCGACGGAAAAGAGTTCGACTCTAGGCAATTTCTTAAAATACGGGGCCGGTGCTCTTGGGATTTATATGCTATATGAAATTACCCGTAGAATTACCCAATTGTACATTGAAGAAAAAAACACAGAAAAAAGGATGAAGGATCTATTCAAGCCCAAACCGACCGCAACAGAAGCTTAAAACCATTTCCCCCCTCGTCATTATTCTACGACCTTCCCCATTCACCTCCCCCGTGAATGGGATTTTTTTTGGGTATTTATTCCCATAAAAGTTGAGAACTCCTCCCTAGAATAATTTGTGAAAAAAATAACTTAATACCAATACAAGCAAGACGTAAGAGACACGACTCAACAAGATAAGAAAAAGAAATAATAAAAGACAGAAGAGAAAGTCAGAGGAGTTTTTAACATGAATGCTATAGTTCCCTACATCCCGCCCTCGCCCCCTGTTCCCAGTCCTCAAGAGCTGGGATTTGGCCAGACCCTTCATCCCCTTAAACAGGTCGGCAACCCCAACCAAATTTTTCGACAGTTTGAATATGCCCGACAAAATGCACTGCAACGAGCCCCTCTCCACGGCGATGAATTCAGGAGTGTTCATCACTCAGCCGGTATTGAGAACGACTCTGAAAAATTCGGTGTTGGCAAGGCTTTAAAATACATGCTTTATGGCTTAACGGGCTTTTTTATCGGCAAATTTATCAATAACCGCCTCGGGCTTTTTAATCAGTTTACTTTTAAAAACTTTCTAAAATATTCCGCCTTGGGGATCGGCGGGTTTCACCTAAGCAAATGGTTACTAAATAAAGTCACAGGCCATCAGCCTAAATAGAAAAGCAAGAAAGAAAACGAAAAATACCTAACTCCCACTCGTTTTTTAGCCTATCGTCTACGATGGGCTTTTTCTTGTGCTTTTATAAGTAGGAGTCCAATCCATTTTCGTTCGGTCAATGAATCTTATTTAAAGGCAACTTAACAGATGTTCATATTCCTGTATCTTATCGGATAATCCCTCTTTACAGTATACATATACTACCCTTTTATTTTTAATTTTGTGCCAAAAAAAATAAAATAGACTAGTATGAGAATAAGCGTGGATACAACAATAGTGTACCAAACGGTATAGCTTCCTCTTCTTTCTTATCATAATAAGGATTCGGTAGTATGACTCATTCTTCTGACCAGCGTTGGTATGATCAAAACGAACATCTTGCTGCGGCCATCGGCCTCACTTTGGATATGCCCGATGAAATTCTGACCATCATCAGCCAAGGAATTATTTTACTGGCTGAAAAAGAATTTAAGGTTGAAGAACTCTTAAAGAATTTCAAGTCACTTGGAACCAAAAAAGTTTTGGCGATCTATCGTTCTAAAGAAAAAAACCGAAACTACGATAAAAACCCAACCGCCCATAAAATGGTGAACTACCTTTATCTTATGTCACCCGAAAATCAGATTTTTATGGCAAAGCATATTATTCAGATCATGAAACACGTGCAAGAATACCTAAAGCTTTGCTCAACTCATCAAATCGATCCACAAAAAGAAGACTTGGAAAACATTACTCAAAATTATGTCTCCCAAGGTAATGAAGCGGTTGAAAAGACGCTAAAGCTGATTAGTCAAACGTTTTTAAAATCGGTTGAAGACCGTGCTTCAGGTATTCAGGGACCCCAATCTGTGATTCGGGAAGACCATCAAGATCGACAAAATATGCGTGTCACGTCATCTCACTAGTTGTTTTTTAAGCCGGCACAGCCGGCTTTATTTCGGGTTGACCCCACAGCTCTTTAATACGTAACGAATTGTTAAATGTCTTAAAAATCACCCTACAGTTCTATACCGATCGGTCGAAAATTTTAATAGACGATAAATACGCACTCCTAAGGGACCACGGCGAAGAGAAGAGCACGATTAAAGGGGTTCATTAACAATGAAGACGACACAATCCAGTGATATGGTAGAAGAATCTTTTACCAAAGGAGAATTTGTTTTCAAAGAGGGTGCTTGGGGCAATAGAGTTTACGAGATTCAATCCGGTGAAATTCTGATTTATAAAGACGGGGTTTCAGGAAACCTGGTTCCCCTGGGAACATTAGGGCCGGGTGAAATGTTTGGTGAAATGTTTTTGTTTAGTACAGATCATCGACGCAACGCCACGGCTGTTGCCGTCTCAGAAGTCGTCGTCCGACTCTACCCGCAATCTGAAATCGTTAAAGAAATTGAAGCGTTAAACACTTGCCAAAAAAAGTTGGTTACATCCATGAACCAAAAAATTCTGCATATTACCGAACACTATGTGGAACACATTACGGAAATGATCCCCGAAGAGGTCGAGCATCTTGCTTTTGAAGAGCTAGAAGATGAGGACTATGATGGAGCCTTAACCTATCCGACCTCACAATCAAAAGTTAGAGCCGGAGGTCAGGACCATTTTCAAAACAAAAAAGCTTTAAAACCCTCTAAAACAAAAAAGAAACTTAAGAGCTCAAACAAGGTTCAGGTCAGCCACGATCGCGTTCGACGAAAACCAACTTAAAAAACCCAATTCTTATAACAGACCTTTTCATCCATTCCCAACAATCAAAACGCCTTATTTGTTTTTATAATAAGGCATTTTTTTGTGATGTTCATTGTCAAGTGGTTATCTTTAAAACGGTCTGTTGGCTGAAATAACTTTCAGTCCTTCAATCACCTGTCTGTCTGCTTGGTAAGCACCACCTTCAATGTCCTCAACCAGGATATCCGCCAGCTCTTGCGTAATGCCTGACTTTTTCAAAAAGCCCAGCATCCGATCCATGGCGAACTGCTGTCCAGTGGACAGCCCTTGGCGGTACTCGATTTCCGCCTGCTGTAAAATCTGTTGTGTCAGCGTCAATTCGGTGGAAGGGACAAGCGGAGTCTGCAGAAGCCGTGATACATCGTCCATCGGTTCAGGCGGTTCCGTCGTCGAAAGAAAAATAAGCCCGGTTAACGCTCTTTCGTGGGTTCGTGCATTATCCAGCACATAAGGTCTGACCGTCGCCGATACGGTTACCGCAGGGAGTAAGAACAACGAAAAAAGTAACACCAACGTCAGGGCCATTTTTAATTTCAGGCCACCGTTGCTGATGGGGGTTCGTTTTATAGTGATTAATAAATCAAATACTCTCATTGGCTGGCTGTCCTAGGTTGCTACATTTATAATATAAATGATCTTATTCTTATTTTAATGGACCATTGGATTAAATCCAGAATGACCGGGAGATTAATTTTTTCTGCCTATAAATCCATCAAAAGATCAATAGGATAAGCTAATGACGCTCTATTATAAATAAAAAACATATATGAGAGATATTTTCCTAAGGAATGTAACAATTGGGTCGTTCATCGATCGTATGGTCGGACGGGTGGTGTTCAGATAACAGGTATGCTATGATTCCGGGTTCCTGAAATTTTTAGTGTCACTGCCTTTTAATGGATACCCTCTCACTCATGGCTCCTCCTAAAACTGGACTCACCTTACACCTCCAAACTATTTCTAAAAAATTTACCGCCGCCCCGCTGTTTGAAAACCTATCGCTTCAGATCAGCGACAGCAACCGCATCGGACTCATTGGCCGCAATGGTTGTGGCAAATCCACCCTGCTTAAAATTATCATGGGGACCGAGGCCATTAACGAGGGATCCATTTACCGGGCGCCTGGCCTGAGTGTTAATTACCTGACCCAGGAACCTCAGATCACTCCCGGCCTAACCCTTGAAGAAGAAATGCGAACAGCTTTTGTCGCCCTAAACGGACTTTTCGAAGAAGAAACCCGGCTCATTGAGAACCTCAGTGACTCTACCATCGATGAAACAGAGCAGATGCGTTTGGTCGAAGACTTGGGCCATATTCAGCAAGAGATTGAACGGCTGGATGGCTACAATGTGGATTCCAGAATTGGTCGTATCCTGAAGGGGTTGGGGTTTTCACAGGAAGACTATCAGCGAAAAACCGATGAATTTAGCGGCGGCTGGCAAATGCGGATCAACTTGGCGAAAATCCTGCTGGAGCAAGCCGATATTTTGCTCTTGGACGAACCCACGAACCATCTGGATATGGCCTCTTGTGAGTGGCTGGAAAGCTTTCTGAAAGAATATCCCGGCGGCATTGTTCTTGTCTCTCATGATCGGCATTTTCTGGACGAGGTGACCACAGAAATCGCCGAGCTGGAAAAGGGGAAATTAAAAGTCTGGCCGGGCAACTACACACAACATCTAGAACAAAAGGCCATCGAAATGAGCCAACTAACCGCCGCGTTTAATCGTCAGGAAAAAGATGTGGCCAAACAACAAGCCTTTGTGGATCGGTTCCGAGCCAGTGCCCGACGGAGTACTCAAGCGAAAAGCCGGGAGAAACAGTTGGCAAAAATGGAACGGATCGAACTTCCCCAGGAAGACAAGCGCCGAATGGCCATCCGTTTTCCAGCCCCCGAACCCAGCGGCAAGCAGGTGCTTCATCTCAAAGGCGTTTCCAAGGCTTTCGACGGGAAGTCTCTGTTTAATGGGATTGATATCGATTTTGAACGAAACCAGCGTATTTTCCTACTCGGCGCCAACGGAACCGGTAAGACGACGTTGCTCCGATTAATTTTAGGGTTAGAACCTTTAGACGCTGGAACAATCACGCCCGGCCATCAGGTGAAGATAGGCTATTTTTCCCAAAATCAACTGGAGACACTGAACCCGGAGCAAACTATTTTTGACAGCCTTAAAGAAACCTGCCCAAAGCTCGATAATACAGAACTACGAAGTATTTTAGGTCGCTTCCTATTTTCCGGGGATCAGGTGTTTAAAGAAGTCGCCGTCCTCAGCGGAGGAGAAAAAAGTAAATTGGCACTGGCCAAACTGATGATGTCTGGCTGTAACACATTACTGCTGGATGAACCGACAAACCACATGGATATTCCAGCCAAGGAAGTGATGACAGCCGCATTAAAGGACTATGAAGGCAGTATGCTCTGCATTTCCCACGACCGTTATTTTATTCAGGAGCTGGCCACCCATATTTGGGAAATCTATAAAGGCCACTTGATTAATTACGGTGGGGCTTATGATTATTACCTGTACAAACGAGAAGAAGTGCAAGCCAAAATTGATGCCAAGCTTGCCAAAACCCAAGCCTCACTTTTAAAAGAAACACCCCAAAAATCCGTTAACCCTCAACAAAAGCAAAGTCTGGATCGAAAAGAACAGGAAAAACAGTTGAAGAAGACTGAAAAAGCGTTGATTCAGGCCGAAAAAGAACTAAAAACACTGGAAGCCCACTTACTCGACCCCAAGATACAAGCCGATTATCAAAAGCTTCATACCATAGGCGTTGAGGTTCAGGAGAAACAAGCACAGATTGCAGAACTGAATAAAAAATGGGATACCGGCACAGCCGACCTTACTTAGATCGGCACAACCAGCTTTATTTAAGGGCAGGATGCATAACTGCCAATCCTCCTGTCATTCCCGCGCAGGCGGGAATCCAGACACTTTATTCAGGGCGGGTTGCGTAAATCATTTAGCAGAGCCAAGGTAATAAAATAAGAGGCCACTAAAAAACAATCTCCCCTTGACCTATAGCGAAGAGGAGATTAGTTTTTAGCTTTTAAAAGCCGTTATTAAATTTTACCGTTCCAGTAGCCGCCTTTACGGTCCACTAAAGCATCATAGCCGGACCAGATCCGGTAGGGAGGCAACAGACCAAGAACCGCATGGGCAGCAACTTTTTTTCCAGATGAATCGTTAACCGCCTGACCAATGCCGGGCCATATAAGCAGCGAGAGCAGACCGGACACAACGGTTTTACCCCGAATATCACCTTTAGATGGTGGACAGCAGTTGTCCGCAAACGCTTGGGGTAAAGTAAATAACATGCTTAACACAATACCGAGCGCCATGGCTTTAAACCGATTTTTCATTTCAACACCTCAATCTCTAAATAAAGTAAAAGTACGAAAACCAAGAGGATTTTAGCATAAACAGACGAAACGATGCCCGGCTAAAAGCCGAGCATCGTAAGAAAAGGAAATCGTTTTATTAAAAAAGTAGGCGTTTTTAATTCAGGCTAGTTCACGGTTTTAGGCGCATTCTTGGGAGCCTGACAAATCAGTTCATAGAGCTTGGTTAGGTTGGATTTGGGATCCATCTGAACCAACTGGCCATTGCCGGGTACTTTTTTACTGGTGCCGTCCAAATACATAAACGTGGTTTCGTTAGCGGCAATCATTTTGGCGTTACAATCCGCTGTTTTAACCGCAATAACTTCTTTAACCGGCTTTTCATAGCGGGTCGAATCAACACTCGCTTTTGGGTAGGCTACTTTAAATCGAAATTGAATTCGGGTGCCATCGGTTTTCGCGGTTCCCTGCTCAAAAAACATTTTGGTTCCATTGTCGCTGGTCGCTAGTTCAAGCCATTGCGGGTTGGCCTGGACGATAGAACTACCGGCAAACAAGGCGGGGATTAGTAATACCGGAAGAATAAACCGGTGAAAAATAACTCGATTATTCATAAAATGGGCCTCACAAAATAATTGATTGATTTTAAGTTAATAAAAATAAGCTACAGAACCCAGTGTACCTTATCCCTCTTTATAAGGGCTTACACTATTTGGAGGATTTCTTCTACATAAATCTAACTTCCCTAAGTAAGGCCAGCTGTGCCCGCCTTACTTAGGGCGAATTGTGTAACTGCCAATACCCCTGTCATTCCCGCGAAGGCGGGAATCCAGACCAACAAGAAAAATTCAAACTAATTTTAAGCTTTTTTCGCTAAAAGGGCTTCCATTAGAGGTTGCTTTACCTGTTTATAGAGTTTTGGCTCAAGCTTCATCTGTTCGGCCGCAACATACTGCAAGGTTTCATTCCAGTCGGTATATTTTTCAACAAACGCCTTGGCCTGCTTTGGATCGCCATCGAGTTGCATTTGAATGATTGTCGTTAACATATCCTGTGCGGTTTTTTGTATTTTTTCAGGAACCATTTTTAGCTTTCCACCTGGCTCAAGGAGAATCGCCCCTTTTTCTTTGAAGTAATTAAACTGCATAATGGATCGTGAATGATGGGCTTCTTCCGTGGCAGGCTGTTTAGTCGGCAGTCCTTTGGCGATCCATGCCAAGTAAATTTTGTTGGCCTGTTCTTCATCAAATGAACCGGCTTTTACTAAGGAGTCGGTCATGACCAGTGAAACCAGATCTGCCTTGCTTTCTTCTATCATATCGCCCCAATCGCCCAGAGCCGTTATTTTATTATCGCCCTTTTGGGTCAAACGGGGCCCTAATGAATGGCCTAGTTCATGACCGGTCACAAATTCGAACATGGCGTCTGCATCATACCAACGGTGCTGTTCCGGGTCGATTAACGCATCTAAGAATCGCTGCTGGGTTGCCGGATCCGTAATCTGCTGGCGCACCTGCCGGTGGAAAACCACTCGATTGCCCACACGAGTTTGAGCGGATAATTTATCATCATTCGGCAGGTTGCTTGCCGCTGTAATGCCCCCTCGAAGAGCGGCTTCAGCACCGGTGATAGCGACCAAATCCACGTCAGCGAGCACCATTTTTCCACCGTCCTCACGACTTTTGTTATCCATTGGCTTTGAATATTGCTCTCGAAGCGGCATTTCTTGCCGGACTGTTTCCAAACGGTTTCTGTAAAGCTCGAACAGCGAATCAGACTCGTGATTAACAATACCCACTCGAACGCCGATTGAATCCTTTGCTTTCGCGACAATGCCATTGGTTTTGAGTAAAGCCTTTACTTCGGGATCCGCAGCCACAGCCGCTGAAAGTTGGTCGTCATAAGACTCCCGGCAAATCGTGAATTCCAGAGGTGAATCTTCCAGCTCACGAATCCATGAGACCTCCGCGTTATAAACCATTTCAGGATCGCTGTCGTTGACCAATGCTTGCGCCTGCCATTGCAGATATTTTTTCAGGCCCTTGTGATCCGTCTTTTGAGCGGCTAACTGCAACTCTTTAGCGGCCGCCTGCATCTCGTCTCGAAACGCAACAGAATAAGGGATGGCTACCAGCTTATCCCCATCCCGTTGTACGATGGTGTTGTTGCTTAAAAGGGCTGAGGCCTCTTCCGGATGGGCTTTAATATAGCTAATTAGCTCTTCTTTAGTGATGTCCTCAGGGTAATGGCCTTTGCCGGGCTGAAGTTTTTTATCCTCGAACAATCTGAGCGGCTCTGTTTTCTTGGCATACATGTTATAACCTTCCAGTCCATTGTGGAGGTTGAATAAGGTCAGGGCTTTTTCTGCCCACGAATTGCCCTTGGATGCCGCTGTTTCAAGAATTTGGCGTGCCCGAATATTATCGGGATGATCCTGCTTTAGAAAAACCGTATCCAGTATTTTTGCCGCTCGAACCAGATGGGTTAACGCTCTTCGGTTCTCGTGGCTGAGTTGGATAATCGCCGCTTCTGGAACGTCAAAGACAAGGGTTCGCATTTTGTTTTCTAGAATATCACCCAGTTGTTCTTCAGTGATGCCGTACCTAAATTCATCGTTTTCTCCAAGACTCGTACTACCAAAGTGAATATTGGGCAGGCCCGCTAAATATTGCTGTGTTGAAGGAGGAGTACTCAGGATGTTTGCTGTTTGAAATTCTCCCTGTGGCGAGTTTAATGGAATGGGTTGGGCGAGGTGAGCCGTGGATGCTGAAAAAACAACATTTGGCGGTGTCATGGGTCTAATGGGGACACTCATTGAAGGGTTGGATAACTCCATTTTATTAAACTCCTTAAGCTTATTTTTTGAAAAATACACATACTAATCCGAAAGTAAAGTTGAATATTACTATAAAAATAGTTTAGACACAAATAACAGGAGTATTGGCAAAGTTACGCAACCTGCCCCTAAATAAAGCCGGCCTGTGCCGGCCTGTGCCGGCCTGTGCTGGCCCGAATATTGGGGCAAATTATTTTTTGGACAGGATTTTGGATAAATCGGGATAAGCCAACCTGAATCGATCTTCGCCTTTTTCGGTGAAGGCTAAAAAGTTCTCGTCACCTGACAATAGCCCTTTTCCCTTCAGGGTTTCAAATGCGGCTTCCAACTCTTTCTTTGCGGCATCCTGAGACTTCTCCTGAAAAGCCAGATCGTTTAACAGATCGGCCATACTGCCTCCCCCAAACTGCCGTAAACCATGCAGTGCATGGGCAACGGTAACCGGTTGGGTATCGGTATCGATGCCCAGAATGGTATCACCGATTTTTTTAAAGGCCACCCGATCCACGTCTTCCAATTGATAATTCGTTTTTAACAGGGCTGTCGCTATCGGGTTACTATTGAAAATAGTCCCTTCGCCAGACAGCTCTAAATCAGGATGTCTCCCTGACAAGTATTCTGTCCTCAGGTCTTCCGCGCCCTTCAGGGTTAGCATGTAGTCATTTGGCGGGAAAGACACGATAAACTCACCTTTTAGCAAAATTTTCAAGATATAGTCTAAATTTCGACGTTCTGACTTCACCATTTTTTTGCCTTCAAGCAGTTCATCCAGCGATTGACTGCCTTGGTTGAACAGTTTGGCCAGCAGATGAACAACCGGCATCGTGCTGTTGTCTTTAAACGTGATATGAATTTCACTGAGGGCTTGGAATAACGACTTCTCTTCATTAAAATTAAGCGACGGCCTAAAGGTATCTTCTTCGCCAAAACGGATGGCGGGTTGTGGGTTAAGAGTTTTTGGCGGAGCTCCGGTTCCAAAATTGATACGATGCCCCAGTCCCGATAGCGTTACATTCATTTTTAATTCCCCTTATATACCCTTATCTTTTATAAAATTTTACCTTGTAAATATCTGCTGAAAAGTGGGTTTAGGAAGTAGAATGAGAAATATTCACGCTTCTTTTAAACCACTTGTTACAAAGAACCCCGGTAGGAGGCAGTTTTAGGTCCGGGTAAGCTGTTTTGAGCCGGTTGAGTCCTTTTTTCGTTAAACCGATTTTTCCATTACTGTATTTGAGCAAGTACCCGTCGGCTTCAAACACACCCAGTGTAACAGACAGACTATACCGCCGATCTATTGTCATTTGAATCCCTTGTAAGGCTTCTGTCAGTGTCTTCGGCTTCGCTAGCAAATCGGCCAGCAAATGGGCAATGGTTACAATCCCTTCTTTTTTATCCCGCAAAAGAATCGTATCCGCCTCTTCTTTAAATCTATTTTCTAAAATATAGCTCACTGCCCTCTTGGCTTGTTCTCTATCATGTTCTGCCAAAGCGTTTGCTCTCTTTCCCTCAATATTGCGAAGGCGAATCAAAGGGTTTTTAAGAGCATCTGTCCCGCGATCTTGATCGCCAAAATGGACCGCAGGTTGTGAGTTGGGTTGCATTTTAGCTTGAGGAAGTATTCCAGAAAATTGCATGGCCACAGGCAAGGCTACATTGGTTAGCGTCATGGCTAAAAATCCCTTTCTCTCTTTTAATTAAGAAGATTGATCCCACCACGTGCTATCCTCCGTTGGAGGCGCTGTGTACACATACCCCTTCGCTGGCAATTCCAACACTTTACCATAAGCGGCCCGTAAGAAATCACGTCCCCAGCTTGTCATGCCGTATTTAAAGTCGCCCGATTCGATGGATGTTCCATTCTTAACCAGAAAGCCGTAATAATCGTCCGAAAATCGATCCAAAGACGCTGTTAATTCCGTTTCATCGATGGGAAGTGAACCAATCACCTCACCCACTGTTTGCTCTCCGTTCTTCAGTAGATCCACCAGCACATGGGCAACCGTAACTGCAGGCTCGTCCATAAGTTTTTTTCTTGCCATTTCCCTAAAAGCGGCGATGGCCAACAAGTCAATCTCTCCGGTCAAACTATTAGTGGCACGCCTTTGGGCGGCTTTTGCATCGAACTTGTCCCGGACGGCTTGCAAATCTGTTACCTTATAGCGGTTGTCTTTAGGTGGCTTAGGTGGCTCAAGGAAATAGGTGTTTTCCTTCTGTCCAAACCGAATATTGCCGGGGGGCGTAATGTTCATGGTTAAAATTTCCTCACGTTTTCATTTTTTATTGAAAGTGTCTAAATTTTACTACAAACAACACAGACATCAAGACAATCGTAAGACAGAAATTCTCCCCTTTTTCAGGTCGATTATAGACCTGAACGCCATAGCATTAAGCTACCGACGGTCTTATAAACATGCCCCTTTTTAGGTAGGTTTAGATTAGGATAGGCTTTTTTAAGCAGGGCCTCTCCTTTTTCTGATAAGCCGTAGACGGGCTTATCTAAAAACAGGCAGTCCCCAGTTACTAGGTTTCCCAATGACTCAACCAGCTTCTCTTCATCAAAACCCGGCAGGTCTTTATTAATTGTTTCAGTCGATTGAGCGCCCTTTTCATATAAATCCGCCAACACATCAGCGACTGTTATTACTTTTTCTTGCTCCCCTTTTTCATGGGTAAAGAGAACGGTATCGCCAATCGTTTTAAATTTGGCTTCGGGTTCTTTCAATTTGGCTTCGACTGTCTCTTGCTGAACCGCCTCTCGAACCTTATCAAGTTTACTGCCAAAATGTGGGGTAGAGGGTTGGCGGTGTGATGTTAATTGAGTTACAGCCCCGGAAAAAGTTGTTACGTTCATGATTAAAAGTCCTTACTTTTTTATTTTTATTGAAAGTATGCAAATAGGACGACAATAAAGACAGGTATAAAAAGAGCCCAAGAGAATGGTTCTTTCTTTAAGAATCAATCCACTCTAAAAACTCCTGAAAAAGCTTCTGAAAAGGAGTCTTTTGGGGTTGGAGTGTATAGCTTTCCGACGTCAGCATGTGATTTCCGTGCACATAAATAACCCCCTCTTCAGGCAGAGGTATATTAGGACATGCTTTTTGAAGCATGAGCACGCCTTCTTCTGATAAGCCATATTTCTTATCCGAATCTCCTTTAATGACAAACCCTCTCTCTCTTAAAGAACTCAAGAACTTGACAAGGTCCGTCTGGAAACCGGGTAACCCTTTTTTTATTCCGTCAATAGTTTGTGGGTGATTTTCAAACAAATCCGCCAACACATGGCCAACGGTTATCTGTTTTCCTTGATCTTCTTGAGGAGCTTTTTGAGGAACGATAAAGAGAACCGTGTTAGCGACTCCTTCAAATACTTTTCTCTTTTCCCTCTCTTCAGTTTCTTTCCGAATATCTTCTAGTTCGCTGCCAAAGCGTGGGGCGGCTTGTTGGGCAAGTGATTCAGGACGGCGAACCGATCCAGAAAAGTAGGTACCGATAGAAGGTGTGATGTTCAAGGCTAAAATTCCTTTCTTCAGGTATAAAAAAGATCACGGGCTGTTGAGGGGTTAAAATAACCCTTCGGGCCTCTGTCGGAAGCGGATTTTTAATTTAAAAGTGGTGAGCATCAATACCATGCCACCAATAAACGAAAGGGCCGAAAGGGAGATGAGATCAGAGATATCTAAATAATCCAGCATGAGTGGGGGGTCCTGTCTGTTTTATGTTTTGTAAATTCTGTTCCCTAAAACCGATCTAAATAAAAGGAATTGTCCTTTTATTTGACATTGTTTACAAAGCATTACAACTCCCCAAAAAACGATGGGACGGATTTACCCGCGTAAATCGAGTATCTTCTGATCCAATTGCACATACGTCTCATCCAGAGTGCCGGTGTTATCAATGACCACATGGGCTTTTTTAATTTTTTCCGCCAGGGGCAGTTGGCTATTGAGTCGAGCTTCGGCTTGCTCTAGTGTTAGTGGCCGCTGTTCGGTTTCGGATCGTTTCATCAGACGCTCAAGTTGTTGCTCTCGTGTGGCGCTGACTACCCAGACTTCATCATATTGAGACTCCAGCCCCGATTCATACAAAATGGGAATAACCGCAATGGCGAATTTTTCTTTCTGCTGAGCCTGAGTCTGAAAAAAGTCGGCGATTTTCGTCCTGACCTTGGGATGAATCCAACTGACCAGCTTCTTCATCTCGTCGGGCTGATGAAAGACAATCGCTCCTAACCTGTCCCGATTAATGGATCCGTCCGGGTCAAAAACATCCGGGCCAAACCCATCACGGATCTGTCGCTTCAGTTCCGGGTCATGTTTGTACAGATTGCGACTCACCTCGTCGGCATCAATGATGGGAACGCCCTGATTTTCCAGATAACGCTGAACAGCAGACTTTCCGCAAGCAATGCCGCCCGTTAGAGCAATTTTATGAATGGGTGGCGATGGCTTTAAGCAGGAAATGGCGAGAGGATCCTCTTACTTATTAAAAATTCGGCATTTTTTAGAATTTCGATTAAACTGGAGCCTTATCCTATCATAGAGAGAGTCACTGTTTTAGTATGCTTTCCTCCAAATGCTTTCTTTTTAAATTTTTCGCGCCAGAAGGTATGGCGCATCGACATATTGTTTTTCTCTGGATGACCAGTATTTTTTTAACCTGTCTTGTAGTGGCTAATCTAACCGGATCGCTGTTATTTAGCTTTGACTTGCCGTTTAATACGCCCATCGGACAGCGGGTTTTACTTTCGGCGGGGATTATTCCGTTTCCAGTGACGTTTATTTTGACCGATCTGCTTAATGAGTTCTACGGTAAGCAAGCGGCCCGGTTTGTCACGCTGATAGGCTTTATTATGTCACTTTTGGTCTTTGTGTTTCTTTCAATCGGCGAGCATCTGCCGACCGACGCTATTTCACCGTTAACCCATGGGCAGTACATCCATTTCTCTGGACTCTACACCGGTATGTTTACCGCCTCACTTTTGGCTTATGGAGTCGGGCAACTGCTGGATATTCAGGTCTTTCATGTCTTTCGACAATGGACAGGAAGCCGCCTGATTTGGGTTCGGGCACAAGGTTCCACCTTGATTTCCCAGTTATTCGACTCACTTATTGTCACCTTCGTCGCTTTTTCTGGAACTCTTGCCGTTTCGGACATGGCTCAACTGGCTCTCAGTAATTACACGTGGAAATTCCTGATTGTTGTGCTCATTACCCCCTTGCTCTATTTGGGTCACACCATTTTAAAGCGAACTCTAGCCAGAGCCAGTACAGCTAACCTTACTTAGACCGGCACCGCCAGCTTTACTTTTGGCTAGATTAATAAACACCAGAAGCTCTCCTGTCATTCCCGTGCAGGCGGGAATCCAGACCGGGCAAAAACGATTCAGACTGACCCATTACGAAGACAAGCCTACAGGTTACTTTTATATCGATCCGTTTTAGGGGTCGTTTTGGCGAAGCGTTTACGTTAAAATACAGGCGAGCAAGAACGATAATCTTGCTTGAGAGAAACGAAAAATACGGTTAGCGACAAAAATAAGCGGGTTATTATAATGGCACAGATAGAAACGTATGTTCCTTTTTATCGAAAATACCGCCCTCAGGACTTTGCCTCGATTGTCGGGCAAAAGGCCATTGTTCAGACACTGGCGAATGCCATTGAAACCAACAAGGTTGCGCACGCCTACCTGTTTTGCGGCCCTCGAGGAACGGGAAAAACTTCCATGGCCCGTATTTTTGCCAAGTCGCTTAATTGCGCCAGCGGCCCGACAGTCACTCCCTGCCAAACCTGCGAACTATGCCAAGGAGTCACTCAAGGCAACGCGTTAGACGTTACCGAGTTTGACGCCGCCAGCAATAACGGAGTTGAAGATGCTCGGGAGCTGATCGAAAATATTCAATTCGCTCCCATGGCAGGTCGGTACAAGATCTATATCATCGACGAAGTCCACATGCTGAGCAACCAGGCGTTTAACACCTTGTTAAAAACGCTGGAAGAACCACCACCCAATGTGATCTTCATCTTCGCCACAACCGAGGCACATAAGGTGTTGCCCACCATTATCAGTCGGTGCCAACGCTTTGATTTCACCCGAATTACGGTCAGTGAGATCATCGAACGACTTCAAGACATTGCGACGACGGAAAATATTCAGATTGACACAGACGCTTTAACGGCCATTGCTCGCCATGCTCGGGGTGGTATGCGGGACGCGCAAGGCCTGTTGGATCAAGTCAGTGTGTTATCACGTGCACAACCCGGTCATGTCATTGACCGAAGCGATGTCACCCGGTTTATTGGCTCGCTGGAAGAAGACGTGTTGGTTAACCTTGCCCAGGCCATTGGCGAAAAAGACACGTCCACTGTCCTTCAGTCTATTACAGCGTTGATTCATCGAGGAATAGAGCCGGGACAGTTGATTAAAGACCTGACCCTGCACTTTAGAAACTTGTTTCTAGTCAAAGCCTCAGAAAAGGGGATGACAAATAAAACCCTGAACAATCCGGCTGAAATGCTGGATCTACCAACGGATTATTTTGAGAAGCTTCAGCTTCAGGCTCAACAGTTCGAGGCGGAAGAGTTGCCGCAAATGCTAGAAGCCTTAGGACGAACCGAGCGCAATATCCGAACCACTCAGCAGTCTCAACTCTGGCTTGAAATTGGTTTGCTTGACTTGGCCTACCGGCAAGATATTCACTTGATTCAAGACCTTTCTGATCGGGTAGAAGCGCTGGAAACCAAACTGGCCGGTCAACCAGTAGGCCCAGCAACAACCCCGAAAACAGTCTCGACAGGTCCCTCAATTTCTCAGCCTGTCTCCAGACCTGAGCCAACACCCACCTCAAGACCGGCGATGACGGAACCGCCAACCATTACCTCGGCACCAACCTCTGCCCCAGTAAACCCGCCTCCCGCCATGTCGCCGCCATCAACACCAGCACCCGCGCCGCCCATGCCAAACCCTAGTGGTGATCGGCTTCCTGAATGGGACACCATCGTCCATATGGTGGCCAACCCATCATACAAATCGCTACTGAGAGAACACTCGTTTTTAATCGAGATGAAAGGCAACAGTCTAACCATTGGCTGTAGCAGTGAACCGACATTAAAGCTGATTAAAAGGGAAACCAAGTTGATTCATCTACAGAAAGCCGTGGATCAGTATTTTGGCCACCCCATGCAACTCAATCTCATTTTGGAGAAAAAACCGGAAAAGAATAGTTCACCTAAGCCAGTTCCTATTATGGCACCTTCTTCCTCTGCGACGCCTTCTGCTACATTACCACCCGCTTCTCCTGAAATAAACCCACCTGAATTACCTTCTGAGCAACCGGCTTTAGAGGAATCAGAGCATTTTGTGCCCGCTGGTAACGAAGCCTCACCGACGTCATCGGAAACCGATGTCAACGAAGCCCGAAAATACACGGTGGAACTCTTGCAGGGTAAAATAATCGACTAGACAGGTCATCGGGTTTTCGCTTCGCCCTTTTTTCGGGATCCTCTGAACGGGGACGGTGTCCACGAATGTAAAAATCCTGTACAATGGGGTAGGTTGCCCCTTTTATAATCCCAACTTTAACGATATGCAGGACATCAATCAGGAATGGCACAGGGTCCATCAGACAAACCCAATTATTCAACGTCTCGTTTCTCTATGTTTTCATCCGAGAATAAAACGCTGATGGGGCTAATCGTTGCGATTTCCCTGTTTTTTATGCTAATTGCCTACTTCCTGTACACCCAATATCAAGCGTCACTGGACGAAAATTACGATAAATTCGGCACCATGGTGGCTTCAGTAGTATCAGCCGGCGGCGCCGAACGGCTAGAGTCAGAATTCAGCCCGGAACTGAAGCTCAAGCATTTTGTAGATAAGATGCTGGAGCATAATAACGATTTGGAAGCCATCGAGTTTCATGATGTGGATGGCAATGTGATTTATGAAAATCACAAACTGACCGGCGACCTGAAAACGAGTATTCCCCGGGTATATTCTTCAAAACTAATGGTCACTGAGGGGGGCGATCCCCAGTATTTGGGATCGGTTCACATTAAATTGTCTGGGAAAACCATTCAAAACATTTCCGAATCCACCCGCAATATTTTACTGGTGGTGTTTGTTTGCGCCTGGATGCTAACACTGATTTCTGTTTCAGCGAACACCTATATTCTCCATAAACACCTAAAAAGACTGGTTCAAGGGGTTCGGCGGCTTTCCACCGGTGATTTTGGCTACCGTATTCCAGAAGAAGATCTGTGGGGCGAACTGAAGACCCTGGCCGAATCTTTTAACGATATGTCCCTCCGCCTGCGGGCTTACGAAGATCAAAACCTAGATACCATTACATTTGAACGAAATAAGATGGAAGCAGTCCTGCTAAGTATCGCCGATGGTACCATTGTCTGTAACATGGATGGGGAGGTCAGTATGATTAACCATTCGGCTTGCAAGCATCTGGCCATTGAATCCAGCGATTTGATGATCGGACGGAACATCCGGGAATATGTAACGGTTGAGGGGGATAAGTGTTTTGAAAAAATTATCGCCGAATTTGAGGAACTCATGCGAGAGCACGGGGGTGTTCTGCCTGCGGTCTTCACCAAGCAACTGGATCTACCGGGCATTACACTGGCACTACTGATTTCCAATATTCAAGATGCCGAGGGCCATGATCTGGGCTTTGTCGCAACAACCCACGATATTACCCGCGAGGCGGAAGTGGATAAGCTGAAAACCAACTTTATTTCCAACGTCAGCCACGAGTTGCGTACCCCGGTCACCACCATTAAAAGTTACGTAGATACCATTTATAACCATTCCAGTGAGTTGGACCCGGATACGTATCAAGAGTTTATCGAAACCATTCACGTGGAAACCGATCGGCTGAAAAAGATGGTCAACGATATTCTGGATTTCTCTCGGCTGGAAGAAGCGGGCAATACGCTAGAGATGGATTACGAAGACCTGACGCCCTTGATTAATTTGACAGTGCAATCGTTTAAGGTAATTGCTCAGCAGAAAAAACTGGCCATCACAACGGCCATTGAATCCAACCTACCCAAGGTTTATATTAATGGGGACACCATTGAGCGGGTGATGCGGAACCTATTGAGTAACGCCATTAAATACACAGAAGACGGCGGGCGGATTCGAGTGCGGGCCGAAGTGAATCAGGCCGGGGATGCGGTGGAGGTTTTTGTTCAGGATAGTGGCATCGGTATTGCGGAAGACCATCTCGACAAGATTTTTGACCGGTTTTTCCGTATTGAGAACGAAGTGCATACGGTGAAAGGAACTGGTCTTGGGCTTCATTTGGTAAAAACCGCCATCGAAACCCATCATCAAGGTGAAGTGTTTGTGGAAAGCGAATTGGGTGTGGGTACCACATTTGGCTTCCGCCTCTTTTTGGATGGACCGGCCAAGCCCTCGGAAGAAGAATTAGTCGGACAGTCCTCAGCAAAGTAAATCTAGAAAACAGAGAATGTAAACAAGCATTTACATCTTGAAAAACCTTTCAGTGCCAGGGTTTTTGATGAAAAAGCTGTTTTAATATTTTGTTTATAATGTCAACAAAATCAGGAAAATGGGTTTTATACGGACAAGAGCATTATTTACTTTATTTCGAGCACGTTCTTGAGGGGCATAAAAAAACAACGACTCGAAATACCAGTCAACAGGGAATAAAAACAGCAGGGCAAAGCCACTTGAAACGCTAAAAAAGCGTGGTAAGTGACAATGGGGAGTATTTTACCAATGAGTATGATGGATTTTGATCCGCTACGTTATTCAAGACACATGGAACGGACATTGGTTCCAGAGTTAGAGGCACGATACGGCGACCTGAATCAGTCTAATTTTAATTACCCGCACTACCCTGGTGATCGCGTGGATTTTCGACGCAAAGTTAACGCTTCCAATGATGGGAAATTCAGTTTCACTGAAGCAATTGGAAACTTAGCCAAAGGGGTCGTTTCACCCATTACCGAGACGGTGGATATGATGACCTCCAGCGTTGGTGGATTCCTGAAAGGAAGTGCCATGATTGGCGCCGGTGTCGGGATTGTCATGTTAGGCGGCGCACCGCTTCTCCTTGCTGGTGGTGCCATTTATGGTGCTTATCAATTTGGCAAAGGAGCGCTTAACCTCGTTACCGCCCGCGATGGCGATGAGGCGGAAAAAGCATTTTATAATATGGGAACTGGTATCGGTGCGGTTGGATTATCGGCTTTGGGTGCCCGAAGCGCGTTAACTTCGGCGGCAAGTAAAGGGGCCACCGGCCTGAAGAGTGCCGATGACCTAGCTCAGATGAGCCGACTTGAGACACTGCGTTATGCCTTAGGAAAAGAAAATCTGCTCTCGGTATGGAACTCCTTCAAGAGCAATTTTCAAGCCTTCAAGCAAAACCCGGGTGCGCCCATCGCTTCCACAGCTTCTGGAACAGGAGCAACGGCCCCTAAGGCAACAGTGAATTCAACAGGACAGCAAGCTCAAACAATAAATAAAGCGGCGGCGGCGAAATACAGCAAACCTTTATCCAATCCATATAGTCCAAACCGACAAACCTTTAGTAGACAAGAAATTCCTAAAAGTGCAGCCAGTTCAACGGGAACGTCTGCTCAACCCACAAATCCAGCACTGGATATGAAGGTTTATCGAGACGTTCAGCACGAGCTTCACAACCCAAAGGGGTTACTCAAGCCTGAGGTTATCAAAGGTCAAACGACAACACCTTCTCACCTGGAGCCTCTAGCAGCAACGGATTAAAACTGCACAAAGATTCAAAATAAATCCCCCTCTTTTGGTGATTCCAAAAGAGGGGGATTTATTTAAAGAGAAAAAAAAGCAGCCACTCAGGGCCGCTTATTCTACGTAAGAAAGAAAGGAATGGTTAGACTATTCATATAATAACAGAATATTGTTTTTGTTGAGTAATTTATTTGTTTAGTATTCAAAAAAATTTACATCCGTTAGCATACTTCGCTGAAACCCGTTAGTCGTCCTCTTTTTTAAACCTCTGTTGAAAGATAAATATTAAGCCGACGCTGAGCGATCGTCTAAGTCGTCCAAATCATCCAACTCATCGGGCTTTTGTCTTAGTCCGTCTTCAGCACGCCTTGCGGGAGTCGCACCGGATAGCTCATCATCATATTGAACGCCCACCTGATTCCGACCTGAATCTTTCGCACGATAAAGCCCCTGATCCGCAAACTCAATCAGTTCAGTGGGAGAGGTGCCATGGGTTGGGTAGGTGGCCACCCCGCAACTGATGCTAACGTGCTTGGAAACCCCTTCAGCAATAGAATAGGATTCTTCAGCAATGGCTCGAACAACTTTATCAGCAACGTTTAAGGCTTCTTCTTCACCGGTTTTATCCAGAATAATTGTCATTTCTTCCCCCCCGTACCGAGCCACCAAATCATTACCCCGAACCGAATTTTTCAGCTTCAGAGCAACGGCACGCAGGACTTCGTCACCGGCCTGGTGACCATATGTATCATTAAATTTTTTGAAATGATCAATGTCAATCAGCAACAGCGAGAATTTGCTATTAAATCGCTCGGCGTATTCGATAGATTCGCGAAGGTGTTCCTGAAAAAATCGGTGATTTTTCAGGCCGGTCATGGCATCGGTGGTAGCCATAACGTAGGTTTTTTCATAATCCCGGTTCTTGGAAATGTATTTGACCATGTATGTCAAGGTCGTCACAACCGTCATAAACGTAATGGGAGCAGCGATGTTAACCCAAAGCGCCATTTGCTGGTAAAGAACCATGGCGCCCATAACATATAACCCGGCAAGAAGAAGCACCAATCCCATTCCCGCCAGAGCGGAGCGGAGTCGGATGATAATCAAGGCGGATATAAAGCAAATAAGCCCTGTAAGCAAATTGTTTTTAAGGTCGCTCAAGCGCCTCATGTAGGTTGTGTTTTGATAAATATTATCGAAAGCGGTTGCCTGAAGGACAACACCGGGCATGACCTTATTAATCGGAGTGGTCTTAATATCATAAGTGGATACGGCCGTGGTGCCGACAAAAATAATTTTGTCTTTGAGCAATTTTTTGAGTGCTAAATTCTCTTTACGGATAATCCCTTTGGACTCATCGTCAATAGCTTTTAAAATCTTCCAGGCCGAAATTTCCCGATAGGGTTGTGGCTGAAAATTATTTTTAATGTATTCCAGCTGTTGGTTTTCCCAGTTGAAGATCTCATCAACCTTCGCACGTTCGACGGTCTGGGTTGGCCCTAGTGTTGCCCGGTATTTTGTTAAGTGAACGAGCTTTTTTTCAATGGAAATCTGATCCGCGTTCACATTGTACCACTTGATGAGAAAAGCCCCATCCCGACTCAATGGAATGCTTAGGTTGGCTCCCGGAAAATCCAGGTGCCCCTCTGAGGTGAGTACCGCATTTTGCTTTTGCTTGTCAGGCTGTTTCAGATCCAATGCCAGCCGAAGCCCCATGTAAGGGTAATAATCCGTCCGAAAGGCCTCACGACAGTGCCAGCGGTTCGTCTTATCCAGAGGAACCATTTTACATCCGTTTTCATCAACCCAGTTGCCTTGGCTATCAAACCATTTTTTAGTTTGGACAACTCCCTGGCGAGTAAGCCACGGCTTCGTCTTCTTTTTAAGACGATAGGGAACGGCTTCGCTAATTTCCGGTTCGGCCCAAACCAGTCGAAAAACCAACGGGTTGCTTCGGCTAATGCCATCTTTATCCCGTGCATGATTAACGAAAGCAACTCGATCTTGATAAGCCAACAATTCCGGAATAATTCCCCTATAATTGGTAAAGGTCATGGATTTATTGGTAAAAAAGGTCCCTTCCTTGTTCACCTCAAACGGAGTCGAATGAAATTGGAGCCCCCCTTTGTTTGGAGCCATTTCGCTTTTTAGCTCAAAGCCCAGTGGCTGGATCAAGCGATAGTCCGCAGGCTTAAGTTCTTTGCCCAGTGTCCTCAGCATGCTTGTATTGTTATCGAAGTTCATGCTGAGATAAACATTGTCGTTGTTATAAAAAGCATCGATGAGCTTCTGGTCTTCCTTGCCTTCCCCCTTCTTTTTGGAAACAAACATAATGTCGTAGGCAATGGCTTTAGGCTCCGACTTGTTCATCCACTGGATCATATCGGCGTGAATGTCCCGAGGCCAAGGCCATGTCCCATATTTTTCCTCAAAGTTGTTCAGAGTCGGGTCATCAAACTTAACGATTACAATGTCATCACTCGGCAGATTAGCGGGAAAGTTACCATGTTGGCCGTTATGAATAAACGCCCGGATGTCATAGGTTTTCATCTCCAGCGCATCGATCAGACGGTTCACTTCAAAGAAGTTTGCCGCCCAAAATACCGCCATCCCTAACGTCACGGAAAGCACAATAGCAATCAGCCGATTAAACGGCTGTTCAGCATTGGATGGCAATTTATCCGGTGAACTCATTCAAGGGTCCTATTACACGGTGTGTTCCTCAACAAAAGATCGTGTGGCCCAGTCAAAAGCACTATGACAACAAACTTGAATCTCCTGTAATCAAGTATCGGCGAGTTAAGGTAAAAATTCAGTGGATCGGACACTCCGATTGAAATTTAATCTTTCTGATTGAAAGACCAATGGATGGAGAAGGCGTAAAGTTTTTAACGCATTTTTTTCGCTTGAGGTGCCTTTTAGATACAATCTGCTTATTAATTATTTCAAAAGGCGATTAGCAATCATGGTAACAACAGACATTGAAAAACAACCTGTGGCGGCTTCAGCACCGCCGGTTGAAACGTCCACGCTGGCCCATGACCCGGCTTACTATCAGGTAGTGTACCCTAATTACGACCAGCAAAACCCCTCGTATAAATATCAGCACTATCTCAACTGCCTCAATCGCTTTCGTAAAACGCCGTTTTCCCTTCTGGACCTGGGGTGTGCCAGCGGAAAGTTTTTGATGCATGCCCGAAACAAAGCAACCCTGAAAGCCTTGTACGGGATCGATGTCAACTCGGCAGCTATTGAGCGGGCAAAAACGAGTATCCCCAACGGTCAATTTCTTGTGGGTAGCCGAAGTGCCCTGAAACAAATGCCTACCGTAGATGTGATAACCTCGTTTGATGTACTGGAACACATTGAGGATCTGGACGGGGTTTTGGAAACTGCTAACGACAAGCTGACCCCCGGCGGATTGTTAATGGCCGTGGTTCCTGTCTACGATGGCCCACTCGGCTTTATTGTCCATGCGCTGGACAAGGATCCGACGCATATCCATAAACAAAGTCGACAGTTCTGGGTGGAGAAGTTGGGTGGGCACTTTGAGATGCTTCACTGGCATGGGATTTTTCGAATCCTTACCCCGCTGGGTATCTACCTTCATTGGCCAACTCAAATAGGGCGAGCCCTGAGTCCAGCGATTTTATTAGTAGCACGCAAAAAATCCAGCTTTTAAAAAACAATCTAGGGAACCCGTTTCAGCCAAAATGCCAGTAGAAACTGCTGAAACAGAAGTAAAAACAGGGCCAGTCCAACAAAGATAAAGCCCATACCCTCGTGAGACTCCTCAAACACGATAGCCCGCTGACGCACTTGTTCGTAAATCGCCTTAAAGTCTTCATCTTTAAAGGCTCGATAAAAGCTACCTCGGGTAATTCGGGCGATTTGCTGCAAAGTATTGTCGTCAAGATAGACGGGATAAAACTGCCCTTCATGTTCGATTTCCGTGACTTCTCGGCTTCCAATGGCAACCGTATGAACAACCGTGCTTTCTTCCAACGCCTGACTCGAAGCGACCGTCCAGGGATACCCTGTGTTTTGGTCCCCATCACTGATTAAAATCACAACCCGCTGAGGCGAAATCATGCCCTCTTTTTTAAAAGGAGCTGAGGGAGGAGAAAGTTTTTTACTTTCCTGTTGATCCAACGTTTGGCGACGCTCCATAGCCTTAAGGGCATCTTTTAGCCCTTCACCCAGAGCGGTTCCAGGACGTAAATCTTCTTCGGCCAGCCTGTCCAAAATCGATTCAATTTGTCGATGCTCTCGGGTTGGAAGCGATTGAATGGCGCTGGTGCCCGCAAAATAAATCAACCCCACCCGAACATCCTTCGGCAAACTTTGAATAAAGCGTTTTGCCGCTAGTTTAGCCGCTTCAAGCCGGCTGGGCTGAATATCTTTAGCCTTCATGCTCAAGGATACATCCACCACCATCATCATATCCACCGATTCTGTTGGAATTTCTACAACAGCAGTGGGTCGGCTTAGGGCAATAATCAGTAAAAACAGGATGTAAAGTGTCATTAAAGGGGGTAACAGGCGTTTAAATCGAGAGCGGTTATGTGATAAATGACTGGCCGCAGAGCTATAGCTAAAACGCAAAGCACGTTGCCAGCGTTTTTTTTGTATTTTTTGATACAGGAAAGGAAGAATCAGGCATAGAGCCAGAAGAAGCAGTACCCATGGCCATTTAAAATAAATATAAGACACATCCAGCGTGTTCCAAAAAAGCATTAGCGGTGTCCTCCCCGTGGTAATGGCCGGGAGCTGGAGGCTTGAAAGAGTTCAATAATCGTTTGTTCAGGCGAAACCGTCGTATCCGTGGAAATAACATGACCCGACAAGCTAATCTGTTGGATTAAACGTTCGGTGTATTCAGCTGTCCATTGGGCGTACCGGTTGCAAAAGTCAGGATTATCGCAGTCTATCGTTATAACTCCGCCGGTTTCCGGGTCAAACGTCTCTAGAAGCCCCACGCCTTCCGGTAAGTCACGCTCTACAGGGTCCTGAATCAAAACGCAGGTTAAAAGCGAATGGCGTGCCAAATCGCTTAACGCATTTTCCCAGCCGGGGCTGGAGGATAAGAAATCGCTGAGAAAAAAGACAAAGGCGTTTTTAGGGACCAAATGTGCCAGTTCTTGTGTGTATTCAAACAAAGCGCTGAAAGAGGCCTCAGGAGAGAAGGGAGCGTTGGCCGATTCGTCCTGTTGTACCAAAATTCGCTGAAACATCTGTTGCAGGTGTTTTTGGTGTGCTTTAGGTTGAATCACCTCCCGGTGAACCCCATCGAAGACCATACTGGCCACCTTGAATCCAGCTTTCATAGCGCATGTTCCCAGCAGACCAGCTAGTTCAACGGCGAGTTCGGCCTTGCGTTTACGATGGCCAAACTGCATGGAGGGGGTTAAATCCAGCACGAGCCAGACGGTCATTTGCTTCTCATCGTGATACTCTCGAACGTGGGGCGTTAAAGTTCGAGCAAACACATTCCAATCAATTTTTCGGATATCATCGCCCGGTACATATTCCCGCAAATTGGCAAAATCCAGCCCTTGTCCTTTTAAAAAGCTGGCCCGACTTCCTGGATCCATGAGCTTGAGCCGCTGAATCAGTTGCCATTGCAAACGTTCCAGCAAACGACTGGCATCGGATTCCAGCGTATTAACCGCTTCATCGACTATCAGATGGTCCAAATAAGCGCCCGGATCCAAAACGGGCAGAAACCATGCTTTTAGTCGGGCGGCTATCATGGGATTCCTTTTCAATTAAACCGAAGTCAGTTTCGGCTCGGTAATGGTGGCTTTGATTTGATTAAGAACCTCATCCGTGGTCAGACCAGCCGCCAGCCCTTCATAGGAAAGAATCATTCGGTGCCGCAAGCAATCGTTGACCAGGCTTGTCAGATCGTGTGGCGTAACGTAATTTCTGCCTGAACGTAGTGCCAGTGCTTTAGCGGCCTTGATAAGAGCCAGCGAGCCCCGGGGGGAGGCACCGTACTGAATAAATTTTTCAATCTCCGAGGAAACGGTAGAACCCTCTGTATCTCGGCGAGTCGCTTGAACCAAGTCCACAGCGTAATTCATGATTTTAGGATCCACATAAACCTTGGAAGCCAGCTCACCCAAATGAATCACCTGTTCGGCATTAAGAATGGGGGAGAGTTCTGGAGGGATTTCCGCTGTCATTCGTTGAACCACGGCCATTTCTTCCCGACTGTCGGGATAGGTAACCAACAGTTTAAATAAAAAGCGATCCAGTTGGGCTTCGGGCAGGTGGTAGGTGCCTTCGTGTTCGATAGGATTTTGAGTGGCCATAACCATAAACGGGATTTTAAGCGGGTAAGTGTCTCGTCCGACGGTAACCTGGCGCTCTTCCATGGCTTCCAGCAAGGCGCTCTGGACTTTAGCCGGGGCGCGATTAATTTCATCGGCCAGTACAAAATGGGTAAATAGCGGCCCTAATTCGGTGGAAAAACCACCCTGAGTTGGGTTGTAGATTCGGGTGCCGGTCAAATCGGAAGGCAGAAGGTCGGGTGTGAACTGAATTCGCTTAAAGTCCACGTCCACCACTTTGGCAAGACTCCGTAAGGTCAGTGTTTTCGCCAGCCCCGGCGCACCTTCTACCAGCACATGGCCTTGGGCAATCACAGCCACCAATAAACGCTCCAGCAAGTGTTCCTGCCCCACAATCACTTTTTTAAGCTCATAATGAACCCGTTCCAGCAATTGATGGGCTTCTTGCGCCTGATTTTCTGAGAGTTGTGTCATATCCCTATTTTACACGGATTCATCCCCAAAGGCGACGGGAACGGAGAAAAAGGGAACCGACTTTTTATTACTTTTTATAAAACGAAAATTTAAGGCGAAGGCTTCAAAGCTTAATCAGGGTTTATCAAGGCTTAACATGGGCAACGGCCTGCCCTTCGCCTTCCCAGATATCCAGCACCCGATCCATCCGGGTGAGTTCCATCAGGTGAGTTACCTGTTTATTCAGGCCGAACATGGTCAGGTTGCCGCCATTTTGCTTGCATCTTTTAAAAATGGAAATAAACACAGCGATGCCAAAGCTATCCAACATCATAACGTTACTCAGATTCAGTACCAGATATTTATATTGATCATCCAGCAGGTGCATCACGTAATTTTTTAAAACCTGTGTTTTCGGGTATTCAAAATTATCATCGTTAATATCAACGACGACGACATCATCATTTATAACTCGGTGAGCAAGATTCATAAGGTTGATTTAGTCCCTTTGAACAGTATTTAAAAAGACACTCTATTTTACTTATAATTACCTATTATACCGGTTTCTGGTTTAAAGCATTAATATTACGTTCATTAATTCTAGGTCATCGTAATCAATCCGAACACCATCAGGTCGATGATATCCGGTTTGGATTTCGAGGGTGTTATACCCCATAGGACTTAAAAGCCCTTGCGGCACCGGAATATGTTGACGGAGCCCATTAAGGGTAATGTGAGCGATCGTCTTTCCGTTGAGCCGAACCACCACCGGGCTGCTGGCGTAAGGAATAGTACTTTGACCCGCTTCATGAGCCCGAAGCGTATCCAACCCTAGTACGGCGCCAATAAGCAGTTGGGTTTGTGGGGAGGGCAAAGCCCCAGCAAGCGAGAAATGGCGCACCAACAAAACACCTTCGGCATGTTGTTGAAATTGTCCGGCACCTGACGAATAGTGAGAATAACTATTATCCCCCAGATGATGTAAGTCAGGGTCGATGATCACGACAGGACGGGTTTTTTGGAGCGTTATTTGCAGTGGCGATAAAGCAGGGCGTTCCCAGTCTAAAATCGCGTTGCCTGGTAAAAAGCCCGGTTTCTCAACATTAAGGATAAAGCGCCGGCTTGAAGGCTGGGCTGAAGTAGCGTTGGGAGAAAATGAAAAAGAGCCATCCCCTTGGGTGAATACCGTTAAACCCAGGGCTGGAATTTGGACTCTAGCTTGAGCAATGGGCTGACCCGTGGTCTGATCATAAACAACGCCTTGAAAAGTTTGATTGGCTTGATCAGATGACATGTAAGCGGTTTGACGAATACTACCCGTAAGAACTTCAGACGAGTCACTCAGGCCCTGGCTAAAAGACAGGCACAAAATTCCAGCCCAAACAAAAAAGAGGCCATAATGACGCATAAAAATAGGAAATGAGAAAATCGACATGGGCAATTCCTACGAGAAGCAAAAGTAAATAAAACAGTCCTCACACTTTGAAGAAGGGGTTCAAGGGAACGTGACGAGTAAAAGTCAATTACCTTATAATATTATATTAAATTATATTTATTATTTTAACAAGAGCAATAATTTAGCCTAAAAATAAGTAAAGCCAGCTGTGCTGGCCAAATTAAAGTTGGTCGATTATCAGACGATAACTCTATTAGTAATAACAGGTAAGCGCATTATTATTTTGGAAGGCAAAGGACGCACGCGTTGATTGACAAGATTTTCGCCGCACCAAAAGGCTTGGAGGACGAAAGCTCCGGGGTCGCTTTTGCCATGCAAAATGAATTAAGCTACGAAGTGCCTTCTTTTTCAACCGCCGAAAAACTAATAAACAAAGAAAAACATCTTGAAAAAGCAATCGAAAAATACGACCTTATTGGAGGATGGCTAGCCATTCAGGGGCCTTCCGCAGATGTGAACCCGATGAGCGGTGATACCGAGATCGCCTTGGTCTCACTTCACCGTTATACACAAGCCATTTCGGTTTGTAAGGCCATGGGAGCCAAGTACGTTATTTTTAATTCGCCTTACCACTCTGTCCGGGATATTTCGGGCGGTTATAACGAGTGGTTGGCAGCGAGTGTCGATTTTTGGCAGAAATTAGTGGAAGAACAATTGCGCTCCACAAACATTGTCTTGCTGATTGCTAACGTGATGGAAGCATCACCAGGTCAGCTAACAGAACTCATCAGCCGGATTGATTCACCTCGGGTCAAAGGGTGTATCGACGTGGGTTACGCTAATATTTTCTCTCAGATGCCTGCATTGGACTGGCTGGACGCAATGGGTAGTGATGTGGAATACGTTCGAGCATCCAATAACGATGGCAAAGTGAATAGCCGAGAATCGTTTCTCACAGGTACCGTCGACATGGAGGCCTTTATCAACCACATGGCTCTTTTGCCTCAACGCCTTCATTTGTCCATTGGGGTTCAAGATCTGGCCGGGCTAAAGGACAGCTACGAATTGGTCAAACCCTTTATCAAAATGCAACAAGAGCAAATGGTGACCAAAAGCCTGATTATTTAAGCCCTTAAACAGGCCCCACGACCGAGCTTTCGTGTTTTTTAACAACCTGTTAGAGCCACAAGCGAGAAGACATTGTTAAAAAATGTTTACTACTAACTCTGGTTAGGTTGACACAATATAAGTACTGGCATATACTTCTAACTATAGTCGGTAGGTACGATTAATAAGTACCCTAACCGACTGAATCGAGAAAATCCCCCTTACACAATACTCGATTAAATACATACACTCCTTAAAATCCTCACTCACTCTTAAAAAGAACCCACTTGAGTCGCCTGACTGTTTCAGTCAGGCTTTTTCTTTGGCAAAAATTACTGAAGATTATTATGGGGAAAAACAGCCTGCCGAACTCGTTGTAACCAACTGTTAAAAAAAATTTTTTGCTGTTTCTTGACAATACTGCTGGCAAAAGCATACGAGAAATACTCGATACACAGCAAATTCAAAATCCGGAGAACTCGAATGATCTGTTCTTCCTCGATAGAGATGTCCGATGAATCATTCAAAGGACCTTCCTGAGCTTGAGGAGATCGCTCACCTTGAGCCAGATTCATCAAAAAATCAGAACAGGCAACATGATCAAGTTCAAGTGGGTGATCAGTCTCGCCTTTATCGTAGGGTTCATTAAAATAAGGGGGACGCATGGATTGGGTTTCACTCCTTTAATCGGTAAGGCGAAAAGATGACCAAATTAGCCTCAGAGAACAGCAATACCATACCATACCATTTTTGTTTGTACAACAATGTAAAAACATTGATGCTTAATTCATTTACAATAGGCCCATGAATGTTTTATTCAATAATGTGGAAGCGCTGATTCAACAAGCGGCTAAGCAAACCCAAAAGTCGAAAAGCAAATTACTCATGCTTTCGGGAATTAACCCTTCACAATACACCCGCTGTGTTTCAGAGAACCGGCTTTTTTCAAACACCATGCTGGAGTCGTTGGCCGGTTCAGAATATTTTGATGTGACCTATGAAACGCTGGCCGCCTGGAAAGCGGTGGATGAGTATTCGAAAGAAATTCTTTTAAAGGCGTGTGAAAATACCGATGTGGAAAAAATAGAAAATCTGGAACAGATTGAAGGGTTCTACCGTTTCCCCTGCCGTGGAGCCGTAACGGCCGGACAAATGGAATTGATCGATGAAGTGGAAGACACGGTTTATTACGAATGGGCCGATGTGAAAGAATACTCATCCGACATGTTTTGCCTTAAAGTGCGGGGCGATAGCATGAGCCCGCTGATTCCCGACGGGGCCATTATTCTGGTCCGTCCCAGCCAGACGTATCGGCCCAACGGAATTTACGTGGTGCAGACCGATCAGCACGAAACCACGTTGAAACTGTTAAAGCTGTCGCCTGATGGCGGGCAGTTAATTCCGGTGAATAAAAACTATTCGCCCATTGATATTCAAGACTTTGAAATCACCCGGGCCTTCGAGGTCCTGGAGTACAAAGTCTCTTTTCAATAACTTTGGCAAGCCCGCAAACGAACGGCTTTATTTAAAAGGAAAGAGAACACGGACCATACGGTCGGTGTTCTCGCCTCCTCGATAATAATAGGGTATGGGATGTTTTGGGTTTATCCAAAGAACCCGGGGTTGCCGAATCCACCAGCGCCGCCGCCGAAGACGCCAAACATAGACTGCTGTCCAAGTCCACCAAATGGGGTGAATTGATTGGTACCAAAGCTGGGAAACGGATTAAAGAGTTGGCCGCCAAACGGACTCTGCTGTGCTCCCTGGCTGAAAGGATTACTGGACAGGAAGGGGCTCGGTGCCTGAGGGGGCTGGTTCGGAACACTGCCACCGCCAAAGAACGGGAAGCCAAGAATGAAAGGTGCAATACCTAACGTGGATGGCGTGGGTCCAATGTTGATGGGAACAGACTGCCCGCTAGAGGCTCCGAGTAATCGGTTGATGTTAAAGGAGCTTGCCGCCGGGGCGAAGAAAAAGAAGGGATCAACAAAGGGAGGCGGAAAACCGAATCCGGTAACGCCAGGGAATCCAAAAGATGAATTGGAGAACCCGCCGGGCGTACTGGTTGGTCCAAAGCCTGTCGCGAAGGGAAAACCGCCGCCTTGTGCTAATGGTGAAATTGCCATAGGAAATTCCTCTTTCTAAAAATTAATGCTTAACGTCTGCGCCTAGCCGCTTCTATAGAAGCGTGCGGTGGCACAAGGGTCATAAAATGAATATAAAGTGAGAAACTAACGGTGTTGTTTAGTTTTTATGTTGTGTGCATGTGTTGCAAGATACCGTTTACAAAACCCGATGTGTTTTTTATACGAAGGTTTTGAAGGTGGAGGCGATGTTCTTTCCGATGACCTTTCTTACGGCGTCAATTTCGGTTTGAACAGCGTCACGCTGGGTATCCACTCGTCGGAGCTGTAATTCAAGCGCTTTATCAATCGATTGCAACGATGCGATTCTTGCCTGTAGTGCTAACATTTGAGGGGATTCAGGTTCCAGGTTGGCACTTAAGGCAAATAGGTCGCCCGTGATATTTGCAAGGGATAATCGAGCTTGGTTAATGAACTGACCTTGAAGCTCCAGATCGCTTTTCCGAGCTGTCAACATCATGAATCTTGCTTGGGATGCTGCAAAACCCATAATTTGCTCTCCTTCTATAAATAGTTATGTATATGGGGGGATTGAGATGTTATATTAATTTATCTTATGAAATAATAAAAACAATCTTAAGAAGTGAATTGCTTTTTCCAGTAACTAAGTTTACAAAAGTAAATGCTTTATTTATTTCTGTTAGATATATAAAAGGGGTATTTATTAGCTGAAATAGCATTTTAAGGGATGTCTTCCTGTAAACAGCAGACCCAAAAGTGAACAGACCTGTCTACTAAGGGCAATCATTACGGTTTGTTGCAGGTTCAGTCGATAAAATGTCTGCGTTCGCTTTAAGTTCATTAATGAGTTCGCTATAATAACGGCTCGATAAGGTGTCAAACCAAAAGAATGATTAGATGAGAGAGAGGTTAACGGGTGGCCACACAGTCGTTTTATGACCCGACCGATTCACTTCAGCAACCCATTGAACGGGTGCCACCCCATAGCTTAGAAGCGGAAGAGGCGGTTTTAGGCGGTCTTTTGGTGGATTCAGACGCGCTGAACGAAGTGATCGAAATTCTGAAGCCTGATGATTTCTATCGCCCCCGGCATCAGACCATTTATAAAGCCGTGATCGAGCTGTTTGAGATGAGCGAGCCCGTGGATATTATCACGGTCTCCGAACAGCTAAGTGATCAGGAGAGTCTGGAAAACGCCGGTGGACGCTCCTATATTATGAGTCTGGCCGAAATGCATTTAACATCGGTGAATGTGGCCTATTATGCCAAGATTATTCGAAACAAATCCCAACTCCGGGCCTTGATTCAGGCGGGTTCCCAAATTATTGAAAGCTCTTTTCAAGAATCTCAATCGGTCGACGCCTTGGACAAAGCCCAATCTTTGATTTTGGAAATCGCCCAAAACACAATGGCAGAAGATTTTTCCCATATCAAGGACATTCTTGCCACCTCATACGAACAGATTGAGGATCGTTTCGAGAACAAAGACAAACTCATGGGGGTTAGCACCGGGTTTTACGATCTGGATACCATGACCTCCGGGCTTCAGAAATCAGACATGATCGTCATCGCGGCCCGTCCCTCCATGGGGAAAACCGCGTTTTGTCTGAACATTGCCAGTCATGTGGCCCTTCGAGAGAAAAGACCGGTACTCTTTTTTAGCCTGGAGATGAGTAAAGAACAATTGGTTACCCGGATGCTGTGTTCCGAAGGCGAGCTGGATGCCCAGAAAATCCGAACCGGCCAGCTGACCGAACAAGATTTTGCGAAGATTTCTAATGCCATGGGCATGTTGGGTGACGCGCCTCTTTATATTGATGATACGCCGGGGATGACGGTGATGGAAGTCCGTTCCAAGGCCCGTAAACTAAAGATGGAGGTGGGCGAAGTGGGCCTGGTTGTCATTGACTACCTTCAGTTAATGGAAGGACCCGGCGGTAGCGGTGGATTCGAAAACCGGGTTCAGATTATTTCCCAGATTTCTCGAGGATTAAAGAGCATTGCCCGGGAGATTGACGCGCCGGTCGTTGCCCTATCTCAGCTATCCCGTGCCGTGGAGAGTCGGGAAAACAAGAAGCCCATGCTCAGCGATCTTCGGGAATCCGGCGCCATCGAGCAGGATGCGGATCTAGTCGCTTTTATTTATCGGGACGAATACTATAATAAAGATTCCGAACGCCCCGGCACGGCGGATATTATCATCGCCAAACAACGAAACGGCCCGGTGGGCGAAGTCTCTCTCCTCTTCCGCCACAACATCACCCGCTTCCTCAACCCGGCGACTCAGGCTAATAACATTTTTTAACGGATACGTCCGCCGGGGCAAGCGAAAGAGCTCCGCTTCTGTAAATGTTTATTAAGGTTTTTCTTTCTTATGAGTTTACCAATTAATCAGCCGGTTCAGTTCCCTCGTTTTGCAGGAGTGGTTAGAGTTAAGACTCGACCTAGTGAGCGTACAAGTCGGATGTTAACCCCCCAAATCCCTAAGCAGTTTCAAACAGATGGCGTTGGAGCAATCTCAAAAACATGGGCAATGTATGCGGTTCCCATCTTCGATGTTTTGGTTGCCAAATTAAGAGAAAAAGGGGGAGAAAATTTCTTAGTCGGCTATACTAAAGTTGGTAGTGATACGGTTTATATCGTTAGTGGTAATGACTTTCAAGAGTATTCTGCTGCTGAAGGGGAAGGGGATTCTTACAAAATCGACTCTCTTCGAAAAAAAGCATCTTCCCTTGACCTTTCGGATATTAAAAAGATAGATTCGATTACAGATACGCATGTTAAGCGCATTTTTGATGCGCTCGTCTAATAAAAATAGATAATAAAAAACCGCTTCATTATTCATATAAATGAAGCGGTTTTTTATTATCTTGCTTGTTATTTATGCGGTGGCGGTGGCTTTTTCGGCTTCAGCGGCGGATTCTTCAGCCGGAGCGCTATCAGAAGCTTCTTCTTCAGCGGCGGCAGCGGCGCTTTCGGCGGCTTTGGCGTTGGCCCGAGCCTGAACCTTGGCTTCTTCAAGAGCGGCGGTCTCATCGGCACGACGTTGAGCTTCAGCGGCCATGGCAGCTTTAGCGTCTTCCGGGTTGATTTCCAGAAACTCAATGGAAAGCACTTGCTGGCTTAAGGGATCCACCTGAATTTGCTGGGCTCGGGCAATGAGTTTTAAACCATCCAGCTCAAAAATCCGCATGCCTTTCCCGTACTGATAGGCTAGTTCTTTAGCACGAACCTGAATGGAACGGGAATCCGTGTCTTTGCTGTAAATGGTGGCTGGAACAAATCCAGCGGCGCGAAGCTGTCGGGGGTTCAGGGTCGTATCCCGTTCAGTCGCTTGAAGTTTAATGGGTTTTGCTGACGTAGACATGGGAAAAAGCTCCAAAATCATTCTATTATCTTGTATCGATCACATTATGAATTTAAATAAAACCAAAGGAGGCGTCAAATTGCTTGGAAAGCGCCACTTCAAATGTGTCAAACATCATACACCAAACGAAAAAAATACCAACCCCGTCTCTAGCCGTGGTAGTGGGTGGATTTTTTCTTTCGCACAAGCATTTTATATCAGGCACTCCAATCATAAAGATTGATCTCTATGGTTTATAGACGAGTTGTGAGAAAATAAAATTAATAAAACAAACACTTTAGTTGATTCACTTTATTTAGTTTCTTTGAACCTTTAACATCCTTGTAACTCACTCTCATACTATAAAAATAAAAACTTCTTATACTCTCTCACCGACTGTGTCTATAGACTTCTAGAATGAGGTTTCTTTGCGCTGACTATCAACGTAAAGAAACGGCCTCATTCTTTTTCTTTGCTTTTGTCTTGTTTATAAAGTGGATCCATGGGGGTAGTTCTGTTTATAATGAGACGAAATGTAGCCGTGAGATTTTTTAGTGTGGAGATAGATCGCCCATGTTTGACCTTCAGAAAATGATGAAACAAGCCCAGCAGATGCAAACCCGAATGCAGGAAGTACAAGACGAATTGGCCGCAATAGACGTCGAAGGCACCGCAGGCGGCGGAGCCGTGACCGTTGTGTGCAACGGCAAGATGGAATTTAAATCCATTAAAATCAGCCCGGATGCGACCGGAGAAACTGAAATGCTGGAAGATCTGATACTCACCGCATTGAAAGACGCTTCGGATAAGTCCACAAAAATGACCGAAGAAAAAATGAAGGCCGTGACCGGTGGCATGAACATTCCCGGCATGCCTAAACTTCCTTTCTAACTTAAGTATCGGCGTGAATACGAATGGTCAGTACCTACACTCAACCCTTGGCTCGCCTGATTGAAGCCTTTCAGACCCTACCGGGCATTGGCCCAAAGTCAGCTCAACGACTAGCATTCCATATGCTAAAGCAGTCGTCCCATGATATAAAAAACTTTTCGGATGCCCTGCTAGACGCCAAGGAAAAAATAGGCGAGTGTGCCCAATGCTTTAATTTATCCGGCCAATCGCCTTGCGAACTGTGCGCCAATCCCAACCGAAGCCCTAAAACCATTGGCGTGGTAATTGACGCTCAGGATCTGTTTGCTCTGGAGCGAACCGGGGAATTTTCCGGGCAATACCATGTGCTCCATGGGCTGATTTCTCCTATGGAGGGCATCGGGCCAGAAGATTTAAAAATACGGGAACTGTTAGCCCGTCTGACAACAGACTCTGAAGGCCGAAATCGGGTGGAAGAGGTGATTCTCGCTTTGCCTCCATCGATTGAAGGCGATACAACAAGTTTGTATCTCTCCAAATTGATCAAACCTCTGGGCATCAAACTCACCCGAATTGCCTTTGGCCTACCCGTTGGCGGCGATTTAGAATACGCTGACAACATGACCATCGCCCGCGCCCTCGACGGCCGCCAAGAGTTTTAGCCAGGACAGTACAACTGTCATTATTTGGGGCTGATTTCGTAAACTACTTATGCTGGCTGGCCTGGATTCCCGCCTTCGCGGGAATGACAAGAGGAGCTAAAACTCCGTTGACGAAATCAGCCCCGAAATTAGCCCCCCTAAGTAAGGCTGGGTAAGGCTGGGTAAGGCTGGCTTCGCCAACCAATAAAAAGAGACCCGGTGAGGGGTCTCTGAAATCCACAAAGGCGTTAAATTAATAACCACCTGCAAGTTACGTACAAAGAATAGCTGTGATTATCATATCGAATCGACCCGATATTGAGTACGACCAAATGGATGAGTTTAATGACCTTTCTAAACCCTATAGAGGATAAAAATGGATTAATTTTTCAAAAAACGCATTTTTATTGAAAAAACACTCGATAAGAAAGGGCTAATTATTTTTCAGGTTGTATTTTAGCAAGGGCTGCCTTAGCTAGAGCATTCATTCCTTGTATTTGAGAGGAGAGATGAATAGCCATCTCAGCCGAATGTTTCTCAAAAGCTTTTTGTAAATTTCTTTTAATAAAAGGGGGGTATGTGGTGCTATCTTTTTTCATTTTTTCGATAAGAGAGTTAAGAACGATACCCCATTTTTCGAGAGAATCGACTTTTTCTTCTTCCTTTATACGAGTTTCCAGTTCTGTTAGGCATTGAGTCCACAACCCTTCCATGAGGGTTTCAGGATTAATGTCTGCTTTTTGCATTAGCTGAGAGTCAGCGGGAATTAAATCTAAGAACTCTTTTATTTGGAGAGCCGTCGTTTCAAGATGGGTCTTAAGTTCGCCCTAAATCCTTGGGGCTTATACAAAGGTCTGTTAGCTTTTTTTGTTTAATAATAGTGAGGGTGGTTATCCATAGTCCTTTTTCCTCTTCAGATTTAGGGCCTTGGAAGGCTCTTGCGGCTGTAAGGAGGCCATTAAATATCTGTCTTGTGGAGCGCGGCGCAAGGTGGGAGTCGCTGGAGATTTTAAGAATCCGATGCAGCTCTGTCATGGCCTGTTTGTATGTTTTAAGTTCAGGGGTTCGGGAGTCATTCCACGAGGTTGTATCCAGAGAACCAAACCGAGGAGGTGTAGAGTGAGAAACGGGAGAAATCATCATGGGGAAAGCATCCTTCTGTATTTTGGGTTGTTTTTGAACAAACCCCCTCAAGGGCATGAATTGCCTAGAGGAAGCCATAATATTATATTAAAAATTTGAAGATGCAAAATAAAAAGGTGCCCACCGCACAAAACGAGGAAAACGGATTAATTTTTCAAATACTTTTTAGGCTTAAACTACTTTCCACTTGATCTTTTGCTCATTACCACTAAGTTTTTCATCAGGGTACTTTGTGTGGCTTGGGCATTTTCTTCGAACTCGGCTTTTAAGTGGTCGGTAATGAGGGAAGGGTAATTTCGATCGTCTTGGCTCATTTGGGCTACGAGTGTTTTAAGAACTTCTCTCCAAAACTCATCAAACGTTCCACCTCGAAAGCCCTCTGTTAAAGCTCTGTCCCTTGCCTCCACCAAAGCGCCTTGCCAGAGTCGTCCCATTAGGCGGTCCCTATAGCCCGCATAACCCCTATTACATGAGGGGATTAAGCTATTGACAGAAGAACCCTTTTCTACTATGGATTCCATCTGTTGAACCATCGTATAAAGCTTATCAGCGAACCCTGTTACGGTCAGTAAATCCATTTTTCCAAGCATTGTAAATTGCTCAAGCTTTATGTTTCCTCCCTCTAGTAGGGTCCTTATCGCTTTGTCCAGGATGTTCTCCCATAAATCGCTGATGACGTCACCCGTGTTCACTCCTGTTTGTTCAAGTGTTTTCGCTGCGGTCGTGAAAGCGGATAAGGCCTCAAGAACCGGCAGTACATCGGACTTTTCAGAAGCCTTTATGGTAAGAGCCGAATCGACTTGATCGACTGCTTTTTTCAGTTGCTCAACCTCGTTAACTTGAAATGATTGCCAATGGCCTGTCTCCATTGCGCCAAACTGGGGAGGGGCGATGGGTCGATAGGGAGAAATATTCATAAAAGGTCATCCTTTTCGTTTTTATTCTACTACGTCACTTTATTTTAATTTTACAGTAAACAAAAAGCCATTTATAAAAAGAATATAGAATGTAGGTCGTGGGTTAGTCTAAAGGGCTTAGGGGTGTATGAGAGGATCGAGTTAACAAACCGCACAAAAACGAGGAAAACGGGTTTAATATGGTTAGAGGCTTTTAACCAACAGCATCGGTGCTGGCAGGGGATATTTACTTATATGGGACAACAGCCACCATATCAGCCATACCAACCATTCATGCCTCCGGGAAATCCAGGGTATCCAGGATACACTCCTCCCGGATACGCCACTAATGGAGCCACGCCTCCCGCATTGAATGATCCGCGCATCCAGCAGATGATTCAGCAATCGTTGGCGAACCCCAATGGGGATACAGCCGACCTTTCGCCGGAGGCAGAAGGGGCTGAAAAAGCACCTTTTGGCACGTATGACTGGATGGTAGAAAACGAAATGCTGCCCAAGCCTCTCCATATGCTTTATGGCGCTCTGGGCGGTGTTGCCGCCTCGTTTGGGTTAGAAAAGCTCTATGCAAACAACGCCAAAAAGGCTATCGATATCGCCCAGCGCATTGATCACCTGCCGGGTATTCGTCAGGCGAGCCAATGGCTGGAAACCAACCTCGTGGACAAAATAGGCGAGAGCATTGAAACCATGCAAGATCTGGCGAAGAAAAAATATTGGTCGCAAGCCACCATCCGAATGCTGCCTGAGGATGCGGAAAAATATATGGTTTCTCAGGTGATGGACCGATTAAAGCCGACCATACCGAAAGTAGCCTACGATGAACTCATGAAAGCCAAACCTCAGACCGCTGAAGCAACTATAAAAGCGCTGGAAGCGGCGATGAAGAGTTCCCATGTGACCGAAGCCGAGACGATTCAGAAGGCATTTCAAAACCTGTCAGGGCAAAAAGGGTACAAAGAGGTTGCCGAAAAACTGCTGAAAACCAAGAATTTGAAGCAGGCCGAGAAAATTATTAGCAATAAAGGATTTTTCCGACGGTTGGGCATGGGCCGCACTCCGATTGAAGCACCCCTTCGGAAAGAGTTGCTAAATCGGCTAGCGACAGCGAAGACCAAAGCAGGAGCCTACCATCGGATGCGGGGCGCTTATAACCGAATCAACGGGCTGAAGAATCACTATTTCCCGATCTATAAAGCCCAGTACCAATTACGGCAGACTCTAAAACATGGGGACAAAGTGGTAGGCCCTATTGGGCGATTTTTTGCCAGCATGGGAAACAATGTTCGTCGTCTGTTTAGTGGAAATACGTTGAATCTAATTCCAGACGCCTTGGCTGACGCGGGTAAAAAAGCCGCTTCCGGTAGTCTGTTGGGCAAAATATTTGCTCCTGCTTTAATGGGAATAACTATTATTGGTTTGTCTTTCACACGGGGTACCAAAGCGGAGGAAGGGGATAAGCTGGCAACCTTCTCTCATGATTTACTTGGATTTGGACTGGGTAACTTTCTCGGCTGGGAAGTGGGTCGAGCCTTCCTGAATAAATTCCAGGTGGTGCCTCAAATCATGGGATTCTTGAACCGAAGCCATTGGGCGGAGAAAATCGCGATTCAGATTCCGCGCGTGTTGACGAAGATTCCATTAGTTGGCTCCAAACTGGCCGCCGTGAAGTGGGGCATTACCCTGGTTGGCTTTGCCACAGAGATGTTAGCCATGTTCGGCATCGGGCATTACTTCCAGAAAGCGGGTGAGGCCGTTTCTCATGCAATTTTCGGGAAGCCCAAATCGGTGATCAAAGAAGAATTAGAGGCTGAGGGCCTTGTTCAAGCCATGGGCAGTGAACCGGGCAAGCCCTTACAGCGCATTGGCCGGTTCAGTGAGCTGGATATGAATCTGGATCAACGGCCAAACACCCCTTCGATGCCAGCGAATACAGGATTTGACCTACGAGGGAATGATCCGGTAAAGCAGATCCCCATGCCCTCTTTTGAGGAAGTCGCTCCCGACTTCGACCTTTCACCAGCCGAAATTATGGCCAGCCCGGCAGCAGACTCTTTTAAAGCTTATGAAGACTCGATCATGGGAATATAAATATTATAAACGTAACAAATTGTGAGTTTTTTGTTAATTAAATATTACGAACAGAGCGTTTACCTGAAATACAGGCTATAGTGGAGAAAAGAAGTTAGGTTATGCCATAGAGAGTTCGTATCAATGGCACCCTGAAAGAAAAAGCAAGTCAGCAAAAGCAAGTCAGTAAGTTAAGTGAGCGGTAAAAGGTAAACAAGCATGTTAAGGATGACGCCTGGCGTGTCAGCTAATCCACCTCCTTCATCGGGAGCAGGACAAAACGGTTCTGCCCAAGGCGTTTCTGCGCCAAAAGGTGAAAGTAGCGGAAAAGGCGGCATGACCCCTCTTGAGGCAAGAAGTCAGCAACAGGCCAAGCTAAGCCAGAAGCGAAGCGAAAGCTATGCCCATATTTATGGCCACGAGCAAGCACACCAGTCGGCTGCGGGTGGTTTTGGCGGTGGCATCCATATTGATTACGATGCCAATGGCATTGCGGTGAGCGGCCACGTGCCCATTAGTATTCCGGGCTTAACCGTGGATAGCGCCGAACAGCGCGTTTCTGACTTTCAGCAGATTCGGGCCGCCGCCTTGGCACCACAAGATCCATCCGGTGCGGATACATCGATTGCCTCGAAAGCAAGTTCGTTGATCGCGAAAGCTCAATCCATGGCCGGAAAAAAACAAGCGATGATGGCAAAAAACGGAGGCATGGCCCTGACCGGCGAACAAAAACAGCAGATTGGCGGCGGGTTAAACCTTATCGGCTAGGGTAAAGGTCAAACTTTTCCAGCCCATTTAAATTTAAGTTAAGAGCGGGATGACCCTGTTTTTAGTATTCTATTTTTGAATACATTAGCGGGAGCTTTAACATGCGATGTTTACTGACATTACTACTTTGCTTGGGGATGGGGCTTTTTATCGGCGGGTGTTCGGGTGATCAACTCGATAAAATGCCCACCACGGCCCTAGAGGAAGAGGATGGGACACAGCATCTGGAAATTATGATTAACCATGGGTATCAACCCAATCTTATTGAAGCCAAGGCGGGCTATCCGCTTGAGCTGACTTTTACCCGCAAGGAAACCACTGAAAGCTGCGCCCGGGATTTGGTTGTCCCCACTGCCAGCTACGAAGGAACCATTCCCAATGGGGAAAGCGTGGTCGTTCATGTTCCGGCCCAGGAAGCGGGCGAATACCCGTTTTATTGCAGCATGAACATGATGAAGGGTGTTATTCGCTTTAAATAATAATCACAAGCCAAAATGCGCCTGAATCCGAGCCACATCAGCGGGCAGGGTCGCCCGGTCTGCTTCGCCCAAACGTATGGCGCTATCAGGGTCTTTCAGCCCGTTTCCAGTCAGGGTACAGGCAATGGTGGCCCCTTGTTTCACCTGACCGGCCTGACAAGCTTTAAACAGGCCTGCCACACTAGCTGCACTGGCCGGCTCACAGAACACACCCTCGTTCCTAGCGAGAAACTGGTAGGCCGATGCGATTTCATCGTCACTCACCATGCCAATGTCGCCGCCAGACTCATCTCGAGCATCCACAGCCCCTTGCCAACTGGCCGGGTTACCAATACGAATGGCAGTAGCAAAGGTCTCCGGGTTTTCAATTTTTTTATTCAGCACAATGGCCGCACATCCTTCTGCCTCGTAGCCCATCATTTTAGGACGTTTCGTGCTTTTGCCCAAGTCGTGATATTGCCGGTAGCCAGCCCAGTAGGCCGTAATGTTCCCCGCATTACCCACCGGGATAAAGTGGTAGTCGGGCGCGTCAAATAATTCATCGCAAATCTCAAAGGCGGCGGACTTTTGGCCTTCAATTCGATAGGGGTTAATAGAGTTAACCACCGTAACCCGACCAGTTTTCCCCAATTCTCGGACAATATCCAGTGCCACATCAAAATTACCATCAATCTCTACAATGGAAGCCCCATACATGATGGCTTGAGAGAGTTTCCCTAAAGCGATTTTTCCTTGGGGGATAATGATCAAGGTTTTTATACCAGCTCGAGCCCCATAAGCGGCGGCAGAAGCACTAGTGTTTCCGGTACTTGCGCAAATAATATGGGTAGCACCCTGCTTTTTCGCTTGGGATACGGCGTAGGTCATGCCTCGATCCTTAAAGCTACCGGTAGGATTCAGACCATCGAACTTTACAAAAACCTTTAAGTCCTTCACACCGTAGAGGGTTTCAATATGCCGGGCCACGGCAGACGCAAGAATAAGCGGTGTCGACCCTTCGTTTAAAGAGACAATCGGATAATCGGCATCCAGTTGATAGATATGACGATAACGCTCAAGTAAGCCGGGCATAATGAAAATCTCCTGCTCTAAAAAGGTCGGTTATAAAATACGCAAGACACAGCCCAACTTCTGGATAGCCGGATCGGCTTTGATTTTATCCAGGGCCTTTAACATTTGCTTTTCGGCCAGCTCATGGGTGATAAATACAATGGAGGCGGTGCCGTCTTCTTCATGAATGCCATGCTGCACAATGGATTCCAGACTGACGCCGAACTCGCCGCAGGCAGTTCCAATCAACCCAATAACCCCCGGATGATCGGCGGTATGGAGACGAACAAAATATTTGTTTTTAGTTTCGGTCACAGGCAGAATATTGGCAAAACCCGTGGTTTCAATTTCCATAGATGGAATCGGGTCGTTGCCCTTATGCAAATCCGTGGTGACAGCCAATAGATCAGCACAAACCGCACTGGCCGTTGGCATTTCGCCAGCGCCTTTTCCATAAAACATAACATCGCCGACGGCATCGCCCTTGATCCAGATGGCATTGTTTTCGTTTTTAATGCTGGCCAGCGGATGGTCGTGTTCTACCAGAACTGGATGTACCCGAATGTCCAATTGACCAGCTTCAGCCTGTCGGCATAAGCCAATCAGTTTGATAGTATACCCCAACGATTCAGCCAGTTGGATATCAGTGGCAGTAACGCTGGTAATGCCTTTGCAATAAACGTGTTTCATGTCGATACGCTTTTTAAAGGCAATGGAAGCGAGAATAGAAATCTTATAAGCCGCGTCATGACCACCCACATCACTGGTCGGGTCCGCTTCGGCAAACCCTTTTTTCTGGGCCTGAAGCAGGGCTTCTTCGTAATTCCAGTTCTCTTCAGCCATTTGGGTTAGCATGTAGTTGGTGGTGCCATTTAAAATACCAGCGATCTCCAGAATATTATTGGCGGCCAATGAGAGTTTAAGCGGCATAATAATGGGAATCCCCGCAGCAACCGCTCCCTCAAACATCAGACGAACGTTGCGAGCCTTGGCTAAATCAAACAGTTCAGCACCGTGTTTGGCGATGAGCTCTTTATTGGCGGTGATCACATGCTTGCCGTTTTTGAACGCCTCAATGACCAGAGGGCGAGCTTCATCCACACCACCCATTACTTCGATAACCACTTGAATGGCTGGATCAGACACGATGGATTTTGCGTTATCGGTCAAGCGTTCAGAATCCAAACCGGGGAGATCACGTTCTTTCTTCAGAGAACGGACGGCAATTTGATGAAAAACAAGATCCGTTCGGCGGCTCAGGATTTTATAAACGCCAGTACCCACGGTTCCCAAGCCAATCATGCCCAGAACAATGGGAACGGAAAAATCGGGCGAATCAGAGGTTGCCGTATGAGCCAGAGTCGAAGAGTTAGGGGTATCAAGCATGGGAAAAACCTTGTGTGGCAACGGTATTTAATTAAATAATCTGCTTCCGAAGAGCAAGGGGTACATGACAGAGGGAAAGGTTAATGATATCCCCTTTAAAATCGGGGATACGCCGGAACGCCTGAGAGGCTTCGTAGAATGTGGCGCCAGTGGTGGTCATGTCATCAATAATCAAAACCGTTTTTGATGTTAACGCCCCTATTCTAGGCGTTTGTTTGTCCCGTTGCAAGTTTTTGGAGTCTTCTGGGAGGGATAGATCCACGGAGGAGGTCGTGGCGACACGCATACTGCCGCTCATATTTTCCCAGCGCCGTTTTTTGCCGGTCAATTTATGTTGGGGAATGGTATCTCGTTCCCACTGAAGCAGGGTATCGTCAAAGCCGTAGCTAAACCCACGAGCAAAAGCCTCGGCAAAGGCGCTGACGTGATTTTCTTTCCATCGGCTGGGAATGGGAACGACCAACACGTTTTCGGAAGAAATTTCCGGGATATTCACCTGCTGCCAGTGATCGATAAGGATATCGGCCAGCGACTCCGCATAATCGGTACGGTGATAAAACTTATAAGGATACAGGAGTCGCTTGATCCGGGGATTAAACATAGCCGCTGAATAGAGGGTGAATCCCCCTTTTTTAGCCAAAGGAAACCCTTCCCGAATACCCAGCTTGCCTCGGCAGTCATCGCAAATCAACCCGCGGGAAACGATTTCAACAGCCTGGCAATGAGCGCAGGTCTCGTTTTTCAGGGCAGTTTTAATTTTGGTGAGCAGTTGGTTGAGCATATGCATTGACCGAATGATAAACGCTTTATTTATACCATATGCAAGCGCTCGTTCTGTCAAAATGATACAAATTTTAGTAGTGAGGCCGTCCTAACCAATAAAAATCAGAAAGAACATTGATTTTTGCAGAAAGCTTTTTATGATTTTAATATGATTGTACAGAGGATAATGCAAGGACTGTTGGCCATCCTGTTTGAAAGCTATCGCCTGTTTTATGCGGTGTTTAGTTGCAATCATGCCAATGCCCCCTTTACGGAAGGAAAATCGATTTGCCCGGACTGCGGACGGACGGTGATTCTGCAATGGGCCGTACTTCGGTGTGAGTTTTGCCAGACGAAACGGGCCAGCCGGTTTATCTTTCGGACGGTTTTCCCCTTGGAAAACTACTGTACAGCTTGCGGTCAAAACGAAACACGACTGGACTATCTGGAAAACCCCGCCTATTACCACCTACACAAAGCGATTCTGGTGGTTCAGGATGAACATGCTTATCTCAATCGCCACCAAGCTTTTACAGGCAAGCCCAAAGTCTGGTTTGATTCAGCGGGAAGCCAGACACCAGAATCGAAACACGCTAACAACATTTGCCGTGGCCTATTGGCTCCCGCTATCTAAAGTCCCTGTGATAATACGAAAGAGAAAAGTGGCGGATGTGACAGGACTCGAACCTGCAACCCCGTGAGGGGCGACCGCTTTCGAGGCGGCTTCCTAGCCAATTCGGATCACATCCATGGGCTACTTTTTTTGAATTTTTGGTCGGCCATTTATTATACCGAATCCACCCTGAATGAGAAGTGTGTGTTTTTATGGCAGGGATAAGCAGGCATTGGGAGAATAAAATTGAGTATGGACAAAGGAAAATGTTTTTTAGGTGCCTGTTTGTTCCGTTGATTCTAAAGTTTGAACCTGCCCTAGAATATCAACAAACTGCTGGAGCATTGACTCATTTTTCGGGCCCAAATTTGTCACGCCAAGGATCGTTACCATGTTTTTAATTAAATTCATGTCTCTGATAGAAGGAAGTGGACTTCCTTCTTCGCCAAGGCGTTTCTCGGTGATGATATCTACCTGTTTGGCGTTGAGATCAAAAACAAGGGTGACGGTGCCTAGTTTAACAGAAGGGCCTTTACTATTAGGTTGTTTGGGATCAAAAACAAATGCCTGTTCAGGCTTGAGAACAGATTGATATTGGTCAAAAGCATCATCCGTCGCCGCAATGTTGAGCTGATGCGTTGAGTGGGGATACCCGGAATATTTTTTCTTCCCAACCGTCGTATAAGAAAGTTGGCCAAATTGGGGTTGGCATGGGGATGTCAAAGATAATGTCATAATAGGAACCTCTAATTTGATGCGTTAAAAAACGAACCGACAGATAAATGGTGAATACAAACATAAATCCACTGAAAGAAAAAAATTGCCCTCATAAAGAAACCGACCTTTCTCTTGGGCGAGTCCGGCCGGTATATATTATGAATAAGGGGAGGAGTTTTTAATAAGGAATAAATATCAAATAAATCGTCTTACTGGCTTTCAAATAATTTAAAAATACGATCTTCTAATTCAGAATTATCCAATTCGTTGGTCACATCATTAATTCTTTGTGTTTTTCGAAACGCGCTGGCCGCTTCCAGCTTATTGTTGAGAAAACTGTGGGCACGCCCCAGATTATAGTGAGCCAGCGCATAGTTTTCATTCAGGCTAATGGCCTCCTCAAAGAGTGTAATGGCTTTTGGAATATTGCCCAAGGTATCGAGATAAATAACACCCATGTTGTTATAGGGCACGTCATAGAAAGGATCCAGTTCAACGGATTTTTCGTACAGACGAAGCGCTTCGTCAATATCGTCGTTCATCCACTTCAGGTAGCCCAGACTGGAGTAAAGCTGAGGATGGCTGGACTCAATCTTCAGTGCGGATTCATATAACTTTTCCGCACTGAGGTAATCACCGGTTTCAAAGTGGAGAATCCCCAAGTGAATATAATGGACGACATCACCGGGATCCAGTTCAATGGCAAGTTGCAAGGCGCCTTGAGCAGCTTCTGGATTCAGAAACTGATCCTGATAAATTTTAGACATGCTTTGCGCAAGCAGAGCTTTCCAGGGTTTATCGTCGCTGAGCTGAAAAGCGGATCGATAATAGTGAATGGCTTCTTCAAATCGCTCGCTCATGTACAGCACATTGCCCATACTACAATGGACTTCAGGGTTGTTGGGTTTTAGACTGAGCAACTTTTGATACATTTCCAATGCCACATCATAGACGCCGCTTTCTTCCAGAATACGGCCCAGTTGTAAATAGCCCTCTTCATTGAGCGGATTTCGATGAATGGCTTTTCGGTACCAATAGGATGACTCTTCGCGAAGCCCTTTGTTATGATATAAAGCGCCGATCATATTTTGAATGGCGGGCAGGCCGGGAAAGGCTTCGTGTGTTTTGAGCAATTCTTTAAGAGCACCGTCGAGATCATGACCCTTCTCCTGCTGGTAAGCTTTAATGGCAGAAGGGATAATTTTAAACAGATTAGACAAGCTCAGTCGCTCTGTTTCCAGACCCATAAACGGTAAGCCTGTGGCGATATAATAAGCCACTTGACTGAGTCGTTTCAGAGAACTCAGGCCAGCGGATTTTTCGCTTAACGCATTATAGACATAGGCAAGGCAAAAACGGTATGAGCTGGTTTTTAAGCCACCATGGCAAACCGCTTGATGGAGGTGCTTCAAGCTTTCTTCCAAGCCGTCTCGTTTGTAGGCAATATAGCCAAGAACGTAGTGGGCCTCAGGCTGATTAGGATTATTTTTGAGCGCTTTTTTGGCGTAAGTTTCAGCTTTTGGGTAGTGGCCTTTCTTAACCCAAACTCGCGCCATTCGCCCTTGCAAATCTGCGGAATCAGGACGAATTTCCAAAGCCTTGGAAAACTCGTTGAGTACCTCGTCCAGTAAATTAGCCGGATGAGTTACATCATTATGTTTTCTTAGCAAGTATTCGCCCGTTTTGACATAATTTTGATAAGCAGTTTCTTCTATCTGTGTCAGCGAATAAACAGCCGTGGTTGGTATTAATGGATTATTCTCCCGTAGGCGCATCAGCGACCCCTCTAGACCTCGTTATCTAACACATGAAATATCATCTCGTTTTCTCTTGTCTTAGGTATCGGAAGATGCCCATGATTTCTTTTGGATTTTCCGTCAAAGCGTTACAAATATTTACGGCTATAGAGATGTTATTACAGAGAAGCCCAATCCCTATTAACAAAGAATCCTGGGCTTTTTTAAGACTTTAGAATTCACCTTAGGGCCTGTAATCAATTTGACGCCTATGAGGCGTCAAAAGCACAGTTGTTGAGGATCGTACAAAAGATACGTGACGATGAGCATGGCGACAACGTCGTTATCGCCGTTAACGAATCAAGGATTCGTTTTAATATGATTGAATAAAGGCTCAGCCCAATTAGAGCGAAGATCCTGCAGGCGCTCATAGAATCGGTAAGCTTGTTTCAGGTTGTTTTGAGACAGTTCAATCATGCCCATTAAATAATACGGCAGGTCGTACTCCGGTTCTAAATCCATGGCCTGACTCACCAACATCATGGCACTGTCCAAATCGCCCTGTTCATAAAGATTAGCGCCTAAGTCATAATAAGCTTCTGTCATTTTCGGGGCCACCGAAAGAGCTTGCCTTAATGCGGTATTGGATTTTTCCAGATCGCCCAAATGATAGTAGAGCTGAGCGACTTCATAATAATTTCGGGCATTTTCCGGATCCAGCTCCATGACCATGGCAAAACTGCCAATGGCCTTTTTAAATTGCCCCTGATTAGCATAGGCTTTTCCCAAGTTTTTCCAGATTTCAATATTTTCGGGGGACAGGAGTAACCCCTTTTCATAGAGCGGAATAGCCGGTTCAATCTGATTGTTCTGTTCATAAAATTGGGCGAGAGAATGGTAAATTTCAGCATATTGAGGTGATTTCGTATCAGAAACCAGTTCAGCCGAACGTTCCAAACTAAGTTGCGCAAGTTCTTTTTCGCCTTGCGCGTAATACAGACGCCCAATGTTAAGAAAGGCCGGGGCAAACTGGGAATCTGCCATAATCGCCTCCTGATAGGCTTTAAAAGCTTCGTCCGGACGATCCATGAGGCAATACAGATTACCCAGATTCGACCAGATTGGGGCGAGATTAGAATCCAGTGTCAACGCTTTTTGATAGTATTGTTCCGCCAGTTGGAACTGAAACCGTTCTTTGGCGAGAATCGCCAAATTACAGTAGGCCGGGGCATAGCTCGGATCAATTTCAAGTGCCTGCTGGCAACATTCTTCTGCTTTTTCCCGATGACCCGCATAACGATAAGCTTTGCCTAATTCTTTAAAGCTTTCCGCATCATTTGGATTAAGTTTTGTCGCATGGTTTAAAGCTTCAATGGCTTTTTCCCATTGCCCATGGTTCAGGTGTTTTTTCCCCAGAGCCTTATAGTACTCCTCGTCAAAAGGAGCCATCATCCGACTGTTTAGTGAATCGGCTGGATTTAGATTTTGACCGAGGCATGACAGCTCATTCCATTCCATCGGGAAGGGCCTCCTATTAAGGTTAGGGTGAGGTGGTATGTAATACGAACGGCAACAGGCGCCCATTGATATGGACGCTTATACGTCTCAGGGTGCTCTAGCTCAGAGTGTGGATTGTTTTGGGAAAAAAACAGGTTAGGTTAAATAGATTGGGTTATGGTCTTTTCTATTGATGTTTATCCATCTTTTAAGTTTCTTGATATGGGTTTCGGTCGAAACGGTCAAAACTTAACCGCTTTTTGATGGAAGCTTTACGATTCGCTACATCGCAGACAGAATCAGACTTTCTTGCCTGTCAGGACACTTCTCCAGTCTCGAAGCGAGATAGAGTCGGTATGAGTATCCTGACCCGCTAACGCCATCAGGTCCTCACTGGTCAGTCCCTTTGTATTGCCATCCAGTCCGGCGATGATCTGATAGTTATTCAAAGCACTCTGGGCCATATTTCGCATTTTATTCATGTCGGCCCGTTGGGTTCGGCTTTCTGTCGAGGCGCCAGAATGATCCCGATCATGCAGATTGGCCAGTTGGGTATCCAAATCCGCAATGCCTTGACTCAGTTCGTCCTGACTAATTTCTCCGTTCGCATCGGTATCAAACGACTGAAAGGCGCTCAGGGCTTTTTCGGTGTTGATACGGCCGAACTGAATCCCCGGTGACGAGTCGAGGGCATCTCCCCAAGGGCGGTGCAAGTGGTGGCGCGCCGGAGTGGTGCCTGCGTTGGTCGGTGTGCTAGCGTCATGCTTATCCAGCAGGCGCTGAAGGTGTTGCTGAAAATTTTTGTTGCTTGATAGCTTGTCGCTGAATTTTTCCAACAGTTTTTTGCCCAGCGACTCGCCGAGTTTTCGAATCGTGCCCTCTTTTCGGGTCGCTGATTTGAGCAATTCTTTACCGACGGAACCCGCCATGGATTCAATACTCATGAATCCCCCTTCTTTAAATTCTCTTCTCTATATAACTAAACAACTGAAGGTTCGTGGATACAACAACTTGCAGGAGTTTGTTTCTTTCGTTCTGTTACTCTCTTCTTAATTTTCTATCTTTGTCTCAATGTAGTTTTAGCATAACGGCTCGCCAAAGCCTTTTCCTCCTCTAGGTAGCCCATGTGGGCCACAGAGATATACCGAACATTTTTTAAGCGGATTCTTAAGACAAGATTAAACCTGGCGCAAAGCCGTTCCAAAAATAAGGAAATCGTTTTTTATATAAACACAGGGGAAAACAAAACCGAAAACAGGTGCAGGGTGGAGCGTAGGTCGGTTTATTTTAAAAAGGTAAACGTTAAAAATTCATCGTTTTAATTGAGAAAAATTGAAAAAACAGGGCATTCATTTTATTTAAGGCCAACAAAAGTAGGAAGGAGCATCATAGACAAGGTGGTTAAGGGTAAAATAGGGTCAAGCGCAATAAGGAGGTGTCGTCAGGAGCGAAAAGACCGACTCAGAGGAATTTATTGTTATTTAGTGGAGGGACTCGGAAAGGATTAGGGGTTTTTAAAACATTACAGGATAGGGACGGCTTCGAGCAATCGGCAAACCAGCGTCCCAATACCGAAAGCGAGCAACCATGAACCAATCAGGATCATGGTTGCTTCTTTAATGCCTCGCTCTTTCCAAAAAACGGCGGCAGAAGCAATACAGGGAACAAACAGGGTGATCACGATAAGCGCCGTCATCATTTGAATGGCATTGATGGAAGAACTCAGGTGAAGCAGTCCCGCCGCGCCAAAATCCCGACGCACCATGCCCATAACAAATGCCGTGGCCGTTTCACTGGGCAAATGAAGCAAGGATACCGTGACAGGCGAAAGCCAGACCTGGATTTTGTCCAGAAAACCGCTAACCTGAAAAATAGCAACAATGGCCGACCCCAATATAAACAAAGGGGCCGCTTCTCGAATAAACGCTTGGGTTCGTACCCATGTTTTTTGAAACACGTTTTTCAGGGACGGAAGTCGCATGGGGGGTAAGTCCAATACCAGTGGCGTAGATTTACCCGGAAGCAGGTTATTTAAAATGGTGCCCAGGGCAATCATAATGGTAAACAAACAAGCAACATAGACCAGCCAGCCTTTAAGTCCGCCTGCCGAGGCCATCAATGCCATAATCACAGCAAGCTGAGCCGAACAGGGAACAGTGATAGCCAAAATCGTCGAGGCAATGGTTCGCTCTCGTTGGGTGTTCAGAACCCGGGTTGAGACGGTCGCCATGGTGACACAGCCGAAACCAAGAATAATAGGGATTACCGCCCGACCATTCAAGCCAATTCGACTAAGAAGACTATCCGAAAGAACAGCCACCCGGGGCAGGTAGCCGCAATCTTCCAGCAGGGAGATATAAATATAAAATCCCAACACCAATGGAAACAATACGCCATAGATGTACTGAATACTCATGGTGATGACCCCGAATTCACCAACCAACAGTTGATGGAACCAGTTGCCAGCAGGCACCACGGTTTCAACCAGCCCTTTAAGGAAAGGAACCACATAGCCTAGCATGACGGTGCCTTCGGTAAAATCAACCGTATCGCCTGCCACCCAAACCCCGACTACTTGATACAGGGAAAGAAGGACGCCGGCCATTGCAATAAGACCAATAACCGGATTGAGAAAAGCGTCACCGAGTTTCCGGGAAAATTGGTGACGCCAAGTATTTTTGTTTTCGTCCTCATGTTGATGAACCACATTGGCGCTAATGGCATTGACGTGGTGTCGACGGTGGCCATAAAGCGTCAAACGTTTTCCGGGATGTTTTTCATCTTCCTGAAGCACTTCTGCCGGAGGGGAGTCCGGGGTCTTGTTGCCTGTTTTGGCATCCCAGACATGGGTTTTAAGTTTATCAATACCTTGCCCCTGAGTCGCGACACAAGCATAAACCGGAACCCCTAAAAGCTCTGAAAGCTTAACCATGTCAATATCCAGTTTCCGCTCACAAGCTTCATCCATCTGATTCACAGCAACAATCAGGCGTTTTTCGTAGTCGATTAACTGTTGAGTGAGGAACAAATCCCGCTCCAAGCTAATGGCACTGACCACGTTAATGACCACATCAGCATTCAAGATGGCTTTTTCCGCGACCTGTTCCTCTTCACTCATGCCAGACAGGCCATAAATTCCTGGCGTGTCTTGCAGGGTCGTGTTTTCATCCAGCTTACCGCGAGGAATGTCCACCGTGGTACCGGGGAAATTGGACACATTGACATATAAGCCGGTGAGGGCATTGAAAACAACGGATTTACCCACATTAGGGTTACCGGCCAGAATCACCAGCCGCTCACCGGCGGATGGCTCTGGTTTGAGCGCCATAAGAGCGTCGGGTGGAAGGAGGGTATGGGTCATTGGGATGATACTTTGGTTACGGTAATTTGTTTGCAGATATCCCGGCCCAGCGCGATTTCCATATGACCTCGGCGCACCACCACGGGCCCGCCAGGAACTTTAGAACAAACGGAGAGATTGCTTCCCTTGCAAATACCCAATCGCATGGCCATGGTAGCGATTTGCGGGTTGGCAATGTCGATAATGCAGAGGGTATCACCGACTTGGGTTTCATTCAGTGTCATAAAAAACCTTTACGAGATAGGCGAAAGGGATGCTAATGAGAATTATTATCAAAAAGAAGCCAAAATTCAATGATTTCCCTAGGGCCTGTATTATTTAAGACATCCTTATATCGTTGTCACAAGAGCAATGGACACGACAAAAAAAGAAAAGGGAAGCCTTGAAGGGCTTCCCTGGAAATCTCATTCAAAAGTCATCATTGTTTTAAGTCATCTTAATAAGTAGGTAGGAAAATTGGGGAGGAAGTTTATAAAACTAGGCTAACCGAAGGAACTCAAGGATAGTACTGTTCGCTTCGAGGCTAAGGAGTTCCGCTAAGCCCATTTCCAGGGGGGTGCCAGTCGCTGGGTTATTCAAGGTTGAAACCTGGCTTTTGTGCCCTGTTGCGTTATTAGCGGCACTTGTGGTTTGTTCCTCAAAGTTCATATCGAGGTAAGACCCGGCGCCTTCTGGAGAGCGAACAGCAGCCGTAACCTTATATTCATCGGTACGAACCACAAATCGTTCAGCCGTCACCCCATTGGGGCCGTCAATTTCTTCACGGGTCATTACAGAGCCACCGGCCAACTGAATTTCAGCAATACTGCCTGCGTCATTGATGTTACCTCGAACTTGACCATTGATGATCAAATCACCATTGTTCTGAAAACTGATACTGTCTGTACCAACGGTAATCGCCGCTTGCTGGACACCAACACTACCTTCGGGATTAATAGCGTACGTTTGTACAGATACATCGAATCCGCCATTATCCGAGTCGTTTAGAACACTAACGAGTCCGTCTTCCGGCTGGATATTAATATCAAACGCCTGGAGTTCGCTAGGAATCTCACCCAATTCAGGTGTAAAAAGTCCGAAGAATGGGTCGCCGAAGAGCCCCGCCGCTCCAGTAACACGACAGTCATGGTCTGGGGTTGGGATTGGATCCGGGGTCGGGACTGGATCGGGGGTTGGATAAGGATCAGGAGTCGGGATTGGATCCGGGGTTGGGACTGGATCGGGAGTTGGGATTGGATCGGGGGTTGGATAAGGATCAGGAGTCGGGACTGGATCCGGGGTTGGGATTGGATCGGGGGTTGGATAGGGGTCTGGTGTCGGTGTTGGATCCGGGGTCTGACTATTCATCATCGTATTTATCAGGTTCGAAAAATTAAAGAACATATTCATTAAATAATCAGAATGACCGTAAGACATGGGAGATTGTGGCTGAGAAGGCTGAGAACTCTGAGTTTGACCAAAAGTAATGGCTGGACCAATGCTCATACCAGAGAGTAAACCATTGCCAAAAGAACCTGTTTGAGGACCGACAAAGGGGTTAGCCTGAAAATAAGGAGCAAAAGAATATTGTTGTTGCGGCGCTTGAAAGTAAGATGGCTGATACGGGGTGAATGAGGTTTGTTGACTAGGGAACCTCTGTTGCTGTTGCTGAAACTGAAATCCCTGAGACTGAGGCTGGGAGTAAAATGAATGGTTCGCTGAATAAAACATGGGATGACTCCTAACGTTATGCGACTTAAAAATGAATGAGATGAAATTGAGATGTTGTGACTTGTTCTATTTAAATAAACGTTTGGAGATATATATTATTGCTAAAAGATATACTTTCTGTTACATTTCTTAATTTTTTACAGCATTATTTCTCTCTTCTTATGGCCCTTTACCTTTTCTCCATAAGCATTAAAGCCCCATCGGTTTAAATATCCAGAGCGTACTTTTATATTCGACGAATCCGTGTGCGTTCAACAACCTGGTTATCCGCCTGAATTAACGAACTTTGCTGAATGGCTTCATCCGGCCAAGTCGCATGGCCGGAAAGCTCAATCGGTTTCCCCCAACGTTTAGCAAGCGTCTCACGAATGTCTAACGCCTGAACGTTTTTCATAGAACAATGAGACGGATCGCCCTGAATCGCAAGTGCCGCCGAAACCCCGAGCGCCTCGCCGAGCATGGCATTATGCTGAACAATTCGGCAAGCCCCCTGTCCAATAGGCGAATACCCTGCCGACCGCCCGACAAAGGCAAACTGCCTGATGGCTGGATTGGCCGGAAAACAAACACCGAGTCCGACATTGAATACCGGCTTAGGCAAAGGGCTATGGTTTTTAAAGAATTCTGTAAACGTAACGCCTCGTAGATCCAGCCAGTAGCTAAACGTCCCAATGGCATCTTTTTCCGGCACTCCGCCCCGGATTGCCTTTTCCGCCGTCATTATGGTTTGGGCATGCATGTTGAGGGTCTGACGAACATACAGTTCTTCAGGTAAAACAAGGTCAACGTGTGCAAAGCCGCCTTCCTCCCGAAGAAAGCGAGGAAAATCCTGCAACGCCTCAACCAGCGGTTCTGGCCAGCGCTCGTCACCATGGGAGTATGCCAGCAAGGCGTCAAAATCGTTCATTCGCATCACCAGCCCATTAAACCCCAACATGTCTCCAGACAAGCGCGCCGTGTTAAACCCATCAATGTAAACCGGTGCATTGGGGTAAGTGTCCACTTCTCCATAACACCAATGGTGAAAGGCAATCCCAATCACCGGATTTAGAATATCAATATAATCCATATCATCCGGCGAGTATACCGGACGCTCAATCAATTCTCGTCGAAAGGCCAACGGATGATGAGGCAAGGCTTTTTCCAGACAATGGAACATATCCAGCCGTTCTCTCAAAAGGCGCTCAAAGTTAATAAGCCCTTGTCGATCCACACCTCGCATCCGAAACACGGGCGAAACCCCCAGAAAGTTATGAGCGTCACCGAAAATACCGCCCAGCCCAACCGTGTAGGGTAATTCCAATTGCCGTGCAATATCCGCGTCTGGGGTGGCATCAATGAGCAAGCGAGTCGTCACCGGCTCCAGAGAATTTAACTCTCCCTGCCATTCAGTCTGCCAGTAAGCGTTTTCGTCATCGTAGGTTGCACGCATCTCAACACCACTGATTAAACGAACCCCAGCCTCGCCCAACAGTTCCTGAAGTACCCGATGGCCTTTATCAGCATCCAGTGCCACACGTTTAACATCAGCTTTTGCCAGGAATTCGGCAAACATGGGGCTTGTGTATTCCGGGGTAATGTCCATGTAGTTCAGCCCCGCTCGGGTGCATAATCCACCCAGCAAGCTTTCTGAGTAACGTATAACGGCGACTCGAAGCCCACAGCGAGCCGCTGAAACAGCGGTAATTACGCTTTCCACTTCATCCCCAATAACAATCAGATCCAAATCGGGTAGCTTACCGGAGTTTGTAGAATGTTGTAAGACGCCCAAGCCTAATGTGCCTTTACAGTTTCGTGGTTCGTCCACACGGCTGACACTTATAAATAGGTTCACCCAATTGAGTCAATCCCTGATAGCTCATCAGTCGACCGCACGAGCATTTAACCTCTTTGACATCCGGGCCTGATGTCTCTTTTGCGCCATCGCACGCTGGCTTCATACACCGCTCACCCGTTTCTGTCTTGATGGAGCGGCCACCACAAACGGCACAAGGCATAGGCTAATCCTCTCAATTAATCGCATGTTCGAATTCGTGAACACACCTATCCTACCACCATCTGTCCTACCGGCTCAATGACGTCTGTAAATCTCTTTTATCTTCGGTGTATCCATTACAAGCACTTGACCTTACGGTATCTTCTACCTATGCTAGGCACCGTAATTTGATGACTGGATGGTGGCATGGCCAAGCGGTAAGGCAGGAGTCTGCAAAACTCTTATCCCCAGTTCAAATCTGGGTGCCACCTCCAATTTTTCATCACACATAGAGATGAGATACGGAGAGTGAATCAATGAGTAAATATGACAACATTATGGGTATGTCCTCAGCCGCGTTTGGCTTTATAGCTGTCGCTCTGGTTTTTATAGCGTCGCAAAGCTTTACCATTATTGAACCCGGTGAACGGGGTGTTAGTGTTACTTTAGGTAAGATGGATCATATGGTTCGGCAAGAAGGCCTTACGTTTAAAATGCCTTTTGTTGAGCAAATTTACCGTTACTCCATCAAACAAAACACACAGCAAGGCATTGCTGAATGCTACAGTAAAGATCTACAGACCGTAAACATTGAATACAGTGCCTTCTACGCTCTTCCTTCTAACAAAATCCCTCTTCTCCACCAGGAATATCAAGGTAACCCTTACCAAAAAATGGTGGATCCACTGATTCAAGACGCCTTAAAGCAGACTGTTTCTAACTATCGAGCTGAAGATGCGGTAAAACAGCGAGAAGCCGTACAACGGGAAGCAACAGAAGTCGTTACTCGAAGTTTGAAAGAAATGGCTATTGAAAAAACGAAAAACAAAAGTGAAACCGCACTGGTAAGACTCGTTAAGCTTCCCATTACCAACATTGAGCTAACCGAAAAACTGGAGCATGAAATTGAGCAAAAACAAATCATGGAACAACAAGCTCAGGCAAAAACCTATGAACTCCAAAAAGTAACCAAGCAAACGGACATTGCTTTCCAAGAAGCTAAGGCCCTTCAGGCACGTGGTAATGCCCTTCGTTCCTCACCGGATCTCCTAAAGCTGGAAATAAAAAAACTGGAACTGGAAATGATGGAAAAGGTGTTGAAAAAATGGAACGGTGTCTCCCCTCAAACCGTGGTGGTGGGTGAAGACAGCGGAAACGTCCTGTTGCCTCTTAAGTAAGTCCTCTTTCTGTTTGTTAGCTGAAACAAAAACGCCGTCAATTAAAATTGACGGCGTTTTTATAAATAGTATTTATGATTCGCTACGACTTAATCCCTGTTTTTGTTGCAAACTAATCTAAAAACAGCGGCGTAACAATCTTGTGCTGCTCTCCGGCGTATTCAATGGCCTTTTGCAGCGTATGACTATCGTGAAACAGGGTAATGACCAACTGCTGACACTGATCAATAATCTCTCGATTACATAGACGACTAGCGTCCGATAAGGTCATTTTAGCCCAGTCCTGGTGCTCGATAATATTGGGGATTCCAATCAATTGATCCTGCACATCAGACGGTTGCTGCTCGATACTCTGCGGCAAAATAACTTTTAATTTAGAGGGATCCGCCCGCATGGCACCTCGAATGGTCGCTGCGTTAGTACCTGACGAACCACCACTGGTAATAATATTGTTCCCGTCTTTCACAAGCATAAACGCCAGGGCTTCAATCAGGTCTTGATGAGGCAGAGGAACATTTCGGCTACCAATAATAGCAATATCTTTAATGGGCTGACGAAACGCACTAAACTCAGCGGCCAACTCATCATTGGGATCCGCTTCGTCGGCATTTCCATCGGTAACTGCCGCGCCCGTTGCTTTTGTCGTTTTCTCGTCAGCGGACATGTTTAAAACTCCCTGACGGGCTTGTTTGGAAAGAAGCAATTCGTTCATATATAAGTCTTTCAGTCATTTTAATACCGTTGATACATGCCTTTTATGGTATAAACCTTTGCCAAAACTCGCCGAGTCAGGATAACAGGAGGTTACAAATTACAAAGTTTCACCAATAAAAGCCTTTTTATTATAGTACAATTCGTGGGATAGACCAGCGGGTGAAATCACCCTTACACCTTTTATATTGACTAGGACAGGCGTTGGCTGAATATACAAAAAGCAATAAGCCCGCTAAAAAAGAATAGAATTAGAATAGAGAAGTCATCAGGATTGAGAGAGAAGCTGTGAATCACCTTTTAGATAAACTGAACCCGTCCCAATTAGCCGCTGTTACCCACATTACAGGCCCCTTACTTGTATTGGCAGGCGCAGGCAGTGGAAAAACAAGGGTTTTAACCCATCGGATCGCCCATTTATTAGAGCAGGAAAATGAACCAGGTGAAATACTGGCTGTTACATTTACCAACAAAGCCGCTCGGGAAATGAAAGAACGGGTAGGCAAGTTGGTTGGGGAAAATATCGCAAGTGGTCTCTGGACAGGAACCTTTCACAGCATCTGTGGTCGCATCCTTCGGCGACAAATCACCCACTACGTCTCACAATCCAACCGAACCTGGACCCAAAACTTTGTCATCTACGACCAGGAAGAGTCCCAAAAGGCGGTTAAGGAAGTCATTAAAGCCCTTGACATGGATGACAAGCTGTACAACCCCAAAAACATTCGCTACATGATTAGCGAACTCAAGAACAAACTCTTTGATGCTTACGATTACGCCTCTTCGGCCACAGACTTCCGGGCCGAAAAGCTGGCTCGCATCTACGATGCTTACGAAGCCCTCCTGAGCACCAACAACGCCATGGACTTTGACGATATGCTATTAATTACCGTCAAACTGCTTCAACAAAACCCCAGCGTGCTTCATCAGTATCATAGTCAATTCAAGCATATTCTGGTGGATGAATTCCAGGATACCAACGACGTTCAATACGAACTCATCCGGCTTTTAACCGAAGGATGCAACAAAGCCGAACGGACACCAGAACTCCATAAAATGCTCTGGCAAAAGCGAAGTCTGACCGCCGTCGGTGACGTGGATCAGTCGATTTATAGCTGGCGGGGCGCCAATTTTCGGATTTGCCTGAATTTTCAAAGCGATTTCTCTGATGCCCAAACCATCAAATTGTTGGAAAACTACCGCTCCACCGCCAATATTCTGGCCGTGGCCAACGAAATTATCGAACAGAATGAAGATCGCCTGCCCAAAGAACTTAAAGCCGTTCGAGGCGAAGGCGAAAGCGTTTTTTGCTACGAAGCAAAAGACGAGCGGGAAGAAGCCGACTTTGTGGTCAGTAAAATGCAGGCCCTGACGAGCCAAAGCAAATACAAACCGGGTGATTGCGCTATTTTATACCGGACCAACGTTCAGAGCCGGGCGCTTGAAGATGTGCTAATTTCCCGAGGTGTTCCTTACACCATGATTGGCGGCCTGAAATTTTACGAGCGTCGAGAAATCAAAGACGTACTGGCCTATCTCACCGTTATTTTCAACGAGCAAGACGCTTACAGCGTCAAACGAATTCTTAATGTCCCCAAACGCGGCATTGGAAAAACCAGCATCGAACATATCGAACAGGCTGCCTCAATGCGGGGCCTGCCATTTTATCAGGTGTTGAAACAGGCCGACCAAATTGATGCCCTCAAGCCAAAAGCGAAAAAAGCCATTGCTAGCTTTGTCATGGTTATGGAACACCTAAAAGCCGAAGCCCTTAAAGTACCTCTGGATGAACTGACCCTTCAAATATTAGAAAAAACTGGTTATTACGACGAATTGAAACTGGAAGACCCGACCGATAGCGAGGGTCGGGTGGCTAACGTGGAAGAATTTGTCAGCGTGACCCGAAAATTTATAGCGGAAAACACAGGAGAAGACAGCGGCCTGGCAGATTTTCTCACCCAAATGGCACTTCTGAGTGATATTGACACGACTGAACCCGTTGAAAACAAATTTGTCCTCATGACCCTCCACGCCGCTAAAGGGTTGGAGTTTCCCGTGGTTTTTCTGGTGGGTCTTGAAGAAGGACTGTTCCCTCATTTTCGTGCCCTAAGCGATAAAGACGGCATGGAAGAAGAGCGTCGCCTGATGTACGTGGGCGTCACCCGAGCCGAAGAGCGGCTCTTTCTAAGTTTTGCCCGACGACGGATGGTATTTGGTGATATTAAATACGCCACCCCGAGCCGATTCTTAAAAGAAGCCCCGGCGGATCGCCTGACCGGATCCTACAGTCTGGATCATGAATCAAGGGTATCGGATGTTTATGGTAGCGACTCCGGTGGGTTACGAACCGGTGGCGGACGACTGGGCGAACGATCCGGTAGCGGCGTCACCCTGGGCGGGTCCGGCAACCGAACGCCACTGGGTTCCTCTAGTGTTTCTTCTCATGGCAAAAGATTCAGCGGAACAGCCGCTGTCTTGCAGGCTGGCGATCAAGTCAAACACCCTCGCTTTGGTGTTGGTGTTGTGGAACAGGTGATTAGCTCCGGTAATAAAAATCTTTACAATATTAAATTCGCCAAAATCGACGGAAAAAAACTCCTCGACCCCCGTTATGTGAAACTGGAAAAGCTATAGCATCACTTTTCCCACCCCACATTCAAGAATACCCATGTAACGTAAAGCAAAATGAATGCTTGCGGTTAAATTAAGTGTGTAGTATTTTAAACTTGATTCAAGTCTTATCTTATATTTTCTTTAACCTCCGTCAGGTTACTCAAAGTAAGACCATCGAAGTCAAACAGGGGTAAAGCGAGCGGTCAAAGTAAAATAAGTAAAGAGACGAGCTTGCCTTCATGCAACCTGAAGGGCTCTGCCTTTAATACATAAGAGAACAAAAACATTAGCATTAACAAGAAGTGTACTTGTAGCTAGTCAGAAGGGTCGAATATAGAAAAAGGGAATACAAGGGTTCTTAATTAGTGGATTTTACTATTAACAATCATTACTATCTAAGCCGACAGGGTCAATTACCCTCACAAGTTAACACGATTAAAAAAAGCCACACACCTTCCACGAGATTATCCAAAGAAACGTCCTACCCCATGCACTTTAGAGGGAAAAAGACACAAAAAAAACTAACCCCTTCCATAGCGCTAATAACAGCACTTCTTACTTTTGTAACGCCTTCGGCTCTTGCAGGAGAAAGCACGGGTTCTTCTGGTTCAGCACTTTTTAAGTCATCGAATGAGATAAATGCCTCCACTAAGGTCACCACTACCGATGACTTAAAAAGTGCTGAACCATCGGTAAAAGAACCCATTGAGACTCATTCTGTTGAAAGAGCCTTTCAAGATATACCACCGGAGCTAATATTAATACTGCTCTCTGCATTTCTGGCAGGTATGTCAATTGCACGTCACCTTACCCCCATCGATATTGAGGACAGGAAAACGACTGCCTGGCATGAATTGGGACACGCCACTGCCGTATTAATTTGGAATCACGCCATAAAAAAATCAAATCCAAAATTAACAGAACAACCTTATAAACTGGGGAAATTGTCTGTCCATCTTCGAGGAAAACATCTGGGAAACACAGTTCTACTACCAACAGAGAAAAATAAAATTGACTCCTTTCTTGATGTAATTGCTCATTCAATTATAGCGGTTTCGGGTCGGGCTATGGAAATACGAAAAAACGAGAATATTTTAGACGTCACACCAATAGGAAAAAAAGACTGGGATGAAATTCTAAAAGAACTCGAAAAGTTTATGCGTTCTGGCGCAATCCCAGGATTTAATACCACCGCCTTACAAGACGGTCGTGTTTTTCGTCGGAAACCTCAACTATCTGCGGAAGAATTGCAGTTTATTAACAACTTTATAGACCGAATGGAGGGCACCATGGTTGAAGTATTTAAACAAATTCCAAAAGACCAGTTAGAACCCTTAGTCGAATCTATATTATCCTTAAAGGGCGGAGAAACAAAGAAAGCAGAACCACTCATTAGAGACGCCTTAGAGGGTGTTAATTGGGATGAGCTAGCAGGTATGGTCAATCAACTTGCAGTAGAGCCTACTCGTCGGGAGATGGAAGAACCGACTAAAAAAGCACTAGCTGAAGCAAAAAAATGGACTTCCTTATCAAACAGTACCAAGACTTGACTCTTACTGATTCTACAATAATAGATATAATTAAAGGACCAAACAGATGCATATAATGACAGGCATTCGTCCTTCGGCCAATTCCTCGACGAAGCATTTACCGAATACTTTCCAAACATTGCCCCCCCGCTTTGGGAGTGATCAACTTACGCCCCTGCCCCAATCTCCCGAACCCGATATCCTGAAAAAACTCAATAGCGATTCGAAGGGAAAAAGTCGTTATAGGCTTATTCTAGGAGGGTTAATCATAACAACTTTCCTAGCCCTAACTTCACAGTGGGGTCTAAAACACAATACATCGGATAATACACAACCCCTTACAATTTTAGAAAGGAGACCTCCCGCCACAGATTATGTTGAGTTAAACACTATTCGCGGGAAGCAGACATTAGCGAAAATCCGAGAAAACATGGCGGGAGATATTGGTAAGGACTTGAACCACTACCCCTTGGTGACAGAATACGCCATGCCCAGAGTGGTGGCGATTCATACAAAAAAAACTATGCCCTTTGGCTTAGGGGATTTTCAAAGAACTGTAGCCAGCGGGTTCATCTATCGTAAAGATGGCATTATTGTGACTAACCATCATGTAATTGAGGGCAAAGACGGTATTGTTGTTACTATGCAAAATGGTTTGGAGTTACACCCTATTGCAATTGCTAGCGATTCCAATGCAGATGTGGCGGTACTCCGTGTCAATCCTAACGAGATAGGCCAACTGGAATTGCCAACCTTCGATCTTGCCGATCAGGTCAGAGCAGGAGATCCGATTATCGCCATTGGTCACCCCAAGGGGATGACTTGGTCTGTGGTAAACGGCCTAATCAGTAGTACGGAATGGCTTCTCAATAAGCATTATCCCGGAGTGAAGACCGATGCCGATATCATGGAAGGGTATTCAGGCGGCCCATTAATAAATATGAGTGGCGAGGTTGTGGCTATGAATGTCGGGACCGTACCGGGAGAACAGAGCTATGGTTTTGCGGTTGAGGCTAATGCGTTGAAAGAAATCGTCGAAAAGTTACTAGGTCAGGAGTCTAACGGAAAAGGGTCCTAAAGAACCCGCTTTTCCGCAGGTCCTATTTAGAGCTGTTTTTTAATTTTTTCTCCAGCGGCAGGACTTTGAATTTTAAACACGGGATCGTCTATGTTTTTGGCCATCCATGTGTTTAGCGGCGGGGCAAAACAACGCGTCAGCCGCTTCGTTCCGCTCCAAATTCCTTTAATAACGCCCAGCTTATGAATCGCAATCAGCATATATTCTGAACAGCTCAACTTGTCATGTTTGGGATAGGGGCACCCGGCGCTGACCGCTTTGCCTACATCGCCCCAAAATTCATTTTCATTAAACCGGGTTTGACGTTGATACAATTGAATCATGGACGTACACACCTGTTGACCCCAGGTAAGTTCGCCATTAGGGCTGTAGATTTTCCCGTACTCGTAATCACCGCGTTCTTCTCGAAAGGTATTGGGATCATACGTCAGGGTCACCGTATCGTCTTGCGATCCGAATTGGGGAGAAACCTTTTGCCGCGAACACCCACAGCCCGTTCCACAAAAGTGAAGGTTGGGCCGAGTGGGTCGGGAATGAGGCCATGCGGATTGTGGTACGGCAAGTGCCATGGATTTGAGTGTCCTTTAATCGATTACTAACCCTTAACGGCACCCACCGCCTTACCGCCCAAGGCCAGCAGCCCGCCAAGCGCGCCACAAACCAGCAGACCGCAACAGCCTAAAAATCCGACAGTACCTGTCACAACTCCACAGTCTCCAAATTTTGGTTGCTGTGTCGTGGATTGACGGCTTTGCCCTTGCGAGCCAAAATTGACCGGCGCTTTTTGGGAAGAAGATGGATTAGGTTGGGTGGCGGCAGAAAAACGGGGGCCCGCGCAACAGGATACGCTCATAATAATGTTGTCCTCAAATGGTTGATAAACATATTTTCACCAGCATAAAACCCCCTCAAGAAAAAAGTTGCGCCCTAAACATCCACTTTGTTAAAAAACCTTAAAAACGGGAGTCAACAGTCTAATCCAGACTTTGTTTCATTTTTTAAATTATTTTATTAGCGGGTTCTAGTTGTTGGAAACCGGAGAAGCCGACGGTTTCAACTCACATGAATCCTCATCAGCCCGAAGGGTGCCGAGCAAATAGTGGCGCAAATAATGAAGCGCATACTGGCTAAACCAGTATTTAATGTCCATCCGCTTATAGTTTCGATTTACCATTATTTTCTTCACAATTGTTTTTCGGGTGTCCTGCCCCTCTGAATTTATCGGTCCAGACAGGCCCATATACACCAAGCCAACCGGCTTTTCCTCATTGCCGCCCGTAGGTCCGGCGATACCGGTCATCGATAAACCAATGTCCGCCCCAGAAAGCCGACGAATGCCTTCGGCCATCTCCTGTGCCGTTTGAGGACTCACGGCGCCATGCTGCTCCAGTGTTTCCACCGAAACACCCAGTACCTTCATTTTTTCCTCATTGCTGTATGTCACCACGTTCAGGGTCGTGTACTCCGAACTACCTGACACATCCGTCAGGCGCGAACTCACCAGCCCGCCGGTGCAAGATTCTGCCGTCGACACCCTGAGTCCCTGCTCCAATAAAAGAACCGCTACCGATTCTTCCAAAGAAGCCTCGTCGCCCTCGCCAAAATAGAACGGTTTCAGCCGTTGGGCAATTTCCGATTTAATCGGCTGAATCAATGCCAACGCATCAGCTTCCGTATTGGCTTTGGCGGCCAGCCGAACCCGCACTTCAGACCGCCCGACATAGGGCGCTACGGTCGGGTTACTGGATTCCATCAAATCCGCTAACTCTTCACCCAGCGTGGATTCTCCAATGCCAAAAAAGTGCAACGACGAACTCACCAGCATTTGATGCTGTTCGCCCCGTTCCTGTTGCTTTTCTTGAATAAATCGCTTGCCATAGCCCCACATCTGATATAGTTCTCTCGGCACGCCTGGAAACGTTAAGATAAACGTTTCCCGACCGGTTTTTTCGGACACATCCCAGCAAATACCCGGTGCCGTTCCGATGGGGTTCGCAATCACTTGAGCGTCTGCTGGACGCAGGGCCTGTTTTAAGTTGGATTTGGCGTGGGTCATGCCTCGGGCGATAAAAAACGCTTCAATCATTCTTTCAGATTCCGGATCCGAAATCAGGGGGACCTTAAAATAGTCGGCGATAGTTTCAACAGTTAAATCATCTTGGGTCGGCCCCAGTCCACCCGTAAAAATCAACACATCAGCCCGTTCAATGGCTTGCTCAATCACTTTTTGAATGCGCGCCGGGTTATCGCCCACACTCACGTGATGAAACACATCCACCCCAATGACGGCTAACTGCTCGGAAAGCCAGGACGCATTGGTATTGACAATATCCCCTAACAGCAATTCACTGCCCACAGCAATAATTTCGGCTCTCATCGTCTGATCACTCTCCCTAAATGTGTTTGCTTTAGTCTAGCAAAAAGACTCTACCAATTAAAGGTCACGACGGCTCATTCGAACGATTAATAGCGGTCTGTAAGTCCTTCCCTAAGGCATGCGGGGCTGATATTGACGTGCCTGAAAGACCGTTCACGACATGTTTACCGTTATCTTCAGGCTTATTGGCCGGGTTATAAAGAATCCGACCATGACTCAAATGAAATCCCGGCTTAAATACCATTCTCTTTGTATCAAAAAAAACATAGGATCCGAGGGAAGCAAAACATTTTTCCAGGTCTCCATCAATCCAGCCTAACGCTCTGAGTTGTTGCCCCGAAAATAGTTTTTTATGACAAAGCGCGTCTTCACCCTGCTTGATTCTCTGTAACTCCAAAGGAGAAGCCAATACCTCTTCTAACGATTTCCCCACAAAAGAGAGAGCAAAGGATGGGCCTCCAGAGACTTCTCCGTTTGACACATCGACTCGGCCATCACTATTAATATCAAACCCTTCGTCCAGCTTAACCACATTGAAAATATAAGGTTCTAAACGATTTACCAAGCTATTATGACTGCTCAAGGGCAACTCTCCGCCCACATGGATGGCCCCGGAAACAAAGTTCAGCCAGTTAAAACTAGAGGAAACATTTCCTGCGCCAATATACATCCAGCCCTGTTTCGTGGGGTTCCACAATTGATTTTTCAATTTCCCCAAGAAGCGTTCCATCAAGTCAAGTGCATTATCGACAGAAGGATTAAACCAGCTTTGATTCCTCAAAATTTCTTTTTCTGTATGCATTTGATCCGGTTTGATCGGCTGTCCCTTAACGGTGATCTCGTCGTAAGCCTTGTAACTCGCAAGCGACATGTTAATCGCATCGTATTCTTCTTTTTTATACTGATGAAGTACCTTAAAACCATTAGAGAAGCGATTCCAGAATCTATTTTTCACATCAAATAAAATTTTTTCACACTCCACGGTGGGGCATTCAGCTTGAATAAACCGTTCCATCAATTCGTGATGTGGCAGATCGCCAATGCCATCTCCGTCAACATCAATAAGATCAGAATTAGCTTCATCAATAATCAAGACTTTGGGGCGTATGGGGGGTGAAGGGGGCTTTGTTGGAGAGATCATGATGTTTTTAAAAAACACCGGAATCTTTTTTTGTGCTTAGTTACAATGGCGGGCGATTTTTTTCATGGCCATTTGCGCCCGCTGATGCAGATCCGGGTTCTCATGGGCCTTGGCCTGATTGAGAATCGACAAGACTTCCGCCGATCCAAACCCAATCTCACCTAGTGCCCAGACACTGAGGGCCATCAGTTCCGTGTTTTCCCCCGCTTCAATCACCTGAATCAAATCTGGAATAGCCTCCACATAGCGCAATTCACCCAGTTTCCACGCCGCAACGCATCGGGCGTCTTCGGCGCCTTGCTCTAGCAAGCGGATTAAATGCGGCACCACCGGACGGCCCAACCGCCCCAAAGAATCGGCGGCACTATGAAACACCACGTTATCATCGTCTTCCAGCGCATTAAGCAACACCGGAATCGCCTCTTCCCGGCCGATCATCCCCAAAGCTTGCACAATGTAATTACGCACCGTCACACTGTCATCGTCCGCAAAATAGAGCAACACATTTAAGCAGGGATTATCGGTGGATTCCATATAACTGCCCAACTTGCCAAAGGTCAGTGCCAGCGCGCTTCGCACATCCGGATGGTCCGTCGTATCCTGAAACACTTCTTCAAACACACCAAAATAGGCCAAGTTAAAATTCTCAGTTAATGCTACAATCGCATCCATCCGACGCTTGGGCGAATAACTTTTTTCCTTTAAAATATGAATGGCTTCTTCGGACATAACGCGTCAATTCCTGTTAGAGGTTCTTTATCTATCTTAACGGATGAAACTATGAAAAAACAAGACTATTGCTTAACTTTTCGTAAAAACCCTCTGATTTTTGCGATTATTATTTTGATTTGCACCCTTATTTCTCTGGAAATGCCTGCCTATTCCAGCGATTTTAAGCTTCTTAAATTGAACAGTACTTCTGCCGAACAATGGCAGACTCTTCAATCCGCTTTATTAAGCACACCCCCTGCCTCAACACCCAAATCCGCTCCTGAAGTGCTTGAGGAAAATAATCTGTTTCTACTGGAAAACGCCCGCACGGTTATTGTGCCCTTAACGGCCCCTCTCTCTCAAAACACCGTTACCCACCTGGTTTCCTTTCTTGAGAAAAACGGTCAACTTATTTTCATTGCATTTGATGCCAGCTTGAACCCGGAAATACTGGAACTTCTGAAGGAAATGGGGATTCACCTTTCCCCACCTCTTCCCTCAATTGGAACAACTCCACCCACCCCAAAAGCACCTCTTTTTTCAGTAGAAGCCCCCTTTTCCGAGACCGCCCAACTTTTTTATAAACCCACACCAAACGGCCCGATCTCTCACTCCGCCTGGCAAAAAGCGCCTCACAATATCAGACCCCTCGCGATCCAGACGAAAAAAGGGGCTCTCATCTTTACCGGCTGGGCCAGCCCAGATTACGGCGATGATCAACGCCAGCAGGTTATTCGTCAGGTACTGAATGCCAATAAAAACCCGACGCCGATTGCCCAAGGACACCAGGCCACCATCATCTTACCCAAAATCCAGATTAAAAGCGGGCCTATCAGTCCCCCTCCAGAGACTCTTAAACCTTCCGCGGCTTACAACCTGATGGATAGAACGCCTCCGTTTATCGCCTCCGTTTCGGCTCTGCCTTCCACAAAACCGGCCAGTTTACCTGAAAGCCCGGTTCCAGATCAAGCCTCTGAAAACGTCCCGGAGCGCTCCACGGAACACCATCAAAAACAATCTGAAGCGACACCTAAAAACGCACCAGCCCAACCGACCTTCTCAACCCTTCCAACTCAGCCTATAAAAACTGAAACAACTCCAGCCAGCACCACTCCGGTTTCCACCGGGAAGCTTTCTATTAATACCCCGGCCCATTCAACGTTCTCAATTAAGCACCCGGATCCTCAAGAAGAAGGCTCGGCCACAAATGAAGATCCACTCTTTAATGACGCACTGATGGGAGAAGAGGAGGATACCGGACTCATCACGGCAATTCCAACAACGCCCCTTCTTTCTAGTAATTTTGATTTTGGCAGTTATCAGGAACGAATAAAAAATCTGGACCATTACCGTTCGTGGGTGGAGGATGCGATTGAAGCCGCTCTCCAGCTCTCGCTTCCGATTCCTGTTAAAAAAACCCAACAACTTCTTCTCAAGGCGGATCTCCAAAGAGCGCGATCTGAATCCGCTTACCAACGAGGAAGAACCGGAGAAGGTGAATACGCTTATGATGAAGCCTATTCGCTCATGAACAAGGCGCTGGTTCTCACAACCTTGTCCTCCAAGGTTGAAGGTCGTGCTATCTGGCTGGATCGAGGCAGTATTGTGGATAGCAAAACTCCGCAAGGTCTCAAAAAGCTGATTGCCAAACTGGATCGTTCCGGCATTAACGTCATTTATTTTGAGTCATTAAACGCAGGATTTCCGCTGTACCCGAGTGAACTCATTGAACAAACCCCGTTGATTAAAGGATGGGATCCTTTGAAGGTTGCCGTTGACGAGGCTCATAAACGAGGCATGGAGATCCACGCCTGGGTCTGGTGCTTTGCCGTAGGCAACACCAAGCATAACCCCCTTATCGGTAAAACCTCTGATTATCCCGGCCCGGTTCTTGAAGAGGCCAAATTAATGAGCGAGGCGCTGCAAACCCAAAGCGGCAGTATTATGCCGCCTCGACAAACAGAATACTGGATAAGTCCAGCCAGCCTTAAGGGACGAGAATTTTTAAAAAGCGTCTACAAAGAAATCATCACCGGCTACGACGTTGACGGCCTTCATCTAGACTACATCCGTTACCCTTTCCAGCGTCCTCGATCTCAAGTGGGATACGAAGCTGTCAGCCGCCAGCGGTTTCATCAGGAAACCGGCTTGAGCGTAGGGAACGGCGGTGACTTTAATTTAAAAAGCTTTGTCGCCTGGAAAACCCTCCAGGTGAACACCTTCGTAAAAGAGCTTTCCGACGAATTACGGGGTTTAAAGCCTGACTTAAAACTTTCGGCAGCCGTCTTTCCCATGAAGCGGACGCAACGCATTCTAGCCATTCAACAAGATTGGGAAACATGGATTGAAAAAGGGTGGATTGACACCCTGAGTCCCATGATTTATACCTCATCCCCCAGCCTCTTCCGCAGTACCGTTCGCCGAATCATTGATACAGCGGATCAACATGCCATTATTTATCCCGGTGTCGCTATTTTCCGATTGGACGCCGACGAAATGCTCGGACACCTAAAAGCGGTTCAAGAAAGCAAGGGATTGGGAAGCACTCTATTTGCCTTTGCTCATCTAGACGATTCCAAGCAGGAAGCTCTCCATCACGGGCCTTACAAAACCAGAAATGCCATTCCGCCACATCAGGACCCGCTTTATGCTCTGGATACATTAATCCAGCGCTATCAGAAAAATTTTAAAGCCCTCGCCCAAAAAGGTGAACTCACGGTTCTCACCCAAAAAGAAGCGCAAACCCTGTCGACTCAGCTCAACCAACTGGCCACCCTTTCCTCTCAACTTAAAGACACGGCTAAAAACACGCATCAGCTAGATTTCAAAATACTGGCTCAGCTCAAGGACACACTAAAAACACTGGATGAACCCAGCCAAACATGGCTTGAAGCCGAGCTGACCGATCGGCCCTTTCGCGCCCAGTTGTTTACTGAATACCTCATGCGAATCAAGTTATTACTAGACTATGCTGAAAAGCAATTTATGATCAACACAAAAACCGCCGACTCGACCTCGCCCTTATTGCTCACCTCTTTTTAGATTCATGAGTATAAATATACCCCTTTTATATGCACTCCCAGTATAAAAAACCGCTGACTCTACCTTTGATATTACCCACCTTCTTTTAAACTCAAGGTGTTACGACTTTGTTTCAGTTGGGTATAAATATAGCAATTTTATATTGAAAATTGTTTTTATTCTGTTACAGATCTAATTTCACGTCCTACACATCCCTACAAAACGAAGAGAGGTAGACCCAATGGGAGCGAATGGTTCTTCAGGAAACTTAGGCGTCGGCTTGGGTACACGTCTATTTAGCAACCCGTTGATTACGGGAGTCAAACTTGGCAACGCTCCTAATCTGGATCAGGCATTAACAGAAAAGTTAAGCACGGCTGAACAAAAGTTAGCGGGCGTACTTGATAATTCGGTCACAGCCGACCTTACCCCCTTGAACCAACCCGAGCCTGATCAAAAGGACGTGATCGCTCAACGCCAACAGGTTGTTGATGGTTTGGCTGAACTCGGTATTGATATTGAAAAAAGCAATAATCTGAACACGATAAACAACAACATTAATAACGCTATCGTGGCCAATCAGGATCTACTTCTACCCAATATAAGCAGCCTTCTTTCTTCTGATCCAGTTGATTTAGGAATGCTTAAGGCACCTGCTCCCGCTAAGGAGCCAACTCCAGCTCCAACCGAATCCCTAACCGAACAAGACAAAAAAGATATTGCCTTTCTAAAAGAATTTGTTGGCGATAATCAGGATCGGCTAAACATCATCCAATACGGTATGGCCCTGTTTAACATGATGTCAACCTTCCCCTTGTTAACCGGTGGGTTGGGATTAGGTGGATTGGGAATGGGCTTGCCGTCCGTCGCTAGCCCCCCCACTAACACATTACCCGACTTAAGCACGCTGGGTTTATCAACCATTGACACCTCTGGTGATGGCGGCTCTTTTAAACCCTTATCTCTGCTGAATGCCCATCTTTTCGGCGAGCATTTGAACAACCTTTAATCCTGATTATTTAGTCGCACATCGAAATAGCGAGCTTCCGGATGATGCACCACAATGGCCGAAGTGGATTGCTCCGGCTCCAGCATAAATTCTTCGGAGAGTCCCACACCAATAAGCTCCGGTTGAAGCAATCGGCACAGCTTTGTCTGATCTTCTAAATTGGGGCAGGCAGGATACCCAAAACTGAACCGGGAACCCTGATACCCCTGGGAAAACAGTTTTCGGATTTCCGGCGCATCATCACCATGAATGTTCAGTTCCTGCCGAATTCGCTGGTGCCAGTATTCTGCCAGGGCTTCCGCGGTTTCCACACCAAAGCCGTGAAAATATAAATACTCCGTGTAATTTCCTTTTTCAAACAACGTTTGGGCATAATCCGTGGCTCGATCGCCCACTGTCACCAGCTGAATGGGCAACACATCCATTCGACCTGAGGCCTTGCTGGCAAAGTAATCAGAAATACACAACCGTTTGGATCCACCTCGGGGAAAATGGAAACGCAGTCGTTCCGCTTTCTGATCCTCTTCATACACAATCAGATCGTTGCCTTCCGACTGGCAGGGGAAATAACCGTAAATCACCTTGGGAATCAAGAGGGCTTCGTCCTTGGCCTGTACTTTCAGGCGTTCAAACACGGGCATAATTTCCTGTTCCACAAATGCCTTGTGTTCTTTCGGATTTCGCTTACCCCGCTTCACTTGCCATTGCCCAGCAAACAGGGCTTGGGTATTGATATAAGGATAAACCGTATCCAACGACACGTTGTCCATTATTTTAACGCCCCAAAAAGGGGGTTCGAGGATAGGGTTATCCGACGCGACATCGGAACGGCGGGAAAAATCCGGGTGCTCTGGCTTGAGTCCACCACCATAACGATCGGATCCCACATCGCCTACCGCTTGATAGACCGGCTCACCACCACCAATGGCTGAAGTAACCTTGGCCGTTATTGGCGCTTCCACGGAAACCGACTCCTGTTCACCACTCATAATAGCTTCCATAGCATACAGGCCAGAAAACGCGTCTTTAGCATAAAACACCCGACCCTCGTAAATCGCCTGACAGTCTTGCTCCACAAATTTTGGGGTCAAGGCCGCACCGCCCAAGATCACAGGGGTCGCCAAGCCTCGCTCTCGCATAATCTCCAGGTTTTCTTTCATAATAGCTGTTGACTTGACCAGTAAACCACTCATGCCCACCGCATCCGCCTGATGCTCTTCGATTGAAGAGATAATCGTTTCCACCGGCTGTTTAATACCCAGATTAACCACCTTATAGCCGTTGTTGGTCAAAATAATATCCACCAGGTTTTTGCCAATATCGTGGACATCTCCCTTGACTGTCGCCAGCACCATGGTACCTTTGGCCGAGTTTCCATCGGACTTTTCCATATGGGGTTCCAAATAGGCCACCGCCGTTTTCATGGTTTCCGCCGATTGAAGAACAAAGGGCAGTTGCATTTCGCCTGCGCCAAACAGTTCACCCACGGTTTTCATGCCGCTCAGCAAAATCGTGTTGATAATTTCCAACGCCGAATAATCGTTCAGTGCCTGCGACAAATCCATATCCATGCCCGTTTTTTCGCCATTGACGATCCGGTATTTCAACCGCTCCTCAATGGCTTCTGGCATGGATTCTTCTTGTGAACCCGCCTTGGAACCCACGTTTTTATCATAGTAAGCCATCAGGTCAATCAGCGGATCCGAGACCACATCACCCTGCTCGTCAAACGTCCGTTCATCAAACACCAATCGACGACAGATTTCCCGCTCTTCATCGCTGATTTTATGCAGAGGAATCAAGTGACGACTGTTAATAATCGCCATATCCAATCCAGCTTCCACCGCATAATGTAAAAACACACTGTTCAGCACATGACGAGCCGATGGGTTCAGGCCAAAGCTAATATTGCTTACCCCTAGAATAAATGATACACCGGGAAGCGCGTTTTTAATATTTCGAATCCCTTCAATCGTATCGGCCCCTGCTTTTCTGAACTCTTCATCCCCACTACCCAAGGTAAAGGTCAGGGGATCAAACACCAGATCCTCCGGCGCCATGCCATGGCGATTTACCGCCAAATCGTAAATCCGTTGGGCAATACGCACTTTGCTGTCCACATCTTTGGCCATACCCTCTTCATCAATGGTCAAAGCCACCACGGCGGCACCATACTCCCGACACAAGCCCACCACAAGCTCTAGCCGTTCTTCGCCATCTTCCAGATTAATCGAATTAACAATAGGTTTACCGGCAATCCTTTGCAAGGCGGCTTCGATCACCGGTGGCTCGGTGGAATCGATCATCATCGGCACATCCAGCTGGCCCACAAAGCGCTGAATAGTTTCCTGCATGTCCTTGATTTCATCCCGACCGACATACGCCGTACACACATCCAGCAAGTGGGCTCCCACTTTAACTTGCTCCTTGCCGATGGTCACCAGGCCATCGTAATCATCGACCTGAAGTAATTCCCGAAACTTTTTACTGCCATTGGCGTTGGTTCGCTCCCCCACCAACACCGGTGCAGGCTCAACGCTCATGGGTACGGCTGTATACAGGCTGGTTAAATTATGCTGAATATCGGGCTGACGAGTCATCGGCGCCAAACCACCGACTCGCTCCACAACCGCTTTTAAATGGGCCGGGGTGGTTCCGCAACAGCCACCCACAATGTTAACGCCCAATTCCTTCACAAACTGTTCATGGGCGCTGGCCAGCTGATCGGGTTGAAGGTGATAGTGGGCATGACCGCCCACGTTTTCTGGAATCCCTGCGTTAGGCAGACAGGAAATCAAAAACGGACTGTGATGAGAGAGATACCGGACATGGCCCATCATTTCCGCCGGGCCGGTAGCGCAATTCAAGCCCAATACGTCAATATCAAACGGACTCATGGCCGAAACCACCGAAGCAATATCAGTTCCCACGAGCATGGTGCCGGTTTGCTCAATGGTGACCTGAACCATCACCGGGATGTTATTCTGCTTCTCTCGTTTCACCTGATTAATGGCAGAGAGGGTGGCCTTGGTCTGCAACAGATCCTGACAGGTTTCCACCAGCAAAATGTCTGCCCCGCCGTCAATTAATCCTGAGACTTGTGCTAAATAGGCATCTCGCAAATCCACATAGGTAATATGCCCCAACGTCGGCAGTTTAGTGGTGGGACCAATAGAACCCGCCACTAACCGGGGACGATCCGGCGTGGAAAAATCCCGAGCAACCTCTTTTGCCAATTGGGCTGCCTTCACGTTCAGATCATAAGTCTTGTCCTGCAAGTCGTATTCGCCCAGCACAATAGCCGTGGAACCGAAACTGTCGGTTTCCACCACGTCGCAACCCACCTCGAAATAGGACGCATGAACCTCTTTAATAATTTGCGGACGCGTTTCGACCAGATACTCGTTACAGCCATCCTTCCCGGCAAAATCATCTTCGGTCAGGTTATAGTTTTGCAGGCTGGTTCCCATAGCGCCATCAAAAATTAGCACTTTTTCATTGTACTGCTTGAAAAACGGGTGTTCCTGCTTCATGACGATTGATCCTCTCTCGCGCCTCGCTCTCGATATAAGACCGAATCTTACCCCTCACCGCCTTCAGGGTCAATGGGTGAACGATACCAATACTCCCATCACTCCCGCTTCGAACATTAGGTATTTAACATTCCATGTTAATTAAGAGCAAATAACCCTATTTAAAGGCACTATACAAAGCTGGCTTAAGCAAGGGCTCGGCTTCATAAAACTGAGGGGAAGGCTTCAGTTTCAGCGGACCAATCACATCGGTCGCTTTTTTATCCAACACTTCCGTTGGCCGATCAACAACTTTTCGGAAAAGATCCAAAGCCGCGTTAACCGCATGATCCAGAGGCCGGACGATAATAGGAATAGCTCCAAGTGCGACAACAATCGGAATCGCTTTACCTCGGGTGGTATTTACCAGATGTTTTGGAACATTACTCTTGGCAAATTCACGAATACCGGCAACAATTTTTCCTGGGAGATAAACCGAAGCGAAGAAGTGGAACAAGGAAACATCGACCGCCGTTACGGCAGCCGAAGCTAAGGGGTGCTTATGATCATCGTGATCGGCCTTACAGTTATCATAAGACTCTTTCGCCTTGGTCACACCGTCAGCCAAGGCGTAAAGGGTCGATACAGCATACGAGCCGTAGTACCCCTTCTTGGTAATAAAGCTTTTAAATACTTCGCCTAGCTCATTTGCGTAAGCAACATACCGGAAGAGCGTGTCACGGAAGAAATCCGGTTTTTCCGCAGGCTCCGTTACCGAATAATTCGCTAGATGACTCTCGGCGTCAGGGCGGGCTGTTTGGCTTTTAAACTGATCATAAGCCGTATTAGGTTCCTGCAACTGAGTGGTGGGTACCACAGCCCCCCCGTCAATAGACCCAAAGGGCGACGGACTCGTTAATGGCAGTTGAGGTGACCGAGTGAGCATAGGTTCCTTCAAACTTTTGTAATAAACATACACAGAGTTATGTTAAAAATATTTGCTCTAACTTGGGTGAATTTTACCACGGTTGCCCTTGTCTTTCAAGGCGTTTAGCCTTTCATTAGAATAAGAGCAAATGAGCAAGATTGTCTTTATAAAGGCCTCTCAATCCTTTTCAATGACAGACGCTAAACCAAACTTAACAAATATTTACAAGCCTGCCAAGTTAGTACTCGCTTTTAGGCTCTTTTTTAAAAAAGCGAAGCACCACCGGCACAATCATCAAGCCGATAATCATCCAGAGAAAGCCCTTATATTGGGCCATGACTCCGCCCAAAAACACAAGGATCGAGTAACGAATGACTCGACCCAACGTCAGAGGAAGGAGCAGAGCCAAAGGCCGAATACCGGACACAACGGCTAAAATCCGCATGACGTCCCACGGGAAAGGAATCGCGTTAAATAGAAATACGGCCCACATAGGCCATTTCAGAAAAAGCTTTTGGTACAGTGCTGGGATTTTCTGTGTCAGCGATTCTTTTGACCTGTTTTTAAGCACCCGCTGAAGGATGCGGCTTCCTACAAAAACCCAACCCAGAACGGTTCCTAGTGTTCCAACAACCACCACGGGAATCGGCATGTTAAATTGGCCGAGCCAAAGAATATAAACCGAAATGGGAAGCGGCACGGTGCCGTTACCCATAAAGTTAATCAAAAACAGCCCGAGGAGCCATAAGGCGGGATAATCGGCCAATGCATCGCCCATCGGTTAAGAAGGCATCCAGATCGCCTGACTAGCTGACGTAGCTATTCCAGATGTCGAGGCGGCTTGTTTACGTTTCTCCAGTATGGCCTCGGCAATCACCTTATCCGAAGGTTTATCCACATCCATACAGGCCTCAGGCCAGGGCATCTCAACCGCACCACACCGGCACCCCACCAGCGGATTCGCCCGGGCAATCAACTCCTGAATTGTCAACATGCGGAGCAGGCCCTGAACAATACTTTTGAAATCCAGACCAAAAATACTTTTCCAATGGGCTTTCCGGTTTCGGTCGATGGTTTCCAGATAAGCCGAGCGCCCGGAGAAGGCTTTTTTATTGACCATATACATATTCGCCCCAGAAAACGCATCGCCTTTCACAGGCAAGTAGGTGCGTTTAGAATCAGGGTAATGTTGCTGAACCAGCTTTTTGCCCACCACCGCTACACACAGATCACAGTCGCTGTTCAACACTTCGGTTACAAAATAATCTACCATTTCCGTGGTTAACAAGGGATGATCCGCCGAAATAAACAAAGCCCAATCCGTATCCTCAGGCAAGCGAGCCAGCGAACCGACCAGAGACTGAACCGCGCTATTTTCGCTCGGGATCGCCGTAAACGATACGGAGGTATCCATGTTCTCAATATCCGGATCGTTCGTACTAATAAACATTTCCGGCTTATACTCTGAACAAACAGACTCATCAAACACGGAAATCACCATTGGCTTGCCGCCCACAGGCAATAAGGCTTTGTGCCTGATATTGGTTCCGCCCAATAAACGTTGATGCCCTTCGCGTCCACCGGTCAAGATGACAATTTTTAAATTCATTGTATTCAGAATATCTTATTTTGATCTTAATTTCGAGTCGAAGGGATCTTATCACAGCCTGTCTGGCAATTTAAATAAATTCTTAAAAAAGGTTGAGCTTCTCCGCCTCTTTTCGTAAAATAGGCAGACTCTAATCAACAAAGTGACATGGCGGGTGTTGCCAAGTGGTTAAGGCCCCGGATTGTGATTCCGGTATTCGTGGGTTCAATTCCCATCACCCGCCCCACTTTATCTTTTTGCCTCGTCAGTAAAAGCACTCTGCAAAAAAAAAAGCGATCATTGCTGATCGCTTGCGTTATGTATCCTAAAAGCATTGCCACCTAAAAACAGGTGAAAAATACTTTAAGGGATTTCCTTGAACCAAGAGGTATTCTACCAAATTCAGGCGAGAATGGCAAAAGGAGCTTCTAAAATCACCTAAACAGATGACGCTTCAAAAAATAGCGCGAGTATCCAATCGATAGAAACAGGTTTTTCTAAAGAGAGTCTGAAATCAATCTATTTAAAGTAAGCTTCCACATCTGAATCCAGCTCAAAAGAACAGTTATTATACCGATAAACCTGAACCGGGTGCAGACGATCGTGCTCAAATTTACGAATAACAAGCTCAGGGACATCATCCTGATCCAGATCTTCTAGAATATACGGCGCTGTTGGCGAATATAAATCCGCTAAAACCTCGTTATTTTGGTTAATAATGGCAACTTGATACCAGTTGTCCTTATCCGTATAGAAAAAATGGAGCGCCTCATCTTCTCCGTCCTGATTGAAATCAATACTAATCGAACGATAGAGGTTGCCAAAATCAAATTTAGAGGTATCTGTACTCAACTGGCAGGCCATCGCCTCGGACGGCTCCGTGTCTTCTACGGCTTCATCAATTTCACTCTCATCTTCTTCCGCTTCTTCTATTTCATCGTCCTCTAGCAGATCATCATCCTCTAGCGCGCCTGTGTTTGGCATCACCTGTTTTCCATAGGGAACGTAGCTTTGAGTAAAATCCGAGGCGACAAAATCGCGATACGCATTCAGTTCTGATAATTTATCCAGCACACCGACAAACGACGGCCAGAAACCCGGCAGATGAGTTTGAGCATCTCGTGCCACAGCGTCAAACAACTTATACGTCACGTCCTGCTTTCGGCGAGTCAGCACCATAGGGCTGGCCATCTCGTCGTTAATATCCACTTCGGCCTCAGCCATAGCATAGGCCAAGTTTGTAAACTGGTTTTTCAGCTTATCATTCACCTTGCGCAGGTAATACAGCGCTGTTTTGTTACCTCGAAACATCCATTGAGCATAGCCTTCGTCAAACGAGCGGTATAAGTCCCCTTCAATCTTGCGCTGGCGCGTATGAATGGCGGTTAAAAATTTCTCATGCTCATCCAAAGGGAGTTGGTGATAGGCTCGACGGATTACCTCCATATGAAATGCAATACTACGGGTTTTGTCCAAGGCTTGAGTCACTTCAGACGTCGTTTTAAAGACTTCTGGTAGCTGTTCTGCTTCCTGATAGCTATCCAACGGAAGCTCAACCGATTTAAGCAGACTAAAATCTTCTGCTTGAGTGGGTATCAGCATCTGACTATAAGCCAAACTCACCATACCGACTCCCAAACATAGCTTTTTCAAATGACTCATCATGTTGGCTCTCTCCCTTTGTCCAATAAATCTCGCACACAATCAATACTATAGATTATTTTACCGAGTTTTGGTCATGCCTTCAAATTTTCTCAAAAAAAAGAGGAAGTATATTGCATACTTCCTTTATTAGGACAGAAAATTATGTCTTTTAAGAGAAAATCGGTTTATTTTTTGCGTATGCCCATCGGCTTCACCATGTCCACGGTTTTACCAACCGCGTCTTCTACCATGGTTTGGTTATCCTTCAAGGCTCGATCCGTGTACTTATAGAACTCTTCGGTATAGTCCTGAACCGATTTTAAATAGCTTTTCTGGAACGAGGCAATTTGACCGAATACCGCATCTGCGAAACGGACTTGCTCTTCCTGAACATCTTTTACAATTTTATAGCTAGCATCCATACTTTTTCGGGTAAAGTCCATGGAGGTAGCGATGGTTTTTTGGTTATTTTCCGCCATCGTACTTAATGTCTCTTCAACATTGATAAACTCGGGGGCTTTATTTTTCGTTTCTACCATGGGTGGGTACTCCTCAGTCGATTGACATCGAATCATTAGCTCATGCTTGTGTTGGCTGTATTAAAAATTGATTGATTTACTAGGCAGTTTAACCGGTCTTCATTTCCATGTCAACCGTTTTATTGTGCAGTAGCGAAATACCCTATAAATAGTGGAGATCGATCAGTTTAGCCCAATTTGAATCCGGTAAAATTCTTTGCTATACTAGTAAAATCATCTCAACATGCTCCTGATTTGCCTCCCCTCCATTAGCCCTGTAAAAAGAAAGAACGATGCCTTAACCGGCACAAAAGCAAGCACCATGCGAAAAGAAAAAATAACCATCAAAAAATATAAAAACCGACGCCTTTACGACCTAAACGCAAAGCAGTACATCACGCTGGACGATCTGACCGGTTTTATCCAGGAAGGCCACGAAGTCGAAATTGTCGACTCGGCCACTGGCGATGATATTACCCAGTCGGTTCTCATTCAAATCATTTTGGATAACCAGAAAGAGGACGGCTATAACCTGTTTAGCAACGAGCTTCTACACCAACTTATCCAGTACAGAAGCCAGTCCACCCTTGATTTCTTCCAGCGCTATCTACCAAGTATTCTAGAAGGCTACCTGGACTGGCAACACCAGACCAAAAACCAGTTTATGAACTGGGCACAATTGGGCTGGAACACCAACCCGTTTTCTCGCAATATGTTCACCCCCGGTATGGGAATGTGGGGAACGGACCCCAGCCATTACAATTCTTCACCTTCAGATGCGGACGAATCACCCTCCTCCAAAGCCAGTAAAACCAATGAAAGCGCCCCGGATCAAGAAGTCGAAGCGCTCAAAAAACGGATTGAGGAAATGGAAGCCCTCTTGAAAAAAACCCCTAAAAAGGATTAAACTATCATTGTGCATATGCGAACAAAGCTTTCCTATCCCCCCTGTAGTTTGTATAAAGGATACCCCATTATTATGACAACAACGACTGAGAACAAGCAAAATGGCTCACGCCAGACCGAAGAAGCCTATAAAAACTGGGCCAGTCTCTACCAACAAATGACCGAAGAAGGAATGGGGCTCTTTCGCAAAAGCGTGGAAACCGCTCAGGAAATGATGCCCACCCCGGAAGCGCACCAAGAGATGTACCGGCACTGGAACGACAGCTTTCAGCAATTTATGGAAAAAGCATCGGTTGAAGGGAAAGCTCAAGATCCCAGTACCTATAAAGAACTCTACACCCTCTGGCTTGAGAACTGGAGTCGGCAATTTGATGCCTATATGAGGACGCCCGAGTTTGTTGAAAACAGCGGTAAAAATCTAGAAGCCTTTTCAGACGCAAAATCCCAAATGGGCGAATGGCTAGAAGAATACTGGCATAACCTGCACTTGCCCAGCGCCCGAGACATGCGGGAAATTTATCATAAACTCTATATTTTAGAGCGAAAACAAGACGCTCAAGATCGGAAACTGGATCAAATCAATGAGACCCTAAGCCAGCTCTTAAAAGCAGTCCAACAGCCCAAAAACCCGGTATCTCCTAAAAAAACGGTTAAAGCCACCGCAAAAAAACAACCCAAAAAATAACTTTGATATTTTTGTGAGAGGGACTCCCCATGGTAAAAACTGGAAATCAGCACGCCAAAAGTCGTGAAAAACGCCCTCATGATAACCCAAACCCGACGGAAAACGTCGACTATGGCGACTCCTTCGAGTTCCAGCGGGTTATGATGGAAGAACAGCTCAAAAGTTTCCAGAAGTTCAAGCAAGGTCTCTCTCATGCCTCCGAGTGGGAAGCCCAGGTCGGTCAAACCCCTCACCATGTGGTTTACGAAGAAGGCAAATGTCGCTTGCTTCATTACAAAGCCCAAACTCCGACCACCCATAAAACACCCTTGCTTATTGTTTTTTCGCTGATTAACCGCTCATATATTCTGGATCTAAAACCCGGAAAAAGTGTCGTTGAAAAAATGGTTCAAGCGGGATTTGATGTTTACCTGATTGACTGGGGCGTTACCGGCCCGGCGGATCAGTTTTTGACTCTAGACGATTACATTAATCGCTACATGTACCGGATGGTCGAACACATTCGTCAGGCAACCGGTGAAGACCAAATTAACATCATGGGGTACTGCATGGGCGGCACCATGGTCGGCATGTACGCCGCGCTCTACCCCGAAAAAGTCCGAAATCTAATTATGATGGCCTCCCCCTTTGATTTTTCCACCGAAAACTGCCTGCTTAATCTATGGGCCGATAAAGAGCATTTTGACGTGAATAAACTCGTCAGCGCCATGGGTGGCAACGTCCCTGCCTGGTATCTGCAATCGTGTTTCACCATCATGAAGCCTCTGCACAATATGCTGGATAAATACATCCGGTTTTTCGACAAAATGGAAAACGAGGCCTTTGTCGATGACTTCCTGACCATGGAATATTGGGTCAATGATAATATCCCCCTCGCCGGACCAGTTTACACCCAGTTTGTTGAAGACTGCTTCCACGAAAACAAGCTGATTCAAAATGAACTCAGGCTCGGCACTCAGATGGTGGATCTATCAAAAATAACCTGCCCCATCTTATCAATTATCGCCGAACATGACCATTTGGTTCTGCCTGAATCCAGTACAGCCCTAAATCAAGCCACCCAAAGCCAGGACACCGAAGTGATTCAGTTTCCCACCGGACATATCGGTCTCTCGGTCAGTCGAGGCGCAATGAAGGAGCTATGGCCGAAATCTGCCCAGTGGCTCGAAAAGCGCTCGCAATAAAGAATTCAACAAGCCCCATTAAACAAACTTGAGGTAGCAACAACCAAAGGATCGAGAGTTTATGTCCGAAGCGGATCAGCAACAGGTTATTCCCCTTAAGCGAGGTAAACCCGTCCGTCGAGAAACAGGCGACGTGGCTTCAAATACGGTTATTATTACCGAGCGCATGGTCAAAATCTATGGCGCCCTAACTGGCGATGAAAACCCGATTCATATGGATAAGGAAACCGGTCGAAAAAGCATCTTTGGTTCCAACATTGCCCACGGCATGCTAGTGGGTAGTCTGTTCGGCCCGGTCATCGTTAACAAACTGATTGGCCCTGGTGCCATTTACCGGAAGCAAACTCTGGAGTTTGAGGCACCTGTACCCATTGGAGAAGCCGTTAAAGCGACAATTACCGTGATCGAGGCCAAGCACAAAGAAGATAAATCGGTCTACATCCTAAAAACCGAATGCTTTTTGGGTGATGACACTCGGGTTATTACCGGTGAAGCCATCATTATCGTGCTGGCCGCTGGCCTGAAAAAGAATACGGCCGAACAACAACAAACCGGCTAGTTTTCCAGACCTTTGAGCTTTGTTACAAAGCCAAATACCCTGAAAGGACCGCTTTTTAGCGAGTCCCCTCAGGGTATTGTCTGATTAAACACACCCTTCATTCTTCCTCGTCGCTCAATTTTTCCCTTCATCCGCCGATACGCCTAATAGGCGGGTCCGTACAAACGTTGTATTTATCCCGTTTAAAGCATTTGGTATAATAACTATATTAAATAAAATAATGTGACCCAACCCCGTTAATTAATAAAAGGACGGCTATGAGAGACTCTTTTGAAACCGGGCTAGACTGGCCTTTTGAAGAACATTACGACGAAACGGCATTTATTCACGAATCCGCTTACGTGGATAGTCCCTGCCATATCGGCAAAAACACAGCCGTTATGCACTTTACCCATGTGATGCCCCACTCTATCATTGGCGACGATTGTCATATCGGTCATAACGTCACCATTTCATCAGGTGTCATGATTGGCAACAACGTACGGGTGATGAACAATTCGCTCCTAAACAGTGGCGTTATTATGGAAGACTCGGTCTTTTGTGGGCCTTCCACCGTATTTAGCCCCATTAATCGTCTTCGGAGCCAACCCAAAGGGCTTTCTCAAATCGCGCCAACCCTAATCCGAACGGGAACAAACATTGGTGCCAATTCGTCCATTGCGGCCGGAATCACCATTGGACGCTATACCTTTATCGAAGCCGGAAGCGTCATTGACGCCAGTATTCCGGATTACGCCCTAATCATGGGCAATCCCTTCCGCTTAAAGGGCTGGCGATGCGAATGCGGTGAAACCCTCTCATTTAAAAACGATATGGCCCAGTGTCGCACCTGCGCTAAAAGCTACGGCAAAAAATCCCGACTAAAAATCATCCGAATTCAGGAAGAAATCGCCTAAACACGTTATCATTCATCCCGAAAAATAGACGGTGCCGCAAAAGACGTTCCAGAGATCGGCTTCCGGTAAAGGGCTAATTCACCTTGTTTATTTTTATATAATTCATCAAAGTTATTACCCGACCTTTGTTTTAGTACAAAATAAGTTAGTGGCTTACCCGCATCAGGAGGAGCATAACGACCTATAAGCGTTATGATGTCCTGACTCGAATACACCTTATCCGGTTCCATAAACTGTTCAATAAACCCTTTCCAATCAGGGCCTGATATACTGCCTCCATTCTGGCTTCGCAGTTTTTCGGCTGTCTTTTTCATTTCAGGTGTTACCTTCCCTCTAACATCGCTTAACTTCCTCCCGATAAAAGGGTTTTTCGAGAGATTCTCCTGAGGGCTGTTCCCGAGCACGCTCAATGGGAAATCCGGCTTTCCGTCTTCGGTCACATCGACCCCGTCTTTCGTTACAGTTGGCATAAACACTCCCTGCCGCCAATGGGTCACCAGCGCGTTATCCGCAGAGAATTCCGCTTTTTTTCCATTTTGATCCAATGCGCCGACAACAACAGTGCCAGAATTTAGCGTATACAGGTTGAGCCTGTCTTCCCCATCGTTTCCACCCGAAAAGACTGGGGTAATCTCTTCCTCATTAAAATAATCAACCATTCGGCGCATGATGACCGTTCTATATAGAAACCAAAAGTTGTCCGGTTTTTCGCTGAACAATAGGTTCTCCGTTGTTTTCAATTTACTCATCTCTTGTGCGAACACCCCTTCAAGCGCATCTAAAATTTCTTCACGCTGTTCAGCCACATTGTCCGCTGTAATCCCTTTAATTCCAGTCAATTCGGACAACTCTTCAAAAGAGGGAAGCAGCTTGCCCTGATCCTGAGCCCCTAGCGAAAAATGAACAATATCGGGTTTTTCAGTCTCCCCGCTCACTATTTTTTGAAACCCTTCTAAAAGAGGGTGCGTTTCCGGTGACGGGTTCAAGCCATTACGGGTGGCGTTAAGATTGACCGGAATTACCTTAACACCCGTTTCTTTATAATGGGATGCCACCAACCCCCCGTGCATCACCTGATCAAGGATGCCATCTCCTTCAATATCCGTTTTAAATTCTTGTCGTTCGTAAAAATAGTTCTTCTCCGCGTCAGTCATCTCAATAAACAGCTTTCCGCCAAGAGGATCCTCCTCAGGATGAAAGTGATCGAAGACAGCAGCCGTTATAAGCTCTCCGTTTTCAAGCCGTGTTTTTAGGATATCCACCCGCTCTTCAGGCGTTTGTTCGGAGAAAGGCTTGTCCGACGGTTCCGTTTTCTGACGAACGACCCCATTTAACCCCTGAACTATTTCAGAAGGACCATTTAACCCCATGACACCTGCCCCATTGTTATTTTAATTTATAAAGGCATAAAAACAATAAACCCATGATTTGTGCTTAATTTACCGTGAAAACCGGAGCATCCTAATATTTCATTTAGAATTGAGCTGAAAAGTGGCTTGTTCATAAACGAAACAAGATATGAAGGGTTTATAAAATCATACCCATTTTAATGGCGCATTTGCTCGTTTTACGCTAACATGTTGGCGACTCATCTAACTTGAGAGGCTTTGGGCACATTGATTCCAATTTTTGAACTGACGCGGCAATACACCCGATTTGAAAGTGAAATAAGTAAGGCACTGACCGACGTTGCCGCATCCGGCTATTATATTCTCGGCCCCAACGTCACCGCTTTTGAAAAAGAAGCCGCCCAGTATTTAGGGGTAAAACATGCTATTGGCTGTGCTAGCGGAACCGACGCCCTTTTGTTGGCTATGAAAGCCCTAAAAATAAGTGCTGGCGATGAGGTCATCACCACCCCCTTCACCTATATCGCTACCTCAGAAGCCATTGTTCAGGCCAACGCCACACCCGTATTTGTTGATGTTGATCCAGATACGTTTAATCTGGATGTCAGCGCCATTGAGGCAAGAATAACCCCAAAGACCAAAGCCATTTTGCCAGTTCACCTGTATGGCCTACCCGCTAACATGGATGAAATCCGGGCTCTTTCGAAAAAGCACAATTTGTTTGTCATTGAGGATTGCGCTCAAGCCATTGGTGCGGAATACAAAGGTCAAAAAGTTGGCAGTTTCGGTGATATTGGCTGTTTTAGCTTTTTTCCTACCAAAAATCTGGGGGCCTTCGGCGATGGTGGTTTACTGACCACCAGTGACGACACCTTAGCCGACCGCCTTCGTATGTTACGGGTTCACGGCAGCCATACCCGGTATTACCATGAAGAATCTGGCCTGAACAGCCGTCTTGACGAGATACAGGCAGCCATTCTTCGCATTAAACTACCCCACTTAGACGAATTTAACAAAACGCGTCAGCACATCGCCCGTCAATATACGGAAAAGCTGGCCCGTTTTTCGGATCTCCTGACAACGCCTATCATTCCTGAAGACCGAACCCACGTGTTCCATCAGTACACCCTGCGACTAAACACCACCGATTCAACTCAACGAAACGCTTTTCAGGAGGCGCTTCGAGAAGAAGGGGTCATGAGCATGCTCTACTACCCCATTCCACTTTATGACCAAAAAACGTACCAAAACCTGAATTACCCGGCCAGTGATTACCCCGTCTGTGAACAGCTCCGCCATCAAGTTCTTTCCCTGCCAATGTTTCCTGAACTAAGCGATACAGAGATTAACATGACCGTCCAAGCCATCGAAAAGAGCTTGGCCGCCACTTTTAAAACTGGAGCCGTGAGTGTTTAATCCAAAATCATTCCGTCTTCCTCTTTCTGAAGCTTTTCTACCCATTTAAATATCGTTTCCATATCGCCTCGCTATCCAAGGGAATGATTCAGGATAAAATTTTGAGAAAAAGCGCAATTGTCAAAGAATGATTGTTTTTATTTTGTTGTAAAGTCACCGGGTATCACAGTTAAAACACCATCGTTCTCTCACTCATATAAGTGTCTGTCCTGAATAGAGCGGGTGCCTAGAACGTTTTATCAACGCATCAAAAAACACCACACCATTAGAAAAGATTTTGGGGAGATTTATATTATGTCGATTAATGGATTCGGTCAAGGCTTAGGCAGCCAGTTTCAACCTTCACCCGGCTTTGGGGCAACTACCTATTTGCACGGTCCTGGCATGTCAACGGAATACGCCTCTCACACCGGTGGGTTTAGCTTGACCAATACCTCTAATAACATGACAGGATCTACTCCTCAGCCGCCAAATAGGTTCACCGGAACACCTGCTTCTAGCGGGTTTAGTCAACCGATTTTTCAAAGTCAACCGACAGCCGCTCCAACGCTACCCAGCTTTAATATCAGTTTTCCAACGCCAGGGGCGGGGTTTAACACAGCCGGTCCCATTAACTCGCCGCCTCAAGGGCAAAGCACAGCCGCACTCCTGCAAGCTGTTCTCACACCTGTTATGCAGCTATTTACCACGATGATGAGCATGTTCATGCAAAACGGCAGTTTCATTGGCGAGCAATTCCAGGGTGATCTTCATTACCGCGGCGATCAAAAGCAAAACCCTGAAGTCGTCACTCCTGAAAAAGCACCTCACGCTGATGGCGTTGAGACCATTGAAATCGAAGAAATAGAAATTAAAGCTTAAACGTGCTCCACTGCAAAAATTTTAGAATTTAAACGCTTAAAGATTTAACTTAAATGCTCTCTCTTCTCTTAGCGCCTGTCTTTCCAGATAGGCCTTTTTTATGCTTGTGGCCTTGCTGAGCTCTAAAGGCGAAGCTTAGGCCACAAGCCTTACGAAGCGACTTAGAACCCCGCGGTGAAAGCCAACGGCTTGAATCGACGAGGTTCTCAAGAGCGAAGGAAGCCCCTCACCCAAACGAACGGCTACAAGGTCTCATCTTCCAAAAGCAAGGGCAAATCCTCTTCATCCCCCCGAACCACCGATGTGGTGGGCGTAGCGGAACGCAACTGCTTTTCCATCTGACGCAACTCGTTTAATCGTTCCTTTATTTTACGAAGTGAAACATCAACCGCCAGTTCGATAATGTCATGGGTGATCTGTTTTTTTAACCGTTCCAACAGCTCAACCGCACGCTCGGTTCCAGCGACCTGGCCCAAGGTTCGAACACATGCCCAGAGCAAAGCCGGTGACCGGGTTTCCATGTCTTTGTTTGATTCAATCATATCCAATAACAACACTTCCGTCTGCCAGCCTTTTCGTTTGGCCAGCGCCCGAACAATGGTAAGACAAACGTCTTCATCACTATCTTGTTTTAGCGCTTCGGCTAAGGCGTCAAAGGCTAAATCTGTATCCATCGAACTAATCACGTTGGCCGCCAATGCCCGAATACTGGTTTCCGGGTCATTTCGCAGGGTTTCCGTTAAAATATCAATGGTTTCCTCATCCTGATATTTCTGAATCCCCAAACACGCATATCGCCGCACCCGGATGGAAGAATCATCCATGGCGTCTAGGTAGGTGGCTCGTACCAGCGGGGTATCAACATCCAATTCCACCAGATGTTGAATGGATGTCTCACGAACAGCTTCTGAAGCGTCAGCCAGCCCTTTAATAAACACGGCGGATAAATCCCGATTCCACTTATAACGGGCCAACGTCGTGTAAACTTGAACCCGCACCGACTCGCTCTCGTCATCAATAGCCTGAATCAAAGCCGACGTAATTTCATCATGAAAACGGGTGCTTTTATTTTTCTTCGATAACACCGATAAATTGCGCGCCGCATACTCTCGCACCGTCACATCATCATCCTGCATCGCATCTAAAATGGCGGTTACCGATTTTTCCGAGTCAATCATGGCTAAATTATTCAATGCCGTCACCCGAACCGCCGGATTCTCATCTTTCAAATAGTCCAGAAACGTTTCTTGAAGAAACGGAATCATGGTGTCGTTGCCAATCGCCGTACTCAGGGCAATGACTTCCTGTGTCTTTTCCCGATCCAGCTCACCGGATTGAACTGAAAGGGGAATAATTTTACGAAGGTAAGCTATTTTCTCCTCGGTTGAAATATCCGACTGAATCGCTCGGGTTTTTTCTTTTAAATAACAGGCAACCGGACGACTTTGAATTTGATAAAAAGGACCAATCGCCGGAGCTTCCGCTTTTCCTTCTGTTTCCACTTCCTTTAAAAAGTCGTGTACATAAAGCCGCCTTAACACTTCGGCAATAAAGAGTTCCGACGTTTTTTGAGATGCGCTTAACTCGGTTACAGCCTCCTGAACATTAAAGGGGTCAAGGCCAAAATACTTTAACAATGCGGCAACCACTTTATATAACGACTCTTCCTCATTAAGATACGCCAACTCAATGCGGGTAAAGCTGGATTCCAGTAGATCATTCAGATTTTCAAGCCCCAGCTTTTGATAAAAGTCCAGAGTCAGGTTGGTTATCTGATTGGATTCCACCCGTTCCATCAAGAAGTGCTGTGCTTTCAACAACCAGAACGGATTACCTCGAGTCAACTGAAATACCGCATGCAGAACTGATTCGTCAACCTGAATACCCGCCTCTCGAAAGGAGGTCAGAAAAAACTTCTGCCGTGCTCGCTCATTAATCCCCGTGAGAAGTAATTTGTTTCGAAAAAGGCTATAAAGTGGACCACCTAAAGCCTCACTTTGGCTAGCACTCCGGCAGGACAGTGCTACCATTAAATGCGAGTTTTTGCGATCCACAACTTCTTTTAAGAAATTAGCCATAAAGGTTTTCAACTCAATCGCTTGGCTTTCCGGCAGGCTGGCTACCTGTTCCCAGTTGTCAATCACCAGAAACAACCCACTCTCCAACGAACCAATCGCCTGATCCACAAAGCTAAACACGGCATTCAAATAATAAATCATGCCATCCATCGGCTGATCAAACCGCCGAGGGATCACTCGCTCCAAATTAGTGTTTGACATCAACCCCTCACCAGAAGCCTTTTCTTCCAGATCGTTCAGGGTTTCGACATCGTTTATCAAAGCCGGATCTGATTTTGATAAAATATCCAGCCCAAAGTCGATAGCACTTAGCCCTTTTTGGCTTTTCTCCTTTTGGTTTTCTGGGGACGCTTCCGGCGTTACATCAATGGTTAAACCATGATCTGGATCCGGCCGGGACGCTGACGAACCATTACCATTGGCAGCGAGCTCTACCTTTTTACCCTGAGTAGGCGACCACCCTGGTTCCTGACTTTCTTTCTTCAGTTGCCGGGCTAGCTTAAGCGCCTCAGCCAATTCAGGCAGTAGTGGGCTGGTTAAATTGGCCGCTACAAGTAGCCAGGGATTAACCAGGATATTCACAATCCGTTCAATATTATCGTTAACCGTGGAAAACTTCAGTTTTTTGACAGTGGGAATAGAACTCTTAATGGCTTTGGCCAGTCGCTCCTGACTTAGAGCATCTTTCCCCCCAATCGATTCTTGAAGTTTTACCAACGCAATCGACCGCAATAAATCTTGCCGCTCCCACTGAATACCCAACTCAGCGTTAATTTCGTTGATCACCTCAAGGGCCTCATCCAGAATCCCACTAGCTTCTGCCTGAAATGCCTCGATCATGGACACATAAAAACCTTCGGCCGATTCCAGTCGCACCGATCTCAAATCCAAAATCCGACAATACATGCTTTTTCGAATCAGCTCGCAAAACGAATCCATCAAGGCCGTTTTCCCAATGCCTTCATCACCGCAAATCAGAACCGACTTGGCCTGACCTGACTTAGCCATGTTCAACAGGCGAATCAGCTGACGAATATCTTTTTTTCGATCCACCAGTGGCAAATCATCCAGAAGGGTCGCTTCATTAGCCCCCTGATGTACGTCGCTGTACCCTTTAGTTAAATCGTAAGTCTGTATCGTGCTACTCAAAATCAATCCACCCGAAAATTGTACAATTTAAATGATGCGTCTAGTATTATATAATAAAATAGCTTTTTAGTATCTTTGATTCCTAATTTCGCTTAATTTTACAGAAAGAGAGATGTTTTTATGTCTGAAAAGTCCTTTTCTAGCCCGAAAAGAGTTGCTTTTATTGCTCTAGCCTCCTTGCTCTCCATTGGATTAGTCAGTTACTTGTCGACGCAACCTCATCAGAGTATGGCTCATGCTCTTTCCAAATCAAAAATCGAGCTTGCCAAAACCCCCATGCCCGGCGACACCATCATGAAGCAGGACAACCCGCATATTTTTCTAAGCCCCGTGCCCGTCGGGAAAAAGGCGCCCGACTTCAGTGTCAAGGACGCTTCAGGACAAACCTTGACGCTTTCAGAGTTTCAAGACAAAAAAAACGTTGTTCTCGTGTTCTATCAAGGCGATTTTTGCCGGGTCTGCGGCGCTCAGTTAGATAACCTGCAAAGCCATCTTAAGGATTTTGAAGGGCACGACACGGCAATCATCGCCATCAGCTCGGATGACATGCCCCACGCCCAAAAAACATTCGGCGAGCACGGCCTGTCGTTTTCCGTGGTTCCTGATCAACACCTGAAAATTATCAACCAATTTGGCGTTCCCAACATCAAGCGAAACATTGCCTGGCCCTCGGTTTTCGTAATCGATAAACAAGGCATCGTCCAGTTAAGCCATGCGGATCCCGATTTTAAACGTCTTTACAGCGAAGATATATTGCAAACACTGGAAAAAATAACCAAAAAGTAGCTCAACACCTTAAAACCCGACCAGAGCACTTAAGGGATCATCATACAGAACATTGGTTTCGGCAAGATTCTCCATACCCGATGACAAGGCACTGTCATACGCCAACAAGGGTTCATTATCCTGAACACTTGTCTGGCTTTTAGCTTGCTCTGCCGCCAGCTCCTTGTCCCACGTCTGAAAAAATTCGGTTAATTTCTCGTCGCTCACATAGTTTTTGACATCCCCGGCACGCGTTACCACCATGGGCGTTTTCATCGGAGCTTGGGTATTATCCGGCGGCCCACCCATTAAAATCAACGGAATCGCCATTACGAGCAGTATGCTCGCCGCCGCCATAGGAATATACGGTCGAACCCTTGAATACACGCCCAGCGATTTTCTAGGCCGCGGCTTCTCCACTTCCTGAACTCGTGCCATAATGCGATCCGTCAGGTCTGAAGGCGGCTCAAGGTTTGGCAATTCAGCCAAGGACTGAGCCAATTTCTGCTCAAAAATATCGAATGAGTTGGAGTTATTTTTATCATCGCTCATGGGCTGACGATCCTCTTATTTTGCTTTGCCATTTCTTTTTTAAGTCTGTCCCGACCTCGCTTCAGCCAGGTTCGAACCGTATTGACCGGTGTATTCATGGCATCCGCAATTTCTTCGTAACTCAATTCTTCTTTATAACGTAACAGAAGAACCTCTCGATATTTAGCCTCTAGCGATTGCATTAACATTAGCACCGCCTGAGTGGAAAGCCGGGTTTCCACCAGAGCACTTGTATCCGGCGCTGAGTTCGGTTCTTTCCAATAGCCGTTTTCTTTTAGCGCATCCAGCGAAACCACTTTGGATCGCTTACGAAACTCCGACAGGGTTGTATTGGAAGCAATCCGCATTAGCCATGGCTTAAAAGGTTTGGTCGAATCAAAGGTATCCAGTTTCTGATAAACCTTAACAAACACCTCTTGGGTCAGCTCATCAGCCATCTCCCAACTGCCAGACATCCGGTAGATGTGATTGTAGATCAGCTTACTGTAACGCTCAATCAAACGTTTAAAAGCATTTTTTTCGCCTTTTAACGTTTGTTGAACCAGTGTTTGATCGTGTTCCAATATTACCGTCACCAAGCAATCCTGCCTTATTTATTTAAATCCTGAGAGGCATCATCCTAAAATCTGCCACCACCTTGGTTACGACGAAAGCCATCCTGACCTTGTCCACTTTGGCCTTTAAAGCCACCACGACGACTCTGCTGACCCTGCCGACCTTTCATGCGTTGGTGCATCTGCTTCCGCTGAGCGACAAATTTTTCGTACTGCTCCGGCGTCATCACGCCTTTCATCTGAAACAGGGTTTTAATACGTAACGCACCCACACGAGCCATCAAATCACTCATTTCCCGGTTCATCGAAAGTGCTTGCCGTTCGTTGGCATCCGCCGACTGCATGTAGGTCATCATTGCCTGTCGTTTTTGCCGAATTTCCGACTTTAGCGCATTGGCTTCCGTCTTGGAGGCTTCTCGAATGGATTTAAATTCTTCCATTTGCTCTGGCGTTAAGCCAAATTGCTCCATCATTTTTTGGCGCTTCGCCTCCCGATCTTGACCATTTTTTCCTGATTGCTTCCCAAAACGAGGGCGCTCTTGCCTTTGGTTTCGTCTGTTTTGCGTCGTTTCTGTATCATCCAGCCTTTGGGCATACCCGGTTAACGGGGTAAGCGAGAACAGGAAGCTCAACGCCACTAAGCCAATAGCCACATCCTGCGCCTTTCTGATTAATCCTGAAAGCATAAGAACAGTCTCCTTATTTTATGTCTCTAGTTCCAATACGTTTCAGCTCTCAAAAAAGTTTCAACGCCTAATTGATGAAGAAATAAAAAAGCCCCGGAGAAAAAATGTGGCTGGGATTTATTGCTCCTGTTTGTTAACAGGTGGGTGCCCTCCGTGACGAACGCCGTTTCCAGCTACCAGGGCTGGTTTACTTTGTCGCCATGCGAGTTCCGGGCTCCCATTTAAAGCGGGTAGAGAATAAATTCAACAGCCACGCCCGGGGATAACTGTATTATCTCAAATTTAATGACCTTCGACAAGAATTTTAATAAAATTAGCGTAAAAAACCTTCATTCAAAGGATTCTCCATCGACTCCACCCATTTTAAGGCCTCTAGCGCCGAACTCGTCCTTGAAGGATCTCCCGAACCGAATCCACCACATGCACCTGAGCGGCCGTTCGCATCAGTTGATTCACAATGGCAAGGGATTGTTTAAGCTGGTGTTGCAGTGCCTCATTCTTGGGGTCTGGCTTTTTCTGCAAGCGTTTTAACCGTTCCAGAGGATGACGGTGGCCATATTGTTTTTCCCTTAACTCACCTTGTCGCTCGTTATTCATACCGTCCAGACTCCCTCTTTTTATTTTAAAGGATTTACTCGCATCACTGATTACTACTATAATAGAAAATTGTAATCGGCCTGCCCTCCCTTATTTAAAGGAATTAAATCCTGACCCATATTTTTGTTAGAATATAATTAGGATAAAAAACAGGAGGGATGAACGCGCAATAAAGTCGCTTCAGGTTCTTTTATATACAATGACTCAAAACAACGCCCTCTAATTAAACAATTTGGAAAGCTTATGGCGACCCCACTCTCTCCACAGCCTCCATATGAAAACTTTACCCCTATATCGCCCTTAAGACGGACTCAAAGGGCGTTTCGTCCGTTTGTTTACGGTTTCGGCCCACAGCCCACACCAACCCAACGGGAGTTTTACACACAGAACATCCTAAATAATGCGCTCCCCAGTTATGAGAAAGGCTTTGTTCGCTATTTTGAAGAAATGAAGCAACAGCCGGTCATAGGCGGTTCGGTCATCGCTCTTTCAGCCGGACTTGGGCTCTTGCTTACCGCCTTTAGAAGTCACCGAAAAATTATCGAAGCCGGTGCCCTCATGGCCCTTTCCATCTACCCCGTCGTTGCGTCCGTCCAACACCTGCCTCGAATCATGGATTCCTATGAACTAATTAAAGAAGGGGAACCCACTAAAGCCAAAGAGACATTTAAAAAATCCTTTGACGAGCTTGTTTACAACATCTTCCATGTTTACTTAAAACCTTTAACGCTAGCACTGTTTGTCTTTTTCCCCCTCATTAACATCAAACAAACCCTCAACTGGATTCAAACAAAAATCCCGGCTAAAGGGCTGTTAAATAGCTTGAAAAACGGCATTAACACATTAGAAAACACAGCGCCTGTTAAAAGCATCGACCGATTTGCCGCTAAGATTGACCAATGGGGCGACCGGGTTATACAGGGCATTTATCGCACCCTGCCTTTCCTTAAAACCTATGACAAGAAATACGTCAACCCGCCGGTCTCTTAATCAGGCCCTTACCACCAGCACGCTTTCCGGTAAGTAAGCCTCATGTTCCCGCTGAATCATTTCTCCGGCAATCAGCACTGGAATCCCAGGTGGGCAATGCACATGCGTCTCTTTTGCGATTCGGCCAACACCTTGCTCTCGCGGTATGGCTTCACCCGGCGCAAAAAAGGCTTCTCGGGGCGAGAGGACAACCTGAGGGAAAAGAGTGATTGGACTGGAAGGAAATTCACAGGGTACATTCCCTGAATTTTTATCATAATACTCATTTTCCCGTAGCAAAGCACTCAACAAGCACTCGTAATCTTGGCGTTTCAATCCAATACCTGCTTTGTACAAGGTACCAAAGGCATCGGTTTTCTCAAAAGCGATTTGAGACTGACTTTCAAGACGACACGCCCAAGCTTCACCCCCTTCATAACGGCTTCTAAAATACAACTGGGAAGGATCCCATAAGTTCCGCTGGGGGTGTTCGTACAGTGAGAAGGCTGTTAACCTAAAGCTCACCTCTTTTCTAAACCAGTGAACATGCTTCAAAAGCTCCTGTAAATAAGGCTGAGAAGCCTCTGAAGCCTCCCAAAAAGCGCAGGTCGCATCAAGACTAGCCAACAAAAGGTAGGACGGGCTCGTGGTCTGAAGCGTGTTTAAGGCTTGCTGAAAGAGAGCCGGGTCGATTTTTGAGCCATTTGGTAAATGGGCAATAGCGGATTGGGTCAGGCTCCCCGCTGACTTATGAAGTGAATGCACCACAAAATCACACGACTGATGGCACGCCGAACGGGGTAAATCCTCTGAAAATGGCCATAGACTCCCATGAGCCTCATCGACTAACAGCCGAACCCCATGGGAATGACACACATCAGCTAGGCCCTTAATATCACTGGCTATTCCCTCATACGTGGGCGACGTTACAACCAGCGCCTTAATGTTTGGATGGGCTTTCAAAAGCGAACCAACGGCTTCAGGACAGACCTCGGCCCACAGCCCCCAGTCAGCAAGCCATTCTGGAAGCATCCAAATGGGTTTTGCGCCGGTTAAAATCAGACCGCTAATGACCGAACGGTGAACATTTCGGGGTAATAACACTTCATCCCCTGGCTGCAGCACCGACAACAAAGCCGCCTGCAAACCAACCGACGAACCATTGACCAAGTAAAAACTCTCCCGAACCCCGAACAATTGGGCCGCCCGCTCTTGAGATTCCCGAATACAATCGTTCGGCTCCGACAAAACATCTAACCCCTCCACTTCCGTTAGGTCGTAGGCATACGTTTCATCAAAAAACCCCGGAACCGGACACAGCATTTGACCGCCATGTCCCGGAATATGGAAGCGGGAACGGTTCAGGCGCTGATAATCTATCAACGCCTGAACAATGGGAAAAGGTTTTATTGAAACTCCTGCCTTAATCGCGACGGGGTCCTCTATCTCGATCACCACCACCGTGACGGGGTCGGCCACCGCCAGGTCGAGAGCGTTCACGATCCTGTCCTCGGTCTCCTTCCGCTCTCGGGGGGGCAGCGGGTAGGGGATCAAAGCCCAACCCGGCACGTTCTTCGTCCGTGGCCCCTTTAATGGTCAGGTTAATTCGGCCCATATCGTCCACTTCACGGACTTTCACACAGACTTCGTCACCCACGGAGAGGAAGTCCTCAATGTTATTCACCCGTTCGTTGGCGATTTGAGAGATATGAACCATACCATCCTTGCCCGGTGCCAATTCAACAAAAGCGCCAATGGGGATAATCCGAACCACTTTGCCTTTCATCATGGTACCGGCCTCAATTTTTCGAGTCATCTCAATGATGATTTCCAACGCCCGTTCGCCACCTTCACCTTGAGAGGTAATGGTGATCAGGCCGTCATCCTCAATATCAATGCTGGCATCGGTTTGCTCAATAATGCCCCGAATGGTTTTACCGCCAGGGCCAATAACCGTACCAATCTGCTCTTTGTCGATGCGATGGGTCAAGATACGTGGCGCATAAGGCGACATGTGATCCCGAGGCTCTTGAATGGCCTCTGCCATCTTACCCAGAATATGAAGCCGACCCAAACGGGCTTGCTCTAATGCTTCTTTCATAATTTCGATGGAAATACCCTGAATCTTAATATCCATCTGTAGGGCGGTCACACCTTCGCTGTTTCCGGTAACCTTGAAGTCCATGTCGCCCAGGAAGTCTTCCAGCCCCTGAATATCCGACAGAACCGAGTATTTCTCACCTTCTTTAATCAAGCCCATAGCGATTCCGCTAATGGGGGTCGTTACCGGAACACCGGCATCCATCAAGGCCATGGAAGTTCCGCAAGTGGACGCCATACTTGTAGAGCCGTTGGACTCCAGAATTTCAGAATTCACGCGAAGCGAGTACGGGAAAGCCTCTTTGTCAGGCAATGCCCATTCATTGGCTCGTCCCGCCAGCGCACCGTGGCCAATTTCTCGACGACCCGCGCCTCTCATCGGCTTCACTTCTCCAACTGAATAACCGGGGAAAGCATAATGGTGCATAAAGCGTTTTTCAGTCTCTGGGTCCACACCATCCAGCTTTTGCTTATCGCCAGGCGCACCCAGTGTCGCAATCGAAAGAACCTGTGTATTACCCCGAGTAAAGAGCGCCGAACCGTGTACACGGGGAACCACACCTACTTCACAAGCGATAGGACGAATCTCATCCGTCTTACGACCATCAGCTCGCACGCCTTCATCCAGAATCATGGTTCGCATGATACGTTTTTCCACGCTCTTAAAGGTCGCCCCGACGTGATCGAGCACTTCGCCTTTCAACAGGACTTTAATCTCATGATCATCGGATAAAGCGGCAAAGGCTTCGGTTAGTTTTTCTTTCGCCCCTTCCAACTTTTCTTTTCGCTGATCTCGATCGAAATTATGATAAGCCTCAACCACATCCGACTCAACCAGATTCGTCACAAACGTTGTTAATGGCGTTAAATCCAGTTTGTTTACAAACGCTTCTCTAGCCGGAATGCCGCATTGCTGACTAAACTGTTTGATAACAACAATCTGCTTGCGAATCTCTTCGTGGGCAAAGGCCAAAGCGTCCAGTAGAACAGCCTCAGAAACAAAATTAGCGCCTGCTTCCACCATCATGATGGAATCTTCAGTACCGGCAACAACTAAATCCAAAACACTTTCTGCAGATTCTTGGAACGTGGGGTTAGCGATAAACTGGCCTTCAATCAAGCCAACACGAACCGCACCCAAAGGACCGTTAAATGGCAGTCCTGAAAGTTCTAACGCCATAGACGCACCGAGAATAGAAAGAACATCAGGTTGATTCACCCCATCTACGCTCCATGGAGCGGCCACCACCTGAACATCATTCCGATAGCCTTCAGGCCATAGGGGACGAATAGGACGATCCATCAATCGGCAGGTCAACACAGCCTTCTCCGAAGGGCGGCCTTCTCGCTTAATGAAACCACCCGGAATCTTGCCCACCGAATACATTTTCTCCTCAAAGTCACAGAGAAGCGGGAAAAAATCGATGCCGGGACGAGGCTTGCTACTGCCGGTGGCAGTCACCATAATCATGGTGTCCTCACACTTGACAACAACCGCTGCGCTTGCGGATCGGGCCACTCGCCCATACTCGAAACTAACGTCGGCTTCGCCGACCTTGAATGAAATGGTTTCCACTTTCCCAATGGGGCTGGTCGAAACTTGGGGTTCTGTTGTAGGCATCAATTAATCTTCTTTCTATCTATTTATCTGAATGTCACTGTCATCACGGCTCATACACGCTGTGTACGGCTTTTTCTATCTGCATCAATGGTCTATTAAAACAAAGACGGGTATAAAACCCGCTTTATTTAGACTTATTAATGCTATTTTCGAAGCTTGAGCTTTTTAATCAACTTTTGGTATTCTTCCGGCGTGCAATTGGCTTTAAAGTAGTTCTGCAATCGACGGCGCTTACTAACCATGGTCATCAAGCCACGTTGGCAAGAATAATCTTTTTTATTGGTTTTCAGATGTTCGGTCAGATCAGCGATTCGCTTGGTCAATGTCGAAATCTGAACCTCTGGACTGCCCGTGTCTTTTTCATGCCGTCCATGGGTTTTAACAATCTGTTGCTTTTCTTGTTGATTCAACGCCATAATCTTGTTCTTAGGCCTCTTTCGGTTTCTGTTATCGAAGTTCAAAATAATTCAAAATGAGACTATAGCACCCTCAATGATGGGATGCAAGATTCCTCTTGTAAAAGCATCGTAAATATTAATCTCTATGCCTTTTAAAACATTTATGGAATACTCAGGTTAATTCCTTGATCTTTTCCTTATCCTTGTTCCTGCTCTGATAGCTCATCTCTCTACTCTATCAGACTCATGACCAGACCAAAGCCCTAACTAATAATGAGGTTCACTGCCCTATGTGCCGTTGCCTGAACTGCGATAGCCGTTTTTTTAAAACACTGGAAACCCGTATTTTAAGTACTCCAAACACATCAAGTTCCTCAGAAGCGAGCACCATAACGTTTATGATGAAAAAAAGGTGCAAGCGTTGCAAGTATAAATATTTTTACCGGAAAGATCTCCCGGAAAACATAACAAAAGCTATTTCCTACGATCTATGGGCTCAGGGAACCCGAGTAGCCAGCACAACGCTATCGACACGAGGGCATGTGTTCGCCAGTGACTATTCAAAAAAAATCAGTCGGGAGGCAGAAAAAACCATCCCTTACTTAAGTCGACTTGCGAATCTGGAAAAAGGGAGTTCGACCCATGGATAGCGTCCCTAAAAATGCACTAAAAAAGCTCATGGAAGCCTTCTATAAACGATTCCACCGAATTATAGAGGTCATTGACGACGCCTTAAACTCAGAACAGCTTCGGGATCGAATCTGGGCCGTAGAGCAGATGCTCAAGCGAGTTAAGCCGGAAAGCCATTCGGAAACCGGTACAAAGAAACGCCCAACCCCGAAAGCTCTAAGCCAATTTAGTGATGACGAGCTACTCAAAGAAATACAGAGTCTTATTACGCCAAAATCTAACCGGAAGAACACCCATGATTCTGAGCATTGAACGCATTAAAAGTCCAGCACAATTTAATGCTGTAAGAAAGAAGCTAGTCGCATTGGTTACACCCTTTGCCTCAAGCATTATGGATGATTTTTCCCCGAAAACAGCGCCAGAGAGTATGGTCCAAAACCTTCAGTCCACTTTGCCCTACCTTTGGGTTGCTCGAACGCTTCAAGGTCAATGCCTGATCGGTGCCTCACTGGATGATGTTATTCCGGGACGCCATGCGTACCTGCACGGTGTCAGCCACCCAAACATACGGCGGCACCCGGCTCTTATTCTCACTGTGCTTTCCGCTTTAAACACAGCCTTCCAAGAGTTGAATGTCCTGAAGGTCAAGGCGGAGTTCCAGGGTAATAACCTGGGTGCCAAAGGTTTTTGCCTTCGATTCGGATTTAAAAAAGAAGCCCATTTTAAAAACGACACCCAATTTAACGGTGTCTCGCAAGATACGCTTGTTTATTCTTTGTTCGCCCACGATTATCAGCAAACCATCAGGAGGAAAATGACCCATGTCCTTTGGCAAGAAAAAAAGCAAAACCCCAAAAATAAAAATCAGCGCTCCCCCGGCCATTCAACAGTTTGAATTCCGCTCACCCACCGGGGACGTGTTTAAAACCCGACAGGAAGGCACCACCCAAGTCAACGAATCCCAATTGGGTGATTTCAGCCAAAACGTTGTTTCCCAAAGCCAGCAAGGTATTTCTAACCTGGCAGATGCCTTAAAACGACCAGATGCACAACGAGCGGCGGACATTCGCAGACGAAGCGATGATCAATTCCAGCTTCAAGCCCAGAATATTAACCAGGAAGCCGATACGATCTTTTCAAAAGCCCGCTCGACTTTAGCCAAACGTTTTGGCGGATCCATTAACAGCACGTTTGGCAATGATTTACTCGCTCGACTAGAAGGTAATCGTTTAGGGCAACTAACCGATGCCCGCAGGCGTTCTAACTTACTGGGAGAACAACTGGCGCTCTCTGATGAGGATAGCAAGATTCGTCGCATTGGCGTGTTTCAAAGTTTTCTGAATGATCTAACCGCACAAGCTCAAGGGTTCGCTCAAACCGGCTCATCTCTGCTTCAGAATGAGAACCGTCGAGCGTCCGACATTGCCATTGCCCGTGCCAGCCTACTCCAAAAAGCGGCCACTCAGGAAGACAACCTGGCGATTCGCCGTCAAAACTCGTTGACTCAGTTTGGCAATGCTTTGTCAGCATTCGCCCTGTTCTAACGCGTATCTCTGCTTGTGATTTCTCAACGCTATCAATTGCTACGCCAGACAGAAGTGTCCCCCGAAAAACAGGCACTCCTGATGGAACAATGTCGGCGAGACATTCTGTTTTGGTTTGCTCATTTCTGCTGGACATTTGACCCTCGACTTGCCCAACCCCATCAGCCGTTTTACCTGTACCCGTTCCAAAAAAAGTTGGTCGGTCAACTTAGCCAAGCGATTGGTCAAGGCCATGATCTGCTGATTGAAAAAAGTCGGGACATGGGCGTCAGTTGGCTAATTCTGTTGACGTTTCAGTATTACTGGCTCTTTCATTCTGGGAGTCAGTTTCTTGTCGGATCCCGAAAACTGGATCTGGTCGACAAAAAAGGCGATCTATCAACCCTGTTTGAAAAACTCCGGTACAATCTACGGTGGCTCCCGCCATGGATGCGTCCACCGGGATTCACCCCCATCCGGCACGACAGCTTGCTGAAACTCATCAACCCCAATAACGGCAACGCCATTATTGGCGAAAGCAGTACAGTAGAATTTGGCCGAGGCGGACGCTATAAAGCCATTTTCATGGACGAATTCCCTTTCTGGGACTCCGACGAGCAAGCTTTTGCTTCCTCGGGACAGTCCAGCCCCTCCCGAATTCTGGTGGGGACGCCCTACGGTAAAAACAACAAATTCGCCCAGCTCCGTTTCAACAGCCCCATTCAGGTAGAAACCCTCCACTGGAAAAAACACCCTGAAAAGGACGAAGCCTGGTATCAAGCCCAAACACGGCGAATGAGCCCGGATGAAATCGCCCGTGAATTGGATATTAATTATAATCTATCCCTTAGTAACCGGGTATTCAGCCAGTTTTCAGAAAATCACAAACGGGATCATTTAGAGCCTCTTGAAGGACGACGGATTCTTCGAAGCTGGGATTTTGGCTACCACTTTCCTGCCTGCATCTTCGCCCAGCTCGATGATTTTGATCGTATCCGAATACTTCACGAAGTGGTTGGCTACCAAGAACTCCTCAAGCATTTTGGCGAACGGGTTCTGAAGATCAGCGAATCACTTTTCCCAGGTGTTGAATTTGAGGATATTTGCGACCCGGCGGGCAGTCAGCGCAGTGACAAAAGCGACAAAACCAGCATCGATATTCTGAACACCTTGGGCGTTTATCCCTTTTTCCAGCGAAGTCTTATCGTCAGCGGCATCGAGCGAATCCGAATGAAGCTGGCCGGAGAAAGCGAAGGACTTCCCACCCTACTCATTCATCGCCGATGCCGCCATCTCATCGATGCCTTCGAAGGCGGCTACCGCTACGCATCCACCGACCACGAGCTTCCCTACCAGGAACATCCGTACGAAGATGTTATGGACTGCCTTCGATACGCCGTGGTTTATAAATGCGGCATTTCGCCCCCCAACACCAAACCTTCACGAAAATACCGGCCCATTGACCCTTATACAGGCTATTAAAGATTTTAACTCCCTTTTGGGGGCGCCAGCCCGAGTGACTTTAAAAACGGAATGTCCTTACGCCAATTTTCTTTCACCCGAACCTGCAAATCCAGATGCACCGGCGTATCCACCAGCGGCTGAATCGCCTGTCTGGCCTGCGTACCAATGGCCTTAATCATGGATCCGTTTTTACCAATAAGCATTCCCTTTTGGGACTTTTGATCCACATATAAATACGCCTCAATCAAGGTTTTATCCGGCGTTTCTATGAATTTTTCAATACCAATGGCGACGCTATGGGGAATTTCTTCCCGAGTGTTACGCAGGACCTTTTCTCGGATGATTTCGGCTGTCATTTCCCGGATGCGCTGATCGGTTACAGAGTCCTCGTCGTAATACGACGGGCCTTCCGGTAATTTTCGGATGAGGGTTTCCGGGATTTTTTCCAGATTCTTTCCAGTTTGCGCCGAGATATTAAGGGTCGACAGGGCCGGGTAATCCTGAAACAACGCCGTATATGCCTCTCGACGCTCTTGCCGGGTAACCGGGCTCGGCAGGCGATCCACCTTGTTAAGAACCAACAGGACAAATTTGCCCGTGGCCTGAACCTGTTCGGCAATCCACGCATCTCCCTTGCCCGGTGGCTCTGTAATATCCACCACCATGATAAAACAGTCAGCTTCCGTCAGCGCCGTTTGACTTTCGGTGGTCAGGTACTCACCCAGCTTATCCATAGCTTTGGAAAACCCAGGCGTATCGAGAAAAATAATCTGTCCCTTGGCCTTGCTATTTTTATCTTTTACATGCACCACGCCCTTAATCCGATGGCGGGTCGTCTGCACCACACCACTGGTGATAGCGATCTTCTGACCAACCAGACGATTAAGCAGGGTGGATTTCCCCATATTGGGGCGACCTAAAATAGCAACAAAGCCGGAACGAAACATGCCTCTGTTTTACTACAGCTAACCTTGAGATTCAATGGAAGCCTCAGAAACCCATGTTGGCAATGTATCCAATTGAGCGCCAAACACCGGCCCAAAAATTGGTTTAATCAGAAAAAACGACATTAACGTAACGACAACGATAGCTATTAAATTAACCACCAGACCCGTTTTCGCCATTTCTCGAATCGGCACCCGACGGGTACCAAACACAATAGCATTGGGCGGCGTGGCGACCGGAAGCATAAATGCGCACGAGGCCGCCAGTGTGGTCGGCACCATTAAAAGTAGTGGATGGATCCCGGTACTCCTGCAAATTGAAGCCAGAATCGGCAGAAACATTTGGGTGCTTGGCGTGTTGGAGGTTAGCTCGGTCAAAAACGCCATGGCGGAAGTTGAGGCAAACACCAATGCCAACGGCGGGAAATTCCCCAGCGCCAACAGGTGATTCCCCAGCCAGAGTGACAGGCCACTTTCACTAAAGCCTTCCGCCAAAGCCAGCCCACCGCCAAACAGGATGAGAATGCCCCACGGAAAGTCTTTTAAATCCTCCCAGCATAAAAGCCGACAACCAGAGCGGGCCGGAATAATAAACAGCAATAGCGCCATAGCCATAGCCACCGTGCTGTCATTGGCCTGAGGCAAGTAAATTCCCCAGCCACTTAGACCCAGCCCACCGGAACGAGTCATCCAGAGCAGGGCGGTCACCGTAAAAATTCCAGCCACTATTTTTTCTTCTCGGCTCATGGGACCCAACCCCTGATACTGCCGTTGAAAAAAGGTTTGGTTAGCCTCTTCAGACGATTCCATCTCTTTTGGCGTTGGCGCTATTGATGATGTGCTTACAAAACGGAGAGTCAGGTATCCCCAAACTAAAACCAGTAAGGCAACTGAAATGGGTAGGGCAAACAAAAGCCATTGACTGAAAGTAATTTCAGGGGCGTTAGGGAACTGTTCCTGAAAAATACCCATAAACGCCAGATTCGGCGGTGTACCAATCAAGGTCGCGAACCCGCCGATATTGGCGGCATAGGCAATGGCCAGAAAAAGTCCAATGCCATAAAAACAGGTCGAGTTTGAGTCGCTATTGATAGCCTCATCATCTGGCTCACCCATATTTTGAACCACAGCCAGCGCAATGGGGACCATCATCATGGTCGTTGCCGTATTGGAAATCCACATAGAAAGAAAAGCGGTTGCCAGCATAAACCCAAATAAAAGTCGCCGACGGCCCAAGCCCACCCAATGGATAATCGATAGAGCGATACGGCGATGGAGTTCCCAGCGTTCCATAGCAATGGCAATCATAAACCCGCCCATAAACAGGAAAATAATATGGTTAAAATATTGAGGCGCTACGTCCTGAGCGGACATAATACCAAAAAGCGGGTAGAACACCACCGGAAGCAAGGCCGTCACCGGCAAAGGGACGGCTTCAGTCAACCACCACAGAGCCATCCAAACCACAATGGCGGCCATACGGATAATTTCCGGGTGGGCCGGGCTCACATCCAGAAAAAGAATCATCAGACCTGCTACCAGCGGCCCCATCAGCAGAAAAATACGTTTTGGCATTTTCAAAAAAGCCTCTTTTTATCTCATCCGTAGTTTATCCGAAGCAAAGCACCCATCCGAATAACACCTCCGATTGTAAAGAAAGTTAACACGTCGTAAGAAGAATTTATCCGTTTAAAGCACATTCGATGATTCAGCTTCTTTATTGTTTATACCCTCAGGTATTCACGTTCTTTAATAAGAAAGAAAAAGGAGTCCCAACATGCTCACCCCCATCACCCAAACCTCTTTACCCCGTTTTTCAGGTAAAACCCAAGTGTCATCCGATTTCGCTAAACAATTTAAACCCGGAGAGGATGTTTATTTTTTAAAAAGCGATCTCAAAACAAATCAACTAGAGCTTGAGAAAAAGACCATAAAAGCCATCATTCCCCATGGAGGCCAACCTGACAGCCAAGGCAATCAGGTTCTTGAAAGCGACCTAGAAACGGACCTCTGCGATAGAGTAACCTTTACGAACGGTAAAGCTCGAATCATCGGAAGCGCTACCTATAACCAAAATGGATCCCAAAGAAGATTATCCAGCAACCATTTTGTCTCTCATGAAGGTACACAGATCTCTCAACTCCACCCCAAGGTTTCAAAAACCTTGATCAACAGCAATCTTGATAACAGCAACTATCCGGAAAAGCAATGGGTTATTCACTTAAAGCCCAAGGAAATCATAGACTTTTTCTTAGGTCACTCTAATAATCTGGCCAAAATCATTGGCGAACAACAAAATAAAATCGACGCTTTTAAAGCCGAAAAAGATCAGGCTCAAAAAGATGCTCTGCTTAGAGACCGGCTGACACGGCTCGCAGAGACTTTAAAGAGCTAATGGTTTCATAACTGTAAGTCACTCAATAAAAACGCCCTAACTAAAGACACTCCATTAGCAAAGGGCGTTTTTTATTGGGGGCGAAAACGAAAAACCCGTCTATAGACTGAATGGGCGACAAAAGTAAAGTTTTAGTCCCTCCGGTCGATACATTAATTGTAGTTGATCAAAGTATTGATTTTCAATTTCACACCCTGTTCAAGAAAGATATGGTAAATCTGCCAGGAAGGCGCGGCATGAGTCAGCAACCCAATAATATAAACCCTTATCCCGAAAACAGCCCTCGGAAAGTTCCCCTTGCGGTGGTTCCTAAAAACAAGGCCGTTCAGGATAAATTCCAAAAAACCGGCAACCTCTCCTACCAACTAGCGGAACGCCGCCTGTCTTCGGCGCTGGTCCGGCTATTTGCCATCGATTTGGTCACCATCATCATGAGCGTCAGCATGATGTATTTTGCCGCAGGAGACGCCGCCCGGTTTACAACCTATAACCTGGATCTCATCTTTCCCATGAACATCTTGTTGTTCTTCGGGCTAGGATTCTGGTGCCGGCTGTATGAATTGCATAAATCCCGCTATATTATCGGTCAGTTTTTAATCATTGGTCTGGTCATGATCATGGCCAACGTCCTGTTTTTCAGCATGTACGGATTAAGCGGCATGACCCAAGGACTGATATTGGGAGCTTTTTGCATTCTCGCTATTCCTTCTCTCTGTGCGCATCACCATTATAGTTTTAACTACAGCATGTCGGATCGAAAAAATCTGTTTTACCGCATCGAAATCATGCTCAAGCAAAGTTTTGATATTTCAGTTTCTCTGCTCGGCCTGCTCGCCATTTTGCCGTTGACTCTCTTCACGGCCCTTGCCATTCGATTAGAATCGGAAGGCAACCCGCTTTACAGCCAAATTCGTGTTGGGCTGAATAAAAAACGATTTCGTCTGTATAAATTCCGCTCCATGTGGGTTGGCGAAAGACGTTCGAAAGAACGAATCAAAAATCGTCCCAACCCAAAAGTTCTGTTTAAATCCGAACACGACCCCCGAATTACCTTCGTCGGCAAAATTATCCGAAAACTCAGCATTGATGAATTACCTCAATTACTCAATGTTATTCGTGGCGAAATGAGTCTGGTTGGCCCTCGCCCTCCGCTGGAAAGCGAATTTGAGGAAATGAACGCGCACCACCGAAGAAAGTTCGAAGCCCTACCCGGATTAACCGGCCTATGGCAAATTACCGGACGCGTCTATAACGAACGGGAATTTGATCAGGTCGCCGAATACGACGTGGCTTATATCGAAAACTGGTCACTCTTCTACGATTTGCTCATCCTCTTTCGAACCATTCCCGTTGTCCTTCTTCAAAAAGGCGCTTGCTAATCTCCGATTAACGTCTTTCGCCCGACTGTTTCCAGGACACACCTCGCAAGCTTGTCTCAGATTAGCTATTCTTTAAAAATTCATTATTCCTCTAACCGGAGGACGTGGGTTTCCTGAATAAAAATTAACCTACAGTATATAAGCACATGGATCCACAAAAATGGGTGCATTTTATCTATAAAGTGATTATTTCAGTCATTTAGTGCACTCAAGATGAGAAGAAAGAATCAAAGAGGACGACAAAACCTGACCGAACTAACGGTTAGGCCCGTTTAGTCAAGCCCTATGGACTCAGAAAAAGGCAGCATGATAACCGAGAAATGGCAGCACCTAGCGGCAAGCACCGCTATTAGCGTGCCGTGGATTGTTAATAAAAAACCGCGAGAAAAAGAGCAGGTCAGCCAACGCAATCTTTCCCCTGGAACGGCCCCACCAAAATTTTCCTTACCCGATTACGAACGCCTTTTCGCTTTCATGGTCTTGATGGACTTACTCTCCGTCGGTCTGGTTTCCATGGTGATTACCCAATGGGTTTCCAACGCAAACTACGGCATTTTCTGCGCTGTCAATTTAGTTACTTTTTTCGGCTTGGCCCTACTGAACCGGATTTATTTGCTTTCAGACAGTCAGTATATGCTCGGTAAATTTACCCTCATCACACTGGGAACGCTTGTTATTGAAACCCTGATGCTGTTCTTGTTCAACGCCTCTATTCCAGAAATCGTCTGCTCACTGGGACTCATCACAGGGGTGTACTTTATTTTATCTATTTTTCACCACGGCCTAACTCGTCATTTACTGGCTCCACACCACTTTGGCCTCTATTATGAGATCGAACGACGAGTCAAACGAGGAATCGACTGGGGCCTGTCGCTAATATTTTTGATCACCGGTACCCCTCTGTTTGCCTTAATCACCACCGGAATTTTCATTCTGGATCGCGGACCCGCCATTTTTAAACAAACCCGAATCGGTTTGAAGGGTCAAGAATTTACGCTCTTAAAATTTCGATCCATGATTCTAGACGCCCCTAAAGGAAAAGGCAATGGATCAGACACTGAAAAAACATTATTTAAACTGGAGAATGACCCTAGAGTCACCTTTTTAGGGCGACTCCTTCGAAGCTTTAGTCTGGATGAACTCCCTCAGCTTATCAATGTTTTTCGGGGTGAAATGAGCCTGGTGGGACCTCGCCCCCCATTGCCACTCGAGTTTAAAGAAATGAACGAGCATCACCGAAGAAAGTTTGAAGTGCTACCCGGCATGACGGGCCTCTGGCAAGTCACCGGACGCGTTAAAAACCAACGCCATTTTGACGCCGTAGCAAACGATGATATTAACTACATCGAAAAGTGGTCGGTTCTCCACGATATGGCCATTCTATTAAGAACCATCCCGGTGGTTATCGGGCAGAAAGGGGCATCTTAACCTTGGCCTTCTTAAGTTTTTAAGGTTCCTTTATCAGGAGGATACGGAAGCCCACCCTAAAATCGGATAATACAAGTAATAATAAGTCAGAATTGTCATTTTAATTAAGTTGGAAAATAAAAAACATCAAGGGGTTTAGACTATGTTGAGGAAGACGAAAATATTCACCCGCTCTGTTATGCTACTTGCCATGATGGGATCACTTATGATTCCTTCCATCGGTTTTAGTAACGAGCCAACGGGTGGTCCAACCCAAGAACTACCGAAGAAAATCGCTCTTGAAGAATCTTCTTCTAAAGCGTCTCCAGCTAATTTAACCCCTCAAGATCAATCCGATGCCAAAGAGCTTCCGGTCAGCCTGATTAAAGGACGAGTTTCAACACAGGCCGCACGCTATATTTTGGGCCCTGGCGATGTTATTGACATAAAAATCAGAGATTTAGCTGATTTTGATCAATCCTTTAGCATTCGTCCCGACGGATTTGCTTCTATCCATCCCTTTGGCGAATATAAAATCGATGGCACCGATTTACAAGGGTTAGAAACATGGCTCGAAGAAAAATTTAAGTTTTATTTAGTCAAGCCCGAAATCACCACTAACCTAAAAGAAATGCGACCCGCGCTCATTTATGTTTCGGGTGCTGTTCGACGCCCCGGAGTTTACCAGTATATTCGACAAGGGCAAAACAATTCCACTATTAAAAGCGAACAACAGGAAAAGGTAGAACTCACCCTAAGCAATGTACTGAAGCGATCCGGTGGTGTCACCGTTTTCGCCGATATACAAAATGTAACAGTGGTACGAAAGACCACGGGCATGGAAGAAAGGTTTAATCTACTGGACTTGCTCAACCAGGGCAATGATTCTGATGTTTGGCTTTCTCCGGGAGACTCCGTTAAAATCCCGAAAATGGATTTCCCGATGTCGCCAGATACCTTTACCCTGATCAGTCAATCCACATTTTTTGACGGAAAACTCCCTGTGGTTGTTCTCGGAGCCGTTAGCAGTCAAGGTCAAATTGACTTAGATCCTGATAATAACACCCTAAACGCGGCCATCAGTAAAGCTGGCGGTTATACTCGCTCAGGGAAACAGGGAACAGTTGTTGTTCAGCGACCCACCACCAATGGCGGCTATTCTCAAATCACGGTTCATCCTCTTCAGGCACAATTTAGCATGTTACCCGGTGATGTGGTTTATGTCGCCAACTCGAAAAAGTCGAAACTGGAATACTCGCTTAAAGTCTTAAGCGGCATCGCACTGCCCCTATTCTTCTCTAGTAGTTCCCTGAACAACCTTCAAAATGTTCTCGGCGGCTACTCGGAAACCGTGTCTGAAGGAACCAACGTGGACGGTGATTCCTTTAAAAATATCATCAAAAGCAAAAGCGATGGCCTGTTTGATTAGTACCTAAATACGTCATATTGTTCGGAACGTATCACCTCATGAACTTAATCCCCGTTATTCTATCTGGAGGGACAGGAACCCGATTATGGCCCCTGTCCCTTCCGCATGAACCAAAACAGTTTCTTAATTTAGGCGTAAGTTCCGATGACCAGGCTTCTCGAAGTCTGATTCAAGAAACCGTCTGCCGACTGGATCGTTTAACCCGCCAAATTGAGGGGATCAAAGTGTCCGAGCCTCTAGTTGTCTGTAACGAAGCCCACCGGTTTCTCGTCTCTGAACACATGCGAGCCATTCACCACAAACCCTTATCCATTATTTTAGAACCCGCCGGACGTAACACGGCACCCGCCGTAGCCATTGCCGCTTTAAAAGCGATGGAAACAGACCCAGACGCCCTACTTCTAATCATGCCCTCGGATCATCTGATCCAGAATCAGACGGCCTTCTATGAGGCAATTGAAAAAGCCTTATCTCCCGCTCAAAGCGGTGACTTAATGACCTTCGGCATCGTGCCCGATTCACCCCGAACAGGTTACGGTTATATCCAAAAAGGTCAGCCACTCGGCGAAAACGGCGTGTATCAAATTAAACAGTTTGTGGAAAAACCCGACCGAGAAAAGGCCGAGGACTATCTGGCCTCCGGCGATTATTTCTGGAATAGCGGCATTTTTCTCTTTCGGGCCGATGTATTTTTACGGGAATTAAAAACCTATAATGAACCCATGCTTCTGGCATGCCAACAAGCATTTTCCCAAGGTCATGAAGGCGAAGACTATACCCACCTGGACTCAAACTCGTTTCTTCAATCCCCATCCGATTCCATTGACTATGCCGTCATGGAAAAAACGGAAAACGCCGGTGTGGTTCCCGTCGATATGAACTGGAATGACGTGGGTTCCTGGCAGTCCCTTTGGGATATCGGCAAAAAAGATCATCAGCAAAATGTGGTAAAAGGCCAAGCCCTTCTTGAGTCAACCCACGGATGCCTTGTCTACAATCAGGGTCATTCAGACGAAAAACCCCTTGTCCTTATCGGGGTGTCTGATCTCATTCTTGTTCATACGGATGATGCGATGCTGGTTTGTCATCGAAACGCCGAACAAAAAGTCAAAGCCGTATCCAGTCAGCTCAATCAAAAAAAGAAAGGCTCACTGCACTTAAACTAAAATTTATTTCTATTTTTAATCACATCAAGCACAATCAGGGAAGTCATGGGAGACAACCACTCCAATAAAATAATCGACCGAGTCATTCGGTTTTTCGTTCGATCCGAACACGTCAACTGGGCGCTCGTGGATCAGGCGTTGGTCAGTGGTGTTAATTTCCTTACCGGAATTCTCCTCGCCCGGTTCCTTGGACTGGAAGAATTTGGTCGATTTACACTGGTCTGGATGGCCGTTCTGTTTTTTAACAGTTTCCAAAGCGCTCTGATTATTTCACCCATGATGAGCATTGGCCCCATGCAAAAAGAAGAGGACGAAGCCTCCTATTACGGCGCCGTTATGGTTCAGCAATTCGTATTTATTCTCGCCGGATTTATCCTGTTTGGAGCCGGGTGCGTTTTTCTGGATCGCTGGTTTCCCGAGTGGGGGCTGAACAGCATTTCATTACCGCTGACCCTTGTTCTTGTGGCCTTTCAGCTACAGGAATTTTTAAGGCGTTACTTTTTTACCGTTAAACGTTTAAAAGCTGCTTTTATCAACGATGTCATCAGTTACCTGGGGCAACTCTCCCTGCTCGTGATTTTATTCTTTTCAACCGGGTTAAACATGGCCATGGTGCTCTGGGTTATTGCCATTACCTCCGGGCTAGCTGCCGCTGTGGGAATGAGCCTGTTGGGAGACATTTCCATTGAAGAAAAAGTACTGCGACAAGTTATTCAGCGGCATTGGCTCTTTTCAAAATGGCTGGTCGCCTCAACCTTAATGCAATGGCTCTCTGGTAATTACCTGGTTATTTCCGCCGGGGCGTGGATAGGTGTTACCGCTGTTGGCGCACTAAAAGCGGCGCAAAACATTGTTGGCGTTTCCCATATTTTATTCAACGCCCTCTCTAATTTTGTCCCCATTCAATTAGGCAAAATTTATGCCGCCCACGGACTAATAAAAATGGAACGCTATTTATTTCGGGTAAGTCTTTTGGGAAGTATTGCCACATTAGTACTTCTGGCCCCGGCATTCCTCTTCCCGGAATTCCTTTTAGAATTAATTTATAGCCGTGAATACCAAGGGTTTGGCTGGGTGCTATTCAGCTATGGCGCTATTTACCTGTTTCTCTTTATCAACCAGCAATTAACCTTTGCTTTGAGGGCACTGGAAGAAACGCGCCCGGTCTTTTTGGGCTATCTATTTACCGGGCTTATTAGCGTGTTAATCGCCTACCCGCTTCTTTCAACCTTTAAGCTCGCCGGTGTGATGGCAGGACTTTTACTGCTGGTTATTATTAATCTGGTTACCCTGCTTGCAGGCTATCAGGCCAAACGAAAAGAACACAGCCCGGTTCCCCACATAGAAAACACAACGTAGAATAAACACGATGAATCATCCTGAAAAACAGCATCCGCACCCTTTAGTCGAGGACGACCACAACAAGAGTCGTCAGCCTGTCATCGCCTTTCTTGGTGCGGATGGTAGCGGAAAAAGCAGTGTAATTGAGCAACTGATCGCCTCATCCGGTGATACCTACGACGTTATTGAGTGTTTCCATGTACGCCCGAGGCTAGACCATAAGCAGACCAAAGGGCTTTACCAACCCGTTCCCGAACCTCATGCCAACCCAAAACGAGGCTGGCTGTTTTCAACCCTAAAACTAATTTACTTTTGGCTGGACTACCAACTGGGCTTTTTACTAAGGGTTCATCCGGTTTTTAAAAACGCCCATCAGGCCAACCAAAACGCCTTAGTTATTTTCGACCGGTATTTCCACGACCTGCTGGTGGATACCAAACGCTATCGCTATGGCGGTTCTATGGATTTGGCTCGACTCATCGGACATTGGGTTCCCAAGCCCACCCTATTTATTCTCCTCGATGCCAGCGCCGATGTGCTTCAATCCCGAAAACAGGAAGTCCCCTTCGAAGAAACCGTTCGTCAACGGGAAGCTTACCGGACACTGGTCGAGGGGTTCTCAAACGGCGTGATCATCGACGCTTCTCAACCTTTGGAAGCCGTGGTTCAGGCCGTTAAAGAATCACTGGCGGAGGTGTCTTGCCTTGAGTAATTCGCCTCATTCTTTACCCCTCACCGAAAGTGCACAGGACCTTCTCACGCGCATCTTCCCTGAGGGGACTTCGGTTCATCAGAACCCACCGACTCCCAACTCCGAAGATGATTTATCCCAATGGTACTGGGTTATTTCTGGGAAATCCGGCGACATCCGCTGGCTCGTCCCAAACGAGGCTCGGCTTGGACAGATCGCGCTAGCCGAATGGCACCCGTTTGGCTTCTTATCTGGAATAAAATGGCATGTTTTTAACCTCTTATATGCATCAGGCCTGCTCAGATACTTACCCGGCATGGCTCAAATCCAGATAAAACTCCCCCCTCAATCCGATTGGAGCACTTTGGGCTGGAAGGATGAAGACAGTACGCCCGTGTCGGTTATCTACGTGGGCACTCCCTGCGCGACACAAAAACTCATTGTTTTTCTCGTCCACCCCCACCGAAAGCAAGTCGTCAGCGTCGCTAAAATTCCGCTTGCGGAAGGGGCGAAAAAGAATATTTTACATGAAGCCGACATCTTAGAGACACTGGCAGAACAATACCCGACTCCAATCGCTCCCTCTGTTATTTGCCGGGATAATACCCTGGGTCGAACCACCCAAACCCATTTAGCCGGGGCATTAATGAACCGAACATTCACCCGGCTTCATCGGGACTTTTTAATCGCGCTCATTCAACCCGCTAGCCGAACTTCCCTAAAAGAAAAGTCCATAGAACTTGAGCATCGCCTTCAAGCGATCCGTCTCTCCCTCCCTAATTTACCTGATTTAGACCCTGCTTTTTCTTTGGCACACCAGGCGCTATCCAGCTTAAAAACAGACACAACACCGTTTCCCCAATGTTATGTCCATGGTGATTTTGCCCCCTGGAATCTAAAATGTTCTCAAAGCGGACAACTGATTGCCGTCGACTGGGAATCGGCAAGCGACTCCGGACTTCCCCTTCAGGATATTTTCCACTTTTTCTGGATTCAAGACTACCTGTTTGAGAAAAAGGGAACTACCTTTAAAATGGCTCTCCAAAATCCGGCCGTTCAAAACTATTTGCAACATTTAGACATTGACACAACTCTAAGTAAAAAATTATACGGGTACTCTCTGTTAGAATATTGGTGCCGTCGCCTTGAGGAAGGAAGTCAGTCGGATGCGCAGCAAGTGTATAACCACTTTGCATCAAATTTAACCCAACACATGGGAGGCCTGAAATGAAGATTTTGCTCTCCGCTTACGCCTGTGAGCCCGACAAAGGATCGGAACCGGGAGCCGGTTGGCACTGGGGGCTTTACCTTGCCCAGCTTGGTCACGAAGTAACGGTGTTAACACGAGAAAACAACAGGGAAGCCATTAAAGCGGGGATGGCTAATTTTCCAGAGTTAATGCACCTTCGGTTTGAATATTATGATACGCCCGTCTGGATCCGCTTCTGGAAAAAGTGGCCTCTCGGTATTTACCTCTATTACGCCCTATGGCAGATCGGGGCTTTTTTTAAGGCGAGAACCCTGCATCAAGAAACCCCCTTTGATCGGGTCCAGCACATTACATTTGCGACCCTACGCCAGCCCAGTTTTATGGGGCTATTGGGCATCCCCTTTTTCTTCGGACCCGTCGGAGGCGGGGAACGGGCCTCTTTTGCGCTTCGTCAAGGATACCCCCCCATCGGCAAAGCCATTGACCTCATTCGAGATGTGCTAAACACCCTTGTCTGGCTCGACCCCCTAATGCATTTAACGTTTTTATCCACCACGAAAATTTATGTCACCTCCGCCGAAAGCCGGGCTATGGTTCCTAGCCCTTATCGGCAGAAAACCGAAATCGCCCTTCAAATGGGGATAGACCCTGAACGGGCCATCTCTCAGGCATCGCCCTCTGAAAAGACATCGGAACCTGCATCCCCCCAGTTTAAAATGCTGTTTGCTGGTAGGTTACTCTACTGGAAAGGGATTCACCTTGGACTAAAAGCTCTAAAACGTTTACTTAACGAAATTCCACCGGAAGAACGCCAACAGATCCAGTACACTATTATTGGTAGCGGCGCACAAGAGCAATGGCTAAAAGATCTGGCTGACACGCTGGGTGTCTCCCATAACGTGGAATGGATTCCCTATATCCATCAGCCGGAACTCTGGCAAAAATTTACAGAGTTTGATGTATTTTTATTCCCCAGCCTTCATGATTCTGGAGGAGTTGTGGTTCTGGAAACCATGGCCAACGGGTTACCTGTGGTATGCTTGAATTTAGGCGGCCCAGGCTCTGTGGTCGATAAAACCTGCGGTCGAGCGATTGAAACAAACGGTTGTAATGAGGATGAGGTTGTGGAGTACCTATATCAGGAACTGAGAACACTTTGGAACGATCCGGCGCTTCTGGTTCAGAAGAAAAAAGGAGCCCGTGAACGTGCCAATACCTTTAGCTGGATAAAAACCGTTAGCCGAGTGCATGGAAAGTAAAGTTTTGGAAACTAGAGTTAGAGTTTTAGAGAGTCGAGTTTTTTAAAAAAATTCTCGCTGAACGCTCCAGAGACGATTCATGATTGACTTATCAAGAACCCGAAACAATGTACTGCTCATCCTGATGGGAGCTTATTTGCTTCTAAATTACGGGTTTATGCTGGTTCGTCCGGGTGGGATTCCCATTGGGGAAATCGTTCTGGTCCTCGCCATGCTGATGATTAATCACCAGACTGTTTTGCCCCGTTTTCTTAAAAGCCCGCTGATGATTCCGTTTGCCTTATGGCTGACCCTTGGGTTTGGTCATATGCTTTTAGGCATCTATAGCTATGGCCTTTGGGCCATTCGTGATGCCTCTCATGTGATTGAATCCCTATTTCTCTATATTGGTTTTGCGTATGCGGGTAGTAAGCCCGCACTGCAAAAAATTGATAAAGTCATCCCCTATGTTTACCTGGTTATTTTCCTTTACTCCCTGAGTTTTCCCTTTCGTAATATTTTAGAGCCTTTAATTCCAACAGTACCTAACATGTCAGGACGAGAAACACCGCTTATACTCTATGCCAATACCGCCATGCTCATGGTCATTGCGGCCGCCTATTTTATTCAACGCTATTTCGTCGAAGAAAACAAACGGTTTCTTCTCTTTGCAATTCTCTTTATTACCACGGACTTATTGCTTTTCCCCTCACGAACACTCTACCTTCAACTTGGGTTTACATTGGTTTATTTCTCATTTTCTGGGGGGCCCCAGCGCTTTAAAAAAGTACTGATGATTGGCGCCTTACCCTTACTTCTCATGGCCGGATTCTTCGCCTCCGGGCTTAGTGTCCACGGACGCTTTGGAGAAGGGTTTGGAATGGCGGGCTATGCCAGCCTGTTTTTAGAGATTTTCGGCTTTAATTCGACCGAGACCTTCAGTAGTGGGAACGCGATTCGATTTGACTGGTGGATGCAAACTCTGGAAGGTTGGGCTAGCACCTGGCACACCATGTTATTTGGCCAAGGGTTTGGATTTCCGCTCATTGACTTTTCCATTGAGGGTGGTGTTTCCGTACGCGAGCCTCACAACGACGTCATTGGTATTTTAGCCCGAATGGGCCTTTTTGCGACCCTTGCTTTTTTAATGATTCAGTTTTACCTCATCTATCTGGGGCTTCGAGTCACCTGCTTTTATCGAGAAAGCCAGGTGTTTTCCGGATTAACCATCTCGCTTCTATTTTTAATGATCAATACTCTTATCATGACCTTAGGTGAAAGCCCCTTTGTTATGTCATTTTTTACGATTCCCTATTATTTTAGTGCCGGTATTATTATGCGGTTGGATAAATTACGGCGAAAAATTTCAGGCATGAAAAAAGCCTCCCACCGACGAGCGGCACTAAGGCAGATAAGGAGTGCGGTCCATGGTTGATACCCTGTTTTTAAGGGCCGTCGCCATTTTGTTAATTACGAACTCCCATCTGGATAGCTTATACGCCACAGGGTCTGTCAGTTTTTTAGGTACAGGAGGTGCCTTGGGCAACTCTTTATTCTTTATGCTCTCTGGCTTAGGGCTGGGACTGGGCACATCAAAAAAAGGGCTTCAACCCTTTCGAAGCTGGATGCACCGCCGAATTTCCCGAATTTATCCCTCGATCTGGATTGTTGTTCTACTGCTCGCCCTGGGGTTAGAAGGCGCTTGGCAACATTGGGCGGGCATGGACTACCTCCATGAATTTTTCTACCCGACCAGCTACTGGTTTATTTCGGCACTGGTTGTGTTTTACATTCTTTTGTACCCCTTATTGAAGAATCAGCAAAAGCCCTTTCTGGTCAGCGTGTTCTTTTTTCTATTTATTCCCTACCTCTTCTTTTATCTGACCATGGTGGATTTATCAATATTTTCCGTCGAAAATAGCGGATATTTTAAATGGATTTATTATTTTCAAATCATGTTGTTTGGCACATGGCTCGCCAAGCGTTATTCCCGGATAAAAGCCCAGCCCCCTTCTCGTTGGGACATACTCGCCTTTTTGCTCACACTCATGGGCTATGGCGTAATAAAAGTTTTAATTGAGTTTGGCTATGGCACTGAATTTCAAGGCCTGGTGCAATGGCTCATGTTCCCGTTTGTGTATTACGCGCTTAAGCTCGCTCAGCATCCCTGGGTGGCCTCTATTTGCAAACATGGCTGGGCTGGTGTTTTCGTGATGATTCTCGGAACCGCCACGCTGGAAATTTATCTGGTTCAGCACCATATTTACAGCTTGCCTTTTTTACAGGCCATTCCATTCCCGCTTAACATCCTCATTTTTGCCCTCATCTGTATTCCTGTGGCCTATGGTGTCCATAAACTCTCAATGCCTGTACAAACCTTTCTCGGACGAAAACCGTCATGAACATCCTGATGATCCACAACTATTACCAACAACGGGGCGGCGAAGATGCGGTGTTTGAGTCCGAGTCCGCCTTACTCAAGGAGCACGGTCATACGGTCGACACCCTCACATTTCATAATGACGCCATATCAACACCACTGGAAAAGATTAAAACGGGCCTCTCGTTAGTGCATAATACCCACTCCGCCCAACAACTCAAGGAAAAAATTAACGCCCGTCGACCCAATGTGATTCACATCCATAATTTTTTCCCCTTGGGTTCACCAGCACTATTAAGCGTTGCCCAGGAATTTAGTATTCCCGTGGTGATGACCCTCCACAATTACCGACTCATCTGCCCCAAAGCGTTACTGTATCGAGACGGGCATATTTGCGAGGATTGTGTCCATGATACGTTTCCCCTCACCGGTATTTTCCGGGGCTGTTACCGGGATTCTATATCACAGACCGCTGCCCTGGGCTGGATGACCGCTGTTCATAAAAAACGAGGAACCTGGCGCAATCAGGTCGCCGGTTACATTGCCTTGACCGAATTTGCCAAAAACCGGTTCTTAGACTCCTCTCTCCATCTAAATCCAGCTCAAGTAAGCGTGAAGCCCAATTTTGTATTTGACTCCGGCGATGGTCAAGCAGAACGAGAACCGTTTGTTCTCTTCATTGGTCGCCTCTCAGCGGAAAAAGGAATTACCCCTCTTTTAGAAGCCTTTAAAACCAGTGAGCATCGCCTGAAAATCATCGGTGGCGGCCCGGAAGAACCTGTTGTCAGACAAGCGGCAGAGTCGCATCCCAACATCGAGTATCTGGGATTTCAGGACAAAGCCTTTATCTTGAATGAGCTAAAAAAAAGCGCCGGGCTCGTCTTTCCCTCTATCTGGTACGAAGGATTTCCCATGACGCTGGCCGAAGCCTTATCCACCGGAACGCCCGCTATAGTCTCCACCATCGGAGGGCTACCGGAAATTGTGGAAAACGGGTACAATGGTCTTCATAGCCCGCCAGGCGATGCTCAGGGGATTCATACGCAGGTCAATACCCTGTTAAGTGATCCCGCTTTGCAAAAAACATTGGGGAAAAACGCCCGAACCCGTTATCTGGAGCGCTACACGCCGGACACCAATTATCAACAGTTGATTGAGATTTACACCCGTGTCATCGAGTTAGAGAAAGTCAAAAGCCATGGTTAAAACCCAGTCTAAAAGCAATTTAACATCCCTGAAAAAAAGACGGGTCCTCAATACCTGGATTACCAACGCCCCATTTGAAACCATGGTGGACGAAGTGATTCGCCTTGGCCGCGCCCGAGAGTCCAGTTACGTTTGTGTCACCAGTGTTCATATGGTCATGGAAGCTCAATGGGATAAAGATTTTCAGGCGCTTCATAAAAACGCCGTCATGGCCACGCCCGACGGCAAACCTGTTTCCCTGTGTATGAACTGGGTTTATGGCACAGATCAGGTTCAGGTGGCTGGGGAAAATTTAATGATTCGAACATTCCAGCGAGCGGAGGAAGAAGGACTCTCTATTTTCTTTTTAGGCACTACCGATGACGTGCTTGAGGAATTAAAGAAACGTTTAACCCTTCAATACCCAAACCTGAAGATCGCCGGTATGATTTCGCCGCCCTTTCGCCCTCTAAGCGAATCCGAGGAAAACACTATTGTCGATGAAATTAACGCCAGTGGTACCCATATCCTGATGGTGGCCCTCGGATGCCCAAAACAGGAAAACTGGATGGCCAAACACCAGGGTAAAGTTCAAGCCGTGATGCTGGGTGTGGGCGCCGCATTCCCATTTTTTACCGGCCACGTCCAGCGAGCCCCGGTCTGGATGCGGAAAATTTGTCTGGAATGGTTTTACCGGGTGGTCAAAGAGCCTCGACGCCTGTTTATTCGTTACCTGATCACCAACATTCCTTTCATGGGGTTAATTGGGTTACAATGGCTCAAACACAAACTGGGTTTAGATCGTGAAACATCTCAAAACTAAGTTGAACTTTTTTTCAGGTTGACGTGCATGATCCCAAACACCCCTTAACATCATGAAAAAGGACAATTTGACCATGACCCCTTTATTCCCCTTCATCGCCCCTCGCAAAAAAAAGTTCACCGCCGGATTACTGGCTTTTGGCTTTTTCGCCGTTACCTTCGGTCTTGGTGCATTCGCGCAAGATCCAGAGATTACCGTGTACAACCAGAACTTCGGGCTCGTAAAAGACTATCGAGCCCTACCCCTGAAAAAAGGCGTTAATCAAGTTGAGTTGGACGACGTTGCCGGGCTGATTGATCCCACCAGCGTCCATTTTAAATCCCTGACAGCACCGAAATCCGTCCAGGTGCTGGAGCAGAATTTTCGTTATGACCTGATCAACAAAAACACCATTCTGGATCGCATGGTGGGCCAGAAAATCCGCTTTCGAAAAAACGGTGTGACCCAGACCGGCACCCTGTTGAATCCGGCTACGTCTTATTTCCGCCCAACTGGCTATAGTCGAAACCGCTATAGCCACAACTACAATAAAACCAACAACAGTCATTTTGCCATTCAAACCGATGACGGTATTCTGCTGACCACCTTGGGCGATATTATCATTGAGGAGCTCCCGGAAGGGCTATATCCCCGACCAACCCTGTTGTGGGATTTATACAGCACCAAAGGCGGCACGCATCAGTCGGAAGTCTCTTACCTGACAGACGGACTGAACTGGCACAGCGACTACGTGGCCGTGATTAACAAGGACGACACCCGCATTGATCTCACCGGCTGGGTGACCCTGGACAATCAATCCGGCATGAGCTACGACAACGCTAAATTAAAACTGGTCGCGGGGGACGTAAGAAAAATCCAGAACCAGAACGGTAATATGGCTATGGGTGCCGTTGCGTTCCGCTCCATGGACGCACTCAAAAAAGAAGCTCGGCAATTTAAAGAAGAAAGCTTTTTTGAATACCATCTTTATACCCTAAGTGATCGAACCGATATTAAAAACCATGAAACCAAGCAGGTGACCCTGATTAGCGCCAATCAGATTCCCCTGAAAAAAACCTATATTTACGATCCGGGACGCACGAACTACCACCGCTGGCGTTTTTCCGGCTGGCGTGGTAATTACTACGGCACCCCAAACTATTACGGACGCCCTGGCCAAGGTTATGACACCAGCGAACAGAAAAAGATTAACACCCTGCTCACCGTAAAAAATACAAAAAACAACCGCTTGGGCATTCCTTTACCCAAGGGACGGGTTCGGGTAAACAAAGCCGATCAGTCCGGCTCGCTTCAATTTGTGGGCGAAGACTGGATTGATCACACGCCAGAAGACGAAAAAATTGAACTCTACGTGGGCGATGCCTTTGATCTGGTGGGCGAGAAAAAGCGCCTGAACTATCGCAAAGAGGCAAAATTTATCGAAGAGACCTACGAGGTTAAATTACGCAACCACAAGAAAAACGCCCCAGTCACCATCACCGTGGTGGATCACCTGTTTGGCGACTGGAAAATGATCACCAACAATGTGGATTACACCCAGGAAGACGCCCATACCATCCACATGCCCGTGAGTGTCCCCACCAAAGGCGAACGAGTGATCACCTACACGGTACGAATTAAGCGTCTTTAACGCATTCGAATTCTGATATTAAATTGAGGCTAAAAACCTCTAGACAGAGGGTATCACTCTTTAGTCTGACTTGGGAGAAAATAGTTGTAAATCAGTTCCCCCAGCCAGCGTTTTTCCTGAGGAGTCGTCTCCGGTGAATCACGAAGATTGGTGAACGCTCTAAGGAATACGGCGTCATCACCCGTTGCCAAATAAGAGCAAGTCTGACTTGTCCCCAAAGTTTCATTCTCCACATCCATTACGCCATTAACAACAAAATTCTGCTCCTGGTCTCTAAGTTTCATCTCCTCACGGCTAATCTTACCTACAAGTGACGCTAAATCATGACGACCTGCAACAAAACTTTTGCCCGAAAATGCTGGACGAGGGGCGATGGGCTGAAAGCGGCTTATTTGCATAGTGAGGATTCCTTATCGATTTTTAATGACTCCTTTATTGTGACCAACATAGTAGCATAGCCGTTCCATTTTATCAACCGTCCCCTTCGTCCTTACCGACGAGTTGATTTGGATTACGAATCGGCCAAAGGCATTCGGAAGTCAGAGGAAAAGAAGCGTCAATCAAGCGGGTGGGTAGCCAAAATCACTCTCTCGTTTATTCCCTCATCTACGCCTAACGCTGGCAGGTCAATGGATTGACCTGCCTTTTTCTTTCTTCTTTAGTTTAGAAGCGCCATGGCTTTTTTCAACCGCTGTTCCACCACCGGCCAGTCAATCAGCCCGACAAAGGCGTCCAAATAAGCGCCCCGATTCGTCCCGTAATCGACCATATAAGCATGCTCATACACATCCAACACCATCAACGGAAACACGCCCAGCGGACTGCCCTGATCATGGGTATCCAGCCCGTAGTTATGAATTTTCCCGTCCATCGTACTGTAACCGGTAATGGCCCAACCTCGCATGGTTTTGCCCACCGAGCGCAAGTCAGCGAAATAGGTTTCGAGGCTACCAAAATCCCGATTAATCAAGGATTCGACTATTGATCCTGTTGTCGGTGGCGCACTTTGAGGGGTCAGGTTGCTAAAATACAAATCATGAAGAACCACCCCATTTAAAGCGTAGCTTTGACGCAACTGAAAGCCGCGTGCCTTGCTGTAATCACCGGCCTTCCGGCTCGCCTGAATGTCTTGTTGAACCCTGTTGTATTTTTTAACGTACCCTTCATACAAAGCAATATGCTGTTGAAGCTGACTAGCCGAAAGGCCCTTTAACTGGCCCGGCAAATGACTAAAATCTTTGGCGGTTAGTGCCGCCAGCGGAAAAACATTTGCTCCAGAAGCACTTTTCTTGCAACCGACTTTCACATCGTCTGTTTTTTGCTGACCACGCTGACACGCCTCGGCAATACCGCCCAATTGAGACAACGCCAACAAACCACTCCCACCGATCACCGCTTTTTTAAGAAACCCCCGGCGTGATAAATCACCTTCTTTTTCCACCACACCTACCTGCTCTCGCTCCATTGCCTTTGCTCCCTCTCGCTAATATAACGCTATAACCAAGTAATAGAATGCCCGAAACACACTCAATTTTCAAGCGAGCCATTAAACAGCGTTAGCCTTTCACGGAGCCGGATAACGTACCGGAGACAAAATAGCGTTGCAGGATGAGGAAAAAGCTGATAATGGGTAACATGGACAGCACCGTCCCGGCGGCAATTATCCGCCAGTTAGAACTAAACGTCCCCTGTAAGTACACCAGACCCACAGGTAAGGTAAAATGCTTTTCCTCGGACAATAGAATACTGGGCCAGAGGAATTCTCCCCAACTAGCCATAAACGTAAACACAGCCAACGTCGCCAACGTGGGTTTAATCAACGGAAGTAAAACCTTTAACAACACCTGAACACTGTTACACCCGTCAAGTACAGCCGACTCCTCCAGCTCTTTCGGCAAACCCACCAGTGCTTGCCGAACAAAGAAAATTCCGAATCCGCTAATGGCAAAGGGAATAATCAGACCAGCCCAAACATGAATCGGTGGCCAGCCCGGCCCTAGCATCGTGTTATCCGTTAACCCAGCCTTCAGAACAATCAAATACAGAGGAATCATAATGACCTGAAACGGAATCATCATGGTGGAGAGAATCACCAGAAACACGCCTTTTTGCCCGGTAAATTGCATACGAGCCAACGGGTAAGCGGCCAACGTACTGAAAACCAAGTTAAACCCGACGGTTAAAATCGCCACAACCACGCTATTCAGCATATAACTGCCCATGCTCACTTTGTTCCAGGTCTCGGAAAAATTCGCCAGCGTTGGCTTTTGCGGTAAAAACTGGGCCGGGTTAAAAATATTTTCGTCTCCGGATTTAATCGCCGTAAATAGCAGCCAAAGGAACGGCCCGACCGATGCAATCACCAAAGCGGTTAATAAGGCATAATGCAAGCTTTTCTTAAGCATGATGACTCTCCCCGGCTTCCGTCTCCAGCGTGCCCGCTTTTTGATGGCGTGACGGCTTGGGCGTATCATCCAACTGCTGAAAATATCGAATTTGAATCAGGGACAGCACCAGCAAAACCCCCATCAACAACAGTCCAGCGGCACTTGCCAAACCCAAATCCAGATTCTCAAACGCCTGTTCGTAGATATAATAGACCAGGGTTCGGGTGGAACCAATGGGGCCTCCGCCGGTCATCACATAGATTTCCGTAAACACCTTCAAGCTTCCGATCGTACTGATAATAGCCACCAGTAGCAGGGTCGGGCGCAAGTGCGGCAGAGTCACATGCCAGTGGGTGGCCAGGGTGCTGGCGCCATCGATTTTCGCCGCATCATACAATGCCTTGGGCACACTTTGCAGTTGGGCCAGATACATCATCATGTAATAGGCCAACCCTTTCCAAACCACCACTATCATCACAGCATAAAGAGCCACGTCGGGATTAACCAGCCAGTCCACCGGCGGGATATGGAGCAGGCTTAGGCCGTAATTGATAATTCCGTCCTTGGCGTACATCCACTTCCACGCCAAGCCAACCACCACCATGGAAACCACCACGGGTAAATAAATCAGGGTACGAAAAAACGCCATACCCTTCAGCTTGCCGTTCACCAGAACCGCCAGCACAATGGGCAGAACCATCATCGCTGGTACGACCCCTAACATAAAAACCAGGGTATTGCCTGCCGCCTGCCAAAACGGTGCCGAAGCAAACAAACGCATGTAATTGCCAACCCCTGTAAATTCCGGCGTATACAATTCATGGCTGTAATCAAACAAACTCATTTTAAACGTGAGAAACAGGGGATAAAAAAAGAAAATCGCCATCAAAGCCAGCGGTACCGCAAGATAGACATAAGGCTTAAAATGTTTGTTTAAAATAGTCATGTTAAGAAATATGTTTCATGTTCAATGTTTAAATCGTCCTAAAATTCCCAAAGTTCCAATGGTGTACCTCGTACCCTATCATTTTGGCCTTGATTCTTTAGCTGGATCCGGTTTAATAGGATTGAAACTTAAGGAATATAAAAGCTCATTGCCAATCTAATGATTCTACCCTAGAAATGCAACCGGATACAGATATGAGAAACTTGAGGAGTATCGGTCATGAGTCTAGCTCAGGAAACGCCTTTAGAAGCCCTGCCAACGGAAGAGCAACTAAAAAGCGAACGATTAAATATGGATGCCCACCGTCTGCGTAATGGGCAAAAACACCATCTTAATCACGTTCTTTGGCTAGACGCATTGCCGAAAGAAAAACGCGGTGAGGGGGAGGTCTTCCTAGTCAACGTAGGTCAGACCATTGAGTTGGCCAAAGGGGCCGACATTCGAGGGAGGAGCCATGAAGGCATTGCCCTATTGCGCTCCACCCTTCGTAAAATTGAACGCTTTTTTGGCTCACCGGTCAACGTGGTGTACCAGGACACACTCGCCGTTCTTCGAAGATTACTGGAATCTCAAGCCTTACAAGTGGGTGAGGAAAAGGCCGACGAAGTCAAAAGTGAATGGATTCAAGTCTCTAAACAATTACTGGAGATTCAGAAAGGGATTGCAAGCCCATAACACGGGGTCAGCACCCCCATCATTTTTTGACTTTCGTCTTGCCTTTCAAACAAATAACCGCCGGTGCCCAGTTTGATCTAAAGACCATGGAAATGGTATAAGTAAAAGGGATAAACACCATTTTATTTCATCATTAATGGACAGAACCACCTCTTCTTTCAAGACTTTAGGACGAGCTTAAAATCAAAGGGGATATTTCCTATTCAAGTTACTGGTGGCTTTAGAGCCGCGACAACTCACCCAATAAAGGGGCACTCTTCGTCATTTCCAGACGCAGGCAGGTTAGCCATGCCTCGCCTGCCTGAAGTCCTTCATCCACATCCCATCCCTTTTTCAGGAGCCCCTTCCAAAGCACCTAAAAGCCGAGGAGAACAATTCAGAGATTGGTGGGAACGTTTCACCCTTAGAAAAAAACCACCCGAACCTCTTGTTGAAACCTACTCCGAAAACCCACCCAAAAAACACCAGAACATTCTACTTCCCGATGGGGTTCCTGTGTTTTATCTCCATGGCACCTGGGCAACCACAACGGCGATGAAACCCGTTATTGATTTCATTGCCACGATCAGAACAAACCATCCCAGCTACATGTCCTATATCCCGGAGGTTAGAGAAGGAACCGGCATTGAGTCCGTCGATGACCAAACAGACGTTTTCCCCGCCTACCAATTGGCCACCCGAGATATGGGCGACTTCCAATTTCAGTTCATCCAAAAGAATCTTACCCTGATTCAGGGCATTCTAAACCAGCCTCCTTGGAGAAAAAACAAGGCATTGGGCGAGTTTTTCCATATTATTCCTAAAGAACGCGCCTTATTGGTTCCGGTGATTCAGAACTTTCTAAAGACCAGTGTTTTTGATGTCTCACCCAAAATCAATACCAGCGAATCGTTAGCTTCTATTGTGGAGCAGGCCGTTGGCCGGGTTCACCGGGAATTTGATAAACTTGAAATAAGCCACCCAAATGACAAGCAGGGAATTATGGACACCCACCTGCTTTACAACCGGGCTTTAGGCCAAAGCAAAACCCTGAACCTGAATATGTCTAAAATTTATCACGACCCCAACGTGATTAATTTTCGCCCGCTTAATTTAAACGATGTGACCTTTTTAAACGCCTATCTGATGTTTTTAGAGCAGGCGCTGACCGAAGACGTTGAAAAGGCCTACCGGAAGAAAGAACTGCCTCTTTCTGAGAAAGAATTAAAAGAACACTCTAAAAAAATAGCCCAAAAACTAATGGAAGCCATTGCTCCTCGTGGCATGGTGTTTGGGCATAGTCAGGGGGGCACCGTATTAATATCCGCCCTGCTTAAATACTTCTCTGCCCCGCCTTTATCGCCTGAAGAAGCATTTAACCTCAATTCACCCGAAGCCAAACTAATTGGTGCCCGCTATATTGGTTTAGCCGCGCTATTTAGTTCGCCACTTCATGGTATTCCGGATGACCCTCTCTGGGCACGCCCACTTTATGCCCCTCTGGAAAAGCTGGAGAAAAAACTCTTCGGCTCTTGGGGTTCAACAGATGAAACACTGACCAAAAAACTTTTCAAAAAGCTGATATGGGCAGTGTTCGCCTACAAAAAGCCAGCCATACCTGAAATGCGGGACTCCAGCCTACTCATGCGAAAATTCCAGCAACAAGTCAACGCCATTAACCAGAATGAGGTCACGGTTATCTCAGCCCACGATAAAAACGATACCTTTGTAGAACCCTCGGCAACCCTCCTTACCAACGAAACCGGCACCTCGTTTTCCAATGTTTTTAACATCGCCTTGAACCCGCCCAAAGTCGGGATCTCTTATCTTGGTCCCACTGATGTGATCGAAACCGAAATCCGACGCTTCCATCTAAGACCCGATGGGCTACTCGTCATGATACTAAGACACTTGCCTCAGTGGGTTCACAACTTTCTCTACAATACCTACAAAGGCTCCTTTGGTGGACTGGAACAACACCGCTCCTTGCTAAATCACCCAGCTAAAGTGCATGGGGATTTAGGCACTCAGTTAATTAAAAATCCCAAAAAGCAGATGCGCTTGCTGGAGCTCAATAATTTTGAACCTTTTCGCCGTCAGTCTCTTATTGCCCGACGAAGGATTACAGCTCGCGAGATTATTGAAAAGCCATTACCCGAAGCCTTAGATGCCCTGGTCAGCTTTACCAGAACCCACCCCGATTATTTGAGTCAATTGCTAAAAAACGCTCAACTCAATTTGCCCTTTGATAATTCAGCTTCGTTTGAGGCCACTGCCTTGCTCGAAGATTTGCTTCACCTCATGGAACTCGCCATTAAAGAAGGTTCCTTCAGCCCTCCTCAACAAGAGGTCCTCGCCCAATCTCTGGGCCAGATTTCATCGGCCCATCTCCTCCCTCTACCTTCAAAGCACACGTCCCTAAGCGACCAAGCTGACCATCTGCTAGAAAAGCTAAACGCACGGGCAGCCTGAGGTTGGGTCTAATCAATAGAAATATTTAGATATATTAAGAAAAAGGCCTAAAACTACGGCTAAAAGGGGTTTTTAAGGCAATTCTTGCCCTTGATTCATCAAAAGACGCAACTTTGTCTTAATAAATGTTTTTATTTATATACAGTTTATATTTTTTATAACCCCTAGTATAATATCCTTCAAATTTCCCAATTCGGAAGAGCGTTTTTCGTGAAACAAAATAACATACAACCGAATAGCTTCCAACTGCAGGCCCAACAAACCGCTAAGCAAGCTTTGCAAACGGCGCGCCAGCAACAAGCGGGCAATAGCCCCCTGATGCATGCGCAAGGTGGTGGCATTGCCAATTCTTCTAATGTGCAATCACAGCAGTTCGGTCAAATGGCTTCCTTTTTCACGTTAAACCCCAATAATGTGCAGATCGGACAACCTTCAGATCAAGCCAAATTAGCTTCCGCCCTGGATCTCATCAAACGTATTTTAAAAGGCGACGCGACCGCACCGGTGGAGAAACTACGAGAACTCGGTGCCCTTTACGAATATATAAAAAAGCAAATGAGAGGCGACGAGGACGACGAACACGAGTTGACGGAAGAAAAATTTGAAGGCATCTATGACATTTTAGACTGGTTTGAGCGTAGCCGGGCTTATTATGGCTACCGCAATGGTCGAGGCCCAATTTAGCCTCGATTTAGCTTGGGGATTACAAATGGTTGACAGGATCAAAGGGTTTTAGCAATAATAATTGTTACTATTGTAGCTAATTAGATGCGGTGCCCTTATGAATAATTTAATCACGCCTACCTCGATGCCGGTTGCTCGCTTTAAACCTATTTCTACCGCGAAATCACTCCAGACTGTTCCCAACCAAACCCAGCCCCTTCAATTTGGTCAGTCCGATAACAAAACCCCGGCTCCAGGGTTATCATTCAGAGGGATTATTTATGGAATCCTACTGAGCATTCCTCTAATAGCGGGGCTTAATCACCTCTCTACTTTAAAGAACGAAAACGAAGCTCTGACCACACAAGTCGAGAAGCTCGAGAGAGCCGAAAGATTTGAGCGACTAAGTCAGGATAACGATCCACACAACAAACAAGCCTGCCCCGGTTGCTAACCTTTTAAAGGCCGTCGTGCCCGAAGGCAAATTACAAATCAATACCGAAAGAGGACGCTAACCCCATGCTCAATCCATCGACTCTCCCTATTCAGGTTCGCTCAATGCCTTTACCCTCTGAAGCCTCACAGCAACCCCGAACCGTGCCCTCTCAAGCCCAGGATATCATTAATTCGGACTCAAACCCGAACCGGACACCCCCCCTTCGCCTCTAGTCCCTCACCCCCTTACCATAGCGTCCATGCTTCTTATAATATTTGTAATAAAACTAACTATACAAGGCAAGGACATAAAACTTGCCCAGCAAGAAGAATGTGAGAAAATCGCCGAGGCCCATAATATTGTGCTTCCAGACAGCGTCCAGTGTGAAAAAGTCGGTGACTCGGTAACCTTGCATCTAAAGCTCCCTAAAAATTAAGCTGGATGAACCCGCATACAAAAACCGCCCTGCTGTTCATTTTAAACAACGGGGCGGTTTAGCTTTGAAGGATTTAGATTAACCGACTAACCCTGGTTCCAAAAGGCATCCGTAAGGTTAATGCCCGCTTGCTGCTGACTCATGGGATGCCCTTGAGCGACTCCGCCGGAAGGGGCCGTGGCCACCTCTCGGTGATGCTCTGAGGTAATCACCACATTGCTGGGGGTAAACATAAAGACGCCATCCCCAATGCGCTGCTGATTGCCTTCAATCGCATGGGTCGCACCCGAAAGGAAATCCACCACCCGCTGAGATTGCGAAGTATCCAGCAAGTGGAGATTGAGCAGAACCGATTTTTTCTCTCGAAGATGCTCAATAATTTCCAGCGCCTCTTCAAACGCCCGAGGCTCAATAACCACCACCTGTTGAGTTTGGCTACTAGGGTGCCCCAACACTTTTAGATTTTTCTTTGGTTTTTTGGGTTCCTGAGCCGCTTCGTATTCATCCCGAACGGGACGGTAGGCTCGGGACTCTGGCTCAAATTCCTCTTCGTAGTTGAAAATTTCATCTTCAAAGGGATCACCAGACACCCAGTTTTTGATTTTATGCATAAATCCGTTACTCATGACTCTCGCGTCAACCTCCTGACTCTATCCTTTGTCATATTTTGATAAGTGAACTCTAACTAAAATAAAAAACTTCCGATTCTAATCATTGTAGCACCCAATTCCAATGCGTGTAAGTAATCATGTGTCATTCCCATCGAAAGTTCAGGTAGTTGAAGTCCGTATGATCCTCTCAGTCGTTCTCTCAGCTTTTTTAAATTTCCAAAAACGCTTTGAATCAACAGGGTATCTTCGGTGTGAGGTGCCATGGCCATCAACCCTCGAATCTCGATCCCCTTGAGTCCTACCAGTGCCTGGAAAGCCGTCTCAAGCTCCTGGGGCGAAAAACCATATTTCTGCGCCTCGCCAGCCACGTTGACCTGAAGCAAAACCGATTGAACCTGACCCATCTCTTCATTGGCTTCCGAAATTTTTTGAGCCAGCCGCAACGAATCCACCGAATGGATCAAAGCAAACTCGCCAACCGTTTTATTCACCTTATTCGTCTGCAAATGGCCGATTAAATGCCATTGTATATCGCTCACCAACCCTTCAGGTAGTTCCTGTTTCTTTTTCAGGGCATCCAGCACCCGCGCCTCACCAAAATGCCGTATCCCAGCCGCGTAAGCCTCCTCCATTTTTTCCAGCGTGGTGTATTTGGTTACAGCCACCAGTGTGACCGAACGACTACCAATATGCTGGTTTATACGTTCCAATTGGGCTTGAACACTCATTCCGGTATTTTAACCCAAAACCGCTTTATCAAACGGTCAGGTTCTTTTTATTTCAAACGGATTCTTGTCCACGATATTGGGGTTAACAGGCAGCCGTGCTTGGTCAGGCTTTGAATCGTCTTGGCTCACAGGGATAATCTGCAATTGGGTCATATTCCCACCGTCCTCCTCCGGATTAATCTCCGACTTTTGATCGGGCGTGCCCATCTCAGTATCTCCCGGATTCCAACGGTTCTCATTATTGTCATTATTTTCCAGCACACCCGTCCCAGAATCGCGTATAAGGACGCCTTTAAACTGAGGGAAACCATTTAGAGAAGGGGGGATTCCTAGCATAGGGTGACTCCTAAAGTAACCAGACTCTCAAAGCATAAAACCCGCTCAAGAAAAAACGTGCGCTTTCTTTAGTAAGATTAAAATAAAAAGGCCCCTTCGGTATCGAAGAGGCGGATCCAATTTTTAAGTTGGGAGTGAGGGGAAAATAAGTTTTTTATCGTGTAAGGTATTACTAACCTTGGATAGTAGTATAGCGAGTCGAAGAAAAGAAACAACCGTTTCTTTCAAAAGGTTAATATTTTGTTACGTTTTGGGCAAAAAAAGGCCTCTTCGTTGCCGAAGAGGCGGATCCAATTTTTAGGTTGGGAGTGAGGGGGAAATCTTAAATTGAATTATCTTTTTTAATTTGATCTAAAATAATTTAAGACAATTTAATTTAAGAAGTTGATAGTAGAGTACCCTTTCAAGATCGAGTTGCAAGTAAGAATCAAAGGATCGCCCTCTGTTTTTACAAAACTTTACCGTAAGGTGTCCTAACAACACAATCGTCTCACCGTCTAACCTTGACAGAAAGTCCTTATTGCCGACATCTCTTTTTTTACTTCTTCGTGTAAAAAATAGGTAGCTAGCGTAAAAACCCAGAAAGAATATCATGGACTTTCCGGGTGCGCGTATCCACCATAACAATATCCCGACCCAAAATTCGTAATTGAATGTGAGGGAGTCCGGCCACACCCAAAAAACCATAAGCCGACGGCGGAATCAGCACGCTTTGCCTTAACACGGCAAGCGGCAGGGGCTCTTTGGCATTTAAATAATACGTCTGGCCAATCATCTCTCGGCGGTGCACCTGGAGCTTGTCTCGGGTTGCATTGGGCAATACCTTTCGGTATCGGCCATCAAAAAAGACCTGACGAAGCCGCTCAACATTAAACGAACTAAACCGAACCCAAACCTGCTGTCCCTCAACCCCAATGTCCGTCCGATTCAGACGTTTGGGCCGACCCGTCGCAAACGTTGCTGATTCCGCTAAAGGCGCCCATAGCGTCGCTATGACCGCCAGAACAATGAGAAGCAAAAGCATGGATCGAGAAATAACCTGAAAAGAAGGAACACCCAAAGGCGTACAGGGTTGAAAGCAGTGGAAACGGTTATTCATCATAGCGAAGTATCTCCCTTTTATTTTTATTCTATCGAAAAAAGGGCAATCGACCAAGCCTACTACTTTTGCCGAAGGATAACTTCATAGTTTCCCTCAATGGATTGCGGATTAATTTTGATCGATCCATCAGCCGGAATAGCAATAATGCCCGGCTTGATTTCGTTATCTTCGTTGGCAAAAATAATTCGACTTTGAGGGCTCATAATCGCTGTCCTCTTAATCTCTAAAATGGGGGCACCACCGTCATAAGCATCTTTCGTTATTAAAGAAACATTGCCTTTAAGCTCGCCCGCAAGATAAACACTGTCTCCAGCGATCACCTCATTCACGATTCCACTTTTCAGAATCTCGACCGAGCCTTTCTTGTTGATGGCCTTTCCTTTAACCGTTCCACGGACATCGATATTCGAGAAATGTCCTTCGGTTATAGCATCTTGAACCTGACCACCTTCCTCGATATCAACATTCCCTCCTTTGCTAACAGCACTTTCCAGTACTGTTCCGTAAACAGCAAGCCTATATTTTGCCTCGGCTGTTTTAGTTTGCCCTGTTTTGTAGATTATTATTTCTTGGCCCGTCGCACCTTCGAGCAACGTGCCCGAAAGATAAATACAACCTTTTTCTGCCTGAGCACTTCTGGCCTGAGCGCCTTTAGCAATCAGAACCCAACCCAAAAGATGTTGACTCGTAACATGTCCTGTGAGTCTCCCGCTCTCAATAGCCACGTTCTCTTTAGCGGTGGCATTGTGAGCTAAAACATCCTGCCCTAATATTTTTTGAAGCCATTCCCATTTCCATTTTGGTCTAATAAAACTAATTGAGCCCTCGGTGCTTTCAACATCACCAGCCACTTTAGCAATAACCCCAAGGTCTCCTTTAATTTTAATATCCCCGGTATGCTCTTTATAAAGGACCGATCCCCCCTTGTAAGAAAGCACATTTTTGTTATCACTGGTTCCGGAGAAGTAGAGCGTCTCTTTTGGAGTATCCAAAAAACTGGTGAGGCGGGATGAGCCAACCGTATTGAGTGGGTGAGAAACGTTTTGCGGTGGGATCGAAAGCATTTAGAGACACTTCTTTTCTTTTTGACGCTCATATTTCTATAAAAATATGATGCCCTTTATTAAACCATAAACAAGGCGAGAAAGAGATTTTAGGCCCTAAAATACTACAGGCACAGTTTCTATCTTGTCTTAAAAGAGCAATCGACAAATCTTACTGGGTTTACTATAATAAGTCGCTACAAGTTTATTTATAAATTTCCTTAGGAATTTTGATTTTCAACATGATCAGCTTCAACGCAACTAGCCAAAACAACCGCCGTCGCCCTCGTCGTTTCCGGGTTATCGGTCGGCTGGGCTTGCGTATGAAATCATAATGATTCCGTAATAAACACCCCACAGCTTTTACCCCGGTAACCTCCCCACACAGGTACCGGGGTTTTTTACGTCTTCTTTTCACTACAAATCCTTAACAGGACTCATCACCCAACCATCATGCTTGCTAAACACCTACTAAACCCAACAACTAACCGCATTATCGCCGATCTCGATAACACGGCCTCAATGTCATCCATTGTAATGCGTGATTTAATTGATAACGCTGGACGAATGACTCAGGCTTATCAACGAGACCCGCATGAAGGCAAGGAAGAAGCCATTGAGCAAAACGTAACGACTCTCATCTGGGGGTTTGGCATCCGGTACCTGAAAAAGCTGTTTGATTCAACGAGCAAACAGTTAGCGAACAAAGGCATGGGCAACATCCATTTACCGGAGCTGAACATGGCTCTGCTGGATAAAGGGCCTCAACAACTGACTGAAGCGGTGATCCAGAAATACACACCCGCAGATTCTCCCTTGCGAACGCACCTGACGGATCTCATTCAGAACAAAAAAGGACTCATTCCGGCTTATCAATCCGCTAACGTCCTTAAATTTGGCGTGGCCACGTTTTTGCCGGTTCTTCTCATCGCCTTTGGCATCCCGACGCTGAAACAATGGATGACCCGAAACAAGTTACAAGAAGAGAAAAAAGCCCTGCCCCAGTCTGTCCCTCCGTCATTTGGATCACTTTACCCACAACGAATTAGAGCCCCAAAAAATTTCCAGCCCTTCAGCCAAAGACTCCAGATTTCTCCAGAAAGTCAGCAAACCGCTTCGTCCCCAAGGTTTTCCGGGATGAATCCATTAAATGGCATGTACCACCTGCTTCAAAACGAACGAGCCAACACCTTGCTGATTGATGGAACCATCAGTGGCGGACGAACCTACAAAGCCCGAAACATCTACGAGCGACTCGAAATCTTGTTCTCTGAGGCTATGGTCATTTACTTTCTCTTTTTTGCCGCCACCCCCATTCAAAGCACCATCCAGAAAAGCATTGATCGGATTTTTGGCATCCATACCCAACTGGAATTTCAGGGACTGAAAAAGATCTATGACACCTATAGCCCTCAGGGACAAACCCTACTCAAACACCTTCAGGCCATTGAACAAGAGTTTGGAACCTTTCAGTCATTTCAGGGCCTCAAATCATCCAAAACCAAAGAGATTCTGGCGGCATTTGAAAAACAAGTAGTGCCCAAAGCACGAGATTATATCCATAATGGCCTGACCGATCACCTGCTGTTTGATTTAGCCCAACACTGTGATTTGATCCCCACCAAAAAAACACCCGATGGTAAAATCCGGCTGGACATCACCCAGAAAATCCAGACCGATACCATGTACCGGCTCGGACAAAACTTAAAACGCCTCGTCACCCTGGCTGAAGGTAAAGGACAGGCTCAAGCTCATGGCTCTGGCCTGCGAACCCTGATTAAACAATCTCTGGTCGGTAAGCTGGGCGCCTTTGGATTGACCATCGCCATCTGTACCGCTTTCCTCGGCTGGATTATTCCCAAAGCCAAGCAACAAATTACCTACACCCTAACCGGCAAAGATCAGTTCCCTGGCCGACTAAACGACGGAGAGCGACAGGATTTTCTGTCCGTTCACTATCCGTAAAAAGCCTCGCCTAATCCTTTACCGGAGGCTGGGACGGAGGAACCATTATTTTACCCATCCGCCCTTTCACTTCTTTCGGCTGGGGTTGAGGTGGCGGTACCATGACATCTCCCATGAGCACTTCCACTTCACCCATGAGTTCTCTTTTAGGCTTTGGTTCTTGTGTTTTAACAGTTCCCTCGCCGGTTTTTCCGTCAAAAATCGGGCATTTTTCCAAGGGTTCCGCTGAGGTCATGGCAAACACACCCGCCACCGTTACGAATGCGACAGCCGCCACGATGCCAGTTGTTTTTACCCGTCGAAAAAAGCGCTTTTGGTGCAAAACCGTTAACCCCACCGGACAATCTTGAGTCAAGACCGTGCCATCAGCTCGTCGATAATACCGGACACAGAGGCGACCTTCTTTTTCCTCAATTAGCTTTTCTGCCTCAATTTTTGACATCGCAGAAAGGTTATAAACATTCAACTGGCATAATTGGCAATGACGCACTCGCTCACCACCAGCCATTTCATCCCAATTGGCATCGCACGGAGTCGCGATGGAAATGTGATCGAGAAAGGATTCCTGAATTGACTCTTGGCTCATAAAAACAGACTCCCGCCTGCATAACAGGCTTTGCTAAATTACCCTGACTCAATCTAGGACGTCTGTGAGATTAAAAGTTCCCAGCCGGTAAAACCGGCTTTACTTAGGGCTAGACTCGTAAGCAACCTGTTCTTAATCACCCAACTTAATTAAGTCGGTTTTACTGGCGGATTGGCCGGGCTATCATTTCTTTGTCGCCTTTGGGTTGGAGGATATCCTCTAACTCGTAGCCTCGCTCTTTCAAAAACGCCTGACACTCGGCATCAATGACATCACCGTGGGTGGCCAGAATCATCCGGGGCTTGTGGGTTTCAATCACCTGCCGGGCTCCTTTAAGCACCCGCATTTCGCCACCTTCCACGTCCATTTTAATAAAATCCGGCTTGGGCAATTGGCCGCTGGCCACCAAGTCGTCAATGACCACCATATCCACTTCTACATTCCCCGTCTCCGAGACAAAGCCGGTTCCGGTACCCACCCGAGTTTCCAGTCGGGCCTTCCCTCCACGATCTCCCACACAGGCTTCGATAACTTTCACGTTATCACAGTGGTTGGCTTTTAAATGCCGTTTTAAAAATCGTTTATTAATGCCCCGTGGTTCAAAGGCGATTATTTTTCCACCTTTGCCCACGATATTCGACATCAGCACCGTAAAATACCCGACATGGGCACCAATATCAAACACCACGTCGTCAGGCTGAACCACTGTACCAATGGCCCGTGTTTTTTCCGGCTCATAATGCCCTCGATAAAAGCTGGTCCCCGAAGATAAAATCCACCGTTTACCCTTTAAAGGCCCTTCTTTAATAGGCAACATAATGGGAGAAAGGCATGTTTTAATCAGTTCGTGAAACCATCGGGAACGCATCAAGAAAAAACCTCGGCTATCGTACTTCGCAGTGTTTGTCCCGGTATCCTACCACAATCCTTCCCAAAAACCTGACCCCCTTCTCCATAAAAGAAAACGGGGAGGAGCGAGCCTGTTATGTCGGGCAAGTCCTCCCCGTGTTTGGATAAAGAGGGTTCGATTTTCAGAAGTAAATCGCTTACTCGGTGCCACAAGCGGTCATGATAGCCATCAAACCCTGCTTGTAGTCATTGCAGCCTTTTTTCGCCTGAATTTTATGGGACCATTTGGCACAATTGGCTTCCGCCACCAGGTCAGCCAGTTTATCCAGCGTGGCTTCTTTTTTGGCTAAAATACGTTCCTTGAGCTTATCTTTCAACAGCTCGTCAAACGCTTCGTCCGCCAGTCCGAGCAGGCGTTCGGGCATATCGCAACATTCGTCTGCCGGAGCGGATCCGGCCGTTGTGTCGCATTGCCCTTGAGTATCACATTGTTGTTGATGGTTTGACATAATAGTTTTCCTTATTGAATTAACATAATGAACATTAAATTGAGTCCGACCAGTAAGTCCTAATTACAGCAAAAAAAATAAAATCATCTTGTGGATTGCATGCTGATTAGGTAAAACCAGTCTGTTCTATTTTTAACAAAAAAATAGTAAAACGATTGATCAGGCTATTTAGAAAGAAACATCAGTAGTACCTCCCCATTATTTTTAATAATATCCGGTGTTTTCAAGGTTTTTGTCATCACCATGGTGCCATTAATTGTAGACAGCACCAGTTGAGCCACCTTGCTCGGGGAGAGATCGTCCCGAAACTCGCCTTTTTCGACGCCTTCCTGATACCAGGATTCAATGCTTCGGGCATAGTCCCCAAAAAACTGATCCAGCTTTTCCCTGAAAGGCGGGTAAAAATCGCTGGTTTCTGTTGCTAGATTCACCATGGGGCACCCTTGCGCACAACATGATTCACTGAACTTCTGGTGCAGGTAATCTAAAAACGATTGAAAACGTTGCTTCGGCGAATTGGCCTGACTTGAAAACACCCCATGAAGGATCTCGCGGGTTGCACAGTCAATCAACGAATCCAAGGCTTCTAAACACAGGACTTCCTTGGAGTCAAAGTGATAGTAAAAATTACTCTTGGTCACGCCCGATTGAGCCAGTATTTCGTTAATCCCCGTCGAATCGTACCCTTTTGAGGCAATCAACTCGATCGTGGCGAGAATTAATTTTTCCCGACTGCCTAAGGGTTCCGTCATATCCATCATTGTCGAAGTGGCCATAGCGTGATTTCGGTGTATTCCCGATTTCCTTTCTGTGTTTTGTTAATAAAAACTAGAACAAGTCAGTACTAGAACTAACTTGTTCTAATTATAGCGTTCCTCAATCGATTGTCAACCCTTCCCTTATAACCACCATTAAAACTGGGGTGAACAAGTTTTTCTACCCCTTCACCCCGATTTCATTGCTTTTAGGACAAATTAATTTGTTGGGCTTAATCCAAGACGAACTCGGATATATTGAATAGCGTCTTCCCGGCTACTTCTAGAATGTTCTAAAAAGTTGTTCAGTTCCTCCTGCCCCTGAAGAAGCACTTTGGAAGCCCCGACCATGTCCTCCATATCGCCCGTAACCTCAAACGTGTCTTCTCCCGTCAGATTTACTTTAACCCAATGCTGCGTATCGTTAGCCGGATTATTTGCAAGCCATTGAAACGCTTCATCAGTCGGTGGATTCACACTCGTATCAATAACCGGATTTTTAAACAGTTTCGCCCCAAAGTTTAATGGCATTTTTAGTCGCCCTCCTCATTAAATAAATCAACCTTACCTATGCCTAACGTAACACAAACAAAACCCCATTCCGTTTTGGAACAGGTTGTCACCTTCTAAAAGCCAGAGTACAAAATCCTTCGCGAAAATGACAGGTATTTACGAGTCCAGCCCTAAATAAAGCCGGCTATGCCGGCCTGAAAAAATCCCGCCTATTAAAAACAAGCGGGATTTTGGCGGAGAATACGGGACTCGAACCCGTGTTACTGCCGTGACAGGGCAGTGTCCTAGACCGCTAGACGAATTCTCCACAAGTGACCGTCAATTTGCGGTAGATAGGTTATAACATAAGAGAGGAAAAAGAGACAAGAGCCATATCAATTTTTCGAAAAATCGCGTTCAAAAAAAAACGCCGCCTTCATTATTAGAAAATAAAAAAGCGGCAATACATTAAGAGGGGGGATGTTCATTTCTTATTATAATGATTTTTTCTGAAAAAGCCAGCATTATTTGTTTTTATAAATTATACTTTCTATTAAATATAATTCAAAGCTATCTTTTTAAGACTATCTATTTATAGTACAGCCAACTTTAAAAACCATACCAATGGTCCGTACAAAAATAAGTCAAGGAAGTCGCTAACCAATAGGCTAAAAGCTAAAATCCGGGGAACTTAGGGAATCCCCCGCCAGGGGGCATGCCGGGGAATCCGCCACTGGGAAACCCACTGCCCATGTTTTTATCTTTTTTCTTACGCTTACGGGTGTTCCGGGGCATATGTAACCCAAAACCTTTTTGCTTACCTTGCTCTTTCTGTGCTTTATCGCCCATTTTGGTCATCTGTTTCATCATCATTTTCATCTGTTCAAATTGCTGAACAAATTGACGAATGTCCGATTCCGGGATGCCGCAACCTTTAGCCACACGAGGAATACGGCCCGATTTTTTCAACAATTCGCTGTCCTGACGTTCACCGGGCGTCATGCTCTGGATCATGGCTTCAATGCGCTTCATCTGGGATTCGCCACCATGGGCCAGCATCTCCCGAGTGTTTTTGTCGAGACCGGGAATCGGCAACATGCCTAGAATCTGACTCATGCCGCCCAGCATTTTCATTTGCTTCTGCATGCGGAGAAAATCCTCAAAGCTGAAGTCCTGCTTTCGGATTTTTTCCTCCAGCTTTTTCGCTTCATCCGTATCGATAACCTGTTGTGCTTTTTCTACCAACGAAACAATGTCGCCCATACCCAGAATCCGAGTGGCCATCCGCTCCGGGTGAAAGGTTTCCAGCCCATCCATTTTCTCGCTGGTACCCAAAAACTTAATGGGCTTGCCGGTGATTTCGCTGACGGATAACGCCGCCCCCCCTCGGGCATCGCCATCGGTTTTGGTCATGATGACACCGGTAATTTCCAGTTGGGTGTTAAACGTCTCGGCCACATTGACCGCTTCCTGACCGGTCATGGCATCGATGACCAACAGTTTTTCATGGGGCTTGTAAATACGCTCCAATACCAACAGTTCGGCCATCATGTCCGTATCCACCTGAAGCCGCCCGGCGGTATCAATGATGAGAGTGTTGTAGCCTTCGGCTTTGGCCTTTTCAAAGCCTCCCTGAACAATCGCCTGAACATCGGTTGAGCCATCCAGCGTGTGGACCGGGATACTAATCTGCTGTCCCAGCGCAATCAACTGATTTATGGCGGCGGGACGATAAACATCGGCAGCGACCAGTAAGGGAGTTCTGCCTTCTTTTTTAAGCTTTAACGCCAGTTTTCCCGCTGACGTCGTTTTACCGGAACCCTGCAAGCCAAAAAGCATCAGAATATTGGGGTTTCCATCCAGATTAAGCGGACTGTTTTCCTTGCCCAGCAAAACCACCAGTTCATCGTGAACCAGCTTGACCAGTTGTTGCCCCGGATCCACATTTTTTAAAACCGCTTCGCCGTCGGCTCGATCTTTGATGCGGGAAATAAACGCTTTGATGGCCCGAAGGTTCACGTCGGCTTCCAGCAAAGCCCGGCGAACTTCCCGCAGGGCTTCGTCCATGTTTTCAGCCGTCAGAGTTTTACCGCCTATTTTAGCGAAGGCGCCCTGAAGTCTTTCGGAAAGTTGGTCAAACATGGGGTTTTATCCTATTTAAATAACGCGTCAATAAATTCATTGGGATTAAAATCCCTTAAATCTCCAATACCCTCGCCAACACCTACCATTTTAACGGGAAGCTGATATTCCCGTGCGATGCTGAGAATCATGCCGCCTTTGGCCGACCCGTCCAACTTGGTGAGAATCACACCCGACAGCGCCATGATCTCTTTAAACACCTCGGCCTGTTTAAGGGCATTTTGGCCGGTGGTGGCATCAAGAACCAGTAAGGATTCCACGTTAGCGTGTTCAGGCTTCGCTTTATCAATAACGTGACGAATCTTTTGGAGTTCTTCCATCAGGTTGTATTTGTTCTGAAGCCGTCCAGCGGTATCAAGAATCACCACATTGGCCTGACTGTTTTTACCGGACTCGATGGCCTCAAAAATCACGGAGGATGGATCCGCGCCGTCCTTTCGAATCAGCTCAGCACCGGCCCGCTCGGCCCAAATTGCCAGTTGATCCTCAGCGGCGGCCCGGAAGGTATCGCCCGCGCCAACAACCACTTTTTTGCCTTCCTGAATAAACCGGTGAGCCAACTTACCAATGAACGTGGTTTTTCCGGCGCCGTTAACACCCACTACAATATAAATGTTCAGAGCTTGCGGATCGTACTTTAGGGTGTTGGCGGATTCGTAGGGGCGAAGAATCTGGCTAAATTCCTCTTGCATAAAGTCCATCAGGGCTTCAGGCGACTGAATCCTGTTTTTATTTTTGCGTAGGGTGTCAGTAATTTGAACGGCGGTATCTAAGCCAACATCCGCCCGGAGCAAGGTCTCCTCGATTTCGTCAATTTTTTCATCGCTGAGCGCCGTACCGGAATCGCCAAAAACACCCCGTAAACTTCCCACCAGCGATTTTCCGGTCAAGGACAAGGCGGATTTAAGCGAAGACAAGCCGCCTTTTTTTTCAGACGTTGATTTGGATTGGGACGGTTCCGGGTGTTTTAGCGGTGTTGTTCCAGCCGTGCCAATGACAGAAGAAGATTCTTTTTTAGGTTTTCCGGTGAGCCACTTAAACATAAGGAACCTCCGAGGAGGTGTCCTTCTTTTCCGTGTCCGGATATTTCAGAGCGATCTTACCGAGAATACCATTGATGAAACGAAAACTCTCATCCGACGAGAATTTTTTGGCCAACTCAACGGCTTCGTTAATGACTGTAGCGGTGTCCACCTCGTCTACGTAAACTATTTCGGCCAGGGCGATGTGCAAAATAAGCCGATCCATTTGAATCATCCGGTTGACCTTCCAGTCCTCGCTATGTTGGTCGATGAGCGTGTCCAGCTCGTCTCGATGCGCCAACACCAGATTCACCAGTTGATGGGTGTAGCGTTGGGTGATATCCGCCCGTGCCAAAACGGAAAATTCCGGGATACGGAGGGATTCCGCCAGATTTTCCGCGCCCTGAAGCAGGATTTCGATTTTTTCCACCATTTGGCGGGTGGTGGGAATTTGAACGGGCACCGATTCGGCTTCCAGATCACTTTCCAGATTGGCAGGGTGTTCCGCTTCCAGCTCCAGAATGTGCTGACTGATATTAGCGAAATCTTGCGCCGTGCTCTGGATTTGCTCGGAGGCTTGCTCCACGAGTGAGCGAACGGCGTCAATAATCAGCCCGTTCATGCCTCGATTGGCGTCCAAAGCGGATTTTCCCTGTTTGCCCAATTGAAACAGGATGAGTATAGCAAGTTCTCGTGCGGCTGTCCGTGATTTCATCCGGGAATCATACCATAAAAAAAAAGCCAAAGCCGGAAGAACAAACCCAAAAACCCTCTTGAAAAATAAGTTATGTAAAAGAACAGGGGAAAAGGGCAAATCGTCATCAAAACGCAATTTTTCTATGGCAGGGTCGTTTATTATCACGTGGTTTACTGTCTCAAAAGGACTTTGTTTTGATTTCAGGTTCATTGCCCCCGACATCTCGCGTTTCTTTGCCTTTAACGCGACAAAAACAAAGCGCGGATTCTTCCGTGCACCAGCCCTTCCTCGTAAGATTTGGACAGGATTTGCCCCCCTACCCATTAACCAACAAGCCCATTGATGACGATGTTTATCACCTCATTCGAAGCACACCCAAAGTGATTCATCATGACCATTACAACGGCTCTATGCCGCTTCCTCTAATTAAATGGTCGTTTTTTCGGGATCTGGTAAAGGGAAAACGGTTGGGAAGCATTGATGATCTCTCAATTTCTCAATTACGGGAACAATACCGGATTACCCGAGCTGAAGAGTATGGAAAAGTACTAAACCCAGATCAATACGAGGCTGAAGATCAGGCCGATAAAGCAGAGAAGGTCAATGGAAAAGACACATCGAAATTAGGGCAATATATTACCGCCTATGAGAGAATCCCTAAAATGGTGAAGTCAGTCCACTACGCTTATTTAGGGGCACTGGAATATGCGAACAAGATGGCATTGCATAACGTACGCTATTTTGAACTACGGACCAACCCCTTGCCTGAACAGGAAGTGACGAAAAGCGTCTCTGAGCTCCTTCTGGCACTAGAGGAAAAAACCGGCATTGAATCGCATCAAGATATGATGCATTTAGTTAAGAAAAATAACGGCGTTATTCCCGATTATTTAATCAGTGCCCTAAAAAAAGAATTTACCGAAATTTCCACACCGGTCATTAACCAGATTCAAAGCAAATTGTGGGCTGAAAAAGGGCAGGACGAAACATTTCCTGATTTAATTCAGGCCATTAAGCATCACTTAACCGCAACACCTGAGCAACTGGTTAAGGCTATCCAGATGGGCATTGAAGATGGGAAGGAAGAATATAAAAAATCCAGAAAACACCTGGATTATGGCTTGCTTTTGTTAGCCTATCGTCATGGCAGTAGTGAAATTAACCCAAAAACGGGCCGCATGTACCGGGTAGATAAAGCCATGGATGTGGCCCGGATTGCAATTGAGCTGAAGAAAAAAGGGTATCCGATTGCCGGGGTTGACTTGGCCGGGGCCGAAGTCCCATTTCCCGTAACCGATTACGCGCCCTTTTTTGAACTAATCCATGAATACAACCGGACAGCCGATCCAGATAAGCGCCTCGGTATAACCATTCACGCGGGTGAAACAAAGACTTCCGGTGAGCTATCCGGCTGGCAATCGGTTGCAGAAGCTATCAAACTAGGCTGGCGACCTTATACACCAGTCCGGATGGGTCACGGGGTAGAACTTATGAAGAGCGCCCCAATTTTAGAGGAGGCCTTTGAGGAATTCAAAACCAACCCCGACGGGTGGATGGAGAAGTATCCCATAGAACATATTTTGGACAAAGCCCCATTGCTAAAGGAGATTATCGACAAAAATATTGGGCTGGAAATGTGCATTAAAAGCAATCGTCATACGGGAATCATTCCGTTCCATACTGAGCATCCGGCCCTCTTCCTTTCCCGGCTCGGCGCCAAGGTCAGTATTAATACAGATAATATGGTGGTCGATAATACAGACCCGACCAATGAACTGGTAAAACTCTATAAATACCAGAACATGAACCATGCAGACCGAAGACGCGTGGCCTTTAACGCATTAGAAACCGCGTTTATCATGGATCCAGAAAAGCGAATGAGTATTTTAAACGACATGCGCCACCTGTTTCATTACATTGAGCGTAATTCAACCATGCGACTGGCCATGCATAAAGAGTCTCATAACGAGAAAGCCCCTTCAAAAGGGCAAATACTAAGAATGGAATTATCTTCCGCATGGCATATCATTCAACAATCGTTTAAAGACTATTTAAAAAGATAAGTAACGGCTTGGCGAATATCATCAAACACGTAGTCCGGTTGGTGGTTGAGCACTTGATACTTGCCGTCAATGACTTTCTGGCCATAACCGGTTTTTAGCAGGACGCTTTTACATCCGGCGTTAACAGCCAGTTCCACATCCGTGGCCTTATCGCCAAACACATAGGACTCGCTCCGGTCAATCTCCGGAAACCGCTCGCAAGCTTCTTCAATCATACCAATTTCCGGCTTTCGGCAGTGGCAATCTTGTCGATAAGCGTCCACAGTCCCCCGAGGGTGATGTGGGCAGTACAAAACCAAATCCAGATGAGCGCCAGCCTCGGCTTTCAATAGATGGCTCAGCCGATGGTGAAGAGCATGAATATGGGCCTCATCATAAAAACCCCGAGCCACACCCGACTGATTCGTCGTTAAAACCGTTAAAATGCCGGCATCATTTAGCTGTTTAACCGCCTGAGCTGCGCCAGAAATAAGAACCAGCTTGTCCACTTCCCGGATGTAGCCAGATTCGACGTTCAGGGTCCCGTCTCGATCAAGGAAAATAGCACGGGTCATGAATGGACATTCTCTCTATTGCGGTTACTCATATTAAGACAGAATACATCAAAAACCCATCATGATCGGCATTGCTATCACATGATGGGTTTTAAAAAGGTATAAAAAAAGCTCGTGACTACTTTTTAGCGACGAGTTCTTTGAACTTCTTACCTGCGGAGAAAGCCGGAACGGTTTTCGCCGGGATTTTCAGTTCTTTACCGGTTTGAGGGTTACGGCCAATACGAGCAGCACGTTTGCGAGGCTCGAAAGTACCAAAACCAACCAAAGTTACTTTTTTGCCTTTGGAAACGGTTTTCTGGATGCTGGTTACGGTTTGCGTAATGATTTCAGCAACTTGCTTTTGAGGGTACTTGGTTTTCTTAGCTACCTCTTGTACGAGTTCTTCTTTGTTCATCTGTATCACCTCCTTTCATATTGAATTAACCTTGATTATACAGTGTGTTCAATGAATTGCAAGGAGTAATTACAGACCTACCCCTATTTTGGTCAAAATTTTTCCTGACTTGCTCCACAAGCTGTTGATGTTCAAAAAACAGAACCCCCTGTTCAAGGGTATTTCAAGGGATTAGATAATTCATTAATACGAAAACAAACAAATTTCTACTACAGTCAGGGTTTCAGCAAATCTAAAATCGGGACGAGTGTAATAGTATAGGTTTTTGCTATAACAATCTATATCACTCCCTGACCAGTTTGCTTTTACAAACGGACCCTCGGTCTTTCCTAATAGTCGGTTAGTTTAAATTGAAAAATCATGAACACCTCCCGATTGACGCCGACTATTATTCCTACCTCCGCGAGAGTGACAGGGGAACAAAAACTCAAACGGGCCCACCGCCCGTCTCTCCATCGTTTTTACTTTGGGGCCTCTTTACGGTATTTTTTAGATAGAAAGAAAGATGGGACTCGGAGATATGGCAATGGTGAATCCGGCGGAACGGAAACAGGCGCTCATTAAAGAAATCAAGGCCCTGAAAAAAGAAAAAAGCGCCCTTATTCTGGCACACCTCTACGAACGGGTTGACGTTCAAGATGTCGCGGATGTGTATGGCGATTCCCTTGGGCTGTCTCAACAGGCGGCGGAAACCGATGCCCATACCATCATCTTTTGCGGCGTTCACTTTATGGCGGAAACCGCTAAGCTCCTGTCGCCAGATAAAACCGTGTACCTGGCTAATCCTAACGCTGGATGCCCCATGGCGGATATGATTACGCCGACTGATCTGGCGAAATTCAAAGCTGAACATCCGGGTTTGCCTGTATTGGCTTACGTCAACACCTCGGCAGAAATTAAGGCCATGTCGGATTACTGCTGCACCAGTGCCAACGCGTCGGATGTGGCCCGGTTTGCGGCGAAAGAGACCAGCTCCAACGAAATTCTCTTCCTGCCCGATCGCAATCTTGCCCGCTATGTGCAAACCCAGGTGCCCGAGATAAAAATCACTTATTTCGACGGTTTTTGCCCCACCCACATGCGAATGGAAGTGGGCGACGTGGTCAAACTAAAAAAAGAGTACCCGGATGCGGCTATTCTGGCGCACCCGGAATGCGATGACCCCATTAAAGAAATGGCAGATTTCATCGGCAGTACCACTGCCATTGTTAAAGCAGCCAAGGCCAGTGATAAGCGGGTATTTATCATCTGCACCGAAGACGGGGTGAGTCAGCGGCTCTCTCAGGATTGTCCGGATCGATTGTTTATCACGCCCACCCGAGCTTCCGCCATTTGCCCCAACATGAAGCTCACCCGTCTGGAGAACATTAAACGATCGCTGATGGGGGATAATACGCCTATTGAGATTCCTGAAGAAATTTTTGACAAAGCCAAGGCCTGCATCGATTCTATGATGCGCGTTCCTCGTGGCGAAAAACAATCGTTGACCCCCGAACATCACCCTGTAACGGCTTAAGCTAAATGGAGATCCTCGTGTCGTCAGCGGTCCACCCTCTCGCCCTAAAGCTCGCAGAAGCCCGCCGGGACAAACGAACTCTGGTCATGGCAATTTTAAACCTGACCCCAGACTCGTTTTCCGATGGGGGGCTGTACGAATCGGATCCGGAAGCTGTGCTGGAAATGGTCGACGAATGGGTGGCCTTAGGGGTAGACGTGGTGGATGTGGGCGGTGAGTCCACACGCCCCGGAGCGGAGGCCGTCCCAATCGAAACCGAGCAGACTCGGGTAGTGCCCATTATCCGACTGATCCGGAAACGACACCCCGGCCTGTTAATCAGTGTGGACACTCGAAAAGCCCAGGTGGCGGCTTCAGCGCTATCCGCAGGTGCCTGTATTATTAATGATGTCTCCGGGCTCCAGTTCCACGACACCATGGCAACTGTGGCGGCCCAGTTTCAAGCCGGACTCATTATTATGCACAGCCAAGGCACACCAGAAACCATGCAGGTTTCACCCCAATATACCCATGTCACCCATGACGTGATGCATTTTTTAAGCCAGCAGGCCAATAAAGCCATTCAAGCCAGAGTGCCTCGGGAGTTGTTACTGGTTGATCCTGGGTTTGGGTTTGGTAAAAATCAGACGCATAATTTAATACTCATGCAACAGCTTTCGGCCTTAAAAAGCCTGGGACTCCCAATAGCGGTAGGACTTTCACGAAAATCTTTTATGACATTGGGCCATGACACACCACCCCACGAACGGGACACCCTAACAGCCGCGTCCATTACATTGGCCATTCAAGCAGGTGCCGATCTCGTGAGAATTCACAACGTGGAAGCCCTTCTTCCGGTGGTTCGCCTTGTGGATCAAATTGTGCGACACTAAGAGAAGATCGTAAGCATAACGAATGGGGCAGAATAATTTAGCACAGGACCATTTAGCCATGAGCAACCAAACAAGCAGTCAAACTGAAATAAGAACAGATGAACCATCGATTTATGAGCAATGGCTGTATCCTCAGCCAATTGAAGACTTAAAAGCCTACCAAGAGTCCGGACGAATTGATGCGGCGGCGCCAAAAATAGTACACCCCTTGTATTGGCCGGATGGGGCATACGAAAAAACGTTCGGCAAAAAGATCGATATCCTGATTGTCGGATGCGGCCCCAACGCGGCGGCCCGTTATGCCTTTGAACATCCTGACGCGCAGATCACCGGCATCGATATTAGCGAAGCGGCACTCGCCCATGAAAAGCATCTAAAAGAGAAACACGGACTGGACAATTTAACCCTGATGGCCCTAACGGCAGAACAAGCCGCCGAATTGGAACAATCATTCGACTTAATTGAGATTATAGGCTTGCTGAATCACTTAAGCGACCCCGTAGCATTAGTCAAAGGTTTAAAGAACCGCCTGAAGCCAACAGGAGTCATGGCTATTATGCTGTACGGCACCTATGGCCGAACCGGTGCCAGCCTATTACAAAAACTATTCCAGACAACCGATCTGGGCCATTCTCCTGAAGCCGTTCAAACCGTCCGTGAAACCTTGGGCCTGCTGGATCCAAACCACCCAGTTCATGGGTTTAACCAAACCGCCTTTGATCTCCACTTCGACGCAGGTTTGGTAGACGCTTTTCTTCGAGGCGTGGATTTATCTTACGACGTGGAAGGCTGCCTGAACTTTGTGGGTGATGTGGACATGACGTTTATGGGCTGGCTGGATAATTTTAATTACCATCTGGAAGGTCAGATTCCACCGGAAAGCCCCCTGTACGAAAAAATTAAGGCCATGCCTCAGGAAGAGCAGTGGAAAATGATGGAACTATTTAACGGCACCATCAAAAAGCATACCTTTTACATGTGCCTGAAGGATCGGGATAAAGCCTCGTATCAACTAAATTTTGAGGGTGACGATTTTTTAAACTATGTTCCCCTTCGACGGATTAACAAATTTGAAAAGGCCGATGAAGCGGCTCAAAAGCCAGCCATGATTCAGCGAATGCCTTATAAAGCGGTTCCCTTAACCGGCGTGCAATTGGCCCTGTTCGCCAATACCGATGGCCAACGAACCATTAAAAAAGTTATTGAAAAAACGGGACTCACCGGTGAGCCTGAAGTGATCACCGGCCTAGCTCGTAATTTTTACCGAAGCCTGTGGCACATTGGTTACGCCATGTTTCGTATTCCGGCATAACCCCCCTTATTTAGTTAATAAGAGATTACCGGCCTTAAGGCATCCCGTTCGCGGCTTCTATGGTCGCCCGAGCGGTCTCATCAATATTAATGCTGGTCACATCGATGTCCCTCTCGTTAATCGTACTAGAATCTGCAGCGGCAATTTCGCTAGGATACCCATCATGATCAAGCTGGGCTTTAATAAAATTTTGACGGGCAAGCTGACTAATCAGAGTGGAATTGGTTTCAATAACATCTTGTATTTGCAAAGAAACCGGATCCGTACCTGTTATGGAATCGTTTAACGCCTGGTAGGTCGTCGAAAAATCCATGAAATCGTGATAAATGCTCGAGTCAAGCCCGCCACCACTAAACACAGCCAGGTTAGGGGCATCGCCTTTAACAAGCCCAGGATACGTACTAACCAACCGATCTTCCTCAGCGGCCATGGCAAGCCCCTGAGTGATAAGCTGATTAAGCAGATTTTCCTGCTCCGACGTCAAAACGTCCGGGTAATCAATTAACAAATCCTGCAAACCCTGAACCAGTAAAGCGGTGCCTTGACCACTGGTCGTCGTGGCTCCGCTGCCCACATCAATCAACGCCACAAGACCCGTTGAAGGATCATAATCAAACGCAAGAGTTTCAGTCGGTTGGGTTGGGCCATAAGGGTTACTCGTGCCTGAAGAGTTACCAATAGTTGAAGAGCTGTTGATATTTGTACTGCTATCATCCCAACGAGAAGGGCTGAGTAGCGTCATTAAATCGCCAGTACCGGCTTTATTTCTGGCTGATATGTTATCAAAACCGGCCACGAGGTTTTTTCCCAGAAAACTAAGAGTCGGAATGGCCACGAGGCCCACAAGAAAAGCGACTAAAATATACTCTGTAAGACTTTTTCCTTTAAATGCACCCTGACACATACACATACCTTCTTCGACGATTACACCCGAATTCCTTCATCTCTTACTCGTTCTTATCGATAATTTTGAGTAAAAATTTAGCAAAGTTTATAAAAATTAACATTTTTAAGGGGTCCTGAGTCAGTTTAAGATTTTCGTGTTCCCTTATTATTTGTCACTCTTACGAAGACGGGAATCCAGAACTAGCACCAATAAAAAGGTTTAGTCCATGTCATCCTTGTTTTTTCTCGCTCAAATTGACCCACGACCATTTGAAGGAAGTCCTTTGACGGCTCAAATGATAAACTTAGAATAAATTGAGATAAACAGGAGTTTTCGTGAAATTTCGACACCTCTACATTTTACTAGCACTCACTTGCTTTTTGCTCGGCCATGGAATCCAAGCGCAGGAACTGCAAATTGATCCAACAGTTGAACCCTCCCAAGTCGCTCCTCAATCCAGTAAAAAACAACCCGCCGTATTAAAAGGTCGTATCCAAACCCTGGATTTAGCCATCGAAGCCGAATCAGGCATTGTGGACTGGTATGGCTGGTACATGGCCTGCCGAGAGTATTTAATGATGACCGGTGGATTTCAGTGCCCCAAGGGGACGATCATCCGGTTTTATAAAAATGGGAAAATTAAAGCGCAAAGCAACCTGCCGATGTGTCGAATGTCCGCGCAAATCAAACACTTTCCGCTACCTCAAACAACACAACTTAAGGCGTTAGAGCTTCCCATCCGAGGCGATGCGTTACAGGTTCCTCCTGCCAGTGAGGCTGAATTGTTAAAGCAGGTCAAGAGCCAATCGAAGTCCTAGGTTCGCCGGGCTTATCAAGTTCAGCAGGATCAATCTTAACCACTTCAGCCTCAGGGACTGATAAAGGCATCAAGCGGTTTAAACAGCGTTTAAATTTTTCTGAATTCACAGGCTTTCTAAAAACCTCCTTAAACCCAAGGGATTCCGCTTGTTCCAGTTTCTGAAAATCGTTGGATGCCGTCACCAGAACAAAGGAGGGAAGCGGGTGACTCAACTTAAAATCATCAGCCGTTGCGGCTTTAAACAGCTCCATCCCATCCATTTCAGGCATCATTAAATCAACAATAACCAGGCGAATCGTCGGGTCGTTTCGAATGGACGTCAGTGCCTCTGCTCCTGAAGTAACCACTTCTGTTTCCCGGCCATTTCTCTTCACCATTTTCTCCAGAAACGCCCGGTTAAACCCCAAATCATCAACGACTAAAACCTTAGGGCTCTCCGGCCTTTCCGCTTTAGGCGCCCTTGAAAGCCTTTTATAAACAGTCACAATTTTTTCCTCGAGCCACTCTACCGGGAAAGGCTTAATTAAAATGTCTTTTAAACCGCTATCTTGAATATCTTTAACTTTAACTTTTCCCTCATCCAGCGGCTCTGTAATCAGAACAAAATCAGGCTTGGAAACAAACCCTTCATCATTAAACCGTTCAATGGCTTTAAAACGCTCAAACAGTTCCATTCCATTTGTGTCAGCCAAACCAAACTCACAAATAATCAGAGAAATTTGTGAATCCGCTAAAAATATGTCCTGAGCCTCTTCCGCGGTTTTAGCCCGCTTAATTTGATGCTTCCCTGAGCTGACTAAGCTCTGGGTCAGCTTATAAGTCTCTTCAAAAGGATCGACCACAAGAATATTAAGGGTTGTGACTTCCTCCTCCCGTAAGTACTCGCCGGTTTCGACCTGTTTAATTTTTTTAAGGAGTTCAGGCATATCCAAAGGCGCATCAAACACGTCAAAAAATCCACTCGTTTGTTTCATAGCCTTCAGCTCTTTCGCATCTTTTGTAGCCGTCATCAAGATAAAAAGCGGAAGGAGCAAAACCCCCATGTTTTTATACTTAGGCAAGTTCTGGCATTGTTCATAAAGCCCCACCCCGTCCATACTCGGCATCATGTAATCCGTTATAATTAACGGAAAATCATGTTGGCGAATCAACGCTAAAGCGGCAATGCCGTCTTCTGCCAGATAAATATCGTACCCGGCTTTAGCTAATGCTTTTTTTAAAAAGCTTCGGTTAAAGGCAACATCATCGACAACAAGAATCTTCATCAGGAAAGAAAACCTTCCCGAACATAGTCTTCAAATATTTGAAACTGCCCTTCCAGCGCCTGAAAAACCGCCGGAGCCTGGTCTAACTGGCTATTTTTTCCCATCTGCTCCAGCTCATAAGAAAGGCTTTGCAGGCGAAGGGCACCCAAGTTAGCCGATGCGCCTTTCATACTATGAGCATAACCATCCAAACTTCTTGAGTCTTTGACGGTAATCGCCGCCTTAATACCACTAATTAATCGCGGACAATCTTCAAGGTAGAGTGCTAACAATTCGTGGACCAACTCCATGTCCCCATCAAGCCGCTCTAATAATGCGGGGAGATCCAGTATTTTTTCTTCTCTAGAGGTATTCATCGAGGCTTTCATTAGATTCGTTATCCTGTCTTCTTAACTTATTAATAAAGGCGGTTTGATTTACCGGCTTATTGTATTTTTCGATAAATAAAAGACGCCTAACCATAGGAAAAAATAACCATTTTTACAGGATAAACGTTGCGTATTTTTCTTCGACTTTAAGCCCTTAACAAACCAAAATCAGTATAAAGATTTAAACGCATAAAAATTATTAAAAGAGGATCGCCCCAAAAAGCTTAAAGAAATCCGCTTCTGTTTATTATGATGTTTTCAGACTAGAACATCAGGCGGATAAGAGAAAAATGAAAGAGAAAAGGGGCTAAAAAGATGACGATTTAGTCCAAAAGTACTTTTGTGATTCTAAAGCCCTTCGATCATAATCAAAATAGCAAGACGGCTAAACCAATGAGTCACTAACGCTGTTAGCCGTTGGTGAATGAATCATGAGCAACGGTTAAAGTCAGTATAAACAAGGAAAAGGTTGGAGGTTTGGGGCTTTGTCAGATGAGCAAGGGCATTCCTATCCATTTAAAAGCATGAGCCCTTTGGAAACATCGGCACGGTTCAAAATACTACTCATCGAAGATCAACCGGATTTAACCGATATTGTTTATCAAGCGTTCGTCGGAGAGCCGTTTCAGCTCATTTCGGATTTAACCCCCACCGGCGGGCTAGAACGGGCTATTAAGGAAAAGCCCGATTTAATTTTACTGGATGTCATGATGCCTGGAATGAACGGCTATCAGGTTTGTGCCAAATTAAGAGAAGATCGCCGAACCCAGCACATCCCTATTATTTTTTTAACCGCCATGGATCGAATGGAACACGTCTTAAAGGGATTGGATGCGGGCGCCTGCGATTACATTAGCAAACCGTTTGATCTCCGAGAACTTCGGGCTCGTGTAAAGGCCGTTTTACGCACAACCACTCTGAAATCACCGAAAAAAGAAAACCTTTCCACATCTCACTTAACCCCTTGCAGTGCCCTTTCCAATCTAACCCAAAAAGAAATTCAGGTTCTGCGGGAAATTTGCCATGGGTCTACCAATAAGGAAATTGCCAGCCTCCTCAGCGTTAGCCCTTTTACCATTAAAAATCACATCAGTAATATCTTTAAAAAACTTCATACCTCCTCCCGAACTGAAGCCGCCCGAATTGGTATTCAAGCTCATCTAGTGTAGACTGATTAGCGTCATTCGAGGCGAAAATAAATGAAAGGGTTCAATAACAATGTTAGCCATCATTTCTACCTTGGTCCTGGTCCTGATTTTCTTTGGGGTAAAAAACCACCGAAACCGCAAGGTACATATCCCGATTATGGGACTCGCTTTTTTAACGGATTTAGGATTGGTCCTCTACATTGAACTCAATCGGGGAGCGGTCGAACAGACCATTGCCGGTGTTGAGGGACTGCTACTTTTCCATATTATCGTCTCTGTCCTTGTTCTCGCCCTCTATATCGCGCTAATTGTTCTGGGACTTCAATGGGTTAAAAAGGTTCCCAACGTCGGACTCTGGCATCGTCGACTGGCTTATTTTTTTGTTATCGGACGCCTGACCAACTACGTTACCAGCTTTTATATCACCTAATACCCAAGGGACCCTCTTGGCTCGGCGGCAAGACCTCAACCAGCAAAAGATTATCCCATACTTTTAACGATGCGTTTCGAGGAACAATAAAACTAGGAACGAGTAGCTGAAACGGACTGGTATACCAAACGATTTCATTTTTAATAACCCGGAGCCGACTTCGGGTTAGCGGATCCATTTGATAATAGTTGGTTTCATCTATCAGTCCATACCGAAGATCACCGGCTTTTTGGGATTCAATTTCACCGTTCAACGTTTCAATGTTTTTGATAAACCGTACCGGATGGGCGGCGAGCTTATCAAGGGTAAATAGAAACCGGGCATACTGGGAGCGAAGCGTTTTTTGGGGTTCATAAACAAAGACCCGACTTTCTGGTGTTTTCCGCGAATTGAGTGTATGGGCTAGGACCTCTCCGGCAGGAAGACTAAAAATGGGCGTAATCATTCCGTTGATAAAAAAGCAAAACAATAAAGCACTGATGGCCAAGGTTTCAATAATACGTCGATACTGCTTAATCGAAAGAAAGAAAAAGAGGACCAGTCCGGTCACAATAAGAAGAATGGGAAAGGGCAAAAGCCAAAGCTTCCAAGCCGGGAATAAAATATTTTTATAGGGTAAAAGCCACTGAGATTGACCCGAAAGCTGCCATATTTCCTGCGGATAGCTATCCGGCAAAAGCTGAAAAAGAGAAACGGTTAAAGCCAGCGCCATGGCCATCATAATTAGGATAGTCCCCTCTGTCGCCAACACAAACGACCGAGGAACAACGGCTTCTCGAATCGCCTTCCCAAGAAAAAACGTGGTGATTAAACAGAGTGGCGGAAGCAGAAGAGGCGGATACTGAGTAAAAAGGGCCAGAGATAAAACCGTCCAAATCAGAAGGAACAAGAGAGGCGCTTCCCGAAAGTCGATCACCTTACGCTGTCCTCGTCGGGCTAAATAACTGGCAAAAGGGCCCACCGTATAAAGAGTCCAAGGCAAGAAAACGGCACTGAATTTCAAAATCATAAAAAAGCATTCCCGAATCCCCCAACGGATCTCCAATGAAGACCCAAGCCGTGCCAAGGGAAGTTGGACTAAAAACCGGGCTAAAAAACTCTCGTGACCGTCCTGATAGGTAACCCAAATCATCCAGGGTGCCGTCATCAAAACAAAAGATAAAATAAATAGTCGCCAATTAAAGCGATTAAGCCGGTTTGTTTTTTTAGAGAACACCAGAAAAACAAAAAAGAAACTTGCGGGAAAAAGAACCCCCATAGGGCCAACCAGTAATAAAAGGCACCCAAAAACAATACCTAATAACAAATTAATACTCTTTAAAATACTTTGGTATGCCTGAGGTCGATCAATTCGGGTATACCATGCCCAAAAAAGCCCGGCGCTAAGTAGCATAAGCGACACAAAGGCCAGATCCGGCACAGCCACATGAACCATTTTAAAGTATCCCCAACTCGTGGCCAGCATGGCCGCTGATAGAATACTGGTTAGCCGATCGCTGAATAACATTTTAGCAAAGACATAGATCAAGATGATGCCCGACAAAGCCCAAAGCAGGCCAGGAATTTTAGCCGCAAGCAGGCTGACACCCAACAGCTTAAAAACAAAGAGAATGTTCCAGATAAAAAACGGCGGCTGATCCAAAACCTCCTGATGATTAAACAGAGGAAGCCCCCACTGGCCCGCATGCGCCATTTCCTTGGCGGCCTGAATAAAATAAACTTCCTGAGACGAGTCAAAAATACTGAACTGGCCTATATTCACTAAGTAGGCCATTGTAACCAAGGCTAATAGCAGTATTTCAGGGGCAAAGGCGGTGAGTAATCGAAGAAGAATGCCCATTATGCAGAGTTATCCTTTTGTTCTTGAAGGGCTTCAGAAAGAGTTTCAGAAATTCGCCGGGAAGGGATAGCACGTGGATGAGCGGCCAGGTAGGCTTTCCTTAAACGCTCCGTGGTGACATGGGTGTATATCTGTGTGCTTCGAATACTCACGTGGCCTAACAGTTCCTGAACAACCCGAAGGTCAATGCCATGGTTCAGAAGGTGAGTAGCGAAGGTATGACGAAACAGGTGAGGGTATAACTTCTTTTCCAGTCCGGCTTCTTCCGCAACATCAAGAAGCATACGGGCAACACTACGAGGGGTTATCCGTTCCCCTTTATAGTTTAAAAACACCGGACTTTTGGCCGTCGGCTTCGGCTTTTCTTGTTTCCTCTCTTGCCAATGAAGCTCAGGCCATTGGTTCTTGTAATTTTTCAGAAAGACAAGGGCTTTCGGGCTCATAAAACTAACACGCTCACGGCCCCCTTTGCCCCGAACATGCAGTTCTCCCTCTTCCCACTGAATATCCTCAAAGTTCAGGTTCGTCAGTTCACTCACCCGAACACCAGAGGAAAAAAGAAGCTCAATAATGGCTTGATTACGTCGATTTAAAGGAGAGTCCGGCATATGCTCAAGGGTGCTAAGCAATTGGGTCACTTCATCTTCCGAAAGAAAGTAAGGCAAATTCTTTTGGAGGCGAGGCCCTTGAAAACGAATGGGGAGCTGTTCACTCTTAAAATAACGCTCTTTAATCAGAAATTTAAAAAAGGTTCGCAACATCGATGTTTTTCGGGCCACAGTACTTTTAGCAACCTTTCGGGTGGTAAGATAAACCATAAATTGACCGGGAATGTCCCGAAACATTTCGGCTTCTCGCCCTGATAAAAAGCCATTTGTCATTGTTCCCTCTTCTTCGTACGATTGAAGGGTCACCCATTCACTCAGCCATTCGAGGAATTCGGCCAGATCCCGACCATAAGCCCGAATCGTATGGATAGACAAATTTCGGGTCAGGGTAATATAATCCACAAAGGCCTCGGCGCCTTCATGGAATGAAGCCAAATGGGCGTCAAAATTCCATTCTCTATCCATAACCTTTATTATAGAGGACAATTGACGTTATAATATGTCTCAACGCCAAAAAGAAGATCCCGTAAAATCAAAGAGGTGCTATCCCGTTATGGTCTCAATCAACATCCATTCATTCTGGTCTCGCTGTTCTCGTGTTTTCCTCATGGGGGCGATTGCCCTAAGCATGGGGGGCTTGCTGGTTTTCGCCGGTTGCTCAAAAAACGGAGGGAGCGCCCAGTCCGGAGAACTGCTCATGACCATTCAATGGCCAGCATCCAGTACGGAAAAATCGGAGAAGCCGGTTCTGGAGTCCGCTAAGATTTTCCGGGGCGACTATGACACGGTGCGAAACGAATTTACGAGCAAATTGCGGTTTGAGAACGAAGATCAGAAAAAAGAAGCACTGAAAAACCCCATGATTAGTGCTCAAGTTGAACAAATGACCCTAAATAAACTCATTTTTTTAACACTGGTAAAGCACGACGCCAAAAAGGAAAACATTACGGTTTCCGATGAGGAGATTAAAAAATTCAAATCCGAACACCTAAAAAGTATCGGTGGCACCATGTCCTTCAAAAAAATACTGGAAAGTGAGCACATCACCGAAAACGAATTTGATCAAAACCTGAAAGACGAACTGTTAATTAAAAAGTTTGTTGAGTCCCGATCAACCTTTCAACCGGTAAGAGAAGCCGAAGCACGACAGTGGTATAACACAAACCCACAATTTTTCGATTTAAAAGAACGCATTAAGGCATCGCATATTTTGCTCAAATTTATTGAGTCCAACGTACAACAGGAAAAAGAAAAGTCCGCACGAGACAACCCGGTGGCCAATGCCTTTCGGACGTTTGGACAGGAGCCGAAGGTCAATGCCGATGAAGTGAGCGCCCAGGTCGAGTCCGAGCGGAAACAGGTACTGGAAAAAACACAACAGTTACTCGCCCAATTAAAAAAAGGAACCCTCTCCTTTGAGGACGCCGCCCGAAAAAACTCGGAAGACTATGCCTCTGGTGTTTTTGGTGGAAAGCTTGACTATTTATACCAGGCGACGACAGCGCCCAGCTTCTGGAACGCGGCCATGACCGTGGTAAAAGACAATAAAGCCGGAAAGAAGCCGTTTCCCTTTTTAATCGCCGAACCGGTTAAATCCGTCTTTGGGTATCATATTATCCGAGTAGAAGATTACAAAAAGGCAGGCGTCCAATCCTTCGCCGAAGCGAAAGAGGATATTACCCAACTGTTAGAACAACAACGAAAGCAACAACTGTTGCTCGACTGGGTCAATAACAAACGAAAAGCCGTAAGCATTGAGTTTGAAGACGCTTACGAGAAAAAAGACCTGTTTAAGGACGCCTTTGGTAATAAAAGCAAGGCTGCACTCTCACCAGAGCATGTGGGTGTCATTGGCCAGCCTGCCGGTGCCGTGACACCAGAGGAAAAACCTTATCAGAACACCGCAAAAAGCAAGGGATAAGCTGGCGATCATGGGACAATTTGTATCCGTTGATAAACTCTTATCCGCTCTAGCACCTTTAGAGAAGACTATTGTGACCACCAACGGCTGTTTTGACATTTTGCACGTGGGACATTTACGCTATTTACAATCAGCCAAGGCACTAGGTGACCTACTGGTGGTGGCCATGAACTCAGATCAGTCGGTTCAAGGGCTTAAAGGTCCCAAACGGCCGGTTGTCCCGGAAGCAGATCGAGCGGAGCTTTTAGCCGGCCTGTCCTGCGTGGATTATGTCGTCTTGTTTGACGAGCCTACACCAGCCTCACTGCTTCAACAAATCCGACCCCATGTGCATGTCAAAGGCGCCCAGTACAACGTTGACTCCCTACCGGAAGCAGAAATGTTACAGGCCATGGGAACAAAAATCGAGTTTATCCCGATGGTGGAAGGGCGCTCCAGCACTCAGGTCATCGACAGGATCAAACAGCTTGAAGGCCATGCAACAGCTTGACTCACTCACATTAAAGCATCTGGCGGCAGAATTAAACGAGATGCTGGCCGGAAGCAAAATCAATAAAATTCAGCATTTAACGGGCCCAGAATTTTTATTGGGGTTTTGGGGTGCCCGAATGGATCGCCGCCAACGGCTTTATATTAATGTAGGCCCAGAAATACCCTGTTGCTTTCTGTCTTCGGCAGAAGAGGTTGAAACGTTTGTGGTGCCAACGCTGGAAAAACCCACCGGACTTTGTATGCTCCTTCGCAAGCATTTAAACAGCGCCCAAGTCATCTCGGTAAAAACCTTGCCCGGTGAACGCGTACTGAACATCACCCTGGAAAATTTTAATGAGCTGGGGAATCGGATTCGATTAATTCTGTCGCTGGAATTAATTGGGAAATACAGCAACATGCTTTTGATTGATGATTTACCTAACGTGATTTTAGGAGCCGCCCATTCGGTTAGTGAGGCCATGAGCCGCAAACGAGAGATTGCGTTTGGCTTGCCCTATGTCGCACCACCGGTTCCTGAAGGCAAACAGCTACTATTTTTGGCAACGGTGGATGATCTGAAACGAACGCTCGCCAATCTGGATATAAATCATGTGGAATTTTTGCTGAAAACGTTGCAAGCCACGTATTGGGGAATGGCTCCATCGATGCTCCTAAGCTTGTTAAAACAGGCTCAGACCGCTTGTCTTGACAAAGAAAAAGACTACTTTTACGACGACTTGTACCGGTTGATTGATCAGGCGGAGGCCGGTCAGGATCTACACCCTTATATTTCATATGATCACCAACAGTTTGGTTTGTTTCCGGATGTAGAGGCGGAGACGGATAACCGGTTGGAATACCCTTCGGTACAGACGATGATGGTTCACTATGTAACGCACCACCTGACCCAAAAGCGTGTTACCGAACGAAAACAGCGGTTTAAGCAAGCCCTTAACCGACAAAAAAAACGACTGGCAAAACGGCAAGCGGACCAAAAGCCGGTGGCGTCATCCGAAATCGATCGACTAAATCATTATGGCAATTTAATTTTAAGCGGCGTCAGCTCAAAAGCGCTTTCAGGCACGGCCACAGAAGAATCTATAACAATGACAGACTACCTAACACAGATGCCTATCCAGATTTCAGTAAAACCCCGCCTGTCCTGGGTGGATAATGCCCAACTCTATTTTAAGCAGGCCAAAAAAGAGCGAATACGACAACAGCGATATCAGGCCGTCGAAACGAAAATAACACAAGAAAACGACTATCTCGATTCTCTGCTGTGTCATGTAGATCAGGCGGAAACACTGGCCGACCTGCTAACGTTAAGAGACGATCTCTTACTCGCCAAGGTCTTAAAAGAAAAACGGACCCTCTCAAGAAAATCAAAGGATAAAAAACCTAAAAAACCCGCCCTTTCCGGCATATTAGAACGGATGTCTTCCGACGGAATGAAAATCCGTGTGGGAAAAAGCGGCCAAGCCAACGCAGAATTGGTGGGGCGACTCTCTAAGCCGGAAGACCTCTGGTTACACGTCCACGAAAGACCCGGATCCCACGTATTGGTTCAAACCGAAAAACAGCCCGTCTCAGATCAGACCCTGCTCGAAGCCGCATCTCTGGCCGTTTACTTCAGCTCAGCGCGTCTTGATAAAAACGTACCAGTGATTTACACGCCAGTCCGCTATATAAAAAAGATCCCCGATTCCTACCCCGGTCATGTCAATTACCGAGAAGAAAAGACGGTTTTCATTACACCCGACCCTGCCCTCATTGCTCGTTTTCTCAACGAAACCCTGCCAGCTTCATCTTAATTTTCAATTGGATAAACGCTTACTATGAAAGTAAAGCGTGGATTGTTGGTGAAAAGCTAAGCAATTTACCCATTAATATTGTTTTTATTTTTTTATAGACTTTTATATGGAGTCATAAGCGTTGTGGTTAAAAAATACCCTTTTTATTAAAAGCAAGCCAAAAAGATTTATAAAAATTTTAAAGCGTTAAAGAGTTATAGAAAAAACAGAAAAAAAGAGGAGAGTAACAGGATGGCAGCAATTGGTGCCCCACAAGGAATTCAGCAGCAATACATACAAATGGTTCAGGCCGATATGTTGGACAATCAGCAAATCGACGGTAGCGTCTTTGCTTCAACGGGCTTTTCACAAGGATTTGGTGTTCAACCAGGATTTGGTGTTCAACCAGGATTTGGCGCTCCTCAAGGATTTGGCGCTCCTCAAGGATTTGGCGCTCCTCAAGGATTCGGCGCTCCTCAAGGATTTGGTGTTCCTCAAGGATTCGGCGCTCCTCAAGGATTTGGTGTTCCTCAAGGATTCGGCGCTCCTCAAGGATTTGGTGTTCCTCAAGGATTCGGCGCTCCTCAAGGATTTGGTGTTCAACCAGGACTCGGAGCAGGATTCGGTATTCCACCTCAAGGAGGACTCTACCCAGGAGCATCTCCATATGGACAGGCACCACTTCCAGGTCAGCCCGGCCAGTTACCAGGGCAAGTACCCGGCGGTGATCAAGGTATGTTGCAAATGGTTACTCAAATGATGCAAATGTTAATGGAAATGCTCTCCACCGTTCTGGGCGGAGCGGCGGCTCAACCTCCATTAGGCGTTCAGCCAGCATTAGGAGGTGTTGCGGGCAATGCCGGAAACGCGGGTAATGCCGGAAACGCAGGTAATGCCGGTAACGCAGGTAATGCCGGAAACGCAGGTAATGCCGGTAACGCAGGTAATGCCGGAAACGCAGGTAATGCCGGTAATGCGGGTAATGCGGGTAATGCAGGTAATGCTGGAAACGCGGGCAATGCAGGTAATGCTGGAAATGCGGGTAATGCCGGAAACGCAGGCAATGCTGGAAACGCGGGTAATGCCGGAAACGCAGGCAATGCTGGAAACGCGGGTAATGCCGGAAACGCTGGTAACGCAGGTAATGCCGGAAACGCAGGTAATGCCGGAAACGCAGGAAATGCGGGTAACGCAGGTAATGCCGGTAACGCGGGTAATGCCGGAGACTATGATGATGCCGGTGATGCAGATAACGGCGGAAACGCGGGTAATGCCGGTAACGCAGGTGATGCCGGTGATGCAGATAACGGCGGAGATTACGGTAATGCCGGTAACGCAGGAAATGCGGGTAATGCCGGAAATGCGGGTAACGCAGGTAATGCCGGAAACGCGGGCAACGCAGGTAATGCCGGAAACGCGGGCAACGCCGGTAATGCCGGAAAAGCGACAGGCGGCGCCTATTAATAAACGCTATTAAATAAATTTATAGTCAACTAAAATAGTCCGATTTAAACCGGACTATTTTTACTTCTTCTTTAACTAATAGCTAATTTTACCCCTCAAGACCGCCCATAAAACAAGGGGGTTGGGGAGGGAGCGGTCCAAAATCAAACGACCTTGATGGGATAATCAGTAGTATAATTTTTTGAGAAGAAGCTAATATTATGTTGGAGTAGAGTGTAAGAGGCGCCCAGTTATGAAAATCTCGGTTCAAAAAGGGGATATTACCCAAATTCAAGTGGATGCAATTATTGTGAATCTGTTTGAGGGGATAAAAAAGCCTGGTGGCGAAACAGGCGCGGTTGATAAGGCACTCAAAGGAGCCCTTCAGGATGAGATTCGCCTCTCTCCAGCATTGACAGGAAAGCTGGGCGAAACTTATGTCCTGAATATTTACAACCACATGCCAGCCCGCTATGTAATTATCGTGGGTTTAGGCAAAGTTGATGAACTGGATGAGGCTAAAATCCGTCGAGCCAGTGCTGCCGCCATTCGAGCCTGCCTCAAACTTCAAGTAAAATCTGTCGCCTCTGTCATTCACGGTATGGGCACCGACGGGTACGATCCAAAAACGTCCGCTCGTTTATTAACCGAAGGAACGTTACTGGGGTCCTATCAATTTACACTCGGAAAGAGTAAGGAACAGCTTAAGAAAGCCCCTCAGCGCATTCAAAAATTTGTGGTGGTTGAGTCAGATGCCAAGAAACAGCCTGCCATTAAAGAAGGGGTTAAACAGGGCGAAGCCATTGCATTGGGCGTAAACACGGCACGGGATCTTGTTTTTGACAGCCCCAACCACGTCACCCCAACCTACCTCAAAAAAACAGCCGAAAGCTTAAGCGGACTAACCCTCAAGGTACTGGGCCAGAAAGATTTGGCAAAGTTAAAAATGGGCGCATTTTTATCGGTAGCCAAGGGAAGCGATGAGCCGCCTTACCTGATTCACCTAAGCTACCGACCCAAGGCACCGGCCAAAGGAAAGACGAAAACGACCAAAGCAAAAAAAATAACCTTGGTGGGCAAGGGCATCACGTTTGACAGCGGCGGGCTCTCTCTAAAGCCTTCCAAAAACCAGGAACTGATGAAGATGGATATGGCTGGCGCGGGTGCCGTGTTGGGTGTCATGAAAGCCATTAGCGAGCTGGGCGATCTAAACGTTCAGGTGGATGGCTTTATTGCGACCTGCGAGAATATGCCAAGCGCCCGAGCTAGCAAGCCTGGCGATATCGTAACCACTCGAAAAGGAACCACCGTCGAGATTAATAACACCGACGCCGAAGGACGACTGATACTGATTGATACCCTGACCTACGCACAGGAAATCGTAGATCCCGATGAAATGATTGATCTGGCAACCCTCACCGGCGCGCAAGTGGTGGCATTGGGCGAAATTGCGGCGGCGGCCATGGGCACCCGTGACTCGTTGATTGAAAGCATTAAAACCGCAGGTAAATCGGCCGGAGAAAAGTTTTGGCAGATGCCCTTGTACGACGAATACAAAGCGACACTAAAAAGCGATGTGGCAGATCTCATTAACGCCGGTTCCAAAGGACAGGCAGGGACCTGTAGCGCTGGCATGTTTCTCAAAGAATTTGTAGACGAAGGACGAGCCTGGGCGCACCTAGATATTGCCGGTCCCGCTTACACGAGCCGGGATTTCCCGGAAGTCCCCAAGGGAGCTACCGGCTTTGCGGTTCGAACCTTACTGTATTACCTGTACGGATTAACCGAATAATCCGGTTTTTTACCTTTTTATTAACGGTTGCCTTCACCATGGCGAGACTCTCGGGGCTCATACCAACCCTGACTATCTTTCGACAAGGTGCATCGGGGAAGTTTAGGACAGATGTTGGCCGGTGTGGCTTTATCTTGCTCGTAGCGTCGGATGATAATTTGGTCGTAAAGCCCTTGATGAGACACCTCAATAGACTCATCGTCTACCGTAATCCCGGCTTTCGCAAGGTCCGTTATAATGTTTTCAACAGCAGTTTGGTCGGTTCGATTCACAACGAAAACAAGAGGCTGTAAACCCAGTGTTAACGACGAAGGCATGGAATCCTGACCAATCACATAGGTTTTTCGTTCGTGGCAGGGGGCTTTGATTACAAGTGTATCACCCGCTTGAAACGGTTGAGAAGCAGTGGCATCAAAATGATATGGGGTTTGCCCCTTGTCTGACTCCTTGGGTATAACAATCAGCGTCCCTTCAAGAGGCAAGCCGGTTTCCTGATCCTGAATACCCTGCTTGGCAACAGCGGTCCACTCGTCTGAAGACCAGGGAGTACTCGTGCTAACAAAACCATCATTCCCGGTAACACCTTTCTCAAAGCTATCGGTATCTTTTTTATCCGTTTCAGACTGTGAGGGATCTAACCAAATGGTTGGCTCTTCATAGTGGGTCGTGCAAATGCCCGTTTCCTGACTCTCTTCCGAGGTGAGTTCCACAGTGTAGGTCACTCGTTTTCGACGCATGATGGTAACAAAACGTTTGCCCATGGCCATGCCCTTCTCTCCCAACTTTTCATTGGTACCCAATGTTACGGGTCGGCCACCAGGGGTCTCCAAATCATTGAGGGAAGGCTCTTCAGAAGTCGTGCCAGGCTTAACATAAGCAACCCCTTCCTCAGCCCAAAAGTCCATGGAAAGAGGAACGGTTTCCTTCTTTTCTCCAAGGGGGGTTCGTTGGGCGCCTGCCACGTCATCGCACCGGCACAGCTTTTTATACGTAACTTCCGATTTTTTCGTCTCATCAAACCAGCTCATCTGACGGGTAACCGTCTTATTTTCATCTTCTTTGGCAATGGTACACGTCCCTTCGGTTCGTTCTTCAAGACCAAAAAAGGCTTTTTTAAAATCCCGCAACGCTTTTCGGACATCCCGAGGCACCGAACGGGCAGGCTTTTCCGTACCAGGAACCGGTTCAAAGGATTCCAAATCCTGAGAGGCGTCTTCTAACGCCTCATCCGTCGGCAGATGAATGTCGTCTTTTTGAGGATCTGTACTGGGATCCGAGGGAACATCCAAATCCATCACTTTTTTAGAAAGAATTTTAAACCCTTTTCCCTTGGAGAACGTATTAACGCAAGGCTGATTACAGCTTTTCAGATCTTCGCCTGTGAAGTCCAGTTTCGTTTCTTCCATCGGCTCATCGTCATCATCGTCCGATTCATCGTCTGTGTCATCCACTGGTGGTTCCCAACCCGGTGGTGGATCCACAGCGAGAAACAAGGCTATATCACTTTTAAACCCAGACTCAGCGGCGCTTTTTAAAGACCACCCTCCCCCAACTTGAAGCAGGAAAGCCACTATCAGGATACTCAAAAGCCAGCATCTATTATCCATACCGGATCCTCCTTTTTCGGGTCTCTTTGTGAGACGCCCTGAAAAATGATCCTAACACGATTTTAGAGTGGGTTTTTACACAAATACCGTCGCCCGTCGTTTTCATTCAGTAACAATTGCACTCTAACGAGCGTGTTTTGGCTATAATGCACTTCTATTAATCTTGTTATGTTAAGCACAGGGTAGAGACAGTCTTGAGCAGTAAACAAACCAACGTATTCGGAGACGGAAACATTGTTCCCATCAGCATTCGGGACGAAATGCGCCGTTCGTATATTGACTACGCCATGAGCGTCATTGTCGGGCGAGCCTTACCCGACGTTCGAGACGGGCTAAAGCCGGTTCACCGCCGGATTCTTTACGCTATGCACGAAATCGGCTTATCACCGGAAAAATCGTTCAAAAAATGCGCTAAAGTCGTTGGGGAAGTTTTGGGTAAATACCACCCGCACGGTGACACAGCCGTTTATGACGCCTTGGTTCGTCTGGCTCAAGATTTTTCAAGCCGATACACGCTGGTTAACGGCCACGGCAACTTTGGAAGCATTGAAGGCGATAACGCCGCCGCCATGCGATATACCGAATGTAAGCTCACCCCGGTGGCAACCACCATGTTACAAGATATTGAGCAGGACACAGTTGAGTTTCAACCCAACTATGATGGCTCTGAGCAAGAACCAGCTGTTTTGCCCACCCGACTGCCCGTTCTGCTTCTTAATGGTTCCAGCGGAATTGCCGTGGGCATGGCAACCAATATCCCGCCCCATAACATGGGTGAAGTCATTGACGGGACTTGCGCATTGGTGGACAACCCAGAGCTCACACCCGACGAGATGTTAACCTATATCAAAGGACCCGACTTTCCGACCGGCGGTGAAATTATTGGGATGAAAGGCATCAAAGAAGCCTTTCGAACCGGGCGCGGCAGTGTTCGAATGCGGGCCGTTACGTCCATTGAGCAAATTCCTGGAAGCGCCGGACGACAAGAACGAACCGCCATCATTGTAACGGAAATTCCCTACCAGGTTAACCTGACCACCCTGACCGAGAAAATCGCCGAGCTGGTTCGAGACAAGAAAATCGAAGGCATTAGCGATCTACGGAATGAATCGGATCGAGATGGAATGCGCCTCGTGATTGAGTTAAAGCGAGATGGCAAGCCGGATGTGGTTCTGCGAAACCTTTATAAGCAAACCCAACTGCAAACCAGTTTTGGTGTTAACACGCTGGCACTGGTAAATAATCAGCCTCGCCTGCTAAGCATTACGGATATTCTCAGTGAGTTCATCGCCCACCGGGTCGAAGTTGTTGAACGACGAACCCAGTTTGAACTGAATAAGGCCGCCGCTCGGGCGCATATTCTTGCCGGTTTACTCATTGCCCTTGGGGATCTGGATAACATTGTAGAGGTCATTCGACGGGCGAAAAACGTTGAGGAAGCTCGTGAGGCACTCACCTCAAAATACGATTTGGATCTGGATCAGGCCAACGCCATTCTGGAAATGCAGTTGCGACGGTTAACCGGCTTGGAACAGGAAAAAATCAGCAACGAACACGCCGATCTTCAGATAAAAATCGCTGAGTATCAGGATATTTTAGCCAATCGGCACCGGGTGTTAACCATTATTAAAGACGAACTGCTGGAATTGAAAGACAAGTACGCCGACGTACGAAAAACCCAAATTGTCTTAGGCGAAGATGACGGCTTCTCGATGGAGGATTTAACACCCAACGAAGCCATGGCTGTTTTCATTACCGGACAAGGATATATTAAACGCATTCCACTGGATACGTTTGAGCGTCAGAATCGAGCAACCCGAGGTAAGGGCGGCATTAAAACCCGTGATGAAGACGATGTGGCCCAGTTCTTTATGGCGGGTATGCACGACTCCGTATTGTTCTTTACGAGCCGGGGGGTTGCCCATAGCCTGAAGGTCTATGATTTACCGGAAGGTAGCCGAAACTCAAAAGGGCTGGCGCTGATTAACCTGTTGCCTTTGGAGCAAGGGGAACAAATTACCGCTGTGGTCCCCGTAAAAGGTTTCACAAAGTCCGAGTTCCTGCTCATGCTGACTTCCAACGGCTGGGTTAAAAAGATTGCACTGGATCACTTTGCCAACATCCGACGCAATGGCCTGATTGCTATTGGACTGAGTGATGACGATGAACTACGTTGGGTTCTGCCCGCTGAAAATTCGGATCAGCTCATTATTGGAACCAGCTTAGGTATGGCTATTCGCTTCCCCGTGGAAGCTCTACGTCCTTTGGGCCGAACCGCACGGGGCGTAACGGCCATGAAATTTCGGCCCGGCGACCACATTGTTGATTTCAGCATTACTCCCAATGAAGCCATTGTGGATCTGTTGATTATTACCAACGACGGATTTGGGAAACGAACCAATATTACCGAATTCCGAACCCAGAACCGGGGCGGAATTGGCCTGATTTCGACGAAGTTTAAGAATCAAAAAAGCCGAGTTACCAATATCTGCGTCGTCACGGAAGAAGATGAACTGATGATCGTAAGCGCCAACGGTGTGGTGGTTCGTTTGCAGGCGAAAGATATTTCTCGCCAAAGCCGAACCGCGACCGGTGTCCGGCTCCAGAACATGGATGCCGACGATTGCGTCGCCTCGGTCACCAAGATTGTTCCCATTGAGAAGCAGGAAGAACTCGCCAAAGAAGAAGGCCAAATGGTGCAAGAACAATTAAAAGCCGCCGCTCCTCCAACGGCAAGCGCCGATGAATCGGACCCGGATTCTAATTAGACATAGGCTTCCTCTTTCCAGCTCTAAAAAAACACGCCCGTCGTTTTTTGAGGGGTTAAATTTGAGGGGTTAAAAAAGATCCTTTTGACTTGACTGTTTCTTATTGTTGGATTAATTTGAATTATAATTAACACTAAGGTTAAACCACTTCAACTTAAGGAGTTCTCTCATGCAAATCAATCATTCCTCTGCTGCGCCCACCTTTGGAAACCTCATCAGTGTCACCGTTGATGGCGAAGGGGATTCACACCAGCGTTTAAGGGCGTTCAAGGAGAAAATAAAAGCCAATCCGCCTCAGGATATGGTTTTTGTACCCTCTGGAAACCCTTTTGGACCGGAAACTTGGCTCTATATCTTAACCGGCGATGAATTTAAGGTCGCAAAAAAATTATTAACCTCGCCACAAGAAAAAGTAACCCAATGGGGGCAGGCTGTACGATCGTTTCTCACCCCTTCCAGAAAAAACTCTCAACCTTCAAACCCTGCTCCGCCTCAAGCTATCGAGGCTTTCCCTCCTAAAAGGACCCCAGATCAAGAGAAAAGAGGCTTTGCTGTACTCGGCTATGCAAATCGACTTAATTCCTCTGAAAAACAAAAGGAAGACTCCTACACGACTTTGTCCCTCGAAGAGGCTGAAGAACAGCTTGCAGAAGGTGTTTTCCTTTAAGCCCTCAAATGTCGCTTCATAATAAGCTCTCTACCGCTCAAACGAGGTGCCGAAGAAGATCCAAGTCAGGAAAAAATCGGTCACAAGAATCGTGACAGCCGTCCAAACAGCGGCCTTGGTCGTGGACTGACCCACCTCACGGGCGCCCCCCTTGGTAAGCAAGCCAATGCTACAACAGACAGTCGCTAAAATAACAGCGAAAATAACAGATTTGGTCAGGCTCACGCGAATATCGTACGGTTTTAAATTGAGCCAGATGGATTCCAAATATTTACTCGAATGCAGATTGGTCACACTTTTGGCGACAATCATCCCACTCAAAATAGAAATGGTAGAGCCAATCACCGTAAGCAAGGGCAGACTAATAATACAGGCAATGAGCCGAGGGACAAACAGGTAACGAACAGGGCTCACATGCATTACGCTCAGGGCATCCACTTGCTCGGTCACTTTCATGTTGGCAATTTCAGCCGCAATGGCTGTGCCGGAGCGAGCCCCGACAGCAAGACAGGTGAAAATCGGGCCAATTTCTCGAACCACCGCCAGCGCCACCAACCCGCCGACATAGCTATCAGCCCCAGTTTGAGCAAATTTAGCCGCCGTTTGCAACGCCAAAACCGACCCGGAAATAACACAAATAATAATGGCCATGGGGGCAGAATCAAACCCAATAGCGGCCGTCTGACTCAGAGTATGGCGCCAATTAACCCTTCCCTGACCGATAAACAGAATAGACTCCCAAAGAAAAGTAAACAGATAACCAACCCGATCCAGCGCATCCTGTACACTTTTTTGAATGGGATACAGCAAGGCGGCAAGCACGTGATATAGGTTCTCCGTGATGAATAAAACAAGATGCAGTCAATAGAAACGGGCGGATACTAGACCGACACTTTACTGTCGATGGGAACCATGACACACCAATCTTGATACTGGGCATGTTTGTTCTTCACGACCTCGAAATAGAATTGCTGGATTTTCCGGGTGATTTCACCCACGGTGCCATCGCCCACATCCCGGTTATCAATACAGGTCACGGGAGCCACCTGGGCACCCGTGCCACAGAAAAAAGCTTCGTCGGCCATGTAGAGTTCCGTTCGATCCACAACCCGTTCGTCGGTCTCAATCCCAAACTCTTGCTTCGCAATGGTAATAACCGAGTCCCGAGTAATGCCTTCCAGAATATTTTCTGTTTTACCCGGCGTGATGAGACGTCCATTACGCACGAGAAACAGATTCATGGCACTTCCTTCGGAAACCGTACCATCAGCGTTAAGAACAATGGCATCATCAAAACCCATTCGGCGAGCGTCGGTCACAATCAACGCCGAATTCATGTAGGAGCCCGCCGCCTTGGCTCGTGGCGGAATGGCGTTATCATCCACCCGACGCCAGCTTGAAGTGCAAACCTGAAGCCCTTTGCTGGTATCGACGTACTGCCCCAATGGCGCAGTCCAGAGGCAAAAATCCGTCACCGTGTTATCCAGCTTGGGTGTAATATTCTCCCCAGTCTTAAACAGGGTCGGACGGATATAGGTATCCGTTTGAGGGGCGTTGCGTTTAACCAGCTCCACGGTAATCGCCATCAACTCGTCAAGGGATTGTTCCGGGGTAAGGAAAAAGATATTACTGTTCTGAATCATACGCTCGTAATGTTCTTTCATCCGAAAGATACAAATGCTCTTCTCCTCAGGAACCCAATACCCCCGAATCCCCTCAAAAATAGCGGTTCCATAAAGGAAAGCATGGGTTTTAATACTGATATTAGCCTCCGCCATCGGGACAAATTGGCCTTCAAAATAAGCAAATTCCTTTTGTGCTGACTCTTGGGAGGAGGGGGACGATTTTTCCATACGCGTGTTAAAACCTCGTGAATTTAAATGATTCTGGCCGTGTCTTTGTATTAAAATCGGGAAAGAACGATTGTTGTTTTTGTTTACGATTAACGGACGGGCAGGTTTCTATTATATGACTAAAAAGCCAATGATGCTTCTAATTTTTGACGGTTGGGGTCTGCGCGACGATGGTCCGGGAAATGCTATTCATGAAGCCGCTCCATTACGGTATCAGGACTTAATAAGCCACCACCCCTGGATTGCCATTGATGCGTCCAGCGAATCCGTTGGCCTACCGCCAGGCCAGATGGGGAACTCTGAAGTAGGGCACACCACTATGGGGGCCGGGCGGATTCTCTATATGGATCTACTCCGGGTGAACCGAGCCATTGAAACCGGAGAATTTCAGGAAAACCCGGTATTTAAAGCCGCCATAGCGCATGTAAAAACACATAACAGTACCCTGCACCTGATGGGTCTGATTGGTCCCGGTGGCGTGCATAGTCATCAAAGCCATCTGCTGGCTCTAATCGATTTGGCAAGAAAAGAACAAGTGGGCAAACTCAATATCCACGCCTTTCTCGACGGACGAGACGTACCGCCGCAAAGCGCCGAAGGACCTTTAAAAGAAATCGAGGAAGCCCTGCTCGCCCATGACTACCCACAGATACAAACCATCAGCGGTCGGTACTACGCCATGGATCGAGACCAGCGCTGGGAACGAACGGAAGAAACGTATAACAATTTAACCGAAGCCAATGGAGCCAAGCATTTTCTGAGTCTTGACGCCTTAAAATCAAGCTATAACGACGACATAACCGATGAGTTTGTTAAGCCCTCTGTCACGGACTTAACATTTCAGGGCATGACTGACGGGGACGCGGTACTGTTTTTCAATTTCCGGCCTGATCGGGCCCGACAACTCACCCACGCCCTGACCCAACCGGATTTTTCCGCCTTTAAACGCAATAAAATACTAAACAACTTCTATTTTGGATGCATGAGTTCCTATGACAAAGCGCTGGATCTACCGGTCGCCTTTCCCAAAGAGTCACCGAAAAACACCTTGGCCCAAGTCTTGAGCGAGCGGGGTCTAAAGCAGTTCCGATGTGCTGAGACGGAAAAATACGCCCATGTCACCTATTTCTTTAACGGTGGAGTAGAAACACCTTTTGATGGTGAGGATCGCCAGTTAATTCCCTCGCCCAAAGTAGCCACCTACGACTTACAGCCCGAAATGAGCCTAAAACCAGTGGCTGATAAGGTCATCGAAGCCATTGAAAGCCAACAGTATGACCTCTTGGTTGTTAATTTCGCTAACCCGGACATGGTGGGCCACACCGGGATAGAGCCTGCCGCCATTCAAGCGGTTCAGGCCGTGGACGAAGCACTGGGCCGCGTTATCGACGCCTTAAAGAAAGTCGATGGCACTCTATTACTCACGGCAGACCATGGCAACATTGAAACCATGCAGGCCAAGGATGGCAGCCCGCACACGGCCCACACTACCAATCGGGTGCCCTTTATTCTCATGGCGCCGGATGACTCACTGAAGCTGGACACATCCCAAACTTACGGCTTGAGCAACATTGCGCCAACCATTCTCGATTTGATGGGCATCCCCATCCCTGACGACATGACCGCTTCATCCATGCTAATTCGGCATAAAGCAAAGGTTTGAGTTTTATCAGGGACTCAACAGCTTAAACATCTCTTGCATTAGTCCAAACACCTGCTCAACTAAGTTCCTTTGAGTCGTTTGAGGTTGAGTGACTTGTTGAAGCTGAGGCATTCCAAATAAACTGTTTGCAACAGGAACAGGAGATTGATAGGTTCCCTCTGCCGCTCTTAAACCCGTGCCCGGATTTTGCTCATCTAAAATATGATCCAACAGCTGTCCATGAGTATTTTCCTGTAATCCAAGCATTGCAATACTATCATCTGGAGTCACCACACCGTCCAGTCTGGCAAACATCTCGGGTGGAACAAAACGGGCATCGCCGCCATAAGCATCCAATAAAGCCCAGGCATCGGGTGAATCAGCTAGAATAGTTTCTGCCGCTAACTCTAAACGATCAACTTCTCCATCCTGATTCCGATCTAAAGTGGTAAAGGCTTTCGTTATGTCCTCATCACTATAAGGATTAATTTCTCCAGCCTCTTGAAAAACACGTTGAATATGCTGAATTTCTTCGGTGGCGTTATATGTTCCCGATCCATCCAAATCTCTTCTCGCAATGTTTCCCTCTGAAAACCTTAAAAAATCATGATAATAGCCCTCATTGGGATCACGACTAAGGGCTTGCGAGGGGGGAGAGACAGCCGTACCAATCGGGTTATTAGAATTACTCGGCGAAAGATCGTCATTACTCAAATTTAAAGCGGCATCATTAGTTGACCCAGTGGCCCCTGTCGAAACATTTCTCTGTAATGACGGCTTAAAAGGCATCTCCATAAATTCTGCTCTCCTTTTTCCTCCAGGCAAACTCCTGGAGCTATCAATTATCTCTACTCACTTCTCAAACATACTTACTCACGACAAACACAGCAAGTATGTTAATAAAAACAATAAACACCGGTAAATTGTTAAATTGTTTCCTACTTAAAATATACAAACACACTAAAACCCATACTTTAAAAGGAAATCCAGTCCTAAAAAGTTTTAATTAATTGGTGTGATATTTTTTGAAAATCAAGGAGGCGTTGTGACCGCCAAAACCGAAAGAATTGGACATCACTACGTTCAGATCGGCTACGGGTCGAGGCTGATTGGGCACATAGTCCAAGTCACACTGATCGTCCGGAGAGTCCAGGTTAATGGTCGGCGGGACCACATTATTTTGCATGCCGAGAATACAAATAATCGCTTCCAACGCCCCGGCTCCACCCAACAAATGACCATGCAGACTTTTGGTCGAGCTAACCAGCAGGCCATTTTTCGCATAATCGCCAAACACTCGTTTAATCGCCAGGGTTTCGGCCACATCGCCCAACGGCGTGCTGGTTCCGTGAGCATTAATATATTGAATATCCTCGGACTTTAACTCGGCGTCTTCCAAAGCATGCAACATGGCCCGTGCGGCCCCATCCCCATCCGGGCAAGGTGCCACAATGTCATTGGCATCCGAAGAGCAGCCGTAACCAACAATCTCCGCATAAATTTTAGCACCACGAGCTTTAGCATGCTCTAATTCTTCCAGAATTAAAACGCCCGCTCCTTCGGCAATCACAAACCCATCACGTGCTTTATCAAAGGGACGTGACGCTTTAGCCGGCTCACCCTCATATTGAGAAATGGCCCGAGCCGCCGCAAAACCGCCCACAGCCAAAGCGCAAATAGGCGCTTCCGCCCCACCAGCGATCATAATATCGGCTTCATTGGTTTGAATCGAACGAACCGCTTCACCAATAGAGTCCGACCCGGTTGAACAGGCGGTAACAATCGCCTTATTCGGGCCTTTTGCATTAAACTCAATAGAAACCCGACCCGCACCGGAATCAGGCAACATCATGGGAACAAAGAACGGGCTAATTTTTTTGAAGCCCAGCTTCATGGCCCGTTTGAGTTGGGTTTCCATAGTTTCCATGCCACCGGCACCACTGCCCAGAATCACGCCCAAACGCTCCGGGTCAGTGTTACCGTTTAGCTTGGAATCTTCATAAGCCAGCTTGGAAGCCGCCATGCCAAACTGCATATAGCGATCCATTCGACGAGATTCTTTTTTATCCATATAGTCTTCTGGCTTGAAGTCGGAAATTTCGCCGCCAATGGCGCACGTTCGTTCTTCTTCATCAATACGTGTCACGTAAGTGACACCACTGTGGCACGCTTCGATGTTCTTCCAAATATCATCCAGTGTCTTGCCAATGGGACTAATGGCACCCATGCCGGTGACGACAACACGTCTTTTTGAAGGGTTCGTCATGAGAATCTCTCTAGCTATTGCTTATTGCATTTAAAGGGTTACTTTTTAGGCGCCTGCGCTTCAATGTAAGAAACAGCCGCACCCACCGTTTGAATTTTTTCGGCTTCTTCATCCGGAATCTCAACACCGAACTCTTCTTCAAACGCCATGACCAATTCAACGGTATCCAAGGAATCAGCACCCAGATCCTGTGTGAAACTGGCTTCCATTTTTACTTCGTCTTCAGAACAATTTAATTGTTCCACGACAACTTTTTTGACTTGCTCAAAATAAGATGCGGTTGTACTACTCATAATTCGCTTTTAGCCTCCAAATTATACAAACTATTATCTATTTTTATTACTATTTCTCAATTTTACCTGTATGAAATTTTGATTAAACCCTTCAAAACGGGGCTAAACAACAAGACCACCATCCACTTGGATGACCTGCCCTGTAATGTAATCCCCACAGGTTACCAGAAACAGAACGGTTTTGGCAATATCTTCAGGGGTTCCAAGTCGTTTGAGGGGAATGTGTTCCAGCAGTTTTTCCATGGGCAAATCGTCGGTCATATCCGTGGTAATAAAGCCGGGAGCAATAGCATTCACCCGAACGCCCCGTGCGGCCAGCTCTTTAGCTACCGCTTTAGTAAAGCCAATCATTCCAGCCTTACTAGCCGCATAGTTAGCCTGACCCGCGTTGCCGTAGATACCACTAATACTTGAAATATTAACGATACTACCCGACCGCTGCTTCATCATAATTTTGGCCACCCCTCGGGTGCCGTAAAACATGCCGCCCAGATTCGTATCAATCACACTTTCCCAGTCATCATCTTTCATTCGAACCAGAAGCGTATCCCGAGTAATCCCGGCATTATTAACCAGAACATCAATCCGACCGTATTTTTCAAACGCCTTATCAATCAACATTTGGGCTTCCAACGGATTACTCGCATCGGCTTGCACCGGTAAAACGTCCTGCCCAAAAACTTTTACCGTTTTTTCAACCTCATCCGCCGCTGATTTATTCGATGCGTAACTAAACGCAATGTCAAACCCGGCCTCGGCCAAAGCCACAACACACCCTCGGCCAATGCCTCGAGAGCCGCCCGTGACTACCGCGACTTTTTTTTGCGGTGCGCTATTTCCATTTCCTTCTGCCATGTTTATCCTGCCTTTATACTCAATATTTTTAATCTGCGAAACGCCACAACAAGCTTATCCAAGCGACACTTCACTCACACTAAACCACGGCGGCCCCCGTGCCGTTTAACTGTTCTAACGTGGTGTTCAGTGAGTCCATATCGTACACGTTAAATGCCGCCACATCCCGGTAAGCTTTTCGGATCATACCCGTCAACACTTTACCCGGACCGAATTCGATTACCGTGTTGATACCTCGTTCATTGAACAAAGCTCGCATGGTTTGTCTCCAATAAACCGAATGATTAATCTGCTGGCCCAGCTTCTCCCGAAGCGTCAAACCGGCTGTGGTCGCTTGGGCATCTACATTGGTAATCACAGGCAATTGGGCGTCCTGAAAATCAAACCCGGTTAAAAACGAACGAAATGCCTGAGCCGCATCATCCATCAGCGACGAATGAAATGCGCCGCCGACAACCAAAGGAATCACCCGCTTTGCGCCTTTTGCTTTCAGTTTTTCGCCCGCATCGGCAACAGCCTCTGGCTCACCCGAAATCACCTGTTGTCCGTCGGTATTGTAATTGGCGATGGTCACACGGGAACGCCCCTGTTCATCGTAAGCCTGTACCACTTCTTCCACAACCGCTTCATCCAGTCCTAACACGGCGCTCATAGCGCCTTTCGATGCGTTTTCCATCAATTCTGCCCGTTTTTGAATCAACCGAGCCGCCATCGGCAGATCAATCGCACCACTGGCATACAAAGCGCCATACTCACCCAAACTATGACCGGCCGCCGCGTCCGGTTTAATCACACCCCTCCCTTTTTCCAGATTTTTCTCACAGAACACCTGCAAAGCGGCCAGAGAAGTGGCGAGAATGGCGGGTTGGGTGTATAGCGTTCGCTTAAGTTCATCTTCCGGCCCCTCAAAACAAACAGTGCTTAGGTTTGGAGCAACCAGCTCATCAAATGTATCGTAAACACACCGGGCTTTTTCCGACACGTCATAAAAAGATTTTCCCATACCCACCGACTGCGCTCCCTGGCCAGGGAACAAAAAGGCTATTTTTCGAGGGGTTGATTGGGTCATAATGCTCTCACTTATTCTATTTTTAACTATTATGAGCGTTGGCTAACGACTTTTGGAACGTCGCCATTTTCTCCGTACGGTGATCCACGCAGGTCCAGCGTAAAATAGTGGTTCCCCAGGCAACGCCCGCACCAAATCCACAAAACACCAACAATTCCCCCGGCTTGACTTCGCCTTTCAGCACGGCTTCGTTCAAGGCAATCGGAATCGAAGCCGCCGACGTGTTGCCAATATGCTCCAAATTCGTAATCATTTTTTCCGGCGGAATATTCAGTTTTTCCGACATGGCCTGCATAATACGGATATTGGCCTGGTGTAATACCAGGTGATCAACATCTTCCAGTTCAATTCCAGCCCGTTCTAACGTGGCTTTAATGGATTTAGGCACGACACCCACGGCAAACTTAAACATTTCCCGTCCATTCATACTCACATGCGGGCTGGCCGAACTTCTAGGGGCTACCAGAGGACAATTCTCGGTTTCGTTATACAGGGTTAATTCACCACCTTTAGAACCATCAATATGCAGATCGCTCGCCAGAAAGTTATCCTCAGCACCCTCTTCGGCGACCAAGACAGCCGCCCCAGCGCCATCAGCGAAAAGAACGCAGGTATTCCGGTCATACCAGTCCACAAAACGAGAGTGAATATCCGCACCAATGACCAACGCTTTTTTATACATCCCGTTTTTCAAAAATTGCTGGGCTGTAACCGTGCCATAAACAAAACCACTACACGCCAGCGCCATATCAAATCCAGCCGCGTTTTTGGCGCCAATGGCATGTTGAACCTGACATGAAACGGCCGGGTAAATCGTGTCCGGGGTTGATGTTCCCACGATAATCAGCTCAATTTCTTCGCCGCTGATGCCCGCACTCGCCAATGCGTCCTTTGCGGCGGCAATGGCCAAATCCGCAACGGTTTCATCACCCGAAACCACTTGTCGCTGACGAATTCCTGTTCGGGTTCGAACCCATTCATCAGACGTATCCACCAGCTTCGTCAGATCATCATTGGTCACCACGGACTCTGGAACACAGGCTCCAATCCCAATCATGCTGATTCCATAGGTTTTATTCTGTTGAGAGTGTGTCATACCGACGGGGTTCCTTCTCGTGTTCCTTTCAAAACGCTTCCAGTCATTTTACCCAAAACATCACGCTGAATCGCTGTTTTAGCAACCCGTATGGCATTACAAATGGAATGGGCATTGCTCGAACCATGAGCGATCACACAAATACCGTTTATGCCTAGAAGCAAAGCACCGCCATACTCATCAGGATCCACTCGCTTTTTCGTTTTTTGTAAAGCTGGCTTGGCCAATAAAGCGCCTAATTTTGAACGAAAATCGTCACTAAGTTTATCTTTCATCTCGCTTAACAGCATCTTGCAAATGCCTTCAGCGCTTTTCAAGGCCACGTTGCCAACAAAGCCATCACAGACGGCCACATCTACCCGCCCTAGAAACGGATCGTTGGCTTCCACATTGCCTATAAAATTAAGCGAAGGATCCGCTTCAAGAAGTCCATAGGCCTCATTAACCTGTGCGTTCCCCTTACCCATTTCCTCGCCAATATTCAGAATACCCACTCGCGGATGTTCCATTGCGTAAAAGTTGGTCATAAACGCGTTACCCATTCGGGCAAAGTGCACTAACGTCTCCGGCGTGCAATCATAATTAGCGCCTGCGTCAAGCAGGAGGCTGGGCTTGCCCACAGAAGGCAAAACAACAGCAATCGCTGGACGAGGGACTCCCTTGATACGGCCAACATACAGAACACCGGCGGCCACTGCCGCTCCAGTACTCCCCGCAGCAATCATGCCCTGCGCCTCGCCTTTTTTAATCATCTGCGCTGTCACCGCAATCGATGAATTCCGTTTTTTACGCAAATTACTCAACGGATCATCGTCCATTTCAATCACATCCGCGGCGGGAATTACCTGAATCCGAGCGCCTTCAGTATCTAAAGCCGCCAGTTCTTTTTCAATAATATCCGGTTGCCCGACCAAAAGAATGGTCACTTGGTGGGTAATGGAGCCCAAAACAGCGCCCTTAACAATCTCATGGGGTGCATGGTCTCCACCCATCGCGTCAAGAGCAATTTTTACCTCGGTATGATTCGTTGCATCCGTATGTTGAGCCATTAAGCCATTGAGTTCCATCACACTAAACAGTAGAATCTGTTTGTTTCAACAGACAAAAGCCGTTATTTGACCAGAGTCAAGTCGTATTATTATTCAGCTTGTGTTGTCTCTTCCGAAGATGTCTCGGGCTCATCAAGATCGTCGGCAATCGAACGCTCGAGCACAATACGATCTTTATAGAAGCCACAGGTACCACACAGGGTGTGCAGGTGCTTAGGAGCGCCACAGTTGGGGCAGAAGTTAATAGCCGGAATCGTCGCTTTCCAGTTCGATCGACGGTGTCCCTGGCAAGAGTGGCCGACTCGTTTCTTAGGTACTGGCATGATGAGGGGTGTCCTTTGTCATAAGTCTGAGCGCATTATTCTCACAAAAAAACATCCGAACAACAACCCCACCCCCTAAAAAAATCCCCAAAAACCCGGTGTTTTTGTAAATAAGATGTTACAAAAACGAAGAAGGTACTTCTATTTTTTCGGCTCAACCCAATATTCATAAGGCGCAGCCTCACATTTTTCCATACCGCACACTTGTTTCGCCGACGTTTCCAAAAGAAGCATCTGCCGGACCAGATCTTTAAGATCCAGCTCGCCTTCCGCATCAATTTCTTCATAAAAATCGTTCAACTGAATTTCCTGCCCGCCATTTCTCCGGTATTCTCTCTGGCTTTTATCCTGAAACACATATTGTTCATCCAGTTCAATGGCAATTTTTTTCTGAAATTTTCCCAGGCAACTGTCGCACTCTAAATCTAGCTCCGCCTGGATGGTACCCTTCAGACGAAATCCGCTAACATCACAAAGATACACCGTTAACGCAGAACGAACCCCCTCTCGGCTGGGCAATTCGTCGTATTGGTATGTCCCTTCAATAGCCAAAGGGGTTTCTCGTTTTTTAAGCAATTCAGGCAGTTTCAAAGATTTCATTTATATGATGACCTCAATATTTTTTAATTTAATCGATCAAATTCAAGACTTTTGAGTCCCTTTAAGGTATGTATTATCTACTCGCTACCACAATTGTACTACCCTAATGCGTCTCGTGCGCGAAAACGTTAAGAGTCCCTTACAAACCCCATGACCGTTCTCAATGCCTCTCAGCCGATTCTTGCTCCTCAGGACACAACTTTCGCCGCCCTAGTACAAGCGGATTATTCACTTCGCTTGAGTCAGGTTCCACAACCCCATTTGCCGAAAGGCGGTGCTTTGATTCAAATGACCGCCTGCGGGCTCTGTGGCTCGGATCTCGATAAGCTGATGAATCAAAAAGCCGCCACGGGCAGTGTACTCGGCCATGAGGTCGTCGGCGTTATTCAGCAGCTCGACGACGCCCACAAGACCCCTTTTTCCGTCGGTGACCGTATTGTATCGTCTCATCACGTTCCTTGCGGCACATGCCATTACTGCATAAACCAAAGCGAATCCATGTGCCGGACCTTTAAAACCACCAATCTGGCTCCGGGCGGCTTTTCAGAACAGTTCGCCTTAACCGCCAATCACTTAAAACACACCACATTTAAGGTTCCTCGTCATATTAGCGACGATGAAGCAACCTGCATCGAACCGCTGGCCTGTGTTCTCAAGGCTGTTCGTCGGGGAGGCGAATTTAAAAACGGTTCTGTCGCCGTTATTGGGATGGGGTTTATCGGAATGATGGCCAGCCAAATCTATCAAAGCAAAGGCTACTCCGTCTATGGCATGGATTTAGATCGAGAACGCCTTACCTTTGCCGAAACCCAGGGCTTTGTCCAATCCGCATTTCACCCTCTCGAAGACAAAGAAGGGCTCCAGCAAGCACTTGCGGCACAAACTCAAACCGGTCGGCTTGACCAAGTGGATTTGGTCTTTCTAACCGTCGTCACTCCAAAAACCCTTGAACTGGCCCTTGAGCTGGTTCGAGACAGCGGCACTCTGATCATCTTTAGCAGTGCCCTGACCCCCGACACCATGATCCACCCAAGCGTGCTATACTTTCGAGAAATCCGGTTAATCCCAAGCTATTCGCCCAATCTACAAGATTTAAAAGCGGCGGCGGACCTGATTTTCAATCAAAGCCTTCAGGTTGGTCCTCTTTGCACGCATCATCGTCCTTTAGAAAAGGCGATGGAAGCCGTTGAGCTGTATCAAGGCGGACAAGCCCTTAAAGTTATTATCACCCCAAGGTCATCCTCATGAGCATTACTTCTCTGACACCCCACCCTACTTCTATCTCTGATGTTCCAGAGACCATGGAGGCCGCCCTTTTTTATAAACCGGGTGATGTCCGGTACGAAACCGTTCCGGTTCCTAAAATAACATCTGACGAACTGCTCGTTAAAATTGAAAGCACCCTGACCTGCGGAACCGACCTAAAATGCTATCGACGAGGACATCCGGTTTTGCTTAAGAGTTTCCCCTCCCCGTTTGGCCACGAATTTTCCGGCATTGTGGTTCGTGTCGGAAGTAACGTCACCCAATTCAAGCCCGGCAACAGGGTGGTCGCCGCTAATTCAGCACCTTGTTACGATTGTGACTTTTGCCATAAAGGAAACCATAACCTTTGCGAACACCTTGACCTTCTGAATGGCTCTTACGCTGATTATTTAAGAATCCCCGCTCAAATCACAGCGCACAACACCCACAAACTGCCCGAAGATGTCTCTTTTGAAGCCGCCGCCTTTGCAGAGCCTCTGGCCGTTTCTCTTCGGGGCATTGATCTTTCAGGCGTTTCACCCGGTGATCACGTTGCTATAATCGGCTTAGGTTCGATTGGTCAGCTTCTAGTTCGTCTTGCCAAACTCAAAGGCGCACACGTTACCGCCATGGCACGGAACCCACTAAAAATGGCCATGGCAAAAGACTTTGGCAAAGCCGACTCACTGGTGAATCTACGTGACTGTTTTGACGTGGAGCAAATTAAAGCATGCTACACTCCCCAAGGCAAAGGCTTTGACATTGTTATTGAAGCGGTTGGTCTTCCTGAAGTCTGGGAAAAAGCCATTGGACTCGCTCGCCGAGGTGGGTTGGTCAACTTGTTTGGCGGATGCCCTTCCGGCAGTTCTATCAATATCGACACACGGCGACTTCATTACGATGAAATTACCCTCATTAGCCCATTTCACCACACCCCGGAATATTTTCGTAAAGCATTGACCTTGATTTGCGAGGGAAAAATCGATCCGCGCCCACTTATTTCCAAGCAACTCCCCCTGTCTCAAGTGCCTGAAGCCCTTGAAACGGTTGAAGCTGGTCAAGCCATTAAGATTCTTCTGACCCCGAAACAGCCCGCTTAAAGGCTGTATCTTATTGTAAATAAACCCGTATGTTTCCGGCCCTTCGGGACAATTTTCAGGTTGTGTTGTTTTTTATTTAAATAGATTTACTATATAAATAATATTTATCCCCCTTTCAACCCCCAACGAGAGAGCAATGACAATGGCCAATCCACAAAAGAAGCACAAAAGCACAAAGACACTGAAGCAGGCGGCAACATCCAATCCGTTTCAAGCCGGTATGGAAGAATATGCTCAAATGCAAAAACACCAAACCGAACTCTTTGAGTGGCTTATGCAAACAGACAATAAAGAAACCCGCCAGTTCCTCAACAAGCAGTACCCGTTTGTTCGATAACGACGGAAACGTTTTTTGCTCCTCAAGCCGCCCCTCGGCAATGGGCTAATTTTTATATAGACGACGCACGACTCGGTCATGGCAAGATTGGCGACCGGGTTTTTTGTTTGCCTATTTTTCAAACAAAAAACAATAAAAAGAAGAAGAAAAAGAAAAAAGTAGAGCGGGGGAAAGCTCTACTATCTTAAAAGTCACTTAGGGGGGGGGTTGAAAATCTATAAAATGCAAAGGGTTGAAATCAAGTTTCAAACACTTTTTAAAAGGAACCGTCTCCCAGGTTATAAATAAGACTGCTCATGCTCTTGTTGCTTCTCTTCGTTTTTTGGGGGGAGAGGGTTGTTGCTATCTCTATAATAATAAAAACAATCTTAAGAGAAGAATTGCCCTTTTTCGATAAATTTCTTTATATTTTTTTAAAAATCCCAACTCCCAACGGAAAACCCCGATCCAAAAGTAAAAACTCAGAGAGGGAGGGACACACTTTGAACTTTTCTAATGAATGGGCAAAAAGAAATTGAAACTCTCTATATTGGTATTGCTTGATTTTAAGTTAACGCTTCCGTCAAACCCACGGCTTAACGCTGTCTGGGCTGGCCAACACGCCTAAACTGGCTTCATGAGCCTCGGTTTCCGTTTGCTTATAGAATCCCTTCGAGTATCGGGGCTCGTCGTATGCGTAACCGGCCTTCACCATCTCCCGGTTGAGCGACACGCCGCTTTCTATCACGAGGATGCAAACCCGGCAGTTATAGGTGAATGCGCTCCCGATGCGGATGCACTCCACCCGCTCGTCGCCAATAAGCTTTCTCAGGTGTTCTGTCGCCGCTGGGCCGAGGGGTTGCCGTTTCTCTGGGGCATCCATTCCGTAAAGCCGAATCTTGCCAAAGCGGGTCGTTACCACGGTGTCGCCGTCAATAATGCGTTTGACCCGCTCGGAGGGGTGGGCGGGGAGTAGTAAAGAAGCACAGGTCGCTAACATTAAAAAAAATAATATTATCAGATATTTCATGATCCATTTGATTATTAATTGTAACAATATCTTGCTAATCTACTTATTATCTACTCCGGATGGACGATCTTTTGATACCATATTTGTGGTGGAAATCCACTCCATTTTTTTAAGAAAGTCGGACAGGAGAAACATGTATGACAAATACTTCTGAACTTCAAAAAATAAACAAGCATGGTCAAGTTACGCTTCCCAAATTTATTAGAGAGGCCTTAGCCTTAAAAAATGGAGACTTTGTCGCTACAGATCTAAATGATGATGGAAGTATTTTAATCAGACCCATCGAACGAATCATATTTAAAGGATGTAATCTTGGAGCAACATAGCAAAATAGACTTTAAAAAGCTTAAAGGCAGGCTAGTTTGCGCTAGTCCTGCCTTTATTTCTTCCAAAGTGAAGTATGTCCACACTTGGAAGACCATTTTCCGTTTAAGAAAAATGAATAGCCATTCATATTCTAGCAGACGGGAAATGGTATTGCTACTGGACGGAATAAAAGGGGGCGAATCATGTCAAAATATGAAGTCGTTCCGCCAGGCTACAAGCTTATCTTTTCAGCGTTTATAACGTTGAAAAATGGTAAGCGCTTGTACGCTTGGCAAAAAGGGTTGAAAGCTTTTCCGTTAATCGTTAAAAAACGGTAGCTTTAAGGGTGGCGAGGTTTTCCTCGCCGCCGACCCCTCTATATACTCTCAAAACTCTGCATACAACTTTGAACTATGCGAGAGTCTGTATTGTTAATTTCAAGGAGAAAGAGAGAGCAATAATGGCAAAGAAACCGTGTAAAACACGAAAAGTCCCGACTGAAAAAAAGCCGGGACCTAAGACCGTCCCAGTTAAACCACATAAACGGTCGACACCTAAAAAAGGACGTTGCTAGTTAAGTAACAACCTTTTGAAGCGTCGGGACTAGCCTCCCGGCGCTTTTTTATATTTGCATAGAATTTAATTAAGGGCAACAAAAAGCCCCTCACCAATTAACACACGGAAACTCAGAGAGGGTGGGATTCGAACCCACGATGGAGCGTAAACCCCATAACTCCTTAGCAGGGAGCCGCCTTCAGCCACTCGGCCACCTCTCCAAACGAGTTTATCGTGTGGCTTCTATTTAATAATGTATGGTAAGAGAAGTCAATGGAAAAAGCACGACCGGAATGGCTTCCTCATAATCGCTACTCGATACGATAGTCAATCTGATACAGCTCATTTTGACCCTGAGGCGAAGTGTAAATCCGTGTGAAGTGCCTGGGAAACATTTCCAAAAGCAATAAAGGCACTTTCTCCCGAAGCGTGAGCGACTGATCTGTTCTCATGGAAGGCTCAAAAGCAAAATAACGCACCCCATAATGCTCCATACTCCTGAAAAGAGCATCGATAGCTTCTGGAGAACAGGAAAACTCACCCTTTTCCCGCTTCAAGCTCCAATAACCTGTATTGTACGTTGGGTGTCCTGTGTAAAGATAAAACAAAGGGCTCCAGGGGGTACCAATGACTTCCTCCTCAGGCAAACTCGTTTTAATATAATCAAGCAGAGCCTGCCGTTCAGCAAGCTTCTCTTGCCCTTCAAGGTTATGGTCCTTACCTTCTCGCGATTTGAACGTTAAATAGCCGCCTGTTATAAAGAAACTTTGAAACAAACAAAAAAGGACGAGACCACTCACAACTATTTTTGTTTTTAAGCGCTTAAAATCGCCATTATCCACAATCGCTATAAAAGGATTCAAGGCGTAATACCAAATCAAAGGAAGGATAACCACCAAGAAGCGTACCATATGGGCCTCATAGCGCCAAAGAATAATCGCTCCCACATAAAAACAGAGATAAAAAACAGAAGGACTACACGCTTTTGCCCCATTAACCCGATTGACCCGAAACGACGGCAACGCCTGCGTAAAAAAGAGGCCCCCCAAGCCAAGCCCAACGAACCAAACGGCTGATAATCCACCCCAGGGCCAGACATAAAGCTTAAGGGCATTAAAAAAACCGCCAAACCCATCTTGGAGTAAAGACGTCCAAAAGGACCCTTCCGTCAGCAAATCCCGAACAAGAAAGTCGCTATAACTCGCATATTGATGAACCAGCGGATAGTTTAAATCGTCTACCAAAGAGGGCGTGTGAGCCATTGTCCAAAAAAGCCACGGCAATACCGATAAGCAGAATGAAAGGCCTCCATAAAGAAAAGCTTGTTTCCATTGTTTTCTCGCTAAAAAACCCATAAAAATAGCGCCTATTAAAGTAACACCCACGGCTCTTGTATAAAAAGCCAGTACAGAGAACAGAAGCGTTAAAAGAAACAACCGAGACCCCCCGGCTTCTCTCTTTAAAGCCTGTTCCGCCGTGTAAAGTGCCAACAGAGAAAAGAAAAGATAAGGCATTTCTGACATCAATGCAGACGAATAGGTCATATAAAAATAATTAAAGGCGGTTAACGCAAGGATTAAAGAAGCCCCCCAAAGGGGAACCTTTTTACATTGTCGTAAATAATAATAACAACACACCAACGAGGCTAAAGAAAAAGCAACAATCACGCCTGTAAAGTAAGGAATATTATCTGGAAAAGCAGGCCAGATTTTCCAAGCCGCCGATAAGAAGAGGGGAAGCAACGGAAAATAAAGGAGTTCTGTAGGCTCTGTCATAATATAAAGGGCTTTATAGCCTTGGCCTTCGGCAATTGATTTTCCTAAAACCATATAAATAGCATCATCGTAGAAAAAACCTAATCGAGAGGGGTCAACAAAAGACCAATAAACCCCGCCCGCCACAAGCAGCAGAATCATCCCGACACCACCGATAAAGAATTGCCGGTTTCGTGTTTTTTTAAGCCCCAAAAACATCTTGCTCATTCTGGTTTCTTCACTTTATACAATCGAAGTTGCCCTTCAGGGGAACTATACACCCGCTGCATCTCATCAGAAAACGTCTCTACGATCTGATGCGGGGCTGCCGGTAAGTCAACTTGTGAATACCGAGTATCCGCATCGCCTTCCACTACAAAGTAATCGACTCCGTAATGGCGAGCGCTTTTGTAAAGCTTCGCAATGGATTCGGGTGTCGAGGCATATTCGCCTCGCTCCTTTTGCAAGCTCCAATAGGTTGTATTAAACGTCAACCGGCCCGTATGAAGATAAAACAACGGCCCCCAGTGGGTTCCAATGACACTCTCCTGAGGTGTTTCCCGTTTCAGGTACTCGAAAAGGGCTTCGTATTCGGACCATTTTCGCACCCCTACCGGATCCATAGCACCTTGCTGAAGGGATTTAAACGTCAAGTACCCCCCTGCGGCAACCACCACTTCAAAACCCATAAAAGAGACCAAGCACAAGGCTAACAGCCCTTTTTTTAGTTTAGAATCCCACTGAACAAACGCAAAGGGCCTCAATGCGTAATACCAGAGCCAGGGCAGAATCACAACAATAAACCGATGCATCTGATCATCGTAACGCCACAAAATAAGAGCCATCAGATACAAAACAAGATAAAGGGCCGACGGACTGTAGTTTTTGTTCCGAACACCCTGAACGCCCTGCCAAAAAAGCGACAGGCAGAAGACAACCGCCACCAGCCAGGTTGCCCATCCACCGCCAAAAGGGGAAAAATAGAGTTTGAGAGCTCTGAAAAACCCACCAACACCATCCACAAGGAGGGACTGAAAAAACAGCTTGTCCGAAAACAGGTTGAGCAAAAAATGGCTGCCATAACTCCCATACTCATAAACCAGCGGATAATTTAAATCCGTTACCGCCGGTGGTCGGTGCAGGACCGTCCACCCGACCCATGGAATGACCGTTAAACACGCCGTGCCAACGACATAAATCAACGCAAATTTCCATTGCTTTCTCACCAGTAGCCATAGAAAGATCGCCCCAATCAAGGCCACCCCAACCATACGCACATGAAACGCCAGCGCGGAAAGTAAAACACAGAATATCACAGTTTTCAGGGTCATTTCTTTCCGGTGACGTTCCGCATAGTACAAGCACAACAGGGAAAAGAAAAGGTATGGTATCTCCGTCATCACGGAAACCGAATATTGAAGATAAAAACTGTTCACCGCAATGAACGTGATCACGAAAAAAGAAAGCACCATCGGAAATCGTTTATTTTTCCGCAGGTAAGCATAAAACAAAGCCAGTGAAAACACTGAAAAAGCAGCGGTTATCCCCATAAACAAACCTATATTTTCAGGAAAATGAGGAAAAACAAGCCAACCAACCGAAAGAATCAAAGGATATAAAAAGGGGTACAACGTTTGAGTCGGCTGAGTGACCATGTATAAAGCCTTATAGCCCTCTCCTTTCGCTAACGACTTAGCCAACACCGTATAAATTGTGTCGTCAAAAAGAACACCCAGGCTGTGAGGAGTAATACAGCTTATATAAAGCAACCCGGCACCCACTAAAACCAGGATGCCTAAGAGCGTTATCACTTTTTTCTGGTATTTTTCCAGAAGGTTCCAATTAAATCGGTCACTCCACATGCTCAAAAGCCTTGACCCTTTTCTGTTACACGCTTATCTGTTTCCGTCTGTCGTCAGCCCATCAAAAAACGTTACCCAACCATTATAATCCCAAAGCCGGGTTAGGCCTCCCCTGAGCAACTTAAAAAGCCAGCACAGCTCGCTTTTTAAGTTGCTCAGGGGAGGATTCGTAAACATCACCATCTTTAAAAATTTCGTGTCATTAGCCTCCCTCTACTGGATTCTCCCCTTCGCGGGAATGACAGCAACGACAACTCGGCTTTCTCTTGTCTTGACCCGGATTAACCCTTTCGCCTATACTGCCTTGGTTTGGGTATTTCTACCCCTTTATTTTGAATAGCGGAGTTCTGCAGTTTATGGCCAATGTGATTATTGTTGGCGCCCAGTGGGGCGATGAAGGCAAAGCGAAAATCGTGGACCTGCTAGCCGAGCAGGCTGATGTCGTCATCCGGTGTCAGGGCGGTTGTAATGCGGGACACACGGTGGTGCATCATGGCGAGGTGTTTAAATTTCACCTGATCCCTTCAGGGCTACTCTACCCGGACAAGCTTTGCATTATCGGGTCAGGCACCGTTATTTCACCCGAGGTCATTCTTCGGGAGATTACTGAAATTGAAGCCAAAGGCTATGCGACAACCAATCTTAAAATCAGCGACCGCGCCCACCTGACCCTGCCGTATCACATCACGTTAGATCGGGTTCAAGAAGAATCTCGCTCTAAAGATCAAAATGGCGAAAAAATTGGCACCACCGGTAAAGGCATTGGCCCAACGTATATGGATAAAGTCGCACGCATTGGCTTACGTTTAGGCGACCTCTACGAAACCGATGAACTACTGAAAAAACAAATCGCTCATATCCTGTCTATTAAAACACCACTTTTAAAACATGCTTATCAAGCCGAAACAGAAACAGTGGACGAAATTTTTACCCTGTGCAAGCAATATGCTGAACAACTTCGGCCCTACGTCACCAATACCACCCCTTTGATCCACGAAGCCATCGGTGCGGGTAAGCATATTTTATTTGAAGGAGCCCAAGGCACCCTATTGGATATTGACCACGGCACCTATCCGTTCGTTACGAGTTCTAACGCCACAGCAGGCGGCGCTTGCACCGGATCCGGCATTGGCCCGTCCCGTATTGATCAATCCATTGGGGTCATGAAAGCCTACACCACTCGTGTTGGCAGTGGCCCATTTCCAACGGAACTTAATGACAGCGTCGGCCAACACCTGCAAGAGGTCGGAAAAGAGTTCGGCACCACCACAGGCCGTCGTCGTCGATGCGGCTGGTTTGACGGTGTTATTGGTAAGTACAGTGTTCAGGTCAATGGATTAGATGGCGTCGCCATCACCAAGCTGGACGTGTTGGATGGTCTTAAGGAACTTCATCTTTGTGTTGCCTACAAAAATATCCAGACCGGCGAACAAACATCGGATTTTCCAACCCGACTCAGCGACTTAGCCCAACTGGAACCGGTCTACGAAACATTCCCCGGCTGGACGGGCTCGGTTCATGGGATTCGAGCCTATGATAAACTTCCCATTGAGGCAAAAAACTACCTGACACGCATTGCTGAACTCATCGGCACCCCAATCGCCATTGTAAGCGTTGGCCCGGAACGTCAGGAAACCATGATGGTTTGTAATCCAATGCGAAACGAAAGGAAAGACGATAAAGCGAGTGCTGTGACAGCATGTTAGGCAATTTTATCGGATTCATAATGAATATTAGCGGAAAATCCCTTGACCCGACCCATCTTAGTTGTTAAATTTTCTTGAGTACTTTTTCAGAAACCCTATAAGCGTGTTTAGCTCAGTTGGTAGAGCAATCCCCTTTTAAGGGATCGGTCCAGAGTTCGAGTCTCTGAACACGCACAGGCGGGAGTCCTATCGCAGGCCCTCCCGCCTTTTATCTTTCTTCTGGGTTCTCAGCAAAACCCTCGGCTTATCCAGCCGAGGGTTTTGCATTATTTCTGAGGCCGGCTGACCAGTTTAACGTCGTCGTCGCCGTGAACGAATACTTTTTTTAGAATCAGAATCCTTTTTATCACCCGGCTTTTCCAGTGCCTGGATGCGAAATTCCTGGTAGTTGGTACGCAAAATCAAATGAGTCACTAAACGATCCTGACGACAAATGTTATAGGCCGATGAGGTATCAGTCATGGACAGTTTATTATCCAGCAAATTGACCACATCCTGAACCGACGCCGTTTTTTCCTTGTCAATTTTTGCCTTGCCATCCAGCACCTTCTGCCGGAATTCCTGCGCTTTTTGCTTAAATGCCTCACAACTAGCCAATTGCGCTTTCAAATTATAACCATCCAATGCTTTCTTGGCGGTTTCCATTGTTTGAGGCTGAGGCTGGGATTGTGACTGCGCTTCTTGCGCCCAGCCCGCCATACCAAGAGAAAGGGCACATATCGCCGCGACGGCCACACTGATCTGTTTCATAACTCTTCCTTCCTTTTCTTCAAATTATGCTTCCAATTACTCAGCAACTACAAATGAGTAGAAGCCCAGTGGGCATTGTTTCTATTGTACTGAAGCTTTCCCATCCTGTCAGAGCCGTTTTTTTTAAGCTAAAAATTTTAACGCCAGCCCTTTCCCCTACCCTTCAAGCTTTTTAAAGTTCTTGACGTCCAATAAACCCAATAAACCGTGCCTTAAAAATCATACGAATACAGTAGTTGCCCTTTTCCTCAAGACCCCTGTTTTAAAATAAACTAAACCGCAACCACCGAGCCTGCAACAGGCTCGGACAAACGTTCCAGAGAAATTTCACGGGGTAAGGGGCAGGTGGGTTGTTGAATCGATAAATTCAGTTTATCGATCAACACCATGTCGTCGCTCAACTCATTATTAGCCGTGGTCAACAGTTTTTCACCCGAAAACATGGAATTAGCTCCGGCGTAAAAACACAAAGCCTGAGCTTCATCCGAAAGGGACAAGCGTCCAGCCGAAAGACGGACTCTAGCTTTAGGTAAAAAGAGACGAACTGTTGCTATGGTGCGCACCAGCTCAAACGGATCCACTGGCTTCGTATCAGCCAACGGAGTACCTTCCACCGGTACCAAACAGTTAATCGGAACGGATGCCGGTGGGTGCTCCATTTGACAAAGAGTTTCAATAAATTCCATGCGCTGTTCCAAGGTTTCGCCCAACCCTAAAATTCCGCCGCAACAAATCTGAAGCCCTGCACTGCCCACATGGTTCAGTGTTTCCAACCGATCGTCAATCGTTCGGGTCGTAATAACATCCTTATAGTGGCTGGGTGCCGTATCAATATTGTGGTTATATGCGGTCAACCCCGCCTCTTTTAAGCCGTGTGCCTGCTCCGCGTCAATCATTCCCAAGGTTACGCAAGCTTCCATGCCTTCGTTTACCACGACACGGACCAAATCCAGTACTTTTGAAAAATCCTTCTTCGGTGGTGTTCGCCATGCCGCTCCCATGCAAAACCGGCTGGATCCATTGGCCTTAGCTTCCTGAACCTGCTGACGAATTTCATCTTCCGAGGGCAACTGCCATGTGTCAATCCCCGTATTATAACGAGCACTTTGGGGGCAGTAAGAGCAATCTTCCGGACAAAGGCCCGACTTAATATTGGACAACGTCGCCAATTGAACCTCGTTTTTAGGGTGGTGTGCCACATGAAGCTGATGCGCCTGGGTAATCAGGTCAAAAAAGGGCTGTTCATAACAGTCCCGTATCCGTTGTCGAAGTGAATGCTCGGTGGTCATTGTCGACTCCTATTCTTATATTCGGTTCTAATGCGACACATGCAAGACCCTTATCATAGCAAGACAAAAAAGCGGACTCAATGCCTAAGGTAAAACCCCTTCATGAGAAGGGTTATGGTGTTTACTTAGGACTGAACTCACACATGGACCCACTACCTAATCTCAACCGATCTTGCTAGAATAGCAGATGTTATGCTACTCGATAAAATACAATCAACAGGGCCTCAGCGTCGCTGGTACGAACAAGATCCCGGATTTTCCAGGCTCCTCCTCCTCATGAAAAAAATGGAGCAAGACAAATTGAGACGGGTCAGTATCCGTCTCCTGCTCAATAACGGCCGCTATATTAACCAGCAAATCACAACCATGGTGGCCAGCCAGCCCATCGACATGCCCGATGGACGTTCTCGTCTGGCACCCGATCAAAACCGCCGACAAACAGACAGCAACCCAGACTTACGCCGTTTTTATGATACCTTGTACAGCATTCCTGCCCAAGGGCTCACCGCAGTCGGCTTTAACCTAACAGACACCTTTGAACTGCTTCTGACCTATTCCATGTCGTGTCGTCAAATGCAAACCGTTCCCCAGCCGCAAGAAATTTTAAACATGATCCGAATTGGCCTGCACGAAGGCATCAGAACCTCTCAAACCAGCCTAAAGGACTATATTGGAGAAGACCTCTTCCAAGAACTCTCCCAAACAACAACTTAGCCCTTCAATAGGCTTATCCCACTCATTAAGGAATATATAAAACCGTATCTTCCCAGAAGGAGGTTTTTACAACAATTTTTCGAAGCTGACCGCCAACCTCGTCGTCCATTTTTTCAAGAAACAAAAACTCTTCTTCCACCGAAAGCCCGTTTTCACCGTTCAAACACAAGTAATACCGACACTCGTCTAACGGGCACTCCGGCTGATCGACAGCATCAGCCAGCTCGGCCAGTGCTTCAAACTTCTCTTCATATTCATCCCGGCGGGGGTGAGATAAATCCACGGCATCAACCTCTTCGTTTCTTCTAATGCTCTGTGTTTCTATTTTCTCTATTTTCTTCAAAGCCTACAAAGTTCACCTCAACTTCATGCTGAAACACTTCCAATAAGCGTTCCACATTAGCCTGTGCTTTCCTTCGAATTTCTCGCAAGCTAATATCCGGGTACTCATTGAAGTAGGTCCGTACCGACTCCTCATTGAGTTGGTCTAGTTCAGCAATAGGGGTTCCCTCCAGCCCAAGTTCATCCAGAATTTGCTTTACTTTTGGATCATAAACAAGCCCGTACACAGGCACTCGGGCTAATATCGAAACCAGAAGACAATGGTAACGCATCCCAAAAACCAAATGGCATTTATTGATTCCCTTGATCAGGTTATCCGGTTCCACCCATTCAACTTCCTCGAAACCTTCTTCTCTAAGGGCTTCCTCAAATCTTTTCAGAGGCACGTGATCCGCCTTGGGCTGAAAAGGAAGTAAAAAGAATCGAACCGGTCGTTCCGACTCTGCCGTCAGCGCTTTAAAAAAGCGAGCCATCCCTTCAATGCGAGCTGTTGTTAGCGTTTGCCAAGGACGAAGCGAAATGCCCACATTCCACGTTTTGTATTTTTTTCGGGCACTGGTTCGATTCGGCACTTTTAAGGCCCACACGGGATCTGCCGTCACTTCCGGCCGGTAACGGATACCTCGTTCGGCCAGTAATTGTTCGGCCAAATCCGCGCTAGCCTGATCCCGGAGCGTCATACCACGGGAATACTCCAGTACGCTCGCGGTTATTTTGCGACTCACCGGGGACTTCAAAGGCCCCATCCCTTGCCCCCAAAAGAAAATCGGCACCTCAAAAAATTTGGCGATATGAATCAGGCTGCCATAATACAACGCACTGGCCGGACCCGTCGCATCCTGAAACAACCCGCCGCCGCCGCTAATAAACAGATGAGAACGGGCAATCTCGTCGATAATGTCCGGGTAATTGAGTCGGTGCAGAGCATTAACCCCCAGTTGTTCTTTTGTTTTTTGAGGGTTGTTAGACAAAACCGTTATTTGAAAATCTCGCTCTTTCAGAGGCTCTACAAGCGTCTCCAGAATCAGTTCGTCGCCCATATTATCAAACCCGTAGTAACCAGAAATAACCACACGGTATTTAAACCGACAATCCGGCGAAACATCTTTTCCGGGGGTCCGGGTTAAGTTTTTAAGCGAATTTAGCACCATGATCTTAACTGAAGGTTATCGGGACACTTGTTGAAAATATTGTTGAAGATACGCCTGCAATGAGGTCTTCCAATGAGGTGTCGCTAGTGTACCACTATCCAGAACAGAATAGATCGGTCGACGGGCAGAAAAAGAAAAATCTTTATATGAAGCCGGTGTAATATGATTCGTCGATAACCCGGCAGATTCACAAATGGCCAAAGCCTGAGTATATTTAGACTCAGCCCCCTCATCCACCATATGATAAGTACCAAAGGCACCTGATGTAACCAATTGCTCAATCATATGGCTCAAACTGCCTGTCCACGTTGGCGAACCTCTCCAGTCATTCACAATGGTCAGCGGATTTCCCTGCCGTGCCCCTTCCAGAATGTATTGGACAAAATTATGGCGATGCACGCCATAAAGCCAACTGGTTCGCATAATATAATAACTATCCAACAATTCTTTGACCATCAATTCGCCATAGTATTTGGACAAACCGTAGGCATTCACCGGATTGGGTCGATCCTCCGGTGTGTACGGAATATTCTGGGCGCCGTCAAACACAAAATCCGTACTGACATAGCCTAAGATGCACCCTAGGTCTCGGGCAATCACCGCAATTTTTCGACTACCGTCCTTGTTAATCGTCATAGCCAGTTCCGGGTCCCGTTCGGCACCATCCACGTTCGTATAAGCGGCGGAATGGATAATAATTTCCGGCTCATAACGGGCAATGGTTCGTTTCAGCTCATCCAGTGGCTTTAGCAAGTCCAGTTCCTGATGACTTAGGCCCGTCACCGAATAACCCTTTCCTTTCAGGTAAGTCACCAAATCCTGACCCAACATGCCATTGGCGCCGGTAACTAAAAAATTATGAAAAGCCATTGTATGAAATTCCTATCCGACCGAGAGGGACATGGCTTCAAATTCTTTTTCTCGTTGCCGAACATGAGCCACCCATTGGGGATTATCCTGATACCATTGTATCGTTTCAGCCAATCCTTGGGCAAAATCTTTTTTCGGGTGCCAGCCAAGCATGGTTTCAATACGCTGGTTATCAATAGCGTAGCGACGATCGTGTCCCGGACGATCCATGACAAACTGAATCAACGACTCCGGCTTATTGAGTTGCGACAGAATTTGACGCGTAATATCCAGATTATTACGCTCGTTGTTGGCACCAATATTATAAACCAGGCCAGCCTCTCCGGCTTCCAGCACTCGAACTAACGCCTGACTATGGTCTTCCACATGAATCCAGTCCCGTATGTTCAGCCCGTCGCCATAAACGGGCAAAGGCTGATCCGACAAAGCATTCAAAATAAACAGAGGAATTAACTTTTCGGGATACTGATTCGGCCCATAGTTATTCGAACACCGGGTAACACACACGGGCAGACCAAACGTTCGGTAATAACTGAGCGCCATTAAATCGCCTGCTGTTTTACTGGCGGAATAAGGACTGCTAGGCTCTAAAGGCGACGTTTCAGTAAATTTTAACGCCGTTTCCTCCAGAGGCAAACTGCCATACACCTCATCCGTAGACACCTGAACAAATTTTTCAATACCATGCTGACGGGCCGCATCCAGCAAGACTTGCGTTCCCAACACATTGGTTTTTACAAACACAGTCGGATCCGCAATGCTTTTATCCACATGGGTTTGGGCGGCCATGTTCACACAAACATCCACATCGGCCATCAGCTCACTCACCAGCGCCGCATCACCAATATCCCCTCGAACGAATCGATAGCCGGGATGGGATTCAATAGATTCCAGATTTTTCAGATTCCCCGCATAGGTCAATACATCCAGATTAATCACCCGAACATCAGGCACCGTCTCCAGCAGGTGGCGAACCAGCCAACTACCGATAAAGCCTGCCCCGCCAGTCACCAGAATCCGTTTATTATCGAGTGATGCCATGTCCAATCTTACACCTTTCGTTTATCCGTCTTTTCGGGACCAGTCATAGGGGACATCATTCTGATGGGGATCCACCCGGTATTCGTCCGGTTTTTCGTAACTGTATAACTGATCCGGCACATTAACAATCAGCGCATGAGGAGCCGAAAGCCCTTTAAACCCATGAAGCACACCGGGCGGAATCTGAACCATGATGGGGCTGTTTTCCCCGAGGAAAAACTCGTTGACCATCCCTTCGGTCGACGCCCCCTCCCGACAATCGTAAAGTACCAACTTGATCAGGCCATGGACACAAATAAAATTATCCGTCTGAAACTCGTGATAATGCCAAGCTTTAGTCACCCCTTCGTTCACCGCGGTCAAATACGTTTGCCCAAACCCTTTAAAATCCGGCTCATCAGATCGAATCATTTCCATCAGGAAGCCTCGTTCATCCACAATGGGCTTCAGTTGTTTCACAACTACCCCATCAATCCGGGTCTTGGTTGGGAGTTTAAAGGCGACCTTTTCCATCGGGCACGCTTCCTTTCATTAGGCATCAACAAGCCTAATCTATCACAGACCCCATACATCCCTCAATTCATGCCTTGTTTTTTGTGTTCTGATTTTTATATATAATAAAAAACGAACGGTCGAATGAATTTTAAATGAAAGCTCTGAAGAGTATGGAGGGTTAAAAGGCGAATGCTCATCACAACGCCTTTTCAAGCACAAGGCCAAGCCAATCAACGTTTTTTAACAACGCCCCAACGAGTTCTTTTTGGTGAGAATGCCTCTCACTCTCAATCGAGAGAATCCAGCCTGCCCATCAACTTTTATACCCCCTTGGTGTATTTGGCCAGCCGATTTTTTATTGAGCCCCGGCTTGCGAAACGTTTCTTTTCAAAGCCCTTTGAAGGGTTTATCCCACCAGATAAAGTTGCCCAGCTTTGTCCGGTTCAGCATGTCGATTTTAATAGCCTGGATGGTTTAAGGCTAAAAGGTCACTGGATTCCTTCAACCACCTATTCTGATAAGGTTGTGGTCATGGGCCATGGCTATAAAGGAGATTGGCGCGGGCTTTTAGAAGTCGCTCAACATATTCGGACCCAACAAAACGCCAACGTGTTCCTCTTTGATTTTCGAGCCCATGGCGATAGTGATGGCATTCAGTCCTCCTTCGGCTACCACGAAGGCAAGGATGTGGCCGCTGCCATTGATTATGTTAAGACTCATTTCAAAAGTCAGACCAAGCAACTCATTTATTATGGTCATTCGGCTGGCGCAGCCGCTATGATGCTTACCCCCCATACCCTTGAGGATAATCCATCGACACTGAATAAAATGAATCAGGCTATTGACGGACTTATTTTAGATAGCCCCTATGCCCATATAAAGATTATGGAACAAAAAGAAGTCAAAGCACTCATGAACTGGCAAGCTCACCCCCTTCTGGTCAGCCTCTTACGGTCGCTCACCCGCAATATTGTCAATCATTTGGAAGCTCATGCCCAAAGCGCCCTTAAACTGGCGATTCCTTTATCAGAATTTCAGCCCGCCATGTACCTAAAAAAACACACCTTGGTCCAAAAGCCCATTCTTCATTATCACGGTACCCAGGATGCCACCACCTCCTTTAAACAGGCTGAAGCCATTCACCGGGAACTCAAGCAACAAAACCCTCAGGTTCAGTTTGTGGCACTAAAGGGAGCTGACCATTGGGGAAAGAAATGGCAACCGTTTCATAAGGGTGAAGAGTACAGAACCCTGATTCGGGAAAAATCGTATTTACCTTCGCTAGACCGTTTTTTAAACCAGGTTTTCAAGCCAACGAATCCAGTGCATCAACAATCAACGTAGAGCCCACGGTATTAATATCCAAATGCCGGCCGTCTTTAATCTCGATAAATTGACTGTCAGGACGGTCTTTAACCCGCTCGTATAACGACTGCCCCATTTCAAACGGTATAATCGGATCACGGACACCATGAGCAATCAGAATCGGTGACTGAATCTTAGCAATTTTATCTTCGGATCGATACCGGTGAGTCAAGTGTTTTTCCATAGGAAGAAACCACTTGGGCAGGTTAAAATGCTTTTTCTTACAGGCGGTTAACGTATCCGCAAAATTCGTAAACGACGACACCACATAGACTGCCTTAAAATTCCGCCGGGTCGCCACCTCAACCGTAACCGCACCGCCTAAAGACTGCCCCATGGCGACTTGCTCGGAGACTGGAACCCCATGCGTATCAGCCAAATAATCGCTAGCGGCTTCTAAATCTCGATACAGCCCTTCTTCCGAAGGCTTTCCCTCACTCTTACCATAACCCCGAAACTCATAGAACAACACGCCATATCCTCGTTCAGACAGCGTCTGAATTAAGTCTTCCGAACGCTGAATCGTTGCCATCATCCCCGGCGAAATAACCACCGTGGGTTTATTGGGCTTTCCTTTTAAAAACCAACCATGGAGCTTATTGCCATCCTTGTTTTTAAAAAAGACTTCACTCTGATTGAGCTGTTTCCGCAAAGACTCTGACCGGATCGATTTTACGGAAGGATTACCGTGGGTAAAATAAAATTTAGATTCCATAAAGTTAGCAATGGCCTGACTGGGAATAAAAAGCCCCACAGAAAACGTCAGGGCAAACATCATGAGGTTCCAACCAACACTCAACAACCCCGACCCTAAATGCTTAAGCGAAGAAAACAAGCCTCGCTTCAGATCTTTAACGTCTCGTTCATCGTTTTCTCCAATAAAGCAATCCAGCGCTAAAACATTCGAGGAAGCACTTGAGCCAAAGCCGGGAAGAAAATTTTTAGCGCCCACAGCCCCAATACCCCTGACCTCTTGCGGTCGAGAGCCTTGAAGTTGAGAGGTGAAGGTCATAGCCATAGATAAAAGACAGCCTTTTGGTTAGAGACACCATACAGATATAAACCGGATAAAGACAAAATTGTGCGGTAAAATAAGGTGTTTCATCCTATGCCACACACACACGAAAAGAAAATTAAACTCATGACCTCAACCGATTTACTCAATGCCATTGCCGCACTAGAACAACCCGACGGGGTCATCGCCTTTCCCACGGATACGGTCTATGGTTTGGGGTGCAAAATTAATCACCCTCAAGCCATCCAAAAAATCTATCAGCTCAAGGGCCGTTCAGAAACCAAACCACTGGTTCTGCTGGGTGTCCGGATCGAATCATTCACTCCGTTTATTCAAACCCTTCCTCCACTAGCATCCCAACTCATGGAAGCCTATTGGCCCGGTCCCCTAACAGTGGTTCTACCCAAAACAGATCGGGTCTCTGAAACCGTCACACGAGGGTTCCCGACCGTTGCGCTACGCATCCCGGATTGCCCTCTACTTCTAGATTTACTCGCTTTAGTTCCTGACGGTGTTCTCGCGACCACCAGCGCTAATTACTCTAAAAACCCGCCCTGCTTAACTGGAAAAGCTGTACGTGATACGTTTGGTAAGCAGATTAACCTACTAGAAGACGATTTAGCCCTCAAGGACCAAGTTGCTTCAACCGTTGTAGCGGTTGAACCTGATGGAACCCTTCGGGTCCTACGAACTGGCAAAATTATCTTCCCCTAAAACACAGGGCGAGAAACCGTTATCAACTATCGTAACGAAATCATAAGATTGTCAATAATCATTGCGCTTTCCAAAATGGTCCAATGCGTTTCAGGCGGATTGTCCGTATAATGACAATTATGAGGCTTTTAATTCAACAACTATTAAAAATAACCCTACCGGTTTTTCTCCTGTTGACTCTTTTACTGGTTCAAGGGAGTGGGTATGCCGGTATCGGTAGTTGCTGCTGTGGCAAAAAAGCCCAAACCCCAAATGTGGCTACAAAAACCGAATCAAAGCAAGCGACTTTAAAAGCCGTTGTTTTAACGATTCAGCCAGACTCTCAGTGCCCTTGTGAACTTCAGACCCCTCATTTACCCTCCATCGAGGAAAAACGGTTACCCTTTCGATCCAACCTACCTGTTTTCCCCATTCTTACCCCTGAAGCACCTCAACTTATTCACTCATGGGGTTGGATGGCGAAAAGAAACCCTCCCTTTCGAATCGTCACCCTACCTTTTATCCCCTACAAACGCTACCTGCTCAAGCAACACCTGCTTCTCTAGTTCCCCGCCTTTTTTCGTTATGTTTACGATAGAAAGCGGGTTTTAGAACCATGACTCCCTCGTCTCCCTTTTCATCATTAACGCTTCTGAAGCTACTATTTTCTCTGGCTCTACTGGCATTGGTTTTTTTGGCCGTTCAGTGGGGCGTTCAACGATTTAAAAACCCAAACCAAATGGGGGTTATCGAATCCATGGTCATGGACATGACCATTCAGGTTCCTCCCGGAGAAACACCCGTCGAAACCGAAATACTAACCCCACAAGCCTTTTCGGCTAAAACCCAGTACACCGGCGAAGCTAAAGCCTATAACGACACGCCCATTTATCCCCGAGTGGAGGGCTGGCTTGTCTCGCTACCGGTTTATCCTGGCGACACCGTCAGAAAAGGGCAGCTCCTTGCCAAGCTGGACAGCGACGAACTCACATCTCGCTATCAGGCGGCCCTATTTACTCAACAACACTCGCAAGACGCTATCAATGCAGCCAAAGCCAATCTAAACTACTGGGCCAGTGAAATCAAACGAGCCGAGGCACTGGTTGCGGACGATGTGATTACTCGGGAGGAATACGAACGGGAACAGTCCCAGTTTGAATCGGCACGTGCCCAGTATCAACAAATGCAATCTCAAAACCAGGCAAATCAAGCCCGCCAAAACACGCAAGCCATCCAACTCGGCTACACCCGTCTGGTCGCTCCATTTGAAGGTGTCATTACTAAGCGAAACGTGGACAAAGGGGTTTTGGTTCGTCCCGGCATGGAGATTCTACGTCTGGCTCAGCTCTCTCCCATTCGTATCCAGGCTCACATCGCGGAATCGGATTTTTCAAAAATTAAAGTCGGTCAACGGGCCTGGATCGGTAAAACAACGGGTTCAGACAACCAAAGTATTGAAACCACGATCACCTCTGTTTTCCCCAATAAGGACTTAGCCACCCGAACCGCTGTCGTTGAAGCTTTGCTACCCAACTCAAACCATGATTTTGTTCCCGGTGACTTCGTCACGCTTACCATTGAGTCAAATAGGCTTCCCAACACGCTAAGCGTACCTCAGTCCGCCATAACAATAACCGATCGGAACACTGCCGTCTGGGTGGTTCAGGAAGGAAAAGCTCACCTCCGTTACGTCACCACGGGAAACCAATCTTATCAACGGGTTGAAATATACTCTGGTCTTTCTAAAGGCGATCACGTGATCATCCGGGGACACCAAAATTTAATGGAAGGACAGTCCGTCATTACGGTTCAGCCGACAGAAAATAATACGCCTCTTCTTTTACCCAAAAACACGCATGCCAAAACCCGCCTTTCTAAGGCAAATCATTATCAGATCAAAAGCTCGTTAAATTCATCCGACTCATTAAATCCCTTAGGCCACTGGCTCTTAACCGCCCGTCTACAGAACCCACCGGCCACCGTCGGAGAAAATAAAATCCAGCTCGAGTTGACCCCGTTGCACGGTCAACCTAACAAAGACCTCTCGATAGAAGCTCAGGCCGTTATGCCCGCCATGGCCAAAATGCGGGTTCCCAAGCCCTCTATTTACGCCGAGAAAACAGGGGTATACACCGTCAAGAGCGATTTCACCATGCCCGGACTCTGGCAAATTCATCTTACAATCTGGCAAGGAAAAAAACGGTTAGGCGAATCAACCCTTGAGGTGGAGGTGCCTCGTTAATGCCGGATAAAACGACTCAAAAGAACCCTACCGCTTTCTCTTTTAATATTTCCGAGTGGGCCGTAGAACACCCCTATCTGATCGGGGCTTTTTATACGGGCATGGTCATTCTGTGTGTGATGGCCACCCTGTTTTATATTCCTCGGCGAATGATGCCCTATGTTGAAAGTCCCATGGTGGGTATTGTGACGACCATGCCAGGGCTTTCTGCCAACGACATGGAAACCTATATTTCCAAGCCGATTGAAGAGCGTATGGTGGCCATTCCTCATGTGCGCTTCATTCGCTCCACGTCTCAGGCGGGGTTTTCCATGGTGTCGTTAGAGTTTCCCTACGGCAACGACATGAAAAAAGCATTTTCGGACATCCAGGCACTAATGACACGAGTACAAGCCGATTTACCCGTAACAGGCGCCAACATGAAACCTTCCTGGGTGCTGGCCATTGACCCAATGAACATGCCGGTACTAACTCTGGCCCTCACCGGTGACAACCGGTGGGATGCTGTTCGGCTTCGAGAATTGGCACAAAATCAGATTATTAACCGCCTAAAAAGCGTCCCTGACGTGTACACTGCTAGCGTCTACGGCGGTAAAAAGCGACAGCTCCAAATCTTGGTTGACCGCCATAAATTATCCGCTTACCGACTTTCCATTCTGGACATCAAACAAACCCTGGATCAATACAACATTTCACAAACCGCTGGAACCCTGACCAGTGGTGAGCATGAATCCTCACTTCGGATGGACAACTTGGCCAGAACACCGTCAGATATTGAAAACTACCCAGTTAAAGTGCTCCTGGGCGGTAAACAGGTTTATATTCGAGATGTGGCTCAGGTGCTGGATACCTTTGAGGAACAGCGAAGCGCCTATCATTTTATTAAAAACGGGAAGATTCAGGATGCCATCGGCGTCAGTGTCCTGCAAAACCCGAACGCCAGCTCGCCTAAAGTTATTAAAAATACAGTTGCCATGCTGGACCTGCTAGAAAAAGATTATCCAGGCATTCATTTTGAAATAACCTATAACAATGCTCATTTTGTGGATATTTTATTCCATAATCTCTTTGAGGAACTGGGACTGGCCATTTTACTGACCGGCATGACCATTCTATTTTTTCTGCTGAACTGGCGAGCCGCTATGATTTCCGTTATAACCATTCCCGTCACCATTAGCATGGTTATTTTAGGGCTGATACCTTTTGGTATGGGACTTAACAGCTCTACGCTCATTGGTATTCTACTTTCCATCGGCCTGCTCGTGGATGACACGGTGGTGGATCTCCACGCCATGTTGCGCCATTTAAAAATGGGGAAACCAATCAAACAAGCCATTATAGAAGGCGTAACCGAAGTCCGGCTGGCCGTGTTTGCCTCAGCACTCATGCTTTGCATTGCCCTTTCTCCTCTCCTTTTTACTGGCGGCGTGGTAGAAGAAATGTTCCGTGGGCTCGTCACGCCCATCTTACTCGGCATCGGCTGTTCGTTCCTGGTAGAACTCACCCTGACCCCGGTTCTCTCGGTTTATATCCTAAGGCTTCCAGATAAGAATCAAACCGATTCTCGCCCCTTGCCCCTCCTCCAGCGTTTTCTGTTTCGCCCGTTCGACGGTTTCCTTCAACGAATTGAAATCCGGTGCGGCCAGGGTATTGATTGGGCACTTCGCCACCGACTAGCGATTGTCACCCTCAGCTTGGTGATATTAATAATGGGCGGTGGGCTTTATTCGTTTATTGGCAGTGAAATGATGCCGCTGGCCGACGTCGGACAAGCCTATGGACTCATTGAAACCCGGCCCGGAACTTCTTTTGCCCGAACTCAGCAAATTGTCCGCACCATTGAGGAAGACATCGCCACTCTTCCAGAAGTGGAGTCCGTCTCAACTCGAATCGGCTATGAACCCGGCGGGGTTTATTATACCGGCTACTCCGCCGACCGTGTTAACAGCGCCACACTCATGATAACACTTCTAGATAAAGACCAACGACAAAAAACAGTTTTCGAGCTGATCGACGGTATTCATGACCGGGCCCTCCAGCGTTTTCCCGATGAAATCCGCCGTATTCAGATAAAAGAAATGGGCTCTGACGTCATGGCATCCTCTCAAGCACCCCTTGCCGTCATGATCCACGGTCCCGATCTCCCTGTTCTCGATCAAATGGGACAGCAACTACTCAAGCTGGCCAAAGACACTCCCGGCCTCGCCCAACCAGCTCTGGATTGGACACTTGGCTTGCCGGAAAAGCAAATTCAGGTGAATCGGGAGAAAGCACGCGAGTTTGGCCTGACTCCCCGGCAAATTGCCCAGCAACTTTATTACTCCCTGCAAGGCGGCTACACCCATGAATATTTCCGTTTGCCAAATATTCGCCAAAACACCATTCTGGTTCGATATGCGGATCATCAGCGCCGGGACAATTCAACCGATTTACAGGAAACCTATCTGGTTAATGCTCAAGGCGCATCTATTCCACTGAAGTCCGTCGCCACCATCGAGGAACGTCTTGCCCCAACCGCTATTCCCCATGACGGTATCCGACGGGTAATTACCCTACTCGGATTCTACCGCCCTAACGGCCCGCCTTCCATGGATCTCACCATGGAAGTTATTCAGAAAGCAGTGACTCATATCAATTTTCCACCGGGCTACGGATTGGAAGTTCGGGGCGACATGACCCAGATGATGGAAAGCTTCAAAAGCCTTCTTTGGGGACTGGGCGTGGCTGTTCTGCTGATGTATCTAGTTCTCGTCGCTCAGTTTAAAGGATGGATACAACCGTTTCAAATGATTTTATCCCTGCCCATGATGATCACGGGCGTCTTTTTAGGACTATTTTTAATGGGGCAATCGTTTTCGACGGTTTCTCTAATGGCTGTCATCATTTTGAGCGGAATGAACATCACCACCGCTATCTTGATGATTGATATGATTAACCGTCACCAAAAAGCTGGCATGCCCCGCCAGCAAGCCATTCGACAAGGCGCGTTGGATCGACTTCGCCCCATTGTGATGACCTCTCTCACCACCTGTATTGTCATGGTACCGGTATCTCTATTCCCTAAAACCGGCATGGACGCCTATTCACCCCTCGGCACTGTCATTCTTTGGGGGCTGTTGAGCGGAACTTTTTTAAGCCTGTTTATTGTACCGGTCATGCACAGTTTAGTGGACGACGCCGCCCAATGGCTTTCTAAAACGTTCAAGAAGCGAGCCGCCTCATGAGAGTCAGTCAACACCTTATTTTAGCATCGGTCTTTTCTTTTGCATTTTGTACCGTTCTCCTGTCAGATTCGTTTGCGTTTGGCGAAATACTCCAACCCAACCCCTCAACAGCAACCCATAATCTATACCATTCCCCAATTGAACATGTTGAAATTACCTTGCCCGCCCAATTAGTCGACGGATTTGAAGTGGTTAACCAATCGCTCAGCATGGAGGAGGCGGTTCAAATCGGCTTGCAAAAAAACCTGACCCTTCATCTGGAACAAGACAACACCCACTACCAACGAACCTTATGGAAAATGGCTCGTGCCAAACGATTACCTATTTTAACCGCCGGATCTTTTAGTTATCTTCGAAGCGCAAACAGTGGTTTCCTCCGAACACCGGGCATGATAACTCGAACCGTCAGCGATGATACCTTCTCTCAGGAGTTTAGCCTGTACGCCAAAATGCCTTTGTTTACCGGTGGTTTAATTCGAGCCGGCATTCAAATGACCCGTTCCCAAATGGAAGGGGCTAAAGCCCATTTATCAGATACGGAAAAAGAAACTGCCTTTCAAATTCGCAAGACCTATTTATCCGCTCTGCTTATCAAAGCCGAACACCACATCCACCAAAAGCACAAAGAGGTACAAGAGGAACTTTTACGGCAAGCCCGCTCAAAGTACCGAAACGGAAAAGGACTCAAAGCCGATGTCCTCCGAATCCACGCTGAAGTCGCCGAAGCACAGGAGCAATTAAACAACCAGCATAACCGGTTGAATCAAGCATTGTTTGAATTAAAAGCCTTAATGGGGATTGATTTAAGTTCAGAAATCACCCTAACCGACCAATTAAAACGGGATCCATGGACCGGTCAAACACTCAGCAACCTCATCAAAAACGCGCTAAAGCATCACCCTAAAGTCGTTGAGGCTCATCAAAAGACCCGAACGGCCAAAGCCCAAATTAATCAGGCCCGTAGCGAATATTTTCCACAGATTTATGGTCAGGTGTCAGGCAATGTCCGCCTGCCGGAAAACGAGCCAGAACTCGGAACCGGGATTGTGGGCCTTTTCTCCGCTTCATGGGCTTTGCTCAATCGAGAACGGGATCACCGGCTCCACGCCTCAAAGATCCAGTACCAAAAAACGCAAACCGAAGCCCGCCAAATTGAACTGCAATTGGCAAAAGAGATGGCTCAGGCCTGGAGCGAAATGACCTTTGCCAGTGAAAACGTAAATCTATCGAAAACCGCTGTAAATGAGGCAAAAGAAGAACTCCGCTTAATGCAGCGCCGTTTTGAAGTCGGGCGAGCTCTAAACGTGGAGGTTCAAGACGCTATCCTGACCTTACGGCAAGCCCAACTGAGTTATGCCCGCACCCTATTTGCCCATGAACTGGCAAAAACAAAACTCAAACGCATTACGGCCAAAGCCCCTCAGATATAAGCGCTAAAAATAAACTCTCATTTGTCGCAGATAAGAGCCTGACAATCTACCTAAACCCATTTTGCATCGGCCTTACTCTTCTTGCCATTGCCCATCCGGATAGTTTAAAAAAGAAAAGAAAGTGTGCTATAAATGTTTAAAAGGGATTTACCTGATTACCACCATGAACGAACCTCTAAAAAAATACTCAGGTATAGTAAGTAGGATAACTAACACCTATCAAACTCCTTTTTAAAAATAATTATTTAAAATAAGGGTTACACTCAATGGGTCATTCTTTTCCTGCTTATGCCACGCGCCAACGTTTTTCATTCATGGTCACCACCATTATTATTCTCATTCACCTTTTGGCCTGCCTTTCCATTTTTACGTTCACCTGGCAAGGTTTCACAGCTTTTTGTGTTTTATATGTCTTTTCAGCCATGGGCATTACCTTTTGTTTTCATCGGATGCTATCGCACCGTAGTTTCAAGGCCGTTCCCATTCTCCGGTATTTTGCCATTTTCTGTGGCATCATTGCTTTACAAGGCGGCCCCATTCGTTGGTCCGCAACCCATCGGATTCATCATGCCAAATCCGATAAGCCTGGTGACCCTCACTCGCCTAAACTAAGCGGGTTCCTATGGTCTCATATCATTTGGAACTTTTTTCGAAATCCTGAAGTGGAAACAGAAGAGCAACTCCAGCGCCTGACACAAGATCTCTATGATGATAAGGGGATTGTCTTCATGGAAAAGCATTTTACCGGTATTAACCTGCTATTCGCACTGTCGCTGTTTGTAATCGGTTACCTAATGGGTGGCTGGGCTGTCGGCGTATCCGTACTGGTCTGGGGTGGCTTTTTACGCATTGTGGCCATGTGGCACATCACGTGGTGTATCAATTCCGCGACCCATATTTGGGGCTATAAAAATTACGAAACCCCGGACGACAGCAAAAACCTGTGGTGGCTGACCGTGCTTTCCATGGGCGAAGGCTGGCATAACAACCACCACCGCTTCCAACGTCCCGCTCAAACCGGACACCGGTGGTTTGAAATCGACCTGACCTATTTATTGATCATGTTTTTAAACGCTATTGGCCTTGTTTACAAGGTGGTTCCGCTGGTTATTCCAGCTGGACAGGAACCCTCTTCAAAGAAAGGGGCTAAACAAGCCTCTGTTTCTACCAAGGTGGCTCTTTCGTAACCGGATATTATAGGCCTTTTTCCTGCATATATTTACCCAGTTGTTTATCCATGGTGTTAATATGCCCGACCAGCCAACTGTTCACATTCACTTTAAGCTTGGCCATCAGCGCCGTTGTCACGCCAGTGCTCTCAAACCCTTCTTTAATTTCAGCTAACTTCTTAACAAAAAGATCATGGGCGTTTTTTTGAGCATCATAACCCGGATAATTATGCTTGAGCATTAGCTCTTCTTCATCCTTAAAATGCTGAGTCACATAATATTGTAAGAAAGCCATTGTCTCTGCGACAACCGCCTTATCTTTATCAGCAACAGCCTTTTCCAACTTAATGGCACGCTCAATGAGCTCTTTATGTTGATTATCAACCGAATCAACCCCGGTTAATAGTGAATCACTCCATCCTAATACCATTTTACACCTACCTTCATACAGCAACAGAACACAACACTATTTTTTATTATTGTATCAGCTTATTCACAAATCAGCGCCTAATCACCTGACATATGAGCGGTAAGAACCAAAAGAAATTATCATCAAGAAAGGTTACTCGATGATGTTTTCCTCTTGTGATAAGCTGAGGTCATCAAGTTTTATCATCGTATTCCTTATCCACTCCCTTCCACCAAGAGAAAAATGGAGCCGCCTTTGAGTACACCAACGCCACCCCCTATTATTTTGGGCGCCGACCACGCCGGGTTTGAGCTCAAGGAAAAGATCGCCGCTTACCTTAAGGGACAAGGTTTTTCTGTTCAGGATACAGGATGTTATAGCCCAGAGCGTGTGGATTACCCCCTAATGGCTCAACAGGCCATTGAAACCATGAAACAACAGAAAAACGCCCGAGCTATTCTCTGTTGCGGAAGCGGCATCGGTATTTCCATTGGCGCAAACCGTTTTCCGGGTGTGCGAGCCGCATTGGCAAACGATATCAATGCCGCCAAACTCAGCCGCCTGCACAATGACGCGAACGTCCTTTGCATGGGCGGACGTGTTATCGCTCCAGAGCTTGCCTATGAGATTATTAACACCTGGCTCACGACCCCATTTGAAGGGGGACGCCATGAAAACCGTGTTAACCAACTTGATCACTTACATATAGGAGACTCTTCCCCGCAATGCTCAATCTAGATTCACTAAAAGCCCAGGATCCTGAAATCCATGCTGTTATTTTTGATGAATTACACCGTCAGCAAGCCACACTGGAAATGATCGCCAGCGAAAATTTTACCAGCCTTGCTGTAATGCAAGCCATGGGAACCGTACTCACCAACAAATACGCAGAAGGCTTGCCTGCTAAACGGTATTACGGCGGCTGTGAGTTCGTCGATAATGCGGAAACACTGGCCATTGAGCGAGCTAAACAAATTTTCGGCTGCGACCATGCTAATGTTCAGCCCCACAGTGGTGCTCAGGCCAACACCGCCGCTTTCCTTGCCGCCGGGCTCAAGGCAGGCGATACATTTATGGGGATGAACTTATCCCATGGCGGCCATTTAACCCACGGATCCCCGGTTAACTTTTCGGGGCTCTTTTTTAATGTCATTCCTTACGGCGTTGACATTGCCACCGGACAGATTGACTATGACAAGCTTCGGGAGATCGCCTTAAAGGAAAAGCCGAAATTGATTATCTGCGGTGCCAGCGCCTACGCTCGAACCATTGATTTTAAACGATTCCGAGAAATCGCCGACGAAGCAGGCGCGTTGCTCATGGGTGACATTGCCCATATTGCCGGACTGATCGCCACGGGTCATCACCCGAGCCCTTTCCCTCACTGCCAAATCGTCACCACTACCACCCATAAAACCCTTAGAGGGCCTCGAGGTGGACTGATCATGTGTCAGGCCGATTTCGCAAAAGCGGTTGATAAAGCCGTTTTCCCAGGGCTTCAGGGCGGGCCTCTTATGCATGTGATTGCCGCCAAAGCCGTCGCTTTTAAAGAAGCCCTGTCTCCCGAGTTCAAAACCTACTCGGGTCAGGTCATTAAAAACGCACAGGCCCTCGCAAAAACATTGATGGAACAAAAGATTAACATTGTCAGTGGTGGAACAGACAATCACCTGATGATGCTGGATCTTCGAAGCGTTCAGCTCACCGGAAAAGTGGCCCAGAACCTACTCGAAGAGGTCCATATTACGGCCAACAAAAATACCATCCCCGACGATCCGGAGAGCCCTTTTGTAACCAGCGGTATCCGTTTAGGCACTCCGGCCCTGACCTCTCGAGGGTTTACCACAGACGCCATGGTAGAGGTCGGCCAAATTATTGCCGACGCTCTTAAAAATCAGACCAATGGTATCCCTCAAAATCAGGCCGACTTGAAAAAACGAGTGCAAGCACTCACCCAACAGTTCCCACTATACCCCGACATTCAAAACGCCGAAACCAAGGAGGCCGTTAGCCATCGTTAGTTCGTTTGCAAACGCCCAACTCTTTGGTTTCTTCCTTGCTTTAATCTTAAGCTTGATTTTTGTGCCCATCGTGGTCAAGTATGCACTGAAGTGCGGGTTCGTGGATGAACCCGGTGAACGGAAGATTCATCAGGTCCCGATCCCTCGCTTTGGCGGCATCGCCATTTGGCTTGCTTTTATGGCATCATTTGCCTTATTGGTCCTCTTTTTCAAAGAGTACCCTCCGGAAAGTGGCTTAACCGGTGTGCTAGTGGGGGGAAGTCTGATGTTTTTCCTAGGGCTCCTAGACGATCGGTACAATTTGTCCCCTTACTTAAAGCTGTTAATTCAGCTGATGGCCGCCGGAATCGCGTTTTATTTCGGGGTTCGCATTGAGGCACTAGACTTGCCTGACAGCAAGCTGTTGGTGCTTCACTCGATGAGCCTGCCGGTCACCTTGATCTGGCTGGTCGGGATTTCCAACGCCATGAACCTGATTGACGGCGTAGATGGCCTGGCTGGAGGCGTCGCCACCATTTCAGGCATCACGCTGGCTATGGTGGCTGTATTCACTCATCAGCCCATTGCCGCCGTATTAGCCGCTCTTTTAGCCGGTTCGTGTCTTGGGTTTCTCGTTTATAATTTTTTCCCGGCTCGTATTTTTATGGGAGACAGCGGCTCACTTTTTTGCGGTTTTATCCTGGCCGGCATTGCCGTAACCGGCGTGCTGAAAACTCAAGTCGCTGTGGTGCTGGTCCCCATGGTCGTCTTAACCGTGCCTTTGCTGGATATGGTGTACTCCATACTGCGCCGACTTTTCAAAGGGAAAAACCCGTTTATTGCCGATGCCGAACACATTCACCACAAATTACTCAAAGCGGGCTTCTCGCAAGTCCGAACTGTCGCCGTCCTTTACGGCGTTTGTATTTTGGTTGGCATGCTCGCAACCAGTTATGTTCATAACCTTTGGACATATCTTTCACTTATTATCGGTCTTTGTTTACTTGCCCTGGCCTTATTAATGCTCCGGTTTTCCTCTAACATCAAAGAACTGGCAACACTCAATAAAGACATCTAAAATTTTAGCCCGACCCAATTTTAGTTATAAAAATCAGGCCGAGCCAAAAGGATTATTTTTGTTGTTTTTTAGACGGCGGCGGTAGCCATTTTTTTCATGATTTCCTGCATTTCCTCTGGGGAAACGTCTCGAACTTTTTGAGCCAGTTTCCATGTGTTGCCATTTTCATCTTGAACAGCACCAACACGATCACCCCAGAACATATCGGCAGGCGTTTCAGTCGGTTGCCAGCCGGCATTTTTTGCTTTATCGAATGCACTATCCACATTATCAACATATAAATAAAACTCTTGTCGTCCTGTGGCCGACATTCCCATTTCAGGCATTTCATCGTAAATAAAGAGAGTGGATTCGCCTAGTTTCAAGCAGGCATGCATTACTTTTCCTGTTTGAGGACAGTTCATAACGCCACAAACATCGGCACCAATCGCCTTTTGATAGGAATCAATGGTTTTTTGCGCACTACTTTTCGTAATGATGACAGAGGTTAGGGTAGAAAACGCTTTGTTCATAATAATCTCCTTATCAATAATCACGTATTATTTGTTATCTTCAAGTACTAAGAAGTCTAAGGCAATGACTTTTGTTTTACAAGTGCCGACTTGGAGTAACCAGCCTCAAACACACTCTCTCAACCAACCTTGAGCTATCTAAGGCTTTTTAAAAAATCGACCGCCTAACAAAAAGTGTGAGGCGGGCGAAAGATTAGAAACAGATTGCAGACTTACGCCATGGCTTTGGCCATGGTTTCGCCAATGACCGCCGGGCTTTTAACCACGGTAATGCCAGCAGCTTCAAGAACAGCCATCTTTTCAGCGGCCGTCCCTTTTCCACCAGAAATAATGGCACCGGCGTGTCCCATCCGCTTTCCGGGAGGGGCCGTTTGGCCTGCGATAAAACAAACGATGGGTTTGGTCACGTTAGCTTTGGCAAAGGCGGCGGCTTCTTCCTCAGCACTTCCACCGATTTCACCAATCATAACAATACCCTTGGTTTCCGGGTCAGCCTGAAACATTTTAAGGCAATCGATAAAATTCGTACCATTCACCGGATCGCCACCAATCCCAATGCACGTGGATTGCCCAATGCCCAATTGCGTCAGTTGATCCACGGCTTCGTAGGTTAACGTACCTGAACGAGAAACCACACCAATGGGGCCTTTTTTATGGATTTTTCCGGGCATAATACCAATTTTAGCCAAGTCCGGAGAAATCACGCCGGGGCAATTTGGCCCGACGAGGCGAACATTGGGCTTGGATTTTAGAAATTCGTTGACCTTGACCATATCGTAGGTGGGAACCCCTTCGGTGATGCAAATCACCAGGGGAACCTCCGCATCCGCCGCTTCCATGATGGCGTCCGCCGCAAAAGGCGGGGGAACAAAAATTACCGTGGCATTGGCGCCGGTTTTTTCAACCGCTTCGGCAACGGAGTCAAACACGGGCAATGGCTTCCCGGCAATATCAACCGTGGTTCCGCCTTTACCCGGTGTGACGCCCCCCACAACCTGCGTGCCATATTCCAGACAACCCGTCGCATGAAACGTCCCTTCGTTCCCAGTAATCCCCTGAACAATCAATTTTGTATTCTGATCAACCAATACGGCCATAATTTAGTTCCTTATCTTTTCAAAAAACCTGATAAATTATCACAATCATTTTCAGACCAATATGTACCCATTGATGGGTGATACAAAGGAAGCCAAGGAATTTCTTTACCTTCTATTGTAATTTTTGCTTCTGTATCAATAGCTTCCTTCATCAAATCTTTGAAGTCATATGCTCTTTTCTCTAGTGAAGAGAAATCACCTAGTGTCCAAGATTTTTTAGCTACCCAAGTTCCCCAAGTAATAATTTTTTGGGGTTTAAAAACTTTAATAAGACGAACAATATAGTTCCTATCTCGACAGTTTTTAATATACTTCTGTTTAAAATTACTTGAGCCACTTACTTCTTTACCATTTCTGTGGCAAAGTGCAGCATTGGTGAAAAGAATATGGTTTTCTTTAATAGTGTTTTTTGTCGACTTATCTTCGTCTAAAGCTTCGAAAAAATTACAGTAGTTAAATTTTGCTCGATAGAGAGGTGGTTCTGCTGCTTGAGATAAAGGATACCAATCTTTACCAATAATCATTAATTTACAAGGATGTTTTTCGGGGTCGTAACCCTCTCCAAACTGAAGTAAGCTCCAATCGAGCCAAGGATTTAGACCTATTGAAAGACCGCCCATTTCTTTTCGTAATTTTTTACTAAATTCTAGTGAACGAGGGTAATCAGTTTCGGTATAGTTTTGAAAATCTTCCATGCCCTCGAATCCATCAGGCTTAAGTTTCTTTAGCTTTTCGTATGTTCTTTGTGGTTCAAAAAAAGGGTCATTAACGAGGTTATTGAGCAAGCCATGTTTGTCTGATTGCATACATTGATTACATTGGCTAATCTCTTTTAATAGGCCTTTATCATTTGCAAACAGCTTTCTGTAATTTTTTAGAATAAGATCATATTCATCACAATTATAATCTGTATCTTTAGTACATTGCATTTATAGTTAGCTCCTCTTGGTCATTCCCGCGAAAGCGGGAATCCAGCCCTGTTGAGTCACTAATTAACTCAAAATATAAATCATTCCAGCTTGGGTTAAAATCTTCAATTAATTTCAATTTCCAAGCTCGTTCCCATTTTTTAATTCGTTTTTCTCTTAAAATTGCCGTTTCAATATCTGAATGAGCTTCATACCAAACGAGCTGATTGGCATTATATTTTTTTGTGAATCCATCAACTGCTTTTGACTTATGTTCATAAGTTCGGCGTATTAAATCCGAAGTGACCCCAACATAAAGCGTGCCATTTTGTTGACTGGCCATGATGTAGCAGTAATATTCTTGGGTTTGCTTCATTGAGGGTCTCTATAGCTTTTGAACTCTGGATTCCCGCCTTCGCGGGAATGACAGGAGTTGCGTAAGAAGAGCCGTTTACGCCACCGGTTGTTTGACGAGGTTGGCTACTTTTTCGGCGGCTTCTTTCATGGTTTCGGCGACAGCGAATTCCAGGTCGGAACCGGCTAGGATTTCTTTGCCTTTTTCCACGTTGGTTCCTTTCATGCGGATAACCAAGGGGATTTTCATGTCAAGTTTTTTCGCGGCCGCCACCACGCCTTCAGCAAGCAAATCGCAACGGAGGATGCCGCCAAAGATGTTAATCAAAACCGCCTCAACGTTTTTATCTGAAAGCAAAATACGAAATGCGTTTTCGATGGACTCAGCGTCCGCACCGCCACCGACATCAAGGAAGTTCGCCGGTTCCGCACCGTAGAATTTGATAATATCCATGGTGCCCATGGCAAGGCCCGCGCCGTTGACGAGACAGCCCACATTACCATCAAGCTTAATGTAGTTCAGGTCATATTTAGAGGCCTCTAACTCCAGCGGATCCTCTTCGTCCGTGTCTCGGAAAGCAAGAATATCTTTGTGACGATAGAGGGCGTTGGAATCAAAATTAATTTTGCCATCAAGCGCAAAGACTCGATTTTCGGCTGTAACAACCAGTGGGTTAATTTCCACCATGGAGCAATCGAGTTCCATATTGAGCTTATAAAGGTTAGCGATGAGTTTTCCCGCTTCTTTCATCCCTTCTTTAGGGATACCGAGGAATTTAACAACTTTTCGAATTTGAAAGGGCTGAATCCCTACGGTTGGATGCACATGAACTTTTAAAAGGCGTTCCGGTGTTTTTTCCGCGACCTCTTCAATATCCATGCCTCCGTCCGGACTCACCATAATCACCATGTCAGCGGTGGCTCGGTCCAGAATAATGCTCAGATATTTCTCAGAAGCAATGTTAGACGCTTCTTCGATCAAAACGGACTTCACCTTTTTACCTTCCGGGCCCGTTTGATGGGTCACCAACTGCATACCCAAAATCTGTCCAGCCGCTTCGCGAACACCATCCAATGAATCTACGACTTTCACGCCACCGCCTTTGCCTCGGCCCCCGGCATGGATTTGGGCCTTAACCACATACTTCGGGCCCTTCAGATCTTCAGCCGCTTTAACCGCTTCATCCGCGGTAAACGCAATCTGACTTCCGGGAACCGGAATCGCATAGTTCCGGAACAGTTCCTTGGCTTGGTATTCATGAATTTTCATTGGTTTAAAGGCCCTTTTTCTTTCTAAAATAGACTCTCAAATCTCAAAGGAAAGTGAAGCAATCAACGTTACCCCAAGATGATCTAATGCTAGTCTAACAAAAAAATCAAATGATTATGACACCAGAAGTGGATGACCGGTGTCATTTTTTCTCTTTATTTCTTTTGATCTATTTGTCATCCGACTTGTCGGATTCATCGTCTTCGGTCATCAATTCAAAATCAAAATCAGGTTGGTTGGAAAAGCCTGACGCTTCAATCATTTTGACCACGCCTTGAAACTCGTCTTCGTCGTCAATGGCTTCAAACACTTCAACATCATCATCTTTAACAATCCGCATGACCACGATTTCCTCGTCGTAATCCGTATCTTCATCGGACTCTTCTTCATCGTCCCCTTGATAAATCAACAGGGCATAACGCTGATCATTCCATTCATATTCTTCCACTTTCTCAAAAATATGAACCTGCCCGTTCTCATCGGTGGTTTCAATGACGTCGATGGTCATTTGGGTCATGTGTCCGTTCTCTGACATAATGGCTTCCTTATGATTGATGCTTGGGAATAATGCGACCGTTAAAACGTTGTTGAGGGGAGCATACCATAAAGCCGAACGACCGCAAGCCGAAAAGATGAAGGGGTCAGACCGTCGGCTTCATCCGCCGGTTGATTTTTTCATACGCAATGGGAATCACAAATAGACTGAGCAGGGTAGCAAACATCATACCGCCAATAACCGTTAAGCCTAACGACTGACGACTTTGCGCCCCGGCGCCCAGTCCCATCACCAAGGGAAAAGCACTAAAAATTGTAGACACCGCCGTCATAAGAATGGGTCGAAAACGGATAGCGCACGCCTCCATCACCGCTTCTTGGGTTGAATAACTTGGGTTTTCCTGACGGATGCTATTGGCATATTCCACAATAAGAATCCCGTTTTTGGTAACCAGCCCAATCAGCAGAATCATACCAATCTGACTATACACATTTAACGACGTTCCGGCCATAAAAATCGTAATAAACCCGCCACAAATAGCCAAAGGTACCGTCAGCATCACCACTAGGGGGTGGACAAAACTCTCAAACTGGGCCGACAAAACAAGGAACACCACCAGCATGGCCAGCAGAAACGCAATTGTTGTCACAGACTGAGCGCTAAAGAATTCCCGGCTTTCGCCCGCCCACTCAAACATCATGTCCGACGGCAATTCCTCCTCCGTAATGGTCTGGATTTTCGTCAGCATATCCCCCAACGATTTCCACGTGCCAGAGGTAATGGTTACGGCTTTCAGGCGATTATAGTGGTTAATACTTTTGGGGGCTACGGATTCTTGATAGTGGGTAAAATTAGCCAGCGGCACCAATTGGCCAGAAGCGGACTCTACGGAAATCTGCTCAATTTTTTCCGGCACCTTACGATACTCCGGCGCCAGTTGAGCCACCACATCGTATCGCTTATTATTCAGTTGGAACGTGGATAAATCCAGCCCACCCATCAAAATTTGAAGGGTACTCGACACATCCCGGACCGAAACGCCCAACACCGAAGCTCGCCCACGATCAATCATCAACTCCACTTGCGGCTTATTAAGTTTCAAATTACTTTGAATATTAAATAGCCCGCCCGCCCCGGACATAGCCTGTAGTCGTGCCACAATTTTATCCGACACCTCAGCCAGTTGAGGAACATTAAACCCTTTGACCACCAGTTGAATGGGATCGTTAAACGCTCCCGCCGGGCCCGAAGGCGGCGAAAACGGGAAGACCTGTGCTTCAGCAATGTTAAACATCTTTGGCTGAATCGCCGCCAAAATATCTGATTGCGACTGATGGTGCTGGCGATCAGCAATATCTTTCAACGTCACAAACATGATCGCCTCATTCACTGAACCCACCCCATTGCCGCTAAAAGCAATCACTGAAAAGTAGCGCTTGATATCCGGGTGATTGGCAAATACAGCCTCGGCCTGATGCACCGCCTTATCCGTATACGCCAGCGTCGCACCTTCCGGGGCTCGAATCGCCGTCAGCAGAAACCCTCGATCCTCTTGCGGTAAAAACTCCTTAGCCACAAACTGATAACACACACCTGTCAGCAGAAGCATCACCAAACACCCGCTTGTCACTTGAATTTTATGGGCCATCGCCCAGTCCAGCCATTGGAGGTACACCTGCCGCAAGGCATCCACCTGATTCCGAAACAGATGGGTCAAACGAGTCAATTTGTTCCAACCCGCTGAAACAACGGTTGAGATTTGAGCGCCACCCTCTTTTACATCAATTTTTCCATCGACCTTTCGGGACAAAATCCGAGAACACAGCATGGGTGACAGGCTCAACGCCACAAACGTGGAAATAATAACAGCTCCCGCCAACGCCAGGGCAAATTCAGAAAAGAGTCGCCCAACCACCCCTGTCATAAAGGCCAACGGAGTAAAAATGGCCACCAAAACAAGTGTTGTCGCAATAACGGCGAAAGCCACCTCCCGAATCCCTTTAAAAGCCGCTTCCATCGGCGCCATGCCTTTTTCAATATGCCGGGTAATATTTTCCAGTACCACAATCGCATCATCCACCACCAACCCAATAGCCAGCGTCATGGCCAGCAGCGTGAGGGTGTTAATAGAAAAATGCATGACATCCATCAGGTAAAACGTGGCAATAAGCGAGACCGGGATAGCCACCACCGGGATAAACGCGGCTCGGAACGTGCCGAGAAAGAGAAAAATAACCACACTCACCAGCACCACAGCCAACAGCAGGGATTCTTTTACTTCTTTAATCGATTGATCGATAAACCGGGAAGAATCATACCCAACCTCCAAAGTCATTCCCGGTGGCAGGTTAGCCTGAAGTCGTTGGACCACCGTATTAATCCCTTCAGCGACTTCCAGCGTATTGGCCTTGGACTGTTTAACCACCCCCAGTCCCACCGCCGGTTTTCCATTCATTCGCACCATAGAACGATCTGAGCGGGCACCCACTTCGGCTCGACCAATATCCTCAAGGCGCACAGGTGTGCCGTCAACGGTTTTGACAATCAACCGGTTAAACTCCTTAGGTGCCTTCATCTCACCCAGCGTACGAATGGTAAATTCCCGATAATCACCCTCTACCCGACCGGAAGGAAGCTCAATGTTCTCGTTAAACAGGGCATCTCGCACGTCCAGCGCCGTGACCTGCCGCGCCGCCATTTTCAGCGGATCCAGCCACAGCCGCATGGCATACTCCCGAGAGCCGCCAATAACAACGTTCCCAACGCCTGGCACAACTTGAAGCTGATCAATAATATAGCGATCTGCATAATCCGTCAGTTGAAGCTGAGAAAAGCCTTCGCCTCCCAAGCCCAGCCAGAGAATGGGACGGGCGTCAGAATCCTGTTTTACAATCACCGGTTCTTCCACACTATCTGGCAGACGTCCTCTCGCCCGAAACACACGATCTCGCACATCTTGCGCCGCGATGTTGACGTCCCGATACAACTCGAATTCAATAATAATCAAACTATTGCCTTCACCACTCGTGGAAGAAAGGGTTTTTATACCCTCAATACTAGTCAGCTCGTCTTCCAGCGGTTCGGTAATGGTGGAGGAAATCACCTCAGGGCTGGCACCTTCATAGATGGTGCTAACCGAAATAATGGGTGGATCAATGTCTGGATATTCCCGTACCGATAGGCGAGAGTAACCCATCACACCAAACAGGACCAAAATGATAGCCATCACAATGGATAACACCGGGCGACGAATCGATAAATCAGACAGCCACATGAATCAATCTAGGCTCCATCATTGACTCGGGCCGACGGTTGTCGCCCATGGGTTGCGGGAGCAGGCTCATCCTCTTTTTTAATAAGAATGGCTCCCTCAAACAGCTTTTGGAGCCCAGAAGTTACCACTTCATCGCCCGATTTTAGGCCCTCGGTTATTTCTACCCAACCCGGCTGACGCTCACCCAGCTTAACTTCCCGGAAAACAGCTTTTTTATCCCGAGACAAATACACAAAGAATTTTTCACCCTGAGGCACCAGTGCCTCTTCAGGAAGAAGAAGCCCATCGGGCTTGGTCAGAAGAGTTAGGGCCACATGAGCAAATTGCCCATCCCGCAAAATAAGGCGGCTATTAAGATTATCATCACCTTGAAGAACACGAGCTTTTAGCGTCACACTCCGAGTATCCGAATCCACCGTAGGTGAAATAAACCAGACGGTTCCTTGCAACGATTTTTGCTGAGTCTGAACCGCCTGTTCATTGTGGAAAGCCCGAATTGGCAGACCCGTTTTCAACTGCCCTATCAAACGTTCCGGTACCTTAAACGCTATATTCAGCTCATGGTTATCTACTAGCGTCAACACTTTTTCGCCGGGGATAATGTAATCGCCCAAATCCACATATTTTTCGCCCACCACGCCATCAAACGGTGCCCGAATAATGGATTCACCCACTGCCACCTGATTAAACCGCTCTTGGGCTGACGCTTCGCCTAACTGTGCTCTCGCCTGCTTTTCCTGAGCTTGGGCTTGTTCCAGCGTATCCTCCGCCGCTTCTCGTCGGGCGGTTTCGGTTTTAAACGTTAGCCGTTTCTGATCGCGTTCCAGTGCTGAAACAAACTGTTCTCGATACAGAGAGTCATAGCGTTGATATTCAGACTCAGCCAACTCTTCTGCCGCCTGCGCCGCCGCCACGTTCGCTTTTGCTTGGGCTATCTCCGCTTTTCGAGATTCAACCAGCGCTAGGGCCGAATTTCGCCCTGCCATGGCGGCTTGCTGTTGGGCACTTTGTCGGCCTGCTTTCAGACGCAACAAAACCTGCCCTCGACGAACCGGTGCACCTTCGATGACCTCAATCGTCGACACAACACCTGCCACTTCAACATTTAAATCAATTCGATTCCGGGCCTCCACCGTTCCCTGAGCTTCATAGGTCACATCCACCGGCTGAGGATTAATAACAAGGGTATCCACCGCTTTTGGAAACTTCGACGGATCCGGCCCACCGCCCATCTGACTGAACTGATAGGCCACCATACCAACCACAGCCAAAACCACCAGAGCGATGATTAGCCAAAAAAGAAACGTCCCTTGAAATCCTGATTTTACCCGATTAGTCATCCGATGATTTGTCTCCATCCAAGCGTTCCAGTCCTTGAAGCAGTGTTTTTTTTGAAACTTCGCCTAACGCTTCCAGTAGTTGGATTTGCGCCTTATTAAAGTCAATAACCGACTGAACCCAAGCAGAACGAGCACTGCTCAAAGAGGCTTCTGCCTTGAGAACATTGAGCTGAATACCAACACCCGCCTTATAGCGCCCTAAAGAAAGGCGAAGGCTCTCTTCTGCCGCCGATTTTTCCTCTTTAGAGGCGGTGATCGCCTGCTCGAAACTCTGACTGTCCAAATGGGCATTAATAACGGCCGACTCAATATCCCGGATTTGCGCCTGTTGTTCCAGCAGTTTCTGCTTCACCAGCCGGTGCTTTTCCAGCCAACGAGTCGGAATCGCCAACCCCAATCCATCCCCAAACGAGGTTTGCACTGAAAAACCACCGGAGCGATTTAGCCCCAACTGATTAAAATGGGGGCCTCTGTAGCTCATCGCGGCATTCAGATCCACCGAGGGAACCATTTCAGAAAGCACACTCCGGGATTCCCACTTCATGGATTTTAATTCCTGCCTCAATCGATGAAGAGCCGGATGTTTCTTCAGAGCTTGGGCAATTAACGTCTCGGATGGCAGATCGCTCGCCAGCAAACGATGAATCGTCGCATCCGAAGGCTCGGCCAGTAAATGAATATTGACATCCAGATTCAAACGATTTAGTAATGCTTGCTCCGCCTTAACGATCCCGTTGTTGGCATCAATCCATTCCCGGCGGCGCTTCGCTTCAGCGGTCTTAGAAAGCATCACTTCCAGCCGGGTTCCGACGCCCGCTTTCAGTCGAGCTTCATCCACGGCCATTTGTGCCTCAGCTTCGGCCAGACTTTTTCGGGCAAATTCCTCAAGGTACTGAGCCCCTAGTAAATCATAATACCCCTCAACGGCCCGGGCCAGTTGTTGTTGATACGTTTCCTTTACCAACGACTGACTGGCATTGACTCGGCGACGGGAGGCCAGTGCATCAAAAATCCGTTTTCCTCCCGGATACAGTCGGTGACTCAAAGACATGCCGGGTTCAATCACGGTTTGCCGAATTGCCAGCGTCTGGTTTCCAAACAACTGGACAACCCCCTGAAAGCGTCGGTGGTCATAAAAGCCTTTAAAATCCGGCAAAAATCCAGCCAAGTCCTGATAGAAACGACTCTTCTCAATTTTAGTTCCCAACCGCTGACGAGCGATCAGCAGATTTTGATCCTCGGTGAGTTGCAACACGGTTTTCAGATCAATGGGAAAAGACTCCGTTTTGAGAAGCGTTCCCTGCAAAACTATATCGGGCTGTCGATTCAGTACCGTTTTTTCTGAAACCGCCTTATCCGAAGATGAGGACGATACAGAAGCAGGCTGGGCTGCATATTGCGCCAAGGCCACCGCACCAGCGCACCACAAGACCCATGGCATAACCACCAAGCATAACCGCCTGAATACTCTATCTCTTTGGCTTAACAGCATTGCGCTCCGGATCTTCTCTTGTCAAGACAGTAATTCAATATTGAGTTTGCTTTTATTCTCCCCCTAAAATTCGCAAACACCAATGCGAAGCGCCCGATTAAGTACCATTTTTTACAAGAATTTACCTTGATATTCCCATCTAAAAGAGGGAGATGGGGGGGGGTTAGGTATCCAGATTAACCACTTTTCGGGCGTTACTCTCGATGAAGTTTCGGCGAGGTTCCACTCGCTCTCCCATCAGGGTATCGAACAGTTTGTCCGCAACCGCCGCCTCTTGAACTTCCACCTTGAGCAGGGTTCGGGTTTCGGGATTCATGGTGGTATCCCACAACTGCTTCGGCATCATTTCACCCAGTCCTTTAAAGCGCTGGAGTGAAATCCCCTTCTTGCCCCGTTCTTCCACAAACGTTCGGAGTTCTTCAAACGAAGACAACTCTTCTTCCGCTTTATCAGCCACTTTCAGAAATATTTTTTCCGTTTCCGTTTCCGGCAAGAAGTTAACCACCTTGGGCCGCAGTTCTTTCAGCCGTTCAAATTCCAGACTGTCAAACAAATCCATCGTAATTCGGAAACTGTCCTCTGTAAATTGAGGAATAAACGGTTCTGGGAGAGATTCTTCAAGAATAGGTTCTTCAAAAGCAGGCTCTCCATCAGCTTCAACAGATTCCCCTATCGCTTTATCAGGAATCAAGGAGCTTCTTTCTGCAAGGAATTCCTGACGAATAGCTTCCCGCGCTTCCTCAGACAACCGTTCCGGGTCAATTAAAAGGCTCAGGTGCTCTTCTTCGGGATTTTCTTCCAGCTCAAACTGATGTTCCGGAAATTGGTTTGCCAAGTCATTTTTCAGGGCCTCGGCCGATTCCTTGGTGTTGAGCTGATTGCCCGCCGTTATTTTCTCCAGCATATACAGCCGGACAGCCTCAGGAATGGGTGTTAACGAAGGTGAGTTCAGCACATGATGATACCGCGATAAGTCATTGAGCAATTGCCGTAAGTCGTTATCTTTTCGGGATTGCTGGCGATTTTTATCCCACAATTCCAGATCATTCACACCCCGCTTACGCAAAAAGTCTTCCAACGCCCGCTCATCGTACAGGTACTCTTCCTTTTTGCCCTGCGTAATTTTATAGAGCGGCGGTTGGGCAATGTAGATATAGCCTTCGTCCATCAGAGGTTTAGCGTAGCGAAAAAAGAACGTCAGCAGAAGGGTTCGAATATGCGCCCCATCCACGTCCGCATCGGTCATGATAATAATTTTATGATACCGGAGTTTTTCATATTCAAAATCATCTTCCATCCGGGAAATCGTAATACCCAAGGCCTGAATCAAGCTTTGGATCTCATTATTGTTATAAATTTTATCCAATCGGGCCCGTTCCACATTCAGGATTTTTCCTCGCAAAGGCAAAATAGCCTGAAATTGCCGATTTCTTCCCTGTTTGGCACTACCGCCCGCCGAATCACCCTCAACAATATAGATCTCTGATTGAGCGGGATCCCGACTGGCACAATCGGCCAGCTTTCCCGGCAAGCTGGACGATTCCAGTGCCGTTTTACGACGCGTTAATTCTCGGGCTTTTCGGGCCGCTTCACGGGCTTGAGCGGCCATAATCGATTTTTGGATCATACCTTTGGCAAATTTAGGGTTCAACTCCAGCCAATCCGTCAGCTTGTCGGTTAATATCGCCTGAACGACGCCCTGAACCTCACTGTTGCCCAATTTTTCCTTGGTCTGGCCTTCAAACTGAGGCTCAGACACCTTGACACTAATGACCGCTGTTAGTCCTTCCCGGACATCATCACCGGAAAGGTTAGCCTGATTCTCTTTAATCAGGTTATTTTTACGGGCATAATCATTCATTACCCGGGTCAGCGAATTCCTAAAACCGGTTAGATGGGTTCCGCCGTGGGTGGTATTAATGTTGTTGGCAAAACTCAACACGTTTTCACTGTAGCTGTCGGTGTATTGAATTGCCACCTCAACAGCCACATCGTCCCGTGTGTCATCACAATAAAACGGGGGATCGTGCAAAATGTTCTTGGTTTCATTCAAAAAAGTGACATAACTACCAATGCCGCCTTCGTAGTGAAACGTTTCCGTCATATCAGACTTACGATCCGTGAAGACGATTCTCAGCCCTTTATTCAAGAAGGCCATTTCCCGCAATCGGGTGCCAACCACATCACTATCAATGATGGTCGTTTCAAAAATGCTGCCATCCGGCCAAAAATGGGTTTTGGTTCCCGTGTGCCGAGTATCACCAATCTTATCGACTTCACTCGTAGGGATGCCTCGTTGGTAGGTTTGTTTCCAGACACTAGCGTCCCGGCAAACCTCCACCACAAATTTCTCACTTAAGGCGTTAACAACCGAAGCACCAACGCCGTGCAGGCCGCCAGAAACTTTATAGCCGCCATCGCCAAACTTTCCGCCAGCATGCAACACTGTATGAACAACTTCCAGTGTTGATTTCCCGTCCTGATCCGCCTTAGCAGCAACAGGAATGCCTCGACCGTTATCCGAAACAGTCACACTATCATCATCATTAATAATGATTTGAATTTCAGAACAATACCCGGCCAGTGCCTCGTCAATGGAATTGTCCACAATCTCATAAATCAGGTGGTGCAACCCACGCTGGGTGGTGGAGCCAATATACATCCCGGGGCGAAGGCGAACGGCCTCTAGCCCTTCTAATACGCGTATCTGATCGGCATCATACGATGATGAAGTCATTGTTGGTGTACTCTCTGTCATTCTCAACTCTTTTATTATTGATCACATCAAAACGGTGTAAATACCGCAATGGGCCTGCCTTTGTAAGAAACAGGAATCGATTATAGCACAGTGAACTTTCGAAAGCCTAGCAATACCCGGTTTATCGATACGTTTTGCAACGTTTCCTTCATCTTTCGCTTTGGCTCGCCTGAATCCATAGAATAAAGGATTTTCGGCCCCAAGAACCCTTCGGCTTAAAGTTCGTTGGTTTTGGGCCGATAATAAAATAAATAAGCGCGACAAAAAACCTTATTCTTACTTACAATAGTTGCTTGAGGCCCCACATGTCTTTTTTCTCACTTTTACTCAGACGTTTACGACAAGGCACCAGCCTAATTCTAATCGGCAGTGTCTTTCTCAGTATGGGTGTCGGTAATTTATCCGCGAATGCCAAGAAAAAGAAAAAAGAAGTGGACCCACAGGCCGAGGCCAAACTAAAAGAAGGCTTAGAGCCCCTTTCTGAATCCCTGAACAAGCTCCTCATTAAAATCCAGTCTCGTTACCTATTTTCTCCAGAGGATTCTGGTGAGTTGGCTGACATTCGGTACAAGCTCATGGAACTCATGAAAAAACACCCCAAAAACAAGCAGATGGTTCAGCCTGTGTATCAGGCGGCGGTGCTTTACCAAAAGCGTGAACTCTATGATGAGGCCTATGAACTCTATACGTTTCTTTCCAGCAGTTTTCCCGATAACCCCTATGGGTTGAGAGCCAATAGCGAAATTCGCAGTATGAAGCGTCTGCTCGGCGACAACTATTTTCCTGATCCCATTTATGAGGCCAAGGAACCGAAAGCTAAGAAACCCAAAAAGAAGAATGAGAAAAGCTAAAGCCAGTCATTATCTTCACGGGTTCGTTTTGCCTCTAAGCGAGTCCAATACGATGCCCATCTGGATCGGGAACCAGTTCATCCACCGCATTATAAACTTTTTTCAGAATTTCGCACAGCTCATCGGCTGAAATCTTCTCGTTGCCTCGCGCATAACTCGCGACAATGTCTTTTGCCACATGGAGTTTGCTCTCTCGACTCATTTTTTCTCTCATAGCTCAAGTGCCTTTCGCTCTCTCTAACGGGTTAATTTATTTAAGAGGATTCAAATCGGAAGGGACAGGATTCGAACCTGCAACCCCTTGCGGGGCAACGGTTTTCAAGACCGCGTCCTCACCACCCGGACCCCTTCCAAGGGTAACTATCCATCAAACAAGTGGTTCTATATGGTTTTAGTACAGATCCTTTGTCGGGTCAAATTGTGGCAAGAATTTCCGCATAATCGCTTCAATGGCTTCATTACTTGTATCTAGTGGCCTAACAATGGGTTGGCGTGTCTCTTGCTTTACTCGACGAGGTGGCAGCTTCGCCGGATTCAATCGGGGCTGGATCTGACTCCCTCTCTGAGCGGGTTGGACAAAAGAGGGTTTGATACCATGCTGTCGAACCCGAGACGGACGAGTAATCCTCGTTTGTACGGCTTTTGGAGCCGGGGGAACGACCTTCGCTTTATCAACCCGAATCGCTTGAGATTCCTTAATTTTAGGTAAAAATCGGGAATTCTGCTTCGCTGGTGTTTTAGGAATCGGATGGGCATGAATCCCTTTTTCTCTCGGAAAAGCCAATTTCGACAGGGAGGTGGTCGGATTCACGGCAGGAAGGTAATCTTTTGTCCCGTCAACCGTCAATGCCTGTAAGTTAAACGTTTCCTCCGATTCAGCCTCTTTCCCCGGCCGCGATTTATCATCCGCCTTGGTCAGTGCTAATTTTTTATGAGCGCCTTTTTTATGAATCGCTTGCCGACCCTTATGGATAGGGGCATGGGATGATGCCACCCGACCATAATCATCATTAACGATATGGGGTGTAATAATAATCATCAGCTCTCGTTTACCTTTGTTTCGGAGTGATGAGCGAGCCAAGGCACCCAAGATGGGCAAGTCGCCTAAAAACGGTATTTTATTCAGGGTGTTACTATCTTCCTCAATAATCATGCCGCCCAAAACAAACGTTTCCCCATCACGCATAATGATGTTTTGTGCTAGGGCCTCCCGACGATTGAGCAAGGTAATCAGGTTTCCATTAACATCGACTTGAATACTTGAAATGGTGGTCAGCGAAGGACGAATCCGCATGTTAATGTCCCCATTAGGGGCAACTTTAGGCAAAACGTTGAGCACCACACCCACTTCCCCAATATTGGTTTCTTGCCCAACAGCACCGCCCCCGTTACTGTCAATGGTCACCGAAATACTTTCGATAATTTCATCAACAATACTGACGATGGACTCCTTGTCTGACAGAGCCACAATAGTCGGATTGGCAATCACTTTTGCTTTTTGATTATTAACCAATGCGTTCAATTGATAGAAGAACTCGTTGGCGGTTCCAGTCCCTGTAAAGTTGGATGTGTAACGGAATAAATTAGAAAACACATTCGTCACATTGGAAGGAATACCAATCCCGCCTGGAAAGGGAATCGGGCCACCCAAATTTCCTGCTGGGGCCGGGTTATTCCCGCTCGCTCCCACATGCAAACCATCCACAGAATAATTAAAACTCAATTCTTTTCGAGCCGTTTCATCGACTTCAATCATGGTAGTTTCAATCACCACCTGAGGCGCCCGCCGATCCAGACTAGCAATCATCTGATCCGCCACCGCAATTTGTTCTGCTGTTCCAAAGAGGGTGAGTGTGTTCAAACGGGAATCAGGGACCATAATCACCCCGTTGGGAGTAATTTGAACGAGTGCTTCCATTTTCTCTTGGCTTCGCAAGGTCACATCGGTAGCAACCCCTTCGCTTCCATCGCCACCGCCAGTGTTTCCGGTTGATTCACCGCCTTCGCCTTCCTCAATATCTTCTGTGCGAACACGCAGCGTGCTGGGCAGAACCCCTAAGGTGGAAGATTGGCCTTGACCGCCGCCACCAGCACTGCCTCCGCCACCGCCAGAACCTTGGAACTGGAGCGTTGGGTTCCCTTCATTAAACAAGCTTGAAGAAAGAATGGACGCCACATCCACCGCATCCGAGTGGCTGAGTCGCCATGTTTTACTTTCACGGGGAACATCCAGCACTTTCACGTATTCATGGGCGGTTTTCACATCATCGGGCCGCCCCACAACAATCAGTGAATTAGTTCTAAAGTCTGGCGTAATCGTCAGAAGAACACCACCGCCTGCATTCCCTTGAACTTGTCCGACACCCGAAGGGGCAAAGACGGATTGGTTCAAAATTTGCGCTAACACACTTGCATTCGCATGGCTTAAAGGGATAACATCCGAGTGGGTTCGCTGCAATTCCTGCCCCTGAAGAGACTCGATGGTCGAAACCATCAATGTGTTTTCACCTCGAGTCGAATAACTTAAGTCACTTTGAGTTCGAATGGCCTCAAGCGCTTCTTGAATCGTGATGCCTTTTAAATCAATACTAATCCGCCCAGTAACCGAATCATTAATAGCAACGTTAAAACCACCTTTACGGCCTAAAGCACGAAGGGCATCCCCAATGGCGATGTCCCGAAAAGCCAGATTCACAAGCTGTTCGCTTCCTTTAACCTGAACAGCCCGTTTAACTTGAGAGGGTGTCACGGATAAGTTAACTTCGCCCATTAAAATACCCGAGGAGTTGGTTTGGGCCAGTGCAGGGAGGCACTGAAGCAAAAGCCCCATCGTCAATAGGCCAGCCATCATAGACTGTCCTAAAGAGTGTCTCAAAAGACGAAAACGCTGTGTCATGAAACAGGAGTGTTGAAAAACCACTTTAATCAAACCTCTTCTCTAGTAGGATGCCAACGGATCCGAGTAATGAACCGGGGTCACTTTTGTTTTACGGATAATATGCGGTGTTAACAAAATAACGACTTCGCTACGCTCATGTTGATTGGTGGATGCTCTGAACAGCGCGCCGACAATGGGCAAATCGCCTAAAAAGGGCAGTTTTTCCATTCGTTTAATCTTCGACTCATTGACCAATCCACCTAAAACCAGTGTTTGCCCATCTTTAATCCGAACCGTCTGAGCCAAAACATCACGTTTAGTCAGGAGCGTCGTAATATTGTTATTGGTTCGAATCACGGAACGGATGCTGGTAATAGATGGGCGGATCCGCATGGAAACCGTTCCATCTTCGCCCACTTTCGGCAAGATATCCAAAACAATGCCTGCTTCACCCAGCTCTGTTTCAATCGTGGTGGTACCCGTCTGTCCATCAACTGTGACGTTAACCCGCCGGATAATTTCTTCCACCATGCTGATAATAGACTCCGTATCGTGGGTTGCCACAATAGTTGGGTTTGCCAATACTTTTGCCCGACGGCTATTCACCAATCCATTAAGCTGAAACATAAAATTAGCATCATCAACAACCGGCTGAGAGGAGAAGGAAGCCCCCGAACGGGCAAAGGCGGCGGCTTCATTGGGATCGTTAGAAGGTAAACCAATCAGCCCTGACCCAGCAGGCGCCAAGCCCGTTGGATCCGCGAGCCCTGCCAGAGGTTCATTATTAAAGCCGAGCTGAAGTCGTCCATCAGCAATCCCTTGCTGAGTACTAAATTCCTTCATCCCATCTTCGGTAATCTCAATCATGGAAACCTCAATCGATACCTGAGGAGGCGCCGCATCAAGTATAGGAATCAACTCTGCCGCACTCTGGATTTGCTGAGCGGTTCCCATAACCGTCACCGCATTCAATCGGGTATCCGGAACCACAATAGGTCCCAGTGGAGAGACGCGAACCGTCTCCGTAGATTTAACAGTCCCTCGAAGGGTAATTTCACCTGTAAAAGAGGAGGTTGATCCATCTCCGCCGGTTAAATTATTAATCCCAGAGCCTTCTTCCACTTTTTCTGACTGAACACGCAAGGAACTCGGCAACTGCATGGGCCCTGAACGACTTTGAGCACCACCACCCGCACTACCGCCGGCGCCGCCGCCCTGGCCACCACCGGCGCCGCCACCAGAACCACCGCCACCGCCTTGAAACAGGAGTCCAGCCGTTCCGTCGTTATAAATACTGCTGGTTAATTGAGTGGCCACGTCCAGCGCATTGGCATAACTTAAATAAAATGTTCGAGACAACCGAGGGCGATCCATTTGCTTAACCGCCGCTTCAGCCAAATCAATATCGCGTTGAGAACCAATAATAATCAAACTATTGGTTCGAGGATCCGGTTTTATTTTTTGGAACTGGCCAATCCCACCACTTCCGCCACCAAGACCGCCGCCGGAACCGCCGCCTTGGCCACCACTGCCTCCCACTTGGGATAATTGAGCATTTTCAATAGCGAATAGAGAGGAGTTCAACAAAGCCGCAATTTGGGTCGCATTTCCAAATTTAACTTTAATCATCTTCGTTAGACGACGATTTAACCCCTTTTCAACCGCCGCATCCTTGGCAATTGCCAGAAAAATATTGGCACTTCGAGGAAGAATTTCAATACCCACCAGATTTGAAATCGCGCTTAACGCATTATCGATGGAAACATTTTGAAGCTCCAGCGTAATGGTGCCCTGGATCGAAGGATCCAAAATCAGATTAAATCCGCCCTGGCTAGACATATCCCGTAAAAGTTCCCGCACACTAGCGTTAGCGGCCTCAACCGAAACCAGCTTATCCCCTCCGGGGACTCGAACCTCATGAGAGAGCGAAAGACCATTGGCTGAAAGGCCATATTCACTTTTTGCCTCAGAAAGAGGTGAACACAGCATTAAAACCACTAGCGCAAGCGAAGTGGCTTTAACCCATAACTTGTTCAATTGCTTCATCCTTTTAAATGGCCTCTCTCTAATCCTTCTAAGGTTCTTTCTAATTTAAAACTCATCCAACTCATCAAAGCCACCATCACTCGATGGGCTTCCCGAAGGGCCTCCCATTCCTGATGATGAAGGAGGTAACTCATCGTCATCACCGACGGTTGTGGGGACCGTATCAACAAAAGCCGCCAGATCCACATAATGCTTGTTCCCGGCAAATTTCAGCAGCACCCGTTCATTTTCAACTTTTTCCAGCGTTGCCTTTTCGCCTTCCAGCTCAAAAGAATCACCCGGACGCATCACCAAGGTTCCCGGAACAGAGCCGTCCACCAACCTCAAAATAGCAACCGCATCCTTCCCTAAGCCTTGGGCGTCGCCAATCATCCCCATGAATTGGACGTTCGCTGTCGGATCGGTCTCAATGGGATCCGGGCCCAAGACCTGAATATTGCCACTACCATCATCAAAAATCAAAGGCGCAAAAGGATCAACACGCAACTTTGCCTCCATTGGCGTGGGCTCAGCCACCGCCTCAGACAAAGCATTTTTTTCAGACTTAAAAGCAACCGCAGGCGGCTTAAAACCCGCTTGCAGTGCCAGGCCCAAAGCCTGCAGAGCAAAGACCTCGTCTTCAACGCCCTCCCAGGCATTATTTTTCTCTAATGGTTTCTTATCGTCATTATTTTCGTTTTCGCCTACCGCGACTTCATTGAGACCGTCTTCCCCCACAGGCTCAACGGGCTCAACCACTTCATTAATTTCATCGTCAATATCAGCATCCATTCGGTCAATCATCGCAATCAGATGATCAGGATAAATCTCGTCCACGTCCTCCGTCAAAAGTGCGGACTCATTGTTCATCGAACCCTCTAACCCCGTCGGTTGAAGTGACCCTTCACTCATAAAAAGGGTATACCCAAACAGCCCAATCGCAACAAACAAAGCCGCCGCGAAAACGCTCCAGAAGGTTTGGCTTTTTGCCAACCAAAGCGAAAAAGCGCCTGTGTAGGTACCAATTTTTGAGGTCTTCATCATTTTTATCTTATTGTAACCAACGTTTTATTGGGTTAACGGCCGACTACCCCTGAAAGAAGCCCGATTATCGAACCTGACATGACATACACGTAACTTGCCCATTTAATAAGAATCGCTGGCCATGTCAGTTTCGGGGTACAGTCAGTTCTTATAAGACGATAATAACCGTGCTTTACAAAAAGGGCAATAGCTTTCTATCCTTCTATCCCAAGAGAAGATCCTAAAAAAACAGACCCCATGATCGATTAACCGTTTTCATTTTTTATCCGCTCCTTGCTTTTCCTCAAGAAGCCGTGGAAAATAAGCAAAGTTTTCGTCTAATTAATATAAAGCAGAATGATCGGTGCACTACTTTTCAACTTTTCTTAGGGTAACTCTTTTCTGGACCGGATGTTTGGTCTTGCTATGGAGCTCCTCTCTCGTTTATGCAGAATCTGACTCACTACAAATACATATCGTGCAAGGGCGTTCATCAGCCTCGTTAAAGCCGATTCATCTTTGGAGCCGGGTTCTTCCCTATCCATTAAGTTCAAATCCCCTTACAGCAAATCAGTCCATTGATTGCCCAACACACCAACATCAGACCCAAATAATAGAAACGACAAAACTCCCTACTCCGCCAGTTGTTTCACCTTCTAAAGCCATAATGAGTTACCTTTGTCATAAACGCTACAATCTTTGGCATAGCCTCTACTCTGAAAAACAATTAAACCCTGCGAATCAACCCCTCTGGGTTCGGGGGAAGCATCAATGGCACCTGGCGACTCTTAAGTAGGATTTAAAACAGTCGAGAATCCAGTCCAAAATGCACTCGGAGATTTTGTCCGAACCTTCGGTTCCACGTAAAACCAAGATCCACCCGCCCCGTTACTTTTTTAATTAACTGACCCCGTAAACCAACACCCGCACTATTTAATGTATCCGAGGTTCCCTGAGCGTTCGCGTCTTTATTATCACCTGTCACCATCGTATGCCCATGCTCGAAAAAGGCGACACCCTGGAAACGTTTTTTCAAGACCTCCGGCATTTTAAACAACGGAAAGCGCACTTCACTGCTAATAAAATAGCCGCTGTCCCCAATTAAAAACCCTTCTCTAAAACCTCGAACCGTATTAGTGCCCCCAATCTGAAATTGGTTCAAGCCCGGTAAATTCGATGGCGTGAATTGCGATTGTCCTCTCAAAATGAGAATCATCCCTTTGGGCAAGGAGTGCAATCGGGTCACATCCAGATTAAATTTAGAGAACGGCCGGTTTCCCCCCATCATAGCAATACCATGTTCGACACTGCCTCGAACAATAGTACGTCCTTTTTGATCTTGCTCTATCGCTGTCAAACCGTAGCTTACCGTTCGTACTCGATCAAACTCAAAAACCTGACGAAATTGGTTGGGGCGACTCGGATTTCCAATGATAGGAATCGGCAATGGTCCGCCAGCCGGCGGTGGAATAACCGGAAAACGCCGGCGACTCTGGAAATGACCAGCTCGCAGAACATCGTCCAAGGCTTTGCCGTTAACAAAAATCTTGGAATCATAAAAATTCAGGCGAGCATCACCAATCATGGTTAAGCGCCGGGATTTTTTAAAGGTTTTTTCCACAAATAGTGAGTAGTTAGAAGAAAGTCCGGTCACATCTTGCGGGCTATCAAAGGGGTCGGCTAAATCCACATGATTCAGCCCAAACGCTCCACCAGCCGTAATACGATGCCGAACACTCACCGGAAAACGGTATTGGGACGAAACACCAACCGTTCTTACGTTTTGAGACAACACCACACTCGTTGCCAAGCTATCACCATGACCCGTCAAATTATTGTGAGTCAAAGTCAATAGGCTTCGGTACGTTCCGATGACGTGCCGTCCACCATTATCAAAGCTCGCATTCATATGAATTGGCCGATCTTCTTCCACAAATAGATGAATATCACTGGTTGCTGGCTTTTCTCCCGGCTTTAGGGCGGCTCGTACGCTTTTAAATAGCGGATTTGAATTCAGCTCGATTAAATCTTCTTCCAGCTTTTTGTAGTCAAACACTTCTCCCTGTTTTAGGGAAATTCGGCCTGTCAACATTCGAGGCTGGGTATGCTCTTGCCCATGAATTACTCGTTGGGCCACCGTCCCCTCAAACACTTCGATAATAATAGTCCCATTGACGACTTCACCAGGACGAATCCGGCAAACGGTTGTCACATAACCGTTTTTGACGTACATGCCCCGGATTTCCTCTACAATGTTAGCCAACTCCGCCGAACTCACCTCTTTTCCCACCTTGGGGGTCAGCAGGTCGGCCATTTCCTCCGGTTGAAACATGGTCACGCCGTCCAGCAAAATTTCTCGCAAGAAAAACATGGGAGCTTCACCTGTCTCTTCTTCGCCTGGCCCCGAGAGCGCTCCGCTTTCGCCCGTATCCACCACCGGCGTTTCATCCTCTTTTTTAGGCGCCAGTAGCTCGTCTGTCGTCGGCTTTTCATCTTGCGGATCCAGTTGAATATTTAGTGGAATAGCCGTATCCCCTTGAATATCCGGCACTTGCGCATAGCCACTGTTTGCCATAAACAAGCTCAGCAGTAACGCAAGAAAACTAAAACGCCAAAGCCCTGCGGGCAAGTAAGACCACAACAACATCAATCGCTTTTTTAACGGATTCCTCAACAAAACATCTGAACCATTTCGGCTTGACTCTACTTCCCGTTCTCTTTCTCAAACTAGAAACCCAGCTTCCACTAGTATAGTAGCTTTTCGCATAAAACAGATGGACTAAACAGAGGATTTATTAGTATGAAAGGCCCGTTTTTTCCGCTTACTAAAGCGATTATGTTTTTCTTATTTTTTGTCCTGTAAAGGTTTTTTTACAGACAGAAGAGTGGAAGGCATGATAAAACTACTCTTATCAAGAGATAGCAAATCAGAAGATTGAGATGCGTATGGCGGTTAATAATAGGAATGGGTGGATGAATCAGGCTGAGTTCTATGGAAAACATTGGTTGCGGCTTTGTGTTTCACTCATTATTTCGGGCTTTATCCTGACTATGTCAACCTCCTGGGCTTATACACCTCAGTTTGATTCTGAAGAGCAGGAAAATATTACGGTTTATGAGCGAGCCGCCCAATGCGTCGTAACCATTAACGCCATCGCTTCGGGACGCCCTTCCAGTGGAGCCGGGGTGCTTATTGATAAGTCTGGACTCATTTTAACCTCCAGTCACGTTATTGGCGACGCCTCTTCGGTCATGATCGCGTTAGCAGACGGCAAAAAAACCCGAGGCGTTCTAGTCGGACGCATCGGCGAAAAAGCGGATTTGGCGCTTATTAAAGTATCCCTGGCCAAGCCTCTTCCCTACTTGGAGCTCGGTGATTCCGCTCAGGTGAGAGTGGGGCAAAAGGTATTGGCCATTGGCAACCCTTACGGTTTTGAACGCACATTAACAACCGGAATCATCAGCCGAATTGATGAAACACGAGACCGGCTCCAAACCGATGCCGCCATTAACCCCGGCAGTTCAGGGGGGCCTTTACTCGATACACAGGGTTATGTGGTGGGAATCAATCAATCCATTTTTAACCCGGACGGAAACCGTTCCAACATTGGTATTGGGTTTGCGGTTCCGGTAAACGCCGCAAAACGCTTTCTGAAAAAACTGGCCCATCAACCCAATTTAACCGGGCGGCTAATGACTCGAACACAAAAAAGCATCATTCGCTATAACCCGGAATCTGTCAAAAACGGGTACGAAAACGTTTCTATGATCCTAAAACGTTTTAGCCAGGACTTTTAACCGGCTGCGGCCATTTCCTTGGCTTTAGCAATGTCAAAGTCAGAGGGCTTTTTACCAAACACTTTGAACACCCCATTCCAAATGGCACTTACCAAGGTTCGGTTGCCATAGTCTTCGGCATAAAACTTTTTATTATTAGCCCAAGGCCAGGTTGTACAGCCTTGTCGCTCGCCTTTCATCACCAGAGTGTTGGCCCCAACCAAACCTTCTAAAAAGTGTTTAATGGCAAACGGTGGAGGGATCGGGATAAAGGAGCCGAAGCCAACCATGGCCGCAATGTCAATGGCGGTTTCCACCCATCCGGTGGGTCGTAAGAACGCCATACCCAACATGCGTTTAACCCCGCCCGAAAAAGAGCCTTGAATAAAATCGCCCTTTTTCACACTCGAACCTTCTGCCTCTTTTTTATCAGCCTTGTCAGCGGTCTCTGTTTTTGAAGAGGCATCTTTGGCTGAAGCCGCTTCTTTCGAGGACTTCACTGGGTTCGCCTCAAAATGATCGGCTTTTTTGCTATTACCATTGCCAAAATGGACGACCTGACGGGGTGAAGAGTTTGTTTCCTCAGGCAAAGGTAAAAGGGATGGTTTAATGTTGGGTATGGAAGACATGAGAGGTTCTCCTGGCAGGGCATTAAAGGGAATCAAAAAATTCCTGATTTAAATAAAGGGGCTTGACTGAACCCATTTGAGAAAAAATGCGCAAGGCGTTTAACCCACCGTGGGTCGTTAATAAGTCGAGTTCAGCACCGTCTTGTCCATTAAGAACAAAACCACCTTGCTTACATAAGGGTTGATGCTTCAATTTTCGATGAGCATCAGGTCGACTGCTTTTTCCGGCGATAAACGCTGGCTGAGCCGACTCGGGCGTGTCATCAGTCAGGGCTGTAATATGGGGTTGGCGGGCAATGGTAATCGGTACCACTGTTTTAATCCTATTTTTTAGCGTATCTCGTAATGAATCGTTATGTTGCGTCATAATAGGGTGCCCCTCCAATGCAGTAAATATACTTTCTAACTGCTTTTTAAAGGGTACTGAAGGGGAGAATGTGCGTTATTGTAATGAAATATTAAGGTACTTAAAGCTGATTGATATAGAGAGGCTTGTTAGAGCTGTATTCAGGGCTAAAGTAATCCAAAACAATAATTTCGGTTCGTTTTTGAGGATTAATATTAATAATCAGGCGATCCACCAACGTATGCATAAGGTAAACTCCCCGGCCATGGCTATCAAGCAGACCCGCCCCACTGATGTTGCGATCCAGCCAGAATAGAATCTCCTCAGCGGTAATGCGTCCACCTTGATCCACAATACACACGCCAACCCGTTCAGTATCTTTTCCATAGTAGACAGAGACCTTCTCATGGGGCTCAAGCGATTTAATTTCCTGACCCTTTCGATATTTCAGCGTCCCGTCCGGATTTTTAGCGGCGTGGTAAACGGCGTTGGTCAACGCTTCAATTAGGGCGGTGGACAGGGTGTCCAGACTTTTTACCTTCGACGCCTCGAAGAACGCACGCAACGTATTAAAAACCTCCATGATCTGCTGACTGTTTTCAATCGTAAATTCCTGAAAAGACTCGGACTCCGAAAAATAGGGCGCCAATCCAAAAGCGGTTTCGGGGTGAAGCAAGTTATTGACGACGTTAGAAAGCTCGTCAAAATTAAACGGCGCGGTTTTGGCAATAATATTATAGATACCGGTCTCTTTCGCCAAGCGAATATAGTCTTCAACCCGATAAGCGGTAATTAAAGCGATTCGTGTGTTTTCACTGGCTCGGCGAACCGCCTGAAGTACTTTAAAGCCATCCTCGTGAGGAAGATTAATATCAGAGATGACCAGATCGTAGGTGTTTTTTTGAATCAACTCATAAGCCTCTGGCGCATCAGAAACCGAGTGAATACTGATGGGGACTGTTGTTTTGTGGAAGTTCTCCAGATAACGCACCATGCTTTCGCGAATGGTGTTATCATCATCAACAATAAGGATGTGATGAGGTTTGGAAGATGGAGAGGTATTGGTCTGCTCTAAGCTCATAAACATACAATTATTCTGGCGGTTATTTTGGACTAAAAAATAATCGCTTCCTCCTCTTCGACAAACAGAGGGAGCGAAATATGGAAGCAGGCTCCTTGCTCTTTCGGGCTTTCCACCGTAAGGGTTCCGCCATGCTGTTCAATGGTTCTAAAACTAATGCTCAATCCCAATCCAACACCCTTGGCTCCTTTTGTCGTAAAGAAGGGGTCAAAGATTCGACTCAACAACGTTTTATCCATGCCAGGGCCTGCGTCACTAACGCTAATCTGAATCATGGGCGTATTATCAGAAAGGTTACGGGTATCTGAAAACCGGATATGAATATCACCTTCATTCTCCATCGCATCGCTGGCATTTTTAAAAAGATTATAAAAAACCTGTTCAACTTTAACCCGATCGCAGAGAATATCGGTTTGGGTTTCGTAGGGTTCAATGTGAAAGCGGATCTGAGAAAATTCTGGATGAGATTGGATGGTTTGAACCATTTCCCCGGTTAGCTTAACCGGGTTTTCCAAAGATAAATTAAGCTGAGAGGGTTTAGAGTAGTTTAATAAATCGCTAACCAGAACGGCCGCTTTTCTGGCCTCTTCACCTGATTTCCTTAGTTCTTGTAGCGCGCTTTCTAACGAACGGATGGTGTCAGCATCTGTTTTGGGATCCAGCGTTTTGATCAGAGAACGTAAAGTCATTTCACTGAGTTGAGTACTCATGGAAATACCGGTCAATGGGTTATTAAGCTCATGGGCAACCCCGGAAATCATGGTACCAATCGAAGCCAGTTTTTTAGACTGAAATAACTCGTCCTTGATTTTATCCATGGCCAGACGTTCCTGAACAATGTGGGTAATCTCATTAAAAATAAAAATACGGGAGTCGGCCGAATTTTCTTCGCCTTCGGAAGGTTCACCCGTTTCAAGCCGAACATACTTTAGTGTAAATCCAATGACCGAAGGGGTTTCCTGCTCTGGGAACTGGATTTTTATTTCAGAGCGGGAAATATCTCCTCCCGCCACGTCTAATCGCTGAACAAGTTCGCTTAAATAGCCTGGAAACGATTCCAGATGAGCGTAATCACCCGAAGCAGGAAGTCGAAGTAACTCCTTAGCTCGACTATTAATTTGACTAATCGCCCCCTGATTATTATAGATCAGCACCCCGGAGGGCAGAACTTCAAAGATATTACTCAGTATTTTCATATCCTGTATCATTCGTCTTCGGGCCTCCGGGAAGAAGGTACGTCAGAGCTATCCGCAGATAAATCGGCAACCGGTACCAGAACACTAATGTTTTCTTTTGTATCCAGTTTTTGTCCCATAATGAGAAACGCTGTCGTTTGGGAAAACTCTGTTTTCCGTTTTTGGCCCACATAGTTTAATTTTGGAACACAAACCAGTTGGCCGCGTTCGTCTTGGGATATCGACTGAAACTGAGAACGGTTCACCCGGTCGTAAATGCGGTTAATCAATACATTGCTCGGCGTGGTTTTTACTTTTTCGGCAAGTGCTTGGCGAAAAACCTGCCGGCTCTCTGCGGAAAACCGGTGAGAAGGAAGCGCTTTTCGGATAAAGGGAAGCCCGTACATCGCCTTAGAAAAAGGCTGTGCCCTGCCTTTCAGCGCATCAAAATGACGCGTTTTCTGTGAGGTTTTTAATTGGGACAACTCTATTTCTCTCGCTTGGGTTTCAGGATGCTTTGGCACCGGAAGGGCTCGGGGGTTCGTTTCAAACGACTCCAGTCGAACACCGCTTCCTTCAACAGCTTCTATATTATTAAATGACACCCCATGAAGAAAAAGGTCAGGTTGATCAAAAACCGGAACCTGAAAAACAGGCGGTTGCCAATCAAGAGCGACTTGCTCGTTATCGGCAACCGAGGCTTTTTCCAAAAGGGCGCAAGAGGCAACCGATACTTCGATGCCTTCAACGGGTTCAAAATTTTGACCGATTCCGAATGGAGAGAGGCGATAGTCCATCGTGTGGGTATCACAATAGAAATCGGCTGAGAAGATAGTCAATTCAGAGTCAATGACAAAATCGACCGGAAACTGCCTGAAATCCTTTTTAACCAGTGCGAAAGTCGAACGGATCTCATCCAGCAGTTTTTCGGTTATTGTTCTCCCTTGATTCCTGCTTCCTGACATATGGTTTCCAGTGCCTTTTCAATACGTTTAATAGGTTCGTAAATATCCATGGTTTGCCCAGCCGCGACCAACGCATCCAAAGAGATGGGCGGAGATTGGACAGCAGTTCCCCCACTCGCGCTACCCCCCGAAGCGTGCTGACCTTCTTCTGGCAACTGAAGCCGCAAGGGGCTTCCCTCCCGGGTAACCTGCAAAAGAACCTCAGAGGGTGAAAGTTCTTGAACCTTTCCAATCTCACCGATTTTTGCCGATTGGGTCGAACTGACACGAATCACCAGAAATTTCGAATTTTGATAAGTCAGTAGCTGTTCATCTTCAACCAAAAGATAGCTAAACTTACTGCTTAAACTTTTAATCAGTGTTTCCAGTATGACTTCTTTTTTAATATAGCTACTGAGAACCTGACCGTAGAGAATTTGCTGAATTTTTGTGGGCTGAATCGGCTCGGTGTATCGAAACTCAATGGGCAGACCATGGCCGTCTGTCACCATCCCGCCTCCAATATAAACATTGGGAATGGGCGTACTAATTAGCAAGTAGCCAATACGCATATCTTCAGGCTTCATTGACTTAATTTCCCTTTCAACCGAAGAATCGCTTGGGCATGAAGCTGACATACTCTGGATTCAGAAACACAGATCACCTCGCCAATCTCTTTCAAAGTCATATTTTCGTGATAATAAAGGGCAATCAACAGTTTTTCTCGCTCTGGAAGAGAAGAAATAGACTCGGCAAGCCGGGCTCTAAGCTCAATTACTTCTAATTCTCCTTCAGGATCCGGGCTACTCTTATCTTCAACCGTATCAATAAGCGAACCTTTACTGCCTTCAGAATCATTTCCCCATTTTTCATCAAGAGAAAGGACCAGATTATTACTTTCAGCTAACATGGTCTTGAGTTTTGTCTTCTCAACACCTAGCTCTTCAGCCAGTTCATCATTTGTAGGGGTTCGTCCAAGCCTTTCTTCAAGAGCTTGCATGGCTTCACCCAGTTCCTTGCTTCGCTTTCGAACGCCTCTTGGAATCCAATCCTGAAACCGAAGCTGATCAATAATAGAGCCTCGAATCCGGGTAACAGCATAGGTTTCAAATTTTAGTCCCCGGCTCGGATCAAAGCGCTCGACGGCCTCCATAAGCCCCATCGTGCCATAACTGATTAAATCTTCGTGGGCAATACTGACGGGAAGGGTAATGGGAAGACGGCTAACAACATAACGGACCAGATGAAGATAGCTTATAATAAGTCGCTCTCGTATTTGAGCATTATTAGGCTGTTCCTGGTAAGCAAACCAAAGCTTTTTAATCTCTTCGCCTTTGGTATCCAGAATCTTTTTCGTACTTTTTAGGTTGTCCGTCTGTTTTGAAATGGTTTTCTGAGCCCCTACTCTACCCAATTAAAATGGATGAAAATCGTGTGTTCATTATAAATCTTATTATAGGCTTCTGCCGTAATTTGCCCTGCTTTTCACGGGAAATCAACCGAATAGTTGATAGAGGTCAAGGATTTAATTTATATATAACTTATCTCATTCGTGTATTCTTATCGATTGTTTTGTCCTCTCATCTTTGTATTGAGGGGAAGGGACACATGTTTAGGGTATTCTATTTCTATAACTAGAAATAACAATTTTTAAATGATGCTGACATTTTATCCAAAATCAAAACCCTTATTAAAAAGCCGCCCATTTCTTTATTTCTCCAGTTATTCGTCCGTCAAAGCCTTTCAGGACGTCTTTGATCGGAACACATTGAATCAATACGGAAGTGAGGATATTCAAAAACGTTATCAACAATTACCCCCAAGCTCAAAAGCAACCGTGGATAAAGTCCTGAACAAAAAGCAGCTCACCCATGATGACGTGGCTCAATACTATGAAAACGGACAGCTCGGCTTACTCGAAGAATATGCTGATCTGCTCTCCGAATACCAAATATACAGAATGGCGAAAAAGGGTATTCTTAACGAAACCCAAATTTATTCTTGGGAAAATAACCTAAAACGAATGAAGGCAGAAAACCAACCCTTTTCCGAAATAAAGCAATGGATTTCCGAATCCATTCGTCCAGAGCAATATAAAGGGTATCAAGCGTTAAGTGGACTTACTAACCCCCGTCTATGCAACGAATTACTCGTCATAAACTACTTAAAGTTCGCATTATGGCAGCTAAAAGAGAATGAACGCCTGGTACTTACGCACCATGCGCGGGAACATTTCATAAGCGAAGCCAACGAATTACTCGATGTACTTAAGCCTCGCCCTTTAAGTCGGGGGTTAATGCGTACTTATCTTCACGCCATGCTAAAGCTCGAGCCTTTTTTCGGCGACAGATTGCTTTTTCTCCCTCTTCGGTGGGTTCAAAAGCGGCTCAACCTGCCTACTTTAAAGCAGGATGATTTAGTCCAATATTTGATTTTCAAACAAAACGGACGCTATGAACTCCATTACAGTTCATCTTTAGGTTATGAACAACGAAAAATGGTACTTAAACCCTTTGAAGCTTTGTTTGAAGCGAATCTGCTCAAACAATTGAAAATAAACCAGAAAACCTCTTTATAAATAAATGTAAATAAGCAAGAAGCAATCGGCACTTATCAAGCTGGACCGGTCTTGTTATGATGATGGTGAGTACAATTTAAGCGAGTCTTTTCCGTATGTTACAACCCGTCTCGGTACAATTTGGCAAAACACTCATGTACCCGTTCCGTTTGGATAGTGATGGGGGCGATCACCGGCAGGAGAAATGTGATACGTTTTATCAGCGCTTAGGCCAAAGGCAGACAAACGGTTCACATACGATTAAAGGACACGACGTCTTTATCGCCACGGTTAGAAATTCTAACACTAACTCCACAACCCCTCTAGGCGTACAAATCTATACGGGTCCGGGTGAAGCTCCTAAAGCCTTACAAGATTTTTTCGAATCATGCGACATGCTTCACCCATCACCTGTCGTAGCTGAGGACTATAACATCTCGCCTCCTATCGATGATGATGAAGGGCAATTCAAAATCGTTGAATCAAGCCAACTTGATACTGAGGCTCTCAACCTGATCACCTCTGATAACAAGAAAGCATTGTTGCCCAAACAGGTCATTATCACATCTTATGACTCTGAGTTAGATTTACGACAAGCCCTGAATGACAATACAAACGACCAAAAAACGATAGAAGACGACCGAAGCACCTATCGATCGGTGTTCCACTTAGAGGGTGAACTTCTGGGAAAAACAACCCAAACCGAACTGTTACCCGCAACCAAAAAACCCGTTTCTGAAGAAGAAATATCAACTCTAATCTAACTTAAAGCGTCTGCTCTGGCTTTTCAAGCCCGTTAGTCAAGTCATTCTCGCATTTGAAGTAAAGCGGTGTAGGTGGGAAGGATATAAAGGGTTTCGTCCGACCGGGTTTGCTCTACAGCAATACGAGTCGCCTGAAGCAAGTCGGGTATGATCTGGATTTGTTCGTCTGGAATCCCTGCGTACTTCAAGCGAACAGCCATATCATGAGCACGAATACCAGTCACCACAATGGGTCTTTCGGCTTGAATCACTTCAAACTGAGCGTCCCAAATCCAGGAAACATCCCGCCCATCCGCATAATTATCGTTAAGGGCAAACAGTAGACGCCCCTTTGGGTCGCCTCCAACCAGCTTCAACACTTCCGAAGCCCCTACCGGGTTTTTAATCAGAAAAACCGTCACCTTTTTGCCATCAATTACCTTGCGTTCTGCCCGGCCAAATACGCTATGGTAATGAGCTAAGCCCTCTTCAAACAGATTTAGGTTATTCTCCAGCAAGCCCAAATCAATAATCACGGCAGCGGCGGCCAGAAAGTTATAGACATTAAACACGCCGGGCAATGGTAAATGGACCGGCAGAGTCTGCTCTTGCCCTGAAACTGTTTTAAAACGCAGGATAAAATCACTGCCTTCAGGAGTCACTCGCACATCTTCTGCAACCACGTCAGGGGATGGCCGGTCGTAACCACAACATCCAAGACATTCATAGTCTCCCAAATGACCATAAATAACCGATTTATAATAAAGTCCACCACCACACCGGGGACACTGCGTCACTTCTCTAGGAAAGGCAACGGAAAAATCTGGAGGTGCCGGATGAACATAAGTTACATTCCTAACGGCATAAGTCACCACTCGGCTGGCGTCAAGACCCATATCAGAGACCAGCGGATCATCGGCGTTCAGATACAGGCAGCCGCTAGACGAGGTATCAATCTGGCTTTGGGTAATACCTTGCTGGATCAGTCGGGCGGTGGTATCCAACTCGCCGTAACGGTCCAACTGATCCCGAAACAGATTGGTCACCACAATCCGTTGGATGGCCATTTCATTGACCAACCCCCGGAGTGAGGCTTCATCAATTTCTAAAACCCCATAATCCACTGGTAACAGCCCGGTCAATGAGCTTTGTTTAATAAATTCTGATGTAATACCCGGCACCATATTGGCGCCCAATTGGTTATGAATATGGGTTTTCCCAGCTTCGACGAGAAATTGCGCCAGCAGACCACAGGTGGTGGTTTTCCCGTTGGTGCCAGTGACGGCAATGGTTTGTTCCCTGATTTGCCGCCCCAGTGTGCGCAAGAGATCCGGGTCGATTTTCCGGGCGATTTTTCCCGGCAGGCTCGTGCCAGCACCCAAATGCAATAAGGATACCAACGAGGTGGTCATTTTTCCGGCACCAATGGCCAGCGCACTTTTTAACATGATGCCATCATTATAGCTGAGGAAACGACCCCTGAATATTGATAGCCGTTATAAAGAACAAGCCGTTTTATTAGCCAGTTTATTAAACGTAACACCGTTATCTTCCATTCGCTGGAGGGCTTCTTTCAAACGGTCTTCATTGGCGGTGAGGGCGACTCGGAAGAATCCTTCGCCCTCTGGGCCATAGCCATTGCCGGGAGGAACCACAATACCGCATTTTTCCAATAACAGGGAAGCAAACGCCTCGCTGGTCATACCGGTCGGCACCGGAACCCACATATAAAACGTGGCGACCATCGGCTCAATATCCCAGCCCATTTTGCGCAGGCCTTCCACAAAGAGGTCCCGACGGCGGCCATAAATAGCGTTCAGGTCTTTGGTCAGCTCATCGCATCGTTCCAAGCCCACAGTAGCGGCTCGCTGAATGGCCGTAAAAGCACCGCTATCGGTGTTATTTTTTATGGTGCCCAGCGCTTTAATCCCGTCGGCGTTGCCCACGGCAAATCCAATGCGCCAACCGGTCATGTTGAACATTTTGCTAAAGCTGAACATTTCCAGGCAAACGTCCTTGGCGCCTGGAACACTCAGGAAGCTTGGTGCCCGATAGCCATCGTAGGTCATTTCCGAATAGGCGTTGTCGTGGCATAGCAGAATATCGTACTTTCGGCAGAATTCAATAGCTTCTAGCATCATTTCGTCCGTCGCAATCGCGCCTGTGGGATTGTTGGGATAGTTTAAAAAGAGCAGTTTCGCTTTTCGGGCCACGTTTTCAGGAATAGCCTTTAGATCGGGTAAATAGTTATTTTTCGCCAGCAGAGGAACCGTATAAGGTTCACCCCCACAGAGAAGCGTGTAGTTTTCGTAAACCGGGTAGCCGGGCGAAGGGCAAAGCACAACGTCGCCGGGTTGAGTATAGGCCAAGATCAGGTGAGCAATGCCTTCTTTGGCACCAATTAACGCCATGGTCTCATTAACAGGATCAACATCCACGTTAAACCGGGTTTTCATCCATTGGCTGGCCGACTGGCAGAAATTCGGACTCCCTTTATAAGCCGGGTACGTATGAGTTGATGGATCTTCTACAGCGGTTTTCATGGCATCGATAATGGGTTGCGGCGTAGGAAGATCCGGATCGCCCACACCCAAACTAATAATATCAACGCCTTTGGCTTTAGCGTCCGCAATCTTTCGGTCAAGTTCGGCAAATAGGTAAGGTGGGAGCTTCTTTAGGTTTTCTGAGGGCTTCGGCATAATAGGGATTCCTTTATCAATCGTGTCAATTGTTGTAATCTAGCATAAAATAGGATATGAGCCAATTGAAAACCGCTGATACTGTTGTTCTAACCATTCACTGTCCAACCCGTGAGGACACGAGTGTTTCCGATTACCTGACGGAAGTACTGTGGGCCCTACCCGACGTTTGTAGCGTGGAAGAGGTGTATTCCGGCCCTCTGCACGAACAATTTATTTCGGCAGTGCGCTTGTTTATCGGAGACGCTGAAGACAACGCGTCTCATCTGACCAAACTGGAAGCCAGTGTCAACAACCTGCTTCAGACCCATGACATATTAAAAGACTGCCGGATTGAAACCGTAAAACAAGTTTCTAAAGAAGATTGGGCCGAAAGTTGGAAGCAGTTCTGGCATGTGACGGCCATTACACCCCACTTAACCATTTGCCCCACCTGGGAACGAATGGCTTACGAACCAAAGCCTGACGAAGTGGTCTTACAACTGGATCCCGGCTGTGCCTTCGGGACAGGGAGCCATGAGACGACTCGCCTAATGCTTCGCAACATGGAACAACTGTCCTATGAGAGACCCTTTGAAGAGCGGTCAATTCTCGACTTGGGCTGTGGTTCTGGCGTGTTAGCCGTTTATGCAGCCTTGTTGGGAGGGTCTGATATTATGGCGCTGGACATTGAACCGGAAGCCGTTCAGATGACCCAAGATAACGCCAAACTGAATCAAGTAAACCACTGCATCGAAGTGCGGGATACCCCCCTCATTGACATGTGCCAAACTCGATACGATTTGATTCTCGCCAACATTGTAGCACCCGTTCTGCTGGCGTTGATGGATGACATTGTATTGCGCATGGCACCGGGCGGCGAGGTTCTGCTCAGCGGCCTCGTGGAAAAATCGGTGGGCATTGTAGAAGAATCGTTGAAATTAGCCGGATTTGAATCTATTAAACGAGTTCAAGATGGTGACTGGTTTCTGTTAAGAGGGAGGTTTCCAGCGTGACCCTTTCATCGTCTGGGCCCGAAACGACTCAAAAAACAGAAAAAACCGCCAAAACGCATCGTTTAAACCGGTTTTTTGTTCCCTTGCCAGAACCCATACGGGCTTTTCCTCATGAAGCGACGATCATGGAGTCCTCTCAAGTCCACCAGATTCGCAATGTGCTGCGGCTTAATGTGGGGCATCACCTTATTTTGGTTGATGACCGACGACAAGAGAGCTTTGTGGCAGAAATTACTGAAGCCGCCCGCGATCGGGTGTCCGTTAAATTGCTCACCTCCCATGAACAGATGGAGCGTCCGTCCACACCCCATGTGGTGCTTGGTGCGGGGTTAATTAAAGGTCAGCGTTGGGACTGGATGATTCAGAAAGTAACCGAACTCGGGGTGAATGCCATTGTACCACTGGAATCCGAACGGGCCGTGGTTCATGTTGGCACCCCGGAACGAAAGCAAGAACGCTGGTACCGGATTGCTCAATCCGCCGCAGAACAGTCGGAAGGGTTGTTCATTCCACATATGGAAACGCCCGTCGGCGTTGTTGGATTCTGCGAACTGGTGAAAAGCTGTCAGATCAAAATCATTCTACTGGAACGGAGCGTTCAAAAAGAGGGCTGTCGACGGGAACGACTACGTCAACTATTTCGCCATCACGCGGTAGCCAAATCCATCGCCTTTGCCGTGGGACCAGAAGGCGGATGGAGCGACCATGAAGTAGATTATCTGTTAAGAAAAGGTTTTAAGCCGGCGTCACTGGGCAAGCGAATCCTGCGCAGTGAAACCGCCGCCGTAGCCTTAATGAGTGCATTGGCTTATGAATATGACGCCACCCCCCCATCCTGATCTGGTTCGAATCGCCTTAACCCACCCGGCCGTAGTACTGATGAACGTTCTGGCTCGGTCACATGGCGTGGAGCTTTTCCTTGTGGGTGGCGCCGTCCGTGATTTATTACGAACCGGCGAACTACCCACGGATTTGGATTTTACCCTGACAGTTCCCGACAGACAGGCTTCCGAAACCTCGGCCGAGACATTCTCAAAACAGGTGGCGGAAAAGTTAGATGGTCGTTATGTTTTACTGGATCCCGAATTTGGCATTCACCGGGTGGTCATTCATCAGGAAAAAGCGTCGGGCGAAAAGACAAATTTAACGTTGGATATTGCCGACGCCTTGGGAAACGATCTGGAACGAGACTTGTGCCGACGGGACTTAACGATTAATGCCATGGCCATTGATCTTGACGGCCATTTCTGGGATCCCTTTGACGGACAGGCTGATTTGAAGGCGGGCCGAATTCGCATGGTGAATCAAGCCAACCTACTGGAGGATCCCTTGCGGATGTTACGGGTATTCCGCTTTATGGCACAGCTAAGCGCCAAACAAATTGACTCTGCCACCTTGGAAATCGTAGCCAATCAGGGAGAAAAACTCTTAACCGCCGCCGCCGAGCGAATCCACTATGAATTTTTACGCCTATTGAGTTGCCCCGAAAGTTTCTCAGCCTTGCAAGCTATGGCCCATGCCGGGTTACTCGAAGTGATTTTACCGGAGTTGGTTCCCACCCGGCAGATCCCTCCCAACGGACACCATCACCTCATGCTGTTTGATCACACGCTCGAACTGGTGAATCAAGCCGAACGCCTTTTCCTTGAACTACCTGAACAGGCACAAGTTGACTTAAAAGAGCTTATTACACCGTTCTGCTCTCGCATGGCAGCGATAAAGCTGGCCTGCTTGCTTCATGACGTGGGGAAGCCTAATACCATGGCCATTCGGGAAGACGGCAGACACACGTTCTATGGCCATGACAAAGTCTCAGAAGAAATGACAGCCCTGGTGGGACGTCGCTTAAAACTGAGCCGAGGCATTACAAAGCGAGTTCAAAAGCTGGTACGCTGGCATTTGTACCCTTGCCAGTTTGGATCAGACTCACCCCGAAAATCCGTCATGCGCTTCTTTCGACGAATGGGCGACGAAACACCAGACGTGATTATATTGGCGCTAGCGGATCGCCATAGCACGCTGGGACCTGAGATTACCCCTGAAATTCTGGCAAAATCCACAACCAATCACTTGTGGCTATTAGACCAGTTCTATGAGGAATCAGCCCTTCTAAACCAGCCGCCACTTTTGAAAGGGCAGGACGTAATGGCTCTATTGCATCTTTCGCCGGGGCCTGAGGTTGGCAAGGCCTTGGAAGCTCTGAAAGAAGCTCAACAGCTCGGTGATGTGACCACACCGGAAAAAGCAAAGCATTGGCTAAAAAGCGTTTATAAGAAGTAAGACCGGATGGCTTCAGCCACGGCGCGTACCTCTTCCTCGGTTAACTCCGCAAACATGGGTAGGGAAAGACAGGTTTCGCCTAAAGCTTCAGCCTGGGGAAAATCCCCCTGTTTATAACCCAAGTCCTGATAAGCAGGCTGAAGATGCAGGGGAATCGGGTAATGAAGACCGGTGAAAATATGCCGATCTTTTAGATAAGCCATCAGATCATCCCGTTTTGACGTGCGGATCACATATTGATGGTAAACGTGGGTACGGTTTTCGCCCAATTTCGGGAGGGAAATTTCGTTGATGTCAGCCAATAAGTCGCTGTAGAGGCTGGCCCATTGCGTCCGACATTGGTTCCAACGTTCCAGATGTTCCAATTTAATATCCAGCACCAGCGCCTGAAGGGCATCCAGTCTAGAATTAACACCGGGAAAAGCGTGTTCGTATTTAGTCAGCCGACCATGATCCGAATAACGACGACTGCGCTCAGCCAGTTCCGCATCAGATGTGGTAATAGCACCACCATCGCCAAAAGCACCCAGGTTTTTTCCGGGGTAAAAACTGAAGCAGGCTGCGGTGCCAAGGCTTCCAACCCGCTGATTATAATAGGTCGCACCATGGGCCTGAGCGGCATCTTCTATAATAAACAAATTATTAGCCTTTGCGATGGCTTGAAGTGGAGCCATATCAGCAGGTTGGCCGTACAAATGAACGGGCAAAAGCGCACGTGTTTTTTGGGTGACCAACGCCTCAACACCAATCGGATCCAGCGTGTAGGTAACGGGATTAACATCAGCGAACACCGGCACCAGCCCCAACTGAGTTAAAGGCTCAACGGTGGCGATAAACGACATCGCCGGAACAATAACTTCATCTCCAGGAGCAAGATCCAAGGCCCAAAAAATACCATGAAGCGCATCCGTACCATTTCCCACACCAATCACATGTTGGGTTTGGCAAAACTGGGCAAAATGCTCTTCAAATCTTTTTAAAGCCTCTCCCCCAATAAACGCCGTGTTGTCAATGGCCTGGGAAAGCGCACGATTAATATCATCCCGAATAGGAAGCAGTTGCCGTTGTAAATCCAGTTGAGGAATCGGGTGGGTGACCGACATAAGTAAAACGCCCTCGCTAATACCATGGAACCGAATGATACGAAATACGAAAAATTATCAATCTAGCAAGCTTAACCGTATCATAGATACTCTTTTATTATCAAACGTCTAAAAAATTACAAAACTTACAACCCTTCCCTTTTCTTTAGGCTAAAACTCGGGGTCAAAAGCAGAGGGAAGAAGCGGCCTTCTATTCGAGTTTATTAATAAATTGATTCGTTTGAATTAGTTTAAAGAAAAGAACAAGCCTGTAGGATCAAGGAATAGGAAGCAAAAAACACAAAAACACAAAAAGAAAATCATTCTTTTTTCCTACTTTTACAAGTCGTCTGTTTTATTTTATTCCAGACCCTTTAGCACGACGACGAAAAGAAAAACAACGGAAGGAGTGGAGTATAAGTTAATAGGGACTTAAAAAAACAAACGAAACGAAAATATGTCTTTTGGAAAGAAAATGAAACCCTTGACGGGACAAAGCGATTTCCGTTTCAAGCCCCTCAAAAACCAGTAAATAACCATAGGTTTTAAGGATGAATTTCTTAATCCGAACATATCATCCTTTTTGTTTCGCTTTGTAACTATTAAAATAAGTAAACAGATCCAATCGACTTTTTAAAGGAAACGAAAAACCTTTTATATTCTTCAAATTTAAAAAGGGCAAAAAATGCTCACCCAATATATGATTCATAATTTAAGAACACCCCTCGCTTCTATTGCCGGTTTTTCGGATCTACTGTGTGAAGAAGGCATTGGTCTATTAAACCCGCGACAAAAAGATTATATTTTCCGCATTCGTAAAAACGTGGACCTTTTGCAGGAACAAATCAATTCGTTGGGTTTTTCGGACCCAACGAATAAAAAGCAAAGCGATCAAGCCAAGGCATTACACGGTTTTTCGCCATCAAAAAATATTTTAATTGTTGATGACAACGAAGCCAGCCGGGTCATTCATCGGGATACTCTGGAATTATCGGGATACACGGTATTGGAAATGGCACGTGGAAGCGGGGTTGTCCAATGCGCCATAAAACAATGTCCTGATTTAATTTTGCTGGATTTGAATCTACCCGATTTTTCAGGATTTGAAGTAAACCGACAATTGAAAAACAGCCGGAAGACAAAAAACATTCCAGTCGTCTTTATCTCAGCGATGCCTAATATCGCTGAAAAACAGGACTATTTAAAATCTGGGTGTGTTGGTTTTTTAGAAAAACCCTTTTCTTTATCGTTTTTTTTAGAACAAGTCAACTCCTTTATAAGGTGTTCAAAAAATTATAAAAAAAAGGCGTTAGAAAGTCCGTCGAGTTTTTAGTACCGAAAGAGAAAGGCTTTGGAGCGAATATGATCAAGATTCTACTCATTGACGATAACCCAACGATTGTTCGGGATATGCTAACCATGTTTGGCTATGAAACCGATGTGGCCATGGATGGGTTTGAGGGAATACAGAAGTTAATGGACACAAAAAGCGATTACGATATTGTCATTCTCGATGTCCATATGCCTAAAATGGATGGCTGGGCCGCCTTAAAATACATCCGTAACGGAGAGCACCGGCCCAATGTTCCAATTATCATGTTAACCTCGGCCAGTGAGGAAAACTCCATTATCGCCGGACTACGCCGAGGAGCCGATGAATATTTGGTTAAGCCCATTGCCCCCGGAAAACTCTTGGCACACATCGAAGCCCTCACTCGACGAACTCAATGGGAAAGCAAAGCGGCGGAGCAATTATACGACCCGGAAAAAGAAATGATGCTCGGAGCGTTTGAGCTATTAACCTCCCGCGAACGAGAGCTTCTGACCTATATTGCGAAAGGGCTGTCAAACTCTAAGATAGGGGACGCCCTTTCTATTTCTGAAACCACGGTTAAAAACCATTTGGCGCATATCTTTAAAAAGCTGAATGTCTCCAACCGAACCGAAGCCGCTTATGTCGCGCAAAAGCTAAAAGTTGTTTAATATCCGCTTCAGGTTGCCCCATTAAGCCAATGACATACAAATAAAGAGGGAAGTTTGTTCAACCATGGAACCCGTGTATCTTGAAGAATATCGAAAGAAAAACGCTTCTTACACCCTAATCGAAAGCGGAGCGAAAAGTGCGGTCAGCGTAGGGATTTCTCAGCAGTTTCTGCAGGCCTTGGTACAGAATGTTCCGCTGAACGAGTCGATGGAGCGTTTATGCGCCGGACTTTTAGAGCTTATTGAGGCGGATAGTGTTTTTTGGATGGGTTCGGATGACACGTGTATTTCAACCGAAAAAAACAGAATCGCCTTAAGCCCTTTATTAAAAAAAGAACTCCTTTCTCGAATCAAACATTTGGACGGATCCTTTTTCACACTAGAGTCGCTGGTTCATTTAGGGGTTTTACCTGGCCGAATTCTTCAAGAACTCAAAAAAACAGGAGTTGCTTCGTTTTTTGTAGCGCCTGTTGTTTCAGAGTTTGAATTTCAGGGTTTACTCTTGGTAATTCAGTCAAAAAAGCAGGACTGGACTCCTCAAGAGGTTGCCTGGATGGAATCCATTACACTCAACGTATCGGCCTCTTTAAGATTTCAAAAAGAACGCGAAGAGATGCAAAAAGCACTCGAACGTGAACAGGTTATTTCGCGCATCATCACCCATATGAGCCAGACGTTTGATGAAAAGCGCATACTAAAAGCCGCCGCGAAAGAGGTCGGCCAGTACTTGGGAGCCGATCGGTGCCTCATGGTTCAGTTCGATTCTCATGACGACCAGCTCTCTGTTCAATCCATGGAACAGTTCTGCCAAGAAGCAATTCCGCCCGTTCGTCTGGCGGACCTACCCCGTAGCATGCTCTATAAAAATATCCACCCGACAAAAGAAGGTGAGCCAGATAAAAGCAAAGCCCAACAAACGCCTTCAACCTCTGACTATTCGGTCAATATTATTTATCGTGGTATTCCCTTGGGAGCCATGGTCCTACATCGATGCGGAGAGGCGCCCCAATGGAGTATTCATGAGGTCGACTTCCTTCATACCGTTGCCACTCACCTGGGGGCAGCACTGTTTCAATCCAGCTTGTACTATCAGGAACAAAAAGCGAAAGAGGATGCTCGCAACACCTTGCTTCGGAAAAACCAATACCTAGCCAGTATGACCCATGAATTAAGAACCCCGCTTCATAGTATTATCACCTGTTCCAACATGGGAATAGAAAACATGCTGGGCACCTTAACTGAAAAGCAGATGGAATACATGCAGCTCATTAACCAAAGTGGCGAACATCTACTCAACATGATTGATGATCTGCTGGATCTGGCTAAGATTGAATCGGGCAAACTGATTTTAACGCCTCGACGAATTAATATCCTGCACGTCATTCAAGAAACTTGCGCCATGATGTTGCCTCAGTTTAAAAAGAAGCAACAGCACTTTTATTTGTGTGTGGATGATAAGTTTCCAGCAACCATTCAGGCCGATGCTACCCGTTTAAAGCAGGTGTTTTTAAATCTGTTGTCAAACGCCCATAAGTTCACACCAGAACAAGCTTGCATTGAAGTAAGCTGTGGATTTAACGCAGAGGAAATGGTGGTTCAAGTTAAAGACACGGGCATGGGCATTCCGGCTGAAGAACTTGAAAAAATATTTGAACCGTTTGAACAAGCCTCTAACAAAACCGAATTCGCACAGAAAAAAGGGACGGGTCTCGGCTTAAGCATTGCCAAAAGCATCACAGAAATGCATGGAGGACGGCTAGACGTTCAATCCGCCTTAGGAAAGGGAAGCGTGTTTTCGGTGGTCTTACCTTATTTGGAAAAGGACATGTTTTAAATAAAATCGGTAACGATTCTGATTGCTTAAGTTTTAATGCGGTATCCGATTTTTCTCTTGAAAGCCTGAAGAACTTCACGCAAAATAAGCTCAAGGGAACTCCCTGTGTTTGTTATTGGATGGAAACGTTTATCAGGCAATGGAGAAAAAGCGATTGAAACTATACTCTTGGAATATCAACGGTATCCGAGCGGCGATTAAAAAAGGGTTTTGGGAGTGGTTTGACGAAACATCACCGGATATTTTGGGCTTGCAAGAAACTAAAATCAGTGGGGATCAGCTGACATTGGATATGGTAAGCAGAGCGGGCTACCATAGCTACTGGGCACATGCGGAAAAACGAGGCTACAGCGGAGTCGCCGTATTTACAAAAGAAAAACCTCTTGCCGTTCATTACGGTTTGGGAATTGAGCGTTTTGATTCCGAAGGCCGGGTATTGGTTCTGGAGTTTCCGGAATTTGTCTTTTATACAATTTATTACCCCAATGGCCAGCGAGGGGAAGACCGCTTGCAATATAAAATGGATTTTTACGACGCTTTTCTGGATCATGTAAACGGCTATCGCAAGGCAGGGAAGCGGGTTATTTTCTGTGGCGATGTGAACACAGCGCACCGTCCCATTGACTTAGCCCGACCCAAAGCCAACGAAAAGACCTCCGGCTTTCTACCCATTGAACGGGCATGGATGGATAAACTGGTTGATGAAGGATATCTGGATACCTTCCGAGAGTTTCATCCCGACGAACCGGACCGGTATTCCTGGTGGAACATGCGTTCGCGGGCACGAGAGCGTAACGTCGGGTGGCGGATTGACTATTTCTTCACCTCACCCAACATGAAAGACAACCTGCTGAGCGCCGATATTCTGGATGACGTCATGGGGTCAGATCACTGCCCCGTTATGCTGGAAGTCGAAACTTAGGCTTGTTTTTTATAAGAGGTTTAAAGCGACAATTCGCCCTGGTACTGAATCAGATCGTTTAAGGTCGTTATGTCGCTACTTTCTCTCAGGCGTTTAAGCAAGACAAACAGGATACCGGCGCTCATACGGACATCGTACTCGGCCCGGTGAGGGTTTGGATTATAAACCCCACAATGGTTTGCCACCACAACACCTTCGTAACTATGAAGACCCGGCAACGTCTTTTGAGCCAGCACCTTACTACAAACCGAGGTTTCCGGCTTAAAGCGATCCATAAAGCTGGACAAGCCCGACTGTCGAAGTTTTTCTCGTAGAAACCGGAGATCAAAAGCAACGTTATGACCGACAATAATCGGAGAGTCACCCACAAAGTTACACAGCTCCGTCAGGGCCATAATCAAGGCAGGCGCATGGGCCACCATGTCGTTAGAGATACCGGTAATGGCTTCTACTTCTTGAGGAATAGCTTCCATAGGCTTGACCAGAGTGGAATATTTATCCTGTTCGTCCCCGTTGATAAACTTAATGGCTGTAATCTCGGTAATCGAGTTTTTTGCCGCGTTCAGCCCGGTTGTCTCTAAATCAATCACGGTAAACACGACATTATTCACAAGGGTTTCCAAGGATGTGTTCTCCTGAGGGCCCGTTGTCTGAACCGCGCTACCAAATAAAGATTGTTGCATCATCATCTCTTCCTCTCGCCACTATAATAGTAGATAGGTCATTAAAGTATCCCTCGACTATTTTAAGCCATGATATTAAAAGAGGCGGCTTTTCGAATCAAGTAACGTTCAGTTTACGTTCCCCATGTTTTTAAGGGTTGGTGGCTTGATTCAGAATCGTAACTTGATTAAGATGATGAGACTATTCTTATCAGCATATTAACATGGGGTTTGTGCACTTATGGTCAGCATTGACGAGATTCAATCCATTGCGGAAGAGAAAATGCAAAAGGCAGTTCAAGTCACGCAAAGTGATATGGGTACGATTCGAACCGGACGGGCCAATCCCATGCTGTTGGATCGGGTTCAGGTGGATTATTTCGGCACGCCGACTCCCGTGAACCAAATGGCCAATGTATCCGTTCAGGGCGGCCAAACCATTGTCATCCAACCTTATGATAAGTCGGCACTGGGCGATATTGAAAAAGCCATTGCCCATTCTGAACTCAATTTACCCGCGAACAACGACGGCACCGTGATTCGGATTAATATCCCGCCGTTGACCGAGGAAAGCCGAAAGGAAATGGTGAAGCTGGTTAAAAAGATGGGTGAAGAAGGCAAAATTGCTATCCGCAATGTGCGTCGCGATGCGTTTAATGATTTGGATCGGGCACAAAAAGAGGAAAACCTGCCGGAAGATGCCTTTAAAGATCGACAGGATAGCCTTCAAAAACTAACGGATAAATACACGACTAATCTAGAACAGTTGGTTGGCGACAAAGAAAAAGAAGTAATGGCTATATAGCGGGTCTTCTTTGGATAGAACGAGAAAAGCGACCTTAAAGGGTATTTTTACCGATGGCGGAACAACCGGACAACTCGTTGAAACCCTCCTCACCAAGAAAGCACCGGGTCGGTATCGGCTTTGCCATCGCCTTTAGCATTTTTTTATTAATCATCGCCGGTGGGTGGTTTTGGACTGGGGCGGTTTTATTTACCCTGTATCAGGGCTTTAAAGAATTAACCGCTATTTTTAAGGCCAAAAAGATCTTCCCCTCTCAACTGATCGTCCTAACCGTGGGCATTATCCTGATTTTACTCGCCCATTTTGGCAAAACCCAATACCTGCTGCCCATGTTAACGTTGGGCATCGTATCCGGGTTTATTCGCCTACTGTTTCGTAAGCCAGTAGCCACGATTAATGACATCGGAGGCACGCTTTTGGCCATGTTCTATGTGGCCTTTTTACCCATGCACTATATTCTGCTCCGGAATCTGGGTCCTTCGATAACAGCCAACCCATTGGAACAGCCGGGGACATATTACGTCTTTTTTACCTGCGCCGTCATTGCCATGGCGGATGTTGGGGCGTATTACTCAGGGAAAACCCTTGGAAAAACAGCGCTTTATCCTGAAATAAGCCCTAAAAAGACACGTGAAGGCGCCATTGGCGGATTGGTGGTCGGGTGTATCATCGGATGCCTGTTCGCCTTAAGCGAGCCGTTTACCTTGGTTCACGCCTTGATTTTAAGCGTCTTACTGGTTATTACCGCACAACTGGGCGATCTTTCTGAATCGCTGATGAAGCGAGACGCCGGTGTTAAAGACTCTGGCGGTATATTTATGGGCCATGGCGGACTGCTGGATCGACTAGATAGCTATCTATTTTGTGGCGCTTTGTCGTACTATTATATTCATTGGATTATTCTTCAACAGGGACTGTCTCAGGAGATTTTTTCGTTATTCGGATTTTAGAACAGGGTAGGACTTGCATATTAAGGAGTCATGTGTCTTTTGGATTATCTCGAAATGAATCAGGAACGCATGTATCAAATAGACGTCCTTCTGAGCGAGTTGGGCATCGAACACCCCTCATGTCATGATTCTTATGCACTTTACGACCGGGCATTAACTCATAGTTCGTTTACCTACGAAAATAAACGGTCGCATCTAAACAACTATGAACGGCTGGAATTCCTGGGTGATGCGGTTTTAAAAATTATTGTAAGCGAGTACCTGTTTGAACGCTTTCCTGAGTACCGAGAAGGGGATCTGACCAAAATTCGGGCGGTAATTGTGAGTGACGCGACACTGGCCGTGTTCGCAGAACAGTTAAATCTGGGCTCGTACATGACGTTTGGTTACAGCGAAGAGCGAAGTGGCGGGGCGTCTAAAACATCGAATTTGGCTTGCGGGTTTGAAGCTCTACTGGGCGCATTATTTTTGGATGGCAAGATGACCAGTGCCCGAACCCTCTTGATGGATTTTCTGGAGGATGAAGTCACCCGAGTTGATTTAAATCCAACCAAAGGAAATTTTAAAGCCGTCCTTCAGGAGTTCACTCAGGCCGAAGGTGACGGCTTACCCCAGTATCGAACCGTAAAAGAAACAGGGCCCGCCCATAAGCGGAGTTTTCATATTGAGGTTCTGATTAATCAGGAAGTCGTGGGTCATGGCCGGGGCCTCACCAAAAAAGAAGCTCAGCAACAAGCCGCAGAAATGGCACTCATTGCTTTGGGAGCCCTTCTAACCGAAGAGCATACCGAACCGGATGATTTTGACGAATAGAATGATCTCTCATCCTGTTTTTGGTAAAATCACGGGGTCGCCAGAAGAGAGGCTTCTCCATAAAGACAGGTCGGAGGACCTTGTCAACGTCACAGGCAACCCGATAAAAGAATCCAAGAATCATTGAGAAGGGACAGAAAAAGGATGAGCACAACGACACAACAAGACCAATCTCAAACCCAATGGAGTAATCGAATGACAACCATTTACGATAACGTGCTGGACACCATTGGCCAGACGCCTATCGTCCGATTGAATCGAATTTTCAATAATTTCCCGGAAGCTGAAGTGCTCGTTAAACTGGAACATCTGAACCCCAATGGCTCAATGAAAGATCGAATCGCTGTAGGTATGATTGAACACGCCGAAAAAGAAGGTCGCATTAAACCTGGCGATACACTGGTTGAACCCACCAGCGGAAATACCGGCCTCGGGCTCGCCATGGCGGCGGCGGTCAAAGGCTATAAAATGATTATCACCATGCCCATGAAGATGAGCGAAGAAAAACGGCGATTGATTCGAGCCTTTGGCGCGGAGCTGATTCTGGCTCCAACCGAATTGCCGTTTGATCACCCAGATAATTATATTGAAGTGGCTAAACGCATTGCCAAAGAGCGCCCCAACACGCATTTGCTGAACCAATACGAAAACCCCGGCAACCCCGGCGCCCACTACAGCACCACCGCCCCGGAAATCTGGGAGCAGACCCAGGGCAAGCTGGATTACTTTATTTGCGGCATGGGAACAGGCGGTACCATTTCCGGCACCGCTAAATACCTAAAGGAAAAAAACCCCGCTATCAAAATCATTGGCATTGATCCCGAAGGCTCCATTTTCTCTGGAGGCGAACCACACCCTTATCAAGTTGAAGGGATTGGCTACGATTTTTTCCCAAACGTCCTGAATTTGGATATTATTGATGAAATGGTGCGGGTCAATGATACAGAATCCTTCACAGAGGCTCGTCGCCTTTGCAAGGAAGAAGGCATTCTCGCTGGCGGATCCACGGGAACCGTGATGGCCGGCATCCGAAAGTTTCTGCAAAAACTGAAAGACAACAATGAACTTGCGGGCAAGCGAATCGTGACTCTGGTTCATGATTCAGGTCGCAGCTACCTGACAAAAGTCTACAATGACGACTGGATGAAAGAACACGGATTTCTCACCGACTCATAAACACCCGTACCCACAACAGGAGGTTTTTCCATGCTTTTTAAAAAAGGGTTTAATAAACAGATCCTTCGCCTTATGATTTTTTCGTTAATCCTCTCCGTGGGCTGTGCCTCTCAGCCGGTTCAATCCGTATCGGTACAGGAGCTCGATACTCTCCGACAGGAAATAGACGCTTTAAAAGCAGAAAATCAGCGCTTAAAAGGAAAGGCCACGTCCTCTGCTCTTAAGGAAAAAGTCATTGAGTCTCTGGAAACTTTATTTACCGATCTGGATGACGAGCTTTCAACCACCCCGTTGGTCCGAGATTTAGCGACCCTTGGACTTTTTGAAAAGACGGAAAATAACCAATTTAATCCGTACGATACGATTACCCGAGCCGAGTATGTGACCTGGCTTTACAAGGCTCATAATACCATTGCGAAAACACCGGCACAAAAAATTCAGCTGGCCCCCGCGTTTGATCCGGGCTTTACGGACTTGGATAAAAACCATCCCGCTTATAAATACATTGCCTCCATTGCGAACGCCGGTTATTCGATTGGCTACGACGATAAAACATTTAAACCCGATCAGCCCATTACCCGGGAAGAAATGCTCGTCATTAAAGTCGGCATTGATAAAGGAAAAACAATGCGTCCTGAGACGTCTCAAATGGCCTACGTCTGGAAATTCAGCGATTCAAAACAAGTAGACCCACGCTACACCGGTTACATCCATGCCGATTATTATGTTTCCAATCCAAATATCCATCGATGCTTTGGAAAAATAAGCACACTGAAACCCCAACAACCGGTTCTTCGTCATGAAGCCGCCGCGTCTCTTTGGCAATTTGGTGATAGTGCCAACATCACACGAACAACAGCCGAGCATGCCCTGGCTCGCAAAGAAGAACCGAAAACCGCCGGATAACCCCGAAAATATCAGCCAATTACGATTAAAAAGATAGGAAGAGTCATATCGATGAAATTTAATACCCTTGCCATTCATAGCCACCAAGAGCCCGATCCCACCACCGGCGCCGTAATTACCCCGATTTACCAGACCTCGACTTTTGCTCAGGAGGACGCAGGCGTCCATAAAGGATACGATTACTCCCGCTCCGGCAATCCAACCCGGAGCGTACTTGAAGGTGTTCTGGCTGATCTAGAAGGTGGAAAGCACGGTTTTTGTTTCGCGAGCGGGACCGGCGCCTTGGTCACTTTATGTTTTGCCTTATTTAAGCCCGGTGATCACTTGATTGTAGGCGATGATGTTTACGGCGGCACCTACCGCTTTCTGACCAAAGTGTTTCAGCACTATGGTGTGGAAATCGATTTTGTAGACATGACCCGGCTGGACAACATCGCCTCGGCCATTCGACCCAACACCCGCATGATTTACCTGGAAACCCCTACCAATCCACTACTGAAGTTGGCGGATATTCAGGGCATTCTGGAACTGGCTAAAAATAAAAAGCTGATCACTTGTGTCGATAACACCTTTGCGACCCCTTACCTCCAAACGCCTTTTGATTTTGGTGTGGATATTGTCCTCCACAGCACCACCAAATATATTGGTGGCCACAGCGATGTGGTGGGTGGCGCACTCATTTTAAGGGATGACACTTATGAAGAATCCATCCGGTTCCACCAGAATTCCATTGGCGCCACACCCGACCCATTCGCCACCTGGCTTACCCTTCGGGGCCTAAAAACCCTGGGAGTTCGGATGAAAGCCCATTGCCAGAACGCCACTGCATTGGCCCAATTCCTGGAAGCCCACCCGTTGGTCGACGATGTGATTTACCCCGGCCTTCCGTCTCACCCACAGCATGAGATTGCCAAAAGACAAATGCACAACGGTTTTGGCGGTATGATTTCTATTCGGGTTAAAGGCGGTGAAGCCGAAGCGCGGGCCTTCATGAAAGCGCTTAAAGTCTTTACTCTGGCTGAGAGCTTAGGGGGCATTGAATCCTTGGTCGAGCACCCGGCTCGAATGACCCACCTGGCCGTAGAAAAGTCCGTTCGGGAAACGTTGGGGATTACCGACAACCTGATCCGCCTTTCCGTAGGTATTGAAGATCTGGAAGACCTTCAGGCCGACTTGGAAAACGCCCTGAAAGCCATGAGTCAAAGCCAAACCAGAGCACTGGCCTAACACGAATGAGTACAAGCGACCCAAAACCATTAAAACTTGGGCTTATCGGCTATCCACTGGAACACAGCCTGTCTCCTGTCTTGCACTCCTTCTTAATGGAGCAGGTCGGTGTACTGGGCGAATACCGTTGCTACCCAACGCCCCCAGAGCAACTGGACAAGGCACTGGAACAGATAAAAGCCGAAGGCCTTACAGGGTTTAACGTAACCATTCCTTATAAAATTACGATTCTCGACTGGTTGGACAACACCACCGAGGAAGTGAAGCTGATTCGTGCCGTGAATACCATTGCCATTGGTGACGGTCAGCTACTTGGACACAATACAGACATTATTGGCTTCCTTGACAGCTTGCCACAAACCATTAAAAGCACTCTGCCGCATCGCCCAGCGCTACTGATTGGTGCCGGCGGTGCCGCACGAGCGATCATGGCGGCGCTAATAAAGTGCCATGTTCCGGTCATTACACTGGCGGTTCGCAACCCAGAAAAAGCAATGGAAACCATTAACCTGGGACGAAAATTAATTCGGCTCTATAACGTACCCAGTGGCCTGGGCATTGTGGATTTGGACACACTAAAAAACATGAACAATTACCAACTCGTCATCAATGCAACACCCATTGGAATGCCGAATACCCCTGAATCGGCCAAAGAATCACCGCTTTCTATCGAACAATTGCAAACCCTGCCAGAAGATGCCTATGTCTATGATGCCGTTTACGGCCCTGAGCAGACCACCCTGACCCATCATTGCAAAGAGCTAAACATTTCAGCACAAGACGGGCTGTCCATGCTCGTTCGGCAGGCGGCTACTGCTTTAGGACTTTGGAGCGGTCGTGAAATCTCTGAAACCATTATCCAGGCCACTCAAGACCACCTGAGAAGCCACATCCAGACCTATGCTTAAAGTTGGTGTTTAGGTATTTATTGTGAGAGCAAGGTAAGGCCACACCGCTCACCGATTCTGCCTCTCAACTGAAACAGTCCAAACAGTTGATGCACTTTGTCTCTCTCACGCTTTACCCTGAGAAGAAGAGTCGTGCGATCTCATTTCTTAAGGATGACAAAATAATGCGCTTACACCATGCCTACAAATCTTTTTTACTGCTCGTTGCCTTTCTGTTTTTCTTTCAATCCAATGCCTGGAGCGAGCTGGATACCCTGTACTTAGCTACCGGCGAAATCCTTCATTGCAAAGTGCAGGAAGTCACTGGCGAGTACATTAAAATTAAAACCACCACTGGGGCCACTTCCCTCTTAAAACGCATTCAACTGGCGAGTCGTCGTGACATTCTCATTACCAACCGCAACCGAAAATATGTGGGCGAAACCAAAGCCATGGGCTCGTTTATTATCGAAATTTTTTCCGCCCAGGGTCAAAAAGAGGTGTGGCGCCTCTTTAAAAAGAAACTAATCCTCGGCCTGCCCGATAAAATCGATGACGATTTTATCGAAAGCGATAGCCAGCTTCAGGAACCTGCCAAAATATTCCCACCTCGCTAGCTCGCAATCCCTCTCTCCTGGTCATTTTTTTAAACAAGCGATACCGCTTGTTTAAATACGGTTTCCTTTATTCTTTTATGTTAAACTTGGATTCTTCTTTACCCAGTCTTATCCAATCAATGAAAGAAAATCGAATAGGGGGTTGTACGATGCATAACGTATCATTTGGTCGAAACTTCAAAGTCGTCTGGGAGGCTGACCCTCACCGGGAGAAATCGAGAGAAGTGATTCAAGCCCACTCAGAAATAGACCGAGATGCCGCTTATCACCGCCGATTAGCCATAGAAGTTAGCCAGCAATTACGACAAGAAGTCATCTCAGCTTCTAAAACCACGGTTAAAGACGGTACGTTACAGGTTGAAGACGAGCCCATCTACCCCACCATTCTCTTAGGGAGCGATGCCTCCCTTTTTCAAGGGCTTACTCAACTAACCAGAAAGCTAACTACCCAGCTTAAGGGGCAAGAAGTGGTCTACAGCAATGGCATTCTCGCCAACTTAAGCCCCAATGAATACAATAAAATTCTCTCAGGGCTGGAATCGGCGAAAAAGGAACTACTTGCTCCCAACGGCAAATCCCGATTGGATATCACAATTTAGCGTAAAGATTCCCATCAATGGCTTTCACCTTTTTTTCCCGGAGAAAAGGAACCGAAAGCCCTTGTTTTAGGGCCTGAATCATTCCAGCTGCTTCATAATAGGTGGTTGCTTGGATGATAGATGACTCGCCCAAGCCGGGGATAAGCATTTGGAGGGCCGAAGGGGTTATGTCCATCACGGTTTTATTTTCCGCGACCGCAATAACAGGAATATGCCTTTGAACAGCTGACAACACCGGGATACTCCCCAAAGCGTCCCCTGGAACCACCAGCACATCCACATCAGAAACCGCAATCAGCTCTTGAGAAGAGTAAGCCTTACCTGAACGAGGAAGATAGCGAGGCGCTCGGTGTAATCCCGTGAGCACACAGGGCAAAAACGACGATGTAATGTACTCGGACGCCGTTCGGGGGTCAAGGATGTCATCCATCTCAAGCGCCGCATGCGCCTCCGTAAACACCGGCGCATGGGCACACGGGGTTTTGAAATGCGACACCACCAGGTGAGAAAGCAAAGCCTCAATACCACCAACAGGATCCACACCCTGCCCGCTTTTATAGAGTTCTTCCGTCGGTGTGCTCTCAGTCGAGAGTTCAGGCATTTGTACGCATAGGGCAATGGCCTCCGCACCCTGTTCAACGAGCCTCTCACAAGCATTAAGAACCACGTCAGGGTTGGCTAACGAGCCTGAAGAAGCACCCGACCCATCCCATTGGCAAGCCACTTCAACAGGCGATTGGGTCAAGGTATAGCCAATAAAATGAACCCCATAAACGGTTTGAACCGCGTTTAACACATTCAGATGCAGAGTCAGCATTCGAGGCTCTATACCCGAATCAAAAACAACACCGATTTTATTGGGTTGAGACCCACAAGGCACAAATCGCCACTCATCGAGAAAAAACTGATCCAGCGCATAGCCTTCCACGTAAAGTACATGGGCAGGCTTGTTCTGGAACATGGCGGCATTAGCCACGTTGGGATGAGTAATCAACCGTTCCGACACACTGGCCAGCAGATTCATTTCTCCCATCGCGTCTCCGCCAAAGCCTCCTATAGACGCACCAATGCCCGTGGGAATAATCAAGGCCGTCGTAAAAGGTTTCATCACCATATCTGTGTCTTATAGGGTTCCTATTGATGCTCAGGCGGAATAGCGGCAATACAAGGCAGGTTCCGGTAAAACCCAGCGTAATCCAACCCATAGCCCACTAAAAACTCATCACCCACCTCAAATCCACAGTAATCAATGGCCACCGGGTCAACTTGAGGGCTACGAGCCTCCGGTTTATTAAGCAAAACCGCCAACCGAAGGGATTTGGTTTTATGGAGCGACTGAAGGTAATCGATAAAAAAGCTCAAAGTCAGGCCGGAATCGATAATATCCTCCACCAGCAACACATCTTCATCAGCCAGATTCGGCAGAGTCAGATCCACCGGACGAATGGATCCGCTGGATTTTTTGCTGTTCCCGTAGCTGGCCAACCGGACAAATTCTAGCTGACACGGCACGTCAATGTAGCGCACCAGATCGGCTAAAAACATAAAAGAACCTTTTAAGATGGCGACAATCACCAGTTTATCTGTCTCTTTATAAGTTTCACTAATGGCGGCACCCATTTCCTTTAGCCGCTTCTGAATAGTCTCTTCGTCAATAACCGTGGTCAGTTGATCGGGTCGAAGTGTCTTGATAGGAGAGTTTTCAACAGTATGGGTCATTTGTCTTTCTTTCATTTCAATGATTCTGTCGGTGCTAAAGCCAATTCATCTTCTGTAACCGTTTTTTCCGGATCGTGTTTGACAATTTTTAACCGGTGGGTTGGGTAGTTCTCAACGCGAAGTGACTCACTAATACCAACCCCCGCAACCCACAGGATATTTTTACCATCAGTCAGTAGCGGCGTTCGATCTCGTTCAAACCGGGGGACCCCTCGATTAATAAAGTAGTTTTTCAGTCGCATGGATGACGCCATCCCGAACGGATGAATTCGATCCCCGGGTTTTCGGGTTCGCAGCTGAAGCGCCGTTCCTTCGGCCTGATAATGAGACAGGTCCACATAGATTTCTGACGAGGCCTGAGTATTAAACAACTCAGGCGTCGCTTTTTCTTTTTCGGATAGTTCAATCACCTCAACCGTTACACCCAACGTATCAGAGGAGACTCGGCCCGGAATGGAAAGCGCTAATGCCTCAATCTGGTTAAGACTCTCCAATGTAGCTTTTTGGGTCTTCTGAACCACTGAGATTCGACCTTTATAAATCGACAAAAACTTTTTATCGTTCAGCGACATTAAAGCGGAACTCAGGTTTTTCCGGTTTTCACCTTCGACAAAATCAATAATGTCCTCAATATGATGAAAATCGAACTCCAGGTGATGGTGAAGAAGGAAACGTTTGACGACTCGACGCTGGTAAGGCCGCCCCAATTGATTCAAGAGAGCCGAATCCAATGTCTCTTTTCGGTAAATCCGTGCCCAGATTTCATCAATTTTATCGTTCAAAATCGTTAAATCACCATCAGTCACGTGGCTTAGACGATACAACGTGTTTTTAACCTGAGGGAAACGCTCTTCAATAAAGGGCACCACTTCGTTTCGAATAATATTTCGCTGGTGTCGTCGACTGCTATTGGAAGGATCGTTAAAATACTCTAAGCCATTGGCTTTAGCATAAGCCTTCACGTCCGCTCGTTTGATATCCAACATGGGACGTAAAATCGACACCGGAGCGGCAATATCGGGGTGAAGCACCTGCTTTCTCTGAATCCCGATTAAACCGTCGATGCCTGTCCCTCGAAAAATCCGAAACAACATGGTCTCAATCTGATCATCCGCTTGATGGGCTGTAATCAGGGCTTGCGCTTTAATGTCCTGAGTCAGGTGAGTCAGCGTATAATAACGGGCCTCTCGTGCGGCGGTTTCCGTATGAGGAATCTGCCGACTCGCCGGGGCCATGACAAGCGGAATGTTCATCATTTTACAGTGGGTATGGATGAGAGGCAGTTCCTCAGCAGGCTGTTCTCGCCAACCATGATCAAAGTAAGCCGCCGTGATTTTCAGGTTGTAATTTTTTTGAAGCGTACTCAGAACATGCAGCAATACAGTGGAGTCCATTCCACCCGAGTAAGCCAACACGAGGTGAACCTGCCTTTGATCAACCAGAAGGCCTTCCTGTTGCAAGTTTTTCAGAACGATTTCGTGTAACACAATATCTCCCTTATCTTCGTTGAGAATATACCCTAAAGCCTGCTTTTACTCAAGCGTCCAAGCCATGGAGTCGCATTAAACCATAAAGCTCACTCCCGGTTTTAATCAAAATCTTAAAAAAATAAAAAACCAGGGAACCTTTCTGGCGGTTTTAAGTCATATTTGTTATAACTATACAATAAGATAGACAGATCAAGCTTTTACGCCTATTTTACCTGTTACTCAATTGACCCTACGGAGGTTCTTTGCCTTATGAAGCCCGATAAGCTGTCCGAAAAAGCAAGTGTCAGCCGCTCGTCCAAACGAATGTTCCCCTTAGCTATAATTATAGCCGGACTAATGATTGTTCTTTCTCTAACAGCTGTTGGCGCTGTGTTTTCCGCAGGCGTCCCCAAATTAGGGATTCAAGAGCACTCTCAAGAAATAGAACCCTCTGAATTTGGACAATCTCATCAAACTTCCCATCCAGATATTCAACTGGCGGATAACCGGGATCGACGCAGTGGGTTTGGTGTCATGTTCGGCAATAACCCGAACCTCATTGCGGATGTCGCTGAACAAATGGCGCCTTCAGTCGTCAACATTGACATTTCAAAACGGGCACGTCGTCCAGCTTATGATTCGGGCGTTATTTCGCCTTTTGAGGATGAAATTTTCCGTCGTTTTTTCGGCTTTGAACAGGGACAATCTCCCTTTCGTCATTACTCTCAACGGTCTGCCCCAAAGCGAGTAATTCAGGGCAATGGCTCTGGAGTCATTATTGACAAGAAAGGTCATATTCTGACCAATAACCACGTTATCCAAGGTGCCGACGAAGTACAAGTCACTCTAAACGACGGCCGGGTCTTCCCCGCCAAAAAAGTCGGCTCCGATCGATTCTCAGATATCGCTGTTCTCAAAATCGAGGCGGACAATCTGGTTCCCGCCCCTCTGGGCGACAGTGAAAAGTTACGTCCTGGTGAATGGGTGATTGCTGTGGGTAGTCCTCTGGGGTTTGACCACACTGTAACCTTGGGCATTATCAGTGCCATCTCCCGTCGAGTACCTGACATCAACGTAAACCTGGACTTCATCCAGACTGACGCCGCGATTAATCCGGGTAATTCGGGAGGGCCGCTGGTCAATCTTCACGGCGAAGTCGTGGGTATTAACACGGCCATTTCCGGTCGGGGGCAAAATATTGGTTTTGCCATTCCGGCCAACGTGGCCCGAAATGTCTCAGAAATCTTAATCACGGAAGGCAACATCAGCCGCCCCTGGATTGGAATTGCCATGAGTAAGATCACCCCAGAACTTGCTAGAAGCCTTGGCTTATCGAAAAATACAGTCGGTGTTATTGTGGCTCAAGTCATGCCCGGAAGTCCGGCTGAGCAAGGCGGATTCCGTTACGGAGACATTATTCAGCGCGTCGATGGCAAAAAAGTGGGCGAAGCCAAAAACATCCAGAACTTGGTACAAGGTAAACCCATCGACACCACCCTGAATTTCCAGATTATTCGAGAAGGTCGCTTGATGGCCCTGCCCGTTAAAACGGCAAAACTCCCGGACAATTACCAGCACCGGTAAAGAAGTCCAGAGAGCCTCTGAAAATGCACAAAGAAACCCCTCTACCGTCTTAGGAGAGGGGTTTCTTTTGATTTAAAAGAGTTTAAGAGAGAGAAGAGAATGTTAATCAGTTGAGAAAATAAGATTGTAGAGAATAAAAAATCTTTGTTTTGAAAAGGGGTTTAACCTTTGTGTTTGCATAAAAACAATTATTATGCTTTTGATGCTAGTCTATTACGAAATGTAAATACACTCTTTTTTTTAAAGAGGTAACGATTATTTGATTCGGCACATCATTAACTGCCAAGGGGCAGGTTGAGCTGTGGTTTTAATGGTACTGATTTCTTTTAGCTTCTCGATAACCGTTCTTTTGGACGGTTGTTTTTGAGGCACCGAACAGCCCAGATGGGTTATGGCTCTCTGAACACCAGGAATCGCTCCCAACAGCTTACCCATCAGTGGGCGATGCAGGCCGACAACGGCATAATGGCGAGTGACCCGTCTAATTTCCTCAGCGGCTTGTTCCCAATCCGCAATGTATTCAAACGCATTATGCGCCAGAGTTAAGTCGATGGCTTTATCCTCAAACGGCAAGGCTTCAACCGAACCATGGGTAAATTTAAAACGGCATTTAATTTCGACTTCCGCCCGTTGAACCTGCTCCAGATCGGGATCCAGCGTATAAATTTTTGAAAAAGGGAGTAAGAAGCCCAAACGACGAGCCATATCTCGCTGACGACACCCACCAATCACCAGAATATTTTTAGGCGGGTCGCTTAACTGGCCCAATTCATCGAAACACACTTCCATGGCATTATAAAAGCCGTCAACAATCAAACGTCCAACCGGGTTGAGCAAGGACTCGTCCGGCGCGTAGTTCGGACACCCTTCCTGCTTCTCGTCCTGTTTATCCTGACACCCGCCGGTGCATTCTTTTTCCGGGGCACCATAAATCTGTTTTTCGATTTCCCGAATCTTGCTTTCGTACTCCGATGGTAGTTGTTCCGGTCGTTGTGTGGTCGTGGTCATCGATCTAAAAATCTCTTATTTTATGGGCTTATTGAGAGAGGTACGTTAGATTTTAAGCCGTCATAACGTCCTTATATCATGGCTAATTTTCTCGCAGACATCTTTGAAAGACAAGAGCCAAATCACCACTCGGTCGTGGACCCAGTTGGCCTGGACTCCCGCCTGTGCGGTAAGGGCAGTAAAATTTATGGTGTTTACAAATCCAGCCCTAAATAAAGCCGGCTGTGCCGGCCCGGCAGCCTAAATCGAAACGTGATATGATCTTTACTTCTCCAAGGAAGCCAAAGGATCCAAGTCCCATGAAGCTGTTTTTTAAACACTCTTTCTCTAAAAAACAGTTGCTTTTTAGTCTGCTTTTTACTCTGACGGGTATTGCGCTTGCCTGTATTTACAGCACGTGCATTGATCCCGCCATCGTGGGGCTTATTTATGATGACGGCATTTACCTTAGCTCAGCCCGCTCCATTGCAGAGGGGGGGGGCTATAAACTACCTTACATGGTCGGCACGCCTAATCAGCTTCACCTGCCCGCGCTTTACCCACTGGTGCTTTCTCTTGGGTGGCTCATCTCTCCGTCGTTCCCGGAGAATATTCCGCTTTTCGCCGGGTTAAGCATTTTCTGCTCCCTCACCTCCCTTGGGCTTTTTTATGTTTACCTTCGGCGATGCAAAAACACACCCCGCTGGCTGAGCGTTGTTCTCTTGTTTTTCATCGCCTCCAATTTTTTCTACCTGTATTTTTCCACGTCAATTATGTCGGAAATTTTCTACCTCCCCTTTTCCATTGCTGTCCTCTTTCTGGCCGAAAAAGCACCCCCTCCCTTCAGCACCAAACGGCTTATTGGGCTTATTCTTTTATCAGCCTTGGCTTTTCACGCACGTATGCTGGGGATTGCCTTGATTGGCGCCATCGTACTGGGGCTTATTTTACGCAAGCAATGGAAACAAGCCCTAATTTATGGCGGAGGTAGCACAATTTTTTCGCTTCTCCCCTGGATGGCCTGGGTTTCACTCAATAAGCCGCCGGAAATTAATGACCTGAACTACCCGCTGGTTTATGAATATGGAAGCTACGCCGGTATTTTCATCGAAGACCTATTTACCCGTAAGGCGTTTTTACTTTCCCTGATTCAGGATGGGTTTCTACCCTTTCTGTATTCCCTCAAGCTCTACTTGTTTCCAGTGGGTAATCTTTGGATAGCCCTTGTTCCTCTGCTTCTTTTAACACGCTACCTTGTTCCCCTTGGGTGGAACCACCTGCGAAAAGCCCCGGCCTCTTTTTCTTTTTTATACCTGCTGATTTATAGCGGATTCATTATTCTCTGGCGCTATGACGATCAGGTCTATCGATTTATTGTGGATATTCTGCCCTGGCTTTGGTATTACGCCTTAATCCCTCTTGCGTCCTTCCAGTGGAAGCAGGCCCCCCAATGGAAAACCAGTCTTCTAGCCCTGTTTCTGGTTGCTGAAGTTATCTTTTCATTCATAAGCTACGGGAACTTACGAGAGCTTCGCGCCAACCATTTTAGTGAAGTCGATCGCAGCCTCTGGTCTGAGTATCAAACAACCTTTCACTACATCCGACAAAACCTCCCGGAAAAAGCAGTCATTGGAACCGCTTGGGGTCCTATGGTTCATCTATATACAGGACGACTGACCTATACCGTTAGTTACTGGAGTCTGAAGAAAATAGACGGCAAGTACCCCGTTCATAACCCCAAGTCTATCGCCACGCTGAATAACAGTATGCGTCACTACGGGGTGAATTATCTGATGGTCGAACCCAAACTAAAAGGTCATCAGGTTTTGGCCGCAGAGAATCCGGTCGCAGGCGAACTTGTCCGCCAGTTTCCTGAACATTTCACACGGATCTACGCATCGTCAGAGAATCGCATTCAGCTTTATCAGTATCGACCGTAAACAATTCTTATCAGCCATAAATAATGTTTACGAAAGCGATTCGAGGGTTTTACCGACAATCTCTTTCACATTACCCGACTCAACATGCTTCTGAATGCGTTCTAACTGCTGAATCATCAGTGTTTGCCGGGCTGAATCAAATTTATGGGCTGACGAAAAGCTTTTGGCCAAACCCGCGGCTAACATCGGGTTGAATTTATCAATCGCAATAATTTGATCCGCCACAAACTGATAACCTGACCCGTCTTTTTTGTGAAAGTAAATTTTATTAACCGTAAAGCCGCCCACCAGCGAACGCACCCGGTTTGGATTCGTGGTCTTCCGCATTTTTGAGGCCTCTTTTGGATCCGGTTCCATGTAGGCTTCATGAGAGGTTAAGGCTTTTACTTGCGTCAGAACATCGTCCCGATCCGCAATCGCCTGATCCGTAAACCACTGATCAATGATTTGCGCATTCTCTTTATGGGCCTGATACACCTGATTCAGCTTTTCCTGACGAGTAGCTTCATCGGCATGGTTAATGAGATGCCCTATGGCCGAACGATCATCTGTAATATTGTGATGGCGATCAAGCTGCTCAATGGCCAAGGGCAGGTGTTTGTTCGGGTTTCCCGCAATCAGGTAAGCGAGCATTGTATTTTTAACCGCCCGCTCGCCAGCGTCCTCCTTGTTCCAGGTATAAGGTCGGTTTTCCGTTGAACGGCTAGCGTTAAAACGTTCCAGCAAAGTGGATTCCAAGTCCTGCCCAATAGCTTGGCGTGTTTTTTTCCGGGCTTCATAAATGGCATCAATGTCCACCTGACCAGCGGGGTAAAGCTCGAGCAAATAGGTTAGGCTAGGCAATGCAAGCGTGCTTGCCACCAACGCCGGATCCAGAGCTTTATCCCCCAAAACCCGTTTAAAAGCATCAATCAGCCGTGGATCGACGGGTATGGGTTCGCCTTTCTGAATAGCAACTACCTGCTCTTTTAAAACCATCTCACCGAGTTTTTGTCCGGCCTCCCAACGGTTAAATCCATCGTTATCGTTGGCCATTAAAAAAGTAAGCTCATCCCGCGTGTAATCGTAATTGAGTTTAACGGGAGCAGACCAGTTTCTTAATAAAGATGGCACCGGTTTTTCCGGCACATTTTTGAAGACAAACGTGGCTTGGTTTTTGGTTAAATTTAAAATATCCCTATGGGTTAGGGACACCTCGCCTGAATTTTTCAACACCAGAGGAATATCCTGACCTTTGGAGTCTAGCAAGCCCAAGCGAATCGGAATATGGAAGGGATCTTTCACCTTTTTTTCCGGTGTGGCAGGGGTGGATTGCTTAATGGTCAAGGCGTATTCTTTTGTATGAGGATCATAACGATCCGTGATCGCCAGCGTCGGCGTTCCTGCCTGGTTATACCAGGTTTTTTGAAACTGACTCAAATCCAACCCGGAAGCGTCTTCCATGGCTTTCACAAAGTCTTCGGTGGTAACCGCCTGACCATCATGGCGTTCAAAATACAGATCCGTCCCTTGACGGAAGCCGTCTTGCCCGCCCATTAAGGTATGTATCATCCGAATGACCTCGGCGCCTTTTTCATACACGGTCGAGGTATAGAAGTTTTCAATGGAACCAACAGAGGCCGGGCGAATAGGATGTGCCATGGCGCCGGCATCCTCAGGAAACTGGCGGGTTCGTATGTCGACAACGTCTTCGATTCGCTTAACGGGGCGAGAGTTCATATCAGACGTAAACTCAGAATCCCGGAACACCGTTAATCCTTCTTTGAGGGAGAGTTGGAACCAGTCCCGGCACGTAACCCGATCGCCAGACCAATTATGAAAATACTCATGACCAATCACCGCTTCAATAAACTTATAACGGGTGTCCGTGGCGGTGCTGGGATCGGCCAAAATAGCGGATGAATTATAGATATTCAACCCCTTGTTTTCCATGGCGCCAAAGTTAAAATCATTTACCGCTACAATTTGGAAAAGATCCAGATCATACTCTCGACCAAAGGCCTCTTCATCCCACTTCATAGCTTTTTTTAGGGATTTCATGGCATGCTCAACTTTATTTTCATCGCCCTTATCCACATAAATATGAATATCGACTTTCCGCCCGGATTGGGTCATAAACGTCCCTTCCGTCAATGCTAGATCGCCAGCGACCAAAGCAAACAAATACGCCGGCTTTTTAAACGGATCTTCCCAAGTCATGCTTTCCCGCCCATCGGGCAATTCAATACGCTTGCCCGGATTTCCATTGGAAAGCATCTGCGGGTACTTGCCTTTGTCGGCAATAATCGTCGTGGTGAATTTACTCATAACATCCGGGCGATCCAGATAAAAGGTCATGTTTCGGAACCCTTGGGACTCACACTGAGTCGTCATTTTTCCGCCCGACGTATAAAGCCCGTTTAACGAACGATTGGCCTTGGGGTTAATTCGGGTTTTAATTCCCAACGTAAATTCACCCTCTTCAGGCAAAGCATGAAGGATCAGTTCCTCCCCTTGGCGAGTATAAGCCTCGGGTTCAAGTGTCTTGCCGTTAACCATTATTTCCAACAGCGCCATGGTCGGTGTATCGGTTCCTTCGGGCGCTTTTTCCGGTGCGCCATTTAAGGTCATCCGACAAGCGTCCTCGGTTGAGTCCGGATTAATACGCACTTTAATAATCGTCGAAACCAGCACCTCGTCTTCGCGGTTCAGCTCAAACGTCATATCCGTTGTCTCAAATAAGTGAGACGGCGGGGTGTAATCTTTTAAATGAATTTCCTGAATTTTTTCAATCGATTGAGTGCTAAACATGTGTATTACCCTGCCGTTTCTATCTTATTTAAACTAAACAATGGACAAGCCTCATCCATTATACCTTTCTGAAGTCCTGAAGGACTAAAAGTTCTTAAACACGAACCGATGTATTAAGTGGCCGCCCTTGCACCCAAAGCTGTTCCATTGTGGTTGACCCCTCCAGCCAAAGTGATTCTGGCGCGTTGCTTTTTGAAGGTCCGTTTGCACGCCAAGAAACAACATCCGCCTGTTTGCCTCGTGCCAGTGAACCAATTTGAGACTCCAACCCCATCACCTTGGCTCCTGCCAGTGTGATGGCTTCAAGCGCCTGCTTCGCCGACCAGCCATGGCACGCTACCGCCTGACGTGCCTCATCCCGCATATCTAACGATGGTGCGCTCAAGCGGCTATCCGTCCCCAATGCTATCGAGATCGCCAGCGAATCCCAGTCGGCCCAATGGAGTGTTTCCCCCTGCAAATGCAAATTGCTCCGTGGGCAATGGCTAACGCCTACCCCAGCCTGTTCAAACAGCTTACGATCCGAAGTCTGCGTATACACGCAATGAGTCAAAACCAATGGTGAATCCAATTCAAGCAAGCCGTTGGCTTTCAAATAAGTTCCAATCATCCACAAGGGTGGCACGGTATCACCAGCAGGCCGTTGAGGTTGAGAGGAAAACCGCCGACCGAGCATCGTTTCATGCAAGCGGTTCAGAGACGATGGCTGACCCGACAGCCATGCTATTTCGGCTTTCGACTCAGCGCAATGAGAGTGAACCAGCTTGGGCTGACAGGCTTCAACCATTGTTTGCCAGGCGTTTGGCGAGACATTATAGGGAGAGTGGGGAGAAAGCCCTGGGTGAATCCGATCGTGCGTGGCGTAGGGTGAAAACATAGATTCATAGCGGTGAGTCCACTGTCCAAGGTTCAAAACTTCCCAATCCGGGTGAAAAAACTCCATGGACACCACTCCCCGTAAGCCTGCTCGTTCCAAAGCCTTAAAACTCGCTCCCTGCGAACTGATATCATTGACACAAGTAGTTCCCGTTCGCAATAACTCCGCTACACCTTGCTCACAACGGATTTGCTGAGCCGAGCAGGTACTCTCCTGCTTTTGACAGGCCACCACCCGAAACAGCCAATCCGTCATATCCTCACCCGGCTCCCGAGGGATCATGGCCTCAAACGACAGCTCCAAATGCGCATGGGTATTCACCAAGCCCGGTGTTAGCAAAATCGGGTTTAACGCCTCTGACTCAAAAAAACGACGAGCCTGATGTTGAAGCGCTTCGGGCAGTTCACTCACAGCGCCGACAGCACTGAGGCGCCCTTTATCTAAAGCAATAAACCCTCGTTCAATCGGCGGGGAAGACACCGGAAGTACCCAATGCGCCCAAAGATACGTTTGTTCAGCATGTTTAAAACCATTTAAAACAGATAAAGAATCGGTCATCACCCTTTTATTTTAACGCCGGAATCAGTATAATCAATCCAATAGATTCAAATCATACTGGACAAGAGAGGCACCCTTCCCATGATTCCTAAATCCAAAATTCAATCGACCCCTCCCAATTATGAGCGGTTCATGCTGATACTGTTCCCCTTGATTACCCTGACCATGCTCACGCTGGCCGTTATTGCTCTCGGGCTTGCTAAAACGTTTATTGTGCCGGGCCTATAACACCTGCGTTCCAATTATCCCTCTTCATTTGAAAAGCCCTCTAGCCAAATGGCACAGAGGGCTTTTGAATGAAGTAACCCTTGGAGTAAGGTAAAGAAAGACGATTTATCGTTTGGAGAACTGGTAAGCTTTTCGGGCTTTTTTCAAGCCGTATTTCTTTCGTTCTTTCACACGAGCGTCTCGCGTCATAAACCCTTCTTCACGCATAATTTTTTCGTATTCGGCATTGGTTTCGGATAACGCACGAGCCAGTCCCATTTTGATGGCATCGGCCTGACCCGCTTTACCACCACCGTTGACCCGACAAATCACATCGTATTGCTCTTCAACACCTGCCGCAACCAGCGGCTGAAGGATAGGAATCTCAAGCGCTTTACGGTTATCCAGATAGTCAGTCATTAATCGGCCATTAATCAGAATCTTACCTGTACCGGGCTTCACACGAACCCGGGCAATGGCTTCTTTTCGTCGCCCCGTACCTCGGACACCGTTTTGTGGGTATGTTGTTTTCGCCATTATTGAGCAACCTCCAGATCCGTATAAGCTTCCACTTTTTGTGCCTGATGCGGGTGTTCCGCGCCAGCGTAAACTTTTAACTTCAGTAATTGCTGACGCCCCAGCGTGTTGTGTGGCAACATGCCCCAAACCGCTTTTTCAACGGGACGGGTCGGGTGCTTGGCCAGCAAATCTTTTAACGCAACCGTTTTAAGCCCACCAATATAACCTGTATGGTGCCGGTAGAGCTTTTGATCCATCTTTTTGCCGGTGACTTTAATTTTATCCGCGTTAATGACCACAACAAAATCTCCGGTATCAATATGGGGCGTATATTGTGGTTTGTGCTTGCCTCGAAGCAGGTTAGCCGTCAGCGTAGCCAAACGACCCAAGGTTTGTCCCTCGGCATCAATCAGCCACCATTTGCGCTCAAGTTCAAGAGGCTTTGCAGAAAAGGTTTTCATTATCGGGTAACTCCATTGTTACTAATTGGTTCATCGTCTGAACCTGTGTATCGTCTTTAAAGAAACTTATTGTATCTGGATAGCCGGTTGCCATCAAGGTTAATCCATCAGCTTTGGCGGTTGCCCCGCACTGACTGGCTTGAGATTGATCCTGCTTTTCCAAAAGTTCGAGAACCATCTCGGGTGGAATGGGGTTCTTGTCTCGGCCAACGGCAAACAATAGACCCATCAGGTTTCTAACCATTTTATATAAAAAACGTGTGGCAACAATATCAAAATGAATCAGATCACCGTCACGGAACACCCTAGCATACTCCACACAACAGACATCATCAACCACTAATGTATCCGGGCACTTAACACTTTTAAAATTTCGGGTTCCTACCAGGGATTTTGCGGCTTGATTCATCCGGGTTTCGTTCAGACTATGCTTCCACCAAAGCGCATTCGCTGGACAAAAAGCGGAACGAGTTGAGGCATTAAAGACCGTATAACGATACCATTTTCGAACAGCCTCTCGGCGCACATGAAAATTCAGTCCAACATCATAAGCGGCCCCTCGAACACTCATATCTTTTGGCAAAACCGAGTTTAAAGCTGTTGCCAGTTGGGGCATCGTCTCCAATGCACCATTTAAGGTATCAAAATGAGCCCGTTGTCCAAGAGAGTGCACACCCGCATCAGTTCGGCTCGCAAAACTCACCTTAGAGCTGATGATTCCCAGCTTTTTTAACCCCACCTCCAGCGAATGCTGAATGGTCGGACGTACTTCACCATCTTGATACTGGTACTGACTTCCACAATAAGCCGACCCAAGATACTCTACCAATAACACGTGGCGCGTCATGGTGGACTCGTAAGCTTCAGCTGATAAATGCGAATAGGGAGAGGAAGTACTCATATTGTTAATAGCACCGGGTTTTAACGTTCAGAGCCCTTAAGAAAGGGCTCTGAGTCTTTGGGTATAAGAAAAATTAATCCACCAATTCTATAACGGCCATTTTTGCCGCGTCGCCCCGACGGGGAGGTGAGTGAATCAAACGCGTGTAACCACCTTTCCTGCCTGAAAAGCGAGGGGCCACGGTTCGAAAAATTCGACGCAAAACGGTTTCTTCAATTTCCTTACCGTTTTTGTCCTGAATCATGTTTCCGGTTTTTTGATTATAGATTAACTTTGACACCTGACGAATCGCATGGACATCATCCCGCTTCGCCAGCGTGACAATTTTATCCGTGATTTCTTTTAAGGCCTTGGCACGATGGAGCGTGGTCGTAATCTGCCCATGCATGAAAAAGCTGGACGCCAAACTGCGTAACATCGCCTTTCGCTGATCGGCCGGTTTGCCTAAAAGGTGTATTTTTTTACGGTGTCTCATAATGTGTCATTCCTAAATTGATACGGTTTTAATAACTAAATGAGCGCCTCAATGTCGACGTCTTCCGGATTGGGTTTCAGATTCAGGCCAAAGGCTTTCAAACGCTCAATCACTTCATCCGAAGATTTCTTACCAAAATTCTTAATGGACAGCAAATCCGCTTCGGATTTATGAAGAAGTTCGGAAATACTGTTAATATTGGCCCGTTTCAGGCAGTTAAACGCACGAACCGACAACTCCAAATCTTCAACCGTCACATTGGCGGCCATTTCTTCTTCGGGTGACTTTTCTTCTTCCTTAGGCAACTGAGGAACCAAAGTCGGGATACCCGAGAGGGATGCCACAGGCAGAAGGTGCTCAATCAAGATATTCGCCGCCTGACTTAATGCGGAACTAACATCTAAACTACCATTAGACCAGATTTCAAGGACTAATTTGTCATAATCGGTACGCTGGCCCACCCGAGTTTCCTCAACCGTATAAGCAACTCGACGAATCGGCATAAAAGCCGCATCGATCATAAGCGTATCAACAGCCTTGTTTTTATTGCTTTCGTTTTGCTCCGCCGGGACATAACCATATCCGGCCTCGCAAGTTAAGTCCGCATGGAGACTGCCACCTTCGGTTATGGTGCCTATTTTCCAATCCGGGTTAACGACCATGACCCCTGCCGGCACTTCAATATCACCCGCCGTTACAATACCCGGCTTATCCATGTCGAGTCTCATGTACTGTGGCTCGTCGCTAATCAAGGTTGAGTCATCACACTTGAGAACCGCCCCTTTTAAATTGAGCATGACGTCCAGTACATCTTCAACCACCCCTGGAATCGTTGTAAATTCATGATTCACACCTTCAATTCGAACCGAGGTCACCGCGACACCCGGCAAACTCGAAAGCAATACCCGTCGCAAGGAATTACCCAAGGTCGTACCAAAGCCATTTTCCAGTGGCTCAATCACGAATTTCCCATAAATCGATCCATCTGAATCGGTGGTTGTATTCACACATTTGATATTCAGTTGATGCTCCATGTGGTAGAGGTCTCCAAACTTATAGCGATAAAACGTTTAAAATTTAATGAGGGATAAAAAAAGGATGAAGCCAATCTTATCTTGAATAAAATTCAATAATAAGCTGTTCATTAATACTTTGATCCAGATCCTGACGTTCAGGAATGGCCGCAAATCGAGCGGTTAAAGCTTTTGAATCAACCGAAAGCCACTCAGGAACAACCGGAGAGCGCCCTTCCTGCAGTTCAGTCAGCAACTTTTTGCTTCGCTCCCGGATGGTAATTTCATCACCGGGCTTTAAAATATAGGACGGTACATTGACCCGCTGCCCATTGACCAAGATATGTCCATGGGTCACTAACTGACGACTTTGGGGCCGTGAATAAGCAAGCCCTGTCCGGTAAACAATGTTATCTAGTCGGGATTCCAGCCGTTGTAATAAGGTCGTACCGGTTACACCAGTTCTTCGAACAGCATCTTTATAGTAACGACGGAATTGTTTCTCCTGAATACCATAAGTCCGCTTGACCTTTTGCTTTTCTCGTAACTGAATGGCATATTCAGACAACTTCTTACGGGCTTGACCATGTTGGCCAGAACCGTATTCACGCTTCAAATTTTCGGTTTTTGGAAACCCATCTAAGGTTCCGCCTGAATTTCTTGCCAGTTTTGTAACTGATTTCGTGTAACGAGCCAATGCTGAAACTCCTTTTCTTTTAGAATCTGGTAACGTCCGAAAACAAAGAACTAGACCCGACGACGCTTAGGTGGTCGGCATCCGTTGTGTGGAATCGGGGTTACATCTTTAATCAGGGTAATGGCCAAGCCAGCGACTTGAAGCGCTCGGATCGCGGTTTCACGTCCGGCACCAGGGCCACTAACATAAACCTCAACAGAGCGCATGCCTTGATCAATCGACTTCTTCGCCACCGTCTCAGCGGCAAGTTGAGCGGCAAAAGGGGTTCCTTTTCGTGCCCCTTTAAAATTTGAAGACCCGGCACTCGACCATGCAATGGTATTTCCTTGCGGATCCGTGGAGGTCACAATGGTATTGTTAAAGGTCGATTGAATATGAACCACGCCCTGAAGGACGTTTTTCTTTTCTTTTCTTTTTCGGGTGGGTTGTTTTGCTTTCGCCATGATCTAACCTAAATCGTTGCTACAGTCATATTTAAATCTAATTATCGCTTTATCGCTGTTTTCTAAGCCTTTTTCTTCATCGGGGCAGAACGTCGGCCACGACGAGTTCTCGCATTGGTCTTTGTTCGTTGTCCACGAGCGGGCAACCCTTTTCGGTGACGAGTCCCACGAAAGGACCCAATTTCAGACAACCGCTTAATGTTCAGACTGGTCATCCGGCGCAAATCACCTTCCACCTGGCAGTTTTCTTCAATGGCTTCTTTCAGTCCAATGACTTCGCTTTCGGCCAAATTCTCAACCAGACAGTCTGGATCCACCTTGGCTTTTTCTAAAATTTTCTTACTGAGGGTCGGACCGACACCATAAATATAGGTCAACGCAAAACGAATTTTCTTTCGTCTGGGAAGGTCGACACCAACTAGTCTTGCCATTGAATAAAGAACTCCTGTTTAACTAGAAAGTCTGCAATATATTCTACAGACGTATAGGGATTAGGGAGAATAAAGTAATGTAAAAACGATCAAGAATCAAGCAGAACCATTGAAAACATCGTAAGAGAATGAACTTTTGTAATAACCGGGGTTCTTGAACGAAAAGAATGAACTCGAAGTGTCTCCAAAACACCCACATAAAACAAGCCCTTGTCCTGCTTTTTTACTGGAATAACGGTTAAACCTCTCTCAGACCACCCAGATTTACGGTCAAACGGACCATAGCAACCCTTTAAAATCGAGAACACGATAAAGACAGAACCCCAACCCCGAATTAACCTGTTTTACCTCAGCTAAAAAAGCTCTCCTTTAACCCTCCTCTCCACCGCCATTGATTCGTTAAGAAGCAAGACGTGAAAAAATTTTTAAAAGTAAGCCAATAATAAAGTCGGCTCAATCAAATCAAGCCGACTTTAAACAGAGCAGAGGCCCTTGACCAATAATAGGCTAGCCTTGGCGCTGTTTATGCTTTGGGTTTTCGCAAATGACCGCAACACGGCCTCGTCGTCGAATTACCTTACACTTGTCACACATTTTTTTGACGGAGGTTCTAACCTTCATGATAACCATCCTTTATTATTGGGGGTGTTAATAAATAAACCAGTTTACTTTAAGCGATACGTAATTCGTCCCCGAGTCAAGTCGTAAGGCGAAAGCTCAACCTTGACCTTATCCCCAGGAAGAATACGGATAAAATGCTTACGTATCTTACCAGAAATATGCGCCAAAACAACTAGACCATTTTCCAATTTCACCATAAAGGTCGCATTGGGCAATGACTCATTGATCACGCCTTCCATTTCAATTACATCTTTTGACATTCGTGTATTCCTGGCTTCCCTGTTCTCGACTACTATAACAGCTCTAGTCGCTTTTTAAGCGAGTTAAAACTTCCGGGTCCGATTCAGTCACCACCACTGTATGCTCAAAATGCGCTGATGGCAAGTGGTCAGTTGTCAAAACCGTCCATTCGTCTTTGGCCGTGTAAACGTCATCACCTCCCAGATTAAACATGGGTTCAATCGCCAGACACGAACCCACTTTAAGCATAGGACCCTGATTTCCTGTTCTAAAATTATGAACAAAAGGTTCTTCGTGAAGTTTTCGTCCCACCGCATGGCCACCATAATTGCGCACCAGTCCATACTTATATTTTTTGTTAACGTCTTCAACAGCGCCCGAAACATCCTCCAAATAGCGCCCTTCGCGCATCTGCTCAATAGCCGCAAACAAGCTTTCTTCCGTCGCGATGAGTAAGTTTTTCAAATCCTCGGTAATTTCACCGACTCCGGCAGTAAAGGCCGCATCCGCAATTAAGCCTCGATAGGTTGCGCCCACATCAATGCTGACAATATCACCTTCGTTCAGAATGGCTTCTTTGCTGGGAATTCCATGAACTACCTCGGCATTAATCGACGTACACAGGGTCGCGGGAAACCCATGGTAACCCTTAAACGTCGGCAAAGCACCGGATTTTCGGATATGGGCCTCGGCCAACTCATCCAGCTCGAATGTTGAAATTCCCGAACGCAAGTTCTCCCGAACCAACGCATGCACCTCGGCGACAATTTGCCCCGCCCGTCGCATCATTTTTATCTCTTCTCGAGACTTGCGATCCACAATCCCTGCCATAATCCTGTTAAAACCTGCCTATTCTTTTTACACTACACTTATTGATTCTTTTATTTAATCCCTTATTAGCCTGCCGTCGCTTTTTCGGGCTTTAGATAACCTTCCATCTGCTTCAATAATTCCGCTGTAACCGCTTCCGGTGCCCGATTCCCGTTCACATCATTGAGGAGTCCTTTTTCCCGGAAACGAGCGATCATGGGTTGGGTTTCATCGCTAAACGACTGAAGCCGCTTGCGTACCGTTGCTTCGGCATCGTCTTCCCGCTGATAATAATCCGCCGTATCCGAAGGGGTGATGGTTCGCTTTGTCTCGACGCATTCGTGAATATCCATGCCTTGAATTCGCAAGTTAAACGGTTCGTTACAATGGTGACAAAACGCACGGCCCGCTGAGCGGTCAATAATCACCTGCTCAGGCACATCCAAATAAAAGGCTTGCGCGACCGAGGCACCTTCTTTCGCGCACAATGCTAGCAGGTTATCGAGCTGTTCCACATTGCGAGGAAACCCATCCAGAATAAAGGCCGTTAAATTCGGGTGCGCTTTCGCCTCGTCTTTTAAGCCTTTTTCAAACAATTGCATCACAATGGAAATATCCACCAGTTGGCCCGCTTGCATTGCATCCCGAATTTTTTGCCCCAGAGGGTTTTCCGGGTCTTTTATGGCGGTTCGAAACGTGGCTCCCATGTCGAATTTACCCAATTGTTCAGGAAACGTTTTCAACAAGGCGGCCGTCTGTGTCCCCTTTCCACCACTGGGAGGGGCTATAAAAGGGAATAGCTTTTTTCCTTGAAGGGCTTGGTTTTCTTTCATAATTTAACTCCTTCTTCCTTCGCTAGCTCTTTCAAAAGATGAATGAAACATGTTGGCTCCATTCACCCAAGTCTCTAATCATTGTAGTTTAAAAACGGAGAAGGTAAGCGAAGACTATTTCATAAAGCCTTGATACTGCCGAGACAAGAGGTGAACTCGAATTTGATTCACCGTATCTAGCGCCACACCAACCAAAATAATCAGCGACGTTGCGCCAAGCCCTGCCAGTGTAGGTATTTTTAACAATATCGGCGCTGAACTGGCCGCTAGTGTAATCCCTGCCAAGGCAAACGCACCAATCCAAATGATCCGGGTTAGAATTTCTTCCAGTTTCTCAGCCGTTGGCTTACCGGGCTTAATCCCAGGAATCGAAGCACCATACTTCTTCAAATTCTCAGCGATTTCTTTCGGCTGCATGCTGGGGATAATCGAGGCGTAGAAAAAACTGAAGAAGATCACCATCACAAACATGACCACCCCATATAAGGAGCCGGAAAATCCAAAGTACTGATCGTAAATATTTTTTACGTCATACAACCACGTATCAGGCAAGGGGGTCGACATCTGAAAAACAGTCGCGGGAAAGGCCATGACCGCAAAAGCAAAAATAATCGGCATCACACCCGCCGGATTAATTTTAAAGGGGATATGGGTGTTTTGTCCGCCATACACTTTATTCCCAATTTGTCGTTTCGCATTCACCACAAACACGTTGCGAGCCGCTTCCTGTAAAATAATAATCAGGGCAATCAGGGCAAGAAATATGGCAAGTAAAATCAGCAGGAGAAAAATTTTGCTGTTATCTCCGGCCACCATGACACGTGTTTTTTCCACGTAAGTTGGCACCGAGGCCAGAATTCCAATAAAAATAAGCAACGAACCCCCGTTGCCAATCCCTTTTTCCGTAATAATCTCCGCCAGCCACAGGGCAAATACGGCACCTGCCGTGAGCGAAACAATACCGGCAATCCAGAACATGGTCGGATCCACACCTGGCAGTAAATTTGCCGAACTCCCCGCAATCAGGCGGATAATCAGCGACCCTTGTAAAACGGCCAAGATAACAGTGCCATAGCGAGTAATTTGAGACAGTTTTTTACGTCCCTGCTCACCTTCCTCTTTTTGCATTTCTTCCAGGCGAGGAATCACCACGGTCATCAACTGCATAATAATGGATGACGTAATATAAGGGCCAATTCCCAAGGCGAGAACGGACAAACTGCCCAGCGCACCACCCGAAAACATGTTGAGTAAACCGCCCAAGCCACCTAAATATTTTTCAAGGGCGCCTGGGACCACACCCCAAATCGGGATTTGGACTCCCAGGCGATAAATTAAAATCGCAATGATCGTGAACAAAATTTTATTTTTCAGACCCGACGCCTGAAAAATACCTTTCAGCTCATGAAGGCTAGGCACGTTGGATTTTGAATTGTGTTGTGTCGGTCTACTCACCAGATTAAGCCTTTATCAAAACGATTGGTTAAACTATTGACGCTTACTTATTGGGCCACAGCTTTTGTAGCTGGCGGCACAATGACCACCGAGCCGCCAGCGGCTTCAATTTTCTTCTGAGCGCCTGCGGTGGCATAATGGGCATGAATAGTTACCTTTCGGCCACAATCACCTTTGCCCAGAATACGCAAGCCATCCATGCCGTTACGCAGGAACCCGCGCTCTTTCAACATGGCATAAGTCAGCTCGGATTCATCTTTCAATAAAACACGATCCAGATCACAAATGTTGAGTTCCAGCCATTTGCGTGGATTAACCAGTTTGAATCCGTCAACCTTGGGGATCTTTCGATAGCCAGGCATCTGACCACCTTCAAACCCTCGCTTGCGAGAACGACCGGAGCGTTGCCCTTCTCCGTTATGACCTCGATTACAGGTTTTTCCACAGCCGGTTGCCCGGCCACGGCCCACCCGCATTTTACCACGGTGTGCTCCTTTAGCCGGAGCAATCGTACCCAAGGTCAATCCGGTGGATTCTTCTGAGATAGCGTCCTGTTTTGCCTGTTTTGCCACTTTTTCGACTTTTTCGACTTTTTCAGTTTTGCTTGCTTTTGGTTTTGTTTCTTTTGTCGCAGGCGTTTCCGCTTTTTCCACTTTTTCCGCCTTTACTTCTTTTTTAGCTGACGCTTTCGGCTTTTTTTGAGTTTCTTTCTTTTCATCGGCCATGGCTTACGCGCCCTCCACGGTTAACAGGTGGGAAATCTTGGTCACCATACCACGGATGGTTGGCGAATCATCGTGAAACACAGGGTTAAAACGTTTTCCTAAACCCAGTGCCCGTACGATGCGACGGTGTTTTTCCGGACGGCCAATGAGACTACGCGTCAGCGTAATCTTCAGCTTGCCACTGCCGGACTGTTTGTTGTCAGACATAGTATTAAACCTCCGTTAGAGCGTAGCTCTAATTTAAAATTTCTTTTACCGTCATGCCTCGATTACGGGCAATGGTTTCAAAGGTTCTCAATTCAGAGAGTCCTTGAACCGCCGCACGAGCCACGTTTAAGGGGGAATTTGATCCTAGGGATTTTGCAAGAATGTTGCCAATGCCAGCTAATTCAAAGACAGCACGAGCCGCACCACCCGCAATCACCCCGGTACCTTCGGAGGCTGGGCGCATAACCAATTTACTTCCACTGGCTTTCGCTGTGACCGCATGAGGAATGGTCTTGTTATGAATCGCTACATCGATCAAGTTTTTTCGAGCCGCGGCGACGCCTTTTTGAATCGCACCAATGACTTCATTGGATTTACCAACGCCTACGCCGACTTGACCTTTACCATTGCCTACAACAACTACGGAACGAAAGCTGAGCTTCTTACCGCCTTTGACGACTTTCGTCACCCGGCGGATTTGAATAACTTTTTCTTTCCATTCGCTGTCGCCAGCTTGGCCTTGTCGACGACCACCCTGACTCGGATTTGGTCCCTTTTCCTGGGACGACTGATTGGGTTTATTGTTATCCATCGTAATTCCAAATCCTTCTTTATATTATTTTATTTTGTCTCTGTGACAAAAAAGTAAAAAGTAGAATGGTCACTTTAACACAAGGGCAAAATCCGTTGCAAGCCGGATTATTTCTCTTTTCGCTTCTTTTTTACTTTTCGCTATAATTTGGAGTGAGGTCTTGTCAACCGCCTCGCCTTATCTATTTTTATATTTTATGTTTTTAAACTTCAATGTCTGTTTGAGAGTTATTATGCGCCCGACCCGACTATTCCAAGTGGTTTTGTCCTCTTTATGCCTCATTTTTACCGGCTTTTTTCTGTTAAACTGCGCAAATAAAGCCGAGCCCGTTCCTGCAAAACTAAAGCCCTATACCAATACCCAACAAGCTGGATTCTATTTTACGGTGATCGGAGACAGCGGTTCAGGCGCTTCCTTTCAAAAGGACATTGCGAAACAACTGGTCCGACAATATGAAGCAACCCCTTTTCCCTTTATTCTCCACCTGGGCGATATTATTTATCCCAATGGTGAGTGGGATAAGCTGGGGGCGAGCCGCTATAAAAACATCTATGCCCCTCTCTTTCAACAGGGCGTTAAAATGCGTCCAGTCTTAGGCAACCATGATGTACGTTATGGCTACAAGCAGGGAACCCTTGAATATTACCAAATGCCCAACCGGTACTATACTTTTTCCTATCAAAACGTCGATTTTTTCGCCATCGATACAAATATCATGAACCAAACCCAACGAAACTGGCTGGATAAAGTGCTTCGTGAGAGCAAGGCTCAATGGAAAATTGTCTATGCCCACCACCCGGTTTACTCTTCCGGTGCTCATCGAAGCAGTCATTCCCAAATCAGACATTTAGCACCCATTCTTGCCAAACACCATGTGGATTTCTATCTGGCGGGGCACGATCATAATTACGAACGATTTCGGCCCATTCTCGGGGTGACCTATGTTGTGAGCGGCGGCGGCGGCGCTTACTTGAGAGATTTTATTAGAAAACCAGAAAACAACTCGTTTATTCGCTTAAAAAAACATCACTTTCTTCATTTCTATGTCAACGGAAAAACGATTCGTCTGCAAGCCATCGACAAAAACGGACAAATAATGGATTCAGAGACGTATACTCAACGATAGTCAGGCAGACCGCTAATGAATGCCTCGAGTACCGTAAAGAAAAACCTCTTCCGGTGATTTTAGGTTTTGGTGCAGTTGGGTAACACTCTGATGAATAATGGGGTGCTCCAGACTATCGTTTAGTTCCAGCATGGGAACCAGCGCATAAGCCCGTTCATGAAAGCGAGGATGTGGGATCATGAGATGTTTAGCAGAAATAACCTGAGCATCATAAAATAAAATATCCAGATCAATCGTCCGGGGACCATCTTGGTTATCGGGATCCCGAACACGACCCAGTCGCGATTCAATAGCCTGACAATGCGTTAATAACTCTTCCGGGGTAAAGGTCGTCTGAACTTCGACAGCGGCATTAACAAACCACTCCTGCTCTTTAAACCCGACGGGTTCCGTTTCATAGAAACTGGAGGTCTGAACCATGGTTATTTCAGGAGAATCCGTTAGCAGGTGCAGGGCTTGCTGGATATACCCCACCCGGTCACCCATGTTACTGCCTAGCCCAAGATAAACGATACTCACCAGCCAGCTTCCTTCTTAAACGGGAACCGATTCAAGCTGATTCTTTGACAAGAGCAACGCCCTGTCTTCCGCAGACAAACGCTGAACACCCGTAAGGGAAAAGGGGAAGGGTTCAGTGATCTTGACGGTGACCAATTTCCCAACCAAAGCAGCCTCTAACGCATCACTGTCCGTAAAGGGAGAGTCAAAATTAACCACCTTGTTATTGCGGGTACGCCCGGTGAGCCGATTTTTATTGCGACGGCTTCGGCCTTCGACCAAAACCTCTACCTCCTGATCCTGATACGCCCGGTTGATTCGCATGCCGTTTTCCGTAATTTTATCATTCAAAATGGCGAGGCGCCGGGTTTTTTCCTCGGCGGAAATATCGCCTTCACCCCGAGATTCCCAGACTCCCGCTGGCGTTTGAGGGCGGGGTGAGTAGGCCGCCGTGTTGGCATTATCAATATTGGCTCGGCTAACAGACTCAACCGTACGCTGAAATTGTTCTTCCGTTTCACCAGGGAAGCCCACAATGTAATCGCCGGAAACAGCAACCCCCGGAATACGCTCATGCAGTTTATCGACCAGCGTGTAATACTCCTCGGCCGTGTAACCCCGACTCATACGCTTTAACACCTCGGTATCCCCGGCCTGCATCGGGATATGAATGTATTCCATGACTTTGGGCAGGGTGGCAATGGCATCAATAATATCATCGGTCAGGTCCAACGGGTGGGAGGTCATAAAGCGGATACGTTCCAACCCGGGAACCCCATTGAGTTCTTTCAGTAATTGGGCCAACCCATAGCCCTGATGAGAGCCTTTGAAATCTCGCCCGTAGGAATCCACCGTTTGCCCCAACAGGGTAATTTCCTTAAAGCCCATGCTGGCAAGCTCGTTCACTTCCCGAATAATCGATTCCGGCGGACGGCTAATTTGTCGACCACGGGTGTAAGGCACTACGCAATAAGTGCAAAAATAGTCACACCCTTCGATAATGGTCACCCAGGCCGAGATATCACTTTCACGCCGAGGGGAAACCTCCACCGTAAAGTCGTAGGTGCTTTGCTGTTTTTGGCGATCCGTTTTTAAGATCTGGGTCTCACCTTCAAAGGCCCGACGAACCAACTGAGGCAAATCATGAATATTTTGCGTACCGAACACAATGTCCACATAAGGCGCCCGTTTGAAGACACCGTCCTTCGTTTGTTGGGAGACACAACCCGCCATGGCAATTTTTAGCGCCGGGCGCTGTTTTTTCAGACTCCCCCAACGGCCCAAATAACTATAAGCCTTATCTTCAGAGTGCCCTCGAATCTGGCAAGTATTAATGATCAACAAATCCGCTTTCTTAGGATCTTGAACTGGCGAAAACCCTTCCTGTTCCAACAAGCCCATCATTAATTCGCTGTCATTGACGTTCATTTGACAGCCGAGGGTCTCAATATAAACCTGACGAGATTGGGAGGCGAAGGCGGTATTCATAAGACGACCACCATACCAAAAAGCGGTTATTCAGAAAAGGCTTGTAACACTTCTTCAATTCGGAACATGGGCGGCGGCTCATGGGTATGCTCGGCCTGCTTCCCCGTTTCGGTTAGGTACAAAGCCGAAATCGCCTGTGTGGTTTCGGAAAGCACTTGGGTATCAAACGCTTTCGCCGTAAATGTCTCCGTTCGATCATCCGTAAAATTCAATTCACACGTGGCAATGGTTTTTCCATCAGACACGGGGAAGCCAAAGATTCGACACAAAACCGGACGGCTCTCATAGACACTGCATTGCCCGTCGACGAGCAATGGGCACAAGGTTCGCTCCGGTTCAGCCCGCTGGGACATAATCATTTGCTGAACCGCCGGCGGAAGCGCCTGAAACGCCTGCCGGAGTTCAAACCCCTCAATCAGACTAATCCGAAAATCATTGCGACAACACGAAAAACACCCGGCCTTGCAGGCCATTTTATCCTGATAAACAGCCCAGGCGTTTGCAATAAGCCCATCCAGCCGTTGACGGAAATCCCGATAAGCAGCCAGAGACTCAGAGGGATACCCCCCGGTTGTTGGGGTCTTTTCAGTGGGTGAAGACGTCATACTTTTATAGTTTAGAGGTTTTTCAGAAAATAGGTACAAAAAGAAAAGCATCCTTTTTGACGGAAAGGATGCTGATTGATCGACGATGGAAGTAGTCTTGTAACTAGACTTCTAACTTCCGGTGTTTTTCTTGGTGTTCTTGTCGGCGTTTCAGGTATTCCTGAGACGCTCTCGAATAGGAGGTCGGTGCGACGCCCCGTTGTTGAGGCGGCGGAGTGGCATGAGTATTTAACTGAGGTGGCATGCCTTTTTTCTGTGGTTGTTGCGGCGATCCAGGAGCATAAACGGTACCCCCCACCAACGGACTGACCATACGGGAGGCTTCAGCGCGCGTTCGGCTCAGGTGTTGCTGGCCGTTGTGAACCACGGTCTGAAACTCATGCAGGTTTTTACCCAAGGTATTTAAAATCGCCTCGGCGTATCGGTCCGCACCTTCACGGGTCATGCGAGCCTCTTCGTAAGCGGCGGCTTTCATGGATTCTGATTCTTCAAACGCTTTTTTACGATGCATGTCCAATTCGGTCATCACTTGCTGGCGAATGCGCTCGGCTTCTTGCTGAACGGCTTCCATCAGCTTTGATTCACTCAACATGGCTTCCGCTTGTGCCTTGGCATCTTCCAGAATTTGCGTGCCCTTGCGCTGGGACTCTACAATAATGTCATCCCGGCGATTCATAATCATCTGAGACTGACGAATTTCATCCGGCAAGTTCTCGCGCACCCGATCAAGGAGAGGAACGAGCTTTTCGCCGTTGACCAAGGTCCATGGCGTTAGAGGAATACCAATGCCCGACAGAATAAAGTCTTCGATTCGTTCTATCATTTTTGCAAAGTTACTAATGGCTCTCTCTCCTTTTAATTCTTAATTTCAAGATGGTCACTTGACGGCTTTTAAATGTTGAATAACCTGAGGGGGAACCACCTGTGAGATGTCGCCCCCGAATTTAAAAACTTCCTGAACGAGACTGGATGACATAAATTGATACTCTAACCCTGCCATCATAAAAAGGGTTTCAATCGTCGGGTTCAAGCTCTTGTTCATTTGAGACATCTTAAACTCGTACTCAAAATCAGAAACCGCACGCAAACCCCGAATAATGACATTCGCTTTTTCGTTTTTGGCAAAATCGACGGTTAACCCCTCAAAGCTTTTCACTTCCACGTTGGATAAATGCTCAACACTTTCTTTTAAAAGCCGAACCCGATCCGAGGTGGGTAAAAAAGACGTTTTACTCGGGTTGTTTACAACCGCCATGACAATATGCTCAAACAACCGTGCGGCTCGCCCGACAATATCAAGATGCCCCAAGGTAATGGGGTCAAAGCTTCCAGGATAAACAGCGACGGACATCGATCATTCAGTCTCTTCTACTTATTTTTTTGACAGATTTAAAACCGGTTTAACAAATCGACTTTAAATTTAGTCATCTAATAAATTAATGACACGGTTAGTTTACTATAGGAATCCGATAGTAAACAATGGAATGCATACAACTTGTATCAATTCTTTAAAAAAGTTTACGGTCCTGATGTCTCCTCTCCCCTTGCCTCTTTTCGAAAAGATTAAAAAAGCGCAATTTTAAACAGGCTTTTGGTTTTGTCTATGAGAAAGAATAGGATAATTCGCATTTGCGGATTAAGAATGGTTTTGGGATAATGAATGGACAAACAAATATAAAGAATAGGGTTGGGATAAAAATAGGGGTAAAAAACTAATGGATGTCCCTTTAAAAGGGTTTTCGCCTTCGGGCATGCGCGAACGGTTATTACCGTTTCACTCCCGGCCTGTTGTTGCGCCTTCTGTTGGGGAAAAGCCCTTTAGTATGGTCCCTCCTCGATTAGCCAACGCCAGCTATGTCTCGCCTCAGATTCGTTTTGGCCGGGAGAAGCTTTCATCGGTTCATTTGTTTGAAGAAAGCCTGATTGAGGACGGGGCGATTAAGAGCTTGCAGGATTTTCAACATCTCTTGATGAACGCTTTGGAAGCTGGAAATAGTGTGGTCGCCCCCACACCAACCAGTAGCGGAAAAACGTTGATTGCGGAGTACGCGGTTTGGGATGTGCTAAAAAACCCGAATAACGAAAACGTTTTAAAAGATCGCGTGTTTTACACCACACCTCGAAAAGCATTGAGCAACGAAAAATATGAGGAATTTGTCCAGCGTTATGGTGCCGAGAACGTGGGCTTAATGACTGGCGACCTGACCATCAACCGAGACGCCCCAGTGGTCGTTATGACAACAGAGATTTTGCGAAACGCTTTTTACGATCAGGCGGAAAACGGCGATCTCTTAAACAACTTAAAGTATTTTGTGCTGGACGAGTGTCATTTTATTGATGAACCCTACCGGGGCATGGTCTGGGAAGAAACCATTATGAACGCGCCAAAGGGCGTTCAGCAAATTCACCTAAGCGCGACAATGAATAACGCGGATGAATACACGAAATGGATCAATAGCTTAGGAGGCCCTCAGGCTGAATTAGCCCCCAAGGTCGAGCGCCCGGTTCCCTTAACCAAAATGATGATGACGCTGGATAATCCACCCCGCCTCGTGCCTATTTTTAATGAGAATGGCCAGGTCTCAAGAGAGTTTGAGAAGGCATTTACTTCATCCCTGAACAAAACACCTTCTCCAATGAATCCGGTTCAATTGGTCAAAAAAATGTTTCATTCAGAGAAGCTACCCGCTATCTTCTTTAAATTTAGCCGAAGAGGATGCACCCAACTCGCAGAGCGGCTTGCCGGATATAAAGGGTTTGCGAGGCAAAACAAGCCAAAAGCCCAAAGCGAAGTTCAGCCAGTGGAAACAAGGTCTGAAAGCCAAGAAAATCAAGACCAGCCTTTCCTGACCACCGCTGAAGAGCAGGAAAAAATCCGGGAGATCACGGCCAGTTTTATTAAGCAGTACCCCTGGTTGATTCACAGCCATTTACTAACGGAACAAAACGACCTGAACATGGAAACCGACGAACCCATGGGCCCGAGTGATAACATGCTGACCCGCGGGGTCGCACCACACCATGGGGGAATGCTTCCGGCGGAACGCAAACTGGTGGAAACCCTACTAAAAAAAGGATTATTAAAGGCCGTCTTTGCGACCGACACACTGGCCGCTGGCATGAATGTACCAGCTCGAACAGTCATGCTGACGCAATTCGAGCGTGGAAACGAGCGAATAAGCCATAGCGATTTAACTCAAATGACCGGACGGGCAGGGCGTTTGAATATGTACAATCGCGGGTATGCCATTGTTCCTCACCCAAAAGAGGCCATGAATAAACAGGAATTTCTGGACTTTATGAGGGCGGACTCCAACTCGGTGAGTAGCCGTATCGAGGTTAATCCCCGATTTGTCTTACAAACCCTGAGTCGGCTAAAATCGGATGATGAAGTGAAAGCTTACTTAGGAAAATCCTTTCTGGTTCATCAACTGAATGGCAAGATCGAAGGCCGTCATGCGGAACCGGCCATTAAGAAACAATTAAAAACCGAGGCGCTCACTGAGGTTTTCAACCGTTTTCAGGACTTAAAAAAAGCCATGTTCGAGACCGGCTTTTTAACAGAGACCGGAAAACCGACCCAATTAGGGCATATGGCCAAAAACCTGTTTAATGAGCATGAGCTGGTGTTAGCGGAAGCGCTTGATTCCGAGCTGTTTTTGGATTTAGAACCATCTGAGCTGGCCGGACTCATGACTTTATTCGTCACCCAGCTTCAGGAAGATAACAATGGGCATAAAAATCAGTTTGTCAATCTGCCCAATGGCGGTAAGGACAGCATTCGAAGCATGGCCACAAGCTTACAAAAAGCGGAAAGCCTTGTAAGCGATAAACTGGGCATGGCACGAGAAACCATGGACAGCGCCTACTATTCCGTCGTTCAGGGCTGGTGCGAAGGAAGCGACTGGGTTCAGGATATTATGAATAACCCGACCCATGAGGCCGGAAACATTCTGGATGTCATGCGACGAACGGCTAACCTTCTGAGACAAATCGCCGAACTGCCCAACCTGACTCAAGCCGAGCAGGGCAACCTGGGGCTGGCTTCGCCGGTATTAATTTCTGATGAAATGCGCAAAAAAGCCCGAGAAGCTTCAGAGTTACTCTTGCGAGATGAAGTGCTTGAGCAAATCACCCCAAAGCCTATCGAGCTTTAACCGCATGAAAAGGAAGTTACTCAGCTTTTCGGGCTAATCTTCTCTTAAACATCTCAAGCACATTTTCTTTTTTAGTTTTCGCATCCCCCGTAGCCATAACGGTTGCTTCGTAGGCTCGAGTGAGTAAAATTCGATCATTACCGGTGGCATAGTAAATTTCATTATTGTATTTAAACGTTCTAGAGGGCGTGGTCCCAAGTTGAGACTCATTTCTATAAACCTCACCAAATCGAATCGGGGTACTTTGAGCGGAAATTCGCATAACGGAAAAACTCCTATTGGCTTTTACTTCTAATTATTAAAATACAAATCTTTTGCAAGATTATAATAAAGACAGGAGCAAAAATACAAGTAAAACAGCGGTAAAGCAAATTGGCGCGCCATGCCTTAACTCCTTGTGAACTGGGTTTATTGATAGGCTTTCCGGGCCAGTGTTTCTCTGAGCTGGCTCAATTTCTGAAGAGCAGGAGAGATTTTAAGGTGTTTCTCAAAGGTCTTGTCGTCCATCCCTTTAGTTTCGTTCAGTAGAGCTAAAGAAGCCTTGTTTAAACGGGCCCGGTCCCTTCCTGTAACATAATAGGTCAGGGTAAATTGGTCATACTCTTTAGTTCTCTTTGGCCTTGTGGTCGAGATGGCTCCAAACTGTAGTGGAGTCGTGTTCTGTGGGGTGATTCGCATGATTGAGAGAATCCTTCTGGAGGTTAAAGGTATATGTGCGTGTTGATTATTCTTTATAACGAGGGTGAAACGGTGTAAATGCGTTTTTATTTCATCATGTAACGTTATTTTTACCTCCTGAAAAAACGTGAGAATCGTCGGTTGACATAGGGGTTTATTATCATTAGAATAACGGCTTACACATGGTCAAGTTATGGCTGAATAAGCTGTAGATCAAATGATTCTCTTCCCCGCTTGCTACCGTGTGTCTTCAGAAAGAACCTTCAAAAAGGAGTCTGTTCTCCACAATCCCAGAATTAGAACTAACCTAGAGGTGACTGCGTCCTTAGTTCAGTTGGTAGAACGTCGGTCTCCAAAACCGAATGTCGGGGGTTCGAGTCCTCCAGGGCGCGAATCTCCTCTACCTCACCGAAACAAGCTCGATATTAATGAACCTAACCAAGAGATCAATGATACTGTGAGTACCATGGCCACCACAAACCCCCCGAAAAAAAAGACCAACGCCAAGAAGCCGAAACCCAACACGCCGAAAAACGATGGCGGACTTCTGAACGAGCTGAAGGCGATTCAAAAAGAATTTACCAAAATCACCTGGCCCACCGTGCCACAAATCTGGGGTAATACCATTATCGTCATTGTCATGGTCGCTATTGTAAGCCTTGGCATGTGGATTGCGGATAACACGTTCCGTATTGTCATTCAGTTTTTAACCGAGGAACTGCCCAAATACTTAACGTAAGTCAGAACATTAAATAAATATTGTACGCATGTTATATCAACGAAAACGAGAGTACCTATTGATGGAATCCAATAAAGAGCAAGAATTTGACACCCCAGACGCTTTAAGTGAAAGTCCCTTGAACGAATCAGGGAAAACAGTCGAGTCCTCTGCGGTGAGTGTTGAAGATTTACCCGCTTCCGAAGAGGCATCCATTTCACCTGAAGCCGCTTTTGAGGAAACAGGATCCGAACAAGACGAAACCACTTTTCCTGCCTTAAAAGAAGAAACGGTTCAGCCTCTGGGCGTTGTCACTACGGATGATGAGCCCGAAACAGAGGAAGGCGAATCGTCCCTGGGGGACCCGTCCCTAACTCGGCTAGAGCCAGGTACCGCACGGGAAGAGGATGAGGAAAAGTCAAAACCCAAGGTTCCAAGAGCCAAGCGTGCTCGCTGGTATATCGTCCATACGTATTCTGGCCACGAAAATAAGGTGAAAATCAATCTGGAACGCCGGATTGAGTCCATGAACATGGCCAACAAGATTTTCCGGGTGGAAGTGCCTCAAAAAACAGTCACAAAAATTAAAGGCGGAAAGCGGCAGGAAAAAGAAGAACGGCTCTTTCCCGGCTACGTGCTCGTGGAAATGCTGATGGAGGATGATTCCTGGTACGTTGTTCGGCATACGCCGGGCGTCACCAAGTTTGTAGGAAGCGAGAAAAAGCCGGTTCCTGCTCGTGACTCAGAAATCAAGCGTATTCTCTTCCGTTCGGTACCCACCACCGAAAAAGTGGAAGTCGATCTCAAGGTGGGCGAAAACATCCGAATTATCAGCGGACCGTTTGCCGAATTTGAAGGAACCGTTACAGAAGTATCGCCGGAAAAGGGCAAAATCAAGGCCTCGGTTTCCATTTTCGGACGAGACACCCCGGTCGAACTGGTCTTCAACCAAGTTCAGAAGCTTTAATTTTACAAGACAATCTATTTTGTTACATGTATAATACCCATCACTCACTATTTATTAAAACAACAAACATCTATAATCGGAGGTTAGACCGTTACCGTGGCTAAAAAAATTACAGGTAGAATCAAACTTCAAATTGAAGCCGGAAAAGCAAACCCCTCTCCTCCCGTCGGCCCTGCATTGGGTCAGCACGGTGTCAACATCATGGAATTTTGCAAGGCTTACAATGCGGCAACAGCCGATAAAGCTGGACAGGTTATTCCTGTTGAAATTACTGTTTACGAGGATCGTTCATTCAGCTTTGTTCTGAAATGCCCACCCATGGCCTTTCTGATTAAGCAAGCGGTTAACATCCCCAAAGGTTCTGCAACACCCCATAAAGATAAGGTTGCCCAGCTAACTCAGGCACAGGTAAAGGAGATTGCCGAAGCAAAAATGCCGGATCTCAACGCTAATGACATTGAAGCGGCGATGAAAATTGTTGCAGGAACCGCTCGAAGCATGGGCGTGACCGTTGCAAGCTAGCTGTTAAAAGCATCATTATACTTTTAAACCCTATTTATTAACACATTAATGGCGTGGAAGGACGTTTAACCGTCTGTTTGACCACAGAAAGAGGAATCATGGCAAAACTAACACGACGACAACAACGGTTTAAGGAAGTAACGGATACTCTGGTTGATCCCGTTACGGCTCAGGCAGCGGTGAATGTGTTGAAAAAAGCACTCGATGGAAACACCAAGTTTGATGAAACAATTGAATGCCATATTCGTCTTGGTATTGACGTGAAACAAGCCGATCAACAGGTAAGAAACACGGTTATTCTGCCTGAAGGTACCGGTAAGACGGTTCGGGTTGCAGTTATCGCCAAAGGCGAAAAGGTTAAAGAAGCTGAAACCGCTGGTGCGGATATCGCGGGTGGTGATGAACTGATTGAGCGCATCCAAAAAGAAAATTTCATTGATTTCGATGTATTAATCGCAACACCAGATATCATGGGCGCACTGGCTAAAGTCGCTCGATTTTTGGGACCGCGTGGTTTAATGCCAAACCCGAAAACCGGTACCGTGACCTTTGACATTGCCCAAGCCGTAAAAGACAGTAAAGCGGGTAAAGTAGAGTTCCGAGCCGATAAAGCCGGAATTGTCCACGTGGCCATTGGAAAATCGAGTTTTTCAGAAACACAGCTGATGACCAATTTTTCCACGCTGTATGATGCAATTATCCGAAACCGCCCTTCCGCGGCTAAAGGTACCTACGTAAAGTCGGTCGCCCTAACATCGACGATGGGGCCAGGCATTACGCTGGATACCAGTAAACTAACCGCCGAAGCCAAAGATTTCTTGTCGGCTTCTTAAGACACACACCTCCTTTTAACAAAAAGCGTCCATCCTTTCTGGGCGCTTTTTGTTCTATTATAAGAAACATCCACACATCCCGTTCTGGTCAAAAACAGACAATTCACCTAGAATGAAACGTTCAGCAAGAAAAGCACCGTCATCTGTTGAAAGCAATCAGAACAGCTAAAACGGACCTTGGAATAACCGAGACTAGGACGTAATATTCATGACAACCTCTCATGTAACCGGTGACCGCTCCAGTTCTTTGGGCGGGAAAATAAAACGATTTTTAATCCTGAAGAACCCGACAGGGTTACGTCGGCTACTTGCCAAGAGCCACTTTGCGGATATTGCTGAAGTCATGGAAATTCTGCTGACAGAAGAAGAAGCGCTCACCTGCTTTCAGTATCTAAACATTGGTCAGGCGGCTCAGGTTTTAACCAGTCTCGATGAAGACTTACAGCAAGCCTGTCTTGCATCGCTTTCTGGGAAAATGGGCGGAGATATTCTACGCTTGATGCCAGCCGATGACGCGGTGGCAATTCTCCAGGATTTGGACACGGCCCAAAGCCAAAAACTACTGCAAGAAATGCCTTACGATAGCGACACACGAGCGATTAGAGACCTGATGATGGAAGAACCGGACACGGCAGCCGGTATTATGTCAACAGATTTTATAAAAGTATCCCAGGATCAAACCACACAAAAGGCACTGGAACTGATTCGACAGGCGGAAGAAAAAGATTTCGTCTATTACTGCTACCTGGTGGATGAGAGCGACCATTTACAGGGGGTTGTCAGCTTAAAGCAACTAATTCTGGTCGAAGACGATGCACCCCTTTCTCAGGTTGTGACAACAGACGTAAAATCGATTTTAACCAGTTATGATCAAGCCTTTGCGGCGAACTTATTCAGAAAATACTATAACTTACTGGCAATGCCCGTGGTGGATGAATTCAATATCTTGAAGGGAATCATAACACTGGATGACATTATTGATGTCATTGAAGAAGAGACCTCCGAAGATTTGTACCGGGTCTCGGGGATTCATTTGGAAGAAATGGACGAAAAAAACCTGCTCACCGGCTCGGCTCTAAATGCAGTGAAGGCTCGAATGCCCTGGCTTTCGATTACGGTCGTGGGGCATCTATTTGCCTCATTTATCATTGCTTCGTATGAAACAACCATTCAGGCGGCGGTAATTGCAGTATCATTTATGCCTTTACTGACAGGGCTGGCTGGAAATATGGGTACCCAAAGCGATACCATTGCCGTACGCGGAATTGCCCAGGGCCTTATTACGGATGACAACATCAAAGAAAAGCTAACCCGCGAATTTCGTGTGGCTATCATCACGGGAGGGCTATTCGCGTCGTTTGTCGCTTTCTTTTCACTTTTTGTTTATCGGGATATGGATTTAACCTTGCTTTTATCAGCCTGGATCATTATTTCACTAATAACCACGTCACTAACAGGGATACTGGTTCCATACTGCTACCAAAAATTTCTAAAACAGGATCCGGCTGGGGTAGGCGGGCCTTTTATTACCACACTAAGCGATATTCTCACCTTTACCTTATACCTTTATATTTTAACGATCTATCTGGATCATTTTCGAGCGGCGTAAAACGACTTTTAAAAGCCCCTTTGATTACATAACTTAAACTTCAGGGGCATTAAAGCAATTGATTCTGATGCGGGGTTGTTATATATATAGTAACCAGTTCTAATCCACTTATTTTTACGACATTAACATCATTTGAGGTCTTTAAAACGTGTTTCATCCGGCCCTTTCTTTCTCTTCTTCGACAGCTGGACATTATCGCTCTTATCCTTTGGCTCAGCCGCGCTTTAAAGGTGCAGAGAAGAAAGATGAGAATACAAGAAGTGACTTAGAGAAAGAAATAGATGCAAAAATAGCCGAAATAGAGCTGGCCAAAGAAAAAGACTTTCAAGGGTTAGAGCTCGAAACCTTGAAAAACGAAATCTTTAAAAAAATTGAAGGCACCGTCTCAAGAGGAGGCGCTATTAAGGGGGTCGAATTAAACCCCCAAATATCTGATGCCACAGAGTTTAAACAACTTATTGAAAGTGGCGAACCCTTTATTACCGTTACCCCAGAACCGGGGCGGAGTGAAGAGATGATTACGAGCCGTCTAACGGTTGTTGCTGACGCCGAATTGGATACAGAGAAAAACGAACTCTATGCCACAATGGAAAATGATGCGTTTAGGGAACAAGGAGAAAGGCTACCCAATAAGGTGTTCCTCTCCTTCCCTTGGTTCGATGAAGCGACACAAAAAACGTATTCTATTCCGATGGTGATTAATTTTCCAACCGTACGACGATTAGACTAGGTTTTCTAACGTCAGACTTTTCCGTTAATCCGTTAAACAGGGGAATGGGGTTTTGTCATAAATCCGCCACTCATGATTTGTTTTTTATAATCTATAAACTGCTGAACAATTTCATCCACCGATTCTCTCACCACCAGTTTTTCCCCGTGACTCAAACGGATCACCGTATCCGGCGTGGATTCGGCCATAACAATCAAGTCCGGGTTTAAAAAAAAGAGGGTGCCATTCAGGCGAGTGACTTCAATCATGGTTTTATTATAGTCTACTTTCTATTGTTTGCTTTTCTCGGCCTGCTTCACTGACCTGTCCTTTTTGAAGACAAATTCTTCGGTGTTGTTTTCATGAACGTTCACGGCGATGGAGTCTCCGTCGGAAAACTCATGACGAATCAACATAGAAGCCAGCGGATTTTCGATATACCGACGAATCACCCGTTTCAAAGGTCGAGCCCCATAGACAGGATCATAGCCGAGATTAGCCAGATAATCTTTGGCCTCATCGCTCAGATGAATAACCATGTTGCGATCCGCCAATCGATTTTGCAAGTGAGCCAGTTGAATGTCTACAATTTGACGCAAATGGCTTGGCGTCAAGGATTCAAAGAACACAATGTCGTCAATCCGATTTAGAAACTCTGGACGAAAGTGCTGCCTTAGCTCGGCCATAACATTTTCCTGCAAGCGCTCTTGTGCGGCAACATCGCTTGAACCACTATTTTCACCCAGAGAGATTTTCATCCGGTTTTCCAGAATCAATTGACTACCCATGTTACTGGTCATAATAATAACCGTATTTTTAAAGTCCACGGTTCGCCCCTTGGAATCGGTCAGACGACCCTCATCCAACACTTGAAGCAAAATGTTGAAAACATCGGGATGAGCTTTTTCAATTTCGTCAAACAAAACCACGCTGTAAGGTTTTCGGCGCACAGCTTCCGTTAGCTGACCTCCTTCCTCGTGACCAACATAGCCGGGCGGCGAACCAATCAGACGAGAAACAGCGTGTTTCTCCATGTATTCGGACATATCAATACGAATAACCGAGTTCTCATCGTTGAACATGAATTCGGCCAGTGCTTTAACAACTTCGGTTTTTCCGACACCAGTAGGGCCGAGAAAAACAAACGAGCCCACGGGTCTATTTTCATCACTCAGACCCGCACGGGAACGTCGAACCGCTTCGGAAACGACTCGAACCGCTTCAGACTGCCCGATAATACGCTCATGGAGAAAACTCTCCATCTGAGTCAGTTTTTCCACTTCGCTTTCCACTAGTTTGGTGATGGGAATACCGGTCCACCGGCTAATAACCTCAGCAATTTCCTCTTCGCCAATTTCCTCAGAAATCAGAGGCTTTTCCTGTCCATCATCCGTGTTGTGGACTTTGGCTCTTTCTGCCAGACGGGTTTCTTCAGCGCCCAGTTTGTTCATCAGTTCTGGCAGTTTGCCGTATTTTAGCTCGGCGGCCTTGGCCAGTTCAGCACTTCGTTCAGCTTGTTCGATTTCCAGCTTTACTTTCTCAATGGCTTCCTTCAGTTCGGTCAAGGATTGTACGGCATTTTTTTCATTTTCCCAGCGCGTTTGCAAGGTGTTTTTTTGCTTTGCCAGTTCCTTGATCTCTTTCTCGACCTTCACTAGTCGCTCGAGGGAAGCTTCGTCCTTTTCCTTTTTCAACGCTTCTTGCTCAATTTCCAATTGTATGAGTTGACGAGACACCCGATCCAGTTCCACCGGCATGCTATCCATCTCCATCCGGGCTTTGGAGGCGGCTTCGTCAATGAGGTCGATGGCCTTGTCTGGTAAAAAGCGATCTCGGATGTAGCGATGAGAAAGCTTGGCTGCCGCTACAATAGCTGAATCTTTAATCCGAACCCCGTGATGAACTTCATAGCGCTCTTTCAGCCCACGCAAGATACTAACCGTGTCCTCAACCGTAGGCTCATTAACCAGCACCGGCTGAAATCGCCGTTCCAGTGCGGTGTCTTTTTCAATGTACTTTCGATACTCATTCAATGTGGTGGCACCAACACAGTGGAGTTCGCCCCGAGCCAGCATGGGCTTAAGTAGATTACTGGCATCCATACCGCCTTCACCCGTGGCTCCAGCACCGACGACCAGATGAAGCTCGTCAATAAAAAGAATAATCTCGCCTTCTGCGTCTTTCACTTCTTTGAGAACCGCTTTTAGCCGTTCCTCAAATTCACCCCGAAATTTGGCGCCCGCAATAAGTGAGCCCATATCCAATGTAATCAGTCGACGTTCTTTCAGGCTTTCAGGGACATCACCATGAACAATTCGTTGGGCTAACCCTTCGACAATAGCGGTTTTACCCACACCCGGCTCGCCAATCAACACGGGATTATTTTTGGTGCGTCGACTTAACACCTGAATTACCCGGCGAATTTCATCCTGACGACCAATAACCGGATCCAGCTTACCGTCTCGGGCCGCTTGGGTCAGGTCTTGTCCATATTTTTCAAGAGATTGATAATTGTCTTCCGCATGAGGACTATCCACTCGCTTAGAGCCTCGAATGTCCTTCAGGGCCTTAAATAATTGATCCTTCGTCACCTTATTTTTATTCAGGATCACACTGGCGTCACCACTGGCCTGCACCATGGCCAAAAGAAAATGCTCCGTGCTAACAAAATCGTCTTTAAACCGTTTGGCTTCCGCTTCCGCCGCATCAAACATTTTTTTGAAGTGGGGAGTGATGTAAATATTACCCCCCTCTAACGAGCTGACCGACGCTCGAGGTCGTTGAGCCAGAAGGGTCTCAAGATCCTTTTTCATGGCATTAATATCAACATCCAAACCGCCAAGAAGTTTAAAAATAATGCCTTTTTCATCTTCCACCAAAGCCAGCAACAGGTGTTCGCTATCCAACTGGTTTTGCTGGAAACGAGATAAAATATCATGGGCATTCGATAGGGCCTGCTGTGCTTGGGCCGTACATTTATTGGGGTCGATCATCATGGCTCACAGTTCCTTTTCTTTTGCTTGAACAGTGAATAATCACAATTTAATGGGCTGAATCTTAGCCTTTAATAAGGATTAAAAAATGTATTCATGCGCTCTAACTAAACCTAACCTGATTGTATTATGCCAGAGCGTAGAAGAAATAGGCTCAAAGATTAGGATGATTTAATATTTGTGCCGCACATCTATAAAAAAGAGCAACAAGCTAAACGTTGGCCAATTTTTTGTTCAGGTTCTTGTAGATAAAAACCGGTGTTTCACTTTTCTCTAAGACACCCGAACTAACACTACCCAGCAGAACCTTCATCAGGCCTGAGCGACCGTGAGAGCCCATTAGGATTTGATCCACATTGATTTCCTTAGCATAAGCGCAAATAGAATGAACCGGCTCACCTTCAATGTATTTGGCCGAACCGACTTTACCACCGTTACCCGCCACCATTTTTTCCGCTTCTTTTAACATTTTCAGCGTATCTTCAATTTCATACGTTGGGGTTACCAACTCAGGCACTTCTTTAGGCACGACGTGCAAAAGGTGGAACTCAGTGGAGGATGTATCCAGCAACTCGCAAGCCCAAGATAATGTTCTCAGTGATGTATCAGACCCATCAATCGGAATTAAAACTTTCATTATGGACTCTCCTCTTTTAAGATTGATATTAGAATAGGGGTAAAACTATAAAATAGCCTCCTGAACTCCTTGTTCTACTAGTCATTGTACTGAAAACATTAGAGTGAATCAAATAAAAGACCGAATAAGAACCGTTCGCAAATTTATAGCTTTTCACCTGTCTCTAGATCAAATGTCAGTTTACCTGAACCATCCTGCATATTTTCCGTTGTGAGGGGTGAGTCCTTAACCATGCTTTGTATGTGTTTCATTGTTTTTTCTAATTCGCTATCGGCGGCATCAAAGTCTAGAGTTTTAACTTTTAATGCTTGTTGTACTGTTTGTATTCCTTTTGAGATAAAGGCAGGCAGTAAGAATCCGACAACGCTATAGACACGGGCTTTAACCATATTGTCGTCATAACTCTTTTTCTCTTTACCGGTAAAAACGGCAAGCCCTTGGCTAATACTCTTAATTTGGCCGTTTTTATCCGCTTCCACAAAATCATCCACTCGGATTGAAATGGGAACTTTTTGTCGTTTTGCTTCTTCTCTAATTCGCTGTTCTGCTTGCAGAACTTTGTCGTTGCCCCCCAAACTAGGCACTTTTCCGTTGCTTCGAATGGAGACCTTATAAACAATACCGTATTCGCCAGAAAATCGAATTGGACGCATAAACCTTGTACCCCTTTCTCAATTTTTATATATCTAGGCAGGTTAAAGAATACATAAAAAATAGAACTATAGGAACTAATTTAAACTTTTTAATCACCCTGAAGGCTTGATTTGGCTTTCTGTTTGAAATAGACTATATCCCATAATAAGAGCGGTTTTAGAGAGAGTCCTGATCCATGAATATCGTAGTTTTCATTAAACAAGTGCCGGATAACACAAAGTTAAAACCTGAACAGCTCGGGGAGGCCGGTATTCCGCGGGAAGGGGTTGAGATGATGGTGAACCCTTTCGACGAGTATGCCCTTGAGACAGCACTTCGGTTAAAAGAAGCCGGGGGCGAAGGTTCAAAGGTTTCAATTATTAGCTTGGGCAGTGGTTCGGCTAAAGATGTGGTCAAAAAAGCCATTGCCGCCGGTGGCGATGAAGCCTTTTTACTAACGGATCCGGTTTTTCTTGAGGGCGATAATACGGCAACAGCCCTTGCACTGGCCAACGCAGCCAAGACATTAGTGCCAGACCACCATATGTTGCTATTCGGCCAAACATCACTAGATGATGGCACCAGCCAAACCGGTCCCAAGGTAGCGGAACTTTTAGAATACCCGAGTTTAACAGCGTGTAAAAACGCTGAGATTACAGGTGAAAGCACCTTAAAAATCATGCGGGAAACCGAACGCGGGGTTGAGTTCCATGAGATGACCTTACCCGGCGTGATTTGTATGATGAAATGCGATTATGAACTGCGAACCGCTAATATTAAAGGGGTCATGAAGGCCAATAAAACTCAAATTCCGGTTAAAACGCCAGCCGATTTAGGGTTATCTTCGGAGCAGGTGGGGGCGAATGCTTCTACCACCACCCTGACTCGCCTATGGCAACGGCCTGAAAAATCGGCCGGTATAAAAGTAGAGGAAGCTGACCCCACGGTAGCTGTGGAACAGCTACTTGGGTTTCTAAAAACGCAAAAAGTATTATAGCTTTTCAAACGAAGAGGATTTCGCATCATGGGATTTGAAGAATACAAAGGGATTTGGGTTGTGGCGGAAGCCTCTGAAGGCCGTTCTACCGAACCGGCTCAGGAATTGTTGACCGTAGCTAAAGAGTTATCGGCCAAGCTGGGGCAATCGATTAGCGCTGTGGTGCTGTCAGGCACCTCCGATGATACGACCTCGACAGAGACCCTATTGGGACAGTTGGGTGCGGATACGGTCTATTCCATTAAACATGATTTGCTAGCTCAGTATCAGAGCCAACTTTATACAAAGGCGTTGTCGGATTTAATTTTGGCGAAGAAACCTAATATTGTTCTGTTCTCTGGCACGCCAACAGCGATGGATTACGCGCCTCGTGTTACGGTTCGAATCGGCGGCGGACTAATGTCCAATGTAAGCGAACTAAGCGTGAATGACAACGGCGAGTTAGATGGTGTGAAGTCCTGTTTAGCAGAATCCATGCTGGTAAGCTACCGAACGGATAAAGCTCGCCCCCAAATGGCAACGGTTCGAGGAAAATCCTATGCCACAGGACAACCGGACGCCAATCGAAATGCTGTCGTTGAGGTGGTAACCCCAGAACTTTCTGCTGATTTAGCGAAAACCCGTCTGCTGGAAGTCCAGGCCGGTGACACGGCTAAGAAGAAATTGGAGGATGCGGATATTGTGGTATCCGGCGGACGAGGCCTACAAAGTGCCGAGCAATTTGTACTGGTTGAAAACCTGGCTGCCCAGCTGGGCGCCGCCGTTGGTGCCTCTCGTGCAGTCGTGGATGCCGGATGGCGCCCTCATTCTGAACAAGTGGGGCAAACTGGTAAAACAGTCAGTCCGAAACTTTATATTGCGCTCGGTATTTCCGGAGCCATTCAACACCTGGTCGGCATGCGAACCAGCGGCACGATTATTGCCATTAACCGGGATGCGGAAGCGCCGATTTTTAAAACGGCGGATTTTGGCATTGTCGGCGATGTCTTTGACGTCGTTCCTGCCCTAGTCGACGCCTTAAAAAAAGAAGGCAGTCCCGTTAGCGTATAGCGCCTAAAACATTTATATTCCCAACCCCTTGGAGAGCTATCATCATGACAACAACCGTAGACGCCCCCTTATCCCTAGGCACTCAAGCACCGGCATTTGATCTACCCGCAAGCCATTCCAAAGCGAACGTGTGTTTAGCGGATTTTGCCGGAAAGAATTTAATTCTGGTGTTTTACCCCAAGGATCAAACCCCCGGATGTACCCGTCAGCTTTGTGCTTTGCAAACGGATCGCAACATGTTTCGAGAACTGAATACCGAGGTACTCGCATCCAATCCAGCCAGCAGAGAAAGTCACGAACGTTTTTCCGAGAAGCAGGGGTATGAATTTCCCATTCTCGTTGATGCGAATCGAGAGATGGCCAAAGCTTATCAAGCGTTAAAGGAAAACGGCACCAGTATTCAACGAACCGTTTATATTATTGATAGCAATGGTATGATTCGCTATGCCAAACAGGGTTTGCCCAGTGATGAAGAACTCGCTGAAGCCATTCGTCATTTTTAATAGGAAACCCCTTCGCTATGGCTGATAAAGAGATTAATTACTGGGTGGTTGTGGGTTCGAAAGAGAACTATGACATTTCAAAAAAACTGGGCTTTACCCTTCAGGGTTTGAAATCCCGACACCAGAAAAAGGCCGAGCAGATTCAGCCGGACGATAAGATGATTTACTATCTAACAGGCGGGTTAAAATCGCTGGGCGGGATTGTCACGGTCAAATCGCCTTACGTGGAAGATTATACCGAAATCTGGAATTGCTCATCATCTATGAAATCAGGCGAGCGAAAAGGGAAGAAAGAGGTGTATCCCTTTCGTTTTCGAATTGAACCGTACCTGATTCCGGCGGACGAGTCCGGTTTTGTGGAAGTGGCACCCATTCATACCCAACTGCAATACCTGAAAAAATGGCCTGAAAAAAACTGGACGCTCGGCTTTCAGGGCAATGTGCATCATTGGCCGGAGGCCGACTACCGACTGGTCGAAGCTTTGTTCCTGAAACATTGCACCCCAGCAACGACGGTTGTATAGGATGCGTTATTTTACATTTAAATGATAAGTTTAACTCGTAAAGGAGATCACATTGATGTCGTTTTTAACCCCCTTGGGAACAGCTCTACAAGGTTTGGGCCTCGCTCTATTAATCGGCGGCTTACTGGCATTAGGTGCCTTTACAGCACCTGTGCTGTTCAAAAGTTTTGCTCGTCCTGAAGCCGGTGAGGCCATGATGATTATTTTCAAGCGCTACGATATTGTGCTATTGGCCGCCGCCGGGCTAATCATTGGCGGAGAAGTCTGTCGACTGATTCCTGCAGGGTTGCCGACGATGTCCTTTCTGGTCATTGCTCGCTATGTTGTCATTGTCGTATTAGTTGGGATGACCCTCTTTTCTACGCTCGGGGTGACTCCTAAAATGGTTAAGATGCATCAAAAGCCTGATTTTCGGACGAATGTTGAGTTAAGGGAAACGTTTAATAAAGCCCATAAACTGAACGAGCGAATGGCCAAGATGGAACTTTTGCTTGGGGTGTTGTTACTGCTGATGACCCCGTTTGTCCAGACCAACAAATTGCCGTAACCCTTTTATAAGGTTTCATAGAAAAAGGGAAAGTCATTGAACTTTCCCTTTTCCATTTCTATTTATTATTTTCTTTTGATTCTATCGTCGCTCAGCCATGGGGACAAAGGCTTCATGTCTAGGACCTTCGTAGATGGCCTTGGGACGAATTAAGCGGTTGGCGTCCTGTTGTTCGATCACATGACCCGCCCAGCCGGCAATCCGTGCCACAGCGAAAATGGGGGTGTAGATTTCGATGGGAAGTCCCATGACGTAGTAGATATAAGCGGTGGGAAAGTCGACATTCGGGAAAATATTCTTTTCCCGGATCATGGTTTCTCGAACAATAGCGGCAATTTCATACCATTTTTCATTACCCGTACGTTCGCAAAGCTCCTTGCCTTTTTCAGTCAGCATGAAAGCACGAGGATCACCGGTTTTGTAAGCTCGGTGCCCAAAGCCCATAATTTTTCGTTTGGTGGCCAGTGCGTTCAGGGTAAATGCCTCCGCTTTATCCGGGGTACCAATTTCCAGAATCATTTTCATGGCTTCCTCGTTAGCACCCCCATGAAGCGGCCCTTTTAGGGTGCCGATGGCGGAAATCATACCCGAATGAATATCAGATAAGGTCGAAGTGGTAACGCGTGCCGCAAAGGTGGAGGCATTAAAACCATGATCCGTATAAGCGATCAGCGTGGTATCAAACAATTTGGCAGTTTCTGCATTCGGTTTTTCACCATTCAGCATATAAAGAAAGTTAGCCGCATGACCCAGTGTGTTATCGGGACGAACAATATCCTGACCACGGGTCAGACGATAGCTGTAAGTAATGAGGGCCGGAAATTTAGCGATAAGCCGGGTCGCTTTTCGTACGTTGGCCTCATGAGAAATATCGCCCACTTCCTCCTCGTAAAGCGCCAAAAGAGACACGCCCGTTCGGAGAAGATCCATTGGAATACTGTTTTTAGGAAACTGTCTCATGCTCTCGATAAGAGTGTCTGGAAGTTCTCGTTCTCTTTTCAGGAGGGCATCAAAAGCGTCAAATTCAGTCTGATTCGGCAGTTTGCCATAAATCATGAGGTAGGCCACTTCTTCAAAACAGGCGTTTTCTGCCAAATCACGAATATCAAACCCTCGATACATCAGGCTATTGAGTTCCGGGTTCACAAACGATAGTTTTGTTTCTCCAGCGATAACGCCCTCTAATCCTGGACTATAAGCTTTAGTGGTCATATGCATGTTCCTCTTTCCCTGTCTCTCCGATTAACGGACTAACTTCTTCATTTTTTAAATTTGGTTTGAACTGTAATCTGTGGCAAGCGATGAGTCCAGCGATTCATATGATTCATAGTGAATCAACTCATACAGGGCCTTTCGGGTTGTCATTTTATCCAGCAGACCGGCTTGGGACCCCTCGCTTAAAAGTTGGCTCATGGCTTCTTCCATGGATTTCATCATAATACGAAAGGCAGTCATTGGATAGATAACCATATTGTACCCAAAACGTTCGAAGTCTTGAAGGGGGATCATGGGAGTTTTGCCAAATTCAGTCATGTTGGCCAACAAATAGGCTTGCGGATGCGCCCTGTGTAATCTCTCTGCAAAGTGCTGAAATTCATCCGGCGTTTCCATGGCTTCGGGAAAAATCATATCAGCACCGGCGTCCATGTACTGACAGGCCCGCTCCAACGCATCATCAAACCCATGGACCGCTTTGGAGTCCACCCGAGCAATAATAAGGAAATCCGGGTTTTGCCGGGCCCGGACCGCAGCGCGGATTTTTTGAACCATCTCTCTGGCTGGAATAACCTGTTTCCCGCCCACATGGCCACAACGCTTGGGGAACACCTGATCTTCGATATGAATACCGGAAAGTCCTTCTCGTTCGTATTCCTGAACGGTTCGGTAAACGTTAATGGCTTCTCCAAAACCGGTGTCAGCATCAGCAATGGCGGGGATATTTACGGCTCGGGCAATATAACCGGATTCTTTTGCCATTTCAGGCAAGGTCATCATGCCAATATCCGGGTACCCTCCCACACCGTTGTTCAAACCCGCACCCGAAACATAGACGGCCGGAAAGCCAACGGATTCAATAATTTTAGCGCAAATAGCATTGAACGCCCCCGGCACCGGAAGAGCCTTCCCCTCAGTAATCAGCTCTTTCAAGCGGCTGGGCTTATTAAGGGTCGGGGTCAGTAAAGCGTCGCTCCCTGTAGCCATGATAAGTACTTACTCCCGGTTAAACGTCGCTAATACATCAGTCACATCGGCAACGGAATCAAATGCCCAGAGCTTTTCCAGTTGCTGGGAGACTTGGGCAGCGTCAAACACCCGTTCAGCCAACGGACGGAACTTGGCTTCAATCTGTTCGTTGTTCATCAGGTTCTTTGCATGACCCAAAGGAAAGGAGATCGTCTTGGTCAGTTCCTTACCGTCTTTGAGTTTGACCCGCAATCGATTGGGGATACCTTCCGGGTAACCGGCGTTCATATCGTCGGCCCGATGGATTTTAACGGTTTGAATCAACTCGACCAATTTTGGGTCATTAATACGGGCGTCCGTAAACGTATCTAGCGTAATATCCCCATCCATAAAGGCTGCCGAAGTAACATAAGGCATACTATGGTCAGCGGTTTCCCGGCTTTTAGGGCGCCAGTGCTCTTTAAATCCGGCGATAATCTCCACGGCGGCGTCAAAGGTGTCAATATTAATTTCTTCGATATTTTCCCAGCCGCCAGTGTCGGGACGCAATTCTAAAGCCGCTTCGATAGCACTTTGGGAGTGGTATTCCGCTGGAAAATGCTTAATGTAGGTGTGCATGATCATAAAGTCATCGACGTTGTCAGTCCCTTTCTCTGCACCCATAGGCACCAGCTCGAACTCGCCCGAGACTTGAGCGAAAAAGCCCATTTCACCTTCAAAAATTTCAGAAGGCCCGGTCATGCCATTTTTAGCCAACATGGCGGCAAACACGCCGTTTCGGGCGGCATTGGCAAAGGCGCACCCTTTCCAGTTAGATAGCTCACCCACACGAGTCTGTCGAACAGCGTGGTTCGGCGTACCTGCCAGCCCTAAAGCGTGGACGTACTGCTGTTTCTTAAAACCATAGAGTTTACCAACCGCTAGAGCGACAGAAAACGGGCCAAACGTCACATGGTCCCAACCTCGGGCCCGGATACTAATAGCATCGCACATGCGACACTGAATTTCGTAAGCCAGCACAATAGCGGTTAAAATCTCTTTTCCGGTAGATTTCAGGGTTTCGCCAACGGCCAGAACGGCGGCAATGTTATCGCTGGGGTGAGCGGGCTCTAGCGATAAATAAGTATCGTTGAAGTCTAAATAACGAAAGAGGATACCATTGGCAAACGTGGCCAAGTCGGGGGTGGTTTTATGCGTCGTACCAATAATCGTGGCGCCTTTTTCGGTGGTGGAGACCATTTTGCCCAGATTACGGGAAATGGTGGCAGGATTGCTATCAATGGCCCCCATGGCACATCCCAACGAATCAATAATGCGGCGCTTGGCTTCTAAAATACAGTCGGCTGGAATATCCTCAAACCGGAGATTCTCCGCATAGTCGGCCAGTCGCTCAGCCAGTAACGTCTTTTTTTCTGTTGCTTTCACGGTGCTCATGGTACTCATCGCCCTTCCCCTACTATCAAAAATTCAAAATACGGTTTTATTATTTTACCCAAAGCATACGGATTTCCCAAGTAAAAACGTAAAATATGGAATCAAACGCAATTTTAGGGCTTGAGTTGGTTTATGATGATTATCAATAATTTGACTCTCATGTTAAAAACAAAAGGAACTCACTATGACAATCACAGATCTCCCTTTCCGTCCGGTTCATTTTGGAAAATTAGTGGTGGATGTTTCTCCAGAAGAAAGGAACTACTATTTCCGGAAAGGTAATACTGCCGTTAAAAAGCTGAACAAAGCGGGCGATTCGTTCAAGCCACAACTCAAGGCGCTGAAGAAAGATGGTTTCCATGTCCTGGTTAAGGTGAGTAAACATGCCACCGGGTATCCATTTTATATTGGCGGCAAAGTTCCCATTGAGGCTATGAAAGCCAATAAGCAACGGATAGCCAATGGTAAACCACCCGTGGGCTATGATGTACCCACGTTTAAACACACAACCCACGACACACCGCCTGAAGTATTTATAACCAAACTGATGGAATGGTTAGCTTAATAAGCCTCTACACACTATTCCCAGCAACCTGAAAGCATGGTTACGTGCCAGAAGGCTGGCAAGAAGCTAGAGCCAATCGAAATCCAGCTACGGTATCTTGTCTGATAAAAAAGGTTTTGTTTTTGGTATAATTCAAATCTTGCTTTAATTAAAAACGTTAGCGGGATGATAGATGACGACCATTCAAAGACCCACGGTAGCGTCCTTTAAAAATAAAAAACCGTTTGACATGATTGTCATTGGCGGCGGGATTAACGGCTCGGGTATCGCACGAGACGCAACGGAGCGGGGGTTGGACGTTCTTCTGGTTGATAAAAATGACTTTGGCGCAGGCACCACAGCGTATTCCAGCCGATTGATTCATGGCGGCCTACGTTATCTAGAAAACTTTGATATCGGACTGGTTCGAGAATCCCTTCACGAACGCACCCGGCTTTTGGAAAACGCCCCGCATCTGGTTCGGCCCTTGGGATTTGGGATCCCCGTTTATGAAGGCAATAAACGGCCTCGCTGGTTTGTGGAATGCGGCATGATTCTCTACGATGTGCTGGCCCGTTTAACGGGAACGGCCCATGTGGCGTGGCATCGACTGTATGGGAAAGCGGGCTTCTCAAAACGGTTTAAGGGTATTCGCCCCGACCAGCTTAAAGGGGGCTTCAAATATTTTGACGCGCAAATTAACTTGCCTGAGCGTATTTGTGTGGAAAACGCCATAGCCGCCAAAGAGCACGGGGCCACGATCCTGAATCACACCCAGCTAACAGCCGTTCAGCAAGAAAATAAAAAAGCCACCGGCGTTTACCTTCAGGATTTAATTACCAGCGAACAGTTTTTGGCCGAAGGCAAGGTGATTGTGAATGCCGCCGGGCCGTGGGTGGATGAGGTACTCAACCTCGCCCAGACTGAGTCCGCTCAAAAAATCGGGGGCACCAAAGGAACCCATATTATCGTTAAACGGTTTGAGAATGGGCCGAACAGTGCTCTGTATGTGGAAGCTCAGTCCAATCAGCGCCCGTATTTTATTATCCCCTGGCAAAAGGATTATTACCTGATTGGCACCACGGACGACCACTATCAGGAGAGTTTAGATGCGGTGGTGCCAACAGATAATGAGATAGATTACCTGTTACAGGAAACCAATTGGGTTTTACCTAACGCCACCCTGACCCGGGACGATGTACTATTTTCCTATGCAGGGATCCGACCCTTACCTTATGCCGAACCCGGTACTCCCGCTGGGAAAATCACAAGAAACCATGTGATTTTTGATCATTTTAAAAAAGGCGACGGGTTGGATCGGGTGCTTTCGATTATCGGAGGGAAAATCACCACGTTCCGTAATCTGGCCGAAGAAACCGTTACTTATGCCATTGAGCGCTTTAACCTAAATGAAGCCCCAAAAAGCAAGGGCAACCCTCTGAAAAAGTGCACGACCGTAAAAACGCCGTTGCCTGGCGGCCAGGGGATTGAAAATATTAACCAGTATAAGGAAATAGAAATTCCAAAAGCGATGGCGGATTTTAAGATTCCGAAAGAAACGGCTGATCATTTGATTAACCTTTATGGGTCCCGGTTTAAAAAGGTGCTTCAACTGACGGATGAAAATACAGACTGGCTAAAGCCGTTGAGTCCGTTTACTCAGGATATTGAAGCGCAGGTTATTTATTCTGTAAGAAACGAATTTGCCCGAACCACAGCCGACGTCCTAATGCGGCGAACGGGAACTGCTTTAAGAGAGAACGTGGGTCTGGCCGCGGCTCAAAGAACCGCCGAACTGATTGGGCAAGAATTAAAATGGACGCCAGAACAAATAAAAGCGGATGCCAAGGCGTTTACAGAGCAGGTGATTTTACTCAATCGACCCAACACAGCCGCCTTAAGGCAGTAGCCGTTATGCGGGTTCCATAAACATTAAAGCCGTCTGGCGCTGGTTGGCGCCAAATTCAAAACGGCGACTCAATCGGGACAGGCTAAAACAAATCGCAAAATAAATCAGGGCGGTAAAAAGTAGAATCTCAAAATCATGAAACGTGTTTTGGTAAATAATCTCGCCCTGACGGGTCAATTCCATCACCCCAATAATAGAAGCCAGCGAGGTATCTTTGATCAGGGCGATCAGCTGACCCATTAGAGCGGGGAGAGAGCGGGCGTATACGAGTGGCAGGTAAATGGAAAAAAGCCGTTGGGGGTAGGAGAGTCCCAAACTTTTAGCGGCATCCCGCTCAGCCGTTGAAACACTCCGAAAGCCGCCCCGAATAATTTCCGCAATATAAGCGGATTCGAATAGAACCATGGCAACAATGGCCGATTCCAGAAAACTCGCGCTACGCCCCAGCCCGGTGTTCAACGAAAACATGACGCCATAATGAATGAATGCCATAAAGAGAATCAGGGGAATGCTTCGGATAAATTCAATGTACAACGCCGCTATCCGACGCAACATAAATCGATCTTCATGGCGAATAAAGCCCAGCAACGTGCCAAAAATCAGGCTGAACAGTATGACCACCAAGGACATACCCAGTGTCACTAACAAGCCTTGTTGTAAAAGCGGCCAGCCCATCACAATGTCTTCAAAATGAAACGTGGGTATCATCAAGTACAAAGCTCCTGCCGACGAACCAGTACCGGAAACCGAAGGGTTTTTGAAGCCAAAAGCCAGTCGATAATTTGAGACATCAGGGTAATGAGTAGGGTCAGGGTCACGTAAAGCGAAGCGCCAATCAGAAAAAATTTGAGGGGCTTAAACTCCTGAACCGCACCAACATAAACCATATAAAAAATATCGGAAACCGTAATAAAGGCGACCAGCGATGAATTCTTCATCAGGTTAATCCATTGATTGGTTAAAGCAGGCAAAATAACACGAACGGCTTGCGGAATGAGAATGAGGAAATAGACCTGAAACCGGTTGAACCCAAGAGACAGCCCTGAGTCTAATTGCTGACGGGGAACCGCCAACAGTCCGGAGCGGATGATTTCCGCCAAATAGGCTCCCGTATAAAGTGACAGCCCTAAAATACCACAGACTTCCGGCGGGAGAATCACACCAATGCTTTGCAAGCCACGGTAATAGATATAAAGCTGAATCAGCAGAGGAGTGTTTCGAAAGACCTCGATATAGGCCTGAGCAAGCCCTTTGACGAAACGAATGTTGACCAGAGAAGCAAAGGCCATAAGAAAACCAATGGCCATGGCCATCAGCGCCGAGGCGCCGGAAAGATAAACCGTCGTCCAAATAGCCTGAAGAAAGTCGGCTTTTAAAACCGTTTCCATATAATCCGTTAATGAGAGCAGAAATGGCGTCATTTTAATTGGTTTTGGGCTGACAAATAGAGAGATCCCGATAAGGTGCCATCCATTTTTTTTCAAGAGCCTTTAGCGTACCGTCCGCTTTCATTTCCTGAAGCAACTCGTTAATCATCAGGCGGAACCGTTGGGTCGCATGATGGGTATCATCCTGACGAATGCCAAGTCCGTAGGGTTCTCGTGAAAGCTCTTCGGGCATAAGGTGATACTGGCACGTATCACCAATAAAGCCATATAAAATCGTGTCATCACTGGTCATGGCATCCCCTCGACCAGCCTTCAGGGCAGAAAAGGCTTCCACAGAATTTTTGAACCCTTTAAACGTAGCGGTAGGCAAAGCCAGTCGGATATTTTGCTCGCTGGTGGTACCAATCACGTATAAAATTGTGCTTTTCTTCATGTCATGAACCGATTTGAACCGGCTGTTATCCGGTACCAAAACGGCTTGGTGGGCCGTGTAGTAATTGTCTGAAAAGTCAATGAGCTTTTCCCGCTCCGGGGTAATGGTCATGGTCGCCGCTACTAAATCCAGCTTGCCCATGTTCAGACCGATAATACGGGTGGAGGAGAGCACTTGCTGAAAGCGGACTTTAATAGGGGCCTCAAGCTTGTGCTTTTGGGCCATGCGCCGGCTAAGCTCGTTAATCAGATCAATATCAAAACCTTTAACCTGCCCATCGGTATCCAGAAAGCCAAAAGGTTTGGCATCATACTTAACCCCGGCGATAAGTTCTTTTTTCTCAATAATGCTTGTCAACAAGTCATCCTGACCTGAAGAGGAGCCGGACTGACCACACCCATAAAGAAAAAGCAGAAAAAGACTCAGCGCACCGAGGCCAAAAAAGACGGACAAAAACGACTTGGGCGGGGTAAACACGAGTTCTCCTCTCTCATCACCTGTTAAATAGATTATGACCATTATACCCCACCCTCGAAACAATCGGTTTTGCCCGTTCTACCCATTTAACAGACGCAACAATCGGCTTACGCTAAAAAAACGCTTACAATAAAGAGAGAAAAGGCTTTCAAGTCCATGTCATCTTAGCCGATAAAACCAAAACGAGCGTTTATTTAGCAACTCCCCTACATATATAAGGAATCATCGCTTTTGGGCTTTCCAAACAATTTCAGCTACTCCAATTTCCTGAAACAGTATCAGCAACTGGTGAATAAAACCGCTTTCCCGGCAAGCTCTCAGGCCGGGACAAATAGCCTTCCGTTGGCGAATACAGGCTTACCTTTAAATACACTGAGTTCAGCGGCTTTATTTCAGCAAATGATGATGCTACAAAGTGCCATGACCCCTCAGGAAACCAGCGCTTTTTTAAAAGCGCTTCTGGATTTACCCGATGATATCCAAACCCTGCTAGCTCAACTAGCAACACAGGATGGGGGAGTGACTAAAAAGCTATTAGAACAGCTCCTAAAAGAAAATCCCGATTTAAACGTTTCACTAGAACGGCTTCAGGAGATGTTAGGACAAAAAACACAGGGCAGTTCCAACAAGATGCTCCAGTTGATGCAGGCCAACATGGCGCAATCGTACACGGGCGATAGCCAAAAGATGACCGAGTTATTAAAATTTACAACCCAGCTTTCCCTACGGGTTAATACCTCGCCCATGGAGGCTCTTAATACCCTAATATTACTCTATATACCGTGGTACCCGCTGGTGGACCCTCAAAAGCTAGAATTGCAGTTTGAAAGTGAATGGGGCGAGGCCGAAGAAGGAGAAGAGGGCGAAAGCTACACGTTGGTACTTTATCTGGAAACCGATACCATGGGAAAATTTCGGATTGCCGCCGGAGTAAGGCATCAGACCCAACTCGTGTTTAAAATCGAATATGAGAAAATAGCCGAACCCTATATTGAGGCCATTCAGCGATTTGTCACCGAAAACCTGAGTCGGGACGGAATCCCACCACCCACATTCGCGTTTACAGAATCCGCGGCCAGCCGGAAACAAGCCATGACGGATCCATCGGTCTTGGAAGAACAATCTGGCGTGGATAACTTTAAAACCCTCCAAACCGATCGAAAAAAGCTGTCTATATCGCCCTCTAAAGGAGTATCCGTGGTAGTCCTTAACGCGGCCTGCCAGTTTTCCCGGATTGTCTTTGAAGTGGACGAACGCAACCGCTTGCTTCAACGTCGAAAAACGACTTCAGACTAAAGAGTAGAAAACAGAAAACGTCCGAACCCCTATTTATCGTCCGGGTAATATTCAAACTCCATGCCCGCCATGTTGACAATATGGCCTTCCTGAGCACCGGCTTTCTCCAAAGCCTTATACACGCCCATGGCTTTTAGGATGTTCAGGGTTCGGAAGACAGCCGCCTTGTTGCGAACATCCATGACTTTCAATAAACGCTCAATTTTCCCGCCTGAGATGAAGAACACCTTGCCCTCACGGGTGATTTCATAATCGCTGTCATCATGATCCATGGCTTTCGGATCCAGAACAATGTCCACGGCCTCCTCTTCCCTCGGCATACTATCCAACAACGAGAACATGGCATTTTTTAAGGGTTCCAGCCCTTGCTGAGCCACTGAAGAGATGGCCAACATGCGCTGGCTGGTTTCAGATTTAAAGGCCATCAGCATAGCGTCAAGGGTTGCCTCATCCACAGCGTCTATTTTACTGAGAACCACAATTTGCGGTTTTTGGGAAAGTTTTTCACTGTATTGCGCCAGTTCATTATTAATCACCCGAAACAGTAAAAGTGCTTCGTCAGGGTCTTCACAGGACGAGATGTCCACCAAATGCAACAAAAACCGGGTTCGCTCCACATGACGGAGAAACTCGTGACCCAAGCCCAGCCCATCGCTCGCCCCCTCAATCAGTCCAGGAATATCAGCCACAAAAACGCCGTCGCCTGAATCTCTTTTAACCACACCCAGATTAGGGGTCAACGTCGTAAAGGGATAGTCGGCAATTTTTGGTTTAGCCGCACTAATCACACTAATGAGCGTCGATTTTCCTGCATTGGGCATGCCAATAATACCAATATCAGCGATAAGCTTCAGTTCTAGTTCCAAAACCCTGTTAATACCGGCTTCACCAGGTTCGCAAAATTGAGGTGCCTGACGAATGGAGGACGTAAATCGGGCATTGCCTCGTCCACCCCGACCACCGGTGGCAACCAGCAATTGTTGACCTTTTTCTGTTAAATCACCAATGGCGTTACCCGTCTCGGAATCCCGAACAATCGTGCCGCACGGGACTTTAATAATCAGGCTTTGGCCTCGTTTACCATGGCGGTTTTTACTTCGACCTTTTTGCCCCTCTTCCCCCTTGAAAATAGATTTATACTTAAAATCCAGCAAGGTATTCAGTTCGTCAGTGGCTTCAATAATTACACTCCCGCCATGGCCGCCGTCGCCACCAGCAGGGCCGCCCATGGGTTCATATTTTTCCCGACGCCAGGAGACAATGCCGTCTCCACCTGAGCCGGACTCGATTTCAATAGTCACCTTATCGACAAATTGCATGATGGAATTAGAGGACTTCACAAAAACAACAGGAAAATAACCGACGAAGCCCGGTTAAATCAGAAAATCAATACTATAATACATTACGGTGTTAATAAAGCTTTTTAAAGGAGAGTTTTCGTGAAGCGTCCGAGCTTGCTTATATTAAGTGTACTTTTTTCCGTTTTCTGTTTAGGTATCAGTCTTTTCATCAAAAACGCCGAAGCCGTTGGTCAGGCACCAGTGCCTCATGACGCTTCTCACCCCAGAAATAAGACGCCCCTGTTAAAGGAAGAGCTGAAAATGGCGCACACCGTCAAACAGGGTGAGACGTTTATGATTCAGATTCTCCACCCCAGAAAAGGTTTTGACGAAGGGACCGCATGGCTGACAGGAGTAAAGGCACCCTTATTTAAGCAAACCAACGGCTCACTACAAGGGGTCATGCCGGTAAAAGTCAATCAAAAGCCGGGGGGCTATACGTTTAAAATACAGAACCGGGACGGAAAAACCCTTTATGAGAGTAAGGTTGAAGTGGTTAACGCCCATTACTCAAAGCAAAATATTCGGGTGAGTTCGTCCATGAAAGGGACTCAGCCGGAGTCGGGTGAACTAGAAACCATTGGCAAACTAAAGAAAGAAACCGGGGGCACCCGCTATTGGACCGTTCCCTTTGTCGCGCCCACAACAGACTGTATGAACTCCCGTTTTGGCAACCTGCGCCTCCACAACGGAAAATTCACGGGAAATTATCATAAGGGAATTGATCTGCGCTCGCCTCAAGGCCGACCCATTCGGGCGACCACGGGTGGAACAGTTAAAATTTCCCGGTTTTATCGGCTTCATGGCGGAACCGTCGGGTTAGACCATGGACAAGGCATTAGTTCCATCTATATCCACATGTCCAAATTAGATGTCAAGCCCGGCGAAAAAGTAGAAAAAGGTCAGGTCATCGGTCGAGTCGGTTCGACCGGCTTTGCCACCGGCCCCCATTTACATTGGGGGCTTTACGTTAATGGACTGCCGGTGAATCCCGCACAATGGGTTCACCCCAAACGCTGTTAATAAAACTTATCTCATCAAGAGCCAAGAGCAGAAAAATAACCCGCCTGTTCCGGCGAGTTATAAATCGTCTAAGTAAAAGAAAATAGAGAAAAAAACTGAAAAGAGAGAGAAATAGAAAATGTTGTGGTTTGGATTTTGATAAGTAGAGAAAATAAAGTTTAAAGTTTGTAGAGAATAAAAATCTTTGGTTTGAAAAGGGATTAACCTTTGTATCTGCATAAAAACAATTATTAGGGTTTTGATGTTAGTCTATGAACAAATGTAAATAACTCTTTCAAAATCAGGGCGACTGGAGGTTCATCAGGACATATTAACTCTCCACTCGCCATTTGGCTTTAATTCTCCTAACGAATAACCCGAATCATCTCGTTAGGGTGCTTGATAGCAAATCCGGACGGTGGATTCTTAAGCCAACTAACGATTTCGGATTCCGATAACGGTCGGCAAATGTAGTACCCCTGAATCAAATGACACCCCAGCAGGCTAAGGGTTTTAAGGATTTCGGCATTTTCCACACCCTCGGCAACAATATTGAGCCCTAGGCTGTGAGCCAGTGCAATAGTAGATTTAACAATGGTCAGGTCGTTTTCACTTGTCTCCAGAGCTTGAATAAAGGAACGATCGATTTTAAGGGCCTGAATCGGCAGTTTTTTCAGGTAAGCAATCGAAGAATAACCCGTACCGTAATCGTCCAGGTAGAAATTAACACCTTCTGCACTTAGCTCATTGATAGTATGAATCGTATCTTCTAGTTCCGTAATGAGTGAGTCTTCGGTTATTTCCAGCCCTAAATAACTGGGTGGATATTGGTATTCTTTCAAAAGCGAAATGACTTGTTCTGAAAAATGACTATCTTCCAAGTCATCCGAGGTAATATTGACCGAAATTCTAAGGGGGAGGTCATGTTGGGCCGTCCACTCGCCACCTGCCTTAATGGCTTTTTTCAAGACAAGTTGACTAAGTGCCTTAATCTGCCCGGTTTTTCGAGCAAGAGGAATAAAATCATCCGGCATGATAATGCCTTTTTTCGGATGAAGCCAACGAACCAAGGTTTCCACGCCCACAATCGTTTTATCGGCCACATTGATAATGGGCTGGAAATGGACTTCAAGCTGATCTTTAGAGATGGCGGTACGAATGTCGTTCTGTAGAACAAACATGTCTCGGCTTCGAGTATCGGTATTTTGATCGAAAATCGCAAAGCAATTGCGTTTTTCTTTGGCCTTATACATAGCGATATCGGCTTTACGCATCAGAATTTCCGGGTCCTGCCCATGTTCCGGATAAAGAGAAATCCCTAAACTAACACCCACTGTACATGCGGTGCCGCTCACCACAATCGGCTCAGTCAGCACGTCAATCAGCCGGTTAGCAATGAGCGGAAGTGCATAATCTCCCGCAAGATCGTTACAGATAAACGCAAATTCATCACCACCAACCCGGCAAATGGTATCCGACTCCCGCAGGGTATCCTGTAGCCGTCGAGCCACGGTTTTAATTAATTGATCACCGGCATCATGACCCAACGTATCATTCACTTCTTTAAAATGATCGAGATCCGCCATAACGACACAAAAGGATCGTTTATCTCGATTCGAAAGCTTAATGGTTTGCAAAAGACGATCCTGTAACAGTCGTCGGTTAGGGAGACCGGTCAAAGGATCGTTAAAGGCTTGAAACTCTAGCTTCTTGCCCATAGAGGTCTGATCGAGCCTTAAAATTTCAAGTTCTCGCCGAGCTCGGCCCTCTTTCCATAAAGCATAAGTAAAAAGTCCGAGAAACAAGATGGCAATAAGCCAAACGGCTTTGTAGTTCTGGACGACTGTATCTATAAAGAAGTCCAGCCCATTCCAGTTTTTGCTTTTTTCAAAAGCATCGTTCAACTGCCCCGCTGAACGATAATCCTGAAGAACCGTCCAGCCCGAAATATCCGCCGCCTGGGCCTCTGATGAATGAATAGGCATGCCAATTAATGCTAGACTGACCTGTTCCTGAAGGGAGGTGGAAACATGAGGCAAGGCAGCAAAAGCTTTCTCAGGGTAAGTTTTTGTACTATGGACAAGAGGGAACGCCGCATTCCTCTTTTTCATATTCAGTACCCGAAAATCAGTTTTCTTAAATTCTTGACTTCGAATCAGGTTATAGTAATGCTCAATGGATAAAACACCCGCATAAACCGTCCCCGCTTTAACGGCCTGAGCAACTTTCTCAGGAGCCCCTCCCGCAAACGAGAGTTTGAGATCGTGATAAGGATCAACACCCTGTCGCTTCATTTCCTCCCAGACAATGCGCCATTCGAATTCGCTTTCCGTATTGCCCATCAACGATTTGTCCTTTAGGGCTGTAAGGAGTTCAACATTTGCCCAGTCACCCTGAATAAAGACAACAGCACCGGTTTCTGTAGTTGCCAACGGACTTTTTCCCTGAGCATCGATTCTATTTTTCAGTGTCGCCAGTCCGGTCAATTGCTTCTGGTCATTGAGCTTTTGAAACGTCCCCGGATCCAACAGGAGGAAGTCGATTTCTTCTGGGAAATCCTTGCGATTACCCTGACTCAAGGTTTGAAGTTCAGCCGCATCAAGAAAGCGGACCACAAACTGGTGGGTCTGAATCTGACGGTTTAAATATTGAGCAATGGATCCCCATCGAACTTTATCGGTTTTAGAAACAACCGGAGGGCTTAAGACACCCAAGGTCGTTTTTACTTTACCCGAAGGGTTCGATGAATTAGGAGCCGTTTTGGAAAAAGCGCCATCGCCCGCTCCCCCAAAAAGCAGGAACACCATAACCACAATAAAAAAGACTCGAACCCGTTGTTTCAAATGAAACGCCCTTCCAAGGCCAATGTTAATCTTCGCATTGCTTTATTATCCGTGGTATTGACCCAAGAGGGATCCTCTTAAATGAGGACTTTTTAAAGACCCTTTTATATCCCCGCCTCTAATAACGCTAAAGCAACTTTAACCCGCTATTTCAGCACGACTTTACCGACTCGTTCCTTCCTTGTATGATACTCAGGGTATTTTAAATTTTAAGGAACACTTTACGGGTGCGTTTTTCTTCAGTACTTTTAGGTTTATTCTTCGGTCTCCTCGTGTTTATTGGGTGTGCTCAATCGCCTATAACACAAGTAGAAGCAGCGGCAAAAGAAGGCAATACGGAAGCACAATTCATGCTCGGGCAAGCGTATGGCCATGGCAATGGGGTGGATCACGACGCGGTAAAGGCTGAACACTGGTACCGACTGGCGGCTGAAAACGGACACCCTCAAGCTCAATTGATGCTGGCATTAGCTTACACTTACGGCAACGGCCTTCCTGTTGACTATGTTCAAGCCTATAAATGGCTGCACCTGGCTTCAAACACACTCTCTATAGAAGACCTGGAGACTCAACACCTCACGCGGGTCCATTTGCAAAAGGAATTAACCGAAAAATTAACCACCGAACTAACCAAAGAAGAACAAAAGCAGAGCGAAGCATTGGCCAAAACCTGGAAGCAAAAGCACCCGAATGTTCCAATGGCTAGGAAAAAGTAAACATCGATTTCTGGGAATGTGGTTTTGAACGCTTGCCGAGAATAACTAAAAACATGGGCCACCAAAGAAATATACGGATTTAACATCAAAATCAGGGCTAGAAAAATTCCAAGTCGGCTTTTTATAAGCCCTAGCAAGCCTGAGAGCAACAAAAAGGTTTTAGGGGGTTTTGAGCAACTGTAAACTCAAAAGGAACCTGTTGTCTTGCTTTCCGTTTCAGCTTTACCCTGCCCATACCCACCCAACCACGAGGGTTTCTTGCCCTCATTGAACCGCACAGCACAGCCTGCTTCTGTGAGGTTCCATCCGTCTGTTCATTTTTCGGCGGGAACCGCCGTGGCAACAAGCCCACCTGAAAAGACAACATCGCTAGCCGACTTTCTCTTCTTTGATCCACTAATTCAGGTATTTACCTACTTCAGCTTGCGGCCTCGAAGCATCGCGTTTGTCAGAGATACTCTTTCTCTTTTCAGTCCAAGTGTAGCTAGAGACTTGCCACATAAGGAATTGCAGCGGTTTAGCCCAATTTCAGAGGTCACCTTTCCAAGCTTGGATCATGACCAGAAACTCAACCTAAAAGGATACTGGATGCCCAGCTCAGAGGACTCCGAAAAGACAATGGTCTTAGGCCATGGCTATTCTGGAGACTATCGTTCGATGCTCGCCACGGCGGAGCACTTTAGAGAAATCGGCTACAACATTTTTCTGTTTGATTTTCGAGCCCATGGCGACAGTGGCGGATTAAAGTCGAGTATTGGCTTCCATGAGGGCAAGGATATTGCGGCGGCGGTTCAGTTTGTAAAATCCACTTACCCTGCACAGAGCCAGACTTTAGTTTATATGGGTTATTCTCTCGGAGCAGCAGCCATGATGATGACGCCCAAAACACTATCCACCCTGCCCGATCAATTTAAAACACCCGAAGAGACCCCGTACAAAAACGCTCTAGAACGCTTAACCGCTCAAGTCGATGGTATTATACTGGATTCACCCTATGCGTCACTGGACTCATTTATTACAAGGCACTTGATGGCACTGGTTCATATGAAACCCATTAGCCGTATTCTTCGGTTTTTGTGGCCTGAGAAGAGCATTAAACGGTTTACCGAACGGTTTAATGCGCATCTAAACGATTCCGAGACGTGGGAAACAAACTATGATTTCCCCATTCGGGAGATGAGCCCGGCTGATGTCCTGACCTCCTATGCTCCATTGGCTCAAAAGCCGCTAAGGCTCCTCCACGGGACTCAGGATTTAATCACCCCTTTTGACCATGCCAAACATATTGAACGGCGGCTTCAACAATACAATAAGGACAATTTCCTCTTTGTGGCCTTAGAAGGGCTAGGCCATCTCGGAGAAAACTGGAAGCCTTTTAAAGATGGCAAAAAGTACGCCTCGGCCTGCCGGGGAGGGGACCAATATTTTAACCCCATTAAACAATTCCTGAACCAATTTTAAATTAAAAGGGCTTGCTCGCTCCCTGCTCTCCAGAAAGTCCAACTTCCGTTATATGATCCGGACCCGCTTCGTCCTCTTCTTTTGAGTTAGCCCATTTAACTTTAAGCGCCAGAGTATCCAGCTGACGCGATTCGGTTAAAAATTCAGTGATGGTCGAAAGACTAATGGTCCAGCAAGCGGCTTTGGTACCATCTTGTTGAAACGTCTGAAGCTCAAGGGCCTCTTGATCCACATCCAGAATGCGGCCCACGTAGATTTGACTAAGCATGCCCTGACGAATCATGACAAACTTATTAATATAAGGCAGTAGTTTTCGATACAAGGGGGAGCCTCCTGTTGGCCTGTTATATTGTCTCTCTACCTATGGTACTGCATATCTGGGGATGAGTCCATTAAGGAAGTTAGGACTTAAAAAAGAGCCACCCTGACATCAGATGCAGAGTGGCTCTAAATCAATGAATAAAGGGTTGTTATCGAATCAATTCAAAGCCTTCGTCTCAATTAGTCTAGACTTTTTTCGCTTGTTGGCTCTTTTTGTTGGCCGTAGCTCCCGGCACGGATTGCCAGTTAGCCGCCATAATCATTTTGTATGCCTTTAAAGCGGTATCTTCGATTTCACCCAGTTCATCAGCTTGCATAATCAGTTCCCGTAGCGGAAGCAAAGCTCTTGGATCTTTCAAGAGACCTAGAGCGGCACCAGCACCGGCACGAACGAGATCATTTTCTTCGGTATTTTGAAGAACACCGATGAGTGCAGGTGTGGCCATTGCTTCGCCCAGCTTACCCAAAGATTGAACGGCGTAGATACGAACGTTAACCCATTCGTCGCTCAACATTTCAATCAGTGGCGGAACAGCCGTGGCGTCACCCAGTTCACCGAGGGCACGAGTGGCGTCACATCGAACGTTCACTTTATCGTGCTTAAGGCTCTTGGTTAACGGCCCCACTGCGATATCCCCAATTTCAACAAGGGCATCGGCAGCGGTCATACAGACCTGACTATTATTATCGCTGAGTGCTTCAACCAAAGGTAGAACGACTTCTTCGCCACCTAAACGGCCCAGAGCGCGAGCAGCCCGAACGCGAACATCCACGTTACGGTCTTCCTGAAGTGACTCGATGAGAGGCATGGTGGCCGACGGATCGCCCAGTTCACCCAAAGCACGTGCGGCATAAAGCCGAACCGAACCGTTTTTGTCGTTCTTTAGAACGTCAATTAATGGTTCAACTGCATTGGTATCGCCCAGTTCACCAAGAACCCGAGCCGCATTGTAGCGGATTTTTTCAGAGGGACTGTTCATCAGTTCCTCAAGAAGTTCTTCAAAGGTTTTTGTTGCTTGTGTTTTTTTTACGCTGGTTTGAGTTGCCATGAAACCAGTTCCTCCCGAAAATCGTGACTGTTACATGATAAACCCCCTTTACGATTCACTACGGCCTAATATGTCCTTGCATATGCATAAAGGCAGATCGCTCGGGGAAGTTGATAGAGAGAGAGAAAACGTAACTTAATGTTACACTTCAATTGGATTGAGTTGTGTTTTTAGCTTCACTCATAATACCAGTGATCGTCCATTTCTCATAGTTCGAGTTCATGTTAAGAGACGTATCAAAATCACAAATCCCTCTTGTAAAACAAGCATTGTGTACCTTTTACAACTTCCACCTAACTCGAATTAGCATTAATTTATATTAAGTTGTTTATTTATTTTTTTGTCTCTATCTGTCAAGGAGTTTACTCTAGCCCATGCTCCCACCAGAGGCGGTTTGGGAGGATGGACGACTTTTGGGTCGGTTGAGTTGGTGCTTCAGCGCGTGCCATTTTGAAGCCTCTTTTTTATCGAAAGGTTGTGAGAAAAGGCCCTTAAATCCTGTCGGCATCCGGTTTTTAGAGCGTATTTTTGTTTTTTTAAGTGACTTTTCGGGAGCCTCCTGAGGATCAGCCAGTACTTGAATAATCGCATGGCGTAAACGATTACCAAAAGCTTTACGCCATGTGGCTGAAGAATCCAGCGGGTTTTTATTAATATCTTCGATTACGGGTTTCGGGAGTTTAAACTCGACAGAGAGAAGCATTCGGGTTGTCCCGCTAGGCTGAGGCTGCCATTCCAGATGAAACGAACCTACCAAAAGAAAGAGAAGTAGGCCGGTGAATAAGGCGATAAGGCTTAAAAAACGAAACCCCATAGGGAACAAATCTCCTGATCTGTGCTATCTATCTCCACTCTAACTTTTTTCATAATAAGCCCGCCTCCTCTGAAAAATGGGCGTTCAAAGGAACTTTCAGATGATGCGGCCGTCGAAAATCATCAAGACAGAATGATAAGAGAACTGACGCAAAATAAGCGATGACAAGTCCTCAATAGAAGCCCCCTGTTTTTTATTATAGGATAAGGTCGTTTTCCAATTGAAAAAGAGATATTTAATGGTTCCTCCAAAAACATTTAAAGAAAAATTCTGGGTCAGCGTCGTCATGATTCTACTCCTCGCTATCAGTACTTTCTGGGTACTCAATGAAGCGCCTGATAAAACAGACCCTGCAACCAGAAACATTCCTGAAACAACCGTCTCAAACTCAAACGCCATGTTTTCCGGGATTAAGCCCGTTACCTCGGAAGACATTAAGGCGATTTATCCTGAGATGGCCGGAAAGCCCCTATTAATAGAGTTTCGTTCAAAATACTGTCTTGATTGCAAACGAATGGCTCCCGTTCTTGAAGGACTTTTTCCTCATTATCCCAATATGCAAACCCGAGTTTATGACATCAAAACCGATCGCAAAAAGAACCGGGCTGTTTTTGAAGCCTTTCAGCCTTCGATTGTCCCAATCCTGGTCTTTGTTCGGTTTGACGGGACCATTCAAAACATACTGTACGGCTTCCATCCCAAAGCCGATCTGAAAGGCGAGCTGGATTTGTTAAACTCAGCTCAGAGCCAACTGACCAATGAAGGTATAGGCTCATGACATTTGATCTTCAGGCCCTGTTTCAAGCCGCTCTGGCGGAACAATCTTTATTGCTCATTGCCCTTTCTTTTGTCGGTGGTGTTGCCAGTACACTGCTTCCTTGTACCATTGCCATGTTACCGATTTTAGTCGGGTATATGGGCGGCTATGCTGAAACCAGCAACAAGTGGGACGTTCTAATTCAGGTGATTCTTTTTGTGGTTGGCCTTTCGATTATTATGACTTTACTTGGGCTTATTGCGGGTGTTATGGGCATAACATTCGGCGCTTGGGCAGGAAGTTGGTGGTATTACGGAGCGGCAGCCATTGCTATTTTAATGGGATTGGTTCTATTAGATATCCTTCACTTTCCTTTCCCTCAATTTATCAAGCAATTACCCGAAAGTGGTACGGGGAAACAAGGAGTGGCCCGATATATAGCACCTATTCTTCTTGGAATGGCTTTTGGTGCTGCCTCATCTCCCTGTGGAACCCCTTTTCTTGCTGGAATTATCGTACTCATTAGCCAAGTGAAAAACTTTCTTCTGGGTGGTGCCAGTTTATTTGCTTATGCTCTTGGTCAGGGTGTTTTGCTGGTAACAGTCGGGCTATTTACAGGCTTATTAAAGCATCAGGCGCAACTACAACGGGTTGGCACAGTCATTACAAAGATGAGCGCCATCGTCTTTATTCTCGCAGGCATCATTCTGATTCTGGAAGGCTCTGGCGTATTAGCGGATTGGTTGATTCAACTGGGGCTTCTATGATCCGATTAACCGGTGGGCGTTTGAACGGACGACAAATCAATTCGCCTAAAAATAAAGCCATTCGGCCGACCACAGGCCGCGTTCGAAAAAGTCTGTTTGCTAAAATCCATCCTCGGCTTACGGAAGCTCGTTTTTTGGATCTCTTTGCCGGGAGCGGGATTATGGGGTTAGAAGCCCTAAGTCGAGGCGCATCATTCGTCATGGCCGTCGAAAAAAAGCCAGCACACACCCGTTTAATCCGAGAAAACTACCACACGCTGGAAATTCCTCGAGAGCAGCACAAAATATTAACATTGGACGTGGAACACTTAATGGCAAAGCCTCGACAGGAAACGGAGTTGCCTTTTGATGTGATCTATCTGGATCCACCTTACGGCTATTGGGCCATGAAAAAACTGATTGCGAATATTCTTTTACACCATTGGCTAACACCTGATGGCCTGATTTTGATGGAGCAGGGCAAACGGGATCCAGAACTATCCGGGACCAGCGATCTCGATACACCATACACGATTGAGTACAAAGACTATAGCGATACGGTGATTGGGTTTATACAGCCTGTGGCGCCAACGTGTTAAGCTCGTCTAGAAGGCGTTGAATCCGAACCATTTCATTGGCATCCGGCTCTAGCATAGGCGCACGGAGAGTGGGACCCATATGCCCTCGTTTCGCTAAACAGGTTTTGACCACGGTGGGATTCGGGAGGAAAAATAGTTCCTGTCCCATATGGAGTAATTTATGGTGGATCGCCAGCGCTTGTTGGGGTTTTCCTTGCTTAAAGGCTTGAATAAGCTCTCGTAGAGGATTCCCTGCCAGATGAGCCAGAACACTAATGGTGCCGTAAGCGCCACAGGCCAACATAGGCAAACTCAAGGTATCGTCACCACACCAAACGAAAAAGTCATCTTGGGGAAGCAGGGCGGTAATTTCGCTGACAGCATCCATATCCGGATAACTTTGCTTTGCCCCAATAATGTTAGGGCAGGCATCATGAAGCTTCTTCATGGTGTCGGCTTCCATCCGAACCACGCTTCGGCTGGGAATATTGTAGATAATAATCTCCGTATCCGGCACAGCTTGGGCCACTTGACGAAAATGCTCAAACATACCCCGTTGCGAAGGCTTATTATAGTAAGGCACCACCACTAACAAGGCATCCACGCCCAAAGCTGCCATTTCCTTTGCCTCATCGATAGCAATGGCCGTATTGTTACCACCGGCACCGGTCATGATTTTAACGTTTCGATGAGCCGCAGCGGCTTTAACGGTTCGAACCAGCTCCATTTTCTCATCAAAACTCAGAGTCGGACTTTCGCCAGTGGTACCGTTGACCAACAAGCCGTCACACCCGTTATCTGTCAGGTAAACCGCCAGCGCCTTGACCTTGTCATAATCAATAGAACCATCCGGATTAAAGGGGGTTACCATAGCAGGGATGAGTTCAGCGGTAAAATTAGGCATAGGGCTTATCCTTTCAGTTAATCTATCGAACAAATCAGACGTTAGTTTTTGTGAGGCGTGGGCATAGCGCAAGATTCGCCAGACGCCTTCTCCTCTTCAGCAACACGTTCATCATGGGTTTCAATGGCTGAAATTTCCACATCTTCCACATGTTGCAACACATCCTGGGTCGGCTGAATCACATGACGTTTGGTGTTGGGAGTAGCGCAGGCGGTCGGCTCACTTTCTAAAAGCGCCTCAGAGGGTTTTTCAGATTGGGATGGTGTGGTTTCTTCAACAATCAGCTGTTCGAGCGGGAGAGGCTTGAGGCGTTCCCGTTGAACCAGAACTTCGGCGATTCGAACAGCGTTTAGGGCCGCGCCAATGCGCAGGTTATCGGAAACCACCCAGAGATTTAACCCTTGCCCCATGTTGGAACTGTCTCGGCGGATGCGGCTAACATAAACCGGATCCGTTCCAGCCGTTTCTGCCGGGGTATGGTAATCCATTACACCGTCGCCAACCACCACATCCGGCGTTTTAGCCAGTAAGCGTTCGGCCTTTTGAGGAGACAACGCCCGTTCCAAATCCACGGTGACGGATTCGCTATGGCCAATCATCACAGGAACCCGAACCGCAGTGGCGGTCATTTTCAGGTCCGGCAGGTGGAGGATCTTTCGGGTCTCGCAAATCAGCTTGGCTTCCTCTTTGGTATAACCGTCCAAATCTTTGCCGTAAACCGGATCGTTTTCCAAGAACACATCAATATGGGGAATTAAATTAAAAGCAATGGGCCGTTGAAAGGCTTTAGGTTCAGCCACGGTTTCATCGTTCACACTTTGGCGGGTTGTATTTCTCAGTTCATCCATACCGGCTTTTCCGGCTCCGCTAACCGATTGGTAAGTACTAACCACTACACGTTTTAAGCCAGCGGCTTCATGGAGCGCTTTCAATACGGACATCAGCTGAGCGGTAGAACAATTGGGGTTGGCAATAATACCTTGATGACGTTCCACATCATCGTCATTAACCCCGGCAACCACTAAAGGAACATCGGGTTTCATACGAAAGCAGCTGGTATTATCAATGACCACACAACCTCGTTTAACGGCTTCGGGGACCAGCGTTTCGCTAACACTCCCTCCGGCAGAGGCCAACACAATATCCACGCCTTCAAACGCTTCAGGACAAGCCAGTTCAACAGGGATTGACTCTCCTTTAAAAGTTACATGGCCACCAACTGAGCGTTCGCTTGCCAACGGTTTAAGTGTTCTAACAGGAAAATTTCGTTCTTCGAGAATGCGAATGAGGTGAGAGCCCACCAAGCCAGTAGCACCTAGAACGGCCACGGTAACCGTTTCACTTACAGGGCTTTGAGAGGTTTCTTGAGGCATCATAGATTCATAATCTCCGGGTCTTTTAAAGTATTCACAGAGGTAAAAGCAGGTTCAAGCCCTGATTATGAACGAAAAATACAGAAATTTCTACTGGTTATTTTTATTTAAAACGACCCACTAACCGGCGTAATCGGTTGCCCCCCTGATAACACGGCTGTCATGTTTTTCAGAACAAGGTTCCCCATTGCTCGTCGGGTGGTCAACGTTGCGCTACCAATATGAGCCGTTAAAACCACGTTATCCAGGCGCTTCAGCTCCGGGTGAACATCAGGCTCTTGCTCAAAAACATCCAGTCCGACGCTATAAAGGTGCCCGGATTGGAGGGCTTCAACCAACGCCGACTCATCCACAATCTCGCCTCGTGCCGTGTTGATGAGTACGGATTGTGGTCTCATCTTTGCCAGTGTATCGGCATTGAATAACCCTCGAGTTTCGGATGTAAGAGGGGCGTGGATGCTTAGAATATGGCTTTCAGCGAGAAGCTCGTTAAAGTCCCGGTAAGAAACCCCTAAGGCAGTCTCTTTCTCTCGTGCAAGTCGGGTCCGATTATGATAGATGACCGGCATATCAAAGCCTTTGGCTCGCTTAGCGACAGCTTTGCCAATATCGCCCAATCCCAGAATCCCCAAGGTTTTTCCAGTGACTTCCATACCCAGATGGTAATCGGGTGTCCAGCCCGAAAACCCTTGATGACGCAGAATACGATCCGATTCGCTAATGCGTCGGCAGGTATCAAGGATAAGCCCCCACGTTAATTCCGCTGTCGCATCCGAAAGAACTCCGGGTGTGTTGGTCACCTGAATCCGCCGGGCGGCGGCTTCAGCGAGATCAATATGATTAACCCCGGCACCGTAGTTGGCAATTACTTTCAGTTGAGGAAAGCAGTCCAGTAGTAAGCTATCCACCGGATCCAGAATCGTACAAATCAATCCGGTAAGCTTGGGAAAGGAACCCTCTAAAAGTTCCTCTCGCGTTGCATAGGCAACAGGATAAGTGGCAATTAATTCATCATATAAAGAAGGCTCAACAGGAAACGCCCGTAGTTGGACGATGGTTGCGTCAGCTAAACAGCACATCCCAAAGCAATAACCTTGCTGTTATCCCATTGTGTGTTAACTTGCCGCTTGGGGAGTGGTTGACCCAGTTCACCCAAAATGAATTCAATCACCCAACCAATAGCCTCAGGGTGACGGCTGGTTTGATAAAGGTTTTTTACGACCTGAATGGAAGGGACACCCGTACGAATCATTACCATGGCGCAGGTGGATCGCACTTTATTGTTAGATGAGAGAAGTCCTTTAGCCACTTCAGACAAAGCGGTTTCGCCGGAAAGAACGAGGAAGCTTTCAATTTCGTTGGCCAGTGTTGTATCCGCAAATTCAAGCGCTTTTACCATATTCCGGATGGCTTCCTGAGAGAAGGAAAAGCTGGGATCTTGTACGGGGGTTTGCGTTTTAATCAAGTGTAACTTGATTGCTTCCATGTTATCAGGATTTACTACTGTGGCCATCGTGTATAAAGTCTCCAGAAAACTCTCTTATTTTCTTTCATCTAATCGGGTTCCTTATATAAGAAAACCCAAAAGAATAATTTCTTGAGTCTATTTATAGCGCATATGGAAAAGGGGGGCAATTGAACAAAGGGGCCAAAACCCTTGACATTGATTAACAAAACCCATCGCCTTTATCTTTTGCTCGTTTGGTTTTTGGATTAACAGAGAACTAAAAACCCAAAAGAACAAGACTATAAAAGTGTTTTAGAGAGGGGGAGATTTATTTACATTGAGTAAACAAAGGCCAAACAGGCTTAGCAGTTACTCATAAGAACTTAACCCGATTTTTAACAGACCTGAACATGTTCTTTATATCAAGAAGGCACCCGGTCTTTTTCAAGATGAAGGGAAACGATGTCCTGAACATTAGCTTCTATAAGCTTTTGAGCGCTTTGACCATAAAGGCATAACTCCAAATAGCCGCCACTACCCGGCACCAGAAAAACCTGGTCTTTTCCTTTTCCCTGTACATAAGACGCCAGTTTTTGAGACTGCCACTGGTGATGAATCACCTGAATATCCACAACAGGCCCTGTACTCAACCAATCATTAGGAATGTTAGTAATGAGATTCCCAAAAGTGTCTACATGGTCAATAACCCCTTCGATCAGCGCACCGGTTTCCAAATGACGGCGGGTGGCCTCACTCGGCGAAAAACGGACAAAATCGCCGGTTTGATGTCCTAAAGCTCCCAGAAAACTATCAACACAGTCGTTAACAAGAGCATTTGCCAAATGAGCCGCCACAGGCGCGTAGATATCCCGACCGTGAAACGTCTGACTTACAGGACTCCCCTTGTAAAACAATTCTTTGTTCTCGATCCGATAGACCCTAAAAGGAAAGGTAGCGGCCTGGGCAAGAGGAGAAATTAATCCATTATCCGGGGCAATAAAAAACAGGTTTCGCTCCTCCCAATGAGCAAGCAGGTGATGCTGTTCCGCATCGCCTACCTTAGGATCCACCACACAAAGAAAAATCGTGTGTTCCGGGAAATGCATATAGCTATTTTCCAGAACCCAGCACGCCTGTTGTAGGTTCTGCGGGGTAATATCGTGGCTAATATCAACCAGGTTAACCATTGGGGTTTGCACCAATTGATGAATAACCCCTTTCATCACTCCCACAAAGCCATCTTTCTGGCCGAAATCTGTCAGTAGCGCAATGAGTGGTCTTGGCATTGAGAATCCCCTGAATCAAGTCGATAATTGAATGCGTTCATTTTAGTATGAACATGGCTTTTGAAACGCCGTTGGTTTATATTAATACTCACTCAGTAAGGAAGCCCTACGGTTAAATGGCATGCAGTTGATAGGGACATGGACGGTGATGGCGAGATGAATGTCTACTTGTATTACGGGGATGAAAACCTCCTGCTGGCACAAGAAATTGCCGCAATCCGAAAACGGTTGATTTCACCGGACATGGCCGCCTTATCGCATAAAGTTCTGATTCGTCCGGCTATTTACGAGGCGCTGGAAGCGATTACAGCGGTTTCATTTAGTCTGGGTGGCAACACCCTGATCGAAATTCAAGATTTTGAGGCACTGACAAAAAAAACGGACGATAAAGCGGATCTGGCTCAGCTAGAAGAGTTAAAAGAAGCACTGATGGCCCTAAGGCCAGCCAAATCAACGAAACACGTGCTTTTTACCGCCACCAAAGTGGACCGAAAAATCAAATTTCCCAAATGGCTCGCCAGCTGCAAAGAAGTTGAGGTCAAACCCTTTAATCAGTTTAAATTCTGGGAAGTCGATAAGGCAACAGAGCAACTACTACACTTGGCAAAAGAACAGAGTATCCCATTGGCTCCACAGGCGGCCCGTTTACTGGTCGAAAATATGGGTGTGGAATTACTGCCCCTGCTAAACGAGGTGGAAAAGCTGGCCATTTACGCTAAGGGACGGACGGTTACACCGGACGATGTTCGTTTATTGTCCAATCATTGTGATAATACGTTTCAAATGTTGTCCGACTGGATTAAGGACAGGCCTCGGGCGGACATTTACAAGATTCTGGACGAGCTGCTCTTGCGTCAACATATCAACCCATTGTATAGCCTGACACAGACTCATCTAAATACAGTGTTTCGCCTAAAATATTACAGTCAGCTGGGCTTTTCCGAACAGACCATTGCCGACAGGCTTAAAAAGCACCCGTTTAAAGTAAAAAAAGATCTGGAGGAATTCCAGCACGTTCCGTTTTCCCGGCTCCAGACACTAAAAGACAAGGCGCTGGAGCTGGAGTGGAAATATAAAACCGGCCAGATTGAGCCTCGGCTATCCTACGAAATGCTGATGGGCACATAAGACTCAGGTTAACCGAAAGGTAAAAAATGGAACAGGATGTAAACATCATGATGGAATCACCGAAAAACGGGTTTACAAACTCACCCGTGCTGGCCGAACAGTTTTTGGGATATGCACTGAATAGTGGCTCTCTGGCTCATGCCTATCTGTTTAAAGGCAAGCAAATGGAACCCATGTACAAAACGGCACTGGTTTTAGCCAAAGTCTTAAACTGCACCGATAAACCATCGCCCGACATGGCGTGCGGCGTGTGTCAAAACTGCCGATGGATTTCAGAAAACGCCCATCCGGCGGTAATGACAGTTTCTCGGTTGACCCAATTGGATGAGGACTCTATTAAAAAGGTTAGCCAAAATAAGGGTAAGGCGCTGAGCCAGATTCCAACCAGCCAAATTTCCGAATTGATTCAACAGTTGGCCAAATCATCGCCTTATTTTCGAGTGGTGATTTTTACAGAGGTCGAAGAAGTGCCCGTATCAGAACGATATACTCTAACCCCGCCCGCCGAGTGGAAAAATGAACCGAAAAACGCGAAAAAAGCACTGGCCCTCCGATCGCTCAATCGGAAAGTCTTACACACGCACGCCTCCAACAAGATGCTAAAAACGCTGGAAGAACCCTGTTCCAAGACCCTGTTCATTTTTCTGACCGACTCTGAGGAAAGCGTGCTAGAAACCATTGAGTCCCGGTGTCAGACCCTAGCCTTTCAGCCATTATCAGGCGTCGAGGAAAACCACTTGCCCTCGGCACAAATCTCATTTTTTCAAACCTTTGTATCGGATCTCTCCCGTGAGCAAGATTTTTACACATTAGTCGATAGATTTAGAGAAGCCCTTATCAACGAAGAAGGGCTAACCCCCGCTCAGGCGTTAGATGCCTTTCAGCAATACCTGCACCGGGAGCTTGCATCCGACGTTATTGTCGCGGATAAGCGGCAATTTTTGCGTTATACCCAGCAACAACAATGGATTGAAAAGGCCAAACGAATGCTTCAAGCAAGCACCAACACCGAACAGGTCCTCAATCAAGTATTTTCTCAACTCAGCCTCGCCCATTAAGCCTGAAAGCATCTATTGATTGTTTATATAATTTAAGTATTAACATTTTGTAATTTCCTAACACAAAACCAATAACAATTGTTTTTATGCAAATACAAGAAGGACATCACAACATCATCTGTCTCTTTTAAAACTCAGACACATTTTCTCTCTCTCTTTCATCGCAACGGTTCATAAATCACCGTCTTTCAGGGGTTTGCACAACGGGGTAGTATCTTATCAGGGGAAAGGAGTATCCGTCTTATGGGGGATAATCAGCACGGTCGTACCGATTTAAGTTCAATGGTTCTAAAATTTGACAAGCGGCGCTATGATGGCGGTTCTGAAATTGAGCTGATTCAATACATTGAAAACTGCTATGAAAAAAAACCAACCGACACCCAAAGTTTAGTGTCCTCAGCCATGAGGCCGATCCCTTACCCGGCAACTGTATCAAAAGAGCCAAAAGAGTCGGGGACAAACGGTGTGACCATAGCACCTGAAACACTTTCAAGTAGTGTTCAGCAGATGGGGAGTGATCTTAGGACTAATACTAAACAAGGTCGGGGCAAACAGGTTTTAGAAACCTTGCTACTCGGCCCAATGGAAATCGCTGTCGGTTCGGTGGGGATTCTAACCTCTGGCCTAGCGATTATGACCTTCTCGCAAGTAAAAAATTCAAACATGGTCACTCAAAGCAAAGCCGTTCTTAAAGAGTGTACTCGCACCCTGCTAAAAGGGATAACCGACACACTCTGGGCACCGATTAAAGCCGCAAAAATCACTCTGGTGGGAACCTAAAACAAAAAGCATTCATCTATTATCATTCTCTTCTCTCATCTCTTCTAATTTCGCGCCATTTCTATCGTAAAGAAACAGGCGCTTTTTCTTTTGGAAACCACCGGATATTTAAGGCCTCAAGACAACTCAATGGCCTGACTATTTTTCTTTTCCATTAAAATAGTGATTCAGAATAATCGTCATCAGCCTCCCAAGCTTTACTATTTTTGTTAATAGTTTACAATAACTAGTAGTTAAAAATATAAAACCGGAGGGTGGTTGGTTTGCAAAAAGTAAAAACGGCAGGGCTAACGCCTTACAGGAGGGTGATTACCAATAATACCTTTCCTTTACAGGGGGGAGCGACATTTTTTCGTGGGCATTCACCCAGTGAAAACTATGCGTCATTCCGACAGAAAAATCCCAATTTGGACTTAACGGCGTATCAGACCATCATCTTACAAAACCTGTTCGATGACCCCTTTGGGCCGATGCATACGAACTCAAGCCAAAAAGAAACGTTAACCACTTATGGGGCTCGCTTCATCCAGCGCTTGGTGCCCAATCTCACGACAGAAGACTTTCAGTCCTTACTAAAAGCGTTGCATCAAAATCCCAATCTTCAATTGTCCCCAAAACAGCAAGACTTATTGGATGGCGTTCTGATGGCTCCGGTTAAAGCCTATCAGAACGGAACCAAATTAAAGAAATATGGCATGGGCCTTTTTCGATGCTTGGCCTCGGGGCTTCCTCCGGTTAAAAACCCAGGGCTTGCCGAATTGACTCAGCCCTTTATAAGCATACAAGACGAGTTAAAAGGGTTAGCGCAGACGCTTAAAACTCAAAAAGCCCGCCTAAGCCCTCAAGAATCCAAAAAGCTCACGTCCTGCTTAGAGCGAGCCGAAATGCTTGTGGGTAAGCTTCAACAGGGCTAGTGGTGTTGAATCTGATAAACGGCGGCTCGAATTTTCATCTCAATAAGCGCATGACCGAGAATCGACGAAGCTGATCGAGTGTTTCCGTCGGAACCCACACTCAAAAAATCGTCATCCGTATTATCCGTTTGTTGCTCCGAGATAACCCCCTCAGAGTCAACGGCCATCAGTTCCGACGTATCCATAATACCGGCATGAGTCCCAATATCACCACCGTACCCCTGGTTAAACAACCAGGCACGTTGACCGTTTTTGGCGTAGTAATCGCTCACATGCAAGACGGTCACCCCCTCGTCCTGCCATTCGGCATTCAGCTTTTCGGCCACCCGTTTTTGGCTAGCCTGATTGCCTCCGCTATCGCCAATAAAGCAAAGGGTCTTAAACCCGTGAACCTTCAAACTCCGGGCCGCGTATTCCAATACAGATTCAAAAACAGGTTCAGGCGTACTCAGGGTTCCCGAAAAACGCATATGCCCTTCCGCTGGTGCGATTCCTCCTTCAGGCACATAAGTCATAACTGGAGCGACAAGGGCGTTCCCTAATGCCTCGGCAATGCGCCCCGCTGTGTATTCAACAATTTTATTATGCTTGCCCAACACCATATGCTTACCGTTTTGCTCGGTCCCACCAGTGGGAATTAAGGCAGTGGTATACCCCTGACTCTCAATGTAATCCTGCACCTGATTCCAGGTCAGGTTTTCCAGATAAACATTCGGGTTAACGGGCGCCAACGGTTCCGTATAAGTAAAATTCAGTGAAAGCCCCCAAATCAGAGGCACCAAAAACAGGACGCTAAAAGCCCATTTTTTAGGACGACCGAGATGGGTCCACTTGAATTTTTCTCGCAGGTTCTCAAAAGGATGCCAAAATAAAGCCCAGAGAGATCGGTTGTATTGTTTCTGGTCGTCAAGTTCATCAATACCCAGACGAAACGATTCTCGCCCGTTGGGAATGTACAGAGTGCCGAACAGAGCATCCCAAAAAGAAAAAATAAAACCCTGGTTTTTATCAAAATGACGGGGCTCAGCACTGTGGTGAATCTGATGCTGAGCGGGACTCATGAGTATTCGGCTTAAGACAGGGCCATAATCCAGCCAAATATGTGAATGGCGCAGGTTATACCCGAAAAAATAATACAACACAAAAAACAGGTTCACCCCGCCCACCTGAAGCATCAACCCTTGACCGCCCATATAAAACTGGAGAACACCCCCCAAGAGCCCTGTACATAAGGCCCCAAAAACAAGTATTAGCATATTATCAACGGGGTGCATGCGATAGACCGTAATGGGGGTCATCACTTCCGCCGTATGATGAACCTTATGAAACTCCCAGAGAAACGGAATCTTATGGAGCAGATAATGCCCGAAAAACAGGCCGAAATCCAAGGCCATGGCCAAGACCAACGTAAAAAGAAGCCAAGTGTTTAAATGAGAAGGAATCGCCCCTTCTCCAGGAAAACCCCACTGACTCATACCGCCCTGAACAACAAGGGTCAGGGTCGGGGCAATAAAGGTCGCCAGAGGAACCAGAAGCAGGGCTTGAAAAACCGTATTCGCGTAGAAAAATTTAAAGTCCAACCGCGTCGACGGGTGAGCATACAATTCAGCCGGAAAAAGATAAGCCAACAGAGAGATTTTTTCCACACTCGGATGCTTTTGCTTCCTTAAAGACCAATAAAGAAGCGCACCAAAAGCAAAGGCTACCAACAGATACAGAATAAACACCCGTTGCCCCTGATGGAAAAAATAGATCAAGGGCAACAGAAACGAAGCCAAGATTTTTTCAATGGTGAGTTCAAACAAGGAATCCATCCGTTCGTGAAAAACCCCTCTCTCATAAATAACCCTTTTATTTTAAAGCAGTTTTTAAGGTTTGCCTATTACCCATATAGCTTACCCTCGTATGCCTGTAGGATTTTTCTGTGACCGTTTCATCACCCACTTGCGCAAACCGCTATAATAGGGTCACAAGCGATTTTTAAGGGTTGAGACGAGTAGATATGCTAGAACGGTTTCGTCATCTGCATTTTGGATGGATTTATTTCATAGCGGCACTGTTTGCGGTCATGTATCTGTTTTTGTTAAATAACACGGCCCATCCAGATTTGTGGGGACACTTTTCTTTCGGAGCGCTGTTCGAGGCGAATGGACAATTTCCTTATCGGGATGTTTTTTCTTATACGGCACCCCATCAGATGGTTTATGACCATGAGTGGGGCGCCGGCATGATTTTTTACGGCCTGACTAAAAACGCAGGAAGTTCCAGCCTGTTTTGGCTCCAGCTTGTTTTATATGGGTGCGCGCTCGGCATCCCTCTATCTTTGGCCTTGAAACAATTGCCTTCAAAAAGCAATCCTCTTAAAGAGCTTTTATTCGCCTTGTTTTTCCCTTTACTGGCTCTCCTCATGTGTACGCTTTATATGCCCACACTCTGGGCGCATAATTTTACCTTTTTCTTTCTGGCAATTTTATTCTTACTTTTAGAACAATGGCGACTCAGCGGAAAAAAGCGGTTTATTGTTGGCCTGCCCCTACTCTTTCTTCTCTGGGTCAATACCCATGGCGGGTTTATTGTCGGCTTTTTTGTATTGGGCATCTACTTTATGGAGGCACTGATCCACAGGACAACGGCCCCGAGAAAAAGTCTGTCGGCAAAATGCCTTATTCTTATTGCCTTTCTATGTTTTATAACCATCCTGTTAACCCCCTATGGGGTTAACTATATTAAACACATCTGGACTTTCTGGTTTCTGGATCGAAGCGATATCGTGGACTGGGATTCTGTTTTTTCAAATCGCCTTCCCCCTTTTCAACCGTTTTACGGGATTTTTTATACCGTTTGCTTTTTATTTTGGAGTATTTCCTCATTTTTATCTTGGAAAAATCAAGGGTTTAAAACATTTCCTCGTGTTTTCTTACTGATTCTTGCCACCGGACTGGAAGGCTTACTACATTACAAATTGGTTCCTATTTTTGTAATCACTGTGCTTGGCGTCGGGTTTCAACTATCGTTTCCCAAGACATTATGGAGCTCGGTAAAAGCAGTCGGCGTAAATAGAAAACGGTTCCGGGCGATTGCCTATTACCTGACCCCTTTGGCATTATTAATTTCCGCCTCTTACATGGTTTTTATGTTTTGCATAACAAAACCTCAACCCTTTTCAGTTCACGTTTCGGATCAGCGCGGGATGGGCTACCCTATCGGTGCCGTGAACTACCTTAAGGAGCATCATGTTCAGGGCAATCTGTGGTCCACATTTGTGTGGGGAGAGTTTCTGTACTGGAACTTGTACCCTAATATGAAAGTAGCCATGGATGGCCGGTTCGAGGTGCTCTACCCTCTGTCCGTCTTCCAGGATTTTATGCGTTTTGCCACACCGCCTCATGATTTAGAAATTCCCTTAAAATATGGGACAACCCATTTGTTGGTTCCTAATAACCGAACCGTCAACAAGGTTTTTTTTGATAAAATCGAACACTCGCCCCGTTGGCATAAACAGTACCAAGATACGAATGCCGTACTTTACTCAGCAACATCTATAATAGACGTTACACGCCTCGTCCCAAAAGAAAAGTCTTTTGAGACGGGGGGTTCGCCTCTCACCGTGGATGACTTTTTTAGAAATATACCCTTAGAAAAATTCGAAGTAAAAAAATAAATTACTTTCTCTCAAACACCAAAAATATTCGACTAATTAAAATTAATTTCACCCTGAGGGGTGATACAATTAAATAAAAAAAAAGATACAGTAAAAGTGTACTAGCTTACGCTTACCAATGTGTCATGCGAGTAAAAAATGAAGAAATGAAGATAAGATAAGAAATGAGGGTCATTAGAAGATTATGTTAAAAGCATTTGTAAAATTTCAAGCATTGAGCGCACAAAAATCTGAAAAAGGACAATCTTTAGCCGAGTACGGTTTGATTCTCGCATTGATTGCTGTTGTTTCTATTGCCGCCTTAACCCTTCTGGGTGGTGAGATTGAAGCCGCTATTGATAGTGTGCAAGCCGCTCTAAAAGGTGCTCTTGCAGGTTAGTTTTTATTTTCATCCATTCGAAAGCAAGCTGGGTCACTCCTCTTTTATTGTTGACCCAGCTTACTTTTCATAAAAAAGGCAAATCGACTTACCCTGTAAATTAAATCGATGCGGATCCACCATCATAAGCGTTTTCAGGAACTGACGGCCATGGCTTCAATGGTTATTAGCCAGTGACTACTAACATAGACAGATTTCACGAACTCAAGGATCTGATTAAAAGGGCATGCCAGAAAATAGCAAGTTGAGAACGACGAATAAAGGGCAAACCAATGCGGAATTTGCCTTACTTTTAGTTTTCATGAGTTTTGTCCTGATTCTCGCAGTCACGCTTCTTGGCGGAGAAATTGAAGCGTTCTTTGATCGGTTTACCATCGCGCTTTCATCGGCTATCGGCGGATAGTTTTCCAAAAACCCAGCATGATAAAGCTTCCAATGTAAATTTTATGTAACAACCGGATTAAAAAATAAAGTCTCCCCAATAAGAGTCGATAAGTTATTGAAGAAGAAAGAGACAGATCTAGACGGTGATATGTATGGAAAAAACACAGACCCGGCAACTTAAGCGAAGAGAAAACTCTCGTCAAGGACAGGCGCTCATCGAATTTACACTGACGCTGCCCATCCTCGTTTTTTTAATGTTCGCCAGTTATATGGCTGGCGCAGCGATGTACACGGGCGCGAATGCCTCTTCTTCCGTACGTACCGCTTTGCAAAGTCAGGCAACCTACGCAAATTCTGAAACCCCGTTGGCAGACTTTGAATCAACGGTTAACGCTTATAATACAGGGACTTTTCGTATTCCGGGAACAACCGTTGACTCGGTTCGCTTAACACAAACCACAGAACCGGTCGCCGTTATAATCGCAGAAAAAGCGGTCGATTTCCCCTTATTCCCAACGCTCAATTTTACGATCACTCAAGGAATCAAAAGCAACCTAATGGCGACTAATGTTGGTGAAACAGGGCTTGGGCCAGCTGGAACCCCTTATAATGCGGCCACACCACAAACCGCACAAACTATTCTACCTGCTAACTACAGTTTTCAATCCGATGTCCCCCTTTATGTCCCGATCGCATTGGACTGTACACCGGATTTATCCGTTTTTGATCAGGCAACAACCGTAGGTGGGTGTGATGGGGCCTGCCGAGCACAGGCAACACAAGATCTTTTCGCCGCTCACATTGCGCCCGTAAACCAACTGGGTGGCTGTACGGATACATGGCATTCGCCAGCGGATGTTACTTTTCAATAAATCCAAAGGATCCCCCTACAATGCGTTATCACATTTCCTCTTACTCTAAAAAAAGCAAAAAAGGATCCGCTTTATCCATTCTGGTGGTCTTACTCACCGCCTTACTCGGGTTTTTAGGCATTGCCATTTATACGGGACTCAATGCCTACCTTCAAAACGAATTGCAAAATGCGGTTTCCTCAGCGGCAGGTGCTGGTGCAGCGGCCTATTTTGACTCATTTGATCCGGCGACAGGTGAACCCTTACTCAGTTCCGCATTGGCGAAGCAATCGGCCCAGACAACCTTTGACAATGTTATTGCGGCCAACCCGGCCATGACATCCTTTGGAGCGACTCTCGTGGGGGGAGCACCCACCATGGACGACGCTCAACAAACCGTAACCCTTGAAGCCACTGCCACTGTTCCGACGCCTTTTCTGGCTCTTATTGGCATTTCAGACTATACGATTGAAGCCACCGCCACAGCACGACATGCCCGGACTAACGTGGATCCTGACAGTTTTACCATCAATACAAAAACAGGCCCTTACTACCGGGTTTTAAACACCGACCCGCCGATCGTCGATGGGCCGGGACCCGATATGTTCCTTTCCGTTGGAGCATCGGGAGGAGGCACCCATGGCGTTTTAATTGAATTATGCAGTAATAATAAATGCTACGACATTGGGGGGGTCGCCAAAGCCTTCAACCCCGACTCCATTGTTGCCGACCGAAACTACCCAGGCTTTGGGGTTCGCCGTGTTCTGTATGGTGACTTTTACATCGATTTGGGCGGCACAGGCTTTGGTTATAATCAGAATGTGAAAAAGGGCGCGGCCATCAGGCTCGTCGATGACGGGGTTCATGATTACATGGTGGTGGGCAGTGCTGGCACTCAGCGTGGCATTGAATTAGACCCTCAACCAACGAAAATCACCGGGATTCGAACCTTTCATCATGCGGTGTTCTGTGCGAATCAAAACCTGTGTGCTTTGCCGCCAAGCTTTGAATTTACTGGCGGCTAGCGGACCGTTGACTTGAAAAGCATCGAATCAGAGTTGACAGTGAATCGGGTTTGCCCTTAAAATCAATTACTCCTCAAGCATTCACAACAACCCTTTGTGTCGGGGTGGCGGAATTGGTAGACGCGCACGCTTGAGGGGCGTGTGCCGCAAGGCGTAGGGGTTCAAGTCCCCTCCTCGACACCATTTTAACCTTTCACACCAAGGAAGTAATAAACGTTGGTTGTTCACTTTGGTTTACTTTACCAAGTTCAAACACAAAACATTCAAGAGGCCCTAATATTTCAAAAGAAATTGCAGGATAAGCAGGTTGATGCTGAAGTGATTACCCTTGAGGATTATTGCGAACCATACGTACTGACGGGTAAAGAATTGAAAGCCTACCGGCACAACAGAACCACTGAAACGAACCGCGGCAAACAACTGGGCAACCTTAAAATCATACCGGACAAGCTTAAACAGACTTTGCTCAAACGTGTTAAGGATGTTGCCAGAAAAGCTATCGAAGGCTATGTACCCACCAAGATATTTCCTCAAGAGAATGGAACATTTCAGATAGAACCTGAAACTTCATTGCCATCCGAACTTGTTGATATTGTTGAACAATAGAGAGACTCTGTCGGAACATTCAGACCAACATCATATTACGGTCCAAAACAACGTAGAAAGCGCCGGAGCTTGAGGAGCTTGTGCCGCAAGGCGTAGGGGTTCAAGTCCCCTCCTCGACACCACTCTCTCTGTTTGCAAGACTCCATCCAAAACCCTCTAACTTCCCTTGGTGCTAATTTAGGGAGGCATGTCACTTTAACAGGGTAAGCGATTAACCTAGAATCGCATGGACGGATCCGTCGACATTTAGCTTGGCTCGACAGGTTTCATCATTCAGCACTTGGGTGTTAGTCATATCAAACTGAATGGGCGTGACGGAGACCATGTTGTCTCGAATAGTCTGTACATCGGTGCCATCAGCCTCGTGTTCATCCATAATTTCGCCTGCCAACCAGTAATACACCTGCCCCCGTGGATCCACTCGACGCTCGTAGGTGTCCGTATACATACGGTGTCCCAATTCGGTCACTTTGATAGCCGCAATCTCTTTTAGCGTCACCGCTGGCGTATTCACGTTCACAATGGTTTTTGGTGGTAAGCCGGCTTCCAGCACTCGGGGAATATAACCGCAAATAAATTCTGCTGTCGGATTAAAATCCGCATGCTTCTCAAAGCCGTTCACCAACGAGACGGCAATACTGGGCACCCCATTAATCGCCCCTTCCAGAGCAGCGCTTACCGTTCCAGAGTACAGCACATCAATACCCAAATTCGGCCCATGGTTAATGCCCGACACCACAATATCCGGCGTAAAATCCAAAATGGCGTTTAAGGCGATTTTCACACAATCGCTAGGGGTTCCCGTAACGGAATAAGCGGCGACTACCGGCGCGTCATATTCAATTTCATCCACTCGCAAGGGCTTATGCAAAGTCAAAGCATGGCCCATGGCGCTTCGTTCCCGATCCGGCGCAAACACGTAGACATCGTACTTTTTGGAGAGCCATTCGGCCAGCGTCTGAATCCCTTCCGCATAAATGCCGTCATCGTTTGAAATCAATACTTTCAGTCGTTCGCCCATCACACATATGCTCCATTCTGTCGGTACGTCCCTCATTTTAGCAAAGCGAAGGCTCTCTTGACCATAAGCCAATCAGCCGATCTATTCCTTGCATTGGAAGGGGGGGTATCCTAAAATACTTCAACCGTAGCAAGTAAAGGGATTTTATAAAATGCAATTTCCCCCTCTTTTTAGCTCCCTACACATCACTCGAGCCAGTAGTAGAAAGCTTACTATTGAGTACAAGGCGGACAATAGCCAAAGAATTATTATTAATGGGAAAATAGTAGGCCAAGGCCAGTATTTAGAAAAGGGAAGCACCTATATCACTCAGCCTGCTAAAATAGAGAAAATTAAAAAAGAAAATACCGGCTTTAGCGATATAGACGTCATTAAATTTGAACTCTTTACGCATTCTGGAGATCAATTGAGTTCTTTAAAACTATTCCACGGGGTTAATATAAAAAAAAGCCTAAAAAATTTCTTAAAATCTGTTTTGGCTTATGCGAATAGAGAGGACTTCACCATCACTTCTCCCATCTCAACGATAGAAGCTGGTAACGTAACACTTGAGGTCAACCGGTCTAGTCAAAAACCGACGCCCTCTGACGCTGAAATATTAGGCTTGTTTTCCGACTCTTAACCCATCAACACGGCCATGATGGCTTTTTGAGCGTGAAGGCGGTTTTCAGCCTGGTTGAAAATAATATCGGCGTATTTTTCAAACGTGTCTGCTGTAATCTCTTCGCCCCGGTGCGCCGGGAGGCAATGGAGAACAATCGCATCCGACTCTGATCGGGCCAATAGCTCCGCATTCACCTGAAAGCGGGTAAACGCCTTTTCTCGTTCGGCTTTCTCGGATTCCTGTCCCATGCTCGCCCATACGTCGGTGTACAAAACCGAAGCACCTTCGGCGGCTTTCTCCAAATCATCCGAAATTTCGATAGTCGAACCCGTTTGAGCCGCCATTGTTTTTACTTTATCCACAATAGCCGGTAACGGCTGATGGCTGGCCGGGCACGCAATGGTCACGTCCATACCCATTAAAGCCCCACCTTCCAGCAAGCTATGGGCCATGTTGTTGCCATCACCTACAAAAACCAGCTTACGGCCTTTTAAGTCCGGGCCAAAGGATTCCCGCATACTCTGCAAATCTGCCAGAATCTGACACGGGTGATGCTCATCCGTCAGACCGTTAATCACCGGCACCGTAGCCCACTCGGCCAACTCTTCCACATCCTTTTGAGCAAAGGTTCGGATCATAATACCATCCACGTAACGGCTCAGGGTGCGGGCCGTGTCGGCGATAGTTTCCCGAACGCCCAGATTAATTTCCTCTTTACGCAACATAAACGGGTGGGCACCCAAATCGAAGATCCCCACCTCAAAACTAACTCGGGTCCGGTTGCTGGGCTTTTCAAAATACATGGCCACGGCTTTTCGCTGAAGCAAAGGATGAGGGGTTCCGGCTTTGCGAAGCGCCTTTAAGTGTGCCGCATAATCCAACACCTGAACCAATTCCTCCGATGATAAGTCCGCCACGGTTAGAAAGCTCGTCGCTTTAATTTGAGGAATTGCAACAGTCATTTTCGTTATTTGGGTCATCGTTCGCAAAAAACCTTTCAAAAAATAGTGGATCAAAATACAGACTTATCATACGCCACACACGAAAATTTGCACGTAAAAAACCCGCTTTATTTAGAGCCCCGCTTCGGGGATAATAAAAGCCTGTCATTAAGCATTAAGGCGGATTCTTTCACCATGAGCACAATTCACATTACCCTTCCAGACGGTTCACAGCGCGAACTCCCGGCAGGAGCCTCAGCGTACGATTTAGCAACGGCCATTGGGCCGGGTTTAGCGAAGGCGGCGGTGGCCTGTGTCATTAAAAACGCGACACTGGATCATGTCATTAAAGATTTCAACTACCCCCTGCAGGAGGGCGACACCGTTCGTCTGCTAACTAAAAAAGATCCAGAATCTCTGGAAATCCTTCGCCATACCACAGCTCACATTCTGGCGCAGAGTGTCCAAAACCTCTATCCCAACGCAAAAATTGCCATTGGCCCGGCCATTGAAAATGGATTTTACTACGATTTCGAGATCCCGGATCACCAACTGACCCCCGACGACTTTGAGAAAATCGAAACCGAAATGACCCGCATCGCCAAAGCCGGGCAAAAGATGGTTCAGCGGGACGTCGAAAACGTAGACACGCTCATCAGTCAGATTCAAAACGATGGCGAAAAATTTAAAGCCGAAATTCTGGATAAGTACCGAGACTCGCCCACTCTATACTACTGTATCGATGACAGCAACAACGACGTCTGGTTCGATGTCTGCGAAGGGCCGCATGTGCCAAACACTTCCTGGCTTAAGCCCGGAACCTTCAAGCTTCTTAGTGTGGCTGGCGCTTACTGGCGGGGCGATGAGAACCGGGAGCAACTCCAACGCCTTTACGCTACGGCCTTCTGGAGTAAGCAGGATTTGACCGATTACCTAGCTCTACGCGAGGAAGCCGAAAAGCGGGATCACCGCAAGCTGGCCAACATGCTGGATCTGTTCAGCATCAAGGACGAAATTGGCCCCGGTCTCGTCCTTTGGCACCCAAACCTTTCTACCGTGCGGGAAGAACTGGAAAACCACCTACGCAAGCGCCTCCGCCGGGAAGGCTACGTCAGCGTTTACACGCCTCATTTGGCAAAAAAAGATCTTTGGGATATTTCCGGCCACACCAGCCACTATCTGGAAAATATGTTCACCATGGACATTGAAGAACAGCAATACATCCTCAAGCCCATGAACTGCCCTCTGCACACCATGATTTTTAAGAACTCCCTCCACAGCTACCGGGAATTACCCATCCGCATCGCCGAGTTTGGCACCGTCTACCGATACGAAAAATCCGGCGTGGTTCATGGCCTGTTCCGGGCTCGGGGATTTACACAAGATGACGCCCACATCTTCTGCCGCCCAGATCAAGTCAAAGCCGAGATTCTGGATCTGATTAAATTCACCGACGAGCTGTTTCAAGTCTTTGGCATGTCGTTTGCTCAGGTGGAACTCTCCACCCGCCCGGAAAAATACGTGGGTGATCTCGAAAAGTGGGACTTGGCTGAATCCGCCCTGAAAGAAGCGTTAGACGCTTATGGCCTGACTTACGATATTAACGAAGGCGATGGTGCTTTCTACGGGCCTAAAATTGACTTTAAAATACGGGATACCTTGGGCAGAAGCTGGCAATGCTCGACCATTCAGCTGGATTTCAACCTGCCTGAACGGTTTGAACTCGGCTATAAAGATTCTGATGGTCAGAACAAACAACCCATTATGATCCATCGAGCCATCCTCGGCAGTATGGAACGGTTTATGGGAATTCTCATCGAACATTACGCCGGTGCTTTCCCCACATGGCTGGCTCCTACACAGGTTCGATTCCTCCCCATCGCCGACCGACACGTGGCGCACTGTCAAACCCTCGCCAGTCAACTGGCGGATGAAGGTATTCGTGTGTTTGTGGACGACAGCAGTGAAACCATCGGCAACAAAATCCGGCGAGCACAGTTAGATAAAATCCCCTACATGCTGGTGATGGGCGATAAGGAAATTGAAAACCAGCACGTCGCCATCCGTTCTCGTGCCCGTGGCGACTTGGGCGCCCTGCCCTTCGATCGATTTATGGAACAACTTCACCGAGAGATCGTCTCTCACGGTAAGACCGAAATCGAAGTCGCCGAAACCGTAGGACAAAAATAACATGTCTCTGCCCTTTGTACCCTTCCCCCACGGGAATGACAAGGTTTTTAGAATGCTTGTACTCAGCCTGATCTTCCTACTGGTTATTCAAGGGGTTAACCCAGCCTTATCCCACGCTCAATCGAACTTATCCTCTCTCTTAAAATCCACATGGGTAGGGTATAAAGCCCATTTTATCCAAAGCGATGGTCGGGTACGGGATCCCAACGCTGAGAATATTTCCACCTCAGAAGGTCAGAGCTATGCCATGCTCCGGGCCGTGTGGATGAACGACCGAGAGACCTTTGACCGGGTCTATCAATGGAGCATCAACAACCTGCAAGCCCCTCGGAGCGATAAGCTATTCGCATGGCGTTGGGGTAAACTGCCCAACGCTGAAGCAACAACGATTTTAAACCCAAAAGCCATCATAAATTCCGAGGAAAAAACCCCAACACTTCTCGTTAAAACCGTACCCCAGCTGGAATCTGTTGACGGTACTTGGGGGGTCCTCAATCAGGAATCCGCCTCGGACGCTGATCAGGACATCGCACTGGCTTTGATTCTTGCCGCCCGCATCTGGAAGGAACCTCAGTATCAAACCGACGCACTGGCCATTCTCCATGATTTCTGGAATAAAAACACGGGCGCCAGCCCGGCGGGTCGGGTGTTATTTGCGGGCGACTGGCATAAAAATGACATCACGGCTGAACTGATTAACCCGTCATACTTTGCGCCTTACGCCTACCGGATTTTCGCCGAAGTCGACACCAACCCGGAACATCATTGGCTTGAGCTGGTGGATTCCTCATATTATATTCTTAATCAGGCCACTGACCAGACCCGAACCGGACTGCCCCCTAACTGGCTGTTGTTTTCACTGGAACCGGATAAAAAGATCAGCCTCTTTTACCAGACTTCAGACCAACGCAGTGACTACGGCTACGACGCTATTCGGGTTCACTGGCGCATCGGCATGGATCACCTGCTAACCCCTAACAATCCCCGTGCCTTGGCCTTTTTAAAAAAATCCAACTTTCTTGAGCGCTATTGGGCGCTAAAAAATCGATTGCCCGAAACACTTACGGTGGATGGCATTGAACGAAATAACAAGGTAAAATCGCCTTCTCTTTCAACTTATGGTGCATCACTATTGGGTTTAACCCTGACCAACAAAGTTACGGCCAATGCCATTATTGATCAACAACTGTTGCCTTCCTTGCACCAGGAGGCTTTCTGGGGTGATAAAAAGGACTACTACGCCCAGAACTGGGTTTGGTTTGGGTTAGCGGCCCATGACTATTATCAAAAAACCCGCTACGCCAAGCCGATCCAACGGCTCAACAGTCAACCCAAACAAAAAACGCTGGATGCGTTGATTCGATTGATTCAAGCGATTTAATCAATTACTTCCCTTGAACCAGTTCTTTAAAGATTGCCACACCTTGTTTCTAAGGATCTCTGTCGGTTCGGGAGTGCTCAATTTTTCATCTGGGCTAAATGCTTCATCTTCAGGAATACTTGTTTGCGCCATCCATTGGCTCATTGTCAGGCCAGGTAACCCTGTTTTTTCTCTTTCTGCCTTTGTCATTCCTGGAATACCAAATTTGGGTTGGATGGGTTGTGTGTTGATCATACTTTTTATTTCCTTCAATACAACTTAAACGCTAAGCATATAAGTCCATACGCTCCTGAAGCCGTGCTCGAAGTACAAGTGGTAAATCATTGGAAGGCTGATGCGTATTTTCAAGAGCCTGCTTTTTTTCTGCTCTTGTCCCCTTTCTCAAGGTGGATTCTAATGCATATTGCTGTACCCAAGGAAGAAGAAGCTCTACTGACGGCTTTTGTTCAAATAAAGGGCCAAGGTTCATTAATTCCACATTGAGTTTCTCTGAGACCCTTTTATCGAAAGTCTTCATAGGGCTAATCCACTCAGAGCCAAGCCACCCAAATTTGGGTTGTACAGATTGCAAATTTAACATGATATCTATTCTCCTTTTAGTTCTTATTTTTACTTCTTATTTCACTCGACTTACTATAACACTAGCACCTAAAATTGCCAAGACAGTCAAACCCTTCTCGCAAGGCCCTGAACAAAAGAGTATTCGATTGATCCAGAAGATTTAAGCGGTTAAGTTGACCAAGTGTTCCCGAAAATCTGGGGGTAAATTCGGCTCCGTGTTTAAAATATGCTTCATCACGGGTATTTCATCTCCGGGCTTCCCAATATCATGAAACGCCGACTCGACCGCTAATCGGCGAACCCATTGGGTTAACAATTGCGGTGAAGCAACGGGCTGTTGAAACAGTGGAAGCGTTTCCCATAAATTCCCTTTAATAAAATTTGTATACCTGGGAGGTTGGCTTGCAGGGTGGTTTTCATTCGTGGGAGTGCGACCTTCATTTTCATCCTTCATCGAATGAAGCCAGTTGGCCAGACTCGTGCTAAAGGACCTTTCTTCCCTTTCCACTCCTGGAATACCAAATTTGGGCTGGATGGCTTGTGGGCTTATTGTGTTGATCATGATTTCTATCTCCTTAATTTATCCCTCTAATTTGCTAGGCCAATAGTAACTAAAGTAGACGGGACTGTAAAGACTCATGGCAAAGCCCTTAACATGCCTTGGGGTTCCGACTGAAACCCATTACAATAGAGACAGTTTAGAGATTGAGAGAGGAACTTTTGCCATGAGTCCGGTAATGACAAACGAACAGACAGAGACCCGCCATATTGACGTGCTGGACCACGGTTTTGTTGAGCTGGTTGACGCTTTGGGAAGTGATCTAACGGTGGTGAACTCGGCTCGTGTGTCATTTGGCAAACGAAAAACCGAACTCTCGGAAGGGGATAAAAAGCTCATTAAATTCCTCGCTGACCACAAGCACTGGAGTCCGTTTCGCCATGTTCAACTTCAGTTTCACTGCAAAGTACCCGAATTCGTCGCTCGCCAATGGTACAAACATGTAGTCGGGATTGCCTACAGCGAAATGCCGACTGTGGATCATGCCTGGAACGAAGTGAGCTTGCGTTATGTTAACGCCTCTGAATTTGACTTTTACACCCCCGACGGATTTCGAACCCAATCGGACGATAACAAGCAAGCCTCTACCAATGTTTGCGTCAGCGACCCGGACGGCAAACTAAAAACCGCTTACGACACCCATTGCGACAATTCGCTCAAACTCTATCAGAACCTCATTGAATCAGGCGTAGCTCGCGAGCAAGCCCGCGGCGTTCTACCCCTGAGCATCTACACCGAATACTACTGGACCGCCTCGCTTCAGGCGCTGGTTAATTTTATTAAATTACGCCAACATCCCGGCGCTCAGTATGAAATCCGGGAATTTGCCGACGCCTTGGAGAAACTGACTCAGCAGGTGGTTCCCACCTCCTACCAATACCTACTCGGCGTAGAAAACCACAGCTAATTTCATCTTTTTTAATGTTTTAACTTCTTCAGAGCAATTAAAAGAGGGAGGGTGCTTTTATTCGGATACCCCTTTAATTCTCATTTCCATTAAAAAGGACCCCGCTCAATGCATTCACTTTCCTTCTCGCCAGCCCAACCTCGCCCAATGGCACCTCCACAAACACCACAATTCTCAGGAGCCAAACTCTCATTCTCCCACCCTCAGGATACAATCCAGTTTTCGGGGGACACAACATTTACTCCTAATGAGGGGTTATCTATTTCCCCATCAACAACCGTCCTGAACGCCTTATCCAAAGGGGGAATGTTTGTTGGAGGTATAGTGCTTAGCCATGCTTATTCAGCGAAGCGAATGCTCATCGAACAAACCGGGATCGTTAAAAGCGCTTACTCAAATAGTCTCCTCCCAGAGGAGGAGGGCATCCCGGATATGGACGTAGAAGGAACCATCTTAGGCCATGCTACGGCTAAAGGACGAATGGACATCAGAGAAACGGGAAAGGTGGGCCACGCAACCTCTCTAGAAGGCAATTTATTTATAGAGGGGATGGTCTTCGGCAAGGCAGAAAGCAATAAGGGGAGTGTTTTTATCCAGCACTCTGGCGTGGTGGGAGGAGATATTCAATCCACTGAAGGCGTTAGGCTCTATGGAACGGCCCATAGTGACATCACACTAACAGGGTGTAACCCACATACCGGCACGCCCATACTTCGGTTAGAACGAGCAGCCGTTCTGGGTGAAACCAGCCAGATTTTCTTTAAGAACACTGACAACAAAATGAACCCCGGGCTAATTGTCTATCCGGAGGGCTCCCAAGTAGATGAAACCGACCCTGACCACCCCCAACTAATCATCAACCAACCGGAGGGCTCAATACTCAAGCTCGATGCCTCCAGAATCCATGGAAATTTCAAATTTATTTCCGCCAGCGAGTACCAAGCCCTAATCGCTCGTTAGATTCAAGCAAAAAGTTAAATCTCTTTAGCCTGGCCTCGTTTAACTTCGGGCCACAACCAACCCAACCGGCGGGGTCATGGGGAAATAGTTGGGGGCAGAATTTCGGCCGATGTTGGTTAAAATCGCCTGAATCCGTTCTCTTAATTTTTTCGGGTTGCGTTTCAAGCGTGATAAATCCCGCGCCAATTGCTTTAACGCATAATTGAGCGCTTCTTCTTCAGAGATTCGATGAAACCCCGGATCCAACACTTCCCAATTGTGTTTTTGGTACCGATACTCTGTCGCTGAATGAACCTGAGTTACTTCAATCTCTCGAAGCCCATCGACCACCAACTTACCGGCCGCCGCTACACCCACCAGAAGACCATAGCTTAACACGGTCATTTTACTGTTTAATAAAGCCAGTAACGCTTCGCTATCGTACAGAGAAACGCTTTTAATCATCTGATCCTTATTGACTGACGTTCGAAGCGCACCGCCCAATGTTTTAACCACTTTACCAAAGCCTTGAAGCAGCAAACCCACAGAAACCCCAACACCTACAAAGAACACATCCAGGGCTTTGATAAAATCAGGCGAAGAATCCTTGAAAGGTTCGCCAAAAGAACGGGCATCTCCCCCAAAATGGAGGGAGGATGATGTTCGGTGGGTTGGCTCATAAAAATAATGCCGATTAATCTCTGGAGATTCTACTTGGAGGGTCTCGTCCATTAATCTCTCAATATGAGCAATTTGATGCTGTTGCAAAAGGATTTGAATCTGTTGACGTGCCCGAGTGTGCAACACATCATCCATATTTTGCTTAATGCGAATACTCTGTTGAAACGTGCCATTCATCCGGGCAATCAGCTTGGCTCGAATCCCCATCTCTTCCCGTCGAACCCAGGCTTCTTGCGCTCCTTGCATTAAGCTGGACGAAAGATAGCCCAAAATACTGGCACCAATATACGTGCCAAACACTTTTTTAAATTCAGGCTTTTCAACGGCCATGGTATAAAGTGCCAGCAAAGGATTCTGAATATTCAGGTACGTTTGACTCTCGTTGTGAACCGTTTTTTCAAAACCCTTTAAATTTTTTAAGGCAACACCCTTCCCAACCTCTTTAAACATTTTCTTGTAAATGGCGCTCCCGCCATACGCACCGGCAACACCCAATGCAAATAAAGTCCCAGCACGTTTTAAGGAAATAACACCCTCCGACTGAAATACTTTTTCCCCTTCTTGCTGAGTGATCCAGGGTGGGGTCTTCCCAAACGTTTGACCTGATAGAGAGGTCATATAGGGAGAATCGGTATTCGAAGCCAAAGACGTAAAGTCAGCGAATGTTTTTGGCATGATCGAATGAGGAGGGGAAATAGTCAACGCAGTGTCTCTTTCTTGTGCTCGCAAGCCAGTGAGGTAAGCTTTGAAAAAAGCGGAATCATCTGTCTCTGGTATTCTGGCTCCCTGAAAATAACAGGTTACAGTTGCGGCACAGCTTCGGCATTTCACCAAATTTCCCGAACAGACTCCCTTATTATACAAAATTTCAATCAAAACGCATCTTTTTTCTTTTTCCTGTTTTACTAAAATAGAAATGAAACGATAAAACAACACAAAAACAGGGGAATACTTATGTCAATTCAGCGCCCGGGACAATATGGACTTCAAGTGGCTACCGCTGTACAACAAATGGATAAACTTAATCGTTTTGAGGCTGACATCCGTATTACACCGGAAAATACGATTATTCAACAGGAAGATAGCATTCAACTCTCTGCCGAGGCCATCGAAAACATCATGGCCTACACGAAAAAAGACATGGAGCTCGTCGACGGAAAAGCGCCCAGGACAAAAGCCGATGGCATGATTACACTCAAGGAGCTTCAGCATTTTTTCCGGGATGGTTTGGACGATCCTGAAGTCAACGCATTTGCGGAAGAAAGAGCTCAAGGGTTTATGAAAGCCTTTGACCGCGGCAACGGCAAGGGTGGTGCGCCGGATCAAAAACTCACGTTGGATGAACTCACCGCACGAAATGTGGTTGAAGTGGTACCCAGAGAGGCTTTTAAACCGGTCATTACCACTGAAATTGAAAATTCACCTCTCCCAGAGGGAATAAAGCTAGCCGATGGCTATAGTCTCTCCGTCACGGAAACGGGACTAAACCAACGAAAAATCGACGAGACCCCCGAAACCGCTGGCGTTTCCACCCTCAAGAAGCGAATTTTTTTAGAGAACCAATTTATAATGAACCCAAACAACACTGGTCAGGCCGCCGACTATGTGCTTAAAGAATATAACTTAAACACCACCGCTCGAAACGTTTTCAACATGCAATAAGCCTGTTATCTTAAATTCATAAATTAAAGTTCGTTGGCGGTTTTAAAATGGAGTTTGGCGATTTCGTTGAGTCGCCCACGGCCAAATTTTTGAAGAAACGCACGCGCCTGGTTTTTCACGATGGGATTGGCACCTTTTGAAAAAGGCAAGCCAAAATCCTGGTTCAATCGTTCCATGCGTTGAACAAAACGGTTCCGGGCAATAATACTCGCCGCCGCCACCCCCACATTGGCTTCCGCCCGAGGCGTTTGATACAATTTAATCTGCTTTCCCTTCTCTTTTAATTGAGACAGGATATAACGCTCATTCCCAAACTGATCGGCCACGGCCTGCATGCACTCCGGGTTAGCAATCAGCAAGTTTTCAATGACCGTGGCATGTCCCCAGGCCAGCAGATGGTTCAGGTTTTTCCCATTTTGCTTAAATTCCTGATACAACTCGTTATAGCGCTTAGGGGCCAATTCAACACAGGAGATTGCCTGTTCTCCCACCACCTGAACAATGTCCATCGCCAGGCCCGCCATGGTCTTATCCGTCAGTTTCTTGCTGTCCATCACGCCTAATTCAATCAGGATTGGGATGGTTTCCTCGGTTACGTACACCCCGGCAATGACCAGCGAACCAAAGAAGTCGCCCTTGCCCGATTCATCGGTCCCGACATAAGCGCCTTGAATATCTAATTTTCCAGAAGGCTTGGCCGATACAGAGGTCGCTGCACCTCCACCAGTGCCATTCGTTATCGGTGCCTCGATTCCTGGAATAAACGCAACCAGCCGACTCATCAACGCCATGGCACTGGCCTCAATATAAAGCGTACCATTGGTATATTGCTTGACTCTCAGCCAGCCTTCCGGGCCTCGGCCATCTAGCCGGTAATCACAATACTGCTCTGGCTTCTCTTCCCACTGAATCCCCGAAAGGGCCAATAGACCTGTTTTTATGTTTGATTTTTCACGAGGTGAGGCAATTTTTAATTTTTGAGCCACAGACACGCCAATATCTCCCCTTGGTATGGTATTCCCTTTACGGTAGACCAAAGGAAGTGTAAATGAAACGGTTAATTAAAAGATGATGTCATCCGAGAAGTTATTGTTGTCCCATCAGTCCGAACGAATCCTTAATGTTCTGACTGATGACTTTTCGAGCGGCTTGATGCTCTTGAACCACGGCGTCTCGTTGTGATTTCAGTCGGTTCAGGTGCATTTCAAGCTGTTTATCGGCCATCTGCAAATGCTTGATCTTGCCTTCCAATATCTTGGAGGCTTTCGATTCAGGATCCAGTTGAGCCTGTTGGTTAAACAGACCCGAAACCTGATTCGCCAGATACATGCGGTGCTGACTGATAAACTGCGTCTCAAGCTCCAGATCGCTTTTACGAGCGATGAGATACATCAATCTTGCTTGACTAGCTGCAAACCCCATAATGTGTAATGATTACCCCAAGTCGTTACTAATTTCCCCTAATGGGCTTAATGTAAATAACCCGTTTTCCTTTCGATTGCTTCTGTGACTTTTTTGGATCTACTGTGTGATTCCTTATTTCCCTGACCGGTTTCCATAAACTTTCGATACGTTAAAACGCTCGGTCAAGCTTGTCGCCTCGAACCTCATACGGGTTGTTGGTGACATGGCCCTCCATCTCGTTTAATTGTTGCTGAGCCAGCATAAACTTGTATCTCAGCAGTTTAATCTTACTGTGGAAGGTCAACAGATTGTGGACAGCTTCAAAGGTAGAACGCATGACGATTTCTAACGGGTTATTCCGTTGAAAGAACCCTTTAGACAGTTGCCAGATCACTTGTGGTGATGCCATGTTGTGCTACCCTTTGTTCTATCCACTTATTTATCTAGGGCATCGATCTAAAGATGCCTATACATATATAAAAACAATGGGGCAGGTTTTTTTGACGACATACGTAACAATTGTTACATTGCTATATATCTTAAAGATATATCACTTTTAAATCATCCCTACTTATTAACCCTACCGGGTAAGTGATTGAATTTAAGTTGCGTAACAAACAGATGGGACCTAAAAATAGTTCACTACTTTGTGGGATTCCTTCTGTTTACAACCTTATTTAACCGCTTCCACTACTCTGGTCCAGATCTTAGTTTATACCTCTAAAGCAAGCATGCATCCTTAACGGCCATCCCCTATTTTATTTAGTAGATAATCACGAATATCTTAAGTTATTTATCCGCCTGAATAATATAGTTAAGGGCAAGAGACCCCGGTATCCTCTGCTCCGTTACCCTGATTGCAAATCAATTCAGAGTCATAATGTGTTGTTTCGGAAACCATGGTTGAATTAAATTCACTCAACGGTTTTTCTTCCCGGCCAACGAGTGCCGAAGCATGTTCGGTCAGCTCGGTGAGATAAGCGATCTCGCCCGAAAGCCCCGTAACGATGCCCATAACAGCTGGATCATCCAATGCGCCTGAGGCAAGGACGGACTCATAAAGAGCAATAAACGTGGCGGTTTCAGGGCTTGCTCCAGTGGCATCTAAGGCATTGGAAGAAATATTCTCAGGTGTGGCGGAACCATTGGCACTCCAGCCTAGTAACGCCTCCAGTTCAAAAGTCTTATAGCTTTGACCATCAAAGGTAAGATCAACTGAATTATACTCGGCGACACTACTGGCTTGCTGAGCGGCCGTTTCGATCAGTCCTTCAATTTCAGCGATTCGATGGCCTTGATTGGCCAAATCTCGAAGCAAATTAGCTTGAGCAGCATCGACTTCACCGGCTGACTCCAACTCTTGAGCAATATGCATAAGGCTTGAATACAAGCTAAGTGTTGTTCCATTGGCCCCCGTGGTTTCGATAGAGTCGGAAAACAATGGAGAATAGCCTTCCAGATTAATCGTTGTGCCGTTCGCTGTTATTATTTGAACATTACCCGTCGAAGAAGGCGTTTCTGGTGGTAAGGAGGATGTTAGCGCTTGCGCCGCGGCTCCAACGCTTCCATAGGCTGCAATGACAACCGAATGGCCCGATTGGGTTCCCTTAACCGTATCCGTAAAATAAGCCTGCATAACATCGGGCATACCACTCAAAAGAGCCAGGGCACCCGTCAGAAAAAAAACAGCCACCGGCAACGCGTACTCAAGTAAGCTGTTCCCGGGTAAAGCTTTTAATCTGACTATCATCATTTTTTGCACTGAACGCCACTATCCTCCCCACCGTCAGCCGCACAAATCCCGACCGAGTTAATATCAGTGATTTCTGATGCTATCACCTTGCTAAACGCATCTTCGTAAGGAACTGTCCCTGGAAAGATACCGACATACATATGATTGGGAGCTTGTTGCATGGTTCCACTCAGCATTGAAATCTGCTCGGCCAGGGAGGTCACAACCAGATCGGTTGTGGGATCACTTAATCGCCCAGCGGCCTTGGCTTCCTGATAAATTCTTGCGAATTCTCGTGTCTCTCCGCCAATCTCCCATATACCCGAGTGCGTTTGATCGGCATTAGGGTCTAATATGATATCGTAGGCAATCAGGCCACTCGGGTTACCCTCACTCCCAACCCAGCCTAAGGTTGCATCAACCAAATCACTCGGGTTGGGATAAGTAACCCCGTCATAAGTAATCGGCTGCAAAAATTCGTCGTAACTACTTGAATTAGCATAGCGATCCTCAACAATTTTCTCAACTGCAGCCATTTTATGCCCCTGATTGGCCAGTTGGATCAGTATCTGAGAATCTTCCTCGGTCATGTTACCTGCGGCAACTTCCTGCTCAATATATCGCTCCAAGATCGAGAGTAAAAGCGTTGTTGTTCCGTTTCCACCGGTTGTTTCAATAGTTGATAACAGATCCGTCGGGTAATCGGATAAGTCGAAACTGATGCTTTCCTCCTCATTAAGAGGAGGCTCATCTAAGTTCGGGGTTTCGGTTTCAGGCTCCGTTTCCGTTGGTGAGGAGGGTGTTAGCACTTGCGCCGCCGCTCCAACGGTTCCATAGGCAGCAATAGCAACCGAATGGCTCGAGGAGTTCCCCTTAACCGTATCGGTAAAATAAGCCTGCAGAAGATCGGGCATACCACTCAAAAGAGCCATGGTACCCGTCAGAAAAAAGGCAACCATCGGCAACGCATACTCCAGTAAGCTGTTCCCTGATAAAGCTTTTAATTTGACGGTCATCAATTTTCCCTTAAATGCACCTGTAACCACTTTTGACTCACACCCACTAGGCATCATGATCCTACTTAGTCATCGTCTTTATCTTTTTTATCTTTTTTACATTTAGCTCCGCTATCTTTTCCATTGTTAGCGGCACAAATCCCGACCGAGTTAATATCGGTTATTTCTGAGGCCACCACAACGCTAAACACGTCTTCGTAAGGAACCTCGTTTGCATAGTCTTCCCAATTTGCGACATAACTAGGTCCCTGTTGAATGGTTCCGCTCAATAGTGCAATTTGCTTGGCCAAGGCCGTCACAACCAGATCGGTTTCTGGATCACTTAACAGTCCGGCCGCCTTGGCTTCTTGATAAATTTTCGCGAATTCTCGGGTCTCGTTTCCAATTTGCCACACGTTCGGATTCGTTTGATCGGCATAAGGGTCTAACATTTCATCGTTGGCAACCAGCTTATCCGCTCGGCCATCATCTCCAACCCAGCCCAAGGTCGCGTCAAGCAACTCGCTCGGATTAGAGTAAACAACCCCACCATAAGCAATGGGCTTCATGAACTCTCCATAACCACTTGAATTCGCATAGCGATCCTCAACAAGCTTTTCTATTTCGGCCATTTTATGCCCTTGATTTGACAGTTGAATCAAAGCCTGAGAGTCTTCTACGCTCATTTTACCAGCAGCGACTTGCTCTTCAACGTACTTTTGCAAGGTCGCCAACAAAATCTTTGTTGTTCCGTTTCCACCGGTTGTTTCAATGCTTGATAACAAATCCGTCGGATAATCGGAGAGATCAAACCCGAGGATCGTCCCATCTATGCTTGGAGGCGGGGCTCCCAACGATGTGGGCGATGAATAAAGTGCCGGCAATTGTTCCACAGCTCCATAAGCTACGACCGCAACCGAATCACCCGATTGGGTTCCTTTGAGCGAATCAGAAAAATAAGTCTGAAAAATGTCTGGCATACCGCTTAAAAGAGCCACGGCGCCCGTTAAAAAGAAGACAGCCATCGGCAAGGCATACTCCATTAAACTACTTCCGGATAAGGCTTTTGATTTGATGGTCATAAACTTTCCCTCAAAAATACTTCTTCTACCTATTCCTATTTTCCAATAATTCATCTATTTAAAATACTATCGGCATACTTTTGATATAGTTTAAAAACCCACCTGTTTTTCATGCACTCTTTTTTCAAAACACACCCATGACCAAAACTGAAAACCTTTGCAAAGAAGTAATTTCAGCCCTTTTAAGCACACCCCTCCATTTCTTTACAATATGAAATATTCAGAGTCTTCAGAGCTGGAAATTAACGCTCTCATTCATGCACCTTCTTAAAATCGCATTCCCAGCCGACGAGTTTTACGCTAAAATCCCAAGATGATGAAAACGACACGCACCGCCCTTGAACTTCATGAAGCCATTCAGTCTGGCCAACAAACAGCCTTGTCCGTTCTCGATGACGTGTACAATAAAATAGCTGAACACGAGCCCGCCATTGAAGGCTTTAACTGCCTGACCCAAGAACTGGCTAGAGAAACGGCGAGAGAGGTAGACCGGCGGGTTCAGGTCGGAGAGACGCTTCCCCTGCTGGCCGGTGTCCCCATTGCAATCAAAGATAACATTAATATCAAAGGCTACCCCACCACTTGCAGTAGTCGAATTTTAGAAGGCTACGTCTCCCCTTACGATGCGACGGTTTACCAAAAGCTAAAACAACACCTGATGCCCGTTATCGGTAAAACCAACCTAGATGAGTTTGCCATGGGTAGCTCCACCGAAACCAGCGCCCTGAAAATCACCAAAAACCCCTGGGACCTCAGTCGAGTTCCGGGTGGTAGCTCTGGTGGCTCGGCTGCCGTAGTTTCTGCCAATATGGTACCCCTAAGTTTAGGCTCCGACACTGGAGGCAGTGTCCGTCAACCAGCATCACTTTGTGGAATTACAGGGATTAAACCAACCTACGGGCTGGTATCCCGCTACGGGCTGGTGGCTTTTGCCAGTAGTCTGGATCAAATCAGTCCCTTTGGTCAAAACGTCAAAGACACGGCGGCGCTTCTTCAAGTCATTTCAGGCGCCGATGAACTGGACTCTACCTCCATTAAAAATCACCCTGAGCCCAACTACCTTCAATGCATCGATCAGGATATCTCTGACCTACGCATTGGGGTAATTCAAGAGCTTCAAAACGATGCCATCCAGCCCGAAGTCTTGAAAAGCATTCAGGACGCCGTCCAAACATTTGAATCACTGGGCGCGACCACTCAGCCCGTATCACTCCCCAGTTTTCAATACGCCGTAGCCGCTTACTATATTCTCGCTACCGCTGAAGCCAGTTCGAATCTGGGTCGCTACGACGGGGTTCGCTATGGCCAACGTGTTGAAGAGCCTGACAGCGACCTTCACACCATGTATCGAAAAACCCGATCCCAAGGCTTTGGTCCTGAGGTCAAGCGACGAATTATCTTGGGAACGTTCTGCCTCAGCTCAGGCTATTACGACGCCTTCTATGCCAAAGCCGAAAAAGCTCGGGAGCTCATGCGACATGAACTACGCAAAGCCTTTGAGCAAGTGGACATCCTTGTTTGTCCCACATCACCTTCCACCGCGTTTAAAATAGGCGAAAAACTCAATGACCCGGTCAACATGTACCTTTCAGATATTGCAACCATTCCTGTTAATATGGCTGGCATCCCGGCCATTAGTATCCCCTGTGGGTTTGATCAACAACACCTGCCCATTGGCCTTCAACTGATGGGCCCTCATCAAAGCGAGGCCCGCCTTTTTCAAGCCGCTTACGCTTTTGAGCAAAAAACCGGACTTTGCAACCTGATACCCGATCTGAAGATTCCCCCAAAAAGCGAACCACTTATATAAATCACCACAGAGTCTGGTAAAATAGTCTGCAATTGCTTTTTTCGTGTAAAGCCCCTCCTCACTTATCGTCAATGCCCTAGCGAGACCGCCCCTCCCCCGTGTCAGCCCCCCAAACATTTCGTGAAAAATTAATGACCCCTCGCATGGTCATTACGGTTGAGTTTTCTCCACCCAAGGGGACCAATGTGTCTCAACTCATCGAACGAGTCTTATCCGTTAAAGGCAAGGTCGATGCCATTAACATCCCGGATTGCCAGCGCTCTATCTTGAAAATGAGTTCGTTGGCCACTTCAAAAATTATTCAGGAGCATACCGGGCTGGAAACCGTATGGCAGTTAACCTGCCGAGATCGAAACCTGCTGGCCCTGCAAGCAGATGTTTTAGGCGCTTACGCTTTGGGACTCACCAACATTCTGGCCCTCACCGGCGATCCCATTCAGGTCGGCGACCATAAAGAATACGCCAAACAAGTGTTCCACCTGGAATCGACCCGGCTTCTGGAACTGGTTCAGGGACTCAACAAGGGTCACGACGCCACGGGTAAAGATCTGAAACACCAAGGGACGCAGTTTACGGTGGGCGCCGCCCTGAACCCGCTGAAACTCTCCTCCAGCGCTCAGAGGAATCGTTTGAAAGCCAAGTTAGAACGAGGGGTCGATTTCTTTCAGACCCAACCGGTTTACACCCCGGAACCGATTGAGCAAATGAACGCCATTCTGGCTGAAGCCTGTGAGGAAGTAGGCTGCTGCGTACCTAAAGTACTGGTCGGCATTGTACCACCGAGTTCAGCTAAAGCGGCCCGATTTATGAACACCCATGTGGCGGGCATTAATATCCCAGAATCCTTTATTGACCTTTTAGAGCAATCCAATGACCCAAAACGAGAAAGTATTCTCTACTGTGCCGAGGTGATTAACCAGCTTAAGCCGGTTAGTCCGGGATTCCACTTCATGCCCGTGGGCATGGAAACCCGGGTCGGCGAACTTCTCGACAAATGTTTTTCTCTCGTTTGACCCCGTTATCTAACGACGTTACTCGAATAACACCTCGAAACCGGTCTCTGTTTTTTCTAATGGCTTAACCACCGGATTTAAACTCATTGCGTGCACCGGGTGCCGTGTTGCCAACACTTCAAACGGAGAGGTTTCCGCTTTAAAGGTTTCCCATTGATATTGCATAAATTGGGTCATCAACTGATTTAACCCCTTTTTTTTAGGGTCTCTCTTCTTGGTCATGCACCATGTCCCTCATTCCTTGAGTATTATTCAAAACAGGTTCAACACGGACAAAATTGGTCTTCCGGTTAATCACCGTTTCATTGCCTTATTCAACGCATTCATTTTTCTGCCTTAACAGCTTCTCCCCTTATAACGAGAGACAGAAAATCATGAGCGTGGTTTTCTTTCGTGCGTTTACGATAAATTCACTCTTATGGGTATATAAAAAAGCGCTTTTTATTTTTGATGATAGCAAACACCCATTATTCACCATGATGTTACAAATATTAATTAATTATGAACATGTTTGGTTTTTGTTAGATTATTATCACAGTGGGATTTTTAATCAAACGGCTCATTTATAAGGAGGTTTATCAATGAATATTCATTTTGGACAAGTTATTTACGCTCAAAAAACCCTAAAGAACTCTAATCATAATAAAATAGCAGAACAAGCTATAGTCAATCGGCTCGCGAATATGACCAAATCGGCTTCTCTTGCTCTTTCAAGCTATCCTCGTCGCGAAATACCTTCTCACAACAGCAATGCGAATCAACCAGCTTACATCAGCCGGGTGATTACCGATAAGCACGCCCAGGGCCTATTAAGACTGATGGGTATTGATGTATCCCTCAAAGATTCTAAAGAAGTGAATCAAGCAAAAATTGAAGCGGGTTTGGCCCAAATTTATCCTGATGCCTCTCTGAAAGGGCGCTTTTTACAATTATCCAATTTAGTGACTCAATACACTGAACTAATAGAAACAGCAAACCAGCCTATTTCTCGCATTAACTTAAAAGGTTAACACTGTAGCTCAAGTATTTTCCCACTGCCTATAACCTTACGGGCAGTGGGAATAGGTATTTAAAACGCCTCTCTTTTTCGAGCTTTTTTGTTTATTTTGAATGTTTTTCAAACGTATCTACAGAAGGCTTTTCGAGATTTTCTGCTAAAACGAGAGAGTTTAAAGCATCCTGAAGCGCTTGAGCGGTTTTAGGATCCATCGGCACGTTAGGGGGAGCCCCCGGAAATTCATCGCCAAAGCGTGGAAGTTGTCGTGAATTAGATATCATACTCATACCTTTTCCTTTCTTGAGTTCTTTTAAAATACTCACTTGTCAATCAAGTGTCTCGCATGAAGGGTATCATAATCAAATCACACTGTAAATTTCATTATAAATAACAAGAGCTTTTAATTACAACGTGTAACCATACGGACAGTGACGACACCCGGAGCGGCAACAACTCCCCTGAGCTTTGAGATACAGCTCGGTCATGACCGTGTATCCGGTGTTCGGATCAATATACGACGACTGCCCCGCCTCACATGCTTCCGCATGGCATCGCTCAATCATTTCCTGCTCTGACAGCGGTTGACTCATTACATCCCGCTTCAATTTCCTACGCTCAAAGCCCTAAATAAAGGCAGTTTTACCGTCCCCGAAAGGGGCTGTGTGCGCTTCCGGCAATGTTTACCCGTAAGGAAAAACTTAATGCTGCTCCGTTCCCGGCCTGACATGGTTCGCTAGCCTTACGCCAAACGCGCCATCAATAGCACACACAGATTTGTACTATACCACAAGGCCAGCAAAGCTGGCTTTATTTATAGGCGGGTTTCGTAAACTACTTTAACTTCTTTTAATTCAGGGGGTCTAGCAAACACCCACTTGTTCACTATTTGGCTTTCCGGCGGGATATTCGCTGTTAAAACAGGCCATACAGTAGGGTAAATTATGTCCCACCTCCCGCATATCCTCCACCGAAAGATGAACCAGACTTTCCACTCCAAGCCACTGTTGGATTTCCTGAATATCCATTTTATTGGCAATAAGCTCGGAGGGAACCGACATATCAATGCCATAAAAACACGGATGCTTCACCTGCGCTGATGAAATCCGGAGGTGAATTTCTCGAACCCCACACTCTCTAAGCATTTCTACCAATTTTTTACTGGTATTGCCTCGAACCACCGAGTCATCCACCACCACGACACTTTTACCCTTCAGCACATCCAACAACGGGTTCAGCTTCAGTTGAATGCTCCGCTCCCGCAGTTCCGGCGTGGGATGAATAAACGTCCGCCCTACATAGCGATTCTTAATCAACCCTTCCATATACGGAATCCCTGACTCATGGCTATAGCCCACGGCCGCGACATTGCCTGAATCCGGAACGGGAATCACCATATCAGCGTTAATTTCTGGCGAAACCCTTGCCAGCTTCCGCCCCAGCTCCATTCGGTAATTGTAAATAGACGACCCATTGATCATGCTATCCGGCCGGGCAAAATAAACCAACTCAAAGAAACAGAAATGCTCGTCCCGCTCGCCATCAAGGAAAAATGATTCCGTCGCGCCGTTTCGCTTGGCAACAAAAATCTCCCCCGGATAAATATCCCGAACATACTCCGCACCCACAATATCCAGCGCACAGGTTTCCGATGCCACCACCAACATACCGGAATCGGTTTTTCCGTAGCATAAAGGGCGCAGGCCATTACGATCCCGAGCGGCAATTAACGTATCCCCGGTGGAAATCACCATGGAAAACGCCCCTTCACACGCTTCCAACGCTTCTTTGACTGCGGATTTCAGGGGGAATTTGTCCAGTTGCTCTTGCTGCTGCAAGGCATAACGAATATAATGCGCCACCCAATGGCTGTCGCTATCCCCATAGCCACTATAGCCCTTCTCCTCAAGAAATGTGCGCAAAGATTCCGTGTTAATCAGGTTGCCGTTGTGGGCCAGAGTGACAGCGCCCAGCCGGGTTCGCACCACCACAGGTTGAGCGTTATCCAGATTACTGCTTCCGGTGGTTGAGTACCGAGTATGACCGATGCCCACCTGACCGGTCATTTTTTCCAGAACAGAGGGGACAAACACCTGATTCACCAATCCCATGTCCTTGTGGATACGCAGTTGGTCGTTATCAAAAACGGCCATGCCACAACTTTCCTGCCCTCGGTGTTGCAAGGCATACAGCCCATAAAACAAAAACTGACCCAGATTTTGAGTTTTAGACGTAACCATACCGAACACGCCGCATTCCTCGCCCAGTGAGCGATAAGGAACTTCATCCGAAAGCGTGTGCTCAGGTAACTCACCCTCGACAAAGGGTGTAATAGGATTCATGCTAGAGGGCAAGGGTCGTTCTCCATTGGTCAAGGGCTGACTGCAAGGATATTTCTTTTTGATCCGGCTGTAACGTGAGCACTGGCGAATCCAGCACAGCTCCTAAAGGTTCAAAAGCAACCTTCGCCTCCTCACAAGCTTGCTGAACCGCTGCTTTCTGATCGGGTAAATAACTGATAAGGTAACTGCCATTGGTTTCACCAAACAGCAGGGCGTCGAGCCGCAAAGATTCCCGTGCTTGCAAGTCAGCCAAGTTCAACGCAAGCCCCAATCCAGTTTCTCCAACCTGCTCCGAAAGATTCTGTTTAAACGTATTTTCCACGAGGGACACCAACAATCCGCCCAGTGAGACATCACTCACCGACTGTACCTGGCTTTCAGCAATGAGCTGTCGCACCAATGCCAGGGTTCGCACTTCGTCCTGAAGCGAAATCGTCGGTGGACGGCCATAAATTTCATCTTGCCGCAAGAATTGATACTCTGAGCCGCCTAACGTCGGTTTAAACCGGCCAATTAGCGCAACTTCATCCCCGGCTGATTTGAATTGCGGCGTCATGGGCGTGGCGTTATTTTCCAGAAGCCCGACCATGCCAATAACCGGCGCCGGATAAATCGCCGTACCCGAATGCTCGTTGTACAAGCTAACGTTCCCGCCGGTCACCGGTGTCTGGAACGCTTCACACGCCTCTTTAATACCTTCTACCGCGTAATAGAGTTGATAATAGATCTCCGGTTTTTCCGGGTTTCCAAAGTTCAGGTTGTCTGTCACCGCCAAAGGTTCTGCCCCAACACAAGCCAGGTTTCGGCATGCTTCCGCCACAGCAGACTTAGCGCCTGACCAGGGTTCCAGATACACATACCTGGGGTTACAATCGGTGGTTAAGGCAATGGAATACGGCGAAAACGCGCCGCCTTTCTTTCGCAGGCGAACCACCCCGCTCGTATTGCTTTCCGAGGCCAGCAACGTGTTATTTTGCACATGGCGATCGTATTGCTGAAACACGCCCATGGGTCGGGCAATATTTAACTGCCCAAAAAGTTTCTCCAACCACGAGCCAACTTCACTCAGCAATATATCCGTCAACCCCTCTTCTGGGTCTCGATTTCTCAGGGCCTTAGCTCTTTCCGACTCTGGAGGCTCAGCACCTCGTTTGTAGGAAGGCGCCAGATCCGTCAGTAGTTTAGCCGGAACATTCACCACTTCCTCACCATGATACAGAAAGCGGATATTTTCATCATCGGTCACCTCGCCAACAACCACGGCTGGCACACCCCATTTCGAGAAGATATCAATCACGGCCTGCTCATGGCCTTTATCCAGCACCATCAGCATCCGTTCCTGGCTTTCGGACAAAAGGTATTCATAGGCTTTCATATCCGGTTCCCTTGCCGGTACCTTGTCCAGATCGATTAGCATCCCTTTATTACCCTTGGCGGCCATTTCCGCACCAGAACACGTCAGCCCAGCCGCACCCATATCCTGAGCCGACAGCACATAACCCGACTGAAACGCTTCTAAACAGGACTCAATCAGCAATTTTTCAGAAAAAGGGTCTCCCACCTGTACAGCAGGTCGATCCTCATTGCTGGCTTCGTCCAATTCCCGACTGGCAAAAGCGGCACCGCCCATACCATCTTTACCCGTATCTGATCCGACGTACAGGACAGGATTCCCCACGCCGACCGCACCGGATTCCATCAGTTCATCGTCATACAGCACTCCGGCGGCCATGGCGTTGACCAGTGGATTGCCCGAATAGCTTTCATCGAAAAAGACCTCGCCTCCTACGGTGGGAACACCCACACAATTTCCGTAATGGGCAATTCCTTCAACCGCTCGACTAAACAGGTATCGGTTACGTTGGGCATCCTCACCCGCATTAATCGGGCCAAAGCGTAAGGAATTCAAATTAGCGATGGGCCTCGCATTCATGGTAAAAATATCCCGCAAAATACCACCAACCCCGGTCGTTGCCCCCTGAAACGGCTCAACGGCCGTTGGATGGTTATGGCTTTCGATTTTAAACGCCACGGCAATCCCATCGCCAATAGCCACCACACCGGCATTTTCGCCTGGCCCTTGAAGGATCCGGGGACCTTCTGTCGGAAGCTTTTTCAACAAGTGGCGAGAGTTTTTATAACAGCAATGCTCACTCCACAACACGCTAAACATGCCCAGTTCGTTAAAATTAGGCTCCCGGCCCAGGTGGTTGGTGATTTTTTGATACTCACCTTCCGTTAAATTCATCTCTTTCAAGGTTTGCTGAAGCTCAAGGGACACGGTCAACATCATGGGAGCGATTACCTTTTTTAATTTAATTGAATCAGTGGCCCATATTATGGCCTAAAAACAGGTCCTACACCATAGGCAAGGATTTGTCCCTTGAACTGGTCCTGATTTTTAGGTTAAATGCAAAACATGACTGAAAAAGCCAAAATCAAATCCAAAGCGGAAATCGCCGAGCTCCTCACTGAAGGAGGGGCCAGCGCCTTTAATGCCTATCGGCAGGACGTGGGGTATGATTTCCTAGACCTCACCGGCATTCAACTCACCCATATGGATTTGACCGGCATTAACTTTAGCAATGTCAACCTCAGCAATGCAATCCTTGATTATACTTATTTTGGCGAGGCCCGCTTTGTCCTTTCAGAAATGCACCACTGCTCCTGCATTGAAACAGATTTCTACATGACGTCCATGGAAGAGGCTGACTTAACCGGTAGCAACCTGACCGATGCGAACTTCAGCTCGGCCCAGCTAGTAGAGGCTGTATTAAATCAAGTTAACGCCAAGGGCACCAGTTTTCGAGACGCCACCCTCACCGATAGTTTCTTTATTAAAGCTCAACTCAGCGACACTGATTTCACGGATGCCAATTGCTCTGGCGCTAACTTTACAGACAGCAACATGGAATGGGCCATCCTCACGGACGTCCAATACAATGACAAAACCCGCTGGAGCAACCAACAACCTGAACCAAACCAATAGCTACCCTTATCCCTGATTCTCGATGAAGGTTTCCAGCTCAGCGAACACATGGGTTTCTGACAGGCGTTCGAATGTAAAATGGTTGAAACGATACCGCTTTGGACTCAAGCGAATGGGTTGGATCAAGTCTTCTTTTTGCAAGAGCTTGAGCTTACGTTTTAGTTTGTCTAATTTCATCCCCAAGCGTTTGGCTAACTCAGGAGCGCTCAACAGCTCATCCTCTGACAGATCCTCGGCAATCACCTGATCCGTTGTTTTCATGATTTCGTAAGCAATACGCCCTAAGAGTGCTTGTTCGTCATCCATACCGTTTTATATACACGCATTCCCCAAAAAGCGCAATGTTTAAGACTAACGCAAAAAGGACTCAAACAAGATGATAACAAAGGAAAGCGATGCAAACTTAAGACGTTTTTATATCTCATTTAAATGACAAAAAACCCGGTCATGGGTCAATTTAAGTTTTTCTTGTTCTCTCGGCGCCTGTCTTTATTGTTTATTTTTGTTAAGGGCTTGCTTTATTTTTGCCTCGTTAATTGCTATACTTATTATAGTTAGTACCTATTTTATACTTTCACCCTGATCTGGATAGAAGAGGTTATAAAATTCAGAATGGCTTATTGTCGTTATTATTTATCCGCTTTCTTTTTGTGTTTTGCAATAACCACTGTTTTATCAATAAACGCTGATGCCAAACTGCCTTACTCCTCAATCATTCCTGAGTACAGCACTCAGGAAACGGCGATGAGTTCAGACTATTTTGAACTTCAACAAGCCAGTCAACTCATGGAACAAAAAAACTACGCCGAGGCCTTAGCTCATCTGGCTCAAGCCATTGAAAAAAACCCGATTAGCCTAATGGCCACCTATAACCAAGGAATTTGTCATCTGGAAATAGCCCGGACCAGCACCGACCAAGACACCATGCAATTTCACCTTGACGCTTCGGAGCAAGCTTTTTTGCGAGCGCAAAGCCTGAACCCTGATTTGCTGACCACCTATTTCAAACTCGGTAAAATCGCACTCATTAAAAAACAGTTTGATACCGCTGAGCAGTATTACAGTGAAGCGCTGGAATTAAGCCCTGACAGCGCCGTTCTCCATTTTAATCTGGCCGGTGTCTACGACGAACAGCACGAATATAATCAAGCAATCGTTCATTATAAAAAGGCTATCGAAATTGATACCGACTTTATTTACGCCTACAACAACCTGGGGCTTATCTACGAAGCCCTTCAAAAACAGGCTCTAGCTGAAACCGTCTATCTGGCGGCCCTGAAAAAGAATCCCCAATATAATTACGCTCGCCTCAACCTGGGCAACCTCTACGCTGAGCAAGGACGATTCAGAGAAGCCAAGCACCTTTACAAAAAGGCGCTCGTTTATGAACCGGATAATGCTTGGGCTCACCTCTATCTGGGTAATGTCTACTTCCAGAACGATAATTTTTCAAAAGCCGCCAGCGCCTATCAGGCTTCCATTGAACGCAACCCTGATTACGCTACGGTGTATTACCTCCATGCAGTATCCCTCAATCGACTCCAGCGCTATGATGAAGCCCTGATTTCCAGCCTGAAGTATATGACCCTTGCCCCTCAGGGGCGATACAGCCGAAATGTTCTTTCCCTAATCCTGTCTCTTAAGCTTCAACAAGCCGATGCTAAGGGCAAGTAAAAACGGGGAAACAATTTGAGAGCTCGAGCGTTAGCAGGAAAGCCCTTCGGACTTCAGCCGTCGGCTCATAAGGGTATGGATCATTTCCGTTTCCGAGAGATCGCCGGTCAAAGCCAGTTCCACCTGCTTGACCACCGGCATATCCAATTTCATATCCTTAGAAAGCTGGTGCACCGCATGGGTGGTTCGTACCCCTTCAGCAACCATATTCAGTTCTTTCAAAATTTCATCCACGGTTTTCCCTCGCCCTAAACCATATCCAACCTGATAATTCCGACTAAGAGGACTACTGCATGTGGCTAACAAATCACCCAAACCGCTCAGTCCGTAAATTGTTTGAACATCCGCACCCATGGCCACGCTAAATCGGGCCATTTCCGCTAGTCCTCGGGTAATTAATGTGGCTCTCGCATTATCCCCCAAGTTTTTTGACACCATATAACCCGACACAATGGCAAAAATATTTTTTAATGAACCGCCCAATTCCACCCCAATCATATCCTCGTTGGTATAAATTCGAAATAAATCGGTTGAAAACATCTGCTGCAGAAACTCGGCAACCGCCAAATCTTCCGATGCGATCACCGCCGCCGTGGGTTGGCCGTTCAATATTTCTTGCGCTAGGGTCGGCCCAGACAAAACCGCTGAAGGATTATGGGGCGTTACCTCATGAATCACCTCACACAATGTTTTCAGGCTGGGATACTCGATTCCCTTCGAGGCGTTAAGCAATACCGTTTTTTCTGAAAACCCCGGCAAGGTCACCAGTTTTTCCAGCACTTCTCGAGTACCGTTGCTGGTTACCACCAGTAAAACCACGTCTGCCCCCGCAACCGCCTCACCCAAATCATCGGTCAGGTTAATATCTTCCGGCAAGGTCATGGTTACAGGCGAGGTAATTCGCCGATTTGTCGCCATGGCCGCTATTTTTTCAGGGTTTCGTCCCCACAACCAAACCGCTTTTTCGCTTTTATTCGAATGGGACGCTAACCAGGCCAGGGTTAACCCCCAACTGCCTGCACCTAAAATCGCCAGTTTTTTCAATCGAGCTTACTCTCCGTTCCTTTAATCAAGCGCTGAACATTTTCCCGGTGGAGATAAAAAACGTACAGTGCCATCACCATTGCATACACAATATAGGCCAAGGGCTCATGGAGTGCAAACAGAATAATCGGTGTTAAAACCGCCGCCGTTAACGAACCTAACGAGACCATCCGCATGATTTTAATCACCAAAAAGGCGGTCAGCGCCACACAAAAAGCCGTTATCGGAGACAAGGCAAACACGGTTCCCAAGCCACTTGCGGCAGACTTACCGCCATTAAACCCCAAAAAAACGGATCGGCTGTGACCAATGAGCACCATCCCACCCATCAGTACATGCAACCAGTATTGGTCGGGTAATAACCCATAATGCATCAGGGCCAAGGGACCAAACCCTTTAAAGAAGTCGAGCAACATCACCGCCCAGAAGGCTTTTTTTCCCGCAACCCGGCGCACATTTGTTGCCCCGGTACTCCCACTGCCCACCTCGCGAATATCTTGCCCGGTCAATTTTTTGGCCACCAAATACCCCGTGGGAATGGCACCAATAAAATAGCCCAGCACCACCAGGCTGATCCATAGTATCCAATTAGGTTCGACTTCAATATTCATACACAAAGAGCGTATTACAGCCAAAGCGTCAAAACAATTCAAAAAATGTTGTTTAAAGCTTATTTTTTGCTAATTCAGTATCCATATCCCATCCTTGAAATGATTTATAACCTTTTACACCAAACAAGCCTTTTCCCTCGTCAACGCCCCAACGCTGAATATATTCGCCTAAAAGAAACACCCCATAGTCATAAAACTCGTCGATTTCTTTTGGCGACAAATGCTCCTCTGGCGTCATTTCACCTAAATCGCCATAGTCCCTTTCCCAACGATTCACCATTTTTATAAAAGCGTCTTTGGAAGGAAGGGTCAACTCGGGTTTTACCCCAGGCTTAGAAAAATTTGGATAAAACCCTTTTTCTTGGGGCATTGTCAAAATGAATTCCATCAATTCCCCAAACACTTCTCCCTTAGGGGTCTGCAGGCCGCCACCAAGAACATGAGAAAAAACATCATGCTCTCGGAGAGAGTCTGCAGGATCAAAATCAGGGGAATTTTCTTGAAATTTATCTTCAAACGCTGTTAAAGCAACGGGGGTTGAATCGGAGCTTGATGCAGCCCCAAAAGAAGGAGCAAGCGGTTTGACTGATTGGGGAATGGAAATCAATTTAAAAAGAGACATAGGAACCCTATTTTCTGATTAAACTTTAAAATTATCCTGCAAAAAAACTGTTCGGCTTCAACCCAATTAAAACCCCTCAAAGCTCCCGATTGCCCATAACAAAAGTCATTCGTCATAAATCTTATTTATTAACACCAGAGCCCTGATGAATAAGATTGACGATTATGATCTATTTATTCTCACGACGAGTACGCACCAAAATTTTAAGCGGCGTCCCCGAAAACTCGAAACTTTCCCGGAGTTTTCGCTCCAAATACCGCCGGTAGGACTCTTTCATGAGTTTCGCGTCATTGGAAAACAAAATAAACGTTGGTGGCCCGACCGTGGCCTGGGTCGCATAAAAAATACGCATGGTCTTGCTTTTGATGGGTGGCGGTGGCGTCAAGGTCACGGCTTCGCCAATCACCTGATTCACCAGACTGGTGCTGACTCGACGATTGGCGTTTTCATACACTTCTCGAACCGCTTCCAGCACCTGAGGAATCCGCTGGCCTGAAACGGCGCTGGTAAAAAGCATTCGGGCAAACATAGCGTGGGGCAGTTTTTGAAACAGCTTTTCCTTGAACTCATCCACACTGTTAGGCTTTTTATCAGGCACCTGATCCCATTTATTCACCACAACCACCAGGCCACGCCCTTGCTTATTCGAAGTGTCAATAATGCGCTTATCCTGATCCGTCACGCCTTCTACAGCATCCAGCACCAGAACCGTCACGTCCGCATCCCGAAGCGATTGAATGGCCCGATCCACCGAGAACATCTCGATCCCGTAGGGTACTTTTCGTTTTTTCCGAATCCCGGCCGTGTCAATAACCGTAATCAATGCGTCCTCGTAACTCAAAACCGCTTCAACCGAATCTCGGGTTGTGCCGGAGACATCGCTGACAATGGCACGTTCCTTGCCCGTTAGGGCATTGAGAATCGACGATTTTCCCACATTCGGGCGGCCCACAATCGCCATACGAATCTCAACGGGTTCGTCGCTCGATTCATCGGCTTTTTCATCTGTTTCGTCCTCTGGAAAAGGCTCAATGATTTTATCCAGTAAATCGCCGACGCCGCCAAATCCATGAACAGCCGACACCGGAAGTGGATCGCCCAACCCCAACGAGTAGAATTCAGCCGTTAAAGCCGCCTGCTGAGGCGTATCAATTTTATTCACACCGAGTATTACCGGTTTTTCACACCGCCGAAGTCGATTAGCCACCGCCTCATCCATGGGCGTTACCCCTTCCCGACCATCAACCAGAAAAACAATGACATCCGCCTCATCAACCGCCATATCCACCTGTTGATTGACCAAGCGATCAAACGGCTCATCACTATCCAGCACAAGACCCCCTGTATCTACCAGGAAAAAGTCCTTGCCACACCAATCTGCCGGGTGATAAGACCGATCTCGGGTGACTCGGGGCTGATCATCCACAATGGCTTTTCGAGCGCCAATAATTCGATTCACAAGCGTGGATTTACCCACATTGGGGCGCCCAACAATAGCAACAACGGGTTCATTCATAACGGTTTGGTGTCCTTAATCCAAATCAGGGGTTTTCTCAAAGCTGTGGATTACGTAGAATTAGCAGTATGTTATCCGAAATCTTTAAAAACCCCAAACCCATGATTGGTGTTATTCACCTTTTACCCCTGCCCGGTTCCGCTAAATGGGACGGTAAAATGGCTCAGGTAATTTTACGCGCCGAGCAGGAAGCCACGGCTCTGGCCAGTGCCGGTGTAGATGGCATTCTCATTGAAAATTATTTTGACTCGCCTTACGCTAAAAACCAGATTGATCCAGCCGCCGCCATCGCCATGGCGCAAATCGCCCACCGAATCCAGCATTTCACGGATACGCCTCTGGGCATTTCGGTTCTTGAGAACGACCCAAAAACCGCTCTGGCCATCGCTATGAACATTGGCGCCTGCTTCATCCGGGTACCTGTGCTCGTCGGCACCATGATTAGCGAAGAAGGCATGGTACAGGGCAAAATTAATGAACTTTGCATTTATCAAAAAGCACTGAAAAATGCAGACACTATCAAAATTTTCGCCGATGTGACCATGAACCAGATTGTTCCAGCGCCCCAACGACAAGCCCCTTGGAAAGCCCCTCTCGCCTATCTGGAACAAATCATTTTATCCATTGGCAAGCATCATGTCGCGGATGCCCTGATTTTTTCCAACCTCGAAATTCAGCCTCAGGATATTGACGAACTCCGGAAGACAGCAAACCTCCCCATTGTCGTCGGTGACACATTTACACCTGAAATCGTTCAGGACTTTTACCAAAAAGCCGATGGCCTGCTACTGGCTCATGGAATCCAAAAGAGTACCTTGCCTAACTTGGAACTCCCTCCTAGCATTGACATGACCAAGGTTGAGGAACTAATCAGCCGAAGCAAGCCCATCAGTACACCTTCTTAAACTTAGGATCTTAAACGAAAGCACTTTGCTCGCGGGCTTTTCGAATCCTCGCATATTCCGGATCCCGAAAAAATTCCGACGAAGCGGTTGATGTTTTTCCGCTGTACTTGGAAAAGCGCTTTTCTGCGTAAGGCAATCGGGTGCGCTCCGCATCGAAAAAGCAAATTTGGGAAATTCGAACACCCGGATATAATTGCAGTGGAACGGTACTCACATTAGAAAGCTCAAAGGTCAACGCCCCCACGAATCCCGGATCCACAAACCCGGCTGTCGCATGAATTTGCAGACCCAAACGACCCCATGTGCTCCGGCCTTCGAGCCGAGCGGCCAGGTCCAATGGGATTTTCACAAACTCCAACGTCGACGCCAAAGCAAATTCGCCAGGGTGCAAGACAAACGGTTCCATAGGTGGAACTTTCACGTAATGCATCGAACGACGCACGTCTTTTTCGAGCTCTACCGGTGTTTTTACTACATCCATATGGGTTAGGTTGGATCGACGCATAACTTGGAAGTCAGTCCCAAGCCGTAAGTCAACGGATGAGGGGCCAAATTGCTCCTCAGGACGAATCAAAGGCGTAATAACAATACGTCGCTCTGGATCGGGATCAACCAATCGCTCCAGAATTTGGGATTCATTGAGAATCATAGGCCAGGAACTCCTTTTAATAAGCACTACGCTAATGATTAAACCGTGGTTAGCAACACTCGATGGATTTCTGAGGTTTCAATGGACTTCAACAACAGGTGGTCTGAAGCAGAGAGCCGTTGTGCCAGGCGATCAAACCCGGCATAAGGTTCATTTTTCTCCGAAGATAGACTATCGTAAAGCCAAAGGGGACTACGCTCCAATTTGTGGATCCATCCGGCATTAATAATTTCTCGAGGCGTGTTGGGACTCTCACCCACCAGGGTCAACATATCGTAAACCGTTCTTGATCCAGCTTTTTCCACTTTCTCCGATGTGTTTTCCGGCTCCAAAAGCTGGTTCAAACCTTCGATTATTTCATCGGTTGGGTATAAGCCCGAGGCACTGATGAGTGTGCCCCGATTCAAGCGTTCTTGCAGGGCAAGGGCTCGTTTAAAGTGCTTTTCTGTAAAGGCTCGACTCTCAGGGATAGTTTTTTCAACCGCTTTTAACACCGATGCCACTTCCGCTTCCTGAAACAATCGTTCACCCGAGTGAGCCCCTGCCGAGAAATCGAATAATTCCCGAGATTTTTCAGCCGCTTCATGCAAGATAACCAGGCTTTTATCCACAAAGTTGAAATAGTTCAGCCCGTAGAACAAGGCGGGTTCAATCTTCTCAAGAAAAACCACATCTCGCTGAAGCAACGCATCCGCCACGGCATAATAATAATAAGCGGGTCCAAGGAGTCTCAAGGTCACACTGCTTTTAACCAGTGGCAAGAAGAATACATCTTCAGCGAGCAGTCCTTTCCCTTTTGTTCGCAGGCTTTTAAAAGCCGACTCCGTCTCAGTCAGTTTCTCCGAATAGGTTTCCATTACACCCAGCCAGCCTAATGGGTTACGGCGCTGAAGGTAGGGCACAACCTCCAGTAAAACCGACTCAAACCCATGAACATAAGGTCGAGTTGACATGGGTTCAGGCTGAAACACAACAGAACGCTGTCCCATGTCCCGGAACAACCGCTCGGGCATCACCTCATTCATAAGCATGGAAACTTCTGGCTCCATGCTCATTGAAGGCAATGCACTCAATGAAGGTAGCCAGCCACTGAGTTCGCTTAATGCTTCATAGGGTGTATAAACAGCTCTTTCAAGCATTCCAGGTAAATTCGTCTGAAAGTCCTTCGCTTTAACGGACTTTTCATCAAACATCCGAAGTAGAAATTTCTTCTCCGCAAGAATGTCTTTCTTAATGTCGTTCAGCCGCTCTTGCATCCCACCCAGAAGAGCGACGGATGTACTATCACATTCCTGAGTCAGCCCGGATAAAAGATGATCAAAGCGAGCTACCCGCTCAATCAGCTCATACGTTAGCATTTTCAGTAAAGTCTTCTGCATGGTCAGTCTCTTATCCTACTTATTCTACCTTTTCAATCGGACACCTTATCAAGGCATTCAACCCGTATCCAAGCTTCAGTATAGGGGTTAAAGCCAATGGGCGACAACGGAGTACAACATTTTGTAATGTAACAATTTGTGTTAACTCTCTTTTTGCCCTGTGCCGTTAGTGGCTGTCAGCAACTGAATCGCATCGCCGGCTGTATACAACGACCCACAAATGAGGCCTACACAGTCAACGCCCCCTATCATCAACCGCTCGGATTCAAAGGCACATAATGCTGACCTTATGTCTTTAAAACAACGGGTTTTATTAGGGAACACATGTTCAAATCTTTCCGCCAAGACAATTGACGGAAAATAGAGCGACGGATTGGGACCTGCAATACAGTAAATTTTCACGCTATTCTCAAAAGACGAAACCATGTTAACCAACGTATCCAAAGGGCGATTGTTCCGAAGGCTAACCAGCCAAAATAGGGGGCTCTCTCCAAAATAACGTTGAATCCCTGTTTGCAACGCCTGAAAGCCCTGAGCATTATGCCCGCCATCAATCAGCAATTTCTGTGTCTCAAAATAATGAAACCGAGCGGGCCAGCGCACTTTAGCCAGCCCTCCTTTGATTGACTCTTTTGAAACCCGTACCCCTTGGTCTTCCAATCGGCCCAGCGCGGTTAAAACCGTTGTTAAATTCTCAACCTGATAAGACCCCAATAACGGTAAGATTAACTCCATTTTTCCGACAGAATCCCAGACCCGCTGACCAGAAGACAGTTCATCTGAGACCTTATTCTCCAAACGCTTACAACGTTCTTGAGAAGCCTGAACCCATGACACATTAAGCCGCTTGCTTTTTTCCTGCATGACTTTCAGTGCCTCCTCCGGCACCCCGGCACCCAATACCAGCGGAACATCTGCCTTAATAATACCCGCTTTTTCCCCTGCAATCGCTGTGATAGACGAACCTAAATGTTCCTGATGATCTTTGGCAATACCCGTAATTATAGAAAGCACAGGCTTTTCGACCACGTTAGTTGAATCCAGCCGCCCGCCTAACCCCACTTCAAGGACCGCCATATCGACCTGTTGCCGATAAAAATAACGGAACGCCAGAATATTTAAAAACTCGAAGTAGGTCGGCCATTCGTCTTGCGGAAGCTCATACTGCCAAAGCACTTCGTACAATGACACCACTTCGTTCATAAAATCTGTCTTACTTATCCAACGCCCATCCAGCTGAATCCGCTCCCGAATATCATAGAGGTGAGGGCTGACAAAGGTTCCCACTCGATAACCTTCAGCCGTCAAAACCTGAGTCAGCATGGCTGAAACCGAGCCTTTCCCGTTGGTTCCGCCAATATGGATAATTGATAGCTCATTTTGAGGGTTTTCAAGCCGCTCCAAAATTCGGCGAATACGGGACAGGCCTAGCTTTGTTGCTGAAATATCCAGCGACTCAACAAACGACAGCGCTTCTTCGTATGAAGTGATCGGTTTTTTAGAATCTATTATGGTTGTCATCATCCGCTGTCCTATTTTTAAGGGGGAGGTTATTTTACATAACTTTGGCTTTAAGGGAAAATAAAACGATTCAATTTCTAACGGGATGTGCCTATATATGGAACAATTCACCGGGCTAATCGGTATTGGCGCAATTTTTGCCACCGCCTATTTTATGTCCAACAACCGTCAAGCCATTAACTGGCGTCTGGTTTTTTCCGGCCTCAGCCTCCAACTGATCCTCGCCCTGTTTATTTTAAAAACCCCTTGGGGCAAAGTCCTGTTTCAGGCCCTCGGCACCGGCGTCGAAAAACTCCTGAGCTTTGCGGATCAAGGGGCGGGTTTTGTTTTCGGCGCCCTGGTTTCTCAACCGGAAAAAATGATTGAGCTTTTTGGCCCCGGCGGCGATTTTATCTTTGCCTTTACTCTGGTTCCCACCATTATCTTTGTGGCGACCCTCGTGGGCATCGCTTACCACGTGGGCCTGATGCAGTGGGTTGTCAAAATCATCGCCAAGGTCATCTATCATATTATGGGTGCCAGTGGGGCCGAAGCCCTTTCCAATTCAGCCAGTGTGTTTGTCGGACAAATTGAAGCTCAACTGCTGATTAAACCATATATTCCAACCCTCACCATGTCAGAGCTACTCGCTGTAATGGCTGGAAGTATGGCATGCATTGCCGGAGCGGTTCTTGCCGTCTACATTAAAATGGGCATCCCGGCGGAATATCTACTGGCGGCCAGTATGATGGCCATCCCGGGTGCACTGGTTATTTCCAAAATTGTTTATCCGGAAACAGAGCCCTCCCAAACCCAAGGCAAAGTGAAACTCGATGTAGAAAAGACCACGGTGAATCTCATTGACGCCGCCGCCCATGGCGCTTCTGAAGGAATGAAAATCGGCCTCAACGTTTGCGCCATGCTCATCGGGTTTATCGCCCTGATTTATCTGGCTGATTTCCTTCTGGCCCAATTTGGTCACCTTCTGGCTTCCCTGTTTTTTAATGCCCAACAACCGGCTGTTTTTATGGGGTTTGACCTTAATAACCTAACGCTTAGTGGATTACTAGGTGCCCTATTCTACTATATCGCTCTGGCCATCGGCGTTCCTGAGCAAGATGCCTCAACGGTGGGTTCGCTGATGGGAACCAAGATGGTGATTAACGAATTTGTCGCCTATTACCAACTGTCCCCCCTCATTGCCGAAGCCAGCCTCAACCCAAAATCCATTGCCATTGCTTCATTCGCCCTATGCGGATTTGCCAATTTTAGTTCCATCGCCATGCAAATTGGTGGTATTGGCGAAATGGCCCCGTCCCGGAAAAGCGACCTCGCCAAACTCGGCATCAAAGCCATGATTTGCGGCACCATGGCCTCCTATGTCTCCGCCGCCATTGCCGGTATCCTCTATCAAGGCCCCGGAATCGAAACACCACTTGAGATTCCCATCACCCTCATGCTCATCGCCACAGCCATCATTATTGTCATCAACAGCACCCGCCCTAAAACGGAAAAACAGCCTGAATGAGTAATTAAAAAATAGTTTATTTATTATTTTTTTAATGGACACCCAAGCCGAGATCACTTACACTGAAGCCCGATTCGTTTTTAAGAGAAAAGAGGATGATTCCAATGGATTTGAACTTAAACCCATCACAAACACAATACCCCATTCATTCAAAAGTAGCCCCGACCACGAACGAGCCCCAGATGCCCCATTTTACATCTGAAATCGGCTTCCCAACACCGCTTGAAGCGGATACGGTTCAATTTAAAGGGTGCTGCGACTAACCCTTTTGCGATGAACGATTTAAAAAGGTGCTGAGTTATTCCAGCACCTTTTTTGTGCCTTGTGATATTTAACTCGAAGGGCCTTCTTCAGGTGAAGGTTCGTTGGGCACATCTTGAGGCTCTGGCTCTTTAACCGGATCCCTCAAGATAGCATTGAGGGCAATACGGGCGTTTTTAGCGACCTGTTCCGGCATGCCTGGGATTCGACTCCATTGACGAAGCATGTCTGCGGTCCGGCGGGTAATACGAACAATATCGCCTTCGGATAAATTGGTGCTCCTCAGCAGTTGCTCCCACGGAGAGCCTTGTGCCCAGGATTCAAGAAGACCTGACACCAAGGGGTTAACCGTCAGCGGAGCGTCTACATCGTGATTACGCTGAAGCCGATGAATTCGGCGGGCTTCAGCGGCCATTTCGCTAACAACCATATGGACTTCGCCCGAATGGGGCAAACGGGTGTACAAATTTTCCCGATTGCTGTCATAAATCAACGCCGCCGCCACCCCGGCAAGCCCGGTGGGGGATAGGCCATCTAGCAAGTTTTTATGGATAATTTCGGCAATCAGAAATTCATTTTCCGCCCGAATATGAGCGGTTAACTCGCCAATGGGGGTGGGTTTATCTTGTTCGGTCAGATAATTTGCCTCTTTAAGCAGGTTATAGAGGTTCAAAAATTTCCGCCAGTAAAGATCTTGCTGGCCTTCACTTTTTTCTTTCAAGGCTTTCAGATGTTTTCGGGTCCGCTTGAGTTTAAGATCCAGATTTTTATGCTCGCTTAGCAAATCGTAGATATTGACCGGCGCCTTATCCACGGATTGTTTTAAATTCGCCAGTTTTGCTTCTTCGTGGCTCAGTTGTTTGGCGATCATGGGATCCTTGCCATAACGTTTAACCTGCTTTTTTAGAGACCGCAAAAAACGGTGGGTTTCGTGGATCAGGGTTCGGGTTTTTAAAAGCGAGCGAAACTGTTTTTCATCCAAGCCGTTTTCTTCAAGGATTTTCAGGTAACGAGTGTATCGTTGTTGATAGTCATCTGTTTCTTTCAACAGAGGTAACAGGCGCCGTTCCCATGTGAACTGGCCAAAGCTTTTCTGAATTAGAAACTGGGCTTCCTCAACCGAATTACGTTGAAGCATGTTCAGCACCATGCTATAAGATGGCGTAAATTGACTATTAAGCGGATCCGCCTCGCTACTAGCCAAATGGGCCGCCTCACGAGCCCCTTCGTAAGGCGAGCTAACAACAGTGACATAGCCGATCTCATCCATGCCTCGACGCCCGGCCCGGCCAGACATTTGAAGAAACTCGCTGGCATGAAGTAAACGGTGACCGTCATCGGTTCGCTTGGAAAGAGAGGTAATAACCGTAGAGCGGGCAGGCATATTAATTCCAGCGGCTAACGTCTCCGTGGCAAAGACGGCTTTAATAAGCCCTTCCTGAAACAGGGATTCCACCAGCCCTTTAAGGCCAGGGAGCAAGCCAGCATGGTGACTCGCAAAGCCGTGGGCGATAAATTCCAAATTCGGATTATTTTCCAGAAACGGGTAACGCGCTACGTAATCGCTGATACGACGACGGATCAGCTCTTTTTCAATTGATGAAAGTAGATTAAGGCGACGTGCCCCTTTAGCCGCCTTATCACAACCATTCCGGCTAAAGGTAAAAAAGATAGCGGGCAACATATTTTTTTGATGCAATTCAAGAATCAACCCATTGGGATCAAATTGCCGCTTTTTACGAGTCAGCCGGTTGCCCTTGATATCGAATTTGAGCTTACTGTTAAGCTTTGGACTTTTTTTATCACTATTTTTTCCGCCCTCAAACAGAGGGAGTAATTCTTCCCGATTGTAATAAAAAAAACGAAGCGGCACCGGACGGAAATCACTGTGAACCAGCTTAGTGACAGGATGCACGTCATTGATCCAACTGGTCAACTCGTCCGCATTCGCAATGGTGGCACTGAGGGCAATGAGCTGAATCTCACTGGGACAGTAAATAATACTCTCTTCCCAGACGGTGCCTCGTTGGGCATCGTTCATATAATGGCACTCATCGAGCACCACATAGCCCACGTCGCTAAGCAGACGGGCGTCTTCACTGAGACCATAGAGCATGTTCCGGAAGATTTCCGTAGTCATCACAATAATGGGAGCGTCACGATTGATAGACGTATCACCGGTGAGAAGCCCTACTTTTGCGTCACCGTAGAGCGCCTTAAAGTCATAAAATTTTTGATTGCTCAGCGCTTTTAGCGGCGTTGTATAAAAGACTTTCTTGCCCACTTCCAGTGCTTTAAACACGGCGTACTCAGCAATCAAGGTCTTTCCACTACCCGTGGGAGCGCAGACCACCACGCTATCACCAGCCGAGATAGTGGCCATGGCTTCTTGTTGAAACGCATCGGGTTCGTAGGCCAGGGTTTTAATAAAGGCTTGGGTCATGATGCAGTCATTTCAGTCGTTTGTGCATGAATTTTCCCTAAAATAGTCTGGACCAAGCGAACAAAATCGCCTCGAACCCGCTGACCCGTTTCCATAACCTCTTGATGAGAGAGTTTATGCGGTGAGATTCCTGCAGCTAAGTTGGTGATACAGGAGATCCCCAGCACATTCATTCCCATGTGGTTAGCAACCGTCACCTCCGGCACCGTCGACATGCCAACCGCATCGGCACCTAGCGTTTGAAGCATCCGAACTTCGGCTGGGGTTTCATAACTTGGGCCGCTAACAGCCGCATACACGCCCGTCGCAAGCGGAATATTTAAGTGTTGAGCCGAGTCTTTTGCCATGGCCTGAAGGGTAAGGCTGTACGCTTCGGACATATCTGGAAAGCGCGGTCCTAACTCATCAGTATTTTTTCCTCGAAGCGGGTTTTCGCCCATTAAGTTCAGGTGATCCGTAATGAGCATTAAATTACCCGACTCAAACGACGGATTTAATCCTCCTGCCGCATTCGTAACGATCAAAGTATGAATGCCCAAACGTTTCATAACCCGAATGGGGTAGGTCACATCGGCCATTGGGTGGCCTTCATAGTAATGAAACCGACCCTGCATGCAAGCCAGAGAGAATCCGGGCCGTATTTCGGAAAGAACCAGTTGGCCCGCATGACCTTCCACCTGACTTTTTGCAAAATGGGGAATTTCAGCATAAGGAATAGAAACTGCTTTCGGCAGATCGTCTGCTAAAAGCCCCAGACCGGATCCCAGAATCAGACCGACGGAAAGCGGACCATTGAAATGGGCCTGAACGTGGTGGACACTTTCATCAAGTTGATGAATAAGGGGGGAAGCCATACGAGGTTCTCCTGAATCAAATAGGGACGAATAACGAAGATTCGCTATTTTATTTTTAGTTTGGAGTCAGAACTTGGTATAATCAGCAAAGCGCCTGAGTAAAAGCATTCGGGTGTCTCAGAAATCCCGTTTGGAGACCGCGCTTTTGAAACCCATCAAGCACAACATCATTTCGATTATAGACAAAAAACGCCGGGGAGGAACACACACCGAAAAAGAGATTCGTTTTCTCGTAGAAACCATGGTGTCAGGAGAAACGGCTGACTATCAAGTTTCGGCCTGGCTTATGGCCACTTGTATTCAGGGGTTAAATCTGGAAGAAACCACATGGCTGACCCGAGCCTTTGTTGATTCTGGCGAGGTTCTGGATTTATCCTCAATTGAGGGTGTTATCGTAGATAAGCACAGTACAGGCGGCGTGGGCGATAAAGCCACGCTAGTTTTGGTTCCACTGTTGGCGGTGAGTGGTGTTCATGTGGTTAAGCTTTCCGGGCGGGGACTGGGTTTTACCGGCGGAACCATCGACAAACTGGAAGCCATTCCCAATTTTCATGTCGCACTCTCCAACGAGGAGATCCTGGCTCAGATGAAGTCCATTGGGGCGGCGATTTCCAGTCAAACAACGGATCTGGCGCCCGCCGACGGGAAAATGTATGCATTACGGGATGTAACAGCAACAGTGGACAGTATCCCTTTGATTGCGGCATCGGTGGTGTCAAAAAAAATCGCGACAGGGGCACAAGCCATTGTACTGGATATCAAAGTGGGGCGAGGCGCCTTTATGAAAACCAGAGAAGACGCACAAGCCCTGGCTAAAACTTGCCGAAAAGTGGGCCAGCAGTTAGGGCGAAGTATTTCCACGGTTATTTCATCCATGGATCAGCCATTGGGTTACTCTATTGGCCATACATTAGAAGTTATTGAGGCGCTAGAAACCTTAAAAGGGGAAGGCCCAGGGGATTTGCGGGAACTTTGCCTAAAGCTGGGCAGTGTTTTACTGGTAAGTGCCGGGATCTCTCCTAATCTGGAAAAGGCTGAAGCCCAACTGGCCACTCACCTGGATGACGGCACTGCCTATAAAAAATTTCAAGAGCTGGTCTCTGCCCAGGGCGGTGATCTGGAAGCATTAGAGGATACAAGCCTAATGCCTCAGCCGGAGCGAATTCGAATTTTCCCCGCTTCCAAATCCGGCTATGTTAAAACTCTGGATTCATTAAAAATCGCCCAAGCCGCTAAATTACTAGGGGCGGGTCGAACCACCAAGGAAACTCCGATTGATTTGGGAGTCGGTGTTATTTTACGCAAAAAAATCGGCGATTTCGTCGAAGCGGGCGAAGCTTTAGTTGAGTTGTTCGTCGGTAAAAAGCATGATGAAGAAGCCTTTGAACAACTAAAAGAAGCCATTCTCTTGTCCGATACACCCGTTACTCCGCCACCGCTGGTGGATGAGGTGTCATTAAGTGCAACTAACTTTTAGTCCTTGCTGTCATTTCCCCTACAAACGAGAAGGACAGTAGACTAAGAAAACCTCAAGCTTTAAATGAGAACTGTTTAACAAAAAAGGTTTTCTCCCGGGGCGAATTGTTTTCCTGAATACCATCAGAGCTTTTAAACATACTGGATTGAGGCTGAGGGCACTTATTAATAATGACTATTGCATAAGCTTTTTCAACAGGGCTCATGGAGGAGTCCTTAATAATTAGCTTAAGGTCATCTATGAGTCCCGGCCGTTTGTTGTCAAAACGATGGAAATCTATGTTTTCGTTTGTTAATTCATCGGCTTTTAGGCTGGATACTGTCTGGTCTTTGTACTGAACCCCTTGGACACAATGGTCAGGCACTCGATTAAATTTCAGGGTTTTTGAATCCTCTGAACATTCTGATAAATTATTGCTGGCTTGAATAATAACACCTGAAAATCGAGGGGCACTGGCTGGTATTGAGTTCATGATGAGGGGTTCCTTTTAATAACGATTCTGCTCTTACTCGTGTGAGGACGTTTTTTGGCGATTCGCTTAATTCTTTCATGGATTTAAGGATTTCCCACTGGGTTAAAGCGCCAAAGAAACAAACGGTATCCTGAGAGGCTTGGGGTAAGCCCGGTAGGGTTTTTACACTCCCTTTGATCTGGTGAAATGGAGCGGGTGGGTTGCATACAAAATCTCAGTTTGTTTTGCTTAAGGTCTGCTCAATATAAATGACTAAAGATTAAAAATTGACTTTTTTCTCCATCGGTCTTTATTTTTTGTAACAAATCACTTTCGGTTCGCAATGCTTATTTTTAAATTCGAAGGTCTAAATGGATTATTTGGCCGGGCACGGCTCAGGAATGGCTTGAATACACGGGTTTTGTGAGTGGACCTGATGACGAACCTCCCGCATTAAATCAGGCAAACTGCTTTTTAAAACCGTTCGAACCAAAAACTGAGGAAGAAGCGGCCCACTATCCAACTGAAGCGCATACACCATGACCGTTTGCTGGCCACCTTCAATGGGTTTTAGTTTGGCAAACCCTTTAAATGACTTGAAACTCCCACTCATACGAACAAATTGAATCAGCCAGCTTGGCTTTAAAAAATCAACCCGGGTTGTATAATCAAATGCCGGAAACAACCTGGATACGGATAGCGTATAAGCAATATGTTGCGTTCTGGGCGGAATAGTTTTAACCACCTTGACCCGCTTCATTCGAGAATCTCCCTTAAACAGAGCCTCCTGATTACTCAGTGTTTTCCACACCCTATCTGGCGAACGATCAATCCAGACCTTGGCCATCACATAGCGCATCCGTTGGCCTTTTGCCTCTTCTAAAACCAGGACTTCTCCTTTTTTCAGACGCGCTAATTCCGCCGGGGTGAGTTCTTTTTTTTCCACGGTTCTTAAAAAATCTGCAGCCTGTCCCATTAAGCCACTCCCGACCATGACAAAGAGAGTCATCATCAAGCCTGTCATTATTATTCTTTTAACCATGGGACCTCTTTTTAAAACGCATCAGCTTGTCAGCCCTATTCATGCCAACCTGCTCTCTTTATTCTAACATCCACCCACTTCCGATTTCCTCTATTTACTTTTTACACGCAACCGCTCGCTCATCCGATGCAACAGGAGCCGAATATCCAAGCCCTCGGAACGAACCCGGCAGTCGTACCAAAGCAAGGTGGCGCCCGCAAATATAAAAGGCCAGATCACCGAAAAAACCAACGCCTGATAAACACTCATAATCAGGCTTTTGTGAATGGGCATCAAAGCCGCCGGGTCTGTGCCCGGGTTAAAAATAATCTCTAACAGGAACCAAACCTGAAGGGGAAGCATCAAGGCCAGCGACAGTACCATATAGAGCACATACAGGAGTATCCCAAACAAAACAACCCTGACCCAGTTTTTAGTCAGTAGCCGATAGGATGCCAATCCTTCTTCCAACGTTGCCAGAAAGCCTGTTTGATTTGTATTAGCGACACTAACCGCCGGAAATAGGCAAACGGCCCCCTGAAAGCTCATCATGGCTATTAGAACCAAGGCAATAAAAGCACTGCCCATAATAAACACCCCCAAAGCCACAATGAGTAAGGCAATCTGGAAAATGGCATTGGGCACAACAAGAGCCACCATCAAAAAGGCCCCTAAAACGTAAACCCCAATCATACCCACAAAGAAAGCGACCACATCCAGCACCACAAACCCGGTTCCCAAAAGCAGGGTACCCGAAAACAACAACAACATGGCTAAAAAAGCACTTCGGCTTTTAACCGCCCGTTTAAACGACTCTCGAAGTGAGATTACGGTCCCCTCTACCAAGGTATGGTAATACATCCGCGCAAGACCCGCCAAGCAAAAAAAGCGGACCAGAATGGTAAAGTACAGCAACAACACGCCAAGGACAAAGGCAACGATAAACAGGGAAAACGAGTTTACTCCGGCCATCCCTTTTAAAGCCGATGGCAACAACATCAGCAACGAACTTAAAACACCGAGAAAGGCGGGTATCATCATCAGCAAAATACTGGGCTTTAAATGATAGCGAAGCAGGTTCCAGGCTCGACTTAACAGTGTTGCCGGGCTGACCGCCGAGTAGATAATCGCCGGAATCCCTTCATCAGGCCGTAAAGCCTCTGAACTCATGGCAAAAGCGTCCCAGCATTTTGCCATTGCTTCCCTTGGGCAGAACGCTTCAGCACGTCATCAAACGAATGGCGAGGCTCAAACCAATACCCACATTCCTTGGCCAGCTCTCCCCCCAGTAAAATCCCTTTTTCCGACGGGTATTTCTTACAGAATGTCGGACGATCCTGATAAATATTACAACGGTTTTCAGCACTCAAATGCCCACACCGAAAGCGAACCCCATGTTCTGTGTCATCCACGGGCGAGAAAAACGCGTATTCCGGGTTATCCACTTGTAAGGCCTCAAACTCCTCACGACTCTCGATGGTTTTTTCGTCATGAATCAAATAAATATTGGTACAGCACCGTCCACACGTGTTACAAGCACCGTGGCGTGTGTAATACCTGCCGGAGACTTCACCAGACTGCTTGCTTTCCAGTAGTCCCGGCGCAATAAACGATTTGATAATCTCTATCATTTACTCATTCTACCGTTGACGATCGTGGATGCCAACTATTTTACCCTTGAAATTCTGCCTCAATTGCATTATTAATAATAGGCTCCCTCTCCCCCCTTATTTAAATTCAGTCGGGCCGTAGCGCAGCTTGGTAGCGCACTACATTGGGGTTGTAGGGGTCGCAGGTTCAAATCCTGTCGGTCCGACCAAGCCCCCACCCCTCACCGGTTGGGGGCTTGCTCTTTCTTCTATGATCTTCTTTCCCCTTCAAAAAGCTCGCCAGATCTTTCCCGGAAGCGCACCCTAAGTGCAATTTCATTGTGTTGAAATCAAAAGTTTATCGCTTTATAAAGATGGGTAATTACCCCACGTCAGGGGGAAATGTCATAAGTTTTAAAATACAGAAATCGCATATCCCTCATCAATCCTATGTTACAAAGTTGCTAAAAATCAGCACGTTTATTGAGTCTTTCGGTTTTATTCATATTAGAGGTAGATTTGTCAGCCAGTAGGATTTTTTAGATCGGCAGAATACACATGCGGGGCGACTCCCGTTTGTAGAGTATTTACTAATCTTTAACAATGGACATTTTTTATGGTTTCTTTCAATCCCAACAGTTTTGGACTATCCGCTCGCATTAGCGATTCACAATTTCGCTCACAACAAGGCAGCGAAGCTTTACTTGGACTTGCTAATCGGGTTCGTCCTGATATGACACCACAAGAGTTAATTGCTGTTCAACAACAGGAAAAAGAAATTGTTCAGCGAAAGATTGAAAATGATATCAATTACGAATATACGTCAGCATGGCAAGAATCCCTTGAGACACGACGAAAAAAAGATTTAGAGCGTCGACAACGGTTATTAAAGGCAGGCGTTCTTTTTGGCTAGGTTCTTTAGAATCTTTCGGAATAAATTTCCTTCCGCATCAAGTTCGTATGCTTTTCCGTTATCGTTATTATAACGGACTCATAAATACGGTAGGGTCAAAACAGGTGGGCGTTATCTACCGATGACCTGTTTTAACCCTACCGTATTAAACTTTACTTTTTTACTTTCCCATGGAGAAAGCCAACAAATCCAGCTTTAAAGGATATTTTCTGGCTTTTCGCCAGAGATTAGCCGTTTCCCACTCTCTTATTAGCTTCTCCTCTCGTATGTTCAAAGCCTCTCTCAATCTCAGATCTTCTTCTTGGCTTAAATACCGAACTTTATTGCTGTGTCAAGTTTAAACGATTTTATATCTCTTTTGGGCTGTAGGGGTCACAGGTTCAAATCCTGTCGGTCCAAGCAAGCCCCTAACTATCAACGGTTGGGGGCTTGCTCCTTTTGAAAAAGCTTCTTTCTCCTTCAAAAACACCCTTGGTTTTTCCTGTAAAATGCAAATTTATGATCTTAAAAAAGCGAAGAAATATGAAGAAAAAAGAAGCCCCGTCAGAACTCTGGACCTTTCAGAGGTTTCAATCTATCGGAATGACCTGTCTTTATCCTAAAATGGTTCTCAGGTTGTTTTATAAATTTAGGGTCTAATTTTATGAGTTTATTACGCACCACAAAAATCAGCCTCATTCCTATTTGTCTCATCGTCACGCTTTCGGCTCTAATTACCTATGGCGAGCAGCCCCCGAATACTTATAGAACAAAATACACCCTGGGTACTAAGGCTTTCTACTCAAATTCTTTGGGTATTCGTTGTTTAACTATTCTGGTTCTCTTCGGAATAGTTATTAACTTTGCCTGTACTGGGAGGGCTTTTGAATCCATTCCTCGTGTAGAGAATGGTAGATTGGAACAATCTGAAGGACAACTAAATTTTCCTAGATATGATCATCATGCTATAAGGCTAAATGGAGGAAAAGTTTTAGTTTTTGGAGGCCGGACCCTTGAGCAAGGGAAGGCTAAGCCTGTTTTCTTTTCAGAAGTGTATAATCCAACGACAAAGTCTTTCCGAGTAGTGGGACCTATCGAAAAATATATGGACAACTTTTCGAGTAAAGAGGGAGTTGTTTTGCTGAAGGATGGGAAAGTTTTAATTACAGGAGGGTTAGAAGGTCTTGTTGATGAGGAGCTGGGTATATTTATTTCAGGGAAAAGGCAAGCATCAAAATCGGCTTTTTTGTATGATCCTGATACAGAGACTTTTACTAAACTTTCGGATATGGCTATTGGAAGAGCTAAGCATGAGAGTGTTTTGTTACCTGATGGAAAGGTGTTATTGGTTGGTGGGATCAATTTGCGTCAGGAAGGTATACAAGAAATTTTAACTGCATTAGATTCGATTGAAATATATAACCCAAAAACACAAAAGTTTTCTCTTCTAAAAGCTAAAATGAAGTACCCTAGAGCAGGGCATAAGGCTGTTTTAATGAGTAAAAATAAAGTTTATATTTTTGGAGGACAGGTAAATACAAACCAAAGTCTATCCTTCACTGATCTTCTTGAAGTTTTTGATGTTGAAACCTCCAGTATTGAACAGTATGGCAAGCTCCCTTATTTGATTTCGGCAAAAGGAGTTTGTGAAATGAGTAAATCGTTAGTTCTAATCCATAATATTCAAGTTCCTTTTCGTTTAGAGCATAAAAGAAACTATCTTGATAAAGTCATTGTTGCTGATTTTTTGCATGAAAAATTTGATGAAATCCCTGTTTCTCGCCCGTATATTAATTCCTATATTGTCCCTGTGTCAGATGATGTTTTTTATATTTTTGGTGGAATAGATAATATTGTAGAAAAGTGTAATGTTAAAGATTTACAGTGTCATTTGTTGTCAGAAGGTTATAGACATTCGAAGGCAAGATTTTCGATAACGAACACTGGAAATAAGGAAGTAATTATTATTGGAGGGATAAAGCCGAACAATACTTTGAGTAAAACTGAACGTTATATTTGGAGAGACTCGGATAAATGATTACCCCTATCGTCTTGCCCCCGAAAGCATAACAAATGCCTTGGTATTCATTTCGGGGGCTTGCCAAACCAAAAGACGATTCATGCTGCTTTGGGCCTGTAGACTGAAATGATCTGTAATATTGGGGCGGAATCAAGCAATTTTGGCCATTAAAATGTTTTTTATAATATACGGAGTAAATATTCCAGAATGATTATTGCCCCGTTTCTACCCAAAGAGGTGGGTCCATAAGCAAGAGAAGGGAGTAAGTGCCTTATAATGAACGAGTTAGAGATGGCCATTAAGTTAGGCATGGTATCTGAGCCAGCACAAAACAAGGTGGACATGGATCCATTATTACGGGCCGAAATTTCCTATTTATCTCATATTTTTGAAATGATTCAGGGACAGAAAAGAAGGATGGGCTCGGTTAACCCCGATATTTGGTGTGAATTATTGCCTTGGCATAGTATGAATTAATGATTGGGCTTGGCCGTAATGGGATATTTTGGCTTCTTCCGTTGTGGGTTTCGCCTGAAGTAAGGTATCCAGTGTAATCAATCCGGTTTCGTAAAGCAGTTTGATTTGGCTAAGGTTATGCTCGATAAGAGAATTCGCCTGATTGACTTGAGCTTGAGAGTAAGCAACCTGAGCATCTAGAACATCTTTGTTACTACTAAATCCGGCTTTATAACTAATTTGAACTTGTCGAAGCGCCGTGGAAGCAAGTTTTAACTGCTGCTCAGCCAGCGTGATCTTTCGCTGAGAAAATTGATAGTGGTTATAGGCGTTGATCGAAGTGGTTCGAATCCCTCGTTTGGCTTTCTCGTATTTTAATTCCATCTGTTTAAGAGTCGCTTCGACAATTTGAATGCTGTTCTTATCAAACTGCTTGGCGTGGGCTTTCAAGATATTGGCAATGGAGCGTTTTCGGTATTCGGCTTCTTTAAGGTCGGCACGATTCATGAGCGCGAGGTAAACCACCTGTTTTTCGGTGATCTGATCCGGAAACAGGTTCAGACGTTCAATTTTAAATTGGGCATCATGATAGCTTAGGGCTTCAGGGTAAAGTAGGGTGTGACTATCCAAATTCAAATACTGGGACAGGCGAAGAGAAGCATCTTCATAGATGAGAGAGGCTTTCAGGAAGTTCTGATACCGCTGAATGAGTTCGGTTTTTGTTTGCATGAGTTCAAAGCTGGTGGTTTCCCCGGTATCAAACTGGCTTTGGTTGAATTGAAGCTGTTTTAACCCTTGCCGGATGACTTGATGAGAGATATAGGTGTTCATAACCGATCGCATTAGATCAAAATAATAAGTCGAACTCTCCAAAAGTGCTTTATTTGAGACAACGACTTGGTGCTGTTTTGCTGCATTGACGTCACTTTCGGCGGAGCCTTCGAAATATTCGGAATTAAAATATTTGAAGAAAAACAAAAGACGTTTGTTTTCAATGCTGGCTTGTTTTGCTTGGGTTTCTGTCACTTTAGCGAGGCTAATACGCACATCCAAATTCTTATCGGCGGCCCGACTTAAGGCCTCTTTATAAGTCATTCGCATGGTATCTTCAGGAACAGGCTCCCAGACAATCGATTCCAGTTTTGCAACAAAGGGATCTTTTTCCGTTTTTTCAGATTGATTAGTAACCTGTGTTTCAGTAGCTTTAGCCGGGGCTTTGAGGTTGGTTTTCGTTTCAAATTCAGAGTCTAAAGTAGGCTTTGGTTGCGCTAAAACAGGCGTTTCAGGCTCTGAATAAGCTGACAGAACGAAGGGAAAAGGTAACGAAAAGACCAGTAAAAATAAAAACAGGCTCGTGGCCGTTAATCGAGAGAGGGAGAAAAAAGAAACTATTTTCATGACAGGAAACAACCTCAAGCAATTTGTTTTTTGAAACGGAAAATGGACGCACCCAATAATAGACTGGAGAGAAAGGTAAGGATCAGCATATGTTGCCAGAGTTCGCTCAGCCCATTGCCTTTGATGACAACACCTCGAATAATATCGAGATAATAGGTTAATGGCAGACAATAACTAAATATTTTGACGAACCAGGGCATGGGTTCTAACGGAAAGACAAAGCCGCTGATTAATAAGCTGGGCAACAGAAGCCCCAGCGTTAACTGAACAGCCTGAACTTGTGAACGACAGGTGGTTGAGATGAGAAGCCCAATAGCAAGTGAGGTGACAATAAAAACAATAGACGTGAAACACAGAAACCAAAAACTGCCTGAAATATTGATTTCAAAAAACCAAATCATAACCCCTAGGGTCAGAACCATATCAAGAAAACCAATGACAGCGTATGGAATGACTTTGCCCACCATGAGGTCTGCAACCCGGATCGGCGTAGCCATCAGTTGTTCCAGCGTGCCGGTTTCCCGCTCCCGGACAATCGCAAAACTGGTAAAAAGAATGGTCATCATATGCATGATAATGGCGAGAATCCCAGGAATAAGAAACCAAGAGGCTTTTAGCTCTGGGTTATACAGGATTTTCGTGTTGGGCTGGACAATGGTGGATGACAGGCCAATTAGGGGCAGTGCCGTATGCCCTAATGCCGAAGCCTTCATCTGTTCGTGAGTATGATTTTCAATAATAGCAATAGCCATTCCTTTGATGGTTTTAGCAATATTCGCATGAGTACCGTCAATGGTAATATTAACGTTGGTATGCCCTTTTCCTGAAAGGATTTGCTCAGAATAACCCGGTGGAATGGTTAAGCCAACCCGAAATTTTCCTTTTCGAATACCCCGGTTCAGCTCCTCGTCCGAGTCCACATAGTTGTTGTGATCAATTTCGAAAAAAGTACTGTTATCAAAGGCTTTAAGTAGCTCAATAGAGGCGTTTTTCTTGTCCTGATTGCAAACAATCATCTCAATATGCTTTAAGTCTTTAGAAATGGCCAGCCCCGTAACTACTAATTGAATAATGGGCAACGTGACGATAAAAGCGACAAGAAAGGGGTCGCGAAGGAGTTGAATCAACTCTTTTCGGAAAATGGAATAAATGCCAGAGAAAGTCAAAAGCGCCCGGGAAGCCGGTTTCTTTTCTTGCGGAGAACTATCGGACATGGGCAACTCCCGAGGGGGCTGGACGAAGCGATGAAAGCCGATTTTGCCGCATTTCTTCGTCATACTTAATGTTCGCTTTTGTCAGTGTAACAAAGACATCTTCCAGCGAAGGTTCAATGGGCCTGATGGACTGTAACGCAATCCCGGCACTGTGGAGATCATGGCGCAATTGATGCTCATTAATGTGGGCCGGAACGACGACATGAAGAGCTTGCCCAAAAATCGTGACGTCCTCTACATATTCAATGGCTTTAATAATGTTAAACGAAGCCACCAAAGGCCGGCAGGCTATTTCATAACGCTGGTTGTCTTGCCCCACAACTTCTCGAACTTGCTTCAATTCGTCTGGCCCTCCGCTCACAATCAGGCGAGAGTTATAAATATAACCCACACTACTGCACCGCTCCGCTTCGTCCATATAGTGGGTTGTCACAAACAGAGTAACGCCCGAACTTGCGAGTGAAAAAAGCAAATCCCAAAGCTCTCGACGAGCCACCGGATCCATGGAGGCGGTGGGCTCATCCAGAAAGATAATTTCCGGGTTATGGACCAAAGCACAGCAGAGGGCCAGTCGCTGTTTCCATCCGCCAGAAAGCTCTCTGCCTAAATGCTTGTGGTATTTTCCAACGCCCACTAATTCAATGACCTCTTTTTTTCGAATGTTACCGGCATGGCCGGTAACGCCGTATAGCTTGGAATAAAATTCAATATTCTCAGTGACGGTCAGGTCCTCATACAGGCTAAATTTTTGAGGCATATAGCCAATTTTTGAGCGAATATACTCCGGGTCTTTATTCACATCAATGCCCGCCACTCTAGCCTGACCAGATGTAGGAGAAAGTAATCCGCAAAGCATTTTAATGGTGGTGGACTTTCCAGAACCATTGGGTCCAAGGAAACCAAAAATCTCGCCTCGGCTAATGGTCAGGTTCAAATTATTGACCGCAATGTTCTCGCCAAATCGCCGAACCAGATTTTCGGTCATAATGGCAGGCTGCATATCGTTTGTGGCGGCGAGAGGCATGGAGAAACCTTATTTTGTCCTACTATTTATAGTGAGCAAAAAGGACATGAACCTTCATGCCAGGATAGAGCACTTTACGTTGTTTTCCATCCAGCCGGTTAATTTTAACCTTCACCCGGAAAGAAGTTTCTTCTGTCGACAGACTGCTTTGCCCCGTGGGTACAAACTCACTTTTAGGGTTAATCGACGCAATACGCCCTTTGAAGACCTGTTTACCAAAGGCAGGTGCTTTAATTTCAATTTCCTGGCCTGGCTGAACTATATATAGCTTATTCTCTGGGACATAGACATCGGTCCAAAGGTCACGATAATCAATAATAGAGACAATGCGCTGTCCAGGCAAGACCAAGTCGCCAGGAACAAGGCTAAGAATAGAAATGGATCCCGGCAGTTTGGCTTTGACTTCCGTTTCAGCAAATTGGGCTTCCAGCGAAGTCAGTTGGCTTTGTGCCTGATCAATAGCCGCCATGGCAATATCAATCTCTTCTTTTTTGGCTCCCTTAAGAAGTTTTTGGTACTGCGCTCGGGCCGATTCCAACTTTGACTGGGCAATTTTAACCTGCTCTTCCCGGGCGCCACTTTTAGCCTGCTTTAATCCCGCTTGAGACGCTTTAATTAAACTTTCAGCCTCCGTAAATGAGGCGAGAATGTTCTCATACTTTTGTTGGGAAATAATACCTTCAGCCAGCATTTTAGGCGCACTATCGTAAGCAGCCTTGGCCTTAACGAAAGTACTTTCTGCCGTCGTAAGTTGAGCTTCTGCTTGAGAAATCGCCGCGCCGCCGCCGCTATTCAGGAGTTGGAGGTTTTGCTCCGCTTGCTGAACTAAGGCGTAAGCCTGTCGAATATCTGAGGCATCAGCCCCCTCGTTAAGAAGAGCCTCTCGAGCTTTGGCTTGTATTAAAGCGGCTTGCGCCTGTGCAATTTTAGAGGCGAGTTCCGTGTCATCAAAGCGAACAATGACATCACCAACTTGAACATCGTCCCCTTCTTTCTTTAAGACCTCTTTAACCCGTCCACCAAAGCGAGACGCATCTTTCATTTCCCGCGCCTGAACAAAGCTTTTTAGCTCTAGGGTTTCTTTTTCAGGGGTAAGGACAAGGGCAGTTACTCCCCCAAGACAAAGGAGAAGAGCGAACCCTAAAATATAGATTTGTTTCATGTATCAACGTGTACCTGTGTTTCAAGCTAATGTATCATAGCAAAAAGATAGAGAAAAAGCTGAAATTCACCCCTTACGTAACGAAGTTGTTCAAATTACTTCAAAATAAATGGCGTTAATTCAACCAAGCCCTTATAAGCCTTGCTAATCAATATGCTCATTTTCCTTGAGGTACTCACGAACAAGGTTTAGTGACGCCTGAACAATTCGGGTGATTCGGGAGCTAGACAGGCCGACCATAGAGGCAATATCTTTAACCTGCATATTTCGATAAAAGCGATATTCCATAATTGTCCGCTCTTTCGGAGGAAGGCTTTCAATAGCCCGCTTAATTGCACGTCCAAGCTCGGTGACTTCCAGACGCTCATCCGGTGTGGCGGAATCATCGGCGATAAAATCATAAGAAGTGTCCCCATCACTACCCTCAGACATACTTTCAATGGAGAGAACGGTTTGATAGATAGCTTCTCGAACTTGTTGGGGTTGGGTTTTCCCTTCACCTTCTTCGCCTTCCATCTCAACTTCTTCTGTGGTCTCTTTGGTCTGCTTTAGGGTGTACCATTTATACCGGCTTCTCAGTTCATTTCGAATAGCCCACCGGATGGCAGTTGCTACATAAGAAGTATTTAGCTTATCTGCATCTTCCGAGGTTTTCCCTTTCATGAGCGACTGAATAGCGATGGCGCCAATATTCACCAACTCTTCGTAATCAACCATATGCGAAGGGATCCGCCGGTACTCTACTTTGGCAACCCGTTCAACCAAAGGAATATAGTCGGTAACTTTCACCTTTTTAGGCTTTTTATTGGAAGGTGGTTTTGATTTTTTTTGAGACACTGATGCGTTTTACCCGAAGGCCCTTTTTATTTATTCTGATGGCTTGAGTTGTTCTTTTGGATGCTCCAGATTTTCCTGAATATTTTTGCCGCTCACGCGCCAAGCAAAAAGAAGAATTTCAGCAACCGCTTGATAAATGTCGGCAGGAACCTCTTGGTCTATCCCCACCACTTTATAGAGCGTGCGCGCGACAGGCGGGTTTTCAATAATGGGGATATTATGTTCTGTCGCAATCTCCTTGATCCGTTCTGCGAAGAGTTCCGCTCCTTTTGCGATTAGTTGGGGAGCATCCATACTCTCAGCATTATACTTGATTGCGACGGCAATGTGTATCGGATTTGTCACAATTGCGTCTGCTCCAGGTACGGCTTCCAGCATCGACTGTTGTAACATTTGCATGCGACGTTGTCGTAGCGCCTGTTTAATCAGTGGATCCCCTTCCGTGTTTTTATATTCATCCTTAATCTCTTTGAAGGACATTTTTTGGTCTTTTAAAAATTTCCACCGCTGAAAAAGCCAATCGGCTCCCCCAATAACAAAAAAGGCCATCCCCGCAAAGAGAATAAATTTCATCAACAGTGAGCCAAAGACTCCGATCAGGGCAAATACGTTCTCAGCTGCCCCTACGAGGAGCAAGCGATTAATGTATTCGGTAAAGATTAAATAAGCGACGACACCCAGAATGACCATTTTTAAGATGTTCTTAGCGAGTTCCACCAAGGTTTTGATGGAAAAAATGTTCTTAAACCCTTTAACCGGATTCAGCTTGTCGAATTTAGGCAAAATCGATTTGGGTGCAAACAGAGGGCCAACCTGGACAAAATCCATAAATACGGCCACCAATACCCCCACAACCAAAAAGGGAGTAATGAGAACAGCCAATGTTTTTAAGGCAATAACCGCAATGTACTGCCAACCGACTTTTTCAATAGAGGCGTTGGGGATCTGTTCAAAAATCAGGATCAGCATGGTCGCGATTTCTTTCCAGATCAAGGGGCCCATCATAATGAGCAAGGTGAACATGACGATCAGAAAGATGGCCGTAGAAAGATCCTTGCTTTTAAAGATCTGGCCTTCTTCCCGGGCTTTTTTTAATTTCTGAGGCGTGGCCTCAAACTGCTTATCCTCATCACCCAAGGGTAACAAGCCTCCTGTGGCTGTGATGTATTCTTATTATACCGACCTTAGGGGTGGATGAAAGGATTTATCCTGTTTAAGCCTCTTTTGGATTCATAGCCCTTAAGGTTTGGGTTGGCCAATAGTTTCGCCTGTAATACGGATTTCTTCTCCTGACTTGCCCAGCACATCAAACTGGTAATCCCCGCTCTTGTTAATTCGAACGCGCAGGGAATCATCATAGGTGCTGGAGTTGTACTGGTAAACAAAAATAAGGTCCTTGTCGCCCCCTTCCACATGAAACTCTGGCGATTCAAAATGCTCTGGAAGCAGGTTATGGCCATTGCAGTATTCCAAAAACATCGCATGAGCATAAGCCACCGCATCTTTTTCTGTGACTCGAGGCATCATAAACCAGCTGGCTACAAGAGCCAGCAAGATAATAATCATGAAAAATCTTTGAAACATAAGATGAATGGGAGTTAATTAGACGATATACGACATTTGGCCTTTAGCCATGCTATTTCAGCAGGTGCAAGTTCTGGTGTCAACTCTTTTAGAATCCGTGCATGGTAGGTCTTCACCCATTGAATTTGTGGCGGTGTCATGACCGCTTGATCCATAAGACAAGTATCAAAAGGAACAAAAATAAGAGGGTCAAAGCCCAACATCGGTTGCTGAGTAGTCATTAGCTTCATTGATTTCTCAACCACCCGATTCAAGTTTTCTAAACGAATTCCTCCCCATCCCGCTTCATAATAACCGGGCTCAATGCTGGTAATCATACCGGGTTCAAAGGATTCAAGGCATCGAGAACTGATACTTACCGGACCTTCGTGAACATTGAGAAAAGCGCCAACGCCATGACCGGTACCATGGAGGAAGTCCAGCCCGTCTTGCCACATGGAAGCCCGAGTAATGCTATCCAGAGCGGCGCCGGTGGTACCCTGGGGAAAAACTTGCCGTGCGCAATCGATATGGGCTTTGAGGACGGCTGTATAATACTTTTTATGTTTTTTCGTTGGCTTTTTGCCAATGAAAATCGTCCGGGTCGTATCCGTCGTGCCAGCCCAATCCTTGCCCAGGTATTGGGCGCCCGAATCAAAGAGGAAGAGGTCACCGTTTTTTAAGGCTCGCTTTGGATCCGGTGTCCCGTAATGAACAATCGCCCCGTTGGCACCCGCACCGGGGATGGTGTTAAAGCTTAGGCCTTTAAATGCGGGGTTTTTAGCATAACAAGCTTCAAGGGTGTCAGCAAAGGTCTGTTCGGTGACTTTTTTTTCGGCTTTTTCCTGGTCTTCAACCCATTTCCACGCCTTAACCAGTGCCACACTAGCCGCTCGATGGGCCTCCTTCATGCCTTGGATTTCCACCGGGTTTTTAAGGGCTTTGGCCTGTTCCACTGGGCTACCGGCAAAAACAATGCTCCCTTTAGCGCTTTGAATCAAGCGTACAGTACCCTGTGTGGTGTGATTTTTGTCAAGAAGCACCGCTTTTTTCGCGGCGATGGATTTTAGGGTAGAGGCGTATTCGGCGTAAGGTTTCAGGATAATATCTTTTTCTAACGCTTTTCGAGTCACGTTTTTCATTCGGCTAGCGTCTTTTAGGTCCACAAACAAATAGGCTTGCGTGAGAGTGATAATGGCATAACTAATGAAAACCGGGTTATAGGGAATATCACTTCCTCTTAAATTAAATAGCCAAGCGATTTCATCCAGCTTGGTCAGAGGCATCAGTTGGACATGATTTTCCTTGAGCGAGGCTCGAAGGGCTTTTAATTTTTGGCCGACGCTTTTCCCAGCGACGGTCGTGGGAAGTCGATAGATTTCTGTTTTCGAGGCTTGAAGAGATGATTGTTCAAGGGCAAATTGGGCTTTGTCTATCAGATTTCTGGAAACGGGTACCCATTTGACCTGATAAGGCTCGAGTTTTTTTTCATACACCTGATACCGACCGGCCGTCAATGTAAACGGGTCGTAGCCAACGCGTAAACCCTTTTGTTTTTTTGCCAGCTGTTCCAGCTTGGTAAGCAGGCTTTCATGACCCTTTTTTCCCAATTTACTGACCTGAATGTGCTTTAGGTCCACCTGCTGTTCCACTTGCTCATGGTAACGTCCATCCACAAAGAGCCACGCCGTTTTTGGAAGAACAAGGCAGTCGCCTGCCGATCCATCGAACCCACTAAGCCATTCCCGATGCTTTCGGTGTTCAGGAAGGTATTCATTCAGGTGTTCGTCAGCGGAAGGAACTAGGTAGGCATCCAGGTGGGCCTTTAACATGAGTTGACGCAAATGTTTTAGACGGTCTTGAGTGGGCATAGCAGGCGCAAGTTCTCTCTTTATAAAAACGGATCTTGATGATGTATCTTTATTGTATCGGGTTTGTGGAAATCCGGGTGGTTATAGCGGCTAACAGAGCCGCTTCGTTCTTGACCCAAACGGTTTCTAGCGGCTCATCTTCGGGAAGCTCCAGTGTAATGGCAGGGATGTTCCGCTCAATACCCGCATACGTACCAAACGAGCCGGGGGTTGGATAACCAATATCAGATACAACCGGGTAACCGTTGCCTTCGGCCATAGCTATGGCGAGTGCTTCGGCAGGGCCATCGTAGTTGATGACTTGATAGGGCGAGTGAACAGTAATAATTTTTCGGGGCTGGTATTGTTCAATCAATTTAATGACCACTTGCGTTTCCGGCTCACTGCCGGGGGAATCGCCTGGGAAGTAGGTCGGATCTTCATGTTTTTCTGACCAATTCCGGGTTGGGAAATTGCGATTCAGATCCACGCCGTGGGCATTCACCCGATTATTTTTAATCAGGCCATCTGGATTAAGTACAGGCACAACCCCCACGGCTTTGGCCGGTGGCATGGTCTGAAGCGAGGTAAGAAGCCGGTTTAGCAGTTCGCCACTAATACCCTCATCACCGTGAAAGACCCCAATAAACAGGGTGTCTAGTCGTTGGGTCGTATCGTCGTTAGGCTCGACTCCACTGAATAAATACAGAGGAATGGGCCGGTTTTCGACAGAATGACCGACGGTTAGTGGTGTTGATTTCGAATGAGCGGTCATTAGAGAATGGGCCTTTTTATTTTCTATCACGTCTTTGGGTGTAGCGTATTTAGCAGATCGGGGCAGTGGGTTGTTTTGCTCACGTTATTTTATGATACACTTTCCCTCATCATGATTGAGTTTGAGCAAAATAAAACTTGGGTTGCCCCGTCCATTTTATCGGCAGATTTTGCCCGGCTGGGTAACGCCATCGAAGCCATCGAAGCCAATGGAGCAGACTGGGTGCATGTGGACGTAATGGACGGCATGTTTGTGCCCAATTTGACCATAGGCCCGCCCGTGATTCAATCCCTTCGTAAAGAAACGGATTTACCGTTTGATGTGCATTTAATGATCGAACAACCGGATCGCTATCTACAGGATTTCAGAGATGCGGGTGCTGATATAATTACCGTACATGTAGAAGCCTGTACTCATCTTCAGCGAACGCTAAGCCAGATTCGAAAGCTGGGGGCAAAGGCAGGCGTTTCACTGAATCCCGCCACACCCATATCAAGCATTGAAAACGTACTAGACGACCTCGACTTGATTCTGGTCATGTCGGTTAATCCCGGTTTTGGCGGGCAGTCGTTTATTCCCAATTCCCTGAAAAAAATTCAGGCTCTTCGGGAACGGATTGCGGATCGCCCCATTTTCATCGAAGTAGACGGTGGCATTTCTCCAAAAAACGCTCATAATGTAAAACAGGCCGGAGCCAACGTGCTGGTCGCCGGATCGGCAGTATTTGGCAGCGCCGACATGAAAGAAGCCATTCGCTCGATTCGTGGTGAACCCTTACCCAAAGAGTGCTCCCTGTAGTTTTACGAAAATCGAAACTTTAGTTGTTGGCTTTTCTGCCGAGCTTCCCTATAGACAGAAGGAGCCTTGAAAGAAGTTGATGCCCAAAAGCGTATTGAATTTTGCTTTAGTTTTGTTGCTGACCGTGGTGTTAACCGGTTGGCAAAATCCATTACAAGCCGAAGAGCTGACCGAGTTTCAGCAAATGGAACAGCTAAATCATCGGGGAATTTGGGATGGACGGTTTACCCGGGCCCGCTCTGGCATCGGTTGGGAGCTGCCTGATGGAGGTTCTTCAGAGGGAAAATCTGGTGTTGATGAAGATCCGAGGAATTACTATATTTTGCCTCACGAACAGCTGAACCGGATGTATGATGAAGTAGAACGGGATGAAATCACAAACGTGGGTAAGATTCGGGACTATTCAAAGGAGGCCATTCTCCAGTTTCCACGAGATATGGTGTTTAATGGTCATGCTGTCCCGGGTGGGTATTACCTGGCCCATCTTGGCGACTGGTATTCGGGTTCAAAAGAAATCAATATGGGTCATTCAGATGAATGGGTCCCTATTGCGCTCCAGAATCAGCGAGCCAAAGGCGAGTTAAAATCTTATTCATCGGTGATTTTAAAACGGCAGGGGCGTGTGGTCGCCGCTTTTCCGATTAACTATCGAGAGCCTTATAAGCGTAAAAAAGGTGAGCCAAAAGCAAAGTGGCCTTTTGGCCGGCTGGAAAATACGTCCGATGGGCGCTCTCGATTAAAAATTTATTATAAAAAATGGATTTATGTCGTGAATACAGAGGCCTCGGAGAAACCCATTCTCTACCCACCCGTTGTTCAGGGGATTCAAATACCAGGAGAACAAACTCGCCCGCGAGACCTGCCCCCATTAAATTGAATTCATCAAACACCTCAAGCATCACGAGGATGACCACAGTAGGCCTGTTAGTATAAAATAGGGTAAAGATCAAAGGGAGAGGAACTCGTGATTCTGGAAGCCTTTAGCAGCAAGCTAAAAAACGCCTATAAGAGAAATACCGGACGAGCGGAAGCGGTTCTTCATGAGTGGCTGAGCGAAACGCTATCGGCAGAAGAGGCGGCAAACGACATTGTTGTCCAAGTGATCCAGGCCGAAATCACCCAAGTAACGATGGGAGATGAAGTATGGTTCGTTGGGCAATCTAAAACCGGTGCAGAGCTTCTCAATGCCCTTTATCGCTATTGCAGAAGCTTTGATAATTGGCAATTTACCCGCTGGCTTCATAACGTAAAAGCATCGGATTTCCCAACCGTCCAATAGGGCTTGTGTTACTAGAACCCGTCTTCTTCTGATCCTGTTAAGGTTTGCCAGTCAAAATTAGCAGGGCCACTAGTCCCAAGCCAGAATGCAGGGCTATCAGAAGAAATCCCTTGCAGGTAAGTATCAGGGGGATTCGCCATAAACATAGCAACAAAGGCAATAATTAGCGTGATGCTTAACATGGTGAAAGTGCCCGCAAGTGAACGACACCATGGGGCACTAAACTGACAGTTCCCGGTACGCGTAGACCGACGAATACGTATTTTCACGTTGATAAAACCTCGTTTTTGAATTCTCGCTTGCCTATTCTCTCTATCGACAGACTAGGCAGAAACTTTACTTTAGGCCTCCAATAAGCAAATAAAAAGCACAACTCAGGTTGAGTTGTGCGCGCTAATGAGGAGTTAACTGTTGTTGAAATAAAAGTCGGTAAGTCGTGAAAGTTGAGAAAGTTGAGAAAGTTGAGAAATAGAAAAGTAGGAGAAGGTGAAAGCTTTGTTAGAAGAGAAGGATAAAACCTTGTATATACTTTTTCGATAAATAGCGAATATACTTTAATTTTAGGGTAAAACGACTTGCTCAAAAGGATTACAGCGATTAAAAAGCCTCTCTAAATAGAGAGGCTTTTATAAACTTATGTAAATATTCAGGTCTTTGGAAGCTTAAACACCCCAAAAGCAAGCTTTTTTAGGGTCTTATCAATCAGAACTTTTTTTCGTAACCCGGGGCTGAATAGGAAACGACATAAAGTCATGATGCGAGTCAGGGCCGCCCCGCTTTTGTTTTGGTGGCTCTGCTAGTGGTAAAGAGCCAGCAGGATGAGGCTGTTGTTTGGCTTTCTGTAAAAATTGGAGAAGACACTCTTCATTCAGGTTGGTCACGATGGTGTTGCCTTTTCTACTTATCCCTAATCTCTTTTTATCCCTCTTCTCGAAACATGTTCCTGCCCCCCTCATACCGACAAGTAAAAAGGAACAATCGTTTTTCCCGAGCTGTTTTTGGTTTGATGCTCTCAGTATGACATCCACTAAACTCGCTTTCATCCATCATTGGATTTAAACCATTTAATGGAAACTTAGTGGGTTTTGTCCAGCTGATACCCCATGATGCCTCCAAGAATTGCAAAGGCAGGGGCACATAGAGTCGGGTCAAATCCGCCTGCAATAAGCCCAATACTAATGCCGCTCAAGGCACCGTCCCAGTGGGTGTCAGTTTGAGGGGTTGGCGCATTATTAGAGGATTGAACGGATGAATCCATCCGGATAACACGCTCTGGATGTTGAGTCAGTATAAGAACCAGGGTTGTCAGTAGAATAAATAAAACACTTAGACCGATAGACAAAACGGTGTAACGACAGGCAATAATAACGGGATGAAGCGTTCTCGAATCGGTTTTTCGTATTTGACACGTTTTAAAAAAGGGCATGGGAGAACCTTTTATATAAGGGGTATATATTAATAAAAACATTTTTAAGGCGGAAATTGCCCTTTAAAACGGTTGTTACCTTACCTGTCGGCCGTACATCGCCATTTGATTGAGTTTAAAGTTCGACTAAAATGTAGATTGATGGATCAAGAAAAAAGGGCCCTTTGATTTGATTAGGGTGTATTGGTAATCTAGCCAATAGCAGGAGTTAAGGAATTATCACCATGCTTGAGACGGAGCAGCTGAAGTCCAATCATAAAAATAATTTGAACCGAATCGATTCTGGTGAGGAAAAATTGGAAGAATCGACGGAGCCTTCGTTTGATCGTTATTTAGCTTATGACTTAAAGGGAAATCCATGTCGAGGCGAATACGACTCATCAAAGCATTCGGGAATACTTCTATTTAGGGCTGATGACCCTTTGCTCCTTATTTCAACCCGGTACGACCGTTTATTTCAGTCGTTAACCCGTTGGGTTCGAATGGTGGGACGACTAGAGCCAACAATTTTAAAGGTTTTACTGGATCGAAAATTAAATGTCTGCTTTTCCCCGTTAGAAACCTCTCGGCTTCAGCGCTATTACCTGATAAAGCGGCGCCTCTATAGTTTAAATGAGTCAATGACGGAGTACGTTTATGTGTTGCGCCAAAAAGCTTTACTGGTATTTCACTTGAATTCGGAGCAATATATTTCACTCGAGCCCCATGACGAGTTGGTTTTGCTAAGTACCGAGAAAATACAGGATTTAAAAAACAGAGGGGTTTGGACGGCAGTGCTAAGCCAAACAGCTGAAAACCGAGGGTTTTTAAGAATTGATGACCATCTTCCTCGCCCAAACTCTGCTGTAAACCGAGGCAGAAAGTGTCGGCGCATTAAGTGGATTGGCCGTTGGACTCTCTTTCTGTTCTATGCCACTCTCACCGGTGTCCTTCTGTTGATGGTGTTCTGGATTTTATAAAAGGCGGCCTTAATTACTCGGGTTGCCACCGGTAACTTTTTCCAAAAGCGTCCAATGCCTCTTGATTGACGGTTGTTTTACCTTCAAGCCACCCCCTGCTGTTAACTTCATGGGTGAACGTGACGATACCTTGTTCCCGTGCTTGCTCCAGGAAATCTCGCCCCACTTTATAAAGACGCTTAAAGCCATCAAAACCATCGGGCAACTCTTTTTGGTGAAGCACCAAAACGTGATCTGGAATACGCCAATGACTAATTCTTCCGGCTCCATGCAAGTTATTCATAGCGGCTAAGATACCTGCTTCATCAACAGAGGAGTCTGGAGTGACCACAATGGCAACCCGGAAGGGTTCATGTTCCCGGTCGTAAAGATAGGTTACATTCATCACATCGTTAACAAGCCCGGTCATTTTAACCCCTTCTTCAATATCAGCGTGGGAACGGAGTTCTCCTAAATGCTTAAATGTCTCATTCAGGCGGTCCACGATTTGAAACATGTTGGTTTTAGGTTCTTTTTTAACCACATCGCCTGTGTGATACCAACCATCATCATCCTTCAAAGCTAACTCATCATCTGGAACGGTACCCTGAATATAATGAGAGGCGACACCGGGTGAGCGAACAAGGAGTTCGTCACTTTTTCCAAGTTTTGCTTCAACGCCAGGCAGGGGGGTTCCAACAAAGCCAGCGGTGCCTTCCAGGTTTAGCGCGTTAATGCCGCCTTCAGACGATCCGTAGCCCTCATTGATTTCAATTCCCGGAATCAACTGTTGTAGCTTCTCAAAGGTGTCCTGTTTGAGAGGTGCGCCACCACTAATAATGCGCTTGAGCGACTGAACGCGGGACCGATCTTCTGGGTGTTCTTCCAGATGCCTCAGGAGTTTGGTTACAAATATAGGAACCGTGGGTAAGATTGTAACCTGGTGTTCTTCAATGGTTTCAACTACTTTATCTAGGTGGCTAATTGCCTTTTTAAGAGAGGGCAAAAAGACAATAGGACTGGGCTGATTAAGTAAACTGAAAAAGACCGCCTTACCAAAAATATGAAACAAGGGCAGGGCCATCAGAGTTACATCGTCTTTTGTGATCAGTGAGCGGGTCCCCTCAGCAATCGAGTTGACAGTAAAAACCAGGTTTTGATGAGTCAAATTCACACCTTTGGGGTTTCCAGAGGTACCAGAGGTATAAAGAATATCTGCCGTGGATTGAGGCGCAGGATGTTCCAATATGTATCTATTTTCCGAGGGACCAAGTTGGCGGAGTTTAACTTGTTGTTGAGGAGTAACAAGTTTTATCTTGAGTGGAAGTTGTTCAAAAATGGTTTGAAAATTTTTACGTTTTTGAGTAAGAAACGTTTCTTGTTGTTCCTTCGTTAATTCATGGCCTGCGGCTTTGGACACTTTGATTTGTTTATTTAAAGCGGTTTGGATCTTTCGCTCAATCACCTTTCGGAACAGGGATTCGATGACAAAAATTTTAGTGGCCCTATTATCAACATAGCGTTCAATCATAGGGCCAAGCAATTTTCGAAGAGGTTGCATTTTTTGGATGGTGCCCATTTCTGCCATGTCTTTAAAAAGTGGATCCGCACCAATATAAAGCGCTTTGGCGTTAGGCTTCTCTAGCATGTAGATTAACTTATTGACTTTATCGGATTCGTCTTGCATAGCCAGTAAATTAATCGGCACCATGGTCGCCCCAAGAGACAGTCCTGCTAAATAGTGGGTAATAAATTCAGGCGTGTTGGTTTCAGCAATGGCAATGCGGTCGCCGGACTGTAGACCGAGTGAGCGCATACCCTGATTGGCTTTTTTGACACTTTCGTAAAGCTCTGCAAACGTCAAGGCTTTTTCTTCGCCCGAAGCCGAAAAGGATCGACTGACTTTAACAGCGGATAAGTCTTTTGTTGCCGGGTTGGTGGCCAGTGTTTTTAACCGAGCGATAAAATCGTTCTCTTTCGGGTGAGTATAAGTGGTCGGGGTGGCGGCAGAAAAGTGGATAAGGGGTGGACGTGGATTCTGAAAGAGAAAAGCCTTTGAATCCGATAACACGGCCTTTGACTGAAAGCAAGGTTGCGGCAAGGCTGGTGTTGCTCCTGTTTTTAAAAAAGCTGATTGTGGCCTCGTTCTAGAAGTCAAATTAGTTGGCACGTGTATCCCCATAACAAAAAACCCTTCGTTAATAAAACTTGACTATTTTCATCCCGATAATTTTCTAAACCCCTAAAGCCCAGTTATTAAACGATTTATACTCTGTCCTAATAAATTAATCAATAATGGGCCGTTTACCTTCACGCCCTTTTAGCAGAGCGCATTTATTTTAATCAACAGTTTAAACAGAACCCACACTTATTTTCAATAACACATGTAAAACAAATTTTTATATACAACTTGAAAAGTCACTACTCGTTCATCCCCTATTGAACGTTTACAAGTATTTTATTTCGTGTTTACTATTCTTAGTAGGCTAAAAGAAGATTGTTTCTATAGATGATGTTTTTTCAAAAAAGTGAGGTATTTTTATATGATGACAACGATAATACCGTCTCCGGTACAGTTTAAGGGACGAATTCTAATTAAAAAAGATCAACTGCAACCACCTCCCTCAACCGTCGTTCAACCCGGTGCTCAAGAGGAGCGTCCTGACGATTCGGATTCAATTACAGCAGGAAATCTTATTACAAAACTGGGCGGTGAAAAGGTTTGGAAAGAAGGAACGTTACCCTTTTCAAACTATCAAGAAAAGCACTTTGTACAGGCTCAAACCGTTCAGAGCAATGATCCAAAAGCCGATGTTGCAGCGGTGAGAACACTAATTCAGCAGGGCCTTGATTTTATCTTTTTGCCAACCCTGGAACAGAATACGATGGAAGCGGCGGACACGATAGCAACCGATGTCCAATTTGTCGAAAACCGAGTCGCTCAAGGAAAGTCCGTTGGCTATACAACCAACTCCGACCTAGCGGCCCCACAACACATTTTGGATGAAAAAGCATAACTCTCCCTGAAGCCGTTTATTTGCAAGAACAAAAAGGTGCCTTTCGAGCACCTTTTTTGATGCACCACAATTGAGTAATAAACCACACCGATTAAAAATGAAGCAAGAACAGGATGTAACCAAATATTTAGATGATTGTTTTTTACGTCTAGTGACCTTATTGATCATGGCCTCGTGTTTTTTAAATAATACATCATGCCAAAGTAATGGCAGAGAAAAGGTTTAAGCTTATTTTTTGATTGTTTTTATATTTTATTACAACTAAGAATTAAAATTTGTATAGAGTAAAAAACACTTGCAAGACGCCATTATTTCATGTAGTTTCAGCAAGGTTCAAAGACATGTTGAGGGGATAAATTCAATTTGTTTTTGAGGTGAACCCAGTTTTTATTCTGTCGACAGGTTCACTTATACACAAGTTCTTATTCAACATTAGTGAGGATTGAATAAGATTGCTTGATTTGAAGATGGTAGAAAATAAATGGGGAGCTGAACATCGTGAGTTCTATTCAATACTTAAAGGGGGGAGCTAATCCACAGCGGACGGCTCCGATAAATCACCAAAATAATTTGAAAAGTAAGGCCGATACTCCAGACATTGCCTTGTCCGAAACCAAAAAAACGATGATCTCCCCGGCGCTTAGCCAAGTTTATTTTGGTGCAAAACCATCGGAACCCTCAAATGCGTTTTCTGCCATTCAAGACATCTTAAAAACCTCTGTGGATCCGGCACATTACGCAAAAGAAGCGCAGGTCATTAGCTTTGATGATTATCTCAAAGAGGTTTATGACAGCCCAAAACTAATCCGGACGTCAGCCCAACGGGCTTACGATATGATCATGGAAAAGGGCCGTAAACTGGTCGAAGTCGACGGAAAACAGCTTTACGTTTATGATTTTTTCAAAGACCCTCTGGTAAAAGACGATACGATTTCCGGGATGGAACAGTCTATCCATGAGTTTGTTGACGCCATTGGCGGGGCGGCCGCAGAAAGTGGCCCGGAAAAACGAATTATCCTTTTAGTGGGACCTGTTGGAACCGCTAAAACTACGATGGTTAATGTATTAAAACGAGGACTGGAGCAATACACCAAAACGGATCAGGGAGCCATGTATTCCCTACAGTGGGACTTAACTTCGCTTAAAAAAGCTGGTGTTGAAGCGTTTGAAGATTTAGATGCGATCATTGATTCACCCATGCATGAGGATCCGTTCTTATTGGTCTCGAATGAAAAAAGTGACCCCAATGCGACAAGCCCTCGTGAACAAGTGGTTGAAGCTTTAAATTTACAGTTAAAGTCAGCCCATAAAAAAGAAACCGGTCAGCTTTCACCTTATTCTTTAAGTTCTCGAGGCAAGCTCAGCCCCACATCAGAAGATATCTATAAACGATTGATGGTTCATTACGAAGGGGACTTTAGCAAGGTTCTGAAACATGCGAAGGCCAAACGTTTCGCCTTGAACGAAGCGGCTCGAGATGGGATTACCACGTTTGAACCGGCTGATGAAAAGAGCTTACGGCGAGGCCACCTAACCGGTGAAGTGAACCTAAAGAAGCTGATGCAACGAGGCAGCGATAGTGATGTTCATGCTTTTAGCTATGATGGTGAATTACCTCAGGGTAACCGAGGTCTTGGCCACTTTGATGAGTTGTTGAAAATTCCAAAATCACTGCTTTACCCATTGCTTTCAGCCTCGGAACAGAAAGCCATTAAGGCCGATAAGTTCCCCATGATTAGTTATGACGGCATGCTCATTGGTACAACCAATATTCCAGACTGGACCAAAACAAAAGCAGATAAGCATCTGGAAGCCATTCGTAGCCGAATTATCCAGATTGAGGTTCCTTATAATAGCCGTATCGATGATGAGGAAGGCATTTATAAGAAAGGGTTTGTGAATAATGCGAAAAAACAGGATATACATGTCGCACCTCACTCGACCTTTACGGCGGCGCTTTGGGCAGTCATGACTCGGTTAGCGGCCCCACCAGTTGACTTAAGCTTATTACAGAAAGCATTGCTTTATAATGGCGAGCAAATTAAAGATTACACCAAACAAAAGGTGACTCAGCTCAAAAAAGACGTACCGGATGAAGCCAGTGAACTTTTGAGTGGCGTTTCTCCAAGGGATATTCAGGATGCGCTCTCAAATGCTTTAATTCATCCCTCGGTTACAGACGCCAAAGAAGGGACTCGAACGGTTGATCCCTTTCTGGTGATTGACAGTTTACGAAAGCAATTGGGAACAGGTGGTGTTTCAAACCTGAATAAGGAAGAGCGAGATTCGTTTGATGGGCTTCTTGAGGATGTTGAAATGGAAGTGGCCCGTCGGATGATTAAAGATGTGAACCACGCTTTGGCCGGAGACGAAGAAGATGTGAAACATCTTTTCGATAAATACATCAAGCACCTGAATGCCTGGTATTTAAAAGAAAGAGTCAAAGACGAATCGACAGGACGACTCAGAGATCCAGACGAAGGGTTTATGACTGCCATTGAAGACCGCATGGGGTGGACCGATGCAAGCCGGGGCGAGAACCGGCATAAATTGATGGCCATGGCAGGCATCAAAACTCAGGAAGGTACCCCGTTTACATATCTGGATGATCAAACTCTACAGAATGCTTTGGAAGAGCACCTGATTTCCAAATTCTCGGATATTAGTTTTCCGGTTATCGGTCAACGCGAGCACGCAACCCGAGAAGATCAGGAAAAAATTGATGTCATTAAAACACGTTTAATAACAGATTTTGGCTATAACGAACACAGTGCCGAGATTGCGATGAAGCTGATCAACGATCCAAAATATAAAGGCTCATTTGGCGATTAATCCTTAGGGGTCACTGCTTAAAAAAGATTAGTGAACTCAAAGAAGCAAAGGAGACATTGTTCAAATGATTCATTCATTGATTGCTTTGGACACTTCAAAGGAGAGGCTCCAGCTCTCCTCTTTGAAGGAAAAAGAACCTCAAAATAAAATATCTGCGACTTTAAATCGAGTTGAGCAAGATGCAGGAGCGCTAAACGCTAAAACAACACGGCCCTTTGGTGTGAACTCTGACCTTCTATTCGGCTCACGGATTACCGGGCAGGGTCGTCATTATGAAATTAATGGCAAAACCGATCCGGTGCTCGCCATGTGGGCTGAAAAAATCTGGGACGTTGCGAAAAAAGAAGGGTTAGATCCCTTCCCCGTACGCTGGGTCGGTATGGATCGAGATACTTTGATTTCAACCACAGCACGTACAGGATTTCCGGTACGATTCCGTCATTGGTCTTTTGGGCAAGCTTATCAGGATCTATTATTACCTCAGAAACATGGGCATTCACAACTTTATGAACTAGTAATTAATACAAACCCTTCCTATGCCTACATGTTGAACGAAAATCCCTTGTATGCTCAGAAGCTAGTCATGGCACATGTGTATGGACATACGGACTTCTTTAAACATAATATTGCCTTCCAACATACCAATCGAAACATGATGGAAGAAATGGGCACCAATGCCAGTACCATCAAAAAAATACTGGACACCGAAGAGAATGTGTCGTTTCTGGCAATGGAAAACACGCTTGAACACGCCATGTCTTTGCAATGGTTGATTGATTTAAGTGTTGACAAGCCCAGACCCCTTCAGTATCGCTCTCAACAGCTGGAGAATCCGCCTGAAGTGGCCAAGGATTTTGGGGTCATTGATGATAGGGGTTATCCAGCCCACATCCGGAAACGAATCAATAGCCCGAAGCGTTTGACCCAGGAGCGAGCTAAAGAGCAAAAGCGGCTGGATAAACAAACTCATCAAAACCCGACAGAGCCTGAAGCAGACGTAATGGCTTTTATCATTGAAAACTCACCCATTCTCAAACCTTGGCAACGGGATGTTCTCAGTATTGTCCGCAAGGAAAGTTATTACTTTGCCCCCCAGATGAAAACAAAAATTATGAACGAAGGCTGGGCATCATTCTGGCATGAAAAACTAATGTTACATACGCCCGCACTGGTGGATCATCAACATGCCAGTCAGATTTCAAAAATGGCAGGCGGCGTTGTCGCCGGTAATCCACACCAACTAAACCCTTATCAGTTGGGTGTAGCCATGTTCCGAAACATTTTAGACCGGTGGGATAAAGGTCGTCATGGCCGTGTATTTGAAAGCATTAAAGATAGAGAAGAAAAGAAAAATTACAATACCCATGAAGGCAAGGGAATGGAAAAAATCTTTGATGTTCGGAAGTATCATACGGATTCGTCATTTATTAACGAGTTTTTTAATGATGAGGTCGCCGAAGAAATCAAGATGTATACCTGGGATCCCAGTGTTCCTGATTTTTATACGAAACGACAACAGATTAAAGTGTCCAGCCGTGAGGTCAAAGAAACCAAGACCCGTTTATTAGAAATGCTTGAAAACGGGGGACAACCTTTAATTAAGGTTGTTGATGGTAATTTTAATAACGCAGGGGAACTGTTGCTAAATCATACCCACCGGTATGATTTAGACTGGGGTGATGCAGAGAACACGTTGAAAAATGCCCAAAGCTTTTGGGGGCGTAAAGTTCACTTGGATACTTATCAGGATATTAATTTTAAAGATAAAATCCCGGATGTTTACATTCGAATCTTAAGTAGCCCTGATTACCTAGCTTCATTACCAAACGAAAGTGAAAAAGAGCTGAGGACTATTTTAAACCAAAAAGTGAGAATTAAATTACGCTTGACCGCATCAAAACAAGCCGGAAAATCGGTGGTGGATTACCACGTTTTAAATGAATCCGGTAAAGAAATAGGTTCTGGAGATGCACGAGGAAAACTGATGGAATCGAAGTTAAAGGAAATTGAAGAGTCCCTTGAACAGTGGGGTAGAAAGTGGTTATGGAAATAATAAATTTTCAATACAATCGAGCCTCCTCGCTTCGAAACTCAAGAGCAAGGCAGAAAAAAGAGGACTCAACGCCTTCTGTTCAGCCCATCCAACGAGCCAGCCTTTATGACAAGGGTGGGGTGAAGGTTGCCGCTTCCCTTAAATTTGGCGTTGACGTCGATCACGAACGCTTTAAAAAGATTGTCAAAGGAAAGGTTCGGGAAGACCTGAAAAAATTTATCAGCCCTGATCATTTTGAAACCGTCCGAGGCGGAAAAGCCATTAAAATCCCAAAGCCCAATATTAAAATCCCTTCGTTTCGCCGAGGAAGCGCAAGCGGCGGCGGCGGTGTGGGGTCCGGTGAAGGAGAACCCGGGGATAGCATTGGCGAGATCGACGAAAACGGGGAGCCGAAACCCGGTGAAGGAAAGGGTGAAGCCGGCAAAGACCCAGGCGATCATAACAAAGAGTCATCAGGCATCGAGATTTCCCGTAGTGAAATTGCCCAGTTGATCATGGACGATTTGAAATTACCGAACCTCTTACCGAAGGGCAATGCGAATGTCATTGAAAAATCGATCAAATGGACCGATATCAGTCAGGTCGGCTCTATGGTCGATCGGCTTGCAACGTTGTTGCAAGCCATCCAACGAACGTCTAGTGAAAAAGACCATGTTAAACCTTCGGATGTGGTTATTCATCCAGAGGATGTTCGCTATATTACCTGGGAAACCGACGAACTCCCCCAGCATAATGCGGTGATTTTCTACGTGATGGATGTTTCGGGTTCTATGGGAGACGAGCAAAAACAGATGGCTCGAACCGCAAGCTGGTATCTATCCACCATTATTGGCCAGCAATTTGGTGAGATCAATGCTGACCTGCGTGGGGAGCTGGCAACTGATGACAGTTTTGGCGATGGGGTTGAGGAAGTTTTTATTGCCCATGACACGAAGGCACATGAGGTGAGTGAAGAAGAGTTTTATACCACATCACAAGGCGGCGGAACGGTTATTTCATCAGGATACGCCAAGGTTGAAGAGTTGATTAAAAAACGATATAACCCAGCCGATTACAATATTTATATTTATCACTACAGTGATGGGGATAACTGGGGAAATGACAATAAGAAAACGAATGAAATTATTGAGCGCCTGCTACCTCAAGTCAACTCCATTGGCTACATACAAACAACATCCTCTTTTGGAAGTGGTCAATTTAAAGACTTCCTTGAAGAAAATTATGGCCGGAACCATAACAAAGTGAGAATTTCAGATATCGAAGCTCATGAGCCGGACGAGTATAAGATGGCGGTTTATGAAATGCTGAGCGAACGTGAAGGGGCTAACGGATGATAGTGGATACAATAGGTACAAGGGTTAAACCTCCATTGTTTTCGGGAGTTTTGAACGAGAAGAGCTTCCGTTCAGACTCGGCTATTCACCGTAACGTTGAGGGGAGTCACAACGAACAAAAGATATCGCCGGAACTACTTCAGCAATATAAAGGCATTCATTTTTCTGGGGCGAATGATATTTTAAAAAACCTGGAAACTGCTGAAAAAACACGATTTAAAAGCTCCCGAGAAGTTCTTTCTTTTACAGAATATCTGAATGATGTCTTTCAAGACCCCGATAAGTATTTAAGAAACTCCAGTCAATACACGGTCGATGCCATTGAATACTTTAACTTCCAAACCTTACCAGCAGAGATCGATGACAGTGATACAGAGTCAGAAAAAAGCGAGCGAGATCGAGATTTTTATTCTTTTGGCAATCGAGGGTTTGCCAAGAAGGTTGAAATCCTAGGCCGAAAAGTTATTCCATTTGATTTTGCGAAAAAACCCTGGCTACCCAAGGGACTATCAGATAAAACCGGTGTTGAAGGGCAGGAATTGCCTATTTACGACATTTACAAAATCCTCAAAAAAAACGCTCAAAAAGCGCACCCAACTCGAATGATTGTTCTCCATGGCCCTAACGCAACGGGAAAAACCCATTTGATTGAAACCCTATTTGAGGCACTGGAGCAATACTCAAAAGAGCCGGAAGGAGCTGTTTACCGTTTTAGCTGGGTTTTCAAAAAAGATTTACTGGATGACCTCGGGTTAGACTTTGGGTATGAAATGCCAGTGACAACAGAAGAGGCTGAAAATCCAAAGTTGGACGAAGAACAATCTTCTAATGCAGACGACGTGTCCGTCATTATTCCGGCCAATTTAAACACGAATCCAATTTTTCTTCTGCCTGAAGAACAACGAATCCAGTTGATTGACGCCCTGGAAGAGGATGGCAAAATCAATCATACATTTAATCAGGATTTTATTATTAAAGGCCGATTGGATAGTAGCTCGAAGAAAATTTATAATGCCCTGATGCGCTATTACGATGGCGATACCTCTAAGCTCTTAAAACATGTTCAAGTAGAACGACTAACCCTTTCTCAGCAAAGCCGGCAAGGATTGGTGATTGTGCCGGAAGCCCAGACAAGGGACGCTCAGATTGAAGCCATTACGTCGGATATTGAATGGAATAAACTACCCGACGGCATTGCCGAAGCCTTTAGAACAGCCGGACTGGTTCGTTTACATGGGCCTCTGGCTGAAGCGAATCGGGGTCACCTAATGTATGACGATAAGTGGAAAGGTCAAGCCAGCCTGGACATGTTACGCGTTGCGGAAAAAAGTAAATTGAATCTGGCCAATGTAGAAGAGTTTCTGGACCTGACTCTTTGGGCAACAACCAATGATTCAGACATTGACTTACTGGATAAGCAATTTAGCAATTGGGGCTCTTTAAAGGAACGGGTATCGTTTATTCCCGTGGGCTATGTTCGTCGATACAAAGCAGCGGCCAATATTTACCGAGACCGACTTAAAGCCTTGTTCCCTAAAGAAGGAAAGCGAACTATTGGCCCTCATGTTTTGGATGCGTTTGGCTTATGGACAACCATGACTTATTTGATGCCCCCAGAGACAACGGTTTATGACGGGGTCCATGACGACCATCAGCCCATCCTGGATGGTGCCATTAAAAAACTTAAAACAGAAATTTTACATAAGGCGTTATTGTATCAGGGCCAGCCATTAGATTTATACGCTTTACGACCAGCAGAAATAAAATTTAACTCCGAGGAGGAGAAAGTACTAAAGCTTTACCTGGAAAGCATTGCCGATGAATATAACATAGGAGTCGGGCGTCATAAATTTATGTTTTATGAAGGGGGAAGCGGCATTTCACCTCGTGAAGCCTGGGATGTTTTAGAAGAGGCCGCAGTACGAAATAAGAAAGAAGATTTTACATTATTAGAACTTTTTGATGAGCTGGAAGCGCACATTAAAAACAGTATCGAATACGCTGAAAAACGCAAGAGATATGCTGAAGCCGCTTCAGACGCAATTAAACAGGCCGAATCTAAAGGCCAAACGATTTCAATTAACCTACCCACCACTTACCAGCCTCCAGAAGATGCCTTAGACCAAGTTAAAAACTTTATGCGAATGCGCATTCGGTCGGATGTACATTCGGCTTTAAAGCTCTTAAAACCACAATCTGAACACCTAAATAACTTACGGAAGTACCTGGCCCATATTAAAGCTCATGTGCAAAAGGGGACGGTTCAATCCGAATATCGTGACCCCGCAATTAAGGACGGGCCCAACGAGAACTATATGGCTCAGGTTGAGAAATTACTGAAGCCCGAAAACGTAAAAGTGGATGAATTTAGAAACAAAATTATTCGTGATTTAGGCAGTTGGGCCACTCGGAATCCAAGTGAATCACCCATGACTGATGAGAATTTGGCCATTATTTTTGAATCGTTCTTTGAAAAAATGGTGCAGAAAGATGTTAATGATACACGAGAAAAACTAGAGCATTTTATTACAGATGTTGAAAAATATTTTGAATATAAACAGCAAGATCGAGTACTCAAAAAACATGAAATTAATCGAGAGCGCCTAACCCGCTTGAAGGAGACACTCGATAATCTTAAAAATCGAGACGATGGTTATACCGATAAAACATTACCCAAAATGCTGGATTTTGCGTTTACCCGAGACAAAGAATACATGGAGTGGCTACAGCAAAAAGGCCGTAAAGATGACTCAAAGAAGCCAATTAATTTAACTACAAAGAAGCCATCGTACAAACTCACAGTTCGTGGTCAACGTCGATAAATTAACAATCATACAAGGTGAGGATCCTCAATGAATATTTTAAATTTAAACCCTTATACTCAGAATACCCAACGCTTTGCGGGTATGCAAAATAAAATAAAAGATTCTCAGTCAATTCCAGACGTACGACAACAAACGGCAGAAAAGAGCCCGTTACTTAATGGCGCTTACTTTGGTGTCAAGCCTGTTCAATTTGGTGCCCGAAACCCGAATTACGTAGGCACGCCATTGCTGATTAATCCTGAATTTACCACGCAATACGAAGAGGCCAGTGCACGCCCCTACTCTTGGGGAAACTCTTTATTTGAGTCTCATTTTAATACCACGCTAGCTCAATTCCAAAATACGATTTCCAATGCCGAAAAACCCTCTCATAAAAAGCTAAGCCAGTTACAACAAATTTTGATTAAAAACGGCATCGTTAAGATTTCGGGTCCCGTAACGGATCAAATGGCAGAAATGGTCCAGGAGCGCGTGAATATTTTAGAAGGCATTATGAAAAAGACAGGAAAGGTTCAGCCCATTAATTTCCTGATTAATAGCCCGGGCGGTTCTATTTTAGCCATGAATAGCATTATAGACTCTATGGATCAGGTGAAGGCAACGAAAATTGATGGAAAAAATATTCCCATCGCAACCTATGTTCAAGGGTATGCGGCTAGTGCGGCTTCTGTCATCACAGCAAACGGCACGCCAGGGCATCGCAGTATGTCGAAGAAAGCGGAAATTATGATTCACCAACCGCTCGGTGGAGCTTCGGGTCAGGCGACAGATATTGAAATCAGATATAAGCAAATAATGCGGTATAAGCGGCAGATCAATGAATTTTTTGCCAAAGTGACCAAGGTTCCCCAAGAGGAGATTGATATCATCATGGAACGGGACTATTGGATGGAATCGGCGGAATCACTGGAAAAAGGATTTGTCGATAAAGTGGTGGACCAATTGCCTGGTTTGAATATAAGCGATGAAGAGAAAGAAGCTTTCATTGGTGAGAATCAGAAAAAAGCGCCCACAAAATCAAAATCAGAGAAAACAGCTTAAACTTAATAAGATATGCAAATTTTAAAACCCCTTCTGATAATAATCAGAAGGGGTTTTAAATTAGTATTGCTGTCAATTTCCTACAAAGTGCTAATGTTATCGCCTCGTTTTTTGTAGTTCTTCGGCAGGAAGTCGCTTCGAATACCGAAGTGGACACGGAACGTTGGATCCGAGTTCAGCTCGATTAAATTCCGATCGCCCAGCCCCCAAGCCATATCCGCAAAGCCTTGCAGATATTGAGTCAGGCGAGCACGAATACCAACTCCTGCAGCCATCAACAGAGTTCGTTGCTTTCGTGAAGGGTTAGCGACTCCGCTAAATCGTGGGTTTTTACTATCAACCCAGCCTTGCCCAAAATCAAAGAAAGCCACACCACGCACCCGATCGTCGAGTTTACTGGACGCTTTATTTAAGAAGGGAATCGGGAAAAAGTAATCAACGTTATAAAAGTGTCCTTGATCCCCGTTAATCAAGCCTTCGGTATAACCACGCACCGCATAGGCGCTGGCAATCGTAATATTTTGAACCGGAGGCTGTTTATCGGGTGAAAGCTGAAAAGCAGCACGAAGAACCACTTTTTGCCGATGAGGCAATTTAATCACCCGTTTGGAAACCACTTTGGTTCGCCAGAATTTGGAATCACCGCCCATCCATCGTTGGCCAACAACCATCATCCCTTTAATCATGGTTGAACCATATTTATCAGGCTTTTTAAACTGCATTCCAAACCACCATGGGCGCGGATCCGCCTTAACACGTCGAGCACCATTTCGGTCAATCGTTACATGACGAAACAAGGTACCCATAAACGGCGTCCAAACCCGTTTTTTATCAATGGGTTGTGCCAGCTGAATCACAAACAGGTTGCGGTCTCGACCAACAAGATTAGCTCCACCGGTGAATTTTCGATCGTAATTAACCCAGTGGTAACGGTATTTAACACTCAGGTTCCCCCCCCTGCGATTAAAGGGAAGTTTATAGGCCGCTAAAACCAAGTTATCACGAGCCGCACCAACGTATTCAACTTTTAACTTATCACCAATACCGAGTAAACTCTCATTCGTAATCGAAGCACCGCCTCGATAGGTTCCAAGGCCCGGACGGCCCAAGTTATCCGTGAATCCGGTAATCTGCCAGGGTTGACGTTCGTACACATCAAAAACGACATCCGTTTTACCATCTTCCCCTTTAAACAAATTCGCCTTGAGCTTAAAAGCATTTTGCTTATTAATCCGCTTTAATTCACTTTCCAGCTCTGCGACATCCAGCACATCGCCTTTCTTTTTCAAGATAGGCTTTAGGTGCTTTTTAATTGCCCAGGTCCGAAAATACCGATTCCCTTCCAGCTCAACATCACCCAACCGGATCTCATCCAACGGCTGACCGTCGACTTCTTCCGCTGAGGCATCAAATTCAACCACCCCTTTGAAAGGCGCTTTAGGCATGGGGCCAATTTTTTGTTCTTTAGGTGTGGGGGTAGAAAATACCGGGTTACCCTGAATCGTTAGTTGCGCTTCAGCCGATGGTGAACAAAACACCATGAGGCAAAATGCAACAAAACCTGCAGATAAGCCCGTTTTCAATGAAAATGATCGTTTCACGATAAATTTCTCTCGCTTTATTAACAAACAATAAGGAATTAAATTTTTTAGTTTATCACTTTTTTATATATAAAGAGCTATCCACTCAATTTCTTATCCGATTCGATTCAGATGGCTCTCTCTTCTCTGCTTTTAGACGAATACGAAAACTCTAAACGACTCTTTTTTAGCTCTCTCTTTTTCCCTCTAAATAAAGAGTACGTTTTTTATTATCTAATTAATCAACATTAAAAGACCGGATTTTCTTGATTTTGTTACAAAGCTTTAGCAAGGAATCTCGGCCCCTTTGCGCGTGTAGTAATACCAACAAAGGCCAAAACACACAATATAAAATCCAATCAGTGAGTAAAAGGCCATGTCTGCCGAACCATGGGCTTCAATGGACCATTTAAAGAGCTTGGGAACACCCCATGCACCAAAGGCAGCGACCGACGACGTCCACCCTAAGACAGGACCTGCCGCTTTCGTCGGAAAGATCGAGGCAATCATCTTAAAGGTTGAACCGTTGCCAATCCCGGATGCGGCAAACAGCAGCATAAACATAGCCATGTAACCCACAAAATTCGCATGCTCTTCCGAAGTAAAGTAGATAACACCCAAGGGTGCCAAGATCATAATAACAGTCGTCATCAGCGTAATTTTAGCGCCGCTAAATTTATCGGAAAGCCACCCACCCACAGGCCGGATTAAAGAACCAATCAATGCACCTAGAAAGGCAAATTTCATGGCCAAAGCAGGTTCAAACGTGATTTTAATGAGTTGCGGAAAGGAAAAGGCAAATCCGATGAACGACCCAAACGTCATGGTGTAAAGGATGGTCATAATCCAATTGTGTTTCATCTTAAAAATGGCCGCCACGTCAGAAAAAGACTGTTTGGCCGTCGGCAGATTATCCATACCAAAGAAAGAAGCCACGGCACAAATTGCGAGCAGAGGCATCCAAATAAATGGCGCGTTTTGTAAATAGAGTACCGAGCCATCCTCAAGAACCGTTGAAGCACCACCGCCTAAGTTGCCAAAAATGGGGATAAAAATCACGGCGGGAATTAGAAATTGAGCGACACTGACTCCCAGATTACCTAGCCCGGCATTCAGCCCAAGAGCAGTTCCTGCTTCTTTTTTAGGAAAGAAAAAACTAATATTAGACATGGACGCTGAAAACGCACCACCGCCAAATCCAGATAAAGCAGCAAAAAAGACAAATGAGGAGAGGGGTGTTGTAGGATCTTGCAATGCAGTTCCTGCCAGCCAGCAAGGAACAATCATAATGGCCGTCGTAAACACACACACGTTTTTACCGCCAAGCATCGAAGCCGCAAAGGTGTAAGGAATTCGGGCAATGGCACCCCAAAGCCCTGCAGTTGCGGGCAAGACTAACAACGCCGTCTTACTCCAGGTAAAACCAAATTTATCCATATTGACAATAATCATGCTCCAGTAAACCCAGACACTAAAGGCCAATAACAGGCAGGAAATTGAAATCCAAAGATTTCGCTTTGCGTGCACTTTACCTTCTTTTTCCCAAAATTCATTATCTTCAGGATCCCAGTGAGTAATTCGAGCCATGGATAAAAGTCTCCTTTGTTTATTAAACGGAAGCGGCTATCGCTTCATTTACTCTTTTTGCTTTCTTACACCTTGACTTCTTCATTCAGTTTATCTTCCATTTGACGCATCAGGACCGGAGCTTTTTCTCTCATCATATGAGTAATGGTCCAATGCATCCAGATAAGGCAAACGAGAATTAGTAAGGCCAAAACCATCCAGGCTGTCGTCCAGATACCCGTTGCTTTTAGCATTTGGCCAAAAACAATGGGGCCGACAAATCCGCCCAAACCGCCTAATACGCCCACAATACCGCCAACGACCCCCACATCTTTAGGGAAGTAGTCTGGAATGTGTTTATAGACAGCCGCTTTACCAATACCGGTCGCAACACCAATAATGAACACAAGAAACATGAAAATCCAAACATTAGCTTGAAAAAAGATATGCGTGACACCACGTGCCAGCAATTGTTTCTTGGTCACTTGATCGCCAATCTGAACAACCGGCTCCTGCCAAAATGAAAAAGTGGGCCAAACAATCATTTCCTCATGGTCTTTGGCAATGGACATAATGTCATCGCTTTTATGTTCTTTTAAGGAATACGCCTTTTCGTCAACAACAATTCGTTCAGCCGAAACAGCTGTGACCACACCGGCTTTTGCAGCCATAACGCCCTGTCCAGGTGACTCAATATCCATCCGGGGAACTGACAGCAAAACACAGCTTAAAAGGCAGACCCCCAAAATCCAGTACATGACCGAACGAGCGCCCCAAACATCTGACATCCAGCCGCCCATTGCTCGAATAACACCGGAAGGCAAGCTAAAAATAGAAGCCATCATACCAGCCGTTGCTAAAGACATAGCATACACATTAACGAAGTAAGGAACAAGCCATTGAGCCAGCGCCACAAAACCACCAAAAACAAAGAAGTAATACAGGCCAAATCGCCAAACTCGAATATCTTTTAAGGGCTGTAGGCGTTGAGCCATGGTAAACCCTCTGCCATGTTCAACAACCCGATGATGAGTAAGGAGCCAGAAAAGAACCGTCATAACGAGAAGAGACACCGCATACACTTTGGGCAACATGCGCCAGCCATCCAGATAGGTCGCATTTTGGGTTAGATACATCAAGAGGTGAGGTGCGCCTAAACTGGTTAACGCAGCACCGGCATTACCTGCACCAAAGATACCTAATGCAGTTCCCTGACGTTCCTTAGAGAACCAGACCGATGTATAAGCAATGCCCACAGCGAATGAGGCACCACAGAGTCCGAATCCGAGTCCTGCGATCAGGAACTGTTCATAGCTGTTGCAAAAGCTCACCATATACATGGCGGCTGCGGAAACCAGCATCAGGATCGCATAAACAATCCGACCACCATATTTGTCCGTTAAAATACCCATCGGAAGTCGGGTAATCGCACCGGTCAGGACAGGTGTCCCGATTAACCAGCCCATTTGAGCTTTATCCCAACTAAAAACGCCATTATCCACTAAAAAGGTGATCAACACACCATACATCATCCAACAGGCAAAACAGACACAAAATGCAATGGTATTCATTACCAAAACAGACATGGCCTGGCTCTTTTCGGTTGTCATTTCCTTCCCCTTTTTCTAAATTAAATTCAATCCTAAAACTTACCTTACAACACTTTGTGTTTAAGAGACACGAAGTATCGGCACTTATAAACTACTCGATACTGTTATGAGACCGCATCACCCAATCAGCTAATACCCTTTCGGCCTAATGTTCTTCTTGTACCGAGCGATCCTTATACCAACGAACGACTTGTCGTTTTCGAAACATGTATTGGTTGGGAATAACCAGTACATGGACCAATTTGGTAAACGGGAATACGGCAATCAGTAAAAAGGCACTGAGCATATGAACTTTAAAAGCCACGGGTAAATGAACCACATAATCAATCTGAGGCGTAAATTTAATTAACGACCAAAGGTAAGGAGTGACCGAGGCAGCAAACCATGATGTGCCCCACCCATGAAACACCGCCACATAGACGCCCGATGAGATCATTAAAATTAAAAAGGCATAAACAACCCAGTCCATCGAGGTCGTGACGGCATTAACCCGCGTTGTATTTAAACGACGATAAAGAATAGAGCAAATACCAAATAATGCCAACGAACCAAACACCAGCGCTGTTAGCTCTAAAACATACAGACGAACCGGGTAACTGTTCCACCACAGAATTTCACGAGGGATGAGAAAAGCGAGTACGTGGCCTGAGAGTGTCCCAATAATACCGTAGTGAAACGACATAATGCCCCAAAAGTGCTTTTTACTCTCCAAAAACTGAGAAGATAAACTGGTATAAGAATACATCTGCATATAGTAGCGGCGAATGGTCTCAATGAAAAAGATCGCCATGGCAAGATAGGGAAAAATTGCAAAAAGGAAGAGATCAAGATTCATAACGTGTTTCTCCTGGAATCTGAAGTGGATCGGCATAATTTTCAAGCACAACAAAATGGATCGCTTTTAACACATGTTGATAAGGGCCTTCTTTTTTTTCAATCCCCTTTAACATTTTATTTAAAGCAGACATCAAATACATGGAGGCGAATGCCGTGCTACTTTCTTTGTCCATACGTCCCACAACGGATAAGACATAAGTTAAGTGATCGGGTAATTCCTGTTTTTCCTCCACACCTCCCTGACGAAGCAAATCTCGCATCTTGACCAGAAAATCGCCTCGGGCATAATCTTCGCCGTATAAGTGCCACCCCACTTCCAGAGCCGCCTCTTTATTAAAGTCAAAAGCCTGAGTAAAGGCTTCTTCCAAAGATTGGGCCGGGTTTGCTTGAGCATAATCCTGAAACAAGGTTAAATGGTCCGCCGCTTTTTTGATTTTCTCATCGGTTTTCAGAAGACTGATACAGGCCTCCAGTTTTTTTGGCAGAGAATCATCAGGGTATTCCAATAGCTCGGCTAAAGCGTCCATGATCTGAGCATTTTTCGAAAGCGTGGCCATTTAATCGCTCCCTACGCCAACAAAGCTAAATCCGGCTGTTCCCTTTTGTTCCCAAGGCTCTTTCAGCATTTCAATGGCTTCTTCACGGTGCATGGGCGGAATCACAAACCGATCATCAAACGTACACATGGCCGTTAAATAAAAAATATCATCCGCTTCTTCCGGCGTACAATCCGCTTCTTTTAGCATCCGTTCAACCAAAGCGGCATCCACATCGCCCACGGTTTGTAAGCGGCGGTGCATCCGAACCGCTTTTTGTTTTTTCAGAGCGTAAATCACTTCCGTATCACTGCCGGCACCAAATAAGTTTGCTAAAAACTTGAGCGGCAAGCGAGATTCTTCTACATCATGAAACAAATTATCAGAAACCGCTGAAAGCGCATCGCCCTCACTATCCTTGCTCGACTGCACCGGCGACAAAGGCGGCACGTAGAAAAGCATTGGAAGCGTACGGTATTCAATATGAGGGGGTAGCGCCAGCTTCCAGACTTTTACAAATTTATAAACCGGAGAGTTTTGCGCCGCTTTAATAACATCTTCCTGAATACCATTAGCCCGTGCGCCCTCTAATACTTTTGGATCGTTTGGGTCTAATACAATATTGCGGTGGGCTTCAACCAAGTCCTTGTCTTCAACACTGGCAGCCGCTTCAATTTGATCCGCATCATAAAGAATAGGCCCTAAATAACGAATCCGACCCACACACGAATGGAAACAGGCTGGTGCTTGACCGGTTTCAAGACGAGGGTAACACAGAATACATTTCTCTGACTTGCCCGTATTCCAATTGTAATAAATTTTCTTGTAAGGGCAGGCAGAAACACAGGAGCGCCATCCCCGGCAAACATCCTGATTCACAAGAACAATACCGTCTTCCCCTCGCTTATATAGAGCGCCTGAAGGGCAAGAGGCCACACAGGACGGATTCAGACAATGATTGCAGATCCGGGGGAAATACATCATCACCAATTTTTCAACCGCAAACAACTGGGCTTTTTGTTCTTCAGTCATATGGTCTAGGTTGGGGTCATTCTCGGCATAAATGGGAGAGCCGCCCAAATCATCGTCCCAGTTGGGTCCTGCATCTATTTTGTCCATGTACTGACCCGTTACTTTGGATACAGCCCGTGCTGTCGGCTGATCATTGCCCGCAGGCGCGTTGAAAAGTTCGTCATAGTCATAGGTAAATGGCTCATAGTAGTCGTCCATGCTGGGTTGAGAAGGATGGTGAAAAATATTACGGATCAGGCTACCCTTGGTTTGAGATTTCAATTTAAGTTTACCGTCTTCAGTTCGCTCCCAACCCCCTTTGTACTTTTCCTGATCTTCCCACTGGGTTGGGTAACCGGTACCGGGCTTTGTTTCCACGTTATTCCAGTACATGTACTCGGCCCCTTTACGATCGGTCCAGAGATTCTTACAGGCAATACTGCAGGTGTGGCATCCAATACACTTATCCAAGTGAAACACCATTGCGATTTGCATTCTGACATCCATGAGAATTTAAAACCTTTCGTTTGTTATTAAAGTGATTCTTTTAGCACCCTATGGTATTACCAATCGACTTTATTCAGTTTCCTGACCAACACATGAGTATCCCGATTCCCGCCAGTTGGGCCCCAATAGTTAAAGTGATAGGTGAATTGGCCGTAGCCGCCAATCATTAAATTAGGTTTTAAGCGAACGCGCGTTAAACTGTTATGCCCTCCGGCCCGTTTATTTCCTCGCAAGGGTGATTTAGGAACGCCGATGGTTCGCTCAGGGGAATGGTAAATAAAACAAATGCCTCGGGGTAATCGAGCCGTTACATTAACCCGAGTGACAACGACGCCATGGTCATTATTCACTTCCACCCAATCATTATCCACCAGACCAATGGCTTCAGCATCCTTATCATTAATCCAAAGAGGCTCTCCGCCTCGAGACATGGTCAGCATTCGTTCCGTATCGCCGTAAGTCGAGTGAATGGACCACTTACCATGGGGCGTAATGTAATTAAGCATCAAGGTTTTCGTGTCAGCCTTGCCCCCTTCCTTGCTTTCACTGAACATGAGATCAGAAAAGACCTTGGGTTGAGGCTTGGCCTTATAAGTTGGCAAGTGTTCGCCAAAATCAATATAGGCCTGATGATCCAGATAAAAGTGTTGCCGACCTGTCAGAGTTCGCCATGGCACCATGTTTTCCACGTTATAGGTAAATGGCGCATAGGCTCGGCCTTCCTCAATTTGCCCTGACCACATCGGGCTATTAATCAACCTTTGAGGGCGCCCTTGCAGGTCTTTAAAGTCTAAACGCCGATCCCGGTTTTTTTCCGCCAGATGAGCCAACGGCCGTCCGACCTTTTCTTCCATATTTTTATAGGAACGATAAGCCAACTCCCCGTTAGTGGTGGTAGCAAGGCGTAAAATCGTGTCACAAACATCAACGTCATCGCTCAGGGAAGGATAGGTTGTTCCCTCCCAAGTTTCGGTTCGACGGCTTTCAACCAGTTCATCATAAAAGTCATCGATGGCGTAGCTCGTTCCATGAGCCCCAAGCCCTTTCTCTCGAACCGACCGACCATAAGAAATAAAACGTTTGTAAAGGTCTTTATAGTTTCGTTCAATCACGACAAAGTTGGGCATAGTTTTTCCCGGAATAGCTTCCACCTCACCATGAATCCAGTCTTTCATTTCTGTTTGCGCGATTTCAGCCGGTGAATCATGGGACAAGGGGACAGCCACAATATCTTTCACCGGTTCGGGCAAATGAACTTCCGCCAATTCTGAGAATTTTTTGGCGATTTCTTTAAAAATCTGCCAGTCACTTTTAGATTCCCAGCAAGGCTTAACGGCTTCAGTCAACGGATGAATAAAGCTGTGCATATCCGTCGAATTAAGATCGTTTTTTTCGTACCAAGTTGCCGCAGGCAGAATAATATCAGAGTACAAAGCTGACGTGTCCATTCGGAAATTCAGATCCACCACGAGATCCAGTTTCCCCTCAGGGGCCTTGTCATGCCAAACCACGTCTTTTACAGAATCTTTAGCCAGGCTCTCATCCGCAATGGCATTGTGATGGGTACCTAAATAGTGTTTTAAAAAGTATTCATGCCCTTTAGCACTAGACATTAAGGCGTTTCCGCGCCAAATGTACCAAACTCGAGGCCAGTTTTCAGGTGCATCAGGATCTTCAACCGAAAACTTGAGCTTTTTGCTTTTTAACTGCTCAACCACATGGGTTACAATATCTTTTGAGTCAGTCGCACCGGAGGATTCAGCCTCTTTAACCAAATCTATTGGATTTTTATTAAACTGGGGATAAAAAGGCAACCAACCGTTACGCACCGCACGAATTTGGGTATCCATCGTATGCCCTTGAGCAAAGGATGCACTACGTTGCTTGGCAGGAACCGTCGTATAGTCGGTAAAGTCTTTTTCATAACGCCATTGATCACTGTTAACGTAGTGCCAGCTGGGAGCGTTTTGTAAGCGCGATGGACCATGCCAGTCTTTGGCCATAGCAATAGAAGACCATGACTCCATAGGCGCCAGTTTTTCCTGCCCTACATAATGAGCCAACCCACCACCATTGACGCCCACACAACCACAAAACATCAACGCATGAATTCCGGCTCGATACATCAGGTTCGCATGATACCAATGATTAATACCGGCACCAATAATAATGGTGCATTTTCCTTTGGAATGTTCAGCGGTTGTGGCCCATTCACGGGCAAATCGAATCAAGTCTTTTCGACTGACCCCGGTATATTTTTCAGACCACGCAGGGGTATAAGGGGCATTGGAATCGTTGTAATCCGAAGGATAATCCCCCTCTAAACCTCTATTAACACCATATTGGGCCATCAAAACATCGTAAATAGTAGCAACCGTGACTTTATTACCATCAGCACCCTCAACATGACGGATGGGTACACTTCGGTGGATATCCACCTCTTCGCTGAAATTATCCAGTCGGACCGAAACCGTTCCATCATTCTGATTTAAGAACGTGAGTTCCGGGTTAATTTCCGAATGATCGGCCCCGTCTTTTAACTCAAGATTCCACTTCCCTTTTTCACTCCCCCAGCGGAACCCCATACTCCCCATGGGCATTTTTGGCTTGTTCTCAAGCTCGTCCCACATCAGGAATTTCCAATCTCCTTTTTCCGTCTCCTGATAGGGTTGAAGGCGATTGGCTCGTAAAAGCTGCCCCGCTTCAAACGCCCCATTTTCACCTTCGGTTAATTCTACGAGATAAGGCGAATCCGTATAGCGTTTTGCGTAATCAATAAAATAGGGAACCTGTTTTTTATGGTGAAATTCGCTGAGAATGACATGGTTTGCAGCCATCCACCATGCGCCATCCTGACCCGCATTAATCGCAAACCAATCGTCCGCAAATTTTGCAGTCATATTAAAATCCGGTGAAAAAACGGTCAGCTTAGACCCATTGGTCCGTGCTTCCGCCGCGAAATGACAATCCGGTGTCCGGGTCATGCCCACATTGGATCCCACCGCCGCAATAAATTTGGCATTAAACCAATCTGCAGACTCAGCCACATCGGTTTGTTCTCCCCAGGTTTCAGGAGACGCATTCGGTAGATCACAATACCAGTCGTAAAACGACAGTGAAGAGCCTCCCATTAATTGCATCATCCGGGAACCTGAAGCATAACTAACCATTGACATCGCCGGAATGGGTGAGAAGCCTGCAATTCGATCTGGGCCATGTTTTTTAATGGTATGCACATTAGCCGCCGCCATGATTTCAAGAACCGTATCCCACTGAGTCCGACGTAACCCACCTTTTCCTCGGGCTCGTTGCCACTGCTTCCGAGCTTCTGGGTCAGAAACCATGGATTGCCACGCATCAACCGGATCCGGATGTTTCGCTTTGGCCGCCTTCCAAAGATCGAGCAACACCCCTCGAATATAAGGGTATTTCACTCGAATGGGACTATACATATACCAAGAAAATGAGATGCCTCGCTGACAACCCCGTGGCTCATAAGGAGGCAGTTTCTCTCCCATCGAAGGGTAATCCGTCCCTTGCATTTCCCACGTTACAATACCATTTTTCACATAAATATTCCAAGTGCAACTACCCGTGCAGTTCACCCCATGGGTACTACGAACCACCTTATCGTGTTGCCAACGATCTCGATAAAAATCTTCCCACTGGCGGAGTTCCGGTTTAACCTCATCCTGAATCCATGGATTTTTATTTTTTACCATTACTACTGTTCTCCTTCATCGGATTCATGATTGTTACCATAAACCAAGGGTTTCCGAACGCCTCGAAGACGCCCGTGGTAGACCATTGCTAAAAACACTAAGACCAGAGCCATACCACCCAAGCCAAATAGAATGAATTTAGCACTTTCGGGTAGGCCAGTTGGCTTAGGCAGTTCACCGGCCTCAATACGACGCGTTGTATCTTCAAAAAAGGCAATAAGCGCCGTAATTTCAACGGCTTCTAATGACTGAGCCTGATAAATGGGTTGCATGGTCGCATTAGGCAATGATGCCAGCCAGCCTTCCAACCCTTTACGTTCGCCCAGCTTCTTATACACGTGGGTTAAGTCATTACCCAAGTGCCCGCCCGAAATAGCCTCTTCGGTTTGCCGAATTGAATGGCAGGTCATACACGAGGGGCCACCATTGGCCAAAGGACGAACTCCGGTAAAGAGCTTACGACCATTTTCAATCTCTTCATCAGAAAAAGGCTTCACCTCTAAAACGGCAAGAGCTTTTGTCGACTGAGTCGCCGCTAACTTTTCTTCTTCAGCGGCAGCGGCAGCTTTTTCGGGATCAGACTCAATCTCAATATAGTCTAATATAGCTTGAACGTTTTGTTTATCAACACCTGGAATAACCGGCATAGCTGACCCAGAAGGATCCAGAATGAATTGGGTTAACCATTCTTGGTCTTTATCCGTCACCCCTTTTAAATCCGGGCCCGCCAAGGCACCGCCGCCAATCGTATGACACGCTGAACAATTCTGTTTAAAGAGAGCCGAACCATCCTGTTTGGCAACGGAAACACCTGTTGCTCCCAATTCGCCCTCAACCAATGAGCCTTCAGGACTTTCTATATAACCCCACGTTGTCATTGAAACAATCAGGATAACCGCAAAAATACCAAAAGCCGTCGCCAATTTTGAGGTCGTCTTATTAATAGGCTCCCAAAAGGGAACCAAAGCCCAAAGCAAGGCGCCTACGCCAAACATGAGAATACCAAAAATTTCCCCTTCAAACGGCCCAATATGGGCGGGAAGGAATTTCAGAATCTGAAACATAAACATAAAGTACCATTCAGGCTTAATCCCTTCTGGTGCCGGTGCAAAGGTATCGGCTTCGGGACCAAGCCCCCACGGAAAGGCATACGCAATGAAGATAACCACGCCCATCATCATCGTCCATAAGATAATATCGTGGAACAAAAACTCATCAAAAAAGGAAATGGTTTTCTGTTGTTTTTTCGGACGGTTCGCATACGAGTAAGGTTTACTCATCCCGTGAACCTGAACCATAATCAAGTGCAAGGTTAATAACCCAATAATGGCAGCAGGCAATAGAATCACATGGAGTTCAAAAAACCGGCTAATCGTTGCTCCAGTAATTGACTCCCCACCACGAAGCATGTCAGCCATAAATGGGCCAACAATCGGAGCGGCGCCTGTGATTTCAAGCCCCACCTTGGTGGCGAAGAAAGAAATTTCATCCCAGGGAAGCAAGTAACCACTAAATCCTAACCCCAAGGTGCAAATGAATATAGCAAACCCCGTTAACCAGGTAATTTCACGAGGCGCCCGGTAGGCTTTCATGAAAAAGGCGCTAAACATATGAACAAAAACAACAAGCACCATCAAGTTAGCGGCCCAGCTATGAATGGAACGGATCAGCCACCCAAATTCCACTTTATCCATAATGTATTGAACACTGGGGTGTGAGCTTTCAATTCCAGGCTGGTAATAAACCAGTAATAGCAGTCCGGTTACAATTTGAACAATAAAGAGGAAGAGGGCAACCCCACCAAAATAATACCAATGCGACTGGCTATGTTGCGGAACCTCTTTTTTTCCGAGTACTTTCTTAATGATGGAAATTTTGAATCGTTCTTCGAGCCAATTATCGATATGGGACCACATAATAAGCGATTAAACCTTCTGAAAACCATATAAGCTTAATTTGTCAAGCTTTTGATACAACAACAAGACCATTTTCGTTAACAGCAACTTTTAAAGGGGTTAAGGGTTTGGGAGGAGGACCAGAAACATTGCCTCCCGCTAAGTCATAAACCCCGCTATGGCATGCACAGTAAATATCGCCCTTCTTAGGACGATGTTGAACCGTACAGGCTAAGTGTGAGCATACTGCCTCAAAAGCATGGAGCTCTCCCTTATCATCTCGGATCAATAATCCGGGCTTTTTCCCGTATTTAAATGTTTTGCTACTGCCCGGCAAGATATCGCTCTCAGGTCCGACCTCCACTTCTGAAATCTGGGGTGCATCATCTTTTGGCCGTTGTAAATAACGGAATATGGGGAATACGATAATCACGGTCCAAAAGGCAGAAAGTAAAGCGGCAAGGGCTTTTAAAATGGAACGTCTACTCATGGAAAAGGGTCATTTCTCTTTATAATTAATTTTAAACAGATTAACAGATTTAAAAGACTAGAGGGTATAAAAAAAGATGCTTGCGCAATAACCGCACTTATCGTAACTCAAACAAGCAGAAAGCGGACTACCCAGACGGGCAATCCAATCCTAACAGAAAAAAGAGAACAGGGCTTTTCATTCGACTCTTTGTATTCTTGCCTTTCTCTTTCTTGACTCTCTTCATGTTTTCTTACCTTTGCTTGTAATCTGAGAGCGACTTTACACACTTTTTTTTATTATGATTCAAACGACTGTGACGAGACTTGACTTAAGTCAAGAAGAATGAAAACACGCTCGATTAGTCCTCTAATTCCGCCCTATTTTCCAGTGCTTTTGGATTAAGTATTTTGACAGAACGCTTTTCGATGGAAATAATCCCTTGCTCTGCCAGTTTTTTAAAACTTCGAGACAGCGTTTCCGGTATGGTTCCTAAAATAGAAGCCAGAATTTTCTTTTGAACCTGAATTTCAATATCTTTTGACCCGCGACCTTCCTCTAAAAAGCTTTCCTGATAAGAAAGCAGGTACTTGGCCAGTTTGGAGTCAACGTTTCGCAATGCCAAATCTTCAATTCGATCGCTTAATTCTCGAAGGTGCTCTGAAAATCCAGACAACATGGCCATGAGTACCTTCGGACGATTGGTAACAAATTGTTTAAACCGCTTGCCTTCAATCATCAGTAGTATCGTGTCTTCTAAGCAGACAGCATTGGCAGGGTAGAATGGGGCGCCTTGCCAAAAAGGGATTTCAGCAAAAGATTCTCCCGGGTTAAACAAGCGAAGAATGACCTGCCTGCCTTTTGGCGACATTTTATAAACTTGAACCTGCCCTTCCTGAACAATAAAAAAGGATTTAGACGGATCGCCCTCCATAAAAATAGACTCCCCTTCTTTAAAGGAGGTCAAATGGGTAAACGAGGCAATTTCCTCAATTTCCTTAATATCAACCGTATGAAAATAGTAATGTGCGGACAAGGTTGTTTGAATCCGTTCTATCGTACTCACCGTTTCTTTCAACTCCTTACCTTATTTAACCTTTTTATTTAATTTATTTAAGATTTTTAACGTTTGCTTGCTTTTATTGAGCATTATTTTTAAAAATTCTTTTATTGTATCTTATTTATATCCAAATTAACTAAGTAGGCACTAAATTCTATTGACAATAGCATCTTCAATTGATTGTTTATTAGCCAAATAGCTAAGTTTAAAGACTAGCTGTTTAGGGAATAGACTGAAGTGGCTGTAATGGTATACTTATGGTAGTGGGTATACTATACGATTTCCTTGGTAAGTAAATTATTAATATAATATAAAGAAAAAGAGTGAGTACAGAGAGCCCAGAGTTAGTGTGGGCAGATTGACGGAGGTGAATATGATGAGTAGTGTAGAGAAGAAGACTTTTGAGCACCCTTATTTGCTTGAAGTTGCCATTGAAATGGCTGTTATTTCGATTCTAGCGATTTTCATTGTTACAAATAGCATAATTTCTTAACGTAAGCGAACCCCATTCTTACATTGAGTTAAATAGAGCCAATAAAGTTTAAGACGAATGAAATAATCGGATTGTGGTAAATAACCAAAACGCTCGGCAACCAAGTGAAGGTGTTGCCGAGCGTTTTTATGTCGCTCCTTGCCAGCAGTGTACTTTTTAGGGCAGTATAAATAGGTTCAGAGCGTTTAAAAGGAAAGGCCCTCTTTTTTATAGTGGAAAAACGTTTATTATATGGTGTCGTTCTTTCAGGCGGAGCCAGTTCCCGTATGAAGAAAGATAAAGGCTTACTGAACTATCATGGTGAAGCGCAAATACAGTTTGCCCTTAAGCAGCTTGTTCCATTCTGCGCAAAAGTGTTTATTTCCTGCCGAAAAGAACAAAGGGATCTTCCTCACTATTCTGGCCTTCCCCTTATTATTGACCAATATAAAGACTGTGGTGCGCTAGCCGGTATTTTATCCGCTTTTGAGTATCAGCCTGATGCCGCCTGGCTCGTGTTAGCCTGCGACATGCCTCGGGTTGATTCGCTAGTTATCCGTCAACTGATCTGCCACCGGAACAAAACACGTCATGCAACAGCATTTCGATTGGATGCCCAATCTTTTCCAGAGCCCCTTTGCGCTCTATACGAACCCTCCGCTTATCCGATGATGAGAAAAGCATATGCCTCTAAAGCGTATGCTCTGGTTAAGATCCTTCAATCATTAAACCCTGTTCTCCTTCAACCGACCGCCTCTCAATCATTGCTTAATATCAATACACCAGACCATTATCTTGAAGAAAACTTAAAATGAAGCCACAATGAGCTAAAACGAGGTTCTCATTTCTCTTTCTTTCTAATTTTCCTAATTTTCCTAATTTTCCTAATTTCTCTCATTTCTCTAACCTTTCTTTGCACTTTATCCTTATGTAATAATACAAAATAGAATCGACCTAGAAAAAGAATAAAATCATCCGATGGGGTTTTTAACGCAATGCCAATCTCATTTCAAGAGTCTTTATCAGAACCCATAATGGAAAAACAAACGACCGAAATCCAGATCCAATATTTTGCGGTGCTTCGGGAACAGCGCGGAAGAAGCGATGAGACATTACAAACATCGGCAGCAACGCCTGAACAGCTCTATCAAGAATTGCAAGAAAGGCATGGGTTTCATTTGCCCGTCGAACAGCTTCAGGTAGCCATCAATCAAAATTTTTCTTCCATGAGTAACCCACTAAAAAACAAGGACCATGTTGTTTTTATCCCGCCGGTCGCAGGAGGGTAATGTGTTTGGCATTATCTCAACAGCGATTGAAACGGAAATAAGCCCACTCCGGGAAAAGCTAGCACACCCAGAAGCAGGCGCTTATGTTAGTTTTGAGGGATGGGTCAGAAACCATAACGATGGAAAGCCCGTGGAAAAACTGGCTTACGAAGCGTTTGCGTCCTTAGCCCAAAAAGAAGGCGAACAAATTATTCAGGAGGCTCTCAATCGGTTCCAAATTAAAAAAGCTGAATGCATTCATCGAGTAGGACCATTAGCCATTGGTGAGATGGCAGTTTGGGTCGGCGTTACGTCCGCCCATCGAGAAGAGGCATTTCAGGCATGTCGTTATATTATTGATGAAGTTAAAATACGCCTCCCCATCTGGAAAAAGGAGTATTATGCCGACGGTACAGCCGAGTGGGTGAATTGCCAAGCCTGCTCAAGGCATATCCATCACTCGCCTGAGACCATGGCTTCAGAGCGTGAAGCCAAAGAAGACTATTATTCCCGACAAGTCCTACTTCCAGAGGTGGGGGAGTCGGGGCAAAAGAGATTAAGCAATAGCCGTGTACTCGTTATTGGTGCCGGTGGACTGGGGTGTCCGGCCTTGCTCTATTTAGCAGGTGCCGGTGTTGGAACCCTTGGAATTTGCGACCCTGATCGCCTTCAAATAAATAACTTACATCGGCAAACCCTTTATGAAGCTAACGATATAGGTCAACCCAAAGCGGAGCTTGCGGCTCGAAAATTGCGGGCCTTGAATCCTTTTATTCGAGTCCTTGATTACGCTTATGCCCTATCGCCTCAAAATGCAGAAGCTTTGTTGAGTCAATATGATTGGATTCTGGATTGTACGGACAATTTCAACACCAAATTCCTGATTAACGATACGGCGGTTCTCTTGAAAAAGCCCCTAATTCAAGCGAGTATTTACCAATACGAAGGCCAGCTCCAGCTATGGCACCCCCATCAGAAAACGGCCTGTCTCCGGTGCCATTGGCCTGAAATTCCCGATGAGCAATGTGTTGGGACCTGCGCCGAAGTGGGCGTTTTAGGAGGCGTTCCAGGAGTGCTAGGCACCCTACAAGCCCTGGAAACCGTAAAGCACATTGTGGGGCTCCCGTCGCCTTTATCCCATCAAATGCTTTTAATGGACTTACTGACCTACCAAACCCTGCCGATTCAGCGTCAAAAAAATGAAGATTGCCCTTTATGTAGCGCCTCGCCAACAATCACCCGAATTGACCCTTCCCACTATGCAAAAACACCTCAGCCTCACGAGCCGTTTAACATTGATCTCTCCACGTTTTCTGCTGAAGCGTTTCATCAAACCTTTTTTCCTTATGAATGGGTAGACCTTCGGCACCAAGCAGAATACCCTTCTAAGGAAGCATTCTCTAAAGAAACAAATTATTTTCTGTTTTGTCATCAGGGCTTTCGGAGTTCAGCCATGGTGAAAACACTTCGAATGCAGGGAGTCAACAACGTATTCAGTGTCTTTGAAGGCCACTCAGCGGTTCTTAAGCTGAAAAAGACGCTTAGGGAAAATAAAAAAGGACAATTCGCTTTATGAGTATCTCTCATGTGTTAACGGATCGTTTTGGGCGAACTCACAGCTACCTCCGTATTTCTGTCACGGATCGGTGCAATTTAAGATGCTTATACTGTATGCCCCATGAAGATATGCCGTTCAGTCCTCATCACGAATTGTTGACCTACGAAGAATTAATCAAAATAGCCCGAATTTTTACTCGACTCGGCGTTAATAAAATACGGATTACAGGCGGAGAACCACTCGTTCGTAAGGATTTACCCTCTTTTATCCAGCAACTTAAAGAACTCAACACGCTTCAACTCATTGCCATGACATCCAATGGTATCTTATTGGAAGAGTACGCAAAAACCTTGAAAACCGTGGGATTAAATGGCGTTAACATTAGTCTGGACACATTAAACCAAGAAAAATTTGTCAACATCTCCAAACGCAATCAGTTTGACCAAGTGATGGCGGGCATTAACACGGCCCTCGACACCGGCTTTGACTTTATTAAAATTAATGTGGTGGTCATTGCTGGTATCAACGAAGATGAAATTCTAAACTTTGTCGATTTTGTGAAAGACAAACCCCTGAACGTTCGATTTATCGAATATATGCCCTTTAAAAATAACAAATGGGCGCAAGGCCGTATGATTCCTTATCGAGAAATAAAAGAACAAATTGAGACGCATTACCCACTGGAAGCCATTCAGTCAGAACCTTCGGCCGTCGCTAAGGATTATGCACTCGTCGGGCATACCGGAACCGTTAGTTTTATTTCCTCCATGTCCGATAGTTTTTGCGGAACCTGCAACCGACTTCGCCTCACTGCGGATGGGCATGTTAAATCCTGTTTGTTTCATTCCTCGGAAATTTCCCTGAAAGAGCCTTTGCGAGACGGTGCTTCGGATGAAGAGATTATCGGGCTAATTCAACAGGCGGTTCTTTTAAAGCAAGAAGCTCATGAGCCCATGGGCGTGTTGGAAAAAGTGGATAATCGTCCTATGATTACCATTGGCGGTTAACGTAATACAGCCCTAAAAAGAGATTGGGAGATCAAAAAATGCGTGACATTTCGGATAAAACAAAAAATCAGCGTATTGCTTCGGCCAAAGCCACGCTCAATATATCACCTCAACTAATTGCAGTAATACGAGAAGGTACAGCCCCCAAAGGAGATCCGCTGATTGTGGCTAAGATTGCGGCCATACAAGCAGCGAAAAATGCTAGCCAGATTATTCCTTATTGTCACCCCCTCCCTATTGATTATGTAGGCGTTGATTTTGAACTCCGTGAGGATGCCATTGACATTGTGGTGACCATCAAAGTCATTCATAAAACCGGCGTTGAAATGGAAGCCTTAACAGCGGCATCGGTAGCGGCACTCACCATTTATGACATGTTAAAAATGTTTGATGAGGACATGGAGATTACGGGGGTTCAATTACTGGAGAAAAAAGGCGGAAAATCGGACTTCAAACAGACTATCGGAAAGCGATTAAACGCGGCGGTGGTTGTGATTTCAGACTCGGTTAGCGCCGGGACTAAAAGTGACCTTTCAGGACAACTGATTCTGGAACAGTTAAAATCCGCAGGCGTTCCTCCTGAGAGGATACAGTATCAAATTATTTCCGATGATTTGGATGGTATCGTTAAAACGCTGAAACACCTATCGGACAAGGAGGGTGTGGATTTGATCATATCAACCGGCGGAACAGGACTCAGCCCGAGAGACAATACACCAGAAGCCATGAAGACGGTTATCGAGAAAGAGGTTCCCGGGATGGCAGAGGTTATGCGGCACTACGGACAAGAACGAACACCTTACGCTATGCTCTCGCGGGGTCAGGTGGGCCTTCGGGGCAAGAGCCTTATTATTAACTTACCCGGTTCTAAAAATGGCGTGAAAGAATCTCTGAATGCGCTATTCCCGGCAATGCTCCATGGGTTTAAAATCCTCCGGGGTGGCGACGGACAACACGCCTCTGAACAGAAAACATTACAAACGACGGATTCTGTTTCATCGTAAAGAAAGAAAGAAAGAAAGGTTGTCTTACCATGATTCAATTTGACGAAGCGCTTCAGGCGATTTTGGAACAGACTCAGCCGCTAAATGTTATTCAACGCCCCCTAAAAGAGTGCTTGGGCTATACCATTGCTGAGCCGGTTATTGCGATGTATGATCACCCTTTTTTTAATAACTCGGCAATGGATGGCTACGGGGTGAAAAGTGAAGATATAGAAAACGCGTCCAAAGACTCGCCCGTCCTACTCACCATCAAAGAAACCATTCAGGCCGGTGACTATTCTGAAACAGAGTTGACAAGCAATTCAGCGGTTAAATTATTTACCGGTGCCCCAACCCCTCCCGGTGTTAATGCAGTGGTAATGAAAGAATTTTGCACTGAAAAAGAGGGACGGGTTTTAATTCACCGGCCGGCTAAAATAAATGAAAATATTCGCTTTCAGGGGGAAGAGTTCCAGAAAGGGCAAACCGTTATTGCTCAGGGGACAACAATTACACCGCCGGTTGTCGGGTTTCTCGCCAATTTGGGCTCTGACCAAGTAAAAGTTTACCGTAAACCCAAGGTTTCTCTTTTGGTCACTGGGAATGAGCTAATCGCCCCTGGACGTCCTCTTCAACCGGGTCAAATTTATGACTCGAATTCCTATGCGTTAACAGCAGCGTTGAATGAAATGGGAATCAATCCGGTTCCTGTTTTTTATACCAAGGATGATCAAGCGGAAACCCGTCAAAAGTTGAATTTGGCTTTGGCTGATCAAGACGTGGTAATCACATTAGGCGGCATCTCAGTTGGGGATTATGATTTTGTAAAAGAAGTCGTTGAGGCCGAAGGGGTTGAAACGGTTTTTTGGCGCATTGCCATTAAGCCAGGAAAACCGGTTTATTTTGGTCGGCAGCAACAGGGCGGAAAAAACCAGCTAATTTTTGGACTTCCTGGCAATCCCGTATCCGCCCTAGTTACTTTCCATCAGTTAATCCGCCCGGCATTACTTAACATGATGGGCATCCCTCCTCATTTTTCCATTCAAAAAACAACGGCACAACTGGAAACCCCCTTGAAGAAACGGGCGGGCCGCCTCGAGTTTGTTCGGGGCATTTGCACTGCGGATCAGAAAGCCCCTTCGGTTCGTTCAACCCAAGGACAATCCTCTCACATGCTCAGCGGGTTAACGACAGCCAATTGTCTGATTCATTTTCCTGAAGAACAAACGACTCTTAACCCCGGTGACCCGGTCATGATCGAGCCCTTACACTGGCGATAACGATTTTAGTATGATGGCCCCCAATGCAATGACCACCCACTCGATGGTTGACGCCACTTACTCAACCGAAGCGGAAGGTTTTCCAGATTTAACAAGGGTAATAGTGTGAACATAACGAGAAAAGAAATCACCAAACCCAAAACGACCATTAAACTAAAGGCCATGTAGCGCTTTTTCATCAAACAGAGCTCCCTGACACCTATTATTATCAAGCGTCCTTATTTTAAGGAAAAAAACACTTTGAGTCTACCACAGTTGTAAAAAGAACAAGGTAAAAGAGAGCCGTGGAGAATAAATACTCTCCACGGCAGGTTCAAGGAAGACGCTTTTGTACAACTGAATACGGGTTATTAAACACTATTAATAATAGATTGCAGGACTTCACTCTGCGCCCGAATCATTCGACTATTGGATTCGAGGCCTCGCTGAGTAATGATCATATCCGTAAACTGACCTGCCAGATCCACATTCGAAGACTCTAGAGAACCATTCACAACGGGCCCCCGGTTTTCAGCTCCGGGTTGTCCGAAGGAGACCGTTCCAGCATTGGCGCCTAAAAGAAAGTTGTTATTGCCATCAGACTGAAGGCCCGCTGGGTTAACAACAGTCGCTGTTTGGAGGTTCAATTGGGCACCCTCAAGGCCATTACCGCCCGGAGGTGTTGTTAGTATGGTAAATCCGGCAATTTGATCCAACAAACCCGAATCCGTTGCCTGAGAAGGGTTACCATCTGGAGCGCCTGCACCCGGACTGCTTAAATCGGGACCAAAGGTTCCACCTTCAGAGGGAAGGTGAACAACCTCGGTTCGAGCCAGCTGAGGGCTTCCTGCCACTTGGGTGTTTTGATCCACCCGGACACTGATTCTATCTCCATTGGAGTAAACCGCTGTAATATCACCGCCCCGACCCAAACTAAAGTTAACCAGTTTAACTTCCGTTTGAAGTTGAGTAACCGTACCGACGGTTTGAGCAGCAGCAACCGCCGCCGGTGTCACCACATTATTGGCTAAGTGAGTACCAATGATATTATTATTCGCGTCCAAATCTTTAACAATAGTTAGCGATTGAGGGACATTCACATTGGTAATCGTTGCAGGTGAACTGCCATTCAATTGAGACGTCCCTCGAACCCGCATTCCATCTGGAGTCGTTAGATTCCCTTGCGAATCCAGTGAAAAATTACCGGCCCGGGTCAGGAAAAATCCCTGATTCCCAACACCAAGCGTATTATCGATTCTCTCAATGACAAAGAAACCGTTGCCGTTAATCATCATGTCTGTGGACCGTCCAGTAAACTGGGTTCCTCCCTGACTAAAATCTTTGGAAATATCTTGAACCAAAACGCCATTCCCTATTTGTCTAGGGTTGGTTCCACCCGTGGTTCCAGTGGGCGCACTCCCTCCTGAAAGGGTTCTGGAAAAGACGTCCGAAAAATTAACAAGACTCGACTTAAATCCTAAAGTGTTCACATTGGCAATATTGTTTGAAATCACATTCATTCGTGTCTGATGCGCCCGAATGCCTGACGCTGATGCATATAATCCTGATGACATACGATAAAGACCTCCAAGTCTCTCTTTACTCTTCTCTAAAATTTCTTAATTTTTTACATAACCCGCAAGTTATATGGTTCTCTTTTACATTTTAAACCTCTTTAAATTCAATCCCACTAAAGTGTATTCGCTGATAAGATCAGCCTAGTTACCCGACGACGGGGCAAAAATGCCCATAACTTGATCCATGGTGTAAACACTATCACCCACGTGAATACCAATACCATCGGTTCCAAACTGGACACTGTCGACACGACCTGTTTGGGTCTGTCCGCTATCCAGAAGGACCTCGACATTTTGACCCACTAAAGAACTGGCCTGCCCTAAAACATTAGACGTATTGGTTGCATCAATGAGTTGATCCAGTTTTTCGATTTGCGTAAACGCGGCTTGCTGTTGGATGAATTCCGCATCTTCCACTGGGTTCATCGGATCCTGGTGTTCCAGCTGCGCTAACAGCAACGTCAGGAATGAGTTTTTATTAATTTCACCCGTCCCTAAAGTTTCACGCCCGTTTTCATATTGAACCCGATTCGTATTATTCTGCAACTGTGTGATTGTATCTTGTACATTCAAAGGACTTCTCCTTTTCCTAATTCTCTCTATTATTTCCTGATAACTTTTTCTAATACTGTTATTTTGTAAACGTTCAAACCAGCAAACTGATTCGTCCCTGATCATCTGGAGTCGCTTGTTGGTTAGGGCTTAACTCGGTGTTCTCTTCTTCCGGTGATGTTACCCGGACTCTATCCGATGGTTCGCCATCTTGCGAAGCGAAGGACTGAGACTGGCCCTGGCCTTGAAAGTCGCCACCTTCTTGATAGTACTGTTGAGCCATATTATGAAAAGCTTGTTGCTGCGATTGGTTCTGGAATGATTCAGATTGAGTCCCTCCACTATGGTGATTCGTCCCTTCACCTGCCAGAACAACCTGGATTTCGCGAACCCGAACCCCTTGAATTTCCAACGCTTTTTGAAGTGCTTCACTTTGACGAGTCAGAATATCATGCGCTTCAGGCGTTGAGGCGATAAGTCGGGCACTGACAATTTGATCTGCACCACTGTTCAATTTAATTCGAACTGTCCCTAAATCATCCGGTGTCAGTTGCAAGGTCATTTCTTTCTGACCATTTTTAACCGCTAGTGTTGCCTCTTGAATCACCTGACTCGTCACACCTGTCAAATCTTTGCCTCCCACTTCAAGAGGTCGAATAGAAAATCCTGCTTTACTGGAAACCGGTGATGAAGCCAGATTAGATTCCATGCTATTGGTTAAACTGGTTATGTTTAACGAATCTTTTGAAACACTTTTTGTTCCTGACCCATCCAGTGTATCCGGCGTATCTACCGACAGAGACTCAGATTCCACAGACGTTGCCACAGAAGAAATCGTTTCGCTGTCTGCTGGCACCTCAAGAGCGGAACCCATCGGTGACGCTTCCACCGAGAGAAAGGGTTGAGTCGATTTTTTAACGGGTTGTTGCAATTTGTCTAAAACGTCAGTTAATGCCAGCTTAGCCGGTTCGGATGACGTTTGAATCGCTTGCTCAATAGCCTGAGATGCTTGCTCTCGGCCTAGGGGCGTTAAGTCTAAAGACTCCTGAGAAAAAGCCGCTTCGAGCTTTGGCTGCTTCATCTTCATCACGCCTGTAGCCTCTTCAAGGGTATTCCTTAAAGAAGGAGTAGACGGCAAAGTCATCCGGTTCGGTTTTGCATCTGCTTTTACTGAACCGATCTCCGGTTTGACCGTTTTTTCCTGTCGAACATCGATGGTTTCTTCTGTCACCCTTTCCAATCGCTCCACCGAGCTATTCCGGGAAAGATCGGCATTCGAAGAGTCAACATCCGTAACTCGGGATGATGGCACGAACGATTCCGGATCTTTCCCGTTTTTTTGTAACGTACTTGCAGGGTCTTTAACGCCTTCTTGGTTAATTTCTGTAATTAAGTTATTCGTTTTTTGGGTCTCAGCCCAATCTTTTTCCCCTCCAGAGATCAGTGCCGATTCAACGTTTAGTTCAAAATCACCCGCCTGGCTAAGCGTTGTATCCAAAATAGTTTGGATGCCTTGGGCCGGACTAGAAACAACACCAAATAGTTCAGCAGAAAGAGCTTTTCCCTGGGGCGAATCCACGAGAACATCTTTTAATTTTATACTTTTGTCTCCACCTTTTGACTCAAGTGATCCTCTATTCTCAAGGCCTACCTCTATTCCAATTACTTTTTTATTTATTTTGTTCTTATCGGTTAAATCAGAAGCGTCCATGCTCTCTAAATTAACCACTCGAACCCCATTGAGATCCGAGCTTCCAGAATCGATATCGAAGTCCGCCGTTTCATTTTCGTGAACTTCTTCTAAAAGCCCCTTCAAAGATTCCTCTGTTTCTTGTTCAGGTTCAATAGCACTCTTAATGGCGTCAGAGTCTACAAGTTTTTCTCCATCACCCCTTCCTTCAAGCGCTTTATCAAAAGCCTGAGAAAAATCCTGCCCCAATTTCTCCATGCCCACCGCATCAGCCATGTCAGAAGCGTTTCCTTCTTCCTTCAAAGGATCGGCTTTTTTCACTTGACCTGTCAAGCCTGATATAAGGTTCCCCAATGTGGTTGATATGGACATAAGTGTTCGATAATTCCCTTTTGTTAAAACCGACTAAGTTACCGTGCCATACGGTTTAGTGCAATTTCAGATAAAAATTTCTCTTCTTCTTTCTCAATATTTTTTAAAAACTGTTTATAATGCTTTTCTTTTAGCAAGTCCAGTGATTTCTTTCGAATCAAATGTGCCTGTAATTCAAGACGGTTCTTGTTTAACACTTTTTCTTGTTCACACAAATGAGATTCATATATTTTTCGTTTCGCTTTTTTTAATTCAACATACTGACTAAACTGTCTTGAAGTGACTACATCCAACGATTGTTGCTGAAGCGTTTTATTATAGTCTTCGAATGCCTGCTGAACCGTCTGATCAATCCCTTCTATTTTATGGACAATGTCCATCCGATTTTTCTCTTCTTGAGCCACTTTTTGCTGAACACGCTCAAGCTGTTCAGAACGATAATCCAGCACCGCCTGAAGCTTGAAACTAAACTGTTTCAATGCGATGAGAGACCCCTCCTGTTATTTGTCTGGTTCTCTATCTCTTTTTATTACTTACAGATTTTATTTGTGAATTTCTGTTGAACTTATATAATCCAGACTAACCGAACTCGCCCCTATCTTTCCTCATTTAACTAGCGGAGATCCTCTAAAAACCTCTTTATTCATCAATTCAGAGGACTCTGTTTTTTAAATGTCAATCCAACCCCCTCTGCTTCTCCGAGTTTAAAAGCATCACTTCCTCCAATTATATGAGACGATGAAAAAAGTCCGTTGCCCTTTTCCTTCGTCTATATCCCGGAACTTAGGTGGAGTTTGCCGTTTTTTCGGATGAGGCGTTTGGCTTTTTGGATGCCTTGGGAGTTGACAGGGAGGGTGGGGTGATTCACGAGGTTTTTCATGGTGGGCGAAGCGGGTGGGATCTGTTTAGGCGCTACTATAAAGTAATCCGGTTGAATGGTGTTTCGCAGTTCATTGGCGGCATTGTTTTTGCTTAAAAAATCCACGCTAGAAGGCGTCGGCTCGCCGTTCAGCCCGGAAATCGGCACGTTGTTAAAAATGGCAAATGTGGAGTAGATTCCGACGCTGTTGGGGTTTAATAAAGCGTCGTAATAGCTATCATTACCGGAAAGGTCTTCTAGTGGAGCTAAGCCATTGAAGGTCATGCCGTTAGCGCCGCCGCCATCCACATTCACCCCGAAGGAGGTGACGGTTAAATTGCCTGTGGTCAAAATTTCCAGCGGACTGGTTCGCCCGCCCACGTTGCCGCCGGCGGTGAGAGTGACGTTTCCGGTGGCGTTAATATTATTGGCGCCGCCATTGCTATCGATAATACTGCCCCTTGAATTTAAAGCTAAATCTTGGCCCGTTATGGAGCCGTTTAGGGTCATATTACCGGTTCGACTCTCTAACGTCAGCGTGTTGGTTCCCGCAATAATATTATTGGCATTGATACTTCCACCCACAGTTTTCATTGAGAAGTTGTACGGACTAATATCCCAATTGTTGCCGATATCAACAGCGCCGGCTCCAGATAACTCATCTCCGAAAATAACTTGGCTTGGACTCACCGTAGCCGTGTTGATGGTATCTAAAAACGTGTTATCAAATTGAACTGTTCCGGCCCCGCCATTAATGCCAACACTATTGCTTGCGGTTTCAGGGGCAAAGGCGATGGTTCCTGCGGTTTCAAGAGATACTCCTGTTAAATCCCACGTATCGCTAAACAGCCGAACATCCCCGGTCATCAAATTATTGCCAATCGGGTTTACCCCATTAAAACTGTCGATTCCTTGAGAGCCACCATCTCCTGTTCCGTGGATCTCGATATCTCCTGTGCTACTAAAGACAGTGGCTGTATCTCTTATTAAAACACCAGACTCACCACCGGCCCCTACGCCACTGGTTCCGACGATAGTTAAATCCCCACTGGTTGTACTCACTTCAGATCCGGCGAATTCGATATAAACACCCCCGTTATCGCTGGTTCCATTACTGCTTCCTGTTCCGGTAATATTCACATCGCCGGTTCCTGTGGATCGGGCTACCCCACCCGTTCGAACAAGAAGACCAATATTACTGGGCCCTGTTCCTGAAGAAACCCCGGTCAGATTAAGTGCGCCATCCACCGTACTGATTTCACTTTGATTCAGTATGCCCGTATTAAAGTTAAAGCCCGTAGTGCTTCCAGTTCCGGTGCCAGTCACATCACCAGTTCCTGTTGACCTAATGATACCGGTGTTATCAACGTAGATGCCATGATTACTGCTTCCGGTCCCCTGCCCCGTCCCGGTAACATTTAATACGCCATCGATCGTACTAATTTCACTGCCAACGGCGCTCACTTGGATGCCACTATTCTGGTTAACGCCATTGCCAGCGGTTCCAATCACATTGAGATTATCTGTCCCCACTGTTCTTACTTTCCCGCCATTATTAAGATAAACCCCAATATTACCATCCCCGGTTCCTTGGCCCGTTCCGGTCACATTAAGGGTGCCATTCGTCGTATTAATTTCACTACCTGCCCCATCAACGGAAACCCCATAACTCCAGTTCGTTCCGGCACCATTATTTCCACCTGTTCCGGTCACATCAACGGTCCCTGCTCCTGTAGCTGTTAGGGTACCACCACCTAAAAGAGCAACACCATGATTGTTTAGCGTTCCATCTCCTCCGGTAGCGGTTAACGTCACATTGCCGCTCCCGGTTGACCGGATGACACCGGAATTATTAGCGAAAATACCATGGTTATCCGTGGTTGTTCCTTGTCCGGTTCCCGTCATCTGAAGCGTTCCATCCACGGTGCTGAGTTCAGTGCCGAGACCATCCACCCAAACCCCGTAGTTATCTCTGGTTCCATTACCGCCGGTACCGTCTAAAACCATATTTCCGGTTCCGGTGGATCGGATTTTCCCCGCATTCACAACAGCAATTCCATAGTTTGCATGGGTCGTTCCCTGGCCGATTCCGGTGATATTCATATTTCCATTGACGGTACTGATTTCAGCACTCGTATTAACACCCACGCCAAAGTTACCATCCCCTAGATTGCCACCGGTGCCCACTAATGTGAGATCCCCGGTGCCGGTGGAGCGCACCACGCCAGAACTCTGAAGGTAAATACCGTAGCCTTGTTCAACGGTCCCCTGACCGGTTCCTGTGATGTTCAGAGCGCCATCTACGGTACTCACTTCACCCGTCGAGTTTATAAAACCATAGTTATGATCCGTTCCATTGGCTCCTGTGGCCGTAATGTCAACCGTCCCCGTTCCCGTGTTGCTAATTTTCCCGGCAATGGAAACATAAACACCATAGTTGCTAGCCCCCGTCCCCTGGCCGGTACCGGTAACATTTACGGCTCCGCCTACGGCACTGATTTCACTGCCCGCATCATCAACACGAACACCAAAGTTACTTATTGTCCCATTGCCGCCGGTGCCAGCGACATCCACGGTGCCTGTGCCGGTGGATTGGATTTTTCCGGTATTCACAACCGTAACCCCATAGTTAGACGAGGTGCCATTACCACCGGTGCCGGTGACACCCACAGCACCCGTTCCGGTTGACCGAATCACACCAGCGTTATTAACATAAACACCATGGTTACTCGAGGCCGTCCCTTGGCCGGTTCCGGTGATGTTGAGTGCGCTATTCACTGTACTCACTTCACTACCCGCATCATCAATATAAACACCATAGTTATTTGTTGTTCCATTACCGCCAGTACCGTCTAAGGTTACCGTTCCGGTGCCCGTTGCTCGAACTTTACTCGAAGTTGTAACGGCAATCCCATAGTTATCTATGGTGCCATTGCCACCGGTGCCACTTAAAATGACATTACCGGTTCCGCTGGACTGAATCACGCCCGACGTCGTCACATTAATCCCGTCATTCAACCATCCAGCCCCTTGTCCGGTTCCGGTAATCTGAAGCGTCCCATCCACGGTACTGACTTCACTGCCCACCGCATCCACCCAAACCCCAACGTTATTATTTGTGGTTCCATTCCCACCGGTGCCGTCTAACGTCAGATTGCCGGTGCTGGTTGTTCGAACCACCCCGGCATTATCGACGATAACGCCGTAATTGCTATCCGTTCCATCGGCGCCGGTGCCGGTTAAGGTCACATTGCCCGTTCCGGTTGACTGAACGATAGCGGAAGTAAGCACAAGAACACCCCGGTTTCCACCTTGAGACCCTTGTGCGGTTCCGGTAATATCCAGTGTGCCGCTCACCGTACTTACTTCAGTACCTACCCCATCAACATAAGTGCCATCGTTATTGAAGGTTCCGTTGCCCCCGGTGCCGATCATGGTCAAGTTTCCGGTACCTGTAACCTGAGCTTTTGAACCCGAAGTCAGTAGAATACCTTGGTTATTAACAGTGGATCCCTGACCGGTTCCGGTAAGGTTCAGGGCGCCATTGACCGTACTCACACTACTGGCACCGATAAGATAAATACCTCGATTACCATCGGTTCCATTGCCGCCCGTGCCGTCTACGGTTACACTTCCACTGCCGGTTGAACGAATCACACCGGAATTATTCATATGAACACCATGGTTACTCGAGGCCGTCCCTTGCCCGGTTCCCGTGATCTGAAGATTCCCACTCACGGTACTCACTTCACTGCCCGCATCATCCACCCAAACACCAATATTAGAAGAAGTACCATTGGCGCTCGTACCGTCTAACGTCACCGCTCCGGTGCCGGTGGAACGGATGACCCCGGCGTTATTCACGAAAACACCAGAGTTGCCCGTTAGAGTCCCCTGGCCGGTTCCAGTGACATTGAGGGCGCCATTGACCGTACTTATTTCACTACCCGCGTCATCAATGTAGATACCCACGTTATTTGAGGTTCCATTGGCCCCGGTACCGTCTGCGGTCACCGTTCCAGTGCCGGTCGAGCGAATCACACCCGCGTTATTCACTAAAATACCATAGTTATTAGCACCCGCACCTTGGCCGGTTCCGGTGATATCGAGAGTACCATTCACCGTACTGACTTCACTACCCGCGTCATCAACATAAACACCAAAGTTATTTGTTGTTCCATTGCCGCCGGTGCCATCTAATGTCACCGCTCCGGTGCCGGTCGAGCGAATGACCCCGGCATTATTCACGAGAACACCATAGTTGCCATTAATCGTCCCTTGGCTGGTTCCCGTAATATTGAGGGCGCCATTGACGGTACTTATTTCACTACCCGCATCATCAATGATGACACCATAGTTAAATGAGTTTCCATTGCCGCCGGTGCCGTCTACGGTTACCGTTCCGGTACCGGTCGACTGAATAACACCCGCATTATTAAGATAAGTACCAAAGTTTCTATCCGTTCCATTAGCACCGGTGCCGTCAACCGTCACCGCTCCGGTACCGGTTGAACGAACCACAGCGGTATTATTGACATAAACACCATAGTTATCGTTAGCTGTTCCCTGCCCGGTTCCGGTGATTTGAAGCGTCCCGTCCACCGTGCTGACTTCATTGCCAACCCCATCAATTATGACACCATGGTTAAACGATGTCCCGTTGCCGCCGGTACCCGTTAAGGTAACATTACCGGAGGTACTTGTTAGGGTCGACCCGGTGTTTAGGAGAATACCGTAATGACTTCCCGTTCCAGCATTGGCATAACCTTGGCCTCGAAGGGAAATATTACCGGCTCCGGTGGTAATGTTGGTGTTGTTAAGGTTTACGCCTTCAGTATTTGCGGCCGTGCCGACGGCGGCATTGATTGAAGGATCCAATCCGCCGCCGATGGTGACATTGCCGCCGTTGGTCGTAATATCCGTATTGGTCAGAGCGATTGCCCCGACGCCACTGTTGTCAAAATCCGCATTGAGAATGAGATCCAGAGCGGAGCTTGAAGAGGAAATGGTAATACCCGTACCGGCCCCATTGAATAAAATCGATTCATGAGCATTCATACGAAGCGTAGCCGCTCCGCCGGCGGTTTTGTTGATGGTGACGCCGTCGACAACAGTGATATCGCCGTTAGCCCCACCGGCGGCGGCGGTTTGAATGGTGACATTCGTCCCGGTGTTCAGAGTGGTTTGGATGTTATTGGCAAAGACATTCGAAGCCGTATCAACCCCGGCGCCAACGTTTACCGTCATGTCCGTGGGATCCATCAGCCACAGGCCGCCATTGCCACTGGGCGCCGAGGCGTTAACATACGACGACGCTTCCACAAATAATGTTTCTTTTCCCGATGTTTCAATGAAT
>JAJCZA010000001.1 GCA_029262635.1 Vampirovibrionales bacterium | reverse complement strand
GGCAACAGAAAGTTCACCGTCTGCCCCGCATTCACATTAAAACTCTGCCACTGAACAACAGCCTGCGCGGAATTAGACGTAATGTTATACACATTGCCCGACTGATGCAAGGTGACATCGCCTGAAACCACTTCAAACCCGGTCAAGGCAAATGAAGCCGGTGCGATAACCACCTGCCCAAGTAACGCCAGAAGGAAGCCTAAAGCTTTAAGTCGTCGTATCATTCCTTGTCATCCAGGGTCTTACTAATTAGTTCAGCTTGCTATTATTAAAGGTATCGACACCCCTCAAAGAAACTGAAACACAACGCCTCATCTGTCTGGTTGAATGCCTTAGGGTCTTCTATACAAGAAGACTGTTTTATGGTATAAATAATCTAAGGTAGGTAAAGGGTCAGGAGAGCCATTATGGGTGACATTGGGATGAAGCGAAAAGAGGTTGATGGCAATCAACAATTGCCGGTTCAATCTTTGTTTTTGAGTAATTTATTTGAGCTGATGACTGAAAAAGGCTTAACTTCCAGTGATATTGCGATTGAAAGCGGGTTAAATGAATCGTTGGTTAAAAAAGTGATCGAAGGTGAGTTAAGGCCTTCTCGATCAATCCTTCAGCGGTTATCATTAGCTTCTTGCGTTGGCCTTACCTATAAAACCCTTGTGACGTGGTGTTTATTGGACGATTCACTACGCTATGCTGAGGCCAATCGTACTCGTTTCTAATGGGTTCTTTTATCTTTTAATTCGCCTCGTTTTTCAGGGCATAAATGATCATGCCGGCAAGGATGAGTACCCCAAAGTACTCGCAAATAAAAAGAGTACTGGTCAAGAAGGCAACAACGCCTAAAAGGCCCCACCACGGATGCTTTTTATACATTCGGCAGGATTTAATCGCACATTGACCCAGCCCTGAGACAAAGAGACACAATAGATTCGTTTTTTTGCTCTTCGGTTTCGACATGGGTCAAAAGGTTTCTCCAAGCGGATTTTTACACAAATAAATCGTTGTTTGGCTTTATTATCGGCTTTTTTTACAAAATCTATAATCCGGGTAAAATGAGAGAAGTCGTTTTATTTATTTAATGGATGAATCGTCATGGATAAACTGCCGGATTCTTCTCAACAGCCCGAAAAACCGAAGCCAAAACCCTTACCTTATCGGTTAAACGAAGCTCCAGGCCCTTCTGGTCGAGAGCCTTCGGTTTTTTGGTATCAGATCGGATTTTTACTGGTTGTTTATGTGGGAATGCTGGTATTTACGGTGGTGGCCCACCCCTTTGCCAAACAGTTTATTGAACCACTGGTGGCTTTTATCTTTCCTATTGCTGAGGGCAACACATTAATAAAATCGGTGACGATTGTCACAATTTTCTTTTGGGTACCCGCACTGATCCGTTTGGCCATTGAAACAAAAAAGGCGAAAGAGGAAAGTGCTAAAGAGGCTAAAGATAAGGAAAAATAGATAAGGGCCTTTGACGGCTTATCGACCGCCGAGTCCATAGCTGTTGCGACTCTGCCTTGATGATTGGGATGACGGTGCTGCGGAATTAGAGGCTTTTCCCTTTTGATTCCGCATTGAGCTTACCGTTCGGCGAGCCCTTTGCTCTGCGAGTATTTTTTCAGTGCCTGAAACCTGGGAAAGATCGAAGCGGCCATCGAGTATCAACCCTTTAATAAGATGAGTTGAAGTCTTTGTCCCCTCTGCAATTTCTTCAATGGTCGCTTGCCGATTTTCAGAGACATAGCGTCGTACAACTAAAAAGGAACTTTCGCTGTCAATCGCACAAAATCGGCATAAAATGGATTGTGCTCCAGCAAGTTGAGGGACAAATATTTTGTCGCATTCAGCGCACCGTTCAATGTTCATAATCATTTCTCCATCTATTTTTATCTATTCATGGAAAGAAATCCATGAATTTCTCCATCATCGCTGTCTTCTTATTTTCTAAAGAGTCTTTCTATTCTCAGTTACCGTATCGGACGTTTTTACCATTTCTTTGATTAATTTGTTTAAAACAATGAAATAATTCAGGTTTAAACGCAAAAAACAGAAATTTTCATCAGAAAAAGGAGCCCTCTTTATGAACGAGTGTTTCTTCGCTTAAAGGACAATAAAAATTGGGCGTTGACGGGCTCGAACCGCCGACATCCTCCTTGTAAGGGAGGCGCTCTACCAACTGAGCTAAACGCCCGAATCTTAAAATTCAGTGTTCATAATTTAGCCTGACGTTCTGGACAAGTCAAGTTTCTGAAATGGTTTTTAACCTTTTAAGGGTTTCCTCACCGGTGACAATCCAGTCGAGTGGCACATCCCATGAGTCACGAGGTAGCTTATGGGTCAGTAATTCCTTGGGAATAACGATCAGGGTCGTTATTTTCTCATTTAACGTTTTTAGATAGCGATCGTAATAAGACTGGCCATAGCCTAACCGATACCCGTGCCGGTCGGCCATGAGGGCGGGGACAATAACCAGGGTGTCCTCGGGTTCGGCAATGGTCGGGAAAAGAGGGGACGTTTCGAGGGGCTCTTTCACGTGGTACTGATTTTTCTTCAATCGATCGTCAGGCTGATAGTGATGAAAAGCAAGCGTGTTCTGCGGGACTTTAATTCGGGGCAGGTAGAAGCGTTTTTCAGGATGGTTTGCCATGATTTCCCGAAGATCCACTTCGGTTGAAGTAGGGTAAAATAGTAAACAGTGCTGGCAGGCTTTAAAAGCGGGTAATGACTTAATTTGCCCTCGTATTTGACGGCTGACTGCGGGCATGTCTAGTTGCTCGCGAATTATTTTCGCCTTTTTTCGCAGTGCTGTTTTTTGCATGATGATTAGTCTACCGTGATTTTAAGGGCTTCCACAATGACCCATTCTCCATCTTCCCATGAGCATGATGAACGCCAAATTTTCTGTTCGCGTCTGAAAAAAGCCCGAACAGAAAATCAAATGAAGCAAGATCGGGTTGCCAGAGTGCTTAACGTCCCCGTGTCTGCAATCTCAGCGATGGAGCATGGTCATCGCCGAGTGGAGGCTCAAGAGCTTTTCTTTATGGCACAGCTCTACAAAAGACCCATGGAATGGTTTTTTACCAGACACCCTGAAATGGAAGCTCACTGGGAAAAAATAAATGCCGGGAATCCATTGGATGATTTGTTAATGTCAGAATGTCTTCAGCTTTTAGATGCAGTCCCAGAGGAAAAAAGGCGAGCGGCCCTTAAAGGGTTGAAGGGGTTTTTACAGTAGCCGCCACAAATATTTACAGTTTGTTACTCTTATTACTCACGCAAAGTCGCTATCCTATGATACATTGTATGTTGTATATGGGTATTGTTGTTTACCTATCTGATGAGCTCTTACTAGAACAGGATTGCTAATGGCTGGCAAAAAACGAAAAGGACCTCACGTCGGTGTCTCGATTACAGATACCCAGCTTGAGATTGCCTTTTTTGATCCGAAAACGTTCCAGATTTCCCAGTCGCACCAGGTGGCATTACCCGAAACGGTAATGGGAGAAAATGGCGATAAGGTCTTGGATTTAAACCAGTTGGCCTCTATCATTAAATCTGCCTTGGGTAACCTCAAGCCCAAAGTAAAGGCGGTTAACCTTTCTTTGACGGCTACTTTGCTCCGCATGGTTGAGATGCCTAAGATGGAACCCCAGGAACTTTATCTCTCATTGTCCAGTGAAGCTGAGCGGTATAAGTCCTTCGATGATACGGAAGCCGTTGTTGATTTTCATATCCTGCCTCCTACCGAAGGCCTTTCTCCCAGTATGAATCGGGTTGTTTTTGGCGCGATCCGAAGTGATACATTTAGTAGTATCCAGGGCGCCTTTAAAGCGGCTAAAATTAAAATTGCGTCGGTGGACATTCATCCTCTGGATACCCTTCGGGCAATGGCTGGAACCGGAGTTTTGGATAGCCTGGTAGAACAAATTGGGCCGGAGAATACTTGGGGAACGGTGTTTATTGAACCCGAACGTGTTCGATTTTCTTTATGGAAAGGCAATTCGTTAATTGACCTTCGTGAAGTGAGCATGGATACCACAGAGTTTGCTTATGCGGGCCCTGATGCTCCCTTTGTTTATGATTTGGTCGATGAGATTCGTCGAACAACCAAAAATTTGGTTCCGAGCTTATGGCTGACCCAAGATCTTCCTGAGAATATCGGTCAAAAGCTTTCAGAGCAGCTTGGGGTGCCCGTTCGCCCCTGTGTACTAGGAAACAATCTTCGTCTGGATCAGCCCGGTATTTCACTAGCTACCGTTGGTTCGGCCATGCACACGAAAATCGAGTACCCCTTTGACTTTGACTTTATGACGGGCGCTTCTCAGGCGGCGGCCATGGGTAAAAAAGGCGCCGCCGCCGCCGTGGTAGAAGATGTTGAAGAGGGTCCCGGACCGACCATTTTGATTGTTTCGGGTGCCGTACTTACCTTCCTGGCTCTTTTAGTTTGGGGAGGGCTAGCGGCGTTTAATGTGTTCTTTTTAGGGCTTCAGGTTCAGAATCTGACGGCCGAAGAAGGCGTTAAAATGAACCGTACGCAACAATTGACCCTTGAGATGAACGCATTGAGAATGACTTCTGATCTTCGAGCTCAGGTGATTGATGTGATTAATCAAGCGCGGATTCGAAACGCTATTTATCTAAATTTGACTGAAGATTTGCAAAGCCTGACACCGGATAAAGTGTGGGTTTACCATATTGAAGCCGGTGATGGACTGGCCCTTGAAGGAAAGGCACTGTCCCACCAGGCTGTTATTGATTTTGCCCGCCAATTTGACTCGCTGCTTTATGCTCGTGATGTCATTATTGATGGGATTCAGGAAGAGGCCAATGGGTCGAGTATTCTTTATAAGTTCAAGATTCATGGCCGTTCGCATTTCAATGAAAAATTGATTAGCGGTGAGACCTCATCCGAAGTTTCGGAAATCATTCGCCAAGAGGATGCTTCACCCGGGCAGGAAAGTGAGGAGGGAGCCCTTTCCCCTCATGAGGGTTCTGATATAAATAGCAGCACTCTGGATGAATTAGGCGACTTTGAATAATGCGTTGGAGACGGTAGTAAATGGTCAGTGCACGAGAAAAATGGATGATCGGCGGCCTTCTTTTGGTAGGCGGGGTCGGGGTTGTCGTTGGTTACCTGATTATTCCGACAGTTGATAGCATCATTAAAAACGGGAAAGAAGTCGCTCGTCTTGAAACGTCACTTATGATGCTGGAAGCTAATTTAGTGGGTATAGAAAACACGATTAAAAAACTGAAAAAAGTGAAAGAATTGCCCGACGGATTGAAAGTCCGCTCGTTTCAACCGGAGGGTTTTCAGAAAAATATTAAAATCATGGTGGATCAAGTGGTTGAGTTATCGACCAGTAATGGGAATGACTTGATTTCGTTGACCCCTTGGGTAGCACCCGAAATCCCACCTCCGCCGGCCAAGCTGGATAAAAATGGCGAACCGATACCCGGTGCTGAAAATGAAAAACCGTCTTTAAAGTCGTTCGGTTATGAGCTAACCGTTCGTGGGAGCTATGAAAATGTTCTGGGCTTTATTGGCTCTCTGAACGAGCACAATGAATTGATTGAAATTAAAGACATTAAAATAGAAAATGAAGGAGGCGAAGATCGCTCAGCCGATTCGAATGACACGCTTAACCCTTTTAAGCCCATCAAGCTAACGTCTAAAATTATTTTATACCTTCAGCCGGAAGCCTGAGCCCTTCCCGTTTTTTATCTTTGTGATATAACTGAATTAAGTTATTTTGTTATAACCCTTGCACATGGTGGTTGATGATTGTGCGAATCAGGGGACAGTAGAGTTGAACGTAAATACCCACTTATCAGCTTTGCCTCGCTTTGGCTTTGTACCGGCTAGCGTGTCGATTAAAAAAATTGAGGCCATTCCTCGTTTTTCTTCCGAGATACCGAAAGATACCTTTTATTTTTCAGCGGATTCAACCCGTGCGAAGCTGGATCGTTTTTTAAATACAGCGAAGCCCGCCTCAACGCTTTTGTTTAATTTTGTCACTGCCCCAGGTGCTTCTCCTAAGGACTCGTCTCATGTTGCCTTGATTCTTGAATACAAAAAAGTCAAGGATCCCATTCTGGGAAAATCGACGGCGGAGGGTCAGTCAAAAAACGCTTACCGTTTAGATGTTGTACTAAAGCGGCAGGACTATAACCGGGTGGTGGATGCCCGCCTTCTCTCAGAAGCAAGGGCACTAAACGCCTCTAAGTTGCCACTGCAGAAAAAAACGGGTTCACCGAACGTGCTTCAGACACCCGAGGGGCAACTGATTGTGAAAAGTCAGTTTAAAGCGCTTGAAATCAAAAAAGATACCCGTGAATGGGCGAAAAGACTATTGACCCAACTGGACAAGTTTTCTCAGACAACAATAGGGCAATATTTAACGCGTCATATTAGCCCTCTCCTTCGACTAGAAAACAAGGAAACACTGGTTTTTTTCAATCGCTGGCGGTTTAATCCGGTTCACACCTGGCGAGATAAGACCGAAAACCCGCTGAAACCATTTAATTTAGTTCGTCTACCAAACGGAACCCTTGGCGATGTGACATCCGCTAAAACCATTAAAACCTTTATTGGCTCTGAAATGGGACTTGCAGAGGCCTCTCTTAAGAGAATGGTTAAAGATAGGGTCCTATTGGCGATGGAAGAGGTCGAAACTCAGGACTATAGCCTGATTATTGATACTGTTCAGCCTGCTGTCCCTTTGGCTATACCTTCGTTTAAACCTTTTTCCTCCCAAGTACGGCTGGCGAATCCTTTTGCCGGAATAACGATAGAAAGAGAAGAAAAGAAAAATCCTGCAACTTGAGTTACAGGGTGGGACATAGGCTGGGTTGAAAGCTAAGTCCTTAGAATCTTTAGGGGGGGGACATATCACTTAATTCTCAGTTTGTATTATAATAAAAACAATTATTTAGAGCTAATTGCCTTTTCCTCTAAAAAAGTGTTTAGATTTCTTCATAAAAAAAACCACTAGCAAACAATGCCAGCGGTATAAGGTGTGTCCAGTGGAGATAAAGGTTTAGAAGTTTCAGTGCTTTAGAGCGTCGTCGCTAAAGCACCATCAATGACCCTTAGGGCCAACTTATTCGCTTTTTGACGAACCTGCTCACGTGTTTGACAAAAGTGGGTTAATAAGGTTGCATAACAGGCCACGAGATACTCATACTCGTCAGACGACAACTTTAGGTGCGATTCATTAAGAAGAGCCCGAGCCTGACGAAATTTTTTCAGGCGAATCAGTAAAATAAGCTGTTGATCGATCAGTGTAGGCAATAGGTGTCGATTACTAGCTGAAATGTACTGAGTTGCCGCCGTACAACAGGCCAGCGCTTCTCTATATTTACCCAACACATCCAATACACCCGCTTTTGAAATGTAGGCTTCAGCGCATTCAGGGTTGATTTTCAATGCGCGAGTTAAAACTTTAAGAGCTTCCAAGTCATGGTTCAGGCAGAATAGAATGTCCCCCTTAAGAACCAATGCGCGAATATTTTGGGGGTCCAGCTCCAGTGTCTTATTGACCATGCTTAACGCGGTTTCATAGTCGCCTTCATAGATAAACAAATCGCCAGCTGTTTTGAAATAACGCTCGGCTGAAAAATTAAGTACTTTATTTAGAAGGTTAAAATGTTTCATGAAACCCATTCCTTCTCTTGCTACCGATCCAATGACTGATATCGTATCAGAGATCAGGGACCCCGTGGGCATGGATGAAACGCTGATCTGGCCCAACCCCGGCAAATATCAGGGTGTTCTAGACTACATTCGCCATAGGCATTAGTTTGTTTAGTTCACAAGCGAATGATGACACGAAAACGGGTAGTGATATAAAGAGCATCTCTATTTACATTTCTTAATAACAAAAAGGGAATATGCTTCTCTTATGTCTCTTCTGATCACAAAGGATATAAATTCTGTCCCATATTTAATGGAGTTTGGACGGGTTTTTCCAAGTGTTATTCAACTCAAGGTTAAAAATGTCGATACCCGTTAGTAGTGATGAGAAAAGGATAAGGATGCTGAGTCATGCGCTCAATCGTACAATTCCCCAAGGCGGCAATCGTATTTTTTCTGGGACTCCTACTTTTGGGCAGTCTGTTTGCCCCCTTGTGGGCTCAAAAATCAGCTCAAGAGGGAGAAGATGTACTGAGAGGGTCGATTGTCCGAAAAGACTGGTATGAAGCCTCTGAAAGCCAGCACAAGTGGTATGAGCCCAAAAGCTGGCGGGTCCGAAAAGCTGATCAATGGGCAGAAGAATATAAGCTGGGCGCTGCCGAGTATTATTACCGGATTGCCTTAAAAGCAAACCCTCAAGATGCGGGCGCCCATAACGGATTGGGGAAAATCTATTATCAACAGACCACTTCGTCGAATCAAAATATCCGGAAGAACATGAAAACCCTAAAAAACAGAGCGATTCAGGAATTTTTAACGGCGCTTCGCTATGAACCCGGTTATGCAGAGGCTCATTTGAATTTGGGTAAAGTGTATTTAGAACAGAATCGGGTTAATGATGCTAAAGAGCATTTTGCCCAAGCCCTTGCGCTGAACCCAAACAGTTCGGAAGCCCAGGAAATGGTAGGCCAGGTATTATTAGACGAGGGGGGGGTAAATGAGGCGATTCCCTTTTTTATCAAAGCCCTTGAGCTGGATAGCGCTAATACCTCAGCCCATTATAAACTGGGGAAGGCTTATACAACCCGAGGTGACTATGATCTGGCTTATGAGCAACTAAATATTGCTTTATACCAACATCCCAATAATGCGCCGGTTCAACATCAACTGGGCGTTCTCTACCAGGAACAGGGCAATGGGTCGGCCGCCATCAACGCGTTTAAAAAAGCCATTGCGATTAAACCCGAGTATGCCGATGCGAGTCTTCATTTGGCCCGGCATTATCAGGCCCGGGGCGATCATGTCCTGGCCATCGAACAGCTAAAAAATACGCTGGAAAGTGTTCCGGACCGAGAGGATCCAAGGTATAGTACGTTGGCAAAAAAAATAGCCCAAATGCATTTAGCCAACCAGCAGGCTGATGAAGCCGCCTTTTATTATCAGAAGGTTTTGCGCTCTCAAGCACAGGACGAGGAAGCGAAGAAGGGCATGTCACAAGTCGTGGTGTTAAAAGCAAAAAAAACGCAGGCACTCGCAATGGGCTATGGCGGAGACTTGTTAACCACAACCCAGAGTCGGAAACAGTTAGAGCAGGCTTTAGCTTATGACCCGAGCAACATTCAGGCAAAAATGATTCAGGTTAAGCTCAATGGTGGGAGTCGGGCATTAGAAGCCATCAATCCAGCCGCCATGTCGAAAAATATAAGTAATCCGGCTTACATGGCGAATCAAAACATTGCTCGGGGGGAAATCTGGACGGCTCGCTTTGATTATAACCGGGCAAAACAGGAGTTTGAGTCCGCCATGCATTCTGTCAGAAAACCTGAAGATATTATTCAGGTGGGCGAAATGCTATTGGATATGGGGCAGCCCGATTTTGCCATAAAAACGTTTAAGCGGGCTATGAATGAGGCGGCGGCTCAGGAAGGTATTCGAAAAGCCCATGAGGCTCAACTCGCTTCTCAAAGCAGGATTCGAGAGGCATTGTTGTATAAGAAAAAGAGTACGTCATCAGAAAAACGTCGGATACTAGATGAAGCCATCCATTTAGATCACCGAAATGCTGAAGCCCACCTCCTTTTGGGCGAGCTGTATAGCGATTATAAAAACTATGCCTGGGCCATTCGTCATTACCACGTCTACCTTTCTCTCAACCCACCACCTGAAGAGGCTCAAAAAGTCCAAAAACGGATCCGGCGTTTAACCAAAAAACACATCGCTTCATGAGCGTGTTTTCTCGATAGGCAATTAACAAACACCCTAAAACGGCAATGAGAAAATAGCCGCTTCGGTTGCGGCATTTTTAACCCCTTCAAGGCATCGTAAACGTTGTTCGCTATCCTTTTGGGTGTCACCTATCTGACCTGAAATAAAAAACGCGGGGAATAACATCATATGAAATAAATTTCACCAATATGCTCTGCCGATACGACTGTATTACTTTTAACTTCGCTCTTTGTCTCAGCCACCCATGTTGGCGCGAAAGGAAAAGCAAGTAAAACCAGTAATGTTAAAACCAGTCTCATGCATAAGCGCCTTTTTCAGTTAAAATTTTCCATTATTGTTCAAGCTGTTTTAAAAAAAATAAAACGTGTCCATGCTCTACTTTTGAATGGCACCAAGAATTGGAGCCGGTCATTGCCAATAACTTTCATAGCCATCCTGAATAGCCTGATTGTCTTGTTCGTTCAGATCATCAAATATTTTGAAACCCTTGTCTCCAGCCGCCCAAACTGTTCCGAGCACCTCTTCCTCACTCAGCTTTCCACCTACCGAAGCGTAACCAAAGGCATAGTTTGAAAGGTACCCGGCTCGAACAACTCGACCTTTGTAAAGAGCATACTAATCAACCGTAATAACTTTTCCACCGAGATCCCATTGAACTTGATTACCTTTTAAGGCTTGACCAGGAAACTCATGACCGACTTGCATGTCCCAAGGATGGTTATTAGGAAAGCTGTCAGCAAAAAGAGGATAAACGCCTTTCCAAGATTGAAGATTTTTAAGCTTTCGAAGATTTTTTTCGGTAACTCTCCTTCGTTATAGAGACTATTTTCTGTAATTCTTGATCAAATTGTCGAGTCACATCGGGGTAAGCGGAAAGGGGTAAATTGGGGTTGGATGGGTATTTTAGGGGTGGGTAGGATTCTTTCTCTAACAGGTGTTCGATAAAATCTTCGGCTTTTTCTTCGGCCTCGAATGTTCCGTAAATTTTTTAATACAATGTTTACCATTGTGGTAACATGCAACTATGATTCAAGCTGTTTTAAAAAAAATAAAACATGCCCACCGCTTGCAAATTTCGCTCCTCAGTAGCACATTTCTATTAATAGCCGTCTTTAGCCTTATCTATTGGGATGTTATTTACGATATAGCTTTTAGTGTGCTTGTTGTGGGAACATTTATTTTTGACTGTCTCTTTTTTGATATATGTATGCCTCCCCTCCGTTAAAATTTAAAATCATTCCAATAAGCTTTCCACCCTTTTTCCGTAGCATTATTGCCAATAATAATATAGTCATCTTTATGCCGCAACGCATTGGGACCCGTCAATATAGCAATTGTTGCTTCTTTAATTTGTTGTTCAAGCCGATCGGCTTCCACCTCTTTGCCCGCACGTAATAACTTGAGATGCTCTAAGCTCATGGTATGGGCAAATTGTTTCCATTCCGCTTCACGGGTGAAGGGGATTCCTGATTGGAATATTTTAGTTAAATTGGTGTTTTTAAATTTGGAAATAGGCAAGTTATCTAGTCCTGATAAAGACAAACGTTCCGGCAATTGATTAGAAAAGTTTGGCGTTCTAACCGCTGCTCGAATTTGTCGTTGATGCCTTTGTTTTTTATTGATCTTTTTAATTCCTTGTCGTCTTGCTTCAATGGATTGACGAGTATCCAGTTGTCTAGCGTGAGCAAGGTTCTGCTGAATTATCGGGTTTTGTTTTCCAAACCTTTTAAAGCCTTTAACACAGGACGTGACGGACGAAAGATTTGAAAACGACTCGGGCTTAATGCCGATTCGAAAACAGGGAGTGATGTTTGAATAGCTTCAAACCCTCGCCTCGGTGTGTGTTGTAAATGAATCGAATGATCCGGTGTTAAATTAGTAATCATAATCGGTTTAGATAATCCTGAGGCGCTAGCAAGCCCTCCTAAAAAAGCATTCGCCACAGCACCGGCACCTTCTAAAACAGCCCCACCAACTCGACCTAAAAATCCGCCAATACGATGAAGAATCCCAGAGTCTCCATCATCCTCGGAAGAGGACTCAGGTGGATTGTTTTGTATTTGGCAAGTAAACGTACCGTCCGGTAATTGCTGACAGCGCAAGCCCAGGCTCCTTTTCAGAGTTTAAGAAAATAATGAAAGGTTTTGTCCACCCTATCAATTTTTAATTAAAAGCCATAGAGATTAACCTTTACGATCTATGAAGCTTCTTTATTTGCAGGCATTTAAAAGGCGATACGATTCATATGTTTGAAGGCTAACTATATGCCGTTATGAAAAATAATTGACGAAAACCAATAAAGGATGGGTAAATAGGTATGGGAACTGTTTTAACAGCTCCTATTCAAAATCGTTAGGCTATTTAATCGGAAATCTTTATTTTCGCCGAAAAAACTACAACAACGGTGTTTAAAGTTACGCCAGACTTGGTAGAGACTTGCCTTCTTGTTGTTCTCGCTGATTTTTGGCAAGGAAGACTTGGAGAAGGGAGATGTCGGCAGGGGTAACGCCATCCAAGCGGCTGGCCTGTCCTAAATCTACAGGGCGAAGCTTTTGGAGCTTCTCTCGAGCTTCGTTGGAAAGCTGAATGATCTCCCGGTAATCTATATCACTGGGGATTTTTGTTTTGTGGCCGTCCATAAACCGTTTAACGGCCGTTTTTTGACGTTGGATGTATCCCTCGTACTTGATTTCCGTTTCTAGGTAATCGACCACTTCCTTGTGGGTATCCGTCAGGGCCTTGGATTCAGGATCTACCGAGCCTAGAATCGGATACGTAATAAGGGGACGTTTGAGCAGGGCCAAAAGGCTGATTTTTTCGTTAAAGCGTTCTCCGCAGGACTCGGCGAGCCGCTGGTTCACATCGGGAGTCGGGGACAGCTTTGTTTTACTTAACCGCTCCTTTTCTTTGGCAATTTTTTCCTGTTTGGTTTGGAATACCTGCCAGCGTTTGTCATCCACCAGGCCCGTGTCTCGCCCGATGGGGGTCAAGCGTTGGTCAGCGTTATCTTGCCGTAGAAGCAACCGGTATTCGCTTCGGGAGGTGAGCATGCGATAGGGTTCCCGAATTTCCTTGGTGACTAGATCGTCAATCAGGGTACCAATGTAAGAGGATTCCCGACTGAGAACCAGTGGTTCTTGCTGACCACTGTAACGTGCGGCATTAATGCCCGCAATGAGTCCTTGGGCGGCTGCTTCTTCGTAGCCGCTGGTGCCGTTAATTTGCCCGGCGAGAAAAACACCAGGGGCTTTTTTGCTCATCAGCGAGGGATAGAGTTGATAAGCAGGAAAGTAATCATATTCCACGGCCGTGGCGGGCCGGAGGATTTCTGCTTTTTCCAACCCGGGGAGGGTGTTGACCATTTGCACTTGAATCTCATAAGGGAGGCAGGTAGAAAACCCTTGCAGATACACTTCATAAGTGTCTCGTCCTTCAGGCTCAATAAAAAGGTGGTGGCTGGCCTTATCGGCAAACCGGACGATTTTGTCTTCAATCGACGGGCAGTAACGAGGGCCGCACCCATCAAGAAGGCCAGAATACATGGGTGAACGATGTAAGTTATCGTGAATGAGCTGGTGAGTACGGTCGGTTGTTCGAGTGAGATGACAAGGGAGCTGTTCCAATAGCGGACGATCGGGCAGGAAGGAGAAGAACGACGGTTGAGCATCGCCAGGGTGGATTTCCAGCCCTTCATAATCAATGGTTCGGCCATCGATTCGAGGGGGTGTGCCGGTTTTCAGTCGGCCCGTTTCCAGCCCTAAATCCGTAAGAAATTGGGTCACGCCGGTGGATGCTTTTTCACCGGGGCGACCACCCCCGACGGCTTTTTCGCCGACCCAGAGTGTGCCGTTTAAAAAGGTGCCGGTGGTAATGACCAGGGCTTTGGCCGAGTAACGGATACCCAGATAGTCTTCTACATGGGAAAAGGCACCGTCGTTTCCTATGTGAACACTCGTGATCATGGTCTGACGCAGACGAATATTGGGTTCGGATTCGATTAACTTTCGGGCATAGGCTCGATATTCGGCTTTGTCCGATTGGGCTCGAAGGGCTCGAACCGCTGGGCCTTTGCTAATATTCAAAGTTTTAAGCTGAAGGTAGGTAGCGTCCGCACACAGCCCCATGGCCCCGCCGAGGGCGTCGATTTCTCGAACCAGTTGACTTTTGGCAGGACCGCCAATAGCTGGATTACAGCTCATCTGTCCGATCGTATCCAGGTTCATGGTTAACAGGAGCGTGTTGCATCCCAGTTTGGCCGTTGCCATGGCGGCTTCAATACCTGCATGGCCGGCACCGAGTATAATCATATCTGCTTTATCTTCGAAGTTCATAGTAGCTTTATTGTAGCGAGAACAAGTGGGTGTGAAAAGTAAAAACAGTAAAACCTGTTTCCCGCCATTACAGGGAGAAACAGGTTCTACTGAATTTAGTTGAATGAATAAAATGAATTAAACGAAAAAACTCATTTTATTACCCGATTCCAAGAGTTCGGCCACCTTGGTTTTCACTAAAGATAGCGGCTTTTAATCGTTGAGAATCGGAGGGTGGCTTGTTGCTGGGCAAGCTACTCGTTGGTTTAACATTACTATGCGCAACGGTATTCTGCTTGTTGACAGAACTGGCCATTAAGTTTTGAAATGGGTTTCCTGCTACATGCATGGCGACTTTCCCTCTTTGTACTCGACCCGTTTTCTATGTTTTTGTTTCTCTGGTCAGAGCGGACGAACCAATTTATACCTTAAGATAATAAAAACGTTCGATCAGGAGGAATTGCCCTTTTTGTATAAAAAGCTTAATAAAAGATTAACCTAATTATCGGGAATTAATCGAAACGCCGACCGCTTTTATATGGAGGGTTTTTGCTATAAAGTGCCATCATCGTCAGAGTTCCCACCTATTGATCATCAGGAAATTTAAAGGCTGGCTGAGAGAGATTGGTTTTGTTGATACAGTCGTTCGAGTGCTCGGTATTGTAATGCCTCGGCAATATGATGGGATTGAATGGTATCGTAACCCTCAAGATCCGCAAGTGTGCGAGACAGGCGAAGGATACGATCATACCCTCTGGCACTGAGGTTCATCCGCTGAATAGCCCGCTTCATGAGTTCTCGAGTGGTGTCGTCGAGAATGCAGAACTCCTTTATTTGGGAGGGCGTCATTTCGGCATTGGAATAAATGCCCGTACATCGGAACCGTTCTGCCTGACGATTGCGTGCTTGAATGACACGAGCCCTAACGGCGGCAGACGTTTCACTCGAAGAGGAACTTTCAGCTTCTCCTAATAATTCATCATCGTTGATGCGAGGGACTTCTAGATGGATGTCAATGCGATCCAGTAAGGGGCCAGAAAGCTTGCCGCTATAACGGTGAATTTGATTTTCGCTGTCAATGCAGGTTTTAACCGGGTCGCCTAAAAAGCCGCAAGGACAAGGGTTCATCGCCGCAACCAGCATAAATCGAGCGGGAAAGGTACAGCTCTGTTGAGCGCGGCTAATGGTCACAATGCCATCTTCAAGAGGTTGACGAAGAACTTCGAGTACGTTTCTAGGAAACTCCACAAACTCATCAAGAAACAAAAGTCCTCGATGAGCGAGTGTTATTTCTCCGGGCTTGGGGTGGCTTCCACCGCCGGTGATACCGGCGGTACTGGCGGAATGATGAGGTGAACGGCAGGGACGCTGATAAATTAGGCTTTGTTCTCGAGAAAGGAGTCCCGCCACACTGTAGATTCGGCTGACTTCCAGCATCTCATCAAAGCTTAGAGGGGGTAAAATACCAACGAGTGCTTTAGCCATCATGGATTTCCCACTGCCGGGCGGTCCAACCATAAGCAGATTATGACTTCCAGCGGCGGCCACTTCCAGGGCTCGTTTAGCCGCTTGTTGTCCTTTAATATCCGAAAAATCAATGGGTGTACTAACCGCTTGTTGGGCCTGCTCTAAAAGTTCGGTTCGATTAACGGGCTTGAGAAAACTGTAAGGGTGGAGTAGAAAAATGGGCAGTTCATTGAGGTGTTTGAGTCCGAATACATCAATGCCTTCAACAAGAGAGGCTTCCATAACGTTCTCTTCGGGAACGACCAAGTGTTTGTAACCTTTTTCTTTGGCCATGAGAGCCATGGAAAGAACCCCATTAACCCGACGAAGTTCACCAGCAAGGGAGACCTCACCAATAAAGCAGGTGGATTCCAGAAAGTCGGTAGGGGTGAGGACCTCTGAGGAAAGAAGAATGCCAATGGTAATGGGTAAATCAAACCCAGTGCCCTCTTTTCGGATATCCGCAGGAGCGAGGTTGATCACGACTTTTTTCAAAGGGAAAGCAAAGCCACTATTTTTAACAGCGGCTTTGATACGTTCTTTGGATTCACTAACGGCTGCATCAGGTAAACCAACAATAGTTAAACCGGGGATACCAGAGGTTAGATCCACTTCCACCGTAACCGGATTAGCATCAATGCCTGATAAAGAGCCGGTCATAACCTTGGCAATCATAGCGGTGTATTTAACCCCATACTTTTCAATACCTTTAAAAAAATAGATGGTCGCTTGAGACTGCTAAGACTATAGAGGGCAAGCGGCCATGGATCAAGGTATCTGCTTTTGGGTTTTACATTTAAAAGAGGATTCTTTCTTGTTTCTTTCAAGCCATGGCCTGATAAACAAAGGACATACGGTATAATAAAAGGCATCCGTATTTTGTATTATCAATTCAGGGGAACGGTGTTTTGAACGATAAGCTCAACACAAAATTGATTTCGACAGGTATATTGGTTTTTTCTATCCTGGCCTTGGTGGTGGGGGTGCTCACATTGGGGAAAGCTCCTGAAGTAACGGAGGCATCTATTTCGGCAGGTGAAGGAAACGAGTCTTCTCAATTATTAAAAGCCTTGAATCGAAAGATGAAGGGTGACTGGCTGATGAAAATTGAACTATCGGGCCCCATTATGATGGAGGCTGAGAGTGGTGGGCTGTTTGGTAATTCGGAGTCCAATGCGGTGTCGGCACGAAAAGCGCTGAAAACAGCCTTGGAAGACGATTCGATCAAAGGCGTTTTATTGGCCATTAACTCGCCTGGCGGTACGGTGGGTATGAGTCAGGAGCTTAACCGGGCCGTGACTCGGCTTGAAAAGAAAAAACCGGTGGTTGCTTATTTTGGTGATGTCGCAGCCAGTGGCGGGTATTATACGGCTTGCGCGGCAACCAAAATTGTTTCTAATCCAGGAACGTTAACCGGTTCTATCGGCGTGATTATTTCGACGTTGAATTTTAGACAATTAATGGAAAATAAACTGGGCGTGCGAGGGTATACGATTAAAAGCGGGAAATTTAAGGATTTGCTGAACCCCTATCGAGATGTGCGTCAAGATGAACTCGCTTTAATCCAGACATTGATCGATAAAAGTTACGATCAATTTATCGGAGCTGTTCTAGAAGGGCGGACCCGTCATATTACGGATGAATCTAAAAAAGCAGAACTGTCTGCACGAATTCGTTCAGTTGCGGATGGTCGAATTCTCATTGGAACAGAAGCCCAAAGAATGGGATTGGTCGATGAAATTGGTGATGGGGTGGATGCGTATGAATTGCTCAACAAAATGGCGAAAGAGCGTTTTAAAATTAAAGGAAAAAAAGAACTGCCGCTGGAAAACTATTCTGATTCGTCCTCTTTTTGGGAATCCTTAATTTCAGTTTCGGCCTCGGCGCTTCAACACAAGGCATCGGGTGGTTTTGACCCGCTAAAGTCTGTGGTTCCTTTTAGCATGCAATACCCTAATCAACCGTTATGGATTATGGAGTAATTGAATAATGGCCCTATTTGCATTGAATGAGTTGTTTTATAACGGGTTGTTCCATCCGGTGACGACATACCGTCAATTGGCAAAAGAGGAGGTTCCTTCGAATCAGGCACTTTTTCTTGGGTTGATTTTTATTGTACTGGTTTCGGGCACGGCTCCGGTGGTGGAGGCAATCTGGAAGAGCTCCGGTGATTTATCCGGATTGGGTATGATGGTTCCATTAAAGGCTGTTGGTGGGTTTGTGGTCTGGCTCATTATGGGCGCAGTGATTTCAACATTGGCTTATGCTTACACAGGAAATGCGCGTTTTAAAACGTTTCTAATTTTATCGGCCTTGTCCTGTCTGCCCTGGATTTTAATGGGGCCTTTAGCTTTATTAAAAATCGGCTTGGGCGATTTGGGGGGGCTATTAGGGTTTTCTGCCGGGCTCGGTATCTGGCTTTGGAGCGTGTTTCTTTTTGCGCTATCTATTGGGGTAACGTACGAGTTACCGTTGGATCGCGTGTTCATTGTTTTGGTCATGCCCTTTGTATTTACTTTGGTTGCTTTTGGCTGGATTTTTGGTTTCTTTGTGAACTTAGGGCATCTTCTACCTTAGGGCTTCTATTAATTCGTTTCCACTCGAAACAGACATTTTGAACAGTTAATCTTAATCGCGATGAGCGGATTGTCTTCCAGGTCTCGGCGTTCAAAATACTGGATTTGCAATTTAGCATTACATTCAGGGCAAATGTGGGTATCATAAGGCGAGCGGATGATGGCATCGAGTATTTGTTTCCGAAGAATAGGAGACGCTTTTTTGGGAGAGTCTTGTTTGTTTTCAACTTCAGCCAAAATGTCTGACTTGCTTCGGAGCGCTCGTGCCAGCTTTTGGCGAACCGCAGGAGATAAGAAAGTAACGAGTCCGGCTTCCACATCTTCAACGAGCTCCAGAGGGACTTGTGCCTTTTGGGCCAAGCTTTTTGGTGTGAGGTTAAGCAGATTACGTAGATGCTGTACGCGAAGTGCTAAGGTTTCAGGTAGTTTTGTTTTTTGTGGCGGGTTGGGCATTGAAGGAATTAAAAAACCTCAGGAAGCGTTAATCTCAGTATGTAGAGTTAGAATTTCATTATCCTTACTGATAACGCCTTTCCAAGTCCCGACTTGAACTTGATACCTCTCTTCTCCAGAAGGCGTATTTTCCGGAGTGGCTTGAAAGGTCGTTTCCTCAGGGGTCAACGGATTTTGATTAAAGACTTTTAAGACTTCTACATTTTCGGACTCCGGTGGTCCCATTTCGCCCATCAACGCAAAAATGTCTTCCATTTCAACGACAAACAGGCGGGAGGTTTCATTAATATTGCATAAATGCAGAATTTTGAAAGTCTCTTCGTTGGAGATGTTTACCGGTTTTTCGCTTCCTGCTAAAGAGGCTTCAGGACTTTCTAGGGACTGTTCCAGACGCTTATTTGCCTGTTCAAGCGATTGGATATCCTGATCCAGAGCAAGGACTTCTTCGGTGGGCAGGGTTTCTGAAGGCTCTGGCGGGTTCAGGTTAAATTCACTGAGGTTCTCAGTCGAGACTTCGGGTTCAGGAAACCCCAGTATAGGAACTTCCTGAGGGGTTTGAGGCAAGGGCATGCCTGTTAGAGGGTCCTGAGGGGGTTCTTCAGGGTAAAGCTCTTGGGTTAGATTGAGCAACGTTTCTTCAGTCTGGGGGTTGGGTTCCAGATCCTGGGCGGGTGTTGGTTCACCGTACAGCTCGTTTAAAGCGTTTTGGAATGAAGGGCTTTCCATCTCCACAGAAGGTAGGGTTTCAATTGAGTGGGTCTGAATATGAGGTGTTGAGATGTCCGTAATTTCAAGGGGCGTACTACCTGCTACGGGCGTCAAATCAATGACATTGCTTTCTTCCATTTCAAAATCATCATCCATGACGGGCGATATGGGTGTTTCAGGTGTGGGTTCAGGAGATGAAGTAAAGCCCTCTAAGTCAGGGATATTAATACTAAAATCATCGTCCATGGCGGGTGTTTCTGGTGTCTCAGGCGCAGGTTCAGCAGGTGAAGCAAAGCCCTCTAGGTCAAGGGTGTTGATTCCAAAATCATCGTCCATGACGGGTGTTTCTGTTGCCTCAGGTGCAGGTTCAGCAGGTGAGGCAAAGCCCTCTAAGTCA